>NZ_CP199790.1:0-3178958 GCF_052654495.1 Clavibacter rahimiani
ATGTCCGACCGCTCCGACCCGACGCACGCGATCTGGCAGAACGTGCTCTCCGCCCTCACCGCGGACGACCGGATCACCCCGCAGCTGCACGGGTTCATCAGCCTGGTGGAGCCCAAGGGCGTGATGACCGGCACCCTCTACCTCGAGGTGCCCAACGACCTGACGCGCGGGATGCTCGAGCAGCGGATCCGCGTCCCCCTCCTCAACGCCATCGGTTCGCTCGACGAGGCGGCCGGCGTGAGCAACTTCGCCATCGTCGTGAACCCCGAGATCGCGCAGGACGCGTTCGCCCAGCACCCCGAGCCGGCAGCCGAGCAGCCGTACATCGAGACCCCCACCATCACGGCCCCGACGGACAACCCCGGTCTCCCGGCGTCCCCCTCCCGCGGCGACTCGCGCCTCAACCCGAAGTACGGCTTCGACACCTTCGTGATCGGCGGATCCAACCGCTTCGCCCACGCGGCCGCCGTCGCCGTCGCCGAGGCGCCGGCCAAGGCGTACAACCCGCTGTTCATCTACGGGGACTCGGGGCTGGGCAAGACGCACCTCCTCCACGCCATCGGGCACTACGCCATCAGCCTCTATCCCGGCATCCGCGTGCGGTACGTGAGCTCGGAGGAGTTCACCAACGACTTCATCAACTCGATCGCGAACAACCGCTCGTCGCTGTTCCAGTCGCGCTACCGCGACAACGACATCCTCCTGATCGACGACATCCAGTTCCTCCAGGGCAAGGACTCCACCCAGGAGGCCTTCTTCCACACCTTCAACACGCTGCACGACCACAACAAGCAGGTGGTCATCACGAGCGACCTCCCGCCGAAGCACCTCACAGGCTTCGAGGACCGGATGCGGTCGCGCTTCGAGTGGGGCCTCATCACCGACGTGCAGGCGCCGGACCTCGAGACCCGCATCGCGATCCTGCGCAAGAAGGCGCAGAGCGAGAAGCTGCAGGTGCCGGACGACATCCTCGAGTACATGGCCACCAAGGTCACGTCGAACATCCGCGAGCTCGAGGGGACGCTCATCCGCGTCACGGCGTTCGCCAGCCTCAACAAGACGCCGGTCGACCTGGCGCTCGTGCAGACGGTGCTGAAGGACCTGATCACGCTGGACGAGGACAACGTCATCGCGCCGGTCGACATCATCAACCACACCGCGGCCTACTTCAAGCTCACCGTCGACGACCTCTACGGGTCCTCCCGCTCGCAGGCGGTCGCCACCGCACGGCAGATCGCCATGTACCTCTGCCGTGAGCTGACGAACCTCTCGCTGCCGAAGATCGGCCAGCTGTTCGGCAACCGCGACCACACCACCGTCATGTACGCGAACAAGAAGATCACCGAGCTCATGAAGGAGCGCCGCTCCATCTACAACCAGGTGACGGAGCTCACGAGCCGGATCAAGCAGAATCACCGCTACGGCAAGATGTGACGCCGATCGCTCCGGGGCCTCAGAGGCGCGGGGCGGCGCGGACGCGAGCGAGAGGGGTCGGACCAGGGGTCCGGCCCCTTCGTCGTACCCGGGACGAGAGCCGAGGCCCAGCTGCTGCGAGGGGTGTGCGCACACCGGCAGCGTCCTCTCCGCACGACACGGACGACCCTGGTGGACCCTCTGAGGGGCGTCCGAGGTGCTCGAGCGACCTCCGCAGCTGCTCGAACGGGCTTTCCCCACAGTGTGCACAAGGTGTGGATAACTGTGGAGAACCGCCGGAGCGGATGTGGGTTCGCGGGCGGCGCCTGTGGAACCGAGCTCATCGCGACGACGTCGTTCCGTCGACTCCCCAGGCCGCTCCACACCCGTCCCACAACTTCCAGACGTGTAGTTCCCGCTCGATGACCGGGACTCCGGGAGTTGTCCACAGATTCCACAGCGGTTAAGACTATTGATCCTTAAACCCTTCATTGGATGTCGCCCAAGAACCTCAGGGTGTGGACGGATCGACGGTCCCGGGTGCCCCCGTCGGCACGGCTAGCATTGACCGACAAATCTTCCGCTCATCGAGGGGTCCACAACGTGAAGTTCCAAGTCAACAGGGACGTCTTCAGCGAGGCGGTGTCCTTCGCCGTCAAGCTCCTGCCGCAGCGCACGACCCTCCCGATCCTGAGCGGTGTGCTCATCGAGGCGACCGAGGACGGACTGACGCTGTCGTCGTTCGACTACGAGGTCTCGGCCCGCACGCAGATCCAGGCCGACATCGAGGAGTCCGGCCGGGTGCTCGTCTCCGGGCGCCTCCTGGCGGACATCGCGAACCGGCTGCCGAACGCCCCCGTGCGCTTCACCACCGAGGACTCCAAGATCAGCGTCTCCTGCGGGTCCGCGCACTTCACGCTGCTGAGCATGCCGGTCGAGGAGTACCCGACCCTGCCGCAGATCTCCGAGCAGTCCGGGCTCCTGCCGGCCGAGCAGTTCGCGGCTGCCGTGTCCCAGGTCGCCGTCGCGGCCTCCCGCGACGACGTGACGCCCGTGATCACCGGCGTGCAGCTCGAGGTGGGGGAGACCAGCCTCGGCCTCATCGCGACCGACCGGTACCGCGTCGCGGTGCGGGAGATCGACTGGGACGGCGGTGACTCCACGACGGACGGCACCACCCGCACCGCCCTCGTGCCCGCGCGCACGCTGCAGGAGATCGGCAAGACGTTCGGCCACAGCGGCACGATCTCGGTCGCCATCACCGACACCGACGACCGCCAGCTCATCGCCTTCAGCGCCGACCGCAAGACGGTCACCTCGCTCCTGATCCGCGGCAACTTCCCGCCCGTCAAGCGCCTGTTCCCCGAGACGGTCGACAACTACGCGGTCATCAACACCGCCGACCTGATCGAGGCCACCCGGCGCGTGCAGCTCGTCCTCGAGCGCGAGGCCGCCCTCCGCTTCACCTTCACCATCGACGGCCTCACCCTGGAGGCCATCGGCTCCGAGCACGCGCAGGCATCGGAGAGCATCGACGCCCTCCTCACCGGCGTGGACACCGTGGTCTCGCTCAAGCCGCAGTTCCTGCTGGACGGCCTGGGTGCCGTCCACTCCGAGTTCGTCCGCCTCTCGTTCACGAAGACGGACAACCCCAACAAGCCCGGTCCCGTGCTGATCACCAGTCAGTCGTCGAAGGACCAGGCTGGAGCAGACAACTACCGGTACCTGCTGCAGCCCAACCTGCTGCTGCGCTAGACCGCGATCAAGGAGAGAACATGCACATCGGACTCGTCGGACTCGGCAAGATGGGCGCCCGCATGCGCGCGCGCCTCGAGAAGAACGGCATCGAGGTGACCGGCTACGACACGAACCCCGACGTCTCCGACGTGGCGACGCTCGACGACCTCGCCGCCGCGCTCCCCGCACCCCGTCTGGTCTGGGTCATGGTCCCGGCCGGCAAGGTGACGCAGAACGTCGTGGGCGACCTCGCCCGCATCCTCGAGCCGGGCGACCTCGTCATCGACGGCGGCAACTCCAAGTTCACCGACGACTTCGCCCACGCGGGGCTCCTCAAGGACAAGGGCATCGACTTCGTCGACGCCGGCGTCTCGGGCGGCGTCTGGGGCCTGGAGAACGGATACGGCCTCATGGTCGGCGGACCCCAGGAGCAGGTCGAGCGCGCGATGCCCGTCTTCGACGCGCTCCGTCCCGAGGGCCCGCGCGAGGAGGGCTTCGTCCACGTCGGCGACTCCGGCGCCGGTCACTACGCGAAGATGGTCCACAACGGCATCGAGTACGCCATGATGCAGTCCTTCGCGGAGGGCTACGAGCTCCTCGCCGCGCGCACCGACATCATCAAGGACGTCACCGGCACGTTCGAGGCCTGGCAGCGCGGCACGGTCGTCCGCTCCTGGCTGCTCGAGCTCCTGGTCAAGGCGCTCAAGGAGGACCCGGGCTTCGCCGACATCGAGGGCTTCGTCCAGGACTCCGGCGAGGGTCGCTGGACCATCGAGGAGGCGCTCAGCAACGCGGTGCCCATGCCCGCCATCAGCGCGTCGATCTTCGCGCGCTTCTCCTCCCGCCAGGAGGACTCGCCGGCCATGAAGGCGGTCGCGGCGCTGCGCAACCAGTTCGGCGGCCACGCGGTGCAGAAGAAGTCCTGACCACCGGATGATCGTCCGTCACCTCTCCCTGGGTGACTTCCGCAACTACACCCGCGCGGACGTCGAGCTCCTGCCCGGTGCCACCCTCTTCGTGGGCAGCAACGGGCAGGGCAAGACGAACCTGGTGGAGGCGCTGGGCTTCCTGAGCACGCTCGGGTCGCACCGCGTCTCCACCGACCAGGCGCTCATCCGCCAGGGCGCGGAGTCCGCCGTGATCCGCGCGCTGCTGCAGCACGCCGGCCGGGAACTCCGGGTCGAGGTGCAGATCAACCGCTCGGCGGCCAACCGGGCTCAGGTCAACAGCACGCCGACCAAGCCGCGCGAGCTGCCGCGGTACTTCTCGAGCGTGCTGTTCGCGCCGGAGGACCTGGCGCTCGTGCGGGGCGATCCGTCCGGCCGGCGCCGGCTGCTGGACCAGCTGCTCGTGCTGCGGACCCCGCGGCTGGCGGGGGTCCTCTCCGACTACGAGCGGGCGCTCAAGCAGCGCAACACGCTGCTGAAGTCCGCGCGCGCACGCGGGATGAAGGCGGACCAGCTCGGCACGCTCGACATCTGGGACGAGCGGCTGGTGTCCATCGGTTCGCAGATCATCGCGGCCCGCGGCGCGCTCGTCGAGGCGCTGCAGCCGGAGCTCGCCCGCGCGTACCTGGCGGTGGCGGGATCCGATCACGGACCGTCCGCGCGTCCGGAGCTGAGCATCCTCGCGGACGACCCGGGGGAGGACGACATCGTCGACGAGACGGGCGCGCGCGACGGAGCCCGCTTCACGAGGACCGAGGACGTCGTGCCGGTCTTCGCCGCGGCGATCGCCCGCATGCGCCCCCGGGAGCTCGAGCGCGGGCTGACCCTGGTCGGCCCGCACCGTGACGACGTCCTGTTCCGGCTCAACGGGTTACCCGCGAAGGGCTACGCCAGCCACGGGGAGTCGTGGTCGTTCGCCCTCGCGATCAAGCTGGCGTCGGCCGAACTGCTGCGACGGGACTCGCAGACGGGCGATCCCGTGCTGATCCTCGACGACGTGTTCGCGGAGCTCGACCAGGCTCGGCGCGGGCGTCTCGCGGAGGCCGTGACCGGCTTCGAGCAGGTGCTCATCACGGCCGCGGTGCTCGAGGACGTGCCGGCGCACCTCGCGGCCAACGCCGTGCACATCCGGGCCGGCGAGATCGTCGACGCTCCCACGGCGGCGGTGCCGGCATCGCCGCGCGTCGACGGGGGAGTGGCGTGATCCCCCGCGCCCCCGACGGCGGCCCGATGCCGGAGTCCGAGGCCGTCGCCGTCTACCGCCGGTTCCGCCGCGTGTTCGGCGATGCGTCCGTCCGCTCGCCCTCGGCGCGCAAGCGGCGCGAGCAGAAGGCCGGCAGCTCCCCGTTCCAGCCCGGGCGGGATCCCGACTCGCTCGGCAACGTGATGGACTCGCTCACCTCGCGGATGGGGTGGACCTCCTCGCTCTCGCAGGCCGAGCTCATGGCCGCGTGGACCACCATCGCCGGCGAGGAGACCGCCGTGCACTCCTCTCCTGTCGGCATCGAGGACGGTCTCCTGACGGTCGAGTGCGAGTCGACGGCGTGGGCGACGCAGCTGCGGCTGATGCGCGTGGAGATCACGACGCGCATCGCGGAGCGCTTCCCCGACGCCGGCATCCGGTCGATCCGCTTCCAGGGGCCGAACGCCCCGTCCTGGAAAAAGGGTCCCAGGTCGATCCCAGGGCGGGGCCCGCGCGATACCTACGGCTAGGGAGGCGAATCAGGTCACCCCCGCCGCGAAAGCGCGTCAGACGGCCGGATAGGAGGTGCGGAGCGTACTCCTGCGATAGAATGAATGGTCGCCCGCAGTCCAGGGACGACGGTCGGCGGATCACCTGGTGATCGGTGCGCGACCGCCGTCGGGCAGGGGCGCGTCGACGCGGCAGGAGCCACCACTTCATGACATCGGATGCCTCACAGGACCTCCCCGACGACTCCACCACCGACGAGGTGGAGGTCGAGGAGACGCACAACGACTCCGACCACATCACCCGCCAGCAGGTGAGCAACGACTACGGCGCCAACGAGATCCAGGTGCTCGAGGGCCTCGAGGCCGTGCGCAAGCGGCCCGGCATGTACATCGGGTCCACCGGACCGCGCGGCCTGCACCACCTGGTGAGCGAGATCGTCGACAACTCCGTCGACGAGGCCCTCGCCGGCTACGCGAGCGACATCCAGGTCACCATGCGCCGTGACGGCGGCATCCGCGTCGTCGACGACGGCCGCGGCATCCCCGTCGACGTCCACCCGGTCGAGGGGATCTCCACGGTCGAGCTCGTCCTCACCAAGCTCCACGCGGGCGGCAAGTTCGGCGGCGGCGGGTACGCGGTCTCCGGCGGCCTGCACGGCGTCGGCAGCTCCGTGGTCAACGCGCTGTCGGAGCGCCTCGACGTCGAGGTCCGCCGCCAGGGCGCCGTGTGGCGCCAGAGCTTCACCATCGGGGTGCCGGACGCGCCGCTGGAGAAGGGCGAGGGGTCCACCGAGACCGGCACGACCATCACGTTCTGGCCGAGCCGCGAGATCTTCGAGACGGTCGAGTTCGACTACGACACCCTCCGCGCGCGCTTCCAGCAGATGGCGTTCCTCAACAAGGGGCTCGCGCTCACGCTGCACGACGAGCGCTCGGGCGACCCCGCGGAGCACCGCACGGAGAAGTTCCTCTACGAGCGCGGCCTCGTCGACTACGTCGAGCACCTCGTGAAGGCGAAGAAGACCGAGGTCGTCAACACCGACGTCATCGCCTTCGAGTCCGAGGACACGGTCAAGAAGATCAGCCTCGAGGTAGCGATGCAGTGGACCACCTCCTACACGGAGAGCGTCCACACCTACGCGAACACGATCAACACGCACGAGGGCGGCACGCACGAGGAGGGGTTCCGCGCGGCGCTCACCACGCTGGTGAACCGCTACGCGCGCGAGAACAAGCTGCTCCGCGAGAAAGACGAGAACCTCACGGGCGACGACGTCCGCGAGGGGCTCACGGCCGTCATCTCCGTCAAGCTCGGCGAGCCGCAGTTCGAGGGCCAGACGAAGACCAAGCTCGGCAACACGGAGGCGAAGGCCTACGTGCAGCGCATCGTCGGGCAGCAGCTCGGCGACTGGTTCGAGAAGAACCCGGCGCAGGCCAAGGACATCATCCGCAAGGGCATGCAGGCGTCGCAGGCGCGGCTCGCCGCCCGCAAGGCGCGCGAGCAGACCCGTCGCAAGGGGCTGCTCGAGTCGGGCGGCATGCCCGGCAAGCTCAAGGACTGCCAGAGCAAGGACCCCGCGCTCAGCGAGGTGTTCCTCGTCGAGGGCGACTCGGCCGGCGGATCCGCGGTGCAGGGCCGGAACCCCACGACGCAGGCGATCCTGCCGCTGCGGGGCAAGATCCTCAACGTGGAGAAGGCGCGCCTCGACCGTGCGCTGCAGAACAACGAGGTGCAGTCGATGATCACCGCGTTCGGCGCGGGCATCGGCGAGGACTTCAACGCCGAGAAGGTCAGGTACCACAAGATCGTGCTGATGGCCGACGCGGACGTCGACGGCCAGCACATCACGACCCTGCTGCTCACCCTGCTGTTCCGCTACATGCGGCCGCTCATCGAGCTCGGCTACGTCTACCTCGCGCAGCCGCCGCTGTACCGGCTGAAGTGGTCGAACGCCGACCACCAGTACGTCTACACGGACGCGGAGCGCGACGCGCTGCTCGCGCACGGCCAGGCGAACGGCAAGCGGATCCCCAAGGACAACGGCATCCAGCGCTACAAGGGCCTCGGCGAGATGGACTACAAGGAGCTGTGGGAGACGACCATGGATCCGGCCACGCGCACGCTCATGCAGGTCACCCTCGACGACGCCGCCGGCGCCGACGAGACCTTCTCGACGCTGATGGGCGAGGACGTCGAGTCCCGCCGCAGCTTCATCCAGCGCAACGCCAAGGACGTCAGGTTCCTCGACATCTGATCGACCAGGCGGCGGTCCGGCCCGATCCCGACCGCCGCCCGGCACCGCCCCCACGCTCCATCGACATCTGAACGGGACCTCCATGGCCGACGACATCACTCCGGACGACGAGCAGGGCACGGGGGCGACCCCGGACGACGCGCAGGCGCCGTCGACCGACGACGCCCTGCCGCAGGAGGGCGTGACGCCGGCGTCCTCCGCCGCCGCGGCGTCCGACTCGCTGCCGGGCGCGATCATCGACCCCGACGCCACGGTCGTCGTCACCCACGACCGCATCGAGCAGGTGGACCTCCAGCTCGAGATGCAGCGCTCGTTCCTCGACTACGCGATGAGCGTCATCGTGCAGCGCGCGCTCCCCGAGGTCCGGGACGGCCTCAAGCCCGTCCACCGCCGCGTGATCTACGCCATGTACGACGGCGGCTACCGCCCCGACCGCTCGTTCTTCAAGTCGGCCCGCGTGGTCGGCGAGGTCATGGGCCAGTTCCACCCGCACGGCGACTCGTCCATCTACGACGCGCTCGTGCGCCTCGTCCAGCCGTGGAGCCTGCGCTACCCGCTCGCGCTCGGCCAGGGCAACTTCGGCTCGGCCGGCAACGACGGCGCGGCCGCCCCCCGGTACACCGAGACCAAGATGGCCCCGCTCGCCATGGAGATGGTCCGGGACATCACCGAGGACACGGTCGACTTCCAGGACAACTACGACGGCCGCACGCTCGAGCCGAAGATCCTGCCGTCGCGCTTCCCGAACCTGCTGGTCAACGGATCCGTCGGCATCGCGGTCGGCATGGCCACCAACATCCCGCCGCACAACCTCCGCGAGGTCGCCGCCGGCGCCCAGTGGCTGCTCGCCCACCCGGACGCGAACCGGGAGGAGCTCCTCGAGGCGCTCCTCGAGCGGATCAAGGGGCCCGACTTCCCGACGGGCGCGCAGGTGCTCGGCACCAAGGGCATCATCGACGCCTACCGCACGGGCCGCGGGTCCATCACGATGCGCGCGGTCGTCGCGGTCGAGGAGATCCAGGGCCGCGTGTGCCTCGTGGTCACCGAGCTGCCGTACCAGGTGAACCCCGACAACCTGGCGATCAAGATCGCCGAGCTCGTGAAGGACGGCAAGCTCGGCGGCGTCGCGGACATCCGCGACGAGACCTCCGGCCGCACCGGCCAGCGCCTCGTCATCGTGCTGAAGCGCGACGCGGTCGCGAAGGTCGTGCTGAACAACCTCTACAAGCACACGCAGCTCCAGGAGAACTTCGGCGCGAACATGCTCGCGATCGTGGACGGGATCCCGCGGACGCTCGCGCTCGACGGCTTCATCTCCGCCTGGGTCGACCACCAGGTCGACGTCATCGTGCGCCGCACCCAGTACCGGCTCAACGAGGCCGAGGCCCGCGCCCACATCCTGCGCGGCTACCTGAAGGCGCTCGACGCGCTCGACGAGGTCATCGCCCTCATCCGCCGGTCCGAGACGGTCGAGGTCGCGCGCAGCGGCCTGATGAAGCTGCTCGACATCGACGAGCTGCAGGCCAACGCCATCCTCGAGATGCAGCTCCGCCGGCTCGCCGCGCTGGAGCGCCAGAAGATCCAGGACCAGGCGGCCGAGCTCGAGGAGCGCATCGCCGAGTACAAGCACATCCTGGCGACGCCGTCCGTGCAGCGGGAGATCATCAGCACCGAGCTGCAGGAGATCACCGACAAGTACGGCGACGACCGGCGCACGGAGATCATGCTCGGCTTCGACGGCGACATGAGCATGGAGGACCTCATCCCCGAGGAGGAGATGGTGGTCACGGTCACGCGCGGCGGGTACATCAAGCGCACGCGCATCGACAACTACCGCAGCCAGCACCGCGGCGGCAAGGGCGTGCGCGGCGCGCAGCTGCGGGCCGACGACGTGGTCGAGCACTTCTTCGTCACGACGACCCACCACTGGCTCCTCTTCCTCACGGACAGGGGGCGCGTCTACCGGGCCAAGGCGTACGAGCTGCAGGAGGCCGGACGCGACGCCAAGGGCCAGCACGTCGCCAACCTGCTCGCCATGCAGCCGGACGAGGAGATCCAGCAGGTCCTCGACATCCGCGACTACCAGGTGGCGCAGTACCTCGTGCTCGCCACCCGCGACGGCCTGATGAAGAAGACCGCGCTCACCGAGTACGACACGAACCGCACGGGCGGGATCATCGCGATCAACCTCCGCGACGGCGATGCGCTCGTGTCGGCGCTCCTGGTGGACGAGGACGACGACCTCCTCCTCGTGTCCCGCAAGGGCATGTCGCTGCGCTTCTCCGCCGACAACCAGGCGCTGCGTCCGATGGGCCGCTCGACGTCGGGGGTGAAGGGCATGTCGTTCCGCGGGGACGACACGCTGCTGAGCGCCTCCGTCGTCGGTCACCAGGGATACGTCTTCGTCGTCACCGAGGGCGGCTTCGCCAAGCGCACCGCGGCCGACCAGTACCGCGTGCAGAACCGCGGCGGCATGGGCATCAAGGTGGCCAAGCTGCAGGAGGCCCGCGGCGACCTCGCCGGCGCGCTGATCGTGGGCGAGGAGGACGAGATCCTCGTCGTGCTCGCCAGCGGCAAGGTGGTACGCTCCTCCGTGGCCGAGGTCCCGGCGAAGGGCAGAGACACCATGGGTGTCGTGTTCGCCCGATTCGCGGACGACGACAGGATCATCTCACTGGCCAAGAACTCCGAACGCAACCTGGTGGTCCCCGAAGCTGCGCCCGACGCGTCCGACGGTACCGCTGCTGGGAAGGGAACACCCGATGAGTAGTGTCGCCGAGAAGCTCGCGAAGAAGTCGTCGCGAGCGACAACCACCAAGCAGGTGCGTCTCAAGCTCGTGTACGTCGACTTCTGGTCGGCGCTGAAGCTCGCGTTCCTCTTCTCCGTGGTGCTCGGCATCATCACCGTCGTGGCGACGTTCCTCATCTACGTGGTCCTGCAGACCACGAACGTGTTCGGGACGGTGGACCAGCTGTTCCAGGAGGTCTCCGGATCCGCGGACTTCTCGCTCCAGGACGTCTTCGGCCTGGGTCAGGTCCTCGGCTTCGCGATCGTCGTGGCCGTGCTGAACATCGTCGTCGGCACCGTCCTCGGTGCCGTGGCCGCGCTGCTGTACAACCTCAGCGTGCGCATCACCGGCGGTGTGCTCGTCGGCTTCACCAACGCGTAGCCGATTGGGAGAAACGGGCAGGCGTACGGTAACGTGTACCTGCCCGATGGGGATATAGCTCAGTTGGTTAGAGCGCTTCACTGATAATGAAGAGGTCCCAGGTTCAAATCCTGGTATCCCCACCAACACCCCCGGATCCGCGTGATCCGGGGGCGTGGCGGGAATCGAGTCGGCCGGTCGCCCTGCGATCCGTCGCTCGCCGATCGGGGTCATAGCTCAATTGGTAGAGCGCCTGCTTTGCAAGCAGGAGGTCCGGGGTTCGATTCCCCGTGACTCCACACCACGCCCGTGATCGCTCCGGGCTCCTTCTTCTCGGCCGCTCGTGGCTCGAGCGCTTCCGAGCCGTGCTCCGCGTCGGCAGCACGCCCGCTCGCTCCCGGCAGATGCGGTGTGAGCGCGTCCTTCCCACGACGAAGGCCCGGGCACCTGTCGGTGTCCGGGCCTTCGGGGGATCGCGTGGCGATCGACGTGCGGTGATCAGCTCGCGGGCTGGTCCTTCGCGGTCGCGTCCACGGCCTCGGGCTCGTCGTCGGCGATCCACAGGTCGTCGTCTGCACGGAACGTCTGGAACAGCGCGTAGCCGACGCCGCCCACGACGACGACGCCGAGCCCGATGAGGGCGACCCCGCCGAAGCCGAGTCCCTTCTTCGCGGCCACGGGCGCGACGGCGGGCACGTAGCGGCCCACGTAGCTGCGGCCGTTGTCGACGTAGTGCTTGCCGAACTCCTGCGCCTTCGAGGAGACCTTGCCGGCCTTCGTGACGGCGTCCTTGACCTGCTTGCTGTTGCGGATGCCTTCGGTCGCGGCGACCGCGGAACCCGCGGCACCCGCGACGGCGGGGAGGACCGTGTGCGTGAAGCCCCGGTAGGCCGAGTCGGCGGCGCTGCGCACGCGCTCGGCGCCCGCCTCGTAGCCGGGACGGATGTGGTCGTCGACGCCGCGCTTGACGGCGGGGGCGACGTGCTGGTCGGAGAGCTTGCGCGCGGTGTGCGCGGCCTCGGCCACGACGACGTTGGCCCGGTCGAGGACCTCGCGCTGCTCCTTGAGGACGGCGGCCGCGTGGGTGCGGAGCTTCGCCAACTCCTTCTTGTTCTTGCGTGACAGACCCAAGGGGACCTCCATCGGTGTGATTTCGCCAGGAATCCCAGTCTGGCACGGGTGCCTCCGCGGGCAAACACGACGGAGCCTGTGCGTCCGCCGAGTCCCAGCTCCGCCGTGAGACCATGGCTCCATGTCTGCGCACACTCACGTCGCCACCATGACGACCAACCACGGCACCATCGTCCTCAACCTCTTCGGGTCCCACGCGCCCCAGACCGTCGAGAACTTCGTCGGCCTCGCCACGGGCGAGAAGGAATGGACCCACCCCCAGACCGGCAAGAAGTCGACCGACCCGCTGTACGACGGCGTCGTCTTCCACCGCATCATCAAGGACTTCATGCTCCAGGGCGGCGACCCGCTGGGCCAGGGCACCGGAGGCCCCGGCTACCAGTTCGACGACGAGATCAGCCGCGACCTCGACTTCTCGAAGCCCTACATCCTCGCCATGGCGAACGCCGGCACCCAGGGCGGCCGCGGCACCAACGGCTCGCAGTTCTTCATCACCACGGCGCCCACCACGTGGCTCCAGGGCAAGCACACGATCTTCGGCGAGGTCGCCGACGAGGCCTCCCGAAAGGTCGTCGACGCGCTCAACGCCGTCGCGACCGACGGCCGCGACCGTCCCCGCGAGGACGTCGTGATCGAGAGCGTCACCGTCGAGAAGGTCTGATGACCGATTCACCCCGTACGGCGGCCGACCGCTGCTACCGGCACCCCGACCGGCAGAGCTTCGTGCTGTGCCAGCGATGCGGGCGGACCATCTGCCCGGAGTGCCAGACGCCGGCCGCCGTCGGGGTGATCTGCCCGGAGGACATGAAGGAGCAGCGCCGCACCGCTCCTCGCTCACGGGCCCCGTTCGTCACGCGGATGAGGCGGAGTTCCGCTCCTGTCGTGACGTACGCGATCATGGCGGTCTGTGCCGTGGTTTGGGTCCTGCAGGTCCTGCCCGTCGTCGGCGGCTACGTGACCACGTCGCTGTGGTTCGCACCCGTGTACGGCAGCCTCGCCTCCGGTGACTACGAACCGTGGCGCATGCTCACGAGCGCGTTCACGCACTCCCCGGACAGCATCTTCCACATCCTGCTCAACATGCTGTCGGTCTTCGTCTTCGGACGCGTCCTCGAGCCCATGCTCGGACGTGCCCGCTTCCTGGCTCTCTTCCTCCTGTCGGCCATCGGCGGATCCCTGGCCGTCGAGGTCCTCGGCGCCGCCATGGGCGACCCGCTCACGGCCGTCGTCGGCGCCTCGGGCGCGATCTTCGGCCTCATGGGCGGGTACTTCGTGCTCGCCCGGAAGCTCGGGGGCAACGTCGGACCGCTGCTCGGCATCATCGTGCTCAACCTGCTGCTGGGCTTCATCGTCCAGGGCGTCTCCTGGCAGGCGCACGTCGGCGGACTCCTCACCGGGGCGGCCGTCGCGCTGATCCTCCTGCGCACGCGGGACGCCCGCCAGCACGGGCTCCAGATCGGCTCGCTGGTGGGCCTCGCCGCGGCGCTCGTGGTGGCGGCGGCCGTCGTCCCCGTCGCCATCTGACCCCGACCCCTCGGGCTCGTTCGTCTCCCCTGGAGGCAGACGAGCCGTCATGCCCCGAGCGCTCCGAGGCGCGCATCGCCGCCATCACGCGGCGGCCCGAGGTTATCCACAGGCCAGTCCACAGTGGGGATAGTTACACGCGTGTGATTAGCGGGCCGCCGGGCTGGTCCGGCAGGAGCCGGATCCGGGCGGCTCCAGCCGTGGATCCCGACGAGCACGCGCTTCCGCCGGTAACCCGCCTCGGCGACGGAGGACCACGTCGGAGCCCACATGGTTGTCCACATGTGTGGAGGCTTGTGCACAGGGATCCTGTGGACAACGTCCCGGCCGGCGCTGCCCAGGATGCAGACGAGCCCGCCACCTGGTGGGGTGACGGGCTCGGGAGGGGTGCGCTGCGGTCAGCGCCACCTGGTGGTCATGAGGAAGCCGACCAGGATCAGACCGAAGCCGATGAGGATGTTGCCGACGCCGAGGTCCGGGATGGGGAAGGCGTTGAGGCTGACGTAGTACACGATCAGCCAGGCGAGGCCCACGAGCATGAAGCCGAACATGATGGGCTTGAACCACACCGGGTTCGGGGCGTCCTCGTCGCGCACGCGTTCCTGGCGGGAGGGTCTCGTCGTCTTGTCGCGGGCCATGCCGAGATCCTACCGGTACCCTCCTCCACCGGGCCGGGAGGATGCCCGCTTCCCGAGGGGCTCCCGGCGAGGCGTCCCGTGCATGCGGGCCACCTACAATCGGCACATGACCGCACAGGATCCCGCCCCCACCCGCCGCGCGACGCGGCGCCGCGGTCGGCGGAACGACGTGGTGCTGGGCACGGTCGGCGTCCTCGGCGAGCTCCTCCTCACGGCCGGCGTGCTCATCATGCTGTTCCTGGGCTGGCAGCTGTGGTTCAACGACATCGTGGTGAGCAGCGGCCAGCGCGACCAGGCGCTCGAGAACAGTCGCAGCTGGGCGACGGCGGCACCGGAGGCCGAGGCCCCTGCGGAGCCCGACGCCTCGCCCGCCGCTCCCGGGGATCCGGTCATCACCACGGCGCCCGCGAGCGACGCCACCGACTTCGGCAACATCTACATCCCGCGCTTCGGCCCCGACTACGTGGTGCCGGTCGCGACCGGCGTGGGGCTCGGCAACGTCCTCAACCTCGGCAAGGTCGGCCACTACCGGGAGACGCAGATGCCCGGGGAGATCGGCAACTTCGCCGTGGCGGCGCACCGCACCACCTACGGGAAGCCCTTCAACCAGATCACCGACCTCCGGGTCGGCGACGCCATCGTGGTCGAGACGCAGGACGGCTGGTACACGTACCGCTTCCGTACACTCGAGTACGTGAAGCCCACCGGAGTCGACGTGCTCAACGAGGTGCCGCAGGCACCCGACGCGCAGCCGGGGGACCGCATCCTCACCATGACGAGCTGCAACCCGCTCTTCTCGGCCGCCGAGCGCGTGGTCGCGTACAGCGTCTTCGAGTCGTGGCAGCCGCGCTCGGACACCGCGAAGCCCGCCTCCCTGGCCGGCACGTCGTTCGCGCAGGCGGGCTGACGGTGTACGCGGCGTTCTGGCGCATCCTCCCCGGGCCCGTGTGGGTGCGGCTGCTGATCCTCGTCGTGCTGCTCGCAGCCGTCCTCTTCTCGCTCGTCACCTGGGTCTTCCCCTGGGTCGACTCCATCGTCAACACCCAGGAAGTCACGGTGCATCAGTGACCCGCGTACTCGTCATCGACAACTACGACAGCTTCGTCTACACGCTCAACGGGTACCTGCAGCAGCTGGGCGCCGAGACGGTGGTCATGCGCAACGACGACCACGCGGCCGCGGACATGGCGGGCGTGATCTCGGAGTACGACGCCGTCCTCGTGTCGCCCGGGCCCGGCAAGCCGTCGGAGGCGGGCGTCTCCATCCCCACGGTGACGGCCGCCCTCGAGTCGGGCACTCCGCTGCTCGGCGTGTGCCTGGGGCACCAGGCGATCGCCGAGGCGTTCGGGGCCACGGTCACCAACGCCGAGGAGCTCATGCACGGCAAGACGTCCCTGGTCACGCACGATGACGGCGAGTTCTACCTCGGCGTCCCGCAGCCGTTCACGGCCACGCGGTACCACTCGCTCGCGGTCGTCGACGGCACCGTCCCGTCCGACCTGGTCGTCACGTCGCGGACCGAGGGCGGCGTGATCATGGGCCTGCGTCACGAGGCCGCGCCCATCGTCGGCGTGCAGTTCCACCCCGAGTCGGTCCTCACCGAGGGCGGCTACCGCATGCTCGGCAACTGGCTCGAGGGCGCGGGGCTCGCGGGAGCGCGGGACACCTCGTCGCGGCTGTCGCCGCTCGTCCGCATCGCCTGAGCCGCCGCCCCACGCGCTGCACGGGCCGCGTTCGTCGTCCACGATGCGCGACCTGCAGCTCGCGAGCCAGGGGCCCCGGCTCCTCACCTGCAGGCGTGAGCCGGGAGCTCGGCCGGTGACGGGATCATCTGCCGGCTGAGCACGAGCGTCACGCATCCCTGCGGGGATCCCCCGGAGGCGAGGCGAGGTGAAACGCAGGTGCGGCCTGGTGATGCCGAGGACGCCTTGCCCGCTCAGCCGCGGGCGGGAGGCGTGGTCGGAGCGCTCGGTGTGGGCGTCGGTGCCGGCGTGCTGCGGACGGCACCCGTGCAGTACGTGAGGGCGACGGTGGAGCGCTGGGCGACATCGCCCGGGGGCACCGACTGCTGGTTCACGGGCGATCCGTCGGCGCGGCCGCAGGACGGGTCACGGCGTGTGGTGACGACGAGCTCCGACTCCTCGAGGAGCCTCTGCGCATCGACCAGCGGCTGTCCCAGCACGTCCGGCATGGTGACCTTGCCGTTGGACAGGACGAGCTTGACCGCGGATCCCTGGTCGACCTGCTGGGTCGCCGCCGGCTCCGACTGCAGGACGACGCCGTCCGGCACCGAGGGCGAGGACTGGCGGGTCACCTCGCCGACCGTGAGGCCGGCCGACTGGAGGCTGGCGGTGGCCGTGCCCTCGTCCATGTTGGCGACGTTCGGGACCTGGACCTCCGGCGGACCGGAGGACACGATGACGTCGACCTCGGTCTGGGAGGCGACGTTCTCGCCGGCATCGGGATCGGTGCGGAGCACGATCCCCTCCTTGACCGTCGTGCTCGCCTCGTCACGCTCGAGCGGCACGAGGTCCGCCTCCTCGAGGGCCGCGGCGGCGCTGGAGTAGGTGGATCCCGCGACGTCGGGGACGGTGGGGCTGATGTCCGGCGGGCCGATGGAGCTGAGGTTGGTGACCCAGATGACGACGGCGATGAGGATCACGACGACCACGGTGACGCCCGCCCAGATCCACGGCACCGGCGGCCGGCTCTGCGTGCGGACGGTGCGGTCGTCGTCGACTCCGAGCTGGCGGAGCGCCTGCTGGGAGGAGGACGGGCCGGCGGACGCGCCGAAGAGCGTGGCGCCCACGTCGTTCGTCGGCGCCTCCCGCGGGGGCAGCGTGCCCTCGGCGGCGCGGTCGAGGTCGGTGCGGAAGTCGCCCGCGGTCTGGAAGCGCGCGTAGCGGTCCTTCGCCATGGCGTGCAGGACCACCTGGTCGAGCTGGGGGGAGACGCCCTCCTCGACGTTGCTGGGGGCCACCGGCGTCTCGCTGACGTGCTGGTAGGCGACGGCGACCGCGGTGTCGGCGCGGAAGGGGGCCTGGCCGGTGAGCATCTCGAAGAGGACGACGCCGGCGGAGTAGAGGTCGGTGCGCGCGTCGACCGACTCGCCCTTGGCCTGCTCGGGGGAGAAGTAGCGGGCCGTGCCGAGGATCGCGGTGGTCTGCGCGATGGTGGCGGAGGTGTCGGAGACGGCGCGCGCGATGCCGAAGTCCATGACCTTCACCTGGCCCGCGGGCGTGACCATAATGTTGCCGGGCTTGATGTCGCGGTGGACCACGCCCGCGCGGTGCGAGTACTCCAGCGCGGTGAGCACCTGGCGCATGATGCGGACGGCCTCGTCCGGATCGAGCGGGCCGTCCGTGATCACGTCCTTCAGGAGGCGGCCCTCGACCCGCTCCATGACGATGAAGGGGACCGTGTGCGATGCGCCATCCTGGTCGGTGACGACGTCCTCGCCCGCGTCGAAGACCCGCACGATGGTGGGGTGCGACATGCGCGCGGCGGCCTGGGCCTCCTGGCGGAAGCGGCTGCGGAAGGCGGGATCCTCGGCGAGGCCGCGACGCAGGACCTTGACGGCCACGCGGCGACCGAGGCGCGCGTCGACGCCCTCGAAGACGTCCGCCATGCCCCCGCGACCCAGCAGCGCCCCGACCTCGTAGCGGCCGCCCAGCACACGCGCGTCGGTCACGGACTGCCTCTCGTCGGGATCGGGATTCGGACGGGGATGAGCTTACCCGGGCTCCGCTGGGCGTCCGGGCGGCGGCCCGACGGGCGGCCCGACGGGCGGCCGGCGGCCCGTGACGCGTGGGCGTCGGCCGGCTCGACCGCGCGGGTCAGGAGTCGCGGTGCGCGCTGGAGACGAGGGAGTGCCCGTCCGCGCGGCCCGGGGCGGGGATCGGCGCCATGCCGGTCGTGCCGCCGGTCCCGCCGCCCGTGCCGCCGGTTCCCCCGCCGGTGCCGCCGCCCGTGCCGCCGGTCCCGCCGCCCGTCCCGCCGCCGGTGCCGCCGGGAGCGGCCTCCACGGTGACGGTGACGGTGCTGCTGTACGGCGACTCGTTCGTTCCGCAGATGGCGAGGTACTTGACGGTGAACGTGCCGGGGCTCGTGCCCGCCGTGATCTCGCCCGAGGTGGTCTGGGCGTTCGTCGGGTTCGTGCTGCCGCCCCAGGTGCCGGTGGCGCCGCTCGACACCGAGTCCGTCTGGACCTGGTAGCCGTTGAGGGTCTGCCCGGCCGGGCAGGAGTACGCGGGCCACGAGATGTCGACCGCCTGGCCGGCGCGCACGGAGGTGGGCTCGACCGTGGGCGTGCCGGGCGCCGCGGTGGGCAGCGTGGGCGCGCCGTACGCGGTGATCTGGATGGTGGCGCCCCTGGCGACGCTGCCGGTGGGGGTGATCGCGGTGACGCGACCCTCCTCCTCACCCGACGGCGCGGCGCTCCCGGTCACGACGGTGACCTTGAGGCCGAGGGCCGTGAGCTCGTCCGACACCGTCTTCTGGTCACGGCCGATGTAGTCGTCGCGGTTGACTTCGACGGTGCTCGCGGTCGGCGTGGGGGTGGGTGTCGGCGTGGGCGTGGGGGTGGGCGTCGGCGACGCGGACGACGCGACGGGCGTCGGCGCAGGGTCGGCGGGGTCCCGGTCGCTCGTGAGGGCGATGAGGCCGGCGACGATGGCCGCGACCACGAGGAGCGCGACGACGACGAAGATCCAGATGGCGCGCTTGCGGGCGCGGGGCTGGTCGGCCTCCTCGTCGTCCTCGTCGTCGAAGACGAGGGGGACGGGTGCTCCGGCGCGCGGGGCGGAGGACAGCACGGTGGTGGCGCCCGTGTCGACGCGACGGCCGGATGGCATGAGCTGCGTGGCCTGGGTGGCCGCGCCGGGGTCGGCGAGGGCGGCGGCGCCGGCGACGGCGGGCACGGCGATGGTGGCCGTCGCGACGTCGCCGCGGCGGAGCGCCTGCGCGGCGCGCGCGAGGGCGGCCGCGCTCTGCGGGCGGTCGGCCGGCTTCTTGGCGATGCACGACATGACGAGGTTGCGGACCGGCTCGGCGACCGTGACCGGGAGCTCCGGCGGCTGCTCGTTGATCTGCGCCATGGCGATGGCGACCTGCGACTCGCCCGTGAAGGGTCGGCGGCCGGCCAGGCACTCGTACGCGACGATGCCCATCGAGTAGACGTCGGTCGACGGCGACGCGGGGTGGCCGCTCGCCTGCTCGGGGGAGAGGTACTGGACCGTGCCCATCACCTGCCCGGTCGCGGTGAGCGGCACCTGGTCGGCGATGCGCGCGATGCCGAAGTCGGTGATCTTGACGCGGCCGTCGGGCGTGATGAGCAGGTTGCCCGGCTTGATGTCGCGGTGGACGAGCCCGGCCTGGTGCGCGGCGTGGAGCGCCAGCGCGGTCTGGGCGATGATGTCGAGCACCTTGTCGGTGGAGAGCACGCGCTCCCGCTCGAGGATGGTGGAGAGCGCCTCGCCGGGCACCAGCTCCATCACGAGGAACGCGCTGCCGTCCTCCTCGCCGTAGTCGAAGACGTTGGCGATGCCCTCGTGGTTGACGAGCGCGGCGTGCCGGGCCTCGGCGCGGAAGCGCTCGAGGAACCCGGGGTCGCCGAGGTACTCGTCCTTGAGGATCTTGATCGCGACCTTGCGCCCGATGACGAGGTCGGTGGCCTCCCACACCTCGCCCATGCCGCCGATGGCGATCCGGTCGCCCAGCTGGTAACGCCCTCCGAAGGTCAGTCCGCTCGTGGGTCTCATCTGTCCAGCACCGCCTCAATCACTTTCTTCGCCACGGGGGCGGCGAGGGTGTTCCCCGAGCCCGATCGTCCTCGTCCGCCGCCGTCCTCCACCAGGACCACGACCGCCACCTCCGGCGACTCCGCCGGCGCGAAGCCGGTGAACCAGAGGGTGTACGGGTCGTCGGCGCCGTTCTGGGCCGTGCCCGTCTTGCCCGCCACGTCGACGCCACTGATTCTCGCATTGGAGGCGACGCCGCTCTGGACGTCGTCGATCATCATCCGGGTCATGGTGGCGGCGGTCTCCTTCGAGATCGGGTCGGCGAAGCGGCTGGGGGAGAAGCCGGACAGCTCGCTGAGGTCGGGGTTGAGGACGCTGTCCACGACGCTCGGCTTCATCACGTCCCCGCCGTTGGCGATGCCGGCGGTGACCATGGCGGTCTGCAGCGGCGTGGCGCGCACGTCGAGCTGCCCGAAGGCGGACTGCGCGGTCTGCGCGTCGTCGAGGTCGGGGGAGAAGACGCTCTTCGCGCTGGCCATGGGGACGTCGATCGACTTGCCGTAGCCGAAGGCCTCCGCCATCTGGGCGATCCGCTCCGAGCCCAGCGCGATGCCGAGCTGGGCGAAGGGGATGTTGCAGCTGAGGCGCAGGGCCGTCGCGATCGTGACCTCGGGCTCGGGGCCGCAGGCGCCCTCGCCCGCGTTCGTGATGACCGTGCCGGTGCCCGGGAGCGTGAACGTCGCGGGGTTGGGGAGGAGCGAGTCGGGCGTGTACTGGCCGGACTCGAGGGCGGCGGCGACGGTGATGAGCTTGAACGTGGATCCGGGCGGGTTGAGGCTGTTGACGGCCCGGTCGATGAGCGGGTTCGCCGGGTCCGCGAGGAGCGACGTGTAGGTCTGCTTCACGGCGTCGCGGTCGTGCGACGCGAGCGCGTTGGGGTCGTAGCCGGGCTTGGAGACCATCGCGAGGACGCGGCCGGTGGACGGCTCGATCGCGACGACCGATCCCTGCAGCGAGCCCAGCGCGTCGTACGCCGCCTGCTGCACCTTCGGGTCGATCGTGAGCTCGACGGACGCGCCCTTCGGGTCCTGGCCCGTGAAGGTGCGGGTGAGGCTGTCGAAGAACTGCGTGCCGCTCGTGCCGCTCAGCACGTCGTTCATGGAGTCCTCGAGGCCCGTGGATCCCTGGCCGAGCGTGTAGTAGCCGGTGACCGCGCTGTAGAGGTCGGGCTGCGCGTACGTGCGGAGGAACTTGTAGCGGTCGTCGACAGGGACCGAGGAGGCGATCGGCGTGCCGTCGACGAGGATCGAGCCGCGCTCCGCCGAGTAGCTGGCGATGATGGTGCGGCTGTTGCGCGGATCCGCCTGCAGCGTGGGCGCCGCGATCACCTGGATGACCGAGGCCGCGACGAACAGGGCCACGAACATGGCCAGGACGAACACGGAGACGCGCTTCAGCTCGCGGTTCACGACTCGACCACCAATCGGGGCTGGTTGCGGACGGTGTCGGACAGGCGCAGCAGCAGGGCCGCGATGATCCAGTTGGCCAGCAGCGACGATCCGCCGGCCGCCATGAACGGCGTCGTGAGGCCGGTGAGCGGGATGACGCGGGTGACGCCGCCGATGACGATGAACACCTGCAGCGCGATGACGAACGACAGCCCGATGCCGAGCAGCTTGCCGAAGTCGTCCTGGCCCGCGAAGCCGATGCGGAAGCCGCGCGAGACGAGCAGGAGGTAGAGCGCGAGGATCGCGAAGACGCCCGTGAGGCCGAGCTCCTCGCCGAGGCTCGCGAGGATGAAGTCGCTGTTGGCGAGCGGCGTGAGGTTGGGCATGCCGCTGCCGAGCCCCTGCCCGAACAGGCCCCCGGAGGCCATGCCGAACAGGCCCGTCACGAGCTGGTAGCTGCCGCCGTCCGCCTCGTACACCGCGGGGTCGAACGGGCTCAGCCACGCGTCCACGCGGCCGCCGACGTAGCCGAGCGTGCTCGCGCCGTACGCGCCGCCGAGGAACAGCACGGCGCCGAGGATCACCCAGCCGATGCGTCCGGTGCTCACGTAGGTCATCACGATGAAGAGGCCGAAGTACAGCAGCGACGTGCCGAGGTCGCGCTGGAAGACGAGGACGCTCATCGACACGGCCCAGACCAGGAGGATCGGGCCGAGGTCGCGGACGCGCGGGAAGCGCATCCCGAGGACCTTGACGCCCACCATCGAGAGGCTGTCGCGCGCCGTGACGAGGTAGCCGGCGAAGAAGACCGCGAGGCAGATCTTCGCGATCTCGCCGGGCTGGAACGAGAAGCCGCCGATGTGGATCCAGACGCGGGCGCCGTTGATGTTCTGCCCGATGACCGGGAGCATCGGCAGGAGCAGCAGCACGAGGCCCGTGAACATGGCGATGTAGCGGTAGCGCTGGAGGACGCGGTGGTTCTTCAGCAGCACGATGACCGCGAGGGCGCAGACGATCGCGAGGCCCGACCACACGATCTGCCGGACGGCCACGCTCTCCCAGCCGGAGTATCCGCCCGCGAGGTCGAGGCGGTAGATGGCCGCGAGCCCCAGGCCGTTGAGGACCGTGGCGATGGGGAGGATGAACGGATCCGCGTCGGGCGCGAGCCAGCGGAGGGCCACGTGCATGCCGAGCACGAGGACCGCGAGGCCCGTCGCGGGCAGGAAGAAGCTCTGGTCGAAGGCGCCGAGCGCCCCGAGCTGCACGAGGTAGAGCGCGCCGCCGTTGATGATCGACGCGAGGACGACCAGGGCGAGCTCGAGGTTCCGGAGGCGCCGGGGCACGCGGATGCGCGGCACCCGGGGCGCGCGCTCGCGGGGCCGTGCGGGGGCGTCCGCGACGCCGGCCCTAGCCACCCGAGGCCTCCTGCAGCCGGTTCACGATCTCCTGCGCGCCCGCCAGCGAGTCGGCGTTGATGGTCTGCTCGACCTGCTGGCGGTAGAAGGGCTGGAGGTCGTCGACGCGCACCTCGGTGCGCGCGTAGACGTGGGAGAGCTCGATCGGGCCGATGGTCTGCTGCACGCCGTTGTAGACCGCGACGGTGCCGTCGGCCTCGCCCACGTAGTAGCGCGACTGGGTCCAGCGGTAGCCGAGGACGCACGCGAGCACGAGGCCCGCGAGGATCAGGGCGACGCCCACGAGCCACGTGATGCGGCGACGGAGCGCGCGGCGCCGGTCCTCCGCGATGAGGGCCTCGAGGTACTCGTCGGACTCCGGCTCGAACTGCGCGTCGCGCACGGCCGTGGTGGCGCGCAGCGGGTGCAGCAGCAGCGACGGGATCCGGACGGCGCGCCTCGAGGGCTCGTCGCCGAACGCGAGGGGCTGCGCCGCGGATCCGACGAGCACCGGCTCGGGCTCCGGGCGGGAGGCGGCGACGTCGTCGTCCTCGTCGAGCACGTCGACGACGACCACCGTGACGTTGTCGGGCGCGCCGTGGTCGAGCGACTCCTTCACGAGCGCGTCCGCGATGGACTCGGGCGTGCCCGCGGTGGCGAGGATCTCGGTGATCCGCTCCTCGGCCACATAGCTGCTGAGGCCGTCCGAGCAGAGCAGCCAGCGGTCGCCCGTGTGCGTGTCGAGCACCTGCGTGTCGACCTCGGGGGCCGCGTCGACGTCGCCGAGCACGCGCATCAGGACGGAGCGGCGGGGGTGCACGAGCGCCTCCTCCGGCGTGATGCGGCCGCTGTCGACGAGGCGCTGCACGAAGGTGTGGTCGGCGGAGACCTGGCTGAGCTCGCCGCGGCGGAACAGGTAGATGCGCGAGTCGCCGATGTGCGCGATGGCGACGTGGCGGTCGACGCGGGCGAGCGCGCTGACGGTGGTGCCCATGCCGGTGAGCTCGGAGTGCTCGAACACCGTCTCGGCGAGGAGCTGGTTGGCGGCGACGAGGCCCGCCTGGAGCGCGAACTCGGCATCGTGCGCCGAGGCGTACGGCTTGTCGGCCTCGACGATGCGCGTGAGGGCGACCGCGGAGGCGACGTCGCCGCCCGCGTGCCCGCCCATGCCGTCGGCGACGACGAAGAGGTTCCGCCCCGCGTAGCCCGAGTCCTGGTTGTTCGACCGGACCTTGCCCACGTGGGAGACGGCGGCGGCCTGCGTCACTGTCGCCACGCCGCTACCGCCTGAGCTCGAAGCTGGTCGCGCCGATGCGGATCGGCGTGTCGAGCGGCACCTGCGTCGGGACGCTCACGCGCTTGCCGTCGAGGAAGGTGCCGTTGGTCGAGTCGAGGTCCTGGATCATCCACTCGTCGTTCCAGAGGAGCAGGCGCGCGTGGTGGGTGGACGTGTAGTCGTCGCGGATCACGAGGCCCGACTCGCCGGAGCGGCCGATGGTGAGCGGCTCCGTGCCGAGCGGGATCTCGGTGCCGGACTTGGCGCCCGAGGTGATGACGAGGTGGCGGGCCGTGGCGGTCGTGGCCTTGGCGCGCGACGGGACGGCGCCGGAGTTGGCACCCGACGGCATCGTCGAGATGGGCGGCGGCTGCACGGGCTGCTGCGCGGCGCGCGGGGGAGCGGCGGCGGCGGCGTACGGCGACTGCGGGAACGGGGATCCGCCGCCGGAGCCCGTCTCCTCGCGGAGCTTCCGCACGCGCTGGCCGAAGAGGTCGGAGCGGAGCGCGTAGACGATGCCGAAGACGAACAGCCACAGCACCGCGAGGAACACGAGGCGGAGGACGAGGAGGGTCAGCTCGGTCATGAGGCCCCCCAGAAGCCGTCGTCGCGGCGCGGACGCTGGCCGTCGCGCTCCTCCGTGGCCTGCGGGACGACGCGGAAGGTGATGGTGGTGCGGCCGATGCGGATGACCGACTCCGGCGGGAGCGGGGCCTTGGTGACGGGCGCCCCGTTCAGCTCGGAGCCGTTGGTGGAGCCGAGGTCGCGGACCTGGGCGCGGGATCCGTCCCACGCGATCTCGACGTGGCGGCGCGAGGTGCCCGGGTCGTCGACCGTGATGTCGGCGTCGCTGCCCCGGCCGATGACGGTGCGGCCGACCGCGAGCGGGTGGCGGGTTCCCGCGACGTCGACGACGGGCATCCACGTGACGCTGCCCTCGGCCGTGCGGCTGTCGATCTCGAGCACGCCCTCGGGGATGGAGTCGTCCTCGCGGAAGCCGACCTGCACGGCGCCGGCGAACTGGTAGCCCTGCGAGGAGGCGTGCTTCTCGACGGACACGCGCAGCTGGTCGGTGAGCGCGGTGCCGATGCTCGCCATGCGCTCCGCGTCGGGCCGGGAGACGCGGAGGGTGAAGGAGTTCGGGACGAGGATGAGGTCGCGGTCGACGATCGCGGCGTGCGTGTCGAGCTCGCGTCGGAGCTGCGCGGCGATCTCCACGGGTTGCAGGCCGGACTTGAAGGTCTTCACGAAGGCGCCGTTGACGGCGCGCTCGAGGCCCTTCTCGAAGTTGTCCAGGATTCCCACGTGTGATCCGTCCTCGCGCGGTCCTTCCGCGGATGAATAGGGAGATCGTAGCCAACTCGCGCGACCTCGCCCTGGACACCGACCCGGTGGCGGGTGCGGCGACGGCCCGCGGCCGGCCGGGACCGGGGCCGTCACGGCGGTGCCCGCGGGCCGTCGCGCCGCGGATCCGCTGCCCGGTGCGGCACGGGATCGGCTCCCGGGCGTGATAATGTCGTCCGGTTGGCGCGAGTGGCGGAATTGGTAGACGCGCACGGTTCAGGTCCGTGTGTCCGTGAGGACGTGGGGGTTCAAGTCCCCCCTCGCGCACCAGCAGGGCAGAAGGCCCCCGGGATATCCCGGGGGCCTTCTCGCGTATCCGGCAGTAGCGGTGCGGACGGCTACAGGATCGGCTGGCCGCCCGTCACGGCCACGCGGGCACCCGAGACGTAGCTCGCCTCGTCGCTCGCGAGCATCACGAACACGGGCGCGACCTCGGCCGGCTGGCCCGGGCGGGCCAGCGGCACCTGCTGGCCGAAGGACGCGACCTCCTCCGCGGGCATGGTGGCGGGGATCAGCGGGGTCCAGATGGGGCCGGGCGCCACGCTGTTCGCGCGGATGCCCTGCTCCGCGAGCATCTGCGACAGGGAGCCGACGATGTTCGCGATGCCGGCCTTCGTGGCGCTGTAGGCGAGGAGTGACGGCGGCGGGTTGTCGGAGTTCACCGACGTGGTGCCGATGATCGAGGATCCGGGCGCCATGTGCGGCACCGCGGCCTTCGTGAGGTGGAAGAACGCGCTGAGGTTGGTGGCGATCGTGCGGTCCCACTCCTCGTCGGGGGTGTCGACGATCGAGTCGCGGGACATCTGGAACGCGGCGTTGCTGACGAGCACGTCGACGCGGCCGAACGCGTCGACCGCCTGCGCGATGACGTCGCGGCAGTGGGCGGGGTCCGCGAGGTCGCCGCGGACGACGACCGCCTTCCGGCCGGCCTCCTCGACGAGGCGGCGCGTGTCCTCGGCGTCGGCGTCCTCCTGCTCGGAGAAGTAGTGGATCAGGACGTCGGCGCCCTCGCGCGCGTAGGCGAGCGCGACGGCCTTGCCGATGCCGCTGTCGGCGCCGGTGATGACGGCGGCCTTGCCCTCCAGGCGGCCGGATCCGCGGTAGCTCTCCTCGCCGTGGTCGGCCTGGGGAGTCAGGTCGCCCTCGGTGCCGGGGACCTGCTGCTGCTGCTCGGGCTGGGACATGGCTGCTCCTCTTCTCGTAGGTGTCGTGTCCCGCCATCCCACTCCGCGGCCGTGGCGCCGCCCCGGGGGTTGACACGCTCGCGGGGCGATCCGCTGCCACAGACCGGGAGCGGGATCAACCCCCGAGGCGGATGCGCGCACCGCGCGTTGGATGGCGCCATGACCGAGAGCGACGTGACCGCATCCGCAGCCCCCTCCGCCGACGGCGACCGCGACCGCGACCGCGCGTCGTCACCGGTCGGCGCCCCGCTCGCCTCGCTGTGGCGACGGGGGAAGCGCCCCCCGCTGCTCCCGCTCGAGGACCAGGTGGTGGTGATCACGGGCGCGTCCAGCGGGATCGGGCGCGTCACGGCGCGGATGGCGGCGGCCCGCGGGGCCGCGGTCGTGCTCGCGGCGCGGAACGGCGAGGCGCTGGAGGAGGTCGTGGCGGGGATCGTCGCGGGCGGCGGCCGGGCGACCGCCGTGGTCGCCGACGTGGGCGTGGCCGCGGACGTGGAGCGCATCGCCGCCACGGCGCTCGCCGAGCACCACCGCTTCGACACGTGGATCAACGACGCCGGCGTCAGCGTCTTCGGCCTGGCCGACCGGGTCCCGCTCGAGGACATGCGCCGCATGATGGACACCGACTACTGGGGCGTCGTGCACGGCTCGCTCGCCGCGGTCGCGCACATGCGCAGCCGGAAGGGCTACGGCGGGGCGATCGTCAACGTCGGCAGCGTCTTCGGCGACCGGGCGACCCCGCTGCAGTCGACCTACTCGAGCATCAAGCACGCGGTGCACGGCTGGACCGACGCGCTCCGCATGGACATCGAGGCGCAGGGCCTGCCGATCTCCGTCACGCTCCTGCACCCGGGCCGCATCGACACGCCCTACAACGAGCACGCGCAGAGCCACGCCGAGCGCCAGCCCGCGCACCGCGGCATGATCTACCCGCCCGAGGCCGTCGCCGAGGCCGCGCTGTGGGCGGCCGAGCACCCGACGCGCGACCTCTACATCGGGGTGCAGGCGCACCTGGGCGCGGTGGCCGGCGCGGTCGCGCCGCGGCTGACGGACCTGGTGATGGAGCGGTACATGCTCTGGTCGCAGCGGTCCAGCCGGCCCTCGCGGCCCCCCGGGGACAGCGGGCTGCGCCAGCCCTCCCCGCGCCCGGCCGAGCGCGGCACCCACGAGGGCTGGGTGCGCCGCCGCTCCTACTACCTGGCGGTGCAGGAGCACCGTCGCGTGCTCGCGGGGGGTGCCGCGGTCGTCGCGGCGGTCGTCGCGGCGGCGCGCTTCCTGCCCGCGCGACCCGCGTCGGGCGGCACCGCACGCATCACGAACCGGAGGGGATGACCATGAGATCCGTCGCCGAGCAGAGCACCCGGGAGCTCGGGGGGCCGCTCAGCGTGCTCGCCCGCCAGAAGAGCGACCACGTGAAGCTGAACGCGCTCCTCGAGGAGCTGCGGGGAGCGGAGGGCGACCACGAGGCGCTCGTGCTGATGCGCATCTACCGCCTCGTGTTCCCGCACGCCTTCGCCGAGGAGTCGGTGCTCTGGCCCGTGATGCGGCGGGTGCTGGAGGACGGCCAGGAGCTGACCCTCGAGGTGGAGCGCGAGCACCAGGAGGTCAACGAGCTCGTGACCACGCTGGAGACGCTGCCGGCCGGGGATCCGGGGCGCGCGGCGCTGCTCGACCGGCTCGTCGAGGTGCTGGGCGAGGACGTGCGCGACGAGGAGGACGAGCTGTTCCCGCGCCTGCAGGAGAAGGTGCGCGTGCGCGACCTGCGGCTGCTCGGGATCGCGTGGGAGGTGGTCCGCCGGACCGCGCCGACGCGCGCGCACCCCGTGGTGTCCCGGCGCCCGCCGGGCAACGCGCTCGCGGCGATCCCGCTGTCGGTGCTCGACCGGGTGCGCGACGCCGTGGACGTCCTCACCCACCGCGGCCCGGCCTCATGGCGTCCCGCGCTCGGCACCGCCGGCGATGCGCTGCGCCGGGCCGCGCACCGCGTCGAGCACCTGCCGCTGCTCCGGCAGGGCGAGGACGCGTCGACGCGGTTCTCGGGCGCGGGCGCCGGTGCAGCCGTCGGCACGGGCGGGGCGGGCGCGACGGCCTGATCCCGCGGGTCCGGATCCGGCACCGCTCGGGCCCGCCCGAAGCACCCGCGGCGGGGCGCCAGCCGATCGGCGGAGCGGGTCAGCCGAAGGGCGGGCCCCGCGGATCCCCAGGCGGACGCGCCCGCGCACGCCCGCTCCGCACACTGGGGGCGTGCCCCACCCGACGCTCGCCCCCGCCGCCCGCCCCGCCCGTCCGTCCGCCGACCCCGCCGATATCCCGCCGTCGGGCGACGCGGACGAGACGACGGCCGAGCCCGCCGAGCCCACCGTTCCCGCCGCGCCGGCCGGAGCCCTCCGGATCCTCGGCCGCGCCGTCGCCCGCCACCCGCTCGCGGTCCTCGCGGTCCCCGCCGGCAGCGCCTGGATGGGCGCCATGGCCGCCCTCGGCGAGCTGGCGCACCCCGCCGCGACCGCCGTCGCGGTGGCCCTCGCGATCATGGTGCTGGCCTGGTCGGAGAGCCGGATCGGCGTCCTCCGCACCGCGCTCGTCGCCGCCCTCGGGTCGCTGGCGCCCGTCGCGGTCGCCTCCCTCCTCCTCGCCGCGGGCGTCGCGCTCGGCGACTGGTACTCGCAGGTCGACGCGGCCGACCGGCTGTGGGCGCCCTCGGTCGTGCTCGTCGCGGTGGCCGCCGCCGCCAGCCGCGGGCTCGCCCCCTCCCACCGCGACGGCCTCCGCGCCGCCCTGCTCGCCGCGGTCCTCGCGGGCCTCCTCGCGGCCGGCCACGGGGTCGACCTCACGCGCGGGGTCGCGCTCCTCATCGGCCTGGGGCTCGGCCGGATCCTCGTGCCGCTGTCCGCGCGCCCCGCCTGGCAGGACGCCGCCGCGTCGAGCGCCCGCATGGTCGCCGCCACCCTGCTCGGCACCGTGACCCTCAGCTGGTGGATCGCCGCCGTCTCGGGCGACGCGGTCGGCGTGCTGAGCGCCATGGCGACGCTGCTCGACCCCGGCAGCACGGTCGCGGTGCTCTGCGTCCTCATCGTCGCGGTCGCGCTGCTGCTGCGCGGCCGGCGCCTCGGGCTCGTGCTCGGGATCACGGCCCTCCTGCTCGTGACCGGGCTGCTCGCCTGGTACTACACGGTGATCCCGCTCACCGAGGACTGGTTCGCCTTCCCCATCGACTCCTGGAGCGACGTCGAGCTGCCGGTGCTGGTGCTCACGACGTGGCTCCTGCCCGCGACGGCCCTCGTCGTGCTCGTCGCCCGGCGGCGGTCCTTCGGCAAACGCGCCGCGGTCGAGGGGCGCCCGGCCGACCGCGACCGCGTGCTCGCGCAGCTGAGGTCCGCGGACGCCGGATCGCTCGGCTTCATGGGCACGTGGTCGGGCAGCAGCCACTGGTTCGCGGCCGACGACGGCGACGCGTCCGCGCGGGGCGCCGTCGCCTACCGCGCCGCGCACGGCGTGGCCCTCACCGTCTCCGACCCGATGGCCTCCGCCGCCGACGCGCCCGCGACGATCCGCGCCTTCGCCCGCCACTGCTCCGCACGCGGCCTCGTGCCGGCGTTCTACAGCATCCACTCGCGGCACCTGCCGGTGTTCGCCGAGCTCGGCTGGAGCGTCACGCCCGTGGCCGAGGAGGCGGTGATCGACCTCGCGTCCTTCTCGACCTCCGGCAAGCGGCGCCAGGACCTGCGCACCGCGACCAACCGCGCCGCGCGCGACGGCCTCGAGGCGCGCTGGGACACGTACCGCGGCCTGCCCGACGACCTCCGCCGCGCCGTCGACGCGCTGAGCGGCGACTGGGCCGACGCCAAGGCGCTCCCCGAGATGGGCTTCACCCTCGGCGGCCTGCGCGAGCTCGACGACTCGGAGGTCCGGATACTCCTCGCCGTCGACGCCGCCGGCCGCGTGCACGGCGTCACGAGCTGGCTCCCCGTCTTCCGCGACGGGCTGCTCGTCGGCCGCACCCTCGACGTGATGCGCCGCGGCGTCGAGCCGATGCCCGGCGTGATGGAGTTCCTCATCGCGACCGCCGCCCGTGCGTTCCAGGAGGAGGGGCTCGCGACGCTGAGCCTGTCGGGCACGCCGCTCGCCGGCGTCGGCACGGCCCGGCCGCGCGGGGCGGTCGACCGCGTGGTGGCGCGCCTGCTCACCGCGACCGGTCGCGTGCTCGAGCCGTCGTACGGCTTCACCTCGCTGCTGCGCTTCAAGGCCAAGTTCGATCCGCGCTACGAGACGCTCTGGCTCGCCTGCCCGACCGCGGCCGACCTCGCGCCGATCGGGCGCGCGCTCACGGCCGCCTACGTGCCGACGCTCCGGATCCGGCAGCTGGCCGGCGCGCTCGGGGCGGCGCGGGCGCACTCCCGGGAGGTCCGGCGGACGGCGCGCGCGGCGAGGCGCGCGGCCCGGGGCGCTAGCCTCGGCCAGGCGGGGGACCGCGGCGGCGCGACCGGCGCCGACGGCGGATCCGGCAGCGGGAGGCGGGACGCGTGAGCACCGGATCCGACGCGCACCCGGACCGCCCCGCCCCCGCCGAGCCCGTCGTCACCGTGGTCGTCGTCGACGACGAGTCGCTCGTGCGCTCCGGCATCGCGATGGTGCTCGGGGCGTCCCCGCGCATCGCGGTGCGTGCGGCCGTGTCGAGCGACACCGCCGTCGCGACCGTGCGGGAGCACGCGCCCGACGTCGTGCTCCTCGACATCCGCATGCCCGCGCCCGACGGCCTCACGATCCTCGCCGAGCTGATGGCCGAGCCGCGTCCGCCCGCGGTCGCCATGCTCACGACCTTCGACACGGACGACCAGGTGCTGGAGGCCCTGCACCGCGGCGCGTCCGGCTTCCTGCTCAAGGACACGGATCCGGAGCAGCTCGCGCGCCACGTGCTCACGCTCGCGTCCGGCGGCGTCGTGCTCGCGCCCGGGCTGCGGCCCGGCCGGCTCTTCCGCTCCCTCGAGGACGACGCCGAGCGGGCGCGCGTCGCCCGGCTCGGCGACCGCGAGGTCACCGTGCTGCGGGCGCTCGCGCGCGGGCTGTCGAACGCCGAGATCGGCGCGGAGTGCGGGCTCACGCTCGGCACGGTGAAGGAGACGGTCAGCTCGATCGTCCAGGCGCTCGGCGTCGGCTCGCGCGTGGAGGCGGCCGTCGTCGCCGACCGCGCCGGGCTCGTGCCCCGGCGGTGATCCCGCGATGCGGCTGAGCCGGCGCGGGGGAGCGGGCGGCGCGGCGGCTCCGGCCGGCATCGGTGCGGGTGCCGACGCCGACCCGAACGAGGACGAGCTCGAGGACCCGCGCGCCACCGCCGCCACCGCGGACCGGCAGGCCACCGCCGCCGACCGCATCCGCGCCGCCCTCGTCGACCTCCTCGTGGCGGGGGTCGCCCTGGCCGCGTCGTACACGTTCATCACCGCGTCCGAGTCGCCGTGGGACGCGGCCGCGGGCGTCGTCGCGTGCCTCGGCCTCCTGCTCCGCCGACGGTGGGCCTGGCTCAGCCTGCTCGCCGCGATGCCCGCCTTCTACGTCGGCATCGCCTACGTGCCCCTCATGGTCGCCCTCTTCGACCTCGGCCTCTCGCGCACCGAGCGCTGGCGCGTGGGGGCCGCGAGCGGCGTCGCCGTCGTCGCGTACCTGCTGCCGGTGTCCCCGCCCGACGACCTGCAGTCGGTCGTCGAGCCGCTCGTCGACGCGACCCTGTACACGGTCGGCCCGGCGCTGCTCGGCGCGTTCCTCCGCGAGCGGCGGATGGCGGCGGCCCAGCTGCGCGAGCTGCGGGAGGCGCAGAGCCTCGGCCAGCGGCAGGCGGCCGAGGTGGCGCTCTCCCGGGAGCGCGCGGTGCTCGCGCGCGAGATGCACGACGTCGTGTCGCACCAGGTGAGCCTCATCGCCGTGCAGGCCGGCGCGATGCAGGTGGGTGCGGCCGACGAGCGATCCCGGGAGGCGGCCCGCACCATCCGCGGCCTCAGCACGGTGACCCTCGAGGAGCTGCGCGGCATGGTCGAGGTGCTCCGGGCGGCGGGCGGGGAGCGGCGCGAGCTGGCGCCGCAGCCGACGCTCGGGGACGTCCCGGCGCTCGTGGCGGCCAGCGGGATCCGCGTCCAGACCGACCTCGACCTCCCCGCCGACCTGTCCGCCGCGGCCCAGCGCGCGGTCTACCGCACCGTGCAGGAGGGCCTCACGAACGCGCGGAAGCACGCGACCGGCGCGGCCGTGCGGATCACCGGCCGGCTGGAGGCGGGCCACGTGGTCGTCGAGGTCGAGGCCGGACGCGCGACGCTGCCGCTGCTCGAGCTGCCGAGCGGGCGCCACGGGCTCACCGGCCTGCGCGAGCGCGCCCAGCTGCTCGGCGGGAGCCTCGCGGCCGAGGAGCGGCCCGACGGATCCCACCTGCTGCGGCTGCGCTTCCCGCTCTGACGGGCGGTCCCGCCGGGCGATCCCGGTCGCCCGCCGTCGGGATCAGCCCTGGCGCGCCTTGTTGCGCGGGGTGAGCTTGTTGATGACGAAGACGCGGCCGCGACGGCGCACGACCTGCGCGCCGGGGAGCTTCTTCAGGGCCTTGATCGAGTTGCGCACCTTCATGGTGGTCCTTTCGTGAGAAGAGTTCTCAATAGACTACCGCCATGCCCGCCCGCGACGTCCCCCTCCCCGTCTACCCGCAGCCGCCGTCGGGCGTCGTCCTCGTGGTGGGGGAGGGATCCGGCCTCCGCTCGGTGCTGCGCGACGCGGTCGCGGACGTCGCCGCGCAGCTCCTCGTGCTGCCGCCCGAGGAGGTCGATCCGGTCGAGCCCATCGCGCGCTTCCTCGACGACCTGGCCGCGCGCGGGCCGGGCGTCGAGGCCGTGGTCGGGATCCCCGCGACCGCCGACGCGCGCGCGACCGGCATGGGGCTCGACCTGCTGCTGCGCCGCGAGCACGAGGTGCAGCGCGCGGTCGGCGGCGTGGGATCCGGCTTCGGGCTCCGCCACGTCGTCTCCGTCGTGCCCGCCGACCGGCTGCACGCCATCGCCTGCGGCCGTGTCGACGACGCGTTCGAGGAGGCCGAGACGCTCGCGGACCTCGTGGAGTACGCGACCGTCGTGGTGCTGACCGGCATGGCCCGGGTGCCGCTCGAGTCCCGCGGCACGCTGGTCGCGCTCGTGCGCCGGCTCGCCCCGCGGGCGACCGTGCTCGACGCGCGCCGCCCGCTCGCGCTCGGGCGGCTGCCGCGCTGGGGCGACGTGCCGGGCCTCGCGGCGTCCGCGGGGTGGATGCGGGAGATCGCGGCGGCGGGATCCGCGTCCCGGCCCGCCGACATCGACCGGCTGGACGGCCCCGTGGGCTCCGTCGTGGTGAACGAGCCGCGGCCGCTGCACCCCGAGCGGCTCGCGCGGGCGGTGGAGGATGAGCTGCGGCCCGATCGCGCCGGCCTGGTGCAGCGCTCGAAGGGCTTCGTGTCGCTCGCGTCGCGGCCCGGCGAGGTGGGCGGGTGGTCGAGCGTGGGGTCGATGCTGACCCTCCAGCCGACCGGGATCGACCCCTGGCGCGCGGACGCCCCGCACGGAACGGAGATCGCGTTCTTCGGCCAGGGGCTGCGGCCGGCCGTGCTGCGCCGCGCGATCGGGCGGGCCGTGCTGACGGGCGCGGAGCTCGCGGCGGGGCCGGCGGCGTGGGCGGGATACGCGGATCCGTTCCCGCGGATCGAGGCCGACTGAGCGCACGAGGAGCGCACGAGGAGCGCCCACGGGGCACGCGCGGAGCACGCGGCGCGCCCGGATGCGCGGCGAGGGTGACGGTGCGCCGAGAGCGGCGTCAAGACCCTGGGCACTGCTCGGCGCGCGGCGTTCAGTGGGGAGGTGAAGCAGAACCGCACGGCCGAGGCCGCCACCCGCACGACCGACCGCAGCGTCGAGGATCCCGCCCTCCTGCCCGAGCCGACGCCCGGCCCCGGCCCCGACGACGCCGTCCGCGTCGCGCGCGAGGCCTTCGGCTGGGACGACCTCCTCGACGGCCAGCTGCGCACCATCGGCCCGCTCGTCCGCGGCCGCGACGCGCTCGTCGTGATGCCCACGGGCTACGGCAAGTCCGCCATCTACCAGGTCGCCACCGTGCTGATGGAGGGCCTCACCGTCGTGGTCTCGCCGCTCATCGCGCTGCAGGCCGACCAGGTGCAGAACCTCGAGGACGCGCCCGCGGCGCCGCCCGCGCGCGTGATCAACAGCACGATCCGCGGGAAGGCGCTCGACGAGGCGTGGGCGACCGTCGAGGAGCCCGGCGCGCGGATCGTGTTCCTCACGCCGGAGCAGCTCGCGCGCGACGAGGTCGTCGAGCGGCTGGTGGCGCGCGGGGTCTCGCTCGTGGTGATCGACGAGGCGCACTGCGTCGCGTCGTGGGGCCACGACTTCCGGCCGGACTACCTGGGCCTCGGCGGCGTGATCGACGCCCTCGGCCACCCGCCGACCGTCGCGATGACGGCCACCGGATCCACGCCCGTCCGCGTCGAGATCGAGGAGCGCCTGGGCCTCCGCGACCCGTTCGTGCTGTCGTCCGGCTTCGACCGGCCGAACATCCGCCTCGAGGTGCGCCGGCACACGGAGGAGTCCGAGAAGCGCCGGGCGATCGTCGCCCACGTCGGGGAGCAGGCGCAGCCGGGCCTCGTCTACGTGGCCACGCGCAAGGACGCGGAGCAGTACGCGGAGGAGATCCAGGCGGCGGGCCTCCGCACCGCGGCGTACCACGCGGGCCTCCCGGCGGCCGAGCGCGATCGCGTGCAGACGGCCTTCCACGAGGACGACGTGGACGTCGTGGTCGCGACGAGCGCCTTCGGCATGGGCATCGACAAGCCGACCGTGCGGTACGTGATCCACGCTGCGCCGCCCGAGTCCGTCGACGCGTACTACCAGGAGGTCGGGCGGGCCGGTCGCGACGGGGAGCCCGCCGTCGGGATCCTGCACTACCGCCCCGAGGACCTCGGCCTCCGCCGCTTCTTCGCGGCGCGCACGCCCCGACCCGCCAGCCTCCGCGACGTGTACGCGGCGGTCGCCGTGGCCGGCGCCGACGGTCCGGTGCGGCCCGCCGCGGTCGCGGAGCGGGCCGGGATGTCCGCGCGCACCGTCGGCGGCGTGCTCCACCTGCTCGTGGACGCGGGCGTGCTCGGATCCGACCGCGACGGCGCGTACGTCACCGAGGAGCTGGACCCGCGCGAGGCCGCCGCCCGCGCGAAGGAGGTGGCCGAGGAGCGCGAGCGCATCGAGGTCTCGCGCCTGGAGATGATGCGCGGCTACGCCGAGACGATGCAGTGCCGCCGCCAGTACCTGCTCGGCTACTTCGGCGAGGACTCCCCGGTGCGCTGCACGAACTGCGACGTGTGCGACCGGCTCGACGGGGACGAGGCGCACGAGGAGGCGATGGGCACGGCCGACGCCGGGGAGACGACCGAGGACGCGCCCGACGACCGGTTCCCGGCGCAGTCGCAGGTCACCCACGCCGAGTGGGGACCGGGCACCGTGATGAGCACGGAGGAGGACCGGATCACCGTCTTCTTCGAGAAGGAGGGGTACCGCGTGCTGTCGCTGAAGCTCGTCGAGGACGGGGACCTGCTGCAGCCGGCGTGATCGGGGGCACGGATCCCCGCGACACCGTCGGCTGACCGGGTGGACTAGCCGCGGAAGGTCGATGCTGCGGATGGATCCACCGCAGGGCCTACGTTCGACCGTGCGGGACGAGCCCTTCGGGTGGGACGTCCTCGCGATGCATGGGCGTCTCGGGGAGATGCCCATCCCGCCCGGTCCTCCGTGCACGGAGGCCGGGCCTTCCCCCTCCGCATCGCGGACCCGGACGCGATCGTCCGCCGCGGGCGCTGGCAGGGTGGGACCATGCCCCCTCCCGGATCCGCCTCGCACGACGCCGCCCACGACGCCGCCCACGCGCTCGACCTCGACGCCCTGCTCGCGTCGGTCGCCGACGAGGACGGCGGGCAGGTCGACGACAGCATCCCGCAGCTCGCGGACGCGGATCCGCGGCTCGTCGGCATCGCGCTCGTCACCCCCGACGGCCGCACGCACGCGGCGGGCGACAGCGCCGAGCCCTTCTCCATCCAGTCCGCCGTCAAGCCGTTCCTCTTCGCGCTGGCGCTCGCCGACACCGACGGCGCCGCGCTCGACCGGGTGGGCATCGAGCCGACGGGCGAGGCATTCGACGCGATCAAGCTGGAGAGCGGCACCGGCCGGCCGCCGAACCCGATGGTGAACGCGGGCGCGATCCTCACGGCGAGCCTCGTGCGCGGGACCGGCCTCGAGGAGCGGAACGCGCGGATCCTCGCCGGCCTCAGCGCCTTCGCCGGTCGCGACCTCGAGGTCGACGAGGACGTGGCCGCGTCCGAGCAGCTCCACGGCGACCGCAACCACGCGCTCGCCCACCTCATGCGCTCGGAGGGCACGCTGCACGTCTCCGCCGACGACGCGGTGGCCGCCTACGCGCGGGCCTGCGCGGTGCGGGTGAGCGCGGAGATCCTGGCGGCCATGGCCGCGACGCTCGCGTGCGGTGGCCGTAACCCGCTCACGGGGTCACGCGTCATCCCGCAGGACGTGGCGCGCGACGTCGTCTCGGTCATGGCCACGTGCGGCGTCTACGACGGCTCCGGGCGGTGGATGCGGCAGGTCGGCGTGCCCGCGAAGTCGAGCGTCTCGGGCGCGATCGTCCTCTCCGCCCCGGGCCGCCTGGGCGCCGCGGTGTTCAGCCCTCCGCTCGACGACCAGGGCACGAGCGTGCGCGGCGCGGTGCTCGCGGGGGCGCTCGCGGAGGGGCTGGGGCTGCACGCGTTCGGGGCGTCGGGGGAGGGCGACTGAGCCGGCTCTGTCGCCGGCGGTCGCCGCGCGATCGCCTACGACCCCGCGTCCCCGCTCGTCACGCACAGGCAGAACGGGTGCCCCGCCGGATCCGCGTACACGTCGAAGCGGTCGGGCGCCGTCGGGTCCTCGGCCGGCTGGAGCAGGCGGCCGCCGAGGGCGAGCACGCGCTCGCGGCCCTCGTCGAGGTCGTCGACGTACAGGTCCAGGTGGATCTGCTGCTGCTGGCGCGGGCCCTCGCCCGGCCAGACCGGGGGCACGAAGTCGGGCGCGAGCTGGATCGCGAGGCGCGAGCCGTCCCCGGCGCGGATGCTGTGCCAGTCGTCGTCGGTGCCCTCCACCTCGCCCTCGAGGAGCGCGGCCCAGAAGGCGCTCTCGACGGCCAGGTCGGGGGCGTCGAGCACGGTGATGGTGCGGTGGATCCTCATGGCGGCTCCTTCGTCGCGTCGTCGAGCGGGTGCTGCCAGCCTGGCACCCCGGATCGCGCGCTGACCAGGATCCGTCGCCCCGACCTCTGGGATCCGGAGCCCGACCGACGGTAGGTTTGACGCTGCGGCGCGTCTCGCGCCGGTCGAACCCTGCGGGCATCGTGGCTCAGCCGTCCAGACGCGACGGCGGGAGCGTGCGGCGGCCGTGGGCCACCAGTCACCCTCCTGAAAGGAGCGACCATGACCGCCCCCTCCGTCCAGCTCTACACGGTCCGCGACGCTGTCTCCGCGGACCTGCAGGGCGCCGTCGCCCGCGTCGCCGAGATCGGCTACACGCAGGTCGAGCCGTACGCGTTCGTCGAGCGCGCCGACGAGTTCGCGACCGCGTTCGCCGCGTCCGGCGTCACCGCGCCCTCCGGCCACGCGCCCGTCATCGACGGCGACGACGACCAGGCCGCCCGCACCTTCGACGCCGCCGCGAAGCTCGGGATCCAGACCGTCATCGACCCGTTCATCCCCTCGGAGCGCTGGCAGACCGCCGACGACGCGCACCGGATCGCCGACCGCGTCAACGAGCTGCAGGTCCAGGCCGCCGCCCGCGGCCTCGCCTTCGGCTACCACAACCACCAGTGGGAGTTCGCGAACAAGGTCGACGGACGCCCGGTCTACGAGCTCTTCGTCGAGCGCCTGAACGCCGACGTCGTGCTCGAGCTCGACACGTTCTGGTCGACCGTCGGCGGCATGGACACGCCCGCCCTTCTCCGTCAGCTCGGCGACCGCGTGCAGTTCCTGCACGTGAAGGACGGCAAGATCTCCGACGCGATCGCCAACGTGCTCCCGAGCGCCGAGTCCGCGCTCGTCGTGCCGCCGGAGCTCGCGCAGGCCTTCAAGATGCAGGAGCCCGCGGGCCAGGGCGACGTCGACGTCGCCGCCGTGCTCGCAGCGGCACCCCACGCGCTCCGCGTCGTCGAGTTCGACGACTACGCCGGCGACGTGTTCGACGGCATCGCGGCGTCCTTCGCCTGGCTGCAGGAGAACGACAAGTGACGGGCGGCACCGGCCGCGTCGGCGTCGGCGTCATCGGCGCGGGCGTCATCTCGGGCACCTACCTGGAGAACATGACGGCGTTCCCGGACCTCGAGGTCCTGTTCGTCGCCGACATCGACCTCGACCGCGCGCGCTCGCGCGCCGAGGAGCACGGCGTGCCGCACCACGGCACCGTCGAGGAGCTCCTCGCGATGGACGAGATCGAGATCGTCGTGAACCTCACGATCCCGGCCGTGCACGCCGAGGTCGGCCGCCAGATCGTCGCGGCCGGCAAGAACGTGTGGAGCGAGAAGCCGCTGGCGCTCGACCACGCGTCCGGCGCGGAGCTGCTCGAGGCGGCGCGCGCCGCCGGCGTGCAGGTCGCGTGCGCGCCCGACACCGTGCTCGGCGCGGGGATCCAGAGCGCCATGCGCGCCATCGCCCGCGGCGACATCGGCGAGCCGCTCACGGCGACGACGATCTTCCACGTGCCCGGCCCCGACGCCTGGCACCCGAACCCCGAGTTCCTCTTCGCGCACGGCGCGGGCCCCCTGTTCGACATGGGCCCGTACTACGTGACGACGCTCGTGCACGCCTTCGGCGCCGCCGAGTCGGTGAGCGCGGTCTCCTCGACCTCGCGCACCACGCGCACCATCGGCAGCGGACCCCGCGCGGGCACCGACTTCCCGGTGGAGGTGCCGACGCACCACGCGGCGCTCATCTCGTTCGCGGGCGGGCAGTCGGCGCAGTCGACCTTCAGCTTCCAGAACGCGCTGCCGCGGGCCGGCTTCGTCGAGATCTCGGGCAGCGAGGGCACCATCGTGCTCCCCGACCCGAACATGTTCGACGGCGAGAGCCAGCTGTGGCGCTTCGGGCAGGAGGAGCCCGAGACGCTGACCGCGACCGGATCCACGTACGGCCGGGGCTCCGGCGTGCTGGACCTCGCGCGCAGCATCCGCGGCGGCGACCCGGTCCGCGCATCCGGCGAGGTCGCGGCCCACGTGCTCGACGTGCTGCTCGCGATCTCCGAGGCGGCCGAGAGCCGCCAGGTCGTGCGGGTCGCGTCGAGCGTCGCGCAGCCGACGCCGCTGGCCGAGGACTGGGACCCGGCGGCCGCGACGCTCTAGCGCCGCGACCGCACGACGCCCGGCCCCGCATCCCCTCTCAGGTGCGGGGCCGGCGCGCGTCCGCCGTCCGCACGGGAGGAGACTGGATCCATGCAGCTGCACCGCGTCACCACGGGCTCCGGCGCGCGCCACGTCGGCCTGGTGCACGGGCTCGGCGGCGACGGCGCGACCTGGGCGCCCCTCGTCGACCGGCTCGTGGCGACGGGGCGCTTCACCGTCACGACGGTCGACCTCCGGGGCCACGGGCGGAGCGATCGCGCGCCCGCGTACGGCATCGAGGAGATGGCCGACGACGTCGCCGCGTCGCTCCCGCGCGGGCTCGACGCGGTCGTCGGGCACTCGCTCGGCGGATCCGTGCTGGTGCGCGCCGTCGCCCGCCTCGAGCCCGCGCGCGCGATCTACCTGGACCCCGGGTTCCGGCTCGCGCTGCCGACCACGGGCATCCGCGGCCGCCTGTTCTGGGCGGCGCCGCTCGTGGGCCTCGCCGCCGCGCAGATCCCGCGGGCCCGGGCCGCCGCCCGCGTGCGCGCCGCGTACCCGGCCGCGGTGCGCGCGTCGCTCGACGCCGCCGCGGCCCGCTTCGACCGCGGCATGGCCATGCACGTGTTCCGCGACGTCGCCTTCCACCCGCTCGCGGTGAGCGCGCCGGCCGTTCCGTCGACGATCGTGCTCTCCGACGAGTCGCCCGCCGTCCTGCCCGACGCGTACGCCGCCGAGCTGGAGCGTGCCGGGTGGGACGTGCGACGGCTGCCGGGGATCCACCACGACATGCAGCTCGAGGACCCGGACCGGGTGCTCGCCGCGATCGAGGACATGCTGTGAGCGACGCCGCCCGCGACCCCGCCCCCGACGACGGGCCGGCTCGCCCCGACCGCCCCGCCGATGCCGAGATCGCCGCCCGCCTCGCCGCCGCGCTCCGCGCCCCCGACCCGTCGGCCCGCCTCCAGGCCGCGCTCACCGCGGGCACCCGGCCGGATCCCGCGCTCGTCGAGGGGCTGATCCACCGCTGCCGCGTCGAGCCCGACCTCAACGTGCGCGAGATGCTCACGTGGGCGCTCCTCCGGCACGACCGCGAGCTCACGATCCCGCCGCTCGTCGCCGAGCTGACCTCGCCCATCCCGCAGGCGCGCAGCCAGGCGCTGCACACGCTCTCCAAGATCGGCGACCGGCGCGCGCTCCCGGCGATCACGCGGCCGCTGCTGCGGGATCCCGACGAGCACGTCGCGCGCACCGCCTGGCGGACGGCGTCCGGCCTCCTCGACGCCGACCGCGACCCCGCGGGCGCTCGGTTCCTGCTGCGCGAGCTCGCCTCGCAGCTCGGACGCGGATCCGCCGAGATGCAGCACAGCCTCACGCGCGCCTTCGTCGCCGTCGGCCGGGCGTCGCTGCCGGTCGTCGAGCGGTCGCGGCAGGCGGCGGACGCGCGGGTGCGGATCCACGCGCTCGCCACCGTCGCGATGCTCCGCGACCCCGACCTCCGCTTCGACGACGCGATCGACGACGCCCGCCGCCGGTCCTTCGGCGCGCACCTCGCGGATCCCCGCGGCGACCGCCCTTCCCCCCGCTGACGCGCCTCCCTATCGTGGGCAGCGACGGCCCGCGAGGCGCGGACCGCGACCCGCGTCCGCGCGGCGGACGGGAGGCGCACCCATGGCCGAGATCGTGCTGTTCCACCACGTGCAGGGCCGGACCCCCGGGATCCACGCCCTCGCGGACGCGCTGCGGGAGGGCGGCCACGTCGTGCACGTGCCCGACCTGTTCGACGGCGAGCTGCCCGGGTCGATCGAGGAGGGCCTGGCGCTGATGGCCGGGCTCGCCGACCACGTCGTCGCCGAGCGCACCGAGCGCGCCCTCGCGGGCCTGCCCGCCGGGCTCGTCTACGCGGGCGTCTCCTGGGGCGGATCCATCGCCCAGCGCCTCGCGCAGACCCGCCCCGGCGCCCGCGGCGCGCTCCTCTACGAGTCGTTCGTGCCGCTGTCGGCGGAGTGGTCGTTCGGGCCGTGGCCCGCGGGGGTGCCCGTGCAGGTGCACGGCATGGAGCGGGATCCGTTCTTCGCGGGCGAGGGCGACCTCGCGGGCGCGCGCGAGCTGGTGGACCTCGTCGGCCCGGAGCTCGCCGAGGTCTTCGCCTACGACGGCGACGCCCACCTGTTCACGGACGCGTCGCTGCCGTCGTCGGATCCGGTCGCTACCGCGCTCGTGGTGGAGCGGTCGCGGGAGCTCCTGGCGCGCATCGGCTGAGGGGCGATCGGGCCGTCGCCGTGCCGGAGCCCCCGGAGTGGGGCCGCGACCGGGCCCGACGGGGGGCACGCTCGCGTGATGGGATGGACGCGCGCGCCGACGAGGGGCCGTCCCGCTCGCCCGCGACCGGCCGCCCGACGCCTGACGCCCGACCCAGGAGGATCCGCCCGTGAACTGGCGCTCGAAGCTCAAGTCCCTCGCCCCGGTGCTGCTCGTGGTCGACGTCCTCGTGCGGATCGCCGCCGTGGCGGCCGTGCCGCGCAACCGTCGGCCGAGCTCGGCGATGGCCTGGCTCATGGTGATCTTCGTGGCCCCCGTCCCCGGCAGCATCCTGTTCGGGCTCCTCGGCAGCTCCAAGCTCCCGGCCGACCGCCGGCAGAAGCAGCGCGAGATCAACGACTCCATCCTCGACGCGACGGCGAGCATCGACACCGAGGGCGAGACGTTCGCGGATCCGCCGTGGTTCGGATCCGTGGTGCACCTCAACCGCCGGCTCGGGTCGATGCCGCTCGTGCCGGGCAACACGGCCACGCTCCTGCCCGACTACGAGGACGCGATCCAGGCGATGACCGAGGCGGTCGCGGAGGCCGAGCGGTACGTGCACGTGGAGTTCTACATCCTCGCCCGCGACCGCACGACGGCGCCCTTCTTCGACGCCCTGAGGGCCGCGCAGGACCGGGGCGTCACGGTCCGCGTCCTCTTCGACCACTGGGCGACGATCCGCAACCCGCACGGCCGCTCCACCCGGCGCTGGCTGCAGGAGAACGGGATCCCGTTCCAGGAGATGCTGCCCTTCCACCCGTTCCAGGGCCAGTGGCGGCGGCCGGACCTCCGCAACCACCGCAAGATCGTGGTGGTCGACGGCGACGTGGCGTTCACCGGATCGCAGAACATGATCGACTCCGGCTACGGCAAGCGGCGCAGCGCCCGCGACGGCCTCCGCTGGAAGGACCTCATGGTGCGGCTCGACGGCCCCGCCGCGACCGGCCTCAACGCCCTCTTCATCACCGACTGGTACAGCGAGACCGACGACCTGCCCGAGCTCGACGAGCGCGAGCCGGTCGCGCCGCGCACGGGCGACGACGCGGTCGAGTGCCAGGTGGTGCCGAGCGGACCCGGGTTCGACGGCGAGAACAACCTGCGGCTCTTCAACGCGCTGGTCTACGGCGCGCAGGAGCGGCTGATCATCACGAGCCCCTACTTCGTGCCCGACGACTCGATGCTCTACGCGATCACGACGGCCGCCGAGCGCGGGGTCGACGTGCAGCTGTTCGCGTGCGAGGTGGCCGACCAGCTCCTCGTGCACCACGCGCAGCGCTCCTACTACGAGATGCTGCTCCGCTCCGGGGTGCGGATCTTCCTCTACGAGAAGCCGACCGTGCTGCACGCGAAGCACTTCACGGTCGACGACGACGTGGCCGTCATCGGGTCGAGCAACATGGACATGCGCTCCTTCAGCCTCAACTTCGAGGTGTCGCTCATGGTGCGCAGCAGCCGTTTCGTGGACCAGCTGCGCGCGATCGAGGACGGCTACCGCGAGGCGTCGCACGAGATCCACCTCGACGACTGGCTGGGGCGGCCGGCCGCGATCCAGATCCTCGACAACGTCGCGCGGCTCACGGCGGCGGTGCAGTAGCCGCGTCCCGCGTGCGGTCGGGCGGTGACGTGGGCTCCGCCGCAGCGCCCCCCGCGTCAGACCGGGTTCGACTTGAGCAGCCGCGTCACCGCGATCATCGCGCCGCCCACCACCGCCGGGATGCCGCCGCCGGGGTGCACGGACGCGCCGACCCGCCACAGCCAGGGCCGCCAGGGGTCGTTGTACGACGGGCGGTGGAACGGCCCGCTCAGCCACGGCGGACGCGCCGCCCCGTAGAGGGCGCCGTGCGGTTCGCCGCCCTCGCAGTAGTACTGCGGATCGAGCACGATCCGCTCGTCGAGGAGGTCGGTGAGGGGCCCGTCGAGCCCCATGGCCGCCGAGACGCGGTCGACCTCGCGCCGCACGAAGGGGTGCTCGGCCGTGTAGCGGCCGCCGTCGGCGGGCGCGGTCAGCAGGATCCCGACGGTGCTGCGCGGGTTCGGGTACACCTCGCCCGCGCGGTACTGGTTGACGAACACCATGGTGTCCGCCGGCTCGTCGCCCGCCTCGAGGCTGCGGTGCAGCGCGGCGGGCCTCGTCGGCAGCACCACGCTGTGCGTCGCGATCTCCGCGGGCAGCTCCTCCCGCAGCACGCCGTACACCGCGATGGCCGAGCAGGAGAGGGTGCGGGGGCGCAGGCGGGGGAGCGGCGGGATCCGCGACGGGCCCGTCAGCGCGGCCAGCCGATCGGCGTCCAGGGCGCTGACGACGAGGTCGGCGGGATAGCGCCCGACGGCGGTGGTGACCGACCCGCGCTCGATGCGGGTGACGGCCTCGCCGGTGCGCACGTCGACCCCGGCCGCCTCGGCCAGACGACCCAGCGCGAGCACGATCTCGTACACGCCGCCGCGCGGCACCCAGGCGCCGGTCTCCGCCATGATCGCCGGCATGCTCGCGTAGAGGGCGGGCGTGCGCGCGGGGGAGACGCCCGCGTTGAGAGTGTGGATCGCGATGATCTCGCGCAGCCCGTCGGGCAGCCACGGCAGGCCGTCGAGGTAGGCGCGCGTGGTGAGGCGCGAGCCGTAGACGGCCAGCAGCCGGCGGAGCGCGGGGAGGGCGGCCCGGTCGAGCGGGTCGGCGAGCAGCAGCTCGGTCACGTCGTCGGCGAGCGGCGCGTGCAGGTCGGAGAACCGCCGCCAGGCGGGGTACCAGGGGTGGTCGGGCGCCACCGGCAGGGACGTCTCCTCGCCGTCGAAGTAGTAGCGGCCCACCTCGGGCATCCGTACCAGGTCGAGCCGGCCGTCGTCGCGGGTGCGATCGGAGGCGGGCCCCCCGTCGCCGAGCCGCCGCAGCAGCTCGTCCCACACCCCCGGGAACGTCACGAGGGACGGCCCGGTGTCGATGCGGTCGTCCCCGAGGCGGATGCGACGGCTCTTGCCGCCGAGCTCCGCGGAGGCCTCGAGCAGGGTGACGCGGTGCCCCGCGTGCGCGAGCAGCGCGGCTGCGGTGAGCCCGCCCATCCCGCCGCCGACCACGACGATGCGGCTCACGGGTAGCCCACCAGCACGATGGCGACGATGAGCAGCACCCCGGCGAACGACCCCGCGATGTACGGGAACGCGACCGACAGGCGGTAGAGGCGGTGGCCGGTCTCCGGCGTCGGGTCGCGCAGCAGGCGCACGACGAGGATCCCCGCGATCAGCAGGTTGACGGCCGCGACGGGCACGCTCACCACGGCGAACAGCGCCGTCGAGACGATCCACCAGGCGCCGCTCCACAGGGCCGTCCCGCGCGGGCCGAGCCGCACCGCGGTGGTGGTGATGCCCGCGTCGCGGTCCTCCACGATGTCCTGCACGGCGTCGAAGGCGTGCTTGGCCACGCTCCAGGCCATGAGGCCGAGGGCGGCGGGCCAGACCGGCGTGACCTCGAGGGCCGCCGGCACGATCACCAGCGGCAGCGCGTAGGCCGCGTTGCTCAGCGAGTCGAGGAAGGGCCGCGCCTTGAAGCGGAGCGGGGGCGCCGAGTAGAAGACGAACACGCCCGCGTAGAGCAGGATCGCCGCGTTCGCGAGCGGCGGCAGCGTGACGAGGAAGTAGACGAGGAACGGGATGTTGACGGCCGCGACGGCCCAGACGATCAACCGCACCTCGGACGGCCGGATCCGGGCACCCTCGAGCGAGCCCTTGCGGGGGTTGGCGGCGTCCGTGTCCTGGTCGTAGACGTCGTTCACGCCGTAGATGAGCAGGTTGAACGGCAGCGTGAGCCACAGGATGACCGGCAGGGCGCGCAGGTCGAACAGCGCGCCGGTGAGCCACATGGCCACGAGGCCGGATCCGATGGTGTTGATCCACAGCACCGGTCGGGAGATGAGCACGAGGCGGCGCACGGCCTCGCCGATCCCCGGCGGCGCGGTGCGCGACATCCGCTGGCTGCCGTCGGTCACCCCCCGAGCGTACGCGGCCCACGCGGGCGCGGGCCTTACGGCTTCCGGGCCCACACTGGGGGGATGCGCATGATGCTCCTCACCGCCGGCACCCGGGGCGACGTGGAGCCCTTCGCGGCGCTGGCGCGACACGCCGCGTCCCGCGGCCACGAGGTGCGGCTGGCCCTGCCCGACGACGCGGTCGCCCCCGAGGGCGTGGACACCGTGCGCCTCGGCCTCGACGCCCAGCGGATGCTCTCCCCCGCCGGGCGCACCCCCTGGGCCCTCGCGCGCCACCTGCGCCGGGAGGTGCGGCCCGCGATGCGGCGGATGCTCGCCGCCGCGGTGCGGGAGACGGCCGCCTTCGCCCCCGACGTGGTGGTGCACCACTCCCTGATCCTCAGCGCGCCGATGGTGGCGGACGCGCTCGGCGTGCCCCGCGTGCTGGTGGAGTTCGCGCCGGTGGCCACCCCCAGCGACCGCTTCCCCGCCGCCGGAGGTCCCACGGCCACGCGCGACCTCGGCGTGCGCAACCGGTCCACCTACGCCGTGCCGCGCTTCGCCGCGCGCCTCTTCGACGCCGACGTGGCGCGCGCCGCGGCCGAGCTGCCGGGCGGTCGTCGTCCCGCCGGGCGCTCGCCGTCGCGCGCGACGCTCATGGCCGTGAGCCCCGGACTGCTGCCGCGGCCCGACGACTGGCCCGAGCGGGTGCACCAGACGGGCGCCTGGTACGAGGAGGCGCCGTCCGCGGACCTCGATCCGGTCGTCGGCGACTTCCTCGACGGCGGATCCGTCGTCGTCGCCTCGTTCGGCTCCATGGCGACGGGCGATGCGTCGGCCCGGGGGCGCGCGATCGTCACGGCCGCCCGCTCCCACGGCCTGCGGGTGCTGCTCGTCACCGGGTGGGGCGGGCTCGCGCTGCCGGCGGAATGCCGCGGACCCGACGTGCTGGCGGTGCGGTCGGCGCCGTTCGACCAGGTGCTGCCGGGTGCGGCGCTCGCCGTGCACCACGGCGGGGCGGGCACCTCCCACGCCGTCGCCCGGGCCGGCGTGCCCGCGGTCGTCGTGCCCGTCACCGCCGACCAGCCGTTCTGGGCCGCCCAGCTGCACCGGCAGGGCGTGGCCGCCGCCCCGATCCCGCCGCGCCGCCTGTCGGTCGACGCCCTCGTGCCCGCGATGGGCGACGCCCTGTCCCGCAGCGAGCGGGCGGCCGAGGTGGGCCGGCTCATGCGGCGGGAGCACGGGGTGCGGCGGGCCGTCGACGTGCTCGAGGGCCTCTGAGCGGTGCGGGCCGGGCACGCCCGGCGCCCGCGGCGGGGTGACGGCCCGCCGGACCGGGAGTTGACTCGGACGCGACGGATCGTGTGAGCGCCGCACGGGCGCCCGATCCGTCCCCGTGGACACGAGGAGGAGCACCATGAGCGATCGCTTCGACGGCAAGGTCGTCATCATCACCGGCGCAGGATCCGGCATCGGCGAGGCCACGGCCCGCCGCTTCGTCGCCGAGGGGGCGAAGGTCGTGATCACCGACAGCGTGGAGGAGAAGATCCAGGCGGTCGCCGCGTCGCTCCCCGCGGGCAGCGCCACCGCGCTGGTGGCCGACTCCTCGGTCTCGGCCGACGTCGACCGCGTCGTCGCCACGGCGGTCGAGGCGCACGGCCGGCTCGACGTGCTCGTGAACAACGCGGGCACGTTCCAGGCCGGGCCCATCGAGGGGATCACGGACGAGGAGTGGCACCGCGTCATCGACACCGACCTCGCGAGCGTGTTCTACGGCACGCGCGCGGCGCTCCCGCACCTGAAGGTGACCCGCGGATCCATCGTCAACGTCTCGTCGGTGTCCGGCCTCTCCGGCGACTGGCGCATGAGCGCCTACAACGCGGCCAAGGGCGGGGTGAGCAACTTCACGCGCGCCTCGGCGCTCGACCACGGCGGCGACGGCGTGCGGATCAACGCGGTCGCGCCCGGCCTCATCTGGACGGACCTCGTGGCCGGCAAGGAGGAGGACGAGGAGCTGATGGCCGAGTTCGCGAAGCGCATCCCGCTCGGGCACGGCGGGCAGCCCGACGAGGTCGCGGGCGTCATCGCGTTCCTCGCCAGCGCGGACGCGTCGTTCATCACGGGCGTCGTGCTCCCCGTCGACGGCGGCACGATGGCCAGCAACGGGCAGCCTGCGCAGGCGTAGGGCGGGGTCGGGCCGGAGCCGGGACCGGGACCGGGACCGGGTCCGATCCGATCCGATCCGCTCAGGCGGTGACCGGCGGCAGCTCGGCCACCGCGACCCGGTCGCCCGCGGCGTCGCGGATCTCGACGGCGGCCGCATCCCGGCGCATCACGTCGGCGTTGAGGCGGCAGTCGATGCGGACGGCGGAGCCCAGCATCGTGCCCGACGCGTGCTCGCCGCCGGCGGCGTCGATCACGACCACGGAGAACGAGTCGCCCGCGGGCAGCCCGTCGACCGACAGCAGGGTCTCGGTGCCCCAGGTGTGCGCGACGACGTCGCCCTCCACGTCGACGCCCGCGGGCGCTCCCGCGAAGGTCACGTCCTCGAGCGCGCCGAGGGTGCCGGCCGGGCCGGTCGCGACGTCCGCGCGTGGGGTCGCGAGGAACGCGCCGCCAGCCGCGCCGAGCGCGAGGCAGGCTGCGGCGCCGGCGATCAGGAACACGGTGCGCCGGGGGCGCGGTCCGCGGGTCACGCGGCGGGCGGCGAGGTCGTCGGGAGCGTCGTGCGCGTCGGGGTGCGGCGCGGGGGTGGATCCCGCGTCCCCGGCCTTCCCAGCCTCGCCCTGCCCGTCCGCGATCAGCCCGATCCGCCGCGTCAGCTCGTCGCTCGGCTCGGCTTCCCGCCATCCGCCCACCCCGCGGATCGCCGCCGGCAGCCCGCCGAGCAGCGCGATCTCCTCGTCGATCGTCGGGTCAGACGCGCGCAGGGCGTCGAGCTCGGCGGTCTCGGCGGGGGAGAGGTCGTCGGCGAGGGCCGCGGCGATGAGCTCGGCACGGCGGTCGTCGGCTTCCGCGTCCCGCGGCTCGTGCGCGCGGTGGTCCGGCGGGGCGGGATCGGATCCGGGGGTGCGGTCGTCGGTCATGCGGGATCCACTTCGTCGAGATGCGTGCGGAGGGCGCGGAGCGCGTGGAACACGCGGGTCCGCAGGGTGGCGACGGGCACGCCCGTCGACGCCGAGAGCTCCTGGTAGCTGAGGCCGGTGAGGTGCACGGCGACGACGGCCTCGCGGTGCGCGTCGCTGAGGCGCGCGAGGCCCTCGACGATGCCGAGCCGGTCGAGCGGATCCGCGTCGCGCGTCGCCTGCTCGGGCGCCTCGTCCTCGGCGACGATCCGCGGCGCGCGGGCACGGGCGCGGTGCACGTCGAGGATCACCCGCCGCGCGATCGCGAACAGCCAGGTGCGCGCGCTGCCGCGCTCGCCGTCGAAGGAGTCGCGGGCCCGCCACGCGCGGAGGAACGTCTCCTGCACGCAGTCCTCGGCGAGCTGGCGGTCCTGCAGGGCGTTGATCGCGAAGCCGAGCAGCGCGCCGCCGTGCTCCGCGAACGCCTGGCGCACGTCGAGCCCGGGCGTCGCTGCGCTCATCGTGCTCCGCTCGGAGGAAGGTGCCGGACGCGTCAGGACGAGCGCCATCGTGATCCCCTCAGCCTAGGTGCGCCGGATGCGCGCCTCCCGGAGGGGGATACGTCGGGGGAGGGCCCCGCGTTCACCGCCATGGGGAGGAGGCGCGCTGGCCTCGGGAGGCGCATGACCGCCCCGCGCCGCGGGGCGGCCGAGGAGATCCGGATCCGCGATGAACGCATCCCGCCCGTCATGCGTATGCCCTGTCAGGAGCGGCGCCCGTCCGGGGTGCCGCCACCCACGAGAGGCTGCACGCGATGACGCACACGAGGCTCGTCCGGAACATGACCATCGGGGGCGCCGCCGCGGCCGCCCTCACCCTGCTCGCCGCGACCCCGGCTTCCGCCGAGACCAGCGTGCCGGAGCCCGACCGCTTCACGAGCGCGTTCACCGTGATGGCGACGCCCGACCAGGTCCTCAACGCCGACGGCGTCGCGACCCCCGGCGAGCCCGGCGCGACCGGCCGCTTCGACCTCCGCCTCGACTCCACGTCGAACACCATCTGCTACGACATCACCCTCACGGGCGTCACCGGCGAGTACAAGAGCCCGGCGAAGACGGCCACGCACATCCACCAGGCCGCCGCGGGCAAGGCCGGCCCGCCCCGCATCGCGTTCCCGAACCCGGTGGATGCCGGGAACGGCACGCGCACGAGCTCCGGCTGCATGCAGGGCCCCTTCACCACCGGGATCATGAGCCCGCAGAACGCCGACACGGGCGAGGGCTTCACGGTCGCGCAGATCGAGGCCGACCCGTCCGCGTTCGCGGCCGACAGCCACACCGCGTCGTTCGCGGCCGGCGCCGTGCGCGGCCAGCTGACCCAGGTACCGGTCGGCGGCGTCGACACGGGCGCGGGCGGATCCGCGACCTCCGGCGTCGAGGCCCTGCCGCTCGTCGCGGGCGGCGGCGTGCTCGCGCTCGCCGCGGTCGGCGTGGTCCTGATGCGCCGCCGCGCCCAGGAGTCCTGATCCCCGTGCACCGCGGTCCGGCGGACGCGTCGCCCGCGCGGCGCGTCCGCCGGGTCGTGGTGCTCGCGGCCGCGCTGATCCCGCTGGCCGCGCTGGCGGGATGCGCGCCCGCACCGCCGCCGGCACCAGCCGCGTCCGCGAGCCCGGCGCCCCCGGCCGCGCCGAGCCCGGACCCGACGCCGACGACCTCGCCGCAGGTCGTGCAGGGCATCGGCGCGATCCCGACCCGCGTCACGATCCCCGCCATCGACCTCGATCAGCCGCTCATCGACCTCGGCATCGCCCCCGACGGCCGCATGGAGGTGCCCGTCGACTTCGACGACGTCGGCTGGTTCACGGGCGGCGGACGTCCCGGCGGTCGCGGGCCCACGGTGATCGCCGCGCACGTCGACTCCCGCGTCGGCCCGGCCGCCTTCGCCCGGCTCGCCGAGCTCGGCGTCGGGGACGAGGTGTCGGTGCAGGACGTCGACGGCGGCACCACGCGCTACGCCGTGACCGAGGTCGCCGACTTCGCCAAGGCCGACTTCCCGACGGCGCGCGTCTTCGGCGCGCAGCCCACCGACCAGCTGCGCCTCATCACCTGCGGCGGGATCTTCGACCGCAGCGTCGGCCACTACGAGGACAACCGCGTCGTGTTCGCGGAGCCCGTGGGCTGACGAGGGCGGCCGCACCGACCGGATCGGGCGGATCGCACGGCCGCGCGGATCAGAGGATCGGGCCTGCCGCCCCGGCGTCGTCGGCGACGTCGTCGCCCAGCCCCGCGCGCAACCGCGCCGTGCGCTCGCGCACCAGCTCGAGGCGCGCCTCGTCGAGCGCGGCGGTCGCGGCCAACGTGCGTCGGCCCACCAGCGCGACCCGCACCAGGACGACGAGCGCGACCGCGACGAGAGCCACCAGCACGGTGCCGAGCAGCAGGGGGATCGACCAGATGAGGTCGTAGAAGCTGGGCATCAGGATGCTGTCGTACGAGCCGTCCATGCTCCCGTCCCCGCTCACGCGACCGGGCCGACCGGGCCGACGGCGCTGCTGCCGCCGCCGGGCGCGTACGGCCCACCGTCCTCGTCGTCCGCCTGCAGTCGTGCGGTCTGCTCGCGGATGAGCTCGAGCCGCGCCTCCTGCAGCTCGGTCGTGACGAGCAGCGCGCGCCGGGCGGTGAGCGCCAGGCGGATGACCACCACGAGCGCGAGCACCCCCAGGGCCACGAGCGCGAGGATCACGAGGATGTACAGGGCGATGCCGATGCTGGCGCCGGGGGAGGAGATCATGCCCCGACGGTAGCGGCCGGGCAGCCGCCCGCGTCGAGATCGCACGCGCACCGGGGTGGACGCCGACAGGCCCGGCCCCGTGGAGGAGCCGGGCCCGTCGAGGGTCGGATGCGCGGGTCAGCGCACCGTCACCCGCGCGCTCGCGCGCGCCTGGTCGTCGTAGAGGTAGATGACGCCGCTCACGACCACGTGGACCGCATGGCCGCGGTCGGCCTCCGTCAGCGTGTACGTCTTCGCGGTCGCCCCGGGGATGACCTGGCCGTCGCGCTTCCACTGGTAGCCGAGCTCGAGCGACGACGGCTTCCAGATGCCGGGCTGCGCGGTGAGCGTGCGCCCGACGACCGGGTTGCCGGTGACGCGCGGGGTGCCCGCGGTGATGACCGGGTACGCGACCTTCTTCGTCGGCCCTGAGGTGCGGGTCTCGGAGACGTAGCCCTCGCGGGATCCGCGCACGGAGACCGTGATGCGGTGGCCGGCGTCGTAGGCGGTCACCGTGTAGGTCGCGGCCTCGGCATCCGGGATCCGCTCGCCGTCGAGGAACCACTGGTACTCGAGCTCCACGGGCGCCGGCTGCCAGGTGCCGGTGCGGACCGACAGCGTCTGCCCGTACTCGGCCGCGCCGACGATGGAGGGGAGCCGTGCGGTCAGCGGCTTCGCCCCCGGAGCGTCGGCCGTGACGCCGTCCACGTGGGCGTAACGGTAGGTGTCGGCGATGTAGCCGTAAGTCAGGTCGAAGGACACGCGCTTCCCGTAGCCGGGGGTGACGGTCACGGATCCGACGCCGCCGACGTCCACGTACTCGCCCCCGTCGATCTCGTAGTAGATGTCGCTCTCCTCCGGCGTGAAGCCGTTGAGGGCCGCGCGCACGTCCCAGCGGAAGGTCACGGAGGGCCCGTCCACGATCACCTCGGGCGTGTACTCGAGCGAGCCGCCCACCGAGCGGACCTCCACGGGGGCCGATGCCGCGCCCACGACGGCCATGCCGTCGACGGTCCCGGCGACGCGCACGCTGATCCGGTGGTACCCGGCGGACGCGGGGATGTAGACCTCGTCCTCGTCGCCCGTCACCCCGCCCGTGCCCTCGGACGACCACGCACCCGCTCCGTCGAGCTGGTACTCGTAGCGGAGCCCCGAGCGGTCCGCGATGTCGCCGAGGTCCACCGAGACGACACCGTGGAAGTTCGGCTCGGCACTGAAGTCGTAGCCGTAGCCGCGGACCGTGGGTGCGCCGATGCGGACCGCGGCGGCGGCGGTCGTGGAGTCGGCGGCGGGTGCCGGCGTCGGCGCGGGCGCGGCCTGCGCGGGCGCGAACCCCGCGAGCGCGGTGCCGGCCGCGATCACGACGGCCAGAGCGGTGAGCGGGAGACGGCGTCCCCCTGCGGTGCGGATCATCCTGTCCTTCCTCCTGGGGCGTCCTCGTCCCCGCGTCGATGCTCCTCCGCGTTCCCGCCCGCCCGCTTCCCCCCGTCCGGGTCCGCGCGACCGCTCGGCGTCCGCCTACGCGACGCGTCGGCCGGCGCTCACCGCGTCCCGGGGGTAGCCGAACGCCGACGTGAACGCGCCCCGCACCTGGACGCTCAGCAGGCGTCCGCGGTCGTCCTCCGTCAGCGTGTAGGTGCTCGCGGTCGCCCCGGGGATGGGGCGGCCGTCGCGGAGCCAGGCGTAGGTGAACGTCACGGGCGCGGGCCGCCAGGATCCCGTCCGGGCGGTCACGGTCCTGCCCACCGCGGCGACACCGGTCACGAAGGGGGTGCCGGCCGTCAGGACCAGCTCCGGCACGCGCGGGGTCGGTGCCGAGGTCCGCGTCACGGACACGTAGCCGTCGCGGGCGCCGCGCACGGCCACGGTGATGCGCGCGCCGACCTCCTCCTGCGTCACGGTGAACGTCGCGCCCGTCGCCCCGAAGACCGGCCGCCCGTCGGCGAGCCACTGGTAGCTGAGGGCCACGGGTGCCGGCTGCCACAGCCCGGTGCGCACCGCGAGGGTCGTGCCGACGGCCGCCCGGCCGAGGATCGCGGGCGGTGGGGTGCTGGTGAGGGGCAGGGATCCGGCCGCACTGCCGGTCGTGCCGATCGCCTGCGCGTACGCCCACAGGTCGGGCACGACGCCGTAGACGAGCTCGATCGCGACCGAGGCGTCGTACCCCGCGTCGACGGTCACGGATCCCACGGCGTCCGTGAAGACGAATTCGCCGCTCCGGTCGAGCTCGTAGAAGATCTGGCTGTCCTCGGGCAGGTTGCCGTTGAGGGCCTCGCGGACGTCCCAGCTGAAGGTGATGCGGGTGCCCTCCACGACCACCTGCGGCGTGTACGGCCGGGAGAAGCCGGTCGACCGCACCGCCTCCGGGGTGGATGCCGCCCCGACGACGGGCACGCCGTCGATCGTGCCGGCGATCCGGACGCTGATGACGTGTGCTCCCGCGGGCGCGGGGACGACGAGCGGACTCCCCCAGGCGCTGACGGGGGAGGTGCCCTCGGTGCGCCAGGGACCCGCGGCGTCGAGCTGGTACTCGTACCGGAGGCCGGAGGCGTCGGCGATGCCCGTGAGATCGGGCGTGACGAAGCCGTCGATGGTCGGCTCGATCTCCGTGCCGTAGCCGGAGAAGGACGTCGCGGGCGCCGGGATCGTGACGGCGGCCTGCGTCGACGCGTCACCCGCCGGCCGCACCTGGGCGCCCGCGGGCGCGACCCCGGCGAGCGGGAGGCCGGTGATGAGCGCGAGGCCCAGCGCGGCGGCCGGGAGGAGTCGTCTGCGTGCGGTGCGGATCATCGTCGGGCCATCCATCCTCGGGCTCCGTCGCCCGATGGTGCGGATCCTCGTCCTGTCCGGTGCCGCGCGCATCCCCCCGTTCGGGAGCGGAGCCGCGCGAGGCGTAGCGTGGTCGTCGCCCGCGTCGTCCGCCTGTCGGACGCGCCCTCACCGCACCCCCATCCCGCACGTCAGGAGCCCCCATGCCCACCGTCCTCCTCACCGGATTCGAGCCCTTCGACGGCGACACCAGCAACCCGTCGTGGACGGCCGTGCAGGAGGTCCGCGACCGCTGGGACGGCGACGCCGAGATCCAGGTGCGCCAGCTGCCGGTCGACTTCGCGAGGGTCGATGACGCGCTGCGGGCGGCGCTCGCCGAGGTGGATCCCGACGTCGTGATCTCCGTGGGCCTCGCGGGCGGCATCGAGACGCTCGAGGTGGAGCGCGTCGCGATCAACGTGGACGACGCCCGCATCCCCGACAACACCGGCTTCCAGCCCATCGACGAGCCGGTGGTCGACGGCGGTCCCGCGGCCTACTTCAGCACCCTGCCGATCAAGGCGGCCGTCGCGGCCGTCCGCACGAAGGGCATCCCCGCGGTCGTCTCGCAGACCGCCGGCACCTACACCTGCAACCACGTCTTCTACCTGCTGATGCACGAGCTGCGCGATCGCCCGGGCACGCGCGGCGGCTTCGTCCACATCCCGTACTCGACGGAGGAGGCGATCGGCACCGACCGCCCCTACATGCGCATGGACCAGCTCGCGACGGCCCTCACGGCCGTGGTGCGCGCGACGCTCCAGAACGCGACCGACGTGAAGGTGGGCGGCGGGTCGCTCGACTGACCCGCGGCGGGGTCAGGCCCGCGCGTCCGCCCCCCGCACCCGCAGCATGAGCAGCAGCCCCGCGAGCAGCACGATCACGATCCCGATGATCCCGAAGCGCGTGTCGCCCGTGATCGCCACCGCGATGCCGAACAGGCCCGGCGCGAGGAACGAGACCGCGCGACCCGTGGTCGTGTAGAGGCCGAACATCTCGCCCTCGCGGCCGACCGGGGAGATGCGCGCGAGGAACGTGCGGCTCGACGACTGCACGGGCCCCACGAACAGGCAGAGGAACAGGCCCGTCGCCCAGAAGCCGGCCTTGGCGTCGCCGACGAGGAGCACCGCGGATCCGCCGACCACGAGGCACGCGAGCGACACGAGGATGACGGGCTTCGCGCCGAACCGGTCGTCGAACCAGCCGGCCGCGAACGTGCCGATCCCCGCGACCACGTTGGCCGCGACGCCGAACAGCAGCACCTCGGTGGTGGTGAAGCCGAAGACCTGGGCCGCGATGATCGCGCCGAACGTGAACACGGCCGCCAGTCCGTCGCGGAACACGGCGCTCGCGAGGAGGAACACGATCACGCGGGGCGACTCGCGCCAGAGCTCCGCGATGCGGCGGAACAGGATCCGGTACGACTCGAGCGCGCCCTGCCGCTTCCGCCCCGGCGCCGCCGGGATCTCGGGCACGCCCACGAGCACCGGGATCGCGAACACGGCGAACCAGATCGCGGCCACGAGGATCGCGATGCGCACGTCGAGCGCGCCGCCCTCCGCCCCCGAGGGCAGCCCGAGCAGGCCGGATGCGCCCGCCGTGCCGAAGTCGAAGAGGAACAGCGCGAGCAGCAGGGCGAGCAGCACGATCCCGCCGACGTAGCCCATGCCCCAGCCGAGCCCGGAGACGCGGCCGACGGTGCGCGGCGTGCTGACTTGCACGAGCATCGCGTTGTAGTTGACGCTCGCGAACTCGAAGAACACGTTGCCGGCGGCGAGCAGCGCGGCGCCGAGCCACAGGTAGGAGGGCACGGGCTCGACGAGCACCATGCCGAGCATCGCCAGCACGACGACGCCCGTGTTGATCCCGAGCCAGAGGCGGCGCCGCCCGGATCCGTCCGAGCGCTGCCCGAGCACGGGCGCGAGCACCGCGATGAGGAGGCCGGCGATGGTGAGCGCGAGCGAGATGACCCCGGAGGTGTCGGCCTTCGCGGCGACGAGCGCCGGGTTCCGGGTGTCGTCGCCCGCCGCCTCGACGATCGCGGGGTCCACGAACAGGCTGCTGGCGAGGTACGTGCTGAAGACGAAGGTGGTGACGACCGCGTTGAAGGCGGCGGATCCCCAGTCCCACAGCGCCCACGCGGCGACGCGTCGGCGGGGAGGGGCGGCGGGCTCGTCGATGCGTCCGGGCGCGGCGGTGCTCATGGTCGCAACCTAGCGGGTGGGCGTGTCGCGCCGGGGTCGTGCAGCCGCCCGCCCCGCCCTACGCTGGCCGGATGGACGGACCCCTCGCCGGCGGGAACATGAACCGCGTCGTGCGCGAGGGCGACACCGTCCTCCGCGACGCCGGGCCGTGGACCCCCACCGTGCATCGCTACCTCCGGCACCTCGCGCTCGCCGGCTTCGCGGGGATCCCCGAGCCGCTCGGCATCGAGGGCGGGCGCGAGCGCCTCTCCTTCCTGCCCGGCGACGTGCCCGTCTACCCGCTGCCCGCCTGGATCTGGGCGGACGACGTGCTCGTGCAGGCCGGCCGCCGCCTCCGCGAGCTGCACGACGCGAGCGTGGGCTTCGCGCTCGACGGCGCCGTGTGGCAGTCGCCGACGAAGGTGCCCGCCGAGGTGATCTGCCACAACGACTTCGCGCCGCACAACCTCGTCTTCGTCGACGGCCGCCTCACGGGCGTGATCGACGTCGACATGTGCTCGCCCGGCCCCCGCCTCTGGGACATCGCGTACCTGGCCACGCGCGCGGTCCCGCTCACGGGCACGACCCCGGACGGCGCACCCGGCATGCACGACGCCCGCCGCCGCGTCGCGCTGCTGCTCGACGCGTACGGATCCGACGCGACCTGGACCGACGTCCTCCGCGTCGGGATCCTGCGCCTGCACGACCTCGCGGACATGTCCGACGCGAAGGCCGACGAGCTCGACACGCCCCACCTCCGCGACGACGCCGCCGACTACCGCCGCGACGCCGCGTCCCTCCGCGGGATCCTCGACGCCGAGCGCGACACCTGAGCCCTCACCCGCGCGCGATCCGCCCCGCGACCTCCGTCAGCACGTCCGCGTCCTCGTAGGCCAGGCCCAGCCCGATGGCCTCGGCGACCGGGAACCACGCCACACGCTGCCCCTCCGTGAGCCGGATCTCCTCGGCCGGCACGTCGAGCCGCGCGGTGAAGGTGTGCTCGACGCCGTAGGAGCGCGTGCGCGTCATGAGGTGCGTGACGTCGGCGGGCGCGATCTCGACGCCCAGCTCCTCCGCGATCTCCCGCACGATGCACGCGAGCGGCGTCTCGGCCGGCTCGAGCATCCCGCCGGGGATCGCCCACATGCCGGGGAACGGGATGGTGGGGATGTCGTCGCGCAGCTGCAGGAGGATCCGCCCGGCCGCGTCGACGAGCACCGCCTGGCAGCCCTCGGGGAGCTCCGCCCCTGCGCGGTCATCGTCAGCCGTCCCCATTCCCCGTGCCGGTGGATCCGGTCGGATCCGCGCGCGGTGCTGCGACCGTACCGCGGGTCCTCGCCCGACGACGGGACGGCCGTCGGGGCGTCCCGTCGTCACCGTGCGTCGTGCGTCGTGCGCCGGATCAGCTCGCGGGCACCACGTCCCAGTGCTCGCGGATGAGCCCGCCGTCGACGCGGAAGAGGTCCGCCGCGAGGAACGGGTCGTCCGCCTTCGCGCCGACGGGCTGCGAGAACGTCCACACGATGTCGTCGTCCGCGAGCGAGATCACCGACTGCTGCGCGGGGAACTGCGCCCCGCCGGAGAAGAACGCCTTCAGCGCCGCGGTGCCGTTCGCCGCGACCGGGTTGTGCTGCAGGTACGCCGGGTCGAAGGAGCGGTCGAGCACGCTCGCGTCGTGATCCCGGAACAGGGTGTCGTAGGCGCCGACGGCCAGCTGCCGGTCCGCCTCCTCCTGCTGCTCGGTCGGCTCGGGCGCGTCGGCCGGGCCCTGGTAGAGGTCGCTGAACATCGTGTTGGTGTTGCCGCTCGCGGGCGTGCCCTGCGGGATCGGCTGGTCGAACGACCAGGTCTCGGTGATCTTCCCGCCGGAGAGCCGGAAGAGGTCGACCGCGGCCTCGCCCGTGCGCTCGTCGGCGGGGTCGGAGGCGACCTGCCAGTGGACGGCCACGAGGTCGCCGTCGGCCGCGATGTGCTTGATCACGGCCTGCGCTCCGGGGACCCGCTGGTGGGCGGCGGCGAACCCGTCGAGCAGCCCGCCGGGCCCGGCCTTCGCACCCGCGCCGTGCGCGACGGCGTCCGGCGCGACGGCGGCGACGGCGGCGGCCTGGGCGGCGTCGGAGGCGGGATCCGGGAACGCGGCGGCGAACAGCGTCGCGACGGTGTCCGCGTTCCGGTCCTCCGGGTCGGAGTCCGTGCGGTCGGCGGTCGTGCCGCCGTCGCCCGCGGCCGCGGTGGCGACGGCCGCGGTGGCGTCGGGGGCGGCGTCGGCGGACGCCGGGGCGGATCCGGCGGCCGAGCAGCCGGCGAGGACGACCACGCCGGCGAGGGCGGCGGAGCCGCGGGCGAGCAGGGAGACGGGGGTTCGTTGAACGTTCATGCACGTACCATGCGGGCCGCGGCTGGGAGGGTCCGATGTGGAGGGATCCCGCGCTCATCGGGCTTTCCTGCTACAGGCGCCGGGCTGGTGCGCGGCGGTCCGGCGTCGCCGCCCGCCTGATCGCCGGTCGGTTCCGAACGTCACGCGCCGGGACCGAGTCGCCCGGCAGGGGCTCCCTCGCCGCGCATGCGAGGGGGCCCCGCTCGGCTCGGCGGGCGTCGACGCGCCACGGCTCGGGATCCGGCTCCCCGCAGGACGCGCCGGGCGCACGACGAACGGCCCGGCGTCGAGGGCCGGGCCGTTCGTGTGGTGCTGTCCCGACGTGTGCCGGGTGGGTGCTACTTGGTGTTGACGGTGATCTTCGCGATGCCGACGACGAGCTCGTCGGTGACCGCGTCGGTGCCGAAGGTGCTGTTCAGCAGCGCGGCGGCGTCGGGGCTGACCTTGACCGTGGTGCCCTCGAGGACGGCGTTGTCGCCCTCCATCGCGAGGGGCTTCAGGGTCGTGCCGTCGAGGTTGAAGATGTAGACGTCGTTCATGATCTCGCCCTCGCCGACCTGGACCGAGCCCGTGAGGCGGCTGGTTCCGGGGTCGATGACGAAGTCGGTGAGCTTCACGACGGTCTCGCCGGCGGTGAGGCTGATGCCGGAGCCGGCGTGGTCGATCTCGCCCTGGACGTAGGGGCGGTAGTCCATCTCGGGGTCGAAGTAGTCCACGTTGCCGCCGGTGATGGGGAACGCGAGGGTGCCGGTGCCGGCGTCGAGGGTCGCGCCGCCGATGACGCCGGGGGTCAGGCCCAGGGTCGTGAGGGCGCTGGCGAAGCCGGCGTCGAGGGTGACCTTGGTGTCGACGCCGGTCAGGGTCGGGATGGACGCGAGCGGGGTGGGGTTCGCCTCGGTCGTGGCCGACGCGGACGGTGCGGCGGAGGAGGAGGACGGGGTCTCGGCGGGGGTGGAGCAGGCGGCGAGGCCGACGACGAGGAAGCCGGCGGTGGCGAGGCCGAAGACGGACTTGGTGAGGTTGCGCATGATGTTCCCTAACGGTCGGGGCGGCCGACGTGGTCGCCGGTTGGAGTCGCAAGGTCCTTCGGCGCCCCCCGCTGGAGGGTTGGGTCCGTGATGCATCCGTGACCTGGCGCACGGGCAGCGGTAAGCGATGCATCCGGCGAGCGGGTGCGCGGGAGCGGTCAGCGCTGGGTGCCGGGACGCTGGACGGCGTCCACCCGCAGGGTCACGGATCCGGTGACGCCCTGCGCGGTCGGCGGCGCTGAGATGGGGAGGCGGACGGTGAGGCGCAGGTGGTCGCGGCCGCCGACGGAGAGGGCGGGGGATCCGGGGACGGCGATGCGCCCCACGGCCGGGCGGTCGGCTGCGACGGGCGTGACCGTGCCGGAGCAGACCGCGGTGCCCGGTGCGCCCGTCCACGCCACGGAGCAGCGGTCGAGCGCGACCTGCAGGCCGTCGGACGTGCTCGCGACGGGCGTCCCGCCGAGCGTGACGACGAGCTCCGACGCGGCGACCGTGCCCGTGTTCGCGAGGTCGACGAGGCGCACCTGGGCATCGCCGGGGCGAAGGCCCGCGACGGGGACCGTGAGCTGGTCGGCGCCGCCGCCGCCCCAGTCGAGCTCGACGGCGCCGGCACGGACGACGAGGGTCGACGTCGCGCGGTCGGTGAGCACGGCGTACGCGGTGCCCGCGCCCGCGAGCGCGAGGACCGCGGCGATCCCGGCGACGAGGAGGGAGCGGGCGCGCGGGGAGGTGCGGGAGGCGCTGCGGGTCGTCGGTGCGGCAGCGCGGCGGCCGTGCGGCGCGGGGGACGCGGGCGCGGCACGGTGGCGGGGATGGGGCATCAGCGCGGCCCGCCCGACGGGGAGGCGATGGAGGCGCGCGCGGCGGTGCCGGTGGCCGGGGCGTCGGCGGCGTCGGGGGTCGCGGCGGCCGGGGCGGCAGGCCGCCGCCAGATGAGGGTCAGCACCCACGCGGTGGCGGCGGCGCCCGCGATCCCGAAGGCGAGCATCCGGATCAGGGGGTCGCCGAGCCACACGAACGGCCAGCCGAGGAGGGGGACGACGGAGGTGCGCTCCCACACCGCGTCGTCGCCGATGGTGACGATCCAGGGATCGCCCGACGGGTTGTGGTCGCCCTTCGTCTGCATGGCGAGGCGGTCGGGCGACCAGCCCTCGAGGCGCACGGCGTCCTCCGGGCCGAAGACGTGCGTCACGCGGTGGATGACGCGGACGTGCGGGCCGACCGGCGCCGTGAAGACCACCACGTCGCCGACCGCCACGTCGGCGCGCGGGGTGGGGGCCGTGATCGCGAGTGAGCCCACCGGCATGCCGGGCGCCATCGAGTTCGAGAGCACGGGCACGAAGCGGGTGATGCCGAGGGCCGAGAGGGCGATGACCGCGATGACGGCCAGCGCGAGGGCGGTCGTGGCGACGGCGCCGAGGACGCCGAGCGCCCGCCGGACCGGTCCGCGGGTCACGACGCGGTCCCGGTGGCGGTACCGGTCGCGGTCCCGGTGGCGGTCCCGCGGCGGCGTCGCCGGGCGGCGCGGACGAGGGCGGTGCCGCCGATCAGGGCGAGCAGGGCGCCGACGACGGCCGCGGCGATGTCGCGGCCGGTGACGGGGAGCAGGTCGCGCGGGGCGTCGGCGGCGGGTGCGGTGCCGGGTGCGGTGCCGGGGGCCGCGGCCGCGCCGTCGTCGACGAGGGCGAAGCCGATGCGGAGGAGGCCGGCGGTGGACTCCATCCGGTCGTCCGCCTCGACGGGGAAGCGGACGCGGACGGACACGCCCACGGTCGCGCCCGCGGCGAGGGGCGTGCTCGTGGCGACGCTGCCCAGCGTGGCGGCGGGTCCGGATCCGAGGGGCTCGACGGGGCCGCGGCAGCGCACGGGTGCGGCCGTGCTCGCGAACCCGTCCGCGCAGAGGCGCACGGAGAGCTGGATGCCGCCCTCGGGATCGCCCGTGAGGGCCATCGCGCGCTCGGCGTCGATGCGCACGGCGAGGGGGGATCCGTCGGCCGAGGCGTTCGTGACCTCGGCGGCCCAGTCGACGGTGTCGCCGGGAGCCAGGTCGTCGAGGCGGATGTCCGACCCAGTCAGATGGCGGACCTCGAGGCGCGAGGAGTCAGCGGCAGCGGCAGCGGGGTGCGTGCGCGGCGCGACCGGCGCGGCGGCGACCGCGGCGACCGGGCCGCCGGCGGCCAGCGCCAGGCACAGCGCGACGGCGGCGACGCTGCCGGGTCCGCGGTGTGCGCGCATGCTCGGTTCCTCCAGGGCGGGACGTGCTGGATGGTGCGGGTCGTGGGTGGTGCGGGGGTCAGGGGCGGTGGAGCCCGGTCGGGCCCCGGCGCGTGCCGGGGACCGACCGGACGGGATCAGCGCTGGACGCCGGCGCGCTGGACGGCGGACGCCGTGAACGAGAGGTCGACGCTCGCGTTCTCGTAGTCGTTGTCCGCCGTGGCGGGCAGCTGCAGGACCATCAGCGTGTCGAGCGTGACGTCGGCCGTGTCCGTCGGGAACGTGCCCTCGGGGGTCGGCGTCAGGCCGAACTGGGCGGGCGTGAACGACGTGCCCGCGCCCGTGAGGGACGCGAGCGATCCGGTGCCCGTGACCGTCGTGGTCCCGCTGCAGGTGTACGGGCCGACGGCGCCCGCGACCGCGGTGACCCAGGCGGTCGAGCAGGTCTGCAGGCTGTAGGTCAGCCCGTCGACCCCGGACACGAGGGACTCGCCGAGGCCCGGGAGCGCCGGGTCGTCGGTGCCGATGGCCTGGCCGCCCACGGAGTACGCGAAGTTGACGGACTCGATCAGGTTCCCGTCGTTGGTGGCGTTCGGCAGCGAGAGCACGATCGGGCGCTGGACGGTGTCGCCCGGCGCGATGTCGGCGACCGTGTAGTCGCCGCTGGTCAGCTCGATGTCGAGCTGCCCGGCGTCGACCGCGAGCTCGGCGCTGTCGGAGTCGGTGAAGATGGCGAACGCTCCGCCGGCGATGAGGGCCCCGCCTCCGGCGATGACCGCGCCGGTGGCGACGATCTTCTTCCAGGGGCGGCGGCGCTCGGGGGCTGTGGTGGTGCTCATGGTGCTTCCTCTCGATGGATGACGCGGTGCGCGGTGCGCGCGGGTCGTGCGGTCGGTGCTGGTGCTGGTGCTGGTGCTGGTCGTGCTGGTGCGGTGAGGCGATGCCCGCGCGGGGCGTGTCGCCGCATCCGGGGGCGGATGCGGCACGGGGGGTCGGGGGGCGGGCATCAGCAGCCCGCCGCGGAGACGGCCGCCGGCTGGACGGCCGCGGAGGAGGGGGCGCTCGCGACGCCGACCCAGCGGTGCAGGTCGGGCCGGACGCGCCACTGGTAGGAGCGGGACTCGCCGAGCCGGTCGTCCGAGAACGACGTGGCGGCGCCGGCGAGGCGGGCCACCGTGATCCAGTCGCCCGGCGCGGCGCCCGCGATCCGGCGCTCGACGAGGAGGTCGGTGGCCCCGGGGATCGCGGCCCAGGACACGGCGGTGACCGGGCGGCCGGCGACGCAGCTCGCGGTCGCGCCCGTGACGGTCGTCGTGGCCGCCCACGTGCCGGTGCCCGCGCCGAGCGCCGCGTCGTCCCGGTGGGTGAAGCCCCGGGGGACGAGGGGCGCGGGGTCGAGGAACACCGTGATGGTGGACGACGCCGTCGTCCCCGTCGCGGGTGCCGCGGGCCGGTCGGTGATGGAGTACGCGACGACGGCGGATCCGGCCGTGCCCGTCGCCGGGGGGCGGTACGTGCACGACGTCGTCGAGCAGCTGAACGCCCCCGCGAGACCGCCGGGCGGCGTGGCGACGGTGATCGCCAGGGCGTCGCCGTCGCGGTCGGTGTCGTTCGCGCGCGGGTCGACCGTCACGTCGGGCCCGCCGATCGTCGCGACGACCCGGTCGGGGCGCGCGACGGGCGCCGCGTCCACCGCGGTGACGGTGATCGTGACGCGCACGTTCCAGGTGCCCGCGGCGCTCGAGAGGGCGTAGTCGAAGACGTCGACGCCCGTGAACCCGACGGCGGAGCGGTACGTGCAGCGCCCCCGCTCGATCCCGCTCGCGACGCAGGTGGCGCTGCCGGCCGTGGGCGATGCGGGCACGGGGCCGACCGCGCCGCCCACGAGCCGCGGGGTGGCCGAGAGCTGCGCGCGGCTGAGGGTCGCGCCCGTCGCGGCCGGTCCGTCGTTCGCCAGCACGTCGACCACCACGGGCACGCCCTGCGGCGTGGTCGCGGCGTCGGGCAGCGGATCCGGCACCGCCAGCACGGTCGCGGTCGCGGCGCGCGTCACGGGCCCGGTCGGCGAGGTGGCGCTGGCCGTGGCGGTGTTGACGATGGATCCGGCCTGCACGTCCGCGGCCGTGGCCGTGTACGAGGCGGTCGCGGTGACGACCTGGCCGGGCGCGAGGGTCCCCGGCGTCCCGGGCCACGCGTACGCGAGCGGGGAGACGCCGGCGCGCGGATCCGAGATGGAGACGGCCGTGAGCGTCGTCGACCCGGTGTTCTGCAGGCGGAAGGAGTACGCGACCGTGCCGCCCGCGGCGGGCACGTTGCCGGGCGACGCGGTCTTGGCGAAGTCGAGCGTGGCGGTGCGCGCGAGGGTCACGGTGCGGCTGGCGGACGACTGCGCGACCACGCCGCCCGAGCTCGCGCCGCGGACGGTGGCGGTGTTCGCGACCTGGCCGGCGTCGACGTCGGCCTGGCGGACCGCGTAGGTCGCGCTCGCGGTGGCCGTCGCGCCGGCGGCGAGGGTGCCGGCCGCGGCCGGCCACGCGTAGGACACGGCCGACAGCCCGGGCAGCGGATCCGTGAGCGCCACGCCCGTCAGCGGCACGGTGCCGGAGTTCGTGATCCGGAAGGCGTAGGTCACGGTCGCGCCCGCCCCGGTGCCGCCCGTGAGCGTCGCGTCCTTGGTCAGGGTGATCGCGGCGGATCCGGCGACGGGCGTGCTGGTGCTCGAGCTGGCGGTCGGCGCCGCCTGCCCGGCGAGGGTGCGCCCCGAGACGGTCGCCGTGTTCACGAGCGGCGTCGCGGCGTCCACGTCGGCCCGGGTCACCGTGTACGCCGTGGAGGTGAAGGACTGGGACGTGCCGGGCGCGAGCGTCACGGAGGCGGGGGAGATGCCGGAGACGCGTGGATCCGCGACCGCCACCTGCTGCAGCGTCACGTTCCCGGCGTTCCGCGCGACGAAGGAGTACGCGATCCGCTCGCCCACGTCCGCCCGCCCGTTGCCGTTCGCGTCGGTCAGCGCCCCGGTCTTGGTCAGCGCGAGCGCGGGTGCGGGCGCGACGATCGGCGCGGTCACGGAGCTCGCGTTGCTCGTCACGGGGACGAGCAGGGTGTTCGTCCCCCGCGCGGTCGCGGTGTTGACGAGCGTGCCGGACATCGCCTCCGCGGGCGTCACGACGTGCGTGCCCGCGCAGGTCGTGGACCCGCTGACGATCAGCAGCCCCAGCAGCAGCGCCTGGCAGGAGACGCTCGGCACCAGCGGGTCGCTCACCGACAGCCCCGAGAGCACGAGCCCGCCCGTGTTGGTGAGGACGAACTGGTACGGGATCCGGTCGCCCTCCGCGTACGCCGCCGGCTGCGGGGTCGACCGGTCGATCTGCTTCACGAGGTTGAGGACGCTGAGCGTGTCGACGCTCTGCACGCTCACCTCGCGGATGAGGTGCGTGTCCGCGAACCCGCCCGTGGAGGCGAGGTAGCCGAACTTGTAGGAGGAGGGGGCGGCCGTGGGCATCGTGTACTGCACGACCTGCGCGAGCGACGCGGTGGACGCCCCGGCCGTCGCGCCCACGTAGACCGTGACGACGGGGAAGCGCGCGGGCGACACGGTGATGCGGATCCTCCGCCCGAGGTCGGCGGTCGGCGTGCTCACCGTGGTGGTGGCGCGCAGGGTCGCCGCGGGGGACGCGCCCGTGAGGTAGCAGTAGCCCGTCGTTCCCTGGCCGGGTCCGCGCAGCGCCACCGTGTTCGCGCGCTGCCCGGGGCCGGGTGCGAGGCAGCCGGCGCCGCGGCCCTCGGCGGGGCTCGAGAAGTTGCCGAACGCGTCGAGGCCGACGCCGAGGTAGCCGCCGGCCACCCCGTTCACGCCCGTGTTCTGGGCGTAGCCGAGGGATCCGCCGGGCGGGCCCGCGGAGGTCAGCGGCACGGATCCGTCGGTGAGGAAGAAGCCGATGCCGTCCGCGCCTGTGCTGGACGACCCGTACTGGTACTGGTCGAACGTGATGTCGAGGCCGCCGCTCGCGGGGATCGCGTTGTCGTAGACGACCCCGCCGACCGCGCTCGTGCGGTTGTCGGTGAGCTGCAGGGCGCCCGGGTTCGCCGTCGTCGGCGGCGCCTGGGTGCGGCTCGAGCACACGCCCAGCGCCGAGCTGCCGCTGGGCGGCGTCGAGCCGGCGCGCGTGAGGCACGCGCTCCCGAGCGGCTTCCACGCGGGATCGGCGACGCTGGTGCCGGCGAACGACTCCGTGACGAGCGTCGACGCGGCGGTGGCGGTCTGCGCCGGCAGGCCCACGAGCACGGCGGCGGCCACGGCGGTCGCGACGAGCGCGGCCAGGGCGGAGAGGCGGCGGCGGCCGGGCCGGGAGCGCGTCCCCGCGTCGCGGACGCGGGGCTCGGCGGCATGGCGCGCGCGCGTTCCCACCACCTCGACCACCCCCTGGATTCCGCGCCGTCGTCGCGGCGCGAGAGGCCCCCCGGCCTCGCGTCGGCAACGGTAGATCAGCAGATCAACCGGCCATAAGGGCCCCAGTGCCGATCCCCGTGAACCAGTAGCCCCCGTCTCGGATCCCCGGCCCCCCGCGCGGGGCACGCCCAGTGGTCCGCGCGGCCGGAACCCAGTGGTGCCCGACCCCGCGACCCTGGGAGTTGAGCCGACATCGCTCAACTTCCACCCCGATGACTTGACGCTCCGCGACGCGCGAGTAGAGTTGAGCCATCGCGGCTCAAGTAGCACGCCGCTGATCGAAGCGGCACCGCGAGACAGACTCCGCGGCCCCCACCGCGTCACCCACGAAGCGCTCCCGTGATCCGGGATCGCGTCAGAGAAGGAGAACACCCCATGGCTCGTGCAGTAGGAATCGACCTGGGTACCACCAACTCGGTGGTCTCGGTCCTGGAGGGCGGAGAGCCCACCGTCATCGCCAACGCCGAGGGCGCGCGCACCACGCCGTCCGTCGTCGCGTTCACCAAGGACGGCGAGGTGCTGGTCGGCGAGACCGCCAAGCGCCAGAACGTCACCAACGTCGACCGCACCATCTCGTCCGTCAAGCGCCACATGGGCACCGACTGGACCGTCGGCATCGACCAGAAGAAGTACACGTCGCAGGAGCTGTCCGCCCGCATCCTCGGCAAGCTCAAGCGCGACGCCGAGCAGTACCTGGGCGACACGGTGACCGACGCGGTCATCACCGTCCCCGCGTACTTCAACGACGCCGAGCGCCAGGCCACGAAGGAGGCCGGCGAGATCGCGGGCCTCAACGTGCTCCGCATCATCAACGAGCCCACCGCGGCGGCGCTCGCCTACGGCCTCGACCGGGGCAAGGAGGACGAGCTCATCCTCGTCTTCGACCTCGGCGGCGGCACGTTCGACGTCTCCCTCCTCGAGGTGGGCAAGGACGACGACTTCAGCACCATCCAGGTCCGCTCCACCGCGGGCGACAACCGCCTCGGCGGCGACGACTGGGACCAGCGCATCGTCGACCACCTCGTCAAGCGCTTCAAGGAGTCGACGGGCGTCGACGTCTCGAACGACAAGATCGCCAAGCAGCGCCTCAAGGAGGCCGCGGAGCAGGCGAAGAAGGAGCTCAGCTCCTCCACCAGCACGAGCATCCAGCTGCCCTACCTCTCCCTCACGGAGAACGGCCCGGCCAACCTCGACGAGACGCTGACCCGCGCCAAGTTCGAGGAGCTCACGAACGACCTGCTCGAGCGCACCCGCAAGCCCTTCGAGGACGTCATCCGCGAGGCCGGCGTCTCGGTCGGCGACGTGGCCCACGTGGTCCTCGTCGGCGGATCGACCCGCATGCCCGCCGTCGTCGAGCTCGTCAAGAAGCTCACGGGCGGCAAGGAGCCCAACAAGGGCGTCAACCCGGACGAGGTCGTCGCCGTCGGCGCCGCGCTCCAGGCCGGCGTGCTGAAGGGCGAGCGCAAGGACGTCCTGCTCATCGACGTCACCCCCCTGAGCCTCGGCATCGAGACCAAGGGCGGCATCATGACCAAGCTCATCGAGCGCAACACGGCCATCCCGACCAAGCGCAGCGAGACCTTCACCACGGCCGACGACAACCAGCCGTCCGTCGCGATCCAGGTCTTCCAGGGCGAGCGCGAGTTCACCCGCGACAACAAGAACCTCGGCACATTCGAGCTCACCGGCATCGCGCCGGCGCCCCGCGGGATCCCGCAGGTCGAGGTCACCTTCGACATCGACGCCAACGGCATCGTGCACGTGTCCGCCAAGGACAAGGGCACCGGCAAGGAGCAGTCGATGACCATCACGGGCGGATCCTCGCTCGGCAAGGAGGACATCGAGCGCATGGTCCGCGAGGCGGAGGAGCACGCGGCGGAGGACAAGACGCGCCGCGAGCAGGCCGAGGTCCGCAACAACGCGGAGCAGCTCGCCTACTCGATCGACAAGCTCATCAAGGAGAACGACGACAAGCTCCCCGAGGACGTCAAGTCCGAGGTCCAGGGCGACGTCGACGGCCTGAAGAGCGCCCTCGCCGGAGACGACGAGACCGCCGTGAAGACCGCGTTCGACAAGCTCTCCGCGAGCCAGACCAAGCTCGGCGAGGCCATCTACGCGCAGGGCCAGCAGGAGCAGGCCGCCGGTGAGGCGTCCGAGGGCGCGCCCGAGGCGAAGAAGGACGACGAGGACATCGTCGACGCCGAGGTCGTGGACGAGGACGACCAGGACAAGAAGACGGACCGATGACCGAGGACACCGCGAACGGCGGCCTCACGCCCGAGGACGAGGGAGCCGAGCAGTCGGCCCCCTCGGCCCCGGCCGGGTCCGACGCCACGGCGGGATCCGCGGCCGACGCGGCCTCGGCCCCGGGTGAGGACGGCGCGTTCGTCGAGGCCGAGGGCCCCGACGTCGAGACGACCGACCCCATGGACGAGGAGCTCCAGGACCTCATCGAGCAGACCCGGAACGAGCCCGTCGAGGGCGACTCCGAGCACCTCGCGGACCTGAAGCGCGTCACCGCGGAGTACGCCAACTACCGCAAGCGCACCGAGGCCAACCGCGAGATCGAGCGTCAGCGCGCGGTCGGCGACGTGGTCAAGGGCATCCTCCCGGTGCTCGACGACCTCGACCGCGCCGAGAAGCACGGCGACCTCGCGGAGGGCGGCCCGCTCACCGCGATCGTCGCCAAGCTGCGGACGAACGTGGAGCGCATCGGGCTGGTCAAGGTGGGCGCCGTCGGCGACGCCTTCGACCCGCAGGTGCACGAGGCGATCTTCCAGAAGCCGAACCCCGAGGTCCAGGTGGACACCGTGGCGGACGTCGTCGAGAGTGGCTACTACATCGGCGAGACGCTGCTGCGGGCCGCGAAGGTCGTCGTCGACAAGCCGGAGTAGCGCCATCATCCGCAGCATCCATCCGGCTGCACCCGCCCCGGTCCGGGCGTCCGCACGCGCGGGCGCCCGGATGGGGCCGTGCGGCCCCCACCACGAGAAGAAGAAGGGAGGCGTCTGATGGCCAGCCAGGACTGGTTCGACAAGGACTTCTACAAGGTCCTCGGAGTGTCCAAGGACGTCTCGGAGGCCGACCTCAAGAAGGCCTACCGCAAGCTCGCCCGGCAGTACCACCCGGACAGCAACCCCGACCCGTCGGCGGAGGAGCGCTTCAAGGAGATCAGCGAGGCGCACGCCGTGCTCGCCGACAAGGAGCAGCGCAAGGAGTACGACCAGGTCCGCGCCATGGGCTCCGGCGCGCGCTTCACCGCGCCCGGCGCCGGCGGCGGCCAGGCGGGCGGCTTCGAGGACGTCTTCGGCGGCATGTTCGGCCAGCAGGCCGGCGGCCGCGGGCGTCGCGCCGGGTTCGGATCCGGCCAGCCGCAGTACAGCCAGGGCGGGTTCGAGGACATCCTCGGCGGCATGTTCGGCAACGGCGGCTTCGGCCAGTCGACCGGCGGCTACCGCGGGTACGGCGCGCCCACCAAGGGCCGCGACGTCACCGCGTCGACGACGATCGACTTCCTCACCGCCGTGCAGGGCGACGTCGTGCGCCTGCAGGACTCCGACGGCCGCCCCCTCACGGTGCGCGTGCCGGCCGGCGTCTCCGACGGGCAGAAGATCCGCCTCGCCGGCAAGGGCGAGCCGTCGGGCGACGGCGGCGCGGCGGGGGACATCATCCTCACCGTGCACGTGCGCCCGCACCCCGTGTTCGAGCGCGACGGGCTGAACCTCCGGGTCAACGTGCCCGTGACGTTCCCCGAGGCCGCGCTCGGCGCGACCATCGAGGTGCCCACGCTCGGCGGCGAGCCGGTGCGGCTGAAGGTCGCGCCCGGCACGTCGAGCGGCAAGGTGCTGCGCGTCAAGGGCCGCGGCGTCACGACCCCGAAGGGCACGGGCGACCTGCTCGCGCGCATCGAGGTCGCGGTGCCGTCCCGCCTCACGGACGCGCAGCGCGTGGCGCTCGACGCGTTCGCGAGTTCGGGCCCCGCCGAGGACCCCCGGTCGGCGCTCATCGATCGGGCCAGGGGCTGACGTGGACCCCCGCGACACGATGGACGAGGACGCCCCGGTCTTCGTGATCTCCGTGGCGGCCGAGCTCTCGGGCATGCACCCGCAGACGCTCCGGCAGTACGACCGCCTCGGGCTCGTGTCGCCCACCCGCACGGCCGGGCGCTCCCGCCGCTACTCGATGCGCGACATCATGCAGCTGCGGGAGGTCGCCCGGCTGGGCGCGGAGGGCGTGAGCCTGGAGGGGATCGCCCGGATCCTCGAGCTCGAGAACCAGGTGACCGAGCTCCGCGGACGCGTCCGCCAGCTCGAGACGGCACTCGCCGACGAGCTGCTCTCCCGCCCCGGCCGCCGCGTCTTCGCGGCCCGCGGCGACGGCGACGTCGTGTCGTTGCGCGCCGGCGTGCGGCCCTCGCGGCAGACCGACGTCGTGCTGTACCGGGCGGCGCTCAGCCTCTCCGACGGCCGCGACGCCGCTGCCGACGCCGGCGGACGCGGCGCGCGGTGAGCGACGCCCCCGCCCCGGCGACCGCCGCCGACGACCTCCTCGACCTGGGCGCGCTCCGCCGCCGCCCCGACGTCGAGGCCGACAACCTCTTCGCGGCCGACGCCGCCGACCGCCTCCTGCTCGACGAGCTGGTCGCGCTGCTGGCGTCCTCCGCCGACGCCGGCCGCCCCGTGCGGCCGGAGGAGCTCGTCGTGGTCGGCGACTCCTACGGCGCGCTCGCGCTGGGTGCCGCCGCCGCGCTGCGTCGCGCCGGGGCCGGGGATCCGATCCGCCTCCGCGTGCACCAGGACGCCCTCGCCTCCGAGACCGCGCTCGACCTCAACGCCGTGCTGCTGGGCGAGACCGCGGAGATCGCCCACCACCGGCTCGACGACGCCCTCGCCGCAGGCGCCCGCGTCGTGCTCGCGCGCCTGCCGCGCAGCCTCGACGCGCTCGACGAGTGGGCCGGCGTGATCGCCGCTGCCGCCGCCGACGACGTGACCGTGCTCGCCGGCGGCCGCGTGAAGCACATGACGCCCGCCATGACGGACGTGCTCCGTCAGCGCTTCGCCGACGTCCGCGGCACGCTCGCCCGGCAGAAGTCGCGCGTGCTCGTCGCGCGCGGGCCGGTGCGCCCGTCCGGGGAGGCCCCGGCGTCCGACGCCTACCCGCGCCGCGAGTCGCACCCCGATCTCGGCCTCGAGGTGCGCGCACATGGCGCCGCCTTCGCGGGTGCGCGCATCGACATCGGCACGCGCTTCCTGCTGTCCTTCCTGCCCGACCTGCCCGCCGACGCCCGCAGTGCCGTGGACCTCGGTTGCGGCACGGGCGTCCTCGCCGCGGCCGTCGCGCTCGCGCGCCCGGACCTCCGGGTCGTCGCGACCGACCAGTCGTGGGCGGCCGTCGACTCGGCGCGCGCGACGGTGGCCGCGAACGGCCTCGCGGAGCGGGTGACCGTGGTGCGCGACGACGCCGGGTCCACCGTGCCCGACGGATCCGTCGACCTCGTGCTGCTCAACCCGCCCTTCCACACGGGCGCGACGGTGCACGCCGGCCTCGCGCCGCGCCTGTTCGCCGCCGCCGCGCGCATGCTCCGCCCGGGCGGCGAGCTCTGGACCGTCTACAACAGCCCGCTGGGCTACCGGGCGCAGCTGACGCGGATCGTGGGCCCCACGCGCGAGGCGGGCCGGAACGCGAAGTTCACGGTCGCCGTCTCGACGAAGCCGGATCCGCGGGCCTGACGCGCGCCCGGCGCCGCCCGTCAGGCCGTCGGCGGATCCAGCACCAGCAGGTCGCCGATCTCGCACTCGAGCGCGCGGCAGACCGCGACGAGCGTGGAGTAGCGGATCGCCCGGGCCCGGTCGTTCTTGAGCACGGACAGGTTCACCGGGCTGACGCCCACGATCGCGCTCAGCCGCGCGAGCGTCATGCCGCGCGCGGCGAGGAGCTCGTCGAGGCGGCAGTGCACGCCGGTGGGGCCGTCGTCGTCGCCCGCCATCAGACGAGGCCGCGGGTGTCGCGCTGCAGGCGCTCGCCGTGCTCGACGACGAGGCCCACGATCATGAGGGCGAAGCCGAGCGCGATGGTGGAGAGGTCGACCTCCGCGACCGTCGGCCAGAACCCCTCGAGGCCCGCGGCCGGGTCGTTCAGCTCGCCGCCGACCATCCACGCGACCGCGGTGCGCGCCCCGAGCGACAGCAGCGCCGCGACCATCACCGTGCCGCCCGCGACCGTGACCACGAGGCTGAGGCGCCGGGCGAGCGGATCCGGTCGGAGCAGCCGGCGGGCGAGGATCGCGACGGTGCCCGCGAGCGCGATGCCGACCGACGCGTCGAGCGCGATGCGCACCACGTGCATCGCGACGATGCCGCCCGACACCTCGCCCACCGCGACCTCGGCCGTGCGGTAGGCACCCGAGCGGAGGTCGGCGGGGCCGGCGTCGGCCTCCGCGGGGAGGGATCCGCGCATCTCGAGGGACGTGTGCACCACCCCGGTCCGCACGGTCTCGACCGCGCTCACCACGGCCGCCGCGGCGACCGCCAGCAGCACGATCACGGCGACCACGAGGGCCGCCTGCAGGATCCCGCGCATGGCCCGCGCGGAGGAGCCGGTGTCGGCCAGCGGGGTGGGCGTCATGGTCGTGTCCTATCGATCATCGTTGCAACGAATGTCGATATGTTCGCACGCGCGGTGGCTCGCTGTCGAGCCCAGAGCCCCAGGCCCTGTGCCTCACGCCGGGTGCGTGCGGAACCACTCCAGGAGCCAGCGGGCGCGGGACGGGGCGTCGGGGCGCGCGGCGGCGGACGCGGGCCGGTCGAGGAAGTCGTCGTAGCCCTCGAGGTCGCGGACGGTCGCGTCGTCCACCGAGCGGAAGCCCATGCTCCACGCCGGGAACCGCCGGGTGGGGATCTGCTCGTCGAGCAGCTGCCGCACGTCGGTGTGGCGGGGATCCGCCGCGATGGTCGCGAAGACCGCCTCGACCGCGTCGTCGGGGCCCTCGAGTACCTGCATGAAGCGCCCGTCGCGGTGCAGCAGGAGGCCCGTGAGGCCCGTGCGCTCGTTGTTCCGCGCGCACTGGCGGAGCAGCTCCGCGAGGTCGTCGTCGGTCAGGTGCCGGGTGGCCGTGCTCGTGTAGACGGTCGTGCGCATTGATCCCCCTCGTGCCGTCCCCCCATCCTGGCGGGTCGGAGGGGTCGCCGGGAGGGGCGGCGCGCCCGGGTGCGCGGGTCGGATCGCGTGCGGCGCGGCCGGGCCGGGCCGGGCCGGGCCGGGAGATGGTGAGAGCCCGGCGCGCTCGCGGGTACGGCGCGCGCCGGGCTCCTGTTCTGCCGCGGTCGTTCGGGTCGACTCGCGGAGGGATCTGATGAGCTGCCCCGCTGAGCGGGGGGACGCGGCAGGGCGCTCGTCGGGTATCCAGTGCGCACGACGGCATCGGGGGGAACCCGTCGTGCTGTTACGGACTCTACGGCGTCGGTCCTCATTTAGGGGGACACGTCGGGCAGGAGGAGCGGGTGATCCGAGGGTGAGGGGCGGGTGAGCGGCCCGTCCTGATGCGGATCCGGGCCTTCCTGTGCATCCTGTGGATCCTCGGCGGCGGATCCCTCCGCTCGGGCCTGCGCGGACATCCGACCCGCCCCGACCGGTCAGCGCGCGGTGCCGCCGAGGGTCCAGGTGCGCACGTGCTCCCAGGTGAGCGTGGTCCACCAGCGGCCGGACCAGTCGGGGCTCGCGGTGCGGTACATGACGACGGTGTCGCCCGCGAAGCCCGCGGGGACGGGCTCGTCGAGCCCGCGGAGGAAGGCGCCGACCTCGTCGTGGAGGTCCGGCCGCACGTCGAGGTCGTGGGACGCGAGCGAGAGGTGGGCGCGGAAGCGCGCGGGGTCGAACGCGTGCGGCTCGGGGGAGCGCATCGTCCGTCGGAAGGGCGCGACGACGCGGTCGACGTCGGCCGCGAGCGCGAGCAGGTCCGCGTTCCGCGTCCCGTCCGGCCGGTGGCCGACGTCGTAGACGAAGCCCGCGCCCTGCTCGCGGATGCCCGCGTTGTGCACCGGGAACGCCGGCCGGTCGGCGAGCAGCTCCGTGAGGGCGTCGATCACGAGGTCCTCGTCGTGCCCGAGCGGCTGGCTGCCGACGAGGGTCGCGTGCGGCGGGAACGCGCCCGCCGAGACGAGCCCGTACTGCGCGCGCAGCTGGTCGGTGACGACCGTGACGGCCCGGCAGGTGCGCGGATCCGGGCGGAGGAAGATCCCGTGGCGGAACGGGTCGCTGTCGTCGCGGGGGAGCGCGGCCGGGTGCGTGCGGCCGTCGATCCGGTCGGCCGGCGCGGGCGCGGTTCCGGGGGCGGCGAGGGCGGGGGCGGCGGGGTCGTCGTGGTCCATGGGGTCCTCCGGGTGCGTGGGGGCATCGCGGGAACGTTCCCTGCGTGCGACGACCACGGTGGCACGCGGCGGCCGGGGGCGGACGGCGGCGGGGTGAACGGCGGGAGGACGGACGGGTGCGGGGCCGGCCCGGAGCCCGGCCGGGAGCCCGCTCGGGCGTGCGTCTCGGGGTCAGGCGCGGAGGGGGACGGCGGTGCGGCCGGGGATCAGCTCGCCGTCGACCGCGGTGTGCCGCGTGCCGGTCACGGTGCCGTCGATGCGGTCGACCACGGCGTCGACCGCGAGCGCGCCGATGACGGGGATCGGCTGGCGCCAGGTGGTGAAGCCGAGCAGCTCGCTCGTGAAGGGCGGCAGGCCGTCGTATCCGGTGATCGAGACGTCGTCCGGGGCGCGCACGCCGCGGCGGCCCAGGCCGTCGAGGATCGCGAGGGCCCAGACGTCGCTCGGGGCCATGATCGCCGTCACCGCGCCCGCGTCGAGGATCGCCTGCGCGACGCCGTCGGCCCCGTCGAGGTGCCCGTCGGCGTGCTCCTCGCCGCGCACCTGCACGACGTCGAGGTCGAGGGCGCGGAGGCGGTCGAGCATCGCGGAGGTGCGGGCGGACATCGTGAGCGAGAGGGCGGGCGCCAGCGTGACGACGGCGACGCGGCGGTGGCCGAGCCCGGCCACGTGGTCGGCGAGGCCGCGGCCGCCCGACGTCTCGTCGCAGTAGACGCTGCTGAGCGACGCGTCCACCTCGGGGCGGCCCGCGACCACCGTGGGGATGCGCCGCGCCGACGGGAGGATGTCCTCGACCGGGAGCGCGCCGCTGCACACGATGAGCCCCTCGACCCGCAGCGAGACGAGCGTCTCGAGGGCCCGGCGCTCCTCCGCCACGTCGAAGGATCCGGATCCCGTCGCCGTCACGACCCGGTAGCCGCGCTCGGACGCCCGCTGCTGCAGGGCGGTGAGCAGGTGCCCGTAGAAGGGGGTGGACGCGTCGCGCACGAGCACCCCGAGCGTGTGCGTGCGGTGCGCCGACATGCCGCGCGCGTGGGCGTTCGCGACGTAGCCGAGCTCGGCGGCGGCGTCCCGCACGGTCCGCTGCGTGGCGGCCGCGACGCCCGGCGCTCCCGAGAGCGCGCGCGAGACGACGGACTTGGAGACGCCCGCGCGGGCGGCGACGTCGTGGATGGTGGGGGCGGCGCCGGGGCGGGTCATGCGGGGAGCCGGGCGGGTGCGGGTGCGGGTGCGGGTGCGGATCCGGGTCGCCGGGCCGGCGCGGGGGGCGGAGCGGGCGCGGGCGGCACGGCGGGGGAGGGCACGGGTCCACGGTAGCGACGCGGAGGTCCGGCGTGCCACGGGGCTAGCGGGGATCGGGCGGGTCGTCGACGGCCGGGCGCGCGTCGGTGGCGGCCGGCGGGGCGGGCGGCAGCGGCAGTCCGGTCGCGCTCGCGCCGAGGCGGGCGAGGAGCGCGCGGCACGACGACCGGAGCAGGGAGCGGGTGCGCGAGGCGGGCGTCCCGTCGGCGGCCGTGATCCCGGTGGCACGGCGGGCCGCGCGCAGCGGGTCGTCGTCGGCGGGATCGCCCGGCCAGACGTCATGCAGGGCGCGGAGACGCTCGCGCAGGAGGTCGTCGTCGCGGTCGGGGCTGCTCAGCACGGTCGCCGGCCCGTTCGGGTCGGGGGCGCCGTCGGCGGGCGGCACCGGCGCGGTGCGGGGGCCAGCGGGCGCGGATGCGGGGCGAGCGGCATGGGACCTCGGGCGGTGCGGAGGGGGCGGACGGGAGGGGACGACGGGGACGGCTCGGGTGCGGGCGGAGGGCGGTGCCTGCGGGAGGGGACGACGCTACGGGTGCTGCGGATCCGCCGGCGCGCGTCCTGCACATGCCGTCGCGGCGCCGGGCCTTCCCCCGACGAGCTGACGGCGCGGGGGCGGACGCCCGCGCGGCCTACGCTCGGCCCATGACCCCGCCGCGTTCCGCCCGCCGTCCCGCCCGCCGTCCCACCCGCCGCCTCGCCTCGCTCACCGTGGCGGCGGCCGCCGTGCTGGCCGTCGCCGCCGGATCGCTGCCGGCCGCGGCGGCGACGCCGTTCGAGGTCGTCGGGTACGCGGAGGGCGGATCCACGCCCGTCTCCCGGCTCGACGCGAGCGCCGCCGCGCTCACGTCGGTCGTGGTCGACGGCGTCAACATCACTTCCGACGGCCGGAGCGTCGGCATCCCGTCGGCCGAGGCGATCGCGGTCCTCCGCCAGGCGCACGCGCGCGGCGAGCGGGTCGAGCTGCTGGTCGGCAACTACGACGAGGCCCTCGGCGACTTCTCGCCCGGCATCTCCGACGCGCTGCTCGGCTCGACGGCCAACGTCGACCGGGTCGTCCGGCAGCTCGCCGCCGAGGTCGCGAAGCGCGGCTGGGACGGCGTCACGGTCGACCTCGAGAGCCTCACGGGCGCGCATCCCGCCGGCCTCACGCGGCTCGTGTCCGGGCTGAAGGCGGCGCTCGGATCCGCCCGCAGCGTCTCCGTCTGCCTCATGGCGACCACGGGCGACTACCGCCCGCTCGGCTACGACCTGGCGGCGCTCGGCCGTGCCGCCGACCACGTCGTGCTCATGGCCTACGACCAGCACGGGCCCACGTGGTCCGGCGCCGGGGCCGTGGGCGGGATGCCCTGGGTGAAGGCCGCGCTGAAGCCGGTGCAGAAGGCGGTGCCGGCGGCGCGGATCCAGCTCGGGATCGCCGGGTACGGCTACACGTGGCCGCGCACGGGCGAGGGGCGCCAGCTCTCGGACCAGGGTGCGCGCGACCTGGTCGCGTCGCAGAAGGCGAAGGCCGTGTGGAGCGTCCCCCAGCAGGAGTGGCACGCGACCCTGCGCGACGGCACGACCGTGTGGTGGTCGGACGCGCGCTCGTACGACGCGCGCGTGGCGCTCGCGAAGCAGCTGCGGCTCGGCGGCGTGGCCGTGTGGTCGCTCGGGCTGTCCGATCCGCTGACCCGGTGAGGGGGACGCGGTGACGCGGGGCGCATCGCCGACCGACGGCGTCTGGATCGTGCGCGAGCTGCGGCTCGACCGGGTGCAGCGCGAGGTGGCCGTGCGGATCGCGGGCGGGAGCGTCGCGCTCGCCGACCCCGCGGATCCGGTGCTCGGTCGGCTCGACCTGAGCCTCAGCGACGGCGTGGTCGACCGGCACGTGCACCTCGGGCTCGTCGACCACCGGGCGCTCGCCGGATCGGCCGTCACGGCGGTGGTGGACCTGGGGTGGGACCCGGCGGAGATCGCCCGCATCGCGGCGCACCCGCCGGAGGGCGTGGAGGTCCGCTTCGCGGGACCGTTCCACACCGCCGTGGGCGGCTACCCCTCGGATCGGCCCTGGGCCCCGGCGGCGGCGGTGCGCGAGGTGGCGCGCACGGAGGACGCGGCCGGGCTCGTGGCGGCGGCCCGGGCGGCGGGGTCGGGCGCGGTCAAGATCGTGCTGCACGACGGCGGCCCGCTCCTCGCGGACGACGTGCTGCGGGCGCTCGTCGACGCCGCGCACGCGGCCGGGCTGCGCGCGGCCGTGCACGCGGAGGGCGCAGGCCAGGCGGCGCGGGCGATCCGCGCGGGCGCCGACGTGCTCGTGCACGTGCCCTGGACCGAGCGGCTCGACGACGGGACGCTGCGGCAGTCCGCGGCGCGCGACGTGCTGTGGATCTCGACCCTCGCGATCCACGACGGCGACGACCTCGCCGCCGCCCTCGACAACGCGCGCCGGTACGCGGCGCTCGGCGGACGGATCGCGTACGGCACCGACCTCGGCAACGGCGACCTGCCCGTGGGCCTGAGCGATCGCGAGGTCGGGCTGCTCGGCGAGGTCGGGCTCCGCGGCGCCGCGCTGCTCGACGCCGTGCTGGGATCCGCGCCCCACGCCATCCGCCACGCCCTGGCGAGCGCCGATCCGCTGCCGAGCGGCGCGGACGCCACCGCCGACGACCTCGTCCGCTGGCTGCGCGGCGCGCACCGGCTGGGGGAGACGGATGTCCGCTGAGGCACGCGGCCGATCCCCCCGAGGCGCTCCCCGGCAGCCCGGCCGGGCACGCGCCTAGGCTCGACCATCCCCCGGACCGCGGGGCGCGCCGCCCACCCCGTGCTCGGGTCGCGACCGCCGTGGATCCGCCCGCCTCCCCGAGGACCCCCATGCGCCGACTCCCCGCCCTCCCCGCCCTCCTCGCCACCGCCATCGCCCTCCCCCGCATCGCCGCCCGTGCGGGGGAGTTCCTCTACCGCCGGTCGGACGCGTCCGGCGACATCCACCCCGACGACGCCGACCGCGGGGTCGTCGAGGGCCCGGACCCGGATCGCGTCGTCGTCATCGGCGAGGACGGCATGGTCAGCCTCGGCGTCCGCACGCACCAGATCGCCCTCCCCGCCTTCCTCGCGCGGCGTCTCGCGACGACGACCGGACGCGGCGTCGCCTGGTCGACCGCGCGCCTGCCGGGCTCGCGCCTCCGGGAGGCGCCCGCGGTGATCGCGGGCGCGGAGTGCGACCTCACCCGCGCGGACGCGGTCGTGCTGCTCGTCGGGATCACCGACGTGCTCCGCGTCACGTCCACCCGGGCGTGGAGCCGGCAGATGGGGAGCGCCGTCGAGGCGCTGCGCACGCACCTGCCGCGCGACGCCTGGATCCTCGTCGCGGACATCCCGCCCCTCGACAACGCGGCCAGCCTCTCGCGGCCCGCACGCCTCGCCGCGGGCCTCCACGCGCAGGCGCTCAACCGGCACACGCGGGAGGCGATCCGCGGGCTCCCGAACGCCCGGGCGATCCCGTTCCCCGAGGAGCTCACGCGCTCGCTGTGGCGGCCGGAGTCGGAGGAGAGCCGGTACCAGCAGACCTACCGGGTGTGGGGCGCGCACATCGCCGACGCACTCGCGGACCTGCGCGGCTGAGTCGAGGCCGCCCGGGAGACGGGCACCGACCGCCGGGTTGTCCGCGGACATGAGGTTAGGCTAACCTCACCTATCGTGACCTCCCCCGCCCCGACCGCGCCGATCGCGCGCGCCGTCGACACGGATCCGACGCCCGCGGCGCCCGCCCCGGCGACCTCCGCGCCCACCCCCGCGGGTCCCGCCGCGACCGCCCTCGCGGCGCGCGACATCACGGTCGCGTACGGCGACACCGAGGTCGTCCACGGCGCCGGCCTCGAGCTCCGGCCGGGCTGCGTCACGGTGCTCGTCGGCCCGAACGGCAGCGGGAAGTCGACGCTGCTGCGCACGATGGCCCGGCTGCAGGCCGCGCGCTCCGGATCGCTCACCCTCCGAGAGGAAGGTGAGGGCGACGCCACCGACGCCCTCGACCTCTCCCTCCGCCGCTTCGCCCGTCGCGTCGCGCTCCTCACGCAGGGCCGCCCGACGCCCGGCGGCCTCAGCGTCCGCGACGTCGTCGAGTTCGGGCGCTACCCGCACCGCGGCCGCTTCGGCGGGGCGGATCCCGACGGCCGCGCCGCCGTCGACCGCGCCCTCGACCTGACGGGCCTCGTCGCCCTCGCCGACCGCGGCGTCGACCAGCTCTCCGGCGGCCAGCTCCAGCGCGTCTGGCTCGCGAGCTGCCTCGCCCAGGAGACCGGCGTGCTCCTGCTCGACGAGCCCACCACCTACCTCGACCTGCGCTACCAGGTCGAGCTCCTCGACCTCGTGCGCGACCTCGCCGACGACGGACGCATCGCCGTCGGCGTGGTGCTGCACGACCTCGATCAGGCCGCGGCGCTCGCGGACACCGTCGCGCTGCTGCACGACGGCCGGATCGTCAAGACCGGCACCCCATCCGAGGTGCTCACCCCCGACCTCCTCACGGAGGTCTACGGCATCCCCGTCGAGGTCCACGCGGACCCGACGACGGGCAGCCTGCGCACCCGCGCGGTCGCCCGCCACCACCACAGGAACGAGAGGCTCCACCCGTGATCACGAGACGACGAACCCTGGCGATGACCGCCCTCGCCGCCGCGGCAGCGCTCACGCTGACCGCGTGCGGCACCACCGAGGAGGCGTCGACGGGCGCCGGGTCCACGCCGAGCGGCGAGGGGATCACCCTCACCGACGGCACCGGCGCGGAGGTCACGCTCGACGGGCCCGCGACGAAGGTCGTCGGCACGGAGTGGAACGTCGTGGAGAACCTCGTGTCGCTGGGCGTGGAGCCCGTAGGCGTCGCCGACGTCGCGGGCTACAGCGCGTGGTCGGCGGCCGTGCCGCTCACGAACGAGCCGGCGGACATCGGCACGCGCGGCGAGCCGAGCGTGGAGACCATCGCGTCGCTCGCGCCCGACCTCATCGTCGCCACCACCGACCTGCCCGCGCACGCCATCGAGCAGCTGAAGGCGATCGCGCCCGTGCTGCAGATCGAGTCGGCGGACGCGTCGAAGCAGGTCCAGCAGAGCGAGGACAACCTCGAGCTCATCGCGAAGGCGACGGGCACCGAGGACCGCGCCACCGAGGTCATCGCGGCGTACGACCAGGCGATCACCGACGGCAAGGCGGCCATCGAGGCGGCCGGCGCCTCGGGATCCCGCTTCCTCTTCGCGGACGGCTACGTCAGCGCCGGACAGGTCTCCATCCGTCCGTTCGCCGCCGGCTCGCTGTTCGGCGACGTGGGGGTCGAGCTCGGTCTCGAGAACGCGTGGACGGGCGAGGGCGACCCCGCCTACGGCCTCGCCACGACCGACGTCGAGGGCCTCACGACCCTGGGCGACGGCGTGCGCTTCCTCTACAACACCAACGACGTGCTCGGCCCGGACCTCTTCGCCGAGACCCTGAAGGACGACGCCGTGTGGAAGTCGCTCCCGTTCGTGCAGGCCGGTGACGTGCACCGCATGCCCGCGGGCATCTGGGCGTTCGGCGGCCCGGCCTCGGCCACGGCGTACGCGGACGCCGTCGTCGACATCGTCACGAGCTGATCGCGCCGATCCCGTGACCGCGCCCGTCCGCACCGCCCCCGCGCCCACGGCGGCACCCGCCGCCGTCGACGCGGGGACCCCGGCCCCCGTCCCGTCGCTCGCCGCCGTCGCGCGCGCCGACGGGGCCGGCCGGATCCCGGTGCGGGCGGTCGCGGTCGTCGGCCTCCTGGCGCTCGTCGTCCTGGTGCTCGCGGCGATCGACGTCACGCAGGGCACCGCCGCGGTCGGCCCGCGCGAGGTGTGGGACGCGCTCACCGGCCGCGCCACCCCGGGGGACGCGTCCGTCGTGGTGGCGTCGCGCCTGCCGCGCATGGCCGCCGGGATCCTCGTCGGCCTCGCGCTCGGTGCCGCGGGCGCCGCCCTCCAGACCGTGAGCCGCAACGTGCTCGCGTCGCCCGACACGCTCGCCGTGAACGCGGGCGCCTACGCGGCCCTCGCGGTCGCCGCCGTCACCGGCCTGACCCTGCCGGTCCTCGCGGGCGCGGGCGTCGCGTTCGTCGGCGGGCTCGTCGCGGCCGCCATCGTCCTCGCGGTCTCGGGCCTCGGATCCGGCACCGTGCGCCTCGTGCTCGCGGGCAGCGCGCTCGCGCTCGGCCTCGGATCCGTCACGAGCGCGCTCCTCCTCCTCTTCCCGCAGCGCACCGGCGGCCTCTACCGCTGGGGCCAGGGCGGCATCGGGCAGAACGGCGTCGACGCGGTGGCGCAGATGGCGCCCGTCGTGGTCGCGGCGCTCGTGGTGCTGGTGCTCCTCAGCCGCCGGCTCGACGCGCTCGGGCTCGGCGACGACGCCGCCCGCAGCCTCGGCGTCGACGTGCGGGCGACCCGCGTGATCGCCGTGCTCGCCTCGGTCCTGCTCGCCTCCGCGGCCGTCACGGTCGCCGGTCCCATCGGCTTCGTCGGCCTGTACGCGCCCGCGTTCGTGCGGCCGCTCCGCCGCCTCGTCCCGGGCGTCCGCCGCTCGTGGGTCTTCATCCCGACGGCCGGCCTGATGGGCGCTGCTGTCGTGCTGCTGGCCGACGTCCTGCTCCGGGCCGCCATCGGCGCCGAGGCGTCGGTGTCCGTGCCGACGGGCCTCGTCACGTCCGCGATCGGCGCGGTCGTCCTCGTGGTGCTCGCCGTGCGCACCCGCGACAGCGCCGCGCCCGCGCCCACGGAGCGGCACGGCGTGATCACCCGCCGCCGCGCCGCGCTCGTCACCGGCGGGCTCGTCGCGGTGCTCGTCGGCCTCCTGATCGCAGCCGTCCTCCTCGGTGACGCGAAGCTGCTCCTCGGCGACGTCATGAACGGGATCCGCGGCACCGCCGGCCCCGTCGTCAGCTACGTGCTCGACACCCGCGTGCCCCGCGTGCTCGCCGCCGTGCTCGCGGGCGCGGCGCTCGCGCTGGCCGGCGTGCTCGTCCAGGCCGTGACCCGCAATCCGCTCGCGGACCCGGCGATCCTCGGCGTCTCCGGCGGCGCGGGCCTCGGCGCCGTGCTGTTCGTGACCACCGCGCCGCTCGCGTCCGGCTGGGGCATCGCGGGCGCGGCCGGCCTCGGTGCGGTCGCCGCGGCCGCCGTCGTGTTCGGCCTGGCGGCGCGCGGCGGCTTCCCGCAGAACCGGCTGGTGCTCATCGGCGTCGGCGTCTCGTCGGGCACGGCCGCGGCGATCAGCCTGATCATCGTGCTCACCGACCCGTTCAACGGCGCGAAGGCGCTCACGTGGCTCTCCGGATCCACCTACGGCCGCGGCTACGACGACGCCCTGCCCGTGCTGGTCGCCCTGGCGCTCGCCGTCGCGGTCGCGGCGCCGCGGCACCGGATGCTCGACCTGGTCGCCCTCGACGACGACACCCCGCGCCTCCTCGGCGTCGGCCTCGGCCGCGCGCGCCTCCTCGCCCTCGCGACCGCCGTGGTGCTCACGGCGACGGCCGTCGCGGCGGTCGGGGTCGTCGGCTTCGTCGGCCTGGTCGCGCCGCACGCGGCCCGCGCGCTCGTCGGCTCCCGGCACGCGCGCGTGCTGCCGGTCGCGATCCTCCTGGGCGCCGCCCTCGTGACGCTCGCCGACCTGCTCGGCCGCGCCGTGATCGCCCCGGGTCAGCTCGGCGCCGGCCTCGTGACCGCGCTCGTCGGCACGCCCTACTTCGTGTGGCTGCTCTGGCGCGGGCGGGCGGCCCGGGGGCGGTAGGCCGGATCCGCCCGCACGGCCCGTCGCTCATCCGCGGCCGCGGCCGCGGTCGCCGGCCTCCGGCATCCCGTCGACCGGCCCGGCGGCGTCGCGGAAGCGCCCCGCCAGCGTGCGGGCGGCCTCGCGGAGCGGCTCCGGGCCGACGACCGCGAACGGGGCGTCGAAGCGGGTGACGGCCGCGAGGATCCCGGTCCACGACCAGGAGCCGATCGTCACGCGCGTCGTCGAGGCGCTCACCTCCTCCAGCTCGCCGTCGCCGATCCACGGGGCGACGTCGCGCGCGGGGAGCTCGAGGAGCACCTGCCCGGTGCACGGCCAGCGGTCCTCGGCCGCCGACCCCTTGGATCGCGCGGCGAGGAACGTCCGGGCGTCCGGCGCGGGGAGGGCGCGGGGCGTGAAGCGCGGCCCGGTCGGGGTGCGCGGGGCGATCCGGTCGAGGCGGAACGTGCGCCAGTCGTCCCGGTCGAGGTCCCACCCGATGAGGTACCAGCGGCTGTGACGCGCGACGATCGCGTGCGGCTCCAGCCGGCGCGGCGCCCCGTCCCGCCCGGCCTGGTCGAAGCGGAGCACGAGGTGGTCGCGCACCGCGGCGCTCGCGGCCTCCAGGACCGCCGGATCCACCCGGGACGCGGCCTCCGTGCCCGTGAAGCGGATCCCATCGATGCGGTGCCGGAGCCGCGCCGGCATCACCTGCCGCACGGTCGCCAGCGCGCGGGCGGCGGCCTCGTCGACGTCCACGCCGCCGGCCGGCGCGCTCTGCAGCGCGACCGCGATGGCCACCGCCTGCTCGTCATCGAACAGCAGCGGCGGCAGCTCGGATCCCGCGGCCAGCCGGTACCCGCCGTCGGGGCCCTTCATGGAGCTGATCCGGTACCCCAGCTCCCGCAGCCGGTCCACGTCCCGCCGGACGGTGCGCGGGCTCACGTCGAGGCGCGCGGCGAGCACCTGCCCCGGCCAGTCGCGCGGCGTCTGCAGCAGCGACAGCAGGGACAGCATGCGCGACGTGCTCCCGGTCATGGATCCATCGTGGCGCAGGAAGAGGACCGAACCTGACCTCTTCTCCCGGCATCGTGATCCTCGCGGCGGAACGCGCCGCACCATCCCGTGACCAGAAGGACCCACCATGAGCATCGTCACCACCACGCACCTCAACTTCCGCGGCACCGCGCGCCCGGCCCTCGAGTTCTACCGCTCCGTCTTCGGCGGGCGGATCACCAGCGCCACGTACTCCGACTTCGGCATGCCGAAGGAGGCGCCCGGCGCCGACGGGCTCGTCTTCGGTCAGCTCGAGAGCGAGGACGGCTTCCGCGTCATGGCGTACGACATCCCCGGCCAGGACGATCCCGACCCCGCCGCCATCGCCGGCACGACGACCCGCGAGCAGGGCGCGACCCTCACCGACCGGACCTTCTTCCTGTCCGTCCGCGGCGAGACGCTCGAGGAGGTGGCGGGCTACTGGGCGGGCCTCGCCGACGGCGCCACCGTCGTCGAGCCGCTCGCCGCGTCCGCGTGGACGCCCGGGTTCGGCATGCTCACGGACCGCTTCGGCGTGACCTGGGTCCTCGACGTGCAGGCGCCAGCGGCCGGGTGACCCGTCGCGCCGGTCGTCAGTCGACGGCCGGCGCGCTCTCCCGGAGCACCAGCCGATGCGCGACCGTCACGTGGCGCCCCGGCTCCTCGTGCCCGAGGAGCCGCTGCAGCAGCAGGTCGAGGGCGCGCTCCGCGAGCTCGCGCGTGTCCGGCGCCACCGAGGTCAGGCTGGGCATGACGCTCGCCCCGAGCTCGATGGCGTCCCAGCCCACGACCGCCACGTCGTCCGGCACCCGGATCCCGCGCCGGTGCAGCGCGCGGAGGGCCCCGATGGCCGCGAGGTCCTCGCGGCACAGCAGCGCGTCGACGTCGAGGCCCCGGTCGAGCGCCTCCGTCAGGGCCTGCTCCGCGCCCAGGGCGTCGCCCGCCTCGCGCGCGACGAGCCGCGACGCGTCGAACGTCAGGCCGGCGTCGTCGAGTCCCCGGCGGTACCCCTCGAGTCGGAGGGCCGAGGTGCGGGACACGTCGCCGGGCTCGTGGCCGAGGAACCCGATGCGGCGCCGCCCGGACGCGACGAGGTGGGCGACGGCGGACCGCGCCGCCGCCACGTTGTCCACGGCGACCTGGTCGGATCCGGCCGGCTGCGGATCCTCGCCCAGGAACACGACCGCCGCGTCGCCGCGCACCGCGTCGAGCTCGGACGCCGTCAGCGACTGCGGGTGGATCACCAGGCCGTCGACGAAGCCGGCCTCCCGGTCGTCGAGCACCGCGCGCTCGCCCTCCGCGGTGCCGCCCGTCTCGATCAGCACCATCCCGTAACCGCGCGCCTGGGCGACGCGGGCGAAGACGTGCGCGAGCTCCGCGAAGTAGGGGCGCCGGAGGTCCGGGAACGCGAGGCCGATCATGCGGGACCGGCCCGTCGCGAGGCTCCGACCCGAGCGGTTCGGGCGGTAGCCGAGCTCGTCGATGGCGGACCGCACGCGCTCCCGCATGCCCGGGCTGATGTGCTGGTAGTCGTTGACGACGTTGGAGACCGTCTTCATCGACACGCCCGCGTGGTCCGCGACGTCCTGCAGCGTGACCCGTCCCATTCTCGAATGCTATCGACGCGACGCTGTTACAGCGCTGTAAAGTGGTCGTCATGTCCTCCGCCGCACCCCTTCCCACGACGCTTCCCCACCTCCCCGCCGCCACCCGCCAGGACGGCTCGTACCCGCGCCCGCAGGTCGTGCGCGCGGACTGGGCGAACCTCGACGGCACGTGGTCGTTCCGCCACGACGACGCAGACGTCGGCATCGCGGAAGGCTGGGCGGCCGGCTTCGGCGACGCGCAGTCGATCCTCGTCCCCTTCCCGCCGGAGTCCGAGGCCTCCGGCATCGCCGAGCCCGGCTTCCACCGCGTGGTCTGGTACTCCCGGACGATCACGGCGGCGGATCTCGCGGAGGCCGGCCGGTCGGACCGCTCACCCCGCGTGCTCCTGCACCTCGGCGCCGTCGACTACCGCGCCCGCGTGTGGATCGACGGCGCCTTCGTCGGCGAGCACGAGGGCGGCCACACGCCCTTCACCTTCGACGTGACCGCGCACGTCGCGGGCGACGCGGATCACACGGTCGTCGTGCGCGCCGAGGACGACCCGCACGACGCCACCCAGCCGCGCGGGAAGCAGGACTGGCACGAGGCGCCGCACGCCATCTGGTACCACCGCACCACGGGGATCTGGCAGACCGTGTGGCTGGAGGCGGTCCCCGAGGTCGCGATCCGCGCGCTCCGCTGGGTGCCGGTCGACCACGCGCACGTGTCGCTCGGGATCGCGCTCCGCGGGCGCGCTGCGGCGGGATCGCGCGTCCGCGTCGCCCTGCGCTGGGAGGAGGGCGGCGAGGACCTGGGCACGGTCGAGGTCGCCGTGCCCACCGAGACCGACGTGGTCGACCTCGTCGTCCCCGTCGTCCGCCAGACGCACGGCCAGGCCGAGGACGAGTTGCTGTGGAGCCCCGAGAAGCCGCGCCTCGTCGACGCCACCGTGACGCTCGTGGCGCCCGACGGCGTACCCGTGGACGCCGTCGCCTCCTACCTCGGGCTCCGCACGGTCGCCACCGACCGCGGGTCCTTCCTCCTCAACGACCGGCCCTACGACGTGCGCTCCGTGCTCGACCAGGGGTACTGGCCGCAGTCGCACCTCGCCGCGCCCTCGTACGACGCGCACCGGCAGGAGGTGGAGCTCATCAAGGAGCTCGGCTTCACCGCGGCCCGCATGCACCAGAAGATCGAGGATCCGCGGTTCCTCTACTGGGCCGACCGCCTCGGCCTCCTCGTGTGGGGCGAGGCGCCCAACGCGTACGCCTTCTCGCCCACCGCCGTGCAGCGACTCATGCGCGAGTGGATGGACGCTGTCGCGCGCGACGTCTCCCACCCGTCGATCGTCACCTGGGTCCCGGTCAACGAGAGCTGGGGCGTGCAGCAGGTGCCGTCGGATCCGCGGCAGCAGGCGTACACGCGCGCCCTCGCCGACGTCACGCGCGCGCTCGACGGGTCCCGGCCCGTCATCTCCAACGACGGGTGGGAGCACACCTCCAGCGACATCGTCTCGATCCACGACTACGAGGGCGTCGGATCCGTCCTCGCCGGCACCTACGCCGACGACGCCGCCCGCGAGCGCCTGCTCTCCACCATGGGTCCGGGCGGCCGGCGGATCCTCGTCGACGGCGTCGCGTACGCGGGCCAGCCGCTCATGCTCACCGAGTTCGGCGGCGTGGACTACCAGCCCGACGGCCCCCGCGAGGACAGCTGGGGCTACACGGCCGCGGTGGACGGCGACGACTGGATCGCGCGGATCACGGGGCTCTACGACGCCATCCGCATGAGCCGGATCCTCGCGGGGTCCTGCTACACGCAGCTCACCGACACGATGCAGGAGACCAACGGACTCTTGACCGCCGATCGCGTGCCGAAGGTGGAGATCGCGCGCATCCGCCGCGCCGTCACCGGGCGCGACGCGGAGGCGTAGCGGCGGTCGCCACCGCGTACGGTCGGGGCATGACCCGACGCATGGCCGATCCCTCCTTCCGCGCCGCCCAGGAGGCGCAGGCCGCGACGGCGCCGCACATGGCGCCGATCGACGCCTTCGTGGCGGAGATCGCGGACCGCGACGGGCGCGGCTGGCTGCCGCGCATCGCCCCGCATCACGGTGGCGCGGACGCCCGCGTGCTGAGCGTCCTCCGCGACCCGGGGCCGGCGACGCAGGTCGGCGTCGGATCCGGGTTCCTCAGCGTCGAGAACGACGACCCGACCGCCGAGCGGCAGGCGGCGCTGTTCGCCGAGCATGGGATCCGTGACCGCGACGTGCTGCCGTGGAACGCCTACCCCTGGTACATCAACCGGGCGCCGGACGCGCAGCAGGGCCGAGCCGGCGCGCAGGTGCTGGTGGAGCTCGTGGCGCTCCTGCCCGATCTCGAGGTCGTGCTGCTGCAGGGCCGCGACGCGGAGCGCATCTGGGACCGCGCGATCGCGCTCGACCCGGGGCTCGCGAAGGAGGGAGTCGAGGTGGTGCGGACCATCCACCCCGGTCGGCAGGCGCTCTTCCACCGCGACCCGCAGGAGCGCGCGCGGCGGAAGGCGCACCAGGTCGAGTCCTTCGCGCGCGTCGGAGCGATCCTCGCGGGACGCTCCGCGGCACCCACCGCTGAGGTGCGCGTCGCGGACCCGGTGGGCGCCCGCGAGGCCCCGGGAGTACCGCAGGATGGACCCATGACGCCGCTCCCCGTGACCGACCTCGCCGCCGAGCTCCGCGAGGTGACCGCGCACTGGACGCCGCGGGTCGTCGGGCGGGTGAACGACCAGTACGTGAAGGTCGCGAAGCTGCGGGGCGAGCTGACGTGGCACGCGCACGAGGCCGAGGACGAGATGTTCCTCGTGGTCTCGGGCCGGCTCCGCATCCAGCTCCCCGACGACCAGGAGGTCGTGCTCGGACCCGGGCAGTTCCACGTCGTGCCCCGCGGCGTGCAGCACAACCCGGTCGCCGACGAGGAGGTCGAGATCGTCCTCATCGAGACCGTCACCACCGCGCACACCGGCGACGTGATCGTGCCGGGCACCGTCCCCGTCGAGCGGCAGGTGGGCGGCTTCCGCTGATCCGGGGTGCGGTCGCCGGCGCCCTCAGCCGAGCACGCGGTCGGCCGCCGCGCGCAGCACGTCGAGCAGGGTGGTCAGGTCCGCGAGCGCGGCGTCGGCGGGCTCGTCGGGCAGGCTGCCGCGGCGCATCGCGGATCCCGCGTCGAGGGCCGCGATGAGGTCGGCCGCGAGCTTCCAGCGGAGCGCGACGGAGGCGTCGAGCCCGCGGCGGACGACGTCGGCCGGCACCGCGGATCCCACCCGGCGCAGGCCGTCGGCGTAGCGCTCCACGGCGTCGTCGTAGGCAGCCGTCACGACCGCCGCCGACGCATCGCCCCGACGGACGGAGGAGAACAGCAGCGACGCGAGGTCCGCGCCCACCGGCCCCGGGCCCACCGACTCCCAGTCGATGAGCACGATCCCGTCGTCGGCCGCGAACACGTTGGCGCCCGTCGCGTCGTGGTGGCAGAGCGTGGGCGGCAGACCCTCGAGCACCGAGCGCACGCGGTCCTGCGACGCCAGCAGGCGGGCGGCGGCGGGGATCCGGTCGCCGAGCAGCGCCGTCGCGCGCGGCCCGGGTGCTTCGAGGATCCGTGCGCCCGCCTCGGCCGCCTCGGGCTGCGCGTGCCGGTCGATCCAGCCGGTGAACAGCCACGGATCCGCGGGCGGCCGCTCGAGCCAGCGCCCGCCGAGGGCGCCCAGCGCCTCCGCGGCGTCGAGCAGCACCGCCCGGTCGAGCGGTCGCGACCCCCGGTGCCGCACCTCCTCGATCCACAGGGTGATGCCGCCGTCGGCGTCCTGCATCGTGCCGTGCGCGCGCGGTGCCCGGATCCCCGCCGGCAGCGCGTCGAGCAGTCCCGACCGGTAGGCGGCCAGCTCGCGGGCGCCGTTCGCGACGAGGTACGGCACGGCCAGCGCCGGACCCTCGGTGCGCTTCTCGACGAGCGACCATGGGCGGCGCGTCCCGTCGGCGGTCACGGCGACCCCGTGGATCCGCGTCACCGACCGGTGCGCGAGGAACGCGTCGTACTCGAGCGGCTCGCGGCGGACGCGCTCGAGCGCGGCGACCGGCCGCCCGACGAGGTCGGCGACGGCGGCGCGCAGCCCCGGGTCCCGCTCGTCGTCCATGCCCTGACGCTAGCGACCCGCGCGCGGCGGTCAGCTCTCCGGGTCGTGCCCGAACTCCCGCACCTCCTGCGCGCACCGGCACGCGGCCGCGATGCGCGCCGCCCACCCGTACGCCGCCGCGCGGTCCGGCAGGTCGAGGATCGAGTAGCCGCCCTCGAGCCGACTCGTCTGCGGGTAGGTGCCCGGGGTCACGGTTCCGTCGGCCGCCACGCGCACGGGCGGGACGGACTCGTCGATCCCGCCGCCGAAGACCCACACGCCCGCGGCCTTCGCCTCCCGCACCACCTGGTGCGACTCGTCGACCACCGTCTGCCACTCCCCGTCGGGCACGTCCATCTCGCCGCTCGGGAACGAGATCAGGTACTTCGTCATCTCCGGCCTCCTCGCCGTCACCCGCGCCGTCGTCGCCGCGATGGGGACATCCTGGCGCGCGATCCGGCCGACCGCGAGGTCAGGCGCCGTCGCCCGCCAGCTCCATCCGCATGAACACGCTCGCCCGCGCGTACGGCACGTGGCCGGCCTCCTCGGGCGCGACGTGCCGGAAGCCGACGGCCTCGTAGAGGTGCACGGCCGCCGGGAGGTCGACGCTGCTCGCGAGCACGAGCGTCGTCGCGCCGCAGCGGCGGGCCTCGGCGACAGCGGCCGCGAGCAGCAGGCGCCCGGTGCCGCGGCCGCGCACGGTCTCGTCGACCGCCATCTTCGCGAGCTCCCACACGCCGTCGCCCTCGGGGATGAGGGCGACGCAGCCGAGCACCCGGTCGTCCGCGCGGGCCAGCAGCACCTCGCCGCCGCGGTCGACGATCTGGCCGCGCGGATCCGACAGCACGCGCTCGTCCTCGGGCTCGATCACGAAGTGGGTCGTGATCCACGCCTCGTTGAGCGCGCGGAACGCGCGGGCATCACCCGCGTCGCGCAGGGGGCCGATCTCGAGGGACGGGGCGTCGGCGGGGGCGGTGCGGGTCTCGGGTTCCGTGCTCATGCGTCCAGCCTCCCCGCTCCGGGCGCGCGCTGTCCAATATGGAAGCGCACGCATCGATAGCCTCGCTGCATGGATCTCGATCTCGCCCTCGTGCGCGCCTTCCTCGCCGTGGCCGACGAGCTGCACTTCGGGCGCGCGGCCGAGGAGCTCGGGATCGCGCAGCCGGTGCTGTCGCAGCGGGTGCAGCGCCTCGAGCGGCGGCTCGGCGTGACCCTGCTCGCGCGCACCTCGCGGAGCGTCGCGCTCACCCCGGCGGGCGTCGCGCTCCGGGACCGCGGCCGGGCGCTCCTCCGGCAGGCGGAGTCCGGGCTCGACGAGGTCGCGCGCATCGCCCGGGGCGAGGTGGGGCGCCTCGACATCGGCATGGTGCACTCCACGGTCGCCATCGACGCGGAGCACGGCGGCCCCATCGAGGGCATCCGCCGCTTCCGCGCCCGCCACCCGGACGTCGAGGTGCGCGTGCGCGAGGGCTTCACGGTCGACCTCATGGACGCCCTCCGCCGCGGCGAGCTCGACGTCGCGGTCGTGCGCGACCCGGATCCGATGCCGGGCGTCGACCTGCTCGAGCTCGTGACCGAGCCGTTCGTCGCGGTGCTGCCGGTCGCGCACCCGCTGGCCGCCGCCGACGAGGTGGACGCCGCGCTCCTCGCCGACGAGCCCTTCGTGTTCCCGCCGCGCCGCGCGAGCGAGGACGCCTACCGCCGGAACCTCGCGCCCGTCACCGAGCGCGGGCGGCTGATCCGCGTGGTGCAGGAGGGCTCGACCTGGTCGATGATCGTGCACCTCGTCGGCGCCGGCCTCGGCGTGACGATCGCCCCGCGGAGCGCCACCGTGGGCGCACCCGCGAGCGTCCGGGTGCTGCCGCTGGCCGGATCCACCGCGACCTCGAGCGTCCACCTCGCCACCCGCGCCGACGACCGCCGCGCCGTGGTCGACGCGTTCCTCGCGGCCCGCCTCGGCTGACGCCGCCCGGTACCCGGAGCAGTGCCCTGGTGCGTCAGATCACGCGGTCGGTGTGCGGCTGTCACCTACCGGCGCCCTCGCGAGCACGCGGGTGGCGCTTCGCGGGGAGCGCCAGAAGGACCGCTTCGACTCACGGCGTCGACATCGGTCACCTGTGCACGGGACGAGCGGGAGCGCGACGGTCTGAGTTGGCTTGCGTGCGTTCACATGATGGCGCGGGCGCGCCCCTGCGCACGACCGGGAAGCGCGCGCCTGCGTGATCCTCGGGGAGGAGGCATCCATGACCGACCAGGGCGCGGGCGCGACCCGCCCCCTCCGCCTCTCCGTGGACTACGGACAGCGGTGGCCGTTGGACGACCACATCGGTGTCGGGCCACCCGTCGCGTGGGACGAGATCATCACGCCGGACCTGAAGCGCCGGTTGATCGAGTGGGCGACGTTCTTCCGGGAGCACGCCGACGAGGAGACGGGCTTGTTCGGTTCGGAGGAGCGCCGCCGCTGGTTCCAGCGCGAGGGCTTCCGTCTCCTGAGGGAGCTGCAGTCACAGGCCGGGGATCGCTTCGACTTCACCATCGACCTCTGGTTCTGACGAGGGGCCTCGAGGGCGGATCCGGCGGACGCGTCGCATCCGCTCCCGCTGGCCGGGCCGCCTCGCGCGGGTCGCTCGATATCGTGGGCCCCACGCGCGCCACCCGCGCGGCGTCCGAGGAGGAGCACCCATGAGCAGCTACGCCGTCACCGATCCGACCACCGGCGAGATCGTCGCCGAGCACCCCGAGATCACCGACGCGGAGCTGCAGGACGCGATCGCCGCGGCCGAGGGCGCGTACCGCGGCTGGTCGCGCCGCACCACGATCGCCCAGCGCGCCGCCCTCATCGCCCGCGTCGCCGAGCTGCACGTGGAGCGCCGCGACGAGCTGGCCCGGATCATCGTGCGCGAGATGGGCAAGCCGCTCGACCAGGCGCTCGGCGAGGTCGACTTCGCGGCCGACATCCACTCCTACTACGCGCGGAACGCCGAGGAGTTCCTCGCCGACGAGACCATCGCGCTCACGGACGGCACCGGATCCGCGTTCGTGCGCCGCTCGGGCCTCGGCGTGCTGCTCGGGATCATGCCGTGGAACTTCCCGTACTACCAGGTGGCCCGGTTCGCGGCGCCGGCCATCGTCACGGGCAACGCGATCCTCCTCAAGCACGCGCCGCAGTGCCCCGAGTCGGCGGAGGCGCTGCAGCGGATCTTCCGCGACGCGGCCGCGGAGCTCGACGCCGACCCGGGCGTCTACGTGAACGTGCTCGCCACGAACGCGCAGGTCGAGACGGTCATCGCCGACCCGCGTGTGCAGGGCGTCTCCGTCACGGGATCCGAGCGCGCGGGCGCCGCCGTCGCGGAGATCGCCGGCCGGCACCTGAAGAAGGTGGTGCTGGAGCTCGGCGGATCCGACCCGTTCATCCTGCTGTCCACCGACGACCTCGACGCGGTCGTGCAGGACGCGGTCGCCGCCCGCCTCGACAACAACGGCCAGTCCTGCAACGGCGCCAAGCGCTTCCTCGTGATCGACGCCCTCTACGACGACTTCGCCGCGCGCTTCACGGCCGCGCTCACGGCGGCCCAGCCCGCGGATCCGATGGCCGACGGCACCCTGCTCGGCCCGCTCTCCTCGCGCGCCGCGACCGAGCGCCTCACGGAGCAGCTGTCCCGCGCGGTGGCCCAGGGCGCGACCTTCCTCGCGAGCGGGGAGCCGGTCGGCAACATGTTCCCGCCGGCGGTGCTCGCCGACGTGACGCCCGAGATGGACGCCTACCGCGAGGAGTTCTTCGGGCCCGTCGCCGCGCTGTACCGCGTCTCCACTGAGGAGGAGGCGATCGCGCTCGCCAACGACACCCCGTTCGGCCTCGGCTCGTACGTCTACACGACCGACCCGGAGCAGGCGCTGCGGGTCGCCGACGGCATCGACGCGGGCATGGTGTGGGTCAACCTCGTGCTGGGCGACGCGGCCGAGCTGCCCTTCGGCGGCGTCAAGCGCTCGGGCTCCGGCCGCGAGCTCGGCCGCCACGCGGTCGACGAGTTCGCCAACCGGAAGCTGATCCGGATCGCCTGAGGGGAGCGGCGGCGCGGGACCTAGCCGGCTCGCCCCGTCGCGTCCTCGCGCACCGGCCACCCGATCTCGATGACGCCGTCGCCCGTCGGCGCCTCGCCGAAGTACGCCTCCCGCAGCGGGCCGGCGGCGCCGATGCCCTCCCGGGCCACGTGGGCGCCGAGCGCCGCGTACGCCTGGCCGATCGTGTCGTCGGATCCCTCGTGCGCGACGACCGCGAGGAGCGTCGCCGGCAGGGTCTCCACCCGCGCGGGGCCGCGCGCGGGCGGCGCGGCGGACGCGGCGAGCGGGAGGAACAGCGCCCCCGCGCCCCGCTCCTCGAGGAACAGCTCCGTGGACCACAGCCCGCCGAGCGGGCCCACCACGTCGTCGGGCGCGCACGCGTCCCGGAGCGCCGCCCGGGTCGCGCCGAACCAGTCGCCGAGGTCGGCGAGGTCGATCTCGTCGCGGATGACCAGGACCCGCGTCGCCGGGACCCGCCGCAGCTCGACGGGCACCGGTGCGTCGGCGAGCATCGCGTGGATCGCGTCGACGGATGCCCGCGTCTCGGCGAGGAGGCGCTCCATCCGCGCCAGGTGCTCGGCGATCGCCGCCCGGCGCTCGCCCTCGTCGGCCGCGGTGAGGACGCGGCGCACCTCGTCGACCGGCATGTCCACGGAGCGGAGGTGGTGGATCAGCCGGGCGTCGTGGATCTGCTCCGGCCCGTAGAGGCGGTAGCGGGTGCCGGCGTCGACGGCCGCGGGCTCGAGCAGCCCCACCCGGTGGTAGAAGCGCAGGGCCTTGGCGGTGAGCCGCGTGGCGCGGCTGAACTCCCCGATGGTCATGACGGACGGCGGCACGGCCCCATCCTGCCGCCTCGCACGGGCCGCGGCCGCCGGGCGCTTGACCTTCCCCTCACGGGAAGGGCGACGCTCGTCGTGAGGCGAGGCGATCCCCGCCCGACCCATCGACACGAGGAGCAGCCATGACCGACCCCGCACCGATCCCGACCCCGACCGATCTGCCGGAGGCCGTCCAGCGGTACCTCGACGGGCGCGAGGCCGGCGAGCCGAGCGCGGCGGCGGCGCCGTTCGCCGAGGACGCCGTCGTCGAGGACGACGGCCGCACCTACCGGGGTCAGGAGGAGATCGCCGCATGGCGGACCGGGGCGGCCGCGGCGTTCCGCTACACGAGCACGCGGCTCGCGACCACGGTCGAGGGCACCCGCGTCGTGCTGGTCGACCGGCTCGAGGGCGACTTCCCCGGCGGCCGGGTGGATCTGACGAGCGTGTTCGCGCTGGACGAGGCGGGCGCGATCGCCTCGCTCCGCATCGCCGTCGCCGACTAGGGCTCGGGCCGTGAGCTCGCCGGCGCCCGACCCCTGTCAAGGCCCCTGGCGGCGCCCGGCGCCGGTGCTTCGGTGGGGGCATGACCAAGCCCATCACCCCCCGCGTCCACGGCCTCATCGACTACGGCTTCGCCGCCGCCAACCTGCTCGTCCCGCGCCTCCTCGGGCTCAGCCCGCGCGCTCGCGGCCTCTTCACGGCCTTCGGCCTCATCCAGGGCGGCCTCAACGCCGTCACGGTGCAGCCCGTCGCGGCGGCGGAGATCGTGCCGTTCTCCGTGCACGGCGCGATCGAGAGGAACAGCGGCGTGGCCTACCTCGCCGCGCCGATCGCCGTGGGCGTGCTGCGCGAGCCCCGCGCGCGGACGTGGTGGATCCTCGGCGGCATCGCGCTCGTCACCGTCTACGCCCTCACCGACTGGGACGCGAAGAGCACCGGGCGCTGACGGTCGATCCGCCGCCGTCCCGCCGCCAGGTCGGCTCCCGGGCGACCCGCGCCCGTGTCCTCGTGTGACGCGCGCGCTCGCCACGGCGGGGCCCGGCCCGGCATCGTGTCGTCATGGTGAAGGTCACGACGGCGCCGATCGAGCAGATCCGCACCCAGCGCACGAGCATCAAGTGGACGCGGTTCCCCGCGGACGTGCTGCCCCTGTTCGTGGCCGAGATGGACTACGCCATCGCCGAGCCCGTCGTCGAGGAGCTGGTGCGGCGGGTCCGCGCCTCCGACGTCGGCTACCTCGACGGACCCGGGCCGCTCGCGCCCGCGTTCGCCCGCTTCGCCCGCGAGCGCTGGGGCTGGATCGTCGACGAGAGCCGCGTGCGCATCGCCACCGACGTGAGCGTCGGCATCGTCGAGACGCTGCGCCTCGCGGTGCCGCGCGGCGGCCGCGTCGTCGTGACGCCGCCCGTGTACCCGCCGTTCTTCGAGCTCGTCGAGGAGGCGGGCGCCCGGGTCGAGGAGGTGCCGCTCCTCGTCGACGCGGGCCGGGCGTCGCTCGACCTCGCCGGCCTCGAGCGCGCGTTCGCCTCCGGGGTCGACGCGTTCCTCCTCTGCAACCCGCACAACCCGATGGGGCTCGTGCACGACGCCCGGATCCTCGCCGAGGTCGCCCGGCTGGCCGCGCGCCACGACGTGCTCGTGATCAGCGACGAGGTGCACGCGCCCCTCACCCTCCCCGGCGCCCGCTTCACGCCGTTCGCGCCGCTGGCCGAGTCGCTCGGCGCCAGCTCGATCTGCGTCACCTCCGCGAGCAAGGGCTGGAACCTCGCCGGGGCCAAGTGCTCCGTGGTCGTCGCAGGGGACGCGCGCACCCACGACCTGCTCGACGGGTTCGTGGAGGAGGTCGCCTGCCGCACGAGCATCCTCGGGCTGCACGCGAACGTCGTCGCGTTCTCCTGTACCGACTGGCTCGACGATGCCATCGCCCGAATCGTCGCGAACGACGCGCTCCTCGCGTCCCTGCTCGCCGAGCACCTGCCCGGCGTCGTCCACCACCGACCGCAGGCGGGCTACCTCGCCTGGCTCGACCTCCGTCCGCTCGGCCTCGGCGCCGACCCGACGGCCGTGATCCTCGACCGCGCCCGCGTCGCCCTCAACGCCGGCCACTGCTACGGATCCGGCGGCGCCGGCCATGCCCGCCTCAACCTCGCCTGCGACCCCGACGTGCTCCGGGAGGCCGTGCGGCGCATCGCGGCGCTCGACGGAGCGGGATCCGGATCCGGATCCGCGCCCGCCTCCGTCGCGCCACCCGCCGCCCCGCCGCCCATCCCCCACGCGGCGGCCCCCGTCGCCGCCCCCGCCCTCCGCGTCCGCCCCGCCATCCACCGAGGAGTCCCCGCATGACCGACCGCATCCTGACCACGCACGCCGGCAGCCTCCCGCGCACGCCCGAGCTGACCCGCCTGCTCGTCGCCCGCGACCAGCGACGGCCGTTCGACGCGGACGAGCTGGCGGCCGTCACCGCCTCCTCCGTCGCCGACACCGTGCGCCGGCAGCTCGAGACGGGCCTCGACATCGTCAACGACGGCGAGGTGCCGCGCGTCGGCTTCTCGACGTACGTGCGGGAGCGGATCGACGGGTTCGGCGGCGCCGGTCACCGGAAGCCCACGCTCGACTCGCTCAAGTTCCCCGAGTACGCGGCGTTCCAGGCGAGGCAGATCGTGGAGGGCGCCGACGTCGCGCGCGTCTGGGATCCGCCGGTCGCGCAGGGCCTCCTGGCGTACGACCCCACGCTGGCCGGGATCACGGAGGACCTCGACGGCTTCGCGCGCGAGCTCGCCGTGCAGGCGGACCGCGGCCTCGCGCCCGCGGGCACCTTCTTCTCCGCGGCGACCCCGGGCATCGTCTCGACGACCCTGCTGCTCGACGCCGCGAACCCGCACTACGGCGACGACCGCGCGTACGTCTTCGCGCTCGCCGACGAGCTGAAGACCGAGTACGACGCCATCGTCGCGCGTGGGCACGTCCTGCAGCTCGACGCCCCCGATCTCGCGATGGAGCGGGTGATCCAGTTCGGCGACGCCACGCTCGACGAGTTCCTCGCCGCGGTCGACCTGCACGTCGACGCGCTCAACCACGCGATCCGCGACATCCCGCGCGACAGGGTGCGCCTCCACGTCTGCTGGGGCAACTGGCAGGGCCCGCACCAGGACGACGTGCCCGTCGACGTGCTCCTCCCGCACCTGTACCGGGCGCGCGTCGGCGCGTTCAGCATCCCGCTCGGCAACCCCGCGCACCAGCACGAGGCCCCCGCGTTCCGCGACCACCCCCTGCCGGAGGGCGCCGTCCTGATCCCGGGGGTGGTGGACGTGACCACCAACTACCTGGAGCACCCGCAGGTGATCGCGAAGCGGATCCTCGAGGTCGTCGACGCCGTCGGCGACCCCACCCGGGTGATCGCCGGCACCGACTGCGGCCTCTCCACCTTCGCGAGCTACGAGTTCGTCGCGCAGGACGTGGCCTGGGCGAAGCTCGGCGCGCTCGTCGAGGGCGCGGCCATCGCGTCGACCCGGGCGTTCGGCGCATGAGCGTCGTCGAGGGGGCCCGGCTCGCGGATGCGCCGGTCGTGCCCGACGCACCGGTAGCGCCCGACGCACCGGTCGCCGCGGGCTTCGCCACGCGCCAGATCCACGCGGGCGCCGCGCTCGACGCGGACCACGGCGCCCGCGTCCCGCCGGTGCACCTCACCGCCGGCTTCGTCTTCGGCAGCTTCGCGGAGGCCCGCGACCGGTTCACGGGCGTCGACGAGGGCTACCTGTACACGCGGAACGGCAACCCGACCACCGACGAGGTGGAGAGGCGCCTCGCGGAGCTCGAGGGCGGCACCGAGGCGGTCCTCGTCGCGAGCGGCCAGGCCGCCACGACCACCGCGCTGCTGTCGATCCTGCAGGCCGGCGACCGGATCCTCTCCTCGAGCAGCATCTACGAGGGCAACCGCGGCCTCTTCCGCCAGAACCTCGGCCGCCTGGGCATCGGGGTCGACTTCGTGGACGACCACCGCGACCTCGACGAGTGGGCCCGCCGCATCGGCCCCGACACGCGCGTGCTGTTCGGCGAGCCGATCCCGAACCCCAAGAACGACCTGCTCGACCTCGCCGGCATCGCGGAGGTCGCGCACGCGCACGGCCTGCCGTTCGTGGTCGACGACACCCTCGCGACCCCGTACCTGCTCCGCCCGATCGAGCACGGCGCCGACGTCGTCGTGCACTCCACGAGCAAGTTCCTCGCGGGCCACGGCTCCGTGCTCGGCGGCGTGGTGGTCGACGGCGGCACCTTCGACTGGGCCGCGCGGCCGGATCTCTTCCCGCACCTGAACCAGCCGGAGCGATCGTTCGGCGGCGCCAGCTGGGCCGAGCGCTTCGGCCGCGGGGCCCTCATCGCGTACGCCCGCGAGGTCGTCGCGTCCCGCTTCGGCCCGACGCCGGCGCCGTTCAGCTCGTTCCTCCTGCGGCAGGGGATCGAGACCCTGTCGCTGCGGGTCGAGCGGCACTCGTCGAACGCGCTCGCCGTCGCGCGCTTCCTGGAGGCGCGGCCGGAGGTGTCGTCGGTGGACTACGCGGGCCTCCCCTCGAGCCCGTCGCACGACCTGGCGCGGAGGTACCTGCCCGACGGGCAGGGGTCCGTGTTCTCGTTCACGCTCGCGGGCGGGGAGCCGGCGGCGGAGGCGTTCATCGACGCGGTGCGCCTCTTCAGCCACATGACGCACCTCGGCGACGTGCGCTCGCTGGTGCTGCACCCCGCGTCCACCACGCACGCGGGCCGGACCCCGGAGGAGCGCGACGCGGCGGGGATCTGGCCGGGGCTCCTGCGCGTCTCCATCGGCATCGAGGACATCGCCGACATCCTCCGCGACCTCGAGCGCGGGCTGACCGCCGTGCGGGACCTGGCGGCGACGCGCGACCGCGACGCCCGGCCCGCGACGGAGAGCTGACGGTGGCCCGCCGCCAGCACCTCGGCTGGTTCCTCTCGCGCGGCTTCGGGCCGCAGGGCTGGGGCCACCCGTACCGCGAGTGGAACCACGACTGGACCCGCCCGGGCCTCTACCAGCAGTCCGCCCGCGAGCTCGAGCAGGCGGGCTTCGAGCTGATCGTGATGGAGGACGCCGTCTCCCTCGGCTCGCCCGAGACGCTCGACCTCCGGGTGCGCGGCGCGTACGGCGGACCCAAGCACGACCCGCTGCTGCTCGCGCCGTGGCTGTTCGCGGCGACCGAGCGGATCGGGCTGGTGCCCACCGTGAACGCCGGGATCACGCCGCCGTACCTCGCCGCCCGGCAGGCGCAGACGCTGCAGCACCTGAGCGCCGGCCGGTTCGGCATCAACCTCGTCACCGACGTCGGCAGCGCCCGCCACGTGGGCCTCGACCCGCTCTCGCACGACGGCGCGTACGACCGCGCGGACGAGTGGATGGAGGTGGTCCGCCGCCTCTGGCACAGCTGGGACGGCGGCGCGCTCGTCGAGGATCCCGCCTCCGGGCGCTTCGCCGACGGCGCGCTGCTCGACGCGTTCCAGCACCGCGGGGAGCACTTCTCCGTCGACGGCCCGCTCAACGCCGTGCCGTCCGCGCACGGCGACCCGGTGATCGTCTCGCCCGGCGGATCCCCGCGCGGCCTGTCCTTCGCGGGCACGCAGTCCGACGTGCAGCTCGGCCTCGCGCCGCTCGAGCCCGGGAAGCTGCTCGCGTACCGGGCGAAGGTCCTCGACGCGGCGGCGCGGCACGGCCGCGGGCCGGACGGCATCCGGATCCTCTTCGTCGTGAAGCCCGAGATCGTGCCGAGCGAGGAGGAGGCGCGACGGGTCGTCGACGCCTCGCGCCACCCCTCCGACGACGTGCTCCGGGCGATCGCGCTCGGCTGGTCGAGCGACCTGGAGACCGACCTCACGGGCCTCGACCTCGACCGGCCCGTCGACCGCGGCGTCTTCGGCGAGCACGTCTCGCACGGCACCATCGCGGGGCTCTACGGCGGCACCGAGGACGCGCCGCTCCGGGAGCTGCTCACCCGGAAGGCGCGGAAGGGCCTCGTCGCCGAGCGGGCCGGCTTCGTCGGCACGGCGGAGGCGTTCGCCGACTTCGTCGAGGAGCTCGGCGACGACGCCGACAACGACGGCCTGCTGCTCTCCGGCGACCTCCACCCCGTGACGCTGCACCGGATGCTCGACGACCTCGTGCCCGTGCTCCGCCGCCGCGGGATCCTCCGCGACGAGCTGGCCGCGGGAGGGCTGCGCGCGAACCTGTTCGACTGAGGGAGGGGACAGGCGCACGTCGCGGCGCACATGATTAACTCCAACGCCGCTAAAGTTAATGTCGCCGGTGGTGTCGGTCCCGCTGCCGGCGACGACGATCCCGGCGCGAGGCCGAGGGAGGGAGCCGCGCGTGGCGTACGTCGAGCTCGCCTGGGATCCCCAGGACTCCGCCCACCTCAGCCGTCGCGATCGCACGCCCGGCACCTACCGCGCGTTCGTGCCCGACGAGCTCTCGGCCGACCTCCCGGAGCTCGGGCGTCAGGCGGAGGCGGCCGCGACCGACGCCCTCGCCGTGCTCGCGCGCGCGGACGAGCGGATCGGCCGACGAGCCGGCTACCTGAACCACCTGCTCATCCGGTCGGAGAGCATCTCCTCCTCGTGGATCGAGGGCAACCGCGTCACGCCGAAGCGCCTCGCGATCGCCGAGCTCCTGCGGCAGGGCACGCGCGTCGCCCTCGACGTGATCGCGAACGTGCGCGCCACGGAGGACGCGATCGACGCGCTGGCGGATCGAGAGCACCGGATCACCGTCGCGGACCTCGAGGCGCTCCAGCACGTCATCGAGCCCTCGCTGGACGAGGGCATCCGGACGGAGCAGAACCGGGTCGGGGGATCCGGGTGGTCCCCGATCCGCGCGGACTCCGTGCCCCCGCCGGAGGGTGAGGTCCGCCGGCTCCTCGAGGACCTGGCGCGCTTCTGCACCGCCACGGACGGGAACCCGGTCGTCCGGGCGGCCATCGCGCATGCGCAGTTCGAGACCATCCACCCCTTCATCGACGGGAACGGCCGCACGGGTCGCGCCCTCATCCACACGGTCCTGCGCCGAGGTGACGCGGTGCGTGACATCCTGATCCCCATCTCGACGGTCCTCGCCGCGGACGCGGATGCCTACATCGCGGGGCTCACGGCGTTCCGCGCGGGCCGGGTCGACGAGTGGGTGCGCGCCTTCGCGGAGGCCGCAGAGCTGGCCGCCGGCACCGCGGTGCGGCTGGCGGAGGACGTCGCACGGCTCGACGAGGAGAGCGTGGAGCGTCTCGTGGAGCATCGGCGGCAGGAGGGCCGGGCTCCCGCGCGACCTCGCGCGGACGCGGTCGTCCTGCGCATCCTCGATCGACTGGCGACCGATCCGGTCCTCACGGAGGACAGCGCCGCGCGCACCCACGGAGTGTCGCGGGTGGCCGCGCACCGGGCGCTCACCCAGCTCGCGGATGCAGGCGTCCTCGCGCGGAACAAGGACCAGAAGGGGCGCCTGGTCTGCTGGACGGCGGATCGCCATCTCGCGCTCGTGGCCCTCAGCGAGCGCAGCAACAGGATCGGGGGCGGGGACACGGCCGCGAGGCGGCCTCGGCAGGGGCCGCCAGCTCCCGACTCCTCCGTGGTCGGGCGCCTCCGGGGTCCGGGGTCGGCAGCGGTCTGACGGTCGTCTACGGCGGAAGCCCCTCTCCCGGCGATCAGGCTGCGCAGGTCCCCGCGATGTCCCGGAGCCGGCGCCGCACGGCCGCGAAGGACGCGACGAGGGTCGCGTCGAGGCCCGCCGTCCGCGCATCCGCCCACTCGTCGAAGGCCGCGCGCACCGCGACGCCCGCGAGCTCGGTGACGAGCCGCGCCTCCTGCGCCGTGATGCGGCCGCCGAACGCCTCGGTGATCCGCTCGGCCAGCTCCCACGAGCGCGTCGCGTCGAGGGAGACGGCGGTCGCGCGCAGCTGCGGCTCGTCGGCCATGAGGCACCGCACGCGCAGCTGCTGGTGCGCGACGGCGGCGAGGTCGCCGTCGAGGGAGGCGAGCACCCGCTCGTAGACGGCCTCGAGCTGGGGGAGCGGGGCGGATCCGCGGTCGACCTCGGCGAGCCAGGCGTCGAGCGGCGCGTCGAACACCGGGTGGAGCGTGAGGACCGACTCCTCCTTGCTCGGGAAGTACCGGAAGCACGTGCGGTCGGAGACGCCCGCGGCCTGCGCGATGTCGTGGATCGTGGTGGCCGCCATGCCGCGCTGCTCGAAGAGGGAGAGCGCGGCCTCGGTGATCTCGGTGGTGGTGGCCATGCGCCGTCGCTCGCGGAGCCCCGCGCCGGCGATCCCGCTCGCTTCGTCCACCCGTCACCTGCCGTCCGTCCGGCGTCTGCCGTCGACGCCGATTGTGTCATAGACTGCCAGAAGGTCCGAATCTGACATCGGCCCCTCCCAGCCCCGCAGCGTCGCGCGTGCCCGCCATCCACTCCCCGGAGAACCCATGACCACGCCGCCCTCCGCCGACACCGCGCGCGACGACCGCCGCCCGGCCGACGCGACCCTGCCGACCACCGCCCACGCCGCCGCCGACCGCGGCGTGGCCCCCGAGGACGAGCGCCTGCCGCAGGGCGCCGGCCTCGTCATCGGCCTGCTGGTCGTCGCCGCCTTCGTCGTGATCCTCAACGAGACGATCATGAGCGTCGCGCTCCCGAGCCTCATGGCCGACCTCGACATCACCACGGCCACCGCGCAGTGGCTCACCACCGGCTTCATGCTGACGATGGCGGTCGTGATCCCCGCGACCGGCTTCATCCTGCAGCGCTTCTCGACGCGCCAGGTCTTCGGCGCCGCCATGACGCTGTTCTCGGCCGGCACGCTCATCGCGGCCGTCTCTCCCGGCTTCGGCGTGCTCCTCATCGGCCGCGTCGTGCAGGCCAGCGGCACGGCGATCATGCTGCCGCTGCTGTTCACGACCGTGCTCAACCTGGTGCCCGCCGCCCGTCGCGGCCGGCTCATGGGCATCATCTCCATCGTCATCGCGGTCGCCCCGGCGATCGGCCCGACGGTGTCCGGCCTCATCCTCAGCTCGCTGTCGTGGCGCTGGATGTTCTGGATCGTCCTGCCCATCGCGCTCGTCGCGCTGGGGCTCGGCCTCTGGAAGATCACGAACCTCACCACCCCGCGGAAGCTCCCGTTCGACATCCTCTCCGTCGTGCTCTCCACGCTCGCCTTCGGCGGCCTGATCTACGGCCTCAGCAGCCTGGGCGAGTCGGCCGAGGGCGCCGCGCCCCTGCCGCTCTGGGTCCCGATCACCGTCGGCGCGCTCGCGCTCGCCGCGTTCATCGCCCGCCAGGTCTCGCTGCAGCGCGAGGACCGGGCGCTCATGGACCTCCGCACGTTCCGCAGCCGCCCGTTCACGGTCTCGATCATCATGGTCGCGATCATGATGATGGCGCTGTTCGGCAGCCTCATCGTCCTGCCGCTCTACCTGCAGAACGTGCTGGAGCTCGGCACGCTGGAGACCGGCCTGCTGCTGCTCCCCGGCGGCGCGCTCATGGCCGTCATGTCGCCGTACGTCGGCCGCCTCTTCGACCGCGTCGGGCCGCGCCCGCTCGTGATCCCCGGCGCGATCATCGTCTCCATCGCCCTCTGGGGCATGACCGCGATGCTGCACGAGGGCACGTCCATCGGCTGGGTCATCGCCGTGCACCTCGTGCTGAACGCGGGGCTCGCGCTCATGTTCACGCCGCTGTTCACCTCGGCCCTCGGATCCCTGCCGCCGCGTCTCTACTCGCACGGCAGCGCCACCGTCTCGACGATGCAGCAGCTCGCGGGCGCGGTCGGCACGGCCCTGTTCGTCACGGTGCTCACCACGACGACGGTCGGCGGCCTCGAGGACGGCCTGTCCGAGGTCTCCGCGACCGCGGCCGGCGTGCAGGCGGCCTTCATGATCGGCGGCTTCATCTCGCTCGCCGCGATCGTGGCGTCGTTCTTCGTCCGTCGCCCGACGGAGCCGCTGCCGGAGGGCGTGGTCGCGCACTAGCGCGTCCGGCCGGCGCATCCGCCCGGCCCGGCTGGGCCCGGCTCCGCTCAGTCCCAGGACGCCGAGCCGGGCGGGACCGCCGCCTGCGTCCCCCCGCGCCAGCGCGCGATCGACTGCTCCACGTACTCGCCGACGAGCGCGGGCAGGTCGAGGCTCGGGTTGTGGATCCACTGGATCTCGAGCCCGTCGAGGATCGCGAGGAAGCAGGCGGCCTCGTAGTCGAGGGTCGCGTCGTCCAGTGGCGGCACCTGGCCGAGGTCCACGGACTCGGCGATCCGGCGGCGGATCTGCGCGATCGTCCGCGCGTAGCGGCCGCGCATGTAGACGTGCGCGGGATGGGTCGCGTCGCTGGTCTCGGTCGCGAACGTCAGGTACAGCTCGAGGAATCCGCGGTGCTCCACGTGGTACCGCATGAGGTCCACGAACGCGCGGAGCGCCGGGAGGCCCGGGGCGGCGTCGGCCACGAACGGCTGCTGGCGGTCCCACTGGCGGAGGACCTCGGTGAGCAGCTCCTCCTTGCGGAAGTAGCGGAGGACGGCCGCGGGGGAGACGCCCACCTCGTCGGCGATCTCCTTGATGGTGGCCGCGCCGTAGCCCCGGACGCCGAACACGCGCACGGCCGCGTCGACGATCTCGGCCCGCCGACGCACGCCGGTGGAGTACGGGCCGCGGACCGACGAACCCGTCCCGGACCCCGATTCCGTGGCCGCGCTCTCATCCGCATCAGCGCGCGGAAACCTTTCCTCCGGCACCGCGGGCCCACCGCGCTCCGGGACCGCGCTTCTCGACTCGGTCACGATCTCGATGCTCCCTCTTGTGCCTCCATGTGCCCGGACGTACAGTGACTCAACCGTAAACGGTGCGTCAGCATTCGTCGTGCGGTCATCAGCTAGGGACGAGGGCGTCGTGGGCGAAGAGGTGTTCGGTGTGGGCCTGATCGGGGCCGGACCGGTAGGGCAGGCGATCCACCTGCCGACGTTGGCGCGCATGCCCGACCGCTTCCGGGTCGTCCACGTGATGGACGTCGACGCGGCCGTCGCCGAGCGGGTCGCTGCCCGGGCCGGAGCCCGGCACTCGACCGACGCCGACGCGCTCATCGCGGATCCCGAGGTCGCCGTCGTCGTCATCGGCAGCCCGAACCGCTTCCACGCCGAGCAGGTCATCGCCGCGTGCCGGGCGGGCAAGCGCGCCGTCCTCTGCGAGAAGCCGCTCGCCGTCTCCGCCGAGGAGGGCCGGGCCATCGCCCGCGCCTCCGCCGAGCACGGCGTGCCCGTCGTCGTCGGCACCATGCACGCGTTCGACCCCGCCTGGATCGCCGCGGTCGAGGCGTGGGAGGCCACCGGCAGCGCGCCGCACACCGTCCGGATCTCGGCCGTCATCCCGCCGAACCCCGACTCCGAGGACTCCGCCACCGAGATCGTCGGCCGACCGGCTCCCCGCGCGGCGGGCGAGCCCGACGCCGAGGCCCGCGTGGCCGCGGTCAGCGGCGGCGTGCTCGGCCTCGCGATCCACGACCTCCCGCTCGCCCGCCGGCTCCTGCCCGACGCGCCGCCTCGGGTCCTCAGCGCGCGCGCCCTCCGGCCGTGGGGCTACGAGATCGTCGCGATGGTCGGCGAGAGCGTGCTCGAGGTGCACGGCATCGGCGGCGCGTCGTGGGATCCCGAGTGGACGCTCGACGCCGTCGCCCGCGACCGCTCGCTCCACCTCGACTTCTCCCTCTCCTACGTGCACGCCGGATCCAGCACCGCCGCCCTCACGGACGCCCGCAGCACCACGGGCTGGGGCCCGTTCCCCGACAACGGCTACATCCGCGAGTGGGAGCACGTGCACGACGTGATCACGGGCGCCGCGGAGCCGGTGCCGATGGACGTGCTCCTCGCCGACCTCGACCTCGCGATCGACATCGCCGAGCAGGCCTCGGCGCTCATCCGGGCGGACGCCGGCGCCGCCCGCTCCTCCCGGACGGAGGTCGCGGCATGACCGCCCTCACCCTCCTCATCGATTCCGCCGCGTCGCCGGCGCACGCGGGCACGGCGGCCGCGACGCTCGCCTCGCTGCCCGAGTCCTTCCGCCGCACGGACGACGCGGGCGACGTGGTCGTGGTCGCGGGCACCGCAGGCTGGGCCGGCCGCGCGCTCGCCGCCGCCCGTGCCGGAGCCCGCGCCCTGCTCGTGCTCGCCCCCGGCTCCGCGGACGACGAGGAGCTCGCCGAGCTCGCCGCGACCGGCACGCCCGTGGTGCTCGACGTGCCGTGGCGGCACGACGAGGCCGTGCGCCGGGTGGCCCCGCGGATCCACCGCCTCGCCGCCCCGGGCGCCCTGCTCGAGGCGCGCGCGACCCTCGCCGACGGGGACGACCTCGAGGGCGCGGCCCGCGCCCTCGCGCTCACCGCGCAGGCGCTGCTCGGCTCGCCCCTCACCGCGCTCGCGCCGCTCGCCCGGACCGCGGACCACCTGATGCTCTCCGGCTCCTCCGCCTCCGGCGTGCACGTGGTCGTCAGCGCGGTGGTCACGGCCCACGCCCACGCGTGCGCGACCTTCCGCCTCGTCGTCGGCGACCGCGCCGCGCACGTCGCCCTCCCCGCGCCGGACACGGCCGCGCCCGGCCGCGCGAGCGTCACCGACGCTGCCGGCCGCGAGGACCTCCCCGTCGTCTTCGAGTCGGGCCATCGCACCGCGATGCGCCTCGCCCGCGACGCCGCCCACGGCCGATGCGTCCCCGACGACGTCGCCGACCTCCGCTCCCTCCTCGCCGCCGCGCCCGCGCTGGCCGGCGAGCGGCCGAGCTGACCCACGATCCCTTCCCCTCCACCACACATCAGGCACCACAACATGCAACGGAGCACGAAATGCCACAGCAGTCATCCAGCGCCTTCGGCAACGGACTCACCCGTCGATCCCTCCTGAGCGCGGGCGTCGGCGCCGCCGCGGTCGGCCTCCTCGCCGCCTGCAGCGGCGGCGGCGGGGGAGGCGCGGGCGGAGGCGCCGGCGCACCCCTCAAGTTCTGGAACATGCCCTGGGGCGCGCCCGCCTTCCTCACCGAGGACAAGGCGATCTCCGCGGCCTACAAGCCGGCGAGCGGCATGGGCAAGGTCAGCTACCAGCAGGTCCAGTGGGCCAACTTCACGCAGACCTTCTCGACCGCCGTCGCGGCGAACAACGGTCCGGCCGTGAGCTCCGGAGGCGGGACGACGGCGTTCCTCTTCGAGTCGCAGGGCAAGATCGCGTACGCGGACGACCTCATCGAGTCGTGGAAGTCGAACGGCATCTACGACGACTTCCTCCCGGGACTCGTCGACACCCTGAAGACGGCCAACGGCTACGCGGCCGTCCCGTACAACCTCGACATGCGCATGTACTGGTACCGCAAGGACCTGCTCGAGAAGGCCGGCGTCGAGGCGCCCACCGACTGGGACACGTACGAGGCCGCGTGCGCCGGGCTCAAGAAGATCGGCGTCTACGGCTACGGCACGCGCTCGGGTGCGGGCGCCTTCACCGGCTTCCACCAGATCGTCGCCCACATGATCAACAACGGCGGCGGCCTGTTCGACCCCGACCAGAACCCCGACGTGGTCACCGACAAGAACATCGAGGCCGTCGAGTGGGTCCTCGGCATGGTGAAGAACGGCTACGTGGACCCCCGCAGCGCCACCTACACCTCCGACAACGCGTACCAGCAGATGGACGCCGGCACGTTCGGCATGCTCTGGGACGGCGCGGGCGCCACGGCGAACGTGAGCCCGGAGACCGCGGCGAACATGGTGGTCGGCGACCCGCTGGTGGGCCCCGGCGGCGAGAAGGGCGCGCTCTACTTCCCGAACAACATCATGATGTACAAGTCGACGCCCAGCCAGGAGAACAGCGAGGCGTTCCTCACGTACTACTACCAGAACATGAAGTCGCTCTGGACGAAGCAGACCGGCATCGGCCTGCCGCCGCTGAAGTCCATCGCCGAGGAGGCGTACGCGGACGACGCGAACACCACGAAGATCCTCAACGACTGGCAGCCGATCTCGAAGACGTGGGGCGCCCCCGGCTCCAACACGGTCTTCCAGAACGTCACCAAGGTCGACGGCACACAGCCGACGATCTCGTTCGCGCAGGCCGTCCTCGGCGGCACCGTCACCGCGCGCGAGTCCCTCGAGAAGCTCCAGAAGGAGCTCGAGGCCGGCGCGTGATGCGCGACCACCGGGAGGTCATGACATGGACGGGGTGAGCTGATGGCGGTCGACACGCGCGTCACCGACAAGATCGGGATGGCACGCCGCGGCGTGGGCGTCGCCGGCTCCGGTCGGCGGCCCACGGAGCCGCGCAAGCGCTCCGGCAAGACGCCGCTCGGACGTGCGGGCGCGACGCTGGCGCTGTTCGCGCTGCCGTCGCTGATCCTGCTCGTGCTGCTCAACGTCTACCCGGTCGTCTACTCCTTCCTGCAGTCGCTGCAGCAGGGGACGCCGTCGACGCTGCCGTGGGAGACGCCGTTCGTCGGGCTCCAGAACTACACCGACGTGCTCATGTCGGAGCAGTTCCGCAACGCGACGACGTTCACGATCGTGTTCACGGTCGTGGGCGTCTTCGGCTCGTGGCTCGTGGGCCTCGCCCTCGCGCTGCTGCTGCGCACCCGGATCCCCGCCAACGGGCTCTTCAAGGTGCTGCTGCTGCTGCCGTGGATCGTCCCGGTGGTCGTCTCGTCGACGTCGTGGAACTGGCTGGTGGCGACGCCGCAGAGCCCGGTGCCGATCATCCTGGAGACGCTCGGGTTCCCCGACGCGAACTTCCTGGGCGACCCCGTGCTCGCGCAGGTCGTGGTCTGCGTGTTCAAGGTCTGGATCAGCTTCCCGTTCATGCTGATGATGATGTCCTCGGCGCTCGCGTCGGTGGACACCAACGTCTACGAGGCGGCGAAGATGGACGGCGCGAGCGCCTGGCAGGCGTTCCGCGGCGTCACCCTCCCGATCATCTCGAGGACCACCTACATCAGCTGGGTGCTGATGACGATCTTCTGCGTCAACGACTTCCCGACGATCTTCCTGCTCACGCAGGGCGGTCCCGTGAACGCGACGACGTCCCTGATCGTGCTGGCGTACCAGCAGGCGTTCCAGAACCTGCAGACCGGCCCGGCGACCGCGGTGGCCTTCATGATGACGGCCGTGCTGGTCATCGTGTCGACCCTGCTGTACCGGCAGATCAAGAAGGCGGACATCGAATGAGCCAGCCACTCGCGGCCGTCGGCGCCACCTCGGCGACCGTCGGCGACATCAAGCGCACGTCGGCGAAGGAGCGGGAGCAGAAGGGCCAGTGGTGGCGCTTCCTGTTCATCGCGATCATCACGCTGATCGTGATCACGCCCATCCTCGCGGTGCTGTTCCTCTCCACCCAGCCGGGGCAGAACTCGACGGCCACCGGCTTCACGCTGGAGAACTTCCAGCGCGTGCTCGGCGGCACCGACGTGATGATCTGGCTCGGCAACAGCCTGCTCGTCGCGCTGGTGACGGTCGTGGTCTCGGTCGTCATCGCCGCTCCCGCCGGGTACGTGCTCAGCCGCTCGCGGTCGCGGCTCGTCTCCGGGTACTCGCTCGTGCTGTTCGTGGTGCAGGCCCTGCCAGTGGTGACGGCGGCGATCCCGCTGTTCATCACGTTCTCGGCGATGGGCCTCATCAACACGCTGCAGGGCGTGGCGATCATCTACATCGGCTCGACCATGTCGGTCGCGATCTGGATGATGGCGGCCTACATCGACTCCATCCCCATCACCCTCGAGGAGGCGGCGTGGATGGACGGTGCGAGCGTGTTCAGCGGCTTCATCCACGTGGTGATGCGCAACTCCCTGCCGGGCATCCTCTCGACCGCGATCTTCTCGTTCCTGCTGGCCTGGAACGACTACCTGATCGCGCTCCTGTTCCTGCAGGACTTCACGAAGTACACCCTCCCCATCGGCCTCAACACGTTCTTCCAGCAGAACGCGGCGGACTGGGGCTCGGTGATGGCGGTCGCGGTCATCATGATGCTGCCGCCCGTGCTGATCTTCGCCTTCCTGAACAAGTACTTCAGCGTCGGCGGGATCGGCGGGTCGCTCGCCGGGAGGTGAGCCGACTGGCCGCAGCGCGGCCGGGACGTGGGTGAGGCCGCGTCCTGCACGAGAGCCCGTCCTCGGGATCCATCCGGATCGCGGGGGCGGGCTCTCGTCGTGCGCGGTGCCCGCGGCGGTCACACTCCGTCACGTACCGGCGTGCACCCGCCCCGACCTGACAGGCTCCCGAGCACCTCGACAGGAGCACCCCGTGACGATCACCGCACCAGCCGCCGCCGCCGCCGCGGGCCCGCCCTGCCCTGCCCCTCCCACGGAATGGCCGCTCATGACGGACGAGTTCACGTTCAGCATCACCATCACCCCCTTCGACGAGGACTACTCGCCGGCGGAGAGCTCCCGGGTCACCACCAACTTCGCCAACCTGGCCCGGGGCGAGCGCCGCCGGGAGAACCTCCGCGACGTCCTGGCGCTGATCGACGAGCGGTTCAACGGCCTGGCGCACCACGAGAACCCGGATCGCGACCGCTACGCCGTGGGGCTCGACATCGTCTCCGTGGGGCTGCGCTTCACGGCCGACCGCGACGAGCGGGAGTTCCCCCTGCTGGAGATCCTGAAGACCCGGATCCTCGACCGCCGGACCGGGCGATGTCACCCGGGGATCCTCGGGAACAACCTCTCGTCCTACATCCGCGACCACGACTTCAGCGTGCTGCTGCCGGCGCACGCCGCATCGCAGCCCGGATCCGCCGTCCCCGACGACTTCGGGGTCCTGCACGGGATGCTCTTCCGGCACTTCCGCGACTCCGCCCTCTACGCGGAGCACTCGGCGACGCCGCCCGTCATCTGCATCAGCGTGTCGACGAGCAGGACGTACCGGCGGACCGGCGTCCAGCACCCGGTCCTCGGCGTCGAGTACCAGCAGGACGCGTCCTCGCTGACCGACCGGTACTTCGCCCGGATGGGGCTGCGGGCCCGCTTCTTCATGCCGCCCGGCAGCGCGGCGCCCCTCGCGTTCTACTCCAGCGGCGACCTGCTCGGCGACTTCTCGGACCTGCAGCTCATCAGCACCATCAGCACGATGGAGACGTTCCAGAGGATCTACCGGCCCGAGATCTACTGCGCGCGCTCGGTCGCCGCGGACGTCTACCGACCGGATCTCACGGCCGAGGACCACACGCGGCCCACCATCACATACGACCGCGAGGAGCGCGGCCGGCTCGCGGTCGAGCAGGGGAGGTACGCGGAGGAGCACCTGATGGAGCCGCACGGGGAGCAGCTGCGGCGCTGGGCCGCCGAGCGCGCGGGGGCGACCCGATGACCGGCCGCGGATCCCGGGCGACGCCCCGTCTCCTCCCCACCTCGACCGTCGGGAGCCTGCCGAAGCCCTCGTGGCTCGCGCAGCCGGAGACCCTGTGGTCCCCGTGGAAGCTGGACGGCGACGCCCTGGTCGAGGGCAAGCAGGACGCCCTGCGGGCCGCCGTCCACGAGCAGCACCACCGGGGCATGGACATCGTCAGCGACGGGGAGCAGACCCGCCAGCACTTCGTCACGACGTTCATCGAGCACCTCTCCGGCGTCGACTTCGAGCGACGGGAGACCGTGCGCATCCGCGACCGGTACGACGCGAGCGTGCCGACCGTCGTCGGGGCCGTGGGCCTCGAGGAGCCGGTGTTCGCCGCCGATGCCCGGTTCCTGCGCGAGCAGACCGACCGGCCGATCAAGTGGGCGCTGCCGGGCCCGATGACGATGATCGACACCCTCTCCGACCGCCACTACGGGAGCCGGGAGGAGCTGGCGTGGGAGTTCGCGACCATCCTCAACCAGGAGGCCAAGGCCCTCGAGGCCGCGGGGGTCGACATCGTCCAGTTCGACGAGCCCGCCTTCAACGTCTTCTTCGACGAGGTGAAGGACTGGGGCGTGGCCGCCCTGGAGAGGGCGGCGGAGGGGCTCCGCGTGGAGACCGCCGTGCACATCTGCTACGGCTACGGGATCAAGGCGAACACCGACTGGAAGGCGACGCTCGGATCGGAGTGGCGGCAGTACGAGGAGTCGCTCCCGCTCCTGCAGCGGTCCACGCTCGACATCATCTCGCTGGAGTGCCACCACTCGCACGTGCCGATGGAGCTGATCGAGCTCGTCCGCGGGAAGAAGGTCATGCTCGGGGCCATCGACGTGGCGAGCGGGGAGATCGAGACCCCGGAGGAGGTCGCCGACACCCTGCGACGCGCCCTCGAGTTCGTCGACGCCGACCTGCTCCTCCCGAGCACCAACTGCGGGATGGCGCCGTTGGCCCGCCCCCTCGCGCTGGGGAAGCTGAGCGCGCTGAGCGCCGGAGCGGCCATGGTCCGCGAGGAGCTCGGGGTCATAGGCTGAGCGGCGCGTCACGCACGCCGCGGTGCGTGTCGCCGAACCCAGGAGCACGATGAGCGCCGCACCGCATCCCGCCGACCGCCACGACCTCATCCGCGTGCAGGGCGCACGCGAGAACAACCTCAAGGACGTCTCCCTCGACATCCCGAAGCGCCGCCTCACGGTGTTCACGGGGGTGTCGGGCTCCGGCAAGTCGTCGCTCGTGTTCGGCACGATCGCGGCGGAGTCCAAGCGCATGATCGACGAGACCTACCCGGCGTTCGTGCAGGGCTTCATGCCGTCGCTCGCGCGGCCGGAGGTGGATCGCCTCGAGGGCCTCACGACGGCGATCATCGTCGACCAAGAGCGGCTGGGCGCGAACCCCCGCTCGACCGTCGGCACCGCGACCGACGTCAACGCCATGCTGCGCATCCTCTTCTCGCGCCTGGGCGAGCCGCACATCGGCTCGGCCAACGCGTTCTCCTTCAACGTCCCCAGCGTGCGCGTCCAGGGGTCGATGACGGTCGAGAGGGGCGCCGCGACGCAGGCGGTCGCGCAGGACCACACGATGCTCGGCGGCATGTGCCCGCGCTGCGAGGGCCTCGGCCGGGTCAACGACATCGACCTGGCGCAGATCCTCGACGACTCGAGGTCGCTGCTCGAGGGCGCGATCACCGTCCCGGGCTACACGGCCGACGGCTGGCTCGTGAAGATCTTCGCCGCCTCCGGGTTCGTGCCCGGCGACGTGCCCATCCGCGACCTCACCGACGAGCAGCGGCACGACTTCCTCTACAGGGAGCCGACCAAGGTCAAGGTCGACGCGATGAACATGACCTACGAGGGCCTCGTGCCGAAGATCCAGAGGTCGATCCTGTCGAAGGACAAGGAGTCGATGCAGCCGCACATCCGGGCGTTCGTCGACCGGGCGGTGACCTTCCAGACGTGTCCCGACTGCGACGGCACGCGGCTCGCGGCGCCCGCGCGGTCCTCGAGGGTCGCGGGGATGTCGATCGCGGAGGCCTGCAGCGTGCAGATCTCCGACCTCGCCGCCTGGGTGCGCGGCATCGACGAGCCGACGGTCGCGCCGCTCGTGCAGTCGCTCGCGCAGACGCTCGACTCGTTCGTGTCGATCGGCCTCGGGTACCTGTCGCTCGACCGGTCGTCGGGCTCGCTCAGCGGGGGAGAGGCGCAGCGCACGAAGCTCATCCGGCATCTCGGCTCGGCGCTCACCGACGTCACGTACGTGTTCGACGAGCCGACGATCGGCCTGCACCCGCACGACATCCAGCGCATGAACGACCTGCTGCTGCAGCTGCGCGACAAGGGCAACACGGTGCTGGTCGTCGAGCACAAGCCCGAGACGATCGCGATCGCCGACCACGTCGTCGACCTCGGGCCGCGCGCGGGGTCGCACGGTGGGGAGATCCGGTTCGAGGGCACGGTCGAGGCGCTGCGCGCCAGCGGCACCCTGACGGGGCGGCACCTCGACGACCGGGCGCGGCTCAAGGACGCGGTGCGCGAGCGGTCGGGCGTGCTCGAGGTGCGCGGCGCGTCGACCCACAACCTGAAGGACGTGGACGTCGACGTGCCGCTCGGTGTGCTCACGGTGGTGACGGGTGTCGCCGGCTCCGGCAAGTCGTCGCTCATCCACGGGTCCGTCGCCGGGCGGGACGGCGTCGTGTCGATCGACCAGACGGCGATCCGCGGCTCCCGGCGCTCCAACCCCGCGACCTACACGGGCCTGCTCGAGCCCGTCCGCAAGGCGTTCGCGAAGGCCAACGGGGTGAAGCCCGCGCTGTTCAGCGCGAACTCCGACGGCGCGTGCCCGGCGTGCAACGGCGCCGGGGTCATCTTCACCGACCTCGGGCCGATGTCGACGGTGTCGACGACGTGCGAGGACTGCGGCGGCAAGCGCTTCCTGGCCTCGGTGCTCGAGTACACGCTGGGAGGCAAGGACATCAGCGAGGTGCTCGCGCTGCCCATCGCCGAGGCGCGCGCGTACTTCGCGGACGGCGAGGCGCGGACCCCGGCGGCGGTGGCGATCCTGTCGCGCCTCGAGGACGTGGGGCTCGGGTACGTGACGCTCGGGCAGCCGCTCACGACCCTGTCGGGCGGCGAGCGGCAGCGGCTGAAGCTCGCGGTGCAGATGGCCGAGAAGCAGGGCGGCGTGTACGTGCTCGACGAGCCGACGACCGGTCTGCACCTCGCCGACGTCGCGCAGCTGCTGGGCCTCCTGGACCGCCTCGTCGACTCGGGGAAGACCGTGATCGTCATCGAGCACCACCAGGCGGTGATGGCGCACGCCGACTGGATCATCGACGTGGGGCCCGGCGCCGGTCACGACGGCGGCAGGATCGTGTTCGAGGGCACGCCCGCGGAGCTCGTCGCGTCGCGCTCGACGATCACGGGGGAGCACCTCGCGGCGTACGTCGGCGGGTCATCGGTCGGGGAGTAGTAGTCGAACAACGGACGGCCGACGCGACGCCCCGGGGCGCCTGCGCTGTACCTCTCTGGTTGTTCTCGGGCGACGTCAGGCCACGCTTGCGGGCCGCGCGTGAGCTTTGACGTCGTCCAAGATCTTCACTATGGCATCCACGTCGGACTCGTCGAAGAGGTAGTCCACGCCGCTCGGAGCACGGTCCGTGTACGGCGACTCGTAGAGGCGAGCGGCGTCCATCAGGCCGTTGGCGGTGAGCTCGTCGGCGATCAGGTGGATGAAGCGGATCTGCTCCACGGAGAACCGCGACCCGTCGAGGAACCGGGTGAACGACTCCAGCACGGCGTCCCGGTCTAGGCCGACGAGGGATCGGATGAAAGGCCCGAGCCCGCGGGCCTGCTCGGCGGCCAGCTCGATGTCGGCCTTCGAGCCCGCACCGCTGGCGAGCAGCATCGACTCGAGGGCGGTCAGGTCGTCGGGCGTCAGCTGCCGGTTCCGGCGCAGGCGCTGCAAAGCGAGGTGGTCCTCGTGCTGTCGCAGGTACGCGGTCGCCTTCGCCCGGAAGCGGCCGGGGTCGGTTCCCGGCGTGGTCTGCCCCAGCACGATCTCGGTGGCCTCGCTCAGCTCGTCGATGAAGTCGGTGTAGACGCGAGGTCGGGTGACGCTCGGTACGAACTTCACCAGCGCGCGGATGCGCAGCCGCGCGATCTCGAGCATGTCGACGGTCACGTCGACCCACCAGTCGTCGCTGGCGACCTCCTCGAGCAGCACGAGCCGTTCCGCGACCGAGGGGATGGCCGACTTCCCCAGCAGCGCGGTGGCGATGGCTTGCACCTGCTGCCGGACGCGCTCTGCGGCCACGAGGTCGCCGTCGAGCTGGGCGAGCTGTCGCCGCAGGACGAGCAGGTCGAAGCGCTTGGCGTCCACGTCGTCGTCCGTGACGCTGGACGGCAGGCCCGCCAGGTGCGTGAGGGCTTCCGCCGCGTCCTCGGGCGTCAGCGCATCCCATGCCGCGGGGTCGGCGAACCGCTCGACCCATCGCCGTTCGGGGCGCACGAGGAAGTTGTCGAGGTTCATGCCCGCGACGATCCGGTGCAGGGTGTCGGCCGTGGACGCCCGCAGCTCCTGATCCAGCTGCGCTCGGTCGAGGGCCGTGATCAGCCCGAGCCGGGCCTCGAATAGCCGCTGGGTGAGCGACTTCTGGAAAGATCCCTCACTGCCCGGCAGGTCTTGGCTGAAGAACTCGAGGTTGCCGGAGAAGTCGAAGACCAGGAAGTCCTTCTTCGGTTGGCCGTCGCCGAACAGGTCGGGGCGCAGGCGCGTGCCGCGTCCGATCATCTGCCAGAACTTCGACTTCGACCGCACCGGCTTGAAGAAGACCAGATTCACGATCTCGGGCACGTCGATCCCGGTGTCAAGCATGTCGACGGAGATCGCGATGTGCGGTGCGTGGTCGGCGATGGAGAACTCGTCGATGAGGTTCTGCGCGTACGGGGTGCTGTGCGTGATCACGCGCGCGAAGTGCCCCGCGTGCTCGGGGTACTGCTCATCGAAGCGGCGCTGGATGAACTCGGCGTGCGCCTGGTTCTTCGCGAACACGATCGTCTTGCCGAGGCGGTCACCGCCCGCGACCTTGTACCCGCTCGTCATGAGGGTGGCGAGCGCCTTGTCGACGGTGTCCTCGTTGAAGAGGAAGCGGTTCAGCTCGTCGGCCTCGACCGTGGTGGGCGTGTCTCCGTCGCCCCAGTCCAGCGCATCCCAGGCGTCCTTCTCCTCCGCGCTGAGCTCGTCGTACCGGATGCCCTGCCGCAGGAACCGGGTGCCCACCGACACCCCGCGCGGCGGCACCAGGAAGCCCTCCGCGACCGCTTCGTCGAGCCCGTACGCGTCCGTCGGCACGCCGTCCTCGAGGTGGAAGCGCCGGTAGGTGTTGTGGTCGACCTCGTCCTTCGGGGTCGCCGTCAGTCCGACGAGCAGCGCGTCGAACCAGTCGAAGATGGCGCCGTACTTCTGGTAGATCGACCGGTGCGCCTCGTCGATCACGATCAGGTCGAAGAACCCGGGACCGAACCGCCGCGTCGGCGTGCCCTCGCCCTCGGTGACCTGGCCGATCAGGTTCATCATCGTCGGGTACGTCGACACGTAGACGCGCCCCTCGGCGGTTCGCTCGGTGACGAGGTTCACGGTCGCGGCACCGGGCAGGTGCTCTGTGAAGGCGTTGGCCGCCTGCTTCACCAGTGCCGTGCGGTCGGCGAGGAACAGGATGCGCTTGGCCCAGTTCGCCTTCATCAGCTGGTCGGCCAGCGCGATGACCGTGCGGGTCTTGCCCGACCCCGTCGCCATGACCAGCAGCGCCTGCCGCTGGTGACGGTCGAACGCATCTCCCACGGCGCGGATCGCCTGCACCTGGTAGTGGCGGCCCGCGATTCCCGTGCTCACCGCGGCCTCGGCCAGCGGGACGCGTGTCGTGCGGCGCTGGATCATCAGCTCGAGCTCGCTGCGGGTGAAGAAGCCCGCGATCTGCCGCGGAGGGTATCCGGCAGCGTCGTCCCACACCCAGTGCTCGTAGCCGTTCGTGAAGAACACCACGGGACGCCGGCCGAAGGTCGCCTCGAGGCAGTCGGCGTAGAGCTTGGCCTGCTGCTGACCGACCTGCGCGCTCGTCGTCGTGCGCTTGGCCTCGACGACGGCGAGCGGCAGCCCGTCGCTTCCCCAGAGCACGTAGTCGACGAATCCGACTCCCGGCCCATTCGGCATGCCGGCGACCTCGAACTCGCGATCGCGCGTCTCGGTGAGCGGCCAGCCAACCTCGGCCAGCAGCACATCGATGAATAGGTCGCGGGTCTCGGCCTCGGAGTAGTCGTGGTCATCAGGCGCGTGGTTTGAATCCTGCGCTGCGGCCACCTGCGCCCTCAGCCGCTCGATTTCTGCCGCCTGCGCGGCCGCCAGGCCGTCACGCTCCGCAAGGGCCTTCGCGTGCGCCTCGTCCTGCGCGGCAAACCTCGCCGCGAGCCGCTGGACGTCCTCCCGGGTCAGCGGCGCGGCGCGGGCCGCGAGCTGCGGGTCGAACTGGGCGGCCGTCGGCACGCCTGCGGGGTGCGCCGAGTGCCGGAACACCGCCCACACTAGGACGTGGTACAACTCCCGCAGCGCCGCTAGCGCGATGTCAGCTCGCACCGGCTGATGCGCATGTACTGCCCGGTTGCCGAGCTTTCGGATCAGGTTCAGCTTTTGCCCGATCCCTACTCCCGCGACTCGCGCGAAGCTGGCGTCGTTGATACGCGCGGCGAGGTCGTCCTGGTACGGGACAGGCAGATCGAGCACGTCATACAGGTGCCCGACAAGTTGCTCCACTGCACGGCGGCTGTAAAAGCAGGCTGACCGTGGGTCGGTCGAGAGGTAGGACTCCGCGCGGGACGCGTCCTCGAATACGTCCGGCCACGCGATGCGCACGAACTCGAAGTTCGCGGTCACAGCTCGCCTCGGAACGCGCGGGCTTGCATCGACGCGAACATCTCGGTCTCCGCGGAGACCATGTTTCGCGCGCGGCCCCGGGCTCGCAGAATCGCTCGTGTTTTGTTGACGAATGCATCCTGCTGCACAGCGGTCGGCACTGGAATTTCCACTGCGGAGATGCGCCCAGCAGAGATCAGAGGCTGCCCGGATTGACTTGCATACTGATTGAGGTTAGCTGCCCGCAAGGCTGCAGCCAAGTACTCCATTGCCAAGTCAGCATGCACTTCACTGACGTACAGCGCATTATCTGTGATCCACGATCGAGGTGCCGTCGTGTGCACCGCACCGCAATACGCGCCCACGCGACCGACCACCACCTTCGAAGACTCAAAAAGAGATCTCGAGTGATAACCAGTGACTCCGTTGCCACCGTAGACCGGAACGTCTCCGGGCTCCTGCGCCTTTGCAGGAAGAAAACTACCGCTTTTGAAGGACAGGAGGCTTCCGATGGATTGTCGACTTGTTGCGCTGAGTGACAACTCATTGAACACGGCGTCCTCAAGCACGTTGAAGTACGCGAGCACCTGGCGGCGCTTGGCGCCCAGCGCGTCGGCGCTGTCGAGGATCGCAGCAATCCGCTTTTGCTCCTCGAGCGGCGGCAGCGGAATCTCAATCCGCGCGACTACTGCTTTCGATATTTCCTTGAAAGTTGCGCCGTTGCCGAGACTTTGAAGGAGCGCCTTGTTTGCTCGTAACCAGTGGTAAAGATACTTTGCATCGACTCTATCTTGCCGAGGGATTAGGCTCTTGAAACCTTGATTCGTTGCCATCGGTGCGTCGTTGATGGCAACATGCCCAATGGGCGCACGAGAGCTTAGCAAAACGGATCCCGGCGGGAGGACCATAGCAGAGCAACTTTGCAATCCCAATTCGGTTAAGGTCCGAGGGGTGGTTGATATATGTGCGCCCGTCAACCGACTCAGGTCAGCAGGCGTAACCCACTGGACATTACCACCCCAGTATTCATCCACGTTTGATTTGGGTGTGGCGCCGGAAACGATATCGGCTATGTCGCCGAGAGGGACCTTAGTCACGCGAGCATCGCCTTTAGCTCGGCAAGCCCGTCGGCAATCTCAGCTTCGAGGGCCTCGATGTCGGCGATGATGTCGAATGGTGCGCGATGTTCGACCTCGTCGTGGACGATCTCCTTGTAACGGTTTAGGGAGAGGTCGTAGCCCTGGGCGGCAATGTCTGTCTTAGGCACGGTGAACGACTGCTCGGTCCGAGCCCGGTCGCGTTCGCCCGTGCGGCGGTCTGCCCAGCGGGTAAGCACGTCCGGCAGGTCGTTCGCCTCGATGGGGTTGCGCTTGTCGTCGAGGGAGAAGCCGTCGGCGTGCACCTCGTAGAACCAGACGTCGTCGGTACCGCCGGAGTCTGTCTTCGTGAAGAACAGGATCGCGGTCGACACGCCCGCGTACGGGCGGAAGACGCCAGAGGGGAGCTTGACGACCGCATCGAGCTTCTGGTCCTCCACGAGCATTCGCCGCAATGCCTTATGCGCGGTCGACGATCCGAATAGCACACCGTCGGGCACGATCACGGCCGCCCGGCCGCCGGGCTTCAGCAGTTTCAGGAACAGGGCCATGAAGAGCAGCTCGGTCTTCTTCGTCTTCACGACCCGCTGCAGGTCTTTCGAGGTCGACTCGTAGTCGAGCGAGCCGGCGAAGGGCGGGTTCGCCAAAATCAGTGAGTACCGCTCCACGTCATCGCTCACGCCCTCGGAGAGCGAGTCGCGGTAGCGGATGTCTGGCGATTCGATGCCGTGCAACAGCATATTCATGCTGCCGATGCGCAGCATGGTCGAGTCGAAGTCGAACCCGTGGAACATGCTCGTGTGAAAGTGCGAGCGCTGCGCCGTGTTCGTCAGCACACTGGGGTGCTCGCGCCGCACGTACTCCGACGCGGCGACGAGGAACCCGGCCGTACCGCACGCGGGATCGCAGATCTCGTCCTCCGGCTGAGGTGCCGTCATGGCAACCATCAGGCCGATGATGTGCCGGGGCGTGCGGAACTGCCCGTTCACCCCCGCGGAAGCGATCTTTGACAGCAGGTATTCGTACAAATCGCCGTTGGTGTCGCGCTCGGCCATGGGAATGTCGTCGAGCATGTCGACCACCCTCGACAGCAAAGCCGGGGTCGGAATCGTGAAGCGGGCATCGCGCATGTGCTCGCCGTACGTCGATTCGTCGCCGCCGAGGGTGCGCAGGAACGGGAACACCTCGTTGCCCATGGAAGCCCACATGACTTCGGGATCGTCGTTCTTGAATCGGCTCCACCTCAGATGCTTCTGCCGCGGCAGGTATACGGGGCGCTCGACCTCCCCGCCCGTGACGCGGGCTTTCCGCTCGGCGAGCGTCTGCAGGTCATCGAGCCGCCGAACGAAGAGCAGGTAGGTGATCTGCTCGATCACCTCGAGGGGGTTCGATATGCCACCGGACCAGAACGCGTCCCACACTCGATCGATCTTGCTCTTGAGCTCTCCAGTGATCACACTCCTCACAGTATCCGCAGCTGCCGCCGCTGTCTGTCCGCGCCGCGCTGCCATCAAAGATCCGGACGCCCTGGTGCGAGCAGGCTCGCTTCGACAAGACGACGGCGGGCTCGGCATGTGCTGCAGCCAAGTGTCAGCAGACTGATCGCTCAGCAGCACCAAGACACGTGGGTGGCGTCAACCCGAGGGCTTGCCGTGTCACGATGGCTGATGGCGCGGCGTGGACAGCGTTGACGGTGCGTCGCGGACGAGGAACAGGCCACCCATGACTTTCGACAACAGCGCGCTGGTTCCGGTGTGGACTCTGGCCACCGAGCCGGTGAGCCTGCCCCACGTATTCGGCGGAGGTAACCTCACTCCCGCTCGCCTCGGTGAGGTGCGGACGGCTTTGGCCACGCTCGCGGCTAGTCCGATCACGACGCTGGAGGTCCGGCCGGTATCGATTCCGCGTGATCCGCACCAGGGCATCCGGCTCCAGGCAGCGAGTCCGCTCGCGAAGCAGCTGTCTCAGCTCGTGTCGGACACGGCCAAGTCCGCCTCGACGGCCAAAGCGGCTGTGCCAGCGTTGGACGCGGCGGCATCCGGCGAGGTCTTGTATCAGATGGTCGTCCCCGCCAAGGTCGCTGTGCAGGTCGGCACGGGGCTCGTGAAGCCCATGGCATCGAAAGCGGTGGCCGGAGGGATCCACGGCGGTCTGCTCGATAAGGCTGGGATCGTTGCCAGTGCGACGTTCGTACCTGTTGCAGGCAAGGCGGCAACTGCCGGCGCCGGCGCAACAGCGGCTGGCGCGGGAGGTGCGGTCGGTGCCGCCGGAGCAGCCGGCGGCGCAGTCGCTGCCGCCGGTGTGATCACCGTCGCGGCGCCGCTCGTGCTCATGGCCGTAGCTGTCGGAGTCAGCGCCTACGCAGAGCATGAGCGCCAGGTCGCCATCGAGCGGATCACCGACCTGCTGGATCAGCTGCACGAGGACAACTTGGACAAGGAACGGAGTGAGCTCGACGGGTGCCGCGACGCCATTGACAAGGCGGCGGCGATTCTGCTCGACCAGGGCCGCATCGGTCCCGCTCTGGGTTTGGACAGCGCTGTCCATGCGATCAGCAAGTCGTTGGAGATGAGCCGTCGGCGACTTTCGAAGTGGCAGGCCTCCCTGGCGGAATTCCCGGATGGGCCGGTAAATCTCGCGGCCACTACGAAGGCGTTCCCGGGAATCAACGGGGACGGCGGCCTCTTTCGAGCGCACCTGGAGCTCGCGCGTTTGACGATCGCTCTCAGGCGTCGGGTGCTCATCCTCCAGGCCGTCGAGCATGCTCAGATGGATGTCGGAAGCAATCCGTTCACCAACTTCCTCGGTGCTTTGCAGGAAGACGAGCGGCGCCTCAACGACCTCGAAGCCGGGCTCGTCTCGATCCTCTCCCAGCTGTCGACCCTCGAGTTGAAGCGTCGAACCGGATTGCGCCACGCGGTCTTCACGCCAGCTGAAGTGGACAATCTCCTTAGGTCCGCATACCGGCTCCGCAGCCTGGGTGACGACCTCAACCGCGGCACCTCTCAGGCTGACGTCGCCATTGACATCGAGCGAAGCCGTGACGGGTCGCTCGTCGTCTTCCCGGCCGTCGCCGTCTAACGGCCCACAGGGTGATGTGACCATCAATCGGCATTACAGAGGGGCCCTGAACCTCCCAAATGCCGTCTCGGCGCGGGCCGACACGCTCCGTAGAAGTACATGGACGCGCCCCGAGGGCTGAAAGACGAGACTCGACTCGCTGAGCGCCGCCACATGCTCACGGCAGCTGAGGGCGTGCAGCCGCTCCGGGAGTGGAAAGAGGATGTGCTCGCTCGGCGACGGACGAAGCGACCCGACATCGTGATCCCGGACTTCGATCCAGCCGAGGTCGGCGGCGGCATCGCAACGCGCGCACTCATGGTCTTCGAGGCGCCGGGTCCGAAGATCGTGGTGGAGTGGGGCGGCTCCGGGTTCATCAGCACGGACAACGATGACCCGACGGCACAGAACAACTGGACGGCACGGAACAGCGCGGGCCTGGACGAGCACACGCTCTCGTGGAATATCTGCCCTTGGGTGCTCGGCAAGGCGTCGGTGCATCCGGGGCCGACGGAGCTTGCGCAAGGAGCGATCGAGCTACGGAGCTTGATGCAGCTTCTTCCTGATCTCCGCGTCGTGATCCTCTGCGGTCTCAAGGCCCAACAGGGGTGGACGTCCTACATTGAGCCGCATATCGAGGGCGGGCCCGCCGTGATTCGAACGTGGCATCCATCGAACCTCTCTTTCAAGCAGCCGAACAAGCGTGAGGAGTTCACGATCGCTCTCGAGCGAGCTGCCGGTCGGATCGCCTAGATCCGATTGCTGACACGACGGCCCCCGGTTGCGCCTCGTGGGCTGAAATTTCCAGCCCAGGGTTCGGGAGTGCTCTATCAGCATCATTGGCCGGTCGGTTCCACAATCACTTCAGCGTGGGCGGGATCGGCGGGTCGCTCGCCGGGAGGTGATGCGACCGAGGCGCGGGTGAGGCCGCGCGTCGGCATGAGAAGCCGTCCCCGTGGTCCGAACGTACGGAACGGGGGGCATGCGGACGCTACCGGGAAGGGTCGCCGTCGCGCATCTCGTACGCCGCCCGCTGCTCCTGCACCGCGCGGATGCGGGCGATGTCGAACTTCGGCCGGCGGTGGAAGTCGTAGATGCCGTTCTGCTCCTGGAACGTGTCGGTGAGCTGCGTGAAGCAGTAGCCGAACATGCGCGGATCCTCCAGCAGCACCTCGGTGAGGCCGCGGAAGCGCGCGTGCCACTCCTCGACGCTCGCGACGCGCTCGCCGTAGCCCCAGGAGACCGCGCGCTCGGGGTCGGCGTCGCCGGCGGATGCGGACGCGTCGGCCTCCTCCGGGTTCCACCAGATGCCGCCGTACTCCGAGACGAAGAACGGCTGACCCGCGTACGGCAGGGAGATCGCGCGGCCGTCGAGGTCGTTGGTGAAGGGCCGCCCATCCGCGAGCCCCGCCTGCTCGACGCGGAACGCGTCCGGGTCCTGCTCGTAGGAGTGGGAGTCGTAGACGTCGGCGGCGCGGACGCGGTGGGCGTAGCCGGAGGCGTCGAGGACGGGCCGGCTCGGATCCGCGGCCTTGGTCGCCCGGTACATGCCGGCGGTCACGTCGTCGAGCTGCGTGATGCGGTCGTGGATCGCCTGGTACGTCTCGTTGAGCGGGCACCAGCCGACGATCGACGGGTGGGAGCGGTCGCGCTCCACCGCCTCGATCCACTGCGTGATGAAGGAGGCCGTCGGCAGGTGCGCGTCCTTGGAGCCCGCGCCCCAGTCGCCGAACTCGCCCCAGACGAGGTAGCCGAGGCGGTCCGCGTGGAACAGGAAGCGCTCCTCGAACACCTTCTGGTGGAGGCGCGCGCCGGTGAAGCCCGCGGCCATCGACAGCTCGATGTCGCGGACGAGCGCGGCGTCGTCGGGCGAGGTCATGAGGGTGTCCGGCCAGTAGCCCTGGTCGAGCACGAGCCGCTGGAAGACGCGGCGGCCGTTGAGGAGCAGATCCTGTCCGTCGATCGCGATGGAGCGGAGGCCGCCGTAGGTCGCGACCTCGTCGACGACGCGCGCGTCGGCGCCGGTGCCCGCGCCCTCGACGAGGCGGAGCGCGATGCCGTACAGGTGCGGATCCGCCGGCGACCACGGGCGCAGCCGGTCCTCGGGGATGCGCAGCACGACGCGCGCGCCGAGGTCGCCCGCGGGGACGGACGCGCGTGTGATCTCGCCGGCCGCGTCGGAGAGGACGGCCTCGAACCGGAGGCCCGCCGTGCGGTGCGACAGCTCGGGGGTCACCGTGAAGGACGCGTCGCCGAGCTGCGGCTCGACGTGCACGGAGCGGATGTGCGCGTCCGGCACCGGCTCCAGCCACACCGTCTGCCAGATGCCGGTGGTGCGCGTGTAGAAGCACTCGGTGTTCGCGTACCAGGTGGCCTGCTTGCCGCGGGCCTGCGGCTCGTCGCGGGTGTCGCGGGCGCGGACCACGATGGTCAGCTCCTCCTCGTCGGCCCGCACGCCGAGGTCGGCGGTGAACGGGGTGAAGCCGCCGCGGTGCCGGGCGACCTCCGCGCCGTCCACCCACACGGTGGCGTCGTGGTCGACCGCGCCGAAGTGCAGCAGGACCCGGCGGCCGCTCCAGCCGGCGGGGATCCGCACGGTGCGGCGGTACCAGACGGCCGTGAGGAAGTCGACGTCGCCGATGCCCGACGCCATGGACTCCGGCGCGAACGGCACGAGGATCTCCTCGGCCAGCTCCCGCGCGACGAGCCCGCGCTCGAGGCCGGAGTCGCCGCGGTCGCGTTCGAACTGCCACGGGCCGTTGAGGTTCAGCCAGTCGGGCCGCGTGAGGTGCGGGCGCGGGTGCTCGGGCTTGGGGATCGGGGCGGTGCGGTCGGTCACGGTCGGCGGTCTCCTGGTTCGGGTCGGTCGGTCAGTCGGTCGGTCGAGCGGGGTCGAGCGGGTGGGCCGGTCGGGATCAGCCCTCGACCGGCTCCCCCGTGCGGTAGTCGACGAGCGCGCCGGGCGAGCCCAGCACGGGCTGGTCGAAGCGGCCTGGGAGGTACATCGGGGTGATGAGGTACGACTCCCGCGCCCGCTCCGGCCGCGCCCAGCGCACGCCGTTGGCGATCACGCGCTGCACGTCCGGGTGGTGGTAGACGGGGTAGACCTCGTCGCCGGGGCTGAAGTAGAAGACGCGCCCGTAGCCGCGCCGGTACGTGATCCCGCTGCGGAACACCTCGCCGCCGGAGAAGCTGCTGATGAAGACCAGCTCGTCGGGGTCGGGGATGTCGAAGAACTCCCCGTACATCTCCTGCCCGGGGATCTGGATCGGCTGCGACACGCCCTCGGTGATGGGGTGCCGCGGCGCCACCGTCCACACGAGCTCGCTGTCGCCGTCGTTCCGCCAGCGCAGGCTGCAGGTGGTGCCCATCAGCCGGCGGAAGATCTTGGAGTGGTGCCCGGAGTGCAGCACGATGATGCCCATCCCCTCGAGCACGTGCTTCTGGATCCGGTCCACGACCTCGTCCGACACCTCCTCGTGGGCGGTGTGGCCCCACCAGAGCAGCACGTCGGTGCGCGCGAGGAGCTCCTCGGTCATGCCGTGCTCGGGGTCGTCGAGGACCCGCGTCGTGACGTCCGCGTCGGCCCCGAGGAGGCCGCGGATCCCGTCGGCGATGGTGCTGTGCATGCCGTCGGGGTAGATGCCGGCGACGACCGGGTTGACCTTCTCGTGCCGGTTCTCGCCCCACACGACGACGCGGATCGGGGTGGTGGTGTCGGTCATGGGGTCCCTCCGGGGGCGTGGGCGGCCGGGGCGGATCCCCAGGCCGGGGTGCGGATGCCGTCGGCCGCGCTCGTCCACGAGCGCAGCCGGTCGGCGACGTCGGGGCTCCGCTCGTCGGCGATCGCCTGCGCGAGGGCGTCCTCCAGCAGGTCGGCGATGACGACGCGCTCGCCGCCCCGCTCGCTGCTGCGGATCGCGCCCTCGACCATCGCGAGGCTGAGCACGTTGTGCCGCACCTCGTTCTGCGGGGTCGTGCCCGTGCGCAGGGATCCGACGAACTCCGCCAGCGACGCCTCGATGCCCTCGGCGCGCTCGGGCACGCGGAAGCGCGCGTCGGGCACGTCCACGCGGACGACGTCGTCGCCGTCCCACGAGGCCGCGCCGCGCTCGCCGTACGCGCGCCAGTCCGCGTTCCACGACGTGGGCATCCCCGGCGTGCAGCGGCTGCCGACGTAGGCGAAGCGGGCGCCGGAGGCGAGCTCGAAGTCGGCGGTCGCAGCCGCGTCCCCCGCGAACCAGCTCCACGGCGGGTTCCAGGAGCTGCACCGCACGGCCACGGGCTCCTCGCCCGTCGCGTACCGCAGCTGGTCGAAGTGGTGGATGGACATGTCGACGAGGAGCGGATGCGCCATCTGCTCGCGGAAGCCCGGCTCGTGGTCCTCGTGCAGGAACTGCGCGTGCACGACCGCGAGCGGCCCGACCTGCGCGACCGCCTCGCGGAACGCCGCGAGGTGGTTGAAGTACCGGCGCGACTGGCTGACCATCAGGAGCCCGCCCGTGATGTCGGCGAGCGCGACCTGGCGGAGCGCCTCGGCCACGGTGGGCGCGAGCGGCTTCTCGCACAGCACGGGGAGTCCCGCGCGGAGCGCCTGCTCGTTCACGACGCGGTGCGCCTGCGGCACGGTCACGTTCACCACGGCCCGGGCGCCGGCGCGCGCGGCGACCTCCGCCACGGACGCCCCGACGGCGACGCCCTCGAGGCCGGCCGCGCGCACGGCGGCCTCCGCGAGCGGCACGTCGAGGTCGACCACGCCGACGGGCGCGGCGTGCGGGGAGTCGGCGAGCATGCGGATCCACGCGCCGCCCATGGCGCCGGCGCCCACCACCACGACGGGCAGGCGCGCGTCGTCCGCGGCGGACCCGGGGGCCGGGTGCTCTCGGATGTCGGTCATGGTGGTCATCCCTTCAGCGCTCCGCCCAGGCTGGACTTGAGGAGGTGCTTGCGCGCGACCACGTACAGCACGGCGGGCGGCAGCACGTAGACGACCGCGCTCGCGGCCAGCAGTCCCCAGTCGACCACGTTCCGCTCGCTGAACGCACGGAAGAGGCCGATGGCGAGCGGGTAGAGCTCCTGGTCCTGCAGCAGCACGAGCGGGGTGAGGAAGTCGCCCCACGAGCCCATGAACATGAGCATCGCGGCGGCGCCGAGGCCGGGCCCGATGAGCGGCAGCACGATCCGGCGCGCGCCCTGGAGCCGCGTGTTGCCGTCGGTCCAGGCGGCCTCCTCGAGCTCGATCGGGACGGCGTCGACCGTGCCCTTCATGAGCCAGAGGGTGACCGGGAGGCCGCTGACGGCCTGCACGAGGATCAGGCCGTGCAGCGTGTTGGCCAGGCCCAGGTTCACCATGATCAGGTACAGCGCCACGATGGTCGCCGGCGCCGGGATCACGCGGATGAGCAGGATCCCGAACATGAAGAACCGGCGGCCGGGGAAGGTGAACCGCGAGAGCGCGTACCCGCCGGCGATCCCCAGCGCGAGGTTGAGCGCCGTGGACGCGATGGCGATCACGAAGCTGTTCAGCAGCAGCCGGGGCGTGCCGGCCGCGGCGAAGAACCGCGCGAAGTTGTCGAGGGAGAAGGAGGGGAGCTGCACGGTCGCGCCGGCGTCCGCGTCGATCGCGCTGAACGCGACCCAGGCGAACGGGACGAGGCAGAACAGCCCGAGCAGGACGATGAGCACGTAGCCGACGCCCCGCTGGGTGAGGGCGAGGGGTGAGAGCGGTCGGCGTCGTCGCCGGCCGGGCAGGGTCGCGGGCACGCGGTCCGTGGATGCGGTCATGTCACACCTCCACCTTCGCCAGGCGGATGTAGACCGCGCCGAGCACCAGGACGATGACGAGCAGGATGATGGACGCGGCGCTGCCGATCCCGATCTGGGAGAACTGCAGCGCGCGCTCGTAGATGTAGATCGCGGCCAGGCGCGTCTGCCCGCCGGGCCCTCCGCGCGTGAGGAAGTACACGAGCCCGAACACGCCGACGGTGCTGATGGTCGTGAGCAGCAGGTAGAGGAACACCGGGCCGCGGATCAGCGGCAGCGTGACGTGGCGGAAGATCTGCACGGCGCGGGCGCCGTCCATGCGGGCCGCCTCGATGAGCTCGACCGGCACGTCCTCGAGCGCGGCCTGGAACATGATCATCGCGAAGGCCACCCCGCGCCAGATGTTGACCAGGATGATCGCGAGCATCGGCGCCGTCTGGAGCCAGGCGGTCGGCTCCTGGCCGAACACCTGGGTCAGCCGGTTGAGCGTGCCCTCCGGGCTGGTCGCGAGGACGCTCGCCCAGGTGAGCGAGGCGACGACCTCGGGGACCACCATCGGCGTGAGCACGGCCGCGCCGAAGAAGCCCTTGCCGCGGATCCACGGTCGGCTGAGGAGGATCGCGGCGACCATGCCGAGCACCGTCTGGCCGATGATGGCCGAGAAGAGCAGGAACGTGCCGGTCTGCCCCAGCGACCCGAGGAAGTCGGCGTTCGTCAGCAGGTAGGCGTAGTTGTCGAGGCCGATGAACTTCGGGTCCCGGGCCGCGAAGCCGGTGAGCTGGGTGTTGGTGAGGCTCAGCCACACGCTGTAGACCGCGGGCAGGACGATGAAGACGGTGATGAGCAGCGCCGAGGGTCCGAGCAGGAGCAGCACGAGCGGCAGGTTCGACCGCCTGCGCCTCCGCGCCGGTGCAGGCGGCCGGACGGCCGCCTGCACCGGGATCGCGGCGTCGACGACCGACGTCACTCCTTCACCAGGTTCGGGCCGAGGAGGTCCGTCGCGTCCTTCACGAACGCGTCGTACGCCTGCTGGCCGTCGGCCTCGCCGCTGAGGATCATCTCCGTCGCGGTCGCCACCGCCTGGCCGATCTGGTCGGCACCGTCGCCCGTCACCACGTAGATGCTGTCGGCGAGGTCCTCGCCGGCCTCCAGCAGGCGCGGCTCACCGGAGTAGGGCGCGACGTCGTCGAGGTCGTCGCGAGCGGAGGCCGCCCCCGAGGCCGTCAGCTGCTGGGCGAGGGGCTCGCCGCTGGAGAGGTACTTGACGAACTCCATCGCCGCCTCCTTGTTCTCCGACTGCTCGGAGATCGCGTAGCCGCCGCCGGTGCTGCTCCAGCCGTAGGGCTCGTCGCCGGAGCGCAGGCCCGGGAACTGCCAGGTCGTGACCTTCTCGTCGAGGCCCTCGATCGGGGTCGCGCCCTCGGGCCCCCAGTCGAACTTCCAGCCCCACGTGCCCTGCGCGGCGACCTGGATCTCGCCCGCGGGGAACTTCTCGTACTTGGTGGGCTCCCAGGGGTTCGGGTTCTGCAGGTCCTCCACCGGCATGAGGCCCTTCTCGACCAGCTCGGCGTACAGCTCGAAGACGGCGAGCCACCCGGGGCTCTCGAGGTCCCACGTGTCGGTCTCGGCGTCGTAGTAGCCGGTGTCGGTGCCGCCGAGCAGGGGCTGGAAGCCCTCGCCCCACGTGCCGCCGCCCCACGCGGTGCCGGCCGGGATGACGATGGGGGTGCCGCCGGTCTTCTCCTTGACCTGCACGAGCCGGTCGATCAGCTCGTCCCACGTCGCGGGCTGGGAGGTGTCGACGCCGACCTCCTGCAGCACGTCCTGGCGGATGAAGAGGTTCAGGACGCCGGCGCCGGAGGGCAGGCTGTAGATGCTGCCGTCCTGGCGGGTCATGGCCTCCTTGACGGCGGGGTAGTAGTGCGACCAGCCGTCCCACTCCTCGAGGTAGCCGTCGAGGGGCTCGAGGTAGCCGGCCGAGGACCACGCGATGGCCATGTTCTCGCCGATGTCCAGCACGTCCGGCGCCTGACCCGCGATCAGCTGCTGGGTCATCTTGGTCATGAACTGCTCGTCGGTCAGCTGATCGGCGATCAGCTCGACCTCGATCTCCTTGCCCTGCTCCGCCATCGCGGCCTCGAAGCCGGGGATCTCGGCGCCGATGGCGTCGATGTTGGTCTGCTTGGTCTCCATGATCGTGATGGTCACGGGGCCGTCTTCGCCGGATCCGCCGCCGTCGTCGCTGGAGCAGGCGCTGAGCCCGACCGCGACGGTTCCGGTGACGAGGGCCGCGATCACGCGGGAACGCTTCATTGCGATGCCTCTCTCCGCGCCCTGTCCGTCGGCCACTTTGCCACTTCGATGGGATAAAGCGCTGGTGTGATGTTAGGACATGCGGTCATGGAGCGTCAATGGCGGGCGCGGATCACCGGCCCGCCGGCCCTGTCCGCGCTCGGCCCGCGGCCAGGCGGGCGCCGCGCGCTGCGGTAGCTTCGACGGACGCCGGGGGACGTCCGCTCCCGGCGCACCCGGTCCACGCGAGGAGGGCTCATGCCCCGAGGCAGCAACCTGCCGCGCCTGGCCGACTACAACCAGGCCGTCGTGCTCGACCTCGTGCGACGGGACCCCGGCCGCAGCCGCGCCGACCTGCAGCGGGTGTCCGGGCTGGCGTCGCAGACCATCTCGAACATCACCCGACGGCTCATCGACACCGGGATGATCCGCGAGAGCGCCCCCGGCGACACGAGCCGCGGTCGGCCGAGCATCCCGCTGTCGGTGGATCCGGACGGCGCCTGCGCGGTCGGCGTGCACGTCGACCCGGCCCGCCTCACGGTGCTCCTCCTCGACATCGCCGGCGGGATCCGCGACCGCCGCGAGCTCCGCACCCCGCAGTCGCCCCACCCGGACGACACGACCGCGCTCATCGCGTCGACCGTCGAGGAGATGGTCCGGGCGTCCGGCATCGACCGCACGCGCGTGCTCGGGCTGGGCGTCGCGGTCCCCGGCCCGCTCGACGTCCGCACCGGCGTCATGATCGCGCCGCCGCAGCTCCCCGCATGGCGGCACGTGCGCCTGCGCGCCGCCCTGCACGACGCGACCGGGCTGCCGGTGCTGCTCGACAAGGACGTGACGGCCGCGGCCACCGCGGAGCTGCGCGCGTCCGCCGCGAGCGACCTCCTGTTCCTCTACCTCGGCTCCGGGGTGGGCGCCGCGATCGTCTCCGAGGGGCGGGTGCTCCGCGGCGTGAGCAACAACATCGGGGAGATCGGCGACATCCTCGTCGACCCGGACGCGGAGGACCTCGGCTGGGGCGGCCGTCGGGGCGGGCTCGCGGCGGCCTGCGTGCCGGAGGCGCTCGTGACCCAGGCGGTGCAGGCGGGGCTCATGCCGCTGCCGGACCTCGCGGACTACCTGGCGCTCGACGACGCGCTGACGCGCCTGTCGGAGCTCGCCGCCGGCGGGGATCCCGTGGCCGGCGAGCTCCTCGCGCGCGCCGCCCGGCGGGTCGCCTCCGGGATCGCGGTGCTCGTGAACCTCCTCGACGTGCCGCGCGTGGTGCTCGGCGGTCCCGCGTGGAACCGGCTGCGCGCCGCGTTCCTGCCTGTGCTCGAGGATGCGGTGCGGCGCGAGCTGGTCGTCGCCCGCCCCGGCCTCGAGGTGGTCGGCAGCGCCGTCGGGGAGCAGATCGCCGCGCAGGGCGCCGCCGAGCTGGTGCTCGACAGCGCCCTCGCGCCGCACGCCGGCGTGCTCGTCATGGGGTGACGGCGGCCGGTCGTCCGCGGATCAGTCGCGCGGGAGCGCGGCCGTCTCCGCCTCGATGGTCGAGGTGGTGGGCGGCGCGGCGTGCGCGCCGTGGCCGCCGTCCGCGGGGAGCCCGTCGGGCAGCGCGGTCGCGGACGCGTGCGGGTGGCTGCGCTCGAGCGCCGCGCCCTCGATGTCGACGTCGGGCAGGATCCGGTCGAGCCAGCGCGGCAGCCACCAGGCCGAGCGGCCGAGCAGGTGCATGAGCGCGGGCATCAGGAGCATGCGGACCACGAACGCGTCGAGCAGCACGCCGAACGCCAGGCCGAAGCCGATGGACCGGATGATGGTCGACTCGGAGAAGATGAACCCGCCGAACACCGACACCATGATCAGCGCCGCCGCCGTGACGACCGCGCGCCCGGCCCGGAGGCCCTGCACCACCGCGAGCCGCGCCTCGGCGCCGTGCACGTAGGCCTCCCGCATGCCGCTCGCGAGGAACAGCTGGTAGTCCATGGCGAGGCCGAAGAGGATCCCGACGAGGATCACCGGCAGGAAGCTCAGGATGGGCCCGCTGTTCTCCAGCCCGATGAGGCTCGCGCCCCAGCCGAACTGGAACACCGCGACGATGAGGCCGTAGGTCGCGAACAGCGACAGCACGAACCCGCCCGTCGCGATCAGCGGCAGGAGGATCGAGCGGAACACCACGATCAGGATCAGCAGCGACAGGCCCACCACCACGAGCAGGTAGAGGGGCAGCACCGCGGCCAGCGCCTCGGAGATGTCGATGTTGGTGGCGGCCTGGCCGGCGACGCCGAGCGAGATGCCGCCGTCGAGCTCGGGAAGCGCGCGGATGTCCTGCACGAGCTGCTCGGTGGACGGGCTGTTCGGGCCCTCCATCGGGAGGACCTGGAACGCGAGGACGGTGTTGTCGTCCGTGTTGGCGACGGGCGCCACGGCGACCACGTCGTCGAGGTCGTGCAGCGCCTGGGCGATGTCGACCTGGGTGGCGAGGAGGTCGTCGTCGGCGAGGCCGGCGGGCACGTCGGCGACCACGAGCAGCGGGCCGTTGGCGCCCTCGCCGAACTCGTCGGCGACCGTGGTGAAGGCGCGCTCGCTGGTGGATCCGGCGGGCTCGCTGGATCCGTCCGGGAGGCCGAGGCGCATCGAGAGGCTGGGGATCGCGACCACGAGCAGGGCGACGATCGTGCCCACCACCGTGAGCACGGCGCGCGCGTTCGACATCGGCTTCAGCGCCCTCGCGGCGTCCTGCGTCTGCGCCGGGTGGGCGGCGGCCGCCGTGGCGCGGTCGCGCTTGCGGAGGACGCGCGCGCCGGCCAGGCCGAGCACCGCGGGCGTCAGCGTGATGGCGACGAGCACCGCGACGGCGACGCAGACCGCGCCGACCGTGCCCATCAGCGCGAGGAACGGCACGCCCGTGATGTTGAGGGCGAGGAGCGCGACGATCACGGTGGCGCCCGCGAACACGACCGCCGTGCCCGAGGTGCCGGTGGCGAGCCCGATCGACTCGCGCACGCCCGTTCCCGCGAGCATCTGCTTGCGGTGCCGGTTGACGATGAAGAGCGAGTAGTCGATGCCGACCGCGAGGCCCAGCATCACGCCCAGCACCGGGGTCACCGACGCCATGTCGACGACGCCGGAGAACGCGAGCGACGCGGTGACGCCGACGCCCACGCCGACCACCGCGGTGACGATGGGGAGCGACGCGGCGATGACCGTGCCGAGCATGACGATGAGGACGATGGCGGCGATGAGGAGGCCGACGACCTCGCCGATGCCGAAGATCTCGGGGACGCCCTGCGCGAGGTCGGTCGCGAAGTCGACGCTGGTGCCGTCGACCGGGGAGTCCTGGAAGTGCGCGATGGCCTCCTGCTTGGTCTCCTCGGAGAGCTCGAGGCGCGGATCCGTGAAGGAGACGTTGACGATCGCGGTGGAGCCGTCCTCGGACACGACGCCGATGCCGTCCGTGAGGCCGAGGAGCGTGCGGCCGAGCTCGGCCTGCTCGGCACCCGCGTCGAGCTGGGCGCGCGAGGAGTCGACGGTGGCCTGCTGCTCCTGGAGGGCCTGGGTCTGCGCGTCGAGCTGGGCCTGCTGCGCGTCGAGCGGGGCGAGCTGGGCGGCCTGCGCGCCCGCGGCCTCGGCCTGCTGGCGGGCCGCGGTGAGCTGCTGCTGGCCGGCCTCGAGCTGCGCCCTGCCGGCGTCGAGCTGCTGCTGCGCGGCGTCGAGCTGGGCGCGGCCGGAGGTGATCTGCGCGTCGCCGCCCTCGAGCTGCGCGGCCTGGTCGGCGCGCTGCTGGGTGACGGCGAAGGGATCCACCACGCCGGCGACGCCCGCGAGGTCGCCCGCGCTCGTCGCGAGGGCGGAGATGTCCGCCTTCTGCTCGTCGGTGAAGGCCGAGCCGTCCTCGGTGCGGTACACGACCGTGCCGGTGCCGCCCGCGGTGTCGGGGAGCGTCTCGGCGAGCTCGTCGGTGACGGCGCCGGACGCGGTGCCCGGGATGTCGAAGCTGTTGCCGAGCGTGCCCGCGAAGGCGAGGAACGAGCCGACGCCGATGCCGAGGATCACCACCCAGGAGATGATCACGAGCCACGCGCGACGCGCGGCCATCGAACCGAGCCGGAACAGCAGTGATGCCATGTCATCTCCTTCAGACGCTTTGACCATACGCTACGTCTCGTCTAGTTTCCCGAGCTACCCTGAGCGGATGAACGAGCACCGGTCCGGCCGGGTCCGCAGCGAGGCGGCCCGCGAGGCGATCCTCGGCGCCACCGTGCGCCTCATCCACGCCCGCGGCTACGACCACCTCACGATGGAGGGCGTCGCCAAGGAGGCCGGCGTCGGCAAGCAGACGATCTACCGGTGGTGGCCGTCGCGCGGCGCGCTCATCGCCGAGTGCATGACCGAGGGCCGGTTGATCCCCGTCGAGTTCGCGGTGCCGGACACGGGCGACCTCCTCGCCGACATCGAGCGCTGGCTCACCGGCGTGCTGGCCGTGCTCGACGCCCCGACCGGCGGCCCGCTCGTCCGCTCGCTCGTGGCGGCCGCCGCCGAGGACGCGGCCGTCGGCGACCGCCTGAGCGCCAGCCTCGGCGTCGACCGTGGGCTCTCCGACCGCCTGGCCTCCGGGATCCGCGCGGGCCAGCTGCCGCCCGACGCCCCGGTGGACGAGCTCGGCCACGCGATCCTCGGTGTCATCGTGCTGCGCGTGCTCGGGCGCAAGAGCGACCACGCGGAGAGCGTGACGCGGCTGGTGCGGTTCGTGCTGGGGGCGGGCGGGGCGACGGCGTGAGGGCTCCGCGCCTCGGCTGCTCCGTCATCGCCCGCACCCCCTAGGCTTGGATTACAACGTTGTAAACGGAGGCAGCATGGAGCGGATCGACCCCGAGCGCGCGCGGCGACGCTGGCTCCTCGCGATCCTCGCGGGCTTCGCGCTCGGCGGCTTCACGCTGTCGAGCTGGGCGGCCCGGCTGCCCGCGATCCGCGCGGGCCTCGAGCTCGACGACGCCGAGCTTGGGTTCGTGCTCCTGGCGACGACCGCGGGATCCGGCGCGGGTCTCCTCGCCTCCCGGTTCCTCCTCGGCGGCGGGGGAGCCCGGCGCTCGCTCGCCACGGCGGCCCTCGCCATGGCCGCGGGCGTCGGGATCGTGGGCACCGGCGTCGCGGTCGGGAGCGTGACGGTGCTCCTCGTCGGCTTCGCGATCGCGGGGATCGGCCTCGGCGCCCTGGACGTGCTCCTCAACATCGACGGCGCGGTCATCGAGCGGCTGTCGCGCCGCACCCTCATGCCGCTGATGCACGCGGCCTGGCCCGCGGGCGCCGTGCTCGGGGCGGGCGTGGGCGCGGCGTGCGCGGCCCTCGGGATCACTCCGCAGGCGCAGCTCCTCGCGCAGGCCGTCGTCATCGCGGCCACCGGGGTGGTGCTGGTGCGCGCGGTGCCGGCCGGGAGCCGGGGGACGCGTCGCGCGCGGCGACGGCGCGGGGAGGCGCGGGTCCGACGGGCACCGCACGTCGACGCCCGCCTGCTCGCCATCGGCGTGGTGATGCTCGGCGCCGAGCTCGGCGAGGGCGCCGCCAACGGCTGGATCAGCGTCGCCGTGCGCGACGCGATGGGCCGCCCCGAGGCCTTCGCCGCCGCCGCGATCGCGATCTACGCGGCGGCCCAGGTGGTCGTCCGGGTGGCGGCCGGTCCGCTCGTCGACCGCTTCGGCCGGGCCGCGGTGATCCGCTGGACCTCCGCCCTCGGCCTCGCGGGCGTCGTCCTCTTCATCCTCGACCTCGGCACGGTGCCGCTCGTGATCGGCGTGGTCCTCTGGTCGGTCGGCGTCTCGATGGGATTCCCGCTCGGGATGTCCGCCGCGGCCGAGGGCGACGACCCGACCGCGCGCGTGACCCTCGTCGCGAGCGTCGGGTACGTGGCCGGCTTCGTCGGACCGCCGCTCATCGGCCTGCTGGCCCAGGGGTTCGGGATCCTGCCGGCGCTGTGGCCGGTCGCCGTGCTGTTCCTCGTGGGCGCGCTGCTGGCGCCCGCGTTCCGGTCGCGCCGGTCGACTCCCGGCGCACCTGGGTAACGTCGAGGGGCGGATCCGTTCCGCGGACGTGAGGAACCACATGAGCGACACCCGCGGGCTGCGGCCCCTCGACCCGACCGAGCAGGGCGTGGAGGGCGAGCTCCGGCACGACCGCTTCCTCGGCGGCCACGACCTCACGCGCTGGATGACGCCCGTCGGGCGGATCCTCGCCCGCGTCGTGCAGCGGATCATGCGCGTGCTCGGCCCGCACGCCGCCCTCGTCATCACGCTGCTCGTGGGCCTCGCGCTCGCCGTGGGACTCTCCGCGATCGCCGCGCAGGTCTACGACAGCGTCACCGACGCCGACGGGGTCGCCGGCCTCGACAAGCCGCTCCTCACGTTCATGCTCGGGCTCCGGTCGCCGGGGCTCGACGTCGCGGCGACGGCGTACACGGACATCGCGGGCGTCGTGATCATGCCGATCATCGCGGTCGTCACGATGCTGTTCCTGGCGATCCGGCGCCGGTCGTGGACGCCGATCATCCTCGTCACGGCCGCGGGCACCGGATCCCTGCTGCTCACCATCGCGGGCAAGGAGATCATCGGCCGCGCCCGCCCCGACCTCGCCGACGCGGTGCCGCCGTACGAGACGTCGCCGTCGTTCCCGAGCGGCCACACGCTGAACGCGGTCGCGATCGCCGGGATCCTCGCCTACGTGCTCCTCCTCCGCCAGCACCGCCGCGCGACCCGCGTGCTCTCGATCACGGTGGCGGTGGTCTTCGCCGTGACCGTCGGCATCTCCCGCGTGTACCTGGGCCACCACTGGTTCACCGACGTGCTCGCGGCCTTCTTCCTCAGCGGCGCGTGGCTGGCGCTCGTGATCACGGCGCACCGGCTGTACCTGACGGCGCGGCGGCCGGAGCCGGTGGAAGCGGACGCGCGTCGCTGATCCCTCCGGCGTGTGGGACGGTGGGGACATGGACGACAGGCGCAGCTTCGAGCACGACTCCGCGGCACGGCAGCGGATGACGGGGGAGCCGACGGCCCGTCAGAGCCTGGTGCTCGTGGCCGTGACGGCCGTCATCGCCTCCGCCACGGCCGCCTTCCTGCAGATGGGGCTGCTGGCCACGTTCCTCTTCGTCGTCGTCGGGATGCTGGTCCTGGGGGCCGTCGGCTGGGTGATCCTCAGGCGCATCAACCTCCGCCGGCACCGATAGGGAGCAGACGCCGGCAGGTGTCGTGCCACGCTTGCCGCATGGATCTCGTGGTGTCGCCGGCGCTGACCATCCCCGCGGCCGAGCTGCAGTGGCGGTTCTCGCGGTCGTCCGGGCCCGGCGGGCAGCACGTCAACACCTCGGACAGCCGTGTCCAGCTGACGTGGGACGTCGTGGGATCGCTCGTGCTCAGCGAGGCGCAACGGGAGCGGATCCTCGAGCGGCTCGGCCGGCGCCTGGTCGCGGGGACGATCACGGTGACGGTGTCCGAGCAGCGGTCGCAGCTGCGGAACCGGGTCGCCGCGATCGACGCGCTCCGCGAGATCGTGGCCGACGCGCTGGCGCCGGACGCCGCGCAGCGCCGCGCGACGCGGCCCACCCGCGGCTCGCAGCGCCGCCGCCTCGCGGCCAAGACGCAGCGGTCCGCCACGAAGCAGCAGCGCAAGCGGCCGACCGGCGACTGACGGCGGGCACCGTGCCCGGGAGGAGACGGCGCCCGCGTCAGCGACGGATCAGGCGGACGCCCCCACCGACTCCTCTGCCCGGTCCCACCCCAGCGCCTCGCCGATCTGCTTGATCGCCGCGAGCGAGCGGAGGTTGAAGTCCACCCCGAGCTGGTTCGGGATCGTGACGAGCAGCGTGTCCGCCGCGGCGATCGCCTGGTCGGCGCCGAGCTCCTCGATGAGGCGCTCGGGCGTGCCGATGTAGGAGCGGCCGAAGCGCCACTTCTCGCCACCGACCTCGCCGACCTGGTCCTGGCCCTCGACCTGCGCGCGGATGCCGAAGTAGCGCTCCGACTCGTCGTCGACGATGGGGATGATGCTGCGGCTCACGCTCACGCGCGGCTCCCACGCGTGCCCGGCGGCGGCCCAGCCGTCGCGGAACTGCTGGATCTGCTCCGCCTGGAGCACGTCGAGCGGAACGCCGGTGTCCTCGGAGAGGAGCGTCGACGACATGAGGTTCATGCCCTGCTCGGCCGCCCACTTGCCGGTCGCGCGCGTGCCGGCGCCCCACCAGATCCGCTCGCGGAGGCCCGGCGACTGCGGGGTGAGGGCGACGCGGCCCGCGACCATGCCGCGCTGCGGGGCGCCGTCGGCGAGCTCCTCGCCCTCGAGCGCGCGGAGGAAGAGGCCGGTGTGGCGGCGGGCCATGTCGGCGTCGGTCTCGCCGTCGCGCGGCACGTACCCGAACGACTCGTAGCCGGCCTCGACCTGCTCGGGCGATCCGCGGCTGATGCCGAGCTGCACGCGGCGGTTGGAGATGAGGTCGGTCATGGCCGCCTCCTCCGCCATGTAGAGGGGGTTCTCGTAGCGCATGTCGACGACGCCGGTGCCGATCTCGATCCGGCTGGTGCGGCTCGCGATGGCGGCCAGCAGCGGGAACGGCGCCGCCTGCTGCGGGGCGAAGTGGTGCACGCGGAAGTACGCGCCGTCGATGCCGATCTCCTCGGCTGCCACCGCCAGGTCGATCGACTGGAGGAGGGAGTCCTGGGCGGTGCGGACGCGGGACCCGCGCACGTCCTGCCAGTGGTTGAACGACAGGAAGCCGATCTTGGTGGACATGCCCGCTCCTCGGTGCTCGTGGCGACGGCATCCAGGTGGATGCGTCTGCATGAAGTGGGAACGGTGGCAGGGCCGCCGTTCATTCCCGAGTGGAGTCGGGCTCGGTCGGCTCCGTCAGCTCGTGCGCGCTGAACTCACCACGACGGGCGCGCTCCATCGCGGCCAGAAGGCGAGCGGCGCCGATGGGGTTCCTCATCACGTAGGACGTCTCGTCGTCCGTGCTCATGCCATGCCTCTCGTCGGGTCCGGACACCGGGGCTGGATCCATCATGCCCATCGGCCTACGCTCCGGTCATGCACCGCATCTACACGACGCCCTTCGCGGCGGTCCACGTGCTCTACGTGACGAAGGTGGAGCGGAAGGGCCGCACGCGGGCGGAGGTCGACGAGGCGATCGGCTGGCTCACCGGCTTCGACGCCGCGGAGCTGCAGCACCACCTCGACGCGGAGACCACGTTCCAGGACTTCTTCGCCGCCGCGCGCCGGAACCCGTCCGCCGACGAGGTGCGCGGCGTGATCTGCGGGGTCCGCATCGAGGAGATCGAGGACCCGCTGATGAAGGAGATCCGGATCCTCGACAAGCTGGTGGACGAGATCGCCCGCGGCCGGCCGATGGCGAAGGTGCTGCGGAGCTAGCCGAGCCGCGCCGCTCCCGCCAGCACCGCCGCCGGCAGCACCGCGCTCGCGTGCAGCACCTCGATGCCGAGGAGGCGCCCGTCGGCGTCGAAGTCGAGCGCGACCTCGCCGCGGTCGCCCGGGGTCGTGATGGAGTGGATCGTCGTGGCCGCCTCCCCGTCGCCGATGGGCCCGGCCAGCTCGACGTACGCGGCGTCCGCGGCCGGGTCGTAGGTGACGCGCATCAGCCGCCCGCCGCCATCAGCCGGCGGAACGCGTCGAGCGTGTCGTGCAGCACGGCGGCGAGGTCGGTCTCGGGGCCGCCCTCGGACAGCCAGCGGCCGATGGAGACGCCGAAGACCGTGGCGGTCGCGTGGGCCACGAGGACGGCGGTGAGCGGATCCACGCCGCGCTCCACGAAGCCCGCCCGCACGGCCTCCTGCATCGCGTGGACCTTGCGCATCTCGCGCTCCTGCAGCCCGGCGTCCGCGCCGATGATGCGCTTGCGGGCGAGCAGCGCGTCCCGCCCCTCGGCGAACTGCGACGCGACGACCTCCGGGAAGCCGTCCTCGACGACCTGCAGCGGCGACCGTTCGGGCGCCGCCTCGCGGATGATGCGCGTGACGAGGGCGGGCAGCTCGTCCTCCTCGGCGAAGAGCACCTCGCGCTTGTCGGCGAAGTGGCGGAAGAAGGTGCGGGTCGTGAGGCCGGCGCGGGCGGTGATCTGGGGCACGGTCGTGTCGGCGAAGCCCTGCTCGCGGAACAGCTCGAGCGCGGCGGCGGCGAGGCGCTCGCGCGTGTCCGGCTGCCATCTGCTCATGCGTCGATCCTAGTGATGACACGGCGTGCCATGAGTGTGTACGGTGATGACACGCGATGTCATCGGGCAGCGCGACCCTCACATCGGAGATCCGCCGTGCCCACCGAATCCGCCGCCTGGCTCGCCTCGTCCGCCGCCGACCTCACCGTGGGTCCCGCACCGCGGACCGCTCCCCGGGAGGGCGAGGTCGCCGTCCGCGTCCGGGCTGTGGCGATCAACCCGCTCGACATCATGAAGCAGCACATGGGCGACCTGATGTACCGCTGGCTCCCGCACCCCGCCGTGCTCGGCGAGGACGTCGCGGGCGTCGTCGAGGAGGTCGGCCCCGGGGTCACGCGCTTCGCCGTGGGCGACCGCGTCGTCGCGTACGCGGTGGGCATGGAGAAGGGCCGACGGCACGCGCCGGAGGGCGGGTTCCAGTCGCGCGCGATCGTCCGCGCGGACCTCGCCGCCCCGATCCCGGACGCGCTGCGCTTCGAGGACGCCGCCGTCCTCCCGCTCGGCATCTCCACCGCCGCGTCCGGCCTGTTCGGCGCGGGCCAGCTCGGCCTGCGCATGCCGGACGCGACCACCCCGGCGACGGGGGAGACCGTGGTGGTGTGGGGCGGATCCACGAGCGTCGGCGTGAACGCGATCCAGCTCGCCGTCGCGGCCGGCTACGACGTCGTCACCACCGCGTCGCCGCGCAACCACGCGCTCGTCGAGTCGCTCGGCGCGAGCCGCGCGTTCGACTACCGGAGCCCCACGGCCGTGCGCGACATCGTGACGCACCTCGCGGAGGGCGGCCGACGGGTGGCGGGCGTGCTCGCGATCGGCACCGGATCCGGCGGGCCCGCGGTCGCGATCGCCGTCGCCACGGGTGCGAAGCGGGTCAGCATGGCGAGCCCGCCGGTGTCGTTCGAGACGCTCCCGCGCGGCGGCCGGGTCGGCCTCCCGCTCGTGCGCCTCGGGATCCGCATGGGCACCGCGACACCGGCCCTGATGCTCCGGGCGCGCGTCCGCGGGATCCGCGCGACCTTCATCTGGGGCAGCGCCCTCATGCACGACGAGGTCGGCCCGATGCTCTGGGAGCAGTTCCTCCCGACGGCGCTCGCCGAGGGCCGGTACGTCGCCGCGCCCGCGGCGGAGGTGGTCGGCACGGGACTCGAGGCGATCCAGCCCGCGATGGACCGGCTGCGCGCGGGCGTCTCGGCGCGGAAGGTCGTCGTCTCCCTGTAGCGGCGGCGATCCGCGCCCGCCTCCCGTACGGAAGTAGCGCGGATCCGATGCGTCCGTGTTCGGCCCTCGCCCCATGTCGCGTCACGATCCATGCAGAGGGGAAGGGGAGCGGGACATGGGCTACTACAGGAGGCTCGCCTTCGAGCTGCGGATGCGGGGCCTCGACGAGGCGCGGATCCGCTCGACGCTCGAGGACGTGCAGAGCGACTGCCGGCTCGCGCAGGCGTCGCCGGAGGTCCGGTTCGGGGATCCCCGCGTCTTCGCGGGGCAGTTCCCGCAGCAGCGGACGTGGACGCCCGGCAAGCGCTTCGTGACGGTGACGGCCGTGATCGCCGCCCTCCTCGCGGTGGCGCTGATCGCGGTGTCGGCGACCCTCGACATCGCCATGCGCGTCGGGCCCCTCTCCGTGCCGCTGTGGTCGGGGCTGCTCCTGGCGGCGCTCGGCTTCGTCGGCGGCTTCGTGCTGGACCGCCGCCTGCCACGCGGGTTCGACGAGACCGCGGCCTCCGTCGTGTGAGGTCCGCATCGCCGGGACGTCCGACCGCGTCCGCCGCCCGGATCAGTGCCGCGGCAGCCGGGCGCTGAGCACCCAGGATCCGTCGACCTCCCGGGCCTCGAGGCTGCCGCCCAGGAGGGTGACGCGCTCCCGCATCCGGTGCACCCCGTACCCGGACGAGGGGATCGGGCTCGCCGTGGAGGCGGGCGGCATCGTGCTGGAGACGGTCACCGTCACGTCGGGCCCGCCGGGGTCGACGTCCACGCGCACCACCGGGCGGGATGCCGCGTGCTTGGCGACGTTGGTGGCGGCCTCCCGCAGCAGCCGGACGATCGTCCGCTCGATGGCGGTCGACACGTCCACGCCGTCGAGCGGCCCCACGACGACGTGCGCTCCGAGGGCCTCGAGGTCGCGGCGGACCGTGCCGACGGCGCCGACGAGGGTGTCCCCGTCCTCGTCCCGGTCGCCGGCGGTCGTGCTCCGGTCGTCCCGCACCACCCGCAGCACGCGTCGGATGTCCGCGAGCGCCTGGTCGGCGCTGTCGCGGATCGCGACGACGGACTGCGCCCGCAGCGCCGGGTCGTCGACCCGCTCCAGCACGCGCACGTGCATGGCGACCAGCGTGACGTCGTGGGCGATGATGTCGTGCAGCTCGTCGGCGATGCGCTGCCGCTCCGACTCGAGCTCCGCATCACGTGCCCGCTCGAGATCCAGGAGGTCGACCGCCAGCCTCCGCTCGCGCCGCAGCGACGTGCGCAGGGTCCAGCCCACGAGGGCCGCGAGGGCGCCGATGAGGAGCACGACGGGCAGCGCCGCCGAGGTGAGGGACTCCGCGGTCGCCGCGTGCAGCACGACGACCGCCGCCGCCGTCACCGCGTAGAGCGCGCTGAACCAGCGAGGGCTCGTGAAGACGACCAGCCCCATCGCGATGGCGAGGTAGACGGCGAGGCCACCACCCTGACCCGCCGCGGTCTCCAGCAGGGCGGCCAGGAGCAGGGAGATGGCAGCGGCGGGCGGCGACCACGCGAACAGCGCCACGGCCACCGTCGGCGCCTCCTGCGCCACGAGCTCACGCCAGGACGACGCCGGATCCTCGATGAAGCCCGCGATGTCGACTACCAGCACGAGCGCGATCACCACCAGGAGCGCGAAGCGCCCCCCGGTGGGGAGGTCGGAGAAGCCCGCGTCGCGCCCGCGCCACGCAGGGGGCAGGCCGGTCATCCGGCGGCGGAGGTGCCCAGCTCTCGTCACCCGCCCATCATGACGGGTCGACCGCGCCCCTCACTTGCAGATCTTGAGGAGCTTGCACGCCTCGTTCCAGAAGCCCGTGGGTCGGATGATCCCCATCAGCGCCAGCAGTGCCTGCATCGTCGTCCCCTTCTCCATGCGTCGGGAGAAGGTTCGCCGCGTCGGTACCGACGGCGATGCATCCGAAGGTCGCGACCGACGAGACTTCCGTATGGTCCTCGGCCCCGGGTCGCCCCCTAGGCTCGCGGCATGGAACCCATCCGCGTCCTCATCGCCGACGATGAGGCGCTGGTACGGCACGCGCTCCGCATCTTCGTGGCGTCGGATCCCGGCATGACGGTCGTCGGCGAGGCCGGCGACGGCGTCCTCGCGGTGCGCGCGGCCGAGGAGCTGCGACCGGACGTCGTGCTGATGGACCTGCAGATGCCGCGCATGGGCGGGATGGAGGCGACCCGGCGGATCACGGCGGCGCTGCCCGACACGCGCGTGCTCGCCGTCACGACGTTCTCCTCGGAGCGCCACGTGGTGCCCGCGCTCCGTGCCGGCGCGTCCGGCTACCTCGTCAAGGACAGCGAGCCGGAGGACATCCTGCACGCCATCCGCGAGGTCCGGGCGGGCCGGTCCGTCATGTCGCCGCGGATCACACGCGACCTGATCCTGTCCCTCCGCGAGGATCCGGAGACCGGCTCGCCGGCGGCCTCGGGCCACGAGCCGTTGACGACGCGCGAGTACACGATCGTCCGCCTCATCGGGCGCGGCATGTCGAACGCCGAGATCGCCCGGGAGCTCCACCTCTCCGAGCCGACCATCAAGGCCAACCTCAGCCGCGTGATGACCAAGTGGGACGTGCGCGACCGCGTGCAGGTGCTCATCCACGCCGTCCGCCACGGGGTCGTCGACCTGACGCACTACGAGGCCGAGCCGTCGGGCCGAGCCCGGTGACCGCCGCCGGCAGCGTCCCCGACCTCCTCACCGTCCCCGACCAGGCGGCCTGGCGCGCCTGGCTCGACGCGCATGAGGAGGCGTCCGACGGCGTGTGGCTCGTGCTCGCGAAGAAGGGCACGACGGATCCGACCTCGCTCACCTACGCGCAGGCCCTCGACGAGGCGCTGTGCAGCGGGTGGATCGACGGGCAGACCGCGAGCATCGACGAGCGGATCTTCCGCCGCCGCTTCACCCCGCGGCGGAAGGCGTCGCTGTGGTCGGAGCGCAACATCGGCCTGGTCGCGACCCTGACCGCGGAGGGCCGGATGCGCCCCCGCGGCGTGATGGAGGTCGAGCGCGCTCAGGCCGACGGCCGGTGGGAGCGCGCCTACGCGGGCCAGGCGTCCGCGGCCGAGCCCGAGGACCTGCTGGCCGCGCTCGCCGTGTCGCCCGCGGCTGCCGACACCTTCGTGACCCTGTCCAAGGTCAACCGCTACGCCGTGATCCACCGCATCGCGACCGCGCCGAACGCGACCGTGCGCGCGAACCGGCTGGCGAAGCTCGTCGCGATGCTCGAGCGCGGGGAGACGCCGCACCCGCAGTAGGGCGGGCGGTCAGCGCGCGCGGGCGAACCAGTCCCGGAGCGGCGGCTGCCGCATGCGCGAGAGGGCCGGGCGGGAGAGGATCCTCCCGCCCGGCCCTCCGCGGCGTCACGCCCGGACGTCCCCGTCCGGACGTCGCGCCGCCGGGCGCACCGCTACTCGCAGTGCGAGTTCCAGTCGTCGGGGAGCTTGATGTAGAGGCCCTTGCCGTTGCAGAGGTGGGAGCTCTTCAGGACCTCCGTGATGCCGCCCATGAAGACGCCGATGATGGCGCACGTCACGCGGGAGATGTCGAAGAACGCGCAGATCGCGATCGCCGCGGCGCCGGCGCTGACGGTGATGAGGCCACGGAGCCACGCGTTGTTGAGGTAGATGGTGAACCAGTGGATCAGGTGGTTCCACCAGTGCTTCGACTCCAGGATCTCCGCGCCCTTGTTCGCGGGGACCACGCGGGTGCCGCTGTCCGCGCCCTTCAGGCTGTCCCGGGCGGCCCGCATCCTCGGGTCCGCCTGCGCGGCCGCGTTCAGCTGCTCGACCTGCGGGGCGGCCTTCGTGCTCTGCTCGGCCGACAGGTCGATCCAGTTGTCGATGTGCTGGCCGTGCACGTCGATGCCGGTGCTGGCCGCGTGGACGATGTCGGCCTCGGTGATCTTCCCGGACTTCATGTCGTCGAGGATGTGCCCGCTCTCGATGGAGTGGCCCACACGGGCCTCCGGGGAGCGGGGGTCGACGGAGGCGAAGGCCCCGCTGCCGGGAGCGGCGATGACGAGCCCGAGGGTGGTCACGGCGCCGATGGCGACGGTGGTCAGGATGGAGCGGGTGGGGCGGGTCCGGCGGATGCTGGACATGCGGGAGTCCTCTCTATAGGGGGCGGCGGGCGCCGCCCTCGCACGGTAGGGGGCGCCGGCTCCCCCTCCGGAGGGTCTCCGCGGTCGCGGGCCTTAACGCCAGACGAACGTCTGACGAGACGGCCCGGAGCTCAGCCGGCGGCGCCCGGGAGCGTGAGCGTGAGGATCCCGTCGCGCACCTCGACGGTCGTGCCGCGGTGGTCGCGGACGCGGGGGAGGCCGACGGTCGCGTCGCTCTCGTGGTCGCCGACGACGACCACGCGCATGCCCGCGGCGAGTCCTGCGCGGATACCCGCCTCGGCGTCCTCGTAGACGATCGCGTCCGCGGGATCCACGCCGAGGCGCGCCGCCGCGAGCAGATAGCCGGACGGGTCGGGCTTGCCGGCCGTGACGTCCTCGGCGGTGACCGCGACGTCGGGCACGCGGATCCCGGCGCCCTCCAGCCGAGCGCGCGCGAGGGCGAGGCCGGCGCTCGTGACGAGGGCGTGGGATCCGGCGGGCAGCGCGGCGACGAGGTCGCGGGCGCCGGGGATCTCGACGGTGGCGGGGCTGCCGTCGAGCTCCAGGCGGTCGAGCTCGGCGAGGAGGGCGGGCACGTCGCTGCCGGCCGGGGCGAAGCGGGCGATGCTGTCGGCGGCGCGCACGCCGTGGATCCGGCGGATGAGATCGGCCGGGTCGTGGCCGAAGCGCCGGGCGAGCATGGTCCAGATCTCCTCCACGAGCGCGGTCGAGTCGACCAGCGTCCCGTCCATGTCGAGGAGGAGCGCGCGGGCGGTGAGCGTGACGGGGGAGGACATGCGTCCATCCTCCCGGACGGGTGGGCGCGGCGGCCCTGCGGGGTTGCGCACCGGACCGCTTACGGCTCCCGCCGGGCCCGGTCGTCGGGAGCGCGCGCCCGTAGCCTGGAGCGATGCGGGGATCACGGTGACGGCGCGCGGACGCACGGCGCACCACGTCGTCATCGGGGCCGGGCTCGCCGGCGCGGCGACCGCGTGGCAGCTCGCGAGCCGCGGCCACGAGGTCACGGTGCTGGAGCGCGACCGGCCCGCGAGCATGCTCGGCAGCTCGCACGGATCCGCCCGCATCGTCCGGTACGCCTACCCCGATCCCTTCTACGTGCGCCTGATGCGCGACGCCCGCGTGCTCTGGGACCGCCTCGAGCGCACCACGGGCGTGCGGCTCGTCACGCCCACCGGGGCCGTCGACTCCGGGCTCGTCCGCCGTCCGGCCGAGCTCGCGCGCGTGCTCGAGCGCGTCGGCATCGACCACGAGCTGATGTCGGCCCGCGAGGCCGCCGACCGCTGGCCCGAGATGGCGTTCGACTCCGACGTGCTCTGGCACCCGGCCGCGGGCGTCCTCGACGCGGAGGCCGCGGTGACCACCATGCTCGACCTGGCCGTCGCCCACGGGGCCGTCGTGCACGCGGGCTTCGAGGTGACGGGGGTCGAGCGCATCGGCGCGGGCTTCGCCGTGACCGCGGACGACGGCCGCCGCGTCGAGGGTGACGGCCTGATCGTGGGCGCGGGCGCCTGGCTGCCCGACCTCCTCGGCGACCTGCCGCTGCCGCGCGCCGCGCTCGACCGGATCCCGCCGCTGCGCGTGCGCCAGGAGCAGGTGTTCCACTTCGCCTACATGGACGGGCCGCCGTCGCGCCCGGTCCCGACCTCCATCCACATGGACGAGCGCATGCCCGTCTACGCGCTCCCCGGCGGACGCGACGTGGAGGGCCGGGGACACAAGGTCGCCGAGTTCGACGGCGGGCGGGTGATCCCGTCGGCCGCGCACCAGGACGGCGTCGTGGATCCCGCCAACCGCGCCCGCGTCGTCGACTGGGTGCGCCGGAACCTCCCGGGCGTGGAGCCCGTGCCGTACGCCGAGGCCACGTGCCTGTTCACGAGCACGCCCACCGAGGACTTCGTGATCGACCGGGTGGAGGGCATCACGATCGTCTCGCCGTGCTCCGGTCACGGCGCCAAGTTCGCGCCGCTCGTCGGCAGCCTCGCGGCGGATGCGGCGACCGGCGAGCGCGTCGAGCCGCGGTTCGCGCTCGCGCCCTGATCCGCGGACCGCGCGGTCGCGTCGTCGGCGCGATCCCGCCGCCCGGACGGATCCGCCGCCCGCTCAGGCCTCCTGCGCGCTGCTCCGGCCGCCCGTGCGGACGCGGACGCGCCCCGACCCCCGCGCCTCGGCGCGCTCCGCCACCCGCTCGCGGTCGGCGGCCAGGCGCGCGAGCTCGTCGCGGAGCTCGCCCACGCGCTCGTCGCGCCCCTCCTCCGGGAACGCGCCGGGCAGCAGCTGCGGCGCCAACCGGGCGCGCACGATCTGCTCGAGCGCCGAGTCGCGCGCGATGACGAGCACCTCGCGGAGCGCCTCCGGGTCCCGCGAGAGGGCGCCGAGCCGCTCCACGATCTCCTCCGCGATCTCAGCGCGCAGCCGGAGCCCCGGCACGTCGCCCTCGCGGTAGTCGTCGGGCCGCTTGCCCTTGCCCTCGCGCAGCGCCGCGCGGTCGCGGGCCATGCGCAGCCGCTCGGCCTCGCCGCGCTTCTCGCCGATGAGCTCGGCCAGCTCGCCGCGGAGCGCCTCGATGAGCGACTCCTCGTCGAACGGGCGGCGCTCCCGGAGCGTGCGCAGGATGATCCGGTTCTCCATCTGGAGCCGGAGCGCGACGCCGACGAGCAGCAGCGCCTCCTCGATCAGCACCTCCTTCTGGGCCGGATCCGCGGCGACGCGGGCGGCCACGGAGGGCGGCGGGGCGCCGGGCTTGGAGGGCTTCGCGGGGCGGATGCGGGGCCGGGGCATGACGTCCTCCCGCTCCGCTCGCTCCACCGGCGAGGTCCTCCCAGGGTACGCGGAACCCCCGACGACCGGGCGGGTCGCGCCCCCGTTCCGGGAGCGGATCCGGGCGCCCCGCGGCCGCCCACCGGCCCGGGCCCGGGGTCAGCCCAGCCGCGCCCGGAGGAACGCGATCGTCCCGAGCTCGTCGTCGATCCCGCCGCCGTCGTGGCCGTTGTACTCCCACTCGACGATCTCCTTCTCGCCCGCGTACGCGTTGAACGCGCCGTAGACGGTGGAGGGCGGGCAGGTCGCGTCCATGAGCCCCACCGAGAAGCGGGCGGGCGCGGTGGCGCGGCGCGAGAACGCGACGCCGTCGAAGTAGCGGAGCACGGCGTGCACGTCCTCGCCGCGGCCCCGGTGCGTCTTCAGGTAGTCGACGACCTCGTGGTACGGGTACGCGTCGGTGATGTGCGTGGCCCGCTCGATGTCGCAGAGGAACGGCACGTACGCGGAGACCGCGGCCAGGTCGTCGCGCAGCCCGGCGACCGCGAGCGCCATGCCGCCGCCCTGGCTGCCGCCCTGTACGGCGATGCGGGCGGGATCCACGACGTCGAGCGACCGCGCCACGTCGACCGCGCGCACCGCGTCGGTGAAGAGGCGGCGGTAGTAGTAGGACTCGCGGGAGGCGATCCCGCGGGTCATGAAGCCGGGGATCGCGGGTCCGGCCTCGCCGTGGTCGGCGGTGTCGCCGGCGCTCCAGTACGAGCCCTGGCCGCGGGTGTCCATCTGCAGGTGCGCGAAGCCGGCGGCCGCGTAGATCAACGTCTCCTCGGCACGTCCCCGGCCGCCGCCGTAGCCGACGTACGAGACCACGGTGGGCAGCGGTCCGGTGGCGCCGGCCGGGGTGCGGAGCCAGGCGCGCACGTCGGTGCCGCCGGATCCCGCGAAGGTCACGTCCTGCACGTCGACGAGCGCGAGGTCGGTGTCGACCGGGGCGAGGCGCACGTCGAGGTCGTGCCGCCCGGCCTCCTCGAGGGTGCCGGCCCAGAACGCGTCGAAGTCCTCCGGGTCGACGTGGCTGCTGACGTGCGCGCGGGCGGCGTCGACGGGTTCGATGAGCATGGGTCCTCCGGGCGTTCGGCGGTGGGCGGGCGATCGGCGTCCCGCGCGCCCGTCGGGCCGCGTCGCCTCGCCCATTCTGTCCTCCGCGACGGCGCGCGGGGCGGATCCGGGACGGAACACCTGACGGGGTCGCGGTGTTGGGGTGAGCATGACCGTCCCGCTCTCCATCCTCGACCTCGCCCCCATCGCCCCCGGGGAGACCGCCCGCGACAGCTTCGCCGCCTCCGTCGCCCTCGCCCAGCAGGCCGAGCGCAGCGGATACCGACGCGTCTGGTACGCCGAGCACCACAACATGGCCTCCATCGCGTCGAGCGCGACGTCGGTGCTCATCGCGCACGTCGCCAGCCAGACGTCGACGATCCGCCTCGGCGCGGGCGGCGTCATGCTGCCGAACCACTCGCCGCTCACCATCGCGGAGCAGTTCGGCACGCTCGAGACGCTGCACCCGGGCCGCATCGACCTCGGCCTCGGCCGCGCCCCCGGCAGCGACCAGGCCACGTTCCGGGCGCTCCGCCGCGACCCCGCGTCGTCCGACCGGTTCCCCGAGGACGTCGTCGAGCTGCAGGCCTTCCTCGCGGGCGAGAGCCAGATCCCGGGCGTCGCCGCGACCCCCGGCGCCGGCACCCGCGTGCCGCTCTACATCCTCGGATCCTCCCTCTTCGGCGCCCAGCTCGCGGCGGCCCTCGGCCTGCCGTACGCCTTCGCCTCGCACTTCGCGCCCGACGCCCTGCTCGACGCGGTGGCCATCTACCGCCGCGACTTCCGGCCGTCCGCGCAGCTCGACGAGCCGTACGCGATCGCGGGCATCAACGCCATCGCGGCCGACGACCGCGGCGACGCGGAGCGCCAGTTCGACGAGGTCCGCCGGGCGCGCCTCATGATGCTGCTCCGCCAGAGCGGCCAGATCCCCGCGAGCCAGACCTTCACCGACGACGAGCTCGACCGGCTCCTCGAGGCGCCCGTCGGCGCGCACGTCGCCAGCATGATGACCTACACGGGCGTCGGCACGGGCGCCGAGGTGTCCGACTACGCGACGCGGTTCGCCCAGGAGGCGGGCGTCGACGAGGTCATCGTCGGGCACGCCTCGCTGCGCACGCCCGAGCGCCTCCGCTCCGTCGAGCTGCTCGCGGACGCGCACGCGCTCGTGGCGGCCTGACGCCCGACGCGGGCGCGCGTGACGCACGGCGCCTGACGCCTGACGCCTGACGCACGAGAGGGGCCGGATCCACGGATCCGGCCCCTCCCGTGCATCACCCGCCGGGCGTCAGCTCACGTGCACGTCCGGCCGCCGCGACCGCACCGGCTCGGCCCGCCGCAGCACCTCGCGAGTGACCGGGGCGACCTCGCCCGTGCCCGTCACGAGGAAGCGGAGCAGGTTGCCCACGGGCGATCCCTCCGTCCACTCGAAGTAGACGCCGGGCTTCACGCCCGTGAGGTCGCGCACGGCGAGGAGCACGGCCGCGATCGTGTTCGGCACGTTGCCGCTCGTGACCTGGAGCACGCGGAAGCCGCAGCGCACGATCCCGCGCACCACGAGGTCCTCCTCGAACTCCGACGAGTCGCCGGGGGTGACCTCGAGGAAGATCACGGGCGCGCGCGCCGGGATCCCGCTGTCGCGCCGCTCGTCGCTCGCCTTCCGGCGGTACTCGGCGATGCGCTCCTCCTCCGTCAGGGCCTCGTCGGGCTCGTCCGGCTCGTGGGCGATGATGCTCACCGCGCCGTAGTCCTCCGCATCCTCCAGGACGAAGGCGCGGGCCCGCTCGTCCATCGTCAGCGAGGTGGCGCGCAGCTGGAACGAGCGCTGCACGCGGCTGACGATCGACACCGCGAGGATCCCGAGGATGAACAGCGCCGCGATCCGCACGCCGTCCGGCCGCTCGATCACGTTGACCACGGTCGTGTAGGCGAACACCGTCGCGATGGCCGCGAAGCCGACCGTGCGCTTGCGCTGCCCGGCCTTCCGCGCCGACAGCGTCACCGCGACCGAGGCCGAGGTGATCAGCACGAGCACGCCGGTCGCGTAGGCGCCCGCCTGCGCGTCCACGTCGGCCTGGAACACGAGCGTCACGATCACGGCGATGGCCGTGAAGACGAGCACGAGCGGGCGCACCGCGGCGGCCCAGTGCGGCGCCATGCCGTAGCGCGGGAGGTAGCGCGGCACGATGTTGAGGAGGCCCGCCATGGCGGAGGCGCCCGCGAACCAGAGGATGCAGATCGTGCTGATGTCGTAGAGCGTGCCGAAGCCGTCGCCGAGGAAGTCGTGGGCGAGGTAGGCGAGCGCCCGCCCGCTGGCCTTGCCGCCGTCCTGGAACTCGGCCTGCGGGATCAGCAGGGTCGTGACGAAGCTCGACGTGATGAGGAACGCGCTCATGATGAGCGCCGCCGTCGCGAGCAGCCGCTTCGTGCCGTGGATGCGCGTGCGCGGCACCCCGTCGGCGTCGTCCTCGCCGCGCACCTGCGGCATCACGGCGACGCCCGTCTCGAAGCCGGAGAGGCCGAGCGCGAGCTTCGGGAAGACGATGAGCGCGATGCCCACCATCACGAGCGGGTTGCCGTGCTGCGCCGTGAGCGCGAGCCACCAGTCGTCGATCACCTGGACGTTCCCGGCCACGTGGAAGAGCGCGACGACGATCACGATCGCGTTGAGCGCGAGGAACACGCCCACGAGCACGACGGCGATGGAGATCGCCTCGCGGAACCCGCGGAGGAACACGAAGGCGAGCGCGGCCAGCAGCACGAGGGTGAGCAGCACCTCGTTGCCGGCGAACCACGACGGCGCGAACGGGTTCTCGACGGCGTGCGCGGTCGCGTCCGCGGCGGACAGCGTGATGGTGATGAGGAAGTCGGTCGCCGCGAAGCCCAGCAGCACGAGCACGAAGAGCTTGCCGCCCCACCAGGGCAGGAGGCGCTCGAGCATGGCGATGGATCCCTCGCCGCGCGGGCTCTCGCGCGCCACCCGCCGGTAGACGGGGAGGGCGCCGAGGAGCGTCAGGAGGACGAGGACGAGCGTCGCGAGCGGCGACAGCAGGCCCGCGGCGACGGCCGCGATGGCCGGCTGGTAGCCGAGCGTGGAGAAGTAGTCGACGCCCGTGAGGCACATGACGCGCCACCACGAGTGCGTCTTGCCGACGGTCTCGGCGTGCGGGCCGGGGTGGGCGCCGGACGCGCCGGGCAGGCCGTCGAGGAGCCACGCGGTCAGCCCTGCGCGGGCCCGCCGCTGCTCGGGCTCCCGGAGGAGCTCGGTGCCGGTCACGCCGCCGCTCCGGCGCGGGTGCGGCGGGGTTCGGACGTCGAGCAGCCGTGAAACGGGCAGCGCACCGGTGATCCTCCTGCGGCGGCGCCGGGACCCCGTCTCGCGGATGCGACGGTCGGGCCCGGCATCATCGTCGGCCCATCGTGCCACCTCCGGGCGGGAGCGGCGTGCGCGCGCAGGCTGCGGTCATGCGGGCGGGTGGTTCCCGGATGGCCGGGACCTCGCGGGAGCGGAGCGCGGCGGCGCGGGGTCGAACCGGCCGTCGACGAGCACGTAGCGGCGCTCCCCGTCGGCGCCGGGATCCGTGTCGGGCACGCTGATCCACTCCTCCATGTGCAGGGACAGGAGCCGGAACGCGGCCGACCGCGGGCTGACGTGCCGCCAGAGGGTGCGGCCGCTCGGGCCGAGGACGGCGATGGCGCGGGTGACGGATCCGCGGGGGAGGTCCCAGCGCACGGCGGGGAGGCCGTCGGCGCGGTCGACGAGGGCGACCGATGCCGTGGTGAAGCGGGCGGCAGCGAACGACGGCTCCCGGTCCCGCAGGTGCGCGAGGAACAGGCGGCGGTCGTCGTCGGTGTCCATGCGTCGATCATCGTGCGTCCGCATGCGCATGCGCATCCGCATCCGCGTCCGCACCGGCGCAGGCCGCCGTCACCGGTCAGGCGCGCGCGGACCCGTGGGTGTCGGTGTAGCTGCCCACGGCGGCCGGGGCCGCGGGCGTCGTGACGTAGGTGCCGCGGCGCGGGCGACGCATGGCCGCGGGGGAGGAGACGTACGTGCCCTCGCGTCCCGTGGACGCGACGCGCGTCACGTAGCTGCCCCCGAGCGGCGAGGCGGACGGCGCCTCGGCGGAGCGGATCGGGGCGGCAGCGGGGGCCGTGGAGGTCGCGGCCGTGCGGGGATCCTGCGCGGTCCTCTCGAGGGTGAGGCTCATGTCGTGCTCCGTTCGTCGGGTTCGTGCGGTTCGGTGGGTGGTTCGCGGGCGGATCCCGCACGGCGGGCACGCCGAGGCGGACCCGTGCGGCGGGTCGCCGAGGAGGGCGCTCGGCGGAGGGTCCTCCGGTCGAGGCGGGTGCCGCAGCGGTGCGGCCGAGGGTCAGGCGGCCGGTGCTCCGGCGTTCTGCTCCTGGCACCGGCTGCACACGCCGGCGAAGGTGACCTCCGCGGCGATGACGGCGAAGCCGGACGTGTCGGACGGCGTGAGGCACGGCGCCTCGCCGACGACGCAGTCCACGTCCGCCACGGCCCCGCAGCGCACGCACACCAGGTGGTGGTGGTTGTCGCCGACCCGGCTCTCGAAGAGCGCGGGGGACTGCGGCGGGTCGAAGCGGCGGGCGAGCCCGGCGCCGGTGAAGGCCGCGAGGATCCCGTAGACCGCCTGCACCGAGGAGTTCGGGAGGAGGCCGCGGACGCCCGCGAAGATCCCGTCCGCGCTCGAGTGCGGGTTCGCCTGCAGGACCCGGAGCACGGCCACGCGCGGCTCGGTCACCTTGAGCCCGGTGGCCCGGATGGTCCGCCGCAGCTCGTCCACGTCCGGGGTGGGAGGGGGAGCGGCGGCCATGTGACGACTCTAGCCCGTTGTCTTGATCGAATCAAGACACCAGCGGGGACGGACCGGCGGGATCACGGTCAGTCGCCGGACACGACCCGGATCACGGTCGGCCCGAGCACCGCGATGAACAGCACGGGCAGGATGAAGAGCATCAGCGGGAAGAGCACCTTGATCGGGATCTGCATCGCCTTCTCCTCGGCCCGCTGCCGCCGCTTCACGCGCATCTCCTTCGCCTGCACGCGGAGGACGGAGCTGATGGCGATGCCGTAGGCGTCCGCCTGCACCACGGCGCGGATGAAGGCGTTGAGGTCGGGCACGTCCGTCCTCCGGGAGAGCGCCTGGTAGGCGTCCCGTCGCGACATCCCCACGGACATGTCCTGGAGCGTGCGGACGAACTCCTCCGCGAGCGGGCCCTTGCCGTTCTCGCCCGCCCGGGTCATGGCGGCCTCGAACCCCAGGCCGGCCTCCACCGCGATGAGCATCTGGTCGAGCGTGTCCGGGAGCTCGAGGCCGATCGCCGTCTGGCGCTCCGTGCCCCTGCTGTGCAGGAGGAGGTCGGGCACGAAGTACCCCACGACGGTGACGAGGGCGACGAGCGCCAGGAGGAGCCCGCCGGGGCGGAGGGCGAGGAGCAGGGCGCCGAGCGCCGCGAGCGCGCCGGCGAGCGCGGGCTTCATGATCACGGCCCGTTCGAGGGACCAGGCGGCCGGCCGGCCGGCGCGCGCGTGGAGGCGGTCGAGCCGGGCCTTCCCCTTCGCGGACACGAGCCGGAGGGCGACCTCGCGCAGCGGGGACTCCGGCCGCTCGTCCACCGGTCCGCCGGCGGACAGGCCGCGTGCGAGGTTCGCCTGCGCCTGCCGGCGGGCGCGCAGGTCCCCCGGCAGCAGCGCGAACGCCGCGATCGGGATGGAGACGGTGATCAGGGCGATGGCCAGGATCACGAGGGGGGCCGTGTTCAGAATCGGAAGCTCACCACCTTGCGCATCCAGAGGCTGCCGATGGAGAGCATCACGGCAGCGGCGGCCATCAGCGCGTAGCCGACGGGACCCTCGGTGAACCGGGCCACGTACGTGGGGGTCGTCAGGGTCAGGATCCCGAGGACGACGAAGGGCAGGGCGAGCAGCACGTAGGCGGACATCTTGCCCTCGGCGCTCAGCGCCGCCACCTGGCGCCGGATCTGGTTGCGCTCGCGGATGGTGTGGCCGACCTCGTCGAGGACGCTGGCGAGGTCCCCGCCGACCTCGCGGTGGATGCCGATCGCCTGCGCGACCCAGCTGAAGTCCTCGCTGCCCATGCGGGCCGCCGTCTCGTCCAGCGCGTCGTTGAGGTCGCGACCCAGGCGGGCCTGGTTGACCACCCGGGCGAACTCCTCGGACGTCGGCGCCTCCGCCTCCCGGGACACCGCGTCGATGGCCCGCAGGAGGCTGTGCCCTGCGCGGAGGCCGCCGGCGAGCAGCTGCAGCGTGTCGTCCAGCTGGTCGGCGAACGCCTTCCGCCTGCGGCCGGTGATGAGGCGGAGGAGCAGCCGCGCGACCACCGGCGTGGCGACGGCCACCAGCACCCCCGCGAGGGGAGCGACGACGAGTCCCGCGACGAGTCCCGCGCTGAGCGACGCCGACGCGATGAGGATGAGGGCCTCGGCGGGGGTGGTCTTGTAGCCCGCGCGCTCCAGGGCGTCGGCGAGGGGTCGCGACCATCCGCGCCGGACGAGCACGGTGCCGATCGCCCCCGCGGTCGCCCCGGTGGCGCGGGTGAGGCCCGTCTCCGGGTCCGTCACGCCGGGCCGCCTCCGCTCGAGGGGGAGCCGGCTGGCGGTCGGGCCGAGGGTTCCGAAGACCACCAGCACCACCGCGAGCAGGCACAGCGCGACGCCGACCGGGAGCATCATCGCGGCCGCCTGTCGCCCGTGCCGAACACGCTCGGCGACAGCTGGATGCCGAGGTCCGCGAAGCGGTCGACGAACCGGGGGCGGACGCCGGTCGAGACGGGCTTGCCGAGGAAGCGGCCGTCCGCGTCGACCCCCGCGGAGTAGTCGAAGACGAACGCGTCCTGCAGGGTCACGATCTCCCCCTCCATGCCCTGCACCTCCGTGACGTGGGTGACGCGGCGGCTGCCGTCGCGCATGCGGGTGAGCTGCACGATGACGTCCACCGCCGAGGCGATCTGCTCGCGGATCGCCCGGAGCGGCAGGTCCATCCCGGCCATGAGCACGAGGGTCTCCAGGCGGGCGACGGCGTCGCGCGGGGAGTTCGCGTGCACGGTGGACAGCGAGCCGTCGTGCCCCGTGTTCATGGCCTGCAGCATGTCGAGGGCCTCGCCGCCGCGGCACTCGCCCACCACGATGCGGTCGGGGCGCATGCGGAGCGAGTTCTTGAGGAGGTCCCGGATGCTGACCTCGCCCCGGCCCTCGATGTTCGCCGGACGGCTCTCCAGCCGGACGACGTGGGACTGCTGCAGCTGCAGCTCCACGGCGTCCTCGATGGTGATGATCCGCTCGCCCTGCGGGATGAACGACGACAGCACGTTGAGCAGGGTCGTCTTCCCGGTGCCGGTGCCGCCGGACACGATGATGTTGAGGTGCGCCTGCACGCAGGCGTCGAGGAGCTCGGCCATCTCGCGCGAGATGGAGCCGAACCCGATGAGGTCCTCCACCTTGAGCGGGTCGGCGGCGAACTTGCGGATGGTGAGCGACGAGCCGTTCACCGCGAGCGGCGGGATGACCGCGTTCACGCGCGACCCGTCCTCGAGCCGGGCGTCCACGAGCGGGGACGACTCGTCGATGCGGCGTCCGACGCGGGAGACGATCCTCTCGATCACCCGGCGCAGCTGCGTCTCGTCGCGGAAGCGGGCGCCGCTGAGGGTGAGCTTCCCGCCGCGCTCGACGAAGATCTGGTCCGGCCCGTTCACCATGATCTCGGTGAGGGAGGGGTCGTCGAGGAGCGCCTGCAGGGGCCCGTAGCCGAGCACGTCGTCGCTGATCTGGCGCACGAGCCGCTGCTTCTCGTCCGCGCTCAGGGGCGCCTGCTCCGCGTCGACGATCTCGGTGAGCACGTCGCGGGCGAAGGCCGCCAGCTCGGACTCCGCCATGTTCGGGTCGCTCATCCGCACGCCGAGCTTCTCGAACAGGGTCGCGCCGACCCGCGACTTGAGGGTCGACAGGGCGTCGACGGCCGGCTCCGCCTTCGCGGCCGGTGCCGGGGGCGCCGCGGGGCGTGCCGCGGCGGCCGGGGTCGACCCCGCGGGGGCGGTCGTGCCGGCGGCGGCGAGCCGGTCGGAGAGCCTCATCGCGCCTCCACCCTCCTGTGCAGTCCCGTGCGGGTCGGCAGCGGCGCGCCCGGGTCGTAGAAGCGGGCGACGGCCTGCAGGGCCTTCGCGGGACGACCCCGCTGGGTCGTGTGCAGCAGCGGCTCGCCCGCGTCCGTCGACTGGGTGATCTGGCGGGCACGCGGGATGACGGCGTCGACCTTGGTGCCGATCGTGGCCTCGATGTCGCGGATCGACAGACCGGCGGAGCGCTCGGCGAGGTTGACGACGATCCGCCGCTTCCCGGGCTCCATCCGGAGGGAGTCGAGCACGTCCATCTCCTTCCGGAGGCCGCGGACGCTCGGGACGTCCATGGTGCACACGAGCAGCACGTCCGTGGCCTTCTCGAGCGCCGCGAGGGTGTGCTCGCCGAGGCCGGGGGCGGAGTCGACCACCACGTAGCGGAACTCCTCGGTGAGCTGGTCGAGGAGGTGCGCGACCTCCTCGCCGCTGATGCGATCCGCCTCCGCCGGGGTGGACGGCGCGCACAGCGCGTAGATCGAGCTGGGGTGCACGCTCAGGTAGGCCTTGAGGACCATGGAGTCCTGCGCGGCCGCGCGGCCCACGGCCTGGGTGAGCGTGTGCTCCGGATCCAGCTGCAGGGCGCTGGCCACGTCGCCGAACTGCGCGTCGAGGTCGACCAGCACGGTCGACATGGGGGCGATCCGCCCGAGCGCGACCGCGAGGTTGGTCGCGATGGTGGTCTTGCCGACCCCGCCCTTCGGGGATGCGACCACGATCACGCGGGTCGCCACGCGGCCCTCGGCTCCCGCGGGCACGCGCTCCGCGGGGGTGGCCCGACGACGGGACGCCGCCGTCTGGCAGACGCGCTCGAGGAGCACGCGGATGGAGTCGCCGTCGCATCCGGGGTCGACGAGGTCGCGCACCCCCGACCGCATGGCCGACAGCGCGAGCTCCGGATCCGCCCGGGCGACGAGCACGACGCTGATCTCCGGCCGCTGGACGTCGAACAGGGCGGCGAGGGCGAGCGCCTGCGGGGCGTCGACGCCGGGCCCGAGGACGACGACGTCCGTGCGCTCCGCGTCGACGGGCCCGGTGCCCGACACGGTGAGCATCTCCGCCGGCGTCTCGGGCAGGAGCGTCGTCGGGAACACGTGCAGCGCGCCGGCGAGCCCGCCGGAGATGGCCCCGCGCACGCGGGCGGTGAAGTCGGCGTCGTCGGTGACGAGGAGGAAGCGGCTCATCGGATCAGGTCCTCGTCGGTCACGAAGGCGCTGCCGTCGTCGGTGTCGTCCTCGGTCTCGAGCGACAGCCACAGCGGCATGCGCTGCGCGGCGTGGATGATGCGCTCCGCGTCCGGCAGCGCGGCGGCGAACGTGATGAGGAGGCCCGACTCCGGGAGCGGAGCCGAGCCGGCCGTCCCCTCGGCGGCCGCTTCCGGGATGGTCGCCGTGGTCGGGGCGCCCTGGACGCCGATCACCAGCACGCGGTGGAATACGTGCCGCGTGGCGGGCACGACCCGCTCGGACGGGTCGATGTCAGCGGGGCTGATGTAGATGCCGACCGTGTCACCGGCCCGGATGCGTCCGCCCACCGCCTGCTCGGGACTGAACGAGACGGTGAACTCCTGCATGTTCGCCGGCGCCGGGATCGTCCCGGGCGCGCTGAGCGACAGCGGGTCCACCAGGCGCGCGGCCAACACGGCCTCGCCCGGCACCAGGTCGACGCCGGTCACGCGACCGGCGAACAGATTCAGGTCGCCGACGGCGTCGTCGGCGACCACGGACCGCGGGACCGCCTTCACGCCGACGGATCCGGCGAGGTCCTCGATGGGGGTGCCGGCGGGGATCGGCGACGTGACCACCAGCACGTCGACGGTCTCGGCCTCGCCGTACGCGCGCTGGTCGGCGCCGCGCACGTAGCCGGCAATCATCACAGCACCCGCGATGGCGAGGACGAGGGCGATCAACGTGCTGATGAGTCGGAGTCTCACGGCGGTTCCTATCTGCTCAGCTCGACGATGGAGGTGCCGAGCGACGGACCGCCGACGCTGAAGCGGTCGTCGAGGGAGACGAAGCTCACGAACCTGCCGATGATCCCCTTGCAGGTCCCCTTGCAGTGCGCGCCCACGTAGGACTGGCTGTTGTACGTGTATCCGGGGAAGTTCCAGCCGAGGAGCCGGAAGGCCGCCCAGCCGCTGATCTGGTAGTAGGCGGAGGTGCCCGTGCCGCCGAGGTCCGAGTAGACGGGCAGCAGGATCACCTCATCGGCCATCCTCGTGAGCAGCGCCGCGCAGCCGGGCGGCAGGCTCACGCCGGTGCTCCCGCTGACGGTCGCCGTCGTGCCGGCCGTGACCCGTGCCTGGCAGTCCCCGGCGGTGTCCTTCAGCCAGCCGAAGCCGCCGGGGAGGACCTTGCCGGACGGGCTCGTGCTGGCGCACGAGACGCCGCCGGAGTCCCCGTGCATGCTGATGACCTGGATGGCCCCGTCGAGCTGGAACACGCAGGGCGCGAAGGTCATGCCGAGGGCCGCGGGACCCGTCAGGGGGCTTCCCCACCGCGCGGTGGCGGTGGCTGCGACCGCCTGTGAGTCGATGCCGAGGACGGGCGCGAACGTCAGCGCGAGCGCACCGGTGCCGTCGCTCTCCCGCGTGCTGGTGGTCACCTCCACGAAGTTCGCCCCGAGCGTGGGGACGGCGACGTTCGCGGCGCCGTCGCCGGAGTTGGCGTTCGCGAACGCCCGGGCGGTCGCGGTGGTGTCGACGCAGCTGCCGTCCGCGCAGTCCTGGGCGATGGCCAGCGCCGCGGCATCGGCGCCGTTCTGCAGCTGGGCCCGCTCGACGTACAGAGCGCCGACGTCAATGGACACCGCGGCGAAGCCGCACAGGGCGACCATGGCCACGGCCACGATGACGCCGACGGCCCCGCGCTCGTCGCGCAGGGACGCCGCGCGACGGGACGGGCGTTCCGTGGCCGGGGCGACCAGGGTGACCTGGGGTTCCCGGGTGGCCCGGGTCCGCGCGGTCGTCATCCACCGCATCGCATCGCCGCCTCTCCTGTGAGGGTCACGCTCGTCCCGAAGAAGCCGGTGAGGAACTCGTGGTCGTACGTGATGGTCGTCACGGAGGTGATGCCCGCCGTGCAGGTGCCGGTGGGCGTGAAGGCGATGTCGGCGTCCGCGAGCGCGGGGTCGAGCCCGGTCGCCGCGGCGCGCACCGCCGTGCGGGCCGTCGCCTGGTCGTTCTCGATGGCCACGGTGCGGGCGCCCTCCCGCGCGGCGTTGGTGAGGGTCAGCTGCGAGTTGAGCACGAGGCTGTACTCCATGATGCCGAGCAGGAGGGCGACGAGGATCGGCAGCAGCAGCGCGAACTCCACCGCGACCGCACCGTCCTCGGAACGGATCTTGTGCATCGTTCCCCCTCGTGGGGGTCGTGTCTCACGGGAGCGCCGCGGCCTCCGCCGTGCGGAGACCGCGGCGCGGGGACCTCGCGTTACGGGGTGGTCGGTGCCGTGGACTTGACGGCGGGCAGCTGGCCGCTCACGCCCTGGAAGAGCGCGGCGAGCTGCGGACCGAGCACGATGAGGACGGTGATGATGGCCACGGCGATGAGGCCGATGATGAGGCCGTACTCCACGGCCGTGGCTCCCTCTTCCTCGCGGGAGAGACGGTCCTTCGTGGTGACGAGCAGGGACTGCAGAGAGACGAGAAGTGACAGCACGATGTGTCCTTTGGTTGGGGTTAACGAGACCTTCACCGAAGTTCACCAGCGCCCGACCTAAGCTTGAGACCTATCGAGCACCGTATCCCCCCGGTTCGCCAATGCTAACCCCGCCGCCATTTCCCGACAGCCCCCGTTCGGGGGACTTGTTCGTTTGGCGGATGAGGGGCTGCCCGATCCGACGCCGGACGGGACATGTGCTGGTCAGCCCCCTGTTCCGACCGCGAGCACCACGCCGGCCCCGAGGAACATGAGGGGGCCGAAGGGGATGCTCGAGGAGCGCGCGACGCGTCGCGTCAGGAGGAGCACCGCACCCACGACGGCCGCTCCGATGAATCCCGCCGCGGCGCCGTAGAGCAATTCCCGCCACCCCTCGAATGCGAGATGGATTCCGATGAACGCGGCGAATTTCACATCCCCCATCCCGAGCCCTCCGGGGGATATCAGCGCGAGCACCAGGAATGTCAGGAAGAGAGCCGCACCGCCGAGGACGACGCGCACCACCTGGCCCACGTCGCCGGAGTGCAGGGCGCCGTCGCGATCGAGGGCGCTGGCCGCCGCGAGGAGGACGAGCGCGACGCCGGTCGCCGGGACCACGATGCGGTTCGGGATGATCCGCAGCCGGAGGTCGACGGCCGACAGCACGACGCCGATCACGACGAAGAACGCGTACGCGAGCGCCGTGACGGTGATCCCGCGCAGCAGGACCACGCCGCCGACCAGGAGGACCGCGAGGACGGCCGTCGCCACCCGCTGGCGGGTCGAGAAGGCCGCGCTGACGAGGATCCGGGGGCCCTGCGGGGGCGGCGGGGGCGTCGTGTCCATCGGGTCGCTCCTGTCGGATCGGGGTTCGACGGGCGCCGTCGACGGCGCCGCGCGCGGCAGGAGCCGCTGGGCCGCATCCTCCCACTGGACGGAAGCAGGGAGATCTCGCAAGGCCCTTGCACGGAGGGGGGTGGTCCGTGATAGTGGACACGAGGCAAGGAGGAGAGACTCCTCGGCTTCAGCCGGCGCTCGTCGCCGGACACGGGATCAACGAGACCACGTCCGCCCGTTCGAGAAAGCCCCCGGCATGAGACCCCGGGGGCTTTCTTCTCGTCCGCGGGCTGCCTGCTGGCCGGATTCCCTCGTCTGCCCCGACGGAAATTGCTTGAGTGCTGTAACAATTCGTGTGCTCGCTTTCGGTGGGGGTGCCGGGTGATCTCCGCGGACATCCGCCCGTCGCCCGCTCCCCGCCGCCCCGCGATGCGCCTAGCCTCGGCAGGGGACGCGCCGCTCGGCCGCGCCCACCGCATCCACGAGGAAGAGGAACGCGCATGACGACCTGGCTGATCACGGGATGCTCCACGGGGCTCGGGCGCGCGTTCGCGGAGGAGGCGCTGTCGCGCGGGAACGACGTCGTCGTCACGGCCCGCGACGCCGCGGCCGTGCAGGACCTCGCCGACCGCTTCCCCGAGCACGCCCTCGCGCTCGACCTCGACGTGACCGACCCCGCGCAGGTGTCGCTCGCCGTCGACGAGGCGACCGCGCGCTTCGGCGGCGTCGACGTGCTCGTGAACAACGCGGGCTACGGCTACCGCGCCGCCGTCGAGGAAGGCGACGAGGCCGACGTCGCGCGCCTGTTCGACACCCAGTTCCACGGCAGCGTCCGCATGATCAAGGCCGTGCTGCCCGGCATGCGCCAGCGCCGCAGCGGCACGATCGTCAACCTCTCGTCGATCGGCGCTGCCCGCACGGGCGCGGGATCCGGTTACTACGGCGCCGTGAAGGCCGCGATCGAGCAGATGACGATGGCGCTCCGCACGGAGCTGGAGCCGCTCGGGATCGTCGCGACGGTCGTCGCGCCCGGGTCCTTCCGCACCGACTTCTCGGGCCGCTCGCTCACGCAGTCGGCCACCGTGATCGACGACTACGCCGAGACCGCCGGCAAGCGCCGCAAGGAGAACGACACGGTCGACGGCACGCAGCCGAACGACCCCGTGCTCGGCGCGCGCGTGCTCGTGGAGGCGGTCGAGGCGGGCGCTCCCTACTACCTGCTCCTCGGCGGCGACGCGATCGAGATCGTCACGGGCGCGCTCGACGACCTGCGCGCCGACATCGACGCCTGGGCCGAGCGGAGCCGGTCGACCGCCTACCCCGAGGGCTGAGCTTCCGAGGGCCGCCCGCGATCACCGGAGCTGGCTGAACGCCTCGACCCGGTCCGGGGCGCCGGCGACGAGGACGATGTCGCCCTCCTGCAGGACCGTGTCGAGGCTCGTGTAGGTCCACCCGGCGGAGGGCCGGTGGAACGCCGTGACGGTGACGCCGTAGGTCGCCCGCACGCGCGTCTCGGACATGGGGATCCCGAGGATCGCGTTCGGCGGGGTGGTCTTCACGATCGCGAAGTCCCGGCTGATCTCGATGTAGTCCTCCATGGCCCCGCGCACCAGGTGGGCGACGCGCTGGCCCATGTCCTTCTCCGGCGACACGATGTGGTGCACCCCGAGCTGGCCCAGGATCTCGCTGTGCGGCTCGCTGACCGCCTTCGCCCAGATGGTCGGGATCCCGAGCTTCAGCAGCAGGGACGCCGTGAGGATGCTGGCCTGCAGGTCGCCGCCGATGGCCACCACGACCCGGTCGAACTCCGGCACGGCGAGCTGCCGGAGCACGTCCTCCTTCGTCGCGTCGGCGCGCACCACGTGCGTGAGCAGGCCGTCGTGGTCCTGCACGACCTCCTCCCGGTCGTCGATGCCGAGCACCTCGACGCCGCTGGCCATGAGCTCCAGGGCGAGCGCGCTGCCGAAGCGGCCGAGGCCGATGACGGCGACGGAGTCCGCCTGCGCTATCCGCGTGGTGGGGGATCGGACGAAGGAGGGGAACCTAGCCAATGACGGGCCTTTCCTGGGGGAGCTCGTAGGTGATGCGGCGCGGGCGCAGGGCGAGCGCCGTCGCGAAGGTGATGGGGCCGAGGCGGCCGATGAACATCAGGACGATGAGGATCAGCTGCCCGGCCGTGGGCAGGTCCGCGGTGATGCCCGTGGACAGGCCGACCGTGCCGAACGCGGAGACGACCTCGAACAGGAGGCGGTCCGTGCTGACGTCGGTGATCAGCATCAGCGTGACGGTGGCGGTGACCACGACCGCGACGGCGAGGAGGACGACGGTGATGGCCTCGCGCTGCACCGAGCGGGGGAGCCGCTTGCCGAGCACGTTGACCGCGCGCTCGCCGCGGAGCTCGGTGACGAGGATGAAGAACAGCACGGCGAAGGTCGTGATCTTGATCCCGCCCGCCGTGCCGCCGGGGCCGCCGCCGATGAGCATCAGGGCGTCCATGCCGAACCAGCTCGCGGGATCCATCGCGCCGATGTCGATGCTGTTGAAGCCGGCCGTGCGGGTCTGCACGGACGTGAAGAACCCGGCGAGGATGCGGCCCGGCCAGTCGAGGGCGCCGAGGGTCCTCGGGTTCGACCACTCGATGGCGGTGATGTAGACGGTGCCGAGGACGAGCAGCGCGAGCGTGCCGGCGAGCACCAGCCGGGTCGTGACGGTCCAGACGCGGGGCAGCGTGAGGTGGCGGCGCAGCTGCACGATCACGGGGAAGCCGAGCCCGCCGACGATGATGGACGCCGCGATGGGCAGGCAGATGAGGGGATCGGTCGCGTAGGACACGAGGTTGTCGCTGAAGAGCGAGAAGCCGGCGTTGTTGAACGACGACACCGAGTGGAACGCCCCCAGCCAGACCGCGCGGCCGAACGGCTCGCCGTAGCCGAGCCAGAAGCGGAGCGCGAGCGCGACGCCGACGAGGGCCTCGGCGACCAGCGTGATCCGCACGACCCCGAGCAGGAGCCCGCGGAGGTCGCCCAGGCCGGTGCTGTGCGCCTCGGCCGCGGCGGTGATCCGCGAGCGCAGCGACATGCGCCGCACGACCGCGAGCCCGATGACGCTGGCGAAGGTCATGATGCCGAACCCGCCGACCTGGATCAGCAGCAGGATGGTCACCTGCCCGAGCGGCGTCCAGTACGTGGCGGTGTCGACGACGACGTGACCGGTGACGCAGACGGCGGACGTCGCCGTGAACAGGGCCTCGATGAAGCTCGCGCCGCCCGGCCCCTGCTTGGCGACGGGGAGCATCAGCACGGCGGTCCCGATGAGGATGACGCCGGCGAACGCGGCGACGATGGCCTGGGCCGGCCGCAGCAGCTGGCGGCGGATGCCGCGGGTGGCCGGTGGCGGGCGCTCGGGCATCCGCTCACCCTACGGTGACGCGGGGTGCCGTCGGCGCCCGCGGGCGGGAGCGGACGGCCTCGTCACCGGCCGTTCACGTCGCCGGTGGCGGGGGCGGGGGCTGCTCGCCGTCGGTCGCCGCGATGTCGCGCTTCCCCGCGGCGGTCCGGATCCCCATGATGAAGAAGGTGATGCCGAGCACCAGGAACGGCAGCCCGGCCACGCGCGTGTCCTCGAGCGTGAGCATCAGCACCAGCCCGAGCATGCCGAACACGATGCCGAGGGTCGTGTTCTGGTCCGGGTCGTCCTCGGTCTCCGCGGGATCGGCCGGCGTCCGCTCGTCGTCCATGGCCCCACGCTAGGCATCGGGGCCGGCGCGCGCGTCCGCCTCACGGGGGACGTCCGCCGGCGCCGCTCGCGTCAGATGCGGCCCTCCAGCTGGAGCAGCGTGGTCTTCGCCGCGAGCCCGCCGATGTAGCCGCCGAGCGTGCCGTCAGAGCGGAGCACGCGGTGGCAGGGGATCACGACGGGCAGCGGGTTCGTCGAGCACGCCGTGCCGACTGCGCGCGTGGCCGCCGGGCTGCCCGCGGTCTCGGCGACCTCGCGGTAGGTGCGCGTGGACCCGTACGGGATGCCGGGCAGCAGCTGCTGCACGCGGTCGCGGAACCCGGTGGAGAGGCGGCGGTCGAGCGGCAGGTCGAAGGAGCGGCGGCGGCCGGCGAAGTACTCGTCGAGCTCACGGGCGGCCCGGTCGAGGCGCTTCGGGGCGCGGAGGATCCGCGGGCCGAGCCGCCGCGCGAGGTCGCCGAGCACGGTGTCGTGGTCCTCCCGGGAGTAGGCGACGCGGATCAGGCCGCGCTCGGTGGCGGCGAGCAGCAGCGGGCCGACGGGGGAGTCGATCGTCGTGAAGCCGACGTCGAGCGCGCCCCGGTCCTCGGCCGCGTCCGCGAGGCGGAGGCGCAGGGCGTCGAGGGCGGGCGCGGTCGGGTCCGTGCGCTCGAGCGCGTCGGCGTCGGCGTCGGGGAAGGGGGTGGTGTCTGCGGGGTCGGTCACGGTCGTCCTCCAGCGGTCGCGGCGGGTGCGGGTGCGGGTGCGGATGAGCGGTCGTTCCCCGGCGGATCCGCGCCCATCGTCCGGCGCAGGCTCGCGACCCCGTCGGCCGCTGCCCGTCGCGCGGCCTCGGGGGTGCCGCCGACGATCGCCGCCACCTCCGCGTACGGCAGCCCGCCGAGGTAGCGGTACGCGACCGCCAGCCGCTGCCGCTCGGGCAGGGCGGCGACCGCGCGCCAGAGGTCCGGGTCGTCGGATCCGGGCACGCCGAGGTCGGACACCCGCTCGGGCACCTCGTCGACGGGGAGCGCGCGGCGGCCGCGGGCGCGGATCGCGTCGAGGGCCTTGCGGTGCGCGATGGTCACGAGCCAGGCCCGCACGTCGGCGCGCGGCCCGAGACGCGGGTAGGCGAGGAGCGCCGACAGGAACGTCTCCGACCACGCGTCCTCCGCGTCCGCGTGCCCGCCGAGCACGGCCCGGCACACGCGGAGCACCACGGCGCCGTGCTCGGTCACGACCCTGTCGAACGGCTGCATCATCTCCACACCGGGTAGACGCCGGGGCGGGGTGATCCGTGAGGTCGGCGTGCGGATCAGTCTCGCGGATCCGCCGCCCGGGCCGGTAGGCGGCCGTCCGCCCAGCGGCGCCCGCCCGCCTGCGGACGCGCCGTGCGCCTCCTCATGGACTCCGATGCTCCGCCCGTGCACTCCGTAGGGACTACCCGTGACGGTCCCCGCGGATGACGCCCCGGCCCTCCCCGGTCGCGAGGATGGGGGAGCGGCCCACCCCCGGCCGCCGCTCCGCGAGGACGCGTCCCCGCGAGGAGGCGCTCCGCGAGGAGCATCCGCCGCCGGCCCGCCCCCACGGGCCGGCGGCGGCACCCGCCCAATGGAAGAGGATCCGCATGACCGGCACCGTGAGCCCCGCCGCCCGCGACGACGAGGAGGCCCTGCCCGGCCCCGCTCCCCGGGCGCTCCGTGTGTTCGTGGTCGACGAGGAGGCGCCCATCACGCAGCTCCTGTCGCTCGCGCTGCGGATGGAGGGCTGGGAGGTGCGCGTCTTCGCCACCGGCCGGGCCGCGATCGACGCCGCCGTCGAGGCCGCGCCCGACGCGATCCTGCTCGACATGATGCTGCCCGACGTCTCGGGCGTGGAGGTCGTGGCGGAGCTGCGCCGCGCGGGCGTCGCGTCGCCCGTGCTGTTCCTCACCGGGCGCGACTCGCTCGAGGACCGGCTCGCCGCGTTCGGCGCGGGCGCCGACGACTACGTCACCAAGCCGTTCGGGCTCGAGGAGGTCGTCGACACGCTCCGCGTGCTCTTCCGCCGCCGCGGCCTGGCGCCGGCCCTCGTCACCGCGGGCGACCTCGTGCTCGACCCGGTGTCCGGCGAGGCGTGGCTCGCGGGCGTGCCGCTGGACCTGGATCCGATGGACCTCGTCGTCGTGCGCGCGCTCGCCGAGGAGCCGACGCGACGCCTCCCCCGACGCGAGCTCGTGCACCGGCTGACCGACGCGGGCCACGGCCTCGTCCCGCCGCGCGCGCTCCTCGACCTGCCGTCCGTGACGGGTCGAGCGGTCGGCCGCGACCAGGCCGTGCTCGTCGCGGTCGCGGGCGACGACCTCGTGCTGGCGCCCGTCGTCTGACGCCGGACGGCTCCGGATCCCGGGAGTCGGCCCCTCGGACCCCCAGTGCGGGGGCCGATCCCGCGTGTCACCCGCGCAACTCCGGGCCCCAGGCGTCCCACGCGTCACACCGCCCCAGATATTTCCCCAGGTGAGTACCGGGAATCCCTACAGTCGGCGGTGGGGAGCAGATCCTCCCCCGGCGTTCCCGAGACCCCGGAGCGCAGTCCCACTCCCGCACGGCCGCAGCGCAGCACGATGCGGACGGGCGGTCGGCACCACTGGAGATGTCATGACCCGTCCCACCCCCGCCGCCGGCCGCGGCCGGTCCTTCCGCCGCGCAGCCGCGGGCGCCTGCCTCTCGGCGTCGCTCGTGATCCTGCCCCTCGCGATGGCGCCCGCCGCCCACGCCGAGACCGTCCCCGTCGCGCCCGTCGCCGAGGCGACCCCGGCCGCGGAGGCGCCCACCGCCGCGCCGACCCCCGTCGCCACCCCGACCCCGGCCGTCGAGGCCCCGGCCGAGGACGCGACCCCGACGCCCGCGCCCACCGAGGTCCCCGAGGAGACCGCACCCGTCGCCGACGCGCCGGTCGAGACCGCGCCGGCCCCGGCTCCCGGCACCGCGACCCCCGGCGCGCCCACGACCGGCCTCCCGACGCTCGAGCCGACCGCGCCCGTCGTCGAGCTGCCCTTCACCTGGACCACGCCGGACCGCGGCGTCGCCCTGCCGATCAACGAGGCCGTGCCGTTCGCCGGCACCGGCACCGCGGGCAGCATCGTCACCGCCAGCTACTTCAACGCCGTGGGCGTCGAGTCGATCGCCGGCATCGGCATCGTCGGCGCGGACGGCACGTACGCGTTCCCCGCGAGCTTCACCGAGCTGCTGCAGGACTCGAGGACCGCGAGCGTCACCCTCACGCAGGTCGGCCTCGACCTCACGATCAAGGGCGAGATCCGCGGCCTGGTGCGCTTCGCCGAGGCACCCGTCGGCCCGTTCGTCCGCGCCGCGGCGTCGTTCTCCACCATCTCGCCGATCTCCGTCACCGAGGCCACCAGCATCCTCGGCGGGCTGAAGGTCACCGCGACCGGCTACCTCCGCTACGAGGCCGTCGAGGTCACGGTCACCGCGCCCGACGGCCGCGTGATCCAGCTCAGCGACGCGAACGGCGGCGTCGGCGTCGGGACCCGCTCGCTGAAGGACCTCGTGCGCGCCGATGTCGACGGCACCTTCGCGCAGCCGATCATCCTGTTCGGCGACGTCCAGCCGGGCACCTACCGGGTGTCCGTCGCGGGCCTCGAGTCGGGCCTCACGCAGGGGGGCACCGTCGAGCTCACCGGCGCGGACGTGGGCGGACCGGTCATCCCGGGCCTGCCCACGCTGCCCGGCACGCCCACCCCGGCGCCGACCGCGCCCTCGATCGAGCCCGCGGGCACCGCCCCGAAGCCGATCCACAAGCCGACCCAGAAGCCGGCCGCGCACCACGACGACACGCTGCCCGTCACGGGCACCGACGGCGCCGCGGCCCTCGGGCTCGGCGGCATCGGCGCGCTGCTGGCGCTCGTCGGCGCGGGCGCCGTCGTCGCCCGCCGCCGCCTGCGCTCCGCGGAGTAGCGGCACGGCACCACCCGCACCACGCACGACGACGGCCGGACCCCCGAGGGGATCCGGCCGTCGTCGCGTGCGGGTCGCGTCCCGGCCGCAGAGAGCGGCGACGGGAGCGCGGGGTGGGACTAGGCGCGGCGGGGGCGCGAGGAGTCCTGCGCCTTCTGCTGCGCCTGCTTGGCCTGCTGCTGCACGCTCGGGGCGTTCTGCGCGTGCTGCTGGATCTTCGGGGCCTCCTCCTCGGCCTTCGTCAGCATGGCCTCCCACCGGGCCTGCATCGGCTTGATGAGGCCGCCGCCGGCACCGACGATGATCACGCCGGCGATGATCGCGAGCACGGCGATGAGGATCGGGGTGGTGACGGTCGTCGCGACCTCGATCTGGTTGAGGGCCGCGGTCACGCCGAGGAACAGGATGAACACGGCGACGATGTTGCCGAGGAGCTTCCCGTAGGAGAGGCCGCCCAGGGTGTTCTGGATGAGGCCCTTGGCGCCGGCGGCGATGGCCGACGCGATGACCACGATGATGATCGCGACGATGATCTTCGGCAGGAAGCCGATGATGCCCTGGAGCAGGTCGCTCACCGGGTTCGGCCCGAAGACGCCGAAGGCGAACTGCAGGACGAACAGCACGAGCGTGTAGTACACGATCTTCGCGACGATGTCGGAGGCGTCGAGCTTGGACCCGGCGAGGGCCTTCTTGATGCCGCCGCGCTCGACCAGGCGGTCGAAGCCGACCTTCTCGAGCAGCTTGTCGAGGGCCTTCGAGATGAGCTTCGCGACGATCAGGCCGACGATCAGGATGAGCAGGAAGAGCAGGGCGAGGGGCACGAACGCGATGACCGCGGCGAGCCCGTCCTGCAGTACGGCGGGGAAGTCCATGGGGTGGCCCTTTCAGGGTCGGGTGGGCCGACGCGGGGCGTCGGCGGTGGTGGTGCGGGTGGTGCGGTGGTGCTCAGCCGGGCGGAGCTGCGGGATCCGCCCGACCGATGCCGGGACGACCGGCGGTCGTCCCGGCATCGGGGTGGTGCGGGCGGGTCAGCGGCGGGTGGTGCCGTCCGTGTCGCCGTCGACCTCGATCTCCTCGTGGCGGACGTCCTCGGTGACGGTGCGCTCGTCGGTCACGGTCTCCGTGCCGAGCTTCACGCGCTCGACGGGGACGGTCTCCATCTGGACGACGGGGCGCTCCTCGGTGAGGACGACCTCGTGCTCCTCGTCGGAGAGGTCGGGCCCGGAGGTCGCGGCGCCGACGTTCGCGTCGGTGATGGGCTCGCGCTCGAGGCGGACCTCCTCGTGGCTGACGGGGACGGTCACGGTCTGCTGCTCGGTGACGACGTGCTTGCGGAGGCGGGCGCGGCCCGTCTGGACGCGCTCGGTGCCGACGTGGAGCTGCTCCTCGGAGCGGGTCATGGCGTCGTCGGTGGTGGGGCCGGAGGTGTCGTGGCCGACCACGCCGTCGCGGTCACGGTCGCGGTCGACTCCGCGGTCGCCGTCGACGCCCGCGTGCTCGTCCTGGTCGAACAGGCCCTGCGTGCCGGTGCCCGTGGTGGTGCTGGTGGATCCGCCGCCGAGGCCGTAGTGCGCGTAGAGGGCGTCCTCCTCCTGCTCGCTCAGGGCGCCGTCGGCGTCGACGCGCGGGGCGTCCTTCACCTTCGCCTTGTCGTAGCGGACCGTGAGGGTCTCGCGATCCCAGTCCGCGCCCTCGAGCGGGACGAAGGACTCGGACGTGCCGAAGAGGCCCGTCTTGACGGTGGCCCAGAGGGGCGCGTTCGTGTCGGGGTCGACGTAGACCTGGCCGACGGATCCGATCTTGTCGCCGTCCGTGTCGTGCACGGTGGCGCCGACGATGCTGCCGATGTCGCGGGAGTCGATCATGGTGATGCTCCTGTTCCCCGGCGTGGTGGCCGGAGGGTCGAGGGTGGTGGCGTCCGAGGCGGTGTCCGCGACCCGGGTCGGCGGGCAGCCGTCTCATCTGGCTTACGGTGTAAGCGCGATTCTGACCTTACGCCGTAAGGCGCGCTACCGTGAACCCCTCGGATGCGATCGTCTCCAGCACCGCGCTGCCCGGACCGCGCACCCGTCAGGGAGGCATCCGCCGTGGCCGCACGCGACAGGACCAGCAGGACGGGCCAGGCCGCCGCCAAGCTCAGCCGCGAGCTCATCGTCGAGACCGCGCTCGGGCAGATCGACCGCTCGGGCACGCAGGGCCTGTCGATGCGGTCGCTCGCGCAGGAGCTCGGCGTGGAGGCCATGTCCCTCTACCGCTACGTCCACGGCAAGGAGGACCTGCTCGAGGGCATCGTGGCCTCGCTGATGGGGCACCTCACCGCGCGCCTCGACGAGGCGCAGGGGGAGCACTGGCAGGCGTTCCTCCAGACGGTCGCGCACGAGGTGCGCCGGATCGCGACCGACCACCCGAAGGCGTTCCCGCTCGTGGCGACCCGGCACCCGGCCGCGCCCTGGCTGCGGCCGCCGCTCCGCAGCGTGGAGGTCGTCGACCGGTTCCTCACCGCGCTGACCCGCAACGGCTTCACGGATCCGCAGGCGGTCAACGCCTACCGCGCGTTCAGCAGCTTCCTGCTCGGCCAGCTGCTCCTGCAGTCCGTGGTGCGCGGCGCGGAGGCGGGCCCCGCCGAGGAGCCGCTCGACGAGGGCGGCGCGGCCATCCCCGAGGGCGACGGCAACATGACCCTCGACTCCGCGCCCGAGGTGCGCCGCCTCCGCGAGCTGCTCAGCGAGGACCGCAGCGACGAGGAGTTCGAGGTCTCGCTCGAGGCGCTCCTCGACCGGCTCGACCGCGAGCTCTCGCAGTAGCGGATCAGGGCAGGACGATCACCTTCCCGGCGATGCGCCCCGCCTCGGCCTCCGCGTGCAGCGCGAGGAGCTCGTCGAGCGCGATGCGCCGCGTGACCTCCACCGTCAGCGCGCCGGCGTCGACGAGCGCCACCAGCTCCGCGAGCCGCTCCCGGTCCGGCCGGACGAACACGGTGGCCGCCCGCACGCCGCGCGCGTCGTCGCCGGGGGTCGCCATGAAGGCCGTCGTGCTCACCACGGCGCCGCCGTCGCGCACCGCGGCGACGTAGGACGCGAAGGTCTCCGGCGCGATCGGCGCCAGGTTGAGCAGCACGTCGACCTGGCCGTCGAGCGCGCCGAGCAGGTCGGTCGTCGTGTGGTCGACGACCTGGTCCGCTCCGGCGGCGCGCACGGCCGCCTCGCTGCGGGGGCTGGCGGTCGCGATCACGTGCACGCCGAGGCGCTTCGCGAGCTGGACGGCGTACTTGCCGACCACGCCGCCGGCACCGACGACCAGCACGCGCTGGCCCCGCTCGAGGCGGCCGTCGTCGACGAGGGCCTGCCACGCGGTCAGCGCGACCGACGGCAGGGCGGCCGCGTCGGCCAGCGGGATGCTCGTCGGCGCCGCGACCACGGCCTCAGCCGGCGCGACGACCAGCTCGGCGGCGGCGCCGTCGCGCTCCATCGGGAGGAAGGCGATGACCGCGTCGCCCACCGCGACGCCCGTCACGCCCTCGCCGACCGCGTCCACGGTGCCCGCGACGTCGTAGCCGGGGATGTGCGGGAGCTGGATCGGGATGGGCAGGAAGCCGCCCCGCATGCCGGCGTCCGCCGCGCTGTACGCCGACGCGGCGACGCGGATCCGCACCTGCCCGGCACCCGGCTCGGGTGCCGCGACGTCGACGACGTGGAGGACCTCGGGTCCGCCGATCTCCTGGAACTGCACTGCCTTCATGGTCTTCCCCTTCGCATTGTGCTTCGAGTTCGAAGCAATGACATGACGCTAACACTGCTTCGAATGCGAAGCAACACCTAGGATGGGATCCATGACGGATGCCCCCCGATCCCTGACGCCGACGCAGCTCGGCGCCTACCTCGCCTTCACGGAGGTCGGCAGCCTGCTGCGCCCCGCGGTCGAGGCGCAGCTCCGCGACGCGGGCGGCCTCAGCTACGTCCAGTTCCAGCTGCTCGCGCGGCTCGGCGACGCGCCGGACGGCCACCTGCGCATGACCGACCTCGCCGATGGCGTCGTCTACAGCCGCAGCGGCCTCACCTACCAGGCGCAGCTCCTCGAGCAGCGCGGCCTCGTCACCCGCTCGCCGTCGCCGGACGACGAGCGCAGCACCGTGGTCGCCCTCACCGACGCGGGCCGCGAGGTGCTCGCCGCCGTGTTCCCCGGGCACATCCAGACCGTGCACGGGCTCCTCTTCGCGCCGCTGTCGGACGCCGACGCCGGCCACCTCGCGCGGATCCTCGGCCGCGTCACCGAGCACCTGCGCGCCGCGCCACCGCGGTCCGCGTCGCGCCGCCGGAGTCGGTGACGGTGCTAGCACCCCGCACCCCGCACCCCGCACCGCGACAGCGGAAATCCCAAGGGCGACTCCATCCGGCGCCCGGTGCCAAGGCCATAAGGGTGCCGCCCTTCTCCTATGGGCGACAGCGCTCGTAAGCGCCAGAGTCATTCGACGTAGCGGTGGTAGCGGGCCCGCTTGTCCGCGGGGAAACAGAAGCGCCGGTCTGCAGTCTCCCGGTCCTAAGTCACATTCGGGCATCAACTGCCGCCATGAGCACGGCAAAGGTCCCGGTATTGCGCGAGAATGAGGTGTGACGAATGTTGAAACCCTCGCTGTCAACGCAGTCAGTGACATCCTCGCGCGATGCCCGCGCCTTACTGATTATATAACCGCCAATGATAAAACTCCTCTGACGGATGGCCATATTGATATCTACAATTCTGATAAGAAGACAAAGGCAAACCTGCTTGGCCGAGTGCCTGTACAGGTTAAGGGCCGCACGACTTCCTCTAAGGTCAGGGACGCCGATAAGCCGGTGTCCTTTGCCATAGACCTTGAAACGCTGCGATTTTTTCGCAACGATGGAGGGGGCTTGTACTTTTATGTACCCATGTCTCCCGATGGGAGCAGGCGCCGAGTATTATATGCGTTGCTCAATCCTTTTCGGATTGACCGGTGGCTTTTGGCCTTATCGTCAGGGCAAAAAACCATCTCTGTTCCGATGCGTGCGTTTCCTGACAAGCCCTCAGACGTGCATAGGATTGTTAACCTCGCGTTGGAGGCGAGAAAGCAAGGTAAGGCTCAGGGTGGATTTGCTGATGTATTTGACAACCTCAAAAGCATAAATCTGTACTCGACACAAAAGCTAGAAGACGATCAGCCAACTATCTATAACCTCGATGAGACGGATTTCGTTGTTACCGCAACTACAACGAGTGGCTTGACGCTTCCGGTCGATATCGACATGACCGTCTTCCCGACAGGCTTTCAGTCGTCGCCACTGGGTATGCCTATTACGTGTGGCTCTGTCACGTACAACGACGTAACGTTATTGCGCCTCAATAAAACCGAGACGCATCTGACATTGTCACCCGGATTGCAGCTCCGTTTGACGGAGGGTGACGACACTAAAAGCGCAGGTTTTGATTTAACCTCTACTGGCAAGCTTCGCAGCCAGCTGAAGGACTTCTCCTTTTTTCTCAACGTTGTCGAGGGCATGACAGTCGAGGTAAATGGGCGGCCCCTGTTCTCGTCCCCAATTGCCAGTCCCGATAAAGATGACTTAGGCGAGATTCGTACTCTCCTCGAAAAGATGGTTGCAGTTCTAGACTACGTAGGTCTTAGAAATTCCGCGGTTGAGCCGGCTGTCATTGATGGCGAGTCCAAAAGTTCGTTGCTGAGGTTGCATCAAGCCTTCGTGCTCGGAAACGAAGTTGAAATGTCGACAGACGGATTTGGACGACTGAATATTGACATAGGTTCGATGAAGGTACTTGCCTTGGTTACAGAGGGTTCGGATTCAAATCACCGCCGAGTAAGTGACCTGCTACATCCTCAACACCGCGATTTATTTCGCATTCGGCAACGAGCAACTGATGATCCGAGCGTTATGCGGCGCGTAACTGCTTACGAGTTACTTAGTGTCGAGGACTATGGTTCTACGCTGAATTTGCACCTCGAAGAGATCGTCGGCGCATATGAGGCTCTTGACGATCGCGCCCTGGCGGTCACGCTTGCTAACCAGACGCTTCTCAATTTGTTGTCAGCTGCGGACATAGCAGTAGGCGATTTCCGCGTAAATCTCTTGACCGGCGCGGACCGTCTCGGGGAGTGGCTTGCTCAGGTGGGTGGCGGTGGCGTCATTTATGAGATCAATAGGTGGCAAACGCGTCTTCGCCTCGGAGTGCTGAATTTGGGGGATCGCCAGTCAATTAGAGCTACACGTCGAAGTATTCTGAGAGACGTGGAAAGCGACGTCGGTCTTAAGTACGCTTGCCTCAATATTTTACTTGGAGATCGCGAGGAACTGTCATCTGTGCTTGAAGAGCTGTCCCCCGCGGACCGCGAAACCCTCGAGGGGTGGCCAATATGGCACCTAGCCGCGAATATGGACTCAGGGGCCGAAGGTGATCACGGGGCGGTGTACCAATAATCGTCTAACAAACGGTTGTCCCTGACAATTGCAGCCATGAGGCTCGGCATCAATGCCAGGGGCTACCTTGCCAGCGGCCTACGGCTGCCCGTAGATTCGGTGCGACCCGCAACGAATCACCCGCACGCGGATCCGCACCCCCGTATGAGACGAAGGAGTCCCATGTCCGACACGCAGCCCGCCCCGAGCTCCTCCGGAGGCGCCCTCGGCGTCGCGATGATCGGCCACGGCTTCATGGGCGCCGCCCACTCGCAGGCCTGGCGCGTCGCCCCCGCGTTCTTCGACCTGCCGCTCGCGCCGCGCATGGTCTCCGTCGTCGGCCGCGACCGGGCCCGCACGCAGGAGGCCGCCGACCGCTGGGGCTGGGACCGCGCCGAGACCGACTGGCGCGCCGCGATCGAGCGCGACGACATCGACGTCGTCGACATCTGCTCGCCCGGCAGCACGCACGTCGAGGTCGCGGTCGCGGCGCTCGAGGCGGGCAAGCACGTGCTGTGCGAGAAGCCGCTCGCGAACACGGTCGAGGAGGCCGAGATCATGGCCGCCGCCGCGGAGAAGGCCGCCGCGAAGGGGATCCGCGCGATGGTCGGCTTCAGCTACCGCCGCGTGCCCGCCATCACCTTCGCGCGCGACCTCGTCGCCCAGGGCGCGATCGGCGAGCTCCGCCAGGTGCGCGCGCTCTACCTCCAGGACTGGCTGACCGACGCCGAGGGCCCCATGACCTGGCGCCTCGACAAGGACGCGGCCGGATCCGGCGCGCTCGGCGACATCGGCGCGCACATCGTCGACGCCGTGCAGTTCATCACCGGCGACACGCTCGACGCGGTGAGCGGCCTGCTCCGCACGTTCGTCGAGGAGCGCCCGCTGCTCGCCGAGACGCGCGGCCTCGGCGGCGTCGCATCGAGCGAGCGCGGGAAGGTGACCGTCGACGACGCGGCCTACTTCAACGGGAAGCTCTCCTCCGGCGCGCTCGCGAGCTTCGAGGCGACCCGCATGGCCACCGGCCGGAAGAACGCGCTCCGGCTGGAGTTCAGCGGATCCGACGGCGCGATCTCCTTCGACCTCGAGCGCCTCAACGAGATCGAGCTGTACGACGCGACCGCGCCCGCCGACCGGCTGGGCTTCCGCCGGATCCTCGTCACCGAGCCCGAGCACCCCTACACCGCCGCGTGGTGGCCCACCGGGCACGGCCTCGGCTACGAGCACGCGTTCACCCACCAGGTGCGCGACCTCGTCCACGACATCGCCGAGGGCCGCGAGCCGCAGCCGTCGTTCGCCGACGGCCTCCGCGTGCAGCGCGTGCTCGACGCCGTGGAGCGCAGCTCGGCCGACGGCAGCGCGTGGAAGCCGGTGGATCCCGCCGCGAGCTGACGCGGGCACCCGCTGCCGGCCGGCGTCGGTCGTCCGTCGTCCGTCGTCGGTCGTCCGTCGTCCGCCCGTCAGCGGGCGCTCGGCGCCGGCCCGGTCGACGCGGCCACGTGCAGCCGACAGGGCAGGAGCGCGTGCGGGAGCTCGGCGGCGGATCCGTCGAGCCGGGCCAGGAGCGTCTCCACGGCGAGGCGCCCGAGCTCGGGACCCGGCGCGTCCATGGTGCTGAGCGCCGGCTCGACGAGCGCGCCCACCTCGGTGGACGTCGCGAGCGACAGGATCGACACGTCGTCCGGCACGCTCCGGCCCGCCTGGCCGAGCCCGGAGATGAGGCCGCGGGCGGCCTGGTCGTTGAGGAGCATGACCGCCGTGATCCCCGGATCCGCGGCCAGCAGCTCGCCCGCCGCCGCGCGCCCGCCCACCGGCGTCGGCGCGCACCGGACGACCGCGGTGGGGAGCCCGCGCGCGGCGGCCTCCGCCCGGAACGCGCGCTCGGTGCGCGTGGTCGGCCCGTAGCCGCGCAGGGGTCCGCCCTCGAGGTCCTCCACCATGAGCCCGAACCGGCGGTGGCCGAGGGCGTGCAGGTGGTCGATCCCCTCGGCGACCGTGCGCTCGAAGTCCATGTCGACGAAGGGCAGGGCGGTCGTGTCCTCGGTGCGGCCGATGGAGACGAACGGCACGTCGAGGGCCTGGAGCTCGCGGATGCGCCCGTCGTCGAGCCGCACCTCCATCACGATGACGCCGTCGACGAGCCGGCCGCTCACGAGGTCGGACACGTCGTCGGGCGACGTGCCGGTGGGCCAGAGCACGAGGTGGTAGCCGAGCTCCGAGGCGCGCGTCGCGGCGCTCATGAAGATCTCCAGCGCGATGCGGCTGAGGCGCTGCACGTCGGCGGGGAAGAGGAGCGCGACGATCCGGGTGCGCTTGCTCGCGAGCGCGCGGGCCACGACGTTGTTGCGGTAGCCGAGCTCCTGCATCGCCTCGGTCACCGCGCGGCGGGTCGGCTCGGAGACGGCCTTGGTGCCGTTGACGACGAAGGAGACCGTGGCGATCGAGACCCCCGCGCGTGCGGCGACCTCTCGCATCGTCGGGATGGCGGCTCCTCGCGGTCGGGCGGCGCGTCGGGCGGACGCGTGCTCAGCGTATAGCGGGGACCGGCGCGGGACGCGGCGCGGCCGGGGCGCCGAGGCGCGACGCCCCGATGAGCGCGGCCGTGATGCCGCACACCGCGATCGTCAGCGCGACCACGTACGCGGCGACCGTGCCGTAGCCGCCGGGGGACGACGCCGGGTCGAGGAACCCGTACGGGTAGTAGGTGGCGGATCCGCTGACCTGGTCGCCCGTGATCGGGCCACGGAGGAGCGTGACCGAGATCCACACGAGCGGGAACAGGATGACGCGGCCGACGGCGCCCATCCGGAGCGGCCGGCGGTCGGGGGCGACGAGCCAGTCGAGGAGCACGACCGCGGGGACGGCGACGTGCACGATCTGGTTCGCCCAGTCGAGGTGCAGCGCGGGCGGCTCGGGCAGGCCGCGGAGGAGCAGGTTCCAGACGAGGCCGGTGATGACCACGTAGACGGTGGAGGCGAGCCGCAGCGTGACCCAGCCGACGCTCGGATCCGCCGCCCGCCCGCGCGCGAGGCGCACCCCGCCGACCACCAGGACGACCGCGGCGAGCAGGTTCGCCTCGACCGTGAAGAACAGCGCGAAGTCGAGCGACTTCCCCGCGATGCCCGTGACGCCGAGCCCCTGCCAGTAGGCGAGGTTGACGCGGTACTGGGCGACGACGCCGACGAGGGCGGCGGCCGCGGTGGCGAGGCGGACGACGGAGAGGAGGATGCGCACGGGAGACCTTCCCACGGGCGGACGCGCGCCGGGGCCGGCTGTCCACGGACGGACGAGCGGGCCGTCGGACGGCCGGGTGGCTCGGTGCCGAGCGGGCCGTCGGACCGCCGGGCGGCTCACGCGCGCGCGGATCCGCGGGGCATGCGGGCGACGCGACGGTGCGCCTCCTCGACGGCCCGGGCGTGCGCGGCGGGGGCGACGGAGGCCGCGAGGTGCGCGGCCGCGCGGGCCGACGCGGCGAGGCTGCTCCGGTCGGCGGCCAGCCGGAGGATCGTCGCGGCCAGGCCCTCGGCGTCCGGTGCATCCGCCCGCAGCGCGGCGTCGCCGAACTCGACGGCGAGGACGGGGTCGCTGACGAGCACCGGCCGCCCCTCCGCGAAGGCCTCCATCGCGATCATGGGCTGGTTGTCGAAGCCGAGCGAGGTGATGACCGCCGCGTGCGCCCCGCGGAGGAGCGCGGTGACGGTCGCGGTCGGGACGCGGCCGTGCACGGTGACGCCGGGCGGGACGGCCGCCCGCGGTGCGCCGCCGGCGAGGTCGAGGTGCACGGTGCCCGGGGCGGCGCGCTGGGCGACCAGCTCCATCGCCCGCAGCATCACGGGGAGGCGTTTCTCGGGCGCGACGCGCGCCGCCCACACGAGCCGGAGCGGACCGTCGGACGGGGGCGCGGCGGCGGCGGCGCGGGCGGCGCAGCTCGTGTTCGAGAGGACCTCGACGGCGGGCAGGCCCGCGCGCCGGAGGGCGACGGCCTGGTGCGCGGAGGGGGAGAGGACGAGGTCGGCCGCGCGGCAGGCGGCGAGCGTCGTGCCGCGGAGCGCGCTGTCGAGCGGGCGCGGGGCCAGGCGCACGCGCGGATCCGGCAGCCCGGTCATCGCCCGGTGGACGGCCCGGACGGCGGGCGCGAGGACGCCGCCCCATGCCGGGCCGCGCAGGAAGAAGGTGTGCACGGTGTGCAGCGTCGGGATCCCGCGCTCGCGGCCGAGCCGCAGGGCCGTCGCGGCGAGGCCGTGCTCGGAGTGGGTGAGGACGAGGTCGGTGCCGGCCGCGTCCATCAGCCCGGCGAGGTCCCGGCGGGTGGCGGCGTCGGCGCGGATGAGCGGCAGGCCGAGGAGCGGCACGGGGAACGTGGGCGGGACGTCATGCAGCGCGACGCCCGTGCCCCGCAGCTCGCGGACGCCGGTGGCGTCGGGCGCCGCGACCGTGACCCGGTGCCCCGCGCGGGCGAGCGCGAGCGCCTGCTGGACGACGGCCGTCTGGGCGCCGCCGAGGTAGGAGAAGGCGTAGTCCATGACGAGGAGGGGGTGGAGGGTGCGCATCGCCGCAGACGCTAACCGTCGCGGCGCGCGGGCGGCTGGGGCCTGGGGAGACGCGGCCGCCTCGGGAGGGATGGCCCGCGCGGGCGGCGGATCCGGTAGGCGCGCGCGGGCCCCTCGAGCGGACGGTCGCGCGGCTCAGGCGCGCGACGCGTCCCGCGCCCGCCGGAGGAGCGCCACGGCGATGGCGAGCGGCTTCATCCACGCGACCTCCCCGAAGCGGTAGTCCTCGGCGCGCGCGAGGCGGTCGGCGAGGTCGGGGCGGAGGTCCCGGAGGATCCGGCGCGCCTCCTCCGCGTGCACGGGGTCCGAGGCGATGCGGATCGTGTCGACGTCCTCGAGGAGCGGGATCGCGTTGCGGACGTTCTCGCGCGTGCTCCGGCTCTCCTCCTCGAGGGCGATCGGGCCCCGGTAGCCGAGCTCGCGGGCGAAGCGGGCGAGGATCCGGGCCTCGGGCTCGTCGCCCATCACGGATCCGCCGCAGAGCACCAGCACGGTGGACGCGGCACGCGGGTCGACGGAGCGGAGCGCCGCCCGCACGCGGTACCGGTTGACGCGGTTCGCGCGCGGCCCGGCGTCGCCGAAGCCGAGCACGACGACCGCCTCGCGGCCTCCCTCGCCAGGCGGCCGGCCGAGGCCGCGCGTGCTGGCGAGCCGGTGGATCGCCTCGCTCGCCAGGAGCACCGCGGCGACCGCGCCGAGGAGCGAGGCCGACGCGACGACGACGATCCGGCGGGTCCGCATGCGCCCAGGCTACGGGCGCGCGGGCGGCGGCGCGGGCGGTCCGACGCCGGTCAGGCCGACGCGCGCCCGGCCTTCACGAACGCGACGACCGCGTTCGCGTGGCCGTGGCCGAGGCCGTGCTCCGCCTTCAGCCAGGCCACGACCTGCATGTGCGGCTCGTCGTCGAAGCGCGCGTCGGCGAGGTCGATCCAGTGCTGGGCCGGCTGCCCGTAGGTCCGCTCGATGCTCGGGAAGTAGGAGGCGGGGCCCATGGCCTTGCGCCCCTCGGGAGGCGGGGGCGGGGCGACGATGCCGTGGGCGTTCATGCTGCGACGGTACCGGTGGGCACCCGTCGCCACCAGGGCAGCCCGGGGGTCCGCGGCGCCTGTGTCGCCGGTCGTGCCCCTGTCAAGGGGGTGACCGCCCGTCGCCCGCCGCGTAACCTCGGGATCCAGAGCATTCGCCCAGACCCCGTGGTGCTCCGACAGGACGCCGGGCCTCCCCCGGTGCAGCTCGACACGAGGGTCACATGCACATCACCACAACCACCACCATCCGCATCGACGGGCAGGGCTTCCAGCTGGAGGACGGCGAGGACGTCGGCCGCCTCAAGGAGCGCATCGTCGCCGCCGCGAACGCGGGATCGCAGTTCGTCGACTTCATCACGAGCGGGAACGTGGGGGTGTCCGTGCTCGTGACGCCCCGCTCCGCGGTCCGCTTCGAGGTGCACGAGCACGAGGAGGAGGACGCCTCCGAGCCCTGGCCCGTCCCGCTGCGGATGGATCTCGACCTCTACGCCCTCGACTGAGCCGGGCGGACCGGGCCGTCCCGCGCACGCCCGGGACGGTCCCGGGGCGCGTGGTTCAATGGTCCGGCCTCCTCCGGGAGGCGCGGCGGTGGCGCCGTCCGTCCCCGGCCTCGGCGTCCTCGTCGACGACCGTCCCGTCGTCCGGCACCGCCACGCCCGCCGAGAGGGGAGACCGCATGACCGACGACGCCGCGCCGCTCGACCTCCCCGCGGCACCCGTCGATCCCGGTCGTCCCGTCCACCTGCGCTGGTCGTCCCTGGGCCTCGTCGCGCTCGGCGGCGCCGCGGGCACCGGCGTCCGCGAGGCGCTCGCGCTCACCTGGCCCGCATCGGCGGGCGGCTTCCCCCTGACGATCCTCTTGATCAACGTGGTCGGCGCCTTCGCGCTCGGCGCGCTGCTCGAGGCGCTCGCCCGCCGCGGCCCCGACGAGGGGCGGCGCCGCGGGATCCGGCTGCTGGTCGGCACGGGCGTGCTCGGCGGCTTCACCACCTACAGCTCCCTCGCCACCGACGCGGCCGCGCTCACCGGGCCGGCGCTCGGCACGGCGCTCGCGTACGCGGGGATCACGCTCGTCGCGGGCGCCACGGCGTCCGTCGCCGGCATCGCGACGGGGGCGGCGCTGCACCGATGGTCGGCCGCGGGCCGCGCCCCGGGGACGCCGTCGTGACCGGCCCGCTCGTCTTCGCGCTCATCTGCCTCGCGGGCGGGGTGGGATCCGCCCTCCGCCTCGTCGTCGACGGCGCGGTCCGCGGGAGGGCGGGCGGCGCGTACCCGGTGGGCACGACCGTGATCAACGTCACCGGATCCTTCGGGCTCGGCCTCCTCACGGGCGCCGCCGCGCAGGCCGGACTCCCGCACGACCTGCTCCTGATCCTCGGCGGCGGCCTGATGGGCGGCTACACGACCTTCAGCACCGCGAGCCTCGAGACGGTGCGCCTGGCGCAGGCCGGACGCGTCGGGGCCGCGCTCGCGAACGGCGTGGGGATGCTCGTGGTCGCCATCGCGGCGGCGGGCCTCGGGATGTGGATGGGAGCCGGGCTGTGATCCCGCCCGCGCCCGCGCCCGTGGGTGCCGCCGACGTCGCGGCCCTGCACGCGTTCCTCGCCGCGGCGGACCTCACCGTCACGGGCCTCGACGATCCGGGCGTGCGGCTCTGGATCCAGCGCGACGCAACCGGCCGCATCACCGGCAGCACGGGCGTCGAGCTCAGCGCCGACGGGCGGCACGCGCTCGTCCGCAGCGTGGCGGTGGATCCCGCCCTCCGCTCCAACGGCCTCGGCTCGGCGCTCGCCCGGCACGCGCTCGCCGAGGCGGCGGCGGCCGGGGCGGAGCGCGCCTGGCTGTTCTCGCGCCGGTCGGGCCCGTTCTGGCGCGGCCTCGGCTTCGCGGAGGCGGACCGCGACGCGCTCGCCGCCGCCCTGCCCGACGCGCGCCAGGTGGTCGCGTTCCGCGCGAGCGGCCAGCTCGCCCGCGAGGTCGCCTGGTCCCGGGCGCTCGGGGGCGCCCGGTGACGGGAGCGTCGGGCGCGACGTCGTCGTCGACCGTGCGCGACGCCTACGACGCCCGCGCCGCGGAGTACGCGGAGCGCCTCGGCAGCATGTCGGCCGTGCACCCCGCGGACCGTGCGCTCGTCACCGACTGGGCCGACGGGATCACGGGACCCGTGCTCGACGCCGGCTGCGGCCCCGGCCATTGGACCGCGTTCCTGGCGGGACGCGGGTTGGACGTGCGGGGCCTCGACCTGGTCCCCGCGTTCGTCGCTCACGCGCGGCGCGCGCATCCGGGCGTCCCCTTCTCGGTGGGCGGCATGGACGCGCTCGACGCGCCGACCGGCGCGCTCGGCGGGGTGCTCGCCTGGTACTCGCTCATCCACCACGCGCCCGCGTCGATCGGGGAGCCGCTCGGGGAGCTCGCTCGCGCGATCCGCCCGGGCGGTCATCTCCTCGTCGGCGCGTTCGCGGGCTCGGAGACCGAGGCCTTCGACCACGCGGTGACGCGGGCCTGGCGCTGGTCCGTCGGTGACCTGTCCGCCGCGCTCGCGTCGTCCGGCTTCGACGTGGTCGAGACGCACCTGCGCACCGGACCCGGGTACCGGCCGCATCTCGCGATCACGGCACGGCGTCGCGCTCCGGACGCGCCCTAGGCTCGCGGGATGACGAGCGCCGATCCGCAGCCCGAGCCCGAGCGCTCCTGGTCCACCACCGGCCGACGTGACCTGCACCGCGGACGCGTCGCGCTCGTCGAGCACGACGTGCTGCTGCCGGACGGGTCCGCGTCCCGGTACGAGGTCGACGAGAGCGTGCCGTTCGCGGTCGCGACCCTGGTCATCGACGGCGACGACGTGCTGCTCGCGCGCCAGTTCCGCTACCCGCTCGGGCGGTGGATCCTCGACCTCCCCGGCGGCGCGGGCGACGCCGACGAGGAGCCCGCCGCGGCCGCCCGCCGCGAGCTCGAGGAGGAGCTCGGCCTCGTCGCGCCGGAGCTCCGCCACCTCCGCACGTACGCCGTGAACCCGGGCCGCGCGTCCTGGCCGATCCACGTGTTCGCCTGCAGCACGCCGACCACCGCGGGCACCGCCGACCGCTCCGACCCGTCCGAGCAGGTGCGCCTGGTGCGGATGCCCGTCGCCGAGCTCGACGCCCTCATCGCCGCGGGCGGGGTCGAGGACCCGACCCTCCTCATCGCCCGCGCGGCCGCCGCCGAGCAGGGCCTGCTGCCGCCGGTCGGGCCGGTCCGGCGGGCCGCGCCGGTCACCCCGCCGGCCCCGGCGCCGCAGGACGCGACGACGCCGTGACCCCCGCGGCAGCGGACGTCACGGCGGGGCCGCGCGGAGGACGCGTCGTCAGCGCGCGTCGACCGTGATGTCGCCCATGGTCGTCGCGAGCACGTAGTCGCGCGGCGACGACGCGTCGCTGCCGATCCCGTTGGACACGGCGCCCATCACGGTCTCGGTCGTGATGGCGTAGTCGCCCGCCGGCAGCAGGATCCGCTGGTCGCCCGCCGTGGTCTCCACCCGCATCGAGGTGGGCGCCGTCGCGAGGTCGAGCTCGGTGTCGCCGGCCGCGCTGGTCGTGCGGACCTCGCCCCGCACCTCGAGCGCCTCGGCGGTGAGGTCGCCCGCGCCGCTCTCGACCTCGAGGTCGTCGACGCTGCCCGTGAGGCGCACCTCCCCGGCGCCCGAGTCGACCTCGATGTCGCCGAACGCCCCGGTCAGGCCGATCTCGCCGGCCGCGGACGACACGTCGAGCGCGACGGCCCGGTCGGCGGTGGAGGCGGGCAGCTGGATCACCAGCTCGGCGCCGCGCGACGGCCCGAACCGCAGGTCGAGGAGTCCCCAGCCGGGGTTCCGCAGCTCGACCTCGAGCTCGCCGTCGCGCACCACGTGGGTCTCGCGGAGGGCCGTGTCGCCGGCGCGGAAGACGATGCGCGCCTCCTCGACGTCGGCCTGCTCGACCCGCACGTCGGCGCCGGCGACGTCGATCGACACGGCGTCGAACGGCTCGCTCACCGTGCTGGTGCGCGACCGGTCGCCGCGGTCGGCCGCGGCGACGACCTGCGCCACCGGGAGCGCGACGAGGGCGAGGAGCGCGAGGGACCCGACCGACAGGAGCACGATGCGGAGCGTGCGCGGGCGGCGGGGCGCGGGCGGGGCGGGCGGTGCGGGCGAGCCCGCGGGGGCGGTGGTGGTCATGAGGGCCTTCTGTCGAGGGGTTCGGGGGAGAGGGAGCGGGAGCGGGTGCGGCGGTGGATCAGCCGCGCGGGTCGGCGACGCGCGCCAGGAACCGCAGGACGGCGAGCACGCGGCGGTTGCCGGCGCCCTCGGGCGGGAGGTCGAGCTTGGTGAAGATGGCCGACACGTGCTTCTCGACCGAGCCCTCCGAGACGTGGAGGGCCTGGGCGATGGCGCTGTTGGTGCGTCCCTCCGCCATGAGCTGGAGGACCTCGCCCTCGCGCGGCGACAGGGCGTCGACCCCGTCGGAGCGGCGGGAGCGCACCACGATCTGGGCGACGACCTCCGGGTCGAACACCGTGCCGCCCGCCCCGACCTCGGCCACGGCGGCGAGGAACTCGTCCACCTCGGCGACCCGGTCCTTGAGCAGGTAGCCGAGCCCGGCGGAGTTCGATGCGATGAGGTCGGCCGCGTAGCGCTCCTCCACGTACTGGGAGAGCACGAGCACGGCGGCGTCGCGGTCCTGCGCCCGGATGAGGACCGCGGCGCGGATCCCCTCGTCGGTGAAGGTGGGCGGCATCCGCACGTCCACGATGGCGAGGTCGGGGCGTTCGCGGTCGACGGCCGCGAGGAGCGCGGACGCGTCGGCGACGGCGGCCACGATCTCGTGCCCCGCGTCGGTGAGGAGGCGCTCGAGGCCCGCTCGGAGGAGGACGGAGTCCTCGGCGATCACAATGCGCACGGGACCTCCACGGTCACGTCGGTCGGGCCCCCGAGGGGGCTCGAGGTGGTCAGGGTGCCGCCGGCGGCGCGCACCCGGTCGTGCATGCCGCCGAGGCCGCCGCCGGGGTTGCCGTCGCGGGTCGCCCCGCCGCGGCCGTCGTCGGTGATCACGGCGCGGACGCCGCCCGGGACCTCGTCGACCACCACGGAGCAGCGGGTCGCCCCGGAGTGCTTGGCGACGTTCGTGAGGGCCTCGGCGACGGCGAAGTACAGCACCGCCTCCACCTCCGGGCGGGGCCGGGCGGAGAGGTCCACCCGGACGGTCGTGGGGACGGCGTTGCGGGACGCGACGGCCGAGAGGGCGGCGTCGAGGCCGCGGTCGGTGAGGACGGCCGGGTGGATCCCGCGGGCCAGCTGCCGCAGCTCCGTGATGGAGTCCTTGGCGTCGCGGTGCGCCTGGTCGAGGAGCTCGCGGGCGGCGGCGGGATCGGTGTCCATGCGGGCGCGGGCCATGCCGAGGGTCATCGCGAGCGCCACGAGCCGCGGCTGGACCCCGTCGTGCAGGTCGCGTTCGATGCGGAGCCGCTCGGTGGAGGCGGCGTCGACCGCGCCCTGCCGGGCGTCCGCGAGCGTGTCGACCCGGCTCTCCAGGGCGGCCGTGCGGCTGGTGCCGAGGAGCGCGGGGGAGACCGCGCGGTCGAGCGCGCCGGCGCCCCACGCGTAGAGGAGGAGGACCGCGGCGAGGAGCACGGCGGCGATCACCCCGGACGCGACCCCGCCCGGCACGACGCCGAGCTCGCCCGCGCCGGCGGCCGCCGCGAGCGGTGGCACCGCGAGGAGGAGGGTGAGGAAGATCCCGCCGAGCACCATGCTCAGCGCGTGGTGCAGCAGCTGGCGCCAGGTCACCGGGTCGACGAGGTCGAGGAGCGGCTGGGTCAGGAGGCGCCAGGCGCTCGTGACCCGCGTGCGCCGGCGGACGGGCGGGGTGATGACGATGTCGTGGACGGCTGCGGCCCGGGCGCGCTCCACGACGCCGATGCCGCGGATCAGCACGGCGGTGGCGGCGAGCACGAGGACGCCGAGGCCGGCGGCGGGCAGGGTGCCGATCCCCGTCGACAGCAGCGTCACGAGGATCAGGACCCAGGCGAGGCCGAGCACGGCGTCGATCAGCAGGTCGACGGCGGAGGTCCAGATGGCGGTCGCGATGTTCACGTCCTCACCGTATGGGGATCGATTTCCCCGGGCGATGGAGGTGGCCGCCCGACCTGGTGGGGGATACCCCCCGGGTGCCTTCGGTCAGTCCCGGCGCGCGTAGGTGAGCACGGCGTTGCCGCGGCTCGTGATCTCCGAGCCGACGAGCTCGAGCCGCGTCATCGGGTCGTCGGGCGCGAAGAGGCGGCGGCCGGCCCCGGCGACGACCGGGTGGACCATGAGGGTCAGCTCGTCGAGCACCCCCGCGAACAGCAGCTGCCGGGTGAGCGAGATGCTGGCGAAGACCGCGATGTCACCGCCCTCGGTGCGCTTCAGCGCGGTGAGCGCCTCGGCCACGTCGCCCTCGATGAGGCGCGCGTTCCAGCCGAGCTCGCCGGTGAGCGTCCGCGAGGCGACGAGCTTCTCGATGGGGTTGATGAAGGCGGCGAACGCGTCGTCCGCCGGGGCTCCCGGCCAGTGCGCCGACCACTCCTCGTAGCCGTGCCGGCCGAGCACCGCCGTGGTGACCTGCGCCATGAAGCGGCCCATCCCCGCGCCGAGCTCGGCGTCGAAGTAGTCGTCCTGGAACAGGTCCGGCGACTCCACGACGCCGTCGACGGACGTGAACAGACCGGCGGTGAGCTTGCGCATGGGGTCCTCCTCGAGCTCGCGGTGTGGTCGTCATGATCCCGGCGCCGGCTCCCCGCGTCCAGGTGCGCCCCGCCGCAACTTTTCCGGTTAACCGCTTTACAGGGCCGCCGATCCGAGGTAGCGTCGCCGCCATCGGGTGCGCGACGACGCCTCCCGGATGCGCGAAGAGCTGGCGGATCACGGTGTCGTCGAGGCCCGGACCGACCGCCACCTCAAGGAAGAGACCACGCGATGTCCCCTCGATCCACCGCCCGCCGCCGCCTCACCGGCGCCGTCGCCCTCGCGGCGACCGTCCCCCTCGTCCTCGCCGGCTGCTCGGGCGGCGGCGGAGGCGGGGCCTCCTCGGGCGGCAGCCCCTCGGAGATCACCGTCACCGACTACTACAACGAGGGCAACGACAACACCGTCATCGGCGACACGCTCACGAAGTGCGGCGAGTCGCTCGGCGTCAGCATCAAGCGCACGTCGATCCCCGGCTCGAGCCTCATCCAGAAGGTGCTGCAGCAGGCGTCCTCGAAGACGCTGCCCGACGTGCTCATGCTCGACAACCCCGACCTGCAGCAGATCGCCGCGACCGGCGCGCTCGCCCCGCTCGAGGACTTCGGCATCTCCACCGACGGGTACGCGCAGGGCGTCGTGGACGCGGGCACCTACGAGGGCAAGATGTACGGCCTCGCGCCCACCGTGAACACGATCGCGCTCTTCTACAACACGCAGATGCTGGCCGATGCGGGCATCCAGCCGCCCACCACGTGGGACGAGCTGAAGACCGCGTCCGCCGCGCTGAAGGACGGCGACCGCTACGGCATCGCGATGGACGCCAACGCCACCTACGAGGGCACCTGGCAGTTCCTGCCCTTCATGTGGTCGAACGGCGGCGACGAGAAGGACATCGCGACGCCCGAGACCGCGGAGGCGCTGCAGCTCTGGACCGACCTCGTGAAGGACGGCTCGGCCTCGCAGAGCGTCGTCAACTGGACCCAGTCCGACGTCAACGACCAGTTCATGGCCGGCAAGACGGCGATGATGATCAACGGCCCGTGGCAGATCCCCGCGCTCACGGAGTCGGGCGTCGAGTACGGCATCGCGAAGATCCCCGCGCCCGAGACCGGCGGCACGGCCGTGGCCCCGCTCGGCGGCGAGGTCTGGACCGTCCCGCAGACGGGCGACAAGGAGAAGCAGGCGGTGGCCGCGAAGGTCGTCGAGTGCCTCAACTCGGACGAGAACCAGCTCGACATGGCCAGCAAGCGCTTCACGATCCCGTCGAAGACCGCCGTCGCCACCGAGTTCGGCCAGCAGGTGCCCGAGGAGCAGGTCTTCGTCGACCTCGTCGCCGACGCCCGCGCCCGCACCGGCGAGCTCGGCGAGGAGTGGCCGAAGGCCGCCACCAAGATCTACACGGCCGTGCAGTCCGCGCTGACGGGCCAGTCCTCGCCGGAGGACGCGCTGAAGAACGCCGAGCAGGGCTGATGGCGACGACCGCCGTCCCGGCCCGTCCCGTCGCCGAGGCGACCGGGCGGGCCCGGGGCGCCGGCGCCGCGGCGGTGACGTCGCGGCCCGCGCCCCGCCGGCCCCGCTGGAGGTGGGAGCGCTTCTTCCAGGCGATGTTCCTGGTGCCGGCGGTCGTCTACCTCGTGCTCTTCTTCGGCTACCCGGTCGTGAAGAACGTCGTCATGAGCTTCCAGGAGTACACGACGACCACCTTCTACACGGGCGAGGCGCCGTGGGTCGGGTTCGCGAACTACGCGTCCGTGCTCTCGTCGGGGATCTTCTCCACGGCGCTCCTCAACACGTTCCTCTTCACGGCGGGGTCCATCGCCGGGCAGTTCGTCATCGGGCTCGTGCTGGCGCTGTTCTTCCGCCGCTCGTTCCCGCTCAACGGGCTGATCCGGGCGCTGCTGCTCCTGCCGTGGCTGCTGCCGCTCATCGTCTCGAGCGCGGTGTGGAAGTGGATCCTCGATCAGGACTCGGGCGTCCTCAACCAGGCGCTCCTCGGCACGGGCCTCGTGCAGGACCCGGTGCCGTGGCTCACCAGCCCGGCCTTCGCGCTCATCACGGTGATCGCGGTGAACGTGTGGATCGGGATCCCGTTCAACATGACCATCCTCTACGGCGGCCTGCAGGACATCCCGCCGGAGCTGTACGAGGCGGGCTCCCTCGACGGGGCGACCGGCTGGAAGGGGTTCCGCCACATCACCTGGCCGCTGCTCCGCCCCGTGGTGGGCGTGGTGCTCGTGCTCGGCGTCGTCTACACGATCAAGGTGCTCGACATCATCCTCGGCCTCACGAACGGCGGGCCGGCGAACTCGACGCAGACCATCGCGACGCAGTCGTACACGCTCTCGTTCCAGCAGTTCGACTTCGGGTCGGGCGCCGCCCTCAGCAACATCCTCATCGCCATCTCGGCGGTGTTCGCGGTGGTCTACCTCCGCGCGAACAGGAAGGCCGTCGATGACTGACACCGCCGCCCGCGTCGCCGCCCCCGCGGCGCGCCGCATGCCGCGCCCGGTCGGATCCCGCCGCCCGCGCCCCGAGCGGAGCTGGATCTCCACGGTGATCGGCGTCGTGATCCTCGCCCTCATGCTGTTCCCCGTCTACTGGATGGTGAACATCTCGCTGCAGCCCGCGGGCCCGGCGATCCAGGCCGCGTGGTTCCCGTTCGAGGCGCAGTTCGAGGGGTACGCGACCGCGCTCAGCGAGCAGGGGCGGGCGCTCGGCACGAGCCTCGTGATCGCGCTCGGCAGCGTGGTGCTCAGCCTCGCGATCGCGACCCCGGCCGCCTACGCGCTGGCGCAGTTCAGGTTCCGCTGGATCAACATCGTGCTGTTCGGGATCCTCATCTCGCAGATGATCCCCGGCATCGTCGTCGCCAACGCGCTCTACGCCGCGTACAACGACGTGGGGCTGCTCAACTCCATCCCGGGCCTGATCCTCGCGGACTCCACCGCGGGCATCCCGTTCGCGATCCTCATCATGCGGGCGTTCATGGCGAACATCCCGCCGTCGATCATCGAGGCCGCGAAGGTCGACGGCGCCGGCAACTTCCGGGCCTTCCGCTCGATCGTGCTGCCCGTGAGCCTCAACGCCGTGATCACGGCCGGGCTCTTCACGTTCCTCTTCACCTGGAGCGACTTCCTGTTCGCGCTCACGCTCACCACGACCGACGACGTGCGCCCCATCACCCTCGGGATCTACCAGTACATCGGGACGTACACCGCGGACTGGAGCACGGTGATGGCGACAGCCGTGCTCGCGTCGCTCCCCGCGATCGTGCTGCTCCTCGCGGCGCAGCGCTTCATCGCGGCGGGCGCGACGGGCGGGGCCGTCAAGTGACCGGATCCCCGCGCGCCCGCGCTCCCGACGGCTGCGCCGCCGGCCCCGACACCCGCACGAACCTCAGAGAAGAGAGACCATGACCGACACCACCTCCCCGCTCCGCGTCACCGTCTGGGGCGAGAACCGCCACGAGCAGATCGAGCAGCACGTGCAGGAGCGCTACCCGACCGGCATGCACGGCGCCGTCGCCGAGGGCGTGCAGGAGAACCTGCCCGACGCGCACGTCGAGATCGCGACCATGGACCAGCCCGAGCACGGCCTCACCGAGGAGCTGCTCGCCCGCACCGACGTCCTCACCTGGTGGGGCCACGCCGCCCACGGCGAGGTGGACGACGAGATCGTCGAGCGCGTGCACCGCCACGTGCTCGCCGGGATGGGCCTCATCGTGCTGCACTCCGGCCACTGGTCGAAGATCTTCACGAAGCTGATGGGCACCACCTGCACCCTCCGCTGGCGCAGCGAGCACGACCGCGAGCTGGTCTGGACCGTGAACCCGCAGCACCCCATCACCCGCGGCGTGCCGAACCCGATCGTCATCGACGAGCAGGAGATGTACGGCGAGTACTTCGACGTGCCCACGCCCGACGAGCTGGTCTTCATCTCGGGCTTCACGGGCGGCGAGGTGTTCCGGAGCGGCATGACCTACCGCCGCGGCTTCGGCCGGATCTTCTTCTTCTCGCCCGGCGACCAGGACTTCCCCGTCTACCACCACACGGACGTCCGCCGCGTGATCGCGAACGCCTGCGAGTGGGCGCGCGCTACCGAGGAGCGGGCCACGCCGACGCTGCTGCGCTACGAGTCCGGCGAGTTCTTCCAGGGCGCCGACTACGCCGGGGCGCTCGAGCGATGACGGACACGACGGAGCGGACGGCGGAGCGCACCGGCGCCGCGCACCGGATCGTCGCGCCGGCCGACGGCGCGCGCCTCCGGGTCGTGCAGGTCGGCGCGGGCGGCATGGGCCAGGCGTGGCTCGGGACCATCGCGGAGGATCCGGACGTCGAGCTCGTGGGCGTCGTCGACCTGGACGCGGCGGCCGCGGAGGCCGGTGCCGCCGCGTACGGGGCCACCGCGGAGTGGTCCACGGACCTCGGCGAGATCATCGAGCGGGTGCGGCCTGACGCCGTCATCGACGTCACCATCCCGCGCGCCCACCACCCCGTCACCACGCAGGCGCTCTTCGCGGGCCTGCCGGTGCTCGGCGAGAAGCCCGTCGCGCTGACGGTCGCCGAGGGGCTGTCGCTCGCGGCGGCCGCGGAGATCACGGGCGAGCTCTTCATGGTCAGCCAGTCGCGCCGGTACAACGACCACCTCGTCGCGCTCAAGCGGCGGGCGGCCGACCTCGGCGGCGTCGGCATCGTCACCACCGAGTTCTTCAAGGCCCCGCACTTCGGCGGGTTCCGCGAGGAGATGGACGACGTGCTCCTCCTCGACATGGCGGTGCACCAGTTCGACGCCGTGCGGTACCTGCTCGACGCGGATCCGGTGGGCGTCTACTGCGAGTCGTACAACCCGGACTGGAGCTGGTACCGCGGCGACGCGGCGGCCACCGCGGTGTTCGCGTTCGAGGGCGGGGTGCGGTACGTCTACACGGGCAGCTGGTGCAGCCCGGGCGACGAGACCTCGTGGAACGGATCCTGGCGGGTCAGCGGCGCGCACGGCACCGCCCGCTGGGACGGCGACCACGCGCCCACGAGCGACATCACGGACGCGCCCGACGGCCCGCCCGCGGAGCCCGAGGCCGCGGAGTCGGTGGGCGTGGAGATCGCCGGGTCGCTGCGCGCGTTCGTGCACGCGCTCCGCACCGGCGAGCGTCCGCACGGCGAGGTGCACGGCAACGTGATGAGCCTCGCGATGGTGGAGGCCGCGATCGAGTCGAAGGACACGGGCGCGCGGGTCGCGATCGACGACGTGCTCGAGCGCGCGCACGCGACGGCGCTGGCCGACGAGCGGCGCGACGACGTGCGCGATCGGCTCGCGTCCTGGAGCGGCGCGGGCGTGCGCCAGGCGCTGCGAGGGCAGGTGTCCGCGGGAGCCGCGGCCGTCGTCCGCCCGGCCGCCGCCGGGTAGCCTCGTCGGGTGGGGATCCAGTGACCGGGCACGAGACGGGCGACGCCGAGCGCGTCCCCGCGCCCCTCGCGCCGGTCGCGGATCCCGCCCGGGCCGTGCCGCTCGCGCCGGATCCCCGCTCCCGCGGCACCACGCCCGACCACGTCCGCCGCTCGAACCTCGCGACCGTGCTCCAGATCGTGCACGAGACCGGGCCCGCGTCGCGCTCCGAGCTGACCCGCGAGACGGGCCTCAACCGCTCGACCATCGCGGCGCTCGTGGGCGAGCTGCAGGAGCTCGGCCTGGTGATCGAGTCGGAGCCGCCCGGCACCAACCGCGTCGGCCGGCCGAGCCCCATCGTCTCCGCCGACCCGCGCGTCGTCGTCTTCGCCGTGAACCCCGAGATCGACGCGGTCACGGTCGGCCTCGTGGGCCTCGACGGGGTCGTGCAGCGGCGCGTCCGGCGCGACACCGACGGGATCCCCACGGCCGCGCGCGCCGCCGAGCTCGCGAGCGCGATCATCGCCGAGATCCGGGCGGACCTCCGCGCCAGCCGGCCTGACGCGCGCGTGCTCGGCATCGGCGTCGCCGTCCCCGGCCTCGTCCGCTTCGACGGCGGGCTCGTGCGCCTCGCGCCGCACCTCGGCTGGGTCGACGAGCCGTTCGCCGCGCTCCTCGCCGAGGCCACGGGCCTCCCCGCGCTCGCCGCCAACGACGCGAGCCTCGCGGCCGTCGCCGAGGGGCGCTTCGGATCCGGCCGCGACGTCGACGACCTCGTCTACCTCAACGGCGGCGCGAGCGGCGTCGGCGGCGGCGTCCTCATCGGCCGGCGCCCGTTCGGCGGCGCGGAGGGCTACGGCGGCGAGCTCGGCCACACGCTCGTCGACTCGGGCGGCGAGCTGTGCCACTGCGGCGCCGTCGGCTGCCTCGAGACGACCGTCGGCCAGGACGCGCTGCTCGAGGTCACGGGCCTCCCGCGCGCCCGCGCCGACGAGCTGGGCGACGTGCTCCAGGCGGCGCTCGAGGCGGGGGACCCCGCGATCACCGCCGAGGTGGAGCGGCAGATCGACAACCTCGCGGTCGCGCTGCGGAACGTCGTCAACATCTTCAATCCGTCGCTCGTGGTGCTCGGCGGGTTCCTCGGCTCGCTGCACGCGGCGGATCCCGACCGGATCCTCGCCCGCGCCACCGCCCAGGCCCTCCCCGGCGCGCGCGAGGCCCTCCGCATCCGCCGCGCCGCCCTCGGCCCCGACCGGCTGATGATCGGCGCGGCCGAGCTCGCCTTCGCGGGCGTGCTGGTGGATCCGTCCGGCGTCGCCCGGCAGGCGGCCGCCGGCGCGGAGCGCACCACGGCGTGAGGACCGGCCAGCGTGGCCGTCGACGCCGCGGCAGTCGCGCTGTCCCGGGAGGGCTTCGCCGCTAGCCGGCCCGGTGCGCGCGCCGCCGCCGCACGACCACGGCCCCCGCGACCGCGACCGCGACGAGCACCGCGAGCTCCGGCAGCACGCGCGCGGGCGGGCCGAGGGCCGCGACGAAGACGCCGCCCGCGTAGTCGGCCAGCTCGAGCGGATAGCGGAGGAGGGATCGGGATCCGAGCGCGGACGACACCGCGATGACGAGGGCCGAGCCCACCCGGAGCAGGACGACCGCGATGACGGCGCCCACGATCCGGCCGGCGCCGCGCAGCCCCGTGGCGGCGATGGCGAGCCCGAGCGCGACGGGCGGCGCCCAGCGCGCCACGGCGGTGAGGACCGGCGCCACCGGGGAGGACCAGACCTCGGTCGGCGGGACGGCGCCCGCCACCCACGCGGCGAGGAGGACCGCGGGCACGGCCGCCGCCACGACGGCGACCCCGGCGGGGGCGAGGGCGAGCACGAGGGCCACGACCGCGGCCACCGCGATGGCCGCGATCGTGCCCGCGACGAACGCGACGAGGTACACCTGCGCCTCGCTGATCACGGCGCCGGTGCGGTCGACGCCCGCGGGCTGGGGGTCGTCCATGCCCAGGCCGTCGGCCGTCACGCGCGCGGTCTGCACGAGCGCGCCCGCCTGCGCGACGACCAGCCCCGCGACCACGAGCCACACGCCCGCGCGGGGCAGCCGGGGCCGGAGGATCCGGGCGGCGACTCCCGCGACGCCCCCGCCGACCACGATCACCGCGGCCAGCAGCGCGGCCGTGTACTGGTTGAGCGGCAGCAGCGCGATCGGCATGTCCGCAGGTGAGCCCACATCCTCCGCCCACAGGTTCTGCGGCGGCAGGCGGAGGCCCGCGACGATCCAGGGGAGCAGCCCGAGCACGGCGGCGGCGACGCCCACGGCCAGGGCGAGGAGCACGCCGCCGGGACCGCGGCGGTCGTGGCCCGCACCCTCGGCACGGACGGCGGGAGGGGCGGCAGGCGTCGTCATCCGCCCACGCTAGCGACGCGCGCCCGGTGCCCGCCCGCCCCCGATCGGGTCCCGTCCGCGTGCCCCCGGGGGCGCAGCGGGTCATCCCCGCGGCGTAGGGCACCGCGGATCCGATCTGGTCCTCCTGGTCGTCCCGGCGGCCGCGGGCCGACGTCAGGCTCGGAAGGCCGAGCAGAGGAGGGCACATGATCGAGGCATCCGGCCTGACCAAGGACCACCCGGGGGGACGCGCGGTCGACCACGTCGACTTCACCGTCCGACCCGGCGTCGTCACGGGGTTCCTGGGGCCGAACGGCGCCGGGAAGTCCACGACGATGCGCATGATCGTGGGCCTCGACCGGCCCACGTCCGGCCGCGTCACCGTCAACGGACGGGCGTACGCCGAGCACCGGGCGCCGCTCGGGGAGGTGGGGGCGCTGCTCGACGCGACGGCCGTGCACGCCGGCCGGTCCGCGCGGGCGCACCTGCTCTCGCTGGCGGCGACGCACGGGATCCACCCCCGCCGCGTCGACGAGGTGCTCGACATGACGGGCCTCGCGAGCGTCGCCCGCCGCCGCGTCGGCACCTTCTCGCTGGGCATGGGGCAGCGCCTCGGCATCGCCGCCGCGCTCCTCGGGGACCCGCGGACCCTGATCCTCGACGAGCCGGTCAACGGGCTCGACCCGGAGGGCGTGCACTGGATCCGCACCCTCCTCCGCGGCCTCGCCGCCGAGGGCCGCACGGTGCTCCTGTCCTCGCACCTGATGAGCGAGATGGCCCTCACCGCCGACCACCTGCTGATCCTCGGCCGAGGCCGCGTGATCGTCGACGCCCCCACCCGCGAGGTGGTCGAGCGCGCGCAGACCCGCACCGTCCGCGTCCGGACGCCCATGCGGCCCGAGCTCGAGCGGGAGCTCGCGGGGCGGCCGGGCGTCGGCGCGGTCGCCGTGGAGCACGACGTGCTCGACGCGACCGGCATCGACGCCCCGGGGATCGCCGCGCTCGCCGCGTCCGCTGGCATCGTGCTCCACGGGCTCGCGCCCGTCCACGTCTCCCTCGAGGAGGCCTACCTGCAGCTGACCGCGGGGGAGGTGGAGCACCGCTCCGCCGCCGCCCGCACCGACACCGCCCGCACCGACACCACCGGAGGACGCGCATGACCGCCGTCATCTCGACCGTGCACCGCACGGCCGTCCAGCCCGCCACGTTCCGCCGGCTCGTCGCCGGGGAGTGGATCAAGCTCCGCTCGCTGCGCTCCACCTGGTGGATCCTCGCCCTCGGCACCGCCGTCGTGCCGGCCTTCGCGGTCTCCCGCGTCATCAGCATCGCCCGCGTCCCGGAGGCCGTCGGATCGGAGGGCATGGTCGGCGCGGCCTACGCGACCGGCGGCGTCGCGCTCGCGCAGCTGGCCTTCGCGATCCTCGGCGTGATGGTCGTGGCGGGCGAGTACGGGTCCGGCCAGATCCGCACCACGCTCACCGTCACGCCCATGCGGGTGCGCGCGCTCCTCGCCAAGCTGCTCGTGGTGGTGCTCGCGGTCGTCGTCGCCTCGACCGTCGCGGTGCTCGCCGCCTGGGCCGCGTGCGCGCCCTGGTTCGGGCCCACCGGCATGTCGATCGACCTGACCCGCGCGGAGGACGCCCGCCTCGTCCTCGGCACGCCCCTCTACCTCGGCGCCGTGGCCGCGCTCGCCTTCGGGATCGGCATGCTCGTGCGCAGCCCCGCCGCCGGCATCTCCGTCGTGGTGGGCCTGCTGCTCGTGGTCGAGAACCTGCTCGCCGCGATCCCGTGGGCGCCGCTGCAGTCCCTCGCCGCGCACCTGCCGTCGAGCGCGGGCAGCCGCCTGCTCCGCTCGGACGCGGTCGGCTCGGTGATCACCGTCTCGAACAGCTCCGAGCTGACCCCGTGGGGCGGGTACGGGGTGATGCTCCTCTGGGTCGTCGGCGTCCTCGCCGCCGCGGTCGTGCTGCTGCGGCGCCGGGATGCCTGACGCGCGGGCCGTCGCGCTCGCGGCACCCCGCCGGGCGCCCACCACCTGCCAGAGTGATCACGATGATCCAGGAGCGAGCGTGAGCACGGGGCCGGGGCCCGCCCCCCTCCTCACCGAGCTGCACGTGCGGCGCCTCGGCCCGATCGGCCGGTTCCTCGCGCGACGGCCGGTCGCGGTGGACGTCGTCCTCATCGCCTGCTTCGCCGTGTGGGCGCTGGCCTCCGGCATGGGCGCCGACTCCATGTACTCGCTCTCCGCGTACCTCGGCGGCGAGCAGGTGCTCCGGATGCAGGCGGCCTCGCTCGTGCTCACGGTCGCGGGCTGCGCGCTGCTCGCGTGGCGGCGGCGCCGTCCCGTCCTGGTCGCCGCGGGCATGGCGGTCCTCGGGCTGGCCGCCCTCGCCCTCACCGGGACCTCCTCCGGGTTCGAGCTGGGGCTCGCGCTCGCCCTGTACGCGGTCGCGGTCGCCCGTCGTCCCCTCGTCACGTGGGCCGCGTGCGTCCCCGCGGTCGTCGCGATGCTCGCCGCCGCGCGGGTGCTGCCCCTGCCGATCCAGGTGGGCTCCATCATGAGCGGGCTCGGCCGGGTCGAGCCGACCGCCGTGGCCGCCCTCGCGCGGGATCCGTCCCTCGGCGGCTGGCAGCAGATCGCCCTGCCCGTCCTGGTGCTGGCGCTCCTCGCCGTGGCCGTCGGCACGAGCGTCCGCAGCCGCCGCCTGCACGTGGCGCGCCTGGTGGAGGCGGCGGAGGCCGTGGCCCGCGAGGCCGAGCAGCGCACCCGGCTGGCGCAGGCCGCCGAGCGGGCGCGCATCGCCCGGGAGATGCACGACGTCGTCGCGCACGGCATCTCCGTCATGGTCGCCCTCGGCGGCGGCGCGTCGATGGCGCTCGACTGGGCGCCGGACCGCGCCCGCCTGGCCCTCGACGAGCTCGTCGCCACCGGCCGCACCGCGCTCGGCGACATGCGGCGCGTCCTCGGCGTGCTGGACGAGGAGGCGCTCGGCGGGACCGGCGCGGACGGCGGGGAGCCGTCGGTCGCGCCCCTGCCCGGGATCCCGGACATCGCCGCGCTCGTCGACCGCTTCCGGCTGGCCGGGCTGCCCGTCCGGACGTCCGGCCTCGACGACGCCCGGCTCCTCGAGGCCGACGCGACGCTGCAGCTCGCCGTGCACCGGATCGTGCAGGAGTCGCTGACCAACGTGCTCCGGCACGCGCCGGCCACCGCGGGCGTCGAGGTGGCGGTCCGCCGGGCGCCCGGCCGCATCGAGGTGGACGTGACCGACCGCGGCGCGGGCGTCGCCGGGGACCCGGCCCTCGGATCCGGACGCGGCGTGCTCGGCATGCGCGAGCGCGCGGCCGCGTTCGGCGGCACCGTGGAGGCCGGCCCGCACGGCCGGGGCTGGCGCGTCCGCGCCGAGCTCCCGTGGGAGCACGACGACGATGAGGAGGACGGACGATGACGCGGATCCTGCTGGTGGACGACCAGTCCCTGGTGCGCATGGGCTTCCGGCTCGTGCTGGAGAGCGCCCCCGACCTCGAGGTCGTGGGCGAGGCCGCCGACGGGCGCACCGCGATCGACCAGGTCGCCGCGCTCCGCCCGGACGTCGTGCTGATGGACGTGCGGATGCCGGGCGTCGACGGCGTCGAGGCGACCCGCCGGATCGTGGCCGAGCACCCGGCCGTGCGCGTGCTCATCCTCACGACGTTCGACGTGGACGAGCACGCCTTCGCCGCCCTGCGCGCGGGCGCGAGCGGGTTCCTCCTCAAGGACGCGACCCCGGCCGAGCTCGCCTCCGCGGTGCGGGTGGTGGCGTCCGGCGACTCCGTGGTCGCGCCGCGCGTGACCCGGCGGATGCTCGAGATGTTCGCGGACGTGCTGCCCGTGGGATCCGCGCCGGCCGCCGCGGGCGTGCACCCCCGGCTCGCCGCCCTCACCCCGCGCGAGACGGAGGTGCTGCGCCGCGTCGCCGAGGGCCGCTCGAACGCGGAGATCGCGGGCGACCTGTTCCTCGCGGAGGCGACCGTGAAGACGCACGTCGGCCGGATCCTCGCGAAGCTCGGCGTGCGCGACCGGGTGCAGGCCGTCGTCCTCGCCTACGAGACGGGCCTGGTGCGCGCCGGGGCGGAGTGAGCGCTCACGGTTCCCCGGGCGTGCGCCGACGCGGGTTTCTCCACCCGCATAATTGGGAGCGATGTCCTCCTCGCCGCGCCGCCGTCGCCTCTCGTCTGTCCCCCTGATCGCGGGCCTCGGCGTCGCGGGCCTCGCCCTCCTCGTCGGATGCGCGCCCAGCGAGCCCGCCGCGCCCCGGCTGCCCTCCTGCGTCACCCGCACGGCGGCCGACGCCGTCCCCGCCGACGGCGCGCTCTTCGGCGTCAACCCCGACTGGGGCCAGCAGACCCTCGCCGAGTACGCCGACCTGCTCGGCCGCGACCCCGGGGTCGCCGTGTCGTTCGCCGACGTGCCGATGGACGCGACCGACGTCGAGAACGTGCGCGCCGCCGGCGAGCAGGTGCGCGGCATGGGCGGCACGCTGCTGCTCACGCTCGAGCCGCGCGAGGGGCTCGCGGCCGTCACCGACGACGTGGCCGCCGAGGTCGCGTCGCTCGTCGACGGGATCCAGCGCACGGGCGCGCCGGTCGTCGTCCGCTTCGCCCACGAGATGAACGGCTCCTGGTACGCGTGGGGCCAGCAGCCGGTGGAGTACGTCGCGGCCTTCCGCCGCATGGCCGACGCCCTGCACGCGGGCGCGCCCGGCAGCGCCACGATGTGGGCGCCGAACGAGGGCGGCGGCTACCCCTTCATCGGCGGCCCGTCCGCCGCCGCGCCTGACAGCGCCGCCTTCCCGGTCCTCGACACCGACGGCGACGGCGCCCTCACCATCGCCGACGACCCGTACGCGCCCTACTACCCGGGCGACGACGCGGTCGACTGGGTCGGCATGTCCCTGTACCACTGGGGCTCGAAGCACCCCTGGGGCGAGAACGTCCTCCCCGAGGAGGGCAAGTTCGCCGCGCAGCTCACCGGCGAGTACGACGGGCTCGACGGCGACCAGACCGCGGTGCCCGACTTCTACGGCGTGTACGGCGTCGAGCACGGCAAGCCGGTCGCGATCCCCGAGACGGCGGCCCTCGTCGTCCCGCGCGGCGACGCGGCGGGCGAGCGCGCGATCAAGCGGTCGTGGTGGTCGCAGGTGCTGTCGGAGGAGACCGCGACCCGCTTCCCCGAGCTCAAGATGGTCAACTGGTTCGAGTGGGACAAGGACGAGGCCGAGGTCGGCGAGCGCGTCGACTGGACCGTGCTCGGCGACCCGGCCACCCGCGAGGCCTTCGCCGCGGAGCTCCCGGAGTGGCTCCGCTTCGGCGCCGCCCCCGAGCCGTGCGCGGTGCCGACGACCGCGGCTCCGAGCGCGGCCCCGAACGCGGACGGCTGACGCGGACGGCTGACGCCGCCCGTCTCTCCACAGGCGCGCGGGCGGACGCGGCCGGGTGCCTAGGCTCGCGGGCATCCCGCCCGCCGAACCCCTGATCGGATCCGCCATGCCCCGTCGCGCCCTGCTCGCCTCCTCCGCGCTCGCCGTCTCCCTCGCCGCCGTGCTCGGCGCCGCGTCGCCCGCCCTGGCCGGCCCCCGCGTCGGCGCGGGCGAGCAGGGCGCCGTCACCGCGGTCGCGTCCGCCGCGCTCGACCGCCTCGAGATCGCCGACGACGTCGCCGCCTCGAAGTGGCTGTCCGGCAAGGCCGTGGCGGATCCCGCGCGCGAGCAGGCCGTGGTCGACGCCACCGTCGCCGCCGCGGAGGCCGACGGGGTCGACCCGGTCGCGGCCGAGCGCATCATGCGCGCGCAGATCGCGGCGAGCAAGCAGGTGCAGTACGCGCTCATCGCCCGCTGGCGCGCCCACCCGGAGGAGGCGCCCACCACGGCGCCCGACCTGACCACGAGCGTCCGCCCGCGGATCAACGCGGTCGACGCGCGGCTCGTCCCCGCCGTCGGCCAGGCGCACGACGCGCTGGGCGACGCGGCGTGCGGCCACTTCGTGACGGACGCGCGCGGCGAGCTCGGCCGGGGCCTCGACGACGCGCACCGCAAGGCCTTCCGCACGGCGCTCGCGGCGGTCTGCACGCCGGCGTCCTGACGCGGGCGGCACGCCGGATCCGCGTCAGGCGCCCTGCGCGCGCGGGCCGAACACGATCACCGCGACGCCGAGCAGGCAGATCACCGCGCCGACCACGTCCCAGCGGTCCGGCCGGTAGCCGTCCACCACGGCGGCCCACGCGAGCGAGCCCGCGACGAAGACGCCGCCGTAGGCCGCGAGGATCCGCCCGAAGGACGCGTCCTCCTGCAGCGACGCGATGAAGCCGTACGCGCCGAGCGCCATCACCCCGAGCCCGGCCCACCACCAGGGCCGGCCCTCGCGCACCGCCTGCCAGACGAGCCAGGCGCCGCCGATCTCGGCGACCGCGGCGAGGGCGAACAGGATCACGGTGCGCAGGAGCATGCCCCGAGCTTGGCGGATCCCGGGGGCGCGGGTCGGTCGCGCGCCCGGTCAGCGCGTCAGGCCGTCGACGCGATGTCCGCCGCGAACGCCGCCACGCGGGTGCGCAGGTCGTCGATGAGCTGCGCGGTCGCCGCCTCGGGGTCGAAGCCGAGGTACGGGATCGGGCGCGGCTTCCGCACGTTCGCGTTGCACTCGAAGTCGGCGCAGACGAGGGTGCCGACCGTGTTGCCGTTGCGGCCCGCGGCGCCCGCGCGGCGCGCGCCGTAGAAGACCACCGGCGCGGGGAGCCGCACGTCCTGGCACCAGGTGCACTGGGCGCGGGACCGCGGGGCGGCGCTGGCCTGCTGGAGCATCACGCCGACGAGGCGGTCGCCCACGGGGACGACGATGACGCCGCGCTGCGGGGCCTTCGGGTCGCGCCAGCCGAGGAAGTCGAGGCGGTCCCAGCGGAGGTCGGCGAAGCCCTCGGGGAGGTGGAGGTCGCGCACCTCGCGCTGGGAGGCGTTGACGAGGGAGGCGCGGATGTCGGATTCGGTCAGGGGGAGCATGGGGTGCCCTTCGTGCGGGGTCGCGGGCGTGCCGCGGGGATGGATGTCAGGGGGTCGGCGTGCGGATCCTCGTGGATCGACGGCACGCCGGGATGGGCCGGCCCCGGTGGGGGACGGCGGCGGATCCGGTGACTACCTGGTGCCGACGGACGAGCCGCCGACGACCTCCCCGCGCCCCGAGGGCGTCGCGCTGCTGGTGCTGCTCACGCGTCGAGGCTACCCCGGGCGCCGGGACGCGGATCACGCGCTCGCGCCCGGCCACACGTAGTCGAGGTCGTCCGGGTCCTCCGGGAACGCCGGCCGGTACAGCGCCGGCGCCTTCGCCAGCAGCTTCGAGCGGTGGGAGAGGTGCAGCTCCTCGCGGCCCCACCACGGCGGCTGCACGATGCGGCCCTCGGTGTAGGCGGCGAGGTCCTCGGGCACCTCGGCGAGGATCACGAGCGTCTTCTCGAAGCAGGTGTCGGCGAAGCCGCGGGACATCCACTCGGCGCAGGTGGCCTCCTGGTACTCCATGAGCGCGGGCCGGTAGCCGCGCCACATGCGCGTGACGGGGTGGCTCTGCCAGCCGTAGCCCGGGACGGTCACGGCCTTCATCACCTGGAGCGTCTCGACGCGCTGCTTCCCGAGCCGCTTGTCGTCGAGCACCGCCATGCTCGCCGCGAGGTCCGGGTAGGGGAGGAACGTCTGCATCCGACCAGTCAACTCCGGCGGGGACGGGTGGTGGGGCGCTCCGGCGCGGTGCGCGGTGCGCGGTGCCGCGCGGGCTGGGCCGGACGCGATCGGGTCAGCGCGACCAGGCGTACGGGGTGGTCGTCGAGCAGGCCAGGAGGCCGGAGCGCTCGAGGATCGGGCGGGACAGGTCGGTCGAGTCGCTGTGGATCAGCGTGCGTCCGGCCGCGAGGGCCGAGCGCGCGCGGGCCGCGGTGAGCGCGCGGTAGATGCCGCGACCCCGCCAGCCACCGCGACCGGGCCCGCTCACGACCGGCGGCGGAGCTCCAGCAGGCGTGCCGCAGGGCCGCCCGCGACCGAGCGGACCGTGAGGATCCCGCGGCCGGCGTCCCACTCGGCGCCCCATTCCGCGAGCGCCCGGGGGAACGCGGTCGCGACGTCGAGGCGGCGGCCGAGCAGCGAGGGCAGGGACAGGGTCGCCGTGCCGGCGCCGTCGCCCCGGTCCCAGATCGCGATGACCACGACATCGCCCGCGTCGCGCGCGACGGAGACCCAGCGGTCGTCCGCCGCGGGCAGGCCGAGCGGCCAGAGCGGCACCGATCGGACGAGGTCGTCGCGGAGCGCGGCCGCGGTGCGCACGGCGTCGGCGACGAGGGCGTGCGGCGCGTCGTCGAGGGGGCCGAGGTCGTCCGGCAGGCGGAGGCCGCCTGCGAGGCCCGCGACGAGCGCGGCGGCACAAGCCTCGGGCGGGAGCCCGGCCAGCTGCGGGATCCGGGCGTCGACGTCCTCGGGCGGCGTGGAGAGCGGGGCGGTCGCGACGGCGGCCGGGTCGAGGAGGGGATCGCCCGCCGCGGCCGGCCGCGCATCGCGCAGGGCCCGTCGCGCCCGGGTCATCGCGGCGGCCGCCTCCTCCAGGTCGGCGCCCACGGCGACCAGCGCGGTCGCCGGCGCGGAGGACGCGCCCGGGGCGAGCGGCGCGGGGCGGTCGAGGTCGGGATCCGCCGGCCGGGTGAGCGCCAGGTGGCAGTCGCCGCCGTGCTCGCCCACCTCCCAGCGCCAGGGGCCGTCGTGCGCGACCTCCCACATCCAGGTGACCTCCTGCCGCTCCGAGCGGAGGGCGGCGACGGGCAGCGGCTCGCCGGCCGCGGGGGCGCCGGAGGCCCGTCGGGCGACCGCGACCGGGCGCGCGTCGGGGGCCGGATCCGCGGCGTCCGCGCCCTCCGCCTCCCGCAGCGCGCGGACCGACCAGCGCGCGCCGCCCGTCCCCTCGACGCGGCCCGCGAGCAGCTCCCAGTCGGCGGCCGGATCCGCCACGTCGCCCTTGTCGAGGCGCACGCCGAGCGGCACGTCCCAGCTCGTGACCGCGGCGAGCAGCACGGGCGCCCCGGTGCCGTTGGTGACGACGGCGCTGCTGCGGACGGCGCCGTCGCGGCCGTGCAGGGTGACGGCGGCGCGGATCCCGTCGGCCGTCGCGGAGACGATCTCGAGGGTCGCGCCGTCCGCCGACACCGAGTGCGCGACGTAGCGGAGGTCGGCGCCCGCGGATCCGTCCCGGTCGCCTCCCGACATGAGCACCTCGACGAGCGGCACCGGGTGGGCGAAGTGGGTCTCGACGGATCCGGCGACCAGGCGCGTGAGCATGACGGGCCGGTCGGCGGAGCGGCGGAAGCGCAGCTCGAGGCGGCCGCTGCGCCACACGAGGTCGTCGCGGCGGTCGTCCGGGGCGGTGCCCGCGCGGCGGGCGCGGCCCGCGGTGCGGTCTCCCGCGACGCCGGCGCGGCCCGGAGCGGCGGACGCGGACGCGGACGCGGTCGTCCCGGTCGGCGGCACGCGGCGGCCGGATCCGCGGGGCCGGTCGGCCGGGCGGGCCTCCGCGATGGCGGGGCAGGGCGCGACCGGAGCGGCGGCGGAGGACGCGGCGCGCGACCGCAGCTCGACGAGCGGGGTGGGGGTCATCGTCGTCCTCCGTGTGCCGGGCGGATCCCTCCGCGGTTCGCCATCGAACAGACCTTGCGCAACTCCCGGGGGACTGCGCGCGGTGTCCGCCCATCATCCCCGGTGTCCCGGCGGCCGGCAAGAGGCAGCCGGGTCTCGATGCGATCACATCCGCCCGGGAAGTTGCGCAACTATGCGCCCGGACCTCGACTAGGCTCCAGCTCATGGACACCACGAGAGCGGCGCCGCGGCCGACGATGGCCCAGATCGCCGAGCGCGCCGGCACCACGGTCCCGACGGTGTCGAAGGTGCTGAACGGCGGCACCGACGTGTCGGAGGCCACCCGCGCCCGCGTGATGGCGGCGGCGCACGCGCTCGACTACCGGCGCCGGCCGCGCGCCCGGCCCGCCGACCCCGACCCCCGCGCCGCCCGCGTCGTCGACGTCGTGGTCGGCCACATCGAGGGCAGCTGGGTCGGCCCGGTGCTGAGCGCCATCGAGGAGGAGGCGTCCGCCGCGGGCGTCGACCTCGTGCTCACGCGCGCCCGGCCGGACGGGGAGTGGATCAGCCGCCTCCTGCGCCGACCCTCCATCGGCGCGATCCTCGTGCTCGTGGACGCGACGCCCGCGGGCCTGCACACCCTGACGACCGCGGGCGTCCCGGTGGTCGCGATCGACCCGAGCACCCGGCCGCCCGCGGAGGTGGCGAGCGTCGGGGCCACCAACTGGGACGGCGGGCGCATCGCGGCCGAGCTGCTCATCGCGGAGGGTCACACCCGGATCGGCGTCATCGGCGGCGTCAAGGCGCACCTGTTCGGCAGCGCGCGCATCGACGGGCTCATGACGGCCCTGCGCTCGGCCGGGATCGCGGTGCCCGACGAGCGCGTCGCGTTCTGCGACTGGGACCGGGAGCAGGCGCGCGCCGCCGCGGGCGCCCTGCTCGCCGCGGCGGACCGGCCCACCGCGATCTTCGCGTGCTCCGACGTGATGGGCCTCGGCGTCTACGAGGCCGCGGACGACGCGGGGCTCCGGATCCCGGACGACCTCAGCGTGGTCGGCTTCGACGGCGTGCAGGAGTCGGCGTGGGCGATGCCGCCCATGACCACGGTGCGGCAGCCCATCGCCGAGATGGGCGCCACGGCGTTCCACATGCTGCAGCAGGCGGACCGCTCCGGGCGCCCGCGCGCGGGCGGTGCGGCGGGCTCGCGGATGGAGCTCGCGACCGAGCTGGTGATGCGCGGATCCGTGGCCCCGCCCCGCGGCTAGCGGCGCCCGCGCGAGATCGATCTCGCACCCGGCGGCGCGATCGGGCGCGCGTCCGCTCAGGCCGACTCGCGCTGCACGAGGCTCGTCGCGAGCACCGGCTGGCGGTCGACCTCGCGTCCCTGGATCGTCGCGATGACCGTCTCGGCGGCCACGCGCCCCATCTCCTCCAGCGGCTGCCGGATGGTCGTGAGCGGCGGATCCGAGGTGGTCGCGATGATCACGTCGTCGAACCCGATGACGCTCACGTCGGTCGGCACGCGACGTCCCGAGGCCTGCAGCATGCGGATCGCCCCGGCCGCCATGAGGTCCGAGGACGCGAAGACGCCGTCGATGCCCGGGTGGCGCTGGAGCAGCCGCGCCATGGCGGCGCCGCCGCTCTCGAGCGTGAACTCGGCGTGCACGATCGCGCCGTGGTCGACGCCCTGCTCGGTGAGCTCGTCGCGCCAGCCGCGGATGCGGTCGCGCGCCGGCTCCATGTCGTGCGGGCCCGCGATGATCCCCAGCTGCCTCCGGCCGGCGTCGACCAGCGCGCGCGCGGCGAGGCGCCCGCCGCCGTGGTTGTCGGAGTCGACGATGATCGCGTCCTCCGCGAGGTCGCCGCGCGGGCGCCCCACCCACGCCACGGGCACGGGGGAGTCGGCGAGCGTCTGGGCGAGGTGCGTGATCTCGTGCTGGAGGATCACGATGGCGCCGTCGACCGCGCGCGACCGGAGGAAGCGGGGGATCCGGTCGGCGTCGTCCTGGTCGGCCGGGAGCAGCACGGGCTGGATCTCCGCGGCGTGCAGCCCCTTCGCCGCGCCCTTCAGCACGGACGTGAAGAACGTGCCGGTGAGGCTGTCGAGCTCGTTGAACGCGATGATGAGCGCGATCGCGCCGGACCGCCCGCCGCGCAGCATGCGGGCCGCGCTGTTCGCCTCGTAGCCGAGCTGCTTCGCCGCGTGCTCGACGGCCGCGACCATTCGCGCGTCGACCGTGGTGGTGCCGGAGAGCACGCGCGCCGCCGTGGCGCGGGAGACGCCGGCCGCCTTCGCGACGTCGACCAGGGTCGGCCGGGTCATCGGCCGCTCGCCCTCGTCTGCATGGGTCTCCTCACGGGCAGGCGCCGTCATGGTCGCGGAGCCCTCCTGATCCTAGGTGGAGATCGATGTCTCACGGCGCGATCTCGGTTGCGCATCGCCGCTTGCACGATGGTGGCACGCGAGCTACGGTGACGCCAAGAGATCGTTCTCTCGGCCGGAGCGCTGACGCTCCGAGCACGCCGCACGGATCCCCGACGAAGAGGAAACATCGTGAGAAGAAGCTTGACGGCCGTCGTCGCCGCAGCAGCAGTCGCCGTCGCCCTGACCGGATGCTCGTCCGGCGGAGGAGGCGGCGCATCGGACGACCCGAACGCGGAGGCCTCGTTCTGGTCCTTCACCGGGATCGGCGCCAAGGACGGCGTCGCCGAGTACCAGAAGAAGAAGCCCGACGCGAAGGTCAAGCTGACGGAGGTCGGCTCCACCACCGAGACGGCCACCGCGCTCACCGCGGCGCTGGCCGGCGGCAAGGTCCCCGACCTCGTCATGATCCAGAACGACGACCTCCCGCAGTTCGTCGAGAACAGCGCCAACTTCCTCGACCTCCGCACGCTCGGCGGCGACGACATCGCGAGCGAGTACCTCCCGTGGGCCGCGTCCGCCGCCACCGCGGAGGACGGCTCGGTCATCGGGATCCCCACGGACGTCGGCGGCCTCGGCTTCGCGTACCGCGCGGACCTCTTCGCCGAGGCGGGCCTGCCCACGGAGCCCGACGAGGTCGCGGCCATGTGGAAGGACTGGGACTCCTTCATCGCGATGGGGGAGCAGTACACGGAGGCGACCGGCAAGCCGTTCGTCGACAACATCGAGACGAGCGTGTTCTTCTCCACCGTCAACCAGGTGAGCGAGAAGTACTACTCGCCCGAGGGCGAGCTCGTCTACGACGAGAACCCGCAGGTGGAGGACGCGTTCCAGGTCGCGGTCGACACGCACGACGCCGGCATCAGCGCGGGCATCGCGGCCTGGTCGTCCGGCTGGGCGCCCGGCCGCGCGAACGGGGCCTTCGCGGTCACGGTCGCGCCGTCGTGGATCCTGCAGGGCATCAAGACCGACGCCCCCGACACCGCGGGGAACTGGCGCATCGCGAGCGTCCCCGGCGTCGGCGGCAACTGGGGCGGCAGCGTCATCGCCATCCCGGCCCGCGCGGAGAACCCGCAGGCGGCCTGGCAGTACATCGAGACGATGATGTCCGGCGAGGCCCAGCAGGAGCACTTCGAGCGCACCGGCACGTTCCCCGCGGCCACCGCCGCGGTCGAGAGCGACGCCGTCGCGGCGTACCAGGACGAGTTCTTCGGCGACTCGAAGATCGGCCAGGTCATGTCGGAGTCGGTCACGAAGTTCCCGTCCTTCTACAACGGACCGGACACGACGCCCATCAACGGCGCCCTCCTCAACACGCTCGTCGAGCTCGAGGCGGGCAACGTCACCTCCGACAAGGCGTGGACGCAGGCGCTCTCCACGGCCAAGACGGCCATCGGCGGCTGATCCCGTCCCACCCACCCGGGCGGCCCGGCGCGTCACGCGCCGGGCCGCCCCTCAGACGGAGGTACCCCATGTCGACGGCGACATCACCCCGCACGAGCACCGAGCCACCCCCCTCCCCGCGCCGCGGGAAGGCCGCCGCGGTCCCCCGGGCCCGGCAGATCAAGCAGTCGCTCTCCGAGCGCATCGCGCCCTACGCGTACGTGGCGCCCTTCTTCGTCATCTTCATCGTGTTCGGCCTGTTCCCCCTGGTCTTCACGTTCTACGTCTCGCTGTTCGACTGGAACCCGATCGGCAAGCAGACCTTCGTCGGGCTCGCGAACTTCCAGCAGCTCTTCGCGGACGACCGGTTCTGGAACGCGCTCGTCAACACGTTCGCGATCTTCCTCATCTCGACGATCCCGCAGCTGCTGCTCGCGCTCTTCCTCGCGCACCTGCTGAACCACGCCCGGCTCAAGTGGGCGAACTTCTTCCGCATGGCGCTGCTCGTGCCGTACATCACGTCGGTCGCCGCGACCGCGATCGTGTTCGCGCAGATCTTCGACCGGAACTTCGGCCTCATCAACTGGGTGCTCGGCGTCTTCGGGCTCCCGTCGGTCAACTTCATGGCGACCAACCACGGCTCGTGGATCCTCATCTCGGCCATGGTCATGTGGCGCTGGTTCGGCTACAACACGCTCCTCTACCTCGCCGGCCTCCAGGCGCTCCCGCGGGAGATGTTCGAGGCGGCGGCGGTCGACGGGGCGTCCAGCTGGCAGCAGTTCCGGCACCTGACGATCCCCGCGCTCCGCCCGATCATCATCTTCACGGTGATCATGTCGACCATCGGCGGCCTGCAGATCTTCACCGAGCCGCTGCTCGCGTCGCCCGAGTCGGGCCTCACCTGCGGCGCCGGCCGGCAGTGCCAGACGCTCGCGCTGTTCCTGTACGAGCAGGGCTTCGGCCAGTTCAAGTTCGGCTACGGATCCGCCATCGGCGTCGTGCTGTTCGTGATCGTCGTGGTCGTGGCGCTCCTCAACTTCTACCTGTCCACCCGCACGAGGAAGGCGAGCTGATGTCCGACGTGATCGACCAGACCGTGTCACCGATCGTCGCCGCACCGGTCACCAGGCGATCGGCGCTGCCGAGGCGCCGGGGCAAGGGCGGCGGCATCAGCCCGCTCGTCTACGTGTTCCTCAGCATCGCCGTGCTGATCTCGGTGTTCCCGCTCTACTACATGCTCGTCGTGGCCTCGGTGGGCGCGACGGCCGTCACCTCGATCCCGCCGCGCCTGTTCCCGGGCGGCAACTTCTTCACCGTGGCGGCGAAGGTGTTCGACACCGTGCCGTTCCTGCTGTCGCTGCTCAACAGCGTGCTGGTGTCGACGACCGTCGCGGTGCTGTCCGCGGTGCTCTGCGCCATGGCCGGGTTCGCGTTCGCGAAGCTGCAGTTCCCCGGGCGGAACCTGCTGTTCCTCATCGTGCTGCTCACCATGACGGTGCCCGCCCAGCTCAGCGTGATCCCGCAGTACCTGATCATCAGCCAGCTCGGCTGGGTCGACACGCTGCAGGCGATCATCGTGCCGGGCCTCGCGAGCGCGTTCGGGATCTTCTGGATGCGGCAGCACATGTCCACCACGGTGAGCGACGAGCTCATCCAGGCGGCCCGGCTCGACGGCGCGAACTCGTGGCAGCTGTTCTGGGGCGTGGCGTTCCCGGTGGTGCGGCCGGCCGCGTTCGTGCTCGGGCTCATCACCTTCACGGGCGTGTGGAACGACTTCATGTGGCCGTTCATCGTGCTGAAGTCGCCGGAGCTGTTCACGGTGCAGATCGCGCTGAAGCAGCTGCAGGCGAACCGGTCGATCGACGTGGCGCTCGCCATGGGCGGGTCGTTCATGGCGACGCTGCCGCTGCTGATCCTCTTCTTCTTCGTGGGGCGGCGGATGATCACCGGCATCATGGACGGCGCGTTCAAGGGCTGACCCGGACGCGACGACGCCGGCCGCGCGGATCCTCGGGGATCCGGGCGGCCGGCGTCGTCGTGCGTGGGGCGGCCGGTCAGGCGAGGCGGAGGAGCCGCACGCCGTGGGCCTCGACCTCGAGCGGGATCCCGCCGTCGACGACCGCGAGCTCCTCGCCCGTCCAGAGGTCGATCGCCCGCGTCGCGTCCGGCGCGCCGAGGTCGGCGAGGTGCGCCGTCACGGTCCGCGGCGCGTCGCCCAGCTGGAAGACCGCGCGCCAGCGGGTGTCGCCGCGCTCGGCCGCCCAGACCACGAGGTCGCCGTCGCGCACGATCTCGCGGCTGGCGTCGGCCTCGAGGAGCGCGAGGACGTCGTCGTTCGTGAGGAGCGCGAGGGTCGCCGGATCCGTGTCGGGCAGGTGGCCGCCGAACATCAGCGGGGAGCGCAGCAGGCACCAGAGCGAGACCAGGGTGCGCTGCTCGGCGGGCGTGAAGCGGCTCCGCCGGTCGCCGCCCACGTGGGCGCGGATCCCGATGCGCCCGAGCGGCAGCATGTCCGCGTCGGCCCAGGCGCCCGGCCGCTGGTGCGGCGCCCACCGGGCCGCGCGCTGGAACTGCTCGCGGAGGTGCGCCCAGTCGTCCCAGAAGTCGTCCGAGATCCGCCAGGCGTCCGCGGTCTCCCGCAGCAGGTCGAGGTTCTCGAGGGAGAGCTGCTTGCCGGGGGAGAGGCTCAGCGCCATCGGGCGGCCGGACGCGGCGATCGCACGGGAGACCGCCCGGATCTCGGCGGCCTGGATCGGCGGGTACAGCACGTCGTCGAGCTTCACGTAGTCGACGCCCCAGCCCGCGAGCATCGCGAGGACCGAGTCGTAGTACTCCTGCGCGCCCGGCCGGCTCATGTCGACGCCGAAGGAGTCCGGGTTCCACGGGCACGGGTTCGCGGGGTCGGCGATGTCGGCGCACGTGGCGTCGGATCCGCGCACCGGCAGCCCCTCCTCGGCCGCGCGCCGGGGCACGCCGCGCATGAGGTGCAGGCCGAAGCGGAGGCCCATGGCGTGGATCCGCGCGGCCAGGTCGGTGAAGCCGCGGCCGTCGGCCGACGACGGGAACCGGCCGACCGCGGGCTGCGGGCGGCCCCACGCGTCGAGCACGGGGGCCGACACCTCCTGGTAGTCGTCCAGGCCGGGGTCCGGCTCGTACCACTGGATGTCGACGACGACCGTGTCCCAGCCGTGCGGCAGCAGGTGCTCGGCCAGGTAGCGCGCGTTCTGGAGCACCTCCTCCTCCGTGACGGAGGCGCCGAAGCAGTCCCAGCTGTTCCAGCCCATGGGCGGGCGGGTGGCGGGGACGGCTCCGGGGCCGGCCACCCGCGTCACGCGGCGATCCGCAGCGAGAGCGTCGCGAACGAGTGCGGCGGCAGCGTGAGGCGGAGGCCGTCGGCGGTGCGCTCGACCGCGTCGAAGGGGACGGGGCTCACGGCGTCGGCGTCGCCCGGGCGGTTGTGCGCGTCGGGGCGGTCGGCCGTGAGCAGGCGGCCGACGACGTCGTCGACGGCGCCGCCGCGGAACGCGAGCACGACCTCGAGCGGCTCCTCGAGGTCCACGTTCGACAGGGAGACGAGCACGCGGCCGTCCTTGGCGCTCGCCGAGGCGGAGGCCAGCGGGACGTCCCGGCCGTCGACCGCGCGCGAGGGCCCGACGACGGTGGCGGGCAGCGAGGTCGCGTCGTGGTGCCCGCGGTTCATCTCGAACACGTGGTACGTGGGCGTGCGCACCATCTCGCCGCCGTCCGGATCCGTGAGCAGCATCGCCTGCAGCACGTTGACGGTCTGCGCGATGTTCGCCATCCGGAGCCGGTCGGCGAAGGCGTGGAAGACGTCGAAGTGCAGGGCGGCGACCATCGCGTCGCGGATGGTGTTCTGCTGGAAGAGGAAGCCCGGGTGCGTGCCCGGCTCGACGTCCCACCAGGTGCCCCACTCGTCGAGCACCATGCCGTACTCCTTGGCCGGGTCGTGCACGTCCATCACGGCGGCGTGCGCGCGGAGCAGCTCCTCGATCCCCTGCGCCGCGACGATGGTGCTCCAGTACGCGGCCGCGTCGAAGTCCGTCGCGCTGCCCTTGGCCGTCCAGCTGCCGCCGATCGTGTAGTAGTGCACGGAGATCGACTCCCACGGCACGGAGGCGAACGGGTGCGCGGCCATCTCGGGGATCACCTGCATGAGCGTCTCGGTCCAGGAGGTGTCGGCGCCGTCCGCACCCGCCGCGATGCGGTGCAGCGGGGTCGCGCCGCCGCTCTGGCAGAACGTGCCGAACTGCCGCGCGAGGTCGGCGTAGGTCACGGAGCGCATGTTGCCGCCGCAGCCCCACGCCTCGTTGCCGAGGCCCCAGAAGGGCACGGTCCACGGCTCGTCGCGGCCGTGGGTGCGCCGGAGCTCGGCCATGGGGGTCTCGCCGGCGCCCGTGAGGTACTCGACCCAGTCGGACATCTCCTGCACCGTGCCCGAGCCGATGTTGCCCGACACGTACGCGTCCGCCCCCAGCAGCTCGCAGAGCGCCATGAACTCGTGCGTGCCGAACGAGTTGTCCTCGACGGCGCCGCCCCACTGCGTGTTGACGAGCTTCGGCCGCTCCGCGCGCGGGCCGACGCCCTCGCGCCAGTGGTAGCGGTCGGCGAAGCAGCCGCCGGGCCAGCGGAGGTTCGGGATGTCGAGGGCCTTCAGCGCCTCGACGACGTCCAGGCGGATCCCGCCGGCGTTCGGCACGGGCGAGTCCTCGCCCACGAAGAAGCCGTCGTAGATGCACCGGCCGAGGTGCTCGGCGAAGTGGCCGTAGAGGTGGCGGCTGATGGTGGCGCCGGGGCGATCGAGGTCGACGGTGATGGTGGTGGTCACGGGGTGCTCTTCCGGTGGGGCGGCGTCGGTGCCGCGGCGGGTGGGGCGTGCGTCAGGTCAGATGGTGCGGGTGGTTCAGCGGGGCGCGGGCACGGCGGCGGTCGCGGGAGCGTCGATCCGCACGAGCCGCAGCACGAGCACGCGCTCGCCGTGCGCCGTCTGGAGCTCGAGCCCCGCCTCGCGCAGCAGGCTGCCCGAGTAGGAGGGGGCCTCGGCGTCGGATCCGAGCTCGACCGTCTCGTCGAACCAGCGCGGGCTCAGCCAGCCGGGCCCGAGGGATCCGGGGCGCGCGGCCTCCACGCGGTAGCGCGCCTCGGCGAGGAGCCCGGGCAGCCGGATCCGCCGCCGGGAGTCGGGCGACGGGCTCGCGGTGACGATCGTGTAGATGGCCTCGGAGCCGTCGACGGCGACCACGCCGCGGATCGACGGCGCGTCCGGGTCGAAGTCGCCCGCGCCCACGACGCGGCCGGTCGCGATGAGGCCGCGGTGCTCGCGGTAGGCGGAGATCCACCGGGCGAGCACCTGCTCCTCGTCCTCGTCGAGCTCGCGGATGTCCCACTCGACGCCGAAGTGGCCGAGGAACGCGATGCCGCAGCGCGTGTGCAGGTCGCTCCAGCGGCCGGTCGCCTCGGAGACGGGCGACGCCACGTGCGAGCCGAGCATCTCGGGCGGCACGAGGAGCCCCGTCCAGCGGAGCATGCGGGAGCGGTCGAGGGGGTCGTGGTTGTCGGAGGTGTGCACGCGGTCGGTGCGCGCGAGGATCCCGAGGTCCACCCGCCCGCCGCCCGACGCGCAGCTCTCGATCTCGAGCTCGGGGTGCCGGGCGCGCAGCTCGTCCATGAGCGCGTAGACCGCGAGCGTCTGCTCGTGCACCGCGGGCGCGCCCGTCGCGGGGTGGCCGGCGTCGATGAGGTCCCGGTTGTGGTCCCACTTCAGGTACGCGATGCCGAGGTCGCGCACGAGGTCGTCGAGCGCGCCGAGGATGTGCGCGAAGGCGTCCGGGTTCGTCAGGTCGAGCACCTGCTGGAAGCGGAAGCGCGGCGGCAGCTCGGGGCGTGCGCGGAGGATCCAGTCGGGGTGCGCCCGCGCGAGGTCGGAGTCCTCGTTCACCATCTCGGGCTCGACCCAGAGGCCGAGCTCCATGCCCAGGCCGCGCACGTGCTCCGCGAGGGGGCCGAGGCCGTCGGGCCAGGAGGCGGGATCCGGGGTCCAGTCGCCGAGGCCCGCGCGGTCGTCGTGGCGGCCGCGGAACCAGCCGTCGTCGATCACGTACCGCTCGACGCCGAGCGCCGCGGCGCGGGTCGCGAGGTCGGAGAGGGTGGCGAGGTCCTGGTCGAAGTGCACGGCCTCCCAGACGTTCATGGTCACGGGTCGCGGGCGCCGCGAGGAGCGCGAGACGGCGCGGAGGAGCCCGTGGTACCGGGCGGCGGCGTCGTCGAGGCCCTGGCCGAACGCGCCGTGGATCCAGGGCGACGCGTACGACGCGCCCGCGGCCAGCCGCACCTCGCCGGGCAGCAGCAGCTCGCCGCCGCGGAACGCGAGGTAGCCGTCGGTGCGCTCGACCGTGTGCCGGTGGTTGCCGCCGATGCCGACGTGGCAGAGCCATACGCGGCCGGCCTCCGCGTCGAAGCCGGGGGTGCCGATCGCGACGACCGTGGTCGCGTCGAGGCCCGTGCGGCCGCGGCGCGAGGAGCGCGTGTGCTCGCCGACGACCACGGGGTGGCGCTGCGGGATGCGCTCCGTGCCCCAGCGGCCGGAGAAGTCGAGGATCTCGCGCGCCTCGACGGGCACGCGGAACGACGGGTCGACGCCGATGACCTCGAGCGGCTCCCCGTCGGCGGCGTCGTTGCGCACCACCGCGCGGGCCCGCAGCACGCCGGACGGTGTGAGATCGATCTCCAACCGGACGCCGATCCCGGCCCACTCGTCGGCCGCCTCGACCGCGACGGATCCGCCCTCCCGCTGCGCCACGGCGCCCGCGGGCAGCGCCTCGCCGTCGACCTCGACGGCCGTCACGACGAGGCGCGGCGACCACGCGGCGCCCGCGCGGTGGGCGCGGATCCCGGGCAGCGCGCCCCAGCCGGACGCGTGCTCGGGGAGCATGGTCGGCTCGTACGGCCGGTCGGATCCGCCGTCCATGCCGGGCCGGTCGGGCGTCCGCGCGTAGACCGCGAGCTCCTCGTCGGACGCGTGGACCCGCGGTCCCCAGTGCGCGACGACCGGCAGCGCATCGCCCGCCTGTGTGAGGAGGACGGAGACGCCGTCGACGGCCAGGTGGATCACGCGGGGGAGCGGCATGGACCATTCCTATCGTCGATCGGCCCGCACGGCTAGGGAAGAGATCGATCTCAGGCCGGCGCCTCCGGCGTCCAGCGGAGCTCGACGCGCACCGGCTCCTCGCCGAACGCGACGGGCGCGTCGGCCGCGTGCGCCGCGCCGTCCACCCGCACCGTCGCCGCGCGCGGCAGCCGCAGCACGGTGCCGGCGGTGGGCGCCATCCACCCGGCGCCCGGCACGCGCCGCACGACGAGGGACGCGCCCTGCGGATCCCACGCCAGGTCCACCGCGAGCCCGCCGCGCGCGCGGAGCCCCGTGACGGATCCGCGCGCCCAGGCCGCGGGCAGCGCCGGGAGCGCCGCGAGGGAGCCGCCGTCGGATCCGAGCAGCATCGCCGCGACGAGGCCGGGGAGGCCACCGCTCGCGTCGAGGTTGAAGATCCGGCCGGCGTCGTGCCGGGTCGTGAGGGCGGGGCTCCAGTGCTCGACCGCGAGCCACTCGGCGCACGTGAGGGCCGCCTCCGCGTCGCCCAGCGCGGCCGCCGCGCGGCCCACCTGCACCAGGCCGAACGCCATCTCCATCCGCCCGGGCGGCGCGGTCGGCGCCTCCGCCCGCCACGCGACCTTCGCGGCGACCGTGCGGGCGGCCGCGGCGCGGAGCCGCACGACCTCGTCGCCATCCCCGACGAACGCCGGGTCGACCTCGCCGCCGAGCGGGTGCAGCTGCGAGGCGTGGCGGTGCGCGATCCGCTCGGGCCAGCGCGGATCCAGCCACTCGGCCAGCGTGCCGTCGTCGGCCACCCGATACGGCGGCAGGTCGCGGACGACCGCGTCCCAGCGCGCGTCGAGCGAGGAGTCGCCCCGGGCCCGGCCGAGGAGGGCCGTGGCCCGGGCGGCGTCGCGGAGGACGGCGACGTCCATGGTCGCGTCGGTCGCGGCCGGGACGCGTCCGCCGCCCGGGGTGTTCTCGGGCGAGTAGGAGGGCACGAGCCGGCGGACCCCGTCGACCACGACCGTCGACGTCTCGGCGAAGCGCAGCACGCCCTCGGCCAGCTCCCACAGGCGGTCGTCGACGACGCCGCGGTCGCCCGTGGTGGCGACGACGTCGGCGGCGATGCGGAGGATCCAGCCGCCGCAGCCCGTCCAGAACAGGTGCGGGTAGTCAGCGGAGAAGTGGTCGGCGCGGCCGTGCGTCGACATGCGCGCGGGCAGGAGCATCCCCTCCGCCCCGAAGACCCGGCGGGCGTTGTCGCGGTAGTCGTCGAGGTGGGGGAGCACGAGCGCGAGGACGGTGCGGGCCAGCTCGGGCGTGCCGGTGGGGATCATGCCCGCCATGGCGCCGTCCTGCACGTTGCCGTTGAGCGTGTAGTCGGCGGACCACGCCGGGCGCCAGGTGCCCTGCCACACGCCCTGCAGCGTGGGCGGCAGCTCGCCCGTGGAGGAGACGATCGCGGCGCGGCCGCTGAGGTAGGCGACCTCCACGACGCGGCGGCGGGCGGCGGGATCCCCGGCGCGGGCGGCGGCCCAGAGGTCCTCGGTGGTGGCCGGGAGCGGCGTGATGGGCGGTGCGTCGGGGTCGGCCGTCGTTGCCGCGCCGTCGAGGTCGAGGGTGGATGCGCCCACGAGCCGCCCGTGCGTCGCGCGCTGGCCGGCGCGCAGGTCCTCCCAGGTGGGCGAGACGATCACCGCCTCCGCCGGCGCGAGTGCGGGCGCGGCGTCGCGCGGTCCCGTCGCGACGGCGAGGCGGACCAGCCGCGTCGCGCCCGGGCGGGTGCGGACGGTCGTGCGCGCGGATCCGCCGACGACCTCCCACGCGCCGCCCGCGTCGACCGCCGTGACCGCACGCACCGCGTCGCCGCCCTGCCCGGCCTCGGCCGTGAGGATCCCGCGCCCGCCGCCGGCGACGGACGCCCGCACCGCGGCGGACGCGTCCGGCACGCCGGTGTCGAACGACGTCGCGTCGCCCGCGCCGAGCGCGAGCTCGAGCGCGACCTCGGCCTCGCGGTCCGACTCGAGCGCGAGCCAGCAGGCCTCGCCGTCCCGCGGCGCGAGGAGCCGGAGCGCGTGCCGGCCGCCCGCGAGGTCGCGCCACTCGATCGCGACCTCGCCGCCGATCGGGTCCATGGTGCGCCGCATCCCGACGGCGCCGCCCGGCGTGCGGACGACGAGCGTCGCGCAGATCCCCAGCGGGTCGGTCCAGATGAGGTCGTCCCCGTAGCCGTCGTCGCGCGCGCCCGCGGTGAGCTCGGCGCTCGCCGCGTCGGCGTCGCCCGCGAGGAGGGCGCAGCGGATCGCGTCGATGCGGGGTCGCAGGTCGGGCGCGCGCGGCCGCGGGTTCACGGGCGGGAACCAGCGTTCGTGCGCGAGGGAGACGGTGATCCGGTCGGCCGGGCCGTGCGCCACCGCGCCGATCCGCCCGCTGCCGACGACGAGCCCCTCCTCCCAGGTGGGCGCCGCGGTCGCGGTCGCGAAGACGGGGGCGGGTGCGAGGTGCGCATCGTCGCGCGAGAGCGATCGGATGATCGGCCCCTTCCGGTCGGTCGTCCATTCGTTGCGGGCGGCACCAAAGTACCGGCGGGGGCCCGCGACGGGAAGGGCGGGAGGCGCTCGGCGCGGGGGCGGGCGTCCCCCCTAGGATCGGCGGATGCTCGGAGCACTCGACCGCCTGGACCCGCCGCCCCGGCGCATCCTCCTCGGCGCGCCCGCGGGCACCGGCAAGTCGACGCTCGCGCGTCGCATCCACGCCCGCACCGGCGTGCCGTACCGGGAGCTCGACTCCCTGTTCCACGGGCCCGGCTGGACCGAGCTGCCCGGCTTCCGCGACGACGTCGAGGCCTTCTCCTCCCAGGACGCCTGGGTCAGCGAGTGGCAGTACACGACCCAGCTCGGGGAGCTGCTGCCGTCGCGCGCGGACACGCTCGTCTGGCTCGACTTGCCGGTCGCGGTGCAGATGGGCCGGCTGATCCGCCGCACGCTGCACCGCCGCTGGTACCGCGTGCCGCTCTGGCACGGGAACGTGGAGCCGCCGCTCCGGACGATCCTCACGGATCCGGAGCACATCATCCGCTGGGGGTGGAAGGGCCGGGCGAAGCTGCGCCAGCGCATCGTGCGGGCGGCCATCGCGCACCCGCACCTGCGGATCGTGCGCCTGCGGTCGACCCGCGAGATCGACGTGTGGCTGCGCGGGCTGCCGCGGTCCGCGCAGCCGGCGGTGCCGCCGGCCGCCTCCTGATCGGAGCCGCTGCCCGCCGGCCGCTTCAGTCCAGCTCCACCGCCCCGTCCGCCGCGAACTCCTCCAGGAGGCGGAACCCGGCGCGGTCGACCGCCTGGCACCGCGCGGAGAGCACGGCCACGCCGACGCCGGCCGCGCGGTCGACGCCGACCCAGCTGGCGAATCCCCCCGTCATCCCGTTGTGCCACGTGACGGGGCGGCCGCGGTGGGCGAGCGTGATCCACCCGGCCCCGATGCGCACGCGCGAGGAGAGGTCGGCGACGGGGTCGAGCGCCGCGATCCCCGGGGCCGACCCGTCGAGGATCGCCCGCAGCAGCGCGCCCACGGTGCCGACGCTCGCCCGGATCCCGCCCGCGGGCGCCACGCCCTCGCCTGTCCACGGCTCGACCGGTCGCCCGGTCCGCGAGGATCCGAGCAGGTCGACGTCGCGGAGGTCCTCCGGGCGGGCCGGGGTCGCCCAGTCGTCGCCCAGCACGCCGCGCAGGAGCCCGCCGTACCCGCGGCCGTCGGCGCGGCCCAGGGCGTGCCCGAGCAGCTCGAACCCGAGGTTCGAGTAGCGGGGTCGCGCGGGGCCGAGCCGCACGCCCCGCGTCTGCTCGAGGAGCTCGTCGAGCGTCTCGCCGTACGGGTTCTCGCCGCGCAGGGAGAGGGCGATGCTGCGGCGGAGGACGTGCATGCCGGGGGCCAGCCGCGGGAGCCCGGAGCGGTGCACCGCGAGGGAGCCGAGGGTCACGCCGGCCACCGCGCCGTGGTCGGCCAGGGGGAGCAGGTCGCCCAGCGCGGTCGTCGGCTCGACCAGGCCGCGCTCCTGCGCGTCGGCGTAGAGCATGCCCGTGAGCGCCTTGCCGACCGACCCGATCTCGTAGGCGCGCTCGGGCGCGGCGTGCGTCGTCGCGACGAGGACCCGCCGGGGCGTGGAGACCGCGACCGCCGCCGGCCACGACGTCCGCAGCGCCCGCCCGACCGGGCCGCGCAGCTCGGCGCCCCCCGTCCATCCGCGTGCCGTCACGTGATCGCCTCCTCCGGTGCCGGATCCGCCGCGCGCGTCCTAGGCCCGCGGCTGTCAACGCATGTTGACGGATCCTCCCGGCCGACGGTAGCGGAGGCGAGGACGCGGCGTCAACAAGCGTTGACGCTTCCGGGGTCGGCGCTACTGCTTGCCGTACCGGCGGTGGACGGCCTGCTTCGTCACGCCGAGGCACTCCGCGATGGCCTCCCAGGAGAGCCCGGCCTGGCGCGCGCTGCGGACGAGGCCCGCCTCCGTGCGCGCGAGCTCGCCGCGCAGCCGGGCGACCGTGCGGAGGGCGTCGGCCGGGCCCTGGTCGCGCAGCGAGGCGACGAGTCCCTGCAGTCCGTCCGCGGTCATCCGTCAATGCTAGTTGACGGCCGTCCGGGCGGCACCGCTGCGGGCGGGCCGCTCCACCCCGCACGCGACGAGGGCCCCGCGCGCCACCGGACGGTGACGGGCGAGGCCCTCGGGTGCCGGCGCCGGGGGTCAGCCCAGGCGGCGGCGACGCGCGATGAGCAGCGAGCCGGCTCCCAGCATCAGGAGCAGCACGCCGGCGGTGAGCGCCGGGCCGACCGGGACGGCCGGTCCCGTGTAGGCGAGCGTCTGGCCGTTCCCGCGCCCGTTCGAGCCGAGCCCGGCGGGGCCCGACGCGGAGGCGACGTACGTGAACGCGCCCGCGCGGGTCGCGGAACCGGCGGCCGAGGTGACCGTCACGTCGACCCGGCCCGCGGCGTGCGCCGGGGTGCGGACCGTGACGCTCGTGGCCGTCGGGGTGCCGACGATGGTCGCCGGGATCCCGCCGATGGTGACGCCGGTGACGCCGCCGAGGCCGCTGCCGCCGATCGTGACCGTGGTGCCGCCGCTCGTGCTGCCGCGGTCCGGCGAGACCGAGCCGACGACGGGGGCGCCCGGCGCCGGGGTGACCGGCGGTGCCGGGACCACGGGCGGGGCCGGGGTGACCGGCGGGGTGACCGGCGGCGTCGGGATCACCGGCGGCGTGACCGGGGGCGTGACCGGCGGCGTCGGGGTGACGGGCGGCGTGACCGGCGGCGTCGGGGTGACGGGCGGCGTGACCGGGGGCGTGACCGGCGGCGTCGGAGTGACGGGCGGCGTGACCGGCGGCGTCGGGCCGGTGCCCGGAGCCACGTAGGTGAAGCCGCCGCGGGCGATGTCCGTGCCCGCCGGGGTGGTGATGACGACGTCGGCCGGACCGGCCGTGCCCGCGGGGGTGCGGACGACGACGCGGGTGTCGGTCGGCGTGCCGATGATCTGCGCGGGCACGCCGTCGAAGGTGATCTCGGTGGTTCCGGCGAGGTCGGTGCCGACGATCGTGACGGTGGTGCCGCCGGTCGTCGGTCCCTGGTCGGGCGTGATGGAGCCGATCACCGGGTCACCCGCGGCGGGCGGTGCGGTCGGGGCGATGTAGGTGAAGCCGCCCGTGACCGTGTCTGTCCCTGCCGGGGTGGTGATGGCCACGTCCGCCGGTCCCGCGGCGTTCGCGGGGGTCCGGACGACGACGCGCGTCGCGGTCGGCGTGCCGATGATCTGCGCCGGGGCGCCGTCGAACGTGACGAGCGTCGTGCCGGCGAGGTCGGTGCCGACGATGGTGACGGTGGTGCCGCCGGTCGTCGGTCCCTGGTCAGGCGTGATCGAGCCGATCACCGGGTCGCCGGCCGCGGGAGGTGCCGTCGGCGCGATGTAGGTGAAGCCGCCGGTGACGGTGTCGGTGCCCGCAGGGGTGGTGATCGCGACGTCTGCCGGTCCCGCGGCGTTCGCGGGAGTGCGGACGACGACGCGCGTCGCGGTCGGGGTGCCGATGATCTGCGCCGGGGCGCCGTCGAAGGTGACGAGCGTGGTGCCGGCGAGGTCGGTGCCGATGATCGTGACGGTCGTGCCGCCCGCGGTCGGGCCCTGGTCGGGCGTGATGGAGCCGATCACCGGGTCGCCGGCCGCGGGCGGTGCGGTCGGGGCGATGTAGGTGAAGCCGCCCGTGGCGGTGTCGGTGCCCGCAGGGGTGGTGACGGCCACATCGGCCGGGCCAGCCGTGCCCGCAGGAGTGCGGACGACGACGCGCGTGGCCGTCGGCGTGCCGACGATCTGCGCGGGCACGCCGTCGAAGGTGACCTCGGTGGTGCCGGCGAGGTCGGTGCCGATGATCGTGACGGTGGTTCCGCCCGCGGTCGGTCCCTCGTCGGGCGTGATCGAGCCGATCACGGGGTCACCGGCCGCAGGAGGCGCAGTCGGCGCGATGTAGGTGAAGCCCGCGGTGACGGTGTCGGTGCCCGCGGCCGTCGTGACGGCCACATCGGCCGGTCCCGCCGCGTTGGCGGGCGTGCGGACGACGACCTGCGTCGCCGTCGGCGTGCCGACGATCTCCGCGGGTGCGCCGTCGAAGGTCACGAGCGTCGTGCCCGCGAGGTCGGTGCCCGTGATCGTGACGGTCGTGCCGCCCGCGGTCGGTCCCTCGTCGGGCGTGAGGCCGGTGATCACCGGGTCGGCCGCGGGAGGCGCGGTCGGCGCGATGTAGGTGAAGCCGCCCGGGAGGACGTCGGTGCCGCCGGGCGTCGTGATCGCGACGTCCGCGGGTCCGGCCGCGTTGGCGGGCGTGCGGACGACGACCTGCGTCGCCGTCGGCGTGCCGACGATCGTCGCGGGTGCGCCGTCGAAGGTCACGGCCGTGGTGCCCGCGAGGTCGGTGCCCGTGATGGTGACGGTCGTGCCGCCGGCGGTCGGTCCCTCGGTCGGCGTGAGCGAGAGGAGGTCGGGCGCCGGGATCGCGGCGGCGGTCGGGGTCTCGCAGTTCGCGGTCGCGAGGGTGACGGATCCGAGCGACGTGCGCAGCAGCGGCAGGCCGAGCAGCGTGCCGGCGGCGGAGAAGTCGACCTGGATCGCCGTGGCCAGGGCGGTGGTGCCGGTGACCTGGCGGATCTGGCGGACGTCCGCGGTGAGCGTGACGCCGGCGAGGGCGCCGCCCAGCTGCGCGTCGGCCGACGCCGTGAGGGTGTCCGCGTCGAGCGTGATCGTGTCACCGAGGACGACGAGGCCCGCGACGTTCGCCGTGGCGGTGGGCGTGCCGCCCACCGGGCAGGTGGCCGTGGCCGAGACCGCGCCGACGTCCAGCGCGGTGAGCCCGAGCAGGCCGACGGTGGCGCCCGCGATGGACGACGTGGCGGAGGAGCCGGTCGTGCCGCTCGTCGCGCGGGTCGTGATGACGCCGGCGTCGACGGCGAGGTCGGCGACCGGGGTGAGGACGGCGGCGGCGGCCACGGTGTCCTCGTCGGTGCCGGATCCGCTGACGGCGGACGCGCCGACCTGGGCGAGGGCGTCGACGTCGATGCCCAGCGCTCCGAGGTCGAGGTCGACGGCGATGCCGCGCGCGGCGGCGTCTCCGGGTGCCGCGTTGGCGGCGGGGATGGTCAGCAGGTTCGCGGCGACGACGAGCGACGCGGCGACACCTCCCGCCATCCATCGAGTGCGTGCGTGGACGTTCAAGATTCCCCTTAGGTGCTCGGACGCCCCCCAACGGCGTCGCTGAAGTTCGAACGTATTCCTGTGAATGCGGTGCGGTGTCCCCCAGAACGGGGACCACCGGACGTGTCCGCCGGGGCGCCGGCCGAGGTGTCCACGGGCGCGCCGGATCCGCTGCGCCGCCGCCCTTCGGTGACCAGCACCACCGCCACCCCCGCGCCGCAGAGCGCGAACCCGGCGAGCGTCACGAGCGTGATCCGCTCGCCGAGCAGCAGCGCGCCCGCCGCCGCGGTGGTCGGCGCGACCAGGAAGAGCAGGGCGTTGAGCGCCGTGATCCCCACCCGCTCGAGCAGCCACCAGTACAGGCCGTAGGCGCCGAGGGTCGGGACGAGGGCGGCGAGGACCGTGGTGATCCAGAACGCCGGGTCCGCGGGCGGGGTGAGCGTCCCGGTCGCGGCGGCGGCGACCAGCAGCGCGACCGAGGTGACGGCGACGTGCACGGTCAGCGTCACGAGCACGGGCGGCCGCCCGGCCGACCGGCGCTCGAGGAACGTGCCGGCCACGAGGCACGCCATCGCCGCCGCGGGCAGCAGGTACGCGACCGGATCCGCGTCCGCCGCTCCCGCCTGCGACCGCACCACGAGCACCACCCCGACCGCGCCGAGCGCGAGCCCGCCCCACTGCGCGCCGCGCACGCGCAGCCCGAGCAGCGGACCCACGAGGGTCGCGACGACGAGCGGCTGCACCGCGTCGATGAGCGCCGTGGTGCCGGTCGCGATCCCCGCGCCGATCGCCGCGTACACGAACGCGCAGTAGCCGAGCTGCGCGAAGCAGCCGATGAGCGCCTGCCGGCCGAGCGTCCGCGGGGCGATCCCGCGGGTCGCGCCGGTCGCGACGACGAGCGCCGCGAGCACCACCGCGAGCGGCGCGAACCGCCAGAGGAGCAGCGTCGTCGCGGGCACCTCGACCGTCCCGATGGCCGCGATGAGGAAGCCCGAGCTCCACGCGAGCACGAACCCTGCCGCGGCGGCGACGGTCACGAGACGCCGAGGTATACCGATCTGTGTACTGGTCATGGGGTCGACTATACAGATCGGTATAGTGAGGGCATGCGCACCACCGCCCCCGACCTCGCCCCGCTCACCCCCGGAGCCCGCCGCGTGCTCGACGCGGCGTCCGAGCTGTTCTACGCACGGGGGATCCACGTGGTCGGCGTCGACGCGGTCGCGGCCGCCGCGGGCGTCACGAAGAAGACGATCTACGACCGGTTCGGCTCCAAGGAGCGGCTCGTGGTCGCGTACCTGCAAGACCGCGACGCCCGGTGGCGCGCGCACCTCGAGGCGCACCTCGCGCGCGTGCCGGAGCCCGGGATCCCGCGGGTGCTCGCGCTGTTCGACGCGGCGATCACGTGGGCGGACGCGAACCTGCCCAAGGGCTGCGGCGCGATCAACGCCCGCGCCGAGCTGGGCGCGGACGCGTCGGACGCCGACGACGACGGCCACGACGTGCTCCCCGAGGTCATGCGGCAGAAGGCGTGGATGCTCGAGCTGATCCGCGACGTGTGCCGCGAGGCCGGCGTCCCGGATCCCGCCGCCACCTCCCGCACGCTGATGCTCCTCTACGAGGGCGCCCTCGTCACGGTCGGCATGCGCACCTTCGCGCGTCCCTTCGAGGCGGCGCGCGACGCGGCCCGCGGGATCCTCGAGGCGGCGATCCCGGCCTGATCCCGGATCCCGAGTGACCGGGCCGCCGCCCTACGCGTCGTACAGCAGCCAGAGCGACGCCGCCCCGCTCTCGTGAGGCGTCGGCGGGCGGTGGAGGAGGAGCTCGCGGCCGCCGTGCGGGACCACGTCGACGGCGTCGGCGGGGGAGACCCCGGGCGGCCAGGCGGGGAAGTCGGCGGAGCCGCCGGTGACGAACGGCAGCGTGGATCCGTCGCGCATCCGCACGAGGAACCGCAGGTAGCCCATGCCCGACTCGCCCGCCTCGTGGATCCGCTCGGCCAGCTCCGCGGGCAGCCGCAGCGGGCTGTCCTCGATGCGCGCGACGTCCTCGACCTCGAAGGCGGCGCGCACGCGGTGGCCGGCCCGCGCGACGGCGGCGCGCTCGCCCACCAGCACGCGGTCGCGCACGTGCCCGGACCGCAGCGTGATCCGGCAGGGCGCGAGCAGGCTGTCGTGCGTCCGCGGCACCCGGGCCAGCTGCCCGGCGAGCTCGGGGGTCAGCTGCATCCCGCCACGCTAGCGGGCGGCTCCTCCTCGGACGCCGCCGCCCGGACGGCCTAGCGTCGAGGGAGGAGCCCGGCGCACCCGATGCCGGGCCACGAGACCACCTGTCACGAGGAGCACCATGACCACCATCGCCATCGTGGGGGCCGGCGCCGGCCTCGGCGCCGCCGTCGCCCGCCGCTTCGGAGCCGAGGGCTTCGCCGTCGCCCTCATCTCGCGCAACCAGGAGCGCGTCGACGACCTCGCGCGCACGCTAGCCGATGAGGGGATCACCGCGCGCGGCTACTCCGCGAACGTCCGCGACCACGTGGCGCTCGCCGCCGCGCTCGATCGCGCCGCGCAGGATCTCGGCCCCGTCGAGGTCCTGCAGTACAGCCCGCTCCCGCAGAAGGAGTTCCTGCGTCCCGTGCTGGAGACCACGCCCGGCGACCTCGTCGGCGCGTTCGAGTTCTCCATCCAGGCGCCCGTCGCCGCCGTGCACCAGGTGCTGCAGGGGATGCGCGTCCTCGGCCGCGGCACGGTCCTGTTCGTCAACGGCGGCACGGCCGTGCAGCCGCTGCCCAAGTTCGCCGGCACCTCCATCGGGTTCGCGGGCGAGACCGCCTACGGCCAGATGATCCACGAGGCGCTCGCGGGCGACGGGATCCACGTCGGCCAGCTGATCATCCCCGGGGCGATCCGGCCGGGCCACCCGAAGAAGGACCCGCAGGTGCTCGCCGACGCGCTGTGGGCGATGCACGTCGAGCGCGGGGAGTTCCGGCGCTTCGCCACCACGATGGACGACGAGTAGGGCGGGAGCACGACGAAGGGGAGGAGGAGCGCCCCGAACGCGCTCCTCCTCCCCTCGTCCGGGGCGGCCCCGAGGGCCGGTCCGCGACTACTTCGCGGGCGTCGCCTTCACTAGGAACTCGACGGTCCCCTTGTCCTCGACGCTGACGAATCCGAGGCTCGGGGCCTCGACGCCGTAGTCGGAGAACGTGACGGGGATGGATCCGCTCACCTGCACGCCGTCGCCCGAGAGCGCGGCCTGCAGCGGCACGGTCACGGTCTGCGTGACGCCGTGCATGGTGAGCTCGCCGGTCGCGTCGACCGTGGAGACCTGGCCGCTCGCGGGCACGGCCGCGTCGATCGGCTGCGTGAGCGTGAACGTCGCGTCGGGGTACTGCGACACCTGCATGGCCTCGTCGCGGAAGTACGCGTCGCGCGGCGGCTGGTCGGTGGCGATGGTGCTCACGTCGACCTTCACGGTCGCGGCGGAGAGGGTGGATCCGTCGACCGTGATGGTGCCGGACACGTCCTTCGTGGTGCCGACCACGGTCACGTCGGTGCCGTTGAGCACCTCGTCGACGCGGTAGCCGGCGGTGCTGCCGGTGCCGATCTGCCACTCGCCGGACAGGTCGCTCGTGTCGAGCGTGGAGTCGGCGGGAGCGGCCGAGACGGACGGGGCGGCCGCGGGGGCACCGACGATCACGTCGCGGTAGAAGGCGGGGCCGAACGCGGCGGCGCTGACACCGAGCACGACGACCACGGCCGCGCTCGTGCCGAGGATGATCTTGGTCTTCTTCTGCATGGGGTCTCCTGATCCGGATGGTGCGTCTACGTGCGCCGCGAGATGACGCGCCGACATGGAGGACGACGGGCCAGCCCCGGAGAACGTTCACGCGCTCAGGGTCCTGCCAGGTTCGCGGATCCCGGGCAGGGGATCAGTCGGCGGACGCCACCGCGCTGGCATCACCGGCGGAGCGCGCTCGTCCCGCCCCCGCGGCGACCGCGGCGAACGCGTCCGCCAGCTCGGGAGGTCCGACGACGGTGAGCGGTCGGGCGAGGAGCAGGAGCCACCTCGCCATGGCGTCGTGGCTGTCCGCCCCCGCCTCGACCAGACACGCATCGGGGCCCTCGGCGGTCACCGTCCCCCAGGCCGGGGAGATCCAGTGGGCGATCTCCGCCATCGGCGCATGCACGCGGACGACGCCCGTGACGCGCTGCATGCGCGAGCGGATCCCGCTCATGACCAGCTCGTCGAGGTCCTCCGCCGGGTCCGTGCGCGGCCGGCTCGGCACGGCGGTCGCGGCCACATCGCGCATGCGGTCCACGCGGAGGGTGCGCCACGACTCCGGGCCGATCGCGTACGCCAGCAGGTACCAGCGGTCCATCGTGCGGACCAGGTGCCGGGGCTCCACGAGCATCGGACCCCGGCGTCCGTCTCCGCGCTCGTAGTCGCACGCCACCCGCCTGCGGGATCGGCACGCCTGCGCCAGGACCACCAGGGCCGAGGCAGTCCGCACGGGCTCCGGCGCGCGGAAGGGGCGCCCGATCTCGATCGCGGTCGAGTGACGCGTCATCGCGCCCACGGCGGTCCGCGCCCGCTCCGGGAGGACGCGCACGACCTTCTCCAGGGCGCTGCGGGCGGCGGCACCCGCCTCCGGATCCTCGCCCGCCGCCGCGGCCCGGAGCGCGAGGAACGTGGCGACCGCCTCGTCGGGGTCGAGCAGGAGCGGCGGCAACGAGGCGCCCGCTGTCAGCTCGTACCCGCCGTCGAGGCCCGTCGTGCTCGTGACGGGGTACCCGAGCGAGCGGAGCCGGCCGATGTCGCGTCGGATCGTGCGGTCGGTGACCGCGAGCTCGGCCGCGAGCTGATCCGCGTTCCACGGCCGTCGCCGCTGGAGCAGCGCGAGGAGCCGGAGGAGCCGTTCCGAAGTGTCCCGCATGGCCTCACCCTGGGTCGCGTCCCGGACAGCGGCTGTCCGGTTCCCTCCCTAGCGTCGCAGCATCCCGGCCGATCGCCGGGTGCGATGACGAGGAGACCCGCATGACCATGGAGCACCCCATCCGGACGACCGCCGAGATCGTGCTCGCCCGGCACCGGCACGACCACCGCGAGGCTCCCTCCTCGTGCGTGGCGATGCGCCACGTCCCCGCCCGACCGCTCGGGGACGGCGAGGTGCGCGTGCGCACGGACTTCATGCAGGTCACCGCCGTGATGGCCGACCTCATGGGCGCGGCGCCCGGCTTGCCCATGCCCGCGTACGGGCGGGACGAGCCGCTGTGGGGCGGGGCGACCGGGACGGTGGTGGAGTCCGCATCCGACATGCCGGTGGGCACGGTCGTCACCCACATGAGCGGGTGGCGCGAGGAGGTCGTGGGCGCGCCCGCGGGCTTCTGGCCGGTCCCGGTCGATCGACTGCCGGGGGCGGAGTACGTGCTGAACCAGGGCGTGACGGCGCACCACGGCATGGTCGACGTCGCGCGGGTGGGGGAGGGGGATGTCGTCTTCGTGACCGGCGCCGCGGGCGGGGTCGGCTCGCTGGCCGGGCAGATCGCGCGAGCCCGTGGTGCGCGCATGGTGATCGGATCCACGGGGACCGCCGCCAAGGCCGCGTACCTGGTCGACGAGCTCGGCTTCGACGCGGCCATCGACCACCGACGGGAGGACGTGGTGGCCCGGCTCCGCGAGCTCGCGCCCGACGGCATCGACGTGCTCTTCGACACCGTGGCCGGCCCGCTGTTCGAGGCGGCCGTGCAGGCCGCCGCGCCGGGTGCGCGCTTCGCGCTCTGCGGAGCGCTCGCCGGGCAGATCGGCGGATCGCAGGGCGGCATGCCCCGTCTCGACGTGATGACGGCGATCGTCAAGGAGCTCGAGATCCGGCCGTTCTCCACGCGGCACAGCCCCGAGCAGATCCGGGCGTGGAACGAGGACTACGTCAGGTGGCTCGGGGAGGGGGAGGTCGTCTTCCCGCACACGATCGTCGAGGGCGGGCTCACCGCCGCGCCGGGCGCGCTCGACGGACTGCTTCGTGGGGACTACCGCGGGAACGTGATCGTGCGGCTGTGACGCGGGACCGCCCGCCGACGTGCGTCGGCGGGCGGTCCCGGTCGTGCGTGCGGTGCTCCGCGGATCAGCGGCCGGTGGGGTTCCAGCCGTCCGTGCCGGCGAGGTACTTCCGGGCGGTGAAGCCCTCCGCGTCGGCGTCCGAGAGCTGCGGGCGGGTGGCCGGATCCACGATCGCGGCACCCGGGCCCGTGTTGCGGTGCTCGGCGAACCGGCCCGCGGTCCAGAGCGTCACGCCGTCCCAGTCCTTCCACGGCCGGGCCGTGCTGATCCCGTCGCCGAGCTCGGTGTCGCGCACGACGACCTGCGCCTTGCCGGTCGTGGAGTACGGGCGGCCGAGCGCGATGGATCCGGCGGCGCCGTCCGTCACGATGCGGCTGTCCGTCACGAGGAACCCGAACGGCGAGCCGGCCGCGATCGCCGAGTCGGTGAGCGAGGCGCCCGGCCGGTCGAGCACGTGGATCGTGCTGCGGTCGATCACGGTGACGGCGCGGCCGAGGATCAGGTCGGCACCGCCCTCGAGGTACGAGCCGGTCACGTAGACCCGGCTGTACGTGCTGACGTTGGCGGTCGAGACGAGCAGGGTCTGCTTGTCGCCGAGCAGGCGCACGTGGTCGAGCACCTGCTTGTCGCCGGACTTCACCTGGACGGCCGTCGCCTGCTGGCCCGCCGCGGTCGCGACGCTCTGCACGGTCACGTCGCGGAGGGTCCACTGCGGGGCCGAGATGGTGAGCGTCGCGACGGTGCCGCCGGGGGCGGTGAGCACGACGTCGGCCGGGTCGCCCGTGGCGCCGACGACGTTCACGCCGTAGCGGTTGCCGGAGACGACGCCGCCCGCGTAGGTGCCGGGCTTGACGAGGATCGTCCGGTAGCCCTGCACCGTGTAGTCGGCGTTGTTCGGCAGCGAGCCGGTGGCGGGATCCGTGGATCCGAGCACCTGCTGCAGGCTCGTGGCGTCGCCCGAGCCGTCGGCCGCCACCACGATGTCGACCTTGATCGGCGTCGCCTTCGCCACCGCGGAGGCGGCGGAGGAGTTGGCCGAGCCGTCGGTCGCGACGACGGAGTACCCGTACGCCGTGCCGATGGCCGCGGCCGTGTCGGTCCAGCGGGTCTCGCCCGGGCCGACGGTGCCGACGACGCTGGCCGCGCCGTCGCCCGTGGAGCGGAGCACGTCGTAGCGGGTGACGTCCTCGTCGGGCGACGCGGTCCAGCGCACGGTGACGGATCCGCGGCCGAGCTCGGTCGTGACCTTGGCGGGCGCGGCCGGGGCCACGGCGTCGCCGGCGCGCGGGGTGCCGGTGGCGACCGCGGACGCCGCCGACACGAGGCCGGTGTCGTCGATCGCGGTCACCGTGTAGGCGTACGCGGTGTCGTTGACGAGGCCGGTGTCCGTGAAGGCGGGAGCCGTGAGCGGGGTGCCCGTCAGCTTCTCGCCGTCGCGGTACACGTCGTAGCCGGCGATGTCGGCGTCGGCGTTCGCGGTCCAGGAGAGGAGGACCTTGCCGTCGGCGCCGGTCGCGACCACGCCGACGGGTGCCGCGGGCGGCGCCGTGTCGACGGGGCGCGCGTCGGCCGTGGCGGGCGCGGAGGCGTTGCCCGCCGCGTCCACCGCGACGACCGCGTACCGGTACGTCGTGCGGTTGACGAGTCCCCGGTCGGCGAAGGACGGCTCGAGGCCGAGCGTGCCGACGAGGTTCGCCGCCGTGATCGCGACCGGGCTCGTGGTCGAGCGGTAGACGCGGTAGCCGGCGATGTCGTCGGCCGTCGACGCGGTCCAGGCGAGCGACGCCGAGGCGTCGCCGGCCGTGGCGACCAGGTCGGCGGGCACGACGGGGGCGATCACGTCGGCCGGGGCCGCGGGATCCGCGACGGCCGGGTACCACGTGGGCGCTCCGAGCCACTGCGACACGGTCGCGCCGAGGGACTCCGCGGGGGAGAGCTGCGGGCGGTCCGCGCTCTGCGTCGCGCCCTGGCCGGTGTTCCCGTACTCGGCGAAGCGGCCGAGGGTCCACGGCTCGTTCGCCGGACCCGTGCCCCAGGGCTGGCTCGCCTTGACGCCGGATCCGAGCACCGTGTCGCGCACGACGGCCTGGCCGACCGAGCGCGGGGTGAACGTGTCGGCCCAGGCGCGGTAGGGGCGCCCCAGCTGCACGTTCGTCGCGCCCGTGGTGTCGACCCGGCTGCCGATGAGCAGGAAGCCCTTGGCGTTCTCGGCCGTGCTCGGGGTGAGGACGGTGCCGTTGGTGCGGACGGAGATCGTCGAGTCGTGGACCACGAGGGATCCGCGCCCGAGGAGCACGTCGTTGCCGCCGGTGATGGTGGAGCCGGTGATCATCTGCCGCGCGGCGACCGTGTAGGTCGACGTGTCGGCGAAGACCGCGCGGCCGGCGGAGCTCGCGATGGCGGTCCCCGCGAGGAGGACCTTGTCGCCCGTCATCGCGACGGCGGGCGCGTTGCCCGTCGCCGTGGTGTTGACGATGGAGACGTTCCGCACGGTCACGCTCGAGCCGCTGACGATCAGCGTCCCGGTCGCGGCCTGGTTGGTCAGCACGGTGTCGGCCGGGGTCGCACCCGAGCCGACGATCGTGACGTTCGACTTCGCGACCGTGGTGGCGCCCGTGTAGGTGCCGGGATCCACGCTCACGACCCACTCGCCGGTGCCGGTGGCCGCGTCCACGGCCTTCTGCAGCGTCGGGTAGTCACCGCTGCCGTCCGCGTGCACGGTGGCGTCGACCTTCAGGGCCGGCGTCGCCGAGACGGTGGCGGAGGCCGCCGACTCCTGGCCGGCCGCGTCCACCGCGCGCACCGCGAAGGCGTACGCGGTGCCGTTGGCGAGGCCCGTGATCGTGGCGGAGGAGGTGGCCGTCGTGGCGACGAGCTGTCCGTCGCGGTAGACGCGGTAGGCGCGCACGTCGGACTCGGTGCTCTCCGCCCAGTCGAGCGCGACCTGGGCGGCGCTCGCTCCGGCGACGAGGCCGGAGGGCGCGACGGGTGCCGCGTCCGTGGCCGCTGCGCCGGTCGGGTCCCAGCCGTCCGTGCCGCTGAGGTAGGCGGCCGGGGTGTGCGCCGCGGCCTCGGCCGCGCTCAGCTGCGGGCGCTTGTCGTTCACCGTCGCGGCGGGACCGGTATTCCGGTGCTCGGCGAGTCGGCCGTCGGTCCACACGTTGGGCGCGAAGTCGGTCCACGGCTGCGCGACGGCGATGCCGCCGTCCAGCCAGCTGTCCCGGATTACGGTCTGGCCGCGCGAGATGTCGGCCTGCGTGCCGTCGCCCCAGCCGCGCCACGGACGCCCGAGCGCCATGGTGGGCGCGTCGTTGTCCGCGGTGATCCGGCTGTCGACCACGAGGTAGCCGCGGCTCTTGGACGCGGTGCTCGGGGCGAAGACGGTGCCGCCGTTGCGGGTGGTGGCGTGGATCGTGACCCGGTCGAAGACCGCGGCGGCCCGTCCGAAGACGAAGTCGACGTTGCCCGCGATGTAGCTGTCCACGTAGTACTGGCGCGGGTAGCCCGTGCCGTCGGCGGTGATGTTGCCGGTCGCGTCCGCGTTCAGCGTGTCCTGCGCGCCGAGGAGGCGCACGTGGCGGTACGTCTGGCGGTCGCCGACCGCGCGGAGCGCCACGGCCTGCGTGTTGTTCGGGCCGATCTCGGGGTGCGCCGGGCTCGAGAAGGAGTTCTCGATCGTGAGGTCGCGCACCTCGATGCCGGACCCGGACAGGGTCGCGGTCGCGCTGCCGGCGGTGCCGCAGGTGGCAGCGACGACGGCCGGGCAGGTGGTGGCGCCCTTGGCGGTGCCGTTGGCGTTGTCGTACGTGATGACGACGTCGCGCGGGTCGCCGGTGGTGCCGGCGATCACGATGTTCGCCTTGTTCGACGACACGACCTCGCGGTACGTCCCCGGCTCCACGAGGATCACCTTCGGTGCGGCGGACGTGCCGGCCGGGATCGCCTGGAGGGCGGCCTGGACGGTGGTCACGTCGCCGGATCCGTCGGCCGCCACCGTGATGTCGGCGACGAGCGGCTTCACCGCGGGCGTGCCGGTCACGACGTCGGACGGCGCGGAGGCCTGGCCGGCCCGGTCCACCGCGACCACGAGGTAGCGGTGGGCGGTGCCGTTCACGAGGCCGCGGTCGAGGTAGACGGGCTTCGCCACCTCGGCCACGAGGTGCGCGGCGTCGGCGACGAGGGCGTCGGATCCGGTCGCGCGGTACACGCGGTACCCCACGACGTCGCTCTCCGCGCCGGTGGCCCAGGAGAGGCCGACCTGCTTCTCGGCCGCGGTGGCCGTGAGGCCGGTGACGGGCGCGGGGGCGGCGTCCTCGGCGAGCGGGGCGACGGGGTTCCAGCCGTCGGATCCCGCGAGGTAGGCGTACGAGGTGCTGTCGGCCGCCTGCGCGTCCGTCAGCTGCGCGCGGTCGGCGCCCGTGCTCGCGCCCGGGCCGCTGTTCGCGTACTCGGCGAAGCGCGCGGACTGCCACTTCGTCGTCACGCCGCTGTTGACCATGTCGGTCCAGGCGGTCTTGCTGACGACCGGGCCGAGCCAGGTGTCACGCACGACGACCTGGGCGTTGGCGTCCGGGTCGGCGATGGAGGTGCCGTCGGCCTGCTTCTTGCCCGGCTGCCAGGGGCGGCCGAGGTTCTGCGAGCCGTCGGGCGCGGTGCCGATGATCCGGCTGCCCGTGATGAGGAAGCCGCGCGCGTTGCTGCGGTCGGTGCTCGCCGCGGTGACCGCGCCGTTCGGGTTGGTGCCGTGGTCGAGCGCGTTGAGCGTGCTGCGGTCGATCACGACGGTGCCGCGGCCGAAGACGAAGTCGACGTCGCCCTCGATCCAGCTGTCGTGGAAGTACGAGCGCGCCGGGGTGGTGGCGTTCGGGCTGTTGGCGTAGAGCGTGTCCTGGTTGCCGAGGAGGCGCACGCCGTCGTAGACGAGGCGGTCGCCCGTGGTGCGGAGGGCGACGGCCTGGCCGTTGGCGTAGGTGCCCTCGACGTAGGCGTTCTCGACCGTGAGGTCGCGGAGCGCCACGTCGTTCCCGGTGATCACCAGGGTCGCGCTGCCCGAGGTGCCGTACGTGTCGGCGACCCCGTCCGTGGTCGTGCCGGTGGGCGTGCCCGCGGCGCGGTTGCCCGTGATCACGACGTCCTGCGCGGTGCCGGTGGCGCCGATCAGCTTGGTGTGGGGCTTGGCGATGGTGACGTACTCGGCGTAGCGGCCGGCGGCGAGCTGGATCACCGTCGGGTCGGTCGCCGTGCCCGCGGGGGCGGCGGCGAGGGCGGCGGCGAGCGTCGCGAAGACGGTCGTGCCGTCGGCCGGGAGCCGCGGGTCCACCGTGATGTCGACCACGACGGGCGCGGCCTGCACGGTCACGGCGACGGCGTCGCTCGGCGCGGAGGAGACGCCGCGGCGGGAGTCGGCCGTGATCGCGTAGCGGTACTCCGCGCCGTTCACGACGGTCGTGTCGCTGTACGCGGGCGCGTCGGTGGAGCCGACCTTCACGAAGGCGCCCGAGGCGTCCGCGCGGTAGACGGTCCAGCCGGTCACGTTCGCCGAGGTGTCGTCCGACCAGGTGAGGTGCACGACGCTCGAGTCGGCGGCGGCGACCACGCCCGTGGGCACGGCCGGCACGGCGGCGGAGGCGGCGACGACCGGGTTCCAGCCGTCCCTGCCCGCGAGGTACTTCTCGGGCGTCGCGTTCGCGGCGTCCTTCGCGGCCATCTGCGGGCGGTTCGCGTTCACGGTCGCGCCGGGGCCGATGTTCTGGAACTCGGAGAAGCGCGCGTCCTGCCAGGCGAAGGGGACCTTCACGCCGGAGCTGTTCGTCGAGGACATGTCGTCCCACGGCGCCGCGGTGTCGATGGCGGAGGGGAGCCAGGTGTCCTTGATCACGACCGAGCCGAGGGCGGCGGGATCCGCGCTGGGGTGCCACGGGCGCCCCAGGTTGACGGTGCCGTCGGCCGCATCGCTCACGACCTTGCTGCCGGTGATGAGGAAGCCGTACTTGCTGCCCGTGTCCGTGCTGGCCGCGGTGAGGTAGCCGTTGGTGCTCTTGCCGCGGTCGAGCGAGCGGAAGGTCACCCGGTCGAACACCGCGGTGGCGGCGCCGAACAGGTAGTCGACGTCGCCCTCGACGTAGCTGTCCACGTAGTACTGGCGGATGCGCGTCGTGGGCTTCGGGGTGTCGGCGAGCAGGGTGTCCTGGTTGCCGAGGAGGCGGACGGCGCGGGCGATGAACCGGTCGCCCTCGACGCGGAGCGCCACGGCCTGCGCGCTCGTGATCTCGGGGTGGGCCTTCTCGTCGAAGGCGTTCTCGACGGTGAGGTTGTCGAGCGTGACGTCCGTGCCGGTGACGCGGATGACCGCGCTGCCGGCCGTGCCGAGGGTCGCGTCGGGCTCGTCCGGGTCGACCGACCCGGAGGCCTGGGCCGCGGAGATCACGACCCGCGACGGGTCGCTGCCGAGGCCGTGCAGCATCACGTGGGAGCGGTCGATCGGGAACGACTCGCGGTACGTGCCCGGGTCGATGTCGATGCGGTGGTTCGCGAGCGCGGTCTTCGGGATGGAGGCGACGGCCGTGGCGATGGTCGGGAACTGCTTGTCGGCGCCGACCGTGAGCACGGTGTACTCGACGGGGATCGCGACGGGCGCGGTGGTGGAGGTGCCGGTGACGGTGCTCGAGGCGGAGGAGACGTTGCCCACGAGGTCGCGCGCGGTCACCCGGTAGAAGACGGGCACGCCCTGGGGCGCGCTCGTGTCGGTGAAGCGGGGCGGGGATCCGGCGGCGGCGGTCGTGATGGTGGTCAGCAGCGTGTAGGTGCCCGAGCTCGTGGTGCTGCGGGAGACGCTGTAGCCCGCGACGTCGGTGTCCTTCGGCGCGGCCCAGGCGAGGTCGAGCCCGGCCTGCGTGCTCGGCTTCACCGTGAGGCTCGTCGGCGCGGCCGGAGCGACGTTCGGGTTGTTGCCCGTGACGGCGACGTACGCGGAGATGTTGCCCGCGTTGTCGACCGCGCGGATGCGGTAGTAGTTCGTGCTGCCCTCGGTCGCGGCGGCGTCCGTGAAGCGCGTGGTGGTGAGCGCGGCGGTCCCGGCGGCGGGGAGGTGCTGGCGGTAGACGTCGTCCGACCCGCGCTTGAACACGATGTAGCCGGCGAGGTCGGGCTCGGTGTTGGCCGACCAGGAGATGGTCATGCCGCCGGCGTTCGCGACCACGACGGCCTTCGGGCTCGACGGGGTCCGCGGTGCGGTCGTGTCGGCGGGGATGGCGACGGACGCGGTGGCGGCGGCCGAGGATCCGACCGCGTTGACCGCGGTCACCTGGTAGTACGCGGTCGCGCCGGCGGGCGGCACGTCCGTGTAGGTCGTGGCGGTGAGGGCGGATCCGTTCACGCGGGTGAACGGCCCGGCCGCGCTCGTGCCGCGCGCGACCACGTAGCTGGTGGCGCCGGTCGAGGCGGTCCAGGTCAGCGCGACGGCGCCGGTGGTGGAGGCCTTGGCCGTGAGCGAGCCGGGGGCGGCGGGTGCCGTCGGCGCGCCCGCGGGGCGCTTGGCCGAGGCGGTGGTGGCGGAGGAGGAGTTCCCCGTCAGGTCGACCGCGGTGATCCGGTAGTAGGAGGTGATGCCGCCGGGCGCCTGCGCGTCGGTGAACGCGGAGGTCGCGAGGGGCGAGGCGGTGAGGGTCGTGTAGGTGCCGCTCGACGAGGTGGACCGCGCGACGACGTAGCCCCGGAGGTCGATCTCGGCCGAGTCGGCCCAGTCGAGGGCGATGCCCGAGGCGGACGCCGTGGCCTTCACGCTCGAGGGGGAGCCGGGCGCCTTCGTGTCCTTCGCGGTGATCTGCTTCACGCTCGACGGCTTCGACTCGTTGCCCGTCCTGTCGTACGCGGTGACGGCGTAGTACCCGGTGGATCCCGCGGCGATGGCGGCGTCCGTGGCGGTGAGCGACGTGGTGGTCGCGACGCGCGCGGCGGCTGTGGCCGTGACGGTCTTGGTGGCGCTGCGGTACACGCGGTACCCGGCGAGGTCGGACGCGGAGACCTTGCCCCAGCGGACGACCGTGCCGACGCCGCCCGCGTAGTCCGCGGAGAGGCTGCCGGGGGTGGAGGGGGCGCTCGTGTCGGCCGCGAGCGCGGGGTCGGCGGGCAGGACGGTGCCGGCGATGACGGCGCCGGTCACGAGGACCGCCGCGAGGCGCAGGCGCGCGCGCGACGGGGTGGGCGCGACGGAGGCGTCGGGACCGGGATTCAGGAGGGCAGGGGAGGGCTCGGGAGAGGAGCGGTGCATCGGGTGCTGGCCTTCGGGTGAGGCGCGATCCCGCACCGGGAGCAGACACGCGGGAACGTGGGAGCACGGCTCGATCGGGGCGGGCGCGGGGAGATGACCGGCCGTCGGGCAACGGCGTGTCGAGGTCAATCATGCACACCGGCGCGCAGGAAACAAGGGCAGCGGGCGATGTTCGAAAAGCATTCCCCCAACGGGGGGTGCCGGGCGGGCTCGCGGATCCGTCTGGGACCATTCCCCCACCACGGTGAACCTTCCGGCCGTCCGTCTCGTCGTGGGAGGAGGAGGCACGGATGACCACGGAGAGCACGGCCCGCATGCGGGCGCTGCACGATGCGCACGCACCCGCGCTCCAGCGCTACGCGCTGCGGCTGACGGGGGATCCGGCGCTCGCCGAGGACGTCGTGCAGGAGGCGCTGCTGCGGGCCTGGCGCTCGCCGGCGATCCTCGCGGAGGACGACGAGTCCGCCCGCCGCTGGCTGTTCACGGTCGTGCGGAACCTCGTGATCGACGACCGGCGGAGCGCCTGGCGCGGCCGCGAGACGCCGACGGACACGCTGCCCGAGGATCCGGTCGCCGACGCGTCCGACGCCATCATCGACCGCCTGCTCGTCGCCGAGGCGCTCGCGTCGCTCTCGGCCGAGCACCGCCGCGCGGTGGTCAGCTGCTACCACCTCGGCCGGACCGTCGCGGAGACCGCCGAACGCGAGGGCGTCCCGCCCGGCACCATCAAGTCCCGCCTCCACTACGCGCTCAAGGCGCTCCGGCTCGCCCTGCAGGAACGAGGAGTCACCCGATGAACGATCGCGCCGACGACATCCACGAGTGGGATGCCGCGTACGTGCTCGGCAGCCTGAGCGCCACCGACCGCGCGCTCTTCGAGGCCCACCTCGAGGGCTGCGACGCGTGCATGCGCTCCCTCGCCGAGCTCTCCGGCCTGCCCGGCGTGCTGCGGCTGCTGCCCGTCGAGGACGCGCTCGCGCTCATGGACGAGTCGGAGGCGGCCGGCACGACGCCAGCCGTCGGCCCGGCGTCCACGGATCCCGCCGCCGCCGCGGGCGCCCGGTCCGGGTCCGGACACCGCGTGCCGCGCCGTCGTCGCCGGTCGCGATCCGCGCCCTTCTCGCTCCCGCTGTCCCGCCGCACGGGGGCCTGGCTCCTCGCGGCCGCCGCGATCGTGCTCCTCGTGGGCGGCGCCGGCCTCGGATCCGCTCTCCGGGCGGGCGTGAGCGCGCCGGTCGCGGATCCGGCCCCCACCGCCACCGCTCCCGAGACCCCGGACGCGGACACGAGCCTCCCCGCCGATGCCGTGAGCATGCGCTCCGAGTTCGACGACACCGTCACCGCCCAGCTCGCCGTCACGGCGAAGCCCTGGGGCACGCGCTTCGACTGGAGCTGCGCGTACGCGGGCGGTGGCGGTGGGCTCGGCGCCTACGACCTCGTCGCGATCGCCCAGGACGGCACCCGCACGGTCGTCGCCTCGTGGGGCGCGGGCGAGGCGGAGGCGACCCAGCTCGCGGCCACCTCGAGCATCCCGATCGACCGCATCCGCGAGGTCCAGATCACCCCCTCCGACTCCGACGTGGTGCTGGCGAGCCGGGACCTCTAGGCTGCGGTGCCGATGAGCCCCTCCGTCCCCAGATCCGCTGCTGCCGAGGCCGCGGCGTGCATCTCGACGTGCCTGGCGCAGGGGAGGCGCGAATACGCCGTGCGCCACTTCATCCAGCTCGCCGACGATCTCGCAGCACGACACGGCGAAGCCCGCGCCGTCATCGGCGCCGCCCGGCCGGAGACGACGGGGGAGCGTTGCTGGGACGCCGCCATCGCCGCTCTCGTCGAGCACCGCCTCCTCGAGGACGGCCTGCCGGTCCCTCCGTGGGTCGCCGCCGAGGAGTTCCGGGTCAGCCCCACGTGGACGTTCGGGAGCGGTCTGTACGACATCCCCGTCGAGCCGGAGCGGGCGTTGCCGGCGTTCCTCCGGCACGGGGTGATGCTCGACCCGGACACGCTCGCGAGCGTCTAGGCGGGCAGCCGTCGTCGCTCCCGCGCGTGTCCGCGAAGGGCAGGCGCCCGCCGTCGTGGCGCGGCGAAGTCCGCGCGCCGCCCCCTGGCGCGCCGCGCGCGCCGCGCCCTAGCCTGGTGGCCTCCACACCCGAGGAAACGCGAGCAGGCGAGGATCCGATGAGCGACCCGGCAGCCCCGGCCGACGTGCCCGAGACGCCCGCCGTGAGCGAGGCCGACGCGGCCGTCATCGCCGCGCGCTGGAAGCGCAACGCGACCCTCTTCCTCAGCGGCCAGACCGTCTCGCTGTTCGGCTCGATGCTCGTCCAGTACGCGGTCATGTGGTACGTGACGTTCGAGACCCGCTCGGGCTTCGCCATCGCGCTCTATGCCGTGGCCGCGTTCCTGCCGCAGGGCATCGTCTCGATCTTCGGCGGCACGCTCGCCGACCGCATGAACCGGCGCGTGCTCGTGATCATCTCCGACAGCACCATCGCGATCGTCACCCTCGCCCTCGCGCTGCTGATGATGAACGGGGTCACCGACCTCTGGATCATCCTGCTCGCGGTCGCCGTGCGCTCCGTCGGCGCGGGGTTCCAGACGCCCGCGGTGCAGGCGATGATCCCGCAGATCGTGCCGCCCGAGCAGCTGCTGCGGATCAACGGCATCTTCGGCACCATCCAGTCGGCCATGGCCCTGCTCGCGCCGGCCGCCGCGGGCGCGATCTTCGCCGCCTACGGCCTCGTGCCCCTGTTCTTCATCGACGCCATCACGGCCGCCATCGGCATCGCGTTCCTGCTGTCGGTCGCCGTGCCGACGCTGGCGTCCATCGCGGACAAGACGACGAGCTACCGTGAGGACCTCGTCGAGGGCATGCGCTACATCGCCGGGAACCCGGTCGTGCGCTGGCTGCTCGTGGTCTTCGCGATCATCTTCCTGCTCACCGTGGCGCCGTCGTTCATCACGCCGCTGCTGGTCGCCCGCACCTACGGCACCGAGGTCTGGATGGTGACGGTGCTCGAGATCGCCTTCAGCGTCGGGATGCTCGGCGGCGGCGCGCTGGTGGCGACGCTCCTCGCGAAGGCCGACCGCATGACGCTCATCATCGTCAGCTGCTTCGGCTTCGCGATCTTCACCGCGGGCCTCGGCCTCAGCCCGAACCTCTGGGTGTTCTACGGCTTCATGTTCGCGATCGGCCTGTTCGTGCCGCTGTTCTCCGCGCCGTTCATGACGCTCGTGCAGGAGACGGTGCAGCCCGAGATGCACGGGCGGGTGTTCAGCTACGTCGGCATCGTCATGGCGCTCGCGACCCCCATCGGCGCGGTCGCGTTCGGCCCGCTCGCCGACGTGTTCAGCGTGCAGGCGCTGCTGGTGGCGGCCGGCATCATCACCGTGATCGTGATCTCCGTGGCCGTCTCGCTCCCGTCGGGCCGCGCCGCGATCCGGCTGGCCCGCGCGAAGAAGGCGGAGGCCGACGCGGCGGACCCGGACGCGGCGCCCGACGCCGAGCCGGCGACGGACGAGCCGGCCGGATCCGCGCCCTCGGCGGTCGACCCGGCCCGCGCGACCCCCGGTTCCTAGACCGCCGCCGGGTCCTTCCGCGCGCGATCCGCCAGCTCCTCCGCGTACGCCGCGACGGCCCGGCCGTACCCGGGCAGCGTCGGCGCGAGCCGGCGGAGGGCGACGGCCAGCGCCTCCGTCGGCCGACCGGCGTCGTGCAGCGCGAGCGCGAGGAAGGCGTCGCGTCCGGCCGCGTCGGCGTCGTCGGGCAGGGCCTCGAGCAGGGCGACCGCCTCCGCGGGCTCGCCGACGTTCCGCAGCGAGCTGGCCAGCTGGATCACCGCGGACGGCCGGTGCTCCGGATCCAGCCCGCCGTCGAGCGCGGCCCGGTACAGCGGCACGGCCTCCGCCTCGCGGCCCACGTAGTCGTGCGCGCAGGCCAGCTCGAACAGGCCGCGCGGATCCCCGTCGGGCCGCTCGGCGACCAGCGCCCGCATCCCCGCGATCGTCTCCTCCGCGCGCTCGTCGTCGGCGCTCGCCCAGAAGGCGGCGACCCGGTCGTCCCAGTCGTCGTGGTCCATGGACCCAGCCTGTCAGGAGCGGGTCGGCAGGTCCGCGCCGCAGCCGTCAGCGCGAGCGCGGCGGCGGAGGTCCGGTCGTCGCGCGGCGCACGAGGCGCGTCGGCAGCTGCACGCGCATGGCGTCGGGCTCGGTGCCGCCCATGAGCGACATCAGCAGGTCCACCGCGGTCGTGCCGAGGCGCTGCATCGGCTGGCGGATGGTGGTGAGCGGTGGCGTCATCTGCGAGGCCTCGGGGATGTCGTCGAAGCCGATCACGGAGAGGTCCTCGGGCACGCGGATGCCGAGCTCGGCCGCCACCTGCAGGATCGCGATGCCCGAGAGGTCGTTCGCGGCGAAGATCGCCGTCGGCCGGTCCGTCATGGAGAGCATCGCGCGCGCCGGCTCCCGGGCGAGGGCCGTGAGGAAGAAGCCGGAGCGCACGAGCGCCGGGTCGAACGCGATCCCCGCCTCCTGCAGCGCCCGCCGGTAGCCGGCCTCACGGAGGCTCGCCGAGCGGAGGTCGGGGCGGCCCGCGAGGAACCCGATCCGCCGGTGGCCGAGCTCGAGGAGGTGCCGGGTCGCCTGGAGCGCGCCGCCGAGGCTGTCCGACTCGACGCTCGGCAGGTCGGCGGGCCCGGTGTGCGGGTCGATGGAGACGACGGGGATCTCGGTCGAGGCCGTCACGACGGTGGGCGTGACCATGATCGCGCCGTCGATGAGGGTCCCGCTCAGGCGGCTCAGCGACCGGCGCTCCCACCCCGTGCCGTCGACCTGGCGGGATCCGCTGTACGCCAGCAGGTCGTAGCGCGACTTGCGGAGGGCCGCGCCCACGCCCTTGAGGATCTCGGCGCTGAACGGCTCGAAGTCCGCCACGAGCACGCCGATCACGCCCGTGCGGTGGGAGCGCATGCTGCTCGCGACGAGGCTCGACTCGTAGCCGAGGCGCTCGACGACCTCCATCACGCGCTTCGAGGTGTCGGCCGAGATGCCGTAGCGCCCGTTCACCGCCTTGGACACGGTCGACACCGAGACGCCGGCGGCAGCGGCGACGTCGTGGATGGTGGGGCGGCGGGACATGGACAGGACCCTACGCCTGGGGAAAAGGATTTCGAAAACGTTTGACGAAGATCGGAGCACGACTGAGACTGGCCCGACCGGCCCCCCGTCACGACGGAGCGACGACGCGACGACGCGACAGAGGGACCGGTCCGGGCCCCACCACAGCACCAGGCACGCGGCCCGGGCACGACACCCCCGACACCCACCAGGGTGCGCTCAAAGAAGAGACAGGTAGGACGACATGAAGGCACGGAAGATCCTCACGGGATCCGCGGCCCTGCTCGTGGGGGCTCTCGCCCTCACCGGCTGCAGCGGCGGCTCGGGCAGCAGCGACGACGGCGGCCCCGTCGAGATGACGCTGTGGCACAACTCCACCACCGGCCCGGGCAAGGAGTTCTGGGAGAAGACCACGGCGGACTTCAACGCCGCGAACGCCGGCGTCACGGTCACGCCGACGTCGATCCAGAACGAGGACCTCGACGGCAAGCTCCAGACGGCGCTCAACTCCGGCGACGCCCCCGACGTCTTCCTGCAGCGCGGTGGCGGCAAGCTCGCCGCCTCGGTCGCCGCGGGTCAGATCATGGACATCACGGACGGCATCTCCGCCACCGCCAAGGAGGAGATCTCCGCGGGCTCGTTCGAGGCCAACACGATCGACGGCAAGGCCTACGCCATGCCCGTCGCCGTGCTCCCCAGCGGCATCTTCTACAGCCAGGACCTCTTCACGGCGGCCGGCATCACGGAGAACCCGACGACGATGGACGAGCTGAACACGGCCGTCGACAAGCTCAAGGCCACGGGCGTCGCGCCCATCGCGCTCGGCGGCAAGGACGCCTGGCCCGCCGCGCACTGGTACTTCAACTTCGCGCTCCGCGAGTGCAGCTCCGACACGCTCGAGAAGGCCGCCAAGGACAAGGACTTCAGCGACGACTGCTGGATCAAGGCGGGCGAGGACCTCACGGACCTCGTCGGCACCGAGCCGTTCAACGACGGCTTCCTCACCACCGCGGCGCAGCAGGGCGCCGGCAGCTCGGCCGGCCTCATCGCCAACAAGCAGGCCGGCATGGAGCTCATGGGCGCCTGGAACCCCGGCGTGATCGCGGGCCTGACCCCCGACCAGAAGCCGCTGGCGGACCTCTCCTGGTTCCCCTTCCCCGAGATCGAGGGCGGCAAGGGCGAGCCCGGCTCCATCATGGGCGGCATCGACGGCTACTCCTGCTCCGCGCAGGCGCCGAAGGAGTGCGTCGACTTCCTCAACTACATCGCCACGGCTGATGTGCAGAAGGAGTACTACGCGGCCTTCAACGCCCCGCCCGTGAACACGACGTCGCAGGAGGCGGTCACCGAGCCGTACCTGAAGGAGATCCTCGCGGCGTACAACGACGCCCCGTACGTCTCCCAGTGGCTCGACACGGTCTACGGCCTGAACGTCGGCAACGCGATGAACGTCGGCGTGGTCGAGCTCATGGCGGGCGACGGCAGCCCGGAGAAGCTCGTCCAGACCGTCGGCGACGCGGCCAAGAAGGCCTAGGCGACCCGACATGTCACTCCGCGAGAGCTCGCTCGACGAGCAGCGTCCCGCGGCTGATCCTGCACACCCCGAGGGCGGCGTCGTGACGACGCCGCCCTCGGCGGTGAAGGGTCGACGCCGCGGCCTGGGTTGGTCCGGGCGCCTCGAGGTCCTGATCCTCGTGGGCCCGGCCCTCCTCTTCTTCGTGGGCTTCGTCATCTACCCCGTGGTGATGGCGGCCTACTACGGCTTCTTCAGCTGGCAGGGCTTCGGCCCGCCCACGGTCTTCGTGGGCTTCCGGAACTACATCACGATCATCCAGGACCCCGCGTTCCACGAGGCCCTGATGCACAACGCGGTCATCGTGATCCTGTCGCTCGTGCTGCAGGGCCCGGTCGCGATCCTCGTGGCGCTCCTGCTCAACAGGAAGCTGCGCGGCCAGTCGATCATCCGCGTGCTGATCTTCGTGCCGTACGTGATCTCCGAGGTCGTCGTCGGCACCGGCTGGAGCCTCATGCTCCAGGGCTCCGGCGCGCTGAACGGCTTCCTCGCGAACATCGGCCTGGCGGACCTCCAGCAGGACTGGCTGGCGAACCCGGACATCGCGATCTGGTCGCTCATGACGATCATCACGTGGAAGTACATCGGCTTCGCGGTGATCCTCTTCCTCGCCGGCCTCCAGGGCATCCCCGAGGAGCTGAGCGAGGCGGCCGCCATCGACGGCGCGTCGTACTGGCAGATCCAGCGGCGCATCACGCTGCCGCTGCTCGCGCCGACGCTGCGCATCTGGGCGTTCCTGTCGATCATCGGCTCGCTGCAGCTGTTCGACCTCGTCTACATCATCTGGGGCCAGTACATCTCGGCCACCGCGGGCACGTCGACCATGGCCACGTACCTCGTGGCGAACGGGCGCGGATCCGGCAACTACGGGTACGGCAACGCCGTCGCCGTGGTGCTGTTCCTCATCTCCCTGGTCGTCGCGCTCGTCTACCAGCGGTTCGTGCTCAGCCGCGACACCGCCGGCGCCCTCACGGGTGCAGGAAGGAAGGCGAAGAAGTGACCGTCGCCACCGCAGCTCCGCGCAACGCGGACCTGGATCCCACCTACTCGGCCAAGGCGCCGAAGCCCAAGCGGGCGAAGACGCCGGGGCAGGGCAACAACCCGATCCCGTACCTCGTCGCGGTCGTGCTCATCGCCCTGATGCTGACGCCGGTGGCGTACATCATCCTCGGCGGGTTCCGCACGAACGCGCAGATCACGACCGACCCGGCGGGCTTCCCGTCGCCGTGGCAGATCCAGAACTACCTCGACGTCCTCACGGGCTCGCTGTTCTGGCGGCAGGTGGGCAACTCGCTCATCGCGGCGCTCGGCACCACGCTCGGCGCGGTCGTGCTCGGCCTCATGGCGAGCTACGTGCTGGCCCGGTACACGTTCTTCGGCCGGGGGGCGCTCTACGCGATCTTCGCGTCGGGGCTCATGTTCCCCATCACGGTGGCCATCACGCCGCTGTACATCGTGATCCGCTCGCTCGGCCTCACGAACTCGCTGCCGGGGATCATCCTCCCGCAGATCGCGTTCGCGCTCCCGACGACGATCATCATCCTGGTGCCGTTCCTCCGGGCGATCCCGGACGAGATCCAGGAGGCCGCGTTCATCGACGGGTGCGGCCGCCTCGGGTTCTTCTTCCGCATGGTCGTGCGGCTCTCGATGCCGGGCGTCATCACGGTCGGGATCCTCGCGTTCATCGGCAGCTGGAACAGCTACCTGCTGCCGCTGTTCATCCTCAGCGACGCGTCGGCGTACACGCTGCCGCTCGGCGTGCAGTCGTTCTCGTCGCAGTACTCGGTCGACACGGCCAAGGTGCTCGCGTTCACGTCGCTGTCGATGATCCCCGCGCTCATCTTCTTCTCCATCTTCGAGCGCCGCATCGTCGGCGGCCTCACCGGCGCGGTGAAGGGGTGACCGGGGCGGAGACGGCCCCCGGCGCCGTCGCGCTGCCCGAGGTGTCGGAACGCGTGCGCGAGCTGCACGCGCGGATGACCCTCGAGGAGAAGCTCGCGCAGATCGTCGGCTACTGGGTCGACCAGGGCGGCGAGGTCGTCGCGCCCATGCAGGGCGAGATGGCGACGACCGGCCGCTACGAGGAGGCGACCGAGCACGGCCTCGGGCACCTCACCCGCGTGTACGGCACGCGTCCCGTGGATCCGGTCGAGCGCGCGTCCTGGCTCTGGGCCGAGCAGAGGCGCCTCCAGACGGAGACGCGGCTCGGGATCCCCGCGCTCGTGCACGAGGAGTGCCTCACCGGGCTCGCCGCATGGCAGGCCGCGACCTTCCCCACGCCGCTCGCGTGGGGCGCGTCCTTCGACCCGTCCCTCGTGGAGGAGATGGCGGGCCTCATCGGCGGGTCGATGAAGGAGCTCGGCGTGCACCAGGGCCTCGCGCCCGTGCTCGACGTGATCCGCGACGCCCGCTGGGGCCGCGTCGACGAGTGCATCGCCGAGGACCCGTACGTGGTCGGCACCATCGGCACGGCGTACGTGAAGGGCCTGCAGTCCGCGGGGATCCACGCGACGCTCAAGCACTTCGTCGGCTACTCGGTCTCGCAGTCCGGACGCAACCACGCGCCCGCGCACGTCGGCCCGCGCTTCGTGGAGGACGTGCTGCTGCCGCCCTTCGAGATGGCGGTGCTCGACGGCGGCGTGCGCTCGGTCATGAACTCGTACGCCGAGATCGACGGCGCGCCCGTCGGCGCGACGCCCGAGTACCTCACCGACATCCTCCGCGGCCGCTGGGGCTTCGACGGCGTCGTGGTCTCCGACTACTTCTCCGTCGCGTTCCTCCAGGTGATGCACGCCGTCGCGGGCGACCGCGGCGAGGCGGCCGAGCTCGCGCTCGCCGCCGGCATCGACGTGGAGCTGCCCACCGGCGACGCGTACCTCGCGCCGCTGGCCGAGCGGATCCGCGCCGGGCTCGCCGACGAGTCGCTCGTCGACCGCGCGGTGCTCCGCGTACTCGACGAGAAGGAGGAGCTGGGCCTCCTCGACGCGACCTTCGACGAGCCGCCCGCGCACATCGACCTCGACACCCCGGCCCACCGGGACGTCGCGCGTCGGCTCGCGGAGGAGTCCGTGGTGCTGCTCGCGAACGACGGCACGCTGCCGCTCGCGTCGGCCGACCGTCCGGCTCCCGGGCGCATCGCGCTGATCGGCCCCAACGCCGACAGCGCCGAGGCGCTCATGGGCTGCTACTCGTTCGCGAACCACGTGCTCGCGCACCACCCGGGCACGCCGCTCGGGTTCGAGATCCCGACCATCGCCGAGGCCCTGCGCCTCGAGCTGCCCGACAGCGAGCTCGTGCTCGTGGAGGGCGCCGACGTCGAGGGCGACGACCGCTCCGGCTTCGAGGCCGCGGTGGACGCCGCGCGCGGGGCCGACCTGGCCGTCGTGGTCGTCGGCGACCGGGCGGGCCTGTTCGGCCGCGGCACGGTCGGCGAGGGCAACGACGTCGAGAGCCTCGACCTCCCGGGCGTCCAGCGCGAGCTGGTCGAGGCCGTGCGTGCCACCGGGACCCCCGTGGTGCTGGTGCTGCTCACCGGCCGGCCGTACGCGGTGGCCTGGGCGATCGAGGGCTCGGAGGCTCCGGCCGCCGTCCTGCAGGCGTTCTTCCCGGGCGAGGAGGGCGGATCCGCGATCGCGGGCGTCCTCTCCGGCCGGGTGTCGCCGTCGGGCCGCCTGCCGGTGTCGCTCCCGCGGTCCGCGGGCGCGCAGCCGTTCTCGTACCTGCACCCGATCCTCGGGGGCCCCTCCGAGGTGACGAGCGCGGATCCCACGCCCGTCCTCCCGTTCGGGCACGGCCTGTCGTACACGACCTTCGCGCGCACCGGCCTCGCGGTCGCGTCGCCCGAGGTCACGGCGGGGGAGTCGTTCACGGCGACCGTCGAGGTCCGCAACACGGGCGACCGCGACGGCACCGACGTCGTGCAGCTCTACGCCCGCGACGTGCAGGGCAGCGTGACGCGGCCCGTCGCGCAGCTGCTCGGCTACCTGCGGCTGGACCTCGCGGCCGGCGAGACGGCGGAGGTCACCTTCACGGTGCCCACCTCGCGACTCGCCTTCACCGACCTGCGGTACCGCCGCATCGTCGAGCCGGGCGCGGTCGAGCTGTGGGTCGGCCCGTCGAGCGCGGTGAAGGAGACGGAGACCGCGATCGCGATCACCGGATCCGTGCACCACGTCACGACCGCGGACGAGCGGTACGTCGGCACGTCCGTCGCGCCCGTCGTCGCCTCGGACCGGGTGCTCGAGCCGAGCTGATCCCGCCCGCACGACACCGGAGCCCCGGTCGCCACGCCCTCGACGCGCGGCGGCCGGGGCTCCGTCGTGCGCGGGTCAGGCTCCCGCCGCCTCCACGGGCGCCGTCGTCAGCGCCTGGATCCCCGTGACGCGGAAGAGGTCCAGGCGCGCCTCGTCCGCGAAGACCGGCCGGGCTTCCGCGTGAACGCGAGCGATCCCGGCTACACGGCGACCGACTTCAACGGGAACACCGGCCACCAGACCGTTACCGAGGGCACCGACGCGACCGTCGCGCTGGCGCTCCTCGGCCCCGACGGCCCCACGGGCGAGTTCCACAGCCGGCACGGGCGCATCGAGTACTGAGGCCGGGCGGGCGCTGGCAGGGTGGGGAGATGCCCGGACCACATCTCCGTCCCTGGATCGCGTCCGACGCCGACGCCCTCCGCGCGGCGTTCCTCAGCACGTCGGATCTCGTCGCCCAGCTCGGCGGCGCCGACCTCGCCACGGTCGCGGCGGCGGATGCGCACATCGCGGGTCCGCTCGCGTCCGACGACGCCCACCGCATCTGGGCGATCGTCGACGACGGGGTCGCGGTCGGCAGCGTCGGCGTCTCCGCGATCGACCGTCGGCACGACACGGCCTGGCTCCACTACTGGCTGGCAGCGGCCGGTCGCGGTCGCGGACTCGCGACCCGCGCACTCGCGGCCGCAGCGGGCTGGGCCTTCGCCGACGGCCTCTTCCGTCTCGAGCTCGGGCATCGGGTGAACAACCCCGCGTCGTGCCGTGTCGCGACGCGCGCGGGGTTCGCACAGGAAGGGATCGAGCGGGCGAAGCTCCGGTACGGGGATGCGCGGTTCGACGTGGAGACGCATGCGCGGCTCGCGACGGATCCCCCTCCCATCGCGACACCGCTGCCCGGTACCGTCGGAGCGTGACCTGGCCCGCGCTCCACATCACCCGTTCCGTCGAGGCCGACGTGGCCTCCGTCGTCGCCGTGGCGGGGGATCCCGCGCGGCTGCCCGAGTGGGCGGCCGGCCTCAGCTCGGGCATCCGGTTGGAGGGCGGCCGCTGGCTGGCGGACTCGCCGATGGGCGCCGTCGAGATCGCGTTCACCGGGCTCCGCGAGCTGGGGATCCTCGACCACGACGTGACCCTCCCCGACGGCACGGTGGTCCGCAACCCGCTGCGCGTCCTCCCCAATGCCGACGGCAGCGAGGTCGTCTTCACCCTCTTCCGTCGCCCGGGCGTCTCCGACGAGGCGTTCGCGGCGGACGCGGCGCTCGTGGCGGCGGATCTGGATCGTCTGGCGGCGCTGGTCGCCGGCGACTGAGGTCAGGCCGGCTGGTCGCCCTGTGCGCGGCGCCGCCGGCGGGCGCCGAGCTCGGCGTGCAGGATCCGCGCCCCCGCCAGCAGCACGAGCGCCACCGCGGTGAGCACGATGAGCGGCGGCAGGAGGAAGCCCAGCGCGACCACCGGGTGCTCCATCCCCGCAGCGGGCCAGCCCATGTCCTCCCACCGGTCGGCGAGCATCAGCAGCACCGCCATGACCAGCAGCTCGGCCGCCAGGATCCCGATCGTGATGCGCGTCGCGACCCTCATGCCGTCCCCTGCCGTCCCGGTGGTGCCGAGCCGCCACCCTCGCACGGTTCCCCCGCCCGGGGAAGGGGCGCCCGTCCATGTCGCGGCCCGCCGCACCACCGCCACACTGGACCCATGAGCACCGCCGCCGACGCCCTCGCCCGCCTCGTCGAGGGGATCGACCGCGAGCTGCTCGGCGCGTACGGCGCCGTCGTGCGGATCGGCGAGGACGAGGTCGCGCACCGCTGGCGGAGCGACGACCGCGAGAACCTGTACTCGGTCTCGAAGGGCGTGTGCGCGCTCGCCGTGGGCATCGCCGTCGACGAGGGGATCCTCCGGCTCGACACGCGCGTCCCCGAGCTGCTCCCCGACCTCGACCTCGGCGACGGCGTGGACGAGGTCACCGTCGAGCGCCTCCTCACCATGACCAGCGGCATCGACTTCGCCTGGTTCGGCGACCAGCCCGTGCCCGGCCCCGACCTCGCGCAGGCGATGCTCGGTCTGCCCGCGCGCGACCGCGCCTTCCGCTACAGCGACGCGAGCCCCTACGTCGCCATGCGGATGCTCGCCGCCGCGGTCGGCGACGTGCGCGACTGGCTGCTCCCGCGCCTGTTCGCCCCGCTCGGCATCGAGAACCCGCAGTGGCACCGCTGCCCGCTCGGCTTCGTAGTGGGCGGCAGCGGCCTGGAGCTCCGCACCGGCGAGCTCGCGCGCATCGGTCGGCTGCTCCGCGACCGCGGCGCGTGGGAGGGCCGGCAGCTCGTGAGCGCGGAGTGGATCGACCGGATGCACGCGGGCTGGGTCCACACCGGCCACGACGACCCGCGGGCGCCCTTCGCCCGCTACGGCCTCGCGACGTGGGACGGCCCCGGCGACGCCTGGCGCCTCGACGGCCGCTACGGCCAGTACGTGCTGGTGGACGGATCCCGCGACGCGGTCCTCACCATCACGGCGCACGAGGAGGAGCGCGACCAGCTCCTCGCGGAGCTGGCGGTGGCGGCCGTCGCGGACGCGGTGCGCGCCGTCAGCTGACCGGCGCCGCCAGCGGGTCCGGTGCCTGCCGCGTGCGCCCCGCGTCCGTGACGACCGCGAAGCCCTCGCGCGACCAGTACTCGAACCCGCCGATCAGCTCCTGCACGCGCGTGTAGCCGAGCGTCGCGAGCGCGAGGGCGGCGCGCGTGCTGCCGTTGCACCCCGGCCCCCAGCAGTAGACGACGATGCGCGCGTCCCGGTCGGGCAGCTCGGCGGCGGCGCGCGCGGCGATCTCGGCGCCGGGGATGTGGAGGGCTCCCGGGATCCGCCCCTGGCGCCAGGACGCGTCGGATCGCACGTCGACCACGAGCGGCCCGGCGCCGCTGGCGCGGTCCGCGGCGAGGTCGGCGGGGTCGGTCTCGTAGGTCAGCTTGGCGGTGAGGAAGTCCACGGCGGAGAGGGTCGTCTGCATGCCTCCATCGAAGCGGTCGGGCTGCCCCGTCAGGAAGGGGCGTCGCCCGGCATGCGGGTCGTCCGGCCGCGGATCGCCCGGTAGGTTCTGGCCCATGCCGACGAATCCCCCGCTGACCCTCGACGCCACCGATCACGCGATCATCGCCGAGCTCCAGGGCGACGGCCGGATGAGCGTCGCGCAGCTCGGCCGCGCGGTGTCGCTGTCGGCGAGCGCGACCGCCGAGCGGGTGCGCCGGCTCACGGACGCGGGCATCATCACCGGCTACTCCATCACGGTGGATCCGGAGGCGCTCGGCTGGGCCGTGACCGCGTTCGTGCGGCTGGCGTACCCGTCGGGCGACTACCGGCCGTTCCACGCGCTGGTCGCGGAGCTGCCGGAGATCGTCGAGGCGCACCACGTCACGGGCGCCGACTGCTTCATCGTCAAGGTCCACGCCCGGTCGATGCGCGACCTCGAGCGCATCACGGGCCGCCTGGCCGTCCTCGGCGGGATCACGACCCACGTCGTGTACTCGAGCCCGGTCCCGGGGCGGCACGTGGGGCCGGCGTGATCGGCTGATAACATCATCAACCGCTGACCGGCTCGATGATGTTATCGAGCGGCAGCCGCGGCCCCGTGAGCAGCACCGTCGCCCGTCGCGACCCACCCGCTGAGCGCCACCACCTCCGCCGCGATCTCCGCGACCGTCCGGCCGTCGGTCGCCACACGGTGCGCCGCGTCCGGCGCGCCGGCCTCGAGCCGCGGCGCCGCAGCCGCGCTGCGCTCCACCGCCTCCGCCAGCCCCGATCCGATCTCGCGCCCGGCGAGGCGCGCGGCCGCGGTCACGTCGTCGGCCGTGAGCAGCACGGCGACCGCGTCGACCTCGCCGCCGAGCGCCGCCGTGAGGGCCGGCAGCTCGAGCACGCTGACGGTGTTCGTGTAGACCACGCGCGTCCAGCCCGCCTCGCGGTAGTTCCGCCACATCGCGGCGAGGTTCCGCTCCGCCAGCGGGATGCCGTGCCGCCACGGCTCCGGGTGCGCCTGGTCGAGCGCGTCGCCCTCGATGAGCGCGTGGGCGACGTCGGCCGCCGTGAGGATCCGCGCCACCTCCGCCGCCACCGTCGACTTGCCGACGCCGGAGCGCCCGCCGAGGAAGAGGGCCTGCGTGGGGGTCGCCATCACGCGCCGGTCGACGCCCGCGCCACCACGCGCACCGGCTCGCGCGAGACGCCCGCGATGGTCGCGCCGTCGATCATGTCCACGAGGCGCTGCGCCGCGACCCGGCCGAGGTGCTCGAGCTCCATGGCCACGCTCGACAGCGGCGGGCGGGCCTCGCGCACGAGCAGGTCCCAGTCGTCGAAGCCGATGACGGCCACGTCGCCCGGGACGTCACGGCCCTCGTCGCGCAGGGTGTCGAGCACGCCGCGCGCGATGTGGTCGCTGCCGCCGATGATGCCGTCGACCGGATCCCCGCCCCGCACGAGCAGGCGCGCGCAGTCCCGGCCCCACGCCTCGCCCCACTGGCCGTAGAGGGATGCGCCGCCCACGGGCTCGAGGCCGTGCGCGGCGAGCGCCGCCAGGACGCCCTCGGCCCGGTCGCGCGCCGCGGCGTACGACGACTCGCCGTTGACGAGCGCGATGCGGGTGCGCCCCTGCGCGATGAGGTGCTCGGCCGCGAGCCGCCCCGCCATCACGTTGTCGGGCGTGAACGACACGTCCTGCTCGCCCGTCGACGGCGCGTACACGTAGACCACGGGAACGCCGGACATGACGGGCGCGGGCGGTCGCGGGTTGGTCGTGCGCCCCACGATGAGGAGCCCGTCGACCCGGCGCGTGAGGAGCGACCGCAGGTGCATCTGCTCGCGGAGCGCGTCGTCGCGGGTGTCGGCGACCAGCAGCAACAGCGATGCCGTGTCGAGCGCTTGCCCGGCGCCGCGGAGGATCGGCACCACGAAGCGGTGGTCGAGCTCGCTGGTGATGACGCCGACGCTGCCGGTGCGCGACGAGGTGAGGCCGCGCGCGAACCAGTTCGGGGTGAAGGACAGGGACGCAGCCGCCTCCTCCACGCGCAGCCGGGTCGACTCCCGCACCTGCGTCCGCCCGTTGAGCGCCTTGGACGCGGTGGCGATGCTCACCCCGGCGGCGCGGGCGACGTCCGCGAGCGTGACCGGGGTCGCTCGCGGTGCCCCGCCGTCCGTCGTCATGTCACGAAAGTAGTTGATGGGCCGGTTGACCCGCGCCTTCGGCCGCCGTACCGTCGGACCCGAAAGCGGTTTCGGTTCGAGACCGAGAGTCGATGACGACCCGAGGAGACACGACATGCCCCAGCCCGCAGCCACCCACCACACGGCCGGTGCCCGCCCCGGCGGTCCCGTCGCCCCCCGCTCCTCGCGGCTCACGCCGCTCGCCGCCACCGAGATCCGCCTCGTCGAGGGGTTCTGGGGCGACCGGCAGCGGCTCAACGCCGACGTGATCCTCGCCCACTGCGAGGCGTGGATGGAGCGCATCGGCTGGACCGCCAACTTCGACCGCGCCGCCTCCGACGAGGAGGGGTGGGAGCACGCGGGCATCGAGTTCGTCGACTCCGAGATCCACAAGCTGCTCGAGGGCATGGCGTGGGAGCTCGGTCGGCCGGTGCATCCGGGCGACGCAGCGGCCGTCGCCGCCCGCGGCGACCTCGACGCGCGCTTCGCCCGGCTGGTCTCCCGCGTCGCCGCCGCGCAGGACGAGGACGGGTACCTGCACACGTCCTTCGGGCGCGCCTGGCAGCGACCTCGGTACTCCGACCTCGAGTGGGGCCACGAGCTGTACTCGATGGGGCACCTCATCCAGGCGGGCGTCGCCGCGCACCGGACCGGCGCGTCCGACGAGCTCGTGGCCGTGGTGACGCGGGTCGCCGACCACCTGTGGGACGCCTTCGGGCCCGACGGGCGGGAGGCCGTGTGCGGGCACCCCGAGGTGGAGGTCGCGCTCGTGGAGCTCGGCCGCGCGCTCGACGAGCCCCGCTACGTGGAGCTCGCTCGCCTCTTCGTCGAGCGACGCGGGCGCGGCCTCCTCGGTCCCATCGCGTACGGCGCCGAGTACTTCCAGGACGACGTGCCCGTGCGCGACGCCGAGGTGCTCCGCGGTCACGCCGTGCGCGCCCTCTACCTCGCGGCCGGCGCGCTCGACGTGGCGGTCGAGACGGGCGACCGGGAGCTCGCCGACGCCGTGCGCCGGCAGTGGGAGGAGACCGTGCGGTCCCGCACCTACGTCACGGGCGGCATGGGATCCCACCACCAGGACGAGGCGTTCGGCGCCGACTTCGAGCTGCCGCCGGACCGCGCCTACGCGGAGACCTGCGCGGGCATCGCGTCGAACATGTTGTCGTGGCGGCTGCTCCTGCAGGAGGACGACCCGCGCTACGCCGACCTCATCGAGCGCACGCTGCTCAACACCGTGCTCGCCTCCCCCCGCGAGGACGGCCGCGCGTTCTTCTACACGAACACGCTGCATCAGCGCACGCCGGGGGTCGCGCCCGACGAGGGCGTCGTCAACGCGCGCGCCCTGGCCAGCCTGCGTGCACCCTGGTTCGAGGTGTCGTGCTGCCCCACCAACGTGGCCCGCACGCTCGCGAGCATGGAGCTGACCTTCGCGACGCGCTCGCCGGACGGCGTGCAGATCCACCAGCTGGGCTCCTACGACGTGGACACGACGCTCGAGGACGGCACGGTCGTCGCCCTCTCGGTGCGCAGCGGCTACCCGTACGCGGGTGACGTCGCGGTCACGTTCCGCGAGGACACGGTGCGCGAGGTCGAGCTGGCCGTGCGGATCCCGGCGTGGGCGCGCACGGCGAGCGTCACGGAGCCGGGCGGCGCGCCGACCGAGGTCGGCGGGCGCCGTGCGGTCGTGCGACGCCGCTTCCGCGCCGGCGACGTGATCGCGCTCGACCTGCCGATGACGGCGCGGTTCGTCACGCCGGATCCGCGCATCGACGCCGTCCGCGGCCAGGTCGCGGTGGAGCGCGGCCCGCTCGTGCTCGCCCTCGAGTCGACGGACCTGCCCTCCGGCGAGGTGGGCGACGTGGCCGTCGACACGGCGACGCCGCCGGAGGTCACCGAGCGCGGGGCGCGCGTGCGCCTGACCCGCACGGTCGCCGAGGCCGCCGACTGGCCGTACGGCACGGGCGTCGACCGCCACGAGCCGCTCGGCGAAGTCGACCTCATCCCGTACGCGTCGTGGGCGAACCGCGGGCCCTCGACGATGCGGGTCTGGATCCCGGTCGCGGGCCCGGGAGCCTGACCACCCGTCGCGCGGCGCGCGGCCCACCCGTCCCGCGGGTCGGCCCGCGCCGCGTTGACACCGCCCGGACGACCCCGCGAGAATGGAGGGGCGTTGCTCTTACAACGTTGTAACGGCTCGGATCCACCCGGCACCCCCGGCGTCGATCGGCCCCATTCCCGATGATGTGAAGGACCACTCCATGACCGACGCCCGCACCGCGGCCGACGCCCGCATCGCCATCGACCGCACCGCGGTCGTGGCCCCCGTCAACCGCCGCACCTTCGGCTCGTTCGTCGAGCACCTCGGCCGCTGCGTCTACGACGGCATCTACGAGCCCGGCCACCCCACCGCCGACGCCGACGGCTTCCGCGGCGACGTCGTCGACCTCGTCAAGGAGCTCGGCACGAGCACCATCCGCTACCCCGGCGGCAACTTCGTCTCCGGCTACCGCTGGGAGGACGGCGTCGGCCCGCGCGCCGAGCGCCCGAAGCGCCTCGACCTCGCCTGGCACTCGCTCGAGACCAACGAGGTCGGCCTCGACGAGTTCGCCCGCTGGTGCGAGCTCACCGGCAGTGAGCTGATGATGGCCGTCAACCTCGGCACGCGCGGCGTGCTCGAGGCGCTCGACATCCTCGAGTACTCGAACCACCCCTCCGGCACCGCGCTGTCCGACCTGCGCATCGCCAACGGATCCCCCGAGCCCCACAACGTGAAGATGTGGTGCCTCGGCAACGAGATGGACGGCGACTGGCAGGTCGGCAACATGACCGCCGAGGACTACGGCACGCTCGCCGGCCGCACCGCCCGCGCCATGAAGATGGTCGACCCGACCCTCGAGCTCGTCGCGTGCGGCAGCAGCGGATCCGGCATGCCGACCTTCGGCGAGTGGGAGCGGATCGTGCTGGAGAAGACCTACGACTCGGTCGACTTCATCTCCGCCCACGCCTACTACCAGGAGCGCAAGGGCGACCTCGGCAGCTTCCTCGCCTCCTCGCTCGACATGGAGTACTTCATCGCGACGGTCGTGTCCACGGCCGACCACGTGAAGCACCGCCTGAAGAGCGACAAGACGGTCAACATCTCCTTCGACGAGTGGAACGTCTGGTACCTCGACGAGCACCAGGAGTCCGGCGTCATCACCGAGGGCTGGCCCTACGCGCCGCACCTGCTCGAGGACGTCTACTCGGTCGCCGACGCGGTCGTGCTCGGCAACCTCATGATCACGCTGCTCAAGCACAGCGACCGCGTCACGTCGGCCAGCCTCGCGCAGCTCGTGAACGTCATCGCGCCGATCATGACGGAGACCGGCGGCGGCGCCTGGCGCCAGACGACCTTCTTCCCGTTCTCGGTGACGAGCCGCCTGGCGCAGGGCGAGGTGCTGCGTCCGCGCATCGACGTCGGCACGTACGAGACCGCCGTCCACGGCACCGCGCCGCTCGTCGACTCCGTCGCGACCTTCGACGAGGCCACCGGCCGCGCCGCGGTCTTCCTCGTGAACCGCAGCGTCTCGGACGCGCTGACCATCGAGGTCGACGTCGCGGGCCTCGCGGTCTCCGAGGTGCTCGAGGCCGTGGGGCTCCACGACGAGGACGTCTACGCGAAGAACACCTTCGCCGACCGCGAGCGCGTGGGCCTGACGGAGAACGCGTCGGCGACGCTCGTCGACGGCACCCTCACGATCACGCTGCCGCCCGTGTCGTGGACGGCCGTCTCGCTCGGCTGATCCGCACCCGCTCCACCACGCGCCCGTCGCGCCGCATCCGCGGCCGGCGGGCGTCGTGCGTGCGTGCGGGGCACTCGTCGGTCCGCTCGCCGCTGGACGGTCCGGTCACGCGCGCTCGACCGGGAGCCAGAGCTCGCACGTCGCCGTGCGGAAGTCGTCCGAGTGGTCGAGGACGGCCACGATGGAGGGTCCCGGCCGCGACCGCCACGGGTTCGACGGGAACCAGTCCGCGGCCGTCGCCGCCCACGCCGCCTGCAGCGCGGCGGGATGCTCGCCCTCGGTCCGGAAGACCGCCCAGGTGCCGGCGGGGACCTCGATCGCGTCGAGATCGTCCGGCACCGCTGTCGCGTCGGTGACGGCGACGCCGTGCAGGTAGGTCAGCTCGCTCCCCTCGACGTGGTCCGGGTCCACGTCCGCGCTCACCTGGAGGATGCCGCCCGGGTCGGTGTCGGACAGGTCCTTCAGGCGCGCGTGCTCCGCGGCCGGCAGCGCGGCGATGTGGTCGCGGATCCGCGGGTTGACGCCCGCGTGGATGAGGGGCACGCGGGTGGCGTGGCCGACGAGGCGGAACGCCGGGCGGTCGGTGATGCGGGTGTCCATGGTGATGTTCCCTTCTACGGTCAGGCGGAACCTGAGCTGCGGTTGCGTCCGAAGGGGGCCGCCGTCGCGCGCGACGTCGCCGGGGCTGACGCCGTGCACGGAGCGGAACGCCCGGCCGAAGGCCTCGGCCGAGCCGTATCCGTACCGCACCGCGATGCTCAGCTGGTCGGCGCCCGCGAGCACGTCCGCCGCGGCGACCGACATGCGGCGCCGCCGGACGTACTCCGACAGCGGCATGCCGGCCAGCGACGAGAACATCCTCCGGAGGTGGTGCTCCGTCGTGCCGAGCTCCGTCGCCCACGACGACACGTCGAGGTCGCCGTCCAGACGCGCGTCGACCAGCTCGACCAGCCTGTTCAGCTCCGCGATCATGGCGCCTCCTTCGACATCCACCCTTCCGCGCCGGATGGCTCCGCGCCCGATCATCGCGGTCCGATCGGATCGCCGACCCCTCCGGGCGCGCACCCCATGGTCTCCTGCATCCGGGGGATCGCATCCCGCGCGGGGTCCGCCGGACGCCCGGTCCTCCACCACCTCCACGCGCGGCGTCGTCGCGTCAACCCCCTCGGCGGACGGGCAGCCGCCGACGAGCATGGACGCCACGACGACGAAGGGACGCCCATGCGACCGCTGCCCCAGGTCCGCCACGTCAACTCGGTCCCCGGCGTGGTGTGGGATGACGAGCGGGGGGCGATCTCGTTCCGCACGCTGATCGGCGACGGCGGGACGCCCACCGACACCCTCAGCTCCGGCATCGCGCTCCTCCGGCCCGGCGGATGGCTGGCGCCGCACCGCCACGCGGCCGCGGAGGTGTACCAGGTGCTCGCCGGCATCGGGATCGTGACCCTCGACGGCGAGGAGCACCACGTCCGGGAGGGGTCGGGCGTCTTCATCCCGAGCGACCACGAGCACGGGATCCGCAACGCCGGCCACGGGGACCTCGCGTTCGTCTACGTCTACGCGACCGACTCCATCCAGGACGTCGAGTACCGGTGGTCGGACGGCAGCTGAGCGCGTCCCCGGCTGCTCGTCCCGGATGTCAATGGTGCGCTACTGATTCGCACCCGATTAGTTCGGACCCTAATAGTTCGCTAGTGTCGGTTCTGTCGCTGCACGTGACACCGCACACCGCAGCACGAGACAGAGGAGCGCTTCCATGAGCAACACCCCCGCAGGCACCGGCCGCACCACCCGCCTCTCCACCGAGACCAAGGCGTCGTTCAAGACGACCGAGTTCTTCGCGTACATCGCGATCCTCATCGGCATCTTCGTCGCGTCGGCCGTGGTCGACAACGGCGACGACGGCCAGGGCTTCGGCGCCGACCACGCGTGGCTCTACGCGACCGTGCTGACCGTCGGCTACATGATCAGCCGCGGCATCGCGAAGTCCGGCAGCCGCGAGTTCTACGACCGCGACGCGAGCGCCGACCGCCGCTAGTCGACCACCCGTCGCGCCCGAGCGGCGCTGACCGCACGAAGGCCCCCCGCATCGCGGGGGGCCTTCGTGGTCGTCCCGCACCCCGGCGCTCCGGCGTCCCGATCGCCCCACCGAAGGACCACATGACCTCGCCCACCCCCACGCGACCGCAGCTCGCCGCCGTCGTCTACAACCCCATCAAGATCGACCTCGACGCCGTGAAGGCGGTCGTCGCGGTCGAGGAGGAGTCCGCCGGCTGGCCGGAGACGCTGTGGTTCCCGACCTCGAAGGAGGATCCGGGCCGCGGCGCGACCAGGGCGGCCGTCGAGGCGGGGGCGACCCTGATCATCGCGGCCGGCGGCGACGGGACCGTGCGCGCGATCGCGGAGGTCGTCGACGAGCTCGACGTCGAGATGGCGCTGCTGCCCTCCGGCACCGGGAACCTCCTCGCCCGCAACATGAAGCTCACGCTCGATGACCTCGGGCACTCCATCCGCACGGCGTTCACCGGCCAGGTGCGCGGCGTGGACCTCGGCACCATCGCCATCACGCACGGCGACGGCTCGACCAGCAGCCACGCGTTCCTCGTGATGGCCGGGGCCGGCATCGACGCCAAGATGCTCGCCGCGACCGACGAGGGCCTCAAGGCGAGGATCGGGCCGCTGGCCTACGTCGCGGCGATCGCGAAGGTCGTGTTCGACCGCAACCAGCTCCGCCTGCGGTACACGCTCGACGGGAAGCGGAGCAAGCGCATGCGCGCCCACACGATCATCGTCGGCAACTGCGGCACGCTCACCGGGAACGTCCTGCTCCTGCCCGACGCCGTGATCGACGACGGCAGCTTCGAGATCGTGATGCTGCGCCCCGAGGGCGTCGTCGGCTGGGGGCAGATCCTCGTCAAGGTCCTCTGGGAGAACGGCGTCCTCCGCCGGACCCGCCTCGGCCGGAAGATGATGACGAAGGAGGTCGACGCCCTGAACTACGTGAAGGGCCGGGACCTGCACGTCGAGCTGAGCCGACCCGAGGAGATCGAGCTCGACGGCGACGGCTTCGGCGAGGCCACCGCCTTCCGCGCGACCATCACGCCCCAGGGGCTGCGCGTGCGCGTGCCGCAGGACGCTGACGCTCGGTGAGATGAGCTTGCCCGAAAAGACAGCCTGCCGATTCCCCTCGACGGACGAAGCGGGGCGCGCATGTCGGCCATCGGCTCGTCCGGGCGGGAAGCGGACACGAGGTGTCGAAGCGGCGTCATCCTGCCACAGGCCCGAGCCTGGACGGCGTCAGCCGGCGTCGTCGGGCGTGGGGTAGCTCAGTCGATAGGTGATCCCGTCCATCGTGCCGGTCCAGATCATGCTCGCTCCGGACCGGTGGAGGGGCTCGTCGAGGAGGGTCACCTCGTCGGCGAGGCCGAGGGCCGCGATCCAGGACTCGATGATGTCCTGGCGGAGCTCGGCCGCGTAGGCGTCGGCATCGCCGATGAGGTTGACGCCGTCCCACGCATCCCCGAGCCGCCATGCGAGCGGGGAGAGGCCGACGGCCGCGCCTGCGCTGTTGCAGGTCAGCGCGACCTGCGTCTCGAGGCCGATCCGGGTGATTACTCGATCGACTGCGGGGACCTCGTCGACTCCTGACACGCCTGATCCCTTCCCGCTGCTGTCGGCGGAGCGCCGGAGCCTCGTGCCATGCAGGTGCTGCGTGGGGTCATCGATGGGTGCGGCGGGGAGATCATAAGCCTTGCATCTGCTGATCAGGCACCCTTCTCGTCGGATTCCTCCCGCGCCAGGGCCTCGTTCAGAGCTCGTCAGGAACCGCGGAGGTGGCGTCGCTCTGGTCGTCGATGTCGATCGACGTGCACTGATCGGTGCTGAGGAGGAGGGTCCTCTCGGTGATGCTCGCCACGAGGTCGGCGTCGCGCAGCTCATCGTCGGTGGTGTCGGGGCTGCTCTCGAGCACGATCTGGCTGGCAGGTCCGACGAGCATCTCCAGATGCCCGACGGTGGCGTCTGCGCGACGGAACGGGATGCCGACGGTGGCGGAGGACTCCACCAGCGCGAGCGCTTCGGCGTATCGGATCACGGCGTACGCGATCTCGTCGCCGGTCGCGTACGTGTCATCGCTGTAGTGGATGAGCTGCATGCTGCAAGTCAACCAGCGATGGGATGCCGGTGCCTTCCCGCACCGTCGACAAGGAGGTGGAGGCGGCCATGCCGCCCCGCTGGGGTCGAGCCCGAGGGCGGGTCCTCGGTCCCGGCCCCGGCCCCGGACCTCGCCAGCTGGGACGCCCGCGAATGGAAGCGCGTCGGCGAGCCTCTCCGAGTCGGAGCGCCGCCCCTGAGCCGGGCATGAGCGCCGGCTGCTAGGCGAGCCAGTGCTCGTACTCCGGGTAGTCGAACGGGACGGCGAGGTTGCCGTCATCCCGGTCGTCGTCCGGGACCTCGTCCGTCTGCACGGTGATGGCGACGCCGGTGCTGACGAGGACCTGGAGCTCCCGGTTGCCGACCAGCGTCAACGTGACGAAGTCCCCTCCATCGCGGACGGCCTCGATGGCTGCCTGCTTGATGGACTCGATGTCCTGGTTCTGGGCCACCCGGTAGCCGTGGCCGTCGATGTGGATGGTGGTGCGTCGCATGTGTCCTCCTCCGTCCAGCCAAGGAGGATGACGCGGAGATGCCTTCCCCCTTGCTCAGGCAGCAGCACATGCGTTAGCGCAGAGGTGGTGCGATCCATCGCGCTCCTGCGTCCTAGGCGGGTTCCTCGGGCTCGGGGACGAGGTGGAGGCCCGCTGCGGTGTTGGCGGTCAGCATGAGGGCTTCGACCCAGGCCTTGTTGATCGCCGGCGCGCGACCGCCGTGGAACACGAACTCGAGGGGGATCTCCGGCGCGATCCAGATGGTGCGGCGTCCGTCGCCATCGGCGGCCGAGTTCTTCCAGGAGAACGGGAAGCTCTCCTTGCGGCGGAGCTTGCCGATGATCGCGATCTGGAGGTGCGCGAGGGCACGGTCGTCAAGTTCGGTGCGGCTGGAGGAGTTGTAGAGGAGGTAGCCCATGATCGCTCTTTCGGTAGTCAGCACCGCGAGATCGTCCTCGTGAGTGACCCTTCTGCACGTTCCCAGTCGGGAGCGCCCTGGTGCGCGTCCGCGAAGGGAGCATGACCATCCGGTCGCGACATGAGGGCGCAACTCGAGGCTAGGCCCTTCCCGACCGCTCGGTCAGGCGACTTCGTCGAGGCGTGCGCTGGAGCATCCGGAACTCCGTCGTGCCCTGTGCATCCGCGACGCACGGGCGAAAGCCACATACTGTGGCAATACCCCTCCCGGACCCCGAGGCGCGTGATCACAGCAGCCTCGAGGAGCACCTCGCGGTCTCATCCCGACGAGGGGATCCACGGCCATGGGCCACCTGATCCACGACACGACCACCCGCACCCAGATCGACGACCGGGCGCTCGCGCACCTGCAGGTCATGATCGTCGACGAGCTCCGTCGGCGCGAGAGCTCCACGTGCTCGAGGAAGGACCCTGCCTCTGAGCGCGACGGGCGCAGCACCGTCTGGATCGCCCCGGAGTCGCCGCTGAGGTCCACGTCCTCCGGCAGTCGTCCCCCCGTCATCGATGCCCGGTGGGTCGAGGCCCTCCTGCTGACGGCCGGCTCCACGGCGGGCCGCTCTCGGAAGCAGATCCGTGCATGAGGGCGACGGGTGCGACAGCGCCGGGATCGACGTGGACGAGACAGCATCGGCGGAAGCCGACCTGCGCAGCGATCCCATTCGTGCTCTCGGCATGGAGGGGGCAGCTGTGTCCACCCTCGGGTCGCCGCTCGGCTCGGAGACCGTGTGGGCGACAGGCGCATGGGCGGCAGCTCTGGACGAGATCCAGCTCGATCTCGGCGAAGGGCCGTGCTGGGGAGCCCTCGCCTCCGGCCGGCCGGTGCTCATCGCTGACGTGCGACAGGCGTCGAACGCGTCATGGCCGATGGCGCAGCACGCCCTTCGGGAGACCGGTCTCGGAGCCCTGTTCGCCTTCCCGCTCGTGGTCGGTCGCATCGATGTCGGGGCCGTCACGCTGTATTCGCGTCGACCTCGGCAGATGTCGCCGCAACAGGTCCTCGACGCGACCCGCTGGTCGCGCACCGTCGCCTGGTGGGCGCTCCGTGGTGCACTCGAGAAGGTCGGGGAGCCGTCAGGGGAATCGGGAGAGTGGGACGGCCTGTACTCACGGCGAGAAGTGCACCAGGCGACGGGCATGACCATGGCGCAGATGGGCGTCTCGGCTCCGGATGCGCTCCTCGTCCTGCGCGGTCATGCGTTCGCGGCGAATCGGACCGTGCGGGCCGTTGCGCAGGATGTCATCGACCGGGCCCTGGACTTCACCCGCACCGGATGAGAGGGCGTCTCCCGCAAGCCATGCGGTGACCCGGGAGAAGCGCTCCATCGGACACGCGCGGCCGCCGGGTCCGTAGGGTCGGACCATGGATGACAGCGCACCCACCACGACCCAGCTGGACGGACTCGAGGACGTCGTCGGCATCGTCCGCTCCGGAGTGGGCGTCCTCGACGCCATGGACGTCCTGGTGCGGGCGTGCGTGGACCGCGCCGGCGCCGTGGAGGCGGCCATCGTGATCACGGACGCCGACGGCGGCCTGCACGCCGTCGCGTCGTCGAACGAGCGCACCCTGGACGTCGAGGAGACGCAGATCGGGACGCAGGAGGGGATCTGCGTGGAGTGCGTGCGCACGGGTGCGCTCGTGGAGGTCCCCGACATCGAGCAGGTCCGTGAGCGGTGGCCGGCCTTCGTCGCCTCCGCGGCGGATGCGGGCTTCCGGTCGGGCGTGGCGGTCCCGCTGAGGATCGGGGATCGCACCGTCGGCGGGCTGAACCTCTTCTACGCGAGCGAGGGACGTCGGAGCCTGGCAGCGCTGGCCCTGGTGCAGGCGCTCGTGCAGGTCGCGGGGCTCAGCCTCGTCCCCCGCCCGGGAGAGGACGAGCGGACGGCGCTCGACCTGCTCCTGGAGCAGGCGGTCGAGGGACGGACCGTCATCGAGCAGGCCAAGGGGTTCCTGGCCTACGACCGGGACACGAGCGTCCAGGACGCGTTCGCCCTGATGCGGGACCACGCGCGGGCCAACCGGCTCGGCGTGGTCGAGGTCGCCGGGCGCGTCCTCGGGAGGGAGCTCGTCGTCTGACGCGCCCCGGCGCATCCTCGGGTCAGTTGCTCTGGAAGGTGTCGAAGTCGATGTAGTCGCCGGAGTCGTGGGCGGGGTCGCTCCCGGTGACGGGCTCCGGGTGCTCCATGCGCCGGAGCTCCTCGCGGATGGACGCGACGGTGGCGCTGTTGTCGGGCTCCGGCAGGTTGCTGCGCGTGGTCTCCGCCATCAGGGGCGCGCCGGCGCCGAGCAGGAAGGTCGCCTCCACCTCGTCGCCGTCGGAGCTGATCGCGTGGATGGTGATCTGCTCGCCTCGGCCGTGGCTGGCCAGGGCGGCGGCGTACTCCAGGAGCGCGTCCGCCGCGGCGTCGCCGACCAGCAGCGACTTCTCGGCGTAGGTGATGTGCTTCATGACCCGCACGCTACGAGGGTCCCGGTGCCCCGTCACGGGCCTTGACATCCCGTCCGGGCGGCGGGGACTCCGACGCGCGGCTCAGGGCCGCGGATCCGTGCGGAGCAGGGCCATGACGATCACGTCGACGGGCTCGCCGTCGAAGCGGAAGCCCGCGCGGAGGCGGCCCTCCTCGACGAAGCCGGCGCGCTCGTAGACGCGGCGGGCGCGCGGGTTGAAGTCCATGACCTCGAGGGAGATCCGCTCGAGGTCGGTCGCGGCGAACGCGTGGTCGACCACGAGGCGCACCGCCTCCGAGCCGAGCCCGCGGTCGCGGCCGGCGGGACCGATGAGGATGCGCAGGTTGGCGCTGCGGTCCTCGGGGCTCCAGTCGTTGATCACGACCTCGCCGACGCAGGCGTCCGTCGCGCGGTCGACGAGCGCGAGGTCGAGCCGGTCGGTCTGCTCGGCGCGCGTCGCGTACCAGGTGCGGGTCCGGTCGTCGAGCTCGCGGCGGGCGGCCATCTCGTCGACCTCGGCGGTGGTGTGCGCGGATCCCGTGAGGCGGATGACGCCGGGGTCGGCGAGGACGGGCCCCATCGCGTCGACGTCGGCGGGAGAGAACGGGCGGAGGATGACGCGCTCGCCCTCGAGTCGCGGGACGGCGGGGAAGAGGCGGTGCTCGGTGCTCATGGATCCATCGTGGCGTGGTGCCGGCTGTGCCGGGGGTGCCGTGTGCCGGGGCGCCGGTCAGGCGGGGCGGCGGTCAGCGGCCGTCGCGGCTCCGGTAGAGCGTCATGAGCGTGGCCGAGATGCGGCCGCCGGGGCCGAGCCGGTGGCCGTTCGCCTCGAGCCAGGCGCGGGCCGCGCCGCGCTCGCCCGTCGGGGCGGCGGTGGTCGGCGGGGACACGGGCTCGTCGCGGATCGGCGTGATCGTCACGGTCGTGCGCCGCCCGGCCGCGACGTAGGGCGCGAGCACGGCGCGCAGGGCGCGGGCCTCGGCGGCGTCGAGGTCGACCTCGTGGATGAGGCCGTCCAGGCCGAAGCGCACGGCCTCGGTCGCGTCGCCGGCTGCGTCGCCGCCCGTGCCGTCGCGCCCATCGCCGTCGCGCGGATCCACGTCCTCGGCCATGCCGTCTCCCTGCTCTCGGTCCCCTCCGGCAGCCTAGGTCGCCGCGCGCCGCCCCTCGCGCCGTTGATGAGAACGGTTCTCTTCTAGACTCGGCGCATGGATCCCCACGCGAACGCCCCGCGCCCCGTCGTCCGCGGCGGGCTCGCCGTGACCCTCGTCTCCGCGAGCGACCTCCAGGCGTCCTCGCGCGTCGCGGCTGCCGTGGTCGGCGCTCCCGAGGCGGACCCGGCGTCGGTGGTCGAGGCGCCGGGCGGCGACAGCGGCGACCTCGGCGCCGACCTCGCCGACGGCCTCATGGCCGACGCGGACGACGGGCGCACCGGGCTCGCGGTCGTCGCGCTCGAGCCGGCCGCGGATCCGCTCGAGGTCGCCCTCGTGCTGGAGCACGTCGTCGAGGCGCGGCACCCCGGGGCGACGCCCATCGGGATCCTCGACGTGGTCGCCGTCACGTCCGTCGCCGAGGTCCGCGACCTCCTCCTCGACCCGCGCGACGACGACGCGACGCCGATCGACGCGGCCGAGCGGCTCGCCGGGCGCCTCGAGTGCGCGAGCGTCGTCGTGCTCGACGGTCTGGATCCCGCGCGGCCCACCCCGGACGCGCGGCGCGCGACCGCCCTGCTCGCGCTCCTCGCCCCGGCCGCGCGCGTCGTGCCCGTCGGCGACCGGGCGTCGCTCGCGGCGGCCCCGATCCGCATCGGCCCGCAGCGCGCGCGACGGCTCGCCGCGGGGATGGGCTGGCAGGCGGCGCTGGCCGGGGTCGCGCCGCCGGACCCCGGCGAGGGCATGGGCGTGCACGTCTTCCGCGACCCGCGGCCGTTCCACCCGGGCCGGCTGCACGCGGCCGTGGCGCGGGACCTCGTGCCGGGCCCGGCCGGCCGGATCGTGCGCTCCCGCGGGCTCGTGCGGCTCGCGTCCCGACCCGCGACGGTCGGGATGTGGGCGACCGCGGGCGACGTGCTGCGGCTGGATCCGACGGGCATGGTCAGCTGGGATCCCGAGTCGCCGGCGGGCCAGGAGATCACGTTCGTGGGGGAGCGGATCGACGGGGGCCGGATCGACCGGATCCTCGGCGCCTGCCTCCTCGCGCCCGACGAGCTCGTGGCCGGGCCCGACGCGTGGCACGGCTACGCGGATCCGTTCCCGGCGTGGGACGGCGAGCACCGCCACTGAGGTGCGGCCGGTGCGGCCGGCGCGAGGTGCGCGGCGAGGCGCGCGCCTCCTCAGCCGGCGTCCGCGACGACGCGGCCGTCCTCGAGCCGCACCACGCGGTCCGCGTCGGCGAGCACGGCCGGGTCGTGCGAGACGCACGCGACCGCGACGCCGCGGTCGGCCTGGGCGCGCAGGGTCGCGCGGATCCGCTCGGCGCTCGGGGCGTCGAGCCCGGTGGTCGGCTCGTCGAGCAGCAGCAGCCGGGCGCCGCGGGCGAGGCCCTGCGCGAGGAGCGCGCGCTGGCGCTGGCCGCCGGAGAGCGCGCCGAAGGGCTGGGACGCGAGATCCGCGATGCCGAGGTCGTCCATGGCCTGGTCGACGGCGGCGTGGGCCTCCGCGTCGAGGCGCCGCCAGCGTCCGGCGCGACCCCACGCGCCCACCGTCACGACGTCGCGGACGGTCACGGGCAGGTGGTCGGGCACGGCGGCGCGCTGGGGGACGAATGCGGCGTCGTCGACCGCGGTGCGCGTGCCGGACGTGGGGATCCGGGTGCCCGCGACGACCTCCAGGAGGCTCGACTTGCCGGCGCCGTTCGGTCCCGCGATGACCGTGAGGGTGCCGGGATCCAGGCGCAGGTCGACGCCGTCGAGGGCGCGTCGGTCGCCGAACGCCACGTGGACGGCGTGCAGGACGGCCGCGGGATCGCGGGTCGACGGAGAGGGCATGGGGTCGATCCTACCTATTTGATAAGCGTTCTCATTCTCGACTACGGTCGATGATCGTGCCCTTCCTCCTCTCCGGGATCCTCGAGCCCTTCGCCCTCGACTTCCTCCAGCGCGCCCTCGTCGGTGGCGCCCTCGTCGCGATCCTCTGCGGCGTCGTGGGCACGTGGGTCGTCATCCGCGGCATGGCGTTCCTCGGCGAGGCGCTCGCCCACGGGATGCTCCCCGGCGTGGCGCTCGCGACGGTGCTCGGGCTGCCCGTGCTCGTCGGGGGAGCGCTGAGCGCGGTGGCCATGAGCCTCGGCATCGCGGCCCTGCAGCGCCGCGGCCGGCTCTCCTACGACACGAGCATCGGCATGCTCTTCGTCGCGATGCTCGCCCTCGGCGTCGTCGTGATCTCGCACTCGGGCAGCTTCGCCACCGACGCCACCGCGATCCTCTTCGGCGACATCCTCGCCATCACCTCCCTCGACGTGGCCCTGCTCGCGGGCGCCGCGGTCGTGGGGCTCGGGGTCGCGTGGGCCTTCCACCGGCCGCTCGTGGCGCTCGCGCTGGATCCGCGGATCGCCGCCGTGCTGCGCCTCGGCCCGCGCTCGGCGCAGGCCGCGCTCGTCGGGCTCGTGACCCTCGCGGTCGTCGCGTCGTACCAGGCGGTCGGATCCCTGCTCGTCGTCGGCCTGCTGCTCGCGCCCGCCGTCGCGGCCGGGCACTGGACCGCGCGGATCCCGACCCGCATGGCGCTCGCCGCCGTGCTCGGCATCGCCTCCGTCTTCGTGGGGCTCCTCGTCTCCTGGCACGCGGCGACCGCGGCCGGGGCATCGGTGGCGGCCACCGCGATCGCCGTCGCCGCGCTCTCGGGGGCCGCGCGCGCCGGGCTGACGGCGCTGCGCATCCGCGGGAAGCGGGGCGCCGCGCCCGCCCCGGCCCGTGCTGCCGCGGCCGCTCCTGCCGTCGAACCCGCGGGAGCCCGTGCCGCCACCGAGGCGCGCACCCCCTGACCCCCGCGACGGCCGACCGCCGCGACCCCCGCCCCATCCCCCGACGAGAGGACCACGTGCGCTCCCGCATCCCCACCATCCCCCTGCTGGCCGGCCTCGCGCTCGCCCTGACCGCCTGCTCCGCCGGGCCCGCGGACGCGCCTGCCGAGGATCCGAGCGCCGAGGCGACGGGGGAGGGGCACGGCGCCGTCACGGGCGCCGCGGAGCTCGCCGAGCCGCGCCTGGGGCTCACCTCCATCGACCCGGAGGGCCAGGTCACGCACCTCGACCTGCTCGACGAGTCGGTCGCCGACCTCGGGAGCATCGGCGCGCCGACCGCCGTGGACACCGACGGCCGCTACCTGTTCGCGCAGACGGACGCGGGCGTCGAGATCGTCGACAGCGGCGTCTGGACCTGGGACCACGTCGACCACTTCCACTACTACCAGGCGGATCCGCGCCTCCTCGGCACCGTGGAGGGCGACGGCCCGGCCACGATCGCCACGACCAACCTCTCCACCACGGGCGGCACGGGCCTCTTCTTCCCCGGCTCCGGCGAGGCCGTCCTGCTCGACACCGAGGCGCTGTCGAAGGGCGAGGTCACGGAGCTGTTCCGCCTCGACGGCGAGCCCGGGCCCGGGCTGGTCGTGCCCGTCGGATCCCTCGCGCTCGTCACCGAGGGCCAGGGCGCCGACGCCACGGTGGTCGGCGTCACGCGCGACGGCGAGCGCACCGGCCTCGTCGAGGCGTGCCCGGATCCCGCGGGCACCATCACGACGCGCGTCGGCGCGGTCATCGGCTGCGGCGACGGCGCCCTGCTCGCGAGCGTCGACGGCGAGGAGCTGTCCGTCGAGCGGATCCCGTACCCCGAGGGGACCACCGCCCCCGCCGCCACGTCCTTCGACAACCGCGAGGGCCGCCCGACGGTCGCGGGCCTCGCCGGCGATCAGGGCGTCTGGATGCTCGACACCCGCGCGCGCTCCTGGTCGCTCCTCCCTGCCCCGGCGCCGCTCGTGCACGTGACCGCGGTCGACGACGCGGACGACATCCTCCTCGCCCTCACCGCCGACGGCCGCGTGCTCGTGATGTCCGCCGCGGACGGCGCGGTGGTCGCCGACTCCGGCCCGCTCGTCGCCGACTCGCTCGCGGCCGGCCGGATCCCGACCCTCGTCGCCGACCAGCAGCGCGCCTACCTCGCGGGGCCGGTCGAGCGCCGGCTGCACGAGATCGACTTCGCCGACGGCGCACGCGTCTCCCGCACCTTCGACACGGCGACCGAGCCCGCCTTCACCGCGGAGACCGGTCGATGAGCGCCGCCAGCCCAACCCGCACCGGCACCCGGACCCGCGCCCGCCGCCTCCCCGCCGCGCTCGCGGGCGCCGCGGCCGCCGCCGCGACCGCCCTCGCCCTCACCGGCTGCGCCTCCGCGGGCGACGACCGGCCGACCGTGTACGTCTCCACCAACATCCTCGGCGACGTCGTCGAGGAGCTCGTGGGCGACGAGGCCGAGGTCGTGACGCTGATGAAGCCGAACGCGGATCCGCACTCGTTCGAGATCTCCGCGCAGGAGGCCGCGCGCCTCCGCTCGGCGGACCTCGTCGTCTCGAACGGCCTCGGCCTCGAGGAGGGCCTGCAGCAGCATCTCGACGCGGCCGCCGCGGCGGACGTGCCGATGTTCGTCGCGGGCGACGCCATCGAGGTCCTCGACTACGCCGAGGGCGACGCGGAGGGCATGCCGGACTCGCACTTCTGGACGGACCCCGCGCGCATGGTCGACGTCGTCGACGCGCTCGAGCCGGTGCTCACGGGGATCGCCGGGGTGGATCCCGCCGCCGTCGCCGCGCACACGGCCGGCTACCGCGCCGACCTCGAGGCGCTCGATGAGGAGATGACCGCCGCGTTCGGCGCGATCCCCGCCGAGCGCCGCGCCCTCGTCACCAACCACCACGTCTTCGGATACCTCGCCGACCGCTTCGGCTTCCAGGTCGTCGGCGCCGTGATCCCCGGCGGCACCACCCTCGCCGCGCCCTCCGCCAGCGACCTCGCCGACCTCGTGTCGGCGGTCGAGGAGACCGGCGTCCCCACGATCTTCGCGGAATCCTCCTCGCCCGACCGCCTCGTGCAGGCGCTGGCGAGCGAGGCCGACATCCGCGTGGAGGTGGTCGAGCTGTTCACGGAGTCCCTCACGGGTCCCGAGGGCGACGCCCCCGACTACCTCGCCATGATGCGCGTCAACACGCAGCGCATCGCCACCGGGCTCTCCCCCTGAGCGCCGGCGATCCACCCACACAGAGAAGGAACACCATGCGCACCCCACGTCTCCGACGGACCGGCATCGCCGCCGTCACCTTGGGGCTCGCCGCGACGCTCGCGGCCTGCTCCACCCCCGCACCGGAGGGCTCCGCGTCCTCCGAGGCTCAGGCCGGATCCGGCGAGGCAGCCGGCTCCCGCGTCGCCGTCTCGTACGAGGGCGGCATCCTCGTCCTCGACGGCGAGACCCTCGAGACCGTCTCGGACTTCGACTCCGAGGAGTTCACCCGCCTCAACCCCGCGGGTGACGAGCGTCACGTCATGGTCACGATGAGCGACGGCTTCCAGGTGCTCGACACCGCGGCCGGCAGCTCCGACGAGGCCGAGCTGACCGACACCGTGTTCCCCGCCGACACCCCCGGCCACGTCGTCCGCCACGCGGGCAAGACGATCCTCTACGCCGACGGCACCAGCGACACCACGGTCTTCGACACCGCCGCGCTCGCCTCCACCGACGGCCTGCCCGAGACCGAGACCATCGCGGGCGTCGAGGCGCACCACGGCGTCTCGATCGTGCTCGAGGACGGCACCTTCCTCACGACCGTCGGCAACGCGGACGGCCGGAACGGCGTCGAGGCGCGGGACGCGTCCGGCGCGGTCATCGCGCAGACGGACCAGTGCCCCGGCGTGCACGGCGAGGGCACCGCGGCCGGCGAGGCCGTCGTCTTCGGCTGCGAGGACGGCGCGATCCTGTACACGGACGGCGGGTTCACGAAGCTGCAGGCGCCCGACCAGCCCTACGGCCGCATGGGCAACGCGTACGTCAGCGAGACCAGCCCCATCGTCGTCGGCGACTACAAGACCGACCCGGACGCCGAGGGCTACCTGCTCGACGCGGTGACCCTGATCGACACCGAGGCCGGGACCCTCCGCGTCGTCGACCTGCCCGAGGGCGTCGGCTACACCTTCCGCGACGTCGCGCGCGGACCGGACGACAAGGCCTACATCCTCGCCTCGGACGGCGCGATCCACGTGCTCGACCCCGCCACCGGCGAGCTGACCGACGCGTTCCCCGTCGTCGACGCCTGGGAGAGCCCCGTCGAGTGGCAGGACCCGCACCCCGCGATCGTGGTCGCGGACGGCGTCGGCTACGTCACGGAGCCGGCCACGAAGGAGATCCACGCGGTCGACCTCGCCACGGGCGACGTGCTCTCGAGCTCCACGCTCGAGGTCACGCCGAACGAGCTGGCGGTCGCCGCGGGCTGATCCCCGTGAGCGGCAGGTGAGGGGCGTGGAGCTGACGCTCCGCGCCCCTCGCGTGTCCCCGGCCCACCGGGCTTGCCATTCCCGCAAGGAACCGTGCGCGAGACGACGGGACCGGCGAGGCTCGACGCATGGACATCACTCAGGGCATCGCACAGGGCATCGCAGGTCGGGACGAGTGGGACGCGGTCGTCGTCGGCGGAGGCGTCGCGGGATCGAGCGCGGCGCTCATGCTGGCGCGCGCCCGCCGGAGCGTGCTCGTGGTCGACGCCGGCCAGCCGCGCAACGCGGTCGCCGCGCACATGCACGGCGTGCTCGGCCACGACGGGAAGCCGCCCCGCCAGCTCGTCGCCGAGGGGCGCCGGGAGATCGAGGGCTACGGCGGCGTCGTGGTCGACGGGCGGGTGGAGGCGGTGGAGGCGATCGACCCGGGATCCGCGGGGGAGCGGCCGACCGGCCCGCGCTTCCGCGTGACGCTCGACGGCGGCGTCGAGGTCCGCGCCCGCCGCGTGATCCTCGCGACCGGCCTCGCCGACGTCCTCCCCGAGGTCCCCGGCCTGGCCGCGCACTGGGGTGCCGGCGTCGTCGTCTGCCCGTACTGCGACGGCTACGAGGTGCGCGACCGCCGCATCGGCGTGCTCGCCACCGGACCCGGCAGCCTCCACCACGTGCAGATGCTGCGCCAGTGGTCGCCCGACATCACGTTCCTCGTCGCGGGCGGCACCGCGTCCGGCCAGCCGCTGGAGATCGACGCCGCGACGCGCGCCGGGATCGACGCCCGCGGGATCCGCGTGGAGGAGTCGCCCGTGACGCGCGTGCTCGGTGAGCGCGGCGCGCTCGAGGGCGTCGAGCTGGCCGACGGCCGGATCCTCCCGCTCGACTCGCTCTTCGCGATGCCGGGCGTCTCCCCGCGCGACGGGTTCGCCCGCGCGCTCGGCGCCGCCACCGAGGACACCCCGTGGGGCCCGTTCGTGACGGCGGATGCGACGGGCCAGACGAGCGTCCCCGGTCTCCTCATCGCGGGCAACGCCTCGAGCGGATCCGCCAACGTGCCCGTCGCGATGGCCGCCGGCACCATGGCGGGCGCGATGGCGAACGCGGGGATGGTGACGGAGGACGTGGCCGCCGCGGTCGTCGCCGCGGCCGGCCGGTAGCGGTCCGCGCCGGCCGGGCGTAAACTTGAGCCACCCAGACTCAAGTACGTGAAGGAAGGAACGCATTGGCCAACATGCAGGGCGCACCCGCCACCGACGAGAACGCGAAGACCGCGCTCGAGCAGTACGGGGTGAACCTGACCGAGATCGCGAAGAGCGGCAAGCTCGACCCGGTCATCGGACGCGACGCGGAGATCCGGCGCATCAGCCAGGTGCTCACGCGGCGCACGAAGAACAACCCGGTGCTCATCGGCGAGCCCGGCGTCGGCAAGACCGCCGTGGTGGAGGGGCTCGCCCAGCGCATCGTGGCCGGCGACGTGGCCGACTCCCTCAAGGGCAAGCAGCTCGTCTCGCTCGACCTCGCGGCGCTCGTCGCGGGCGCGAAGTACCGCGGCGAGTTCGAGGAGCGGCTGAAGGCGGTGCTGAAGGAGATCGACGAGGCCGACGGCGAGGTCATCACGTTCGTCGACGAGCTGCACACGCTCATGGGCGCGGGCGGCGGCGAGGGGTCCGTCGCGGCGTCCAACATGCTGAAGCCCATGCTCGCGCGCGGCGAGCTCCGCCTCATCGGCGCGACCACGCTCGACGAGTACCGCCAGTACATCGAGAAGGACGCCGCGCTCGAGCGCCGCTTCCAGCAGGTCTACGTCGGCGAGCCGAGCGTCGAGGACACCGTCGCGATCCTCCGCGGGCTCAAGGGCCGGTACGAGGCGCACCACCAGGTGCCCATCACGGATGCGGCGCTCGTCGCGGCCGCGTCGCTCTCGAACCGCTACATCCCCGCCCGCCAGCTGCCGGACAAGGCCATCGACCTCATCGACGAGGCCGCGTCGCGGCTGCGCATGGAGATCGACTCGTCGCCCGTCGAGATCGACGAGCTGCGCCGCGCGGTCGACCGCATGCGCCTCGAGGAGCTCGCGCTCAAGCGCGAGAAGGACGAGGCGTCGAAGGCGCGGCTGGAGAAGCTGCGCGAGGACATCGCCGTGCGCGAGGAGGCCCTCGGCGGCCTGCAGCGCCGGTGGGAGGCGGAGCGCGCGAGCGTCAACCGCGTCGGCAAGCTGAAGGACGAGCTCAACGAGCTGCGGATCCGCGCGGAGCGGGCCCAGCGCGAGGGCGACCTCGAGAAGGCGTCGCGCCTGCTCTACGGCGAGATCCCGGTGATCGAGCGCGAGGTCGCGCAGGCGGAGGCCGCCGAGTCGGTGCCGTCGGCGGAGGAGCGCCTCGTCAACGAGCAGGTCACGGGCGAGGACATCGCCGCGGTGGTGGCGGCCTGGACGGGGATCCCCGTCGGCCGGCTGCTGCAGGGCGAGACCGAGAAGCTGCTGCACCTCGAGCAGGAGCTCGGCAAGCGCCTCATCGGCCAGAAGCAGGCGGTGCGGAGCGTCGCCGACGCGGTGCGCCGCACGCGCGCCGGCATCTCGGACCCCGACCGGCCCACCGGGTCCTTCCTCTTCCTCGGCCCCACGGGCGTCGGCAAGACGGAGCTCGCGAAGGCGCTCGCGGAGTTCCTGTTCGACGACGAGAAGGCGATGATCCGCATCGACATGAGCGAGTACGGGGAGAAGTTCTCCGTCTCGCGCCTCGTCGGCGCCCCTCCCGGGTACGTCGGCTACGAGCAGGGCGGCCAGCTCACCGAGGCCGTGCGGCGACGCCCGTACTCGGTGGTGCTGCTCGACGAGGTCGAGAAGGCCCACCCCGAGGTGTTCGACGTGCTGCTGCAGGTGCTCGACGACGGCCGGCTCACCGACGGCCAGGGCCGCACGGTCGACTTCCGCAACGTGATCCTCGTGCTCACCAGCAACCTCGGCTCGCAGTTCGTGAGCGACGCGTCGCTGCCGCGCGAGAGCCGCGAGCAGGCCGTGCAGCAGCTCGTGCGCCAGACCTTCAAGCCGGAGTTCGTGAACCGGCTCGACGACATCGTCGTGTTCCAGACGCTGTCGATGGAGGACCTCGGCCAGATCGTCGAGCTCTACATCGACCGGCTCGGCGTGCGGCTCGCGGACCGTCGGCTCACGCTGGGCGTCACACCCGACGCGCGCCGCTGGCTCGCCGAGCGCGGCCACGACCCGCTGTACGGCGCGCGGCCGCTGCGCCGCCTCATGCAGCGCGAGATCGACGACCGCCTGGCGCGCGAGCTCCTCGCGGGCGACGTGCGCGACGGCGACGCCGTGCGGGTCGACCTCGCGCCCGACGGCGAGAGCCTCACCGTCGCGCGCGCCTGGGACGACGAGCCGGAGGACGCGGCGCCCGTCCTCTGATCCACGCGATGCGGCCCGCCGTGCGTCCCCTCGGGGAGCGCGCGGCGGGCCGTCGTCATGTGCGCCGCGGGTCAGACCGCGGGTCAGACCGCCGTCACCCGCAGGATCGCGATCGACTCCGGCAGCATCGCGGGCGCGTGCAGGCCGGACGCCGCCAGGGCGCGGCCGGTGAGCTCGACGCCGTCCCACCAGGCCGGGGCCGTGAAGCCGGGCTCGGGGGTGCCGACGCGCACGGGCTCGACGCGGTAGCGGCGCGCGGGGTCCAGGCCCGGCAGCAGGATGCGGCCGCGCGGCGAGACCTCGGAGCGGCCGATCGACGCGAGGAAGAACAGCGCCCGGTCGGCCTCCTCCGCGACGGCGCCGTAGACGAGCAGCGTGGGGTCGCTCTCGTCGGCGCGGACGACCGTGCCGGTGTGCATCAGGGCGCGCTCCTCCTTGTAGAGGGCGATCCACTCCGCGAGGTCCGCGTTCTCCTCGTCGGTGGCCTGCGCCAGGTCCCACTCGATGCCGAGGTGGCCGTAGAGCGCCGAGCCCGCGCGGAAGGCGAGCCGGTGCGCGCGGCCCGTGGTGTGGCTGACGCCCGAGGCGATGTGGGAGCCCAGGAGCTCGGGCGGGAGGAGCTGCATCGTCCAGCGCATCATCGTCTGGCGGTCGAGCGGGTCGATGCAGTCGGACACCCACACGCGGTCGGTGCGCTCGAGCACGCCGAGGTCGACGCGCGCGCCGCCCGAGGAGCACGATTCGATCTCGAGGCCCGGGAAGCGCGCCCGCAGCTCGTCCATGAGGCGGTACGCGGCGAGCGTCTGGAGGTGCACGCCCGCCTCGCCGCGCGGGGCGATGCCGGCGTCGACGAGGTCGCGGTTGTGGTCCCACTTGATGTACGCGATGTCGTGGGCGCTGAGGATCGCCGTCATCCGCTCCAGGACGTGCGCGTACGCCTCGGGGATGGCCAGGTCGAGGACCTGCTGGTCGCGCGCCCGCACGGGGAGGCGGCCGCCGGTGGCCATGATCCACTCCGGGTGGGCGCGCGCGAGGTCCGAGTCCTCGTTGACCATCTCCGGCTCGAACCACAGGCCGAACTCCATGCCGAGCGCCTGCACGTGGTCGATGATCGGGTCGAGCCCGTCGGGCCAGACGTCCTCGTCGACGTACCAGTCGCCGAGCCCCGCGTGGTCGTCGCGGCGGTGGCGGAACCAGCCGTCGTCGAGCACGTAGCGCTCGACTCCGAGGGCCGCGGCGCCATCCGCGAGGTCGGTGAGGCGCGCGAGGTCGTGGTCGAAGTAGACGGCCTCCCACACGTTGATGGTCATGGGCCGGTCGCGGCGCGGGTGCGTGTCGCGCGCGCGGAGGTGGCGGTGGAAGCGGGCGGCCTGGTCGTCGAGGCCGTGGCCGAACGCCGCGTAGACCCACGGGCTCGCGTACGCCTCGCCGGGCGCGAGGCGCACCTCGCCGGGCAGGAGCAGCTCGCCCCCGCCGATCACCTGGCGGCCCGTCGACAGGCGCTCGGCGTAGTGGCGGTGGTTGCCGCTGAAGGCGACGTGCGCGCCCCAGACGTCGCCGCGGCGGAACCCGAAGCCGGGCGTGCCGACGGAGAGCAGGGTCGCGGCGTCGGGGCCGGTGCGCCCCTTCCGGCCCTCGCGCTCGTGGATCCCGACCACGAGCTCCCGGCGCTGCGGCGTGCGCTCGAGGCCCCAGCGCCCGGCGAAGTCGAGGATCTCGCGGGCCTCGGGCGGGATCGGCAGCGCGAGCTGGAGGGCGCCGACGGCGTACTCCCCGTCGCCGGCGTTCGTCACCTCGGCGCGCGTGCGCACGAGGCCGGAGGGCAGCAGCTCGACGTCCAGGGCGAGCCCGAGGCCCGCGACCTCGTCGACCGCGTCGACGTGCACGAGCGCGGGGCCCGCGGACGCGGATCCGGGTCGCCCGTCGACGCCCGCGGGGACGGGCGCGCCGTCGAAGGTGGCGGAGGTCACGCGGAACAGCGGCGACCAGTCGGCGCCGGCGCGGTGGCCCTCGAGGCCGGGCTTGCCGGTCCACGACGTGTGCGCCTCGGGGAGGATCGCGAGGCGGACGGGGGTGTCCGCGATGCTGCCGACGATCGGCTCGACGGCGGCCAGCGCCATCGTCTCGAGGTCCGCCGCGGTCGTCTCGCCGAGGTCGGCGCCCCAGTGCACGACGGCCGGCAGGCGGCCGTCGGTCAGGTCGAGCACGAGCGAGACGCCGGAGGCGCGGAGGTGGAGGAGGGCGGAGGGGACGACGGTGTCGGGCATGCTGCTCCTGGTTCAGGCGCGGTCGGGGTGCGGGACCATCCTCCCGTGCCGCGCGACGCCGGGCCAGCGTGCGGGAGCGGCGCGGCGCGGTGCCGGAGCTACCGGTCGAGGTCCTCGAGCCCGGGGACGGACGCGCCGTCCTGGTGGTCCTCCGAGACGCGCGTGCCGTTCTGCTTCTGCCGGGCGCGCACGGTGGCCGCGCGGATCCGCTCGACGAGCTCGGGATCCAGCAGCTCGTCGTCGGAGGGGTCGCCGGCCTCGATGACGATCTGGCTCGCCGGTCCGATGAGGAGCTCCACGCGCTGGACCGACCCGTCGTCGGCGCGCACCGGGATGACGACGGTCGCGGCGGCCGTGCCCTCGCGGGCGAGCGCCTCCGCGTAGTCGACGACCGCGACCGCGACCTCGTCACCCGTCAGGTACCGCCCGTCGGCGTAGTGGATCGTGTGCACCCCTCCAGTGAAGGCCCTCCGGCCCGCCGCGCCTAGGGGGTCGACGCGGCGGCGCGGCCGTGGGAGGACCGGCGCCGCCGGGCGGGCGCCACCCCCTCGGTACGCTCGGGACATGACCTACGTCGCTCATCCCGATCGCTACTCGTCCATGCCGTACCGCCGCTCCGGCCGCAGCGGCCTCAAGCTCCCCGAGCTCTCGCTCGGCCTCTGGCACAACTTCGGCACCGCCCGCCCGATCGACACCCAGCGCGCCATCGTGCGCCGCGCCTTCGACCTCGGCATCACCCACTTCGACCTCGCCAACAACTACGGCCCGCCCCCCGGCAGCGCCGAGACCGCGTTCGGCCGGATCCTCGCCGAGGACCTCCGCCCGTACCGCGACGAGATCGTCATCTCCTCCAAGGCCGGCTACCACATGTGGGAGGGCCCCTACGGGGAGTGGGGATCCCGCAAGTCGATGCTCGCGTCCCTCGACCAGAGCCTCGGCCGCATGGGCCTCGAGTACGTCGACGTCTTCTACTCGCACCGCCCCGACCCCGAGACGCCCATCGAGGAGACCATGGGCGCGCTCGCGACCGCGGTGCAGCAGGGCAAGGCGCTCTACGCCGGCATCAGCAACTACTCGCCCGAGCAGACGGAGCGCGCGGTCGCGGCGCTCGCCGAGCACAAGGTCCCGCTGACGATCCACCAGCCGAGCTACTCCATGTTCAACCGGCACGTCGAGGGCGGGCTGCTGCCCGTGCTGGAGGAGGCCGGATCCGGCTGCATCGTCTTCTCGCCGCTCGCGCAGGGGCTGCTCACCGACCGCTACCTGTCCGGATCCATCCCCTCCGACTCGCGCGCCGCCACCAGCGGCTTCCTCGACGAGTCCGCCGTCTCGGGCACGTACCTCGAGCGCGCCCGCGGCCTCCAGGCCGTCGCCGAGGGGCGCGGGCAGACGCTCGCGCAGCTCGCGCTGACGTGGGTGCTGCGGCACCCGGGGATCACGAGCGCGCTCATCGGCGCCTCGAGCGTGGAGCAGCTGGAGCAGAACGTGGCCGCGGCCGGCGCCCCGGCGCTGACCGACGAGGAGCTCGCCGCCATCGAGCCGCTCGCGGTCGACGGCACCGGGCGCTGATCCGCCCGTGACGACCGACGACGCCCTGGCGCCCGCGCATCCGACGACCGCCCAGCGGGTCGACCGGATCCTGGACGGCCAGGGCGTCGTCGACGGGCACGACGACCTCGCGTGGGCGCTGCGCGAGCGCGCGGTGCGGGAGGGCGGGCCGAGCGCGTCCGTGTCCGACGCCGTGCTCGCGCGCCTCGCCGTCGAGGACGCCGTGCCGGGCCTGCACACCGACCTGCCGCGCCTCGTGCGCGGCCGGGTCGCGGCGCAGTTCTGGTCGGTGTGGGTGCCGGACCTCCCGGGCGTCGACCCGGTGCGCTCGACCATCGAGCAGATCGACGTGGTGCGGCGCCTCGTCGCCGCGCACCCCGAGCGGCTCGCGCTCGCCGTGACCGCCGACGACGTGGACCGCGTCGTCGCGTCCGGCCGCATCGCGTCGCTGCTCGGCATGGAGGGCGGCCACTCGATCGGCGGCTCCCTCGGCGCGCTCCGCACGATGCGCGTGCTCGGGGTCCGCTACATGACGCTCACGCACAACGCGAACGTCGCCTGGGCCGACTCGGCGACCGACGCGCCCGTGCACCACGGCCTGAGCGCCGCGGGCGAGCGGGTGGTGGCCGAGATGGAGCGGATCGGCATGATCGTCGACCTCTCGCACGTGTCGGCCGACGTGATGCGGCACGCGCTGCGGATCGCCCGCCGGCCGGTGCTGTTCAGCCACTCGGGGGCGCGCGCGGAGTGCGACGTGCCGCGCAACGTGCCCGACGACGTGCTCCAGTCGCTGCCCGGGAACGACGGCGTCTGCATGGCGACGTTCGTGCCGCAGTTCGTGTCGCCCGCCGTGGCGGAGTGGCACGACGAGACGCTGATGCTCGCGATCGCGGAGGGCGTCGACCCGCGCGACCACGAGGGCGTGCAGGCCGTCGCCGCCCGGCGCCCCGGCGAGCGGCCGCGCGCGACGCTCGCCGACGTCGTGCGGCACGTGGAGCGGATCCGCGAGGTCGCCGGACCCCGGCACGTGGGCCTCGGCGGCGACTACGACGGCGTCGACCGCACGCCCGACGGCCTCGAGGACGTGTCCCGCTACCCCGCGCTCATCGCCGCGCTCGCGGAGCGCGGCTGGTCCGACGACGACCTGCGGGCGCTCGCGGGCGGCAACGCCCTCCGCGTGCTGCGGGCCGCCGACGCGGACGACGACGTGTCGCGGGGCGAGGCGGACGCCGGGCCGCTCGCGTGACCGCGGGGGATCCCGGGGCTCCCGCCTCCGCTGCCGTCGTGCGCGGTCTCGACCCGCGCGCTGCGGCCGCCCTCCTCGACGACCTGGCCGACCGCGGCTGGCCCGCCGAGCACCGGGAGCGGCACGGCGGCTGGATCCTCCGCGCGGCCGGGGGCGTGACCAAGCGCGCCAACTCGGTGCTGCCCGCGGGGCCGGTCGCGGATCCCGACGCCGCGCTCGACGCGGCCGAGGCCTTCGCGCGCGCCCACGGGATCCCCGCGTGCGTGCAGGTGTCGCCCGCGTCGGACCCCGCCGACCTCGCGGCCCGGCTGGCGGCGCGCGGCTACGTCGAGGAGGCGCGGACGCTCGCGCAGGTGGCCGTCGCCGACGCGGTCGCGGGTCGGCTGGGGGAGGCGCGGCTCGCGGATCCCGCGCTCACGGTCACGGTCGCCGCCGCGCCCGACGACGCGTGGCTCGACGCGTGGTGGAGCGTGGACGGACGCGGCGGATCCGCGGAGCTCGACGTCGCGCACAGGATCCTCACGCGCGGCCCCGCCGTGTACGCGGCGGTGCGCGAGCGGGTCGCCGCCGACGGATCCGCGCCGCGCGTCCTCGCGACCGCTCGCCTCGCCCTCGTCGACGGCTGGGGCGGCCTCTACGCGGTCGCGACCCGGCCCGAGGCCCGGCGCCGCGGCCTGTCCCGGGCGGCCATGGCGGCCGCGGTGGAGGCCGGGCGGGAGCGGGGGATCACCGCGCTCTGGCTGCAGGTGGTCGAGGCGAACGCGGGCGCCCGCCCGCTGTACGCCGACCTCGGCTTCGTGACCGTGTCGCGCTACGCGTACTGGGTGCGGCCGGTCGACGGCTGACGCGCGCGGCTCGCGCGCGGTTCGCGCCCGGCCCGAGCTGCGGTCACACGCCGCCGCCCCCGCCTCCTCCACCGCCGCCGCCGGAGGTCGTCCCTCCCGTGGATCCGCCGCTCGAGCTCGACCCGGAGTACGCGCCGTGCATGCTCGACGACACCGAGCCGAGGCTGCTGGCGAACGCCGCGGGCGCGAACGGCGACTGGCCGGCGTACCAGCCCGGCCGGCTGCGCTGGTGCTCGTAGCGGCGGCCGAGCTCGTCGCCCCACTCGCGCTCCTGGCCGAACATGGCGGCGTACGGCAGCAGCTCCTCGGTGAGGCGGAGCACGTCGCGGTCGTCGCGCGGCAGGTCGCGGCGCTCGGCGCCCGCGGGTGACTGCAGCATGCGGATCCGGTCGGCCTCGGCCAGCCGGATGAACTCGCGGAGGCCCGCCAGGTGGTCGCGCAGCGCGACGCCCCGCTCGGTGAGCGGGAGCCGCGCGACCGCGACGATCGTCACGGTCAGCCCGACCACGCCGGCCACGAGGAAGGCCACGACGACGCCCCCGCCGTAGGCGCCGACCAGCGCGAGCACCGCGAACGCGATCGCGGCGGCCATGCCGAGCGACGCGGCGACGAGCAGCAGCACGATCGGGCCCACCGGGATCGGCTTCCGCAGGCCGTCCGTCACGGTGCGCTTCCGGACCCCCGTCATCAGCTTCTGGATCCGCGTGGTGATCTTCGCGTCCGCGCGCTTCAGGTCCGTGGTCGCGCCGGCCCCCGCGCCGTCGCCGAAGACCGCGGCGACGAACCGGCGCTCGTCGGGGTCGGTGACGCGCGCCGGATCCACCAGCTCCAGCGCGAAGGACGGCTTCCGGCCGGCGTCGCGCTCGAGGATCCGCACGGCGCCGCGCACCGCCAGGTCGAGCAGGAGCGCCGTCGTGGCGCGCGCGGCGTTCCCGGAGATCACCGACGAGACGAGCAGGCCGACGCCCTCCGGCGGGTCGTACTCGGCCACGACGATCCCGCGCCCGGGCGCGTCCGCCAGGCGTCGGCGGCGCAGCACGACCGCGCCCGCGGCGGCGGCCAGCGCGAGCAGGGCGCCCGCGAGCGAGAGCGACGGCCACGGCGCCGCGAGGAACGACGAGTCGCGCGGCGTGAACGTGCCCGGCGTGAAGCCGAAGGAGAGGCTGAGCCCCTCGCGCGGGCCGAGGTCGTCCGCGGACGCCCGGAAGCCCTCCGCGGTCCGGGTGATCTCCGCGGGCCCGTCCGCGCCCGCGGGACCGGAGGCCGCGTCCGCGTCGCCCGTGAGCCGGGGGAGGAGGTCCGGCGCGATCTCCACGGTCGCCGTCACGCGCCCGAACGGCTGCGCCCAGCCGAGGCCGTTGACGTCCCAGTAGAACTCCTCGGCGCCCGTGTCGGCGTAGGCGCGGGTCACGTCGTGCTGCTCGTACTCGATGACGTAGGTCTGCGCGCCGCGCACGAAGCCGTCGTCGGCGATCGTCAGGACCAGTGCGCCGTCGTCCGAGTCGGACTCGTAGGCGCGCGGGTTCCCGGACTCGTCCGTCACGGACAGCACGCGCAAGCCGGTGGGGTGCCCGTCGTAGCCCGCGACGAGCTCGCGGCGGATCCCGCGGTTCTGGTCGCGGTCGGGGAACTCGGCCACGAGCGTCTCGGTGGTGCGGAGGACGGAGCGGCCGTCCGCGTCGGTCGACAGCCGGTAGACGGCGTCGAAGGACCGGAAGGCGAAGTCGTCGACGCCGGCGTGCGCGGGCGCGGCGGGCCCGGCGAGGCCGAGCGGGATCGCGAGCACGGCGAGCAGCGCGGCGACGAGCCCGAGGCGCACGCGCGCGAGGCGGGACGGGGCCGAGGGGACGCGGGCGGGCCGGACGCCCGCGCGCTCACGCACCGGTCCCTCCCGTGCCGGTGCCCCGGCCCGCGTCCGGGTCGGCGTCCATCAGCCGCCAGTCGGCCACGAAGTCGCGCACGCTCCGGGTCTCGAGGTCGAGGCGCACGCGCTGCAGCAGGAGGTCCGCGTCCGTCAGGCCGCCGGCGTTCGTCCGCAGGACCTCGCGCCCCGTGTCGATGCGCCGGACGACGAGGTCCGACTCCCGGCCGAGGTCGTCCGCGTCCCCGGCGCCGACCACCGCCAGCGCGAGGGCGCCGATCGCGCGGACCGCCCGTCGGACGGGCCGTCGCCGCCCGATCTCGAGCGATGCCTCCAGGACCTCGGCGGCGACCGCCGGCTCGTCGGATCCGCGGTCGTCCGTCATCGTGCTCCCCTCGCGCGGCCCCCGCCGCGTACGGAGTCAACCACGGCCGGATCCCGCCAGCAGGGCCGCCGCGTCGGCCGCGAGGCCCGCGTACGCGGACGGCCGCTCGAGCCCGGACGCCTCGCGCGCCGCGGCCTGCACGACCACCGTCCACGCGTCGTCGCCGTCCTCCACGAGGTACGCGAGCGCGAACGTGCCCACCGAGCTGCCGCCCTTGAACGCCACGTGGTCGAAGCGCTCCGGCTCGGGCAAGCCGGGGTTCGCCGCGAGGATCCCGCGCACGGGCTCCCCGGCGGGCGTCTCCGCCAGCTCCGCGAGGCGCAGGTGCGCGCGGGCGATGTCGTCGGGCGTCGCGAACCAGTCGGCGCCGGCGGTCCAGGCCACGTCCGTCACCGCGGTCACCGGCAGGTCGACCACGCCGCCGGGCAGCGCGTCGAGGAGCGCGCGGCGCTCGGCAGCGTCGGCGTCGGCCCACCGCGCGCGCAGGGCGCCGTCGTCCTGCCAGCCGACGCGGAACAGGTCGCGCGTGGTCATCAGCGGCACGTTGCGCGGCGGATCCGCGTGGCCGAGGTCCGCGAGCGCCGCCTCGACGCGCTCCCGCCCGACGGCGGCGATGACCATGTCGGTGGCCGTGTTGTCGCTGATCGAGATCATCTTCCCGGCGGCCTCGCGCACGGAGACCACGGTGCCGGTCGGGGCGTCCTGCAGCTCGCCGGAGGGGAGGCTGCGCACGTCGTCGGTGACGGTCAGCGGGTCGTCCCAGCCGATCCGGCCCTCCTCGACCGCGCGCACGAGCGCGCCGAGCACGTAGAGCTTCACGATGGATCCGATGGGCCGCGCGTCGGACGCGGCGACGCCGTCGGGCAGCACCTCGAGGATCCGCTCGCCGAGCGCGGCGTCCTCGACGCGGGTGACCGTGAGCGACACGTCGCCGCCGAGGGCCGCGGCCTGCTCCTCGAGCGCGTCCCAGCTGGTCGCGGGCTCCCGCTCGGGCTCGGGCTCGCCGAAGAACAGGCCCATGATGAGGCCCGCGTCGTCGACCGCGACCTGCATGTCGAAGGTGCCGGCGTCCGCGCTCGCGATGGTGGTCACCGACTGCGCTCCCTGCTCCTCGTAGGCGGTCGCGGTCCACGGGCGGCCGTCGCGCACGTCCTCGAGCACGGCCGCGATCTCCTCCGCGGACGCCGCGTCGAGCATCACCTGCGCGAGGCGCTCGCCCGTCTCCTGCACGGGGACCTCGTCCTCCGCGTTGACGGTGTCGAGCAGCCACCGCGCCTGCTGGCCCACGGGCGACGACGGCAGCACCACGGGCTCAGCGGCCGGCGTGCTCGCGGGATCCGCCGGCGCCGCGGGCGACGCCGAGCAGCCGGTCGCGAGGGCGGTCACGGCGGCGACCGCGAGGGCGATCGCGAGGCGCGCGCGGCGGGGACGGCGGGATGGGCGGGTCGGGCGGAGCGGGGACGGGACCATGCCCCCATCCCAACGGAACGGGGCCGCCCGGGCGTCCCCCACGAGGGGGAATCGTCCGGGCGGCCCCGGGGACGCGGATCCGACGTAGGCGGCGCCGCCGATCAGGGACGGGGCGCGACCCTCGACTGCCCCGGGTCGCGGCCCGAGACCACGTTGGTGTCGACGTCGAACGCCTGGTCGCCCGCGCCGATGGTGTGCTCGAGGATCTGGTCGAACGCCCAGTTCTCCGGGATCCGCACGCCGAGGTTCGCCCCCCAGCCCGTGGACATGTCGGCCACGTAGCTGAGCTCCGTGAGGTGCGCGGCCGCGAGCGTGGCGCAGATGCGGCGGCCCGCGTAGACGCCGACCCGGTAGGCGCAGCCGCGGCGCTGGAGCTCGGCGTGGATCCCGCGGAAGTACGGCTCCAGGTGCGTCTCGACCTCGGCGCGCGTGGCGTCGAAGTCGACGGCGTAGTAGATGACCGTGCCGGGCAGGAACCCGAGGCGGTCGGCGGCGTCGACGGCCCGGCCGGCCGCGCGCACGCCGAGGTCGTACGAGAAGTACGTGGCGTCGGTACCGCCCTCCTGGAAGATCGGGAAGACCTTCAGGCCGGCGGCGAAGATGGCCTGCAGCTCGCCGTCCTGGATGCGCTTCGCGAGCGCGTCCGGCCGGTCGGAGTCGGTGAGGTAGCGGCCGACGACGCTGAAGCCGGCGTCCTTCAGGGTCGTCGCGCGCGCCGCCGTGATGACCGTGATCCCGTCGGCCGCGGCGCCGGGGCGCGTCGGGTCGCCGTTGCTCGCGAGCAGCGCCGCCCAGGTGCGGTAGTCGGCGCGGCCGGTCTCGGGGAGGGCGACCGTGCGCTGGAACTGGGCGAGGCGCGTGGCCTGCTCGGCGGAGAAGCGGCCGTCGACCGGGCCGTCCCACGTGCTCATGACCACGAGCGACGCCTGGAGCAGGTGGCCGAGGTAGCCGGTAGTGTCGGCGGATCCCACGGTGAGCTCGGGCTGCTGCTTCAGCGTCGTGCGCGTGAGCGGCCCGAAGACGCCGTTCGCGGTGGCCTCCGCGATGCCGATCTCGAGCTGGAGCGCGTGGATGAGGGCCTGGTGGGCGTCCCCCGTCCACACGCCGTCGGTGACGACGGCGGGGAAGCCGGGGCGGGCGCCGTAGCGGGCGACCAGCTGCTGCTGGATGTCGCGGACGACGGCGCGCCCGTTCGAGGCGAGGGGAGCGCCGGATGCGGCGGGCGCGGCGGGCGCGGCCTCGTCGGCGTGCGCGGGCCCTGCGGCGAGCAGGGCGACGGGGACGGCGGCGAGGGCGCCGCCCAGGATGGAGCGTCGGGACAGGTTCATCGGTGTGCCTCCCATGCCGGACCACCGAGCAGACCGCCCGCGAGGCGGGCGACGAGTCCGGAGGACGGCGGTCTGCGGTTGTCCGAGGGCCGGATGGCGACGCGTGGTGCCGCCGGGCCGAGCGGGCGTGAACGGTCAACCTACGGGAGGCCGGAGCGCGACGACGCCCGGCGTCCACAGGGGGGGCGCCGGGCGTCGCGGAGGTCGCGCGGATCCGCGTCAGGCGGACGGGGTGGGCGACGGCGGGGTGCCGGATCCCGGGGTCCCGTCGGAGGCGTCGCGCGCCGCGCCGCGGTCGCCCGGGCGGATGCGGTCGCGCGCGTGGGCCAGCGTGTCCGTCGGCACGGGCACGCCGCGGGAGAGCCGGGCGAGGCCCGCGCGCACGACGAGCGCGCTCGCGACGCCGAAGAGCGCGAGCGTGATGAGCGTCGCCGCCCAGAGCGGCAGCGCGATCAGCAGGAGCGCCACGATCACCGCGGCCAGGAGCCCCAGCGACACGAGCCCGAGCGCGATGCCCGCGCCCAGCAGGATCGCGCCCGAGCGGGCGGACCGGACGCGCTCGCCGACCTCGCGCTTCGCCGAGTCGATCTCGGCGCGCACGGCGCGGAGCAGCGGGTCGACGGCCTTCTGGGCGAAGGACCCGCCGAGCCAGCCGCCGCGGGAGGAGCTGTCGTCGTCGGTCATGGTGCGTCTCTTCTCTCGTGGAGGTCGGGCGGGCGTCCGCCCCGGTGCGGATCGCGGGGATCCGTGCCGGGGCGGACGGCGGATCAGGCCAGGCGGGTGCCGCTCGTCATGCTCGAGCGGAGGCCGCCGGTGATCTGGATGACGACCGGGACCTCGGTGCCGAGCACCGCGTCCCAGCGTGCCACGGCCTCGTCCACCGTGCGGCGGACCGCGACCGGCGAGACGCCGCGGCGGGCGACCGCCGTGATCCGGAGCACCGTGGAGCGCTTGACCTCGAACGCGCTGACGTCGATCGAGACGATGGCGGGGTCGTGCCCGAGGGCCTCCTCCAGCATCTGCTCGGCGACCTTCGCGTCGATGACGAGCGACCCGCCGGTGGGCGACGTCGCGTCCTCCCCGGGCGCGCGGCGGAGCAGCGTGCCGGTGCGGCCGTGGCCCTGGCGGAGCGCGAACCACGCCAGCACCAGGATCAGGACGAGCGCGGCGGCCGCGACGACCCAGAGGATCCACGGCTGCCCGCCGGAGAGGGCGTCGCCGGCGGGGCCCCGGGCGTCGGAGGCGGCGCCCGCGACGGCGGCCCGCACGTCCGGCAGGACGGCCCCCACCGCGACGGCGGCGCCGACGACCAGGAGGACGAGCCCCACCACGATCACGAGCAGGCGGTTGAGCCCGCGGTTGGTGCCGGTCATCAGCCGACCTTCCCTTCCTCGGCGAGCGTCACCTTGGGGGTGAGCGCGGGGCGGTAGTCGTAGCCGGCGAGCTCGGCCCGCACGGCCTCCTCGACCGCGCCGACGTCGGTGCTGCGGCCCGAGGTGGGCGTGAGGCGGACGAGCGCGGTGCGGCGCGACACGGAGACGTCGACCTGCTCGGGCGACACCCCTCCCGCGTAGCTCGCGGTGCGGGCGAGCGAGCGGGCGATGACCCGGTCGTCGACCACCGCGGCGGTGCGGGTGGATGCGGCGCCGCGGCGACCGCGACGGCCGGGCGCGAGCCCCACGATCACGAGCGCGAGGCCGACGAGCGCCACGACGGCGCCCGCGGCGACGAGCCATCCGGCCGGGGCCCCGACGGCGTCGAGGGAGGCCGAGACGGCTTCCGCGGGAGCCACCAGGAGCGGCGCCGCGCCGACGGCCGCGAGGACCGCCTCGGTGCCGAGCCAGGCGAGCACGAGGATGAGGATCACGGCCAGCGTGATGGCGATGCCCGAGCGCGACGAGTGCGTCTCGCGCCGCACGAGGCGGCGGTACGTGCTGTCGGTGCTCACGAGACCCTCCTGCGTTCCTGGATGCGCGCGCCCGTGATCCGCAGGTCGACCCGGCCCACGGTGGATCCCGTGAGGTCGAGCACGCGGTCGCGCACCTGGGTCTGCGCCTCGACGAGGCGCTCCACCAGGGTGCCGCCCGCCTCGGGGCGAGCGGCCAGCGCGGGGATGCGGATCGGGGTGCGCGCCTCGACGGCGAGCTTCCCGTGGTCGTCCGTCAGCGTGACGGCGACGTCGTGCGCGGGCACCTCGAGGGCGTCGGCGGTGACGGCCGCGACCACCCGGCGCACCGCGCGCGACGTGATCGTGGTGCGGCCCCGGGGAGCCCCGGACGGGGTCCCGGCGCTCCCGGGGGCCGACACCGCGCGGGTCACGACGACCGACGCCCGCGGAGGGCGTCGGCGAGGCCGCGGATGTCCAGCTTGCCCTCGAGCACGCGGCCGACGCCGAAGCCCACGGCCATGAAGACCAGGACGAGGAGGAAGCCGCCGAAGCCGAAGGCGAGACCGGAGAGGGCGAGGACCGCCCCGACGAGGAGGCCCGTGGTCGTGGGGGTCACTGGACGCGCTTCTCGGCCGCGTCGTCGTCGGACGGCTTGTCGGTGGGCAGGTTCACGTCGGAGATCGTGACGTTGACCTCGGTGACCTCCATGCCGACGACCTGGTCGATGGCGTCGGTGACGGACTTGCGCACGTCGTCCGCCACCTGCTGCAGGTCGACGGGGTACTCGGCGATGAGCGTGATGTCGACGGCGACCTGGGTCTCGCCGACCTCGACGGAGACGCCCTGGCCGCGGTCCTGCTGGCCGATGACGTTGCGGATCGCGCCGACCGCACGGGCCGCGCCGTTGCCGAGGTCGTGCACGCCGGGGACCTGGCGGGCCGCGATGCCGGCGACCTTCTCGATCACGCCGTCGGCGATGGTGTTCTTCCCGCCGGTGGTGCCGGTGCCGGTGATGCCGGTGGACGACGCGGACGTGGGGGTGATGCTCGACATGGTGTCTCTCTCTCGTGGGGGATGCGGGGGTGGTGCGTGGGGAGGATCCGGGTGCCTCGCGGATCCGCCTCGTCATTCAGACGCAGGGACCGCGCGGTTCGGCACGCGGATCAGCCGACTCCCAGGGAGGCCGCGCCCCGCTTCGCCTCCGGGACACGCGATCCCGCCCGTCGGGGCGTGAGCGGACAGGGCGTGAGCGGACGGGGCGTCCGCGGACGGGGGCGAGCGTACGGGACCCGAGGACGCGTCAGCCGCGGAGCGTCGCGCTCGGCAGCTCGCCGAAGCGCTCCGCGTAGGACGCGGCGAACCGGCCCAGGTGGCCGAAGCCCCACTGCTCGGCGACCGCGCGGACGGTCGTGGAGGAGGGCGTCGCCTCGATCAGCTCGGCGCGCACGCGGTCGAGCCGGATCCCGCGGAGCAGGGCGCTTGGCGTGGTGTCCTCGTAGCGTCGGACGGCGAGCTGGAGCACGCGCGTGCTGATCCCCGCCGCGCGCGCCGCGTCGGCCGGCGTGATGGGCCGGTCGGCGTGGTGGTGCAGGTACTCGATGGCGGTGCGGACGGCGCTCATCCGGGGCGCGCGCATCTCGGCGCTGAACGGGACGTCGTGCCAGGGGAACAGCTCGAGCGTGGCGCGCGCGACCAGGAGGCCGGCCTGCATCCGGAGCAGCGGGCTCGACGCGGGGTCCCGCAGCGCCGGGCTGGCCTCGCCGACGGCGCGCCGCCAGGCCGCGGTCCTCTCGGCGGACGGCGGGCGCGCGTGGTCGAAGACGAGCGGGCGCGAGCGGCCCTCGTGCGCCTCGGCGGCGGTCTCCTCGAGGAAGGCGGCGTCGATGTGCACGAGGTTCTGCACGCCGGCCGTGCAGTGGAAGGTGGCGGGCCTGCCGAAGGGGAGGAGGAAGGGGCGGGATCCGCTCGAGCGCACCTCGTGCTCGCCGAGGTCGACCGCGCCGGCCCCCTCCCGCCACCACGTGACGACGTAGTCGGGCAGCACGGGCAGGCGGCCCCAGTGCTCGGCCCGGAAGGTGGAGGAGCGGAGCGTGACGTTCTCGTCGCCCACGAAGGAGTACTGGTACGAGAAGTCGGCGGGCGCGCGCTCGGCGTGGAAGTCGGTGCCGGGGTAGAGCGCGCCGTAGCGCGCGAGGGCCTCGTCGAGGTCGGTGCCGGCCATGTGGCCGCGGCGGAGCGCGGGGGCGGCCGCGTCGGCGGCGCCGCCTGCGGGACCCGCGGTGCGGTCGTCGGTTCCGCGGGCGCCCGGGAGGCGCGCACCCGGCGCGATCGTGTCGACGGTGGCGTCGGAGCCGTCCGGCCGCGCGCCGGCAGCGGGCGGGGTCGAGCTCGGGGCGCCACTGGCCGGGGCGCCGCTGGGCGCGGGCAGCGCGCGCAGGGGGGACGCCGCACGTCGGCGCCGGTCGGGCGCAGGAGCGGTGCTCATGGGATCTCCGTCCTCCGCGACCGGGAGCGGTCGCGTGTCATGGAGTGGACGTCCCCGGGGACGGGTTCGTCACGCGCCGGGTCGATGCGCGTCGGCCGGGTGGCCCGGCGGGACGGGCCGGGACGCCTCGACGGCGTCCCGGCCCGCCCGGTGCCGCTAGTTCGCGGCGCTCGTGTTGACCGAACCGTTGACGCCGTTGGGGTAGAACCCGCCCTTCGTCACGGCCTTGTTGTTCAGGTACACGATGTTGAGGACCTGGCCGGGCGTGCGGCTGAAGGCGATGCCGTTCGCGTCGGTCGGCACGAGGTTCGCGCCGCCCGAGACGGTGACGCCCTGGTCGAGGTCCGACGGGCCGTCGAGCGAGTCGCGGGCGTTCGAGATCGCGTTGGCCGGCTCGGCCAGGCCGCGCGCGAACAGCTGCGTGCGGATGATGCCCGCGTGGTACGCCTCGACCGCGAGGATGCCGGCGGCCGCCTCGAGGTACGTCTTGTTGGTGATGAGGGGCGCGGCGCCCTTGTACGCCGTGACTCCCACGTCCTCGAAGATGAACGAGGCCAGCAGGAAGTTCTCCTGGTTGGCGAACGCGTCGAACTTCTCGCCCGGCTTGATGAGTCCGGCGGCCGCGGCGGCGGCCGAGAACGCGGCGTCGAGGTCGATCGCGGGGCGCGCGACCTTCGCCGAGCCGAGCGCGGCGCGCAGGAACTTCACGTGGGCCTTCTCGTCCTGCGCGATCTCGTACGCGTACTGGCGGATCGCGTAGTCCTTGAACTGGACCGCGCGGCCGCCCGTGACGCCACCGGGGGTGCCGACGCCGGAGATGTCGTTCGGCACGAGGCCGTTGCCGGTGACGGCGCGGAGGTAGAACTCGGCCTCGAGGTACTCGAGGTTGAGGGCGAAGTTGAGGACGGCGGCGTCGGTGACCGCGCCCGCGTCGGCCTCGGCCTGCGCGTCGGCCGCCTGGGCGCCCGTCGCGGGGATGAGGGCCGCGGCGCCGACGCCGAGGCCGGCGACGCCCGCCGCGCTGAAGAAGCGGCGACGGTCGAGCGGCGACTGCGCGCTCTTGTCGATGGCCTGGGTGATGAACTTCCTGTCGAACATGTGACGCTCCGGAGGTCTCAGCGGTGGGCATGGCTCGTCCATGAGCATCCGCTCGGCTCACGATCCGCCGGTGTCGGGTCGTGCACAATGCCTTCGCGCTCCCAGGACGCGGGGATTCGCTCCCCGGCTACCGGGATCCGGGTCCCGCGGCCGTGCTCGGAGGGGCGATCCGCCCCGCGGACCCCTGCCCCGCGGCGCGCGACTGCCCCGCGGCGAAGGCGGCGAAGGCCGCGTCGACACGATCCCGGTCCCCGGTGAGGAGCAGGTCGACCATGAGGCCGCGCATCACGCCGAGGATCACGGTGGCCGCGGCCGACGCCTCCGCGGGCGGGCGTCCCGCCGCCTCCAGCGCCCGGGCGATGAGGGCCGTGCGCTCCCGGACGGACCGCGCCACCGCCTCCGCGAAGGGCGGATCGCCGTGGAGGCTGCGCCCGGTGATCGCGATGAAGAGCCGCACGTGCCGGCGTCCCTCGGGATCCGTCGCCCGCGTCCACAGCGCCCGCAGCGGGTCGTCGGCTCCCGCCACCAGGTCCGGGGACGCGAACGTCTCGGCGAGGACGCGCTCGACGATCTCGGTGATGAGCGCGTCGCGGGTCGCGAAGTGGTGCACGAGGGTGGCGTGGCTGACCCCGACGCCGTCGGCGATCCCGCGCAGGGTCAGGTCGTCGAGGCCGTGGTCGAGGACGTGCTCGGTCGCCGCCCGGAGCAGCTCGCCGCGGCGGTGGGCGTAGCGCAGCCGCCGTCCGTCGATCGCGTCGTCGACCATCCGCTCGCCGCCTCCCGCCTCGCTCCCGGCGATTGCTTGACCAACCGGTAGAGCAAATGTAGCGTCCATCGCACGACGTGCCCGCGGGGCCCGGGATCGTGTTCCCGGGGGATCGGACGGGCGCACGGACCGTCCGCGGGGAGGACACGATGACCACGACCACGACCACGACCACGAGGAGCGGCCGGCGCGGCCTGCTCATGACCACGGCGACGATGCTGGTGGCGGCGGGAGCCGCCCTGGGGCTCACCGGCCCCGCCCAGGCGGCGGCCGTCAACCCGTTCGAGCGCGGGCCCGAGCCGAGCGCGGCGAGCATCGAGGCGACGCGCGGGGCGTTCCCGGTGGCGCAGACGTCCGTGTCCCGCCTGGCCGCCCGCGGCTTCGGCGGCGGCACCATCCACTACCCGACGACCACGAGCGCGGGGACGTTCGGGGCGGTCGCCATCGCCCCGGGCTACACGGCCAGGGAGTCGAGCATCGCGTGGCTCGGGCCGCGGCTCGCGTCGCAGGGCTTCGTCGTGTTCACCATCGACACGCTCACCACCTCGGACCAGCCGAGCTCGCGCGGCGACCAGCTCCGCGCGGCGCTGTCCTACCTCGCGACGAGCAGCTCCGTGCGCGACCGGGTCGACGGCTCCCGGCTCGCCGTCATGGGCCACTCGATGGGCGGCGGCGGATCCCTGCAGGCCGCGAAGGACGACCCCGCCATCCGCGCCGTCATCCCGATGACGCCCTACAACCTCGACAAGACCTGGCCGGAGGTCGTGGCGCCCACGCTCATCATCGGCGCCGAGGACGACCGCACCGCTCCGGTGGCCCGCCACGCCGAGCCCTTCTACGAGTCGCTGACGCGGGCGTCGGAGAAGGCGTACCTGGAGCTCCGTGGCGCCAGCCACTTCGCGCCGAACGTCTCGAACACGACGATCGCGCGTGCCAGCATCGCCTGGCTCAAGCGCCACGTCGACGGCGACCTGCGCTACGAGCGCTTCATCTGCCCGGCGCCGCAGGTGGGCCTCGACATCAGCGAGTACCGCAGCACCTGCTGAGCACCGCGGCCGCGGGGTCCGGCGACGATGTCGGGGGTGGTCGGTAGAACGGATCCGTGACCACCCCCGCCCCCGTCGCCGACCCGCGGCCACGCCGCGGCCTGCTCGACATCACGCGCATCTACGCCGAGCCGGCCGCCCTCGAGCTGCCGCGCGGGCAGGAGATCGTGGCCGCCTGGCCGGACGCGACCATCGTGGAGGTGGCCTCGCACTGGCAGATCCCGGAGGTGCACGGCGACGAGGCGAACGTCGCGCGCTGGGTGCGCATCAAGACCGAGGCGCTCGTCGTGGGCGTCAAGAAGTCGCTCGTCACGCGGCCCAACGGGCGCTCCGCCGACTTCATCGCCCCGTCGACCGCGAACGGCTGCGCCATGGCGTGCGCTTACTGCTACGTGCCGAGACGCAAGGGCTACAGCAACCCCATCACGGTGTTCGCGAACATCGAGCAGATCCACCGCCACGTGGCCCGCCACATCGCCAAGCAGGGCCCCAAGACCGAGGCGAACCAGTGCGACCCCGAGGCGTGGGTCTACGACATCGGAGAGAACAGCGACTGCTCGGCCGACGCGCGCGTGAGCGCGAACGTGCGGGACCTCGTCGAGCTGTTCCGCATGTCGCCCACGGCCAAGGCGTCCTTCGCCACCAAGCACGTCAACCGCGACCTGCTCGACTGGGATCCCATGGGCCGCACGCGCGTGCGCTTCTCGCTCATGCCCGAGGCCGTCGCGCGCGTCACCGACATCCGCACGTCGCCCATCGCCGAGCGCATCGCCGCCATCGACGACTTCGTCGAGGCGGGGTACGAGGTGCACCTCAACTTCTCGCCCGTCATCCTCACGCCGGGCTGGCGCGCCGAGTGGGAGCAGCTGCTCCGCACGCTCGACGACACGCTCAGCGCCCGCACCAAGGCGCAGCTCGCGGCCGAGGTCATCATGCTCACGCACAACGAGCAGCTCCACGAGGTGAACATGGGCTGGCACCCGAAGGCCGAGGAGCTCATCTGGCAGCCGGGGATGCAGGAGCAGAAGGTCAGCGAGAACGGCGCGGTCAACGTGCGCTACCGCCGCGGGCTCAAGGGCGACGCGGTGGCCGAGTTCACCGCTCTCGTGCGGCGGATCATGCCGTACTGCCGCATCCGCTACGCGTTCTGAAGCTGCCCGGACGCACGACGGCGGGGCGCCCCGTAGGGCACCCCGCCGTCGTGACGTGTGGTGACTAGCTCTTGAAGCGGTCGATCCAGCCGGCGACGGGACGCTGCTGCTCGCCCTGCTGCGCGGCGAGGACGACGAGCACCGAGGTCATCGCGGGGATGAGCCACTGCAGCGCCTTCTGCTGCTTCTGCGCGCCCGCGAGCTCCTTCGAGGCGCCGGCGCCGGGCTCGGTCGTGCCCTCGGCACCCTCGTCCGCGTGCTTGGCCATCTTGCCGCCGACGAGGGCGGAGTAGAGCGTCGTGCTCGCGGCGACGATGGTCAGCACGGCCTTGACGTTCGTGTTGGAGCGGGCCTCGCCCTGGCTCGCGAGGCGGCCCTTGTTGGCATAGATGAGGCCGAGGCCGCCGACGGCGTGGATCGCGAGCGAGCCGAGCTGGACGGGCGCCCACTTGGCCCAGCCGATGGACGAGAGGCGCAGGCGCTCCTGCGGGTCCTTCGCGGCGGCGGCGGCGCCGTTGAGGCCGACGGCGCCCATCAGCGATCCGCCGAACCAGGCCGCGAGGCCGAGGTCGTGCATGCTCCGGATGACGGTGTTGCGTTCTGACATGTGCATCTCCCAGTGGTTGTCCGTGGCCGCGCGGGGGCCGGCCGATGTCCTGTGCGTGGGACGCTACGCCCGGGATCGAGCAGTGTGTCGGCCGTCGGCGGATGTCCAGGCTCGCCGTGAGGAACGGCCGCCCGACGGACCTCAACGGATCCTGGGAGTCGGGCCGCCGGACCTTGGCGCGCGGCCCTGGGCCGGGTTCGGTGGAGATGGTGCCCGTCGAGCGGCGGGTCCGCGGTCGAGGGGATCGGTACATGGGCAAGGCGTGGATGGTGATGGTCGCGGCGGTTCTCGGCGGCCACGGGTTCGTGGGGCTCTTCATCGAGGGGACGCACCTCCTCGGGATCCTGAACGTCGACTTCTTCGTCGACGTCCTCTACCTCGGCAGCGCGGTCATGCTGCTGATCGCCGGGACCCGGCAGATCGGGCCCGGCGCGATCCGCGGCACGCTCCTCGCGTTCGGCGGGCTGTTCACGCTCATGGGGATCCTCAGCATCATCGACAACGAGCTCGGCGGCCTCACGCCCACCGGCTTCACGATCGTCGACGACTTCCTCTTCTTCGGCCTGGGCCTCTCGGGCCTCGCCCTCGCGGTGACCCCCAGCTCGGTCGAGCCCCTCACCACGGGCGGCAAGGCCCTCAACTAGCGGCCCGCACGACGACGAGGGCGCGACCCGGCTTCAGCCGGATCGCGCCCTCGCGTCGTCGCCGGCGTCGCGCCGGCTCCGGGTCAGGCCCGGTGGATCCGCACCGTGATCACCTGGAACGCCCGGAGCACCAGCCGCACGCCGCGGCCGTCGGCCTCCGGCTCGAACGCGAGCGACCGCGGGAAGCCCTCGCCGAGCGGGCGCTCCAGCACGTCCACCTCGGTGAAGCGGTCGGCGTCGAGGTGCGCCCCGAGCCGGGTCGCGACGCGCGCGCCGGTCGACTCGTAGAGCCGGACGATCACGTCGCCCGAGCCGTCGTCGGCGAGCTTCAGGGCCTCGATCCGCACCGTGCCGCCGTGCACCGAGACGAGCCCGGCCCCGGTCGGCAGGGACGACGGGACGGCGTCGGCGGATGCCGGTGCCGCGTCGACCTCGGCGGGGGACGCCGTGCCGAGCGGCGCGGCCGAGGCGTCACCCGCGTGCACGACCCGCACGGGCAGGTTCTGCTCGAGGCCGGCGTCGACCGCGCCCTCGATGCCCACGCCCGGCACGAGCGCGTACTCGAAGCGGTGGTGGCCGATGTCCTGCACGGGGTCGGGGGAGCGGGCGGCCCGGACCAGGCTGATCCGCAGCTCCGTCTCCACCTCGCCCGTCGCGCCGACCGTGCGCGTGATGTCGTGGCCGTAGCTGCCCGCGTTCGTGAGGGCGACGCCGTAGCCGGGCTCCTCCACGTGCACGAACCGGTGGGCCATGACCTCGAAGCGCGCCTCGTCCCACGACGTGTTCGTGTGCGTGGGGCGGCGGACGTGCCCGAACTGGATCTCCGCGCTGTGGTGCTGCGCGTGGATCGACAGCGGGAAGGTCACCTTGAGGAGCTTCTCGTCCTCGAGCCAGTCGAGGTCGGCCGTCGCGTGGATCCGCGCGTCGTCGGCGTGCAGCGACACCCGCTGCACGACGCGCGAGCGCCCGAACTGCCGCACGACCTCGACGGTGGCGCGGAGGGGCGAGTCCTCGACGAGCTCGACCGAGGCGGCGTCCACCAGGTCGGTACGGCTCGCGCGGTAGTGCGCGTCGACGTCCCACGCGTCCCACGCGGTGGGGATGTCCTCGTGCAGCTGCAGCAGGTTCGCGACGCGACCGGCCGGCACGAGCTCGCGGTCGGCGGAGCGCCGGTCGACGATCGACGTGATGAGGCCGCGCGCGTCCAGCGTCACGCGGAGCAGCCCGTTGTCGAGGACGGTGCCGCCGTCGGCGCGCGTCGTCACGACGGGGGAGGCCGGCTCCACGGCGACGAGCGGCGCGATCCCGCTGCCGGGCACCGCGACGAGCGCCAGCGCGGATCCGTCGGGCGCCTCCACGAGCGCCGTGCGCGCGTGGCCGGTCGAGTTCACCGCGAACGCGCCGGACCCGTCGCCCTCGCCGTCGGCGACGGCCTGCGCCGTGACCCGCGCGATGGCGTCGGCGACGAGCGCCTCGAGCTCGGCGAGGCTGCGGGCGTAGTCCTCCTCGTTCTCCCGGTGCACCCACGTGATGGAGGAGCCGGGGAGGATGTCGTGGAACTGCTGCAGCAGGGTCTGCTTCCAGAGCCGGTCGAGCGCGGCGTACGGGTACTCGGCGCCCGTGCGGACGGCCGCGATCGTCCACCACAGCTCGGCCTCGCGCAGGCGGTGCTCGGCCTGGCGGTTGCCGCGCTTCTCGCGGGCGTGCGAGGTGAAGGTGCCGCGGTGCAGCTCCAGGTACAGCTCGCCGACCCACACCGGTGCGTCGGGGTACTCGGCCTCGGCCTTGCGGAAGAACTCGTCCGGGTGCTCGACGACGACCTTCGGCGACCCCTCGAGGTCGGCCGTGCGGCGCTGGCGCTCCATCATGTCGCGCGTGGGCCCGCCGCCGCCGTCGCCGTAGCCGAAGGGCGCGAGCGACATGGTGGCGCGGCCCTTCTCGCGGAACTGGCGCACCGCGTGGTGCGTCTCCTCCGCCTCGAGCGTGGAGTTGTAGGTGTCGATGGGCGGGAAGTGGGTGAAGATCCGCGACCCGTCGATGCCCTCCCAGAAGAAGGTGTGGTGCGGGAACGTGTTGGTCTGGTTCCAGGAGAGCTTCTGCGTGAGGAACCAGTCGAGGCCCGCGAGCTTCGCGATCTGCGGGAACGACGCCGTGTAGCCGAACGAGTCCGGCAACCACACGCCGTGCGTCTCGACGCCGAGCTCCTCCTGGAAGAAGCGCATGCCGTGCGTGAGCTGGCGGATCATCGCCTCGCCGCCCGGCAGGTTGCCGTCGGGCTCGATCCACATGGATCCGACCGGGTACCAGGTGCCGTCCGCGATGGCCTGCTTGATCCCCGCGAAGACCGTGGGGTAGTTCTCCTTCACCCACACGTACTGCTGCGCCTGGGAGCACGCGAAGCGGAAGTCGGGGTACTGCTCGGCGAGCCGGAGGACGTTGGAGAAGGTGCGGGCGGTCTTGCGCTTCGTCTCGCGGATGGGCCAGAGCCAGGCGCTGTCGATGTGGGCGTGGCCGACGCCGCTCAGCGTGTGGGCGCTCGGCACCGCGGGGCGGGACAGCACCTCGGCGAGCTCGGCGCGGGCGGCGGACGCGGTGCCGACGATGTCGTCCATCGCGAGCACGTCGAGCGCGCGCTCGATCGCGCGCAGCACCTCGTGGCGGCGCGGCTCGGTCTCGGGCAGCTCCATGAGCAGCTGGTACAGCACCTCGACGTCGAAGCGCAGGGCCCACACCTCGGGCTCGAACACGGCGAGCTCGGCCTGGCGGAAGCGGTAGATGGGCTCGGCGGGCGCGGTCGCCTTGTCGCCGTAGGGCGTGGGCACGAACTCGTTCACGAGGATGTCGGGGTTGCCCGCCGCCTCCATCAGGAAGCGCACCGGCTCGCCGCCGGCCGCCTCGTCGTGCAGGCGCACGTAGGTGTTGCGCGGGTGGATCCCCTTGATCGGCACGCCGTCCATGGTGTGCACGAGGCACTCGGCCTGGTTGCCCGGCCAGTCCCCGATGAAGCCGGGGTCGATGAGCAGCTCGACCGTGCGGCCGGCCCACTCGGCGGGCACCTCGCCGGTGACCTCGAACCACCACGTCGACCACGCGCGGCCCCACGGCTGGCCGAGCTCGAAGGGCAGGTACTCCTGCTGCATGGCCTCCGCGACGGGCACGGGCTCGTCGGGCGCCATCCACGCGCGCAGCGAGACGGGCGTCTTCGCGGAGTAGACGGCGGGCGTGATCCGCTCATGCAGCGCGCGGAGGATCCGCTCCTGGACGAGCTTCTGGTTCTGGTGCATGGGGGTCCTCCGGGACGTCGGGACGCGGTCGGTCGGGCGAGCGGGCGGGTGCGGGCGCGGGCGGATCCGCGTCAGCGCAGGTAGGAGAGCGCCGGGAACGCGTGCATCGCGTCCTCCAGCAGGGAGCGCGCGACCGTGACCGAGTCGACGAGCGGGTGGTGCGCGAGGGCGCGGACGGCGGCGGCGCGGGATCCGCCGAGGCCGGCCTCGATGGTCTGCCGCTCCACGTACTTGGCGTTCGTCACGAGGCCCACGCCGAAGTCGGGCAGCTCCGTGCCCGCCACCGGGTGCGCGCCGCGGGCGTCGACGATGCACGGCACCTCGACCACGGCGTCCGCGTCGAGCGACGCGAGCGTGCCGCGGTTGCGGACGTTGAGGATCAGGCGCGCGCTCTGGTCGTACGCGATGCCGCGCATGAGCGCGATCGCGACGTCCTCGTAGCCGCCGGAGACGAGGTCGTCCTCGTCGCGGTCGCCCATGCCGGCCGACTGCCGGTTCGTCGCCATGTAGGTGGTCTCGCGGTCGAGGCGCGTGCGCTCCCAGAGCGCGAGCGCGGACACGTCGTGCCGGTGCTCGAGCTGCTCGTAGAACCGGCCCTGCTGCTCCACGAGGAAGGCGCCGCGGGTCTGCGCGGCGAGCTGGTCGGCGTGCCGCACTTCGCGCCTGAAGTAGTAGTAGTGCAGGTACTCGTTCGGCACGGCGCCGAGCTCGGTGACCCACTCCGCGCCGAAGAGCCGGCCCTCCTCGAACGTGCCGATGAGGTCGGGGCGGGCCATGAGGTCCGGCAGCACGTCGGTGCCGTCGACCCGGAGGCCGCGCAGCCAGCCGAGGTGGTTGAGGCCGGCGTAGTCGATGACCACGTCGTCGCCCGCGACGCCGAGCGCGCCGAGCACGCGGCGGGCGAGGCCGATGGGCGAGTCGCAGATGCCGATGACGCGGTCGCCGAGCACGCGCGACATCGCCTCGGTCACGACGCCCGCGGGGTTCGTGAAGTTGATGACCCACGCGTCGGGGGCCTGGACGCGGATCCGCTCGGCGAGGTCCATGACCACCGGCAGCGTCCGCAGCGCGTAGGAGATGCCGCCGTAGCCGACGGTCTCCTGCCCGATCACGCCGTGCGCCATGCCGAGCCGCTCGTCGCACGAGCGCCCGGCCATGCCGCCCACGCGGATCGCCGAGAAGACGAACGCGGCGCCCGCGAGCGCCTCGTCGAGGTCGGTGTGCAGCGTGATCACGGGGGCGTCCGGGTAGGCCGCGGCCTGCTCGGCGAGCACGCGCGCGACGGCCGTGAGGCGCACCTCGTCGGTGTCGTAGAGGGCCACGTGCGAGACGCGGCCGGCCTCGTGGTCGCGCAGCAGCGCCGAGTACACGAGCGGGACGCGGAAGCCGCCCCCGCCCAGGATGGTCAACCTCATGCGACGGTCACCGACACTCCCTTGTCCGCGAGGCCCTGCGACACCCGCGCGTGCGGGGCGGCCTCGGTGATCAGCTGCGTCAGCGACGCGGTGGGGGCGACACGGCCGGCGCCGGTGCCCGGGAACTTGGAGGAGTCGGCGAGCACCGTGACCCGGTCGCTCACCTCCGCCATCGCGCGCTTGATGGGCACCTGGGCCATCGTCGTGTCGCGCAGGTCGCCGTTGTCGGCGATGCCGCTCACGCCGACGAAGGCGTGGTCGGCGTGCAGCATCCGCAGGCTCTCGGCCGTGAGCGGGCCGGACACCGAGCGGTAGACCGGATCCCAGTCGCCCGGCAGCAGGATGAGCTTCACGGCCCGGTCGTCGCGCAGCACGTCGAACGCGGCGATGCTCGCCGTGATCACCGTGAGGGACCGGCCGCGCAGCTGCTCCGCCAGGTGCAGCGTGGTCGTGCCGATGTCGAGCACGACCGACTGGCCGTCCTGGACCTGCGCCGCGGCGGCCCGGGCGATGCGCTCCTTGGCCTCCCGGTTGACCTGCTCGACCTCGGCGAAGGGCGCGTCGACCTCGGTGAGGACGGCGCCGCCGTGCGTGCGCCGGAGCGCCCCCTGCTCGTCGAGCCGGGCCAGGTCGCGGCGGATGGTGGCCTCGCTCGTGCCGGCGGCGTCGGCGAGCTCCGCGACCGTCGCGCTGCGGCTGGCGCGCAGCCGGTCGAGGATCACGAACTCTCGGGCGTCTCTCATGGACTGAACATTAGCGCGCAGGATCGAGCAGAAACAATCTTGTAATAAACAAAGTCTTCCATCCATGTGCTCACATGGGCTAGAAACGTCACTACCGGTCGCCGCCCCTGGTCGACCGCGTCCCGCCGGCAGCGTCGCCGTCGGCGGACCGCCCTCCCCGCTCCCCGTGCCCCGCACGGCGCGGCCCACCGAGAAGCCGAGGCCCGACGTGTCCGCAGCATCCCGCACCGAGCAGAGCCCCGCCGGGCTGCTGGTCGTCGGCCAGCTGTTCGCCGACGTCGTGTTCGGTGAGCTGCCGAGCGAGCCGCGTCCGGGTCACGAGATCTGGACGTCGTCCTTCGGCCACGGGCCGGGCGGCATCGCGAACTTCGCCCTCGCCGGCGCCCGCCTCGGGGTGCCCACCGCCATCGCGGCGGCCGTGGGCACGGATCCCTTCTCCCTCCTGGTGCGCGCCGCGCTCGCCGCGGAGGGCGTCGTGCTCGACCACCTCGTGACCCTCGACGACTGGGCGCTGCCCGTCACGGCCTCGCTCGGCTACGACGACGACCGCGCCCTCGTCACGGGCGGCGTGCCCTGCCCGCTCGGCTCCGACGAGCTCGTCCCGGGCGAGGTGCCCGCGGCCGCCGCGGCGCTCGTGCACCTGGATCCGCACCGCAGCTCCTGGGTCGGCCGCGCCGCCGCCGCCGGCACCGACGTGTACGCCGACGTGGGCTGGGACCCGTCCGAGCGCTGGGACCCGGCGATCCTCGACCAGCTCGACGAGTGCCACGCCTTCCTCCCGAACGAGCTCGAGGCGTCCGCGTACACGGGCACCGACTCGGCCGTCGAGGCCGCCCGGGCGCTCGCCCGCCGCGTGCCGCTCAGCGTCGTGACCGCCGGATCCCGCGGCGTCGTCGCCGTCGACGCCGCCCGCGGTGAGGAGGTCGTCCGCCCGCCGCTCGCGGTCCGCGCGATCGACGCCACGGGCGCCGGCGACGTGTTCGGCGCCGCGCTCGCCGCCTCCGCCCGCGCGCCCTGGAGCCTCACCGAGCGCGTCGACTTCGCGTGCCTGGTCGCGGGGATCACGGTCACGCGCCCCGGCGGCGCGTCCGGCGCCCCTCGGCTCGACGAGCTCGTGCCGTGGCTCCTGGCGCACCCCGACGCCGCCGAGCCCGGCCGCTACGACTACCTCTCCGACGCCCTCGCCCATCCGGACGGCGCGCGCCTGCTCGCCTGACGCGCACCACCCGCCCTCCCACCCGCCCGCTCCGACCTGCCCGTCCCCCACCGAATCGAGAACCACCATGCCCCACCACCCCGCCCGCCGCGCACGTGCCCGGCGCCTCGTCGTCGGCGTCGCCGCCCTCGCGCTCCTCGCGCCGGTCCTCGCCTCCTGCTCGTCGTCGTCGTCATCGGGATCCTCGGCCGGCGGCGAGCTCGACCTGTGGATCTGGCCGGACGGCCTCAGCCAGACGGTGCTCGACCAGGTGCCGGACCAGGTGCCCGGCACCACGCTCAACGTCTCCACCATCGGCGGCGACTTCAAGCAGAAGCTCGTCACCACGTTCACGGGCCGCTCGGGACTGCCGTCCATCACGGGGGTCAAGGGCGAGGACATGCCCTACTTCATCAGCGAGGACGGGCTCTTCGAGAACCTCGACGACCTGGGCGCGAAGGACGTGGCGGACCAGTACCCGGCGTGGAAGCTCAAGGAGGCGACCACGGAGGACGGCCAGCTCATCGGCCTCCCCATCGACATCGGCCCCACCGCCCTCTACTACCGCGCCGACGTCTTCCAGGCGGCCGGCCTCCCGAGCGAGCCGGCCGACGTGGCCGCGGCCACCGCCACCTGGGACGACTACTTCGCGTTCGGGAAGAAGCTCAAGGAGGCCACCGGCGGCGCGATCTTCGTGGACGCCTCCGACGTGTTCACCAAGTCCATCGGCCAGGGCACCACGCGCTTCGTCGACGAGGCGGGCGACTTCACGGGCGACAGCCCGGAGATCAAGGAGGCGTGGGACCGCGCCGTGCTCGCGTACCAGGACGGCCTCACCGCGAACGTGACCGACGGCAGCCCCGACTGGGCGTCGGCGATCACGAACGGCTCGCTCCCGGCGCTCCTCGGCGCCTCGTGGTACCAGGCCGACCTCAAGAGCGCGACGGCCGACACCTCCGGCGACTGGCGCGTGGCCCCCATGCCCGGCGGCCCGGCCAACATCGGCGGCTCGTTCCTCTCCATCCCCGCCGGCACGAAGGACCCCGAGGCCGCGTTCGCGGTGATCAAGGACGTGCTCGACCAGGACAACCAGGTCACCGCGTACGCCGACAAGGGCATCTTCCCGTCGGCCACCGCCGCCTACGACGCCCCCGAGCTGCAGGAGGGCGACCCGTTCTTCGGCGGCCAGTCGACCGTCGGCGTCTTCGCCGATGCCGCGGCCAAGATGCCTACGGCCTACACGAGCCCCTACGACAACCAGGTGCAGGCCGCGTTCGTCACCGAGCTGCAGAACGTCACCTCCCTCGGCAAGGACCCGGAGCAGGCGTGGGAGGACGCCGTCTCCGCGGGCGAGGCCGCGCTGAAGACCGCGAAGCAGTGATCCCCACCGTCGTCCGCCCGGGAGGGCGCCTGCGCGCGTCCTCCCGGGCGGGCGCGGGTGCCCCGGGCCCCGCGCGCTCCCGCGGGGCCGCCGGCACCCGCGGCCTCCGCCGCACGTGGCCGTACTACGCGGCCATCGCGCCGTTCTTCGTGCTGTTCGCGATCTTCGGGCTGTTCCCCGCGCTCTACTCGCTCGTCCTCTCCTTCCAGGACTGGAACGGGCTCGGCACGGCGGAGTGGGTGGGCCTCGCGAACTTCCAGGCCCTCGCGGCCGACCCCACCTTCTGGCTGTCCATCCGCAACACCCTGGTGATCTTCGCGCTCTCGACCTTCCCGATGATGGCGATCGCCGTCGTGGTCGCGGCCATGCTCAACTCGGCGAAGCGCCTCAGCACCTTCTACAAGATCAGCTACTTCGTGCCGAACGTGACCTCGGTGGTCGCCATGGCCGTGCTCTTCGGCTCGATCTTCGGCGACAGCTTCGGGCTCGTGAACGCGGGGCTCCGCGCCATCGGGTTGGACGGCGTCGCGTGGCTCTCGACGCCGTGGGCGATCCAGGTGACCATCGCGATCCTCATCACCTACCAGTGGACCGGCTACAACGCGATCATCTTCCTCGCGGGCATGCAGGCCATCGGCACCGAGGTCTACGAGGCCGCCAAGCTCGACGGCGCCGGCGCGATCCGCACGTTCTGGTCGGTGACGCTGCCGCTGCTGCGCCCCACGATCCTCTTCGTGCTCGTCGTCTCCACCATCACCGGCCTGCAGAGCTTCACCGAGGCGCAGGTGCTCACGGCCTCCTCGAGCACCACCAACCCGAACTCGGGCGGCGCCGGCCAGGCCGGCCTCACGACGGTCCTGTACTTCTACCAGCAGGCCTTCAACTACAACCGCTTCGGCTACGGCGCCGCCATCGCCTGGGGCGTCTTCCTCCTCGTCGTGATCTTCTCGATCATCAGCTTCCGGCTGGGCGCGGAGAAGAAGGAGAAGCCCGTGCGGACGCCCGGCACCAGGAAGGGACAGCGCGCATGAGCACGACCGTCCACGCCGCGGGATCCGCCGCGGCCCGCATCGCCGACGAGGCCGCGGGCCGCCCGCGCACCCGCGCCGAGCGCACCGGCCGGCCCGCGGGTCGTCGGCAGCTGCCGCCCGCCCGGGTGGTCCTGCACGGGGTGCTCTTCGCCGGATCCATCGTGAGCCTGTTCCCGCTCTACTGGCTCGTGGTGATGGCGAGCAACACCACGAGCGACATCTACAAGTCGCCGCCCGTGCTCGTGCCGGGGCCGTACCTGTGGGAGAACATCCAGGCCGTGTTCCGCACGATCGACTTCGGCGGATCGCTGATGAACACGGTCATCGTGGCGGTGTCCGTCACGGTGCTCGTGCTGTTCTTCGACTCGATCGCGGCGTTCACGTTCGCGAAGTACGAGTTCCCCGGCCGGCGCGCGCTGTTCGCGCTGCTGCTCGTGACCTTCATGCTGCCCGCGCAGCTGTCGGTGATCCCGCAGTTCGTGACGATGATCAACCTCGGCTGGGTCGGCCAGCTGCAGGCGCTCATCGTGCCGGCGGCGGCGAACGCGTTCGGCATCTTCTGGCTGCGGCAGTTCATCGTCTCGAGCGTGCCGGACGAGCTCATCGACGCCGCCCGCATCGACGGCGCCGGGTTCTTCCGGCAGTACCTCACGGTGTGCCTGCCGCTCATCCGGCCGGGCCTCGGGTTCCTCGGGATCTTCACTTTCATCGCCGCGTGGAACGACTACCTGTGGCCGCTCATCGTGCTGAACGACCCGGGCACGCTCACGCTGCAGGTGGCGATGAGCCAGCTCAACAGCGCCCACGGCAAGGACTACGGCATGGTCATGGCGGGCGCGCTGCTCGCGGTGATCCCGCTCATCATCGTGTTCCTCATCGGCGCGAAGCAGTTCATCGGCGACATCGCGAAGGGCGCGCTGAAGTGATGCCGCCCGCGTCGCGGTCCGTCGTGGTGACGGCCGTCGATGACCTCGCGGGCCTCGGGTCCGCCGCGGCCGACGTGGTGGAGGCGTTCCTCGCGGAGGAGCCGGCGGGCGTGCTGGGGGTGGCGACCGGATCCAGCCCCGAGCCGCTCTACGCGGAGCTCGCCCGGCGCCGCCTGGAGCGCGGCCTCGTCACCGACGGGCTGTCGCTCGTCGCGCTCGACGAGTACGTGGGTCTGCCGGCCGGGCACCCGGAGTCGTACCTCTCCTTCGTGCGCACGCGCATCGCGCAGCCGCTGGGCGTGCCCGACGCGCGCGTCGTGGTGCCGGACGGCGGCGCGGCGGATCCGCAGGCGGCCGCCGCGGAGCACGAGCGCCGCATCCGCCGGCTGGGCGGCGCGGGGCTGCAGATCGTGGGCATCGGCGCGAACGGGCACCTCGGCTTCAACGAGCCGGGCTCGCCCCTCGCGGGCACGAGCCGCGTGGTGGAGCTCGCGGCGGCGACGCGTCGCGACAACGCGCGGTACTTCGGCGGCGATCCGGAGCGCGTGCCGACGCACGCCATCACGCAGGGCATCGCGACGATCCTCTCGGCCCGGCGGATCCTGCTGGTCGCCTCGGGCGCGCACAAGGCCCACGCGCTCGCGGCGGCGCTCACCGGGCCCGTGACGGTGGACGTGCCCGCCTCCGTGCTCCAGCGACACCGGCGCGTGACCGTGGTCGCCGACCGGGCCGCGCTCGCGGGGCTCGGGTCGCCCGCCTGACCGGGCCGCCGCCCCGCACCGTCCCCGACCCGCACGTCCCCCTGCCCGCGCCGCGGCGCACCGATCCTCCGGAGCACCCATGTCCCACCTCGACGACGTCGCCCCCGGATCCGCCTCCCGGCGCGCCCCGCGTGCCCGGTTCGCGACCGACGCGCCCGTCCACCCGCTCGACGGCGACTGGCGGTTCCGCCTCCTGCCCGAGGCGCCGGTCGACGAGCCCGGCCGCCCGCCCGCGGTGGCGGATCCGGCCCTCGACGACGCCGCGCTCGACGCCGCCGGCTGGACCACGCTGCCCGTGCCGTCGCACTGGGTGCTGCACGGCCACGGCGCGCCCGCGTACACGAACCTGCAGTACCCGTTCCCCATCGACCCGCCGCACGTGCCCGACGCGAACCCCACCGGCGAGCACCGGCGGACGTTCGCCCTGCCCGCGTCCTTCGCCGACGCGGAGCGCGTGCTGCTGCGCACCGACGGGATCGAGGGGCTCGCCACGTTCTGGATCAACGGCGTCGAGGCGGGCTGGACCACGGGCAGCCGCCTCACGACCGAGCTCGACGTCACGGACCTCCTCGTGCCGGGCGTCAACCGGCTCGGGATCCGCGTGCACCAGTGGTCGGCCGCGTCCTACCTGGAGGACCAGGACCAGTGGTGGCTGCCCGGGATCTTCCGCTCGGTCGAGCTGCTCGCCCGCCCGGCCCGCGCCCTCGACGACGTGCGCGTGCGGGCCGACCGAGATCCCGCCGACGGGTCGGGCCTCCTCGACGTGGAGGTGGACGGCGCGTTCCCGGTGGTCGTGCGCGTGCCCGAGCTCGGGATCCGGACCACGTGGGAGACGGCCGCCGACGTCGCGCCCATCGCGATCCCCGCGGTCGACGCGTGGAGCGCGGAGCGGCCGCGGCTGTACGACGCGACCGTGTCGTCGCCCAGCGAGACGGCGTCGCTCCGGATCGGCTTCCGCACGGTCCGCATCGAGGGCGACGCCCTCCTCGTCGACGCCCGTCGTCTCACCTTCCGCGGCGTCAACCGGCACGAGTCGCACCCCGAGCGCGGCCGCGTGTTCGACGAGGCCGAGGCCCGCGCCGACCTGGAGCTGATGAAGCGGAGCGGCGTGAACGCGATCCGCACCTCCCACTACCCGCCGCACCCGCGCCTGCTCGACATCGCCGACGAGCTCGGCTTCTGGGTCGTGCTCGAGTGCGACCTGGAGACGCACGGATTCTGGGACGTCGAGTGGCGGGACAACCCGTCCGACGACCCGCGCTGGCGGGACGCGTACCTCGACCGGATCGCCCGCACGGTGGGCCGCGACCGGAACCACCCGTCCATCGTGATGTGGTCGCTCGGCAACGAGTCGGGCACCGGCCGCAACATCGCGGCGATGTCCGCGTGGGTGCGGCGCGCGGATCCGACCCGGCCCGTGCACTACGAGGGCGACCTCACGGGCGAGCACACCGACGTGTACTCGCGCATGTACCCGACGCTCGAGGAGATCGACTCGGTGTGCGGCACACCCGTCGCGAGCATCCACGAGACCACGGGCGCGACCGGCGCGAAGCAGCGCGCCAAGCCGTTCATCCTGTGCGAGTACGGGCACGCGATGGGCAACGGGCCCGGATCCCTCGCCGACTACGAGGACGCGATCGACCGCTGGCCGCGCCTCCACGGCGGCTTCGTGTGGGAATGGCGCGACCACGGTCTGCTCGCCCGCACGCCCGACGGCCGCCCCTTCCACGCGTACGGCGGCGACTTCGGCGAGCCCGTGCACGACGGGCCCTTCGTGATGGACGGCCTGCTCCTCTCCGACGGCACGCCCACCCCGGGCCTCGCGGAGCTGGCCGCGGTCATCGTGCCGGTGCGCGTGCGGGTCGCGGACGACGGATGCACGGTGCGGGTCGAGAACCGGCGCCACTCCGCGCCGACGGACGACGTCGACCTGGCCTGGTCCACGCACCACGACGGCCGCCGGGTCGCGCGCGGGGTGCTCGAGCACGCGCCGATCCCGGCGGGCGAGGCGGTCACGGTCCCCCTCCCGGCCGAGGCGCGCGCCGCGGGCCACGCGGAGGAGGTGCACGTGACGGTGGAGGTCGTCACGCGCCACGACGCGCCCTGGGCCGCGGCGGGGCACGTGATCGCGCGGCACCAGGCGCTCGTGCGTCGGCGGCCCGCGCCCCGGCCGCGGCCAGCCGGACGCTGGCGGGGCGACGAGCTCGGCGTCGGCTCATTCGACGCGCGCGGCGACCTGGTGTCGTGGGCGGGGATCCCCGTGCGCGGCCCCCGGCTCGAGCTGTGGCGCGCGCCCACGGAGAACGACCGCGGGGCCGGCCAGGGATCGTACGAGCTCGCCGAGCCCGAGCTGACCCGAGGCCGCGGCGCCGAGGAGACACCGCCGTCGGCTGACCGCTGGCGCGAGCGCGGCCTCCACCGCCTCACCCACCGGCTCCTCGGCACCGAGCGCTCCGCCGACGGCCTCGCGACCCGCCTGCGCGTGCAGGCCGCGCACTCCGGGGCGGGCGTGGACGTCGCGTTCCGCTGGACCGCCACCGACCGCGGCCTGCTGCTCGCGACGGAGGTCGTGCCGTTCGGCGTGTGGGACTGCACGTGGCCGCGCGTCGGCGTGCGCATCGACCTGCCCGCCGCGCTCGCCGAGCACCCGGTCGCCTGGCACGGCACGGGACCGGGGGAGTCGTACCCCGACAGCCGCACGGCTGTGCACGTCGGCCGGTTCGCGTCGAGCGTCGACGGCCTCTCGGTCGCGTACGCGCGCCCGCAGGAGACGGGGCACCGGCCGGAGCTGCGCTCGCTGGTGATCGGCGACGGATCCGCGACGCCCCTCACCGTCACGACCGTGCCCGACGCATCGGGTCACCGCGCCGGCTTCCAGCTCTCCTGCTGGACGCCGCAGGAGAAGACCGACGTCGGCCACCCGCACGAGCTGCCCGACCCCGAGGGCCTGCATCTCCTCCTCGACGACGCGCAGCACGGGCTCGGATCCCGGGCGTGCGGCCCCGACGTCCTCCCGCGCCACGCGCTCTGGCCGTCCCTCCGCACGTGGGAGGTGCTGCTGGGGTGAGGGGGCGGGCGCGATGGTCCGCGATGTCAGTGGGGGAGCGCCGTGATGACGCGCCTAGCGGCCGACCTGCGTCGAGCGTTCCCCGAGATGCGGGGCTTCTCCATCCGGAACCTCTTTCTCCATGCGCGCGCTCGCGCGGACCTGGCCCGATGAGGCAGAAGTGCAACGATCCGTTGCACTTCTGCCGTGGGGCCACGTCGTCACCCTCGTCGAACACCTCGACGACGCCGCTGTCCGGGATCCGCGCGGGCGCGGCGGCACGGAGGGAGCGCCCATCCGCCGCGGCTAGGCTCCATGCGCGCGCATGGAACGGTCCATGCGGGAAGGAGCACACCATGAGCACCACGTACCGCGTCGGCTACCTCGTCGGCAGCCTGTCGTCCACCTCCATCAACCGGGCCCTGTCGCTCGCGCTCGCGCGACTCGGCGCCCAGGCCGGCCTCGAGCTCACCGAGATCCCCATCGCCCCGCTGCCCTTCTACAGCGCGGACATGGACGGGGACTACCCCGAGGTCGCGAACGACTTCAAGGCCGCGATCGCCGACGCCGACGCGATCATGATCGTCACGCCCGAGTACAACCGCTCGGTGCCCGGCGTCCTCAAGAACGCGCTCGACTTCGCCAGCCGCCCGTACGGCGAGAACGCGTTCCAGGGCAAGCCCAGCGCGGTCATCGGCACGTCCATCGGCTCGGTCGGCACGGCCGTCGCGCAGCAGCACCTCCGCAGCATCCTGTCGTTCCTCGCCTCGCCCGAGCTCTCGCAGCCCGAGGCGTACATCCAGACCACCGAGGGGCTCATCTCCCCCGAGGGCGAGATCTCGAACGCGGGCACCGAGGAGTTCCTCCTCACCTGGCTGCGGGCGTTCCACGCGCACATCGAGCGGAACCTGCAGGCCGTCGCCGCGTAGCGACACGGCGCGCGACGCGAGGGGCCCGGGCGGATCGTCCGGGCCCCTCGGCGTGCGCGCGGCGGTCAGCGGCGCAGCTGGATCCCGAGCACGTCCCGCGTGCGCCCGCCCGGCAGTGCGTGCACGGACACCGCGATCGCGCCGTCGGGGGATCCGGCGCGCATGGCGTCGGTGATCCGCACGTCGACCGCGTCCTCGCCGATCCCGCCGCCGAGCTCGACGGGATCCGCAGCGGGCGCCTCGACGCCGCCGACGCGGATCACCTGGCCGGCGCCGGCGCCGGCGCCGGCGCCGACGCCACCACCGACGCCGACGCCATCGCGCGCGTCGCCCGTGCGGCTCGCCTCGCCCGCCGCGTCCTCCCGCCGCAGCCGTACGCGCAGCACGGCGGCCGCGCCCGCGGGATCGCGCAGCTCGTAGGAGAACCAGCCGGTCGCGCTCCGCCAGTGCACGCCGTCGGCGCCGCCCGCGCGCGTGGCCTCGCCGCGGAAGCCGTGGTCGACCTCGGGCTGCTGCTCGCCGGCGACGACCTCGTCGACCACGTCGGCGTCGGTGCCCGCCGCGTCCAGCGCGCGCAGCTCGGCGGCCCGCGCGACGGGGTCGGTCCCGGTCGGCCAGACCAGCGTCGTCCGCTCGTCGTGGATCCCCGCGAACGGCTCCAGCGCGACCGCCACCCGCTCGTCGCCCCGCCACGCGTCCAGCCGGAACGCCAGCGCGGCGCGGTCGACGAGCGTGACGGCGTCGGCGGGATCGGCCGCCGTGACCACGGGCGTCCGCTCGAGCGGCACCTTCAGCGCGGGCGTCACGTGGCCCATGCGCGTGTCCTCCGCGAGCGAGGTGGCGATGCCGTCCCGGCCGTCGCGCGAGGCGAGCGCGAGCGGGCCGTACGTGAACGACGTCCAGGCGGATCCGTCGGGCAGGCGCTCGGCGCGCACCTCCATCCCGAGGCGCACGGTGACGACGGTCGTGCCGGACCACGTGCGGCGGATCGGCACGGCGGCGGCACCCGGCACGACCACTACCGGCTCGCCGTCGACGCGCACCTCCATCGACGTCGCCCACCCCGGCCGCCGCAGCCGCAGCTCGAGGTCCGCGGGAGACGCGGCGTCGATCGTCACGGTCGCCTCCCCGGTCCGCACCACGTCGCCGTCGATGCGCGCCCGGATCCCGCGCTCGGCCCAGTCGAGCTCGGCCGGCACGTACAGGTCCACGAGCAGCGCGTCGTCCGCGTGCGCGAACACCTGCTCGCCGTAGCGCGCGTGGTTCTCCATGCCGGTCCCGACGCAGCACCACATCGACTCCTCGGCCACCGAGTGCACGCGCGGGTGCGCGGGCCGCAGCGACGTGAAGTACACGAGCCCGCCGTGCTCGGGGTGCTGCGTGGAGAGGATGTGGTTGAGCGTCGTGCGCTCGACCTGGTCGAGGATCGCGGGGTCCCCGGTCCGCTCGAACCGCAGCCGCGCCAGCTCGAGCATGTTGTAGCTGTTGCAGGTCTCCGGCCCCTGCTCGTCGAGCACCATGGGCGCGAAGTCGCGCGACGGGTGGAAGTGCTCGCGCACGCTGTTCCCGCCGATCACGACGCTCCGCCGGTGCGCGACCGAGTCCCAGAACGCGTCGGAGGCGGCGAGCAGCCGGGCGTCGCCCGTCATCCGCCCGAGCCGCTCCACGCCGATCACCTTGGGGATCTGCGTGTTCGCGTGCAGGCCGTCGAGCTCGTCGCGGCCGGCGGCGAGCGGATCCACGAGGGCGCGTTGCGCGAACCGCCCGGCCTCCCGCAGCAGGTCGGCGCGGCCGGTGATCCCCGCGAGCGTCGCGAACGCGTCGGCCATGCCCCCGTGCTCGGTGGCGAGCATGCCCTCGAACGCGTCGTCGTCGAGGTGCGCCGAGACGCCGAGCCACCAGCCGGCCATGCCCTCGGCCATCCGCAGGGCGCGCGCTGATCCCGTGTGCACGTGGGCGTCGATCAGCCCGCGGAGCGTCTTGTGCAGGTTGTAGAGCGGCACCCACCGGCCCTCGAGGTCGAAGGTGTCGGCGTCGATCCGGCCCTCGGAGATGGTGCGGCCGAACTCGCGGCCGTCGGGCACGCCACCGAGCCACCCGTCGCCCGCCGCGTCCTGGCAGCGCTCGAGCACGTCGAGCATGTGCTCGAGGCGGGGGAGGAGGCGCGGGTCGCCGGTCGCGGCGTGCAGCTGCGCGAGCGCCGAGAGGTGGTGGCCGCCGATGTGCCCGTCGAGGCCGATCGCCTCCCAGCTGCCGTAGCTCGGCACGGGGGAGTCGAGCCCGGCCTCGCGCAGGAAGGGCGCGAGCAGGCGGTCGGGATCCAGGCGCAGCACGTACTCGACGTCGAGGAGCTGCGCGTGCCGGAGGGGCCCGTCGCCGAGCCGGACGGCGGAGAGCGGGAACGAGCGGACGGCGCCGGGGGCATCGGCGGCGGGACGCGGGGTGGCGGGGGCGACGGTCATCGGGATCCTCACGTGGCGGCGGCGTCCGCGGCGACGGTGCCGTGGACGGGTCCCGGACGCGATCCGGGCCCCTCGACCCGCCCTTGACGGGCAGTACATCGATGCACATAATCTAGTACAACGATGTAGAAGGCGCCATGGCGGCGCGGACGGCCACGCGGCCGAGCCCTCCGGGGCCGAGCATCACGAGCACCGAGGAGCGCGATGAGGCGGACCAGGACGAGGGCGGTCGCCGCGGCGACCCTGATGATCACGGGCCTCGCGCTCACCGGCTGCTCGGCGGGAGCGGGCGACGACGCCGACGGCACCGTCACCCTCTGGATCCGCGACTACGAGAAGGCGCTCGTCGAGCCGCTCGCCGAGGCGTACAACGCCACGCACGACACGCAGGTGGAGATCACGCTCGTGCCCTCCCCGAGCTACGTGCAGAAGCTCGCGACCTCCATCGCGGGCGGCGACCCGCCGGACATCGCGGCCCTCGACCTCGTCTTCACGCCGTACTTCGCGCAGGCCGGCGCCCTCGTCGACATCACCGACCGGGTGGACGCGCTGCCGTACGCCGACGACTTCAGCCCGGCCCACGCGTCGGTCACGGCCTTCGACGGGCGCACCTACGGCGTGCCGTTCACGGGCGACGCGTCGGTCCTCTTCTACAACAAGGCGCTCTTCGCCGAGGCGGGGCTGGATCCCGAGCGCCCGCCGACGACGCACGCCGAGATCCGCGCGGCCGCGAAGGCGATCAGCGCCCTGGGCGACGGGAAGTACGGCTACTCCATCCCCGGCGCGTGCGGTGGGTGCCTCATCTTCGGCTTCACGCCGCTCATCTGGGGGAGCGGCGGCGACGTGCTCACCGCCGACGGCCGCGAGGCCACCCTCGACAGCCCCGAGGTCACCGAGGGCCTCGAGCTCCTCCGCGGCATGTGGACCGACGGCAGCATGCCGTCGCTCGCGCAGACCGACGCCGGCCCCAACACCGCGACGGCCTTCCAGCAGGGCACGGTCGGCATGATCGCGGACGGCACCGCCACCATGGGCGCGCTCGTCGCCGGCGGGAAGGTGGACTTCGGCGTCACGCCGCTGCCCGGGAGGGACGGCGGATCCGCGAGCTTCGGCGGCGGCGACACCCTCGCGATCCTCGACGGCTCCGACGACGTCGACGGCGCGTGGGAGTTCGTGGAGTGGGCGACGGGCGAGGAGGCGCAGACGATCCTCGCCGAGCAGTCCGTGGTGCCCATCCGCACCGACCTGCTCGACTCCGTCTACGTGCCGCAGGATCCCCGCTACGCGGTCTTCGCGGATGCGCTCCGGGTGGGCCACGTGCCCTTCAGCCCGGTCGAGAACGAGCTGTTCAACGACAACAACGGGGTCTGGGTGAACCTGATCTCGCAGTCCGTGTTCCGCGGCGACGTCGAGGAGGCGCAGCGCGAGGCCCAGACGGAGGCGCAGCGCATCCTCGACTCCGTCGTCTACGTCGAGGAGGACGAGAAGTGACCGCACCCGTCATCACCCGGCTGGAGGGCGTCGTCACGTCCCCGGCCCGCGCCGCCGTGCGCGACCGCGGCGCCATGGCGAGGCGGCGACGCCGCACCGGCGTCCTGCTCACGCTGCCGGCGCTCGTCATGCTCGTCACGTTCTTCCTGTGGCCGCTCCTGCGCACCGTCGCGATGTCCACCTTCACCTGGCCGCTGCTCGGCAACCGCGCCTTCACGGGCCTCGCGAACTACGTCGAGGCGTTCCAGGACCAGGCGTTCCTCCGGGCGGTCGGCTTCACGCTGCTCTACACGGTGATCGTCACGCCCGTGCTCCTCGTGATCGGGCTGGTGCTCGTGCTCCTCATCCAGCGACGCACCCGCGCGGCGCGCATCTTCCAGTCGATCTACTTCCTGCCCGTGGTGGTGGGCCTCGCCTCCGCGAGCTACCTCTTCCTCTTCATGTGGCAGCCGGTGATCGGCCCGACCATGAAGACGCTCGCGGGCCTCGGGCTCCTCGACGTCTCCACCAACATGTTCGGCGGCACCACGACCGCGTTCCTCGTGGTCGTGAGCATGGTCGCGTGGAAGGCGGCGGGCCTGCAGATGCTCCTGCTGCTCTCGGGCTTCCAGTCGATCCCGCAGGAGGTGAACGAGGCCGCCGAGGTGGACGGATCCACCCGCTGGCAGCGCTTCTTCCACATCACGCTGCCGCTGCTCCGGCCGACCCTCGCGCTCGTGCTGGTGTTCAGCGTGGCCGGGTCGCTGCTGGCGTTCGACCAGTTCTACATCCTCACGAGCGGCGGGCCGGACAACAGCACGATCACGGCCGTGTACGAGATCTACCGCTCGTCGTTCATCCGGCTCGACCTCGGCTACGGGGCCGCGCTCTCCATCATCCTCATGGTCGTCCTCGGCCTCGTCAGCGCGGCGCAGATGCTGCTCCTCAGGAACTCGGACCACTCATGAGCACCCAGGCCCCCACCCGTCCCGTCCCCGCAGCCGCCGCCGCTCCCGCCCGGGAGGTGCGCGGCCGCGACCGCCGCGGCCTCGGCGCCGTGCGCGCCTCCATGCCGCGCGTCGCCTGGTACGTCGCGTGCGCGTGCGTCGCGCTGCTGTTCCTCTACCCGCTCGGGATCATGCTCGGCCAGGCGCTCACCGCGCAGGACGGCTCGTTCGGCCTCGGCAACCTCGAGCGCCTGCTGCAGCCGACCGGCGGGCTCGACCTCATGACGAGCCTCGGCAACAGCGTCATCGTGTCGGTGCTCGTCACGGCGATCACGGTCGTCGTGTCGACCCTTGCCGGCTACGCGTTCGCGCGCCTGCCGTTCCGGGGGAGCGACGTGGTGTTCTTCGTGGTGCTGATCACCTTCATGATCCCGTTCCAGGCGATCATCACGCCGCTGTTCCTGACGCTCATCGAGCTCGACCTCGACAACAGCCTCCTGGGCCTCTCGCTCGTGCTCGCCACCTTCAACCTGCCGTTCGGCATCTTCCTCATGCGGAACTCCTTCCAGGCGGTGCCGGCGAGCCTCGAGGAGGCGGCGCTCATCGACGGGAACACGCCCCTGCAGGCCATGCGCCGGGTGATGCTGCCCATCGCCGTCCCGGGCATCGTCTCGACCGCGCTCCTCACCTTCTTCTCGGCGTGGAACGACTTCTTCGCGACGCTCATCCTCATCACCGACCAGAGCCTCTACACGCTGCCGGTGAGCCTGCAGATCCTCTCGGCCGGCCAGAACAACTCGGTCGACTGGGGCCTCATGCAGACGGGCGTCGCCGTGACGGTCATCCCGTGCGTCGTGCTCTACCTGCTGCTGCAGCGGTACTACGTGGCCGGCCTCATCAGCGGCGCCGTGAAGTAGGGCCGCCGCCCGGCCCGCATGCCAGGCTGGGGGCGGCGTGCACGGCCGGACGAGGATCCGCGGCGGGAGCGCCCGGACGAGGGGGAGCGGATGGCGGCCACGATGAGCGACGTCGCCAAGGCCGCCGGCGTCTCCATCAAGACCGTCAGCAACTTCTTCAACGGCTACCCGTACATGCGCGACGAGACGCGGGCGCGGATCGAGGCGGCCGTCGCCGAGCTCGGGTACCGGATGAACGTCTCCGCCCGGAACCTCCGCTCCGGCCGGTCGCGCATGATCGCGCTGGTGATCCCCGAGCTCGACAGCGCGTACCTGGCGCCGCTCGCGCAGGACGTCATCGACGCGGCCGACGAGCTCGGCCTCAGCGTGCTCGTCGAGACGACGGCGGGGCGGCGCGACCGCGAGATCGGCGCGCTCTCGGGCCTGCACCGCCAGGTGCTCGACGGCGTGATCTACGAGCCGCTCGCGCTGCACCAGGAGGACGCCGGCGTCATCGACCTCAACGTGCCGCTCGTGATGATCGGCCAGCGCTTCCTCGAGGGGCTCGCCGACCAGGTGCTCATCGCCGACCGGGACGCGGCGCGCGCCGCGGTCGCGCACCTCGTCGAGACGGGCCGGCGCCGCATCGCGCTCATCGGCGTGCGCGAGGCGGACGAGCCGTCGGGCTCGGCGCTCCGCCGCCGCGGGGCGGAGGACGCGCTCGCCGCAGCGGGCATCCCGGTCGACCCGCGCCTGCAGGTGGATCCCGGCCCCTGGCGACGCGAGACCGGCGCGGCCGCGATGGCCCGCCTCCTCGACGACGGCGTCGAGCTCGACGCCGTGTTCGGATTCAACGACTCGCTCGCGCTCGGCGCCCAGTGGATGCTGCAGGAGCGGGGCCTCCGCGTGCCCGAGGACGTGGCCGTCGCGGGCCTCGACGACACGAGCGACTCCCGCTTCGCGCAGCCGCCCCTCACCACCGTGTCGCCCGGCCGCCGTGCCATCGCGCACCGCGCGGTCGAGATGCTGGCCGAGCGGATCGAGCGCGGCGCGGACGCGGGCGCCTTCCGCACGGAGACGATGGGCTTCGAGCTGCTCGTGCGCGGGTCGACGGTGGCGCGGCCGCGCTGATCCCCGGGGACGGCCGACGTGCTGGGGACGGGGGTCGAGCCGCATGGTGAGGTAAGGCTATGCTTACCCGCGGCCCGGCTCCCGCCGGCCGACACCGGCCTCGACCTCCTGGAGACCCATGCCCCGCGCCCTCGCCCGCTTCAGCGCCGCCGCCGTCACGGGCCTCGTGCTCGTCGCCCTCACCGGATGCGGGGCGTCCGAGCAGGTGCCGACCGCGACCGTGGTCGACGCGGGCGAGGGATCCACCGCGTACCCGCTCACGCTGCAGAACTGCGGCCACGAGGTCACGGTCGACCGGGCGCCCTCGCGCGTGGTGTCGCTCGACCAGGACTCCACCGAGATCCTCCTGTCGCTCGGCCTCCAGGACCGCATGGTCGGCACGGCGTCGTGGACGGATCCGGTGCTCGACTCGCTCGCCGACGCGAACGCCCAGGTGCCGCGCCTCGCCGACAACGCGCCCACCTACGAGGTGCTCATGGGCGCGGATCCCGACTTCGTCACCGCGTCCTTCGGCCGGCACTACGGCACGGGCGGCGTCGTCACGCGCGACCGGCTCGCCGAGACGGCCATCCCCTCCTACCTCTCGCCCACCGACTGCGACTCCGACGTGAGCATCAACGGGGGCGGGCAGCGCACGACGCCGCTCACGGTCGACGCGCTGTACCAGGAGATCCGCGAGATGGCGGAGGTCTTCGACGTGAAGGACCGCGGGGAGGCGCTCGTCTCCTCGCTCCAGCAGCGCGCGGCCGCGGCCACCGACGGCATGGACCTCGGCGGGGCGAAGGTCATGTACTGGTTCGCGGACACGAAGACGCCGTACATGGGCGGCGGGTTCGGCGCCACGGCGCTCCTGTCCCGCCAGGTCGGCCTCACGGACGCGTTCCCCGAGGTGCGCGACGACTTCGTCGCCACCGGCTGGGAGAGCGTCGTCGACCGGGACCCCGACATCCTCGTGCTCGGCGACCTGCAGCGGAATCGGTTCCCCGGCGACAAGCTGCAGGACAAGATCGACTTCCTGAAGGGCGACCCGCTCACCCGCGACCTCACGGCCGTCACGGAGGACCGCATGGTCGCGCTGCACGGCGCCGAGATGAACCCGTCCATCCGGTTCGTCGACGGGCTCGAGAAGATCCGCGCCTGGTGGGACGCCCGCGGGGGCCGGCTCTGAGCGCCGCCGCCGTGCGGGCGCCGTTCGCGACGCTCGCCGCGCGGGTCATGCGCCTGCCGCACGCACTCCGCGTCGTGGCGCTCCTCGCGCTCGGGGTCGTCGCGCTCGCGCTCTCGGTGGGCGTGGCCGTGACCCTCGGGCCGGCCGACGTGTCGCTCGTGAACGTGCGCGACATCCTGCTCAATCACGCGGGGCTGGCGCAGATCCCGGTGCGCGTCTCCGAGGACGCCATCGTCTGGCAGGAGCGCCTGCCGCGCGCGCTCGTGGCGGCGGCCTGCGGCGCGGGCCTCGGGCTCTGCGGCGTCGTGCTCCAGTCGCTGCTGCGCAATCCGCTCGCGGATCCCTTCGTGCTCGGCGTCTCCTCCGGCGCCTCCACCGGCGCGGTGCTCATCGGCGTGCTCGGCCTCGGCGGTGGCGCCATCGGGATGTCGGGCGGGGCCTTCATCGGCGCGCTCGTGGCCTTCGGCTTCGTGCTGCTGCTCGCCCGGTTCTCCTCGGGCGGCACGGCGGGCGTGATCCTCGCGGGCGTCGCGAGCACGCAGCTCTTCTCCGCGCTCACCTCGCTCGTCGTCTTCGCGTTCGCGGACTCCGACGAGACGCGCGGCATCATGTTCTGGCTCCTCGGATCGCTCGAGGGCATGCGCTGGGACGAGGTCGGGATCAGCGTGGCCGTGGTCGCGGTGGGCGCCGTCGTCTGCCTCGCCTACGCCCGGTCGCTCGACGCCTTCGCGTTCGGGGAGGAGGTCGCGTCGTCGCTCGGGATCCACGTGGGCCGCACCCGCACGATCCTCCTGGTCGTCACCGCGCTCCTCACCGCGACCCTCGTGAGCATCGCCGGCGCCATCGGCTTCGTCGGCCTGGTGCTCCCGCACGCGGCGCGCCTGCTGTTCGGCCAGCGGCACTCGCGGGTCGTGCCCGCGACGATCGTGCTCGGCGCCGTCTTCATGGTCTGGGTCGACGCGTTCTCCCGCATCGCCTTCGCGCCCACGCCGCTGCCCGTGGGCGTGGGCACCGCCCTCGTCGGCGTGCCCGTGTTCATGCTGCTGCTGATGCGCAACCGGGGGCGCGCATGACGCTCGAGGCGCGGGGCGTCAGCTGGACGCGCGGCGGCCGGCTCGTGGTCGACGACGTCACGCTCGAGCCCGCGCCGGGATCCACCGTGGGGCTGCTCGGCCCGAACGGCTCCGGCAAGTCGTCGCTGCTGCGGCTGCTGCAGGGCGCCGCGTCGCCGGACTCCGGCCGCGTGACGCTCGACGGCGCCGACCTCGCGGGGCTCCGGCGGCGCGAGGTCGCGCGGCGCGTGGCGACCGTGACCCAGCACGGCGAGACCGAGGTCGACATCGTGGTGCGCGACGTGGTGCGCCTCGGCCGCACGCCGTACCGCACGCTCCTCGGCGGCGACACCGCGGCGGACACGGCCGCCATCGACCGGGCCATCGCCCACGTCGGCCTGGAGGCGAAGGCGGACCACGCCTGGCGCACCCTCTCCGGCGGCGAGCGGCAGCGGGCGCACATCGCGCGCGCCCTCGCGCAGGAGCCGCGCGAGCTGCTGCTCGACGAGCCGACGAACCACCTCGACATCCGCCACCAGCTGGAGCTGCTCGCCCTCGTGCGGGACCTGCCGGTGACCACGGTCGTCGCCCTGCACGACCTCAACCTCGCGGCGATGTTCTGCGACAGCGTGCTCGTGCTCCGCGAGGGGCGCGTCGTGGCGGGCGGGCATCCGCGCGAGGTCCTGACGCCCGGCCTCATCGCCGACGTCTACGGGGTGCGCGCGCTCGTCACGCACGACGAGGCGCGCGGCGGCACGCAGGTGCTGTTCGACGCGGCGCCGCTCTAGGCGGCGGGCCGCCCCTCGCCCAGGATGGGAGGACGGCCGCGCGGGCCGGCGCTTCGACGACGAGGGGATCCGACATGGGCACGATCACGATCACGGGAGGGTCCGGGCGGATCGCGACGAGCATCCGCCCGCTGCTGCTGGCCGCTGGGCACGAGCTGCGGCTGCTGGACGTGGTGGAGCCGCCGACGCCGCTCGCCGCGGGGGAGACCGCCGCCATCGTCGACACCACGGACGTCGACGCGTGCACGGAGGCGTTCCTCGGATCCGACCTGGTCGTGCACCTCGCGGCGCACGCGTCGGAGCGCTCGTGGGAGGCGATCCAGTCGGTGAACAACGACAGCTCGCACGCCGTGCACGAGGCGGTCGTGCGGGCGGGTGTGCCGCGGATCCTCGCGGCCAGCTCCGTCCACGCGGTCGGCTTCCTGCCCGCCGCCGAGGCCGCGCGCGAGGACGTCCCCGCCGCCCGGCCCGACACCTTCTATGGCCTCAGCAAGGTGCTGCTCGAGGGGCTCGGCAGCCTCTACGCCGACCGGCACGGGCACGTCGTGGTGAGCGTGCGGATCATGACGGCGGAGCCCGAGCCGTCGCAGGCCCGCAGCGTCTCGACCTGGCTCTCGGCGGGTGACGCCGCCCGGCTCGTGGAGGCCGTGCTCCGCCTCGACGAGCCCGGCCACCGGATCGTGTGGGGCGTCTCCCGCAACACCCGCCGCTGGGTCTCGCTCGCGGCGGGCGAGGCGATCGGGTTCCACCCCGAGGACGACGCCGAGGTCTTCGCGCACCGCTTCCCGGAGCTCGGCGAGGACACGTCGCCGCCCGCGGGCGTGCTGCTCGGCTCGATCTTCACGGTGGTCGAGCTGGGCTCCGACATGGGCTGACCGCGGCGCCCGGTCGCCGCCCGGAGGCCGAGATGTCTGCTCTTCCATACAAGTTCACAGCCACGCCATCTGGACGGCACGGCGCTTCCATCGCGCCTTCCTACCTTCGAGATCGACCCGCGGATCCCCACACCGCTCGCGGGTACCGACTCGAGAGGCACACCCATGTCCCCGTCCCCCCGCACCCGCATCGGAGGCCTCGCGGCCTCCGTGCTCATCACCGCCCTCGCGCTCACCGGCTGCTCCGCCGGCGCGTCCGACTCCGCCTCCGGATCCGGTGACGCCGCCGCGAGCGAGGGCACCTGGGCCAAGGCCGAGGGCACCCTCGTCTTCGGTGCCACGCCCGACCAGGCCGGGTCCGACTCCAACAACCGCCCGCTCGAGGACTACATCGCCAAGGAGACCGGCCTCAAGGTCGAGTACTACCCGACGGCCGACTACACGGCCCTCATCGCGGCGGCCGTCGCCGGCAAGATCGACATGATGAGCTCGGGCGCCCTGCAGTACGTCATGGCCACGAACAAGGGCGCCGAGCTCGAGCCCGTCGCCGCGACGCTCACCTCCGAGGACGTGACCGACCCCGGCTACTACTCCGAGGCGATCGTCCCGACGGGCTCGGACATCACCGACCTCGCGGGCGCGAAGGGCAAGACGGTCTGCTTCGTCGACCCGAACTCGACCTCCGGCTTCCTCTTCGGCCTGTACGCGCTGGAGAAGGCCGGGCTCGACGTCGAGAGCTCAGGCGCCGACGCCAACGGCAACCCGATGTTCGCGGACTTCACCCCCTACTTCGCGGGCGCGCACGACAAGTCGGCGCAGGCCGTGGCCTCCGGCCAGTGCGACGTGGGCTTCGCGGAGGACTCCATCGCCGAGGCCGCCGCGGACGCGGGCGAGGTGACGGTGATCGGCAAGGAGTACGTGCCCGGCGGCCCGCTGTCCATCTCCACCGCGCTGCCGGCCGAGACCAAGGAGAAGCTCACCGCGGTCCTGCAGGGCGCGTCGCTCGAGGCCATCCAGGCGTCCGGTGTGGAGCTCACCGAGGGCTTCACCGAGGGCTACTTCGGCGCGCAGGCCGAGGACGCGGAGTACTACTCCGGCATCGCGGACCTGTGCGAGGCCATCCCCGCCGCCAAGTGCGCGAAGTGACCCGGACGGACTGATCCGACCATGACCAGCACGACGACCTCCCCGCTCGTCTCCGTCGCGGGGCTCACCAAGTCCTTCGGCACCACGAGGGCGCTCCACGACGTCGACCTGACCGTCGAGCGCGGGGAGGTCGTCGTGCTGCTCGGCCTGTCCGGCTCGGGCAAGTCGACCCTCCTCCGCCACCTCGACGGCCTGGAGATGCCGAGCGCGGGCACCGTCCGCGTCTTCGACCAGGACGTCGCGTCCCTCGGCCAGCAGGGGCTCCGCGCCCTCCGCGGCCGGGTCGCGATGATCTTCCAGCAGTTCGAGCTCGTGCCGTCGCTGACGGTGCTCGAGAACGTGCTCACCGGCGCGCTCGGCCGCCTCCGCGGCCCGCGCCTCGGGATCTGGACCTACCCCCGCGCCGCGCGCACCGAGGCGCTCGGCCACCTCGACCGCGTGGGCCTGCTCGAGAAGGCCTACGAGCGGGCCGACCGGCTCTCGGGCGGCCAGCAGCAGCGGGTCGCCATCGCGCGCGCCCTCATGCAGCGGCCCGAGATCCTGCTCGCCGACGAGCCCGTCGCGAGCCTCGACCCGGAGTCGAGCGAGCAGGTGATGCGCCTGATCCGCGAGATCGCCGCGGACGACGGGCTCACCGTGGTCTGCAGCCTGCATCAGGTCGACCTCGCGCTCGGCTGGGGCGACCGCATCGTCGGGCTCCGCCACGGCGAGGTCGTGCTCGACACCCCCACGCGCGGCATCGGCAAGGCCGAGGTGATGGAGATCTACGGGCGGGTGGCATCGACGACGTCCGCGCTCGCGGCCATCGCGACCGAGCTCGGCGGCACGGTGCCCCTCGAGGAGGCGGCGCCCGTGGGCGCCCTCGGCGCGCTCGGGCGGCTCGGCACCGCCGGTCCGTCCGCCCCGGACGGCTCCCGGTGACCGCGGTCGCCGAGCGCCCGGGCGCCGCGCCTCCCGGCGTCCGCCCGGACGTCGAGGAGCGCGCACCGCGCCGGCCGCCGGAGCGGCAGAGGGCGCTCGCGCTGGTGGTCGTCCTCGCGATGGTGGCCTTCGCCGTCCACGCGCTGACGACGCTCGAGTTCTCCTGGTCGGACATCGCCCGCAGCACCGAGAACGCCGCGAAGGTGTTCTCGCGCATGGACCCGATCAGCTTCCCGGCGCCCGCCGACCTCGTCTACCTCATCGGGCTGACGCTCGGGATCGTCGTGCTCGGCACGCTCTTCGCGGCCGTCGTCTCCATCCCGGTCGCGTACGCGTCGGCCAGGAACACCACGCCGGCGCCGTGGCTGCGCTGGCTCGGCCGCACGATCGGGGTAGTCACCCGCGCGATCCCCGACGTCGTGCTGGCGCTGGCGTTCGCGCTCGCCTTCACGCTCGGGAGCCCGCTGCCCGGCATCCTCGCCATCGGGATCCACTCCATCGGCATGATCTCGAAGCTCTTCGCCGACGCCATCGAGCAGGTCGACGAGGGCCCCCAGCGGGCGATCCGCACCACGGGCGGCACGCGCGCGCAGGAGTTCTGGTCGGGCGTCTTCCCGCAGGTGCTGCCGTCGTGGATCGCCACGGTGCTGCACCGCTTCGACATCAACCTCCGCGGCTCCGCGATCCTCGGCTACGCCGGCGTGGGCGGGCTCGGCTACGCGATGAAGGTCGCGTTCGGCCAGTTCCCCACCGGGTACGGCCGCGGGCTCGGCATCGCGATCGTGATCTTCCTGCTGTGCGTGCTCGTGGAGATCGTGTCGTCCTCGATCCGCCGCAGCGTGCTCGGCGTCCGACCCGCCGGGCGCGGGATGGGCGACCGGATCGTGCGGCGCCTCACCCGCGGACGCCCGGCGCCCGACCGGTCCGCGGACCCCGCCGTCGCGCGCGCCGTGACCATCGACTCGATGCAGCGACGGCCGTGGACGCCCGACCGGGTGCGCACCGCGATGTGGTCGACGCTCGCCGTGCTGGTCGTCGTCGGCGGCTACCTCGCGGCCGACATCGACCTCGACCAGATCTCGTGGGAGTACGTCGGTCCCACGTTCCAGAGCTTCTGGCCGCCGAGCACCGGCTCGCACTCGCTCGGCGAGTTCGCGGAGGCGCTGCTGGTCACGATCCAGGTGGCGTTCGCCGCGGCGCTGCTGTCGGTCGTGCTGGCGCTCGTCGTCGGATCCCTCGCCGCGCGGAACGTCGCGCCGAGCCCGGGCGTGCGGAACGCCTCGCGCGTCGTGCTCGTCGTGTTCCGCGGGGTGCCCGAGCTGGTGCTCGCGATCCTCCTGATCATGATCACCGGGCTCGGCAACCAGGCCGGCGTGGTCGCGCTGGCGTTCGGCGGCGTCGGGCTCCTCGGCAAGCTCATCGCCGACTCCTTCGAGGAGGTGGACGCGGGACCCGAGCGGGCGCTCACGGCCATCGGCGCGACCCGCGGGCAGCGCTTCCTCTCGGCCACCTGGCCGCAGGGGCTGCCGTCGCTCGTCGGCAACTCGCTGTACCTCGTCGACACGAACATCCGTGCCGCCACGATCCTCGGCATCGTCGGCGGGAGCGGGATCGGGTTCCACCTGACGAACGCGTCCTCCGTGATGACGCTGCACGGGCAGGTCACGACGCTCGTGGCGATGGTGTTCGTGAGCGTGCTGGCCGTGGAGGGGCTCGCGGCCTGGCTGCGGCGCGTGTTCCGGTGACGCGGGAGGCCCCGCCCCGCGTGGCCGTCGTCGGCCCGGGAGCGATCGGCACCTCCGTCGCGGCGGCGCTGCACGAGGCCGGGGTGCCGGTCCTCCTCTGCGGGCGGACGCCGCGCGACCGGCTCGTGCTGGTCGCCGACGACGCGACCGTCGTCGTCCCCGGACCCGTGCGCACCGACCCGGCGGCCGTCACGGGCCCGGTGGACCTCGTGCTCCTCGCCGTGAAGGCGACCCAGGTCGAGGCGGCGGCGCCGTGGCTCGCCGCGCTGTGCGACGCGGACACCGTCGTCTGCGTGCTGCAGAACGGCGTCGAGCAGGTGGCGTCCGTCGCGCCGCACGTGCCGGGGTCCCCGGTGGTGCCCGCGGTGGTGTGGTTCCCGGCGGAGGCGCGGGCCGACGGATCGGTCCTCCTCCGCGGCGCCCCGCACCTCACGCTGCCGGACGTGCCGGCGTCCCGGGTCGTCGTCGCGGCGCTCGCGGGCGGACGGTGCGCGGTCGAGCTGGTGGCGGACCTCCCCACGGTCGCCTGGCGGAAGCTCGTGCAGAACGCGGTCGCGGGGATCATGGCCCTCACCGGGCGGCGGTCCGGCGCCTTCCGGCGCGACGACGTCGCCGAGCTCGCCCGGGCCTACGCGCGGGAGTGCCTGGAGGTGGCGCGCGCCGAGGGCGCCGACCTCGGCGACGACGTGGCGGACGCGATCGTCGACGCCTTCCGCGCGGCTCCCGCCGACCTGGGCACCTCGATCCTCGCCGACCGCGAGGCCGGTCGGCCGCTCGAGTGGGAGGCGCGCAACGGCGTGGTCCTCCGCCGCGGCGCGGCGCACGGGCTGCCCCTGCCCATCAGCCGCGTGATCGTGCCGCTGCTGGCCGCGACGAGCGACGGTCCCGGCTGATCCCCTTCGCCGGGGGGCGTCAGCGCTCCGGCGTGCCGTCCGCGGGGTAGGCGAGCTGGAAGGCGACGCCGTCGACGGATCCAGTCCACACCATCTCCTCGCCGCAGCGCCGGAGCGGCTCGTCCAGGACGTCCGTCTCGTCGACGAGCCCTAGGTGCACGATCCACGACTCGACGATCTCCCGACGGTCCTCCTCGGGATGGGCCGCGGCCGTGGCGGCGAAGTGCGCGCCACTCCAGGGGTCGGCCAGGTGCCAGGACAGGGGGAGCAGCCCCCGCTCGGCGCCGGCGGCGTTCCACACGGCGTCGAATGCGCTCTCCACCGCCGCGTGGAACTCCGGCGCCGCCTCCGCTCGGCCCAGTCGGAGCATCGTCATGTCGTCCCCCTCGCATCGTGCGTCTCGTGGCGCGGCCGCTCGGCCCCGCGCGCATCCGCCGGCGCGTCGTCCGGGCTGCGGGGAGCCGCCCCCGCCCGCGGCAGGGGACGCGAGCCGACGCCGTCCCGACACCGTCCATGCTGAGGCACGCGGCGCATCCCGTCGCGGGGGTTGACGTCGGTCCCACCCGCGCCTACGGGGCGGCGGACCCCCGCCCGGGGGTGCATGACCACCCGCGACCGCATTCCTTTCGCGTTCACGAGACGGCGCGATCTCCCGGCCGGGACGGCTTAGCCTCACCCAGGAGGTCGAACGCCCGGACCACACGGGCGGCCTCCTCTGGCGGTGCGGATGCGCCCCGCACGACGTGACAAGGAGAAGGGCCCCATGCACTCCACCGAGCTCCTGATCGACGGGCAGTCGTTCCTGCTCTCCGCGGACGAGGACCTGGACGCGCTCCGGGCGCGGATCTCCGACGCGGTCGCGCGCGGAGCGGGCTTCGTCGACTTCACCACCGTGCGCGGCGAGGGGGTCTCGGTGCTCATCAGCGGGCGGTCGTCCGTGCTGATCACCGTGCAGCAGCACCGCGACGACGAGCCGACGGCGGGCCTGTCCGCCATGATGACCGACCCCGACCTCTACAGCTTCGTCTGACGCCCGCGCCGCGGCATCCGGCAACCGAGCGCGCGGCGCCCGCGGCGTCGCGGGCGGCACCGGCTCACGCCGAGCGGTCGGGCTCCGCGACGAGGTGGAGGCCCGCGGCGGTGTTCGCGGTGTGCATCAGCGCCTCGACCCACTCGAAGTTGATCGCCGGGGGTCGGCCGCCGGCGTAGACGAACTCCAGCGGGATCTCCGGGGCGATCCAGATCGTGCGGCGGCCGTCGCCCTCGGCGGCCGGGTTCTTCCAGGAGAACGCGAACGACTCCTTGCGCCGGAGCTTGTTCGTGATGACGATCTGCAGGTGCGCGAGCGCGCGGTCATCCAGCTGGGTGCGGCTCTTCGAGTCGTAGACGAGGTGGCCCACGTGCGGTCCCTTCCCGGGCTTCGACCCCGGGGCGGGTCCCCGAGGGAGGCGCCCCGCACGGTGCGCGATCCGTGCAGCGGGCCCGCACGCGGAGGCGCGGGACGGTCCGCGGATCGTCTCCGAGGGCGTGACGCGAGCCTAGGGACTCATAAGCGTTGGGCACAAATCATTGATGCCCATGTGCTTCCGTCAGCCCTCGTACCGCTCCAGGAACGCCTCGGTCGGCAGGGCCCGGAAGTCGTCGAGGCGGGCGCGGAGGGTCGCGTGGTCCCAGTCCCACCAGGCGAGCCTCTGCAGCCGCGCGGCGATCTCGGGCGGCTGGCGGAAGCGGATCACCGTGGCGGGGACGCCCGCGACGATCGCGTAGTCGGGGACGTCGCGCGTGACGATGGCGCCCGACGCGACGACCGCGCCGTCGCCGACGCGCACGCCGGGCTTGATCATGGCGCCGTGCCCGATCCAGGTGTCGTGGCCGATGGTCGTGCGGCGGGACCGGCGGTGCTCGAAGAACTCCGCGTCGTCCTCCACGTCGTCCCAGTACATGGTGCTGCGGTACATGAAGTGGTGCAGCGTCGCGCGGTCGAGGGGGTGGTCGGTGGCGCCCATGCGGACCGCGCTGGCGATGTTCGCGAACCGGCCCACGGTCGTGTGCGCGAGGTCGCACAGGCGGTCGCAGTAGCTGTAGTCGCCGATCACGGTGTCGAGCAGGCGCGTGCCCGCGCCGATCTCCGTCCAGCGGCCGACCTCGCTGCCGGTCATCGTGACGTCGGGGCCGATCGCCGGCTGCTCCGAGAGCCTCGCGGTCATGGGGTCTCCGTTCCTCCGCGGGGCGCGGGGTCGAGGGGGTGGGGGTCGTCGGGGGCGGCCGGACGGTCGGGGTCGCTGTCGCGGGCGGCGTCGGGGACGTCGGCGAGGGCCGCGCGGATCACGCGCAGCAGGGCCGCGCCGCCCTCGGCGACCGTGCCGTCGTTGCGCACCTCGTGGTCGGGGACGCGGTCGGGTGCGGGATCCACGCGGGCGAGCCGCCGGGCGATGTCGTCGGCGGGCTCGCGGCCCCGCTCGAGGAGCCGCGCGGCGCGGACCTCCTCGGACACCGTGATCCGCACCACGACCAGCCGCGCGTAGCGCGCCTGGAGGACGTCGAGCATCCCGCGGGAGACGTTCGCGACCACGGCGACGCCCGCCCGCACGGCGTCGTCGGCCGTGGCGGGGATCCCGTACGCGAGCCCGTGCGCGCGCCAGGTCACCGCGAAGGCGCCGCGCGCGGCGGCCGCGGCGAACTCGTCCTCGCCGACGGCGTCGAAGTCCTCGCCGGGGCCGGGCGGCCGGGTGATGGCGCGGCGCGGGAAGAACGCGTCCGGGCCGCTGCCCGCGCGGGCGGCGGCGAGCAGGGCGTCCTTGCCGACGCCGCTCGCGCCGACGACCGCGACGAAGGGGCCGGGGCCCACGGGATCCCTCATGAGACCCGCGCCCCCGCGCGGTACACGGCGCGCACGACGGGGACGGTCCGCCCGCCCGGGTGGCGCTCGCTCGCGGCGATGCCGTGGCGGTGCACGCGCACGAGGTCGGCGCGGGCGCCCACCCGGATCACGCCGCGGTCGTCGAGCCCGACGGCCCGCGCCGGGTTGCCGCTGACGAGCTTCACGCCCGCGGTGAGGGGGAGGATCCCGTCGGCGTCGAGCTGCACGATCGCCTGCAGGGGGCTCGCGGGCACGTAGTCGGAGGACAGGATGTCGAGCAGCCCGAGCCCGAGCAGCTCGGTGGCCGCGACGTTGCCGGACTGGCTGCCGCCGCGCACGATGTTCGGCGCGCCCATGACGATCAGCTGGCCGTGCTCGCGGGCGGCGCGCGCGGCGATCACGGTGGTCGGGAACTCGGAGATGCGCACGCCGAGCGCCGCCGACTCCTCGACGTGCGCGACGGTCGCGTCGTCGTGGGCGGCGAGCGCGACCCCGCGGGCGGTCGCGAGCGCCGCGATGGCCGTGCGGTTGGGCTCCGAGTGCTCCGCGGCGACGGTCCTCAGCTCCTCCATGAGGGCGCCGATCCCGCTCGCCTGCACGCGGCCCTTGCCGACCATGTAGCGCGTGAACGCCTCGACGTCCGCGTACTGGCGCTGGCCGGGCGTGTGGTCCATGAGCGACGCGAGGCGGAGCGACGCGATGTCGTCGAAGGCCTCGAACTCGGCGATCGTGGCGGGCGCCGCGACCTCGCAGCGGAGGTGGATGAAGTGCTCCGCCCGCACCAGCCCCGCGCGTCCCGCGTGCTCGATGGCGTCGGCGAGCGAGCGGGACAGCGTGGTCGCGTCGTCCCGGCCCTCGAGGGTGCCGATGCGGATCGCGTCGAAGACCGTGGTGACGCCGGCGCCGCTCAGCTGGGCGTCGTGGGCGAGGACCGCGGGCACCGGATCCCAGCGCGTGCCGGGGCGGGGCTGGGCGTGCGACTCGAGGTGGTCGGTGTGCAGCTCGACGAGGCCGGGGATCAGGAGGTCGCCGTCGAGGTCGTCGCCCGTGCCGCCGACCTCGCCGGGGGTGCCGGGGGAGACGTCGGCGACGAGGCCGTCGCGGATCAGGACGGAGCCGTGCAGCACCTCGTCGTCGAGGACGATGCGGGCGTTGCGCAGGACGGTCTCGCGGCTCATCGGGTTCCTTCGGGGTCGGGCGCGGGGGCGGCGCCGGGGGCGTGCGGGGTGGGGAGGGCGGGCGGGTCGTGGAGCGGGTGGACCGCGTGCAGGCGGAAGGGGGATCCGGGCGCGTCCTCGATCAGGACGGCGAGCGCGTCGACGGCGACCGGCCGGTCCGTGCCGCCGGCGAACCAGGCAGCGAGGGCGGCCTCGGCGCGGGGGCGCTCGGCGGCGGGGATCCGGTCGGTGAGGGTCAGGTGGAAGCGGAACCCGTCGAGCACGTGCGGGTAGCCCCACGCCGCGAGCAGCTCGCGCTGCCGCGGGGTGAGGGAGGCGGGATCCCGACGGGCCGTCTCCGCGTCCGTCGGGGGAGCGCGGAACACGTCGAAGCGGGTCACGACGTCCTCGGCGAGGGCGTGCAGCTCGGGCACGTGCCGGGTCGGGACGAGCGCCAGGAAGTCGCCGAGCGGGGTGACCCGGAGGCCGGGGACCGTGATCCGGTCCCGCTCGGCAGCGAAGCGCGCGACCGCGGCGTCGAGCTCGTCGAGGCCGCGTCCGTCCGCGAGGCGGAACGGCGGCTTGAGCGTGCCGTGGAAGCCGTAGCGGCGGGAGTCGACCGTGATGGCGTCGACCTCGGCGCGGGTCCAGCCGGTGGGGGCCTCGGGGGCCGGGACCGGGGATCCGTCGACGACGGACCGGCCGAGCCACGCCTCCGCGCGCTCCCGCAGCAGGAGGCCCGCGGGGTCGTCCGAGCCGATCCCGGGGACCGCGTAGACGGCGACCCGGGTCATCGGCCGGCCCCGGCGAGGCCGGGCACGAAGGCCTCGACGTCCACCGTGCGGTCGGCGACCGCGGCGCGCACGTCGGCGTCGTGGAAGATCCCGAGCATGCCGACGCCCGCGGTGCGCTTCTCGGCGATGAGCTCGACGACCACGTCGCGGTTCCGCGCGTCGAGGGACGCGGTCGGCTCGTCGAGGAGGAGCAGCGGCAGTTCCGGCAGGAACCCGCGGGCGACGTTCACGCGCTGCTGCTCGCCGCCCGAGAAGGTGGCCGGCGGCAGCGACCACAGCCGCTCGGGGATGGAGAGGCGCGTGAGCATGCGCGCGGCCCGGTCGCGCGCCTCCTCGGCCGGCACGCCGCGCTCGATGAGCGGCTCGGCCACCACGTCGAGCGTGCCGACGCGGGGGACGCAGCGGAGGAACTGGCTCACGTAGCCCACGGCGTCGCGCCGGGCGGCGAGGACCGCGCGGGGCTGCGCGGTGACGATGTCCACGTCGCCGCCCGGGGCGTGCACCACGATGCGCCCGCGGTCGGCCGCGTAGTTGCCGTACACGAGCTTCAGCACCGTGCTCTTGCCGGCCCCGGAGGCGCCGCCGAGCACGACGCGCTCGCCGCGGCCCACGGTGAAGGAGAGGCCGTCGAGCACGGCGAGCCGCTGGCCGCCCTGCAGGTGCATGGTGAAGGTCTTGCCGACCTCGTCGACGGTGAGGACCGGGGCGGATGCGGTCGTGGTCCCGAGGGGGGTTCCGGTCATGGGGCGGATCATCCTTGCAGGATCGAGGAGACGAGCAGCTGGGTGTAGGCGGCCTGCGGGTCGTCGAGGACCCGGTCGGTGAGGCCCGACTCGATGACGCGGCCGTCCTTCATCACGAGCGTGCGGTGCGAGATGAGGCGGGCGACGGCGAGGTCGTGGGTGACGATGACGACGGCGAGGCCGAGCTCCGCGACGAGGCCGCGGATCAGGTCGAGCAGGCGCGCCTGCACGGAGACGTCGAGGCCGCTGGTCGGCTCGTCCATGAAGACGAGCCGGGGCGAGACGACGAGGTTCCGGGCGATCTGCAGGCGCTGGCGCATGCCGCCGGAGAACGTCGTCGGGTGGTCGTCGATGCGGTCGACGGGGATCTCCACGTGCCGCAGCCACTCGGCCGCCGTCTCGCGGATCCGCCCGTAGTGGCGCCACCCGTTCGTCATGAGCGGCTCGCCGACGTTGCCGCCCGCGCTCACGTGCATGCGCAGGCCGTCGGCGGGATCCTGGTGCACGAAGCCCCACTCGCTCCGCCACAGCCGGCGCACGGCGCTCTCAGAGAGGTCCGCGAGCTCCACGGTCTCGCCGTCGGCCAGCCGGTAGCGGATGCTGCCCTCGCTGAGCGCGAGCCGCTGGGACAGGGTGCCGAGCAGGGTCGACTTGCCGGATCCCGACTCGCCCACGACCGCGAGCACCTCGCCCGGGTACAGGTCGAAGTCGACGTCGCGGCAGCCGTAGCGGTCGCCGTAGCGGTGGGCGGCCCCGCGGACCTCGAGCAGCGGTCGGTCGTCGCTCATGCGCGCGCCTCCTCATCCTGGGTGGGGGCGACGTCGGCGGCGGCCGCCGTGCGCTCGCAGTGGTCGGTGTCGGAGCAGACGAACATGGACGCGCCCCGGTCGTCGGTGATGACCTCGTCGAGGTAGACGCCGGTGGATCCGCAGATGGCGCACGGGTCCTCGAAGGACTGCGGCTCGAACGGGTGGTCCTCGAAGCCGAGGCTCTCCACCTTCGTGAAGGGCGGCACGGCGTAGATGCGCTTCTCGCGGCCGGCGCCGAACAGCTGGAGCGCGGGGCTCATGTGCATCTTCGGGTTGTCGAAGCTCGGGATCGGCGACGGCGCCATGAGGTAGCGGTCGGCGACCATCACCGGGTAGTCGTACGTCTTGGCGACGTGCCCGAAGCGCGCGATGTCCTCGTAGAGCTTCACGTACATGAGGCCGTACTCCTCGAGCGCGTGCAGGCGGCGGGTCTCGGTCTCGCGGGGCTCGAGGAAGCGCAGCGGCTCCGGCATGGGCACCTGGTACACGATGACCTGGCCGTCGGCGAGGGGCGTCTCGGGGATCCGGTGGCGGGTCTGGATCACGGTCGCCTCGTCGGTGCGCGTGGTGGTGGACACCCCGGCGACGGACGCGAAGAACTGCCGGATCGAGACGGCGTTCGTGGTGTCGTCGGCGCCCTGGTCGATGACCTTGAGCACGTCGTCCTCGCCGACGACCGCGGCCGTGACCTGCACGCCGCCGGTGCCCCAGCCGCGCGGCATGGGGACCTCGCGGCTCGCGAACGGCACCTGGAAGCCGGGGATCGCGACGGCCTTGAGGAGCGCGCGGCGGATCATGCGCTTGGTCTGCTCGTCGAGGTAGCCGAGGTTGTAGCCGATGAGGGAGGTGCTCATGCGCGGGCCCCCGCTCCGGCCGGGACGGCCTCGGGCGCGGGCGCAGGCACGGGCGCGTCGACGGGCGTCGCGTCGGGTGCGCCCTCCGGCGACGCGTGCCGCTCCCGGAACTCCCGGGCCAGCCGCCGCACGAGCACGAGCTCGGCCTGGAAGTCGACGTAGTGCGGCAGCTTGAGGTGCTCGACGAATCCCGTCGCCTGCACGTTGTCGCAGTGGCTGACCACGAACTCCTCGTCCTGCGCGGGCGCCGTCACGCGCTCGTCGAACTCCGCGGCCCGGAGCGCGCGATCCACGAGCGCCATCGACATGGCCTTCCGCTCGCTCCGCCCGAAGGCGAGGCCGTAGCCCCGCGTGAACTGGGCGGGCCGGTCGGCGCTGCCCGTGAACTGGTTGACCATCTGGCACTCGGTGACCTCGATCCGCCCGAGCGGCACCGCGAAGCCGAGCTCCGGGGCGTCGAGCTCCACCTCGACCTCGCCCACGCGGATCTCGCCCGCGAAGGGGTGGGTCGTGCCGAACCCGCGCTGCGTCGAGTAGCCGAGGCCGAGGAGGAACCCCTCGTCGCCGCGGGCGAGGGCCTGCAGGCGCTCCGGCCGCGTCATGGGGAAGACGGTGGGCTCGCGCGTGATGTCCGCGGGCTCCTCGTCGTCCTGGCCGGGGTGGGAGTCGGGCTCGATCAGCGCGCTGGCGCCGAGGAGGTCGGCGACGCGCGGCATCGTGGCGCCCGCGTCGGCCTCGCGCGTCGTCACCGGGGCCGCCTCGGCGTCGGAGAAGAGGCGGTGCGTGTAGTCGAAGGTCGCGCCGAGCTGCTGCCCGCCGGGCAGGTCCTTGAAGGTCGCGGAGACGCGGCGCTGGGGCGGGAGCTGGGCGGTGTCCACCGGCAGCGTGTACCCGAAGCGCGGCAGCGTGGTGCGGTACGAGCGCAGCAGCGTGACCGCCTCGAGCACGTCGCCCTGCGCCTGGAGGAGGGCGCGCGCGGCGAGCTCGGGGTCGTGCAGCGAGCCCTCGGTCATCACGCGGGAGACGAGGACGCCGAGCTGGCCGGCGACCTGCCCCGCTTCCAGGCGGGCGGATCCGAGGGCGCCTCGGCCCTCCGCGGCGAGCAGGGCGTGCGCGGCGGCGATCGCCCGCTCCCCGCCCTTGACGGCGACGTACATGTCAGGCCTCCGATCGGGGGTCGGCCGCCGTGAGGCGGGTGGTGCGGGGGAGCGCGGCGACGGATCCGGCGTCGACGAGCAGCAGGTCGACGCCGCGCGGGAAGCGCTCGCCGTTGATCCGCCAGGCGTCGAGGAGGGCGTCGTCGGCCCAGGGGGCATCAGCGTCGGCGTGGCCGTCGATGCCGGGGCCCTCGGCGCGGATCCGGTGGGGGCCGGCGGCGTCGCGCACGTCGAGCAGGACGGTCGCGGAGCGGTGCGGCTCCTCGTCGGTGCCCGCGGCGAGGGTCGCGAGCGGGGGCAGCGACGACGGGTCGGCGAGCACGAAGTCCGCGTCGGCCGCGTCGGCGACGAGCCGGACGCCCGTGTGGAAGGTGAGCCAGGCCGCGGCCTCGGCGTCGGCGGCGCGGCGCGGATCCAGCCAGAGCGCGGACTCCTCGTCGAGCACGGTGAGGGCGACGGCGCCGAGCCCCGCGCCGAGGGCGGCGGGCGCCTCGGCCGGGCCGGTGAGCGGGTAGCCGCGCGTCGGGTGCGCGAGCGCGTCGAGGAGGGCGCGGAACGCGGCCTGGGCCCCGCGCGTCGCGTCGGGGAATCCGGGGGAGGGGATGCCGGGGGCCCGCCCGGTCGCGGCGGTCACGCGTGCTCCCGGGCGACCGTGAAGAAGTCCACCAGGGTGCTGCGGGCCTCGGCGGCGCGGAGGTCGTCCGCCTCCGCCCGGGCGCGTTCGAGCGGTGCGATCACCTCGGCGAGCACGCGGTCGTGCAGGCCGGCGTCGAGGAGCATCCCGTCGAACAGGGCCGCGAGGCGGGCGTGCTCGAGGTCGGATCCGAGGACGTACGAGCTGCCGAGCGCGTCCGCGGCCATCGCGGGCCCGTGCAGGCGGAGGGTGGCGCGCGTGACGGTCGCCTCGCCGAGGTTGAAGCGCGCGCCGCCGGCGTCGACGCGGCCGCGGACCATGACGAGCCCGGCCTCGGGCCCCCGGATGTGCTGCACGTCGGGCTTGGGCTCCCACGCCGTCCACGCGGCGTCGAGCGCGCCCGCGTCGGCGGCGGAGAGGACGCGCATCCAGCGCTGCCGGGCGGCGACGTCCTCCCGTCCGGTCGTGCTGGTCGTGGTCGTCGTCATCGCCGCGATCCCTCCAAGTTGTCTGCTGATCTAGATAACTTGACCCTAGCGGGGCAGGTGGCGGCGGTCCACGCCCGCGCGCGACGAGCCGGTCGCGGGGAGGTGAACAGGAGGGGAACGCGGGGCCGGGTCGTCGCCCATGCGGCCCGATAGCATCGACGGGACATGGCGACGCAGAGCAGATCGACGAGCGGGTACTCCGCCTGGCGGCTCATCGCGGAGGAGCTGCGCGCCGAGATCCTGCAGGGCACGGTCCCGGCTGGCGCGAAGCTGTCGTCGGAGAGCGAGCTCGCCGAGCGCTTCGACGTGCACCGCCACACCGTGCGCCAGGCCGTCGCGGCGCTGGCCGCGGACGGCCTCGTCGTCTCCCGGCGCGGGAGCGGCACGTTCGTCACCGAGCACGACGTGATCGTCCACCGCATCGGGCTCCGCACCCGCCTCACCGACAGCCTCGGGGGCCGCGGCAGCGCGTCCACGGGTGAGCTGCTCGAGTGGGCGGTCGAGGATCCGCCCGCCGACGTCGCCGAGCGCCTCGCCCTCGCCGGCCGCCCCGCCCTCCGCCTCGAGACGCTGCGTCTGGTCGACGGCCGCCCGGTCGTCCGCGGCACGTCGTGGCTCGTCGACGAGCTCGTCCCGGGGATCGTCGAGCACTACGGCCCCGACGGATCCATGACCACGGCCCTCCGCGCCGTCGGCGTCGACGACTACCTGCGCGCGACCACCACCGTCACGGGGCGCCTCGCGTCCGCCGCCGAGTCCGCGGAGCTGCAGCTGCCGTCCGGCGCGGTCGTGCTCGTGGTCCGGGCGCTCAACACGCTGCCCGACGGCACGCCGCTCCTGCTCAACGTGACGCGCTTCGCCGCCGACCGCGTCGAGCTCGACGTGGAGCACAGCAGGGCGTCAGCGGAGGGCTGATCCCCCCGCGGGGCGACCCGTGAGCACGCTCGCCACGGCGTCGAGCGCCCCCGGCACGAGCGCGTACCAGGCCCAGGTGCCGCGCTTCTCGCGGGAGAGGATCCCGGCGTCGACCAGCACGCGGCAGTGGTGCGACACCGTGGGCTGCGACAGGCCGAGCCGCTCCGGCAGGTCGCACGCGCAGACCTCGCCGGCGTCCGCGGCCGCGACCATCGAGACGATGCGGAGGCGCGCGGGATCCGCGATGGCCTTGAGCGCGCCGGACAGCTGCTCGGCGGCGTCCTGGTCGAGCGCCGCGACGCCGAGGGGCGGGCAGCAGGCGGCGACGTCGCGCGCGGGGACGCGGACCGGGGTGCTCATGACCCGATCCTCGCATACATCGACGCCCATCCATATTGACGTGCGTCGATGTAGACGGCAGGCTGGCCCCGACGAAGGAGCAGCCATGACCCCCACCCCCGCCGTCCCGCCCCGGGCCGCCGCCGACCGCCTCGCCGGGCTCCCCGTCGCCGTCATCGGCGCCGGTCCCGTGGGCCTCGCCGCCGCCGCGCACCTCCGGGAGCGCGGGCTGCCCGTCGTCGTCCTCGAGGCCGGATCCGACGTCGGCGCCGCCGTGCGCACCTGGGCCCACGTGCGCATGTTCTCGCCGTGGTCGGCCGTGGTCGACGCCGCCGCCGTGCGGCTGCTCGCGCCGACCGGCTGGATCCTGCCGGCCGGCGCCGCCCCGACCGGCGCCGAGCTCGTCGAGCGCTACCTGGCCCCGCTCGCCGGGACGCCCGAGCTCGCCGCCGTGATCCGGTACGACGCCCGCGTCGAGGCCGTGAGCCGCCAGGGCATGGACCGCTCGCGCTCCGCCGGCCGCGCCGGCGCCCCCCTCCTCCTCCGCGTGCGGACGCCCGGCGGCGTCGAGCACGTCCTCGCCCGGGCCGTGATCGACGCGTCGGGGACCACCGGCACGCCGAACCCGCTGACCGCGGCCGGGCTGGATCCCACGACCGACCTCGGCGACCGGATCACGGGCGGGTTCCCCGACGTGCGCGGCCGCGACCGCGGCCGGTTCGCGGGTCGACGGGTGCTCGTCGTCGGCGCCGGGCACTCGGCGGCGACCGCGGTCATCGCGCTGGCGCGGCTCGCCGAGGAGGCCCCCGGCACGACCGTCGCGTGGCTCGTCCGCACGGCGCGCGCCACCCGGCTCGCGCCCGACGCGGCCGACGAGCTGGTGGGCCGCGGGCAGCTCGGCACGCGGGTCCACCGGCTCGTGGCCGAGGGGCGCGTCGCGCACCTGACGGGCGTCGAGATCGACGACGTGCAGGCGGACGGCGACGGGGTGCGCGTCGTCGGCCGGCGCGGCGGCGAGCCGTTCGCGACGACCGCGGACGTCGTCGTGCCGGCCACGGGATCCCGCCCCGACCTCGCGATGCTCCGGGAGGTGCGGCTCGCGCTCGACGACGTGGTGGAGGCGCCCCGCGCGCTCGCCCCGCTCATCGACCCGCAGCTGCACTCGTGCGGATCCGTCCCGCCGCACGGCGTCGCGGAGCTCGCGCACCCGGAGCCCGGCCTGTTCATCGCCGGGATGAAGTCGTACGGCCGCGCGCCCACCTTCCTGCTGCTCACCGGGTACGAGCAGGTGCGCTCGATCGCCGCCGAGCTCGCGGGCGACCGGGCCGCGGCCCGCGAGGTGCGGCTGGTCCTGCCCGCGACGGGCGTGTGCTCGACGGACGTCCCCGACGACGACGCCGTCCCCTCGCCGCGCGGCCGCGACCTCCTCGCGGTCGGCGCGCCGGCCGGCGGGGCGCCCGGCGCGTCCACCGGCGGGTGCTGCGCGTGACGCGGGGGACGACCGCGGGTGCCTGAGGCCCGCCGCCGCCGGATCCTGCTGGCCGGGCTCTGCGCGTCGCAGGTCATCTCGTGGGGCGTCCTCTACTACGCGTTCCCGGCCGTCAGCGCGACGGTGGCCGCCGACACCGGGTGGTCGCTCGGCGCCGTGACGACCGCCTTCTCCGTGGGCCTCGTGCTCTCGGCGATCGCGGGCGTGCCCGTCGGCCGCCTCCTCGACCGCGTCGGCGCGCGATCCGTGATGACCGCGGGCACGCTCGGCGGCGCGCTCGGCCTCGTCGCGGTGGCGCTCGCGCCCAGCCTGCCCTGGCTCGCGGCCGCGTGGTGCCTCACCGGGATCGCCCAGTCCGCGACGCTGTACCAGGCGGCCTTCACCGTGATCAACCGCACCTCGGGCCCGCACCGGGCCCGCGGCCTCATGGTGCTCACGCTCGCGGCCGGGCTCGCCTCGACCGTCTTCGCGCCCCTCGCCGCGGCGCTCACGGCGGCCGCGGGGTGGCGGACGGCGCTCGTCGTGCTCGCGGGGATCCTCGTGGTGACGGTGACCCCGATCCACCTGCTGCTCGTGCCCGCGCGCTGGCCGGACGCGCCCGCGCCGGTAGCCGGGGCCGTCGCGGCCGGGCGCGTGCGCGACATCGTGCGCTCGGCGCCGTTCGTGCGCGCGCAGGCCGGGATGACGCTCCTCACGCTGGCGCTCTACGCGGCGACCCTGACCCTGGTGCCGCTGCTCCTCGCCCAGGGCTACGACATGACGACCGCGGTGGTCGCCTTCGGGCTGGTCGGCGTCGGGCAGGTGGCGGGCCGGATCGTGTTCGCGGCCCGGAGCTGGAGCCCGCGGGGCGCCGGGCTCGTGGTCGCGGCCACGACGGTCGTCGCGCTGGTCGCCCTCGCGCTCCTCCCGCGACCCTTCCCAGCGCTCGTGGCGGTCGTCCTCCTCGCGGGCGCGGCGCGCGGGGCCCTCACGCTCGTGCAGGCGTCGACCGTGGTCGACCGCTGGGGCACCGAGCGGCTCGGCCAGCTGAGCGGCGTCTTCGCGGTGCCCATCACGGGCGCGACCGCCGTGGCGCCGGCCCTCGGCGCATGGCTGCTCACGAGCGTCGGCGGGACGACCGGCACGCTGCTGCTGGCGGGGCTCGCGGCGGTGGGGCTCGCGGTGACGGCGATCGTGCCGGCGGGGGCGGGGGTCGCCGGTGTCGCGAGTGCTGCCGCGGCGGCCTCCGCGGGTGCCGCGCCGGACGCCGCCCCGACGGCCCGGGCGCCCCTCCGACCCGACGTACGCTGAACCCATGCGGTCCTTCCGACGTGCGGGATCCGCACGCACCCCCGAGCCCGGCGACGGCTCGATGCCCGACACCCGCGGCCCCGCCCGCGCTCCGCGACCCAAGCTCCCGCGCGACGTCCTCGTCCTCGGCGTCATCGCCTTCTTCGTGATGGTGGGCTTCGGCGTGGTCGTCCCCGTGCTGCCCGTGTACGCGCGCAGCTTCGGCGTCGGCAGCTTCGAGATCGGCGCCGTCATCTCGGCGTTCGCGCTCATGCGGCTCGTGATGAGCCCGTTCGTCGCGCGGATCATGGACGCCGTCGGCGAGCGCACGGTGCTCGCGGTGGGCCTCGCGATCGTCGCGCTCTCCTCCGGGCTCGCGGGCCTCGCGCAGGACTACGTGCAGCTCCTGCTCCTCCGCGGCGCGGGCGGCATCGGCTCGGCGATGTTCTCGGTCGCGGCCATGACCCTGCTGCTCGGCTCGACGGATCCGACCCGCCGCGCCCGCGCAATCGGCTTCTACCAGGGCGGCTTCCTCATCGGCGGCATGGCCGGGCCCGCGCTCGGCGCCCTGCTCGCGACCGTCTCGCTCACCGCTCCCTTCTTCTTCTACGCGGCCACGCTCGCCGTCGCGAGCGTCATCGGCCTGCTGCTGCTCTCGAAGCGCACGGGCGAGGTCGCGCCCACGGGCCCGGTCGAGCCGCCGCGCGCGTTCGCCGAGGTCCTCCGCGACACCCGGTACCGCGGCGCGCTCCTCGCGAACCTCGGCAACGGGTGGGCGTCGATGGGCGTCCGCAGCTCGCTGATCCCGCTGCTCGTCGTCGAGGTGATCCGCGCGCCCGCCGCCTCCACCGGCATCGCGTTCGCGTGCGCCGCCGTCGTGCAGGCGCTCGCGCTGGCGCCGGCCGCGCGCTTCGTCGACACGGTCGGCCGCCGCCCCGCGATCATCGGCTCCTTCGCCGTCGCCGGCGTCCTGATGATCGCGATCCCCTTCGCGCCGAACGTCATCGTGCTCACGATCCTGCTCTGCCTGTTCGGCGCCGCCGCCTCGTTCATGGGCACGGCCCCGGCCGCCGCGGTCGGCGACGCGGCGGGCGGCCGCAGCGGCCGTCCCGTCGCCGTCTTCTCGATGGTGTCCGACCTCGGCGCGATCGTCGGCCCGCTCGTCGCCGGGTACCTCGCCGACGCGGTCTCCTTCCCCGTGGCGTTCGCGACGGGCGCCGTGCTGCTGCTCGCCGCATCCGCCTACGCGCTGCTGCGGATGCCCCGCGTCGAGCGCACGGACGCCCCCGCCGCCGCGGTCTGACCCCGGTCGCGCGCGGGCCTCCTCGCGCGCGATCCCGTCCCCGCGCCCCTCCTCCACAGCGGGATCGGTGGCCGCGGAGGTCGTCCCCGGACGTCATGCGCAGGATCCGCCCCGGTCGTTCCGTATCCTCGACACCGTGACGACTCCCCCGAAGCCGCTTCCCCTCGAGCACGACTCCACCCGCGACCACACGCGCGACGCCGTCGAGCCGGCCCTCCGATCGGACGTCAGCCACCTCGGCGGCCTGCTCGGCCGGGTGCTCCGCGAGTCCGGCGGGGAGGAGCTCCTCCGCGATGTGGAGCGGCTCCGCGAGCTCGTGATCGACGCGTACGAGAGCGCGCGCGACGCCTCCATCGACGACGCCGAGCGGCTCGTCGCCACCTTCACGCCGGAGCGCGCCGAGCAGGTCGCCCGGGCCTTCACCTGCTACTTCCACCTCGCCAACCTCGCCGAGGAGCACCACCGCGTGCGCGTCCTCCGCGAGCGCGAGGCGGGGGCGGGCTTCGTGCCCGACTCCATCCCGGACGCCGTCGGCACGCTCACCGAGGAGCTCGGCCGCGAGGAGGCCATGCGCCGCCTCGGCGAGATGCGCTTCCACCCGGTGCTCACGGCGCACCCCACCGAGGCGCGCCGTCGGGCGGTGGCCACGGGGATCCGCCGCATCGGCGACCTGCTCACCGAGCGCGACGGCGCGGTCGCCGGCACGCTCACGGCCGCCGACGTCGACCGGCGCCTGCTCGAGGAGATCGACGGCCTCTGGCGCACGTCGCCGCTGCGCACCACGCGCCCCACGCCGCTCGACGAGGTGCGCACCGCCATGGGCGTCTTCGACCAGACCCTGTTCGAGGTCGTGCCGCGCGTCTACCGCCTGCTCGACGACTGGCTCCTCGGCGAGGAGGCCGGCGTGCGCGAGGCCGTCGCGCCCGCGTTCTTCCGGCTCGGCAACTGGATCGCCGCCGACCGCGACGGCAACCCGTACGTCACCGCCGCCGTCACGGAGGAGGCCGCGGGCATCGCGAGCGAGCACATCCTGCTCGGCCTCGAGCGCGTCGCGCTCCGCGTGGGCCGCTCGCTCACCCTGGGCGACGCGGACACCCCGCCGAGCGCCGGGCTCCGCGAGCTGGCCGCCGCGCAGGACGCGCTCGCGCCGCACCTCACGGCCCGCATCGGCACGCGCGCGCCCGCCGAGCTGCACCGCCGCGTGCTGCTCGTCATCGCCGGCCGCCTCGCCGCCACGCGCGAGCGGCACGACGACCCCATCGCCTACCCGTCGGCCGCCGAGCTGCTGGCCGATCTCCGCGTGCTGCAGGCGTCGCTCCGCGGAGCAGGCGCGCACCGCATCGCGGGCGGCGAGCTGCAGGGCCTCATCTGGCAGGCCGAGACCTTCGGCTTCCACCTCGCCGAGATGGAGGTGCGGCAGCACTCGCAGGTGCACCGCGAGGCGCTCCGCGAGGTGCTCGCGGTGGCGGAGGCCGACGCGGCGGGCGACGGCGCGTCCGGCGACGGCGCCCCGGAGCTCGCGCCCATGACGGTCGAGGTGCTCGACGTGTTCCGCACGCTCGCCCGCCTGCAGGAGCGGCACGGCATCGCGCCGTTCTCGCGCTTCATCGTCTCGTTCACGCAGTCGGCGGACGACATCCGCACGGTCCACGAGCTGGCCGCGCTCGCGCTGGGGTCCGCGGAGGCGGCACCCGTCCTCGACGTCATCCCGCTCTTCGAGACGTTCGCCGACCTCGACGCGAGCACGGAGATCCTCGACGGGATGATCCGGCTGCCGCAGGTCGAGGCGCGCCTCGCCGCCACCGGACGCAAGCTCGAGGTCATGCTCGGCTACTCCGACTCGTCGAAGGACGTGGGGCCGGTCTCCGCGACCTTCGCGCTGTTCGACGCGCAGGCCCGCATCGCCGCGTGGGCGCGCGAGAACGACATCGAGCTCACGCTCTTCCACGGTCGCGGCGGTGCCCTCGGCCGGGGCGGCGGGCCGGCCGACCGCGCGGTGCGGGCCCAGCCGCCGGGATCCGTCGACGGCCGCTTCAAGCTCACCGAGCAGGGCGAGGTGATCTTCGCCCACTACGGCGACAAGCGCATCGCCGCCCGGCACATCGAGCAGATGGCCGCGGCCACGCTGCTCGCCAGCGCCCCGTCGAACGAGGAGCGCAACGCCGTGGCCGCGGAGGGCTCGGCCGACATGGTCCGCATCATGGACGAGGCGTCGCGCGCCCGGTTCTTCGAGCTCGTGAAGGCGCCCGGCTTCGCGCCGTGGTTCGCGCAGGTCACGCCCATGGAGGAGATCGGGCTGCTCGCGCTCGGCTCGCGGCCCGCCCGCCGCGGCCTGTCCGTCGAGTCGCTGGAGGACCTGCGGGCCATCCCGTGGGTGTTCGCGTGGACGCAGGCGCGCATCAACCTCACGGGCTGGTTCGGCCTCGGATCCGCACTCGCCGCCGTCGGCGACGAGGCGGTGCTCCGCAAGGCCTACGAGGAGTGGCCGCTGTTCACGTCGATGATCGACAACGTCGAGATGTCGCTCGCCAAGACCGACGGCCGCCTCGCCGAGCGCTACCTCGCGCTCGGCGACCGGCCGGACCTCGCGGCGCTGGTCACCGAGGAGATGGAGCTCACGCGCGAGTGGGTGCGGAAGGCGACCGGCCGCGGCGAGATCCTCGAGGGCCGGCCGGTGCTGCGCCGCGCGGTGCGCTTGCGGAGCCCCTACGTCGACGCGCTGTCGCTGCTGCAGCTGCGGGCCCTCCGCGCGCTGCGCACGGCCACCCAGGGGTCGCCCGAGCAGGGCGCGCCCGGCCAGCCTGACCCGACGGATCCGGACCACCGGCTCCTCCTGCTTACGGTGAACGGCATCGCGGCGGGGCTGCAGAACACGGGGTGACGTGCGCACGGGCGCTGGGGTCGTATCCCAAAGGACCCATGTCCGTCGGGGGCGCTCGAGAACGACGTCAATGACCACTGCGATGAGGGCGGCGCTCAGCCCCCTATCCATTACGTGCTGCATGTCTTCGGTTACGAGACGTCTTGTCGGCGCTCGGCAACGAGCGACCGCTGCCATGCGCTTTCGAGCCATCGCGAGTCTCGTAACCATGTACTGCAACGATGGTCGAGAACGCGTGTCATAAAGGTTGGTTGCGAGACACAAGCGGTGCTGCGATGAGGTTCGTTGGCTACGCCCGGGTCTCGATCCGTCAACAGTCACCGATCGGCAAAAGCAGGCTCCCCTCACGGGCGGGGGCGATGACCCATACATGGACCACGGCGTGTCCGGTGCATATGCATCACGGGCGTCGTTCGACCGGGCTCTCGCTGCACTCGACAAGGGCGACACCCTCGTCGTGACAACCCTCGACCGTCTACGACGCTCCGCCATCGACTTGCTCGGCTTCGCTGTACAGATCCGGGACCGCGGCGCCGGACTCCACATGGCAACCTATAGCCACCCGTAAGAACGCCATGTGACGCGTGGCTCGGGCACCCTCTGGAGCCCCCCGAAACCGACTCCACGGCAGCGATCTAGACTAGGTTGACTTCCAACCTAGTCTGATCTACCGTGAAGCGTGCCTACTCAACAACACCTTCCGGAGAGATCCTTCTGGAACAAGGCCGTACTAAGCCTCCTGGTGCTGCACGCTATATCCAGATTCGAACGGGCACATGGCTACAAGGTGGTTTCGTACTTGCGGGACGAGCTATCCATTGATGTACGCGGCGGGACCGTGTATCCCCTTCTGAACGCCCTAGAGACTCAAGGGCTGCTTGCCTCGATATGGCTGCCCGGAAGCGGTGGGCCCGGGCGCAAAGAGTATTACGTCACACCGGACGGCAAGATGGAGCTCAATAAGAGCGGTCAAACGTGGCTCCTCTTCTCGGAAAGAATATCCAAAGCACTGATTGAGACGGCGAAAGAGGATGGGTGATGAACCGGCAGGATTATTTGCGTGAGCTCACCTACGAACTGCGATCACGTAAGAATAACGACTCAGCAATTCAGGTCGTGCTTCGGGAATTGCCGCCCGGATTAAGCGGGGAAGAACTCGAGCACGAATTCGGCTCTGCGCATGATTACGCGGCAAGCTTTCCGAAGGGTGCGTCTCGGTCTGCGGGCTGGTGGTGCATCACGGTAGCGGTTGCCGTCGCTGCTCTTCTCCTTGCTTCACGACCGATCTCGGTATTCGTTCTACGTCAAGAGTCCTCTCTCGCGCTAAGCATTGGCACCCTTGCAGTAGGAATTGCGCTGATCGTCGCAGCCTCTATGGCAGCTGGTCGGGTTGACCGTCGTGTGCCTAAGGAGGTCGAGTGACTTCTGCAGTTGCCGTTCAGTCAGTCGGCAAGGCCTATGGCAAAGTCAAGGTCCTCCATGATGTGACTTTCGAGTGTCAATCGGGGACAGTGACTGCGCTCGTGGGCCCCAACGGGGCGGGAAAATCTACCATCCTTCGGCTGCTTTGCGGCCTTTCCTTCCCCACGGAAGGCCAGGTGGCAATAAACGGTTCGAGGTTGCATGACATAGAGCCGGGGGCTGTCATCGGTTCCGTGCTCGACCCATCAGCGCACCACCCTTCACGCTCTGTCTACTCAACGATCTCCATTGCAGCCAAAATGATCGGGGTATCGCATACGCGTGTTGACGATGTCGTTGACATGCTTGGGCTATCGGCGGTAACAAAACGCAAGTTCCGCGCGCTCTCCCCTGCAAGCGATTCCCGTATGCCTGCTCGATACAACTGATCGGAGGCGAAGAACCGGCTTGCCAGATCAGGTCCTCGACCCTCCGACCGGGCGCACATGCATCTCCGCATGCCGCAACGCATCCGACGGAAGCGCCGCACGAGCACCGTCCTCCGGCCTCGACGATGCCGAGGGGGGCTACCCCGCCCCGACCTCCCGGCGGATCGCCGCCGCGAACCGGTCGATGTCGTCCTCGGTGGTGTCGAAGGAGCACATCCAGCGGACCTCGCGGCGGGCCGGGTCCCAGTCGTAGAAGCGGAACTCGGAGCGGAGGCGATCGGCGACGCCCTCGGGCAGGATCGCGAACAGGCCGTTCGCCTGCGTCTCCTGCGTGAACGCCACGCCGTCGACGCCCTCGAGCGCGGCCCGGAGGCGCGCGGCCATCCCGTTCGCGTGGCGCGCGGAGCGGAGGTAGAGCGGCACGCCGTCGACCTCGGATCCGAGGAGCGCCAGCAGCTGCGCGCTCACGAACCGCATCTTCGACGCGAGCTGCATGTTGAGCTTGCGGAGGTAGGTCAGCCCCTCGGACGCCTCGGGGTCGAGCACCACGATCGCCTCGCCGTAGAGCAGGCCGTTCTTGGTGCCGCCGAAGCTGACCACGTCGACGCCCGCGTCGGAGGTGAAGGCGCGGAAGGGCGCATCCAGCGTGGCGGCCGCGTTGGAGAGGCGGGCGCCGTCCATGTGCAGGCGCATGCCGCGCGCGTGCGCGTGGTCGGCGATCGCCCGCACCTCGGCCGGCGTGTAGACGGTGCCGAGCTCGGTGGTCTGCGTGATGCTCACGGCGAGCGGCTGCGCGCGGTGCTCGTCGCCCCAGCCCCAGGCCTCGCGGTCGATCAGCTCGGGCGTGAGCTTGCCGTCCTCGGTCGGCACCTGCAGCAGCTTGATCCCGGCGACGCGCTCGGGGGCGCCGCCCTCGTCGGTGTTGATGTGCGCGGTGGTCGCGCAGACGACGGCGCCCCAGCGCGGCAGCATCGAGAGGAGGCCTGTGACGTTCGCGCCCGTGCCGTTGAAGACGGGGAACGCCTCGGCGCCGCGTCCGAAGTGCTCCCCGACGACCTCCTGCAGGCGGGCCGTGTAGGCGTCGCCGCCGTACGCGACCTGGTGCCCGCCGTTCGCCGCGGCGATGGCCTCGAGCACCTCGGGGTGGATCCCGGAGTAGTTGTCGGAGGCGAACCCGCGGGCGGCGGTGTCGTGGAGGTGGAGGGGGGAGGCGGCGGAGGCGTCGGTCACCCGTCCATCCTCGCCTACCGGTGGTGCCGCCGATGCGCGCTGTGCAGGCCTCCGGTGCCGGGACGCCACGACGCAGCCGCGCCGCCGCGCCGCGCCGCCGCGCCGCGCCGCTGCCCCGCCGCTACGCCGGGAAGCCGTGCAGCGCGACGTGCTGGATGAGGATCACGGTCTTGCCGTCGGCGATGTGGCCGTCCGCGATCATCGCGAGCGCCTCCTCGAGCGTCACCTCGATCCGCTCGATGTCCTCGCCCTCGTCGGCCACGCCGCCGCCCGCGCCCACGACGTCGGCGGGCGCGTACGCGGCGAGGTAGTGGTGCACCCGCTCGGTCACGGATCCGGGGCTCATGAACAGGTCGAACAGGTGCGTGAGTGCGACGATCTCGACGCCGAGCTCCTCGCGGGCCTCGCGGCGGATCGCGTCCTCGGGGGAGTCCTCGTCGAGGAGGCCGGCCGCGGCCTCGACGAGCATGCCGTCGGGGTGCCCGTTGACGTAGGCGGGGTAGCGGAACTGGCGGGTGAGGAGGAGGCGGTGCGTGTCGGCCGCGTAGAGGAGCACGGTCGCGCCGTCGCCCCGGTCGTAGGTCTCGCGCTGCTGCTCCTGCCAGGTCCCGTCGCGGAGCCTGAGGTCGAGCGTCGTCCGGCGGAGCACGTGCCAGCCGTCGGAGGTGACCTCGACGCGCTTCACGACGACGTCGGGGCTGCGGTCGAGGTCCATCCCGCGGGCATGGAGGCCGGTGCGGCCCCGCGAGTCGGGCACGGTCTCACCGGGGCGCGTCATGTCCCCATCGTCGCGGCCGGACGACGGGCGGCGCGTCCGCCGGAGGTCGGATCCCCCGGCCCGGCGGTCGGATCCGGCAGCTCGCCATCCGGGGGTCCTCCGCCTCGCCGGCCTCGCCGTGATCCGGGGATCCTCCGCCCCGCCGGCCTCGCGGCCTCGCGACTCACGACCCTGCGGCCCCGCGGCCCGCCTAGAGCGTGCCCGTGAGCACCCCGCCGTCGACGCGAACCGCCGCACCGTTCGTCGCGGACGCGAGCGGGCTCGCGAGGTACGCGACGAGGCTCGCGATCTCCGCCGGCTCGATGAAGCGCTCCAGGAGGCTCGTCCGGTTCGCGCCGATGATCGCGTCGCGCATGTCGGAGGTCGGGACCGAGCGCGCGGCCGCGATCCCCGCGACCGTCGTGGCGACGCCGTCCGACCACGTCGGGCCGCCGAGCACCGAGTTCACGGTGACCCCGGTGCCGCGCGTGCGCTTCGCGAGCCCGTTGCCGAGTGCGAGCATGGCGGCCTTCGTCACGCCGTAGTGGATCATGTCGGCCGGGACGTCGACGCCGGACTCGCTGCTCACGAAGACCACGCGCCCCCAGCCCCGCTCGAGCATCCCGCCGAGGAGGTGCCGCGACAGGCGCACCCCGCTCATCACGTTGACCTCCAGGTAGCGCGCCCACTCGTCGTCGTCGACGGATGCGAACTCGGCGAGGCCGAACAGCCCCACGTTGTTGACGAGGATGTCGACCTCGCCCAGCTCGGCCAGCAGCCGCTGGACCTCGGCGGGCTCCGCGAAGTCCGCGACGAGCCCAGCGGGATCCGCCCCCGGGTGCTCACGGCGGAGGCGCTCGACGGCGGACGCCACCCGCGTCGCGTCCCGCCCGTTGACCGTGACCCGCACCCCCTCCGCGGTCAGCGCGGACGCGATCGCGTACCCGATGCCCTGCGTCGATCCGCTCACGAACGCCGTCCTGCCCTGCAGCCGCATGTCCATGCCGGCCCCTCTCGTCACTTGCCTGGTCAACTCAGCATGGCGTGCATCGCTTGCGCAGGCAAGTCATGGCGGCTCGTGCCGTACGCTGGGGCCATGGCGACGACGGCGGGATCCGGGGGCCTCAGCCCGGAGCAGATGGAGGTCTGGGCGTCCCTGGCCACGCTCATGCAGCGGCTCCCCGCGGCGCTCGACGCGCAGCTCCAGAGCGACAGCGGCCTCACCCACTTCGAGCACGGCGTGCTCTACGCGCTCGACACCGCGCCCGAGCGCACCCTCCGCATGAGCACGCTCGCGGGGTACGCGAGCTCGACCCTGTCCCGGCTCTCGCGCGCCGCGACGCGCCTGGAGGGGAAGGGGTGGATGACCCGCGAGGTCGACCCGACGGACGGCCGCTTCACGCTCGCGCGGCTCACCCCCGCGGGCCACGAGCAGGTGGCGCGGGCGACGCCGGCGCATCACGCGCTGGTCGGCCGGCTCGTGTTCGACGCGCTCACCGAGCGGCAGGCGCGGCAGCTGGGGGAGATCGGCCGGCGGCTGTCGGAGTCGGTCAGCGCCGCTCCCGCCTGGCGGCCGCCGGGCACGGGCGAGGCGGACGGCCCCGACGACCGTACCGACCGCCCGCGCTGATCAGGCGCGGCCCTGCAGGATCAGGTTCCAGTAGACCCACGGCAGCAGGTAGCGGTCGGCGATGAACGTCATGCGGCGCTCCTTCGCGAGGCCCTTCCAGAGCGGGATCGTGGGCTTCGGGCGGTAGCGGTCGTCGAACTCGGCGAACACCACGGTCGAGCGGGAGACCACGAACGGGCACACCGAGTACCCGTTGTACGTCTGCGGCAGCGGCTTGCCCTTCAGCGCCGCGACGAGGTTCTTCGCGACCGTCGTGGTCTGCTGGCGGAGGGCGCCGCCGGACTTCGAGTTCGTGGTGGCGGCGGCGTCGCCGAGCGCCCAGACGTCGGGGAAGCGGGGGTGGCGGAGGGTCAGCGGATCGACCTCCACGAAGCCCCCGGCGTCACCCGGGGCGGCGAGGCCCGTGCCGGCGAGCCAGTCCGGCGCGGACTGCGGCGGCACGGCGTGCAGCACGTCGTAGGCGAGAGTCTCGCGGTGCACGTCGGGGTCGTCGGCCTGCACGGCGTGGTCGGGGCCGAGGAGCGCGCGGCCCCGGTCGTCGCCCGCGATCTCGACGGTGCGGGCCGCCGCGTCGACCGCGACGAGCTGGCGGCCGTAGCGCACCTCGATGCCGTACTCGGCGACCTTGCGCTCGAGCTCCGCGTCGATGAGCGGCATGCCGAACATGGTGGGGGTCGGCACCACGAGGATCACGCGGATGTCGTCGAGCACCCCCGTCGCCCGCCAGTGGTCGCACGCGAGGTACATGGGCTTCTGCGACGCGCCCGAGCAGGTGCCGGGGCCGTCGGGCTGCGTGAAGACGACCGTGCCGGAGCGCACGTCGCGCAGCACCCGCGAGGCCTTGGCGGCGTAGCGGTGCTCGTAGTTGGAGATGCCGACGGGCGACGCCATCGCCTCGACGAGGCCGGGCACGGCGTCCCAGTCCTTCTGGATGCCGGGGCACACGATGAGCTGGCCGTACCCGACGCGCTGCCCGGACGCGAGCGTGACCGTCTTCGCGTGCGGGTCGATGCCGGCGACGCGGTCCTGCATCCACGTGACGCCCTTCGGCGTGACGGATCCCTGCGGCCGCGTGGCCTGCGATGTCCGCGCGGTGCCGCCCGCGACGTGGGAGAACATGGGCTGGTAGTAGTGCGTGTCGCGCGGCTCGATGACCGCCACGTCGGAGACGCCGAGGCGGCGCAGGCGCCCCGCGACCGAGAGCCCCGCGTTCCCCCCGCCGATGACGAGGACGTCGTGGTGCGGGGTCGTGCCGGGGGCATCGGTCATGGGCTCACCCTAGGTGCGGGGGTGTTACGCGCGACCGGGCGGGTCCGACCCGCAGGGCCCGGTCAGATCGGTGCGCTCGCGCGGCGTCAGTCGAAGCGCGCGCCGGACGGGCGGGATCGGCTCGCGGTCATGATCACGTAGACGATCAGCCCGAGGATCGGGATGAAGGGGATGAACGTCCACGCGCCGCTGCGGTCGGTGTCGTGGAGGCGGCGCCAGGAGACGGCGAGCGACGGGATGAACACGGCCAGCTGCAGCACGGCGGAGATCCCGCTCCAGACGTCCACGATGGCGAAGCGGCCGGCGACGTCCATCGGGTCGCGCCCGCCCGTGGTGAGGCCGCTCAGGACGTCGAGCGCGTTCGAGACGACGAAGGCCGTCAGGACCCACCACCAGAACTCGCTCCGGCTCGCCCGCCCCCGGAACGTCGCGTACTTGAGGAAGAAGCGCCGCATGGCCGCGGCCCAGCTGGCTCCGTGGAGGGGCAGCTCGAGCGGCGGGCGGGATCCGGGCGTCATCGCGGCGGTCATGCGTCGACCGCATCGGTGCCCGGCGGCATCCGCAGGGGAGCGGATGCGGCCGGGCGACCACGCCCTCCGCGCCTCACAGCACCGCGACCCCGAGCGCGGCGAGCGCCCCGAAGCCGACGCCCCAGACGACGATGGCGATCGTCTCCCAGATCAGCACCGCGCGGGCGCGGGCTCCGAAGGAGACCATCGCGGCCGACGTGAAGTGCGTCGGCAGCAGGAGCGGACCGAGGAGGCTCACGCCCGGCACGCCGTAGCGGTCGAACGTGCGGCGCACCTTGATCCGCTTGGGCGTCTCGTCCTTCGCGCTGTCCCGCGTGAGGCGGTCGCGCGTGCGGGACGCGACCAGCACGATCAGCGCGACGACGGCGGTGTTGCCCACCACGGCCGCCAGCACGGCGACCACCGCGTGCTGCCCGGTGAGCACGCCCAGCACGGCGGCGAGCTCAACCTCCACGAACGGGATCATGGCCGCGACCATGACGCCGAACCAGCGGAGCACCTCGGGGAGGCCGGCCGTGAAGTCCTGCAGTGCGTCGATCATCCCTTCAGCGCCTCGCGCAGCTTCACCCGGGATCCGGTGCGGAGCAGCGAGTTGCTGTAGATGCGGGAGCCGAGGACGACCACGGCCGCGGTCGTCACGAGGAGCACGAGGAGCGAGACGACGGGCTCCCACCACTCGGCGGATCCGAGGAACAGGCGCATCGGCATGCCCACCGGAGCGGCGAACGGCACGTACGACATCACGGCGAGCACCACGGGGTTGTCGTTGAAGAAGATGACCGCGAAGTACGGGATCATCACGAGGTACGTCACGGGCGCGGTCACCGCGCCCACGTCCTCCTGGCGGGAGACGAGCGCCGCGGTCGCCGCGAAGAGCGACGCGAGCAGCACGAACCCGAACAGGAAGAACACGACGAACCAGAGCACCGCGGGTCCGATGACGGCGAACAGCTCGGTCTGGCCGGTCACCAGGAGGCCGAGGCCCGCCATCAGGGCGATGAGCGCGATCTGCGCGAACGCCAGGATGCTGTTGCCGAGCACCTTGCCGGCGAGCAGCGCGCGCACCGGGATCGTCGACATGAGCAGCTCCACCACGCGGGTCTGCTTCTCCTCCACCACGCTCTGGGCGATGATCATGCCGAACGTCAGCGCGGACATGAAGAAGACGAGCCCGAACGCGAGCGCCACGAGGTAGGCGATGGCGGGGTTCGTGGCGGACTCCTGCAGGAGCTCCACGCGGGGCGTCTCGGTGAGGGCGCTCACGACGTCGTCGGGGGCGGAGTCGTCGCCGATCACGACGACCCTCCCCTCGGCGGCGGCCTGGTCGTCGGGGACGACCGCTGCATCCACGTCGCCGTCGCGCACCATCGCGCGGGCGTCCTCGACGCTGTCCGCGGGCACGCCCTCGAGCGACTCGGCGGCGGTGACGGCCTGCTGCGCGGCGCCGACCACGGCGACGCGCGTGCGGTCGCCCCCGGAGTCGTTCGCGGCGAGGAAGCCGGTGACGACGATCGAGGCGAGGATCCCGAGCAGCAGGATCGCCGTGCTGATGAGGAACGACTTGCTGCGAAGGCGCATGCGCACCTCGCGGCCCGTCACGAGCATCGTGGACTGGACGAGGGTCGGGGCGGGACCCCGGCTCGTGGCGCGGGTCGCGCCGGTGGTGGTGCTGGGGGTGCTCACTGGACTACCTCCTGGAAGATCTCGCTGAGGGTGGGGCGGCGACGGGAGAAGCCCGTGACGGATCCGCGGGAGACGGCCTCGGCGAGCACGCGCTGGCGCGCCTCGTCGTCGGCCTCGAAGAGCACGTAGCCGCCGTCGAACTCGACGACCTCGACGCCGGGCACGTCGCGCACCCAGCCGCCGTCGCCGTCGATCAGGAGCTCCGTGAGGGGGCGGCTGTGCTGGTCGCGGAGCTCCTCGCGGTCACCGGACGCGCGGATCCGGCCCTCGGCGATGACGACCACGTCGTCGCAGAGGCGCTCCACGATGTCGAGCTGGTGCGAGGAGAAGAGGACGGGTACGCCCTGCGCGGCGCGCTCGGTGAGGACGCCGAGCACGGTCTCGACCGCGATCGGGTCGAGGCCCGAGAACGGCTCGTCGAGCACGAGCACCTCGGGGTCGTGCACGAGGCTCGCGGCGATCTGGGCGCGCTGCTGGTTGCCGAGCGACAGCGCCTCGATGGGGTCGTTCCGCCGCTCCGCGAGGCTCAGGCGCTCGAGCAGGCGCTCGGTGCTGGCGGTCGCGTCGGCGGCGGTCATGCCGTGCAGGCGGCCGAGGTACACGATCTGCTCCTGCAGCTTCATCTTCGGGTAGAGCCCGCGCTCCTCCGGCATGTAACCGAAGGTGCGGCGGCTCGAGGTGCCGAGGTCGCGGCCGTCGAGCGACACCGTCCCGGAGTCGGGCGAGAGCACGCCGAGCATGATCCGCATGGTGGTGGTCTTGCCGGCGCCGTTGCCGCCGACGAAGCCGGTCAGCCTCCCGGGCTTCACGGTGAAGGACACGTCGTCGAGGACCTTGCGGTCCCCGAACGATCGCGTGACGTTGTGGACTTCGAGCACGGAGGGCCTCCTCGGTGGGCGTGGGTGATCCGTGCTGCTCACGCTAGGAGGGGAGGGGGTGCGGGGGAGTCCGCCATGAGGGGGAACCGGGTGGGGGACGGGGGCGGTCGGCTGATGTGCGGCGACCGATGGGGGCGGTGATCGGGGGCGTCGCCGGGGTGGATCCCGCGGGCCGGGCTCTCCTAGGGTCGGGGCATGCGGATCCCCACCCTCGCCCAGGCCGTCGCGGACGGTGCCGCCGCAGCCGGTCTCGTGCTCTTCGCGCTGATCGTCACGGACGTCGGCACCGGGACGCTGGCGCTCGCCGGTTTCGCGCTGCTGGGGCTCTCGGCGGTCGTGCGCGTGGCGGCGGTCGCCTCGGCGCGACGGCTGTGGCCGCGCGTCGGCGGCGCGGCTGGTCGCCCTGCTGGCCGCTCGGCTGGTCGCGGGCCGTGGCGGCGATGGATCCTCGCCCTCTGGCTCGTGCAGGGCGTCGCGTTCGTCGCGGGGCTCCTCCTCGCGCACTCGCCGCTCGGCGCCGTCGCGACCGCGGGGATCGTCGGCCTCGTCGTGGCCGTCGCGTCGGCCGCGCTCGCGGGCGCCGCGGCCCGCCGGGCGGCACGCGGGTCCGGCGCCGGCTTCGTCGACTCCGCCGCGATCACCGCCTACGCGTAGGCGCTCGCCGCCGGTCCCGTGACCCCGGGCCGCACCGCGAAGAGCATCCCCGCGCGCGGGTGCCGGGCCGAGTCCTCCGCCGTGTAGCCCTCCTGCGAGGTCGTGATCACCAGGACGTCGCGGTCGGGGCCGACGAAGGCGCAGCTCGAGACCTGGGGTGCGTCGACCCGCACCGACCCGACGTGCTCACCGGCGGGCGAGAACCGCCGCACCTCGCTCCCGCCCCAGAGCGCGACCCAGAGGAACCCCTCGCCGTCGACGCACATGCCGTCGGGGTGGCCGTCGGCGGGGTCGATCTCGACCACCACCTCGGGATCCGCGAGGCCGCCCTCGTCGGTGACGCGGAAGCGGCACACCTGCTGGGTGGTCGTGTCGATGTAGAGCATCTCGGTGCCGTCGGCCGAGAACGCAATGCCGTTGGAGATGGTGACGCCCTCGAGCACGGTCGACGCCCGGCCCCGGTCGAGGAGGTAGAGGGCGCCCGCGCCGTGCGTCTTGTCGAACGCCATGGATCCGGCCCAGAGGCGGCCCCGCGGATCCACCTCGCCGTCGTTCATGCGGCGCCGGATGCCGTCCTCGGGCAGCACGTCGAGCATCGGGATGAGCACGCCGTCCGCCGTGAGGCGGACGAAGCCGTCGCGCGCGGCGAGCACGTGGCCGCCGTCCGCGTGCCGGACGACCGCGCCGACCGGCCCGCCGACGTGCGTCTCGGTGACCGGGCCGACCGCGAGGGTGACCGGATCCAGCGTCGCCTCGCGCACGATGCCGACGTACTGGTCGGCCCAGAGCAGGGTGCCGCGCGCCTCGTCCCAGAGCGGCGCCTCGGCGTGCTCGGAGCGGACGGTGTCGAGCGGCTGCGCCTCCCACGTGGTGACGCTCATCGGACGCCGCCCTCGCCGTCGCGGTCGGACGGATCCACGATCGCGCCGTCCCGCGGCCCCCGCGTGGGCGCGCCGTCGCCCTCGTACGCGCGCTGCGGCATCTGCGTCGCGAGCTTGCCGCCGCTCACGTCCACGAGCGTGCCGGTGATGTAGCCGGCGCGGTCGCTCGCGAGGAAGACGAGGAGGTCGGCCACGTCGTCGGGCCGCTCCCACCGGCGGATGCTGAGGGTGTCGAGCAGGCGGTCCTGCGCGGGCTGCGGCATCTCGGCGAAGCCGTTCATGGCGGTGGGGATCATGCCGGGCGCGTACGCGTTGACGGTGATGCCCCACGGCCCCAGCTCGCTCGCGAGCACGCGCGTGAACTGCACGACCGCGGCCTTGGAGGCGCCGTAGGCCGCGGCGCCGACGCTCGGGACGACGGCCGCGAACGACGCCGCGTTGATGATCCGCCCGCCTCCCGCTGCCTTCATCGCCGGGATGACGGCCTGGGACAGGAGGAAGACGCCGCCGACGTTCACGTCGAACGCGGCCTGCCAGCGCGCGGGCTCGAGCGTCTCGACGGATCCCTCGACGTTGATCCCGGCGTTGTTCACGAGCACGTCGACGCGGCCCGCCGCGTCGAGCACCTGCGCGACCGCGGCCTGCACCGACGCCGCATCCGTGACGTCCGCCACGATGGCGGTGAGCCCGGCGGGCGGCTCGTCCCGGAACCGGAGGTCGAGCCCGAAGACCCGGCACCCCTCCGCGAGGAAGCGATCGGCGATAGCCCGGCCGATGCCCTGGGCGGCACCGGACACGACGACGACCCTGTCGCTGAGATCGATGAGCATGCGTGTTCCCCACAGTCCGAATAGCGTTTCCCTCAACGTAGGGGTGACCGAGGGAGACCGCCATGACCGGCACGACGACGTACGACGACCACGACGGCGAGCGTCCTGGGGAGGGATCGGCGGGCGCGCGCGTCCTCTGGGTGAGCGGCGCGGGATCCGGCGTCGGCCGCGCGACCGCCGTCGCCGCGGCCCGCGACGGCTGGGATCTCGTGCTGTCGGGCCGCCGCATGGAGCCGCTCGAGGAGACGCAGGCGCTCGTGGACGACCTCGGATCCCGCGCGGTCGTCGCCCCGCTCGACGTGACCGACGACGCCGCGCTCGCCGCCGTGGTCGCGGGCCTCCGCCGGCTCGACGGGATCGTCGTGGCGGCCGGCCTCAACGCCCCGCGCCGCGCATGGGCCGACCAGGACCTCGCCGACTTCGACCGCATCGTCGCGACCAACCTCACCGGTCCCGCGCACCAGGTCGCCGCCGCCCTCCCGCTGCTGCGCGCGGCCGGCGGCACGGTCGTGCTCGTCTCCTCCTACGCCGCGTGGACGCACTCGCCGGGCGCCGGGGTCGCCTACAGCGCCTCGAAGACGGCGCTCGGGGCGCTGGTCCGCGACCTCAACGCGCAGGAGGCGGGTGCCGGGATCCGCGCCACGCACCTCTGCCCGGGCACGATCGACAGCGACTTCCTCGCGCTCCGGCCGACGGTGCCCGACGCCGCCGAGCGCGCCGCGATGCTCACGCCCGACGACGTGGCGCGCGCCGCGCTGTTCGTGCTCGCGTCGCCGCCCCACGTGCGCATCGACGAGTTGGTGCTGTCGCCGATGTCGCAGCTAGGCGGGTTCTGAGACCCGTCGCCCGCTTCCCTGGACGACCGCGTGGGGATCCCACCCGCCGGCGGGCTCCTCTGGGCGGTGGGATCGCGTGCTGGAGCGGGGGCGTCAGTCGCCGCCTCCACCTCCGCCGCCGTCCCCGCCGCCGCTGTCGCCACCGCCGTGCCCGCCGCCGCTGTCGCCGTCGTGACCGTGGCCGTGCCCGCCGCCGCCGTCGCTCATGTGCCCGCTCCAGCGGTCGCTGGGGACGTAGGTGCCGCCGTCGCTCCCCGACGAGCGGTGCGGGCCGCGGGGGAGTCCTCCGCGCGGGCGGCCGCGCGTGCGCGGCCCTCGCCCGGAGCGCAGGCCGACGACGAGGCACAGGACGACGAAGACGATGTAGCCGACGATGAACGGCGGGGAGTCCATGGGGTCACCCTAGGCGCGGGTCGTCGCGGTCGCGCCGTCGGGACCGGGATGCGCCCGCATCAGCTCGCACCCGGCACGACGATGCCGCGCTCATACGCGAACACGACGGCCTGCACCCGGTCGCGCACGCCGAGCTTCAGCAGCAGGCGCGAGACGTGCGTCTTCACGGTCGCCTCGCCGAGGTAGAGCCGCTCGGCGATCTCCGCGTTCGCGAGGCCCTCGGCGAGGAGGCGGAGGACCTCGAGCTCGCGGTCGGTGAGGGTCTGCACGCGCGGGTCGGTGGGGATCGTCGGGGTCGCGGCGGCGGGCGCCGGGACGTCGTCGGGGGCGCCGGATCCGCGGCCGAAGCGCTCGATGACCCGGCGCGTGACGTCGGGGGAGAGCAGCGCGTCACCGCGTGCGATCACGTGCACGGCCTCCACGAGCGACTCCGGCGACGCGCTCTTCAGCACGAAGCCGCTGGCGCCCGCGTCGAGCGCGGTGAAGAGGTAGTCCTCGCGGTCGAAGGTGGTGAGCATGAGCACGCCCGCGGTGATGGCCGGGTCGGCGACGATGCGGCGCGTGGCCTCGAGGCCGTCGACGCGCGGCATCTGCACGTCCATGCAGATCACGTCGGGCGCGAGCGCGGCGGCCAGGCGCACGCCCTCCTCGCCGTCGGCCGCCTCGCCGACTACTTCGATCCCGTCCTCGCTCTCGAGGATCACCCGGAACCCGGCGCGGACGAGCGCCTGGTCGTCGACGAGCAGGACGCGGACGGGGGCAGTGGGGTCGGCGGTCATGCCCGGGCCTCCTCCGGGACGGATGCATCGGCGGCGACGGACGCGGCCGCGGGGACGGATGCGGCGGCGGGGACGGCCTCGGGCACGGGGACGGACGCGTCGAGCGGCACGGGCATCGGCACGGGCGGCACGACGGACGACGGGCTGGTGGGCAGCGACGCGCGCACGAGGTAGCCGCCGCGCGCCTTCGGGCCCATCTCGATGGATCCGCCGACCGCCGCCACGCGCTCCCGCATCCCGCGCTGGCCGAGCCCGCCGGGGCCGCTCCGCCCGGGTGCCGCCGCCGCAGAGGCCGCGCCCGCGGGGCCGGCGTCGCTCACCTCCACCTCGACGCGGTCGGCGAGGTACCGCACGCGGAGGTCGACGCGCGTGCCGGTGCCCGCGTGCTTCCGCACGTTGGTGAGGGACTCCTGCGCGACCCGGTAGACGATGAGGTCGACGGTGGGCGTGAGCGGCCTAGGCGTGCCGATCACGTCGTAGGCGACCTGCAGACCCGCACCGCAGGCGTCCGCCACGAGCTCGTGCAGCTGGTCGACGCCGCGGGTCGACGCGGAGCGGGTCTCGTCGGGCTCGCCGCCGGCGCCTCCGTCGGACCCGGTCCCGTCCTCTTCCTGTCGGAGCGCGACGAGCATGCGGTGCAGCTCCTCGATGGCGCTGCGCGCGTTGTCCTCCACGATGCCGAGCGAGGCCGCTGCCTGGTCGGCGTCGCGCCCGAGCACCCGGCGGGCGGCCCCCGCGTGCACGCCCATCACCGAGACGTGGTGCGCGACGACGTCGTGCAGCTCACGGGCGATGCGCACCCGCTCGAGCGTGACCGCCTGCTCCGCCACGCGCTCCCGCTCCGTCGCGAGCTCCGCGGTGCGGGTCTCGAGCGCGCACCGGTCGCGCGCGGACGCCCACGCGCGGTCGCCGAAGTACCAGGCGCCGCCGAAGTAGAGGAGGTTCATGACGATCGAGACGAGCCCGGCGGCGATCGGCGCGGGCACCCACGCGTCGTCGGGCGCGGACTCGAAGTCGGACCCCGCGAGCGAGAAGAAGCCCGAGGTCTGCAGGAGGGCCGAGAAGAGCCAGGCGAACATGCCGACCACGATGACGCCGCGGACGACGTTCGCCCGGAGCCGGCTGCGGCCCCAGGCACCGAGCGAGTACATGGCGATGAACATGGCGATGTTCGAGAACATCACCTCGGGGACGAACTGGTACGCGCCGACGATGAACGTCGCGCCGACGACGAGCGTCACCGCCTCGGGCTGGAGGCGGCGGAAGGCCAGCGGGCCGGCCATCAGGAGGATCCAGGCGCCGATCACCCAGAGGGGCGGACGCGTCGGGTACATGCCCACGGCGTAGTAGAGGGTGCAGCTCCCCGTGGTGAGCACCAGCATCACGGCCGCGAGCAGCAGGTCGGCGCGGAGCCCGGCGCGGTCCGGACGCGGGCGGACCCAGAAGCGGTCGACGCTGTCGGGGGCGGATGCGGCGCTCATCCGACCACGGTAACGACGGGACCGCGCCGGGCGCATCCGCCGGATGACGGACCGGGCGGCAGGATGCGCGACGCCGCGCGCCGGTGACGGCAGCCTGTGCGCGGGCGCCCGGATGGGCCGCACGGGTCAACCGGTGCCAGACTGGCCGCACGGGCGCATCCGCCCGGCCGTCTCCCCCGCACCGCCGCGGATCCTCCTCCGTGCGCGCCGCCGCCAGCGCGCGAGGCGCCCGACCTCCCGTCCCGCGCCCGCGCCGCCCGCTCGCGCTCGCCCGACGGATCCGCCCGCACCACCGCCGACGCCCGCGTCGGCATGAGAGGACCCCCATGTCCGACACCACCGCATCCGCCCGCCCGGCGTCCGGCGGTTCGGGAGCGCCCGGCTCCGGATCCGCTTCCGCCCCCGTCGTCTCCCGTCGTGCCTGGCAGGCGCTCATCGTGCTGCTCGCCGGCATGTTCATCGCGCTGCTCGACACCACGATCGTGAACGTCGCGCTGCCGACCATCCGCACGAGCCTCGACGCCTCCGAGTCGACGCTGAGCTGGATCATCTCCGGCTACGCGCTCGCGTTCGGGCTCGCGTTGATCCCCGCGGGCCGCCTCGGCGACCGCTACGGGCACAAGTGGGTGTTCGTGACCGGCATCGCGCTGTTCACGCTCGCCAGCCTCGCGTGCGGTGTGGCTCAGGACGACCTCCAGCTCGTGATCGCGCGCGTGGTGCAGGGGCTCTCCGGCGGACTGTTCGTGCCCGCGGTGACCGCCTTCATCCAGCTGCTGTTCCCGCCGCAGGCGCGCGGCAAGGCGTTCGCCATCATGGGCGCCGTCATCGGCGTCTCGTCCGCGCTCGGCCCGATCGTGGGCGGCCTGATCATCCAGGCCGCTGGGGAGGAGTCGGGCTGGCGCCTGGTCTTCTTCGTGAACCTGCCCGTCGGACTCGCGACCGTGATCGCCGCGGCCGTCCTGCTCCCCAGCCGCCAGGTCGCCGAGCAGGTCGCGGGCGACGTGCGCGCGCAGTCCGCCGCGCGGTCCGGCGCGCCGGCCGGCCGCGGATCCGCCCCGGCGACGGCCCCCGCCGCCACGGGCGTCGACCTCGTCGGCGTGATCCTCGTGAGCGCCGGCCTCGTGGCCCTCCTCGTGCCGCTCATCGACGGCCAGGACCAGGGCTGGCCGCTCTGGACCTACCTGTCGCTCGCCGGCGGCGTCGTGCTCCTCGCGCTCTTCGGCGCGTGGGAGGTCCGGCAGACGCGGCGCGCGAAGAGCGTCCTGGTGCCGCCGCACCTGTTCACCCACCCCGCCTTCACGGGCGGCGTGATCCTCGCGATGGTCTACTTCGCCGCCTTCACCAGCATCTTCTTCACCATCTCGATCCTCTGGCAGTCGGGCCTCGGCAACTCGGCGCTCGCGTCGGGCCTCGTCTCGATCCCGTTCGCCATCGGCAGCATCGTCGGCTCCTCGCAGAGCAACCGCCTGACGAACCGCCTCGGCCGCACGGTCCTCGTGATCGGCACGGCGCTCGTGAGCGTCGGCCTCATCTGGCTCTGGCTCGTGCTCCTGAATACGGCCGCCGCCGACCTCACCAGCTGGATGCTCCTCGTCCCGCTGCTCCTCGCCGGCATCGGCAACGGCCTCTTCATCGCCCCGAACGCGCAGTTCATCGTCGCGACGGTCGACCCCGCCGAGGCGGGCGCGGCCTCCGGCGTGATCGGCACCGTGCAGCGCGTCGGCTCGGCCGTGGGAATCGCGGTCATCGGCAGCGTGCTGTTCGCGGGCGTCGCGGGCGCCGGGATCCGCGGACCCGAGATGCTCCCGCAGGCGTTCACCGACGCGTCCGCGTCCGCCATGGGCGTCAGCGCGATCTTCGCGGTCGTCGCCTTCGCGCTCGTGTTCGCCCTGCCGCGGCGGGTGTCGCGCGGGCACTGACCGCCGCCGCTCCACCCCCTCTCGCCGATCCGGATCCGTCCGGGTCGGCGAGAGCCGTCTCCGGGTACCTCTCCTATGCAGCGGCGCGGATCCGCTCCCGCAGCCGGGCGAGCGCGTCGGCCGCGCCGTGCAGCACGGCGATGTGGCCGTCGTCCGGGCGTATCACGAGCTCGGCGCCGGGGACCCGGTCGGCGAGCCAGCGCGCGTGGGCGACGGGCGCGATCCGGTCGGCGTCGCCGTGGAGCAGGATCACCGGCGCGGTGACGGCGGCGAGGTCGACGCCCCAGTCCGCGACGAGCGCCAGGTCGTCGTCGACCATGCCGCCCGGGCCCGCGTCCATCCCGTGCGACGCGACGCCGTTCAGCCACGCCCAGTCGGTCTCCAGCGCGCGGAGGTCGCCGTCGGTGAACATCGCCGGGTCGAACTCGCTCCGGGCGAGCTCCGCCTCGAGCGCCTCCCGTCCGGCGACGGCCGCGCGCAGCTCGCGCTCGCCGCCCGCGTGCATGCCGGCGAACCAGTCGAGGCCCTCGGCCTGCACGGGCGCGAGGGCCGCGCCGCAGAGCGCGCCGAGCACGCGGTCGCCGAGGGAGGCCGCGGCGGCCAGCGCGAGCACGGCTCCGCTCGAGTGGCCGAACGCGGCGAAGCGGTCGACGCCGAGCGCGTCCGCGACGGCGAGGTCGTCGGCCACGGTGGTCGCGATGGAGCGGCCGGGGTCCCGGGTGGATCCGCCGTAGCCCGGCCGGTCATACGAGATCCAGCGGATGCCGCGGCCCTCGGGGGCGTCGACGAGCGGGGCGGGCGGCGGCCCGACGTTCGGGGTGCCGTGGTGGTAGAGGACCACGAGGTCGGCGCCGTCGCCGGATCCCGTGTCGTAGCAGTGCAGCGTGCGGCCGTCGGGCAGCCGCAGGTCGGTCTCGGTGAGCATGGGCCGAGCGTAGGCGCGCGTGCGTCCCGCGGCCAGGGCGCGAGCGCGGCCCGGTCGCGCGGGACGCCCGGTGACAGGATCGATCCATGGACGAGGCGCAGCGGAGCGAGCTCCACGCGCTCCGCCGCCGGGCCTACGGGCCGGACCCCGACCTCGACGACGCCGAGCTCGCCCGGCTGCGCGAGCTGGAGGCGGGGGCGCGCGATGCGGCCCGCGTCGGCGGTGCGGCGGATCCGCGGACCGCGCTCGCGCCCGACGGTCCGCGCGGGCGCCATGCTGCGCCGGTCGACGCATTGCGCACCGGATCCGCCGACATCGACGCGACCGACACCGCCGACGACACCGAGGACGAGCCCCCGCGCCGCACGCCCCCGCTCCGCCCCCGCACTGCGATCCTCTGGGCCGCGTCCGTGCTCGTGGCGGTCGGCGCGACGGTCGCCGTCTCCTCGGCGCTCGGCACGATGACCGGACGCGAGGTCGGGACCGTCGCGCTGGATCCGGACCGCGCCGTCCCCGAGCGCTGGGACGACTGGTACCGGGACGTCGCGACCGGCGTCGGCGAGTTCCACGGCCTCACGGTGATCGGCCTCGAGAACCCCGACGGCGGCGCCGCGTGCGTCACGGTCGTCGCCCCGCGCTCCACGCGCGGCGGCACGCCCGTCGGCGGATGCGCGGCCGGCTCGTTCCCCGCCCGCGGCGTCCTCACGGTGACCGACGACATGCCCGCCGAGCTCCGGGACGAGTTCCCCGAGGGCACCGCGCTCGAGTTCGTGCTCGAGGGCGCGTCCGTCCGCTTCGCGGCGGGGTAGGCGCGGCGGGCGGGCGGGCGGGCGGGCGGGTGAGGGTGGTGGCGGGGTGAGCGCACGGGCGACGCGGGCACCGCGCCCGTCCCGGGATCAGCCGAGGATCGCGCGGATCTTCTCGTAGAACTCCCGCGGGTCGTGGCTCAGCGAGTCCTTCACCATGCGGCTCCAGTCGTCGACGACGACCTCGATCGCATCCGCGGCGACGCCGTCGAGCGCGGCGCGGGCGACGTCGCGCGGGTCGAGCATCGGCCCGTCGTAGCCGGCCATGATGTCGGTGTCCGCGGCGCCGAGGTGCACGCCCTGCACGAGCGTGCCCTGGCCCTCGAGCTCCAGGCGGAGCGCGTTCGTCATGTTCCACTCAGCCGCCTTCGCCGCCGCGTAAGCGCCTGCGCCGGGGGCGGCGAACCACGACAGCGCCGACAGGATGTTGACGATCCCGCCGCCCCCGTTGGCCGCGAGCACGGGCGCGAAGGCCCGGATCACGCCGAGCGTGCCGTAGAAGTGGGTGTCCATCTCGCGGCGGATCTCCGCCATGTCGCCCGTGATGAGCTGGGCGCCCGTCGAGATGCCGGCGTTGTTGATGAGGAGCGTCACGTCCTGCGCGGCCCGAGCCGCGGCCGTCACGGACGCGTCGTCGGTGAGGTCGAGGCGCAGCACCTCGACGCCGGGGATGTCGATCGCCTCGGGGCGGCGCGCGGTCGCGTAGACCTTGCGGGCGCCGCGCTCGAGGAGCTCCTCGACGAAGGTGCGGCCGATGCCGCGGTTGGCGCCGGTGACGAGGGCGACCTGATCCTGGATGTCCATGAGTGATTCCTCCTGCCGCCCGCGTCGGATGCGCGGTGCGGCGCGGCCTACGCTAGGAGTTGACGTCGACGTGAAGGGCAAGTCCGCCCGGCGGATCGACAGGACCACCACCAGGGATGAGGACGGCATGCTGCGGATCGGCGACGTGGCGGGACGCGCGGGCGTGAGCACCCGGGCGCTCCGGTACTACGAGGAGCAGGGCCTGCTCCCGGCGGAGCGCACCACGAGCGGCCAGCGCGTCTACCCCGAGGCGGCGGTCGAGCGGGTGCAGCTCATCCAGCAGCTGTACGCCGCCGGCCTGCCGAGCCGCACGATCCTCGCGCTGCTGCCGAGCGTCGACTCCGGCGTCGCCGCGCCCGAGGACATGGCGCTGCTGCTGTCCGAGCGCGAGCGGATCTCCGCCGGCATCGCCGAGCTCGAGCGGGCCCGCGAGGAGCTGTCGCGCGTCATCGAGATCTGCGCGAACCCGACGCCCGAGCACTGCCCGGCGCTCCGCGAGGGCGGGGCCGCGTACGAGCGGGCGCACGCGGAGGCCGTCGCGGCCTAGTCGGGACCTTCCTCGGGAGGGGCGCGCCGGTCCACCGACCGGTCCGCCCGCGACGTCCTACCGCGTGCCCGAGCGGACCTGCGCCGGCCGCGTCAGCCCGTCGAGCACCACGCGCAGCAGCACGGAGTCGCGGGGCGCGGTCGTCGGCGCCGGCGAGTTGCGGATCGAGTGGGCGACGCCGCAGAGGAGCGCGAGGACCTCGCCCGCCCCCACGTCGTCGCGGATCTCCCCCGCGGCGGCCGCCCGGTCCAGCAGCGTCTGGAGGCCCGCGATCAGCGCGTCCCGCGCCTCGGCGGTCCCGGCCGACGCGGGGACGGGGCGCGCGGTGACGCGCTCGAACAGGGCGTCCTCGACGAGCAGGGTGACGTGCGTCGTCAGCACCTCCTCGAGCTGCCCCGGCCGGACGTCCGCGAGGGTCTCCTCGAGGGCGCGGAACCGATCCCGGACCAGCGCCTCCTCGAGCTCGGCGACCGTCGCGAAGTGCCGGTAGGCGGTCGCCACGCCGAGCCCGGCCGCGCGGGCGACGGCGTTGAGTCCCGGGATCTCGCCGTCGACGATCAGGCCCCGCGCCGCCTCCTCGATGCGCTCGCGGTTGTGCGCGACGTCTCGGCGGAGGGGTTGCATGCACCGATCCTAGGCGCGACCGCGAGAAAGCGGATACGCTATCCGAACGGATGACCTATCCGCATCGAATGGAGTACAGCATGCCCGCATCACCCCGTCCTCTCGCCGTCATCACCGGAGCGAGCTCCGGCATCGGCGAGCAGTTCGCCCGCCGCCACGCCCGCGAGGGGCACGACGTCGTGCTCGTCGCGCGATCGGGCGTCGCCCTCCGTGCCCTCGCGGACGAGATCGGCGAGCGCCACGGGGTGACGGCCACGGCGCACGTCGCGGACCTCACGCGCGAGGCGGACGTCGCGACCCTCGCCGAGGCCCTCCGCGCGGACCTGCCGCGGCTCGACCACCTCGTGAACTCGGCCGGCGTCGCGCCCGAGGGCGACCTCGCGGACACGTCCGAGGCGCACCTGCGCCAGCTCGTGGACCTCAACGTCACGGCCCTCACCCTGCTCACGCGCGCCGCGATCGTGCGGATGCGCGCGCAGGGGTCGGGCACGATCGTCAACATCGGCAGCGCCGCTGGATACCAGCCGATGCCGCACTTCGCCGCGTACTCCGCCACGAAGTCCTACGTCATCGCTCTCACCCAGGCGCTCTCCGAGGAGAACCGCGGCTTCGGGCTGCGGATCCTCGCCGTCTCCCCCGGGGACACCGACACGGGGATGGGCTCGAACCCCTCCACGGACAAGCGGCGCCCCGAGCAGGTGGTCGACACCGCGTGGCGGGCGATGTCCGGCGCGGCGCCCTCGGTGGTCGACGGCACCCGGAACGCGATCCTGGCGGCCGTGTCCTCCCGGGTGCTCCCTACGCGGCTCGGGTTGCGCATCTCCGAGCGCATGATGCGGCGCATGCTCTGAGGCGGACGCCAGCCCGCGCCTCGCGTCCGTGCGCCGACGCGCTCGCCGTCCGGCGGATCGCAGGCTCGGGATGCGCGCCGGAGGGCCGCTACGGCTTCTCGTCCACCACGCCGACGAACCGGCTGCCGATCCCGTCCACCTCGCGGCGCGCGAGGCCGAGCGCGGGCTCGGGCAGCTCATCGGGGGAGTGGCGCTCGCAGGAGAGGTAGGTGAAGTCCGGCCACCACTTCTTGGGGCGCACGGCCTCCGTGAAGCCGCAGACCTCGCAGGTCAGCTGCACCCAGACGGGTCGCTTGCCGGTGGCGTTGGCGCGGGACTGCGCGAGCCAGGCGGGCGGATCCTGGTCCATCGCGGCGATCTCGGACTCGGGGACGCGCCCCGGGATGCCGTGGCGCGTGGCCATCTCCAGCGGGATGCCCAGCCGCAGCGCGGCCTCTCGTCTCGTGATCATGTCGCTCCAGGGTACGCGTCGGCGCGCGGCGGCTGGGCATCGGCCGAGATGAATTGCGCACAACCTTGTTCCGTGGCAGGGTCGACCCATGCCCGATCGCGACACCCTCCCGCCCGACGCCGTCGACGCCGCCCCCGCGCGCATCGCCGACGAGCTCGTGTGCTTCTCGCTCTACACGGCGTCGCGATCCACCACCCAGGCGTACCGCGCGCTCCTCGCGCCGTGGGGCCTCACCTACCCGCAGTACCTCGTGCTGGTGCTGCTGTGGTCGGACGACGACCGCACGGTCACCGAGCTCGGGCAGCAGCTCGACCTCGACTCCGGCACGCTGTCGCCGCTGCTCGCGCGGATGGAGGAGGCGGGCTTCGTCGTCCGCCGCCGGATCTCCGCCGACCAGCGCGTCGTCACGGTGTCGCTCGCCGAGCGCGGCCGCACCGTGCGGGCCGAGCTCGCGCACGTGCCGGGCGCGGTCATCCGCGGCATGGGCCTCGACCTCGACCGCGCGCGCCAGCTCCTCGCCGCCCTGCATCTCATCACCTCGGGGATGCAGGAGACGACGGCGGAGGCGCTCGCGCACCCCGCGACGCGGCCCGCCGAGGCGCAGGCGCCGACCCCCGCCCCCTGATCCGCTCCACCTCGACCCCCACCCGGCCGCCCCGCGCGACCACGAACGGAAGGAACCACATGGACGCCCTGTACACCGCGGAGGCCCTCGCCACGGGAGCCGGCCGCGACGGCCGCGTGGCCGTCAGCGACAGCGACCTCGCGCTCGACCTCTCCATCCCCAAGACGATGGGCGGATCCGGCGAGGGCGCGAACCCCGAGCAGCTCTTCGCCGCCGGCTACGCCGCGTGCTTCCACTCCGCGCTGCAGGGCGTCGCCCGCGCGCGAAAGGTGAAGATCGCCGACTCGAGCGTGGGCAGCCGCGTGAGCATCGGATCCAACGGCGAGGGCGGCTACCAGCTCGCCGTGCACCTCGAGGTCGTCATCCCCGGGGTCGAGCACGACCTCGCGCAGGAGCTCGCCGACCAGGCCCACCAGGTCTGCCCGTACTCGAACGCGACCCGCGGCAACATCGAGGTCGTCGTCACGGTCTCGGACGACTGATGGCCGGCCCCGCCCGCACGCACCGCACGTCCGTGCCCCGCACCGTCGCCCGCGTGGTGCTCGGCTCGTTCCTCGCCTTCGCCGGCGTCACGCACCTCACCGTCGCGCGGGAGGAGTTCCGCGCGCAGGTGCCGAAGTCGCTGCCGGTGCCCGAGGACGTGACCGTCGTCGGATCCGGCGTGGCCGAGATCACGCTCGGCTCGGCCCTGCTGTTCGCGCGCTCGCGCCGCGGCCTCGCGGGCTGGGCGGCCGCCGCGTTCTTCACGGCGATCTTCCCGGGCAACATCGCGCAGTACGTGCACCGCCGCAGCGCCTTCGGCCTCGACACCGACGGCAAGCGCCTCGGCCGGCTCTTCTTCCAGCCGGTGCTCGTCGCGGTCGCGCTGTGGTCGACGGGGGCGCTGCGGAAGCGCTGACCCGCGGCATGCACGACGACGGCCATCGGGTCCCGCACGGGAACCGGTGGCCGTCCGTCTTGACGGGCAGCTCGCGCCTCGTCAGCATGGGCGCATCCGCTCCCCCTGCGTCTCGAAGGAGAGACCCGTGCCCATGATCTTCGTGAACCTGCCCGTGACCGACCTGGAGCGCGCGACGGCGTTCTACACGGCCGTCGGCTTCACCGTGAACCCCGCGTTCACGGACGAGAACGCCGCCTGCATCGTGGTCGAGGAGGACCACAGCTGCATCATGATCCTGACCCGGCCGTTCTTCCAGTCGTTCACCGACCAGCCGCTCGGCGACCCGTCGGCGGCGGTCTCCGCGCTCACCTCCGTGAACCTCGACAGCCGCGCGGCGGTCGACGCGGCCGTCGCCGGCGGCCTCCGCGCGGGCGGGACCGAGGCGCGCCCGGCCGCCGACTACGGCTTCATGTACCAGCGCCAGCTCACGGATCCCGACGGCAACATCCTCGAGATCGGCCACATGGACCCGGCGTTCGCCGCGGGCGGGCCGGAGGGGGCGGCCGCCGTCGCCTGACGGGGCGGGCCCGCTACCGCAGCATCCGCAGGAACGCCGTGATGTCGTCCGCCAGCAGTCCCGGCTCCTCGTGCGGGGCGAAGTGCCCGCCGCGCGGCATCGCCGTGTACCGGACGACGTCGTAGGTGCGCTCGGCCCAGCTGCGCGGCGGATGCGTCAGGTCGTGCGGGAACGCCGCGACCGCGGTCGGCACGCGCACGCGCCCCACCCGTGCGGTGCGCCCGGAGCCGTACTCGAAGTACGGGCGGAGCGAGGTGCCGATGGATCCCGTGAACCAGTAGAGGGAGGCGAGCGTCAGGAGGTGGTCGTCGCTGAAGCGGCGGGACACGTCGCCGTCGCAGTCGCTCCAGGCGCGGTGCTTCTCGAGGATCCACGACAGCAGCCCCACGGGCGAGTCCTGCAGCGCGGGCGCGAGGGTGAGCGGACGGGTCTGCTGCTGGTGCTGGTACCCGCCCTCGGACGCGTCCCACTCCCGTGCCTCCTCCAGGTGGGCGCGCTCCTCGTCGGTCAGCGTCGACTCGTCGAGGTCCCGCGGCGCGGCCACCGCCATCAGGTGGATCCCCGCCACCGCCTCCGGGTGGCTCTCCGCCAGCCGGGACGTGATCCCGGCGCCGAGGTCGCCGCCGTGCGCCGCGTACCGCGCGAAGCCGAGCTCCTCCGTCATCAGCCGGTGCCAGAGCTCGTGCGTCTGCTCGTCGATCCGCGGCCGCGGCGGCGAGAAGGGGAACCCGGGGAGCGCGGGGACGATCACGGTGACCGCGTCGGCGGGATCGCCGCCGGATCGGGACGGCTGCGACAGGCGCTCCGCCAGCGGCACCAGCTCGAGCGCGGAGCTCGGCCAGCCGTTGGTGAGGATCACCGGGAGGCCGCCGGACCGCTCCGCGTCGAAGCGGAGGTAGGAGACGGGCGTGCCGTCGAGGTCAGCGCTCGCCCACGGCAGCGCCCGGATCTCGCGCTCGCGCGCCCGCCAGTCGAACCCGTCGGCCCAGACCGCGGCGAGGCGGCGCAGCAGGGCCTGGTCCGTGCCGGCCTCCCACGGCTCCACGGGCCACGGGGTGGCCCAGCGCGTGCGGCGGATCCGGTCGCGGAGGTCCTCGAGGTCGGCGTCGGTGACGTGCAGGGGGAGCGCGGTGGTCATCGTCGGTCCTCGGGTCCGGGGCGGGCGGTGCGTGGGGCCATCCTCCTCCGGGTCGGGGACGAGGTCCGGGCGCATCGTCGCGCCGCTCCTACGCGTCCGCCCAGTCCGGCATGCTCAGCTCCACCACCAGCTCGATGCAGCGGAGGCGGGCGGGGGACAGGTCGTAGGGCATCCGCGTGATGGCCTGCGCCGCGGGCAGGGACCCGTGCCCGCGGCCGGGACCGGCGCCGGGCTCGTCCTCGCCGCCGTCGGAGCCGTCGGGGTGCAGCCGCTCCCACTCGTCGAAGAGCGCGTCGTCCTCCTCGTGCTGGCCCGACTCCCGGATGGCCGCGTCCAGCGCGCGCTCGAACGCGTGCCGTTCGGCGGCGACCTGCGCGACGCGGGGATCGTCCACCGCGACCGAGTCGTCGAGCGCCTCCTCCGCGGCGTCGACCCGGTCGGCCTGCGCGCGCAGCTCCGGGTGGGTGGCGAGGGCGATGGCCCGCGAGGCGTGCACGGCGGCGCCCAGCGGACCGAACATGCGCTCCATCACCAGCAGGGAGTCGAGGTCGGCGGGGCGCACGGATCCCGCGGGCAGGCCGTCGAGGCGGCGAGCGACGAAGTCGGAGAGGAGTCCGAGCCGGCTGCCGCGGGCGCGCATGCGCTGCACGGCCAGCCGCTGCCGCCGGAGCACCGCCTCGCGCTCCTCGAGCGAGGCCTCCAGCCGCTCCAGGATCCCGTCGACGTCGGGCTTTCCTCCCGCATCCGCGCCTCCGGGTCCGGCGCCGACCTCCTCCGGGCCCGCACCCACGAACGCCGCGCGGATGTCGCCCAGGGCGATCCCGGCGTCGACGGTCCGCAGGATCCACAGCAGCCGCATCATGTCGTCGTACCCGTAGCGACGGCGGTCGTCGGCGCCGCGCTCGGGCTCGGGCAGCAGGCCGATGCGGTGGTAGTGGCGGATGGCCCGCGGGGTCGTGCCGGCGAACGCGGCGGCGTCGCCGATCCTGACCGACCGGGGCGGGGTAGGGGTGGGGGGCGGGTGCATGGACGGGCCTTCCTCGTCGTGGCGTGTGACCCCACTGGATCACATGACGCCGCGTCACCTGCAAGCCCGGCCGCGGGCTACGTCCGCCGCCGCCTGGCCATCACCGCGCGCTGCAGGAGCACGAAGACCAGCAGGATCCCGCCCGTGATGATCGTGGTCGCCTCCGGCGGGATGCCGCCGTCGCGCGTGATGAGCACGTTCATCAGGCCGAGCACGAGCGCGCCCACCACCGAGCCGAGCACGAAGCCGACGCCGCCGGTGAGGAGGGTGCCGCCGATCACGGTCGCCGCGATCGCGTCGAGCTCCCAGCCGATGCCGGTGATGTTCTGCGCGCTGCCGAGGCGGGCCGTGTAGATGACCGACGCGAGGCCCGCGAGCGAGCCGCTGATCACGTAGACGGCGAGCTTGGTGCGGCGCACGGGCAGGCCCATGAGGGCGGCCGACTGCTCGGATCCGCCGGTCGCGTAGACGGTCCGGCCGAGGCGCGTGCGGTGGAGCACGAAGAACGCGACCGCCACCACGACGAGCGCGATGAGCACGCCCGGCGTCGTCACGACGTCGTTGACCTTCGGTCCGTCGACCACCTTCATGTCCGTGGCGAGCGACCGGAGGGGCGACTCGTCGTCGAGCCGCTCGGGCACGGTGCTGAGGATGGAGGCCAGGCCGCGGCCGAGGAACATCATCGCGAGCGTCGCGATGAACGGCTGCACGTCGAAGAACTGGATCAGCACGCCCGAGACCACGCCCGAGGCCGTCCCGATGAGGATCATCAGCACCATCACCACCCACGGGTTCCACCCCGCGTTCGCGAGGAGCACCCCGGCGACGCTGCTGACGGCGACGATCGCGCCGACGGACAGGTCGATGCCGCCCGTGAGGATCACGAACGTGAGCCCGACCGCGAGCACGATGACGTGCGCGTTGTTGATCAGCAGGTTCGACAGCGTCGCGGCCTGCAGGATGCGGCCGTACGCGATCTCGCCGTAGGCCAGCATCGCGAGCAGGATCACCAGGGCGGCGACGGTCGGCAGCGAGTCGAGGCGGAGGCGCATGCGGCGGCGCGGAGCGCGGGGCGCGGTACCGGGACCCGGAGCGGGCGTCGGGGCGAGGGGCGGGCGGATCGTCGTGGCGCTCATGCGGGCACGGCCTCCTTCTCGGTCGGCACGGGGGCGGGCGCCGCGGGACGGCGCCTCGTGAACAGCGCGCGCACGCGCCGGGACTGCAGGAGGCAGAGCGCCACGATCACGATCGCCTTGAAGGCGGGCGTGGCCGAGGAGGAGATGCCGAGGAACACGACCGTCTTGTCGAGGGTCGCGATGAGGAGCGCGCCGACGGCGGCCCCGAGCAGGTGGAACTTGCCGCCCGCGAGCGAGGTGCCGCCGATCACGACCGCGAGGATCGCGTCGAGCTCCAGCTGGTAGCCGGTGCGGGAGACGTCGACCGTCATGACGCTCGCGGTCGCGAAGATCCCGGCCACGCCCGCGAGCAGGCCGCTCGCGATGTAGGCCGTGAACAGGAGCGCGCGGCGGTCGAGGCCCGCGAGGCGCGCGGCCTGCGGGTCCATGCCGATCGCCTCGATCATGAGCCCGAGGGCGCTGCGCCGCACGAGCACGGCGACGCCGATCGTGATCAGCACGGCCAGCAGGAACACGACCGGCAGCCCCACGAGGTAGCCGTTCGCGACCCAGCGGAAGGGCTCGTTGGACGCGGCCGTGTTCTGGCCCGCGGTGATGACCTTCGCGAGACCGCGGCCGGCGAGCATGATCACGAGCGTGCTGATGAACGGCTGCAGCCCCACGACGGAGACGAGCATCCCGTTGACCGCGCCGAGGATCACGCTGATGAGGAGCGCGAGCCCGATCGCGCCGAGCGCGACGCCCAGCGAGTCGGAGCCGGCGGCCTTCAGGAACTCCATGGAGACGGCGCCGGCGACCACCATGATCGACCCGACGCTCAGGTCGATGCCGCCGGTGGCGACCACGAGGCACATGCCCACGGCGATCATGAGCACGGGCGCGGCGGCCCGGAGGATGTCGACGAGGTTGCCGACGAGGTTCCCCGTGTCCGGGTTCACCGAGAGGGCGAGGTAGCCGGGGTCCTTGGCCACGTTGACGGCCAGCAGCAGGAGGATCGCGACGGATCCCCAGAACCAGGGCCGGTGCAGCAGGTCGGCGAGCGGGCGGGCGGACGCGTTCTTCGTGCCGCTCATCGGCGGGCCTCCTCGGCGGATGCGGACAGGGATGCGGATGCGGATGCGTGCGCGCCGGCCGGGTCGGGCACGGCGTCGAGGTCGACGGCCGACACGCCCTCCTCGGCGATGGCGGCGACGATCGACTCGGCCGTCACGTCGGGTCCGGCCACGAGCTCGGCGATCTTGCGGTGGTCCTTGAGCACGACGATGCGGTCGCTGAGCCGCACCACCTCCTCGAGCTCCGAGGAGATGAAGACGACGGCGACGCCGGTGTCGGCGAGGGCCGCGACCTGCTCCTGGATCTCGGCCTTGGCGCCCACGTCGATCCCGCGGGTCGGCTCGTCGAGGATCAGCAGCTCGGGCTCCGTGGCGAGCCACCGCCCGAGCAGCACCTTCTGCTGGTTGCCGCCGGACAGGTTCCGGATGGGCCGGTCGGGGTCGGCGGGCCGCACGTTGAGCTCGGTGAGGTACTTCGTGACGATCCGGTCCTTCTCCTTGGCGGACAGCGGCCGGGCCCAGCCGCGCTTCGCCTGCACGGCGAGCACGAGGTTCTCCCGCACGCTGAGGTCGCGGATGATCCCCTCGTCGCGCCGGTTCTCGCTGGAGAACGCGATGCGGTGCTTCAGCGCCTTCGCGGGGGAGGAGATGGCGACGGGCGCGCCGTCCATGGTCACGGATCCCGTGTCGGGCCGGTCGACGCCGTAGAGGAGGCGCGCGAGCTCGGTGCGGCCGGAGCCGAGGAGCCCGGCGAGGCCGACGACCTCGCCGCGGCGGAGCTCGACGTCGGTCGCGTCGAGCGAGCCCTTGCGGCCGATCCCGGTGGCCCGGTACACGGGCTCGCCGTCGGCGACCTTCCGGCTGGCCCGCTCGCGGTCGAGCGAGCGGAGGCTCTGCAGGTCCTTGCCGATCATCTCGGCGATGAGGCCGGCCCGGTCGATGTCGCGCGTGAGGTGCTCGCCCACGCGCTTGCCGTTGCGGAGCACGGTGAGCCGGTCGCTGATCGCGAAGACCTGGTCGAGGAAGTGGGAGACGAAGAGGATGGCGACGCCCTCGTCGCGGAGGCGGCGCATCACGCGGAAGAGGCCCTCGACCTCGTCGGCGTCGAGGCTCGAGGTGGGCTCGTCGAGGATCAGGACCTTCGCGTCGATGACGGTCGCGCGGCTGATGGCGACGAGCTGCTGCAGCGCGAGGCTGAGCGAGGAGAGCGGGGTGCGCGGATCCAGGTGGCCGAGCCCCACGCGCGCCAGCACCTCGGAGGCGGCGGCGTGCGTGCGCTTCCAGTCGATGCCGAACCGGCCGCGGCGCTCGTGGCCGAGCATGACGTTCTCGCCGATGGTGAGGTTCCCGCAGAGGTTGACCTCCTGGTAGACCGTGGAGATCCCGGCGGCCTGGGCATCGGCGGTGCCGGAGAGCCGGCGCTCGACCCCGTCGACGACGACGCGGCCGGAGTCGATCCCGTAGACGCCCGTGAGCGCCTTGATGAGCGTCGACTTCCCGGCGCCGTTCTCGCCCATGAGGGTGTGGACCTCGCCGGGGAAGAGCCGGAGGTCCACGGCGTCGAGCGCCTTGACCCCGGGGAACGAGATGGTGATGCCCTGCATCTCGACGATCGGGCTGGGTGCCTGCATGGCGCGTGCTCCGTTCCTGCCCCGGCAGCGTCGCCGGGCGGTGGGGGCGGCGGGGCGGATGGTCCGCCCCGCCGCCGGGTGTGGCCGTGCGGGCGGGCTAGAACTTCCGGTCGGGCAGCGCGGTGGCGGCCTTCTCGGGGGAGTCGAACGTGTCCGACGGGACGACGATCGACGACTCGACGCTCTCGCCGTCGAGGAGCGCCTGGACGGCCTCGAGCGCGGTGTCGCCGAACAGCGGGTTGTACTCGGCGACGAAGCTGAGCTTGCCGTCGGCGAGGGCCTGGAGCGCGCCCTTCGTGCCGTCGATGGTCGCGATCTTCACGTCCTCACCGGGCGTGAGGCCCGCCTCCTCGACGGCCTGGACGGCGCCGAGGCCCATCTCGTCGTTCTGCGCGAAGACCATCTGCACGTCGTTCGCGTTCGACTTGAGCACGGTCTCGAAGACGCTCTTGGCCTCCTCGGTCGACCAGTTCGCGGTCTGCGCGCCGACCTCGGTGAACGCGGCGTCGGCGCCGATGACCTCGTCCCAGCCCTCGTTGCGCTCGTTGACGACCGAGACGCCCGCGGGACCCTCGAGCGTGAAGTACTTGCCGCCCTCGGGCAGCGCGGTCTTCGCCCACTCGGCGACGGACCCGCTCACGGCGATGTTGTCGGGCGCGATGCGGGTCGCGTAGAGCGAGTCGTCGTCGGGCTCGATGCCGCGGTCGATGAGGACCACGGGGATCTCGGCCTCCTTGGCGCGCTCGAGCGAGTCCTCCCAGCCGGATCCCTCGGTGGCCGAGAGCAGGATCACGTCGACGCCCTCGTCGACGAACGACGTGAACGCGTCGATCTGCGACTTCTGGTCGTTGTTGGTGGCCGGCGCGTACTTGAGGTCGAACCCGGCCTCCTTCGTGAAGGTGTCCTGGATGTTCTTCTCGTTGGCCTGGCGCCAGGCGCCCTCGGGGCCGACCGCGACGAAGCCGACGGTGGCCGTCTCGCCGCCGCCCTCCGCGGCGCCGCCTGCGGTGGATCCGGTGCCCGAGTTGCTCGAGCAGGCCGCGAGGCCGAGGGCGATGGCCCCGGCGGCGGCGATGGTGGCGATGCGCCTCTTCGTGGACATGTATCTCCTCCTTGAGATGACGGGACGCGGGCGTCCCGCTCGGCCCTCGACGGGCCTGTGGTGATGCGGATGCGCGGGGTGCTGCTGCGTGCTCGGGATGTTACCGGTAACAGTTCCGTCGGCACAAGGGTCCTGTTACCGGGAACATCCGCACGGGCTCGGGGAAGGCACCGGACGGGATCAGGCGTGCGCAGCGGGGTCCGGCAGGCGCGGCGCGGACGGGCGCGCCGGCAGCGCCGGCAGCTCCGGCAGCGGGAAGTCGTCCTCGTCCTCCTCGTCGGCCGGCGCCGCGATGAGCTCGACGATGGTGTCCACGGTGACGCCGGGGCCGTTGCTCAGCTCGCCGATCTTCTCCCGGTCCTTCAGCACCACGATCCGGTCGCTCACGCGCACGAGCTCGTCGAACGCCGAGGAGATGAACACGACCGCGACGCCCTCGAGCGCGAGCTGCGCGATGTGCGCCTGAATGTCCACCTTCGCCCGGATGTCGACGCCGCGCGTGGGCTCGTCGAGGATCAGCACGCGCGGCCGGATCGCGAGCCAGCGCGCGAGCAGCACCTTCTGCTGGTTGCCGCCGGACAGCTCGCCCGCCGGCGTCGAGGGGTCCGCCGGCGTGATGCCGAAGTGCTCGATGTGGCGCTCCACGAGATCCTGCCGCTCGGCGCGCGACAGCGGGTGCGCCCAGCCGCGCAGCGCCTGCAGCGCGAGCACGATGTTCTCCCGCACGCTCAGCTCGCCGATGAGGCCCTCGGCCCCGCGGTCCTCCGCCGACAGCGCGACGCGGTTCCGCAGGGCGTCCGCCGGCCGGTCGATCACGACGTCGCGTCCGCCGAGCGTGACCACGCCGCCGTCCGCCCGGTCGGCACCGGCGAGCAGGCGCGCGAGCTCGGTGCGGCCGGATCCGCGGAGCCCCGCGATGCCCACGACCTCGCCCGGGTGCAGCTCCAGGTCCACGGGCCGCAGCATCCCCCGGCGCCCCACGCCCGCGGCGCGGTAGAGCGGCGGCCCGACCGGGTCCGCGCGGTGCGCCCGACGCTCCGACCCGATGCGCTTGAGGTGCGCGACGTCCGTGCCGATCATGCGGGCGATGATCTCGGCGCGGTCGATCTCGTGCGGCAGGTAGTCGCCCTCCTTCACGCCGCCGCGGAGCACGGTCATGCGGTCGCTGAGGGCCAGCACCTGCTCGAGGAAGTGCGAGACGAACAGGATCGCGACGCCCTGGTCGCGGAGGCGCCGGATCACCTGGAACAGGCGCGCCACGTCGTCGGCGTCGAGGCTCGAGGTGGGCTCATCGAGCACCAGCACGCGCGGCCGGTCGACCATGGCGCGGGCGATGGAGACGAGCTGGCGGCTGGCGGGGGAGAGGTCGGCCAGGCGGTCGCGGGGATCCAGGTCGCCGAGGCCGAGCTCCGCGAGCATCGCGGCGGCGCGCGCGTGCGTGGCGCGCCAGGAGATGCCGAGGCGGCCGCGCGCCTCGTGGCCGAGCATCACGTTCTCGCCGACGCTGAGGTTCTCGACCAGGTGCGACTCCTGGAACGCCGCCTGGATCCCCAGGGCGCGCGCGTCCGCCGGCCCGCCGAGCCGCACGGGCTCGCCGTCGACGAGGATCTCGCCCGCCTGGATCCGGTGCACGCCGAGCAGCGCCTTGATGAGCGTGGACTTGCCCGCGCCGTTCTCGCCGAGGAGCGCGTGCACCTCGCCGGGGTGGAGGTCGAGGTCGACGCGGTCGAGCGCGACGCCGTTCGGGAAGGCGACGGTGATGCCCGTCATGCGCACGGTCGGCCCGGCCGATGCGCCGGCGTGCCGCGGGCGGGCGGTCGGGCGCGCCGGTGTCCGCTCGTCCGCGACCGTCGGGCCGGTCGGGCGGATCGTCGTCGATCCCCGTGCGTGACGCACCTGGTGCTCCTCGGGTTCCGGGCCGTCGAGGCCACGTGCCGGGCGGTGCCCGACGTGCACGACTGTAGCGGCCGGGCGTCGGGGCGGCGAGGGCGGGCGGCGGATCCGGCGGGCGGGCCGCCTCAGTCGACGGCGCGCGCCGCGGCGCTCGAGTCGCGCACGACGAGCTCGGCGGGCAGCCGGCTGCTCTGCGGGATCTCGCGCCCCTCGATCGCGGCGATGAGCACGTCGACCACGAGCGCGCCGAGCGCCGGGAAGTCCTGCCGCACCGTGGTGAGCGGCGGGAGGAAGTGGCGCGAGACGGGGAGGTCGTCGAAGCCGACGACGCTCAGGTCTTGCGGAACGCGGATCCCGCGGTCGTGCAGCCCGTGGATCACGCCGAGCGCCATCTCGTCGTTGGCCACGAACACGGCCGTGTACTCGGGCACGCCCGTGAGCCCCTTCGCGAAGTCGTAGCCGAAGTCGCTCGACCAGTCGCCGATCACGATGGGCCGCTCGCGCATGCCCCACGCCCGGGTGCGGCTGTGGAAGGCGCGCTCCCGGGCCCGGGCGTCGAGCCAGTCGAGCGGGCCGGAGACGTGCAGCACGTCGCGGTGACCGAGGGAGGCGAGGTGGTCGACGGCGAGGCGGGTCCCCGCGGACTGGTCGACCGAGACCGTGAGGAACGCGGGATCCTTCTCCGCCTTCACCACGAGCGTCGGCAGGCCGGTGGTGATGGTGCGCAGCACCGCCACCGACGACGAGCGCGGCGCGACCACGCACAGCGCGTCGATGCCCTGGCCCGTGAGGTGGCGCACGGCCTCCTCGGGCGTCGCGTCCTCGTCGTCCCGCAGCGCGAACGACGCGACCGAGTAGCCGCCGTCGCGCGCCGACCGCTCGATCGCGCGCAGGATGCTCGACGGCCCGAACTCCACCGCGCTCTCGATCAGCACGCCGATCCGGAGCGCCCGCTGCGTCACCAGCTCGCGGGCCGCGCTGTTCGGCCGGAAGTCGAGCTCGGCGACGACCTCGAGCACGCGCTGCCGCGTGGACTCCTTGACCTGCGGGTGCCCGTTGAGCACGCGCGACACGGTCATGTGGGAGACGCCCGCGCGCTCCGCGACCTCGCGGAGGCCGAGCCGCTCGCCGCCGCTCCTGACGCTCACCCGCACTCCATCCGGCATCCTCCGAGGCGGCGACGGACGTCGCGCCCGCCGGGTCCCATCCGGCATCCTCCGAGGCGGCGACGGACGTTGCGCCCGCCGGGTCGCGGGCCGGTCGGATCTCCCATGCTGGCCACACCCTACCGGGGCGGATCCGCGTCCCGCCGCGAGCGCGTCGCCGCCCGCGCCCGTGCGCGTCGGCCCGGTGCGGCCGTTGTCAAGGGTCGGACGCGACCCGCCGTCCGCGAGTTGCATCGCAGGCAGGGTCGCCGTCCCGGGCCGTCAGGGTGGCGCGTCGGGATCGATCCGGGAGGGGACGCATGGCCCGCACGGCCCCCGCGACCGCATCGCCCGACATCGCCGGCGACGCCGCCGGCGCCCCGCCGCGCGCCGCGTCGCGCCCATCCGCCGAGGGAGCCCGCGCGTGAGCGAGGCACGGCGCCGGGAGCTCGGCGAGGGGGACGCCCCGGTCGAGGACGAGCTGCGGGAGTCCTTCGACGCGACGGTCGAGGAGGGCGCCGAGCGGCTGCACCGCACGTTCCGCACCGTGCTCGTCACCGGCTTCTTCGGCGGGCTCGAGGTGGGCCTCGGGATCATGGCGATGCTCGCGGTGCTCACGGAGACGGGCAGTCACCTGCTCGCGGGGCTCGCGTTCGGCATCGGGTTCATCGCCCTGCTCCTCGCGCACTCCGAGCTCTTCACGGAGAACTTCCTCATGCCGGTCGCCGCGCTCGCCGCGAAGGAGGCGGGCGTCGGCCACCTGGCCCGGCTGTGGGGCGGCACGCTCGTGGCCAACCTCGCCGGCGGGTGGCTGTTCATGTGGCTCGTCGTGCAGGCGTTCCCCGAGTGGCACGCGACCCTCGACGAGTCGGCCCACCACTTCATCGACATGCCCTTCGGCCTGCAGGCGGTGGTGCTGGCGGTGCTCGGCGGCAGCACCATCACGCTGATGACGCGCATGCAGCAGGGCACCGACTCGGATCCCGCGAAGATCGTCGCGGCGGTGGCCGGCGGCCTGCTCCTCGCGGGGCTGCAGCTGTTCCACTCCATCCTCGACTCGCTCCTGATCTTCGGGGCGATCCAGTCCGGCGCCGACATCACGTACGGGCAGTGGCTCGGCTGGTTCGGGTACACGCTCCTGTTCAACATGCTCGGCGGGCTGCTGCTCGTCACGGCGCTCCGGCTCGTCCGGACGAAGGAGCTCCTGCAGGAGAGACGGGAGCGCTGACCTCCGGACCTCGCTCCTCGCTGCTGCCTCCCGATGGCGGCGGACGGCCGATGTGGTGGCTACCTGGCAACCACCCGGCCGCCGCCGCCCATCGGCACGCGTCGGAGCAGGGTGAGGGAGACGGCGATCCCGCCGCACGGAGAAATAGGAGCACCTATGTACTTCCACGCACAGACCTGGATCAACGAGATCGCCGACGGCGAGCCCGACCCCGCCGCCGCCAACGCGCTGCAGGAGGGCCTCGGCGGCCAGTTCGGCGAGATGCGCACCATGATGCAGTACCTCTTCCAGGCGATGAACTTCCGTGGCGCCGCCGCCAAGCCGTACCGCGACCTGATCCAGGGCGTCGGCACCGAGGAGATCAGCCACGTCGAGCTCATCGGCACGACCATCTCGCGCCTGCTCGACGGCTCGCCCGAGTACAGCGGCAAGCTCACCGACCCGCTGGACACCCCCGGCAAGGGCGGCGCGACGCCGTTGAGCATCGCGCTCGACCACGGCAACATCCACCACCACCTCGTGGGCGCCCAGGGCGCGCTGCCCGTCGACTCCGCCGGCAACCCGTGGAGCGGCAGCTACGTCTACAACTCCGGCAACCTCCCGCTCGACCTGCTCTACAACGTCATGCTCGAGTCGACCGGCCGCCTGCAGAAGTGCCGCATCTACGAGATGACCGACAACCCCGTCGCCCGTGCGACCGTCGCGTACCTCATCGTCCGCGACCAGGCGCACGAGAACGCGTACGCGAAGGCGCTCGAGACGCTCGGCGTCGACTGGGGCAAGCTCCTGCCGATCCCGAAGACCAACGCGGAGCAGTTCCCCGAGGTCAAGAAGCTCCTCGACCTCGGCCTGCAGAGCAAGCAGTACAGCTTCGACCTCGACGGCAAGAGCGAGGCCGGCCGCATCTTCCAGGGCGCATCGCCCTCGAACGACGGCACCACGCTCACCGCGACCGAGCAGGCGCCCCAGGGCTTCCCGTCGACCATCGCGCCCGAGCGGCTCGAGGAGTTCGCGCCGGGTCTCGACAAGGACCTGCTGGCCCTCGTCCAGGAGACGGCCGAGCGCGAGCTCGCCGACATCGAGGCGTTCTACGGGCCGACCAAGACGGCCTGATCCGCTCCTCCCGCACCACGCCGCGGCGCCGTCTCCCTCGGGAGGCGGCGCCGCCGTCGTCAGCCCGCCCGCAGCCCGTGGACCGCGACGCGCACCCGGCTCCTCGGCAGCGCCGGGAACTGCCGGAGGGAGATGCGCAGGTCCTGCGGCGGCAGGGTCATGTCGGTCTCCCGCGTCGCGAGCCGCACGGCCTCCTCTACCAGCGCGATCGTGATGTCCTCGCCCGGGCAGCGGTGGCCGGACGCCGCGTCGCCGCCGCCCTGCGGGATCAGCGTGTTCGGGTCGCCGTCCCAGTCGCGGAAGCGCGTCGGGTCGAAGGACTCCGGGTCGTGCCAGAGGCGCGGGTCGCGGTTGGTGCCGAAGAGGTCGAGCATCACCCAGTCGCCGGGTGCGAAGGATCCGCCGAGGCCGTCGAAGGGCTGCCGCACCGTGCCGGCGATCACGGGGAAGAACGGGTAGAAGCGGCGCACCTCCTGCACGAAGCCGCGGAGGTCCGACTCGTCGCCGGCGGCGAACGCCCGGGCCCAGCGCGGGTGCGCGTGCAGAGCGTGCAGCGCGAAGTCGATGAAGCGCGCCACGGCGACGGTGGGGCGGATCAGGTTGAGCAGCTCCACGCCGGCGACCTCGACCGTGAGCGGTGAGCCGTCGGCGTCGGCGTGCGTCACGAGGTCCTGCAGCGGCGATCCGGCGGCGACCGGCAGGCGGCCGTCGCGGGCGCGTCGCACCACGTCGCGCGCCCAGCGCTCCGCGCGCATGCGCCGGGCCCGGGCCGCCCAGTTCACGGGGCCGATCGACGCGGCGCGTTCGACCATGTCGGCGATGTCGCCGCCGATCCGCCGGACCTCGTCGTCGTCCACGGGGATCCCGACCCAGCGGCACGCGGTGCGCATGAGCACCTCGACGAGCTCGTCGTGCAGCCGCACCTCGGGCACCCGCGACCAGCGCGCGACGCCCGCGCGCCACTCGTCGTCGAAGGCGCGGCGGACGCGCTCGATCCCCTCCGGCAGCATCATGCCGAGGAACATCGCCTTCCGGACGTGGTGGCCGTGGCCGCTCATCGCCTGGACGCTGCCCTCGTCCTGCAGCAGGTGCATCACCGAGACGGGCATGGCGCCGGCCCGGCCGAAGCGGTCGCCCTCGTAGAAGAGGCGGGACGCCTCGCGGCCGCGGATGCAGGTCACCGGCCGACCGGCGAGGCGCGTGCGGAAGGCGTCGGCCCCCACCGCGTCGGTGCCGCGCGAGACGAAGCGGTAGCCGTCGCGGAGGAAGCGGAGCGAGCTGTCGGGGCCGGGGAGGCGGGGGATCACGCGGGGCCTCGCGCGTCCGTCAGAGCGCCGCGAGCAGGGCGGCGCACGCGGCCTCGCACCGGCGGCACTCCTCCGCGCAGATCCGGCAGTGCTCGTGCATGTCGCCGTGGTGGGCGCACTCGTCACCGCAGCGCCCGGTCGCCACGCGGCACAGCTCGAGTGCGAGGCGCGTGATGTCCAGGCGGTCGGGCGTGTGCCGGGTGAGCGTGTCGAGCGTCGCCGTGCAGATCTCCGCGGAGTCCAGGTCGGCGACGATGCAGGACGCGAGCTCCGTGACGCCGTCCTCGGAGAGGCAGGCCGCGGCGCAGGCGGAGCACGCGGTCGCGCAGGCGGCGCACGCGTCGATGCACGCCGCCAGGAGCTCCAGGTCGAGCTCGCCGCGGTCGGCGGGCGAGCTGCGGAGCATGTCGAGCGTGGGGCTCATGGGATCCTCCCGGACCTCGTCATCGCACCGCGGTGGCCGACCCGGACGGGCGGATGCGTCGGTGCCGGGCGTCCGTGCGCCCTGTCCTCGCCACGCTAGGACGGTCCCGCCGGAGCGCCGCGGGGGTTGCGCCCGAGGGGGCCGAGGGGTTACCGGGCAGGCGCCCGGAGACGCCCCGACCTGCGATCCCCCTGATCGGATCCCGCCCGCCCGGGACACCCGCCGACCCCCGGCCGTAGGCTGACGCATGGCCTCCGACACCGCACCCCGAGACCCCGCCGCGCCCCTCTACCTCGACGTCGTCGACGGCTGGTGGCGCGCCGCCAACTACCTCTCCGTCGGGCAGATCTACCTGCTCGACGACCCGCTGCTCGAGCGCCCGCTCACGCGCGACGACATCAAGCCGCGCCTCCTCGGACACTGGGGCACGACGCCGCTGCTCAACTTCGTCTACGCGCACCTCAACCGGGTCATCATCGAGCGCGACCTCGACATGATCTACATCGCCGGCCCCGGCCACGGCGGCCCCGGCATGGTCGCGAACGCCTACCTCGACGGCACCTACTCGGAGCTCTTCTCCGCCGCGACGCCCGACCGCGACGGCATGCGCCACCTGTTCCGCCAGTTCTCGTTCCCGGGCGGCGTGCCGTCCCACGCGGCGCCCGAGACCCCCGGATCCATCAACGAGGGCGGCGAGCTCGGCTACTCGCTCGTGCACGCGTACGGCGCGGCGCTCGACAACCCCGACCTCGTCGTGTCCTGCGTGATCGGGGACGGCGAGGCGGAGACCGCGACCCTCGCCTCCAGCTGGCACCTCAACAAGTTCCTCGACCCGGAGACCGACGGCGCCGTCCTGCCGATCCTCAACCTCAACGGCTGGAAGATCGCGAACCCCACGGTGCTCGCGCGCATCCCCGAGGAGGAGCTGCTCGCCCTGTTCACGGGCTACGGCTACGCGCCGCGCATCGTGTCCGGCGGGTTCGACGGCGAGGACCACCGCGCCGTGCACGAGCGGTTCGCGATCGCGCTCGGCGACGCGCTCGACGACATCACGCGGATCCAGCTGGCCGCCCGTACCGGCGGCAGCGAGGAGCGCCCGGCCTGGCCGATGCTGATCCTCCGCACCCCCAAGGGCTGGACCGGCCCGAAGGAGGTCGACGGCAAGCAGGTCGAGGGCACGTGGCGCGCGCACCAGGTGCCGCTCTCCGGCGTCCGCGACGACGAGGACCACCTCCGCCAGCTCCAGGAGTGGCTCGAGAGCTACCGCCCGCATGAGCTCTTCGACCGCGACGGCCGGCCGACGCCCGCGCTGCAGCCGAACCGCCCCGCGGGCGACCGGCGGATGAGCGCCAACCCGCACGCGAACGGCGGCCTGCTGCGCCGCGACCTCGCGCTGCCGCCGCTCGAGGTCAACGCGATCGACCTGAGCGAGGGCCGCGGCGTCATCGCCGAGCCGACGCGCGTGCTCGGCGGCTGGCTCCGCGACGTGATCGCCCGCAACCCGCTCGACTTCCGGATCTTCGGCCCCGACGAGACCGCGTCCAACCGGCTCGACGACGTCTACGAGGTCACCGCGAAGGCGTGGCAGGGCGAGGTGCTGCCGGTGGACGAGCACCTGGCGCACCAGGGCCGCGTCATCGAGATCCTCAACGAGAACCTCACGCAGGGGCTCCTCGAGGCCTACCTGCTCACCGGGCGGCACGGGCTCTTCACCTCGTACGAGGCGTTCATCCACGTGGTCGACTCCATGTTCAACCAGTACGCGAAGTGGCTCGAGTCGAGCTCGAAGGTGGAGTGGCGCCGGCCGGTCGCCTCGTTCACGTACCTGCTGTCCTCGCACGTGTGGCGGCAGGACCACAACGGCTTCTCGCACCAGGACCCCGGCTTCCTCGACCACGTCGTGAACAAGCGGGCTGAGATCGTGCGCGTGTACCTGCCGTTCGACGCGAACTCGCTCCTCGTGACCATGGACCACTGCCTGCGCGGCACCGACCTGATCAACGTGGTCGTGGCCGGCAAGCAGCCGACCGCGAGCCTGCTCTCGCTGGAGGAGGCGCGGGCCCACGGGGCGCGCGGCGTGGGCGTCTGGGAGTGGGCGGGCACCGAGGTGCCGGGGCTGGAGCCCGACGTCGTCGTCGCCTGCGCGGGCGACATCCCGACCGTGGAGGCGATGGCGGCGGTGCAGATCCTCAAGCGGGAGATCCCGCAGCTGCGCGTGCGCTTCATCAACGTGGTCGACCTGATGCGGCTGCAGGACTCGACGCAGCACCCGCACGGCCTCGACGACGGCTCCTTCGACGCGCTCTTCACGCGCGACAAGCCGGTCGTGTTCGCGTTCCACGGCTACCCGTCGCTCATCCACCGCCTCACCTACCGGCGGACGAACCACGCCAACATCCACGTGCGCGGGTTCGTGGAGCAGGGCGGCACGACCACGCCGTTCGACATGCTGATGCTCAACGACCTCGACCGGTTCCGGCTCGTGATGGACGTGATCCGCCGCGTGCCGCACCTCGAGACCACCTACGCGGCGCTCTCGCAGCGGATGGACGACGAGCGCATCGCGCACCGCGTGCACACGCGGCAGTTCGGCGAGGACATGGCCGACGTGTCGGGCGCGCAGGGGCTGCCGTTCGCGGACCCGGACCGGCAGACGGCGATCGACAACGGCGACGACAACGCGTAGCGGGACGGCCCGCAGGCGCGGCCTCCGCTAGACGGGGGTCGTGCCCGCGGGGTCGCCTGCGGCGGCGGCGGCCGGCCCGTGGTCGAACAGGCCGATCGCGTTGCCCTCGCTGTCGCGCACGTAGGCCCAGCGGTCCGTCTCGTTGAGCATCTGGATCCCGCCCATCGCGGATCCGCCGTGCTCCTCCACCTGCGCGACCGTCTCCTCGATGGAGTCGACCGTGATCACGATGGTGGGGTGCGGCACGTCCGCGCGCTGGTGCAGGTCGCCGTTGATCCCGTCGTCCGAGCCGGTGATGATCATGCCCGCGTCCTCCCCCCACGGCTCGTAGCGGAAGCCGAAGACGGCGGAGTAGAACGCGCTCGCGCGCGCCATGTCGTCGGCGGGGATCTCGAAGTGCTCCACAGCAGCCATGCGCCATGATCCTGCTGGCGGGGAAATGCCGTCAAGGGGCGGCCGCGAGCATCGCGTCGACGCCCGTGACCACCTGGCCCCACCTCGTGACGACGATGCGCTCGGCGAGCGCCCGTCGCGTCGTGTCGCCCGACCACTCGGCGACGTACTGGCGCGGCGCGTCGTTCGGGGTGCCGAACCGCACCACGTAGAAGCCGGGCTCGAGCCCACCGAGGTCGTATCGGCCGGCGGCGTCCGTGAACCCGGACGCCTCCAGCCGGCCGTCGCCGGTGGCCCGGTGGACGTCCACGGGCGCGAGCACCGCGGGGGCGCCGCCCGGCAGGGTGAGTGTGCCGCCGATGCTCGCCGGGGTGCGCAGGACGATGTCCACGCGGGTGGTCCGGTCGGCCGGGGCGGTGAAGAAGCGGGCGTCCCGCCACTCGTTCACCTGGCCGAGGTACTGGGAGACCGGGACCCCGCCGAGTGTGACCCAGGCGCGCAGCGTGTACCGCGCGGCGCGCTGCGACTCGAATCGGAAGGCGCCGTCCACGATGTCGACGCTCTCGCCGAACGGGATGTCCGCGAACTCGAGCGAGACCTCGCCCGTGCGGACGAGGTTCCGGGGATCCACGCGGTCGAGGTAGACGCGGCCGACCACGGTGGTGGTGAGCGGCTGGTCGGCGGAGGCGGAGGGGGAGCCGGCGTCGGCCGTGGGCGGGGATGCGTCCGCGGACGCCGCGGACGCGGGGGAGGCGGGGCCGGCCTGGGCGGCGGTGATCAGGACCAGGGCGATGAGGCCGACGAGACCGCGTCGGCGGACGGATGGCATGGGGTGCTCCGATGCTCGGACCGGCGGGATGCCGGTCGGGACACCGGTCTACTCCTGACGGACGTGCCCGTCACCACCCCCCGTCGGGGGCGGTGTCAGCGCGCTCATCCGCACCGCGGATCCGCCCCGGTGCAGTCACCACCCCCACCCGCGCGTACGTTCGAGGGGAGCCGCCACCCGGGCGGCGGGAACGCGAGGACACCATGCTCGGAGAGCACCCCGTCGGCGTCGTCCTGCTCACGCAGGACATGGCCGCATCACGCCGCTTCTACGCCGAGGCGCTCGGACTGGAGGTCGCCGAGGAGTCCGAGTCGGCGATCACCTACCGGTCCGGCGGCACCGACCTCACGGTCACGACGAGCACGATCGGCTCGAAGGACGAGCAGACGAAGGCCTCGTGGAAGGTCCAGGACCTGCGCGCTGAGCTCGACCAGCTCAAGGAGCGCGGAGTCGAGCCGGAGGACTACGACACCGACGAGCTGAAGACCGTCGACGGCATCGCCGACCACGCCGGGATGTGGTCCGCGTGGATCACCGACCCCGACGGCAACGCGCTCGGCATCGAGCAGCCGAAGTAGCGGCGACCTCGCGGGTGTCGCCGGTGGGCGGCGCCCGCGGGGGTCTCCCGTAGCGTGGAGGACGCCGTCGACCGACGGCGCCCGCACCCATCGGAGGCACCGCATGGCCGCATCCACCCGCATCCTCCCGCCCCGGATCAGCGACCCGCGGCTCGACGACCTGGCCGACGGCGACCCGTCCGACCTCGACGCGCACGCGTCCTTCGAGCGGCTGCGCTTCGCCGACGCCGACCTCTCGGACGCCGACCTCGTCGACATCGGGTTCGAGGAGTGCGCGCTCGAGCGGATCCGCCTGCACGAGGCCGACCTCACGGCCGCGAGCCTCGTCGACGTGCTCGCGTCCCGCCTCGACGCGCCCGTGCTCAAGGCGCCCCGGATCCGGATGCGCGACGTGCGCCTCGAGGGCTCGCGGGTCGGATCCGCCGAGCTCTACGACGCGTCCCTCTCCTCCGTGCACATCGTCGACTGCCGCCTCGGGTTCGTGAACCTGCGCGGCTCGAAGATCACCGACCTGCTCATCACCGATTGCGCCATCGAGGAGCTGGACCTCCGCGGCACGTCCGGCATGCGCGTCGCCTTCGCGCGCACCACCATCGGCACGCTCGACCTCGCCGACTCGTCGCTCACGCACCTCGACCTCCGCGGCGCCGAGATCCACGACCTCGACACCCCCGACGGCCTCCGCGGCGCCGTGCTCGACTCGAACCAGCTCATGGCGCTCGGCCCGGTCTTCGCGCGGCACTTCCGCGTCCGCGTGGAGGACTGAGCGCAATCAGGCGGTCCGCTCGCGTCCGCCCGGCCGACATCCGACGCGATCCGTCCTCGCCCTAGGCTGAGGCGATGGACAGGGACCGGATCAGCGACCTGGCCCACGCGGATCACCCGATCGCCTCGCCGTTGAGCGACGACAGCGTCGATCGCCTCCTCGCGGCCGCGGTCACCGGGCAGGGCACGGTCCTCGACCTCGGGTGCGGCGACGGCAGCTGGCTGCTGCGCGCCCTGCGTCGCGAGCCGTCGCTCACCGCGGTCGGGGTCGACCACTCCGACGCGGGCTTCGCCCGGGTGCGGGCGCAGGCCGAGCGCGAGGGTCTCTCCGGGCGCCTCGACCTCGTCCGCGCCGACGCCCGCACGTGGACCTCGGTCGACCGGTTCGACGTCGTGCTCAGCGTCGGGGCGACGCACGCCTTCGGCGGTCTCGAGCCGACCTTGGCCGCGATCGACGGGCACCTGCGCCCCGGCGGTCGCGCGCTCGTCGGCGAGTGCTTCTGGGAGCAGCCGCCGACCCCGCGGGTGCTGGATCTCCTCGGCTCGGAGCTGGACGACTACGGCGACCTGGCGGCCACCGTGGAGCTCGCCGCCACGAACGGGTGGGTGCCGCTGCAGGGGCACGTCAGCACCCTGCAGGAGTGGGACGACTACGAGTGGTCGTGGACCGGCGCGCTCGCGCGGTGGGCTCTGGACCACCGCGACGACCCCGACGGCGATCAGGTGATGGCCGCGTCGGTCGAGCACCGCCGGGCGTGGCTCGAGGGCTACCGCGGCACGCTGGGCTTCCTCACCCTGCTGCTCGGACGTCCGCCAGCCAGCTGACCCGGCGGGCCGCCGTGGGCTCAGGCCGCGCGGGCGCCCGGATCCGTGGGCACCGGATCCCCGGGGCACGCGGCGGCGCCGGGTGCAGATCCGGGTCCCGCCGCCACGGCGGCCCCGGCATCCGCTCCGGCGTTGAGTCGCGCGAGGTACCCGGCGAACGCGTCGAGGTCCGCGCGGCTCCACCCGCCGAGGCCGCGGATCAGGCGGCTGCCGCCCTGCGCGTCGTCGGCCTCGACGCCCGCCCGGCCCGCGGCCGTGAGCGCGAGCACGCGCACCCGGCCGTCCTGCGCGTCGGCGCCCACCTCCACGAGCCCCAGGTCCTGGAGCTGGCGGAGCTGCCGGCTGACGACGCTGCGGTCGACGCCGAGCTGGTCGGCCACGGCGCTCGCGTGCGCGGTGCCGCAGCGGCGGATCACGCGGAGCATCTTGTAGCCGATGGGCGGCAGCTCCGGGTGGATCGCCGCGGCGGCCTCCCGGGTCGTCGCCCGGATCCGCGCGGCGAGGGCGGTCATCTGCTCCTCGACCTCCGCGATGCCGGCGGCGATCCCCGGGGCGACGCCGCGGGCGTCACCCGCGGCGTCGCCCCCGGGGGAGCGGTCCTCGTCCGTCATCGGCGGGAGTCGGCTCCCGCGTCCTCGGACTCGGGGAGCCGGATGGACCCGGTGGGGTTCGCCTCGCCGGCCGGCGTGAGCGCGACGGCTCCGGCGGAGGCGCCGATGAGCGCGTCCTCGGCGTCCGTGCGGCGCACGTCCTGGCCGTCCGCCTGCGCGGCGGTGTCGCTCTTCAGCTGCACGGCGTTCTTGCTGCCGAGCTGCGCGTTGGGCAGGAAGATCACCGCGAGGAGCGACACGATCGCGAGCGGCACGCTGTAGAGGAACACGTCGCCGATGCCCACGCCGTACGCGCTCTCGACCACGACGCGGACCGCGGGGGTGAGCTGCGAGACCTGCGGGATGACGCCCGAGCCGAGCGCCTGCGCGGCGATGGCCTGGTCGGCCGGGGCGAGGGCGCGGATCCCGGCGGTGATCTCCGACGCGATGATCGTGCCGAGGATCGAGCCGAGCACCGAGACGCCGATGGTGCCGCCGAGGCTGCGGAAGAACGTGACGGCGCTGGTGGCGACGCCGAGGTTCTTCACCTCGATGGAGTTCTGCACGACGAGGACGAGGTTCTGCATCAGCATGCCGAGGCCCGCGCCGAGCACGAACATGTAGATGCCGACGAGCACGAAGTCGGTGTCGTAGCGGAGCGTGGAGAGCAGGGCCGTGCCGGCGACGACGAGGACGGCGCCCGCGATCATGATCGCCTTCCACTTGCCGCGACGGCTGATGAGGCTGCCGAAGACGGTCGAGGCGATGAGCAGGCCCGCCATGAGCGGGATCGTGAGGAGGCCGGACTGCGTCGGCGTGGCGCCGCGCGACAGCTGCATGTACTGCGCGAGGAAGACCGAGGTGCCGAACAGCGAGATGCCGACCGCGAGGCTCGCGAGCACCGCGAGGGTGAAGGTGCGGTTGCGGAACATGGTGAGCGGGATGATCGGCTCGGAGACGCGGAGCTCGGTGATCACGGCGGCGATCAGCAGCACGACGGCGCCGGCGGCCATGAGGTACGAGGTGCCCGAGTCCCACTCGAACGCGTTGCCGGCCTGCGAGACCCAGATGAGCAGGAGCGAGACGCCCGAGGCGATGAAGACCGCGCCGAGGTAGTCGACGTGCACCTTGCGCTTCGGGTGCGACGGCAGGTGGAGGGTGACCTGCAGCAGGATGATCGCGATGATGGCGATCGGCAGCGCGATGAAGAAGTTCCAGCGCCAGCCGAACGCGTCCGTCACGACGCCGCCGAGGAGCGGGCCGCCGACGGTGCCGACGGCCATGACGGCGCCGAAGAGGCCGGCGTAGCGGCCGCGGTCACGCGGGCTGATGATGTCGGCCATGATGATCTGGCTCAGCGCGGCGAGACCGCCGGCGCCGAGACCCTGGAGCACGCGGAAGGCGATGAGCGTCTCGGTGTTCTGCGAGAAGCCGGCGAGCGCGGAGCCCAGCACGAAGATCGCGAGCGCGAGCTGGATGAGCAGCTTGCGGTTGAAGAGGTCGGCGAACTTGCCCCACAGCGGCGTGCTCACGGTGGTGGCGAGGAGCGTCGCGGTGACGACCCAGGTGTAGCCGGACTGGTCGCCCTTGAGGTCGCTGATGATGATCGGCAGCGACGTCGAGACGACGGTGCCGGCGAGGATCGAGACGAACATGCCGAGGAGGAGGCCCGAGAGGGACTCGAGGACCTGGCGCTTCGACATGGATCCGTCGGGCGAGACGGTGCGGGGGGCCTTCGCGGATGGCGCGTCGGCCGGGTGGTGCTGGGACATGATCCTCCGGGTAGTTGACTACCAGCAACCATATGACTGTGGTGGACTGTTGTCAACTATCTCGTGTCGGGGGGGGGCGGCGGCGGTGCGTGCGTTCGGCGGTGACACCCTCTAGCGTCGTCGTCCATGGGGGTGGTGCCGAGGGCGACGGAGCGCGGATCCGGTCGGGCGGCCCTCATCGCGCTGATCGCCGCGCAGGTCGTCGCGTCCACGGGCGCGGGACTCGCGCTGACGGTGGCCAGCGTCACCGTGCTGGAGCTGTCGGGATCCGAGCGCGCGGCGGGCCTGGCGCAGACGGCCATCGTCGTCGGCGCGAGCATCCTCACGCTGCCGGTGTCGCGCCTCGCCGCGCGGGCCGGGCGGCGCGCGTCCCTCGCGGCGGCCTACGCGGCCGCCGCGGTCGGCGCCCTCGTCGGCGCGATGGGCGTGGCCGCCTCCTCGTGGGGACTGGTGCTCGTCGGGCTCGCGTTCGTCGGCGGCGGGACGGTCGCGGGCCTCGCGGCCCGCTTCGCGGCGGCCGACACGGCGAGCAGGCCGAAGGACGTGGCGCTGGCCATCGCGCTGGTCCTGTGGGCGTCGACCGTCGGATCGCTCGTGGGACCGAACCTCGTCTCCCTGACCGGGCTCGGCACGTCCACGGGCGCCTTCCTCCTCCTCGCGGCGCTGTACGCCGGCGCCGGGGGGATCGTGCTGCTCGCGGTGCCCCGGACCCTCGGCCGATCGGCGGTCGTGGGCGGGAGGTCCTCCCGGGCGGGGGCGCTGCGGCTCCTGGCGGCGCGACCCCGGGCTCTCATGGGCGTGGGGATCAGCGCGGCGGTCCACATCGCCATGGTCGCGCTGATGGCCATGGCGCCCGTCCACCTGCACCACCAGATGGCGTCCGACTCCATGATCGGCGCGGCGATGAGCGGGCACCTCGCCGCGATGTACGCGCTCAGCCCCGTCGTCGGCCTGGCGGTCGCGCGGTGGGGCGCCCGGTCCTCCGCCGTGGGGAGCCTGGCCCTCGTGCTCCTCGCGGCGGTCGTCCTGGCCGTCTCCGCGTCCGAGGCGGGATGGGCCTTCGGCGCGGGCCTCACGCTGCTGGGCTTCGGCTGGTCGATGGGGATGGTCGCGGGATCCTCGCTCATCGTCGGCGCGCTCGAGCCGGGCGAGCGCGCGGGCGTCCAGGGAGCGACCGACCTGGTGCTCAACCTGGGAGGGGGCGCCGCGAGCATCGTCGCCGGGCTCGTCGTCGCGGGCGCGGGCTACGAGGCGCTCGCCGTGGCGTTCGCGATCGCGGTCGGCCTGGCGGCGCTCCTCGCGGTGCTCGCGCCCGCCACGACGTGGCGCCGGGCGGGCGTCTGACGTCATGACCGGCGCCGCCTCGGATCCCGTCGGCGGGAGTAGACCGGAGGGGTGCGCCGGTCGGACGACCGGCCCCGATGCGAGGAGGAATCCCATGGTCGATTCGGTGGCGACGGTCTGGCTGCCCGTGCAGGACATGGAGCGCGCTGTCGCGTTCTACCGCGACACCCTCGAGCTCACGGTGAGGAGCCAGAGCGAGGACTGGAGCGAGATCGACGCGGACGGCCTGATGATCGGGTTGAACGCGCGCGAGGAGACGGGCGGCTCGCAGGGCGGCGGGGCGGTCATCTCGTTCACGCCCGAGGGATCCATCGAGGACGAGCTCGAGCGGCTCCGCGGTCGCGGCGCCGAGATCACGGGTGAGGTCAGCGACCACGAGTGGGGCCGGATCCTCCCGTTCCAGGACAGCGAGGGCAACGACCTGCAGCTCTACACGCCGCCCGTCGGCGCCTGAGCGGCAGGTAACCGCGCGGTCGGCGGCCGAGCCGTCAGACGAGGGGCTCGAGGTCGACGTGCACGTCGCCGCCGACCTCGAGCCCCTGCGCATCGCGCACCGCGCGCTTGATCGGCAGGACCCACGTGCCGTCCTTCTGCGGGAAGACGGACGTGCGCCAGGTCGTGGTACCGACGCGGGCGCGCACGGGCACGGATCCGAAGCCGCGGCGGCCGGCCTCGCCGAGCTCGCGCAGCATGCCGCCGAGCTCCACGGGCACCGTCACCAGCGTCATGAACTCGCGCCGCGCCTCCCAGACCCAGAGCGGCGCGGTGAAGTCGAGCGGGAGGTCGTCGTGCATCCTCTGACCCTACGGGCGGGTCTCGTCGCGCACGTCGGTGTCCGCGGCCAGCGGGTCGAAGGCCGGGGCGTCGGCACCACGGCGGCGGCGCTCCTGGACGCCGCGGTAGGTGCGGACCGCGAGCACCAGGAAGTACGCGCCCGCGGCGACGAGCCCGAGCACCTGGATCCACGCGGGCAGCCAGGCGAGGCGCCCCGACCCGGTGCCGGAGGAGAGGTCGTCCGCCGTGACCAGCAGGGCGATCCCGAAGGCGAGGAACACCAGGCCGAACACGGCGGTGCCGATCGCGCGCGGCATCGTCGGCACCTGCGGCTCGCGGTCGGCCCGCTCCTGCGCCTTCCTGCGGACGATCACGCGGACGGCGACGACGGCCGCGATGACGACGATGCCGATGAGGAGGAAGGGGAGGTCCATGCCTCCCACGCTAGGGATCGGCGGCCCGCGCGCGCGGAGCGGCATGCCCCCAGGACGAGGCTGATGGGACACTGATCCCATGCCGAGGACAGGGGGAGCGCCGGCCGCGCCCGTCGTCCCGGATCCGCCCGCGGCCGTGCCGTCCCGCCCGCGGACGCCGCCGGTCTCGCGGTCCTCGCGATCCTCGCGGCGTTCGACCTGCTCGTGGTCGAGTTCCGCTGGCCGGCGCTCGCCTTCGCCGCCGTGGCCGTGCTCGCCGTCCTCGCGCACCGGCACCGCGTGCCCGCGTGGATCACCGTGGCCGCGTCCCTGCTCCTCACCGCGGTCCTCGCCGTGATCCGGCCGGACACCATGGGGTCGTTCGGCCTCGTGGAGCTGGCCGCGCTCCTGATCCTCCTCATCACCGTCGTCCGCGAGGCCGAGGGGCCCCGCCGCGGGTGGTCGATCGCGGCGGTGGCGGCGGCGGTCCTCGTGCTCCCCGCGCGGGTGCCGAGCACGGACGCCGTCGTCTACGTGATCGTCCTCGCGCTCGCCGTCGTCAGCTGCATCGCGGTCGGCGGATCCCTGCGCACCGGCGACCGCGCGGCGGAGGCCCGCGTCGAGGTCGCCCGGCGCGGCGAGCGCGAGGCCATCGCGCGCGAGCTGCACGACGTGGTCGCGCACCACGTCACCGGGATCGTGGTGGTGGCGCAGGCCGCGCGCGCGACGCCCATGCTCGACGCGGAGCGGGCCGGGCGCATGCTGGCCGACATCGAGGGCGCGGGCGAGCGGGCCCTCGAGGCCATGCAGCAGCTGGTGGGGGTGCTGCGGGCGGATGGCGGCGGCGGATCCGCGCCCGTCGCGCCCGTCGCCGCGCTCGCCGACCTTCCCGCGCTGGTCGAGCGGTTCCGCGCCGCCGTGCCCGCGGCGGTGGACGCGCGCCTGCCCGACCCCGCGGATCCGGCCGCCCTCGCCGTGACCGACGAGGTGCAGGCGAGCGTGTACCGGATCGTGCAGGAGAGCCTGACGAACGTGCGTCGGCACGCCCCGGCCGCGCGGAGCGTCGTGGTCGACGTGGCTCTCGCCGGCGGCCGGGCGCGCGTGGAGGTCCGCGACGACGGCGGCGACGCGGTCGCGTCCGCGCGTGACGGCGACGGCGACGACCGTGACCTCGGCGGCGGCTTCGGCGTGATCGGGATGACGGAGCGGGCGCGCGCCCTCGGCGGCACCCTGGTCGCGGGCCCGGACGGCGCGGGCTGGTCGGTGCGCGCGGACCTCCCGGCGGGGCGGCCATGACGATCCGGGTGGTGATCGCCGACGACCAGGCGATGGTGCGCGCGGGCTTCCGCATGATCCTCGACGCGCAGGACGGCATCGAGGTCGTCGCGGAGGCGGCCGACGGGGTGGAGGCGCTCGACGCCGTGCGCCGGCTCCGGCCGGACGTGGCGCTCCTCGACATCCGGATGCCGCGGATGAGCGGGCTCGACGTGGCCCGGGCGCTCGCCGACGACGCCGTGCAGGTCGTCGTCGTGACGACCTTCGACCTCGACGAGTACGTGCACCAGGCGCTGCAGCACGGCGCCGCCGGGTTCCTGCTGAAGACCGCCGGGCCGGCCCTCCTCGTGGAGGCGGTGCGCGCGGCCGCGGGCGGGGAGTCGCTCATCAGCCCGTCGATCACCGTGCGGCTGCTCGCCGAGCTCGCGGCGGCGGGCGGATCCGGCGCGACGCGGCAGGAGGACGCCCGGCAGGCGGCGACCCGGCTCACGGCCCGCGAGCTCGACGTGGCGCGCCGCGTCGCGCGCGGGGCGACCAACGCCGAGATCGCGCAGGAGCTGTTCCTGTCGCTCGGCACCGTGAAGGCGCACCTCGCCGGGATCCAGGCGCGAGTCGACGCGCGGAACCGCGTCGAGATCGCGGCGTGGATGTGGGAGCACGGGCTGATGGCCGATCGGCCGTGACCCACCCCTGATCGCGGCCGATCGGCCGATGCCCGGGTGGCCGCGCCCCGAGATCGTGGGGGCATGACCGAGAACACCGCTCCGCCGCCCGCCCCCGCCGCGCCGCCCGCCCGCATCGACGCCCTCGACGTGATCCGCGGCGTCGCGCTCTGCGGGATCCTCCTCGTCAACATCGGGCCGCTCGTGCACTTCGGCTACGAGACGGACCATCTCCCCGCGAACCTCGGCGACGCGAGCGGCTGGCTCCAGCTCCTCGTGCAGCAGCGGTTCTTCCCGATCTTCTCGCTGCTGTTCGGGATCGGCTTCTCGCTGTTCCTCGCCTCGGCCGCCCGCCGCCACCCGCGGCCGCGCCTGCTGCTGGTGCGCCGGCTCCTCGTGCTGCTGCCGCTCGGGATCCTGCATCAGCTGGTGCACCCCGGCGAGGCGCTCCTCTTCTACGCGGTCTGCGGCCTCGTGATCCTGCTGCCGTCGTCGTTCCTGCCGCGCGGGGCGGTGGCCGGGCTCGCAGCCGTGCTGATCCCCGCGGCGCTGGTGGTCACGGGCGGCGGCATCCCGCTCATCCCCGGCCTCTTCCTCCTGGGCTCCGCGCTCGTGCGGTACGGCGTGGTCGCGCGCTTCCCGACCGCCGTGCGCGGCCCGGCGATCCTGCTCGCGCTCTTCGCCGCCGCGAGCGCCGTCGCGATCGCGTGGCAGCTGAAGGACCTCCCCGCGTCCGGCTTCAGCACGTCGTCCGCCGTCGCGGGCGCCGCCCTCGCCGGCGCCTACGTGACCGGGCTCCTCCTCCTCCTGCGCACGCCCGCGGCCCCGGCCCTCCGCGCCGTCTTCGCGCCGCTCGGCCGCACCGCCCTCTCCGGGTACGTGCTCGCGACACCGGTCATGATCGCGATCGGCGCCCTCCTCGACCTGCCGCACAGCGGCTCATGGGGCCTCCTGCTCGGCGCGGCCGTCGGCGTCCTCGCCGTGCAGTGGATCCTCACGGTCCTCTGGCTGCGCGCCTTCCGCCAGGGCCCGCTCGAGTGGCTGTGGCGCTGCGCGACCTGGGGCCGGTCGCTGCCGCTGCGGCGCGAGCCCGGCGGATCCGTCGCGCAGCCGCCCGGGGTGGCCGCTGCCGTCGCTGGCCGCTGACGCTCAGCAGCTGATCGTCAGCAGGCCGCCCTCGACCGCCGCGGTCGTCTCCGTGACGACCTCGAAGGCCGCGTCCCCGGCCCGCACCGTGACGATCGACATGCCCGCCCACACCGGGTGCGGCTCGGAGGTGGTCGACGTGATCGCGTGGCGCAGGATCCGCAGCCGGTCGAGCGAGAGCGTCGCCGTGCGCCGGCGGAGGATCTGGTGCCGCCGCGTGATCACCAGCAGCTCGCGGGGCGTGCACGCGGCCACCGCGCCGGCGACGCTCATGGGCCGCAGCCGCTGCCACGCGCCCGCGAGGCCCGTGGCGAGGGGGACGAGCGGCGTCCGCGGCCGGGAGGAGAGGTGGCGGAGATCGGGATCGCGCGCCGCGAGGTCGTAGAACGCCGCCGCGACGCCCGCCTCGTCCGTCCCGACGTCGACGCGCGGGGCGACGCCCTGGGCCCGGGCCGGCGCGGAGGCGGGGATCCCGCCGGCTTCGCCCGCGAGCGACACCAGCAGCTCGGTCAGCTCGACGACGACGTCGACGGAGGCGCCGTTGAACGGGATCCGCAGGGCCGTGCCGTCGGCCGCGTGCAGCGTGAGCAGCCCGTCGAGCAGGTCGACGCTGTCGCGCACGGCCACGAGGTCGGCGAAGGGGATGCGGTGCGCGGTGAAGGCGGATCCGTCGCGCGACAGCACCTCCAGCTCCCGGTCGCCGACCACGACGAGGTGCTCGTACAGGTCCATGGTCGGATCGGTGTCGCGCCGCGGGATGTCGCGCGGAACCTTGAGCACGAGCCGGGCGGCGAACGGGTCGACGCCGTGCGGGCGGAAGAGGCGGGGGATCTCCTCGGCCGTGCGGACCGCGTCGATCCAGGGCCCGAAGGCGTCGTGCTCGGCGGTTCTGGCGGGCGGGGTCACGCTGCGAACGTACCCCGGCGGACGCCGCGAGCCGAGGGGAGGGGCGTGCCCTCTCCGGGGCGGCCGCCGTGTGGTACGGCGGCCGCCGGGAGGCCTCAGCCCTCGATGAGGTCGCGCTCCGGCGGCACGGCCGTCCAGAGCCCCACGACCCGACGGGCGAGCGCCCGCTCGAGGCCGCCGAGCGCCTTGACCACGAAGACCGTCGTGCGGGCGGGGGATCCGGCCTTCGAGAAGCCGCGGTCGACCGCGCGCACCCACGTCTCGGCGGCGACCTTCGCGGTCGAGTAGTTCGCGCCGCCCGGGTAGGGACGCTGCACGGCGGTGGAGGAGACGATGGCGAGGCGACCCGCCTCCGACGCCTGCAGGTCGGCGTCGAAGGCGCGCGTGGTGTTGCGGAGCGTGGTGACGAGCCGCTCGTGCAGGAAGTCCCAGTCGTCGTCGGTCTGGCCCTCGAGGCCGTTGCCGCCGCGCCAGCCGCCGACCAGGTGGATGAGGCCGTCGACGCCGCCGAGGTCCGCGCGGATCCGCGCCGCCAGGTCGACGACGGCCGCGTGGTCGGCGAGGTCGCACACCTCGCGGCGGGACGCGTCGACGCCCTCGAGCCGCCCGGCGTCCGTGCCGACCGCGACGACGCGCGCGCCGGCCGCCGTCAGCTCGGAGCACACGGCGCGGCCCGCGGCGCTCGAGGCGCCCGCGACCACGACCACGCGCCCGTCGACGCTCATGCCGCCTGCCCCGTGATCCCAGCGGTCGACCCGATCACGTCGCGCATCTTCTTCTCCAGCGCCTCGAAGAACATGCTCAGCGGGAACTCGTCGTCGAGCACGAGGTCGGTGAGCCCCTTGGGCGGCCCGTCGAGCGGCAGCGCGTCCGGCCCCTTCGCCCACACCGACGCCGGGTGCGGCGTCACCGTCTCCGTGACCATCGCGTACGCGGCCAGCCAGTGCGCGGTCTTCGGCCGGTCGATGGAGCGCCAGTAGAGGTCGTTCACCCGGTCGGCGAGCGCCACCACCACGTCGGCGACGTCGTCCCAGTCGATCGTGAGGCGGGTGTCGGTCCAGTGCAGGACGTGGTGCTGGTGCAGCCACGCGAACAGCAGCTGTCCGCCGAGGCCGTCGTAGTTGCGGACGCGGGATCCGGTGATGGCGAAGCGGAAGATCCGGTCGAAGATCACCGCGTGCTGCACGAGCCCGGCGCGCTCGAGCAGGGCGTCGTCGGCGGCGGTGCGCTCGGCGGGATCCATGGCCGCGAGGCGGCGCTGGATGGCGACGGCCTCGCGGAAGGCGGTGAGGTCGCAGCGCAGCTCCTCGATCGAGTAGAGGAAGAACGGCATGCGCTGCTTGATCATGAACGGGTCGAACGGCAGGTCGCCGCGCATGTGCGTGCGGTCGTGGATGAGGTCCCACATCACGAAGGTCTCCTCCGCGAGCCGCTGATCGTCCAGCAGGCGGCGCGCGTCCTCCGGCAGTTCGAGCTTCGTGACCTCGGCGGCGTGGCGCACCACGCGGCGGAAGCGGGCGGCCTCGCGGTCGGCGAAGATCGCGCCCCAGGTGAAGGTCGGGATCTCGCGCATGGCGACGGTCTCGGGGAACAGCACCGCGGAGTTGGTGTCGTAGCCGGGCGTGAAGTCGACGAAGCGGATGGGGACGAACAGCGCGTTGCCGTAGTCGCCCGCCTCCAGCTCCGCCACGAACTCCGGCCAGACGACCTCGATGAGCACGGCCTCGACGAGCCGGCTCGCGCTGCCGTTCTGCGTCGTCATCGGGAAGACGACGAGGTGCCGGATCCCGTCGACGCGGTCGCGCTGCGGCTGGAACGCGGTGAGCGCGTCGAGGAAGTCGGGGACGCCGAGGCCGGCGTCGACCCAGCGGGCGAAGTCCACGTCGAGCGCGGCGAGGTAGGCCGCGTCGTGCGGGAAGAGTGGGGCGAGGGCGCGGACGGAGTCGCGGATCACGCCGACGAGGCGCGCGGCCTCGGCGTGCTGCACGGCGTCGGGGACCGAGCCGTCCTTCGCCTGCATCGGCTGCAGCGCGACGGCGGCGGCCTTGAGGGCGAGCCAGGCGGGGGAGGAGGCGACGGTGCGCGCGTCCTCGACGACCTCGGGCTCACCGATGACGGCTGTTGCGGCGGGTGCGGCGCTGGACATGGATCGACCTCCGATCGTGCGGGTGGCGTGCGGTTCCTCCACCGTAACGGCGGGATCGGCGCGGGATCGTGTCCCGCGAGCGGGATCGCCGCGTGGATCCGGCCGGCGGCGCAGCATCCGTGCGCCGACGGCCCGCCGGTCAGTCGATGTCGTCCCACGGCACGGGCGTCGTCGTCCCCGCCTCGTGATCCCGCCGGAGGATCCCGTAGCCGACCGAGTCGCGCGGCGCCGCGCCCGCGACCGGCCAGCCGTCGCGGTAGTGCGCCTCCTTCACGAAGCCCGCCGCGAGGAGCGTGCGCCGCATGGCCCGGTTGTCGTCGCGGGTCTGCCCCTCGAAGCGCGTCGCCGCCGGGTACGTCCGGAACACGTGGTCCGTCAGCGCCCGCAGCACGTGCACGCCGAGCCCGCGGCCGCGGGACGTCTCGGCGAGGCGCAGGTCGAACATGATCCCCGGATCCCCGATGTCGTCGAGCACGACGAGGCCCACCCGCCCGGACCCCGCGACCTCGACCCACAGCGCCGCGTGCTCCGGCGCGTCGAAGTCGCCCCCGGCGAGGCGCCGGTGGACGTCCGCGGCGGTCGGCCGCGGCGTCACGTGGAACGGGAACGCGTTGCCGGTGAGGAACGCGCGCAGGTCGTCGGCCTCCGAGGCGGCATCGACCGGCACGAGCCGCACCCCGGGATCCGCCGTCACCACGGCGGGCCGCACAGGTCGAGCTCGCCGTCCGCGGGCGCGGGCAGGCGGCCGGGCCGGATCCGGGTCGGCTCGTAGTCGAGGACCACGCGCTGGCCGCCCTGCTCCATCCACGTCGTGCCGGCGAACGGCAGGAAGCCCACCTGGGCGTAGTAGCCGAACATGCGCGGGTGGCAGATCAGCTGCGTGAGGTCGGGGTCGTGCGCGTCGACGGCCTCGAGGGCCCGGTCGAGCGCGGCGCGGCCGTAGCCCCGGCCCCGCAGGGACGGGTGGCTCGCCACGCCGCCGATCCCGGCCAGCCGCACGGGCCTCCCGTCGAGCGTCCCGGCGCGGTGCACGATCGCGACCATCGCGGCCACGCCCCCCTCGGGGTCGCGCGCGAGGACGGTCTGGTCGGCGTGCGACCAGGTCATGCGGCTCGCCGGGTCGTCCGGCGGCAGCGCGAAGGCCAGGTCGGTGAGGACGCCGGTCGCCGCGCGGTCGGCGGGGGAGAGGTCGGCGGAGGCGTGCAGCTCGGTGATCACTCGGGTCCTCGCGTTCGGGCGGGCCGCGTCGCCCGCCCTCCTCATTCTCCACAGGGCGGGGTGAACAGCGGATGAACCCGCCGGTCCTCCATTGAGGGGACACGCGGGCCGGGCGCATGCTCGTCGCCGTGGACCCCTTCATCCTCCTCGTGCTCGTCGTCATCACGGCGCTCGCCTTCGACTTCACCAACGGCTTCCACGACACCGCGAACGCGATGGCGACCTCCATCGCGACCGGCGCGCTGAAGCCGAAGGTCGCCGTCACCCTGTCCGCCGTGCTCAACCTGGTGGGCGCGTTCCTCAGCATCGAGGTCGCGCTGACGGTCACGAACGCGGTCGTCCGGATCCAGGACGCGAGCGGAGCGCCCGACCCGGCGCTCCTCGAGGGCGGCGGATCCGCGCTCCTGCTCATCGTGCTGGCGGGGCTCATCGGCGGCATCGTCTGGAACCTGCTCACCTGGCTGCTGGGGCTCCCCTCGAGCTCGTCGCACGCGCTGTTCGGCGGCCTCATCGGGTCCACGCTCGCGGGCCTCGGGGTCGACGGGGTCAACTGGGCGGGCGACGGCTCGAAGCTCGACGGCGTGGTCGGGAAGGTGATCCTCCCGGCGCTCATGTCGCCGATCCTCGCGGGGGCGGTGGCCGCGATCGGCACGTGGCTGGTGTTCCGGATCATCGGGAACCTGGCGGGGCGCGGCCTCGACCGCACCTTCCGCATCGGCCAGATCGGCAGCGCCTCGCTCGTCTCCCTCGCGCACGGCACGAACGACGCGCAGAAGACCATGGGCGTCATCACGCTCGCGCTCATCGCGGCCGGCGGCTGGACGGACACGGAGGCGGTGCCGTTCTGGGTGAAGCTGAGCTGCGCGCTCGCCATCTCGCTGGGCACCTACATCGGCGGCTGGCGCATCATCCGCACGGTCGGCAAGGGCCTCGTCGAGATCGACACGCACCAGGGGATGGCGGCCGAGAGCTCGTCGGCCGCGGTCATCCTCGCGTCCAGCCACCTGGGCTTCGCGCTCTCCACCACGCACGTGGCCACGGGCTCGATCCTCGGATCCGGCGTCGGCCGCCCCGGCGCGCAGGTGCGCTGGCGCGTGGCGCTGCGCATGGTCGTCGCATGGGTGATCACCCTCCCGGCCGCCGGGCTCGTCGGCGCGGTCATGTGGTGGCTCGGCCATCTCCTCGGCGGCGCGGCCGGCGGCATCGCCATCACGCTCGTGCTCGTCGCCGTGGCGGTCACCGTCTACGTGCGCTCGCGCAAGGACGACGTCGGCGCGCACAACGTGAACGACGAGTGGTCGGACGAGAAGCCCACCCGCCCCGCCCCCCAGCCCGCCGACGCCTGAAGGATCCGCCATGCTGCCCCTCTTCCTCACCGCCGTCGGCCAGGTCGCCGTCGTCGCCCTCGTCCTCGGCGCGGGCCTTCCCGCCCTCTTCGCGCTCGGCGTGCGGTCCTTCGCGCTCGCCAGCCCGGACACCAGCGGCCGTCTCGCCGGATCCGACACCGCGGCCCGCCTGCCGGTCCCCGTCCTGCGGGTGCTCGGCGCGCTCTGCTTCGCGGTCGTCGTGCTCGCGGTGGTCGCGGGCCTCACGGTCATCATCGCGACGGGCCTCGGCCAGACCGTGAGCTTCGAGCACGTCATCCCGACCTTCACGTCGAAGGGCTGACCATGGCCGACAGCGGATCCGCCGACCCCGTCGACGCGGGCACCGCCGCCGCGCGCGACCGGGGAATCGTGCAGCGCGTCGTGGGCTGGCTCCGCGCCGGCTACCCGTCCGGCGTGCCGGACCAGGACTACGTGCCGCTCCTCGGGATCCTCCGCCGCAGCCTCACCGCGGAGGAGCTCGAGCAGGTGGTCGACCAGCTCGTCGACGACGCGGCCGCGGCCGACGCGGCGGGCGAGGAGATCGGCCGGCGCCACCTCCGCGAGCGCGTCGAGGCGCTCCTCCTCGGGCCCGCCCTGCCCGAGGACCTCGTGCGCGTCTCGGCCCGGCTCGCCGCCGCGGGCTGGCCGCTCGGATCCCCGGACGACCTGCACGAGCCCGACGCGGCCGACGCGCGCGCCACCGAGCGCACCGGCCTCGTCGCCCGCGTCGTCGCGTGGCTCCGTGCCGGCTACCCCGCCGGCCTCCCCGAGCGGGACTTCGTGCCGCTCGTCGCGCTGCTCCGCCGACGGCTGAGCGACGACGAGGTCCGCGAGGTGGCCGCCCGCCTCGCGAGAGAGGGCGGACTGCCCGCCCGGCGGATCGACGTGGCGGACGCGATCGCGGGCCTCACCTCCGAGATGCCGTCCGACGAGGACGTCGAGCGCGTGCGCGCCTACCTCGCGACGCACGGCTGGCCCGACGGGTTCGGGATCTGACGCCCGGGGGCCCTTGACGCCGTGGCTAATGGTGCTAGCTTGTAGCTAACGCGGTAAGCCACCGCGATCATCCGCACCTGGAGGCGCACATGTCCGAGTCCCTGACCACCGACGGCGGCACCCTCGCCTACGAGCTGAGCGGCAGCACCGGCCCGCTCCTCGTCCTCGCCCACGGCATGGGCGACAGCCGGGAGGCGTACCGCTTCCTCACGCCCCTCCTGGTGGAGGCGGGCTACCGGGTCGCCGCCGTGGACCTGCGCGGCCACGGCGAGTCCAGCGTCGGATGGGCCGGCCACACCCGCACCGACATCGCCGGCGACCTGATCCGGCTCGTCGAGCACCTGGGTGGCCCCGCGGTCCTGGTCGGCCACTCGATCGCCGGCGGTGCCGTCACCATCGCCGCAGCCATGGCCCCGCACCTCGTCACCGCCGTGGTCGAGCTGGCGCCGTTCACCCGGAAGCAGGCGCTCTCGCTCTCCGACCTCCGCGACCCCGCCTTCCGCCGCGGCATGCGCCACCTCCTGGGCACGACCGTGCTGCGCAGCTCGCGGGAGTGGCTGCGGTACCTCGACGTCGCCTACCCCGGCATCCGGCCGGCCGACCACGCCGCCCGCCTGGAGCGGATCCGCGCGATGCTCGCCGAGCCCGGCCGGATGGCGGCGCTCCGGGCCATGGGCTCGGGCACCCCGGCGGACGCCGGCGCGCAGCTGGGGAACGTGCGCTGCCCGGTCCTCGTGGTGCAGGGCGGCGCGGACTGCGACTGGGCTGACCCGCGCGCCGAGGGCGAGGCGATCGTCGCCGCCCTGCCCGCCGGCCTCGGTCGCCTCGAGGTCATCCAGGGCGCCGGGCACTACCCGCACACCCAGTACCCTGCCGAGGTGGCGACCGCGATGACGACCTTCCTGGCGAGCGCGCATGCCTAGGGCCGGCCTCGACACCGCCTCGGTCGTCGCCGCCGGCGCCGACCTCGCCGACGAGATCGGCTTCGCGGAGCTGACCATGGGCCGGCTGGCCGAGCGGGTCGGCGTCCGCACCCCCTCCCTCTACAAGCACGTCGCCGGCCAGGACGACCTCGCCCGGCGCATCGCCGCCCGCGCCCTCGACGAGGTGGCGGACGCGATCGGCGCCGCCATCCAGGGGCGCGCGGGCCGCGACGCCCTGCGGGCCGCCGCCCATGCGCTCCGCGGGTTCATCCTCGCCCACCCCGGCCGGTACGCCGCCACCGTCGGCGTCGAGGTCACGGGCCCCGAGGATCCGATCGCCGTCGCGTCGGCGCGCGGGCTCGAGCCCTTCGTGGCGGTGCTCCGCGGATACGACCTCCCGGAGGCCGACGCCACCCACGCGCTGCGCGCGCTCCGCAGCATCTTCCACGGCTTCGCCACCATCGAAGCCGACGGCGGCTTCCAGTGGGGCACCGCCACCGACGCGAGCTTCGACTGGCTCATCGACCTCGTCGACCTCGGCCTGCGCGCGAAGCCGGGGGAGTAGCGCCGCTCCCGCCCTCCGCCTCCCGTCCTCCGCACGCGGCTTGCACTCCGTGGCGTAAAGTGCAAACATGCACTCCGTGACTGATGGTGCAACGGGACTCCGTGAGCGACGGCGCAAGGAGACCTCCGCCCGCCTCGCGACGCTGGCCCGGCGGCTCACCGCCGAGCGCGGCCTCGCCGGCTTCACGATCGAGGAGGTCTGCGAGCAGGCGGGCGTCTCCCGCCGCACCTTCTTCAACCACTTCGCCTCCAAGGAGGACGCGCTGCTCGGGCGCTCCTCGCGCCTCGACACCGCGGACCTCGACGAGGCCTTCGTGGCCGCCGGCGACTCGCGGGATCCGGCACTCTCGCCCACGCTCCTCGGGGACCTCGCGGAGCTGTGCCTCGCCCGCTGGTCCCGGCTCGAGATCGACGGCACCGCGCTGCAGGACATGCACGCGGCCATGCGTCGCGAGCCGGGCCTCCTCATCCGCGCCATCGAGGCGTCCGTGGAGGACGAGGACACCGACGCGATCCTCGTCGAGCGGCGCGAGGGCCTCGCCCGCGGCGACCTCCGCGCGGCCGCCGTCGTGCAGATCGTCGCCGCCCTGGCGCGCGCGAGCGGCCGCGAGTACCTCGCGCCCGGCAACTCCGACCCCATCGACCTGATCCTCCGGCGGCGCCTCGACGCCGCCCGCGAGGTCATGCTCCCCACCTCCCTCTCTCAGCCCGAACGGACCCCATGACCGCCACCGCCCCCGCGCCCCTCCTGCTCACGCAGCGGCGCATCTGGATCATCTTCTCGGCGCTCATCGCCGGCATGCTCCTGTCGAGCCTCGACCAGACCATCGTCTCCACCGCGATGCCGACCATCGTCGGCGAGCTCGGCGGCGTCGACCACCAGGTCTGGATCACGACGGCGTACCTGCTCGCCACCACGATCGTCATGCCCATCTACGGCAAGTTCGGCGACGTGCTCGGGCGGCGGAACCTGTTCCTCGCGGCCATCGCGATCTTCACGCTCGCCTCGGTCGGCTGCGCGTTCGCGGGCGACTTCTGGTCGTTCGTCGTCTTCCGCGCGGCCCAGGGCCTCGGCGGCGGCGGGCTCATGATCCTGTCGCAGTCGATCATCGCGGACATCGTGCCGGCCAACCAGCGCGGCAGGTACCTCGGCCCGCTCGGCGGCATCTTCGGCCTGTCGGCCGTCGGCGGCCCGCTCCTCGGCGGGTTCTTCGTCGACCACCTCACCTGGCAGTGGGCCTTCTACATCAACATCCCCATCGGGATCGCGGCGTTCGTCGTCGCCTTCATCACGCTGACGCTGCCGAGCAAGAAGGCCACCAAGCGGATCGACGTGGCCGGCGTGGTGCTGCTGTCGATCGCCACCACCTGCCTCATCTTCTTCACCGACTTCGGCGGCGACAGGGCGTACGGCTGGGGATCCCTCGCCACGTGGGCGTGGGGCCTCGGGCTCGTGGTCGCGGCGTCGCTGTTCGTGTTCACGGAGTCGCGCGCGGACGACCCGGTCATCCCGCTCAGCCTCTTCCGGAACCCCGTCTTCGTGAACGCCACCGCCATCGGGCTCGCGCTCGGCATCGGCATGTTCGCGGCCATCGGCTTCGTGCCGACGTTCCTGCAGATGTCGACCGGCACCTCGGCGGCCGTCTCGGGGCTGCTGCTCCTGCCGATGATGGTGGGCCTCATCGGCATGTCGATCGTGTCGGGCATCCTCATCAGCCGCACGGGCCGCTACCGGATCTTCCCCATCGTCGGCACGCTCCTCACGATGCTGGCGCTCGTGCTGATGACGTCGCTCACCGCCCAGACCCCGGTCTGGCTGATCTGCGTGTTCCTGTTCATCTTCGGGCTGGGGCTCGGGCTCATCATGCAGGTGGTCGTGCTCGTGGTGCAGAACGCGGTGCCCGCCGCGCAGATCGGCACGGCGACCAGCACGAACAACTACTTCCGCGAGGTCGGCGCCGCGCTCGGCACCGCCGTCTTCGGCACGTTGTTCACGACGCGGCTCACCGAGAACCTCACGGGCGTCTTCGCCGGCGCGGGTGCGGCCCCGGGCGACGCGGCGGCCTCGGCCAGCAGCATCGACCCGCAGACCCTGAACGCGCTGCCGGACGCGGTGCGCGACGGGATCGTCGACGCGTACGCCGACGCGCTGGCGCCCGTGTTCTGGTACCTCGTGCCGTTCATCGGCATCGCGTTCGTGCTCTCGCTCTTCCTCAAGCAGATCCCGCTGTCCGACGTCGCGGGGCTCGTGGCCCGCGGCGAGGCGGTGGGCGGCGAGGAGGCCGAGCGGCTCGAGGCGGAGCAGCGTGCGGGCACCCGCCCCGGTGCCCAGCCGGCGCAGGCGACCGGGCCGGACGCGGCCGACGACGCGTCGCGGATCGCGGTGCCGTCGAGCGATGCGCGGGACGTCCCCGGGAGCTGACCCCCGCATCCCCCGGGAAAGCCACCCGTTGACACGGCCGCGCGCGGCTGGTCGACTCCACCTAGGGCCGCCGTCTCCTCGCGGAGGCGGCGGCCCTTCCGAAGTCCCCTCGAGCACCATCGGAGGTCGCCGTGAGCGCGCCCATCGTCATCACCCGCACGTTCGCGGCCCCGCGGGAGCGCGTCTTCGACGCGTGGACCACGCCGGCCGACTTCTCCGCCTGGTTCGGCACCGCCGCCGTCGAGGTCCCGCTGGACGCCCTGCACATGGACGTGCGCGAGGGCGGCGCCTGGAACGCCGTGATGCTGCTGCCCGATGGCGGCTCCCTCCTCTGGGCCGGGCACTACGTCGAGCTCGACCGGCCGTCGCGCATCGCCATGACCATGACGGACGTGCCCGACGAGCCGGCGGGGGACCCGATCGAGGTCGACCTCGAGGAGGTCGCGGGCGGGGCGACGCGCATGACCCTGACCCAGACGGCGGGCGAGTTCACGGCCGAGCAGCGCGAGATGACGATCGAGGGCTGGAGCTCGTTCTTCGACGTGATGGAGGGGCTGGTCGCGCCCTAGCCGCGCGACGGGCGACCCGCTCCGCTCACGTGCGCGGCAGCGCCCCCAGGAGCGCCGACGTGATCGCGAGCCGCAGGGCGTCCCGCGGCTCCAGGTGCAGGGCGGCGAGCGCGGGCTCCGCGGCGTAGGCCGCGACGAGGCTGGCCGGCGGCGGCGCGTAGGCCGCCAGGGCGCCCGCCGTCACGAGGCTCATCAGGCAGAACAGCTGCGCACCGTCGCCGAGCTCGGGCAGGTGGCGGGACACGAGGTCGGTCATGGTCGCGAGGCGTGCGAGCGACGCCCGCTTGTGCCGCGTGACGACCTCGACCGACACGTTGTGCTCCAGCACGCCGCCCTGCGCGCCGAACAGGTCGCACAGCACGGGCCGGTCCGCGAGCGAGCGGCTGAGGATCTCCGCCAGCTGCCGGGCCCGGACCTCCGATGCCGCGTCCGCGTCGACGCCCGCATCGAGGTCCTCCGCGAGCTCGGCGAGCCAGCTGCCGAGGAAGTCGTCCAGCAGCTCGAGCAGCACCGCCTCGCGCGACTCGAAGTACCGCAGCACGTTCGACTTGGCGAGGCCCACCCGGCGGCTGAGCTCGTTCAGCGACAGGTCGGCGACGGGCATCTCGCGGAGCATGGCGACGGCCGTGTCGAGGATCGCGCGTCGACGGATCTCCCGCTGCTCCTCGCTCCGTGCCCGCTGGAATGTCACCCGCCCATCCTAGGAGAGACCGCCGGTCCCTTGACACGAGACCGATGGTCTCTTAGCGTGGGGTCACCACCAGACCGGTGGTCCGTTATGAGCAGCACGACGAGGAGCATCATGAGCGACGACTGGACCGAGCAGCACATCCCCGATCAGAGCGGACGGGTGGCGATCGTCACCGGCGCCAACACCGGACTGGGGTTCGAGACCGCGCGGATGCTCGCCGAGCACGGGGCCGAGGTGGTCCTGGCCGTGCGGGACGTCGAGAAGGGGGAGCGGGCCGCCGCCCGCATCGCCGGCCACGTGCGCGTGCAGGCGCTCGACCTGACCTCCCTCGCGTCGGTCCGCTCGGCGGCGGCCGACCTCCGCGCCGCCCACCCGCGCATCGACCTCCTCATCAACAACGCCGGCGTGATGTACACGCCGAAGGCGACCACCGCCGACGGCTTCGAGCTGCAGTTCGGCACCAACCACCTCGGCCACTTCGCGCTCACCGGCCTGCTGCTCGACCGGCTCCTGCCCGTCCCCGGCTCCCGCGTCGTGACGGTCAGCAGCACCGGGCACCGCATCCAGGCCGCCATCCGCTTCGACGACCTGCAGTGGGAGCGCTCGTACAGCCGGGCCGGCGCCTATGGCCAGGCCAAGCTCGCCAACCTGATGTTCACGTACGAGCTGCAGCGGCGGCTCGCGGTGCACGGCACCACGGTGGCCGTGGCCGCCCACCCCGGCGTCTCCAACACGGAGCTCACGCGCAACGTGCCCGCCGCGCTCCGGCTGCCCGTCACCTGGCTCGCGCCGCTGCTGACCCAGGAGCCCCGGATGGGCGCGCTGCCCACCGCGCGCGCGGCCACCGACCCGGGCGTCCTCGGCGGTCAGTACTTCGGACCCGGCGGGCGGGGCGAGGTGCGGGGCTTCCCGCAGCGCGTGTCCTCCAGCCCCGACTCCCACGACCCCGCGGTCCAGCGGCGCCTGTGGTCGGTGTCCGAGGAGCTCACCGGGGTGACGTTCCCCGTCGCCGCGGCGCCCGCGGTCGCGGGGGTCTGACGGTCGGGGGCCGGTCAGGGGCGCTCGGGCCGCCGCACCATGCCCACGGCGGTGATCCCCGCGGCGAGGAGGGCGAGCGCGAGCGTCACGTGGGCGGGCAGGTCGGCCGCGTCGGGACCCGCGGAGGACGGGGCCGCCGCCGGACCGGCTGCCGACTCCGACTCCGGCTCCACCTCGACGACGCGCACCGGGCTCGGGGCGGAGTCGAGGGCGAGGGCCGGCGCGGAGGATCCGGTGAGCGCGATGCCCAGCGCCGCGGCGACCACCAGCGGCATGCGGAGGCGGAGCCGGGCGCGCGCACCCGGGGTCCGGCGGGTCGCGGGGCGGGCGATGCGGCGGTGCGGCATGAGGATCCTGAGCGGGATGAGCGCCACGGCCGGAGCAGGGGCGCGGCGATGCGGTCGCGGACGCGACGTCGTCGACGCTAAGCGCGCCCGGTGACGCCGCGGTGTCCGCGCGCTGTCCCCGCCCTGAACGGCGGGCACGGGACGGCCGCGGTCGGGACCGCCCGTAGGGTGGGGAGGACGCGCGCGAGGGGAGTCGGATGATCGGGGTGCTGACCGGGTTCGCCATCATCGGCTTCATCATCGCCGTGGGCTACGCCGTCGGCCGCTCCGGGATCGCCGGGCCGGGCGCCCAGCACTCCCTCAACCGGGTCGCGTTCTTCGTCGCGACGCCCGCGCTGCTGTTCACGGTGCTCGCGAAGGCCGACCTGCACGTCGTGTTCTCCGCGTTCCTGCTCGCGTCGGCGTGCGCGGTGGCCGTGGCGGCGATCCTCTACCTCATCGTGGCGCGCGTGCTCTTCCGGCGGCCGGTCGCGGAGACCACCATCGGCGCGGCGTCGGCCAGCTACGTGAACGCCAACAACATCGGCCTGCCCGTCGCGATCTACGTGCTCGGCGACGCGCAGCTCGTCGCGCCCGTGCTGCTCCTGCAGCTGCTCGTGCTCGCGCCGACGACGCTCACGATCCTCGACATCTCGAGCCGCGGGACCGCGTCGGTGGTGGGGATCCTCACGCAGCCGCTGCGGAACCCGATGATCATCGCGTCGATGCTCGGCATCCTCATCGCGATCACGGGGCTCGAGATCCCGGACGCGGTCTACGAGCCGTTCCGGCTGATCGGCGGCGCGGCGATCCCCATCGTGCTGATGGCGTTCGGCATGTCGCTCGTGGGGCGGAAGCCGCTCGCGCCGGGATCCGGGCGCGGGGAGATCGTGGTGGCGTCGGTCATCAAGACGATCGTGATGCCGCTCGCGGCGTTCCTGCTGGCGCGGTTCGCGTTCCACCTCGACGCCGAGCAGACCTTCGCGGCGACCGTGATCGCGGGCCTGCCGACGGCGCAGAACATCTTCAACTTCGCGTCGCGTTACGAGCGCGGGGTGGTGCTGGCGCGGGATACCGTGCTCATCACGACGGTCGCGTCGATCCCGGTGCTGCTGGTGGTCGCGGCGCTGCTGGCGCCTTAGGCGCACGGCGAGCCGGGACGGCCGAGCCGGCCGGGATGCGCGCGCGGCTGTGCCCGCGGATCCGCCGGGTGGGCGGATCCGCACGGCGGGACCGAGCGGGACCTAGCGGCGGCGCGGGGGGACGGTGCGTCCGGCGGCGCGCTTCTGCGCGCGCTTGGCGTACTGCGCCTTGCCCTTGGCCATGGCGGCCTTGCCCTGGCGGCTCCGCAGGAACCTGCGGACGATCGGGACGGCGATGAACAGGAAGCGGATCAGCGGCATGGTGCTCCTCGGGGATCTGCGGGGATCGGTGGACCCCCGCCCTTCGACCTTGCCAGGAATGCGCGCGGGCGACCGGGTCGGGGCGGATGCGGGCGCGGACCGGCCAGGCGCGGGGCGCCTCGCTGAGCGGCGGGTCAGTCGCGCGGGCGCTCCCCGTCGCGGATCCACGCGATCTCGGCGCGCAGCAGCTCCGCGCCCGGGCCGACCGGCGCGTAGCCGAGCGCGAGGGACGCGCGCGTGTCCAGCACGATCGGGTGCGCCGCGGCCCACGGGTGCGCGCCGCCCTCGGCACCCGGCTCGAGCGGCACGATGCGGCCGCCCCAGCCGAGCTCGTCGGCGATGACCGCGACGATCTCGTGGGCGGGGAGGGGATCCGGGTCGGCGGCGTTGAGGATCCGCGCGCCCGGCACGTCCGCGACCCGGGCGATGAGCGCGGCCGCGTTCGCCGCCGCGGTGAGGTGGTCGACCGACGCACCGCGGTCGGCGAGCTCGATCGTCGCGGCGCCCGCGAGCATCCGCTCGACGATCGCGCGGGTGCGGGCGTTCCGCGCCCAGCGGCCGTGGACCTTGGAGGGGCGGATCACCGTGACCGGGAGGCCGCCGTCGAGGGCCGCGCGCTCCACCGCGACCTTGGAGGGCGCGTAGCCCTCGCGGGTCATCGGGTCGGTGCCGGGCGGGGCGGGCGGGAGCGTCGGGTTCCCCTCCGGGACGGGTACGGGGAGGCGCGGCGGCTCGTCGCCGTTGACGTGGCGGCCCGCGGCATCCACGTAGACGGCGCGGGAGGACGCGACGACGACGGATCCGCTCGCGCGCATCGCCGGGAGGAGCGCCGCGACGTCGGCCGCCGTGAAGGCGACGAGGTCCACGAGCAGGTCGACGCCGTCGCCGACCAGCCGCTCGATCCCCGAGGCGTCGGCACGGTCGAGCGCGTGGAAGCGGACGCCGAGGTCGGCGAGCGTCGCGGGCATCGCGAGCGGATCCCGGCCGGTCACGTCGACCGACCACCCGTCGCGCGCCAGGCGTTCCGCGGTCGCGCCGCCGATCGCGCCCGTGCCGCCGAGGATGAGGGCGCGTCGCGGGGAGGAGGGCATGGTCGTCGAGCCTAGGGGGCTCTGTAGGGTGGGCCCGATGATCCGCCTCGAGGAGCACCGCCCGGCATGGGCGAAGGCGTTCCGGGCCGAGGCGGAGCGGATCCGTCGGGCGGCAGGCGACGCGCTGACGGACGTCGAGCACATCGGCAGCACCGCCGTGCCGGGCCTCCGCGCGAAGCCGATCCTCGACCTCGCGGCCGAGGCCGCCCCCGGCGTGGATCCGTTCGGCCTCGACGAGACGCTGCGGCCGCTGGGCTACGTGCAGCACCGCACGGGTCCGCGGAACCACGGCGTGCACGTGCGCATGGCGGGCGGCGCGCGGACCCACATCCTCCACGTCTTCGCGGCGGAGGCCTGGGCGACCTGCCCGCAGCGGCTCTTCCGAGACCGCCTGCTGCGCGATCCGGATGCGCGGCGTCGCTACGACGCGCTGAAGGCGGACGTCGCGGCGACGGCCGCCGACGGCCGCGCCTACACGGCCGCGAAGCAGGGACTCGTGGAGGAGCTGGTGAACGCCGAGCGGGCGGACCGCGGCCTGCCCCCGGTGCGGGTCGGCGACAAGTGACGACGTCCGGGTGAGCGGACGCCGTCACGCCGCGTCAGGCGAGTGGTGGAGAGCTCCGGAAATCGAACCAGACGAGGCGCCCCGATAGGCGCGCTCCCCGAACGCAGGACAACGTACCGCATCGGGCGCGGCGGCTCCCGCCGGGGTGGGGACGGCCGGGTCGAGGGGCGTCCGGGCGGTGCCGCCGCCCGCGTCAGCCGCCGACGACCCGCACCCGGACGGTCTCGTCGTCGTCCTCCAGCTCGAAGGTCAGCGTCGTGCCCACGGGGAAGGCGTCGCGGAGCTCCTGCGGCTGGTCGGGCGTGACGACGAAGGCCGTGCGCGCGGGCACGGCGCCCGTCGCGCACCCGGGGACGCCGTCGACCGAGCCGTCCTGATCCGCGGGGCCGGCGACGAGGCAGGTCCCTGCGTCGCCCGGGGCGGCGTCGGCCGGCGGGATCCGAGCGACCGAGATGCCGTGGAAGGGCGCGAACAGCGAGCCCGGCGCGATGGAGCCGGTGTCCACGGAGAGGTAGGTGGCGTTGTCGGGCTCCGGCGGCGGCTCGAGCGCGAGCACCGCGACCGTGCCACGGTCGTCCCCGAGCCACCAGGCGGTCACGCCGGCGGAGGCGACGGCGGCGAGGACGACCGATCCGACCCACGCGGCGACGAGGCGTGGGCGGATGCGCCGGGCGGGGTCGGGGCGGCGGACGGCGACCGGTCCGTCCTGCGCGGGTCCGTCGTGGGCGGGTGAGTCGTCGGCGGGTGCGACGCCGTCCGCCGGCGTCGCGCCCGCGTCATCACCCCGGTCGGCGGCGCCGAGGACGCCCGCGTCCCGGCCCTCCAGCTCCCGCAGCCGCGCGAGCGACGCCGTGTCGTGCGGCTCGCGATCCGGCCCGAAGACGCGGCGGCGCAGCTCCGCGATCTCCGCGCGCCGGTCGTCGTCGTCCATCCCCGCATCGTGCCACGCGACGGGCGGCTGCGGTCAGCAGGCGCGGTACGCGTACCCCCGTGTGCCGGCGGGCACCAGGTCGCGGTCACGCACGATCGCGGCCGGCGCCGGATCCAGCGCGCGGATGCGCCGGCACGCGCCGGTCGGGGAGTCGCGGAGGTCGTCCGTGTACTCGACGTCGAGGACCCGGGCGCCGTAGACGTCGGTGTACGCCGCGCACTCCCTCCAGCGGTCGCACTCCTCGGCGATCGCGAAGTCGAAGCCGGCCTCGTCGCGGCCGCGGGATCCGAGGTCGGTCGCGTTCTTCTGCGCCGCGGCGAGGCCGCGGTCGTGCGCGCGGGCGACGAGCAGGGCCGCGAAGGCGAGCGCGCCGTCCTCGTCGAGGGCGCCGGCCGACCGGGTCCACGAGTCGAGGTTGTCGAACTCGACCGCCCGGTACCCGGCGGCCGCGCACCCGTCGACCACGGGTGCGAGCCGGGCGGCGTTCGCAGCGCGGGCCGCGGGCGTGGAGACGTCGAGGATGCGCTCGTCGGGCCACCCCGGATCCGCGATCGGCGTCCCGTCGGCACCGCGCACGAGGAGCTCGGCGGGCCACACCGCGCCCGGCTGGGTCTGGAACCCGTTGACGTAGCAGATGCCGTAGACGCCGGGCGCGGGAGCGTCGGTGCTGTCGCGCACGACGATCCCGACGCCCGCCGGCACCTTCGAGGCACCGCCGAGCTGGTAGTCGAAGCGAGTGCCGGTGGGCGGGAGCACGACGGCCGCCGCGGCGGCGCGGTCGGCGACGGCAGCCGGCACTGCGACGGGCACGGGCGCCGGATCCGCCGCCGCGCATCCGGACAGGGCGAGGAGGGCGGCCGTCAGGAGGGCGAGGGGGAGGAGCGGGCGCATGCCCCGACCCTAGGCGCGGTCGCGCGGCCCGCGCGGTCAGCCCACGACGCGGAAGCGCTCCAGCACGATCTCGGCGTCGTCGTCGAGGCGGAACCCGGCGGGCAGCTCCGCGAGGACCTCGGGCGACGTCCAGAACCCCTCGTGCCCGGCGCGCCACTCGGCGACCGTCGTGAAGCCCTCGCCCTCGTCCACCGCGTGCGCGAGCGGCACGTCGGCCAGCCGGCGGATCTCCACGGCCGTCGTCTCGATCACGAGCACCGGCTGCCCGGCGGAGTCGACGACCGTGCCGCGGGATCCGACGACCGGCAGCTCTTCGCCGTCGGCTGCGTACTGGATGAGCAGCGAGCTGGTGGAGGTCTTCGCGCCCGACGCGATCGCCGCCACGAGCTGGTCGCGGAGCGGCCCCGGGGACGCGAACTCGACGGGCGGGAGGTCGGGTGCGGGCGTCGTCGTCATGCACCGAGCGTAGGAGCGGCCCCACCCGTGGCGCCCGTCAACCCCCTCCCGGCCCCGGACGCGTGCCGTCCGCCCGGGCCAGGGTGGAGGGGACCCCGCAGGACCCCACAGGAAGGCGCATCGCATGACCGAGATCCGCAACGGCGGCAACCAGTACGAGATCCAGGACCCGATCGCGCAGTACCCCTCGCCGCCGTTCCCGCAGCAGGAGCAGGGCGGCGCCGGCGACGAGCAGAAGTTCGAGCCGACGCCCGACCACGGCGAGGAGAGCTACGTCGGCTTCGGCCGGCTGAAGGGCCGCAAGGTCCTCATCACGGGCGCCGACTCCGGCATCGGCAAGGCCGTCGCCATCGCGTTCGCGCGCGAGGGCGCCGACATCGCGCTCAACTTCCTCGACGAGGAGCTCGAGGACGCGCGCGACACCGCGTCCACCATCGAGGCGGACGGCCGGAAGGCCGCCCTCGTCCCCGGCGACATCTCCGACGAGACGAACTGCCAGGACATCGTCCAGGCGGCCGTGGACGAGCTCGGCGGCCTCGACTGCCTCGTGATGGTGGCCGGCTACCAGCGCAACGAGGAGGACATCCTCGACCTCGCCACGGAGCAGCTCGACCGCACGCTGAAGACCAACGTGTACTCGCTGTTCTGGCTCAGCAAGGCCGTGCTCCCGCACCTGCCCAAGGGCGGCAGCATCATCACGACCAGCTCCTCGCAGGCGTACCAGCCGAGCGCGAACAAGCTCGACTACGCGACCTCGAAGGGCGCCATCCGGAACTTCACGCAGGGCCTCGCGCAGCAGCTCGCGCCCAAGGGGATCCGCGTGAACTCGGTCGCGCCCGGCCCGTTCTGGACCGTCCTGCAGCCCGTCGGCCAGTCGGCGGAGGACGTCGAGCAGTTCGGCTCCCAGTCGGTGTACGGCCGCCCCGGCCAGCCGGCGGAGATCGCGGCGACCTACGTGTTCCTCGCGAGCCAGGAGTCGAGCTTCACGAGCGGCGAGACGATCGCGGTCACGGGCGGCACGCCGGTCCACTGACCCGCGGCACGGCCATCGCGGCGGGGCGCGTCAGAACAGGCGCGCCCCGCCGTCGTCCCCGTCGTCGAGCGGGCGCTCGGTGCGGAGCACGGCCGGGCCGACCGTGAGGATCCCGTCGCCGAGCGGCTCGCAGCGCACGCCCCCGCGGCCGCGGAGCGCGCGGAAGGCGCCGGGCGCGAGCATCACGTCCATCCACGCGCACGGGTTCGCCGGGCGGTGGCCCTGGAACTCGACGGGCCCGTCGCCCGAGTCGAGGCTGAAGCGCATGCCGCGCAGCCGGTCCGCGTCCACGCCCCGCAGCAGCACGTTGCGGCGCGTGTCGACGGGATCCAATCCCTGGTCGATCCCGAGCTCGCGCGCCACGTGCTCCACCGACTCGACGGCCATCACCGTGACGGCGGCCGTGCGGTGCGCCCGCTGCCCGAAGAAGCGGTCGCCGACGATCCCGAGGTGCGCCCGGATCCGCACGCTCCGGCGCGACGGCGGCTCGCCCGGCTCGTCCCGCGGGCCGTCCGCCGGCCGCCCCTCGAGCCGGTGCACGGGCGACGCGACGAGGTGCGCGATCTCCACGGGGCGCTCGTACGGGAGGTCGGTCACGCGGGAAGCGTACGCCGACGGCATAGCACGGGGTACGCGGGCCGGGGGCGTTCCCTCCACCCGCGGCTAGGATCGACGAGCGGCACGGGGATGGCCGCAACAGGGGGTCACGTGAGCGCGCATCCTCGTCCCCGCGCGCGACGCGACCCGGACGGCCGCCTGCAGGCGGCGCTCCGCAGCATGACGCTCTCGAAGCCGCTGCACGCGCAGCTGCCCTTCATCCTCAGCCTCGCCGTGGTCGGCATCGTCGCGGGCGCCGGGGACCTGGGCGCCGTCGCGTCGCCCGCGTTCGTCGCGGGCAGCGTGCTCGCCGTGCTCGTCACGGTCGCGGCCGCCGTCGTCCCCTGGGAGCGGGTGGACCCCGACTGGGTCGCCGTGCTCCCCATGCTCGACTTCGTCGCGCTCGCGCTGGTCAACGAGGCGATCTGCGAGGAGGTGCCGTCGACCCCGGTCCTCCTCGTCTTCCCCGTCATCTGGCTCGCCTACGCGTTCGCGCTCCACGTGCTGTGGCTCGGCGGCCTCGGCACGGCCGCCGTGCTCGTGATGCCCTACGTCGGCACGGGGAGGGCGCCGGACGGCGCGACCGGCTGGTCGCAGCTCGTCGTGCTGCCCGTCGTGATGCTGCTCGTCGCCGTCGCCGTGAACCTGCTCGCGCAGCAGCTCTTCCGCCAGCACGCGCGGCTGGAGGAGATGCAGCAGGAGCTGACGGGCACGCTCGTCGACCTGCAGGAGCGCAACTCGATCATCGACGGCGTGCTCGACGCGATCGACGACACCGTCATCGTCCTCGACGCCCGCGGCCGCATCACGCGCCGCAACCGCGCGGCCGCCGACCTCATGGCGCTCGCCGACCCCATCGACCCGGACGATCCGCTCCTCGGCCGCCTCATGTACGAGGAGGACCGCACCACCGTCGTCCCGCCCGAGCGGCAGCCCGTGGCCCGCGCCCGCACCGGTGAGGTCGTCGGCCGCGAGGTCTACTGGGTGGGCGACGGCGGCGCGCAGAAGGCCGTGCTCGTGTCGGTCTCCCCGCTCGTGGACGCCGCGGGGCGGAGGTTCGGCTCGGTCGTGGTCAGCACCGACGTGACGGCGCTCGCGCTCGCCGTCACCGAGCGCGAGGAGTTCGTGGCCAGCGTCTCGCACGAGCTGAAGACGCCGCTCACCTCGATCCTCGGCTACGTCGAGCTCATCGCCGACGACCTCGTCGAGGACGACCTCGACGACCGGATCACCGCGGCCCGCCTCGCGATCGTGGAGCGCAACGCGCAGCGCCTCCTCGGCCTCATCGGCGACCTCCTCACGGCCGCCCAGCACCGGCTCGCCGTGAACCGCAACCTCGTGGACGTGGGCGAGATCGTCGAGAACGCCCTCGACGTGATCCGCCCGCACGCGCAGGCGAGCGGCGTCGCGCTCGTCGAGCCCGACTACGAGGAGCTGGTGGCCGAGGTCGACGCCGTGCGGATCGGCCAGGTGCTCGACAACCTGCTCAGCAACGCGGTGAAGTACACGCCGCAGGGCGGCACGGTCACCACCGAGGTCGGAGTGGACGGCGACCACCTCCACCTCTGCGTCTCGGACGACGGCGTGGGCATGTCCGCCGACGACACGGCGCAGCTGTTCACGCGCTTCTTCCGCACCAGCTCCGCCCGGGCGAGCACGGTGGCGGGCGTGGGGCTCGGGCTCAGCATCACCCGCTCCATCGTCGACGCGCACGACGGCACCATCGAGGTGGACAGCACCCTCGGCGCCGGCACCACCATGCGCGTGCGGCTGCCGCTGCGCGTGGCGCCGGGCGATCCGGGCTCCGACCGCGGCTGATCGGGCCCGCTCGAGACCTGCTCGCCGCGGGCCCGAGCCGCCTCCCGGCGTTCTTGAGCCGATCTTGTCGGCACCTTGATCGGATCCCGCATGCGACGCTGGCAGGCTCGACGCACGACGGGGCCGACCCGTCCGACACGAGCGAACGAAGGACCGGATGACCCCCCACGACCACCCCGCGAGCGGCACCCGAGCCGCCCGCACCGGGTGCCGTACCGGGTCCACGGATGCGCTGCCGGTACCCGACGGCAGCCTCCCCGGTCCGTCGATCCGCCTCGTCGGCGGCTGGGCGTGACCGCCCGTGCCGCCCGCGACCCGCAGCTCCCCCCGCTCCTCGACGTCCGCGTCCTGGAGCAGCTGCTGGCCGAGCTGTCGGACGAGCCCGGCCCCGCCCGCCTGTCCGTCGTCCCCGCGACGGACACCCCCGCTCCGTCTTCCGGTGTTCCCGCACCGGGAGGCGTGACCCCGCCGCGCAGCCACCCCGAGCCGCGCCGCGGGACCCCGTCGTCCGGATCCCCCCGTCCGGACGACAGCCTCGCGACCCGTGGTGCCCCCGCACCGGGTCGTCGGCAGGCGCCGGCCGGGTCCCCCCGCCCGGTCGGCGCCCCATCCCCGTCGCCGTCCGTCCCCTCGGCGCAGGCCGCCGTGCTGTCGCCCGCGCAGCACGCGTGCGTCGACTTCCTGCGCTTCTTCGTCGACCTGTGGCCGACCCGCTGGGAGCGCCTCGACGCCGCTGTGCGCGCCGACGACCGGGCCCCCGCGCTCGACGCGTGCCTGAGCGTGAAGAGCTCGGCCGCGATGGTCGGCGCGCTCCGCCTCAGCGGCATCGCCGGCGAGCTCGAGCGCGCGATCCGCTCCTGCGACCTCGACACCGCCCGCGCCCTGCTGCCCGGGCTCGGCGAGGTGGGCGAGCGGAGCATGGACGCGATGCGGTCGTGGATCCGCGCGGAGGCCGGACACCCGCCCGACTAGACCCGTGCGCGACGACCGACCCGACGGCCGACGCGCATGCCCGACCGGCCCCCGCGACAGGCCGGACGGAGGACGGGACCGGGATCCCACCCGAGGGGACCCCGATCCACGGCGCAGCTGCCGCGGAGCCGACCGGCTCCGCGGCAGCCCCACGTCGGGACGGCCGCGCGGGTGGATCGGCGTGCGTGCGGCGGGCCGCCCGCGATCGCCCGGCCGCTAGCCGCCTGGCCGCTAGCCGCCTGGCCGCTAGCCGCGCGGCGGCGCGAGCCGGTAGCCGACGCCGCGGACCGTCTGGATCCACCGCGCCTGGCGCGGGTCGTCGTGCAGCTTCCGGCGCAGGTTGCCGAGGTGCACCTCGACGGCGCGCTCCTCCGGCTCCGTGGAGGACGCGACGGCGTACGAGCCGCTGCGGATGTCGCGCACGAGGTCGCCCTTCGTGCGCACGCGGCCGCCGCTCGCGAGGATCGAGGCGAGCAGGTCGAACTCGGTGCGCGTGAGGTCGACGGGCTCGTCGTCGACCGTGACCTGGCGCGTCCCCTCGTCGAGCACGAGGCCGTTGTGGCGGAGGACGTCGGCGTCGTCGGCCGGCTCGGTCTCGGTCGGCAGCGCGGGCGACGTCATGGTGGTGGTCGCGTACGCGGCCGGCTGCGCGGGCTCCTCCTCGGAGGACGAGGCCTCGGGCGTCGGCGTCGGCGTCGACGCGGGCGCGGCCGCGGGCGGGGTGACGGCGACCGCCGCGGGCGTCCCGCCGGCCGAGGTCGCGGGCGCGGCCTCGCCGCCGCCGCGGGGCCGTCGCATCATCGCGGAGATGCGCGCGCGGAGCTCGCGCGGGCGGAACGGCTTCACGACGTAGTCGTCAGCGCCGGCCTCGAGGCCGAGCAGGGTGTCGACCTCCTCGCCCTGCGCGGTGAGCATGACGATGTAGGCGTCGCTGACCAGGCGGATCCGGCGCGCGGCCTCGAACCCGTCGAAGTCCGGCAGGCCCACGTCCAGCGTGATGACGTCGGGCGCGACCTCGCCGGCGAGGCGGACCCCCTCGGTCGCGGTCCCGGCGGAGTGCACCTCGAAGCCGCCCTGGCGCAGGACCACCTCGAGCAGCTGGCGGATGTCGCCGTCGTCCTCGATGACCAGAGCCACACGTCCGCTGTCCACTACCGCCCCCTCGCATGCCGCATGCACGGCCGATCCCCCGGGTGCGCGTCGCGCGCCCAGCCTCCCACGCTAGCGGAACGGCGGGGTGCCGCCGCCGCCCCGCCCCGGGCCCCGCGTTCCGGCAGACCGGATCAGGTGAGGGGGGAGGAGCCGGGCACGGCGACCAGCACGAGCACGGCGCCGAGGACGTAGGCCGCGAGCGACGCGCCGACCCCGATCACGAGCACCAGCCAGGGCCGGGTGCGCCCGCGGATCATGCCGACGAGCGCGACCACGAGCGCGATGCCCGTGAGGAGGAGCGGGCCCGCGACCGAGAGCCCGTAGCCGAGCGTGAAGAGGGTGTCGTCGCAGACGTAGGTGTCCACGTCGCACCCGTCCGTCACGAAGATGAGCCCGAGGCCGACGGCGGCCACGGTGCCGCCGACGACGGCGGCGACGAGCATCGACACGAGCGTCGTGACGAGGATCCGGCGGTCGATGCGGCGCACCCAGCGCGGCACCCAGTCGGGGCCGGCGGGATCCTGCTCGCGGGCGTCGGCGCGCTCGGCGGCCCGGTCCCGTCCCGCGGCCGCACGGCGGGGCGCGTCGTCGGCGGACCCGTCGCGGTCACGGCGGCGGGGGAGGGGCGGCAGGGCGATCCGGGGGACCTCCGGCAGGCGCCTCGCGCGGGCGGCGGGGGCGGCGGAGCGGCGTCCGCGGGCGGCGCGGCGGCCGCGCTCCGGGGTCGCGTCGTCGTCGGGGGTCACGGCACGAGACTACGGGGCACGTCCCGCCGGGCCGGAATCGGCGGGGGCGGCGGGCGCTCCGCGGACGGGCCGCGGATCAGAAGATCATGGGCCGGTCGTCGTCGAGCTCGGTCTCGACGTCGAGGTCCAAGGCCACGGGCACGTGGTCGCTCGGGCCGTCGCCCTTGCGCTCGTCGCGGTGGATCCGCGGGCCGCTCACGAGCTCGGCGAACCGGTCGCTCCCGAGGATGAAGTCGATCCGCATGCCCTCGTTCCGCGGGAACCGCAGCTGCTGGTAGTCCCAGTAGGTGTACCCCTCGGGGATCGACGGCCGGACGACGTCGGTGAGCCCGGCGTCCGCGAACGCGGCGAAGGCGGCGCGCTCGGGCGCGGACGTGTGGGTCTTGCCCTCGAACAGGCGCGGGTCCCACACGTCGGTGTCGAGCGGCGCCACGTTCCAGTCGCCCATGAGCGCGAGCGGCGTCTCCGGGTCGGCCGCGAGCCACGCGCGCGTGTCCGCTGCGAGGGCCGCGAGCCACTCGAGCTTGTACGTGTAGTGCGGGTCGTCGAGGGAGCGGCCGTTGGGCACGTAGAGGCTCCAGAGGCGGACGCCCGCGACGGTCGCGCCGAGCGCGCGGGCCTCGAGCGGCGGCTGGCCGGACGCGTCGGGCTTGCCGAAGCGCGGCATCCCCTCGAAGGTCGTCGCGACGTCGTCGAGCGGCAGGCGGCTGGCGATCGCGACGCCGTTCCACTGGCTGAGCCCGTGCACGGCGACCTCGTAGCCCGCCTCCTCGAACGCCTGCATCGGGAACTGCTCGGGCTTGCACTTGATCTCCTGCATGGCCAGCACGTCGACGTCCTCGCGCACGAGCCAGTCGACGACGCGGCCCACGCGGGTGCGGATGGAGTTGACGTTCCAGGTGGCGACGCGCATGCCCCCACGGTACCGGGGAGGGGAGGGGCGCCTCAGCCGATGCTGCCGACGCGGACCGTGACGGACGCGAGCGCCGCGGCCTCGGCGCCGACCGCCTCGGCGAGCCGCGCGCGGATCGCGTCCACGGCGGCGCGGGCGGTGTCGCTCGCGCGGCCGGCCGCATCCACCGCGATGGAGGCCCGCACGAGGACGGTGCCCTCGCCCGTCTCCACGGCGACGAGCTGGTCGGTCCGCTCGGATCCGCCGGCCACGACGCCCTCGACCACCTGCTGGGCGACGAGCAGCACCGACGACCGCGACGCATAGACGTCGGCCACGCCCGCGACGCCGCGGAGGGCCGCGGTCAGGTCGCGCGAGAGGTCGCCGGGCGCCGGGAGCGGGACGGGCACGACCGGATCCACGGGCACGGCCGCGGGAACGGGCACGGCTGCGGGCGGAGCCGCGGTCGGTCGGCCGGTCGTCGCGTCATCGTCGAGCGTCATCGCCGGCCTCCTCCTGCGCGGGGCGCGGCTGCACGTCCACCACGGTCACGTCGATGCCCGCGACGCGCAGCTCCGTGTGCCGGAGCAGGGCCGCGTGGACCCGCTCGCGCACGCGCTGCGCGAGCTCCGGCAGCGGATCGCCCCAGACGACGCTCACGGTGAGCGCGACCCGCACGGGCTCGCCGGCGCGCGTGACGTCGCCGTCGAGCGTGCAGCGGCCGACGAGGACGCCCGGCACCTCGTCGCCGGCCTGCCGCACGAGGGTGCGCACGGCGCCCTCGGTGAGCGCGAGGCGGACGGCGGGATCGGGGTGGGACAGCGGGATGTCGCGGCCGGCGCGGGACTCGCGGCTGATGTGGGAGAGCACGCCGCGGAAGAAGTCGTCGCCCGGGGCGTCCGCCTCCTCCGCCTCGACCTGCACGAGCTCGCGGCCGAGGTCGCGCACCCGCTCGAGGGCGCGCAGCGCGTTGCGGACCTCGGGATCGTCCTCGTAGGCGGCGACGCGCGGGGTGCGCCCGCGGTCGAGGTAGTCGGCGAGGGCGGCCATGTCGAGGGGCTCGCCGTCCGCGTCGAGCGCGGGCGCGCCGGGCAGGCGATCGCCGTCGGGCGGGAGTCCGGTGCCGCTCATCGCCACGCCTCCATGCTCGTCATCACCGTCGTGCGCGCCCGGGACAGCCGGCCCCGCACGGTGGAGGGCGTCGCGCCCAGCTTCTCGGCGATCTCCTCGTACGAGAAGCCTCCCACCTCGCGCAGCATCCACACCTCGCGCTGCTCGGCCGGGAGCGCGTCGAGCACCGCCGACAGCGCGCGCATCTGCGACGACGTCTCCGCGTCGCGCTCGGGGGAGGTGAGCCGGTCCGCGATCTCGTGGTCGTCGATGTCGTCGACCGGACGGCGGGCGCGGATCCGGTCGATGGACTTGCGGCTCACGATCTGCAGCAGCCAGCTCTTCACCCGGTCGGGCTTCTCGAGCGTCGGCAGGCGGTCCCATGCGGTGATGAGGGCCTCCTGAACGGCGTCGTCGGCGTCGGCGCGGGATCCGGTGAGCCGGATCGCGAACGCGCGCATGTAGGGGGCGTGCCGGCGGACCAGCACCTCGAAGGCCCGGGCGTCGCCGTCGGCCGCGCGCTCGGCGAGGATGCCGTCGCCCCCGTCCTGCAGGGAGGAGGAGAGCGCCATGCCGTACCTCCGTGCGCGCTGGGAGAAGAGGGGGATCCGTGACGAACCGCGGCATCCGCCCGTCGCATCCATGAGTACCACAGCAGCGCCCGGCGAACGGGCACCACGAGGAGGAACCGCATGAGCGACACCAGCACCCCCACCCCCACCCCCGCCGACGTCACCCGCGTCGCGCCCGCGACCACCGGCCTCACCGGCGGCGTCCTCGCCGACGGCGACACCACGGTCACCGACGGCGTCATCGCCAAGGTCGCCGGCCTCGCCGTCCGCGACATCCCCGGCGTGCACGCGCTCGGCGGCGGCGCGGCCCGCGTCATCGGCCAGCTCCGCGACCGCATCGGCCAGACCGACCTCACGCAGGGCATCGCCGTGGAGGCGCAGGAGGCGGGCGTCGCCTTCCAGGTGACCCTCGTCGCCGAGTACGGCGTGCCGCTCCAGGACGTGGCCGCCGACGTGCGCGCCGCCATCACCGACGCCGTGACCGGGCTCGTCGGCCGCGCGGTGACGCGCGTCGACGTCACGATCGCCGACATCGTGATGCCCGGCGAGGACGCCGATGACGCCGCCGAGGCGCCCGCGGTCTGACGTCGCTCCACCTGCCCGACGGGCCGCCGGTCCCCGCGACCGGCGGCCCGTCGTCGCGTGCGGGACGCGCACCGCGTACGCGCGCTCCGGGAGCCCACCCCGACCCGGCGCCGCGGCCCCGTTCCCGGCGCGCGTCCACGTGCGGGGAATATCGTCGGGGGATGACCGACGACACCGCTGCCGCGCCCGCATCCGCCCCCGCCTCCGCCGATGCGCCCCGCGTGGCGCTCCTCGGCACCGGCGTGATGGGGTCCGGCATGAGCCGCTCGATCCTCCGCGCGGGCCTGCCGCTCACCGTCTGGAACCGCAGCGCGGAGAAGGCGGCGCCCCTCGCCGAGGCCGGCGCGACCGTGGCCGACAGCGCCGCGGACGCCGTGCGCGACGCCGACGTCGTCGTGGTCATGCTGTTCGACGCGGACGCCGTGCTCGCGGTCCTCGCCGACGTCGCGCCCGCCCTGCGCCCCGACGCCGTCGTCCTGCAGTCGTCCACCGTCGGCGTCGAGGGCACCCGCCGGATCGCCGCGCTCGCCGCCGAGCACGACCTCCGCCTCGTGGACGCGCCCGTCCTCGGCACGCGCGGCCCCGCCGAGCAGGGCCTCCTCGTGCACCTCGTCTCCGGATCCGAGGCCGACCTCGCCGTCGCCCGCCCCGTCCTCGAGGCGACCGGCTCGCGCACGGTGGTCGCCGGGTCCGCCGCGGGCGCCGGATCCGCCCTCAAGCTGGCCTGCAACGCGTGGATCGCCTCCATCACCGCGGGCATCGGGCAGTCGCTCGGCCTCGCGCAGCTGCTCGGCGTCGAGCCGCGCCTCTTCCTCGACGCGATCGCGGGCGGCGCGTCCGACACCCCGTACGCGCACCTCAAGGGCGGCGCGATGCTGGACGGCGAGCTCGCGCCGTCGTTCGCGCTCGACGGCCTCCTCAAGGACGTGACGCTGATGCTCGCGGCCCTCGACGGCGCCGACGCGCACGACTTCGACACCGCGATGCTCGAGGCGCTCCGCGAGACCTACGCCGAGGCGTCCGCGGCCGGGCACGGCGGCGACGACGTGGCCGCGGTCGGCACGGTCTTCGGCCTCCCGGCGTCGTCCGGCTCCTGATCCGGTGGGCGTCGCGCCCGCCCGTCGCGCCGGGCGGCGCGTCCCCCCGCCCGTAGGATCGGCAGCGTGACGACCTCCGACGCGCGCCAGCAGCTCATCGACCACATCAAGCGGGACGCCGTCTTCCACGGCGACTTCACGCTGACGAGCGGCAAGAAGGCCAGCTACTACGTGGACCTCCGCCGCGTGAGCCTCGACCACCGCGTCGCGCCGCTCATCGGCCAGGTCATGCTCGACCTCATCCAGGAGGTGCCGGACGTCGCCGCGGTCGGCGGCCTCACCATGGGCGCGGATCCCATCGCCGCCGCGATCCTGCACCAGGGCGCCGCGGTCGGCCGCGGCTACGACGCGTTCGTCGTCCGCAAGGAGCCCAAGGACCACGGCCGCGGCCGCCAGGTGGAGGGCCCGGACCTCCAGGGCAAGCGCGTCATCGTCGTCGAGGACACGTCCACCACCGGCGGATCCCCGCTGAAGGCCATCGAGGCGCTCGAGAAGGTGGGCGCGGAGATCGCCGCGGTCGCCGTGGTCGTGGACCGCTCGACCGACGCCCGCGCGGTGATCGAGGCCGCGGGCCACCGCTACCTGTACGCGATCGGCCTCGAGGACCTGGGGCTCGCGGAATGAGCGGCGAGGCGCCCGGCGGCGGATCCGGATCCGGTCACGACGACGACCCGTTCGCGGTCCGCCCCGCGACGGACGCCGACCGCGAGCGTCCCGCGCGACCGCTGGCCCCCATCGGCTGGGGCCGCGCCGACGACCGCGAGGTCGTCCCCGCGGACCGCGAGCCCGCCCCGGGCGCGACGCCGCGGGACGAGGGCGTGGATCCCGCGCCCGCCGAGCCGACGCCCGCTCCCGAGGGCGACATCCTGGCGGGCATCGTCCCGCTCGACCCCACGGAGGACGCGGACCGCGTCGCGCCGCTCGACCAGGCGGATCCCGCAGCCTCGCCCGGCGACCCGGACGCCGCCGACGCCCCCGCCCCCGAGCCCGAGATCGCGGCGGCGCCGGTCGACGCCGGCGACGTGGAGTTCACCGGCGAGCCCGACCCCGGCTACGCGCCCGCGCCCTGGGCCGACGAGCCGGGCGAGGTGCTGACGGGGGAGGTCCTCACCGGCGAGCCCGAGCCGGTCGACGACGCATCCGCCGAGATGGTGCTGGAGCCCGTCGACGGCGCCGACGACGACGTGCGCCTCGCGGACGTCACCGCCGACGGACCCGTCGTCGACGCCGAGCTCGTCGAGGACCCGGCCGACGAGATCGTGCCCGAGACCCCCGCGGTCGACGAGGTGCAGCTGACGCCCCGGGTGGACGACGTCGACGACGAGGACGCGGAGGTCGTCGACGACCACGTCGCCCCGACGGACGCGCCCCAGCCCGCCGCGGAGCCCGTGGCCGCGCTGCACCCGGCGGACGAGGACGCGGCCGCGCCGTCCGGTGCCGACGCCGAGGACGACGCCGACCTCGACGACGACGAGGACGACGCCCCCGCCCCGCTCGCGCCCGCGGCTGCCGCCGCGCGTGCCGCGGCCATGGCCTGGGCAGCCGGATCCGCGACCGCCGCGTCGGCATCCGCCGCGCCCGCCCCCGCGGCACCTCCGCGCGTCGCGCCCGCACCTGCGGCGAGCGACACCCATGTCGCCGCGGTCGCCGCCGACCCCGACGACGCACCTGCGGGATCCGCGCACGAGCCGGAGACCGCGATCCTGCCGACCCCGGATCCCGAGCCCACGCGGCGCATCGAGCCCGACGCGGATCGGACGGCGGACCACGCGCACGAGACCCCGGCCGCCGACCGCCACGCGGCCGGCGCGACCCGTCCAGACGCCGATCCCACCGGATCCGCGCCTCACCCCGAGACCGCCGACGCCGACCGCGACGAGCCGGTGGACGCCCTCGCCCTCCTCTTCGGCGACGTCGCCCCGGAACGCGACGGCGACCACGCGGACGACGCCGACCGCACGCGCGTCCTCCCGGCGGCGAGCGCGTCCGCGGCGGGAGCGGCGGCCGCCGTCGCCGCCCCGACCGCCGGCGGTGACGCCCCCGCGGCTGCCGTCCCCGCCGCGTCCGCGCGCCCGGAGCCGTCCTCCCGTCCCGCGCCGGTCCCGCCGCCGTACGCGGCCCCGCCCGCGCCCCGTCCGCCGGCACCGCGCGCCCCCGTCCTCGACGCGCCGCGCAGCCCTGCGCCTCCCGTGCCCCCGGCGTCGCCGCCGCGCGGACCCCGCGGCTCGCGGCGCACCGGCCTCTGGGTCGGCGGCGCGATCCTCCTGGTGCTGCTCCTCGTCGGCCTCTTCTACCTCGGGCAGCGCCTCGGATCCGCCGCCGCCCCCGGAGCCGACCCGGTCGCGTCCCCCACGGCCGAGGCGACGCCGACCCCGTCGCCCACCCCGACGGAGCCCGTGCAGGGGCCGGCCGCCGCGGGCGTGCAGGCGTGGGACGCGCTGCTCGGCGGCGAGTGCATCGACCCGTACTCGACGCCCTGGGAGGAGGAGTTCACGGTCGTCGACTGCGGCTCCGAGCACCACGCGCAGATGGTCGCGCGGGTCGCGCTGCCGCAGACGGAGGACGAGTTCCCGGGCGAGGACGCCGTGCGCGACTCCGCCGACGAGCTCTGCATCGCCGACACCGTGATCGACTACGCGGCGGCCCGCGCCTACGACGACGTGCAGTACCAGTCCGCCTACCCGATCACGCAGGAGGAGTGGACGGCGGGCGACCGCGACGCCTACTGCTTCGTGTCGCGCGCCGGCGGCGGGACCTTCACGGGCCCCATCGGCGTCCCGCAGCCGCCCGTCGTCCCCTAGCCCCCGGGATCCGCGCCCGCGGGGATCGCCGCCCGCTGATCAGAGCTCGGACTCGACCGGCTCCGGGTCCAGCAGCTCGGTGACGCCCGACAGCACCTCGTCGGGCCGGAACGGGTAGCGCTCGATCTCCGCGCGGTCGCTGATGCCCGTGAGCACGAGCACGGTGTGGAGGCCCGCCTCGATGCCCGCGATGATGTCGGTGTCCATGCGGTCGCCGATCATCCCGGTGCTCTCCGAGTGGGCGCCGATCTTGTTGAGCGCCGAGCGGAACATCATCGGGTTCGGCTTGCCGACGATGTACGGCTCCTTGCCCGTGGCCTTGCTGATGAGCGCGAGCACGGCGCCCGTCGCGGGCAGCACGCCCTCGGCGCTCGGGCCGGTCGCGTCCGGGTTCGTCGCGATGTAGCGGGCGCCGCCGTTGATGAGGCGGATGGCCCGGGTGATCGCCTCGAACGAGTAGTTGCGCGTCTCGCCGATGACCACGAAGTCGGGCTTCGTGTCGGTCATGATGAAGCCCGCCTCGTGGAGCGCCGTGGTGAGGCCGGCCTCGCCGATGACGAACGCGGATCCGCCGGGCATCTGCTGCTCGAGGAACGCGGCCGTCGCGAGGGCGCTGGTCCAGATCGCCGACTCGGGGACGTTCAACCCGGACGCGCGGAGCCGGGCCGCGAGGTCGCGCGGCGTGAAGATGCTGTTGTTGGTGAGCACGAGGAAGGGCTTCCCCTGGTCCTGCCACTGCTGGATGAGGGCCGCCGCACCCGGCAGGGCCTGGTTCTCGTGCACCAGCACGCCGTCCATGTCGGTGAGCCAGCAGTCCATCTCGTCGCGCGTCGCCATGGGGTTCCCTCTCGTCGTGGTGACGAGGCTACCGCCGGGCCGTGCGCGATCGCCGGGCGGGCCCGGGCGGCGTCACCCGATGTCCGCCTGCCGTCCGCCACGGTGTCGGCGCGCCCCCGTAGGGTCGGCGCATGCACGCACTGCCCGCCGGATCCCTGCGCCTCGTCCACCTCAGCGACACCCACCTCCTCCGCGACGGCGGCCTCCACCAGGGCGTCGTCGACACGGGCGCCGCCCTCGACCTGGTCCTCGCCGAGGCCGACCGCATCCCGGACGTGCGGCTGCTCGTCGGGTCCGGCGACCTCTCCGAGGACGGCACGCCGGAGTCGTACGCGCTCCTCCGTGCGCGGCTCGATCCCTGGGCGGCGTCCCGCGGCGCCGCCGTCGTGCTCGCGCCCGGCAACCACGACGTCCGCTCCGGCTTCCGGCTCGTGCTCGGGGACGGCCACGGCGGCCCCGGCACGGACGACGGACGCGATCCCGCGGCCGTCCCGCCCATCGACGGCGTCACCCTCGTGGACGGCTGGCGCGTCGTCACGCTCGACACCTCCGTCCCGGGCAAGGGCTACGGCGCGCTCCGGGAGCAGCAGCTCGACGCGCTCCGCGAGCTGCTCGCGACCCCGTCCGCGCACGGCACGGTGCTCGTGCTGCACCACCCGCCGGTGCCCGCGCCGACCGTGCTGCACGAGTCGCTCGCGCTGCAGGGCCCGGGGCGGCTCGCGGAGATCGTACGGGGGAGCGACGTGCGCGTGATCCTCTCGGGCCACTACCACCACCACATCGTCGGATCGCTGGCGGGCGTCCCCGTGCTCGTCGCGCCGGGCGTCGCGAACGAGACCGACGTGGCGGCGACGCCGGGGACGGAGCGCATCGTGCGCGGATCCGGCTTCCTCGTGGTCGACGTCGACCCGGCCGGCGGCGTCGTCTCGGTCGTCGTGCGCGCGCACGCGGCGGATGACGGCGAGGAGGTCGCGGTGCTCGACGCGGAGCTCGTGCGGCGGATAGCCGCGGAGTCGGGCGCGCCCGTCGCGCCCTGAGGCGGCGACGGCCTGCGGACGGCCGACCTGCCGACCGCGACGGCGGCGTGCGTGAACCGCGGGTGAACGGATCCGGCGCCCGCGGTCGTCGGCGCGGCCCGGTGCGAGGGTGGATGCATGTCGATGAGCGAGCCCCTCGTGCCCCATGATCACCCGGACGACGCGGAGATCGCGGCCGTGGACGCCGGCGACGGCGCGCCCGTCGCGACCCCGGTCCAGCCGACCCGCGAGGACGTGGGCTCGGAGGACGCGGCCGACGGGACGACCGAGGGGGACGTCGACCCGGCCGACGGCCCCGTCGGACGCGACTCGGTGCTGCGCCGTCCGACCGGCGAGCGCCTCGCGCCCGAGGACCTGGCCGGCGAGTCCGACTGATCGACCCCGGACATGACGGAGGCGGCCGTCCCCAGGGGGCGGCCGCCTCGATCCGAGACCGGTGAGGTCTACTTGAAGACGTCCTTGACGTCCTCGCCGGCCTTCTTGGCGGACGCGGCGGTCTGGTCCTTGTGACCCTCGGCCTTCAGGCGGTCGTCGCCCTTGTGCTCGCCGAGCGCCTCCTTGGCCTTGCCCGCGATGTCCTGTGCGGCGTTCTTGATCTTGTCGTCGAGACCCATGATCTCCTCCTCGCTGAGGCCGCCGGGTGCGGCCCTCGACGCGACTGTAGGACGGGTGGCTCCCGAGCGCCTGGCAGGTGCGAGGTCGGTGTCCCCTGAGCGAAGCGGCGTCGCGCATCGGATATGGAGCGCTCGCACAAGGCCCTTCCGCGAGGCCCGACGCGCCCCTAGGCTCCCTCACCGTGATCCTCTTCGGGCTGCTCCCCCTCCTCGTGGCCGTGTGCGCGCTCGCCGACCTCATCACGCGGCCGGACGACCAGGTGAAGCACCTGCCGAAGCTCGTCTGGATCCTGCTCATCGTCTTCCTGCCGCTCATCGGGAGCATCGTCTGGTTCTGCGTGGGCCACGACTGGGACGCCCGGCGCGAGCCGGTGGGCCCGCCCGACCGCAGCGCCGCCTACGCCCGCGCCGCCGTCGCGGTGGACCAGCGCGTCCGGAGCACCGAGCAGCAGCTCGCCGACCTCGAGGAGGAGGAGCGGCACTACGCCCGGATCGCGCGGATGCGGCAGCTCCAGGCGGAGCGGGCGGTGCAGGACGCGCGCGCCGCGGGACCCGCGCGTCCGCCGCGCGCCGTCGAACGGGGCTCGACGCCCGAGGCCTAGCCCGTCCCGAGGGCGGCCCCTCCCCAGGCGGGAGGCCGTCGCCGCCTCCCCGGGCAGCTCGCCGGGGAGGCCGCGGTCGGGGGCGGATGGGAGCATGGCCCCATGCCCGACACCGTCACGCCGCCCTCCTCCGCCGCGCTCGCCGACCTCCGGTCCGCCGCCCGCGAGCACCTCTCCCGGCTGGTGGGCGTCGCGGGCGCCGACTTCCACGACGGGCAGTTCGAGGCCATCGAGGCGCTCGTGCAGGACCGATCGCGCGCCCTCGTCGTGCAGCGCACCGGATGGGGCAAGTCGGCCGTCTACTTCGTCGCCACCCTGCTCCTCCGCCAGCAGGGGCTCGGCCCCACGCTCCTCGTCTCGCCGCTGCTCGCCCTCATGCGCGACCAGGTCGCCGCCGCCCGGCGGGCCGGGGTCCGCGCGGTCGCCATGAACTCCAGCAACGCCCACGAGTGGGACGACCTGCTGCGCGCGCTCGACGCCGACGAGGTCGACCTCCTCCTCGTCTCGCCGGAGCGCCTCAACAACCCGCGCTTCCGCGACGAGCAGCTGCCCGCGCTCCGCGCCCGGCTCGGCCTCCTCGTGGTCGACGAGGCGCACTGCATCTCCGACTGGGGCCACGACTTCCGGCCCGACTACCGGCGCCTCCGCGACCTCATCTCCTCGGTCGACGAGCGCGTGCCCGTGCTGGCCACCACCGCCACGGCCAACTCGCGCGTCGTCGCCGACGTCGAGGAGCAGCTGAGCGTCGGATCCACCGGGGCCGGCGGGGCGGAGGCCGACCGCGTGCCCGTGGTCACCATCCGGGGTCCCCTCGCCCGACGCTCGCTGCGGCTCGGCGTGCTGCGGCTCGAGAGCAGCCGCGACCGGCTGGGCTGGCTCCTCAGCCACCTCGACGAGCTGCCCGGCAGCGGCATCATCTACGCGCTCACGGTCTCGGCCGCGCAGGACACCGCGCGCCTGCTGCGCGACGCGGGCCACGCCGTGAAGGCGTACACGGGCCGCGACGACCCCGCGGACCGCGAGCAGGCCGAGGGCGAGCTGCAGCGCAACGAGGTCAAGGCGCTCGTCGCGACCAGCGCGCTCGGCATGGGCTTCGACAAGCCCGACCTCGGGTTCGTGGTGCACCTCGGCGCGCCGTCGTCGCCCGTCTCCTACTACCAGCAGGTCGGCCGCGCAGGGCGCGGATCCGCCGACGCGGACGTCCTCCTCCTGCCCGGCCGGGAGGATCCCGACATCTGGCAGTACTTCGCCACCGCGTCCATGCCCGACGAGCAGCAGGCCGCCGCCGTCATCCAGGCGCTCGGCGAGAGCGACCGGCCGCTGTCGGTGCCGGCGCTCGAGTCCCGGGTCAGCCTCTCGCGCAGCCGGCTCGACCTCCTGCTCAAGGTGCTCGACGTCGACGGCGCCGTCCGGCGCGACACCGCGGGCTGGTCGGCCACCGGCGTCCCGTGGACCTACGACCGCGCCCGCTACGAGCAGGTCGCGGCGGCCCGCGTGCGCGAGCAGCAGGCGATGCTCGAATACGAGACCACGCTCGGGTGCCGGATGGAGTTCCTCCAGCGCCAGCTCGACGACGACACCGCGGCGCCGTGCGGGCGCTGCGACCGATGCGCGGGCGCGTGGTACCCGGCATCGCTGGATCAGCAGGCGTCGGCCACCGCGTCGCAGGCGCTCGACCGGGTCGGCCTGCCCATCGAGCCCCGCCTCCGCTGGCCCACGGGCGCGTCGAGCGTGGGGGTGCCGCTGAGCGGCGCCATCGCCGCGGGCGAGCAGGTCGACGAGGGTCGCGCGCTCGCGCGCCTCACCGACCTCGGCTGGGGCGGGCGGCTCCGCACGGTCTTCGCGGCGGGCGCCGAGGACGCGCCGGTCGACGACGCCCTGGTCGCCGCCTGCGTCCGGGTGCTCGCCGAGTGGGGCTGGGCCGAGCGGCCGCGCGCGGTCGTGCACGTGCCCTCCGCCGGGCGGCCGCAGCTCGTCGGGAGCCTCGCGCAGCGCATCGCCGAGGTCGGTCGGCTGCCGTTCCTGGGGGCGCTCGACCTCGTGGATCCGGGAGCCCCCGGAGCCGCGCGCGGTAACAGCGTGTACCGGCTCGGGCGGGTGCACCCGCGCTTCCAGGTGCCCGCGCACCTCGCCGACGACCTCGCGGCGGATCCGCGGCCCGTGCTCCTCATCGACGACCTCGTCGACACGCGGTGGACGCTCACGGTCGCGGGCCGTCTGCTGCGGAAGGCGGGCGCCACGCGCGTGCTCCCGTTCGCGCTCGCGCAGCAGGGGTAGCCGGGCGGGCGGGCGGGGTCAGCGCCCGGGCGGGGCGTCCGCGTCGATGGGCGCGGGCTGCGCCGTGGCCGTCAGCTCGTGCGTCGGTGCTGGTGCCGAGGCAGGTGCTGGCGCTGGTGCTGGCATCGGTCGGGGTCTCGGCTTCGGCTTCGGTGCGGGGGCGGACGCGGGATCCGGGACGGGCTGCACTCCGACATCGGCCGTCGGCACCTGGGGCTCGGTCTGCGGAGCCGCCTTCATCGTCGTGCTCGTCTTCGTCTTCGTCTTCGCGGCTGGCTTCTTCGTCGAGGCGGCCTTCTTCGTCGTCGAGGTCGTCGCCTTCGCCTTCGTCGTCGAGCTCGTCTTCGTCGTCGACTTCGTCGTCGTCGTCCTCGCCTTCGAGGCCGGCTTCGCGCTCGGCGCCACCGTCGCCGCGGGCTCGGGAGCGCCCTCGGACGGCGCGACCGGACCGAGGTCGCCGTCGCCGTCGGGCGCGACGAAGGCCGTCCCGCCCCCCGCGAGCCGGGTGCGCATCACCTCGAGGGCCTGCGGGTTCGCGTCCACGAGCACGAAGCGGCGGCCGAGCTCGCGGGCGGCGGCGCCCGTCGTGCCGGATCCGGCGAAGAAGTCGAGCACCCAGTCGCCCGGCCGGCTCGACGCCTGCACGATGCGGCGCAGCACGCCGAGCGGCTTCTGGGTCGCGTAGCCGGTCTTCTCGCGGCCGGTGGGGGACACGATCGTGTGCCACCACACGTCCGTCGGGAGCTTGCCGCGCTCGCGCTTCTCGGGCGTCACGAGGCCGGGCGCCATGTAGGGCTCGCGGTCGACCCCCTCGGAGTCGAAGCGGTAGCGGATCGGGTCCTTCACGTAGACGAGGATCGTGTCGTGCTTCGCCGGCCAGCGGCGGCGGGACTTGGCGCCGTAGTCGTAGGCCCACACGATCTCGTTGAGGAACGACCGGCGCCCGAAGAGCGCGTCGAGCACGACCTTGGCGTAGTGCACCTCGCGGTAGTCGAGGTGCAGGTAGAGGGTGCCGGTGGGATCGAGCAGCCGCCATGCCTCGATGAGGCGCGGCTCGAGGAACTCCCAGTAGTCGGCGAACGAGTCGTCGAATCCGTAGAGGAGGCCCTTCACGGAGTCGTAGCTGCGGCCCTGGAAGCCGAGGCGCGCGCCGGGGGGCCGCACGGGCTCGGGGGTCGCGGTGCTCGCGGGGGCGAGCGCGGGGGACGCGGGGGCGGCGGTGCCAGCGGTGCTGGCGGCCGGGGCATCGGCATCCGCGGCATCGACGTCCAGGTCGGGATCCGGGTCCGCGCTGCGCACCACCGTCATGTTCTGCCGCTCCTGCGTGCGGCCGGTGTTGAAGGGCGGATCCAGGTAGATCAGCTGGAAGGCGCCGTCGGGGAGCGCGCGGACGGCCTCGAGGTTCTCGCCGTGGATCACGAGGTCGGGGCCGTCGGGGGTCCAGGCGGGCGGGGGCACGACCCCGAGGTTAACGGACCCCGGCCCCTGTCCTCCGCGGGCGGCACCGGTCATGATGGGCCCGTGCCCGCCACCGATCCCGATGCCTCCCGCCACGACGTGGACGCCCGCCTCGCCGCGCTCGCGCATCCGCTCGCGCCGGCCGTCGATCTGATCCGCGATGCCGTGCGCTCCGCCTGCCCCGACGCGGTCGAGTCGTGGAAGTGGAACGCCCCGAGCTGGTCCCTCGGCGACCACTTCGCGACCCTCGCCCTGCGGAAGCCCGACGAGGTGCTGCTCGTGCTGCACGCGGGAGCGCGGACGGCGCCGGACCGCCCGGCCGTCGAGGTCGCGGACCCGGCCGGCCTGCTCCGCGTGGCCGGTCCGCAGCGCGCCATCGCGACGTTCCGCAGCGCCGCCGAGGTGCGCGACGCGCGCCCCGCGCTCGAGGCCGTCGTCCGCTCGTGGGTGGCGCAGCTCGCGCTACCCGGCACCGACGGAGGAGAGCCGCGCGCGCTGTGACCCCAGTTCACGGCGCACGGGGCCCCTTTGGTACGGGACGGACCGTCTCGTCCAGTAGGAAATGCCTATGACCGATGCACGAGACCCGAACTCGATCCCCGAACAGCACTCCTATCCTGCACCCCCTCCCGCCCCCGAGGGCGGCTACATCCCTCCCTACGCCCCTTCCGCTCCCGCAGCGCCGACCGGTGGCAAGGGGCTCTCCATCGCGTCCCTCATCGTCGCGATCGTCGCGTTCCTCGGCGCGTTCATCCCCTTCCTCAACTACGTGGTGTTCATCCCCGCAGTCGTCGCCATCGTGCTCGCCATCGTGGCGCTCGCGAAGCGCAAGGCGGGCAGGCCGTTGGCGCTCACCGGCCTCATCGTGGGCGCCCTCGCGCTCATCCTCAGCATCGTGCTCGCCGTGGTGTACACCGTCGGATTCGCGGCGGCGGTCTCCGAGAGCCTCCCCCGCAGCGAGGGCGGCTCCGAGTCGTCCGCCGCTCCGCTGGACGAGGGCCAGACCGAGGAGGAGGCGGGCCCGGCCGTCGGGACGCGCGACAACCCGGCCCCGATCGGCACGGTCGTGACCGGCCTCGCGGGCGGCTCGCCCGAGTGGGAGGTCACGCTCGGGGCGCCCGTCCTGGAGGCGAACGCGGCGGTGACCGCGGAGAACATGTTCAACGATCCCGCGCCGGAGGGCATGCAGTACGCCATGGTGCCCGTGACCGCGAAATACGTCGGCACGGAGTCCGCCAGCCCGATGTTCGAGATCCAGGTCGAGTTCGTCTCCGCCGCGGGCACGACGCACACCGAGTCGGACACTCTCGCCGTCGCCCCCGAGCCGCAGTTCAGCTCCATCAATGAGCTGTTCCCCGGAGCGTCGGGGACGGGCAACGTCGTGATCGCCATCCCGAGCGCGGACGCCGCGGCCGGTACCTGGGCCGTGACGCCGGGCTTCCTCGCGGACCCGTACTACTTCGTCGCGCAGTAGGCACGACCCCTCCGAAGCCGTGGCACCCACCGGGTGCCACGGCTTCGCCCGTCTCGCCCCTCGTAGGCTGCGAGCGTGACACCCGACGCGCACGCCGCCCCCGCCGCCCCCGCCTCCTCCGCCGCGATCCCGGCCGCCGCCGACCTCGACGCCCGCGACCCGCTCGCGCGCTTCCGCGACCTCTTCGTGCAGTCCGACGACGTGGTCGCGTACCTCGACGGCAACTCGCTCGGGCGCCCGACCCGGGCGAGCGTCGACCGCGTCGCCGACTTCGTGCGCGATCAGTGGGGCGGCCGCCTCATCCGCGGCTGGGACGAGGACTGGCTCGACATGCCGACGCGCATCGGCGACGACCTCGGCCGCGTCGCGTACGGCGCCGCGGCCGGCCAGACGTTCGTCGGCGACTCGACCACCGTGATCCTCTACAAGCTCGTCCGCGCGGCCGTGCGGGCGCGCCCCGGCCGCGACGAGCTCGTGATCGACACCGACAACTTCCCCACCGACCGGTTCGTGCTCGAGGGCGTCGCGGAGGAGTGCGGCATGACGATCCGCTGGATCGAGGTCGCGCCCGACGCCGGCGTCACCCCCAAGCTCGTCGCCGAGGCCGTGGGGGAGCGGACCGCCCTCGTCGTGCTCAGCCAGGTCGCGTACCGCTCCGGGTTCCTCGCGGACGTGCCGGGGATCACCCGCATCGTGCACGACGCCGGCGCGCTCGTGCTCTGGGACACCTGCCACTCCGTCGGCGTGATCCCCACGGAGCTCGACGCGTGGGGCGTCGACCTCGCGGTCGGCTGCAGCTACAAGTACCTCGACGGCGGCCCCGGGGCGCCCGCCCACGGCTACGTGCGGAGCGACCTGCAGCGGGAGCTGCGCCAGCCGATCCAGGGCTGGATGGGCGCGCAGGACGTGTTCGCGATGGGCCCGGAGTACGTGCCCGCCGACGGGATCCGCCGCTTCCTCAGCGGGACGCCGCCCATCGTCGGCATGCTCGCGATGCAGGACATGATCGCGCTCATCGAGGAGGCGGGGATGGCCGCGATCCGCGCCAAGTCGCTCGCCCTCACCCGCTTCGCGCTCGACCTCGTCGACCGCGACCTCGTGCCGCTCGGCGCGCGCGTCGCGAGCCCGCGGGAGGACGACCGGCGCGGCAGCCATGTGAGCGTCGACCACCCGCGGTTCCGCGAGATCGTCGGCGCGCTGTGGGAGGAGGGCGTGATCCCGGACTTCCGCGCGCCGTCCGGACTCCGCCTCGGCCTCAGCCCGCTGACGACGTCGTTCCGCGAGGTGGAGCTCGGCGTCGAGGCGATCCGGCGGCACCTGGCGGGCTGAGCCCGACCGGCCGACGTCCGCCGCCACCCCCGCTACGGCAGGATCGCGTCCACGTACCCGCCGTCGACCCGCAGCGCCCCGCCGGTCGTCGCCGACGCCTGCTTCGAGGCGAGGTACACGCACATGTGCGCGATCTCCTCCGGCTCGATCAGCCGCTGGATGAGCGACTGCGGCCGGTGCTGCCGCATGAACTCGCGCTGCGCCTCGTCCCACGGGAGGTCGTCGCCGACGAGCTCGCGCGCGAACGCCTCGACGCCGCCGGTGTGCGTGGGGCCGGCCATGACGCAGTTGACGGTGACGCCGGATCCGGCCGCCGCCTTGGCGAAGCCGCGCGAGACCCCGAGGAGCGCGGTCTTCGAGACGCCGTAGTGGATCATCTCGACGGGCGTCACGACGGCCGAGTCGCTCGCGACGTACTGCACCCGGCCCCAGCCGCGGGACATCATGCCGGGCAGGTAGGCGCGGGTGAGGCGCACGGCCGCGAGCACGTTGACCTCGAAGTAGCGGCGCCACTCGTCGTCGGTGATGGCGAACGGGTCGGCCGAGCCGAAGATGCCGAGGTTGTTGACGAGCACGTCGACCTCGGGGAACGCGGCCACCGCACGCGCCGCGCCCTCCTCCGTCGCGACGTCGGCCGCGAGCACCTCGACGGACGCGTCGGGCCGGTCCGCGAGCAGCCGCTCGCGCGCCGCGGTCGTGCCCTCCTCGCCGCGGCCGTTGACGATGACGCGGGCGCCCGCGTCGAGGAGGCCCTCCGCGATGGCGTAGCCGATGCCCTGGGTGGAGCCCGTGACGAGGGCGGTGGATCCGGTGAGGTCGATGCGCATGCGGTGCCTTCCGAGCGGGTGGTGGGGAGGGAGGTCAGTCGGCCCAGGCGCGCCGCGTGCTGCGGACGGGCTGGCCGGTGGTGGCGGCCTCGTGCATGAGGAGCGCGAGGTGGTGGTCCTGCGACGCCTCGGCGAGCGAGTTCGTGGAGGGGCCGCCCTCGGCGTGCGCGTGCATCTCGACGAGGCACTGCGCGATCGCGATCTCGTCGTCCGCCAGCCGCCCGGGCGCGAACGGGTTCTCGTAGACCCACTCGGAGCCGAGCAGCAGGCCGCGGAGGTAGAGGCCCTCGAGGTTGCCGCCCTGCCCGGTCTCGACGCGCGTGATGTCGGCCCATGTCGGCGTGGTCGCGTCGAGCAGCCAGCTCACGTGCTCGTCGACGATCTCGCCGCGCTCGCCGCGGACGAGCAGGCGGTTGCGGCGGATCCAGGAGAAGTACTGCCGGTCGGCGAAGTCGTAGACGCCGAGGCGGTCGCCGAAGTCGAAGCGCGCGGTGGTCTGCGTGGCCGTGACGACCTCCTCGCGCACGGGATCGCCGTCGCGGTCGGGCCCGGCGACGAGCGGCGACGAGAAGCGGCTCGCCGTGATGGTCGCGTCCTCGAAGCCGATGCCGAGGGCCCGGCGCATCACGCGGACGCCGTGGTAGTCGTGGCACTGCGCGACCGTGGCCTGGCTGATCCGCCCGAGCCTGCCTCCCGCTGCGATCGCGAGCTGCGCGGCGAGCAGCGGCGAGAGCGGGTACTGCTCGGCCACCTCGATCCGCGCCCCCTGGCGCACGAGCGCATCGAGCCGCTCGAGGTCCTCGACCGTCTCACCGGGCGGCGTCTCGGTGAGGACGGCGACGCCGCGGTCGACGAGGTCGGCGATCACGTCGGGCGCGGCGCTCCGCGGCACGGAGACGACCACGAAGGACGGCGCCTCGGCCGCCAGCAGCTCGGCCGTCGTGCGGAAGGTGCGGATCCCCCACTCCTCCTCCAGCGCGCGGCCGGTGTCGGCGCTCCGGGTCACGAGGCCGGTGACGGCGAAGCGCTCCGGGAGGGCCCGCGCGATGCGCAGGAAGAAGGCGCTGCGCCAGCCGCTCCCCACGATGCCGAAGCGGATCTGCGGGGCGGGCGGTGCGGGGCGGGGCATGCCGCCAGCGTACGCGCGGGCCCCGCGATGTCCGCTGGTGACGCTTCGCTGGGGGAATCGCAGCTGGCTGAGGAATACTCGCGAGGGCTGCGAGGCTGTCCCGGGAGCGAACGCTCCCGCCTGAGGCGCCGCACGGCTCCGTCGCAGGAGTACGCGATCCGAGGGGACACGAGCATGGGGATCCAGACGAGCCTCGACCAGGTCGCGCAGTCCGCGCGCATCCTCGACGTGATGCAGGAGGCCGACGAGCTCACGGTCGCCGCCAGCCGCGACGGCGGCGGACGCGCGGTGCGCCTCCTCGCCCGCGCCGCCGCCGACCCCGCCGACCAGCTCACCGCGGTCGCCGCCATCCACGCGCTCGCGCAGGTCTTCGACGAGGCCGCGGACCTCGCGCTCGTCGCGCTCCTCGACCACGACACCCGGTGGATCCGCGAGCACGCCGCCTGGGCGTTCGGCACCCGCCTCCCGCGCTTCGACGCGGTGTCCGGCCTCGTCGCGATGGTGGTCGAGGGCGGCTTCCCCGGCATGCTCGCGCAGCGCACGCTGCAGCAGTGGGCGGGATCCGCGCCCGACCATCTCGCCCTCGCGCTCGAGAACGCGCTCCTCGGGATCCGCGGCGACGGCGCCCGCTCCCGCCTCGTCGAGACCGTGGGGCTCGTGCAGGGCCGGATCCCGGAGCGCGTGCTGCTTCGCGTCGCGCAGGACGCCGCCGAGGGCGCGCTCACGCGCTCGGCCGCCGTGGCTGCGCTGGGCGACCGGCCCGCGGGCGAGGCGACGCTCGCGATCGTCTCCGACATCGCGCGCGGCGACGACGAGGTGGCCGCGGTCGCGCGCCTGGCCGTGCTCGACATCGCCCGCCAGCACGGCGACCACCCCGTCGCGCCCGAGCGCCCGGGTCTCACGGTGGTGCAGCTCTTCCTCCACGCCGACATCGACGCGGGCCTCACGCACGTGGGCGCGGGCGACAACGGCGGAATCGCGACGCTGCTCGTGCGGCTCGGCGACGCGCTCGTGGATCCCGCGGGCCCGGCTGTCGGCGCCCCCGCGGCGCACGACGTAGCCGCCACCACCGTCGCCGGCCGCCCGGTCGACCGCGTCATCACGCTGTCCCGCGGCACCCCCGACCAGGCGCTCGCCTCCCTCGCCCGCGTGTCCGCCGGCGACGACGGCCACGTCTTCGCGCACGTCCCGATGCTCGGCGGCCCGCGCTCCCTCCCCGAGGCGTGGCCGCACCGCGTCGCCGCCGAGCGGGGGATCCGCCGCGTGCTCCGCGCCGCCGGCCGCGTCGACGCCGTGCACCTCCGCATGGCCGACGTGGGCACGCTCGCCGCCTCCACGGTCGCGCGCCAGCTCGGCATCCCCGTCGTCTTCACGGTCGCGCCGGATCCGCACGGCGTGGTCGACGCGCTCGACCGCTCCGGCGCCCTCACGCGCGACCGCTTCGGCGCCGTCGACGCGCGCGAGCACTACTGGTTCCGCGTGCGCCTCGTCCAGCGCCTCGCGGCCGACGCCGCGCACACCGTCCTCTTCCCGCGGCCCGAGCTCCAGCGCGACATCCGCCGCCTCGTCGGCATCGACGTGGACGCGCACCCCGAGCGCCACAGCGTGGTCGCCGAGGGCATCGACGTCGCCGCCATCGAGCGCTCCCGCGACGACGCCCTGCTCGGCGCCGACGCGGACGGCGCGCCCGCCCGCGCGTTCGTCGAGCTCGACGCGCTGCTCGCCGGCCTCCCCGAGGAGCGCCGCGGCCTGCCGCTCGTGATCTCCGTGGGGCGCCTCGCGCGCGTCAAGGGCATGGCGTCCCTCGCGCACGTCTGGGCGGCGGATCCCGCGCTCCGAGCCCGCGCGAACCTCCTCATCGTGGGCGGCGACCTCGACGCGCCGAGCACCGAGGAGCGCGAGCAGCTGGCGCGCATCCTCGAGGCGGTGCCCGGTGCGGATCCCGCCGCCGTCGCCGCCGACCCGCGCGCCGCCGCCGCGTCCGCCGCCTCCGCGGGCCTCCTCCTCGCCGGCCATCGCGGCAACGACACCGTCACGCGCTGGCTCGCCGCCGTCCGGTACGGCCGGCCCGGCCTCGCCGCGCCCGGCGGCGCGTACGCCTGCGCGAGCATCAAGGAGGAGTTCGGCGTCGCGCTCCTCGAGGCGATGTCGATGGGCCTGCCCGTCGTCGCGCCCGCGTCCGGCGGGCCCGCGACCTACGTGGAGGACGGCGTGACCGGCCTCCTCGTCGACACGACGGATCCGGCCGCGCTCGGCACGGGGATCGCCCGCGCGCTCGACATCGCGGCCGGCCCCCGCGCGGAGGCCGCCGCCGATCGCGCGCGCGACATGGTCGCCCGCACCTTCACCATCCAGGCCATGGCGGGCACCCTGTCCCGCGTCTACCGCGACGTCGCCGCCGCCGACGACCGAACCCTCTGGGAGCTCAGCGCCTCATGACCCTGCTCGTCATCAGCCCGGACTACGCGTCCCACCTCTTCCCGCTCATCACGCTCGCGTCGGCCTGGCGGCAGGCGGGCGAGCGCGTGGTCGTGGCCACCGGATCCGCCACCGCCGGCATCGTCGAGGCGTCCGGCTTCGAGCGCATCGACCTCCGGCTCGGCCGCGGATCCAACCCCGGCACCATCAAGGCGGAGGACCAGCCCACCGGCGAGGACGACGCCCTCCGCGGCTTCTTCGCCGCCACCCGCCGCGGCATGGTCGAGACCCTGCGCTTCCAGGCCGAGGCCCGGAGCGACGACCTGCTGTGGGAGCCGGTCGAGACCGCGCGCGCCGTGCAGCGGATCCTCGACGAGGTGCGCCCCGACCAGGTGATCGTCGACCACCTCGCGTTCAGCGCCCGCCTGGCGCTCCTCGCGTCCGGCACCCGGCACGCGGACGTCGTGCTCGGGCACCCGAGCGCGCTGCCCGTGGGCGACGAGGTCTACGGCTTCCCGCCCGCCTGGCCCGCCGCCTTCGAGCCCGAGGAGGAGGACCTCGACGAGCTGCACGCGCTCTGCGTCCGCGTGCGCGACCGCTTCACGGCCCAGTGGAACGACGCCCTCGCGATCCTCGCGCCGTCCATGCGCCCGAGCCGCGACGCCTTCGCGGAGGCCGGTGACGTCCTCCTCCTCAACTACCCCGAGGAGCTGCACGACCCCGACCGCTCCGAGCTCCTGCCGCCGCACGCCTTCATCGGCTCGGCCGTCCGCCGCGAGGCGCCCGAGGCGGAGGTGCAGGACTGGATCGACGCCGGCGGCGACCCCATCGTCTACGTCTCGCTCGGCAGCTTCCTCTCCGTGCGCGGCGACGTCCTAGGGCGCATCGCGGCCGCCCTGCGCGACCTCGACGTGCGCGTGGCCCTCGCGACCGGATCCACCGACCCGGCCGAGCTCGGCGACCTCCCCGCCGACTGGCTCGTCCGCCCGTTCCTCCCGCAGGTGACGCTCCTCGGCCACGCCGACCTCGCGGTCACGCACGGCGGCAACAACTCCGTCACCGAGGCGGCGACCGCGGGCGTCCCCATGCTCGTGCTGCCCCTGTCGACGGACCAGTTCGCCGGCGCCGCCGCCCTCGAGGACGCCGGGCTCGGGATCGCGCTCGCGCCGAACGTCGCCACGGTCACCGAGCTGCGGCAGGCGGCGAAGGCCCTGCTGAACCCGTCCGGCATGCAGCGCGCGGGCCTCGACGCCATCGCGGCGTCGCTCACGCGCTCGCCCGGTCCGCAGCGCGCGTACCAGGCGCTGGCCGGCGGGATCCGCCCGGAGCAGGCCGCCCGCTGATCCGTCGCCCCGCCGGGCGACGCCCGCGCCGCGATCTCGTAGACTCGGACGTGACCGCACGGTGCGCCCGGCGCGGCGGTCGCCCACAGTCTCGGAATGGATCAGGTGCCCTCGTGAACATCGTCGCTTTCATCATCGCGTTCGCCCTCTTCCTCGGCGGCATGGCCCTGTTCGCGTTCGCGTTCTACATCGAGGGCTTCGAGCTGCTCAGCTTCTTCGCCGGCATCCTGCTGGTCTCCGCGTCCATCGCGATCCCCGCTCACATCCTCAAGCGCACCGACGCCTGACCCGCTCCCCGCCCGCCCGCACGCGGCGCATCCGCCGCCCGCGGCCCGAAACACCCGCGACACACGCCGCGGTTAGGCTCCGGCCATGGGTGATCTGTTCGAGGGATACGGCACGCTCGCGGCCGCACGGCGAGCCTCCGGCGGCGCGATGCCGTTCGACGAGATGTTCCGGGATCCGCCCGCCGACGGCGAGCCCGCCGTCACGCGGGCGGCCTACCGCGAGATCCACGCGGCGCTCTCCCGCATGACCAAGGAGGAGCTGAAGGACCGCACCGACGCGCTCGCCACCAGCTACCTCGCGCAGGGCGTCACCTTCGACTTCGCGGGCGAGGAGCGGCCCTTCCCGCTCGACGCGGTGCCGCGCGTCATCGAGCAGGCCGAGTGGAGCCGGCTCGAGAAGGGCGTCGCCCAGCGGGTCCGGGCGCTCGAGGCGTTCCTCGCCGACGTGTACGGGCCGCAGCGCGCGATCCGCGACGGCGTGATCCCCGCCCGCCTCATCAGCTCGTCGAGCCACTTCCACCGCCAGGCCGCCGGCATCGACCCGGCCAACGGCGTCCGCATCCAGGTCTCGGGCATCGACCTCGTGCGCGACGAGGCCGGCGAGATGCGCGTCCTCGAGGACAACGTGCGCGTCCCCTCCGGCGTCAGCTACGTCATCTCCAACCGCCGCGTCATGGCGCAGACGCTGCCCGAGCTGTTCGTCTCGATGCGGGTCCGCCCGGTCGGCGACTACCCGAACAAGCTCCTCCAGGCCCTCCGCGCGAGCGCGCCCGACGGCGTCGACGACCCGAACGTGGTCGTCCTCACGCCCGGCGTCTACAACAGCGCCTACTTCGAGCACACGCTGCTCGCGCGCCTGATGGGCGTCGAGCTCGTCGAGGGCCGCGACCTCTTCTGCTCGGGCGGCCGCGTCTGGATGCGGACCACGGGCGGCCCCATGCGCGTCGACGTCATCTACCGCCGCGTCGACGACGAGTTCCTGGATCCGCTGCAGTTCCGCGCCGACTCCATGCTCGGCTCGCCCGGCCTCATGCTCGCCGCGCGCCTCGGCAACGTCACCATCGCGAACGCGGTCGGCAACGGCGTGGCCGACGACAAGCTCGTCTACACGTACCTGCCCGACCTCATCCGCTACTACCTCGCCGAGGACGCGATCATCCCGAACGTCGACACCTGGCGCCTCGAGGAGCCCGACTCGCTCGAGGAGGTGCTCGACCGGCTGCCGGAGCTCGTCGTGAAGCCCGTCGACGGATCCGGCGGCAAGGGCCTCGTGGTCGGCCCGGCGGCCTCGGCGGGCGAGCTCGCCGAGCTGCGCGCGCGGCTGCTCAAGGACCCGCGCGGCTGGATCGCGCAGCCCGTGGTGCAGCTCTCCACCATCCCCACGCTCGTCGAGGACGGCATGCGCCCGCGCCACGCCGACCTCCGTCCCTTCGCGGTCAACGACGGCCGGGACATCTGGGTGCTGCCCGGCGGCCTCACGCGCGTCGCGCTCCCCGAGGGCCAGCTCGTGGTCAACAGCAGCCAGGGCGGCGGATCCAAGGACACCTGGGTCGTCGGCGACCGCGCCTTTCCGGCGGCCACGCGCGAGCGCAGCGTGCAGGCGCTCGTGGCCGACCAGGCCGCGGTGACCACGTCGATCCCGGTCATCGCGCCCGGCGAGAAGGCGCCCGACCAGTCGCCGCACGACGCCCCGCGCAACCGCGACCAGCACGAGCAGCAGCAGCAGGCCGGCCCGGCGTCCGCCGCCGTCGCCTCTTCTGCCGCCGACGACACCACCGAGGGGGACCGCTGATGCCCATGCTGTCGCGCATCGCCGAGTCGCTGTTCTGGATCGGCCGCTACATCGAGCGGTCCGACGGGACCGCCCGCATCCTCGACGTGCACCTCCAGCTCCTCCTCGAGGACCCGTGGATCGACGAGGACACCGCCTGCCGTTCGCTCCTCAGCGTGATGGGCAGCGACGTCCCCTCAGACGAGGCGCTCGGCCGGGACGACGTGCTCGCGCTCCTCGCGGTCGACCGCACGCAGCCCGCGTCCATCGCCTACTCGCTCGGCGCCGCGCGGGAGAACGCGCGCCGCGCCCGCGAGATCGTCTCGAGCGAGCTCTGGGAGTGCCTCAACACGACGCGCGCCCGCATGCCCCGGAAGATCGCGAACGACCGCGTGCACGAGTTCTTCGGCTGGGTCCGCGAGCGGTCGGCCCTCGCGGTCGGGCTCGTCGAGTCGGGCACGAGCCGCGACGAGGCGTGGCAGTTCTTCACGCTCGGCCGCTCCATCGAGCGCGCCGACATGACCGCGCGCCTCCTCGCCACGCGCGCCCTCACCGAGGCGAGCGGCCCGTCGTGGACCACGATCCTCCGCTCCTGCGGCGCGTACGAGGCCTACCTCCGCACGTACCGCGGGGTGCCGAGCGCGCGCAACGCGGCCGAGTTCCTGCTGCTCGACCGGCTGTTCCCGCGGTCGATCACGCACTCGATCCGCCGGGCCGAGCAGTGCCTGCACGACATCGAGCCGCGGACCGACCGGCTCGGGGTGTCCGACCAGGCGCAGCGCCTGCTGGGGCAGATCCGGAGCGAGCTGGAGTACCGGCCGATCCAGGAGATCCTCGACGACCTCCCGCGCTTCATGGACGCCGTGCAGGAGGCCACCAGCGCCACCTCGGAGGCCGTCCGCCAGCGCTACTTCCCCACCAACGCGGCACCGAGCTGGGTAGGAGAGAACTCGTGAACCGCCTGCGCATCACCCACCGGACCGGCTTCCACTACGAGGGCGAGGTGACCGCGTCGTACAACGAGGCGCGGATGCTGCCCGTGTCGAGCGAGAACCAGTTCGTCCTGTACTCGAACCTCGACATCCAGCCGAAGCCGGGCCACCACACCTACGTCGACTACTTCGGCACGCGCGTCTCCTCGTTCGAGATCCTCAGCCCGCACCGCTCGCTCGAGCTGACCGCCACGAGCCTCGTCGAGGTGCGCCCGCGCACGCATGAGCCGCACCAGCTCGGCTGGGACGACCTCGCGGTCGAGGTGGAGCGGGCGACCGAGCACGTGGAGCAGGTCGCGCAGACCGGGCGCACCGCGCCGCACGAGGAGGTCGTCGCGCTCGCGGAGGAGATCGCGGGTGGCGCCGGCACCCCGTGCGAGGCCGCCGCCGCCATCGCGCGGGCGATCGGCGAGAAGGTCGAGTACATGGCGGGCGTCACGAGCGTCCAGTCGACCGCGCGCGAGGCGTGGGAGCAGGGCCGGGGCGTCTGCCAGGACATCACCCACATCGTCATCGGCGCGCTCCGGCACGTCGGGATCCCCGCCCGCTACGTCAGCGGCTACCTGCACCCGAAGCCGAACGCGGTCGTGGGCGAGTCCGTCACGGGCGAGTCGCACGCGTGGGTCGAGTGGTTCTGCGGCGAGTGGCGCGGCTGGGATCCCACGAACCTCATCGACATCGGCGACCGCCACGTCCTCGTCGGCCGCGGCCGCGACTACCGCGACGTGGCGCCGCTGCGCGGCATCTACGCGGGGCCGTTCCGGTCGAAGCTGTTCGTGCGGGTGGAGATCACGCGCGAGTCCTGAACCGCGGCCGCCTCGGTGTATCCACCTAGTCTGGATCCATGCCCGACGAGGAGCGCTCCACCGGAGGAGCCGACCACCGCACCATCGTGGACGCCGAGGGCGTGACCCTCCACTACTACGTGTGGGAGGCGGAGCGGCCGCGGGCCGTCGTGCACATCGCGCACGGCGTCGGCGAGCACGCGCTGCGGTACGTCCGCCTGGCCCGGGACCTGAACGCGATGGGGTTCACGGTCGCGGCCGACGACCACCGCGGGCACGGCGCCACGGGCCTCGGCCACCTCGGGATCGGCGTGCTCGGTCCGCGGCGCCACCTCGCGGCGCTCGACGGGATCCAGCTCGTGAGCGAGCAGCTCCGCCGGGACCACCCCGACCTCCCGCTCGTGCTCCTCGGCCACAGCTGGGGCGCGCTCCTCGCGCAGCGCATCGTCGCCCGCGCCGCGCACCTGTACGCGGGGCTCGTGCTGAGCGGGGCGTCGCTCGCGATGCCCGGCGTGATCAACACGGGCGACCTCAACAAGCGCTGGCGGCACCCGGCGGCGTCCGGCTTCGAGTGGCTCTCGCGGGACCCGGAGGCGCAGCGCGCGTTCGGCGCCGACGACCGGGCCTTCGACGTCAACGCGCTGAAGCCGTACCGGATGCGCGACTCCGTGCAGATCATGGGCCGCCCGCCGCGGAAGCTGGCGGTGGACCTCCCCGTGCTGATCCAGGGCGGCGAGGAGGACTCGCTCGGCGGCCGGCGCGGGATGCAGCTGCTCGCGCGCGACTACAGCCGGCGGTCGCGCCTCAGCGACGTGCTGCTCATCGTGTACCCGGGAGCGCGGCACGAGATCTACAACGAGACGAACCGCGACGAGGTCGTGGCGGACCTGCGGAGCTGGCTGGAGTCGCGGGTGGCGCCCGTCGCGCCCGCGGACGAGCCCGCGTGACCGACGCCGGAGCGGGCCTCCGCCCGGCGCGCGCCGATGACCTGCCGTTCCTCGAGGACATGCTGCTCGCGTCGATGGACTGGCGCGGCGACGGGGCGATGACGCGCGAGCGGATCCTCGCGACGCCGGAGCTCGCGCACTACCTGGCCGGATGGCCGCGCGCGGGCGACGTGGGCGTGATCGCGGAGATGAGCGGCGCTCCCGTCGGCGCCGCGTGGGCGCGCCTCTTCGCGGAGGACGACCGCGGCTACGGCTTCGTCGCGCCGGACGTCCCCGAGCTCGGCGCGGCACTCGTCCCCGCGGCGCGCGGCCGGGGCCTCGGGCGGCGGATGCTCGTGGCGCTCGTCGATGTCGTGCGCGCATCCGGCGCTTCGGCCGTCAGCCTCAGCGTGGAGGACGGCAACGACCGCGCCCGCGCCCTCTACGCGTCGCTGGGCTTCGTGCCGGTGGGGCGCGAGGGCGGATCCGACGTGCTGCTGCTCCGCTGGTGACGCACGGCGCCCTCCGGCCCGCGGGGTGCGGGACGGAGGGCGGCGGTGCCGCGGGCAGCACGCGCCGTTCACCCGCCGGTCGTCCTCCCGTCGGTCCGCGCCGGTACCGTCCGAGGCGCTCCTGTGCCAGGAGCGGGACGGGAGCGCGACATGAACCAGCGGCAGGCGGCGGTGTCCCGGGCACGACGGGAGATCGTGGAGGCCGCAGGCGCCCAGTTCGCGGCGCACGGCTACGAGGGCACGTCGTTCTCGCGCGTGGCCGAGGCGATGGGGAAGCCCAAGTCGGCCATCGGCTACCACCTCTTCGCGTCGAAGGAGCGCCTGGCGGGCGCGGTCGTCGAGGACCAGGAGGACCGCTGGCTCCGCATCGAGGCGGCGCTCGACCAGCCGGGCACGCTGCCGGAGCTCATCGTGTTCCTCCTCACGGCCGCCCGCACCGTGGAGGTCTGCCCGGTCGCCGCGGGCGCCGTCCGCCTCCTGCAGGACATGCCGCGCCTCGGCCTCGCCGTCGAGCTCCGCTTCGACGTGTGGCGCTTCACCCGGGATCACCTGGAGGCGGAGCTCGCGGTCCAGGGCGTCCGTGCCGACGACCTCGACGGCGCCGTCGACGTGCTGCTCAGCGCCACGTTCGGCGTGCTCTCCTACCGGGCGCCGGGCGCGGCCGAGGGGGACTCCCTCGAGAGGCTGCGCAGCCTCTGGATCCCGCTGCTCACTCACCTGGGCCTCGCCGACGTCGGCACCGTGGTGCGCGCCGCCCAGCCGCTCGACCCGGCGCTGGTGGAGGCGGGGCGCCCGGATCCGTCCGAGGCGCACCTCGGCGCGGCGCGCGTCGCCGCGGCCGACGACGCCACCGCCCCGGCGACCGAGGACCGCGCCCGCGCCTGACGCACGGCTCAGGCGGGCCAGACCGGCCGGAACTGGATGCTGATGCGCGGCCCCACGGCCGACGCCGTCTTGAGGATGGCGTGCTCGTGCGTGCGCTGGGCGCTGCCGCCCATGACCACGAGGTCGCCGTGCCCGAGCGGGAAGCGCCGCACCTGGCCGCCGCCCTTCGGCCGGAGCGACAGGGTGCGGGCGGCGCCGACGGAGACGATGGCGACCATGGTGTCGCGGTCGATGGCGCGCCCGACGCGGTCGCCGTGCCACGCGACGCTGTCGTCGCCCGTGCGGTAGAAGCAGAGCCCCGCGGTCTCGAGCACCTGCCCGGGCGGGCGTCCGTAGTGGTCGTTCAGCGCTTCGCGCGCCTCCACGAGCACGGGCGCCGGCAGCGTCGCGCGCGGACCGAACCAGGAGAGCAGCCGCGGGACCTCGACCACGCGGCCGTGCATGAGCCGCGTGTCGGCCGTCCACTCCACGTCCTCCACGAGGCGCTCGAACAGCGCGTCCGAGTCGGCGACCCAGCCGGGCCGGATGTCGAGCCACGCGCCCTGCCCGAGGTCGAGCCGCTCGACCTCCCCGCCGAGGGCGCCGAGCGTCGGCTCCGCCTGGAGGTCGTCGAAGAGGGAGGCCTGGAACGCGATGCTCATGGCGCGAGCATAGCCCGGATGTTCGAACGCATGTTCGAATGCGGGACGGTCGGGGAGAGCGGCGCCGCCGCCCGGGCGCGTCGTGCGCGGGGCGGCGGCCGCCCGCCTCAACCGACCTCGAGCACGGTCTTCAGCCAGCCCTCCTCGCGCACGTCGAAGTGCTCGTAGGCGTCGATCGCGGTGGTCATCCCCTCGTCCTGCGTGATGAAGCGCGTGGGGTCGAAGACGCCGGAGGCGACGAGGTCGATCAGCGGCGGCGTGACGCGGCGGTGATCGCAGTTCCCCATGCGGATGGTGAGGTTCTTGTTCATCGCGGCGCCGATCGGGTATGACGTGAGCTGGGGCGGGTAGACCCCGATGATCCCGATGCGCCCGGACTTCCGCACCATCTGCACGGCCCACTGCGCGGCTTGGCTCGGCGCGTCGCCGGGCACCCAGAAGCCGTCGTGCGGGGAGGCGCCGGGCGCGACCTGCGCGACCTCGGCGGCGAAGGAGTCCGCCTGCTGCTCGGCCTGCTCGGCGGCGGGGCCCGCGTGCGGGCGTTGCGCGTCGACGCCGACCGCGTCGATCACCGCGTCCACGCCGACGCCGAGGGTCGCCTCCATCACCGCGGCCACGGGATCCTCGCGCTCGAAGTGGATCACCTCGGCGTGCTGCTCGAGCGCCATCGCGAGCCGCGTCTCCACGTGGTCGATGGCGAACACGCGCCCGGCGCCCATGCGGAAGGCGGACGCGACGGCGAACTGCCCCACGACGCCCGCGCCGAGGACGGCCACCGTGTCGCCCGGCCGGATGCCCGCGAGCTCCGCGCCGAACCAGGCGGTGGGGAAGATGTCGCTGAGGAGGATCGCCTGGTCGTCGCTGACCGTGTCGGGCAGCGGGATGAGCGTGTGCGCGGCCCACGGGATCCGCGCGTACTCGGCCTGCAGGCCGTCGACGGGGCCCGTGGTCTCGGGTCCGCCGAAGAACGAGGTCCCGGCCTGCGGGCCGTTCGGGTTGGCGACGTCGCACTGCGCCGTGCTGCCCGCGCGGCACTGCGCGCACACGCCGCACGACATGGTGGAGCACACCAGCACGCGGTCGCCGGGGGAGAACCCGCGCACGGCGTCGCCGACCTCGGTGACGGTGCCGATCGCCTCGTGGCCGAGGATCGTGCCCTTGCGCATGCCCGCCATGGTCCCGCGCACGAAGTGCAGGTCGGTGCCGCAGATGGCGCTGCGGGTGATGCGGATGACCGCGTCGGTCGGCTCCTGGATCCTCGGATCCGGCACCTCCTCCAGGCGGATGTCGCCCTCGCCGTGCCACACGACTGCCTTCATGCTGCCTCGCCTCTCGTCACCGGGCGCGCGGGCCGGATGCGCCGCCGTCCGTGCCTCCGACGCTAGGCCGGCGCCGGGACGGCGCCCGGAGGGCGGGGCCCCCTTGACGCGCGGCGGGCGCGACCGCTACCGGGCGCGCGGCCGAGGCGGCATGCGGCTGTAGGCGTCACCGGGTCGCAGCGCCGACCGCCGTGATCGCCCGCGACGCCCGCCGCCCGATCGCGATCAAGAGGAGCGCCATCCCGCAGATGAACGCCGCGATCACGACGATCCAGATCGCGACGGTCCCGTACCCGCCCCCGCCGGTCGCGGGATCCAGGAATGGGTACGGGTAGTACGTCGCCGCGCCCGTGACCTCGTTGCCCGTGAACGGCCCACGGGCGAGCGTGACCGCGACCCATACGAGCGGGTAGACGACGACCCGGCCGACCGCGCCGTAGCCGAGCGCCCGCCGGTCGGGCGCGAGCAGCCAGTCGAGCAGCACGAGCGCGGGCACGACGACGTGCAGCACCTCGTTCGACCAGGGCAGGTTCCCGCCCGGGATGGTCGGCAGGCCGCGCAGCAGGAGGTTGTAGACGACGCCCGTCGTGACCATGTAGGTCGTCGCGGCCAGCCGCAGGGTCGTCCAGCCGCGCCCGGGCGCGGGTCCCCGGCGGAGCAGCCGCACCGCGCCGATCCCCATCACCACGGCGGCGACGAGGTTCGACTGGATCGTGAAGAACATGAGGAAGTCGACGGTCTTGCCCGCGATCCCCTCCACGCCGACGCTCCGCCAGAACGACGAGCTGACGACGTACTGGCTGACGACGGCGACCAGCACGGCCAGGACGGTGAGGAGGCGGACGACCGCCCAGGTGATGCGCACCCCTCACCGTCGCACATCGCCGTGCCCGCGGCGATCCCCGGACCGTGCGCTGACGCCGGCGCGCCCTAGGCTGGGCGGATGCATGGTGAGTACAAGGTCCCCGGCGGCAAGCTCGTCGTGGTCGACCTGGACGTGACCGACGGCCGCATCTCCGGCTTCCGCCTCGCGGGCGACTTCTTCCTCGAGCCGGACGACGCGCTCGAGGCCATCGACGGGGCCGTCAACGGCCTCCCCGAGGACAGCGACGCCGCCGCGATCGCCGCCGCCATCCGCCGCGCGCTCCCGCCGCAGGCCGTGCTCCTCGGCTTCTCGCCGGAGGCCGTGGCCGTCGCCATCCGCCGCTCGCTCGCCCGCGCCACGGACTGGGGCGACTACGAGTGGGAGGTCATCCACGACCGCGCCTACCGTCCCGTGGAGCAGATGGCGCTCGACCAGGTCCTCGCCGAGGAGGTCGGCGCCGGCCGCCGGAACCCGACGCTGCGCATCTGGGAGTGGGACCAGCCCGCCGTCGTCATCGGCAGCTTCCAGTCCCTCCGCAACGAGGTCGACGCCGAGCAGGCCGCGGCCCACGGCTTCGACGTCGTGCGCCGCGTCTCGGGCGGCGGCGCGATGTACATGGAGGCGGGCGCCGTCATCACGTACTCGATCTACGCGCCCGTCGACCTCGTGCAGGGCATGACCTTCGCCGACTCCTACGCCTACCTCGACGAGTGGGTCATCACCGCGCTCCGCTCGCTCGGCATCGACGCGTCGTACCAGCCGCTCAACGACATCACGAGCCCCACCGGCAAGATCGGCGGCGCCGCGCAGAAGCGCCTGGGCGCCGGCGCCGTGCTGCACCACGTCACCATGAGCTACGACATGGACGGCGAGAAGATGGTGCAGGTGCTCCGCATCGGTCGCGAGAAGATCAGCGACAAGGGCATCACGAGCGCCGCCAAGCGCGTGGACCCGCTCCGCAGCCAGACGGGCATGAGCCGCGCGGACATCATCGACCGGATGAAGGCCACGTTCACCGGCCTCTACGGCGGGAAGCCCGGCGAGGTCACGGCCGAGGAGTGGGCGAAGACGCGCCAGCTCGTCGAGGAGAAGTTCTCCACGCCGGAGTGGCTGACGCGCGTCCCCTGAGGCGGGCGGAGGCGGGCGGGTCAGCCCCGCTCGAGCAGCTCCCGGTAGTCCGGGTGCTCGTCGATCCACTCCGCCACGAACGGGCACGCGGCGACGACCGTGCGGGATCCCTCGCGCACGTCGTCGAGGGCGGCCCGCACCAGCTCCCCGCCGAGGCCGCCGCGCCGCTTGGCGGGGTCGACCTCCGTGTGGGTGAAGACGATGCGGTCGCCCTGGATCAGGTAGTCCGCGAAGCCCGCGCGCTCGCCGTCGAGCCACAGCGTGTAGCGCGAGCCGCCGGGGTCGTGGGTCACGTCGACGCTCATCCCGCCACCCTAGGCGGGGTGTGGTCCGGAGTCGATCCGCAGGGGCCCGGGTTACCCTGGTCGGGCCCGGCATCCCGGCGCACCCCTCGACCTCCGGAGCAGCACGTGACCGCCGACATCCGCCGCCGCAGCATCCTCGCCGCCGCGCTCGCGGTCCCCGTGACCGCCGCCCTCGCCGCCTGCACCCGCCAGGAGCCGGCCCCGCGCACCACCGCCGGCTCGGACGCCGACGGCCAGCCGGCCGCGTCCGGCTCCTCGCCCGCCGTCGCCTCCGTCGAGCCCGCCGCGCTCTCCGTCTCGGGCGGCCAGACCGTCACCCTCGCCGGCACCGGCCTCGCGGCCGCGACGGCCGTCATGTTCGCGGGCACCCCGGGCACCGACCTGGAGGTGGCCGGCGACGGGTCCGTCACGGTGGTCGCGCCGCGCTCCGCCGACTACGAGGACCGGGCCGCCGACATCCAGGTCATGGCCGGCGACGCCGCGCTCACGACCGCCACGGCCGCGTACGCGGCCCAGACGCCCGTCGACCGGCAGCTCCAGTACGCGCTCGCGCACTGGGACGCCTACAACCTCGAGGAGTACGGGGACTTCAACCCGTCGGGCGGCGACTGCGTCAACTTCGTCAGCCAGACCCTCATCCAGCGCGGCTGGGAGATGACCACCGAGTGGCACAACCGCGGCGGCGGATCCGACTGGACCTACGCGTGGATCCACGTGCCCACGTTCGACAAGTGGCTCGCCGCCAACGCGACGGCGCTCGGGATCACGCGCCTCGAGCTCGCCGACCGCGACCGCCTGAAGGTCGGCGACATCGTCATCTTCGACTGGAACCGCAACGCGTCGGGCGACCACACGCAGATCGTCTCCGCCATCGAGCCGAAGGCCGGCGGCAACGTCGTGAAGATGGTCGGCCACAACCTCGACAACGACTACCGCGACCTCGACGAGACCATCACCACCGAGCACCCCGGCGCCGAGGTGCACTTCTGGAGCGTCTCCTAGCGGACGCCTAACCCACGTCGCCCATCCCGCGGCCCACCCGGAGCAGGCGGTCGACGAGGAGCACGAGCAGCACCCCGAGCGCGTAGGCCGCGAGGTCGAGCGGGTCGAAGCCCGTGCCGAGGATCAGCCGGCACAGCGGCACGTGCAGCGCCCAGATCGCGGGCCACCCGGTGATCTGCAGGAGCTCGATCCCGGTGCACCACACGAGCACGGCGGCCCCGTGCACCACGGTGTCGACCCGCGGCATCACGGCGATGAGCGCGAGGTGGATGGCCGCGGCGTAGAAGAGGTCCGGCCACAGGCCCCGGCCGTCCGAGTGCGTGACGACCATGCCGGCGATGACGACCGCGAGCAGGGCGGCCAGCGCGACCACGCGGCGACGGGCGTGGCCGTCGGGCAGACGCACGTCGCGGTCGACCACGGGCGCGGCGTCCACGGGGCCGTCGCCGGGACGCGTCGGCGGCTCGTCCCAGAGGAACGCGTCCACATCCCCGGAATGGCGCATGAGCCCACCGTAGACACCGCGGATGCGAGCGCGCCCAGGGCGGCGCCGCACCCGCGGCGCGTGCTAGGCCTCGAGCGCCGCGTCGACGATGCGCTTGGCCTCGGCCTGCACCTCGTGCAGGTGGTCGAGGCCCACGAACGACTCCGCGTAGATCTTGTAGACGTCCTCGGTGCCGCTCGGGCGGGCCGCGAACCAGGCGCGGTCGGTGACGACCTTGACGCCGCCGACCGCCGCGCCGTTGCCGGGCGCGGTGCTGAGCTTCGCCGTGATGGGGTCGCCCGCGACCTCGGTGGCCTGGATGGCGTCGCCGTCGAGCTTGCCGAGGGTGGCCTTCTGCGTCTTCGTGGCGGCCGCGTCGACGCGCTCGTACACCGGGTCGCCGAAGCGCTCGGTGAGCTCGCGGTAGAGGACGCTGGGCGTCTTGCCCGTGACCGCGAGGATCTCCGCGGCCAGCAGCGCGAGGAGGATCCCGTCCTTGTCGGTGGTCCAGACGGTGCCGTCCATGCGGAGGAAGCTGGCGCCGGCCGACTCCTCGCCGCCGAAGCCCACGGATCCGTCGATGAGGCCGGGCACGAACCACTTGAAGCCCACCGGCACCTCCCAGAGGCGGCGGCCGAGCGAGTCGGCGACGCGGTCGATCACGCTGGAGGAGACCAGCGTCTTGCCGATCGCGGCGTCCTCGCGCCAGTCCGGGCGGTGCGCGTAGAGGTAGTCAATCGCGACGGCGAGGTAGTGGTTCGGGTTCATGAGCCCCGCGTCGGGCGTGACGATGCCGTGCCGGTCGGCGTCGGCGTCGTTGCCCGTGAGGATGTCGAAGTCATCCTTGCGCGCGAGCACGCTCGCCATGGCGGAGGAGGACGACGGGTCCATGCGGATCTTCCCGTCCCAGTCGAGGGTCATGAACGACCAGGCGGGATCCACCTCGGGGTTCACGACCTCGAGGTCGAGGCCGTAGCGCTCGCCGATCGCGGCCCAGTACTCGACCGAGGCGCCGCCCAGCGGATCCGCGCCGATGCGGACGCCGGCGGCCTTGATCGCCGCCATGTCGATGATGGAGCCGAGGTCGTCCACGTAGTGGCCGAGGAAGTCGTAGCCCTCGACCTTCCCGCGGGCCTCCTCGAGGCTGACCCGCTTCACGTCGACGAGGCCGGCCGCGATGATCGCGTTCGCGCGCGCCGCGATCCACCCGGTGGCGTCGGAGTCGGCCGGTCCGCCGTGCGGCGGGTTGTACTTGAAGCCGCCGTCGGCCGGCGGGTTGTGGCTGGGGGTCACGACGATGCCGTCGGCCACGTCGTCGTCGCCGTGCGCGTCGTCGCGGTTCCAGCGGAGGATCGCGTGCGAGAGCGCGGGGGTCGGGCACCAGGAGTCGCGCGCGTCGACGAGCACGCGCACGCCGTTGGCGACGAGCACCTCGAGCGCGGTGTCCTCGGCGGGCTTCGAGAGCCCGTGGGTGTCGCGGCCGATGAACAGCGGGCCGGTGATGCCCTGCTCGGCCCGGTACTCCACGATCGCCTGCGTGATCGCGAGGATGTGGTCCTCGTTGAAGGCCGTCTTCAGCGAGCTGCCGCGGTGGCCGCTCGTGCCGAACGCCACCTTCTGCTCGGGGTCCTCCACGTCGGGATGGAGGTCGTGGTAGGCCCGGATCAGCTCGTCGATGTCGATGAGGTCGGACGGGAGGGCGGCGGTGCCTGCGCGGTCATGCATGGATCCATCCTGGCACCGGGCCCCGCCGATTCCCATCTAGGGTGCAGGCATGCCCGACTCCTCCCGGCCCGACGAGACGTACAGCTACCTCGGCCCCTCCGGCACCTTCACGGAGGCCGCGCTCAAGCAGGTGGAGGCGGCGCGCGGGCGCACATGGCGGGCCGTCAACAACGCGTCCGAGGCGCTCGCCGACGTGGTCTCCGGCACGTCGGTCGCCGCGATGATCGCCATCGAGAACTCCGTCGAGGGCGGGGTGACGGCCACGCAGGACGCGCTCGCGAACATCCCGGGCCTCCGGATCCTCAGCGAGCACCTCGTGCCCGTGTCCTTCGACCTCGTGGTCCGGCCGGGCACGGCGCTCGCCGATGTGCGCACGATCGCCGCGCACCCGGTCGCCTACGGCCAGTGCCGCCGCTTCCTCGAGCGCGAGCTGCCCACGCACGGCCACCTCCCCGCGTCGAGCAACGTGCAGGCGGCCATGTCGCTGCTGGAGGACGGGACCGCGGACGCGGCCATCGCGCCCCCGCAGATCACGGAGAGCCAGCCGCTCGAGGCCGTGGCGCGCGCCATCGGCGACAACCCGAACGCCGTCACGCGGTTCGTGCTGGTCGGCCGCGCGACCACGCTGCCGCCGCGCACGGGCGCCGACAAGACGAGCCTCATCGTCGAGCTGCCGGATGACCGCGCCGGATCCCTCCTCGACCTCCTCGAGCAGTTCGCGACCCGCGGCGTGAACCTCGCGCTCATCCAGTCGCGGCCCATCGGCGACGAGCTCGGGCGCTACCGCTTCGTCATCGACGCCGAGGGGCACGTGCACGACGAGCGCGTGGCGGACGCCCTGCTCGGGATCCGCCGCTTCAGCCCGCGGGTCACGTTCCTCGGCTCGTACCCGCGGGCCGACGGCGCCCCGAGCACCTACCGCGCGCAGTACGAGGACGGGGTGTTCCTCGAGGCGCGCGACTGGCTGCGGGGCATCGTCTCGGCCGAGCCCGGCTCGGGCGGCGCCTAGGCGCGGTCGCGGTCGAGGTCCTTCGAGCGCGCGCCGGTGGCCCGGCTGATCAGGTAGAGCACCACGCCGACGGCCAGCAGGATGGCGCCGAACAGCCACACCTGCCCGCTCTGCTGCGTGAGCAGCAGGATGCAGGACAGCACGCCGAGCACCGGCACGATCGTCCAGACGCGGAAGTGCGCGTGCTCGACGCGGTCCTTCCGGAGCACCAGGACGGCCGCGTTCGTGCTGATGAAGACGAACAGCAGCAGGAGCACGACGGTCTCGGCGAGCGTGCCCACGTCGCCCACCGAGGTCAGCGCGACGGCGACGATGGTGGTCGCCACGATCGCGACCCAGGGCGTCCGGCGGTTCGGCAGCACCCGGCCGAGGATCCCGGGGAGCAGGCCCTGCTCGGCCATGCCGAAGGTGACGCGGCTCGCCATGATCATGGTCAGCAGGGCGCCGTTCGCGACCGCCACGAGGGCGATGAGGCTGAAGATCCAGGCGGGGATGCCGACGCCGGTGGCCTGGACCACCGCGAGCAGCGGGCCGGTCGACTCCGACAGCTCGTCCGGCGAGAGCGCGACGGAGCTGGCCAGGGCGACGAGGACGTAGACGACGCCTGCGGTGGCGAGCGACCCGAAGAGCGCCTTCGGGTAGACGCGGCTGGGGTCGCGCACCTCCTCGGCGATGTTCGCGCTCGTCTCGAACCCGACGAACGAGTAGTAGGCGACGATCGCGGCCGACAGCGTGGCCAGCGCCGCGTTCGAGCCCTCGGGGAACTGGGTCACGCGCGAGACGTCGCCGCCCCCGCCGCCGAGCATCACGGCCACGACGACGATCACGATGACGAGGCCGCTCAGCTCGACCACGGTCATGATCACGTTGCCGCGCATGCTCTCCGTGATCCCGCGGGCGTTGAGGGCCGCGACGAGCAGGAGGAACACGATGGCCGCGGGGATCTGCGGCACGTCGAACAGGGGCTCGAGCAGCGTCGAGAGGTACTGGCCCGCGAACGCGAGCGACAGGCCGGCGGCGCTCACGACGCCGGCGGCGAGCATCGAGAAGCCGACGAGGAACGAGATCACCGGCTGCTTGAAGGCGCGCTCGGCGAAGATCGCGGCGCCGCCCGCCTTGGGGTACTTGGTGACGAGCTCGGCGTAGGAGCCCGCCGTGAGGAGCGCCAGCAGCAGCGCGACGACGAGCGGCACCCACAGCGCGCCGCCCACGTCCTGCGCGAGCGTGCCCATGAGCGCGTAGATGCCGGCGCCCAGCACGTCGCCGAGGATGAAGAGGAAGAGGAGCGGGCCGGTGATGGCCCTCTTGAGCTTCGAGGCGCCCGCGTCGGACCCGCCCGCGTCCTGCTCCCTGCCGGTGGTCGTGGTCATGCGCGTGCCTCTCGTCCTCGGATGCCGGGCGCGTGCCCGGCGGGCGCGCAGGAGCGCGCCGCCTCTAGAGCTTGGCCCGGTCGGGCGCCGGCGTCCCGGACGGGTCCGACGGCCGGGACGCGCCCGACCCGCTTCGTTAGAGTGACGGGGTGATCGATCCGCAGACCCTCCGCGACCATCCCGACCTCGTCATCGCCTCGCAGGAGCTGCGCGGAGCCTCCGTGGAGGTGGTCGACCAGGCGGTCCGGGCGGACGCCGAGCGGCGGCGGGCCGTCACCGAGTTCGAGGGGCTGCGCGCCGAGCAGAACGCGCACGGCAAGCTCGTCGCGAAGGCCGACAAGGCCGACAAGCCGCGCCTCATCGCCGAGGTGCAGGAGCTCAAGGCGCGCGTCACCGCCGCCCAGGAGCGGGCGCAGGAGGCCGAGGCCGCGCTCGACGAGGCCATGCGGCGCATCCCCAACATCGTCATCGACGGCGTGCCCGCCGGCGGCGAGGACGACTGGGCGCTCGTGCGCGAGGTCGGCGAGAAGCCGGCGTTCGACTTCGCCGCGCGCGACCACCTCGAGATCGGCGAGATCCTCGACGCCATCGACATGGGCCGCGGCGCCAAGGTCTCCGGCGCGCGCTTCCACTTCCTGAAGGGCATCGGCGCCCGGCTCGAGATCGCGCTCATGAACTTCGGCCTCGCCCGCGCGCTCGAGGCCGGCCTCGTGCCGCTCATCACGCCCACGCTCGTGAAGCCCGAGATCATGGCCGGCACCGGGTTCCTCGGCGCGCACGCCGACGAGGTCTACCGCCTCGACGACGACGATCTCTACCTCACGGGCACGAGCGAGGTGGCGCTCGCCGGGTACCACGCCGACGAGATCCTCGACCTGGCCGCCGGCCCCATCCGCTACGCCGGCTGGTCGACGTGCTACCGCAAGGAGGCGGGCTCGTACGGCAAGGACACCCGCGGCATCATCCGCGTGCACCAGTTCCAGAAGCTGGAGATGTTCTCCTACGTCGACCCCGCCGACGCCGAGGCGGAGCACGAGCGCCTGCTCGCCATGCAGGAGCGCATGATGCAGGACCTCGGCCTCGCCTACCGCGTCATCGACACGGCCGCCGGCGACCTCGGGTCGAGCGCCGCCCGCAAGTACGACGTCGAGGCGTGGGTCCCCACGCAGGACGCCTACCGCGAGCTCACCTCCACCTCGAACTGCACCACGTTCCAGGCGCGTCGCCTCGGCACGCGCTTCCGCGGCGAGGACGGCCGCACCACGCCCGTCGCCACGCTCAACGGCACGCTCGCCACCACGCGTTGGATCGTCGCGATCCTCGAGACGCACCAGCAGGCCGACGGCTCCGTGCGCGTCCCCGAGGCGCTCCGCCCGTACCTCGGCGGCCTCGAGGTGCTGGAGCCCGCCACGGCGAAGGCCGCGCGATGACCCCGCGGGTGCCCGACGCCGACCGCCTCCTCATCGCCCTCGACATCGACGGCACCCTCCTCGGCGAGGACGGCTCGCTCGACGAGTCCGTCATCCGCGAGGTGCGGCGCGTGGAGGAGATCGGCCACCTGGTCATGCCCTCCACCGGCCGCTCGGTCGCCGACACCCTGCCGATCGTCGACCGCCTGGGGATCCACCCCCGCTACATGGTGTGCTCGAACGGCGCCATCACCCTGGAGCGCGACGCCGACGCGCCCACGGGCTACACGCGCCGCCACGTCGAGACGTTCGACCCCTCGGACGTGCTGCAGCGCATCCGCCCGCACCTCGCGAGCGGCCGCTACGCCGTCGAGGACGCGGACGGCGTCTACCTCTACTCGGGCGGCGACTTCCCGGACGGCGCCCTCGAGGCGAACGGCCGCCACGTCGAGTTCGAGGAGCTGCTTCACGTGCCCGCGACGCGCGTCGTCGTCATCTCGCCCGGCCACGACATGGAGGACTTCCAGGACGTCGTCGAGCGGATGGGCCTGCACCGCGTGAGCTACTCCATCGGCTGGACGGCGTGGCTGGACATCGCGCCCGACGGCGTGAACAAGGCCACCGCCATGGAGCGCGTGCGCGAGCTGCACGGGATCGCCCGCACGCACGTGGTCGCCATGGGCGACGGGCGCAACGACATCGAGATGCTGGAGTGGGCCGGCGAGCACGGCCGGGCGATCGCGATGGGCCAGGCGCCCGCCGAGGTCATCGCGGTCGCGACCGAGGTCACGGGGCCGATCACCGAGAACGGCGCCGCGGCGGTCCTCGCCCGCCTCTGACGCGGCCGCCCGATTCCCCACCTGGGGAGAGTTCAGGCGGCTCCGATCCTCCCCGTGCGAGAGTGGCGCCTCCCGCGCGGCCACCCGGCCGGACCACCGCGGGCCGACCGGCCACCGGTAGGATCCTGATCGATCGCATCCACCGCCACGCGGGCGGACGCGCATCGGGAGGGCTGTCCGAGCGGCCGATGGAGCCAGTCTTGAAAACTGGTGGGCAGAGATGTCTCGTGGGTTCGAATCCCACGCCCTCCGCCCGGAGAGGACCCGCATGAGCGACGCGCCCCTGCGCCCCCGGCGAACCGCCACCGCACCCGTCATCGCCCGCCACGGCCGGCTGCCACGGCCCCGGGCGGCCCGCACGCTCCTCGTCGGGTCGGCGATGGCCCTCGCGGTGCTCCTCGTCAGCGGCTTCTCCATCATCACCATCGCGGCCTGGGACCTGAACAGGTCGGTCCAGGCGAACACCGTCGACATCAGTGACGGCACCGAGCAGACCACGGTGGGCGTCGGCGCGCTCGACGGCGGCTTCAACGTGCTGCTCGCCGGATCCGACACCCGCCAGGGCCAGGGCGACGGCTACGGCAAGACCGACGGCGCGCTCAACGACGTGAACATGGTGCTGCACGTCTCCGCCGACCACTCGCAGGCCACCGTGGTCAGCCTGCCGCGCGACATGGTCGTGCCGATCCCCTCGTGCGAGCGCAGCGACGGATCCGGCATGGCGCCCGCCATGTCCGCCCAGCCCCTCAACACGGCGCTCTCCGACGGCGGGCTCCCGTGCGTCGCGAAGACCGTGGCGCAGTTCACCGGCCTCGACATCCCGTACGCGGCGCTCATCGAGTTCAACGGCGTCATCGAGATGTCGAACGCGGTCGGCGGCGTCCCCGTCTGCCTCGCCAGCCCGCTCAAGGACAAGCGCACCGACCTCGACCTCCCCGCGGGCGTGACCCCGCTGCAGGGCAAGCAGGCCCTCCAGTTCCTCCGCACGCGCCACGCGGTCGGCGACGGCAGCGACCTCGCCCGCATCAGCAACCAGCAGGTGTTCCTCTCGGCGCTCGTCCGCACCATGAAGCAGTCGAGCACGCTGTCGGATCCCACGCGCGTCTACGGCCTCGCGAAGGCGGCGGTCGACAACATGCAGCGCTCCACCTCGCTCGACTACCAGACCATGGCGTCGATGGCGCTGGCGCTCAAGGACATCCCGCTCGACCAGGTGCGCTTCCTGCAGTACCCGGGCACGACGAACGGCACCGGCGTCTACGCGGGCAAGGTCCAGCCGCTGAAGACGGACGGCGACCAGGTCATGCAGCTGCTCAAGGCCGATGCGCCGTTCGAGGTCAAGGCGGGCAACACGGGGCTCGGCGCCGTGGCGGAGAAGCCGTCGCAGCCCGCTGCCACGCCCGCCCCCAGCGCGTCGTCCGGCGCGACGGGCGGATCCGCTCCGGCCGCGTCGTCGCCGACCGTGCTTCCGGAGGCCGTCACGGGCACCGACGCCGGCACGGTCACGTGCTCGAAGGCGTTCAAGGGGTGAGCTGTTCCCCCTGCCGGATCGATGTCGATTTCTCGTCCGAGTAATTCCCGCTGGATTTCCCGCTCAATATAGAATCCCGACGAGCGTGTCAATGGCCTGTCGCCCGGGGAATGCATCTGATGTGATGTGCATCGATGGTCCCGTCCGGGCCGTCCTCCATAATTCACTCAAGTGAGGAATATCATGAATCGATCTCGTGCGCGTCGGGGTGCCCTGGCCGTCCTCGGAATGGCGGCGGTGGCGTCATTCGCGCTGACGGCTTCGCCGGCGATGGCGGACACCACCACCGTCGGTGGTGACCTGAACCGGAGCGGATCCCTGGTCCAGTACGACTACACGCGCACCCACACCTTCGAGGGTCCCATCAGCCTCGGCGTGACGCAGATGCCGGGTTCGAACGTCCTGCGCCTCGGGCTGCGCAACATGAACGCCTCGGGAGGGCCGCAGTTCACCGATTCCGTGCAGTGGAACGAGAACGCGACGAAGGAATTCACCTCCAGCGGCACCACGACGATCCTGCGATCGACGCGCTTCGCCTTCCAGGGCCGGATGGGCTCGTGCAGCCTGTTCTGCGGCGTGCACTGGGAAGGCACCCTGACCTATTGAAAGCCGCGGGTGCGACGGGTCGGGATCGTTCCGACCCGTCGCACCGGCGTCCGTCCCACTGGATTCTGAGGAATGAAGGAAAATGAGAACCACGATCTCCGGCCTCGTCATCATCGTGGCGTGCGCCGCATTCACGGGATGCTCGTCCGGCGACGGCACCGAAGGCGGGTTCACGTCGCGCGACGCGATCAACGACTCGTTCCGGGGAAGCGTCTCCGAGCTCCAGTTCCCACCCGGCACCACGCCGCCGACCGCCGTCCCCGGCATCGACGCGGACTCCGCGGGAACGTCGTATCAGAGGACCTACGGCGACACCCGGGCGCACTACGTGTGGCAGTGCGCGTGGGAGAAGGAGTGGCTGGACACGAGGGCCACGGATCCGAATGCCGCCGCCGCCGCACTGGAGCAGCTGGGCAAGGCGCCGGACATGCCCTACCTCGCCGACCCCCAGCGGACGGATGACGCCACGAGACGCATCTTCCGGGAGAACCTCGACAAGGCCGCGCTCGGCGATCCGAGTGCCATGCAGGAGGACGTGGACGTGAACTGCTCATGAGGGACCGGGCCCGGGGTCGTGAGACGTGGGCGGTGTCCGGTGCGATGGGACTCGCGCTCGTCCTCGCCGGTTGCGCACCCGCGACCACGTCGGAGACCGCGCCGGCGGCCTCCGCCCCCTCCACCGTGCAGGTCACCACGAGGGACCTCGCGCCGGTCATCTCCTTGACCGGATCCGTCACGGCGACCGCCACCTTCCAGGTCCTGGCCCCGCAGGGCGGTCAGGTGCAGTTCTCCTCCGGCATGCGGAGCGGCTCGCGGATCGCGGCAGGTGGCATCATCGCCACGGTGGGCGGTGCCGAGGTCCGCGTACCGGTCGAGGCGGTCGTCGGCGACCTCCGAGCGGCCGCGGGGGCGTCCGTGCCGGATCGCTACCCGCTCGCCACGATGTCCTACTCGGGCTTCGCGGTCGCGGGAGCCATCGAGCCGAACCTCTCGTGGCTCCTGCTCTCGGCCCCGCTGACCGGTCGCGGGCAGATCTCCGCGGGTCCCGGCCCGTTCGACTGCGCCGCCGTCGTGACCTCGGCTGGTGCCTCCCCCGCGGATGCCACGGGTTCGTCCGGTGCGGTCGACCCCGCCAGCATGCTGTGCCTCGTCCCGAAGGAGGTCGACGCCGCCGCAGGGGCGCAGGCGATCACGGTCCTCACCGCCACGACCGTCGCCGCGGCCACGGTGCTCCCGCTGTCCGCGGTCGCGGGCCGCTCCGGCTCGGGGCAGGTGACGGTGGTCGACGGGGACGAGCGCCGGCCGACCTCGGTGGCGCTGGGGTCGAGCGACGGGCAGTACATCCAGATCCTGTCCGGCGTGACGCCGGGGCAGGTGGTCGACGGGACGGCGCCGAACCTGAGCGACAAGCGGATCCCGTGACGGAGGTCCTGGTCGCGCGCGGTCTCCGGGTCGACGTGCCCCTCACGCGCAAGCAGTCCTTGACGACCGTCGACGGAGTGGACCTCGTGATCCTGGGCGGGGCGGCCCACGCGATCGTCGGGCGATCCGGGTCGGGCAAGACGAGCCTCCTGTCCGTCCTCGGAATGCTCGACGCGAGGTTCACGGGGGAGCTCCGCCTCGGCGGCACCGTTGTGCGGGAGCTGTCGGACGCGGCACGCGCACGACTCCGCAACGAGCGGATCGGCTTCGTCTTCCAGTCCTACTCGCTCATGCCGCAGCTCACGGCGCTGCAGAACGTCCTCCTGGCGACGGAGTACGGGCAGAGATCGCGTCGCGGGGGCGCGAGGGCGCGTGCCGACGCATCCCGCCGCGCCCTCGACCAGGTGGGGCTGTCGGCCAAGGCCACGGCCTTCCCGAGGCAGCTCTCGGGCGGCGAGCAGCAGAGGGTCGCGATCGCGCGCGCCCTCGTCAACGAACCCCAGCTCATCCTCGCCGACGAGCCGACCGGGGCGCTGGACGAGTCGACCGGCGAGCAGATCATGACGCTGCTCATCGATCGGGCCCGGCGCGCGGGTTCGGCCCTGGTGATCGTGACGCACGATCCGCTGATCGCCGCGCGCTGCGAGCGGCGCTTCTCGATGAGCGCCGGGCGGCTCGAGCAGGTGGCGGGCGAGGTCCGGTGAGGTCGGCCTGGAAGGACCTCCGGCTGAACCCCCTGCGTTCGTCGCTCACGGCCCTCAGCCTCTTCATCGGGATCCTGTCGATCGTGATCATCGTCGTCGGCGGGGCGATCGCGCGCGACTACCTGGTCGCGGTCGCCGAGCAGCGCGACGGACGGCTGCCCACCGAGGCGATCGGGATCGCCGTCGATCCGGCGACGGACGTGAGCGGCGTCCGACGCCTCATCGAGGATCTCCCGCAGTCATCTCGACGGGCGGTGGCGGCGAAGCTGGACCTGGCCGCGCCGCTGGACGTCGCCCCCATCCCCCCTGCCCGGCAGGCGGTCGTCCCCGGCGGCATCCAGGCCGTGCTGGTCGCAGGCGACCTGCCGGGAGTCCGTCGGCTGCCGCTGGTAGCGGGGCGGTGGCTGTCGACGGACGAGGCGACCGCGCCGTTCGAGGTGGTCGTGAACGAGGAGGCCGCGCGCACGCTCGGTGCCGCAGGCTCCGGCGTCAGCCTGACGGGCGCCCGCGACGGGGTCGCCTCCACGGGGCTCGTGGTCGGCGTCGTCAACGACGGCGACGACTCCCAGGCGAACGCGTACGTGAAGGCGGCCCCGCTGCTCGCCTACGCACCGCAACTGGCGCACGTCACGGGGATCCAGCTCCTCTGGCACGCGCCCGACGACACGGAGGCCGACATCGCGTCGGCGGCGGCCGACATGTCGGCGGATGCGGGATTGGGTGCGCCCGAGACCCCGCGGCGCGTCGACACCGTCCGGACGTACCTGGAGCCCCTGGCTGCCGTCCAGGCCATGTTCGGCGTCGCGGCGGGGCTGGCGCTGCTGGTCGCCGCCGTGGGGATCGTGAACGTGGGGCTCTCCAGCATCCGCGAGCGAGCGCGCGAACTGGTGATCCGGCGGGCGCTCGGCGCGACCCGCGGCCAGGTCTTCCGCCTCGTCATGGCGTCGTCGGTCCTGCTCGCGGTGATGGTGGCGGCGGCGAGCGTCGCCGTGAGCGCTCTCGTGGTCGGCCTGGTCCCGCGCTTCCTCCCGCCGGACACGCCCGTCACCGTGCCGCCGTATCCCTGGTCCGCGGCGGCATGGGCCCTGGCGGTCTCCGTGCTCACCGCCGTGGTGAGCTCGTCGATCCCCGCGTGGCGGGCGGCGAGGGTCGAGCCCGCGACAGCGCTCCGCGAATGAGCGGGCGGAGTCGTCCGCCGCAGGAGGGCGACGGGCCCCGCCGCACACCCTATGCAGCGGGGACCCGTCTATCTCGTTCAGCTTTCGACCCGAATCCTCCGCCGGACGAGAATCTCGTTCTCGCCCACGGGGGGCTCGCGACGTCGTCGCGGGCGTGGGGGTGAGCGGCGCCGGTTCGGGGGATCCGGGACCGCGGCCACGTGGGCGAGCGGGACATCTCTGGGCTGACACATCGACACGCGGGGGGTAAGCCGGTCGGGTCCGGCACACGCGTCGAGAGAGACACTACGTGTCCGCCATATGGAGGACAACCGCGACGCACCCCCCGTTCGGGCCCGGGCGTCCCCGGGCGGGGATGTCGAGGAGGCCTCCGCGTCCGGTACAGTGGACGGGTACGTCTGGAGACGTCGCATAGTTCGGCCTAGTGCACCACCCTGCTAAGGTGGAGTACCCGTATGGGTACCGTGGGTTCAAATCCCACCGTCTCCGCCATCGCCGCCGTCGCGGCCCTCTCCGCCCGGGTCTCCCGCCTGGTCCTCCGGCCGCTCCGGCGCATGGATCCGCCCCCGGCGCAAGGCCCTTGGGCAGCGGCGCGGCCCGAGGTTCCGTGGACGCATGGATCATCAGCGCGCACCCGTCCTCGAGGCCATCGCCGAGCACCGCCGGCTCGACCGCTACGGCTTCACCCCGCCAGCGCACCGGCAGGGACGCGGCGTCGACCCGCGCGTCCTCGAGGTGCTCGGCCTGCAGGCGTTCCAGAGCGACCTGCTCGCGTCGTCCGGCATGGACGACCGCTCGTCCTCGCGCGGCATCCTGCAGGAGGCGCAGGAGCTCCTCGCCGACGCCGTGGGCGCCGATCAGACGTTCTTCTCCACCTGCGGCAGCTCCCTGTCCGTCAAGGCCTCCATGCTGGCCGTCGCCGGCGGCGACGGCGACATCCTCATCGGCCGCGACGCCCACAAGTCCGTGACCGCCGGGATCGTCCTGTCCGGGCTCCGGCCGCGGTGGATCTCCCCCCGCTGGGACGGCGAGCTGCACCTCGCCCACCCGCCGGCACCCGAGGACGTTGAGGCCATGTGGGAGCGCTGGCCGGACGCCCGGGCCTGCCTCATCACGAGCCCGACGCCGTACGGCACCTGCGCCGACATCGCCGCCATCGCGGAGATCTGCCATCGCCGCGGCAAGCCCCTCATCATCGACGAGGCGTGGGGCGCGCACCTGCCCTTCCACGACGACCTGCCCACCTGGGCGATGTCCGCCGGCGCCGACCTCTGCGTGGTCAGCGTGCACAAGATGGGCACCGGTTTCGAGCAGGGCTCGGCGTACCACCTGCAGGGCGACCTCATCGACCCCGTGCGGCTCAGCCAGTGCGCCGACGTGCTCTCCACGACGAGCTCCAACACGCTCATCTACGCCGGCATCGACGGCTGGCGCCGCCAGATGGTGCAGCACGGCACCGCGCTCGTGCAGGGCGCGCTCGACGTCAGCCGGCGGATCCGGCACGAGGCGGAGGGCATCCCCGGGCTGCACGTCCTGGAGGAGGAGCTGCTCGCGGCCGAGTCGTCGCACGAGCTCGACGTCCTGCACGTCCTCATCGACCTCTCCGACCTCGGCATCAGCGGGTACCAGGCAGCCGACTGGCTGCGGTCCGAGCGGCGCATCGACATGCACACGAGCGACCACCGGCGCGTGGAGGCGCTCGTGTCCCTGTCGGACGACGACGGGACGGCGGACCGGCTGCTGGCGGCCCTGCAGGACATGGCGACGGCGTCGAGCGGGTTCCCGGAGCCCGGATCCATCCACCTGCCGCCGCCCGGCGACCTCGCGATGGAGACCGTCATGCTCCCGCGGGACGCCTTCTTCGGGCCCGTGGAGGACGTCCCCGCCGAGGAGGCGATCGGGCGCGTGGCCGCGGAGCAGATCACGCCGTACCCGCCGGGGATCCCCGCGATCCTGCCCGGGGAGCTCATCGACGGCGTGGCGGTCGACTACCTGCGGAGCGGTGCGGGATCGGGCATGGTCCTGCCCGATCCGGCGGACGCGTCGGTGCGGACCATCCGGGTGGTCCGGCGGTGACGCGCGTCGGGGAGCCGGCCCGCGGCGAGGACGGGCGGCTCCCGACGATCTAGCATCACCCACATGAGCGACACGTTTCCCGATGCGCCACGGCGGCCCGGCCCCGATCCCGACCACGGCGCGGGCACCACCCTCGGCCTCATCGCGCGCGAGGCGAACGTGTCGATCGGCACGGTCAGCAAGGTCCTCAACGGGCGCAAGGGGATCTCGCCCGCCACGCGGGCGCGCGTCGAGGAGCTCATGGAGCGCCACGGGTACAGCCGCCGCGGGGCCGAGCGCCCGCACGGCGCGCTCATCGAGATCGTGCTGGAGGTCGTCGACACGGGCTTCTCGGTCGACCTGCTGCGCGGCGTCTCCGCGGTCGCGCGCGAGCACGCGCTGAGCGTCATCGTCACCGAGCACGGCCGCGACACCGCGCTCGACGGCGACTGGATGGCGGGCGTCATGCAGCGCCGTCCCATGGGCCTCGTGCTCGTCTTCTCCGACCTCGCGCCCGCGCAGAAGCGGCAGCTGCGGAGCCGCGGCATCCCGTTCGTGGTCGTGGACCCGGCCGGGTCGCCGGCCGCGGACGTGCCGGCCGTCGGATCCACCAACTGGGAGGGCGGGCACGCCGCGGGGGAGCACCTGCTGGGGCTCGGGCACACCCGCATCGGCGCCATCAGCGGCCCGCCGCACCGGCTCTACTCGCGGGCGCGCATGTCGGGCTTCCGCAGCGCGCTCGAGGCGGCCGGACCCGCGGTCTCGCTCGTCGAGGCGGAGGGCGACTTCGGGCGGAGCGCCGGGCATCGCGCCGGCGGCGGGCTGCTGGACGGCCCGGACCGCCCCACCGCGATCTTCGCCGGCAACGACGAGCAGGCCCTCGGGCTGTACGAGGCGGCGCGCGAGCGGGGGATCCGCATCCCCGACGACCTGTCCGTGCTCGGCTACGACGACCTGCCGTTCGCCCGCATCGTCTCGCCCGCGCTCAGCACCGTCCGGCAGCCCGTGCGCGAGATGGCGGAGGCCGCGGCGCGCATGGTGCTGCGGATCCGCGAGGGGCGCAGCGACGAGCCGACGCGCCTCGACCTCGCGACGGCGCTCGTCGTCCGCGGCAGCACGGCGGCCCCGGCCTCGAGGTAACGCGTACGGACATTTCGCGTCGCATTCGCTACATCGGGATGCGCGAAAGCGCTTGAAGGAGCTCGGGTAGTGCCAAATAGCGCGGAATATGACTCCAAGGGCCGACATGCTGCTGCGCGAGCGCATGGTCGCTGTACAACAACGAAGGGGTAACTACTACGCCGTGTAGAGCGACGCCGCTCAAGTCGTAGTTGGATCCTATGGGGTTAGTGGATAGGAATGAAAGTTTTTGCTCCCAGGAAGTTAATGCGTCGGCGATTCGGCTCCTCGCTGATCGCACCGCTGCGTAGTCCCCATCGTCATAGGCGGCTGTATACTCAAACGCCTTGCAACTGACTAGAACAAGCTGATTGTCAAACTGAACCATGGCATCAATGTCGGTCACGGCATTGCCGTTAGAAAACAACGTTTTACCAATATAGCGCGCATATCGCATATCGGGGGCCCTACCCAGGGTATTATTGATGCTTAATTGAGTGTCGTCTTCGAATGCAAAGCCCAATGTATTAACTGCTTTTCCTCCAGATTTTTCGATCCGGAACCCTCGACTTAGAGTCAGTCGTATTGCAAACATGTCAATTATCCAGAACTCTTTGGCTTTCAAGAGTGGCAGCCCGATTGGTGCCCTCAATTCCTGCGGGCCGGCACGAAGGACTTTCAACAGGTCATGATATGTTCTCGGAAAATATGAAGTCAAAATTGAGGGTCGTTCTTGCCGCGAGTACTTTAGCTTCACGTCGAATGCAATGCGTAGGAGGCGATCACTGATGCGAATATAACCGTTATCTTCTGCGCCGAATCTATGACCGTGACTCGCTACGATTTGCGCGGTCATTTGACCGACTAAATAAGTGGCCGCTATGTACTTCGCGTCTGGCAGCGAGCCTCCGGATGCCGCGACGGTCGGATCGTGCGCATGATCACTAAGAGCGCCGCAGAAAAACCTCCATCTCGATGGCGCTTGATCGATCGCGGCGATTCGATTTCTCGGCTTAAGATATGCGGCCGTTGAATCATCGTCTAATCCGACGGTTAATACATGCGCGTATGGATCGAATTTCTCTTCGATGTGAAAGGCTAGGAAGGGGTGCCACGTCTCTTCGAGGTTACGAAGACGCTTATCGTGTGCCAAAAGTGCGGCGTCTAGGCTCGCATCCGGTTTTAGGCCAGCGAAGCCAGCGCCCGGGGTTCCTAGCAAACATTGGCCCTTTGAAACCCTACGTCGATATGCATCGAAAAGACGTAGGCGATTGGCGGCAGCTAAAAGAATAGCTGTTGCGCGAGCAACGCGAACGGTGTAGTCGACCTCGTGGTTTCGATTCAAATGATTGCGCCCTGAATCGCCGTGGCGCTGAGTCAAGTTCTCGGCCAGGGCAAGCGTCGCGAGCAGCGATCCTTCTGCCGATCCGCCCATTCTCCCCGGATTTATGCGACGTAGGATCCAAAGCCAAGCGGGCGGACTGAGTTCCGAAACGCTGCTCTTGGTCCAGTCCCTGACCCAGGAGCCGACCTTCGATAGATATGCATCGGCGAGCTCCCCTTCTAGCTGTTGCCCCTCCTGCACGTGCAAATCTGCTGGTATGGAGGCTTCAAGTTCTTGGCTAGCTTCGTCAAGAAGAGCATCTAATATACTGTCGGCTGCCATCCAGGATTGCCAGGTTGTCGACTCTTGCGCCATATGATAAACACCTTCCAAGTTTGACTCCTGAGCATGCCACCGCGTCCTGCCACTGCCCAGCGCTCGTGACGCCGGTGCCAGCCCATGCTCGCAACATTTCCGCTTAGGCCAGCCCGGTTGCGATCTGCCTGGACATCGCCGTAGCGTTCGAGGGGCGCCCGGCAGCGGCCGGTCGCGCTCGACGAAGGAGTCGCAGTGATGCAGATGCCCCGCACGTCCGCCACCCCGCACCGCGGGTGCCCGATCCGGACGGCGCTCTCGTGACCGCCGCCCGGAAGGCGCTCGTCGTCCGCGGAGGCTGGGACGGCCACATGCCCGTGGAGACCACGGGCCTGTTCATCCCGTTCCTCGAGGAGAACGGCTTCGAGGTCCGCGTCGAGGAGGGATCGGCCGTCTACGCCGACGCCGACGTCATGGCCGCGACCGACCTCATCGTCCAGGCCAACACCATGACGACCATCGAGCCCGAGGAGATGGCCGGCCTCCGCGCCGCCGTCATCGCCGGCACCGGCATGGCCGGCTGGCACGGCGGCATCGCCGACTCGTACCGGAACACCGCGGACTACCTGCACATGATCGGCGGCCAGTTCGCCCACCACGCGGGCAAGGACCCGGCCGAGCGCACGGGCGAGCAGTCCGACAACTACATCCCGTACACGGTCGAGATGACGGAGCTCGGGCGCACGCACGAGATCACGCGGGGCATCGCCGACTTCGACCTCGTCACCGAGCAGTACTGGGTGCTGAGCGACGAGTACAACGACGTGCTCGCGACCACCACGCAGACGGTGCGGCCGTGGGATCCGTGGCACCGCCCGGTCACCGCGCCCGCCATCTGGACCCGCCAGTGGGGCGAGGGCCGCATCTTCGTCTCCGCCCCCGGCCACCGCATCGAGGTCGTCGAGGACCCGAACGTCCGCACCATCATCGAGAGGGGCCTCCTGTGGGCAGCACGCTGACGCACGACGACGACGCGATGACCCTCGGGATCATCGGCGTCGGGAAGATCAGCGAGCAGTACTTCGCGGCCTTCGAGAACCTGCCGGGCGTGCGCCTCGTGGCGGTCGCCGACCTCGACCTCGTCCGCGCGCGCACCGTCGCCGAGGCGCAGGGCGTGGACGCGCTGAGCGTCGACGACCTCATCGCCGACCCGCGCATCGACGCGGTGCTGAACCTCACGATCCCCGCCGCGCACGCCGAGGTCGACATCCGCGTGCTCGAGGCCGGCAAGCACGTCTACGGCGAGAAGCCGCTCGCGCTCAGCCCCGAAGAGGCCGAGCCGATCCTCCGGCTCGCCGAGGAGAAGGGCCTCCGCGTCGGATCCGCGCCGGACACCGTGCTCGGCACCGGGATCCAGACCGCGCGCGCCGTGCTCGACGCCGGGACGATCGGGAAGCCCGTCGCCGCGAACGCCTTCTGGGGCGCGCCTGGCCACGAGCTGTGGCACCCGGCCCCCGCGTTCTACTACCAGCCGGGCGCCGGTCCGCTGTTCGACATGGGGCCGTACTACCTCACGGCGCTGGTGACGCTGCTCGGCCCCGTCACCCGGGTGCAGGGCGCGTCGCTCCGCTCCGACCGGGTGCGCTCGGCGGCTTCCGACCCCGAGGCGCGGGAGATCCCGGTGACCGTCGACACGCACGTGAGCGCCGTGCTCACGCACGCGTCGGGTGCGGTCTCCACCGTCACCATGAGCTTCGACATCTGGGCGACGCGGATCCCGAACATCGAGGTCTACGGCACGGCCGGCACGCTCTCGGTGCCGGACCCGAACCACTTCTCCGGGCAGGTGCAGGTCGCCACGTCCGAGGACCGGGAGTGGACCGACGTCGAGCCGAGCGCGGGCTTCGTCGACGCGGGTCGCGGCTGCGGCCTCGCGGAGATGGCCGACGCCATCCGCCGCGGCGTGCCGCACCGCGCCTCCGGCGAGCTCGCGTTCCACGTGCTGGAGGTCATGGACGCGATCCTCGACCCCGCCGCGACGGGCGAGATCCGCAGCACCGTGGAGCGCCCGGAAGCCGTCCCGCTGGGCCAGCCGGGACGCTCCGGGGACTGATCCCGGGCCGCCCGCGGGGAGATGGTGGAAAGCCTTCCACAACCCTGTCGCGCGCCCGTTCCTGGGAGCCACGGCCGACTAGCCTGACGCCGTGACCCGCCACTTCTCGCAGTTCCTCTTCGCGCCGTACGGCGACGGGGAGGGGCTGCGCGCGGTGGATCCGCACCCGGCCGACGAGCAGCTGCTCGTCGGCGGCGGTGCGCGGGGGGCCGACGGGGAGCCCGAGGCGGACGCCACGGATCCCGCCGTGTGGCCCGCGCTCGCGGCGGTCGAGTGGCCGCTCACGCACCGGCCGTTCGACGACGACGAGCCGGAGATCGACGACGGGCACTTCGCTCCGGCGGACGAGGATCCGGACGCCGAGGCCGAGGAGGAGGCTGCGGCGCACGCCGCCCGCGCCGCGCTCCTAGCCGAGGTCTACGGCTGGCCGCACCGCGCCGTCTGACGCCGCAGGCGAGGCCGGCGGACGTCCGGCCGGCTGGCCGACTGGCCTGCGTCCTAGGCGCCGGCGAGGACCGCCCACGAATGCGCGGCCAGGCGACCGTCCGCACCGAGCGCGCCCGCCTCGACGCCGCCGTGCGGCCCGCCGACCTCGACCGGATCGTCACCGATGTTCAGCACGAGCCTGAGCGCGTCGGGCGAGCCCGGCGCGACGCCGCCCGCGGCACCCGAGCCCGACGGCCGGAGCGCGATCGTGAGCGCCGTGTTGGTGAGGCCGGAGGTCTCCACGCGCGCGTCGACCAGCCACGCGTGCCGGCGGCGCAGGCCGACGAGCTCCTGGTGGAGGCTCCGGATCCGGGCCGCGTCCGCGTCGTCGGGCAGGTCCTCGGGTGAGGCCGGGTACGCGGGGCGCACGGCGTCGTCGCCGCCCGCGCGGTCCTCCTTCACGCCGGTGAGGCCGCGCTCGTCGCCCGCGTAGATCGACGGGACGCCCGGGAGGAGCAGGAGGAGGGCGATCGCGTGGCCGAGGTGGCGGGGATCCACCGCGGAGGCGATGCGCGTGACGTCGTGGTTGCCGACGAAGGTCTGCGGCGTGACGGAGGTCAGCAGCTCGGCGTGCCGCGTGAGGGTCCAGTCGAGCTCGAAGAGGTTCCGCTCGGCGATCGAGTTGCGGATCGACTTCCACAGCTCGTAGGCCGTGATGGAGTCGATGGTCGACTCGGCCGCGTACCCGGCGTAGTCGCCGTGGATCATCTCGCCCACGAACCAGGCGTCGGGGTGCCGCTCGCGGACGCGCGGCAGCACGGCCGCCCAGAAGGGCGCGGGGACGGCGTAGGCGGCGTCGAGGCGCCAGCCGGCGACGCCCCGGTCGAGCCAGTGGATCATCACCTCGGCGACGTGGGCGCGCACGGCCTCGGAGTCGTGGTCGAGCGTGACGAGCGCGCCGTGGCCCTCGAACCCGACGGGCTCGCCGGCCTCGTCCCAGCGGAACCAGGAGGCGGCCTCGGATCCGGGTCCGTCGGCGACCGCCTGCACGAAGCGCGGGTGGCTGCGGCCGACGTGGTTGAACACGCCGTCGAGGAGGACGCGCACGCCGCGGGCGGAGGCGTCGGCGAGGAGGGCGTCGAGGTCGGCGTCGTCGCCGAGCCGGGGGTCGACCGCCAGGTGGTCGCGCGTGTCGTAGCCGTGCGTCTCGGAGTCGAAGACCGGGCCGAGGAGGAGGCCGTTCGCGCCGAGGTCGACGAGGTAGGGGAGCCATGCGCGGAGGCGCTCGAGGCGGTGGGCCGGGGCGGCGTCGGGATGCGCGGGGGCGCCGACGTCGGGTCCGGCGAGGTCGTCGCGGGTCTGCGGCGCACCCGTGAAGCCGAGCGGGTAGACGTGCCACCAGACGACGTGGTCGGTCCAGGATGCCAAGGGTCGCTCCTCGCGGTTCGGGTCGATCCAGCCTAATCAGCGGGGACCGGCGCGCCCGCCGGGTGCGCGCGGTCGGGCAGGGGCCGGCCGACGGAGGGGGCTCGCGGCGCCGATTCGCGACGCGGCCCGCGAGCATGTAGTCTGTCTCCCGGCCTGATCGCCGCTCGCGGGGATCATCGCCGCACGACTGCGCCCGTAGCTCAACGGATAGAGCATCTGACTACGGATCAGAAGGTTGGGGGTTCGAATCCCTCCGGGCGCACAGCACCTCCGGGTGCGCATCTCTGGTTGAGACAGAATGGAACGGCCCGCCACTGGCGGGCCGTTCTCGTCTCCCGGGTGCCTCGCCCCGCGTCCCCGTCAGCGCATCCCCGTCAGCGCGTGGCTGCCAGCGGCTCCACCACGTGGTTCTCGTACGCCCAGATCGTGGCGTGCAGGCGGTCGCGCACGCCGAGCTTGTCGAGCGTGCGGCTCACGTGCGTCTTCACCGTGGTCGGCGCCAGGAAGAGCCGGCCGGCGATCTCCGCGTTCGACATCCCGCGGGCCACGAGCACGAGGATCTCCCGCTCGCGTGCGGTCAGGCGCGCGAGCTCCGCGTCGGCGCCGAGCCCGGGGGCGGGGCGGCCGTGGTCGAGGAGCGCGCTCACGGGGTCGGCTCCGGGGTGGGTGTGGGCTCGGGGGCGGGCGTCGCATCGGGTGCGGGTGCCCCGTCGGTCCCGGCGCTCGGGGAGGGTGCGGGGGTCGACGTCGCGTCGGTCCCGGCGGGGAGCGTCAGGGCCTTCGCGAACGGCGGGCGCACCGTGCCGGATCCCGCGGTGGCTGACCCGTCGGACAGGGCGAGCAGGTCCCGCTCGAGGGGGAACACGTTCCAGGCTCCGTCCGCGGGCGACAGGTACTCGCCGGTCGTCGGGTCCATCACGCGGCCGTCCTGCTCGACGCCGCTGACCGTCGTGAGGGGCTCGCCGTCCTGGTCGAACAGCTGCACGCGGTCGAGGGGGTTCCCCTCGGCGTCGTAGGCGAAGAGGTTCGTGACCGCCTTGCCGTCGAGCGAGAGCCCCGGCTCCGGGGAGGGTGCGTACGAGGCGTCGACGTAGGGGTCCCGCACCATCTCGTCGATGGCCACGGGGATGAGGACGACGAGGGAGACGGCCGTGATCGCGCTGACGCCCGTCTTCAGCGCCCGGGCGGGAGCGCTGGGGAGCCAACGGCCCCGTCCCCACTGCACGCTGATGACGACGAGCACGAGGAGCAGGGCCCACGCCAGGGGGTTCCCGGGGAGGACCGAGAAGCCCCCGAAGACGACGGTCACGATGCACAGGTACCCCGCCCACGCCCGCAGCAGCCACCACACCGGGCGGAAGAGGATCACGAGGTCGAGGATCGCGGACAGCTCGCCGTTCGCGCGGATGCCCGCGTGCATCGCGCGCCCCCGCTCCCGGATGCCGTCGCGCAGCTGCGCGAGCGGCGACGTCGCCGTCGCCTCGGATGCGCGCTCCGGCAGCCCCGCGGAGGTGCGCAGCTCGTCGGCGTAGCGGACGGGGTCGCCGAGCTCGAGGGCGCCGTCGTGATCCGCGGCCTCCTCCTGCAGGTCGGCCTCGAGGCCGCCCGTGAGGTCGTCGACGTCCTCCGGGTCGAGGTCGTCGAGGCGGGCGCGCACGGCGGCGGCGAAGGCCTGGATGCGGCTGTCGAGGGCGGGGTCTGCGATGTTCACGGCTTCTCTCCGATCGTGCGGATGTCGACGGATGCGGGCACGGGGCCCTCGCCGGCGCCGCCGGCCTTCCGGGTGCGGGGGGTCTCGGGGGCGGGCTCGCCGAGGAGCCCGCTCATGGCCGTCGCGAACGCCGCCCAGGTGGCGCGCTGCCCCGCGAGCAGCTCGCGGCCCTCGGGGTTGATCGCGTAGTACTTCCGGTGCGGCCCGCCCTCCGACGGCACCACGTAGCTCGAGAGCGCGCCCGCGGCGTAGAGGCGGCGGAGCGTCCCGTAGACGGAGGCGTCGCCGACGTCGCCGAGGCCGGCGTCGCGGAGGCGGCGCACGATGTCGTAGCCGTACCCGTCGTCGTGCTGCACGACCGCGAGCACGGCGGTGTCGAGCGCTCCCTTGAGGAGCTGCGTGGTGTCCATCAGCCGGTCTCTCTCATGCGTCGCACAGTATCACGCACTGCGCGGTACCTCGGAGTGCCGTGCACAGCGGCGTGTCCAGGGGCCCGAACGCGGGCGGGCGCGCGGTGCCCGCCGGCGCGACCGCCCCTCGTGCTCCCGCGGACCCCGGTGCTACCGTCGGCGCATGCCCGCCGTCCTGGAGGCCCTCGGCCGCGTCCTCGCCCTCATGGGCGACGTGGTGCTCGGCGGCGCGGGCGTCTCGCCCGCGATCCTCCTCGCGGCCCTCCTCGGCGCCGCCTCCGTGGCCGCGGCCGTCGCGTTCGTGCGCGTCGCCGCCGCCCGCGGGCTGCTCGGATCCGGCACGCCGCCCCGGCGCCCGGACGAGGACGTCGACCTCCCGGTGCTCGTGTCCTCGAGCGATCCGGACGCCGACGGGCACGAGCGCTCGCGAGCCCCGGGCCGCCCGGCGCAGGTCGTCGTGCCCGCGCCGCTCCCGGCCGCCTGACCGCGGCCCGCACAGGTCCACCGCCCGCCCGCGCGCGGAACGGACCGGGCGCGCCCGCATGCGACGACCAGACGGATCCCCCCTCCGCTCTCGTCGCAAGGAACCCCCTGGACCCCACATCGATCGCCCCCGTCCGAGCCGTGCTCGACGGCCTATCCCAGCTCGTCGTCGGCCTCGCCGACCTGATCCACCCGCTCGCCGGCGCCTCCGCGACCGGCGTCGCCGTCATCCTCCTCACCCTCGCCGTGCGGGCCATGCTCGTGCCCGTCGGCGTGGCCCAGGTGCGCGCCGAGATCCAGCGCCGCCGCCTGGCCCCGGCGCTCGCCGAGCTCCGTCGTCGGCACGTCGGGGCGCCCGAGCGGCTGTCCCGCGCGACGCAGGAGCTCTACGCGCGGGAGGGGGCGTCGCCGCTCGCCGGCTGCCTGCCGACGCTCGCGCAGGCGCCCGTGCTCGCGGCCGTCTACGCCCTGTTCGCGCAGGCGCGGATCGGCGGCGAGGCGAACGCGCTGCTCGCCGCGCCCTTCGCGGGGATGCCGCTCGGCGCGAGCGCGGTGTCGGCGGCCGGGCTCGGGCTCCTGCCCGTCGTCGTCTCCGTGGCCGTCCTCGCCCTGCTGGCCGTGGTCGTGGAGGTCCGCCGCCGCGCCGACCTGCGGTTCCAGGGGCCGTCCGCCGTCGCGGATCCGGCGCTGCCCGGCATGGCGGCGACGATGCGGGTGCTGCCGTTCGTGACGGTCGTGTTCGCCGCCGTCGCCCCGCTCGCCGCCGCGCTGCACCTCCTGTCGAGCGCGGCGTGGACGCTCCTCGAGCGGGCGGCGCTGCGGCGGATCCTCGGACGGGCGCGCGCCACGGGGACGGCGCCCGCCTGATCCGCGGGCCGCCGGGATCCGCCGCGCCGGGCGGGCGTCGGGCGCCGGTCTGCGAGGATCGAGGCACACCGAGCCGGGAGCCCCCATGACCTCCATCCCCGCGGGCGCCGTCGCCCTGCCGCCCACGCGCGTGACCTACCCGGCGGGATCCGTCGCCTCCGAGGGCACGGTCCTCCGCGTCGACCGCCGGGACGACGGCACGCTCGCCGTCGTGCTCGACGCGACCGCGTGCCACCCCGTCGACGCGGCCTGGCCGGACCAGCCCGCCGACCGCGCGGTGCTCCGCGTGCGCGGCGCCGGCATCGAGGTGCTCGACTGCCTGGTCGGGGCCGCGGAGACGGATCCCGAGGGCGGCGCGGCCGCGCTGCACGTCGGCGCCGAGGTCCCGGTCAAGAAGGGCGCGGAGGGCTGGTCCTTCGTCGCCGTCCACGTCGTGCCCGGCGACGCCGACGTCCGCGCGGGCGACGCCGCGGAGGTCGCGGTGGATCCCGAGCACCGCCGCGCGCTCTCCGCCGGCCACACCGGCTGCCACCTCGCCTCGCTCGCCCTCGACCGGGCGCTCGCCTCCGCCTGGACCAAGGACGTGGCGCCCGACGCGCTCGGCGCCCCCGGCTTCGACGCGCTCGCCATCGGCACCTCGCGGATCGGCCCGTGGTCGTCGGTGGACACCTACCGCCTCGGCAAGTCGCTGCGGAAGAAGGGCTTCACGCCGGCCGCGCTCCTCGACCACCTGGACGAGGTGCGCGCGGAGGTCGACGCCACGCTCGCCGGCTGGGTCGCCTCGGGCGCCGCGGCCAGGATCGAGCGCGAGGGCGACCTGCTCACCTCGCGCCGCTCCTGGGTGTGCGAGCTGCCCGACGGCACCGCGCGCATCCCGTGCGGCGGCACGCACCTCGCGAGCCTCGCCGAGCTGTCCTCCGTCACGGTGGACCTCGAGGTCGAGGAGGCCGAGGGCGCCGTCGTGGTGCGCATGCGCACCACCTGCTTCCCCGTCTGACCCACCCCGTCGGGGACTCCGGTATCCCCGCACCTCCTCAGTCGGGTACCGTGGTGAGGCGCCGTCCGGCCGACCGGCATCCTCGGTCCGGCGACGGCGCGGCGATGGAAAGTGGTATCGAACGTGGCAGCAACCCCCGCGACGAAGTGCTCGGTCTGCGGCAAGGCGAATCCCGTCGGCATGGCCACGGGCAACATCCTCGACCACGGTCGCAACCACGAGCGCTGCCCGGGGTCGGGCAAGCCGCCCGCGGTGTCGACCAAGCCCGCCTCGGCGGCCGCGAAGTCGGGCACCGCCCCGTCGCGGAAGCCGGCGAGCGAGGCCGCCAAGCGCGAGGCCTCCCGCAAGACCACCCCCGCGAAGGCGGCAGGGCCCACGCGCGGCGTCACCGTGCGCCGCGTCGAGGTCGACACGGAGCGCCTGCGCCTGCGCGAGGAGAAGCTCGAGCGGATCCGCGTGCAGCGCGAGGAGGCGGCCCGCCGTCGCCTCGGCGACTACATCGTGCCGCTCGACGCCGACGGCCAGGAGGTCCCCGAGGCCGAGATCACGCTGGAGACCATGGACGACGAGGCGCAGGCCACGGTCGAGCCCGGCACGTCCAGCGAGGCCGACGTCGCCCCTGCTGCCGACGCGGACAGCGACCGCACCGACGCCTAGCGCGGGGCGTCGCGCTCGCGACGCACCCGTCCGCGGATCAACCCGCCGCCGGCCTCCCGCGCCCCGGACGGAGCGCGGGTGTCCGCCCGCCGTCGGCTCCCGGGATGCGCCCGTCCCGGCCCCGTAGGGTCGGAGCATGAGCCGCCGCACCCGCGAGCCCGTCTACGGGGCCGCCGTGATCCTGGGCCGCGCGCTCTTCGGGTCCCTCCGCCTCCGCCTCGTCGCCGAGGGCCGGGAGCGCATCCCCGAGACGGGCGGCGCGGTCATCGCCATGACCCACTTCGGCTACCTGGAGTTCGCCCTCGTCGAGTGGGCGACCTGGCTGCACGGCCGCCGGCGCATCCGCTTCATGGCCAAGAAGGGCGCGTTCGACAAGCCCGGCGTCGGCTGGGTCCTCCGGCGCATGCACCACATCAGCGTCGACGCGTCCGCGGGCGCCGCGGCCTACGCCGACGCCGTGCGGGCGCTGCGCGCGGGCGAGCTCGTGGGCGTGTTCCCCGAGGCCGGGGTGAGCGCGTCGTTCCGCGTCCGCGAGCTGAAGACCGGCGCCGCGCGGCTGGCTGCCGAGGCCGGCGTCCCCATCGTGCCCGTCGCGGTGTGGGGCGGACACCGGCTCCTCACGAAGAACCGCCGCATCCGCATGCGCGACCGCATCGGCGTCCCCGTGCACATGGCAGTGGGGGAGCGGATCCCCGTGGCGCCCGACGCGGATCCGCGCGACGTCACCGACGCCCTGCGCCTCCGGCTCCAGGCCATGGTCGAGGCCCTGCAGGACGCGTACCCGGTCGACGGCCGCGGCGCGTGGTGGCAGCCGCGCGACCGCGGTGGCACCGCGCCGACGCCCGAGGAGGCGGCCGCCGCGGACGCGGAGCGCGACGAGCGCCGGAGGCGACGCGCCGAGGGCCGCTGATCCCGACGCCGCCGGAGCGGGCCGGCGGGGGAATGAGACCGGCCCGGACCTTCGAGGCCCGGGCCGGACTGCGCACGTGAACGTCTGTTACCCGCAGACGAACCGGCTGGTGCGGTACAGCTCACCCGAAGAGCCGTACCGGATGCCTCCACGGTAGCCGGGGTTCCCCGGTATCCCCCTGGATGCGCGCGAATGTCCCCCGTTTTGGGGGGCCCGGCTTCTGTCCGTCGTTTGGGGGACCCAGTACAGTGGCCGTCCCCCGGAGGAGGGCGGCGGTACCGGATCAGACCGGCTCGGCCAGCGGGGAGCGCTCGAGGCCCGGCGCGGGCGGGGCCGTGGGGTCGGCGTCGACGGCCCGGATGCGGTTCTGCGCGTCCACGTGCACCACGTGCGGCTCGAGCGCGCGGGCCTCCTCCGTGGTCATCTGGCCGTAGGCGATGAGGATCACGACGTCGCCCACGCCCACGAGGTGCGCGGCCGCCCCGTTGATGCCGAGCACGCCGCTGCCGCGCTCGCCCGCGATCGTGTACGTGTCGAGCCGGGCGCCGTTCGTGACGTCGACGATGCTGACGCGCTCGCCCACGAGGATGTCCGCGGCGTCGAGGAGGTCGCGGTCGACGGTGACGGATCCCACGTAGTGCAGGTCGGCGTGCGTCACCGTGGCGCGGTGGATCTTCGCGGTCATCATGGTGCGCAGCATGCGTCCTCCACTGCTCGGGCGGCGTCCGTGCGCGCGTCGGCGGAGCACGGTGATCGCTGTGGCGATCACGAGGGCAACGCGCGGGAGCGGGCGGATGTTCCGGCGGGTGCCGGATCCGCGGGCGCGCGAGGCCCTCGGCGAGCATACGAGACGCGCGCCGGTGCCGCGGACGCGCGCGATCGGGCGGCCGGGGCCCCGACGGGCTAGGCGCGCTGGCCTGCACGGGCCACGCTGGGGAGGGGTACCCGACCCGCGACAATCACGGAGGCACCAGTGGCAGAACGAGACACGGCCGGCACCATCGAGGACCGGCCCCACGAGGACGACGGGCGCAAGCCCGACTCCCCGACCGAGATCGAGAAGCCGTCCTGGAAGTACGTGCTCCGCAAGACCATGCGCGAGTTCGGCTCGGACCAGTGCACCGACATCGCCGCGTCCCTCACGTACTACGCGGTCCTGTCCCTGTTCCCCGCGCTCATCGCGATCATCTCGCTGCTCGGCGTGTTCGGCCAGGGTCAGTCGACGGTCGATGCGGTGATCGAGGTCGTCCGTCCGCTCGCGCCCGACGCCGTGGGCATCCTCCAGCCGGTCATCGAGGGCTTCGTCAACTCGCCCGCCGCGGGCTTCGCGCTCGTGTCCGGCATCGTGCTGGCCATCTGGTCGGCGTCCGGCTACGTCGGGGCCTTCAGCCGCGCGATGAACCGGATCTACGAGATCCCGGAGGGCCGGCCGTTCTGGAAGCTCAAGCCGACCCAGCTCGCCGTGACGGTCATCGGCATCGTGATCCTGCTGGTCTGCGCCCTCATCATCGCGATCTCCGGGCCCGTCACGGAGGCCATCGGCGAGGCGCTGGGTCTCGGCGCGACCGTGCAGCTCGTGTGGTCGATCGCCAAGTGGCCCGTGCTGGCGCTGCTGATGATCCTGCTCCTCGGGATCCTCTACTACGCCACCCCCAACGCCAAGCAGCCGAAGTTCCGGTGGATGAGCCTGGGCGCGGCCCTCGCGCTGCTCGTGCTGGTCGTCGCGTCGGTCGCCTTCGCGTTCTACGTCACGACGTTCTCGAACTACGCCAAGAGCTACGGCTCGCTCGCCGGCGTCGTCGTCTTCCTCCTCTGGCTCTGGATCGCGAACCTCGCGCTCCTGTTCGGCGCCGAGTTCGACGCCGAGCTCGAGCGCGGTCGCCAGCTCCAGGCGGGCATCGCCGCCGAGGAGACCATCCAGCTGCCGCCGCGCGACACCAAGGTGAGCGACAAGAAGGCGGCCGCCGAGCGCGAGGACGTGAAGCTCGGCCGGGGGATCCGGGAGCAGCACGACCGCGAGGAGCGCCTCGGGGAGCGCGACGACGCCTGATCCGCGTCCGCACGACGGAGGGCCCGCGCGTCGATGACGCGCGGGCCCTCCTGCGTCAGAGGTCCTTGACGACGTCGTACGCGGCCAGCGCCCGCCGACGTGACTCCTTGAGATCGACGATGGGCGACGGGTAGGCCGCGAGCCCGCCGTCGGCCTGCTCGTCGGCGACGTCCTCCGCGCTCGCCACGAGGTCGCCCTGCGCCTTCCACGGCTCGTGGACGACGTCGCGCGGGGCGTGCGCGAGCTCCGGCACGTACGACCGGATGTACTCGCCCGTCGGGTCGAACTTCTGCCCCTGCAGGACCGGGTTGAACACGCGGAAGTAGGGGGCGGCGTCCGCGCCGGATCCCGCGACCCACTGCCAGCTCGCCGCGTTGTTGGCCGCGTCCGCGTCGACGAGCGTGTCCCAGAACCACTGCTCGCCGAGGCGCCAGTCGATGAGCAGGTTCTTGATGAGGAACGACGCCACGACCATCCGCACGCGGTTGTGCAGGTGGCCGTCCCGCCAGAGCGCCCGCATGCCGGCGTCGACGAGCGGCACGCCCGTCCGGCCGCGCTGCCACGCGCCGAGGGTCGCGTCGGTCGGCTCCTGCCACGGGAACCGGTCGAAGCGCGGCGTGAAGTTCCGCGTCGCCAGGTCGGGGTGGTGGTACAGCAGGTGGTAGCTGAACTCGCGCCAGCCGATCTCGGACAGGAACTTGGTGACGTTGACCTCGTCGCCGCCCACCTCCTTGCCGCGCGTGCGCTGGACCCGGTGCCAGACCTGGAACGGGCTCACCTCGCCCCAGCGCAGGTACGGCGACAGCCGGGACGTCGACAGGGCGGCGGGCCGGTCGCGGTCCTCCGCGTAGTCCTCGAGCTCGTGCTGGACGAAGTCCTCGAGGCGCCGCAGCCCCGCCGCCTCGCCGGGGTCGCACGACGCGCGCAGGCCCCCCGCCCAGTCCGGCTCCGTCGGCAGGAGGCCCCAGGCGTCGAGGTCCTCCGAGCGCGGCGACCGGGAGGGTCCCTCGAGCGCGTCGGGCGCGGGCAGCGGCTTGCGGGGCTCCGCCCGCTCCTGCGCGGCCCGCCAGAACGGCGAGTACACGCGGAAGGGCTCGCCCTGCTTGTTCATGACGGTCCACGGCTCGACGAGCAGCGACCCCTGGAAGCTGCGCACGTCGAGGCCCCGGTCGCCGAGATCCTTCTTGATCGCCGTGTCGACCGCGACCTCCGCTCCGCCGTAGCGCCGGTTCCACAGCAACGCGCCGGCGCCGACCTCCGCGACCAGCTCGTCGAGCACCTCCGCGGCCTTCCCGCGGCGCAGCACCAGCGGCGAGCCGAGCTCGCGGAGGGAGTCGCCGAGCCGCGACAGGCTCATGTGCAGCCACCAGAGCGCGGCGCCGCCGAGCGGGCGGATCCCGTCGCTCTCCTCGTCCAGCACGTACAGCACGACGACCGGCTCGCCCCGCTCGACGGCCGCGTGCAGGGCCGGGTTGTCGGCCACGCGGAGGTCGTCGCGCAGCCACACGATGCTCGGGCCGTGCGCGGTGGACGCGCCCTCCCGGTCGGCGGATCCGTGATCGGGGGCGTCGTCGTCGCTCATGGATCGAGCCTAGGACGGAGGTCCGCGGCGGACGGGGGGTGGGGTCGATGCGCGCCGACAGCCGGGCGGCACGTAATATCGCACATGGCAGTGCGCGTCCGTCCGGGGCCGTCCGCCGACAGAGACCCGTCGACGTCGAGAGGCCCATGGACGATCCGAGCACCCCCTCGCCCTCGGGCGCGCCGCCCGCGTCCCGTGCGGCCGTATCCGCCGTCGTCGTCGCGGGCGACGCGGGGACGACCATCGCGCGCACCCTGGCCTCGGTGCTCGGCCAGACGCTCCCGCCGGACCGCGTCGTGGTCGTGGTCGCGGGCAGCCGCGACGACACCTTCGCCGTCGCGCGGACCTTCAACGGCCGGCACGAGCGCGCCCGCCCCGGCGACGGCCGGACCAGCACGACCGTCACGGTGATCGACCGCGGTCCCCGGGAGGGCTCCCTCCGGTCCGCCTACGACTTCGCCTTCCGCATCGTCGGCGACGCGGGGCGCGTGCTGCTCGTCTCGCCGGACGCCGAGCTGGAGCCGCCGGTCCTCGAGCGCCTCTCCGCGGCCCTCGACCGGGACCCCGACGCCGTCACCGTGTCCGCGCGCCTCGACCCGCGCCCGAGCGGATCCCGTGGCCCGATCGCGGCCGCGCTCCGGCTCCTCCAGCGGCACTGGGCCATGGGCGCCGTGGAGACCGGCATGGACCTCGGCCTCATCGGCCCGGTGCCGCTCGCGCCCGCCACCCTGCTCCGCCTCGCCCCGCGCGACGGACGGCCCGCCCCCGGGGCGTCCGCCGACGTGATCCTCACGGCCCTCCTCGCCGGGGGCGACCGCTCCGCCCTCGTGCCCGAGGCCCGCGTCCGGGTCGACACCGCCGTCACCTGGGGCACGATGCGCCGGCGCCGGGAGCGGTGGGGCGCGCACGTCACCCGCCTCACCCGGGGCAGGGCCCCCGCGGACGCCGCCGACCGGCGTCGCGCCCGCCTGGCCGCCCTCCGCATCGGCGTCGGCCCCGTCCTCCGCGCGACGGCCTACGCGCTCGCCGGGCTCTACCTCGCCGCCGCCGGCATCCAGGGGATCCTCGAGCCGGAGTGGTGGTGGGCCGTGCCCGTCCTGGTGCGGCTGCCGCTGCAGATCCGCACCCTGCGCCGGATCCGCGAGCGCACCCTCGCCGACGTCGTCTTCGGCGCGACGCACCTGCCGCTCGAGCTGGGCGAGGCGGTGTACGGCGTCTCGCGCATCCGCGACGGGCTGCACCGCCTGGCGCCGCACCGCCGCGTGCCGGCCGCCGCCGAGACCGTGCCCCCGTTCTCCTCGCTCGACGCGATCGCCGTGGGCGCCCTCGGTGTCCTCGTCGCCGGCGTCCTCGCCGTGGCGGAGATGGGCGGGCCGGCCGCGGCGGGCCTCACGACGGCGATCGGCTGGGCCGCCTGCCTCGTCACGGCGGCCGACCTGGTCCTCGCGCTGCTGCGCCTGCTCGTCGCGCGCGGCGGTCCGTTCGCCCGGCCGACCGCGCCGGCGGCCGTCCCCCGTCCGCGGGCGGGATCCGCGGCCTAGGCCTCGGCGACGCCCCCGCGCAGCTTGTCCGTGAGCGCGCGGAGGGTGTCGAGCTCGTCGGGCGTGAGCGCCGCGCCCACGGTCGCCGCGATCGACTCCATGTGCATGCGCGCGACCGCCCGGAATGCCGCATCGCCGGCCTCCGTGAGGCGCACGATCGTCGCCCGGCCGTCGCTCTCGTCCCCGCACTTCACGACGAGGCCGCGCGCGACGAGCCGGTCGATGAGGCGGCTCACGCTGGGCTGGGTCAGCAGCACGTGCTGGTTGAGGTCGCGGAGGCGGAGGCGCCCGTCGGGCTGGCGCGAGATGTTGAAGAGCACGTCGTACTCGTTGAACGAGAGGTCGTGGCTGGGGAAGTCGGTGCTGAGGCGGCGCATGACGCTGACCTGGGCGCGGAAGAGCGACTCCCAGGCCCGCACGGCGTCCGCGGTCTCGCCCACCAGGCCTCCTCGTCGGTGCGCAGCCGGGAGGGTCTTCGGGCGGCGCTCTCGTGGGGAAGTCTACTGAGCGCGGCGGTCCGCGACCGCCTCGGGGAGGCCGCTCCGGCGGCGGGGTCCGGAGATGACTGAGGGCCGACCCCAGAGGCATGGGGCCGGCCCTCTCCCTTGCACCAGGAGTGTCCTGCAATCACATTCCGTCTCCACCGCCACAGCAAACGGTGGGGACGAGAAGACTGTATAACGATCCCGTAACGCCCCGCTACCCGGAACGGGCCCGATGTCCTGGGAGTCCGCCGACAGCTCCACAAGCAGCGCCTGGACCGCACCCCGCGGCCTCAGAACAGGTCGGGCGACTGCGTGCTGGCGTGGTGCACGGAGACGTCGGCGTGCCGGTCGAACCGGTACCCGGCACCGCGCACGGTGCGGACGATCTCCTCGTAGCGGCCGAGCTTCGAGCGCAGGCGGCGGACGTGCACGTCGATGGTGCGCTCGTTCGGCACGTCGTCCTCGTCGGCGGCGGACCACAGCGACGCGATGAGCTCGGCGCGCTCGATGGTGCGCCCCTCGCGCAGCACGAGGTACTGCAGCAGCTCGAACTCCTTGTAGGTGAGCGGGGCGGTGTCCCCGTCGAGCACGACGCGCTTGCGCGACAGGTCGACGGTCACGCCGCCGTCCACGCGGTCCTCGTCCTCGGGCTGCTCGCGGTGCTGGGCGACGGCGGCAGGATCCTGCAGCGCCAGGCGCACCACGTCGATGTCGCGGCCGCCCGCGCCCTCGGGAGCGAGGGCGACGGCGGCGTGCGTCTCGACGCCGGGGGCGAGCTCCGCCGCCAGGCGCTTGAGCGCGGCGACGACGGTGCCGAGGTCGGTGCCCGCGGCGGCGGCCTTGAGCTCGTCGAGGCCGACGTAGATGGCGAAGCCGCGCGCCTCGGTCCCCTCGGGCACGGCCCGGAGGCGGGCCGGCGCGGCAGCGGGAGCGGGAGCGGCGGCGGGCGCGGGAGCTGCCTGCGGGCGGCGGATCGCGGGGGCGAGCGGGGCGGCGGCCCGGAGGACGGGCGCGGAGGGAGCGGATCGGAGGGCGGTGCGGGCGGTGTCGATGGTCGCGAGCGACATGGCGTGAGTCCTTGTGATGATGCGGGTGCGGCGCAGCGTGGGTGCGCGGGACCTCAGGGGAGTGCGAGACGCCTCAGGGGGCGGATGCGCCGGTGACGGCGAGGAGGGTCGGCGACGGATGCGTCGCGGGACCGCTCGGGCGAAGGCGGCGGGTCAGGCCGACATTCGACAGGACATCGCGACACGGCCGGGCATCATCATGCCGGCGACTCCCGAGGCCTCGGAGGAGGTCAGGACGTGCGCGTTCAGAGTCATGGGGAGAGCTTGCACGGATCCGTGCGCCCGTGTCAACACCAGCGGTCGGAAACGTGCGCGACGCGCAGCGATCGTGCGTGGACGGACAGCGGCGCCCGTCTCCCGAGGGGGACGGGCGCCGCGGACGGGGCGGGACGGGTCAGTGGGCGGCGGTGCCGTACAGGCGGTCGCCCGCGTCGCCGAGGCCCGGGATGATGTAGCCGACCTCGTCGAGCTTCTCGTCGAGCGCGCCGAGGACGATGGTGACCTCGCGGCCGGCGGTCGCCTCCTCGACGGCGCGGAGGCCCTCGGGCGCGGCGATGAGGCAGATGCACGTGACGTCCACGGCGCCGCGGTCGAAGAGGTACTCGATGGCGGCGATGAGGGATCCGCCGGTGGCGAGCATCGGGTCGACCACGAAGCACTGGCGGTTGGAGAGGTCGGTGGGCAGGCGCTCGGCGTAGATGTCGGGCTGCAGGGTCTCCTCGTTGCGCACCATGCCGAGGAAGCCGACCTCGGCGCTCGGCATGAGGCGCATCAGGCCGTCGAGCATGCCGAGGCCCGCGCGGAGGATGGGGACCACGAGCGGCTTCGGGTCGCTCAGCGTGAGGCCCTGCGCCGGTGCCACCGGGGTCTGCACGGTGATCGTCTCGACGCGGACGTCGCGCGTGGCCTCGTAGGCGAGCAGCGTGACCAGCTCGTCGGCGAGGCTGCGGAACACGGGGGAGGGGGTGGTGCGGTCCCGCAGCGCCGTCAGCTTGTGCGTGATGAGCGGGTGGTCGGCTACGTGGACTCGCATAGGCTCCATCTAATCAGCAAGGGGGAACGCCATTGGACCTGCGCGTGCCGGGCGACTACGGCCGCTGGATGGCCGTGGCGCTCGACGAGGCCCGGGCCTGCGCGGCCACCGGCGACGTGCCCGTGGGCGCGGTCGTGGTCGACGCGTCGGGTGCGGTCATCGGGCGCGGGCGCAACCTCCGCGAGGCGCGGCAGGATCCCACGGCCCACGCCGAGGTCGAGGCGCTGCGCGAGGCCGCGGCGGCCACGGGCGACCGCCACCTCGTCGGGACGACCCTCGTGGTCACGCTGGAGCCGTGCGTGATGTGCGCGGGCGCGATCCTCGCGGCGCGCGTCCCCCGGGTCGTGTTCGGCGCCTGGGACGAGAAGGCGGGCGCGGCCGGGTCCCTCTACGACGTGCTGCGCGATCGGCGGCTGCCCCACCGCGCCGAGGTGTTCGCGGGCGTCCGCGCGGACGAGTGCGCGGGGCTCCTCGACGCGTTCTTCGCGGAGCGGCGGCTCAGCGCAGGCGCGGGCCCGGACGCGGAGGCGCTGGCCGGATGACCGGGCCCTCGCCGGGCGTCAGCGCGCGGCGACCCGCACGTCGGGCTCGAGGTAGATGACCCGGGCGACCGGCACCGCCTCGCGCACGCGGCGCTCGATCGCGTCGATCCCCGCGGCCACGTCGCCCAGCGAGCTCGTCGCGGGCATGGCGATCTTGGCGGCGACGAGGAGCTCGTCCGGGCCGAGGTACAGCGTCTTCATGTGGATGATCGACTCGGCCTCGCTCCCGGCGGTGATGGCGGCGCGGATGGCCGCGACGTCGGGCTTCGAGGCGCCCTCGCCGACGAGCAGGCTGCTCATCTCGATCCCGAGGACCACGGCGACGAGGACCAGCAGCACGCCGATGAGCAGGGTGCCGATGCCGTCGTAGATGCCGTCGCCGGTCACGATGGACGCGACCACGCCGAGCAGCGCGAGGACGAGGCCGGACAGGGCCGCCGTGTCCTCGAGCAGGAGCACGGGGAGCTCGGGGCTCTTCGCGCGGCGCACGAACTGCACCCAGCTCTGCTTCCCGCGCAGCGGGTTCGACTCCTTGATCGCGGTGCGCAGCGAGTACGACTCGAGGCCGATCGCGATGAGCAGCACGACGACCGGGAGCCACGGCACGTCGAGCGGCTCCGGGTGCTCGATCTTGTGGATGCCCTCGTACAGCGAGTACACGCCGCCGACCGAGAACAGGATGATCGAGACGATGAACGCGTAGACGTAGCGGACGCGGCCGTAGCCGAACGGGTGCTCCTCGTCCGCGACGCGCTTGGCGCGCTTGCCGCCGATGAGCAGCAGGACCTGGTTGCCGGAGTCCGCGAGCGAGTGCACGCCCTCGGCGAGCATCGACGACGATCCGGAGAAGAACGCCGCGACGAACTTCGTGATCGCGATGCCGACGTTGGCGATGAGCGCGGCGAAGATCGCCTTGCTGCCGTGGGATGCGCTCAAGGCGGGACCTCCTCGACCGGCGTGGACGGCTCGGGCCGTCCGGGCGCGGATGCCCCGGTCGCCTCAGCCTAGCCACGCGGGCGCCCCGGCTGACGCCCCGCCGATCCCTAGGATCGGGGCATGCCCGCCGACGCCGCCCGCCCCGCCGCTCCCGCCACCGCCGCCGCGGAGGGGACCAGTCCCGTGCGCCTGCCGTCGCTCGCCATGCTCGGCACCGGATCCATGAACGGCGCCATCCTCGGCGGCCTGCTCTCGCCGAGCGTCGAGGTGGACGGCGACGTGCGCGTCACGACGCGCTCCGCCGCCAGCGCCGCGGCGCTCGACGTGCGGGAGGGAGTCGCCGCCGCGAGCGTCGAGGAGGACCCCGACGCGAACCGCCGGGCGGTGCGCGGCGCACGCGTCGTGATCGTGGGCGTGAAGCCGCACATGGTGCCCGACCTCCTGCGCGAGGTCGCCGACGACCTCGAGCCCGGCGCCCTCGTGATCAGCGTGGCGGCGGGCGTGACCATCGCCACCTTCGAGTCGCTGCTGCCCCAGCACGTCGCCGTGGTCCGCTCGATGCCCAACACGCCCTCGCTCGTCGGGCGCGGGGTCGCGGGGCTCGCCGCGGGGACGCGCTCGACGCCCGACGACCTCGCGCTCGCCCGCGCCGTGTTCGCGACGGTCGGCGACGTGGTCGAGGTGCCCGAGGACCGCATCGACGCGCTCAGCACGATCTCCGGATCCGGTCCCGCCTACGTCTTCCTGCTCATCGAGGAGCTGACGCGCACGGCCGTGGCGAAGGGCTTCAGCCCGGAGGAGGCGCGCGTGCTCGTGCAGGGCACCTTCCGCGGGGCCGTGGAGCTGCTCGCCGCCTCGGACGACGAGCCCGCCGAGCTCCGCCGCCGGGTCACGAGCCCGAAGGGGACGACCGAGCGGGCCGTCGAGGTGCTGCAGGCCGCGGACCTCGCCGGGCTCTTCGACCGCGCGACCGACGCCGCGCTCGCCCGCGCCCGCGAGCTCGCGGCCGGCTGAGCGGCCCCGTCCGGTCCGGCCCGTCCGGCGGCGACCCCGCCGGACGCGCCGGTCAGGACAGCGAGGCGAACCGCTCGATGTCGGCCGACGTGCCCGACACGATGATCAGGTCGTGGTTCGTGACCACCGTCTCGGCGGTCGCGTAGGTGAACGGCTTGCCGGGCGTCTTCACGCCGACCACCGTGATCCGGTAGCGCCGCCGCACCGAGGACTCCGCGAGCGCCATGCCGCGGATCGGCTTCGGCGGGTACATCTTCGCGAGCACGAAGTCGTCGTCGAACTCGATGAAGTCGAGCATCCGGCCGGACACCAGGTGCGCCACGCGCTCGCCGGCCTCGGCCTCCGGGTAGATGACGTGGTTGGCGCCGATGCGCTCGAGGATCTTGCCGTGCGACTGGCTGATGGCCTTGGCCCAGATCTGCGGGATCTTGAGGTCGACCAGGTTCGCCGTGATGAGCACGCTCGCCTCGATCGACGAGCCCACGGCCACGACCGCGATGGAGAAGTCCTTCGCGCCGAGCTGCTGGAGCGCCTCGATGTTCCGCGCGTCGGCCTGCACCGCGTGCGTCACGCGGTCGGACCACTTCTGCACGAGGCCCTCGCTGGCGTCGATCGCGAGCACCTCGCGGTCGAGCCGCGCGAGCTGGCCGGCGGTCGCGGCGCCGAAGCGGCCGAGCCCGATCACGAGCACGGGGGCGTTGTGGGGGATGCGGTCGCCCATGGGGGGAGCCTCTCTGGTCCGGTCGGTCGGTGCGGTGGGGAAGGGGGTGCGCGTCGTCGGCTCAGCCGACGATCGGCCGCTCCTCGGAGCGCTGGAAGAGCTGGCGGCGCGTGCTCGCGGCGAGGGCCGCCGCGAGGGTCACCGTGCCGACACGCCCCAGGAACATGGTGGCCGCGAGCACGTACTTCGCGGGATCCGTGGCCTCGGCCGTGAAGCCCGTGCTGAGCCCCGAGGTGGCGAAGGCGGAGATGGCGTCGAAGAGGACGTAGTCGAGGCGCTCGCCGGAGATCTGCAGCAGCACGATGCTGCTGAGCGCCACGGTCGTCGCGCCCCAGAGCACGATGCTGACCGCGAGGCGGAGCACGTCGCTCGGGATGCGGCGCTCGAAGACCTCCATCGACTCGCTCCCGCGGGCCTCGGCGAACGCGGCCAGGAACAGGATCGCGAGGGTGGTGACCTTGATGCCGCCGGCCGTGGACGCGGATCCGCCGCCGATGAACATCAGCATGTCGGTGACCAGCAGGCTCGCGTTGCCGAACTCGGCCATGTCGAGCGTGGAGAAGCCGCCGGAGCGCGTCATGACCGACAGGAAGAGCGCCTGGAAGCCGTGCTGCACGGGATCCATGAGGGCGAAGGTCTTCTTGTTGTCCCACTCGAGCACCACGTAGGCGAGCGTGCCGAGCACGATGAGGATGAGCGACGTCCAGAGCGTGAGCTTCACGTGCACGGAGAACCGCCGGGGCTTCCGCCAGCCGCGGTACACGGCGTAGATGACGGGGAAGCCGATGCTCCCGAGGAACACGCCGATCATGAGCAGGCTGAGGAACCAGTAGTCCTGGTGGTACAGCTCGAAGCCCGCCTCGCTGAACACGAAGCCGGTGTTCGTGAACGCCATGAGCGAGTAGTAGAAGGAGTCGAGCAGCGCCTGGCCGAGGGGGATCCCCTCGAGGAGGATCCGCGGCAGCAGCAGCGCCGCGATCGACAGCTCGATGACGAGGGCGCTGATCGCGACCGTGAGCAGCAGCGTGCCGATCTCGCCGAGCTTCACGGCCTGGCCCTCGGCGACGGGGCCGTGGTGGATCCGCAGCGGGTTGCTGTCGCTCGCCGCCATGAGCCGGGCCTTGAGGCCGAGGCGGCGGGAGACGATGAGCCCCATGATCGACGCGAGCGTGAGCACGCCGATGCCGCCGATCTGCACGCCGAGCGCGATGAACGCGTGGCCGAGCGGGGTCCAGTAGGTCGCCATGTCGACCGTGGCGAGGCCCGTGACGCAGATGGCCGACACGGCGGTGAAGAGCGCGTCGGCGAAGGGCGCGGTCTCGCCCGTCGACGTCATGCCCGGGAGCATGAGGATCGTCGTGAGCGTGAGGACGAGCGCCGCGAAGATGAGGATCGCGAACCGGGCGGGCGTGGAGTGCGCGAAGTAGTCGAGGAAGTCGCGGATGCGGCCCAACAGGGGACGCCCGTTCTCCGGCTTGACGCGCATGGTCCCCTGTCCGCTCCGGGCCCGGGTGGCCCGGATCGTCATGGTACTGCGAGCACGGGACGGAATACCCTTCGGGCATGGCTGACATCTTCGACGTCGTGTCGGATCCCACCCGACGCGACCTCCTCCGCGTGCTGCTCGACCGACGCGCGGTGCCCGAGGCGCCGACCGGGGAGATCAGCGTCTCGGAGCTCGTGCAGACGCTCGGGATCAGCCAGCCGACCGTCTCCAAGCACCTGCGGGTGCTGCGCGACATCGGCCTCGTCTCCGTGCGGGAGGAGGGCCAGCACCGCTACTACCGCCTCGAGCCCGCGCCGCTGGAGCTGCTGGACGCGTGGGTCGCCCCGTTCGTCACGGTCGACCGGGACGACGACGCGGACGACGACGACCGGGCCGATCCCGACACCGGGCTGCTCGGCGGCGGCCTGTCCGCGGATCCCGACGAGGACGGGGACCACGACCCCTCCGGCTATCCGTTCGCCGCGTCCCTCGGCCGGATCTGGGCGGACACCCGCTACCAGGCGGCCGCCGCCGTGCACGACGCGACGCGCGTCGCCGGGTCGGCGGGCCAGGCCTCGCTGGGCCGCCTGCGCGGCCGGAAGCAGGGGAACGCGCGGGACTCGTGATGCAGGATGTGACACGATGGACAGGCGTCCATCCGCACACCTAGACTCGCGCACCAGCGCCCGCATCGCGGGGGCAGGAGGTCCGTGAGCCGGTCACGCAGAACGAGGAGTCGATCCGCCCATGTCGCGTGACCTGTCCGACGTCCGATTCCTCACGGTGGCCGAGGTGGCCGAGATGATGCGCGTCTCCAAGATGACCGTCTACCGGCTCGTCCACTCCGGGGACCTGCCCGCCATCCGCTTCGGCCGCTCGTTCCGCGTTCCGGAGTCCGCCGTGCTCGCCGCGATCGACCCGTCGAACGCGCTGCCCGGCCAACCCGGTGAGGCGTCGCGTCACTCCGGCATGTCGGATGTCGGCTAGACTCCTCTGAGGCTATTTTCCGCGGGTCACCAGAGCCCGCGTGTTCCGTCCGGCAACAGATGAGGTGCCCCTATGGGTTCAGTGATCAAGAAGCGTCGCAAGCGCATGGCGAAGAAGAAGCACCGCAAGCTGCTTCGCAAGACGCGCCACCAGCGCCGCAACAAGAAGTAGAGCGGACGCGTCCACGAGGGCGCCGCACGCGAGGAGAGGACGCCGACCCGGAGACGGGGCGGCGTCCTCTTCGTGCGTGCGGCGTCGTGCGTCCGGCGTCGGCGTCCGGCCGGGCGGCCTCCGGATCAGCCCGCGGGGGATCCCGCGGCGCGGGCGGCCTCGCGGCGCACGCGCCGGCGGGCATCGCGGATGCTCGCGCGCCGGAGCCGCATCGACGGCCAGCCGGACTCGCGGGCGTGGGCGGCGAGCGCCTGGTCCGGGTTGACGACCACCGGGTGGCCGACGAGCGTGAGCAGCGGGATGTCGTGCCGGGAGTCGGAGTAGGCCCAGCACGCCCCGGCGTCCGCGCCCGTCCGCGCGAGGAGGCCCCGGGCTGCCGCGGCCTTGTGCGCGCCGTGCAGGAACTCGCCCTCGAGACGTCCCGTGTACGCGCCGTCGTGCACCTCGAGCGCGCTGCCGAGCGCGCCCGTGAGGCCGAGGCGACGGGCGATCACGTCGGCGAGGAACGACGGCGACGCGGTGACCAGCCAGACCTGGTGGCCCTTCGCGAGGTGCTCCTGCGCGAGGCCGAGCGTCTCCGGCCAGACCATCGGGGCGGTGTGCCGCTCGTAGATGTCGTCCGCGAGGTGCGCCATGGCCGCGACGGTGACCCCGGTGACGACCTCGAGGCCGCGGGCCCGGGCGGACGCCAGGTGCCGGTCGTTCTCGCCGCGCGCCTTGAAGCGCGCGTGCTTCCAGCCGGCGCCCACGATGTCGCGCACGGTGAGGAGGCCGGCCGAGCGGAGCCCGCGAACGAGGTGGAACACGCTCGCGCCGTGGATGAGGGTGTTGTCCACGTCGAAGAACGCGAGGATCGGGGTGCGCGCCTGCTCGACCATGATCGGCTCAGCGTAGGTGACGCTCCTGGGCCCGGGGCCGTGGCGGGATCGCGCGGGCCCTCGCCTACGCTGGGCGGATGAGCGCAACGGTCCTCACCCTCGTCGGCAAGCCCGGCTGCCACCTCTGCGATGACGCCCGCGACGTCGTGACCGGCGTGCTCGGCGGCCTCGACGCGGACCGCGCGGCCGAGGTCACGCTGGAGGAGCGGAGCATCCTCGACGACCGGGCCCTCGCCGACCGCTTCGCCGAGGAGATCCCGGTGCTCCTCATCGACGGGCGCGTGCACAACTACTGGCGCATCGACGCCGACCGGCTGCGGGCGGCGCTCGCGCGCTGAGCCGCTCCCGGCGCGGCTGACCGCGGATAGGGTCGGGGCATGACCCTCCGCCACGTCGTCTCCTGGAAGCTCGCCGACCGCGATCCCGCCGCCCTCGACCGGGACGCCGCGCGCGTCCGCGAGGCGCTCGAGACGCTGCCCGCTCTCGTGCCCGGCGTCCGCTCGTTCCAGGTGGGACGCGACGTCGTCGGATCCGCCCGCAGCCACGACCTCGTGCTCATCGCCGACTTCGACGACCGCGCCGGGCTCGAGGCCTACGACGTGCACCCGGAGCACCAGCGCGTCGCCGCGTTCGTGCGCAGCCTGGTCGCGTCCGCGGCGTCGGTCGACTTCGAGCTCTAGCCGCCGGATCCCCGCACGCCCCCGGACGCGCTTCCGCCCGGCTGCGGCCGTGCGCGAGACTGGCCGGATGGGGGATGCGGTCGAGGTCGAGCGGGTGTCGGTGGTCGTGGACGGGATCCCGCTGCTGCGGCCCGTCGACCTGGCCGTCGCCGCGGGGGAGGCCGTCGCCGTCACCGGGCCGAACGGCGCCGGGAAGACCACCCTCCTGCGCGTGCTCGCGGGGCTCAGCCGGCCGACCACGGGATCCGCCCGCGTGCAGGGGCGCCCCGTCGACGAGCGCGACCCGGCCTTCCGGAGCGCGGTGTCCGGATCCATCGGCCACCCGCCCGTGGCGCGCGACCTGACGCTCGCCGAGCACCTCGCCGTGATCGCCGCGACCTGGGGCGCGGACGCCGAGGCCGCCCGCGACCGCGCGACGGCCCACCTCGACCGGTGGCGGCTCGCGTCCCTCGCCCGCCGCTTCCCGCACGAGCTGTCCTCCGGGCAGTCGCAGCTCGCGGCGCTCGCCATGGCGACCGTGCGCCCCCACGACGTCCTGCTGCTCGACGAGCCCGAGCAGCGGCTCGACCCGGAACGGCTGCAGCTCGTGATCCGGATCCTCCGCGAGGAGCTCGACGACGGCCGCACGGTCGTGCTCGCCACCCACAGCCCGGTGCTCCGCGACGCGGTGGCGCGCCGGACGGTCGCGCTCGCGGGCGACGCGGCGTGAGGGCGGGCCGCGCCCTCCGCGCCGTCCGGTCGATCCGCCTCGCGCGCGGCGGCGCCTCGGCGATGGACCTCGCCTACGCCGTGTACGCGGGGGTCCTCACGGTCCTGATCGTCGGGGTCCCCCTGCTCCGCGCCGTCGTGCTGCAGCTCGCGGAGCCGAGCGAGGCCGCCGCGCTCGTCGAGCACGGGCCGACCGCCGCCGCCGTGGTCGCCGGCCTCGCGGCCACGGCGCTCGTCCTGGCCGGCGGGGCACGCGGCCCCGCGCTGCTGCCGCCGTTCCTCACATCCGCGCTCGTGGGCAGCGACCTGCCGCGGGCGGCGGTGCTCGCGCGGCCGGCCGCGCGAGCCGTGCTCGGATGCGCCGCGCTCGCCGGGATCGTGGCGCTGCTGCCGGGGCTGGCCCTGCTCGTGGCGGGCGCGGCGGACCCCGGCCCGGTCGTCGCCTGGACCGCGGGCGGGACGCTCGTCGGGGTGATCCTCGCGGGCTGCTGGCTCGCGGGGCAGCGCCTGACGCCGGGTGGGCGGGCCGGAGCGGCGGCCGTGCTGCTCGGATCCACCGCGGTCGCCGTGCTGGCGCCCGTGCCGGTCGTGCCGTGGGCCGCCCTCGCGTCGCTCCTCCCCGGGGGCGACGAGGCCGGGGCATCCGCCGCCGGGCTCGGGGTGCTCGCGGTGTTCGCCGCCGTCGTGCTCGCGGTCGCACCCGCGCTCCTCGGCGGCCTCCGCGGGGCCGAGCTGCTCGCGCAGGCGCAGCGCTGGCAGACGGCCACGACGCTCGCCACCACGGGCGACCTCGCGATGGCCACGGGCGGCTTCCGGCCCGTGCCGCGGATCGGGCGCGGGTGGCGCGCCGTCGGCGGCGGATCCCCGGCCGCCCTCGTCCTCCGGCGCGACCTCGTCGGGGCGCTCCGCACGCCGGTGCGCGCGACCTCCGCGTGCCTCGGCATCGCGGCCGCCGGCGCCCTCGTGGCCGTGGCGCTCGACGGCACGGGGGCGGCGCTCGGGATGCCCGCGGTCGGCGCCGCGCTCGGCGCCTTCCTCGCGCTCGGCGTCGGCGCGGACGGCTTCCGGCACGTCGTGGAGGTGTCGACCGCGCCGCCGCTCTACGGGATCCCGACCGGGCGCCTGCTCCTCCTGCATGCCGCCCTGCCCGCGACGGCCGGCGGCGCGTGCGCGCTCGCGGGGGCGGGGATCGCCGTGGCGGCGGGCGTGGGGGCGGGCGCGGTGGCGCTCGTCGTGGCCCCGGCCGTCGTGCTGCTGCTCGTCGTCGTCCGCGCCTTCGACGCGGCGAAGGGACCGCTGCCGCTCGAGGTCATGGCGCCGGTGCCCACCCCGGCGGGCGACGCCTCCGCGCTCGTGGTCGCCGCCTGGCAGGCCGACGCGCTGATCCTGGCCGGAGGATCGGTCCTCGCGGTCGTGTCCGCCGTCGCGGCGGTCGGGCCCGTCGGCGCCGCGCTCGTCGTGCCGATCGGACTCGGGGTGGCGCTCCGCACGCGCCGGCGGATCGCCGCGGTGCGGGACTAGCCGCGCGTCGGGACGGCCCGCGTCCGCCGCCGGCGCAGCACCGCCGCGGCGAGGAAGACGACGCCCAGGACGATCTCCAGGGTCCAGTAGACCGGGCTGGTGGTGTCCGACACCGTCCGGAGCGCCCAGATCCCCTCCGCGACGAGCACGGCGCTGAGCGGCACGACCCCGGCGACGGCCCAGCCGGGCGACCCGTGCCGCACGAGCGCCGCGGCGACGCCGATGACGGGTCCCGCGACCAGGCCGATCGGGACCCACATGGACGAGAACGGGTCCGCGAGGAAGAAGCCCCGCCAGAGGCTCACGACGCCGTAGGCCTCCACCATCGCGACGAAGGACACGGCGCCGAGCACGGCCCCGAGCAGCGGGCGCGCGCGGGAGAGCCAGACGCCGAGGAAGGCGAGCATGCTCCAGCCGCCGGCGGAGTTCGCGAGCGAGTTGACGGACTCGGGCAGGAAGCCCTGCGCGGGGCTGGTGATCCCGCCCACGAGGAGGCTGAACACGAGGACGACCGCGGTCGCGCGGAGCGCGCTGCGGACGGTCTCACGTGCGGGCGCGGGCGCGGGCGCGGGTGCGGGCGCGTGCGCTGCCGCGACGGGGCGGGACGGGTGCGGCGGGCGGCGGGCGGGGGGTGCGGCGGACGCGTCGGGTCGGGTCATGGCCCCACCCTCGCAGCGGCCGGGGGCGGGGTCGTCGGCCGAGCGGGGGATCCCCGTACGCACCGGGATGCAGGTCGCACCGGGATGCGGATCGCGCGGGGACGCGGGGCGTCCTGCGGGTGGGCGCGTCAGGCGCGGGGACGGGCCTCGTCGAGGATCCGCACGGCCACGTCCGCGGGGACGGTGTAGGTGATCGTCGCCGTGATCCGCGCGACGTCGTCGGGGGAGACGCTCGCGCTGTCGAAGTCGACCGACACGTCGCGCACCTCCCGGTCCAGCGCGGCGGCGGTCTCGGCCGCGGTGAGGATCGCGTCGTCGTCGTAGGGCAGGTTCGTGAGGGCCATGACGTCCTTCGGTGCGTCGCGCGAGTGCGCGGGGATGGTCGTGGGTGCGTCGCCGGGCGCGGCGGAGGGCCGCGCGGGCGGTCAGTCGTGCCGGGGCTCGGCGTGCGGGGCCGCCCCGGCGGGCGGCTCGGGCAGGAGGTGGAGGCCGCCGCCGGTGTTCGCGCTCTCCATCAGCACGTCCACCCACGCCGGGTTGATGGCGGGGGAGCGGCTGCCGGAGAAGCGGAAGTGGAGGGGGAGCTCGGGGGCGACCCACACGGTGCTGCGGCCGTCGCCCTCGGACGCCGGGTACTTCCACGAGAACGCGAAGCTCTCCTTCCGGCGGAGCTTGTTGAGCATCACGATCTGGAGGTGCGCGAGCGCACGGTCGTCGATGGTGGTGCGCGTGGTGCTGTCGAAGATCAGCTGGCCCATGCGGTGCTCTCCCCCGTGACCCGTCCTGGTGTCCGTCGAGGGCTCGGGTCGTGCTGATCCCGGGGAGTCCACGGCTCGGCGACCCGCGGGTGAGGGCATCGAGCGATGGGGGAGATATTACGGCAAGGGAGGAAAAGTGCGGCTCGATCGAGGGGATCCCGTCGTCCGGCGGATGGCCGACGCATCACGGGTACGCGCCCGGTCCGCGTCCCGCGAGTGCGTGCCCTCCGGCGCCGGAGGGGCAGAACCGCGGGGTCGGGGTCAGCGGCGCCCGTTCGAGCAGGTCTCGGAGTCAGCGGTCTGACCCATGACGTTGTCCGGGAGGACCGCGGGGCCGGACGGTTCGACGGTGGGGGCCGCGCCTGCGTCGGAAGCGGGGGAGGGTGCGGGCGGGGCGTCGGCGCCCGGCGGGAGGACGACGCCGTTCGCCGCGCGCCCCGCGGCCAGCGCGAAGTCCGAGTCGCTCGCGATGAGTGCCATCATGCGATCCGCGGATGCCGTGTCCGGGGCCACCTTCTGCCCCGCGGGGATGTGCGGGTACTGCACGAAGGTGATCCGGTCGAGCGGGATGTCCCTCATCGTCAGGGCGAGGGACGTGAGGGTCGACGGATCGTCGAGCGACGTCGAGAGCGCCACGTTCTCGACGACCGCCCGTGCGATGCCGTAGACCGCGGCGGGGTTCGTGAGCGTGCCGGTGCTCGTGACCGCGCGCATGAGGGCGCTGAGGAAGACCTGCTGGTTGCCGATCCGCCCGACGTCGCTGCCGTCGCTCACGCCGTGCCGCGTGCGGAGGAAGCCGACCACGTCGTCGCCCTGCAGGACCTGGTCGCCCGCCCCCAGGTGGATGTCCGCGTCATCGTCGTCGATGGGGTTCGCGAGGCACACCGGCACACCGCCGATCGCGCGCGCGACGCCCTTCACCCCGAGGAACTGCACGACGCCGGCGTAGGGGACGTCGAGGCCCGTCAGGGTCTCGACCGTGCGGACCACGCACGCGAGCCCGCCGTCCTGCATGGCCATGTTCATGGGCTGCCCGCTGACGGCGGGGATGTCGGTCGTGCCGTCCTCGTCCCGGCAGGACGGGCGGTCGATGAGGAGGTCGCGCGGGAACGACACCACCGTCGCCCGCGAGTGGTCCTCGCTGATGTGCAGGAGCATCGTCACGTCGTTGTGGTCGATGCCGGCCATCTCCGCCGGATCCCCGTAGCGGTCGCCCTGGCCCTCGCGGCTGTCGCTGCCCACCAGCAGGACGTTCGCGCCCCCGTCGATCGCGCCGATGGACGGCGGCGGCGCCTTCCCGTCCGAGATGTCGACGGAGTTCGCCTCGACCGTCCGCGCGAGGTCCCACGCGGCGAACGCGGCCACGGATCCCGTGCTCACGACCGCGACGGCCGCCACGACGGCGGCGGCGAGGACCGCCGTCCGCACCCCGCTCGGCTTCCGCAGCCGGCCGTGCCGGGCGATGCCGCGCGCACGGCTGCGGTCGTGTCGCGTCTCGTGGGGCATGCGGGCTCCTCGGCTTCGGGCGGGCGGCCCTCCCGGTCGGGACGGCGGTGCCTGCCACGCTACGGACGCCCGCGCCCGGCCGGTTCCCCCGGGCGATGTAGATCCGCGCCCCCGATCGAGCGCCCCCCGGACGCGAGACGGCCCGACCCCCTGTGCGGGGATCGGGCCGTCCGGTCAAGCGGGGCCTAGGGGGCGAGGCGGTTCGGACCGCGGAAGAGGTACGTGACCTCGCGCAGGTTCGACTGGTGCAGCAGGAGCATCAGCACGCGGTTGAGGCCCATGCCGAAGCCGCCGTGCGGGGGCACGCCGTAGCGGAAGAAGTCGAGGTACGAGCCGAGCTCCTCGGGGTCGAGCCCCTTCTCGCGCGCCTGCTCCTCGAGCACCTCGACGCGGTGCTCGCGCTGGGCGCCCGTGGTGATCTCGACGCCGTTCCAGATGAGGTCGTAGCTGTTCGTGAGCGACGGGTCGCCGGCCTTGCGCATGTGGTAGAACGGCCGGATCGACGACGGGTAGTCGGTGAGGAACACGAACTCGTGGCCGAACTCCTCCATCACGTGCGCCGCGATCTGGCGCTCGCCCTCGGGGTCGAGGTCGTCGTCGGCGCGGTCGATCACGTGCCCGCGCTTCGCGACGATCTCCTTGGCCTCGAGCAGCGGGATCCGCGGGAACGGCACGCTCGGCACCGTCACCTCCACGTCGAACAGCTCGCGGATCTCGTCGCCGTGCTTCTCCTTCACCGCGGTGAGCGCGGCGACGATGAGCTCCTCCTGGAGCCGGGCGACGTCCTCGTGGCTCTCGATCCAGCTGATCTCCGCGTCCACCGAGGTGAACTCGGTCGCGTGGCGCGAGGTGAAGGACGGGTCGGCGCGGAACGCCGGGCCGACCTCGAACATCTTGCCGAAGCCCGCGGACTGGGCCATCTGCTTGAAGAACTGCGGGCTCTGCGCGAGGTACGCGACGCCGTCGAAGTAGTCGACCTTGAACAGCTCGGCGTTCGACTCGGAGGGCGTGGCCATGAGCTTCGGCGAGAAGACCTCGATGAAGTCGTGCTCGACCCAGTAGGTGCGCAGGGCGTGGACGAGCGTGGTCTGCACGCGGAAGATCAGCGAGTTGCGGGGCGCGCGCAGGTCGATGAAGCGCCAGTCGAGGCGCTTGTCGATGGAGGAGTCGGCCGCGATGGGCGTCTCCGGGATGGCCGCGCCCGCGACCTCGATGCCGGACAGGCCGATCTCGAGCCCGCCGAGCTTCACGCGCTCGTCGTGCTTGAGCGTGCCGGTGGCGGTGAGGAAGGTGCCCGCGGCGAGGCCGGAGATGGTGTCGGCGGTCGCGTCCTCATCGCCCTGGCGCTTGTACGTGAGCTGCACCGCGCCGGACTCGTCGCGGAGGATCACGAACTGGATCTTCTTCTGGTCCCGGACGGTCTCGACCCATCCGGAGACGGCCACGTCCCCGTCGTCGAGGGCGGCCAGGTTCTTGATCAGGGTTCGGGTGGTCACGGTCGACGAGTCTATCCGCGCCCGTGTCGGACCGGTCGCCCCGCGGGCCGCCTAGCCTGGTGGGGACGGCGCCGCGACGCGCGGCCGCCGCGCCCGGTGCAGGGGAGACGCCATGCAGATCGACCTCAACAGCGACCTCGCCGAGTCCTTCGGCCGCTGGACCCTCGGCGACGACGACGCGATGCTCGACGTCGTCTCGAGCGCGAACGTCGCGTGCGGCTTCCACGCCGGCGACCCGCTCGTGATGCTGCACGCGCTCGAGCGCGCGGCCCGGAACGGCGTGGCCGTCGGCGCGCACGTGGCCTACCGCGACCTCGCGGGCTTCGGCCGACGTGACCTCGACACGTCGCCCGCCGAGCTCACGGGCGACGTGCTCTACCAGCTGGCCGCGATCTCCGGCATGGCCCGCACGGTCGGCGCGCGCGTCTCCTACATCAAGCCGCACGGTGCGCTCTACAACCGCATCGCGCACGACCCGGTGCAGGCGCAGGCCGTGGTGGACGCGGTCGTCGCGCTCGACCCGGCGCTCCCCGTGCTCGGGCTGCCCGGCTCCGAGATCCTCCGGCTCGCGGAGGCCGCCGGGCTGCCCACGCGCGTCGAGGCGTTCACCGACCGGGCGTACACGCCGGAGGGGGCGCTCGTGTCCCGGCGGCAGGAGGGCGCGGTGATCCACGACCCGGCCGAGGTCGCGGCCCGCTCGGTGCGCATGGCGACGGAGGGCACGGTCGTGGCGATCGACGGATCCGTCGTGCGGCTCGACCCCGACTCCCTCTGCCTCCACAGCGACACCCCGGGCGCCGTGGTGCTGGCCCGCGCGGTGCGCGACGCGCTCGAGGCGGCGGGCGTCGCGGTCCGGCCCGTGCCCGACGCGGGCGACGCCGACGGACCCGCCGCCACGGGATCCCGCGCGCTCCCCGCCCGCGACCGGCGCGCCCTGTGACCCTCCGGCTGCTCCCGTGCGGCGACGCCGCCGTCATGCTCGACCTCGACTCCCTCGACGAGGTGCTCCGCCTGCAGCCCGTGCTCGACGCGACCAGGCCGACCGGGGTCGTCGACATCGTGCCGGGCGCGCGCAGCATCCTCGTGACGGTGGATCCGGGCGTGTTGCCCCTCGCCGCCGCCCGCGCCTGGGCGCTCGCCGCCCGGCCCGCCGACGAGGCGGGCGCGCGCGGCGGGGATCCGGTGGAGATCGAGGTGGTCTACGACGGCGAGGACCTGGCCGACGTGGCCGCGCTCCTCGGCATCGGCGTGCGCGAGGTCGTGGAGCGCCACACCTCCGGCACCTGGACGGTCGCGTTCGGCGGCTTCGCGCCCGGCTTCGGCTACCTGGCGGGCGTGCCCGGCCTCGAGGTGCCGCGCCGGTCGTCGCCGCGCCCCCGCGTCCCGGCCGGGGCCGTCGCGCTCGCCGGGGAGTTCAGCGGCATCTACCCGCGCGTCTCGCCGGGCGGCTGGCAGCTCATCGGCACCACGCGGGCCGTGCTGTGGGATCCGGAGCGGGAGCCGGCCGCGCTCCTGCAGCCCGGATCCGCCGTGCGCTTCCGCGAGGCGACGGCATGACCGGCGCCCCGGCCGCTCGCCGCGGTCGTCGCGCCATCGCGCCCGTCGCGCCCGCGCTCGTCGTCGAGCGCACCGGTCCGCTCATGCTCGTGCAGGACGCCGGCCGGCCCGGGCACGGCGGCATCGGCGTCTCGCCGTCCGGTGCGCTGGATCCGCGCGCCCTCGCCGACGCCAACCTCCTCGTCGGCAACGCGCCCGGCGCCGCGGGCCTGGAGATCGTGCTCGGCGGTGCGGTGCTGCGCGCGACCGCGGCGGTCTGGGTCGCGGTGACGGGTGCGGTCGGGCCGCTCGTCCGCACGGCCGGACGCGCGGTGCGGCCCGCGCCGTACGCGGCCGCCGTCCTGCTCGACGCGGGCGACACCCTGGAGATCGGCGCGGCCGAGCGGGGGATCCGCTGGTACCTGGCCGTCCGCGGCGGCATCGACGTCGCGCCCGTCCTCGGCTCCCGCGCCACCGACCTGCTCTCGCGCGTCGGCCCGGCGCCCGTCGTGGCGGGCGATGTGCTGCCCGTGGGATGCGCGTCCGCCGGCCCCGTCCCGCCCGTCGACTCGCTCGCGGTGTCGGCCCCCGCGGACGGCGAGGTGATCCTCCGCGCGTCGCCCGGGCCGCGCCTGGACTGGTTCGCCGACGGGTCCTGGGCCGCGCTCCTCGACGGCAGGTGGGAGGTCACCGCCGAGGCCGACCGCGTCGGGGTCCGCCTCGACGGCGCCCCGCTCGAGCGGCGGATCCCCGGCGAGCTCCCCAGCGAGGGCGTCGTCACCGGAGCGCTCCAGGTGCCGCCCTCGGGCCGTCCGATCCTGTTCCTCGCCGACCACCCCATGACGGGCGGCTACCCCGTGATCGGCGTGGTCGCGCGGGACGACGTCCGGCTCGCCGCGCAGCTGCGCCCCGGCCAGCGCATCCGCTTCGTGTGAGCGGACGCGCCGACCGGGGCGCAGGGGGCGGGCGGGCCGCCGGTGATCAGTAGCCGCCGGTGCCGTACGTCCGCATCACGGACGAGAAGACCTCGACGGCCTTCACCAGCGCGATGAACATGACGATGACGTTCAGCCCGATCCAGAGCCAGATCGGCGCCAGCGCGTTCGCGGGCGCACCCTCGATGCGGCGGCGGACGACGATGGAGCGGCCGATCAGGTAGACGCCGCCGGCGACCGGGATGAAGGCCCACGCCCAGTGGAACGGCCGCACGATCCCGCGACGCGTGAGCTCGCGCCAGTCGAGGAACGCGAGGACGACCGTGCCGGCGTAGACGAGCAGCTGCACGAGGCTGGAGAGGGCGGAGGCGATGGCCGCCTCGGGGCGCGGGCCGGCCGAGCGGAGGTCGAGCGCGCTGCCGTAGTCCTGCGTCGCCGCGAAGACGATCGACACCACCGGCAGGGCCGCGAGCACCCAGATCGCCCACGTGAAGGGGGACGTCGACGCGGGCACCTTCGGCGGCGGGGTCGGCGCGCCGTAGGCCGGCTGGCCGTAGCCCGCCTGCGCGTAGGGCTGCTGCGCGTAGGGCTGCTGCGCGTAGGGCTGCTGGGCGTACGGCTGCTGCACGTAGGACGGCTGCGGCGCCTGCTGCCCGTAGGCGGGCGGCGCGGCAGGTGCCTCGACGGGCGGGACGTACGTCGCGGCCGGCGTCGACGCGGGGGCCTGCTCCGCCGATCCGTGCGCCGTGCCGTCCTCGCCGGACGGGCCCGAGGTCGCCGACGCCGCAGCGGCCGCCGGCGCGTCCGCCAGGTGATCGGTCCAGCGGGACCCGTCCCACCAGCGCAGGCGGTCGGATCCGGCGGGGTCCGCGTACCAGCCCGCTGGCGTGGAGGGTGTTCCGGTCGAGTCAGTCACGAGGTGCTCCTAGCGAGGTGCGGGTGCCGATGAGGGCGTCGGACGCGCGCGCGGCGCGGACGCTGGACGTCAGACTACCCACGTCGGGCTGGGCCCGGGCCGACCCGCGCGACCCCCGTTCAGGACGCGTCGAGCCGCCGCGCGAGGTACGGCGCCGTGCGGCTGCCCGCGGCCCCCGCGACCTCCCGCGGGGTGCCCTGCGCGACGATCCGGCCGCCCTGGTCGCCGCCCGACGGCCCGAGGTCGATGACCCGGTCGGCGTCCGCGACCACGTCCATCTCGTGCTCCACGACCACGACCGTGTTCCCCGCGTCGACGAGCCCCTGCAGCTGGCGGAGGAGCAGCACGACGTCGGCCGGGTGCAGACCCGTGGTCGGCTCGTCCAGCAGGTAGAGGGTGTGGCCGCGAGGCGCGCGCTGCAGCTCGGTGGCCAGCTTGATCCGCTGGGCCTCGCCGCCCGACAGCTCCGTCGCGGGCTGGCCGAGCCGCAGGTAGCCGAGCCCCACGTCGCGCAGGGTGGCGAGGGCCCGCGCGGCGAGCGGCACGTCGGCGAGGAAGCCGTGCGCCTCGTCCACCGTCATCGCCAGCACGTCCGCGATCGAGCGCCCGTGGTAGTCGATCTCCAGTGTCGCCGGCTCGTACCGGGCGCCGTGGCAGGTGGGGCACGGCCCGTAGGAGCCGGGGAGGAAGAGGAGCTCGACGGTCACGGATCCCTCGCCCTGGCAGGTCTCGCACCGCCCGCCCGCGACGTTGAAGGAGAACCGGCCCGCGCCGTACCCGCGGGCGCGCGCCTCGTCGGTGGCGGCGTACGTGCGCCGGACCGCGTCGAAGAGCCCCGTGTAGGTGGCGAGCGTCGAGCGCGGGGTGCGGCCGATGGGCCGCTGGTCCACGGAGACGAGCCGGTCGACCGCGTCGGCGCCCTCCACCCGGGCGATGCGCGCGGGGCCGGAGGCGTCGTCGTCCGGCTCGGCGTCGTCCGCCGCCTCGACCACCACGCGGTCGGGCGCGAGCGAGGCCCGCAGCAGGTCGGGCAGCACGCGGCTGACGAGCGTCGACTTGCCGGATCCCGAGACCCCGGTCACCGCCACCATCACCCCGAGCGGGATCTCCACGTCGAGGTCCACGAGGTTGTGCAGCGTCACGCCGGTCGCGCGGATGCTCCCGGTGGGCGTCCGCGGGGTCCGCTCGGTCCGCGCCGGCGCGAGGTCGGGGAAGAGGTGCGGCCGGGTCGCCGACGCGGTCACGTCGCGGAGGCCCGCGACCGGACCGCTGTAGAGGACGGTTCCGCCGGCCTGCCCCGCGCCCGGTCCTACGTCGACGATCCAGTCGGCCCGCCGCACGACGTCCATGTCGTGCTCGACCACGAAGACCGAGTTGCCCGAGTCGCGCAGCTGCTCGAGCACCTCGAGGAGCGGCTCAGCATCAGCCGGGTGCAGCCCGGCCGACGGCTCGTCGAGCACGTAGACCACGCCGAACAGGCCCGACCGCAGCTGCGTCGCGAGCCGGAGCCGCTGCATCTCGCCGGGCGACAGCGTCGTCGTGACGCGGCCGAGGCTGAGGTAGCCGAGCCCGAGGTCGACGAGCACGGCGAGGCGCGCCACGAGGTCCGTCGTGATCGTCACGGCGACGTCGCCCATGGCGTCCGTCGGCGCGATGGCCGCGGCGAGGTCCGCGAGCGTGAGCGCGTTGAGCTGCTGGATGCTGCGGCCCGCGAAGGTCACGGCCAGCGCCTCGGGGGTGAGCCCGCTGCCGCCGCACCGCTCGCACGTGCCCGAGACCATGTGCGCCAGCGCCGCCTCGCGGAGGCGCGGGCTCGCCGAGTCGGCCAGCGTGTGCAGGACGTAGGAGCGCGCGCTCCAGAACCGTCCGTTGTAGGGCTTCGCGACCCGGTCGCGCTGCGGCGTGATCTGCACCACCGGCTGCTCCTCGGTGAAGAGGAGCCAGTCGCGCGCCTCCCGCGGCAGCTCGCGCCACGGCACGTCCACGTCGTACCCGAGCGCGATGACGATGTCGCGCAGGTTCTTGCCCTGCCACGCGCCCGGCCACGCGGCGACCGCGCCCTCGCGGATGCTGAGCGACGGATCCGGCACGAGCGACGCCTCGGTCACGGTGTGCGCGACGCCGAGGCCGTGGCAGACGGGGCACGCGCCCGCGGCGGTGTTGGGGGAGAAGGCGTCGGAGTCGAGCCGCCCCTGCCCGGCCGGGTAGGCGCCCGCGCGGGACATCAGCATCCGCAGCGAGTTGGACAGCGTGGTCACGGTGCCGACCGTCGAGCGCGTGCTGGGCGCCCCGCGGCGCTGCTGCAGGGCGACCGCGGGCGGGAGGCCGGTGATGCTCTCGACGTGCGGCGTCTGCTCCTGCCGGATCAGCCGGCGGGCGTACGGCGCGACCGACTCGAAGAACCGGCGCTGCGCCTCCGCGTAGACGGTGCCGAACGCGAGCGAGGACTTGCCGGATCCCGACACCCCCGTGAACGCGACGATGCGGTCGCGCGGGATGTCGACGTCCACGTCCCGGAGGGTGTTCTCCGACGCACCGCGGACCCGCACGAAGCCGTCGGCACGGTCGTCGGAGACGGGAGGAGGCGGGGTCGTTCCAGAGGCGGGCACCTGATCGACCCTAGGCCCGGCTCGGTCGTCGCCCTGCCGTCCGCGGCCCGTCCGTTCGGGCAGGTCCGCGCGTCGGGCCCGCGTCCGTCGCGGGCCGCGGCGAGAGGATCAGGACAGGGCGGCGCGTGCCTCGGCGAGCGTGGGGAAGTCGCCGACGTCGCGGCCGAGGCGGTCGGTGACGTGGAAGCCCACGCCCCACCTCTCCTCGGACATGCCGGCGAACTCGTCGCCGCGTCGGGCGACCCAGAGTCCGGCGGCCACGGGGGACCAGCTGATGCGGGGGACGTCGGTGATGCCGGGTGCGGCCTGCGTGAGAGCCATGGCTCCTCCTTCTCCGCGGATCGTCGTCGATCCGCGTGTGTGCCCGCGGCGTGGATGCGCGCTCGCGGAACGGGTGGACATTTACTGTATGCGCACTAATGGCTTGCGCACAGGGCTTCCGGGTGGATCCGCAGGAAGGCGGGCTCCCGGGCGGGCGATCCGGAGGGACCGACGGCGAGGGGCCGCCCGCGCCAGCGCGGACGGCCCCTCGTCGAGATCGCGGGATCAGCCGCGGATGTAGGTCTCCAGCTCCGGGATCCGGAGCTTCGCGAGGCACTTCTTCTCGATCTGGCGCACGCGCTCGCGCGTCACGCCGAGCTGCTGGCTCACGAAGGCGAGCGAGCGGGGCTCGAGGCCGGCGAGGCCGAAGCGCATGCGCACGACCTCGGCGTCGCGCTCGGCGAGCCCGTCGATGAGGCGTGTGACGTGCGCGGCCATGAGCTGCTGCGTCACCACGTCGATGGGCTGCGTCACGTCCGCGTCCTCGATGAGGTCCGCCATCTCCGTGTCGCCGTCGCCGCCGCTGCCGCCCACGAGGACCTGCAGCGACATGGGCTCCTGCGCGCGGTCGAGCAGGTAGCGCACCTTCGTGACGGGCGTGTCCGACTCGCGCGCGATCTCCTCCATGGAGGGGTCGCGGCCGAGCTCCACCGCGAGCTCGCGCTGCACGGCGTTGATGCGGTTGATGTGCTCCACCGTGTGCACGGGGATCCGGATGGTGCGGCTCGTGTCGGCCATGCCGCGGGTGATGGACTGCTTGATCCACCAGGACGCGTAGGTCGAGAACTTGAACCCGGCCTGGTAGTCGAACTTCTCGACCGCCCGCACGAGGCCCATGTTGCCCTCCTGGATGAGGTCGAGGAACGGCAGGCCGCGGCCCGTGTAGCGCTTGGCGATGCTGACGACGAGGCGCAGGTTCGCGTTGACGAGGTGCTGCTTGGCGCGCATCCCGTCCTGGGCGAGCGTCTGGTACTCGCGGCGCTCGGCCGGGGTGAGGTCGGTGCGCGTGTCGAGCACCTCCTGGGCGAGCACGCCCACCTCGATGCGGCGGGCGACGGTCACCTCCTGCTCCGCGGTGAGCAGCGGCACGCGGCCGATCTGCCGGAGGTAGTCCTTGACGGCGTCGGTGCTGGCGCCGGGGGTGACGAGCGAGGGCTCGGGGAGGTCGGAGTCCGCGTACGGATCGACGGGGCCGACGCCGTCGACCTGGTCGAGGGCGGTGTCGGTGCTGGTGGTGTCGGTGGCCGTGGGCCTGGTCGGTGTCATCGTCATGGTGCCCGTTCCTTCCGCGCCGTCCCGGACGGCATCGTCATGCGGGCCCCTGTCCGTTAGACGGGGGTCTCTGCGAGGTCCCGTGTGCCACGGGGCTCTCGCTGGAAGGTCGGATCACGACCTCACGCACCTAACTTAGCGTGCGATTCCTTTGGGGCCCAAACGTTCGTATACGCACGTAACATCCGGTCGGTGCCGGTCTCGAGCGACCGGTCCCCACCGGTGCGCCCAATCGTATTGGGGGCTAATGATTTGCGCAGGGGCTTGCGCGGGATGCTCGGCGGTTGTACATCTGCCCGCCACCTACACTTGACGCGTGGTCGCCTCACGAATCCATCTCGTCCGCCATGGCGAGGTGCACAACCCGCACGGAGTCCTCTACGGACGCATCCCGGGATACGGCCTCTCCGAGCTCGGCCACCGCATGGCGGACGCCGCGGCCCGGGCCCTCGAGGAGGCCGGCGCCCCCGTCAACCGGGTCATCGCGTCGCCCCTCCAGCGCGCGCAGGAGTCCGCCGCCCCGTGGGCCGAGCGCTTCGCCCTCGAGGTCGCGACCGACGAGCGGGTCATCGAGCCCACCAACCGCTTCGAGGGGTCGCGCTTCCCCTCGCCCGCGCGACTCGCGCGGTCCCCGCGGCTCTGGCCGCTCGTGGTCGACCCGATCCGGCCGAGCTGGGGCGAGTCGTACCGCTCCATCGCCGCGCGCATGGCGGAGGCCGTGAAGGCGGCCCACCGCTCGGTGCCCGACGGCGACGTCGTCATCGTCAGCCACCAGCTCCCCATCTGGATGGTGCACCTCTCCCTCGGGGGCGAGCGCCTCTTCCACGACCCGCGCAAGCGCCGCTGCGCGCTGTCGAGCATCACCACCGTCGAGCGCGTCGGCGACCGCTTCGTCGAGACCGGGTACATCGACGCCGCGGCCGGCCTGTCCGACCTCGCGGTCGACCAGGGGGCGGTGTGATGCGGGGCGCCCGCCGTCCGCGCCCCCTCATCGGCGTCGCCGCCGCAGCCGCCCTGGCCGCCGTCGTGCTGACCGGCTGCGCGGAGGATCCGCTCGCCGCCCAGTACCGCAGCGGCAACAACGAGCGCTACATCGCCGGCGACGGCACGTTCACCGAGGTCCCGCTGGCCGACCGCGCCGACCCCGTCGACTTCTCGGGCACCCTCTCCGACGGCACGGAGATCTCGTCCGCCGACTACCGCGGCTCCGTCACGGTCGTCAACTTCTGGTACGCCGAGTGCCCGCCCTGCCGGCTCGAGGCGAAGGACCTGCAGGCCGCGAGCGAGGAGCACGCGCCCGACGGCGTGAAGTTCCTCGGCGTCAACACGCGCGACCAGGCGCCGAACGTCGACTCGTTCGACCGCACGTACGGGATCACCTACCCCTCCGTCCTCGACGTCGAGGACACCTCCATGCAGCTCGCGTTCGCCGGCACCATCGCGCCGAACGCCGTGCCCGCCACCATCGTGCTCGACCGCGAGGGCCGCGTCGCGTCCCGCGTGCTCGGGCAGATCGACCCCGGCGTGCTGCGCACCCTCGTGACCGACACGGTCGCGGAGGCGGCGGGGTAGGTGGACCAGATCCAGAGCGCCCTCTCCGGCCAGCTCCTCGTCGCGGTGCCGCTGGCGCTGCTCGCGGGCCTGGTCTCGTTCGCGTCGCCGTGCGTCCTGCCGCTCGTGCCCGGGTACCTCGGGTACATCGGCGGCATGGCCGAGGCGAAGGGCGGATCCGCGACGCGTCGTCGCCTGCTCCTCGGCACCGCGCTCTTCGTGCTCGGCTTCTCGGCCGTCTTCATCGTCACCACGCTCGTCTCCGCCACCGCCGGCTTCTGGCTGATGCGCTGGCAGGACGTCATCACGCGGATCCTCGGGGTGGTCCTCATCGTCATGGGGCTCGTCTTCACGGGCCGGCTCGGGTTCCTGCAGCGGCAGGTGAAGACGTCGTGGCGGCCGGCGACCGGGCTCGCGGGCGCGCCGCTCCTCGGCGTGGTGTTCGGGATCGGCTGGGCGCCGTGCATCGGCCCGACCCTGGCGGTCGTCATCTCCATGAGCCTCACCTCCGCGGACGCCGGCCGCGGCGTGCTGCTCGGGGTCGCGTACTGCGTCGGGCTCGGCGTGCCCTTCCTCCTCGTGGCCCTCGGCCTCGGCTGGATGACGCGCACCGTCGGGTTCCTCCGCCGCCACATCCGCACCGTCAACCTCATCGGGGGAGCGCTGCTCGTCCTCACCGGCCTGCTCATGGTGTCCGGCCTCTGGTCGGCGTGGATGCTCCAGCTCCAGGGGGTGATCGCCTCGTATGTCCCGGCCATCTGACCACGTCGACGCGCCGCGGCCCGCGCCGCGGCCGTCCTCGGAGGGCGGCGCGCCCATCGCGCAGCCGAAGCTGGGCTTCGTGGGGACCCTGCGCTGGTTCTGGCGGCAGCTGACGAGCATGCGCACGGCGCTGTTCCTCCTGCTGCTGCTCGCGTTCGCCGCGATCCCCGGATCGCTCGTGCCGCAGCGCAGCTCGGACCCGAACGGCGTCACGCAGTTCCGCGCCGACAACCCGGACCTCTATCCCGTCCTCGACAAGCTGCAGGTGTTCGACACCTACAGCTCGGTCTGGTTCTCCTCCATCTACCTGCTGCTGTTCATCAGCCTCATCGGCTGCGTCGTGCCGCGCGCCAAGCACCACCTCGACGCGCTGCGCCAGGCCCCGCCGAAGACGCCCGCGCGGCTCTCGCGCCTCGCCGGGTACACGACCCGCACGACGACCGCCGACCCCGTCGACGCCGTCCGCCAGGCACGCGCCCTCCTCAAGCGGCAGCGCTACCGCACGGTCCTCGTCGACGACGCGTCGGCCGCGGGCGGCGTGCTCTCCGTCTCCGCCGAGCGCGGGTACCTGCGCGAGACCGGCAACCTCGTGTTCCACTCGGCGCTCGTCGGGATCCTCGTCACGGTCGGCATCGGCGGCGGCTTCGGCTACTCCGGGCAGAAGGTGCTCGTCGAGGGCCAGTCGTTCGTGAACACGCTGTCGACCTTCGACTCCTTCAACCCCGGCCGGTTCTTCGACGACTCCGCGCTCACGCCGTACCGCGTCAAGCTCGACGCCCTGCACGTCGAGTACGAGCAGGAGAACCCGAACGCCATCGGGCAGCCGCTCGACTTCACGGCCGACGTGACGGCCGACGTCCCGGGCGGCACGCCGCAGCAGCGCGAGGTGAAGGTCAACGAGCCGCTCGCCATCGGCGGCACGGACATGTACCTGCTCGGCAACGGGTACGCCCCGCACGTGACGGTGCGCGACCCCGACGGGAACAGCGTCTACAGCGCCGACGTGCCGTTCCTCCCGCAGGACGCGAAGCTCACCTCGCTCGGCGTGGTCAAGGTGCCGGACGGCCTGCGCGAGCAGGTCGGCATGCTCGGCTTCTTCTACCCGACGCAGGGCGCGGAGAAGGCGCCGTTCTTCTCCTCCTACCCCGACCTCGACAACCCGCTGCTGACGCTCAACGTCTACACGGGCGACCTCGGGATCGACGGCGGCGTGCCCACGTCCGTCTACACGCTCGCCACGGGCGACCTCACGCAGCTGACCGGCGGCACGACGGGCGTCCAGTCCATCCAGCTGGCGCCCGGCCAGACGCAGGACCTCCCTGACGGGCTCGGCACCGTGAGCCTCGACGCCGTGCCGCGCTTCGTCTCGTTCGACGTGCACCACGACCCGACGCAGGGCTGGGTCCTGCTGTTCGCGATCCTCGTGCTCGGCGGCCTGCTCACGTCGCTGTTCGTGCCGCGCCGCCGGGTCTGGGTCAAGGCCGTGCCGCAGGCGGACGGATCCACCACCCTCGAGTACGCGGGCCTGGCCCGCGGCGAGGACCCCACGCTGGAGGCCGCCGTCGCGGCCCTGGCGGACAAGCACGCGGCCGGCCTCGCGCCCGCCGCGGTGTCAGATGCAGAAGTTAGGCTCCACTCGTGAACACGGCCATGCTCGACGACGTCTCCCTCATCGCGCTCCTCGTCGCGATGGGGCTCTACGCGGCCGCGTTCATCGCGTTCGCCCTCGACCTCGCCCGCCGCTCGGCGCTCGTGGCGGACGCCGCCACCGCCGCGGCCCGCCAGCCCTCCGCCGTCGGCGCCACCGCGGCGCGACGCGGTGCGAGCACCACCACCATGGAGCGCGAGCCCGCCGCCTCCGGTCGCGACCGGAGCGCCACCGGGCCGGACGCGCCCGTCGCCGCCGGGCGCTCCGTCAGCCTCAACGTCGCCATGGTGCTGCTCGTCGTCGGGTTCGTCGTGCACGCCGTGTCGACCGTCCTGCGCGGCCTGGCCGCCTCGCGGGTCCCGTGGGCGAACATGTACGAGTTCGCCATGACGGGCACGCTGCTCATCCTCAGCGTCTACCTCATCGTCCTCACGCGCCGAGACCTGCGCTTCCTCGGCACGTTCGTCACGGGGCTCGTGCTCATCCTGCTGGGCGTCGCCGTGGTGCAGTACCGCGTCGAGGTGGCGCCGCTGCCGCCGTCGCTGCAGTCGTACTGGCTCGTGATCCACGTCTTCGTCGCCGCGCTCGGCACGGGCTTCTTCGCCCTGGCCTTCGCGCTCTCCGGCGTGCAGCTGCTGCAGTTCCGGCGCGAGTCGCTCGCCGCCGAGGCGAAGGCCGTGCGGATGCGCTTCCTCGCGACGCTGCCCGACTCCGTCACGCTCGAGTCGATGGCCTACCGCCTCAACATCGTGGGCTTCATCTTCTGGACCTTCACGCTCATGGCCGGCGCCATCTGGGCTGAGCGCGCGTGGGGCCGCTACTGGGGGTGGGACACCAAGGAGGTCTGGACCTTCATCATCTGGGTGCTCTACGCCGGGTACATCCACGCACGCGCCACGCGCGGCTGGCGCGGATCGCGCTCGGCGTGGCTGGCGATCATCGGGTTCTCCGCCGTCATGTTCAACTTCGGCGTCGTGAACGTGTTCTTCAAGGGCCTGCACACCTACAGCGGGCTGTAGCCGCTCCCCGCCGCTCGTGCCCCTAGCCGCGGGCGAGCACCGCGTGCGTCCGGCGGATGCGGTCGAGCCACCACGCCCGTCGGTCCGGGTCCGCGGCGTGCGCGTCCAGGAGGCGCGGATCCGGCGTCACGCGGCGCACGGGGATCCGGCCGTCGACCGGCACGAGCGGCTCGGCCACGACGTCCTCGACGAAGAGCGAGACGGTGCCGAGGCCGCAGTCGTGCGGCAGCTCCGGGATCGCGGCCGCGAGGTGCGCGGCCATCGCGATGCCGACGCTCGTGTCGAGGGCGCTGGAGACGACGACGGGCAGGCCCGCGTCCTGCGTGATGCGGAGCGCGCGGTGGATCCCGCCGAGCGGCTGCGCCTTGATCACGAGCAGGTCGGCGGCACCCGCGCGGGCCACCCGCAGCGGGTCCTCCGCCTTCCGCACGCTCTCGTCGGCGGCGATCGGCACGCCGAGGTGGTGGATCCGCCCCCGCAGCTCGGCGAGCTCCTCCACCGTCGCGCAGGGCTGCTCCACGTACTCCAGGTCGTACGCGGCGAGGGCGTGGATCGCGTGCTCGGCCTCGTCCACGTTCCAGGCGGCGTTCGCGTCGATCCGCACGCGGCCCTCGGGCCCGAGCAGCCGGCGGACCTCGGCGACGCGCGCCACGTCGTCGGCGAGCACCGTGCCGTGCTCGGCGACCTTGACCTTCGCGGTGCGGCAGCCGGGGAAGCGCGCCAGCACCTCCGCGACCCGCGCGGGCTCGACGGCGGGGATCGTCGCGTTCACGAGCACGTGGTCGCGCAGCGGCGCGGGCGGCGGCGTCCAGCCGAAGTCGATCGCGGCCTCGAGCCACGCGGCGGACTCGGTGTCGTCGTACTCGACGAACGGCGAGAACTCGGTCCAGCCGAGCGGCCCCTCGAGGAGGACGGCCTCGCGCACGTCGAGGCCGCGGAAGCGCGTGCGGAGCGGGAGGGCGACGACGCGGGCGGTGGCGAGGAGGTCGTCCAGGGCGGGGATCATGGCCCAAGCCTCGCACCCGCGGCGGCGGACCGCCCCGCGGCCGGCCCTCCACCCTCCGCCTAGGCTGGACGCATGGTGAAGCAGGTCTCCGACATCCACGATCCCACCCGTTGGCGCGACGTGCCCCTCGCGGAGGGCTTCACCGACATCACGTACCACCACGACCTCGCGGGACGTGTCGCCCGCATCGCGTTCGACCGGCCCGAGGTGCGCAACGCCTTCCGGCCGCGCACCGTCGACGAGCTGTACCAGGCGCTCGACGACGCCCGCCAGGATCCGCGCATCGGCGTCGTGCTCCTCACCGGCAACGGCCCGAGCCCGAAGGACGGCGGCTGGGCGTTCTGCAGCGGGGGCGACCAGCGGATCCGCGGCCGCGACGGCTACAAGTACGCCGAGGGCGAGACCGCGGACGGCGTCGACCCGGCGCGCGCGGGACGCCTGCACATCCTCGAGGTCCAGCGCCTCATCCGCTTCATGCCGAAGGTCGTCATCGCGGTCGTCCCCGGCTGGGCCGCGGGCGGCGGGCACTCGCTGCATGTGGTCTGCGACCTCACGATCGCCTCCGCCGAGCACGGCCGGTTCAAGCAGACGGACGCCGACGTCGGGTCCTTCGACGGCGGGTACGGATCCGCGTACTTCGCCCGCCAGGTCGGGCAGAAGGCCGCGCGCGAGGTCTTCTTCCTCGCCGAGGAGCACAGCGCGCAGCGCATGTACGAGATGGGCGCCGTGAACCGGGTCGTGCCGCACGCCGAGCTGGAGTCGACCGCGCTCGACTGGGCCGAGACGATCCTCGGGAAGTCGCCCACGGCGATCCGCATGCTGAAGTACGCCTTCAACGCCGTGGACGACGGCATGGTCGGCCAGCAGGTCTTCGCGGGCGAGGCGACGCGCCTCGCCTACGGCACGGACGAGGCCGTCGAGGGGCGCGACTCGTTCCTCGAGAAGCGCGCCCCCGACTGGTCGCCGTTCCCGTGGCAGTTCTGATCCCACGGGCCGTGCGCGCGTGAGGCGGCTCGAGCGGCTGACCGCGAGCGGCGCCGACGTGGTGCCGCTCCTCCGGGCCGCGCTCGCGGGCGACGGCCCGGCGCTGCTCGCCCGGCCGGTCGACGCGCCCGACGGCGACGGCCCGCCGCCGGCCGAGGTGGAGCGCCGGGTCGCCCTGGTCGTGGAGACGTCCGGCACCACCCGGCGGCCCAAGCGCGTGGCCCTGTCGGCGGACGCGCTGCTGGCCAGCGCCGCCGCGTCGCAGACCGCGCTCGGGGCGCCGGGGCAGTGGATCCTCGCGCTCCCCACGCACTACATCGCCGGCCTGCAGGTGCTCGTCCGCTCGATCGCGGCGGGCACGGCCCCGGCGGTCCTCGCTCCCGGGAGCTTCGACCCGCGCGCCTTCGCGGAGCTCGCCGCGACGCTCGACCCGCGCGTGGCGCGGTACACGTCGCTGGTGCCGACGCAGCTGCACCGTCTGGTCGAGGCGGCCGAAGGCGGTGGTGGCCCCGACGGGACGGCCGCCGGCGCCGGGGACGCCCGCCGCGTCCGGGACGCCGTCCGGCGGCTCGACGCGATCCTCGTCGGCGGCCAGGCGACCGCGCCGCACCTGGTCGACCGCGCGGCCGCGCTGGGGTGGCGCGTGGTGCGCACCTACGGATCCAGCGAGACCGCGGGCGGCTGCGTCTACGACGGCGTCCCCGTGTCCACGACCGAGGTCGCGGTCGTCGACGGCCAGGTCGAGCTGGCCGGACCCATGCTCGCAGAGGGCTACCTCGGCGACCCCGCCGCGACCGACGCCGCGTTCGGCGAGCACGACGGGCGCCGCTGGTACCGCACCGGGGACGGCGGCGAGCTGGTCGACGGCGTGCTGCGCGTCACCGGGCGGCTCGACGACGTGGTCATCTCGGGCGGCGAGAAGCTCCGGCTCGCCGCCGTGGAGGAGGCCGTGCGATCCCTGGCCGCCTGGCACGGAGCCCTCGGCGAGGCCGTCGTCGTGCCGGGCGAGCACGCGGGCTGGGGTCAGCGGCCGGTCGTGTTCACGCCCGGATCCGTGGACGCGGCGCTGGGCGAGCGCGTGCGGCGGGAGCTCGCGGCGCGCCTCGGCCGGGTCGCGGGATCCGCGGTCGTGCGCGGCATCGCGGTCGTGCCGACGCTGCCCTCCGGCAAGCCCGACCGGCGGGCGCTGCGGGCGGTGGCCGACGCGGATCCGGACGCCCGATCCGAGACGCACGGCCCCCGGGCATGACGAAGGGCCGGATGCTCGGCACCCGGCCCCTCGCCTCTCAGGAGGGACGTCCCTCCGGAAGTCCTACTTCTTGAAGACGTCCTTCACGTTCTCGCCGGCCTGCTTGGCGCTTGCCCCGGACTGCTTCGCTTCGCCGTGGGCGACCTTGCTGTCGTCGCCCGTCAGCTTCCCGAAGGCCTCCTCGGCCTTCCCCGCGAGCTTCTCGCCGGTGTTCTGGGCCTTGTCGTCTGCACTCATGCATCGCTCCTTCGTTCGGTGGATGGGACGTCTCCGACGCTACGCCCGCGCGCGCCCGGCGTCACCCCGCTCCCACCGGACGCACGGGCTGGGCCCGGCCGCGGGCCGCGGCGCGGTGCGTGGGAGGATGGGCGCATGGCCACCCGCACCCCCGACGCCCGCGCGAAGGGGCTCCTGTCCTGGCTGATCCTCGCGGTCGCCGTCGTCATGGCGGCGTTCACCGTCGCGATCCTCGTGGCCGCCGTGCAGGTGGACGGGGTCGGCGAGGTGACCGGCACGCTCGTGGCGGGCGGCATCGCGACCCTGGCGGCCGTCGGCGCGTTCGTCGACCAGCGGCGGAAGGTGCGCGCGACCCGCGCGGCCGAGCTCGCGGGCGGATCCGCGGCCGTCGCCGAGGCGGACGCCGCGGACGCCGCCGCCCCCGGGGACGACGCCGTCAGTCGATGAGCCGGAGCGCCACGAGGCGCTCCAGCGCCGCCCGTCCGGCGGGCGGGCAGCGGTCCGCGTCCGCGGATCCCACGAGCTCCACCTCGGCCACCTCGCCCGAGGCCACGGGCTCCTGCCGGGTGCCCGCGCGCGGCTCGGCGCGGTAGACGGTCATGCTCACGAGGCGGCCCGCGTGCGCGCCGTGCGCGTCCTCGAGGACGGTGAAGAGGTCCTCGATGCTGGCCGGGTCGATGTCGAGCCCGACCTCCTCCGACGCCTCCCGCACGAGGGCCTGCCGCGCGCCCTCGCCCGGCTCGATCTTGCCGCCGGGCAGGTAGAGGACGTCCTGCCCCTCGACCCGCACCATCAGCACGCGCCGGTCGCGGATGAGGGCGAGCGCGGACACGCGGAGGGGACGCTCGTCAGCGGTGCGCCGACCGGCGGCGGTGAGGCCGGGATCCGCCTCGTCGAGGTCGTCGTCGTCATCGTCGTCGTCATCATCGTCGAGGACGGGGGCGGCCGGTCGTCCGGCGGGGTCGGGGGTCGATGTCACGCGGTCCTCCTACAGTCCGTCGAGGCTCGTGCGAGCCGCCCACTCCACGTCGAGCAGCGCGACGACCACGGTATCGGCCCACGCGCCGTGCACCCACCGGTCGTGGACGAGGAGCCCCTCGCGCCGCATGCCGAGGCGCGCGGCGAAGGCGAGCGCGGACGCGTCGGCGGCGTCGACCCGGCACGCGACGCGGTGCACGCCCGCCTCGTCGAACGCGAGCGCGAGGATCCGGTCGGCCGCCTCCACCGCGAGGCCCGCGCCGCGCGCGTCCGGGTGCAGCACGACGCCGAGCTCGGCCTGCCGGGCGCCGGGGTCGCGGAGCAGCAGGTGCACCTCGCCGACGACGCGCGCCGGCCGGGGCCCCTGCGCCGGCAGCTCGACGGCGAGCGCGAGGCGGTCGCCGACCTCGGCCAGCCGGGTCCAGCCGAGGCGGTCGGCCAGCATGCGGGCGGGGTCGGACGAGGATCCGGCGAGGTGCGGCCGCACGTCGGGAGCCGCCGCGTAGGCGTCGAGGGCGACCACGTCGTCGGGCGTGAAGGGGCGCAGCACGAGCCGCGCGGTGCGCACGGGACCGCGCACCTCGACCGGGTCGAGCGCGGGCAGGTCGCCGTCCACCGGGATGCCCCGGGTCAGGTCGTCGCGGGCGGCATGGCCGCCCACTCGTCGGCCAGCACGGCGTAGTACAGGCTGTCGACCCACTCGCCCTTCACGAGGTGCTCCTCGCGGAAGAGCCCCTCGCGGCGCATGCCGAGGCGCTCGGCCATGCGCGCGGACGAGGCGTTGCGGGCGTCGAGCTGCGCGAGCACGCGGTGGGCGCCCGCACGCGCGAAGGCGATGTCGAGCATGGCGCGGCTGGCCTCGGTCGCGTAGCCCCGGCCCGCGAAGTCCGGGTTCATGACCCAGCCGACCTCGAGCTGGCGCGAGGGCGCGTTCCGCAGGAGGAGGGAGACGTCGCCGACGACCCGTCCGGATCCGGCGCGCGGGTTGAGGCTCGGCTCGCCCGGCAGCTCGACGGCGAGCCCCAGGAAGTCGTGGCTCTGCTCGAGGCGGGTCTGTCGGCGGCGGGCGGCCAGGTGGCGCTTGGACGCCTCGCGGTCGCGGAGCGGCCAGAACATGTACTCGACCACGTCGGGCCGGCGCTGGATGTCGGCGTAGTCGTCGAGGTCGTCGGCCGTGTAGGGCCGGATCACCAGGCGCTCGGTGCGCACCGGCTCGGTCATCCTGAGCGGCGCGTCGAGGCGCGGGCCGCGGAGGATGCGGGGCCTCACGACGCCGAGCCCGCCTCGGCCGTGCGCGGCAGGGCGACGGCGACGGGGGAGGAGACCGCGGCGGGCAGCTCCACGTCGAGGCCGAAGAGCGCCTGCACGGCGTCGACCACGCGGGCGCCCTCGCCCTGGCGCGCGAGCTCGCGGGCGCGCACGGAGGGCTGGTGCACGAGGACGCTCACCAGGTGGCGGAGCGCCTTCTCGGTGGCGTCGGAGGAGTCGCCGCGCGCGCGGACCCGCTCCAGCTCGCCCTCGAGGACGTCGAAGATGTGGGTGCGGAGCGCGACGACCGCGGGCGCGACGGCGTCCTCGGCGCTGGCGGCGCGGAACTCGGCGGCGGCGGTGCTCACGATCTCGCGGGCGTCCTCCGTGGCCGTCAGGTCGCGGAGCGGCGCGTGGAGGCTGATGGTCTCGAGGTCGAGGAGCTCGACGCCCGGGACGGTGACGACGTCGGGATCCACGTTGCGGGGGAGGCCGAGGTCGATGACGAGGCGGCGGCGCCCGTCCCCGGAGACCGCGGCGGCGCCCTGCATGTGGTGCGCGGCGAGGACGGCGGCGGGGGCGGTGCTGCAGGTGACGACCACGTCGGACGCGGCGAGCGCGCGCAGGAGGTCGCGGCCCTCGACCGCGGGGATCCCGTGCGGGCCGGCGAACTTCGCGGCGCGGCCCGAGGGGGAGTAGACGTGCACGTCCACGACGCCGCGGTCGCGGAGGGCGGCGAGGCTCGCGCCCGCGTAGGCGCCCGTGCCGACGAGGAGGACGCGCGTGGCGGCCCAGTCCGCGATGCGGCTCTCGGCGAGGTCGAGCGCGAGGCGGACCATCGAGCGCCCGGCGCTCTGCAGGCCCGTGCGGGTCTTGACTCCGCGCGACGTGTTCGACGCGGTCTGGAAGAGCCTCTCGAGGCCCGTGCTGGTGGTGCCGCCCGTGCGCGCGCCCTCGAGGGCCCGGCGCACCTGGCCGGCGATCTCGCCCTCGCCCACGACGACGGACTCGAGCCCGGAGGAGACGGCGAAGAGGTGCTCGGCGACCGCGTCGCCGCACTTCACGTCGACGCTGCCGCGGACGGCGTCGCGGTCGATGCCGCTCGCCCCGCTGACCACGTCGACCGTGGCCTCGACGGCGAGCGCGCGGGCCGCGGTGAGGGGCTCCTCCACGTCGAGGTAGGCCTCGAAGCGGTTGCAGGTGGCGAGGACGACGGCCCCCGCGATGAAGTCGTTCTGCTCCATGAGCGTGCCGGCGACGGAGGGTGCGGCCACGGACAGCTTCTCGAGGACCTCGAAGCTGGCGTTGTGATGACTCGCCGTCAGACATATGAGCACACCCCATGGTAAACCTCCCCACCCCGTGCTCGGGGCCGGTGAGGGCACCCTGACTACGTCCGCGGGGGCCGTCCGCCCCCTCCCCAGCAGGGCGGGCGCGCAGGCGGGGGATGCGATGATCTTCCCCGTGATCACGCCCACCTCCGCCTCCGCGCCCGCGTCCGCCGCCGTCCCCCTCCCCGCGGAGCACCCGCTCAACACCCGCACCGCGTCCTCGCTCCTCGTCGAGGCGTACCGCGGCCACCGCGGCGAGCGCGCACCCGTGTGGTTCATGCGCCAAGCCGGCCGGTCGCTGCCGGAGTACCGCGAGCTGCGCGTCGGCACCCGCATGCTCGACGCGTGCCTCGACCCGGAGATGGCCAGCGAGATCACGCTGCAGCCGGTGCGCCGCCACCACGTGGACGCGGGCATCTTCTTCAGCGACATCGTCATCCCCCTGAAGCTCGCGGGCGTCGGCGTCGACATCGTCGCGGGCCGCGGCCCGGTGCTGGAGCAGCCCGTGCGCACGGCGGCCGACGTCGCCGCGCTCCCGTCGCTCGACCCCGCCGCGCTGGAGCCGATCCGCCAGGCCGTCGCGCGCACCGTCGCCGAGCTCGGCGACACCCCGCTCATCGGCTTCGCCGGCGCCCCGTTCACGCTCGCCGCGTACCTCGTGGAGGGCGGCCCGAGCAAGGACCACATCGCGGCCCGCGGCCTCATGCACGCCGATCCCGACGCCTGGGACGCCCTCATGCGCTGGTGCGCCGAGATCACCGGCGTCTTCCTGCACGCGCAGGTCATGGCGGGCGCCTCCGCCGCCCAGCTCTTCGACTCGTGGGCCGGCGGCCTCTCGCTCGCCGACTACACCGAGCGCGTCGCCCCGGCGTCCGCCCTCGCGCTCGACCACGTGCGCACCGTCACCGCGGCCGACGGCCGCACCGTCCCGCTCGTGCACTTCGGCGTCGGGACCGGGGAGCTCCTCGGCGCCATGCGCGACGTGGGCGTCGACACGGTGGGCGTCGACTGGCGCATCCCCCTCGACGAGGCCTCGCGCCGCCTCGGCGGGTCCGTGCCCGTGCAGGGCAACATCGACCCGGCCCTGCTGGCGGCCCCGTGGCCGATCCTCGAGGCGCACGTCCGCGACGTGCTCGAGCGTGGGAAGGCGGCGCCCGCGCACGTCCTCAACCTCGGCCACGGCGTCCCGCCGGAGACCGACCCGACCGTGCTCACCCGCATCGTGGACCTCGTCCGTGAGTAGCGATCCCCGACAGGCGGCCGGCGAGGTCGACCCGACCGACGTCGTTGTCGTCGGCGGCGGCGTGGGCGGGCTCATCGCGGCCCGCGCCTGCGCGCTGGCCGGCGAGCGCGTGATCCTCGTGGAGGCGTCGCCCGCGCTCGGGGGCACCGTCGGATCCCACGTGGTCGACGGCCTCCGCCTCGACAGCGGGGCCGAGAGCTTCGCCACGCGCCGCGGCACGGTCGCCGCCTACCTCGCGGAGCTGGGCCTCGCGGACCGCATCGTGCAGCCGAACCCGGAGGGCGCGTGGGTGCAGCTCGCCGAGCGCGCCATCCAGCTCCCGCGCACGGGTCTGCTCGGGATCCCCGCGCACCCGTTCGACCCCACCATCGCGACCGCCATCGGCCGGGCCGGCGTCGCCCGCGCCAAGGCCGACCTGCTGCTCCCGGCCGCCGTCGGCGCGAAGGAGCGCACGCTGGGCGGCCTGGTGCGGGCCCGCATGGGCGACCGCGTCGTCGACCGGCTCGTCGCCCCCATCGTCTCCGGCGTGCACAGCGCGCACCCCGACGAGGTCGACGCCGACGCGGTCGCGCCCGGCCTCCGCCAGGGCCTCGCCGAGCAGGGCTCGCTCGGCCGCGCCGTCGCGTCGATGCGCGCCGCCTCGCCCGCCGGATCCGCCGTGAGCGGCATCGTCGGCGGCGTCCACCTGCTGGTCGACGCGCTCGTCGCCGACCTGGAGCGGCTCGGCGTCGACATCCGCACTTCGCTCGCCGTCGCGTCCGTGCACCGGCACCGCTCGCACGCGGGCGCCGCCGCCTCCGACGACTGGCACGTCGACCTCGCCGACGGCCGCGGCATCGACGCCCGGCGCGTCGTCCTCGCGATCCCCGCCGCCGGCCTCCTCCGCCTCTTCACCGGCCTCGCCCCGAGCCGCGTCACAGCGGGCTGGCCCGAGCCGTCGTCCGTGGAGCTGGTCACGCTGGTCGTCCGCGCGCCCGAGCTCGACGCGGCCCCGCGCGGCACGGGCGTGCTCGTCGCGGCCGACGTCCCGGGGATCCGCGCCAAGGCCCTCACGCACGCCACCGCCAAGTGGCCGTGGCTGAGGGACCTCGCGGGCGACCGCCACGTGCTCCGCCTCTCCTACGGGCGCGCGGGCGGCGACGACGACACGGCGGGCGTGCCGGACGACGAGCTCGCGGCCATCGCCGTGCGCGACGCGTCCGCGCTCCTGGGGGTCGACCTCGCGGGCCGCGTCACCGGATCGGCCCGCGTGCGCTGGACCAACGCCCTCCCGTTCGCCGCCTCCGGGCACCGCGAGCGCGTGCAGGCGGTGCGCGACGAGGCCGCCGAGCACCCCGGGCTCGAGATCACCGGATCCGCCGTCGCGGGCACCGGCCTCGCCTCCGTCGTGGCGGACGCGCTGGCCGCCGCCGACCGCGTGCTCGCCTCCTGATGCGGCCCGCACCGGCCCCCTGGCCGGGCACCGACCGGCCCGCCGCCCCCGACCACGGCGACGTGCCGGAGGGATACGCTGGACGGACGTGTGCTGCACGTGCCCCCTCAACGATCGGAGATCTCCCATGAAAGGCAAGCTTCTCTTCGTCGCCGGAGCCGGTGTCGGCTACATCCTCGGCGCCCGCGCCGGACGCAAGCGCTACGAGCAGATCCGCACGAACGCCAAGAAGGTCTGGGACGACCCGAAGGTCCAGCGCCAGGTCGACAACGCGGCCGGCTTCGTGAAGGACCACACCCCCGACGTCGCGCACGCGGTCGTCGGCGGCGCCAAGAAGGTCGTCGGCACCGTCACCGGCGGCAAGAAGGACTCCTCGACGGGCTCCGCCCCCTCGAGCGCGTCGACCACCACGTACCCGACCATGGACCCCGCATCGCCCGAGCCGAACGGCTCCGGCACCACCCGCTGACCCGCCCGCCCATCCCCAGGAGGGAAACCCGCATGACGGATCAGGACTTCAATCCGAAGAGCAAGCGCTCGCTCGTCCGGCTCGTCGCCGACCTGCCGACGCTCATCGTCCAGCTGATCAAGGACGAGATCGAGTCGGCCAAGAACGAGCTCGTCTCGAAGCTCAAGCACGCGGGGATCGGCTCGGCGCTGTTCGCCGTGGCGCTGTTCTTCGCGTTCATCGCGTTCCTGGTGCTCGTCGCCGCCGCGATCCTCGGCCTGTCCGAGGCGTTCGCGCCGTGGCTCGCCGCGCTCATCGTCGCGGGCGTGTTCCTCCTCATCACGGTAGTGCTGGCCCTGCTCGGCCTCCGCTGGTTCAAGAAGGGCGTCCCGCCGACGCCCGAGGACACCGTGGACAGCATCAAGGAGGACGTCGACGCGGTGAAGGGGACCGGCAAGTATGACCACTGACCGCCCCCGCCCCGTGGGACCCCGCTCCCGCACCGAGCTGAAGCTCGACATCCAGCACACCCGCGAGGAGATCTCCGCGACGCTCGACGCGCTCGAGGCGAAGCTGAACGTCCGCCGCCGGGCGAAGGACGGCATCGCCGACCTCCGACGCCGCATCCGCCGCACGGCCGACGAGGACCCGCTGCTCCTCGTGGCCGTCGGCGTGGGCGCCGTCGTCGTGGTCGGCGGCGTGGTCTGGGCCGTGGCCCGCGCCGCGCGTCGCTGACCTCCCGGCGGGAGCGCTCGTCATGACCGCGGGGGAGCCCGCCCTCCCGCGACGTCGGGAGGGGCGGGACCCGGGCGACCTCGGCAAGCACCCGTTGGTGCTCCCGGCGCTCGTCGGGCTCGGCGGCTCGCTCCTGCTGGTCGTGGCCTCGGTCGTGGTCGGCCACGCGCCAGCCGAGTCGGAGCTGGCGCGGCTCCCGCTCGTCGGCGCGCTCCGTGTGTCACCGGTCGCCACGGGAACGGCATCCGTCGCCGTCGTGGTGGGCGGCCTGATGCTCACCGCCGCCTGGCTCCTCCTCGGCGCCCTGCTCCCGCGCCTCGGCGCGTCGGGGCTGCGCGCCACCCTCCGGCTCGCGGCCCTCTGGACCGCCCCGCTCCTCGTGAGCGCGCCGCTCTTCAGCCGCGACGTCTACTCGTACATCGCCCAGGGCCGCGTGCTCGGGGCCGGCCTCTCGCCGTACGAGCACGGGCCCGCCGTGCTGTCCGACTGGCGGAGCACGGGCGTCGACCCGCTCTGGGCGCACAACCCGGCTCCCTACGGTCCGCTGTACCTCGCGATCGAGCGCGGCATCGGCGGGATCGACACGGCGCTCGGACTCGAGGCGGCGGTCCTCGCGGCGCGCGCGGTCGCGGTCGTCGGCGTCGTGCTCATGGTGGCGTGCGGCCTCCGCATCGCCCGACGCCGCCGGATCGACCCCGTGCGGACCGTGTGGTTCCTCGCCGCGAGCCCCCTCGTGATCTTCAACTTCGTGGTCGCCGCCCACAACGACGCGCTCATGATGGGGCTGCTGGTCGCGGGCCTCCTCGCCGCCATCGACTCCCGGCCGGTGCTGGCCGTGGTCCTCGTCACCGCCGCCGTCGCGGTCAAGCCCATCGCGCTCGTCGCCCTGCCGATCGTCGCCATCGTGCACGCGGAGATGCGCGCCCGCCGGGGCGACGACCTCGCGCCCGCGGGCGTGGCCGTCGACGGGTCCGTGGGCGCCGTGCCCGGACTCCGCCCGCCCACGCGCGACCCCCGCGTCTGGGCGGCGTGGACCGCCTCCGGCATCGCGGCCATGGGGCTCCTCGCGCTCGCCGGCGAGGTGCTGGGCGTCGGCCTCGGCTGGATCGGCGCGCTGTCGAGCCCCGTGTCCGTCGTCTCGTGGTTCATGCCGTTCGGCCTCGCCGCGGGCGCGTTCGGCCCGCTGGTCGATGCGTTCGGCGGGCCGGGCGGCGCCGTCGAGGGCGGGATCAAGACGGCCGGCATCCTGCTGGGCTTCGCGGGCGCTGCCTGGTGCATCCTCACGACGCGCACGCTCTCGGGGGAGGCCCGTCTCGCGCTGGCGTTCGCGTGCATCGTCGCCATGTCGCCCGTCGTCTACCCCTGGTACGGCCTGTGGGTGCTCGTGGTCCTCGCCGTGGTGGGCATCGCGGACGGCGCGGCCATGTCGCTCGCCGTCTCGGCGACCGTGTTCCTCGTCGGCGTCAACCTGCTGGAGCCCATGGCCGTGGTGCACACGGTCGCGTCCGGCTGGCCGCGCCTCCTCGTCGTGCTGGTGGCGGTGGTCGGGATCCTCGGGGTGCTCGCGCCCGGGCTGCAGGGGCTCGCGGGCACGGATCCGTTCCGCGCCCTCCGCGCGCCGCGCCACCAGTTCTCCGCGGCTCGGCAGCCCCCGGCCTGACCCGCGCCCGGCCGCCGGGGACCGCGCCCGCGGTGCCCGGGAATGCGCGCGCCCACCGCGGACGTTCCCCCGGGACACCACCGACGGGAGCGCGACCATGGACACCGACCTCGACTGGCACGACCTCCTCCGCCGCGCGCACAGCGGCTTCGCAGACCGGCTGGGCGCGGTCACCGACTGGACGGCCCCGACGCCCGACGTCGAGTGGGACGTCCGCGAGCTCGTGTCGCACGTCATCGAGGAGCAGCAGTGGGTGCCGCTCCTCCTCGCCGGCCACACCGCCGAGACCGGGAAGCCGCTCATCCGCGACCTCGACGACGACCTCGTCGCCGAGTGGGGCCGCTACTCCCGCGAGGCGCTCGAGGCCTGGCGGGCCGTCGACCCGGAGCGCCCCGTCGTGCTCTCGACCGACCGGGTGCCCGCCCGCGAGTACCTGCGCGAGCAGCTGTCCGACGTCGTGATCCACGGCTGGGACCTCGCCCGCGCGACCGGCGCCGACGAGCGCATCGACGACGAGCTCGTGCGCGCCACCTGGACGGTGTTCGCGCCCCAGAAGGACACGCTCGAGGCCAGCGGCCTCTTCGCGTCGCCCGTGCCCGTCGCCGAGGACGCCCCGCTGCAGGTCCGGCTGCTCGCGCTGACGGGCCGCGACGCCCGGTAGGCCGCGAATGATCTGACGGGCGTCCGGCCGATGCGGGGCCGGGTGTCCGCGCGACGTACCATGGAGATCATGAGCATCCCGGCTGCCGAGTCGGCGGCATCTCAGGTCCCCCCGATCGACCCCTCCGGAGAGGCGCGTCCCGGTGACGCGACGACCCCCGAGGCCGGCCCCAGCGGCTACGCCCTCTGGGCCGTCCTCCGCCGCGACCCGCAGCGCCCTGACGACCTCGACGGTCGCGAGGTGCCCGGCGCGGTCGACGAGCTCGACGGCATCGTCTCCATCGTCGAGGCGGAGGGCGTCACCGTCCGCGGCTTCTACGACGTCTCCGGCATGCGCGCCGATGCCGACCTCATGGTCTGGATCCACGGCCCCCAGATGGAGACCCTGCAGTGGGCCTTCCGCGAGATCCGCCGCGCGCGCCTCATCCGCGCGCTCATCCCCTCGTGGAGCGCCGCGGGCGTGCACCGCGACGCCGAGTTCAACCGTGCGCACGTGCCCGGCTTCCTCCGCAACGAGGAGCCGCGCGACTGGCTCTGCGTCTACCCCTTCGTCCGCTCCTACGAGTGGTACCTGCTGCCGCCCGAGGAGCGCGGGCGCATGCTCGCCCAGCACGGCCGCCAGGGCGCGGCCTTCCGGAGCGTCATCGCCAACACGGTCTCGTCGTTCGGCCTCGGCGACTACGAGTGGATCCTGCCGCTCGAGTCGAACGAGCTCGTCGACCTGGTCGACATGATGCGCGACCTGCGCAACACCGACGCGCGCCGTCACGTGCGCGAGGAGGTCCCGTTCTACACGGGCCGCCGCATCACCACCGCCGAGCTCGTGGAGGTCCTCCAGTAATGGCCGCAGTGAACCTGGGTCGCAAGCCCGCCCCCGCCACCGACGCCCCGCGCGCCCCCGGCGCCCTCGTCTCCGCCGCGAGCGAGGCCGCCAAGATGGGCCCCGCGCACGTCGAGGAGCCCGTCGCCTACGACGCGATCCTGCTGGCCTCCTTCGGCGGCCCCGAGGGCCAGGACGACGTCATCCCGTTCCTCCGCAACGTCACGCAGGGCCGCGGCATCCCCGAGGAGCGCCTCGAGGAGGTCGCCCACCACTACCGCGCGTTCGGCGGCATCAGCCCCATCAACGAGCAGAACCGCGAGCTGAAGGCCGCCCTCGAGGCGCGCCTGGCCGAGCGCGGCATCGACCTGCCCGTGCTCTGGGGCAACCGCAACTGGGGCCCGTACCTCAACGACGCGCTCCGCGAGGCCGAGGAGAAGGGCTACCGCCAGCTCATCGCCGTCGCCACGAGCGCGTACAGCTCGTACTCCTCCTGCCGCCAGTACCGCGAGGACTTCGCGGACGCGCTCGAGGACACGAGCCTGCAGGGCGTCATCCGCATCGACAAGGTGCGCCAGTTCTTCGACCACCCGGGCTTCGTCACGCCGTTCATCGAGGGCACGCGCGACGGGATCCGCGACGTCGTCGCCCACTTCGAGGCCGAGGGCGCGCCCGTCGACCTCGCGACCGACGTCGAGATCCTCTTCTCCACGCACTCGATCCCCTCCTCGGACGCGGCCAAGTCCGGCCCCGCCGAGCGCGGCTTCGACGAGGACGGCGCCTACGCGGCGCAGCACCTCGCCGTCGCCGAGGTCGTCATGCACGAGGTCCGCAAGGAGCTCGGCATCGAGCAGGACGTGCCGTGGCAGCTCGTCTACCAGTCGCGCTCCGGCCCGCCCTCCATGCCGTGGCTCGAGCCCGACGTGAACGACGCCATCGGCGAGCTGCCCGCCCAGGGCCGCCGCGCCGTCGTGATCGTGCCGCTCGGCTTCGTGAGCGACCACATGGAGGTCAAGTGGGACCTCGACAACGAGGCCACCGAGTCCGCCGCCGAGAACGGCCTGTACTCGGTGCGCGTCCCCACGCCGGGCGTGCACGCCGCGTACGTCGACGGCCTCATCGACCTCGTGCTGGAGCGCCGCGACGGCATGAAGGCCGCCGACCGCCCCCACGTCACCGACCTCGGGCCCTGGTACGACGTCTGCCGTCCCGGCTGCTGCGAGAACGTGCGGCTCGGCTTCAAGCCCGCCGTCTCCGGGCTGGCACCGTGACGGACGGTCCCACGACGCCGGCTCCGACGACCACGCTCCGCATCGGGACCCGGGGGAGCGCGCTCGCCCTGGCCCAGACGCGCGCGATCGCCGAGGAGATCACCGGCGCGTCGGGACTCGAGGTCGAGCTCGTGCCCGTGACCACGCACGGCGACACGTCGCGCGAGTCCCTGGCGACCCTCGGCGGCACCGGCGTGTTCGCGAGCGCGCTGCGCGAGGCGCTCCTGCGCGGCGAGTGCGACCTCGTGGTCCACTCGCTCAAGGACCTGCCGACGACGCCCTACGCCGGCCTCACGGTCGCGTCCGTGCCCACGCGCGAGGATCCCCGCGACGTGCTGTGCGCGCGCGACGGACTCACGCTGGCGACCCTGCCGCGCGGCGCCCGCGTCGGCACCGGATCCCCGCGCCGGCGCGCGCAGATCCTCGCCGAGCGGCCCGACCTCGACGTGGTCGACATCCGCGGCAACATCGACACCCGGCTCTCGCGCGTGACCGCGGGCGACCTCGACGCCGTCGTCCTCGCGGCCGCCGGCCTCGAGCGCATCGGCCGCATCGACGCCGCGACCGAGCACCTCGAGCTCGACCGCTGGCCCACGGCCCCCGGCCAGGGCGCGCTCGCGCTCGAGATCCGCACCGAGGACGCCGAGACGCACTCGGTGGTCGGCCGCGCGGTCGAGGCCGTCGACGACCCGTTCACGCACGCGGCCGTCCTCGCCGAGCGCGGCGTGCTCGCCGCCCTCGAGGCCGGCTGCGCCGCGCCCATCGGCGCGTGGGCCACCGTCACCAGCGCGCGCCTCGCCCTCACCGCCGTGGTCTACCGGCCCGACGGATCCCAGCGCATGGCGGCGAGCCACGAGCTCGACACCTCGGGGCTCGACCTCGACCAGCTGGGCGCACGTGCCTCCACGCTCTCGGGACCGGTGTCCCGCGAGCTCCTCGACGCCGGAGCGGCCGACCTCGCGCCGCTGGGAGGGACCCGATGACCTCGACAGACCTGAAGCCCCTGAAGGGCTGGCGCGTCCTCGTGCCCCGCGGCGGCCCCTGGGGCGACGGCGTCGCCTACGACCTCCGCGCGCAGGGCGCCACGCCCGTCGTCGCGCCCATGATCAACTTCGCCGCCACGCAGGACGCGCAGGCGCTCGAGTCGGCCCTCGCCGACCTCGCCGCCGGGACCTTCGACTGGCTCACCGTCACGAGCGCCACCACGGTCGACGTGCTGTCCTCGCACCGCGCCGTCGTGCCCGAGGGCACGCGCATCGCGGCGGTCGGCGAGACCACGGCCGCGGCGCTCGTCGCCGCGGGCTACACGGTCGACTTCGTGCCCTCCATCGACTCCTCCGCCACCGCGCTCCTCGAGGAGTGGACGGAGATGGCCGCCGGATCCCCGCGCCGCCGCGTGCTCACGCTCCGGTCGGAGATCGCGAAGCCCACGCTCACCGACGGGCTCATCGCGCGCGGCCACGACGTCCGCTCGGTCGTCGCCTACCGCACGGTCGGCGTGCCCGTCAGCGACCGGATCCGCGAGGACGTCGCCTCGGGCCGCGTCCGCGCCATCCTCGTCACGTCCGGCAGCGTCGCGGAGCAGGTGCACGAGCAGCTCGGCGACGTGCCCGACGGCGTGCTCATCGCGTGCATCGGCCCGCGCACCGCGAAGGACGCGCGCCGCTCCGGCGTCCGCGTCGACGTGGTCGCGTCGGAGCGCTCGGCCGCGTCCCTCATCCAGTCCCTCGTCGACATCGCCCGCCGCGAGGAGCCGCGCGTCGACACCGCGAGCCTCCCGGGCCTCGCCGACCTCCTCGATCGGAACATGACGGAATGACCGCCCCCTACTACCGCCCCCGCCGCCTCCGCACCTCGCCGGCCATGCGCCGGCTCACCGCCGAGACGCGCCTGCACGCGGCCGACCTCGTCCTGCCGATGTTCGTGCGCGAGGGCCTCGCGGAGGCCTCGCCCATCACGTCGATGCCGGGCGTCGCGCAGCACTCCCTCGACAGCCTCCGCCGCGCGCTCGTCGAGGCGGCCGAGTCGGGCATCGGCGGCGTCATGCTGTTCGGGGTGCCCTCCGTGCGCGACGCCGAGGGCTCCGGCGCGAGCGACCCCGACGGCATCCTCAACGTCGCCACGCGCGTCGCGATCGAGGAGGTCGGCGACGCGCTCGTCGTGCAGACCGACCTCTGCCTCGACGAGTTCACCGACCACGGCCACTGCGGCGTGCTCGACGCCGACGGCGTGGTCGACAACGACCGCACGCTCGACCGCTATCGCGCCATGGGCCTCGCCCAGGCGGAGGCGGGATCCCACCTGCTCGGCCTCAGCGGCATGATGGACGGCCAGGTCGCCGCCGTGCGCGAGGCCCTCGACGACGCCGGGCACCACGACGTCGCGCTCCTCGCCTACGCGGCCAAGTACGCGAGCGCCTTCTACGGCCCCTTCCGCGAGGCCGTCGACTCGCAGCTCGTGGGCGACCGCCGCACGTACCAGATGGACAACGGCAACCGCCGCGAGGCGATGCGCGAGGTGGAGCTCGACATCGAGGAGGGCGCCGACGTCGTCATGGTGAAGCCCGCCATGAGCTACCTCGACATCCTCGCCGACGTCGCCGCGACCAGCAGCGTGCCCGTCTGGGCGTACCAGATCTCCGGCGAGTACGCGATGATCGAGGCCGCCGCGCAGAACGGCTGGATCGACCGCGAGCGCGCCATCGAGGAGAGCGTCCTCGGCATCAAGCGGGCCGGCGCCGACGCGATCCTCACCTACTGGGCCGTCGAGCTGGCCGAGCGCCTCGCCCGCCGCTGACCCTCCCCGTCCCCGCCGGACCCCGTCCGGCCCGCAGCACCCGAGCGCATCGGCGCCCGGCACCGAAGGACTCACCGTGACCCACTCCCAGGACCTCTTCGACCGCGCACGCGACGTCATCCCCGGCGGCGTGAACTCGCCCGTCCGGGCGTTCGGCTCCGTCGGCGGCACGCCCCGCATGATGGTGCGGGCCGCCGGCCCCTACGTGACCGACGCGGACGGCGTCGAGTACGTCGACCTCGTCAACTCGTGGGGTCCCGCGATCCTCGGCCACGCCCGCCCCGAGGTCGTGCGGGCCGTGCAGGACGCCGCCGCCCTGGGCCTCGGCTTCGGCGCGACCACCCCCGCGGAGACGGAGCTCGCCGAGCTCGTCACCGAGCGCGTGCGCGTCGCGGGCGTCGACGGATCCCCGGACCGCCGCCCCGTCGAGAAGCTCCGCCTCGTCTCCACCGGCACCGAGGCCACCATGACGGCGATCCGCCTCGCCCGCGGGTTCACGAGCCGCGACCTCCTCGTGAAGTTCGCCGGTCACTACCACGGCCACTCGGACAGCCTCCTCGCCGAGGCCGGCTCCGGCGTCGCGACGCTCGCGCTGCCGGGCTCCGCGGGCATCCCCGAGGCCATCGCCGCGCAGACGATCGTGGTGCCCTACAACGACCTCGACGCCGTGCGCGCCGTGTTCGCCGAGCACGGCCCGCGCATCGCCGCCGTGATCACCGAGGCCGCCGCCGCCAACATGGGCGTGGTGCCGCCGCTGCCCGGCTTCACGGCCGAGCTCGCGCGCATCGCCCACGACGACGGATCCCTGCTCATCTCCGACGAGGTGCTCACGGGCTTCCGCGTGCACCCGGCCGGCTACTGGGGCCTCGACAACGCCGGCCTCGCCGCCGACCACCCCGACGCCTGGACGCCCGACCTCGTCACCTACGGCAAGGTCATCGGCGGCGGCCTCCCCGTCGCCGCGCTCGGCGGCCGGGCCGACGTGATGGACCACCTCGCGCCCCTCGGCCCCGTCTACCAGGCGGGCACGCTCTCCGGGAACCCGGTCGCCGTCGCCGCGGGCCTCACCACGCTCCGCCTCGCCGACGCCGACGTGTACCGCGCGCTCGACATCGCCGCCGACATCCTCATCTACGCCGTGGAGCTCGCCTTCGACCGCGCGGGCCTCGCCTACTCGGTCCAGCGCGCCGGCAGCCTCTTCAGCTTCACCTTCGGCACGCCGCCCGAGCGCGGCATCGTCGACTACGCGACCGTGCAGGCGCAGGAGACCTGGCGCTACCCGGCCTTCTTCCACGCGATGCTCGATGCGGGCGTCAGCCTGCCGCCGTCGGTGTTCGAGGCGTGGTTCGTCTCGGCCGCGATGGACGAGGCGTCGCTCGAGCGCGTGATCCGCGCCCTCCCCGCCGCCGCCCGCGCGGCCGCCGCGGCGACCCCGCCCGCGTAGCGCCGGACGCGCACGACGACGGGCCCGGCCGCTCGGCCGGGCCCGTCGTCGTCCCGGAGGCGGGCTGGGTGCGCCCGCGGCTCAGAGCGTGATCGCCGCGAACCGCTCCAGCTCGACCCAGCCGTCGCGGCCGTCGGCGGGCGTGCCGGGACGCGCGGTCGCGGGCACGCCGAGCCGGTCGGCCGCCGCGAGCTGCGTGACGTCGAAGCCCGTGAGCGCGCCGATCTCCGCCACGGCCACCTGGAACGTGCGGAACGGCCCGAGCTCCGGCGCCTCCGCCGTCGCGGGCTTCCGGTCGAGGTCGCCGAGCTCCGGCGCCTGGTCGAGCAGGTAGGCCGTGGCCGCCAGCCCGTCGCCCGACGCCCAGGCCGCGATCTTCCAGAACATCAGCGGGATCCGAACCCCGCGGTACACGGGATCGTCGGCCGAGAAGACGGGCCCGGTGAACACGGTCATCCGCCGGTCGCCGAGGTCGGCGTTCCCCAGCACGTAGTCCTCGAGGCCGAGCCACAGCTCCTTGGACTGGTTGAAGTCCGCCGCCTGCGGGGCCGCGTTCGTGTACGCGAAGGTGTCGGCGCTCGCCCGGGCGGCCTCCGCGATCTCGCCCCACACCGGGTCCCGCCGCCGCACGAGGTGCCCGCGGTCGATGTCGTTGCGCGCGTACAGCTCGGGGCCGCACTGCTGGTCCGCCGGGAGGCGCGGATCCAGGTGCCAGTCGTCGGAGCGCTCCACGTCGACGAGGCGCCCGCCGTCGATGTTCACGGCCGTGAGCGCGGCGAGGCGCCGGTCGGTGTCCATGAGCACCGTGAAGTGCAGGTAGTCGAGCCGCACGGGCTGCGCGTCGGCCGGGGCCTCGGGCAGCGGGAGCGGGATGGGCAGGAAGTCGAGGTCGTAGCCGTCCATGTCCGGAGCCTATGCCCGACCCCGGACGCCGGATCCGCCCGACGGGTGGACGCGCGGGGGACGGCGGGAAGCCGGCGGGGGAGGGCGGATCAGGCCCGGCGGAGCGGCGCGGTCGCGCGCCCGCGGGCGAGCTCGGCGAAGACGTCGGTGGTGAGGCGGTACGCGTGCTCGACCTCGGCGACGACGCGGGCGCGCTCGTCGTCGTCCCACGGCACCTGGTCGAGCGCCTCGCGGTACGTGCTGCAGAAGCGGCGCGGCTCGGCGATCTCCGCGAAGAGGTAGATGCCCACGCCGTTCGTGTCGAAGCCGAACTGGCGCTGGAGGAGCGTGCGGAGGAGGCGTCCGCCGGACAGGTCGCCGAGGTAGCGCGTGTAGTGGTGCGCGACGAAGCCGCCGACCCAGACGGACGCGACCCGCTCGATCCGCTCGACGTACGCGGCCGTGCTCGCGAGCGGACGGACGACCTCCCGCCAGTCCGGCCCGACCAGGAACTCGAGGTCGGCCTCGATGGCCGGGAGGCGCGTGAGGTGCGGGTCGATGAAGCGCGCGGCGACGGGATCCGACGCCATGCGCTGCGTGGCCGCCTCGATGGCGCGGTAGATGAAGTAGTGCTGGGCGACGAGGGCGACGTAGTCGTCGCGGCAGCCGCGGCCCGTCACGAGCGCGGTCATGAACTCGTCCGCGTCCTGCGCCTCGGCGCGCGGCCGTGCTCGGTGGCGGAGGGCCTCGGTGAGGGGGACGACGGTCATGATGTAGGTGAGCCTAACCTCATCACCCCGCGTCGCGGAAGGGCGCGACGGTGCGCGCGGATCGACCCTCGGCGGGGTCTCAGGAGGCGGCGGCGAAGAACACGAGGCCGAGCAGCGGCGGCACGCCCTGGATCAGCGCGGGCAGCAGGTACTTCTTGCCCGTGCTGGCGATGATGATCGACGCGAGCACCATGCAGGCGGTCGTGAACAGCACGAGGGTGAGGCCGGCGGGGACGTTGCCGACGAAGTAGAGGATCAGGCCGAGGCCCGCGCCGAGCGCGAGGAACAGGTTGTAGAAGCCCTGGTTGTAGGCCCACGGCTTGATGATGAGCGCCTTCTCCTGGTCGGCGACGCCGAAGCGCTTCCAGGCGAACGGCCGGTCGAACCACACGCTCTCGAGCAGGAAGAAGAACACGTGCAGCAGGGCCGCGAGCGTGACGAAGATGGTTCCGGTGGCGGCGACCGCGGTCATGTTCCCTCACTCCGGCGGCCGGGTGCCGCGTCGCGCCCAGGGTAGCGCGGACCGGAGGTCGGACCCGGCCGCATGCCGGCGGACGCCGAGGGCGGGCGGGTCAGGCGCGGACGTCGACCACGACGCGCCCGCTCGAGGCGCCCGCGAGGATCCGCTCGCCCGCCGCGATGGCCCCGTCCAGGGGCACGGTGCTCGTGATGGAGTCGAGGAGCGCGAGGTCGAGGTCGGAGGCGAGTCGCGTCCAGGCCTCGCGGCGGAGGGCGGCCGGCGCCTCGACCGAGTTGATGCCCGCGAGCGTCACGGCGCGGAGGATGAAGGGCAGCACGGTGCCCGGCAGGTCGGGGCCCTGCGCGAGGCCCGCCGCCGTGACGACGCCGCCCCACCGGGTCTGTGCGAGGACGTTGACGAGGGTCGCGCTGCCCACACTGTCGACCGCGCCCGCCCAGCGTGCGCCCTGCAGCGGCCGGCCGGGCTCGCCGAGCTCCGAGCGGTCGATCACCTCCGCGGCGCCGAGCGCGCGCAGCCGGTCGCCGAGCTCCGCGACGCGGCCCGTGCTCGCGACCACGCGGTGGCCGAGGCGCGCGAGGAGCGCGACCGCCACGGATCCGACCCCGCCTCCCGCGCCCGTGACGAGCACGTCGCCGGACCCGGGCGCGACGCCGCCGCGCTCGAGCGCCAGAACCGAGAGCATCGCCGTGAACCCGGCGGTGCCGATGGCGGCGGCGCGCGCCGCGGAGATCCCGTCGGGGACGCGCACGAGCGCCGCGGCGGGCACGCGCACGCGCTCGGCGAGCCCGCCGTCGCGGCTCTCGCCGAGGCCGGCGCCGTTGAGGACGACCAGGTCGCCGGGGGAGAAGGCCGGGGATCCGCCCGCCGCGACCGTGCCGACGGCGTCGATGCCGGCGACGAGCGGGCTGGTCCGGGCGATCCCGGGACGGCCGCCGAGCAGCATGCCGTCCTTGTAGTTGACGCTCGAGAAGAGGACGTCGAGCACGACCTCGCCGTCGCCCGGGCCGTCCGCGCCGCCCGTCGCCTGCGCGTCGGGGAGGTCGCGCAGCGCCACCTCGATGCCCTGGGTGCCGTCGTCGGCGACGGTCTGCTCGGCCACGAGCGCGCGGTACGTCATGCCGTCACGCTACGCCCGGGCCGTCGCGCGGCGCGAGCGGGAGCGCGAGCGGCCAGGCGGTCGACCGGGATCAGCCGAAGAGGATCGCGGCCTCGTCGTAGCGGTGCTGCGGCACGGTCTTGAGGCGGCCGAGCGCCTCCTCGAAGCCCACGTGGACGATGTCGGTGCCGCGGAGCGCGACCATGCGGCCCCAGTGGCCGTCGCGCACGCTGTCGACCGCGGCGAGGCCGAGGCGGGTCGCGAGCACGCGGTCGTACGACGACGGGGTGCCGCCGCGCTGGATGTGGCCGAGGGTCGTGGCGCGGGTCTCGATGCCCGTGCGCTCCTCGATGATCGGCGCGAGCTGCTCGCCGATGCCGCCGAGGCGCGGACGCCCGAACGCGTCGAGGCCGCGCTCGCCGTGCGCGTCGGACGCGTGCTCGGGCACGAAGCCCTCCGCGACGACGACGAGCGGCGCGCGCCCGCGGTCGTAGGCCGCGCGGACCCAGCCGATGATCTGGTCCATCGACGTCTTCTGCTCCGGGATGAGGATCGCGTGCGCGCCCGCGGCCATGCCGGAGTGCAGCGCGATCCAGCCGACGTGGCGGCCCATCACCTCGGCCACCATGCAGCGGCTGTGCGAGTCGCCCGTGGTGCGGAGGCGGTCCATGGCGTCGGTCGCGATCTGCACCGCGGTGTCGAAGCCGAACGTGTAGTCGGTGGCGTCGAGGTCGTTGTCGACCGTCTTGGGGACGCCGACGATCTTGAGGCCGGCGTCGGTGAGGCGCTTGGCGGCCGCGAGGGTGCCCTCGCCGCCGATGGCGAGGATCGCGTCGATGCCGAGGCGGTCGAGGTTCTCCTGGATCCGCTCCACGCCGCCGTCGCCCTCGAACGGGTTCGTGCGGCTGGTGCCGAGGATCGTGCCGCCCTGCTTGCCGATGCCCTGGATGTCGCGGCGCGCGAGCGGCATGACGTCGCCGTCGACGACGCCCCGCCAGCCGTCGCGGAAGCCCACGAACTCCTGCTTGTGGATGGTCGTTCCCTTGAGCACCGCCCCGCGGATGACCGCGTTGAGTCCGGGGCAGTCTCCGCCTGAGGTGAGGATTCCGATGCGCACAGGACCATCATGGGGCACGGCCCCGCGAGACTGGTCGGATGGAGACCAGCCCGGACCCTCGACCGCCCGCCGGATCCGCCCCGCACGGCGACCTCGACGCCCTCGCCCGCCGCGCCCTCGGCCTGGCCCGCGACGGCCGCCGCGCCGTGCTCGCCATCGCGGGCAGCCCGGGCGCCGGGAAGACGACGCTCGCGCGGGCGCTCGTGGCGCGCGTCGACCTGATCGCCGGGTCGGGCACCGCGGCCTACGTGCCGATGGACGGCTTCCACCTCGCCAACGCCACCCTCGACCGGCTCGGCCGCCACGACCGCAAGGGCGCCATCGACACGTTCGACGGCTGGGGCGTGCTCGCCCTGGTGCGGCGGATCCGCGCGGAGACCGACCACGTCGTCTACGCGCCGTCCTTCGACCGCGCCGTGGACGAGGGCGTCACGGGCGCGCTCGCCGTGGAGCCGTCCGCGCGGCTCGTCGTCGTGGAGGGCAACTACCTGCTGGTGGAGGAGGAGCCGTGGGGGCTCGTCGCGGCCGAGGTCGACGAGTCGTGGTTCTGCGCGACGCCCGCGGAGGAGCGGTTCTCCCGGCTCGTCGACCGGCACACGGCGGGCGGGCGGGCGCCCAGCGCGGCGGAGGCCTGGGCCCGCGAGGTCGACGGCGCGAACGCGGTGCTCATCGAGGGCACGCGCGGCCGGGCCGACCTCGTGGTGGACGGGACCGCCGCCGCCGCGGGCCCGGCGGCGAGCGCCGGCCGTAGCCGGGACGGTCGGCGGCCGTGCGTACCCTGAGGGGATGGAGCAGGGCGCGACGGAGGGGACGGCGCCCGACGCGCGCACCGCGTACCTGCCCGACCGCGAGGTCGACCTCCGGCTCGTCCTCCGTCCCCTGTTCCGCGGCGTCGTCGATCCCACCTGCCGCTGGGATCCGGCCCCGCCCGGCGCCCGCCGCGTCGGCGTGTGGCGCACGGCCCGCACGCCGCTCGGCCCGGCGTCGCTGCGCCTCGACCCGCGGCCCGACGGCGGCGTCGACGCGCGCGCCTGGGGCCCGGGCGCCGAGTGGGCGATCGCGGGCGTGCCGGAGCTCCTCGGCGAGGGCGACGACTGGTCCGACCTCGACGTCTCCGCGCATCCGCTCCTCCGGGACGCCCGCCGCCGCCTGCCCGCGCTCCGGCTCATGCGCACCAACCACGTCTTCGAGGCGATGGCGTCCGCGGTGCTCGAGCAGAAGGTCACGGGGCTCGAGGCCCGGCGGGCGTGGCGGCAGCTGATCCTCGCGCACGGCGAGCCCGCCCCCGGCCCCGTGCCCGCCGGCATGCGCGTCCTGCCCGCGCCCGAGCGGTGGCGCCTCATCCCGTCGTGGGAGTGGCACCGCGCGGGCGTCGACCCGAAGCGCTCGCGCACCCTCATCGCCGTCGCGACCTCCGCGGCGGGGCTCGAGCGCACGCTCGCGCTCGGCCGGGGGAGCGAGGAGATCACGCGGCGGCTCCGCTCGATCCCCGGCGTCGGCATCTGGACGGCGGCGGAGACCACGCAGCGCGCGCACGGCGACCCCGACTCCGTGAGCGTCGGCGACTTCCACGTGCACGACACCGTGGGATGGGCGCTCGCCGGCCACGCGGTCGACGACGACGGCATGCTCGAGCTGCTGGAGCCGTGGCGCGGCCACCGTCAGCGGGTGATGCGCCTCATCGAGGCGAGCGGCTTCCGGAAGCCCCGGTTCGGCCCGCGCATGACCGTGCAGGACCATCGCGGGCACTGACCGCGCGGACCCGACGGGAGCGGACGCGCCGCCGGGAGGGGATCCGGGTCAGCTGTCGGCGGCGATGCCCGCGGGCAGCTGCGCGCCGGCGGCCGTGAGGGCGTCCACGAGCTCCTGGCCCGCGGTCGTCGGGATGATGTCGCCCTGGATCCGGAGCGTCGGGGTGCCCGTGACGCCCGCCGCGCTGGCATCGGACGTGTTGTTCGTGATCCACGAGGAGAACCGGCCCTCCGCCACGCACGTGCGCGCGGCGTCCGAGGAGACGCCCTCGGTCGTGAGCCAGGTGACGAAGTCGGCGTGGGTCCACGAGTCGGTGATGGTGGAGTGGTTGTCGAAGAGGGCGGAGTGCACGGCCGGCCACTTGTCCGGCTCCTCGGCGAGGACGCACGCGGCGGCGCTGCCCGCGACCTGCCCGTACTTCGTGACGATCTGGATGGGGTGGTACACGATGCGCACCTGGCCGGTGGCGGCGATCCGGTCGAGCATCGGCCCGGTCTCGGCCTCGTACTGCGCGCAGTGGGGGCACGAGTAGTCCTCGAAGACGTCGAGCGTGACGGGGGCGTCGGCCGCGCCGACGCTCACGCCCGTGGGCTCGGACGCGACGCGCACCGGGTCGCCGGTGGACAGCGGCGCGGTCGCGTCGGCGACGGGGCCCGCCGCGCTCGCGGCCTGCGACTGGCCGAGGAGGTAGACGCCGCCGGCGATCGCCGCGATGACGACGACGAGGCCGCCCGCGACGGAGAACTGGGCGATGAGGCGGCGGCGCTTGCGGCGCCGGTCGTCGAGGGCCCTCTCGATGCGTGCCTTCTCGCGGATCGCGCGTACCTTCTCGTTCTCATGCCGGGCCATGCGCACGATCCTAGGGAGCGACCCGCCCGCGCCCCTGGGAGGCGCCACAGCGCCTCGTATGGATAGGCTCGGCGGGTGCCCGAAGACGTGTCGTACATCCCCCGCCTCCCCACCGGCCAGCAGCACGAGATCGTCGCGGAGGTGGACGGACGCACCCAGCGCATGGTGATCGCGGAGGTCGGCGCCGCGCTCCGCGTGCTCCAGGTGGACGGCACCGACCTCGTCCAGTCCTACCCGGACGAGGCGCGGCCCCCCTTCTGCAGCGGCATCGTGCTCGCGCCCTGGCCCAACCGGATCCGCGACGGCATCTGGCAGCAGGGCGACGTCACGCACCAGCTCGACATCACCGAGGTCGACCGCGAGAACGCGATCCACGGCCTCCTCGAGAACGCGCCGTACCGCCTCGTCGACCGCGACGACGTCTCCGTCACCCTCGCCGCCGACGTGCACCCGCAGCGCGGCTACCCCTTCGCCCTCGAGACCACGGTCCGCTACGAGCTCACCGGGCAGGGCGTCCGGGTCACGCACGGGATCCGGAACGTCGGCTCCGCGGACGCGCCCGTCGCCGTCGGCACGCACCCCTTCCTCCGCGTCGGCGACGTGCCGACCGAGGACCTCGAGGTCGTCATCGACGCGCCCACCCACATCGAGGTGGATCCCGTCCGCCTCAACCCGACGGGCGCCCAGACCCCGGTCGAGGGCACGCGCTTCGACCTCCGCGGCGGCGTCCGCGTGCGCGACGCGCAGCTCGACGACGCGTGGGCCGACGCCCGCGTGGTCGACGGCGTCACGCGCCACGGCGTGCAGGCGCCCGACGGCCGCCGCACCGAGATCTGGGCCGACGGCGAGTTCACCTACTGGCAGGTCTTCGTCACGCCGTGGTACCCCGTCGCCGACGGCCACGTGTGGGCGGTCGCGGTCGAGCCGATGACGGCACCGGCCGACGCCTTCAACTCGGGCGACGGGCTCATCACGCTCGAGCCCGGATCCGAGTGGTCCGGCACCTGGGGCATCGACCTCCACGACTGATCCCGCGCGGGCACCGCCCGGGCGCCGGCTGGACGTCGCCGGGGAGCCGTGGTCGGAAACCGAACCCGCCCGCGACGCCCGTCGGGACCGTCCTAGCGTCGGACCATGACCGACACCGACTCGACCACCGCCCCGCTCTCGAGCATCACGGCCGTGCACCACGTGCGCCTCTCCGTGTCCGACCTGGACCGCTCGCGCGCCTTCTACGAGGGCGTCCTGGGGCTCACCCCCGCCATCCGGAGCGAGGCCGACCCGAGCGACCCCGGCGTCCTCGAGGACCCGAGCGTCTTCTTCGGCGGCGTGATCTACGGCGTCGGCGACCAGCTCCTCGGCCTCCGCCCGGTGGCGGGCGACGGCGGCACGTTCGACCCCGCCGTCCGCGGCCTCGACCACGTCAGCCTCGCGGTCGGCTCGCGGAACGACCTCGTGGCGGCGGCCGCGCTCTTCGACGCGCGGGGGATCGCGCACGGCGAGGTCACGGACCTCGACGGCATGTCGATCCTCTCCGTGCAGGACCCGGACGACATCAACATCGAGCTCGTCGCGGCGGGCTGATCCGGTCCGGCGGGGCGGCGCACCGGGTGCGGGGCGGGAGCCCCCGCGTCACCCGCGTCGTCCCGCGTGCGTACCCTTTACACAGTGCACGGAGCAGTACGAGACGGACGGCCGAGGAGGACGGGATGACGACGGATCCGCTGGCGCTCGAGAGCCAGGTCTGCTTCCGGGCGGTGGTGGCCGCGCGCACGGTCGTGGCGGTGTATCGGCCGATCCTGGAGCCGCTCGGGCTCACGCATCCGCAGTACCTGGTGATGCTCGCGCTGTGGGAGCGGGACCACCGCTCGATCTCGGCCCTCGGGGCCACCCTGCAGCTCGAGCCCGCGACGCTCACCCCGCTGCTCAAGCGCCTGCAGGTCGCCGGCTTCGTCGACCGCGCGCGGAGCACCGTCGACGAGCGGGTCGTCGTCGTCTCCCTCACCGAGGCGGGGCGCGACCTGCGGGAGCGCGCCCTGGACGTCCCCGCGCAGGCCGCGGCGCGCACCGGCCTGACGATCCCGGAGCTCGAGGCGCTGCGCGACGCGCTCGACGACGTCGTGGGCCGGCTGACGGGGGCCCTCGGCGACGCGGCTCCGGACGGGCCGGCGGACGCGCACGCGGCGACGGGCGAGCGGGCCGCCTGAGGCCGGGGCCGCCGCTCAGCCGGCCGCTGCGACCGCCGGCGCCTGGCGCGTCGGGGTGACGACGTCGCCGTGGGCGGCGAGTAGTCGCTCCTCCGTGTCCGCGGGCGCGTCGCGGGCGACGCCCACCGCGACGTGGTCGCCGACGATGTCGGGGGAGCACTCCACCAGGTCGCCGTCGGTCCACATGGTGCTGGCCAGCAGCGCGTCGCAGATGCCGCGCAGCTCCCGCTCCGTGTGCCGCGCGGCGGTGATGCGGAGGGGATCGGCCCCCGCGACGTCGAGGATGCGCTGCCGGACGTCGGGGCCCACCTCGCCGACGATCGCGACGACCATCACCTGCGGCTCGGCGACCGGGTTCTCGAGCCAGACGCCGCCGAGGGCGCCGAGCGGCTCGAGCATCGCGGCCACCTCCTCGAGCTTCGGCTGGAGCGTGTCCTGGCGCGCGAACTCGGCGGCCTCCGCGGGCGTCAGGCGGAGGCCCGTCCAGTCGCTGAGCACGGTGTCCGGAGCGGCGACCACCTCCTCCACGTAGGCGCGGTCGGAGCGGAGCGCGAAGGTCCGCCGCTTCTCCATCTGCTGCCCGACCTCGTCGCGGGGCGGCGCGGGCGTCGGCATCGGGGCGTCCACGTCGGCGCTCCCGACGCGGGTCGCGGGGGCGTCCTCCGGACGCGGGGACGATGCGACGGCGAGGGTGGCGACGACGACGGCGATCACCGCCGCGGCGGTCACGGCCCGGGTGGCGCGGGGCGCGCGGGCTTCGCGCATGGCGGTCGACCTCTCCGCGGAGGGTGCGTCCGCGAGGCGATCCTCCCGCGCGCGGGCGGTGGCGGACAAGGCGGCGGCCGGATCCTCCCGGACCCGTCCTCTACACTCCACTCGATGCCTGCTCCGTCCCCGATCGCGCCGCGCGTCCTGCGCGTGATCCGAGGGCTCGCCGCATCCACCACCGCCACGTTCGTGGCCGCCCTCTTCCACGGGGTGGGCGGCGGTGCCGCGCCCTCCTGGGGCGTCGTGGCCTTCGGGCTCGCGCTCGCCTCGCTCGCGGCCATCGCGCTCGCCGGGCCGCGGCCCGCGCTCTGGCGGCTGACCGCGGCGGTGGGCGTCAGCCAGCTGCTGTTCCACGGGCTGTTCACGGCGGCCGGCGACGCGTCCGGCGCGGCCCCCGTTGATCCGCACGCCGGCATGGGCCACGGCGGCGTGCCGCTCGACCTGCCCGGGGCCGCCGCCGCGGGCGGGGCGTCCGCGCTCGACGCCGGCATGCTCCTCTCGCACGGCGCGGCGCTCGTCGTCACCGTCCTCGCGCTGCGGCACGGCGAGGCGGCGCTCCGCGCGCTCGTCGCGGCGTCGGGCCTCCGCGTGGTGCTCGCGCTCGCGATCCCGTTCCTCCGGCCCGTCGGCCGCGGCCGCACGGCGCTGTCCCGCGTGGCGCGGGCGCCGCGCGCGCTGCGCGACCTCTGCGCGCGGCTCGGCCGCCTGCGGCACCGCGGCCCGCCGCGCGCGCTCGTCCTCGCCGCCGCCTGAGCCTCCCGGCCGGTCCTCCCGACCCGCCTCCCGCTCGCCCGGCGGCGCGACCCGCCGTCCGCTCCCTCGTGCGGCCGCGGGTCCCGTGCATCCGCCGTCCCGGCCGATGCGCCGCCCTCCCGTGCGACCCCGGTCGCGCCGCGGCCGCGATGCCCCGTGCATCCGCCGCCCCTCACCCTCCCCTCCGGACGCCGGCCTCGCCGCGTCCGCTCCCGGGGCCGCTCGACGCGGCCCGGAACAGGACACCCGCAATGACCACCTCATCCACCTCCGCACCCCGCAGCCGCCGGATCCTCCGCTCGGCCACCGCGCTCGTCGGCGGCGTCGCGCTCGCCGTCGCCATGCCGCTCGCGGCCTCCGCGCACGTGCGCGTCTCGCCCGACCAGGCGGCCGCCGGCAGCTACAGCACGCTGACCTTCAAGGTCCCGACCGAGTCCGCCACGGCGACCACCACGAGCGTCACGGTCGACCTGCCGAAGGACACCCCGTTCTCCAGCCTCTCCACCGAGCCCGTGCCCGGCTGGACCGCGAAGGTCACGACCGAGGCGCTGGACACCCCCGTGAAGACGGACGACGCCACGATCACGGACGCGCCCGTCGCGGTCACCTGGACCGCCGACGACGGCGTGGGCCTCGCGTCCGGCGAGTTCCAGCGGTTCACGATCTCGGTCGGCCCCGTGCCCGAGACCGGCAGCATCGTCCTGCCCGCCCACCAGGGCTACTCGGACGGCTCGGTCGTCGACTGGGACGAGGCGACCCCCGCCTCGGGCGAGGAGCCGGAGCACCCCGCGCCGACGCTCTACGTCGAGGACGCGCCGCCCGCCGACGCCATGAGCGCGATGACGACCACCACCCCCGCGCCGGACGCGACCGTCGAGGCCGCCGACACGAGCGCCTCCACGGGCGCGGTCGCGGTGGGCCTCGGCGTGGGCGGCCTCGCCCTCGGCGCCGCCGCCCTCGTGGTCGCGGTCTTCGCGCTCACCCGCGTGCGCCGCGAGGCCGGCGGCCGCGCGTGACGCCCGGGGACCGGATCCACGTGCGATCCGGCGCCCGCATCCACCGCGCGTCCACGCGTCGGGGCCCGCTCCGGCGGGCGGCGGCCGTGGTCGCCGGCGCCTCGCTCGCGACGGCCGCGCTCGCGCTCGCCGGGCTGGCGCAGGGGAACGGGCCGGACGGCGCGCTGTCCGCCTCGGCGCACAACTACCTCGTGTCGAGCTCGCCGGCCTCGGGATCCACGGTCGAGGCGCCGCCGTCGGAGGTCACGCTGACCTTCAACGACGTGATCCTCGACCTCGCCGCCGCGGGCGGCGCGGCCGACGAGGCGACGACCGGGTCCTCGTCCGCGGCCGGCGGCTCGTCGGTCGTGCAGGTGACGGGACCGGACGGACAGGGCACGCACTTCGAGACCGGCTGTGCGACCGACGCCGGCCGCACGGTGTCCGTGCCGGTCGCGCTCGGCGGATCCGGCGAGTACCGGGTGACCTGGCGCGTGGTCTCGGCCGACGGGCACCCGGTCTCCGACTCGATCGCCTTCACGTACCGGGCGCCCGCCGGCGCGACGGCGAGCCCGGGCACGCCCGACGGCCCGGGCTGCGCGGCGCAGGCGGAGGGCGGCGCGGCCTCCTCCGGCGGCGGCGCGACGGGGTCCGCGGATGCCGGGCCCGCCACCGCGGATCCGGGCACCGCGGATCCGGGCACCGCCGCCGGCCAGGAGGAGGGCGTCGCGCCCTACCTCGGGGTCGTCGTCGGCGTGGGCGTCGGGATCGTCGTGCTCGCGGCGGCCGCGGTCGTCCTCATCGTGGTGACCGGTCGGCGGAGGCCCGCCGGGGGAGCCGCGGCGAGCGGATCCGACGACGCGCGCGACCCCGACGGCGGCCCGCCCGCCGCCTGAGCGCGCGCGTCCCGCGACGGCGGGCCCGGATCCCCGCGGATCCGGGCCCGTCGTCGTCCGGTCGGCCCCGGCTCAGCCCGCGCCCGGCCCCATGACCTCGACGGCGCGCGCGAGGGCGTCGCGGCACGCGCGGATCCCCGGCCGGTCGAGGCTGCCGACGCGCGACGACGTGAAGACCGTGCGCCGCGGCGACCCGGGCAGGCCGACCAGCCGCACGTCGGGCTCGCGGCCCGCCCACACCAGGTCGGGCAGCACGGAGGCGGCGTGGCCGGCGCGCACGAGGTCGATGTGGGCCTGCAGGTCGGCGGTCACGTAGCGGACGTCCGGCTCGAAGCCCGCGACCCGGCACACCTGCTCGGCGAAGTGGCGCGACGCCGTGCCCGCGGGCTCCATCACCCACGGCAGGCGCCGCGCGTCGGAGAGGGTGCGGACGTCGTCGCGGCCGGGCGGGAGGCCGAGGCGGAGCGGATCCACGCACAGCTCCTCGCGGTCGAGGTCGGCCGGCCGCGGCGCCGCGTGCGCCGGGTACTGCTCGGCGATGACGAGGTCGTGGTCGCGCGCCCACACGTCGTGGAGGCCGGACTCCGGCTCGCGCATCGTGATCTCGACCCGCAGGTCCGGGTAGTCGTCGCGGAGGATCGTGAGCGCCGGCGGCACGAGCGCGAGCAGCGCCGACTGGAACGCGGCCATGCGGATGGTGCCGGAGACGTTCGCGAGCGACGCGTTCACCTCGGTCTCGGCGCGCTCCAGCCGCTCCAGCAGGGCCGTCGTGTGCTCCACGAGGATCTCGGCCTGCGGCGTGAGCACCACGCGCCGCCCGACCCGGCGGAGGAGCGTGACGCCGGCCTCGCGCTCCAGCTGCGACAGCTGCTGCGACACCGACGACGGGCTGAACGACAGGGCGTCGGCGACCGCGCCGATCGTGCCACGGAGCTTGAGCTCGCGCAGGAGCCGCAGCCGTCGCATCTCGAGCACGTGCGCCTCCCGCGGATCCGGCCGCTGCGTGGAATCATCGGCAGGACCGCACGATGATCATCGGAAACGTTCAGCGCATCCGATGAGAGCATGGTCGCACACTGGGAGCACGCGCTCCGAGCGCGACCGCCGACGGAGATCGGCCGCGCCCACCCACGACGAAGAGGCACAGCAATGACCGCCGAGACCGCACCCGCATCCGACACCGCCGCGGTCCCGACCGCCGGGCTCGACCGCGAGGACCTCGCCGACCGCTCGGTCGCCCTCGTCCGCACCTGGCTGGCGCAGGCGGCGACCCACCCCGCGGATCCCTCGGCCGAGCGGCTCGCGGGCGTCCTCAAGGACGAGCACGGGCTCGACTTCACCATCGGCTTCGTCGACCGCGTCGTCCGCCCCGAGGACCTGCCGGTCGCCGGCAACAGCCTCGCCGCGCTCACCTCGAAGACCCCCGGCTTCCTGCCCTGGTACATGCAGGGCGCGATCCGCGCGGGCGGCATCCTCGGCCCGGTCCTCCCGCAGGTGGTCGTCCCCGTCGCGCGCCGGGTGCTCCGCGAGATGGTCGGGCACCTCATCGTCGACGCCACGAGCGAGAAGCTCGGCCCGGCGATCGAGAAGCTGCGTGCCGGTGGATCCCGCCTCAACCTCAACCTCCTCGGCGAGGCCGTGCTCGGGGAGAAGGAGGCCGCGCGCCGCCTCGCGGGCACCCGCGAGCTGCTCGCCCGCGACGACGTGGACTACGTCTCCATCAAGGTCTCGAGCGTCGTCTCGCAGCTGTCGATGTGGGCGTTCGACGAGGCCGTCGAGAAGGTCGTCGAGCGGCTGACCCCGCTGTACGAGCTGGCGCTCGCGTCGCCGCGCCCCAAGTTCATCAACCTCGACATGGAGGAGTACAAGGACCTCGACCTCACCATCGCGGTCTTCACGCGCGTTCTCGACCAGCCGCAGCTGAAGGACCTCGAGGCCGGCATCGTGCTGCAGGCGTACCTGCCCGACGCGCTCGCGGCGCTGCAGCGGCTCACCGCGTGGGCCCAGGAGCGGCGCGCGGCGGGCGGGGCGCCCATCAAGGTCCGCATCGTCAAGGGCGCGAACCTCGCGATGGAGCAGGTCGACGGCCGGATGCACGACTGGCCCGTCGCCACCTGGTCCACCAAGGAGGAGACCGACACGCACTACAAGCGCATGCTCGAGCACGCGCTCCGGCCGGCCGCGGCCGACGCGGTGAAGGTCGGCGTCGCCGGCCACAACCTCTTCGACGTCGCGTACGCGTGGCTGCTCGCGGAGGAGCGCGGCGTCACCGACCGGATCGAGTTCGAGATGCTGCTCGGCATGGCGACCGGCCAGGCCGAGGCCGTGAAGCGCACGGTCGGCGGGCTGCTGCTCTACACGCCCGTCGTGCACCCCACCGAGTTCGACGTCGCCATCTCCTACCTCATCCGCCGCCTGGAGGAGAACGCGAGCCAGGAGAACTTCATGTCGGCCGTGTTCGAGCTGAGCACGTCGGAGGAGCTGTTCGCGCGCGAGGAGCAGCGGTTCCGGTCGTCGCTCGCGGGCGTGGACGACGCGATCCCCGCGCCGAACCGCACGCAGGACCGCCGCTTCCCGCCGGAGCTCGACGACGTGGATCCGCTCGCCGAGCCCGAGACGCCGGAGGAGCCCGAGGACGAGGTCGACCCGCAGCTCACGAGCGTGGTCATGGGCTTCACGCGCGGCTCGCTGCTGACCCCCGGCACGCTCGCCGACCCGGACGCGTCGCCGACGCCGTTCCACAACGCGCCCGACACCGATCCCGCCCTGCCGACGAACCGCGCCTGGGGCCGCGAGATCCTGTCGCGCGTGGCCGCGTCGCAGCTGGGCGTCGCGACCATCGACGCCGCGCGCATCGACTCCACCGACCAGCTCGACGACATCCTCGACGGCGTGCGCACCGCGGCCGCGGCCTGGGGTGCGCGTCCCGGCGAGCAGCGCGCCGCCCTCCTGCACCGCGTGGGCGTCGCCCTCGAGCGGAACCGCGCGCGCCTCATCGAGGTCATGGCGTCGGAGACCGGCAAGACCATCGCCGAGGCCGACCCCGAGGTCAGCGAGGCGGTGGACTTCGCGCACTACTACGCCGAGCGCGCCCGCGACCTCGACCGCGTGCAGGGCGCCCGGTTCGTGCCGTCGCGCGTCACCGTCGTGGCGCCGCCGTGGAACTTCCCCGTCGCGATCCCCGCGGGCAGCGTGCTCGCGGCCCTCGCGTCCGGCAGCGGCGTGGTGCTGAAGCCCGCCGGCCAGGCCCGCCGCTCCGGCGCCGTGCTCGTCGAGGCGCTCCGCGAGGCCGGCGTGCCGCGCGAGCTGCTCGCCCTCGTCGACGCCGGCGAGGCCGAGTTCGGCGAGCACCTCATCTCGCACAAGGCCGTCGACCGGGTGATCCTCACGGGGGGCTACGAGACCGCCGAGGTCTTCCGCTCCTGGCGCCCGGACCTCCCGCTCCTCGCGGAGACGAGCGGCAAGAACGCCATCATCGTCACGCCCAGCGCCGACCTCGACCTGGCCGCGGCCGACGTCGTGAAGAGCGCCTTCGGCCACGCCGGCCAGAAGTGCTCGGCGGCGAGCCTCGTGATCCTCGTGGGCTCCGTCGGGAAGTCCCGCCGGTTCCTCACGCAGCTCACCGACGCCGTGTCGTCGCTGCGCGTGGGCTACCCGTCGGACCCGACCACGCAGATGGGCCCGATCATCGAGCCGGCCGACGGCAAGCTCAAGCACGCGCTCACGCAGCTCGGCGTCGGCGAGAAGTGGCTCGTCGAGCCCGAGCAGATGGACGAGACCGGCCGGCTCTGGTCGCCGGGCGTCCGCGACCGCGTGCAGCCGGGCTCGTACTTCCACCTCACCGAGTTCTTCGGGCCCGTGCTCGGCGTGATGCGCGCGCGGAACCTGGAGGAGGCGATCCGCTTCCAGAACGCGATCCCCTACGGCCTCACCGCGGGCCTGCACAGCCTCGACGCGCGCGAGCTCGAGCAGTGGCTCGAGACCGTGGAGGCGGGCAACCTCTACGTGAACCGCGGGATCACGGGCGCGATCGTGCAGCGCCAGCCGTTCGGCGGCTGGAAGCGCAGCTCGGTGGGATCCGGCACCAAGGCCGGCGGCCCGAACTACCTCATGGGCCTCGGCTCCTGGGTCACCGACGAGGGCCGGCACTCCAGCTCGCTGCACCTCCGCGGGCTCGCGCCGCGCGTGACGGAGCTCATCGAGTCGGCCCAGCCCGCCATCCGCTACGAGGACTTCGACCTGGTGCGCCGCTCCGCCCTCAGCGACGCGGTCGCCTGGCACGAGGAGTTCGGCCAGGTGAAGGACCCGAGCGGCCTCGGCGTCGAGCGGAACCTCTTCCGCTACCGCCCGCTGCCCGTCACGGTGCGGCTCCAGGAGTCGGGCGCGCTCGCCGACCTGCTGCGCGTGCTCGCGGCCGGGCGCCTCGCCCGCGCGGAGATGCACGTGTCGGTGCCGGGGATCCTGCCCGCCGGGCTCGGCCAGGTCCTCGACGACCTGCCGCGCGTGCACGTGACCATCGAGACCGACGACGCGTGGCTCGCGCGGGTCGCGGCCGACGGGATCCCGACCGAGCGCGTGCGCCTGATCGCCGACCGCGGGACGCGGATCGTGGAGGCGCGCGCCCTCTCCGAGGCGCTGCGCGGCACGCCCGACGTCGCCGTCTTCGCCGACGAGATCACCGCGGCCGGCCGCGTCGAGATGCTCACGTTCCTGCGCGAGCAGGCCATCAGCATCACGGCCCACCGCTTCGGCAACCCGGACGACTGGAGCGAGGCGGTCATCTAGGTGCCCGGCGTCGAGGTCCGCGCGCTCGCGGCCTCGGAGGTCGAGCGGCTCGAGCGGGAGGAGCCGCCCGGGCGCGGCTTCGTGCGCGCGATGTGGGCGGCGCAGGAGGCGGGCGGATCCGTCCTGCTCGTCGCGTGGGACGGCGGCCGGCCGCTCGGGTCCGGCCAGCTCGACCTGCGCGGCGCCGTCCCGGAGCTGCGCAACCTGCAGGTGGAGGAGGCCGCGCGGGGGCGGGGCGTGGGCACGGCGATCATCCGCGAGGCGGAGCGGCGGATCGGACCGGGAGGCCGCCTGACCATGGGCGTCGGCCTCGACAACCCGCGGGCCCGCGCGCTGTACGAGCGGCTCGGCTACCGCGGCACGGGGGAGACGACCACGACCTCGTACGCGTACGTGGACGACGCGGGCGTCACCCGGCAGGCGACGGAGACGGACGAGACGCTGGTGCGCGACCTCGCCTGAGGCGCGTGCCGGGGGAAGCCTTCTGCTGGTGCGGGTTGTCGGCACCTCCGGCGCGCGCGACGAGCACCTCGGCCGCCCCTCGCGCTGCCGGCCGGGGAGCGACGGGCCGAGGTCGTCCGACCGCGGCCTAGGGTCGTGACGTGATCCCCGTTCCCGCCGCCGTGCACGTGGCGGTGGTGAGGGTCGTCGGCGTCGTCGGGAACGCGGACCGCCCCGCGCGCACCGCGGCCGGGCGCGACGCGCTGCGGGCGCTCGGCGCGGAGCTGGTGGGCGTGGATCCCGCCGACGTCACCGTCCGGGCCCGCTGCGCGACCTGCGGCGGGCCGCACGGCCGGCCGGTGCTCGGCGGATCCCGCGCGCTCGACGGCCTGCACGCGAGCGTCGCGCACGCGGGCGACGCGGTCGTCGTCGCGGTGAGCGAGCACGGGCCGATCGGGATCGACGCCGAGCCGCGCGACCGGGAGGCGCCGCCCGGGACCACCCTGGCGGAGTGGGTGCGGATCGAGGCCGTGCTCAAGGCCGACGGGCGCGGGCTGCGCGTGGATCCGTCGCTGGTCCGCTTCGAGGGCGACGCGACCCGGATGATCGCGTGGATCGACGGTGAGGACGCGCGCTACCGGGTGGTCGACGTGGAGCTCGGAAGCGATCTGGTCGCCGCCCTGGCACGGCGCGGGACCCAGCCGACGGGACGCTGGAGCAGCGCCATCGACCTTATACATCGGCCCGAAGTATAAGAACGATTCGCCAGCGGAGGTCGGTCCTCAGCGCCGCCCCACCCGCGGCAGCGCCGGCAGCGGACCGCCCGCGAGCCACGCGCGCAGCAGCGCGCCCGCGTCGCCGGCCGCGCCGACGAGGTCCGCGGTGGTGCGCGGCGCCGTCCACGTCGGCTCCGTCCAGCGCCGGAGCAGCGCGCGCCACTCCTCCTCGCCGAGCGTCAGCCGGAGCGCGTGCAGCGCGAGGGCGCCGCGCTTGTAGACGACGTCGTCGAACATCGCGTCGGGCCCGGGATCGCCGATCGCGAGACGCGACCCCTCGCGGGCGAGGCGGGCGTGGTGCTCGCGGGCCAGCTGATCCGCCGACGGCCCGCCCGACTCCTCCGACCACAGCCACTCGGCGTAGCAGGCGAAGCCCTCGTTGAGCCAGATGTGCCGCCACGAGGCGAGCCCCACCGCGTTGCCGAACCACTGGTGCGCGAGCTCGTGGGCGACGAGGCGCTCGGATCCGCCCGTGCCGTCGGCGTGGTTCGCGCCGAGCACCGCCATCGCCTGCGCCTCGAGCGGGATCTCCAGCTCGTCGTCGGTGACGACCACGCGGTACTCGCCGAACGGGTACGGCCCGAACAGCGTCTCGAAGAACGCCATCATGCGCGGCACGGGCGCGAGGTCGGCGAGCACGCGCGCCTCCCGCGGCCGCGGGTAGGCGTAGACGGCCTCGGTGGATCCGGCGGGTACGCGCTTCTCCGCGTACCGGCCGATCTGCACGGTCGCGAGGTACGGCGCGGTCGGCGCGTCCTGCGCGTAGGTCCAGGTCGCGCGGCCCGAGCGCTCCACGCGGGAGAGCAGCCGGCCGCTCGCGACGACGGCGTAGTCGACCTCGCACGTCACGCGCACGAGGAACGCGGCCCGGTCGTCGGGGCGGTCGTTGCAGGGGAACCACGTCGATGCGCCGCTCGGCTGCGACGCGACGAGCACGCCGTCGCCGAGCTCCTCCCAGCCGAGCTCGCCCCACGTGGTGCGGCGCGGGCCGGGCTCGCCGGAGTAGGCGACGTCGACCGTGAAGGTCGCGCCCGCGGGGATCGGCGCGGCCGGCGTGACGACGAGGCGTCCGCCGCGCTGCACGTGCCGGGTCTCGCGGCGGCCGTCGACGCGCACATCGGTCGCGCGGAGGCCCGTGAGGTCGAGCTCGAACCGGGCGAGCGGCTCGCGCGCGACGGCCGTGAGGATCGCCCGCGCCTTGAGGCGGTTGCGGGCCACGCGGTAGTCGAGCTCGAGGTCGTAGCGCTCGACCGCGTACGCGGACGATCCGACCTCGGGGGTGTAGTCGTCGCCGGACGAGACCGGGGCCCTCACCGGTGCCCGGCGGTCGCGCGCGCGGCGGCGTCGGCAGGAGCGGGAACGGCGGCGGCGACGGCGACGGCCGTCGCGTCGGCGGGCAGGTACCGTCCCGTCTTCACCTCGCGCCACGGGCCGATGGGGTTGCCGCTCCAGCGGCTCGCCTCGGGCACCAGCTCGCCGCGCATCACGAGGCTCGCGGGGCCGACGGTGGCCTGCGGTCCGATGCGCGCCGCGGGGAGGATGACGCTGTGCGGCCCGAGGGTCGCACCGGCGTCGAGGGTGACGGTGTCCATGCTCATGATCCGATCATGGAACAGATGCGTCTGCACGACGCACCCGCGGTTGACCGTCGACGCGTCCCCCAGCGTCACGAGGTCCGCCTCGGGCAGCCAGTGCGAGTCGACCCAGACGCCCGCCCCGATGCGCGCGCCGAGGCTGCGCAGCCACCAGACGAGCGCGGGCGTGCCGGCGGCCGACGACGCGAACCAGGGCGCGGCCACCATCTCGGTGAACACGTCCGACACCTCGCTGCGCCACACGAACGACGACCACAGCGGGTGCTCCTCGGGGCGGATGCGGCCGATGAGGATCCACTTGGCCGCCGTCGAGACGCCCGCCGCGACCGCGCCCGCCACCAGCAGCACCACGCCGCCGAGCAGGAACGCGACGAGCGGGCCCCACGCCTCGGTGAGCGCCGCGAGGGTCACGAGCACGGCGAGGCCGATGGCGCAGGTCACGATCACGGGCACGACGCGCAGCAGCTCCCAGAGGATCCGGGCGACGCGGAGGCGCGTCGGCGGCCGGAACGTGCGCGAGTCGTCGGCCGCGGCGACCGTGCGCCGGAGCCGGACCGGCGGGGAGCCGAGCCACGAGGATCCGGCCTTCGACTTGGTGGGCGCGGCCGAGAGCACGGCGACGAGGCCGTCCTTCGGCACCTTGTGCCCGGGACCCGCCATGCCCGAGTTGCCGAGGAACGCGCGCTGGCCGATCTCGGCGCGGGCGACGCGCATCCAGCCGCCGCCGAGCTCGTAGCCGGCCACGAGGGTGTCGTCGGCGAGGAAGGCGCCGTCGCGGATCGTGGTCATCGCGGGGATGAGGAGCACGGTCGAGGCCTCGACGTCCTTGCCCACGCGGGCGCCGAGGAGGCGCAGCCACACGGGCGTGAAGAGGCTCGCGTAGAGCGGGAAGAGCACGGTGCGGGCGAGGTCGAGCAGCCGCTCGGTCGACCACAGCTGCCAGCCGACGCGGCTCCGGACGCCGTGGACGCCCTCCGTGACGCCGAGGCCGAGGAGCCGCACGGATCCCGCGACCAGCAGCGCGAGCACGATCCCGGTGACGAGCACGGCGGGCACGAGCGCGCCGAGGCCGCGCCACCACACGTCGCCGAGGTCGGCGGATCCGCGGATCGCGGCGGCGAGGATCCCGCCGCCCGCGACGAACGCGACCACGGGCACGAGCGCGGTGGCGACCGAGGCCGCGCCGTACGCCGCGACCCAGCGCGTGCCGCGCGGCGGCCTGTGCTCGGGCCACCAGACGCGCGCCTTGCCCTCGCGTGCGGCGGGGGATCCCGCCCAGCGCTGGCCCGACGGCACGCGCCCGAAGACGGCCGATCCCGGCGCGATCTCCGCGCCCTTGCCGATGCGCGTGCCCGGCAGGAGCGTCGAGCGCGTGCCGACCGTGGATCCCGCCCCGATGCGCACCGCGCCGACCCGCACGGTGTCGCCGTCGATCCAGTAGCCGGAGAGGTCGACCTCGGGCTCGACGGACGCGCCCCGGCCGATGCGGAGCATGCCCGTGACGGGCGGCAGCGTGTGCAGGTCGACGTCGTCGGCGATGCGCGCGCCGAGCGCCCGCGCGTAGTACGTGATCCACGGGGCACCTGCGAGCCCGACCGCGCCGATCTGCTGCGCGATCTGCTCGGCCAGCCAGATCCGCAGGTGCCAGCGGCCGCCGCGCGGGTGGTCGCCGGGCGTGAGGCCGCGGAGGAGGAGCCGGGCCGCGACCGCGGAGATCGCCATCCGGCCGAACGGCGTCGCGAAGAGGAGGAGGCCGGGCGCCAGCAGCCACCACGAGACGTCGGGCAGGGCGTCGAAGCCGCCGAGCGGGCGGAGCAGCGCGCTCGCCGTCAGCAGGAGCGCCAGCCAGCGGAGGCTCTGCAGGGCGAGGAGGGGCGCGCCGAGGAGGGTCTGGATCCACTGCGTGCGGCGGGGCGTGGGCGTCACGTCGACCCGCGGCCCGGTGCGCTCCGCGCGCGGCGCGCGCCCCGCGATGGCCGCGTGCATGGCGCCGAGGCGCGGGTGCGCGTAGACGTCGGCGACCGTGAACTCGGGGTCGATGGTGCGGATCCGGGCCACGAGCTGCGCGGCCGAGAGGGATCCGCCGCCCAGGTCGAAGAAGTTGGCGTCGGCGCTCGCGATGGGCGTGCCGAGCGCGGCGGACCACATCTCGGCGAGCGGGCGGAGCTCGGCGTCGAGGTCGGCGCCGTCGTCGCCCGCGGCGCCCGGGAGCGGCCAGGGGAGCGCGGCCCGGTCGACCTTGCCGGAGGTGCGGGTCGGCAGCGAGTCGACCACGCCGATCAGCGGCACGAGCGCGGCGGGCAGCGCGACGCGGAGGCGCTGCACGGCGTCCTCGCGGGAGAACGCGGCGGGATCTCGCGGCACGAGGTAGCCGACGAGCACCTGGTTGCCGGCGCCCGTGGTCTGCACGGCGACGGCCGCGCCCTGCACGTCGTCGAGGCCCTGCAGCGCCGCCTCGATCTCGCCCAGCTCGATGCGCCGGCCGCCGACCTTCACCTGGTCGTCCGCGCGGCCCTGGAAGACGAGGCCCGCCGCCTCGAAGCGCACGAGGTCGCCGCTGCGGTACGCGCGGTCCCAGCCGAGCGCGGGGAAGGGGGCGTACTTCTCGGCGTCCTTGGCGGGATCGAGGTACCGCGCGAGCCCGACGCCGCCGATGATCAGCTCGCCGACGCCGCCCTCGGGCACGCGCGCGCCCTCGGCGTCGACGACCGCGAGGGTCCAGCCGTCCAGGGGCAGCCCGATCCGCACCGGGCCGGGTCCGCCGAGCGGGGCCGCGCACGCGACGACGGTCGCCTCGGTGGGGCCGTACGTGTTCCAGACCTCGCGGCCGTCGGTCGCGAGCCGCTGGCCGAGCTCGGGCGGGCAGGCCTCGCCGCCGAAGATGAGGAGCCGGACGTTCTCGAGCGACTCCGCGGGCCACAGCGCCGCGAGCGTCGGGACGGTGGAGACGATCGTCACGCCGTGCGTCGTGAGCCAGGGCCCGAGGTCCATCCCGCTGCGCACGAGGCTGCGGGGCGCGGGGACCAGGCACGCGCCGTGGCGCCACGCGAGCCACATCTCCTCGCAGCTGGCGTCGAACGCGACCGAGAGGCCCGCGAGCACGCGGTCGCCGGGGCCGATCGGCTCGTCCTGCAGGAAGAGGCGCGCCTCGGCGTCGACGAAGGCCGCGGCCGAGCGGTGCGAGACGGCGACGCCCTTGGGGGTGCCCGTGGATCCCGAGGTGAAGATTATCCACGCGTCGTCCTCCGGCGCGGGCGGCGCGACGAGCGGGAGGGCGGAGGTGGAGGCGTGCGCGGCGGCGGCGGGGAGCACGCGGAGCGCGGCGGCCTCGGCGTCGGTCGCGTCGGACGCGCGCGGCGTGAACTCGCCCGTGCCCGTCACGACGCCCGCGACGCGCGCCTCGCCGAACACCAGGCGGGCGCGCTCGTCGGGGTCGTCGGCGTCCACGGGCACGTAGGCGGCGCCGGCCGCGAGCACGCCGAGCACGGTGACGTAGAGGTCGCGGGATCCGGACGGCATGCGGATCCCGACCCGGTCGCCCTTCCCGACGCCCGCCTCCCGCAGCGACGCGGCGACCTGCACGACGCGCGCCATGAGCTCGCGGTAGCTGAGCGCGCCGTCGCCGTCCTCGATGGCGGAGGCGTCAGGGTGCGCGGCGACCGTCGCCCGGAGCACGTCGACGAGGGTGCGCGGCGGGGTGACGGCGTCGGCGCGGTCGAGCACGCGCTGGGCGGCATCGGCGTCGCCGGCGTCACTGGCCTGGGTGTCGGGTGCGCCGGGCGCGTCCTCGACGGTCGGCGCGGTCACGGCGTCGTCGTGCGGCGTCGCCGCCTCCGGGGAGGACTCGGGCATGTGGTCTCCGTTCGGGTGGGGCGGCGTCCGTACTGTCCGGCCTCCGGGTGAACGGGAGGTGGAATCCCGGCGACCCGGCGTCGCCGCGTGCGCGCGTGGAGCGGGATCAGCCGGCGGCGAGCGCCTGGTCGACGACGCGCCGCGCGTCATCGTCGGCCGCGCCGAGGCGCCGGGCGAGCCGTGCGTACGCGACGGCCGCGTCGCGCAGGGCCGCGGGCACCTCGTCCTGCGCCGCGACGAACGAGCCGGCGCGACCGCGCGTCTCGATGACCCCGTCCGCCTCGAGCTCCCGGTACGCCCGCGCCACCGTGTTGACGGCGACGCCCGTCTGCTCCGCGAGCGCCCGCACCGTCGGCAGCCGCGCCCCGACCGGCAGCTCGCCGTCCGCGGCCCGGCGCGCGACCTCGGCGCGGAGCTGCTCGAAGGGCGGGGTCGCGGAGCCCGGGTCGATGCGGTAGCCGGGCGCGGGATCCATGCGCCGAGGCTAGCGACCCCTCGGCCGCCGGACGCCGCGACATGCGCGGCGGCACGCGCGGGACCGCGGCGCACGAGAGGATGGGGCGAGCGGCGCGCACGGCCCGCCGACAGGAGGATCCCGCATGTCAGAGCTCGAGCTGATCACGATGTGGTCGCGCGCCCGGAAGCAGATCATCACGAGCCAGCTCGGCCCGATCTTCCTGCTCACCGTCACCGTGGTGCTGCTGCGCACCGGCCTCGCCGACGCCGACCTCGGCACGCGCCTCGCCGCCGCCCTGATCCTGCTGGCGACCGGGGTCCTGGGGGCCGCCGTGCAGTTCTCCGTCAACTCGCAGGCCCTCGCCATCGGACGCGACCTCCGCGAGATGGGCGCCTCGTCCCACGCGGCGCGCACCATCATCGCCGCCGAGGGCCTCACGAACCTCGTCCGCTACGCCGTTCCCGCCGTGTTCGTGGCCATCTTCGTGGTGATCCTGGTGGTGCTGTTCGCCTGATCGGTTCTGTGATCCCGGGTGTGATCGAACCGTGACCGAGCATGTGATCCATCCGCTGAGCGAGTACCATGGGGGCATGTCGATCACCACGCCCGGGCTGGGCGCCTACGAGACGGCCATGCGCGCGTCGGACGCCGACCTGGTCGGCGGCCTCCGCGAGGTGCTCGGCGCCCAGCTCGTCGCCTACCTGGGCTCCGTCCGGGAGACACGCGCCGTCCGGCAGTGGGCGGACGGGGAGAGGGTCCCGTCGACCGCGACGATGACGCGGCTCCGCCTGGCCTTCCACGCGGCCGGGATCCTCGCGGAGCGGGAGCATCCCCGGGTGGTCCAGGCCTGGTTCACGGGGCTCAACCCGCAGCTCGACGACGCGTCGCCCGCCCGGCTCATCCGGGAGGCGCCGGACCTCGACGACGCGGGCGCGCGGATCCTGGCCGCGGCACGTTCCTTCGTCGCGGACGCCTGAGGCGCGTCCGGTGGAGCGGCCCCGCTACGCGCTGCGCACGGCTCCCGGTGAGGTCTGGCGCGTCGGCCGCGCCCCTGACCCGTGGACCTGGACGGATTGGCGCTACGCGGAACGGGGTCGCTTCCCCGGTCGGTGGGACTCGCCGGACGGCTCCTACCGGACCGTCTACGCCGGCTCGACCCCGCACGCGTGCCTGGTCGAGCTCCTGGCTCCGTTCCGGCCGGATCCCGCGGTGGTCGACGAGCTCGCAGCCATCCACGAGGACGAGGCGGATGCCTCCCTGCATCCGAGCGTCGCGCCCGGACGCCTCGACGACGCGTGGTTCGCGGCCCGACGCCTCGGCCGCGCGGTCCTCACGGGGACGTACTGCGACGTGACGCACTCGTCGACGGTCGCCGCGCTCCGTCCGCGGTTCCTCGAGGCGGCCCTCCGATGCGGACTCGCGGACCTCGACGCCGCCGCGCTCCAGGACGCGCGTCCTCGCGAGCTGACCCAGGCCATCGGGCGGGCGCTCTACGAGGAGACGGAGGGCGGGCGTGCGGTCCTCGACGGGATCCGCTTCCCCTCCCGGCACGGCCGTGAGCTGGAGCTGTGGGCGGTGTTCGAGCGCGCCTCCGACGGCAGCCGCAGCGCTCGTCTCAGCGAGGCGACGGCGCGTCCGCTCGCTGCCGACCACCCGGCGGTGCGCTCGGCGGCAGCGCCCCACGGGGTGAGGGTCGGCTAGCGCCTACTCCAGCGTCCGGTTCACCAGCCGGCTGAGCACGATGGCGCTGCGCGTGTGGTCGACGTTCGGGGCCTGGCGGACCTTCTCGAGGGCGTCCTCGAGGCTCGGGATGTCGCGGGAGCGGATGCGGACGATGGCGTCGGCGTCGCCCGTGACGGTGCCCGCGTCGACGACCTCGGGCACGCCCTGGAGGATCCGGCGCAGCTCGTCGGGCGCGACCGTGCCCCGGCAGAACAGCTCCACGTAGGCCTCGGTGCTGAGGCCGTCGACCGCGGGGTCGACCTGGATCGTGAAGCCGCGGATCACGCCGTCGGCCACCAGCCGGTCGACCCGCCGCTTCACCGCGCTGGCCGAGAGCCCGACCGTGCCGCCGATGTCGCCGTACCCGGCGCGGCCGTTCTGGCGGAGGAGGTCGATGATCCGGTGGTCCAGGTTGTCCATGCCCCGAGCCTACGGCGGGATCGTGCGCGCGACCGGGCCCTCACGCGCGGAATCCGCGTGTCGGTACCGCGGATCGGCGCGATCCGCATGCCAGGCTGTCCGGAAGGCGTCCCCTCGGGGCTCTGGGACATCGTCCGCCTCCACGACCGCGCCGCGAGGCGCGCCGCACGAAGCAGGAGCACCATGCCCTCCACCCTCCCCCGACCGTCCGAGACCGGATCCGGCCGCACCGCCGTCGCGAAGCGCGTGCTCATGTGCCGGCCCGACCACTTCGACGTGGTCTACCGGATCAACCCCTGGATGGATCCCGCCGTCCCGACCGACACCTCGCTCGCCGTCCGCCAGTGGCAGACCCTCTACGACACCTACGTGGGCCTCGGCTTCCAGGTCGACCTGATCGACGGGATCGCGGGCCTGCCCGACATGGTCTACGCGGCCAACGGCGGCTTCACGCTCGACGGCATCGCGTACGGCGCCTCGTTCCAGCACCCCGAGCGCCAGCCCGAGGGACCCGCGTACATGGACTGGTTCCGCGAGGCCGGCTTCGACGTCCGCGTGCCCGAGCAGGTCAACGAGGGCGAGGGCGACATCCTCCTCGTCGGCGACACGATCCTCGCGGGCACCGGCTTCCGCAGCGACAGCACGAGCCACGCCGAGGTGGCCCGGATCTTCGACCGCGAGGTCGTGACCCTGCGCCTCGTGGACCCGTCGTTCTACCACCTGGACACCGCCATCGCGGTGCTCGACGACACCAACATCGCCTACCTGCCGAGCGCCTTCGACGCGGCGAGCCTCGAGGAGATCGAGCGCCGCTACCCGGACGCGATCGAGGTGAGCGCGCAGGACGCGTCGATCCTCGGCCTCAACTCCTACAGCGACGGGCACCACGTCGTCATCGCCGAGAAGGCGGTCGGCTTCGAGGCGTCGCTGCGGGAGCGCGGCTACGAGCCCATCGGCGTCGACCTGTCCGAGCTGCTGCTCGGCGGCGGTGGCGTGAAGTGCTGCACGCTCGAGCTGCGGAAGTAGAGGGCGACGCCATGACCGACATCCTCGACCGTCCCGCCGCGTCCGAGGCGGGCGCCCTCGCGATCCACGCCGAGGAGGCGCACGCCGCGCACAACTACCACCCGCTGCCCGTCGTGGTCGCGTCCGGCCAGGGCGCGTGGGTCACCGACCTCGACGGCCGGCGCCTGCTCGACTGCCTCGCCGCCTACTCGGCCGTGAACTTCGGCCATTCGCACCCGGAGCTCGTGCGGGTCGCGACGGAGCAGCTCGGGCTGATCACGCTCACCAGCCGCGCGTTCCACAACGACAAGCTCGGGCCGTTCGTCACGGCGCTCGCCGCGCTCGCCGGCAAGGACATGGTCCTGCCGATGAACACGGGCGCCGAGGCCGTGGAGTCGGGCATCAAGGTCGCGCGCGCCTGGGGCTACCGCGTGAAGGGCGTGGCCGCGGGCCGCGCGAAGATCATCGTGATGGCCGGGAACTTCCACGGCCGCACCACCACCATCGTCAGCTTCAGCGACGACGAGGAGGCGCGCGCCGACTTCGGGCCGTTCACGCCCGGCTTCGTCACCGTGCCCTACGGCGACGCGGCGGCGCTCGAGGCCGCCATCGACGCGGACACGGTCGCCGTGCTCGTCGAGCCGATCCAGGGCGAGGCCGGCATCGTCGTGCCGCCCGCGTCGTTCCTGCCGGACGTGCGCCGGATCTGCACGCGCGAGCGGGTGCTGATGATCGCCGACGAGATCCAGTCGGGCCTCGGCCGCACCGGTGCGACCTTCGAGTGCGACAACGCGGGCGTCGTGCCCGACCTGTACCTCCTCGGCAAGGCGCTCGGCGGCGGCATCGTGCCCGTCTCCGCGGTCGTCGGCGACGCGGACGTGCTGGGCGTCATCCAGCCGGGGCAGCACGGATCCACGTTCGGCGGCAACCCGCTGGCCGCGGCCGTGGGCCACGCGGTCGTCGACATGCTCGCGACGGGCGAGCCGCAGGAGCGGGCCCGCCGCCTCGGCGCGGTGCTGCACGCGCGGCTCGGCGAGCTCGTCGGGCACGGCGTGCTCGAGGTGCGCGGACGCGGCCTCTGGGCCGGCATCGACATCGACCCCGCGCTCGCCACGGGCCGCGCGGTGTGCGAGCGGCTCGCCGAGCGCGGCGTCCTCGCGAAGGACACGCACGGCTCGACGATCCGGCTCGCGCCGCCCATCGTCGTGGAGGAGGAGGACCTCGTCTGGGCCGTGGGCCAGCTCGCCGAGGTGCTGACGGAGCTCGGGGCGCGCTGACCCGGATCCGGCTCGGAGGGAGCGGCGGGATGATGCGTGTATGTTGCACGCATGACCCCGCCGCTCCCGCATCACGTCGTCCTCGTCTCCCTCACGGCCCTGCCCGCCTGGCTCGCCCTCACGCGGGAGGAGCGCGGGCGCGTGGTCAGGGAGGAGGTCGAGCCGGCGGTCGCCGCGCATCCGGCGTGCGCCCTCCGCTGGATCGACGCGGAGGCGTTCACCGCGACGTGCAGCGACGTGCTCCTCGTCGAGACCGACGACCTCCGCGCCTGGACCCACCTCTGGGAGCGCCTCCGCGACAGCAGCCTCTTCGCGCTCCCGTACTTCTCGCTGGAGGGCATCGTGCTCGGCGTGGAGGACGGCTACGTCGACTACGAGCGGGAGCTCGCGCACGCGGCCGGGTCCCGTGCCTGACGGCGCACGGTCGGCCCCGGAGCCGGTGGTCGACGCGGTCCTCGACGCCATGACGGCCCTGATGCTCCGGCGCTTCCGGTCGTCCGTGTACGCGCGCCTCCAGCCCGGCGTGGACGTGCCGGTGCGCGACGGGACCTACCCGATGCTCGTCGGGCTCGCGTCCGGTGGCCTCAGCGTGACGGCGCTGGCGGAGGCGAGCGGGGTGGATCGCACGACGACCAGCCGGCAGGCGGCCGTCCTCGTCGACGGCGGGCTCGTGCGCGTCGAGGCGGACCCCGGGGACCGTCGCGCCGGCGTGCTCACGCTGACCGCCGAGGGGGAGCGGGCGGCGGGGCGCCTGCGGGCGGACGCACGGCGGTTCGTGGTCGACTTCCTGGCGTCGCTCGAGCCCGAGGATCGGGCGGCGGCCGGACGGATCCTGCCCGCGCTCGTCCGCGCGGCGGGGCCGGTCGAGCCGACCGGCCGGGGCGAGCACGCGAGCTGATCCCCTCCCGCGGGCCGCGGTCCGCCGCTCCTCGCGGTGGGGAGACCGGGTGCGCGGTCGTCGTCGCCGTCCGTACGGTGCCGCCGCCGATGCCCGCGCTGGGCCGTGCGCCGCGGATGCCCGCCGGCGCGATCGGGCACCGGCGCTCCCGGGCGTCGAGCGCGACCCGGGGGCCGGTCGCTAGGCGGCGGCGGGGCGCGACGGCGCGCGCGTCGCGATGGCGACGCCCGCCGCGACGCAGACCACGACGATCGCGCCGAGCTGCACGGGCGAGAGGGTCTCGCGCAGCACGATCACGCCGAGGACCGCCGCGACCACCGGGCTGAGGCTCGTGAGGACAGCGAAGAGGCGCGGCGTGATCCGGCGGAGGATCACGGTGTCGAGCGAGTACGGCACAGCCGAGGACAGCACGCCGATGGCGGCCAGCAGCCCGACCACGCGCCAGTCCAGCGCGGCGACGTCGAGCGTGAGGAGCGCCCAGGGCGCGAGCACGACGACGCTCACGAGGCTGGCCACCGAGATCCCCTCGAGCCCCGGCAGCCGCTCCGCGACCCGGCGCGTGAAGACGATGTACGCGGCCCACGTGACCGCCGCGGTCGCGCCGCACACGAGGCCGAACGGGTCGATCCGGCCCTCGAGCCCGGTGAGCACGACGACGCCCGCGGCCGCGACGAGCGCGCACGCCGCGTCGAGCAGGCGGCGCGACGCGATCAGCGCGATGGACAGCGGGCCCAGGAACTCGATGGTCGCCGCGATGCCGAGGCCGAGCCGGTCGACGGCCGCGTAGTAGGAGAGGTTCATCAGGGAGAGCGAGAGCCCGAGCAGCACGGCGGGCACGAGCTGGGCGCGGGTCATGCGGCGGATCCGGGGCCGCGCCACCGGCAGGACGAGCGCGGCCATCATCACCTGGCGGGCGGCGACCACGAGCACGGCGCCGACGACGGGGATCACGAGCCCGGCGAGCGAGGACCCGAGGCTCACGCTGACGATGGTGCCGACCTGGATCGCGGCGCCCGCGGCGGTGGTGCGCGCGCCCGGGCCGGGACCGTCGGCGCCGGCGCCGGCGACGCCGTCCGCGCCCGTGCGCGCCACGTCGGCGACCGCCGACTCCACGCCGGCCGGGGTGGTGCCGGGGGCGGATCCCGGGTGCGCGGCCGCCGCGTCGATGGGATCCCCGGGGCGCGTCACCTCGCGAGCGTACCGACGCGCGGGGGCGGCGACCGGCCGGGCCCGCGCCGCCGTCCCCCGGACGGCGGCGTGGACCCGGCGCGACGGAGCGCGTCGCCGCCGCCCGCCCGAGCCCGCACCCTCAGCGCGCGGCGGCGCGCTCCGCGGCCCGGGTCCGCCGGTCGAGCGGGAACCGTGCGCCCGGCCGCGCGAGCAGGGTCGCGACGTCCGGCCCGGCGGCGCGCGCCGAGTCGGCCAGGATCGCCGGGGCCTCGGCCGGATCCGCGATGTGGCTGACGAGCAGCGTGCCCACCCGCGCCCCCGCCGCGACGACGCCCGCGCCGGACCCGGTGAGGTGCCCGTGCCCCTCGAGCTCCTGCGGCGTGGCGGCGAGGTACGTCGCCTCGCACACGAGGAGGTCCGCCTCGTGCGCGGCGGCGCGGAGGCCGGGGCAGTCGGAGGTGTCGCTCGAGAAGGCGATCGTCGCGCCGGTCTCCGCGTCCTCGAAGCGCAGCGACGCGCTCGGCACCGCGTGGTGCGCCGCGAAGGCCGTGAGGAGGAGGCCCGGCGCGACCTCGAACGGCGTCTGCGTCGCGAGGTCGAGCCCGCGGACGTCGAAGGCCTGCGCGAGCGGCGCCTGCAGCGTGGGCACGGTCGGGATCCCGATCAGCGCGTCGAAGGCGTCCACGTAGTCGAGGCTCTCGGCGGGCAGGTACAGCGGCAGCCGGGCGTCCCGCGGCCGCGGGAACTGGAGGCGGAAGGCGAGCGCGCCGAGGTCGAGCGCGTGGTCGGCGTGCCGGTGCGTGACGACCACCGCCACCAGGTCGTCGAGGGCGCCGCGCTCCGCCAGCTCGCGGACGATGCCGGGGCCGCAGTCGACCAGCACCGATCCGCGCGGGCCGCGCAGCAGGTAGCCGCTCGCGGCGGATCCGGCGACGGGCGCGGTGGCCGCGACGCCGAGGATGTCCAGGGTCCAGGTCATGCGCGTCGTCCTCTCGTGCGGGTGCGGGCGCCGGGCGCGGCGTCCGATGCGGGGATGGGGACCGGGGCGGCGTCGGCCGGATCCGCGTCCGCGGCCAGCGCGTGCACGGTCGTCCCCGGGGCGTCGAGCCGCAGGTGCACGGCGTGCCCGGGCAGGTGGGCGACGGCGCTCGAGACGGTGAGCTCGGTGCCGTCGATCCGGTCCGTCCCGTCGCCGACGAGCCGCAGCCGGAGCGACCAGCTGGATCCGCGCGGCTCGACGTCCACGACCACGGCGGGTCGGGATCCGGCGACCGGGCCCGCGTGCAGGCTCGCGCCGCCGACCGGGCGCACGACGGCGAAGCACGGGCCGCCGCCGAGCGCGGAGGCGGCGGGCAGGAACGCCGCGACGGGCATCCGCCACCCGTCCCCGACCACGAGCTCGCCGTCGGCCACGCGCGCGGGGAGCGCGGCCGCGCCCGCGACGAACTCGGCGACGAACGGATCCGCGGGCCGGCTCCACACGCCCTCGACCGTGTCGCGCTGCACGAGCCGACCGGCCCGCATCACCGCGACCTCGTCGGCCAGCGCGAGCGCCTCGGCCTGGTCGTGCGTGACGATGATCGTGCAGCAGTCGGCCTCGGCGAGCAGGCGCCGGAGGTCGCGCCGCATGCCGTCGCGCAGCTGCGGGTCGAGCGCGGAGAGCGGCTCGTCGAGGAGCAGCACGCGGGGCCGGATCGCGAGGGCCCGGGCGAGGGCGACGCGCTGGCGCTGGCCGCCGGAGAGCTGGGCGGGGGAGCGGTCGGCGTAGGCGGTCATGCGCGTGAGCTCGAGCGCCTGGTCCACCCGCTCGTCCCGCTCGGCGCGCGGCACCCGCTGCGCGCGGAGGCCGTACGCCACGTTGTCGCGGACGCTGAGGTGCGGGAAGAGCGCGTACGACTGCGGCACGTAGCCGATGCGGCGGCGCTCGGCGCGGAGGCGGGTGGCGTCCTCGCCGTCGAGGTGCAGGGATCCGCTCGACGGCGTGAGGAGGCCCGCGATGAGGCGCAGCAGCGTGGACTTGCCGCAGCCGCTCGGGCCGACGAGCGCGAGCACGCGGCCGGGCGCGACCTCGAGGCTCACGTCGGCGACGGCCTGCGTGGATCCGTAGCGGTGGCCGATCCCCTCCAGCCGCAGGGCGGGGACGGGCGCGGCCGTGGCGGTCGCGGGGACGGCCGGGGCGTCGATGACGGTCATGCGTTCTCCTTCCGGGAGAGGGCGTTGCGCGCCAGCAGGGCGGCGACGACGGCGGCGGGCACGAGGGCCACGCCGAAGAGCAGGGATCCGGCGGCGCCGAGCTCGAGCCGCTGGGTCGTGAAGGCGGAGTAGAGCGCGAACGGCGCGGTCTGGTTCGCGGGCGGCACCACGAAGAAGCTGAGGTTGAACTCGCCGATGGAGAGGGCCGCCGCCATGAGGAGCGCGGCCGCGAGCGGCAGGCGGATCGCGGGCAGCGTGACGGTGGCGAAGCGCCGCACGGGTCCCGCGCCCAGGGTCGCGGCGACGCGCTCGGCCTCCACGAGGTCGGCCGACGCGAGCGACGGCACGAGCCCCGCGACGAGGAACGGCAGGGCGATGAGCAGCTGGCCCACGACGAGGAGGGCGCCGCTCGAGCGGAGCGCGGGATCCGACGCCGCGAGCGCGAGGCCGAGCGCGACGCCCGGCACCGCGAGCGGGAGCATCGTGATCTGCCGCACGGCCGCGCCGCCCGGCACCAGCCGGCGGGCGAGCGCGTGGCAGAGCGGCAGCACCACGACGAGCGAGAGCACGAGCACGACGGCGGTCACGGCGAGGGTCGGGCCGACGCGCGGCCGGAGCAGCTCCCACGCCATCGCGTACCAGTCCGCCGTGATCCCGCCCGCGAGCGGGCCGCGGGAGGCGTCGGGCGAGACCGAGACGACGACGGTGCCGAGGATCGGGATGAGCACGAACGCGACGCACAGCGCCAGGGCGGCGGGGCCGACCACGTCGCGATGCCCGGGGCGGCGGCTCACCGGATGCCCCGACCGGCGGCCACGGGCGCGGGCGCGGCGGCGACCGGCGCGACCGAGGCGACGAGCGCGGATCCCGTGGCACCGGATCCGCGCCCGCCGCGCCCGTCGACGATCCGCGCGCCGGCCGCGCACAGCACGAGCGACAGCACGGCCAGCAGGGCGAGCACCACCGAGAGCGCGGCGGCGAGGCCCTGGTCGCCCTGGTTGTAGAGGGCGTCGGCGACGTCGAGCGGCAGCACGCGGATCCCCTCGGACAGCGTCGCGGCGGTGCCGTACGCGCCCAGCGAGGTCGCCATGCAGACGCCCGCGGCGGCGAGGAGCGGCCCGCGCAGCAGCGGCAGGGTGACCGTCCACGCGACGCGCGACGGCCGCGCGCCGAGCGACGCGGCGACCGCGGTCAGCTCCGGGTCGAGGCCGGACGCGGCACCGCGCAGGGCGCCGATCACGCGCGGGATGCAGAAGTAGACATAGGCCGCGGCGAGGCCCCCGGCCGTGTACGCCCAGCGCCCGCCGGGCTCGCCCGTCGCCGCCTCGACCGCCTGCGACACGAGGCCGTTGCGGCCGAGCAGCACGATGACGAAGAAGCCGATGACGATGCCGGGGAACGCGAGCGGGAACACGAGCACCGCGTCCACCAGCGCGGAGGTGCGCGGGCCGGAGCGGGCGAGCGTGATGGCGGCGGGCGTGCAGATCACGAGGGTCACGAGCGTGACGCCCGCGGACAGCAGCACCGTGGTGACGAGCGAGGCGCGGAGCCGGTCGTCGAGCGCGATGGCCGCGTAGTTGTCGAGCGTGAGGCCGCCCTCGCGCACCCCGAGGACCGTGCGGTGCAGCGAGTCGATCACGAGACCCGCGAGGGGCCGCAGCAGGAACCAGACGAGGAGCGCGAGGGCGGGGAGGGCGGCGAGGAGGCCGCCCCACCCGACCCGGAGGGGTCGGGAGGGCACGGTCTAGCGGACCTCGGCCTGGTAGCGCGTGACGAAGGCGGCCTGCGCGTCGGCGAGCGCCGCGTAGTCCACGACCTCGGCACGGGCGAAGTCGTCCGCGCTCTCCACCTTGTCGGCGATGTCCGCGGGCACCTCGCCCGAGATCGGTCGCACGTAGCCGCCCGCGAGCGTCGACTGGCCCTGCTCGGACAGCAGGTAGTCGAGCCACTCCTTCGCGAGCTCCGGGTGCGGCGCGCCCTTCACGAGCGCGGCGATGTACGGCACCTGGATGGAGCCCTCGGCGGGGATCACGACCTCGAGCGGGGCGCCGTCGTTGTACTTGGCCGCGTAGCCGTTGAAGTCGGCGTCGATGAGGATCGGGATCTCGCCCTGCACGACCTTGGCCGTGGCCGTCTGCGCGGGCGTGACCGCGCCGTTGGCCTTGAGCTTCGTGAGGTAGTCGATGCCGGGGCCGAAGTCGTCGATCGACCCGCCCATCGCCAGGTTCACGGCGGCCGCGACGGAGTAGCCGACGGCGGCCTGCGACGGGTCGAGGTACCCGGTCATCCCCTGGTACTCGGGCTTCAGCAGATCCGCCCAGCTGGTCGGGCAGGCCAGGTCGCCGAGCGCCTCGGTGTTGCAGATGAAGGCGATGGCGCCCGTGTGCACCGCGAACCAGCGGCCCTCGGGGTCCTTGAGGCCGTCGGGGATGGCGTCGAAGCCGGCGGGCTCGTAGGGCTCGGTGACGCCGGCCTCGACGGCCTTCGGGCCGAACGCGATGCCGAGGTAGACGGCGTCGGCCTGGGGCGCGGCCTGCTCGGCCACGAGCGCGGCGAGCGCCTGTCCGGAGTTCTTGGTGTCGCTCGGGGCGGCGACGGACTGCTCGGAGCCGAACTGCGTCAGCAGCGCGCCGAAGTTCGCGAAGGAGGAGGGGGAGTTGTAGGTGATGAGCGTGCCGGCCGAGGTGTCGGCGGCACCGGACGCGGCGGGGGACGACGTGCCGGTGCTGGCGGAGGTGCAGCCGGCGAGGGCGAGCGCGGCGACGGCGGCGACGGCCGTGGCGGCCACGCGGATGCGGAACGGGGACATGACGGGAGGGGCCTTTCGTCGGGGATGACTAAAACGTTAAAGTCAGGAGGCGGACCGCTCCGGTCCGCTCCGTGAACGCCGCCTGAACAGCCGCGGTCGAAGCGGTCCGACGCCGGGCCCCGGCCGGCCCGGCCGCCCCGAGCCGCTAGGAATGACGGATGACCCGCGACCCCGCCCCGCGCCGCCGGGTCTCCCTCACGGACGTGGCCCGCGAGGCCGGGGTCTCCGCCACCGCCGCGAGCTTCGCGCTCAACGGCCGCTCGGGCGTCGGCGAGGTCGTGCGGGCGCGCGTCAAGGAGGCCGCCGCGCGCCTCGGCTACGTGCCGTCGACGTCCGCGGTCGCGCTGCGCACCGGGCGCTCGGGCACCGTCGGCCTCCTCATCCGCAACATGCGGAACCCCTTCTTCCTCGACGTCATCGACGGGTTCGACGCCACGTGCGCGGCGGCCGGGCTCGGCGTCGTCATCGGATCCGCCGACTACTCGCCGGCGCGCGAGGCCGAGCTCGTCGCGACCCTGGCGGCGCGCGGCGTGGACGGGCTCGCGCTCGCGCCCATCGGCGGGGGGAGCGCGGCAGCCGACTGGGACGGATCCACCGGGAAGCCGGTCGTGCTCATCAACGGCGCCCGCCACGCCCCCGGCATCGACGCGAGCCGCGTGCACGTCGACGGCGAGGCCGCGGTCGCGCAGGCGATGGCCCACCTCGCGGACCTCGGCCACCGGCGCATCGCCATCGTCGCCGCGCCCCGCGACCGCAGCGCGGACGACGAGCGCGTGGCGGCCTTCCACCGGATCTGCGCCGAGCGCGGCATCGCCCCGCGCGTCATCGAGACCGCCATGCAGCACGACGCCGCCGTCAAGGCGCTCACGCGCGCGCTCGCCGAGCCCCGGGCCACGCGCCCCACGGCCGTCGTGACGAGCAGCGACTACCTCGCGACCGCCGTCTACTCGGCCGCCGCCGCGACGGGGCTCCGGATGGGCGTCGACGTGAGCGTCGTCGGCCACGACGACCTCGGCACGAGCCGGTTCCTCGCGCCGGCGCTCACGACGATCGCCGTCGACCGCACCGCGCTCGGCGCCGCGGCCGCGCGCCGGCTCATCGAGCGGCTCGACGGCGGCGACGCCGGCACCACCGTCGTGCCGACGTCGCTCGTGGCCCGCGCGTCGACCGGGCCGGCGCCCGCGGCCGGATCCGCCTAGCGGGGCAGCGCGTTCCCGTCGGCGTCGAGGTGGTCGCGCCAGCTGCGCTTCGGCACCCAGCCGAGAAGCCGCCGGGCCTTCGCCGTGGAGATGCCCGAGGAGTCCACGCGCTCGAGGGCGCGCAGCTCGATGGCGTCGCCGTAGTGCCGGTGCAGCTCGGCGGCGAAGTCGTGCCCGCCCGCGTTGTCGGCGGCGGCGATGTAGAAGACCTCGTGGCCGGGCAGGTCGGAGTCCACCGACAGCACGATGGCGTCGGCCAGGTCGTCCGCGTCGATGTAGCTCCAGAGGTTCGCCGTGAGCACGGAGGCGTCGCGCACCTGCTTGCCGAGGTTCGACGCGTAGTTGTCCTCGTTGTGCACGGTGCTCGGGCGGAGCGAGATCACGCGGATGTCGGATCGCCGCACGGCCGCGTCCATCAGCTGCTCGCCGAACGCCTTGGAGAGCGCGTACGGATCCTGGGGGTGCAGCGGGTGCTCCTCGTCCACGGGCGCGTAGTCCGGCAGGAACGGCCGCTCGGGGAAGAAGTTGCCGACGATGCTCTCGCTCGAGATGTTGACGAAGCGCGGGACGCCGAAGCGCACGGCGGCCTCGATGAGGTGGAACGTCGACATGAGGTTGGTCTGCAGCACGACGTGCGCGGGGTTGCCCGTCGGCTGGGGGATCGCGGCGACGTGGACGACCGCGTCCATGCCGGCGACGACCGCGAACGCGGCGCCCTGGTCGGTGAGGTCGGCCATGACGTAGCGGCCCGGGACCACGACGCCGGCATCGAAGACGGGGCGGACGAGGTCGACGCCCGTGACGTCGTGCCCGGCGGCGACGAGCGCCTCCACGGCGGCGCGGCCGACCTTGCCGCGGGATCCGGTGACGAGGACCTTCATGCGCCCGCTCCTGCCTGGCCCTCGGGGGCCTTCATGACGACGGGGACGAACGGGGCGTCCTCCAGCCGCTCCGCGAACCACGCCTCGTCGACGTAGCCCTCCGACCACAGCTTGAGCGGCGTCGCGACCGTGGGCGTGAACAGCTCCCACCGGGTCCAGAGCCGCGCCTCCTCGGTCATCATCCGGCCGACCTCGCGGGTCCAGCGGACGACGACGTGCTCGGCGGGCAGCAGGCGCTCGAACGCGGCCTGCGCCTCGGCCAGGCGGGCTGACCTGGTGCCGTCGCCCGAGACCTGCTCGGCGCTCAGCGCGAGGACCAGGGTCCAGGTCGTGCTCTGCAGCTCGGTGTCGCGGGGCGCGGCGTCGTCCGCTCCGGGCGATGCGGGGGTGGTGTCGTGGCTCATGCGGCGTCGGGCTCCTCGTGTCGATCGAGTCTGTCACGGGGGGTCGCGCGCGTCCGGAGCGCGAGGTGCACGAGCACGCCCGCCACGAGCGCGCAGAAGGCCGCGCCGAGGCCGCCGACCGTGATCCCCGACGCCGCCACCACGAACGTCGCGACCGCCGGCAGGTGCGCGCCCGGATCCCGGACGGCCGAGGCCAGGCTCCCCGCGAGCGACGGCGCGAGCGCGAGCCCGGCCGCCGCGGCGACGACGCCCGCGGGGCCGGCCACGATCACGGCCGCGAGGGCGGCCGAGGCGAGGCCGAGCACGAGGTTCGTCCACCCGGCCGTGCTCGCCGCGCGCCACCGCTCGGCGGGATCCGGGTGCGCGGAGGGCGACGCCGAGAGCGCGGCCGACAGGGCCGCCAGGTTCACGGCGTGGCCGCCGAACGGCGCGCTCACGAGCGTCGCCGCCGCGGTCGTCGCCATCGCGGCCCGCCACGGCGTCTCGTACCCGAAGGACCCGAGCACCGCGACGCCCGGCAGGTTCTGGGACGCCATGGTCACGACGAAGAGGGGGATCCCGAGCGCCACGGCCGCCGCGAGCGTGAAGACCGGCGCCGTCGGCTCGATGCGCGGGAGCAGCTGCGCGAGGTCGAGCGACGACCCGGGCGCGGGCCCCGAGACGGCGAGCGAGACGCCGACGACCACGAGCGCGGCGGCGAGCGCGGTCGGGGCGGCCCAGCGCGGGGCCCAGCGGGCGGCGGCGAGCCAGGCGAGGATCACCGGCAGCACGACGAGCGGCGTCCGGACCGCCGCGGTCACGGTCGCGACGCACAGGGGGAGGAGCACGCCCGCGAGCATCGCGGCGGCCACGCTCGCGGGGATCAGCCGCACGAGCCGGCCGAGCAGCGGCCAGAGCGCGGTCGCGAGCACGAGGATCCCGCAGACGACGAAGGCGCCCACCGCCGCGGCCCAGCCGCCCTCGACGGCGCCGGACCCGATGAGGAGCGCCGCCCCCGGCGTCGACCAGGAGAGCGTGATGGGACGGCGGAAGCGGTGCGCGAGGAGGACCGTGCCGAGCCCCTGGGTGATGCAGAGCGCGAGCAGGCCCGACGCGGCCTGCGACGGGGACGCCCCGACCGCGGTGAGCCCGGTCAGCACGACCGCCGAGGTGCCCGCGAACCCCACCACCGCGGTCACGATCCCGGCCCCGCGCGCCTGCGCCCGGCCCCCGCGCGCCTCGATCCCCGTCATGCGCGCTCCCGACCGGACGCCGGTCGTCCTGCCGCCCGATCCTAGGGTCCGGGCCGCGCCCCCTCGCGCCGTCGCCCGTATTTCCTCATGTGTGGAAACGAATGGGGATGGTGGTGTTCCTGCACATTTCGGCTACCGTCGGAAGGACCGCGCTCCACCGACGTCGACGAGGCCCGCCATCTCCCGCATCGCCCGCTCCCTCCGCCGTGCCCCCGGGCGCCCGCGGACCGGCTCCGCGCCGCGCCTCCGAGTGGCCGCCGCGCTCGCCGCATCCGGCCTCCTGCTCGGCCTCGGCGTCCCCTCCGCGCAGGCCGCGGAGGAGTACCCGACCTGGTCCGAGGTGCAGGCCGCGCGCTCGAGCGAGCGGGCCACCGCCGACCAGGTGACGCGCATCACCTCCCTCATCGACGGCCTGTCCGCCGAGGTCGAGGCCGCCACGGCGCTCGCCCTCCAGCGCGCCGACGAGCACGCCGCCGCCGTCGACGCGCTCGACCAGGCGACGGGTGAGCTCGAGGCCCTCCAGTCCAAGGCCGAGAAGGCCCAGGCCGAGGCCGACGAGGCGAAGCGCCAGGTCGGCCAGCTCGTGGCCCAGCTCGCCCGCAGCGGGGGCGGCGGCGACGTCTCCCTCCGCCTCTTCACGAGCGGCGGTGAGGACGCCGACGCGCTCCTCGCCCGCATGGGCACGGCGACGAAGCTCGCCGACCGCCAGGACACCGCATTCACCAGCGCCGTCACCTCCGCCCGCACGGCCGAGTCGCTCGGCAAGCAGGCGTCGGTCGCGAAGGACGCGCTCGCCGTGCTCGCCGCCGACGCCGAGGCCAAGCTCCAGGAGGCCTCCGCGGCCCAGGCCCGCGCGGATCAGGCGCTCGCCGAGCAGGAGGCCCGCAGCTCCGAGCTCCAGGCGCAGCTCACGACGCTCCGCGACTCGCGCATCTCCGTCGAGGAGGGCTTCGCCATCGGCGAGCGGAAGCGCCAGGAGGCCGCCGCCGCCGAGGCCCGACGCCAGGCCGACGCCCGCGCGGCCGCCGCCGCTGCGGCCGCCGCGGCCAACGCCGCCGCCCGCCCGCCGGCCAACGCGCCCCGGCCCCCGGCCTCCGGCGGCCAGCCGTCGTCGTCCGGCTGGACCATGCCGATCCGCAGCTACGGCTCGTACCAGTCCTACGGCATGCGCCTCCACCCCATCGCGAAGGTCTGGCGCCTCCACGCGGGCGACGACTTCGGCGCGGGCTGCGGCACGCCCATCTACGCGACGGCCGCCGGCACCGTGCAGTTCGCGGGCGGATCCAGCGGCTTCGGCAACGCCATCACCCTCAACCACGGGGGCGGCGTGACGAGCGTCTACGGCCACATGTACTCGTACGGCGTCATGGTCCGCACGGGCCAGACCGTGCAGGCGGGCCAGCAGATCGGCGCCGTCGGCAACGCGGGGTACAGCACCGGCTGCCACCTGCACTTCGAGATCCGGCAGGGCGGCGTCGCCACCTCGCCCATCCCGTTCCTCCGCGCCCGCGGCGTCTGACCGGCCGAGTACGCTGAGCGCGTCGATGACCGGAGGGTGCGACGCATGACCGGACGACTGAGGCGCGTGGCGCAGGCCGTGGCGCGGCCCGCCATCTTCGTGCAGTACGTCGCCCTCCGCGTCGGACTCGAGAGCACGGTCTTCCCGCGGGACGCCGGATCGGGCGTGGTGCCGGGCGAGTCGCCCCAGCGCGTGCTCGTCATCGGCGAGGCCACGGCCGTCGGCTTCGGGGTCCTCTCGCACGAGCTCGGCATGGCCGGGCACTTCTCCCGCCAGCTCGCCCGGCGCACGGGCCGGGGCGTCGAGTGGGCCACGCGCCCCTTCGCCGACCTCACGATCCACACGGCCGCGGGCACGGTCCGCGACCGGACGCTCCTCGCGGGCGTCGACGTGGTGCTCCTCATGGTGGGCGTGGGCGACAGCATCCGGCTCACGCCGCAGCGCACCTGGCGGAGGCTCCTGTGCGCGGCCATCGACGACCTCGTCGCGGGCCTGCCCGAGGGCGCGCGCGTGCTCATCCCCGAGGTGCCGCCGCTCAAGGAGAGCGTCGGGATCCCCGCGCCCTGGCGCCCCGTCGCCGCCCGGCACGCGCGCCTGCTCAACCGCGTCACCGAGGAGATCGTCGCCTCCCGCGTGGACGCCGACTGCGTCCCGTTCCCGAGCGAGAGCGTCATCGACATCGGCGATCCCGACGCCGCGCAGGCCTCCCGGGTCTACGCCACGTGGGCGCGCGCCTTCGTCCAGCGGCTGCTCGGGCCCTCGCCCGTCCCCGAGGGGTGACAGCTGCTTGAACGTTCCCTGTGCATTCCTCGGGTGCGGGAAACCAGGACGGGCCCGGGCGTAGCGTCGGACGCGTGCCCGCTCCGATGTCCACATCGGGGCCCGGGCTCCCGGGTCGCACGACGACCTGAGACCCCACGCATCGAGTCCGAACGAGGAGAAGCAATGCCCCAGGTAATCGAGACCGTCGACGTCAACGTCCCCGTCAGCACCGCGTACAACCAGTGGACCCAGTTCGAGTCGTTCCCGAACTTCCTCAGCTACGTCGAGTCGATCACGCAGGTCACCGACACGCTCACCGAGTGGAAGGTCAAGATCGGCGGCATCGAGCGCACGTTCGAGGCCAACATCACCGAGCAGCACCCCGACGAGCGCGTCGCCTGGAACTCCACGGGCGGCGACGAGGACCACGCCGGCGTCGTCACGTTCCACAAGCTGAGCGACACCGAGACCCGCGTCACCGTCCAGCTCGACTGGGCCGCGAAGGGCCTCGTCGAGAAGGTCGGCGCCGTGATCGGCGTCGACGACCACGTCATCAAGGGCGACCTCAAGAACTTCAAGGAGTTCATCGAGAAGCGCGGCACCGAAGAGGGCGCCTGGCGCGGGGACGTCCAGGCCTGATCATGCAGACCGACGAGATCCGCTGGAACCAGGAGGCGCGCGACAAGATCCTCACGGACAGCGACCGCGTGCTCCAGGAGGCCGTGCACAACGCGGCGAAGGAGCTGAAGGGCGAGGACTGGGAGACCGTGTACCAGAGCCTCTTCGAGCAGCTCAAGGGCCGGTTCATCGACTTCGAGCCCGGGCCGGACCTCCGCAAGTACGCCGAGGCCGTCTCCCGCGGGGAGATCGAGGGCTGACACCGCGTCACCGCACCACCGGGAGGGCCCGGCATCCGCGAGGGTGCCGGGTCCTCCCCGCGTCCGGCCGCGGGTTCCCCCGCGTGCTGGATACCCTGGGTCCGCGTCGCGGGGGCGCAGCGACGGGGGAGACGCGATGAGCGGCACGCACGACGACGGACGGCAGGACGCGGGGCAGGCGGACGGCGCACCGCCCGCGTACGCAGGCGGTGCGTACCCCACCGGTCCGTACCCCGCCGGCCCGTACTCCTCCGCCTCGTACCCCGGCGCCGTCCCGCCGCCCGGCTACGGCATGGTGCTCCTGCCGCACGCGCAGCGCCCGCTCCCGCCGCACATCGACCCCGCCTGGCGCCTCGCCGGGGTGGGACGCCGCGCCGCCGGGCGGATCCTCGACCAGGTCGTGTTCGGCCTCGTCGGCGGGATCTCGACAGCCGCGTTCATCATCCCCCTGCAGGGCATGGCGCAACAGCGGATCGACGACCTCCAGCTCTTCGGCGAGGCCGCGGAGGACGTGATGGGCGCCTCCTTCGGCGCCGCCGGCCTGGCCGTGCTGATCAGCCTCGTCTCCTACCTCCTCATCGCCACGTGGTGGCTCGGGTGGAAGGGCTCGACGCCGGGGAAGGCGATGGTCGGGATCCGCGTGCAGCGCTTCTCCGAGCCGGGGATGCTCGGGTTCGGCCGCGCGCTCCTCCGCGGCGTCGTGCAGAACGCCTTCGCCCTCGGCTGGCTGTTCACGATCTGGCTGCCGTACGCGTCCGTCGGCTGGGACTCCCGGCACCTGCTCCGCGGCTGGCACGACCTGGCCGCCGACGACGTCGTGCTCGCCCGCCGGACCGAGGCGCCCGGCTCCTCCTGAGCGGTCGTGCCGCTCGCGTCGCCCGGCGCGCCCGGGCCGCCCGCGGCCTGACGAGCACCTGGGAGAAGCGCGTACCGCGGAATGGCCCCGCGGCAGGGCCGGTTCGGCCCAGGGCGGTCCGCTCGGACCGCTGGTCCCCGCTGCCCCGCCCGACGCGATCCGTCGCGGCACGTGCCGGGCCACCCGCGAGACGAAGGAACTCCCACGTGCAGCTCTTCTCCCCCGTCACCCTCGGCGCCCTCGAGCTCCCGAACCGCGTCGCCATGGCGCCGCTGACCCGCATGCGCTCCGATGAGCACGGCGTGCCCGGCGACCTCGTCGTCGAGTACTACCGCCAGCGCGCGTCCACCGGCCTCATCGTCTCCGAGGGCGTGTTCACGAGCGAGCGCAGCAAGGCGTACCCGGGACAGCCCGGCATCGTGACGGACGAGCAGATCGCCGGCTGGCGCCGCGTGACCGACGCGGTGCACGCCGACGGCGGCCGCATCGTGATGCAGCTCATGCACGGCGGCCGCGTCTCGCACGAGGAGATCACGGGCGGCCTGCCCCTGCTCGCGCCGAGCGCCATCGCGATCCAGGGCGAGGTGCACGTGCCGAGCGGCAAGGCGCCGTACCCCGTGCCGAGCGAGCCGGAGACCGACGAGGTCCCGCTCATCGTCGACGAGCTCACGGTCGCCGCGCGCAACGCGATCGACGCCGGCTTCGACGGCGTCGAGATCCACTCGGCCAACGGGTACCTGCTGCACGAGTTCCTCTCGCCCGTCTCCAACGTGCGCACCGACGCGTACGGCGGATCGCCCGCGAACCGCGCGAAGCTCGGCATCGACGTCACGCACGCCGTGTCGCGGGAGATCGGCGCCGACCGCGTCGGCATCCGCATCTCGCCGTCGCACAACATCCAGGACGTCCTCGAGGAGGACCCCGAGGAGACCCGCGCCACGTACGAGGCGCTGCTCTCCGGCATCGCGCCGCTCGGCCTCGCCTACGTGAGCATCCTGCATGCGGAGCCCGCGGGCGAGCTCGTGCAGGGCCTCCGGGCGACGTTCGGTGGGCCGCTCATGATCAACAGCGGCTTCAGCGTGCAGACCGAGCGCGACGAGGCGATCCAGCTGGTCGAGGAGGGCACGGCGGACGTCGTGGCCGTCGGCCGCATGATCATCGCCAACCCCGACCTCGTCGAGCGCTGGGAGCAGGGCGCCCCGACGAACGACCCGAACCCGGCCACGTTCTACGGCCCCGGGGCCGAGGGCTACACGGACTACCCGGCGCTCGCGAGCTGATCCGCGACGCCTGACCGGCTCCGGCCGGCACCGCCCGAGGCCGGGCTCACCCCGACGGGGCGAGCCCGGCCTCGTGCACGAGCACGGCGACCTGGACCCGGCCCTCGACGCCGAGCTTCTCCAGCACGTGGCCCACGTGCGTCTTCACGGTCGCCACGCTCACGAACATGTCGGACGCGATGCGCGCGTTCGACCGGCCGCGCGCGATGGCGAGCGCGACCTCCTGCTCGCGCTCCGTCAGCGTCGCGAAGCGCGCGCGCTCGGCCGTGCGGTCGCCGCGGTCCCGCTCGGCCGCGACGCCGATCACGGTGTCGAGCACCGTCGGGGAGAGGATCGACCGGCCCGCGGCCGCGAGGCGCACCGCCTCGACGAGCTCGACCGGCGGCGTGTCCTTGAGGAGGAACCCGCGGGCGCCCGCCCGGAGCGCGCCGAGCACCAGCTCGTCGGCGTCGAACGTCGTGAGCACGATCACCGCGAGGTCGGGCCGGCGGGCGACCTCACGGGCCGTCGCGGTGATCCCGTCGCAGCGCGGCATCCGGATGTCCATGAGCACGATGTTGGGATCGGAGCGGTCGATGACCGCGGCGGCCTCCAGACCGTCGGCGGCCTCCCCGACCACCACGAGGCCCGCGTCCCCGCCGAGGAGCATGCGGAGGCCGGCGCGCACGAGCGCGTCGTCGTCGACGATCACGATGCGGACGGGGCCGTCGCCCGAGCGGGTCACGGGATCCACGCCAGCTCGGCCGTGACCACGTGCTCGCCGTCGCGCGCTGCGACCTCGAGCGTCCCGCCCGCCGATCGCGCCCGCTCGGCCAGCCCGAGGAGGCCGTGCCCGGGCGACGCGGGCCCGGGCTCGTCCGCCTCCGCGGCGGTCAGGGGGTTCCGCACGACGACCCGGAGCGTGCCGCCGGGCCGGCCGTCGATCGACACGTCGACGGGTGCGCCGGGCGCGTGCCGCCGGGCGTTCGTCAGGCACTCCTGGACGATCCGGTACGCGTGGCGGGAGGCCGACGCGCCCAGCTGCGGGAGGGCGTCGCGCGTCCCGGCGTCGAGGTCGAGCCGCACCTCCCCGCCGAGGACGCGGGCGTCGTCGAGCAGCTCGGGGAGGTCGGCGAGCGTCGGCTGCGGGGGAGCGGTCGCCGGGGATCCCGACGGGTCGCGCAGCACCCCCAGCACCTCGCGCAGCTCGTCGAGGGCCGTGCGCGCGTTCTCCCGCACGACCGTCGCCGTCTGCCGCACCTCGGACGCGTCCAGGTCGTCCCGGTACTCGAGGGCGCCCGCGTGCAGCGCCACGAGGGAGAGCCGGTGCGCGAGGACGTCGTGCATCTCGCGGGCTATGCGCGTGCGCTCGTGGTCCGCCGCCTGCTCCAGGCGCAGCGCCTGCTCCTCCTCGGCGAGCCGGGCCCGCTCCCGCAGCGAGGCCAGCAGCTCGCGCCGGCCGCCGACGTAGAGGCCGACGACGACGGGCACGCCGACGACGAGCGCGAGCATGATCGTGTACAGGGGCCCGTCGCCCTGCTCGAGCGGCGTCTGCGCGAGGCCCGCGAGCTCCCAGGCCACGAGCGCGACGACCCACGCGGACGCGACCAGGGCGATCTCGCGCGGACGGCGCCGCGCCGCGACCGAGACGAGGGCGATCACGGAGGCGAGGATCGCGAGGGTCGACATCGCGGCGAGCACCGCGAGCGTGACGGCGATGACGACCGGCGCGTGGCGGCGGAGGGGCAGGAGCGCGAGGGCGAGGATCCCGCCGGCGACGTCGAGCAGCAGGAGCACCTCGGTGCGCGTGCCGGACGCGCCGGACTCGTCGAGGAAGGCGAGCGTGCCGCCGAAGGCGATGACGCCGACGACGAAGGAGAGGGCGACCAGCGCGCTCTCGCGGCCGAAGGTCCGGGCACGTGACCGCGGCGCCGGTGCGGTGGGGGAGGACATGCCCCGACCCTACGGACGGCGGGTCGCCCGCCGAATCGACCGGAGGGGGGAGATGCCGATGGCCGGGGAGCGGAGGGGGCGGTGGATCAGCGGGCGGTGCGCTGTGCCCTGCGCTCGGCACGCGACGCGCGCCAGCGGCGCCACGCCTCCCAGAAGCGGTGGAGCTGGCGCTTGAGGAAGACGTTGACACGGTGCGCGGCGGGGAACTCGGTGCCGAGCACGGCGATCCCGAGGAAGACGATGAGCCAGCCCGGGCCGGGCAGCGGGACGAGCACGACGCCGACGAGGACGATGGCGAGGCCGAGGATGCCGACGAGGATCCGGTAGAGCCAGCGGGCCTTCGGGTGCAGCTCGATCCAGGCCCGGCAGCGGCGCAGGAACCGGCGGAGCGGGTGGGCGTGGCTGGTCCCGGCCTCGATCTCGCGGGTCAGGGTGTCGGACATGGGTTCACGCTACGTGCGGCGACGGGGGTCCGTCCTCCTCACCCGGGGAATCCGCAGGATGCCGGCATGCGACGGCCAGGCGGGCTCAGCGCGCGGGCGGCGCCGTGATCCGCCGGGCCGCCTCGACCACGGCCGCCCGGTCCGCCGCGCGGCCGGCCGGACCGTCCTCGTGCATGGCGGGGTACGGCGACTGCACCCAGGCCTGCGCGAGCGCGAACAGCATCGTGAGGAGGCGCTGCGGATCCCACGACGGGTCGATGGTTCCCGCCTCCTGCCCGCGCCGGATCGCCTCGACCTTGGCCGACGGGGACGTCTCGCTGTGCGGGACGTCGAGCACCACGCCGTCGAGCCGCGCCCAGGCGAGCATGCGCCGGTGCTCCGGGTGGTCGTAGGCGTGGTCGAAGATCTGGCCGACGAAGCCGGGGAGGTCGGCGGGGTCGAGCGTCACGGCGGAGAAGAACTCCACGCCGTTGAGCTTCAGCACCGCGCGGAACAGCGACTCCTTGTCGGTGAAGTGCGCGTACAGCCGCTCCTTGCTCGCGCGTCCCGAGCGGGCGATGCGGTCGACGCGCGCGCCCGCCATCCCGTGGGCGGCGAACTCCTCGCGGGCGGCCAGGAGGATGCGGTGCCGGACGTCGTCCGGCTTGTCTCGGGTGGATCGGGCGGACCCCGTCGTCTCTGCCATGTGAACAGCGTATGTCAAACGAACTGGTTCGTTTGACTCTGCGGGTCGACCGGACCTAGATTGGACCGTCCTCGCCCGCCCGGGCGCCGCACGACCCTCCAGGAGCACCAGATCTCCCACGCACGCACCCCCGAAGACGCACCGCCCTCCACGTCACCCGCCGCTCCCGCCGGCCCGGCCGCCCCCGTCGCGCCCGCCCGCAGCAAGTGGATCCTCCTCGCCGTCGTCGCCCTCGCCCAGCTGATGGTCGTGCTCGACGGCACCATCGTGAACATCGCCCTCCCCGCCGCCCAGCGCGACCTCGGCATGAGCGACGCCGACCGCACCTGGGTCGTCACCGTCTACGCGCTCGCCTTCGGCTCGCTGCTCCTCCTCGGCGGCCGCATCGCCGACTACTGGGGCCGCAAGCGCTCCTTCATCCTCGGCATGGTCGGCTTCGCCGCGGCCAGCGCGCTCGGCGGCGTCGCCGTCTCGGCCGAGATGCTGCTCATCGCGCGCGGCCTCCAGGGCGTCTTCGCGGCGCTCCTCGCGCCCGCCGCGCTCGCGCTCCTCTCGGTGACGTTCCCGTCCGGGCCCGACCGGGTCAAGGCGTTCGCGGTGTACGGCACGGTGGCCGGATCCGGCGCCGCCGTGGGCCTGCTGCTCGGCGGCGTGCTCACCGAGTACCTCAGCTGGCACTGGTGCCTGCTCGTCAACGTGCCGATCGCGGTCGTCGCGATCATCGCGGCCATCCCGCTGGTGAAGGAGAGCCGTGCCGACGGCGACCGCAGCTACGACGTCCCGGGTGCCCTGCTCGTGACCCTCGGGCTCGGCTCGATCGTCTACGGCTTCTCCCGCGCGGAGGACGGCTGGGGCAACGCGGACACCATCGGCTTCCTCGCGCTCGGCGTCGGCCTCATGGTGGCCTTCGTCTGGTGGGAGTCGCGGGCGCGCAACCCGCTGCTGCCGCTCCGCGTCGTCGCCGACCGCACCCGCGGCGGCGCGTACCTCACCTCGGTGATGGTGGGCGCGGCGCTGCTCGGCGGCCTGCTCTACCTCACGCTGCACTTCCAGATCGTGCTCGGCATGTCGCCGCTGATCTCGGGCCTCGCGTCGCTGCCCATGGCCGCGTCGATCATGCTCACGGCCCCGCAGGTCGCCCGGCTGCTGCCGCGCGTCGGCCCGCGGATCCTCATGACCGTCGGCCCGCTCGTCGCGGCCGCCGGCCTCCTCTGGTTCAGCCGCGTGACGGTGGACGGCGCGTACGTCGTCCAGGTGCTGCCCGGCCAGATCCTCCTCGGCGTCGGCCTCGCGTTCGTGTTCGTGCCCATGCAGAACGTCGCGCTCTCCGGCATCGAGCCGCGTGACGCCGGCGTCGCGGGCGCGGCGCTCACGGGCACGCAGCAGATCGGCGGATCCATCGGCACCGCGGTCTTCACGGCGCTCTTCGCCTCGGCCGTCACGGCGGCGGCCACGGACGGCGTGGCCAACCCGCTGCAGCAGCAGGTCGACGGCTACCACGTGGTCTTCCTGGCCGCGGCGATCGGCGTGGCCTCCGCCTCGATCATCTCGTGGTCGATGGTGCGCGTCCCGATCGAGCGCTTCCGCGAGGGCGCCTCGAGCGAGGCCGTCAGCATGCACTGATCCCGTCACGGGATCACGACGACGCCCCTCTCCGCTCGCGCGGGAGGGGCGTCGTCGTGCGCGCGGCGCGCGGCCGGGTCAGGCGGCGGGCGACCAGCCGAGCGCCGGGCCGAGGCGCTCCGCGATGTCGGTGAGGATCTGCTCCAGGTCGGCCTCGCCGAAGGTGAAGGGCAGGGCGAAGGCGACCTCGTCGACCGCCTGGAACGCGGGATCCGCGTGCAGGCGCTCGGCGATCTGCTCCGAGGTGCCCACGAGGTCGGCCGCGAAGAGCATGGACTTCGGGCCCTGCGGGACGCCGACGCGGGCCGAGCGCTCGGCGGCGTACGCCTCGTAGCGGCGGCGCTGCTCCGGGGTGGCGCGGTCGGTGGGGATCACGACGAGCCCCTGCGAGACGCGCGCCGCGTCCCCGGCCGGGTGGGCGGCCCGGTAGGCGTCGATCTGCGCCCGCTGGTTCGCGGCGAAGTCCGGCCCGAGCTCGCCCTGGATCACGCTGGACGTGAGGAGGTGGAAGCCGTTCTCGGCGGCCCACACCGCGGATCGGGTGCTGCCCGCGCCGTACCAGAGCCGGTCGACGAGCCCCGCGGACTGCGGCTGCACGGTGGACGCGTACTCCTCCTGGCCCTCGCGGCCGGTGACGCCGCTCACCTCGTCGCCGCGCACGAGGTCGCGGAAGCGGAGGAGGCGGTCGTAGCCGAGCTCCTCCTGGTCGGCGGTGGTCGGGTAGATCGCGTGGCGGTAGGTCTCGAAGCGCATCGGCCGGCCCACCGAGAAGCCGGGCTGCAGGCGGCCGCCCGTGAGGAGGTCCACCGTGGCGAGGTCCTCGGCGAGGCGGAACGGGTTCTCGGCGCCGATGGGCGTCACGGCCGTGCCGAGGTCGATGCGGCTCGTGCGCTGGGAGGCGGCGGCGAGCACGGCGACGGGGGAGGAGATCCCGTGCTGGAGGTGGCGGTGCCGGAGCCAGGCGCTGTCGAGGCCCAGCTCCTCGCCGCGCTCGATGATGCGGAGGGTCGTCTCGTGGCCGGCCGCGGGATCCGCGGGGTCGAACAGGCCGATGGTGAGGAAGCCGAGGCGCCTCAGCGGGGTACCGGATGCGGGCATGGCACGAGGCTAGGCGGTCGCGGCCGGGAGACCGTCGAGGGCGTCGCGGATCTCCGCCGACCACGCGACCGGCGGCAGGTCGCCCGCGAGGACGAGGGCGCGCTCGAGGTCGGCGCGGCCGGCGTCCACCTCGCCGAGGGCGAGCCGGGCGAGGCCGCGGTTGCGGAGCGCGCGGGCCCGGTCGCGCTCGCCCGCGTAGTCGACGGCGGGACCGTCCGCGGTGGTCAGCATCGTCTCCGCGAGCTCGATCGACTCCGTGTGCCGACCGAGGCGGATGAGCGCCTTGCCGCACTGCGCGAGCGCGTCGAGGTGCGCCGCCCAGCGGTCGTGCTCGGCCATGCCGGGCTGGGGCTCGCGCGTGCGCTCGAGGATCTCCTCGTACGCCGCGAGGCCCGCAGCCGGGTCCGTCGCCAGCAGCGACCTGGCCAGGACGCCGCGGGAGTCGAGGACGGGACCCGGGAGGCCGAGATCCTCGAACGCGGCGATCGCGAGGCGCGTGGAAGCGACCGCGCCGTCGACGTCGCCGAGCGCCTCGAGGCACGCGCCGATGTCGGAGAGGGCCCGGGCCTGCCCGCGGCCGTCGCCGCTCGCGGTCGCGAGGGCGAGCGCGCGCCGGACCGTGACGACGGCGGCCGCCGGATCCCACTGCGCGTAGTGCTGGATGAACGCGACGTCCGTGAGGGCCTCCGCCTCGAGGGCGGCGTCGCCGGCGCGGTGCGCGAGCTCGGCGGTGACGCCGAACAGCTCGTGCCAGCGCCCCCACTCGAACCACCGGTCGCCGAACCACCGGATGTGCGGGGCCGCGGCGAGCGCGAGCGCGTCCCGGCCGTCGGTCGCGGCGGCGGCGTACTCCGGGAACCACGCGTCGACCTCGGTGACGAGCCACGCGCGGGCGTCGGCCCGCGAGCCGAACGCGAGCGCCGGACCGAGCCGGGGGTGCGGCGCGTCGTCCGGGGCGAACACGCGGCCGGCGGCGGCGGCGGTCGCGAGGGTCCACCGGCCGAGCCGCTCCGTCCGGCGCCGGACCTCGACGGGGTCCACGTCGGCACGCAGGCGCTCGGCGGCGTAGAGGCGGAGCAGGTCATGGAGGCGGTAGCGGGATCCGCTCAGCGTCTCGACCATGCCGAGGTCCGCGAGCTCGTCGAGCAGCCCGAGGGCAGCGTCCTCGCCGAGGCCGAGGACCGCGCCGGCCATGGGCGCCGCGAACGAGGATCCGCGGAGGAGCGCGAGGCTGCGGAACAGGTCGCGCGCGCCGGAGGTGAGGTGGGCGCACGAGGTCGCGAAGGCCGCGTGCACGCCCGTGTCGCCCGCGACCAGGGCCCCGAGGCGCCGGCCTTCCGCGCGGAGGCGCCGCACGTGGTCCTCGACGGTCGAGGCGGGCTGGGAGGCGATGCGGTGCCCCGCGACCCGGAGCGCGAGGGGCAGGTCGCCGCACAGGTGGGCCAGCTCGTCGAGGTCGGCGCCGACGCGCTGCGCCTCGGGGATGATCGCCTCCAGCAGCGCGACGCCGTCCCGCCGCGGCAGGACGGGCACGCGGAGGTGCCGCGCGCCGGCGAGCCCGGCGAGCGTCCGGCGCGAGGTGACGAGCACCATCGCGCCCGGATCCGCCGCCATGACGGGACGCACCTGCGCCTCCGTCGCCGCGTCGTCGAGCACCACCACGACGGGCTGCGCGGCGGTGGCCGCGGCCCAGGCCGCGGTCGCGTCCGCGAGATCGCCCCGCGCGCCCTCCGTGCCGGTCAGCTGCCGCAGCAGCGACTGGACCACGTCCAGCGGCTCGGCGGGCGCGTCGTCGAGCCCGCCGAGGTCGACGAACAGCCGCGGCCGCGAGCCCGCCGCGATCCGGTGGGCCGCCTCGACCGCGATGCTCGACTTGCCGACGCCCGGCGCCCCGCTCAGCACGACCAGCGTCGGAGCGGGGTGCGGCCCGGCGGCGGGACCCGTCGCGGCCGCGACCAGGCGGTCGATCTCCTCGTCGCGGCCGCGGAAGTCGGCCAGCCGGTAGGGCGCCGTCCCGCCGGATCCCGCGGGCCGGGTCGTCGATCCCGCGGCGGCGTCCGCCGGAGGTCGGGCGGCGGCGAGCAGCCGGTCGCGGCGGCTCCCCTCCAGGCCGAGCGCGTCCGCGAGCGCCTGCGTGGTCGACCGGCGGGGTCGCGCGCTGACGCCGCGCTCGATGTCGCTGATGGTGCGCACGCTCACGCCCGAGCGCTCGGCGAGGGCCTCCAGCGTGAGATCCGCCGACACCCGCAGGCCGCGGAGGAGGCCGCCGACCGCCGTCACGCGCGCCGTCCGTGGATCACCGGGGGAACAGCATGCGAACTGCCTGCTACCTGCATGGTGTCCGACCCCCTGGTGACGGTTCGATGGGCGTGATCACCAGGGAGAGATTCGCAGAACGCGGGTCCTCCCGCAAACGCGGAACGGGCCGCCGATCGGCCGCGCGACGCGGCGGGCGACCCCGACCACAGCAGAGAGGGAACCATGCCGCACTTCACCACCTCCGACGGGACCGAGCTCTACTACACCGACCAGGGCGCCGGGAAGCCCGTGCTGCTCAGCCACGGCTGGCCGCTCAGCTCCGACGCCTGGCAGGTCGAGATCAAGGTCCTCGTCGACGCCGGCTACCGCGCCATCGCGCACGACCGCCGCGGCCACGGCCGCTCCGCCAAGACCTCGACCGGCAACGACATGGACACGTACGCCCGCGACCTCGCGGAGCTCGTGGAGCACCTCGACCTGCAGGACCTCGTCGTCATCGGGCACTCGACGGGCGGCGGCGAGGTCGTCCGCTACGCCGCGCAGCACGGCGTCGGCCGCGTGCGCAAGGTCGTCACCGCGGGCGCCGTCCCGCCCGTGATGGTCGCGTCGGAGGCGAACCCCGACGGCGTCCCCCGCGAGGTCTTCGACGGGATCCGCGCGGGCGTGCTCGCCGACGCCTCGCAGTTCTACATCGACCTCTCGGACGCGTTCTTCGGCGCGAACCGCGAGGGCAGCGCCGTCTCCGAGGGCGCGAAGCGCGACTTCTGGCGCCAGGGCATGCTCGTCAACCTGATCGCGGCCTACGACTGCGTGGCCGCCTTCTCGGAGACCGACTTCTCGGAGGACCTCAAGGCGCTCGACGTGCCGATCCTCCTGGCGCACGGCGACGACGACCAGATCGTGCCGATCGCCAACGCGTCGCTCAAGTCCGCCGAGCTCGTCAAGCACGGCACCGTGAAGGTCTACGCGGGCGCGCCGCACGGCATCTCGGGCGAGTACCAGGTGCAGCTCGACCAGGACATCCTCGCGTTCATCGCGGACTGATCCACCGCGCCGCGCATCACCCGCGGGCGTCGCCGTCCCCCGACGGCGGCGCCCGCGGCGTCTACCGGCCCGCGATCTCCGTCAGGGCGGCCACGTGCCCGTCGAACGCGCGCTTGCCCGCGGCGGTGAGCGAGAGCCAGGTGAGCTGGCGGCGGTCGGCCCGGCCCGCCGACGGGGCCTTCCGGGACGCGACGTAGCCGCTGTCGGCCAGCAGCCTCAGGTGCTTGGAGAGGCTGGCGTCCGCGATGCCGAGCGCGTCGCGCAGCACCGTGAAGTCGATGTGGTCGACGCGTCGCAGGATCCCGCAGATGCGCAGGCGGACGGGCGCGTGGATCAGCTCGTCGAAGGCGGCCTCAGCCACGGCGGGCGATCTCCCGGACCGCCGCGCGGAACGCGAGCGTCGACAGCCAGGTGACCAGCGCGAAGGCCGCGAGCGCGGTGAGGGCCACCGCCCCGCCGAGTCCCTGCGCGACGAGCCCGAGCGAGATCGAGAACAGGGCGAGGCAGCCCGCCAGGGCGGCCGCCACGAGCAGCATCGCCCGCGCGCCGACCCGGCGGAACCGGATGCCCGTGCGGCGCCGGAGGAGCACCAGCAGCAGGATCACGGCGGCGACGGCGACCCAGGACGTGGTGGGCGGCTCGTAGTCGGCGCCGGGGGAGAGGGTCGCGGCCTGGGCGACCCATGCCAGCGCGACGGCGCCGAACCCGGCGAGGTGCCCGCGGGGCTCGGGGATGCGCGCGGCGAGGGCCGCGCGGTCGGCGTGCAGGCCGTCGAGGGCGGCGGCCGCGTCTGCTGCTCGATCGTTTTCCATGAGGGAAACCTACATGTCGGTTTCCCTCATGGCAAGGGATCGGCGTCGCCTCAGGGGATCAGGACGATCGAGCCCGTCGTGCGCCGGCCCTCGAGGTCCTCGTGCGCGCGGGCCGCGTCGGCGAGCGGGTAGGTCGCGCCGACGCGCACGTCGAGGGATCCGTCGAGCACCCCGGCGAACAGCTCGCCCGCGCGCCACCGCCGCTCCTCCGCATCGAGCAGGAAGTGGGCGAGGGTCGGGCGCGTGACGGACAGGGATCCGCCGGAGTTGAGGCGCTGCAGGTCGAACGGCGGGACCTGGCCGCTCGCGCCGCCGAAGAGCACGAGAGTGCCGCGGATGCGCAGGGAGTCGAGCGAGCCGTCGAACGTGTCGCGCCCCACGCCGTCGTAGACCACGTCGACCCCGCGGCCCTCGGTGAGCTCCCGCACCCGCACGGGCACGTCACCGTACCCGAGCACGTGCGTCGCGCCGGCCGCGCGCGAGAGGGCGGCCTTCTCCTCGCTGGAGACGGTGGTGATCACCTCGACGCCGCGGTCGCGGAGCAGCTGCGTGAGGAGGAGCCCCACGCCGCCGGCGCCCGCGTGCACGAGCGCGCGATCCCCGGGGCCGGCCGGGTACGAGCTCGTCGCGAGGTAGTGGGCGGTGAGCCCCTGGAGCGGCAGCGCGGCGGCGGTCTCCATGTCGACGCCGTCGGGCACGGGCAGCAGGGTCTCCGCGCGGACGAGCGCATGCTGCGCGTAGGTGCCGGACGCCTCGGCGGTCGCCACGCGGTCGCCGACGTGGACGCCCGTCACGCCGTCGCCGAGCGCCTCGATCACACCCGCGGCCTCCGACCCGGGCACGTACGGGTGCGCCATCGGGTAGACGCCGCTGCGGCGGTAGGTGTCGATGAAGTTGACGCCCGCGGCGTGCACGCGGATCCGCACCTCGCCGGGCCCGGGATCCGGCACCGGCCCGTCCGTCAGGGTCATGACCTCGGGGCCGCCGGGCCCCTCCACCTCGATGCGCGCGCTCATGGGTCCAGCCTGCCGGAATGCCGCCGCCGTGCGCGAGGTTGGCCTCGCATAGGCTCGACGACGAGCAGGTGCGCGCGGCAGCGCCCCGCACCGACCCGGATCACGACGAAGGTGGAACCCATGGCAGGTCGCGTCTACGACGACATCACCCAGCTGGTCGGCGGCACGCCGCTCGTCCGCCTGAACCGGCTCACGGAGGGGCTCGACGCGACCGTGCTCGTGAAGCTCGAGTCGCACAACCCCGCGTCCAGCGTGAAGGACCGCATCGGCGTCGCGATCATCGACGCGGCCGAGGCGTCCGGCCAGCTGCAGCCCGGCGGCACCATCGTCGAGGGCACGAGCGGCAACACGGGCATCGCGCTCGCCATGGTGGGCGCGGCCCGCGGCTACACGGTCATCCTCACCATGCCCGAGACCATGAGCATGGAGCGCCGGCTGGTGCTGCGCGCGTACGGGGCGCGGATCGTCCTGACCCCCGGCCCCGAGGGCATGCGCGGCGCGGTCGAGCGGGCGAAGCAGATCGTCGACGAGACGCCGAACGCCATCTGGGCCCAGCAGTTCGCGAACGCGGCGAACCCGCAGAAGCACCGCGAGACCACGGCCGAGGAGGTCTGGGCGGACACCGACGGCGCGGTCGACGTGTTCATCGCGGGCGTCGGCACGGGCGGCACCATCACGGGCGTCGGCCAGGTGCTCAAGGAGCGGAAGCCGGACGTGCGGATCGTCGCGGTCGAGCCGCTCGACTCGCCCATCCTCAACGGCGGGAAGCCCGGCCCGCACAAGATCCAGGGCATCGGCGCGAACTTCGTGCCCGAGATCCTCGACACCGAGGTCTACGACGAGGTCGTCGACGTCTCGCTCGAGGACTCCATCCGCGTCGCGCGCGCGCTCGCGACCGACGAGGGCATCCTCTGCGGCATCTCGTCGGGATCCATCGTGTGGGCCGCGCTCGAGATCGCGAAGCGGCCGGAGAGCGCGGGCAAGACCATCGTCGCCATCGTGTGCGACTACGGCGAGCGGTACCTCTCGACCGTGCTGTTCGACGACCTGCGCGACTAGGCGTGGGGATCGTCGCCCGCGTCGTCGAGGACCTCCGCTCCGCCCGCGCCCACGACCCCGCCGCGCGCGGGTACCTGGAGATGGTGCTCGGCTACCCGGGGCTGCACGCCGTGTGGCTGCACCGGATCTCGCACGCGCTCTGGCGGCGGCGGATCCGGCTGGCCGCCCGGCTGCTCGCGCAGGTCGGGCGCACGCTCACCGGCGTGGAGATCCACCCGGGTGCGCGCATCGGCCGGCGGCTGTTCATCGACCACGGCATGGGCGTCGTCATCGGCGCGACCGCGGAGATCGGCGACGACGTGCTGATGTACCACGGCGTCACGCTCGGCGGGAAGAGCCTCGTGCACGGCAAGCGGCACCCGACCGTCGGCGACGGCGTCACCATCGGCGCGGGGGCGAAGCTGCTCGGGCCCATCGCGATCGGCGCGGGCAGCGTCATCGGCGCCAACGCGGTGGTCGTGAAGGACGCGCCCGCGGGATCCGTGCTCACGGGCATCCCCGCGGTGGAGACCGGCAAGCGGGCGGGCCGCGGGCCGGACGCCCACGTGGATCCGGCCTTCTTCGTCGACCCGGCGATCTACATCTGATGCCGGGCGATCCCGAGGTCCCCCCGCTCCCCGAGCGGCCCGACGCCGCCGAGCCGACGCCGACCGTCGAGCTCTCGACCCACGGGGTCGGTCCCTGGCCGGGCGGTCCGGACGCGTGGCCCGACGAGCCGCACCTGGATCCCGAGCTGCTGGAGCGCGGCGACACCCGCAACGTCATCGACCGCTACCGGTACTGGTCCATGGACGCGATCGTCGCCGACCTCGACCAGCACCGGCACCCGTTCCACGTCGCCATCGAGAACTGGCAGCACGACATGAACATCGGGTCGATCGTCCGGAGCGCCAACGCGTTCGCGGCCGACACGGTGCACATCGTGGGCCGCCGCCGGTGGAACAAGCGCGGTGCCATGGTCACCGACCGGTACCAGCACGTCGTGCACCACGCGACCATCGCCCACCTCGTCGAGTGGGCGGCGGGCGAGGGCCTGCCGATCATCGCGATCGACAACGTCGACGGATCCGTGCTCCTGGAGACCACGCGCCTCCCCGAGCGCTGCGTGCTCGTCTTCGGCCAGGAGGGCCCCGGCCTCAGCGACGAGGCGGTGGCGGCGGCCGACATGACCGTCGCGATCTCGCAGTTCGGCTCCACGCGCTCCATCAACGCGTCGGCGGCGGCCGCGGTCGTGATGCACGCGTGGATCACGCAGCACGTGGTATTCGACTGACGGGCGACGCTCCCGTCGACTGAGCCGCGGCGGCGGATCTCGTCCCGGGGCGGCTCAGCGCGGCTCAGGCGCCCGACGGGTCGAGACGGGCGAGGAGCTCCGCCAGCGTGCGCCGCTCCCGCGCGTCGAGCGGGGCGAGCAGGGCCTCCTCCGTGGCGAGGTGGTCGGGGACCACGCGGTCGACGAGCTCGCGCCCGGTCGCGGTGAGTTCGACCAGCTTGCCGCGCCCGTCCTCGGGGCGGGGCAGCCGGGTCACGAGGCCGAGCCCCTCCAGGCGATTGAGGCGCTGGGCCACGGCGCTCGTGGTGATCATCGACTCGCGCGCGAGCGCGGCGGGCGCCAGCCGGAAGGGCGGGCCCTGGCGTCGCAGGGTGGCGAGGACGTCGAAGGTCGAGGCGTCGATCCCGTGGCGCGCGAACGTCGCGTCGGTCCCGGCCGCGAGCGCCGCGGCGGCCCTGGCGAGGCGTCCGATCACGGCCATGGGCGACGGGTCGAGGTCGGGGCGCTCCGTGCGCCACTGCTCGAGGATGCGGTCGACGTGGTCCATGGGATCCATCTTAATCGCTAAGCACTGAGCTACATTGGCTCCGTGCTCAGCCCTCGTCTCCGTCTCGTCCTCCTGACCGCCGTCGCGCCCGCCCTCTGGGGCACCACCTACGTCACGTCCACCGCCTTCCTCGTCCCCGGGCATCCGCTGCTCACCGCGACCCTCCGCGCGCTGCCCGCGGGACTGGTGCTCCTCGCGCTCGGCCGTCGGCTCCCGCACGGTGCGTGGTGGTGGCGCTCCGCGGTCCTCGGCGCGCTCAACATCGGGGCGTTCTTCGCGTTCCTGTTCATCGCCGCGGACCGTCTGCCGGGCGGCGTCGCGGCCGTCATCGGCGGGATCCAGCCGCTGCTCGTGTCCGCGCTCGCCGCGCGCGTCCTCCGGGAGCGCCTGCCGGTCGGCGCCCTGGTCGCCGCGGTCGCGGGGCTCGCGGGCGTCGCCCTGATCGTCCTGCGCGCGGACGCCCGGCTCGACGCGACGGGTGTCGCGGCGGCCCTCGCAGGAGCGGTGTGCATGGCGGTGGGCGTGGTGCTGGCGAAGCGGTGGGGGTCGGATCACCCGCCGCTCGTGACCACGTCCTGGCAGCTGCTCGCGGGTGGGATCCTGCTCGCCGTGCTCACGGTGGTGGCCGAGCCGCTGCCCGTCGAGCCCCTCACACCGCGCAACGTCGTCGGGTACGCGTACCTGGCGCTCGTGGGGACGGCGCTCGCGTACCTCCTCTGGTTCCGGGGCGTGAGCGCGCTGTCGGCCCGCGTGCCCGCGTTCCTCGGGCTGCTCAGCCCGGTCGTCGCGGTCGCGATCGGCGTCGGCTGGTCGGGCGAGACGCTGTCGGCGGCGCAGGCGGCGGGCATGGTGCTGGTGCTGGGGTCCGTCGGCGCGGCCGTCGCGATCCGGATGCCCGCGCCGCGGACGGCGAGGTCCGACGGACCCGGTGCGGAGCAGTCCCCGCCTGCCAGGACGTCCCGGTGACGGACCCCCGCGACCGCCTCCGCACCGACGCGGACGACCGCGACCTCTACGCGCGCACGAAGCGGGAGCTCATGGAGCGGCCCTGGGACGACATGAACGCCTACGCGGACGCGAAGTCCGAGGTGATCCAGGAGATCCTCGCGCGGGCTCGGGCGACGCGCGCCTCCTGACGCCGGCCCGCGCGGCCGCTTCGGCCTCGGTCAGGCGCCGGCGTCTTGCGACGGCTGGCGGAACGGCCAGTCGTCGTGCGTGTGCGGCACCGCGACGACCTGCACGTCGTCGGCGTAGACGACGCGCCCCGGCGTACGCGTGCGGATCTCGTGCCACGGCACCGCGTGCCGGTCGAGGAGGTCGAGGTAGTCGCGCGTGACGCGGAGGAGGTCGACGGCGTCGGTGCGGAACCAGGCGCGCGCCCGCGGGTTGATCGTGCGGTCGTAGCAGTCGGCGACCACCGGGGAGGGGTCCGCGTAGGCGGCGTTCATGTGCGCGTTGGAGGCCGTGATCCAGGCCATCTCCTCTTCCGACAGGCGGCCTTCGTCCCGGAGGCCGTTCGCCAGCGCGAAGACGCCGGGGAAGGACCCGTGGCGGTTGGGGGCGGCGCTCTGGAAGCGCACGAGGTCGGGCATCCGGCGAGAGTAGCCGGGCCTCCGTGATCCGGCTCGGCAGCGCCCCCAGGCGTGCGGGCGATGGCGGGGCACTCCGCCTGGGCGGCCGACCGACGTGGGCTGGCACGCTGGTCGCGCGCGCGGATCCGCCCGCGCGCGAGACGGGAGACCCATGACCGCCGTGACCCTGATCCGCTCCGCCGCCCTCTCCGGGGTCGCCGAGTACGCCTACGCGGCCACCGCGCCGGCCGACGCGCGGCTCATCTTCCTCGCGGGATCGTGCCCGCTCGACGCCGACGGCCGGACGGTCGGGGTCGGCGACCACGCCGCCCAGGCCGCGCGGTGCGTCGAGAACCTGCGGGTCGCGCTGGAGGCGGCGGGCGCCACGCTCGCCGACCTCGTCAGCACGCGCGTCCTCGTCGCGTCGAGCCGGCAGGCGGATCTCGTGACCACGTGGGAGGTCGTCCGCGACGCGCTCGCGCCGCACGATCCGCCGAGCACGCTGCTCGGGGTCACCGTGCTCGGCTACGACAACCAGCTCGTGGAGGTCGAGGCGGTCGCGGCCGTCGTCGACTGATCGGCGGACGCGGCGGGATCAGAGCGCCGTGGCGCGCCACGCGTCGACCGCGGCGAGCAGCTCGGCGCGGCGGTCGTCGGGGAGGAACGACGCCTCGATCGAGTTGCGGGCCAGCAGCGCCAGCGCGTCGTCGTCGAAGGCGTGCGCGCGGCGGAGCTGCCGCAGGTTCTCGCCGAGGTAGCCGCCGAAGTAGGCCGGGTCGTCGCTGTTGACGGTCACGAGGACGCCGCGCGCGAGCAGCTCCGGGAGCGCGTGCTCGTCGAGGGACTCGTTCACGCCGAGGCGCACGTTCGAGAGCGGGCAGACCGTGAGCGGGATCCGCTCGGCGACGAGCCGGTCGACGAGCGCGGGATCCTCGAGGCAGCGCACCCCGTGATCCACCCGCTCCACGTGCAGGAGGTCGAGCGCCTCGTGGATGTAGGACGGCGGCCCCTCCTCGCCCGCGTGCGCGACCGCGTGCAGGCCGAGCTCGCGCGCGCGGGCGAAGACGTCGACGAAGAGGGACGGCGGGTAGCCGACCTCCGCCGAGTCGAGGCCCACGGCGAGGATCTCGTGCGCGCGGCCGGCGACCGACTCCAGGGTGGCCATCGCCTCCTCCACCGGGCGGTCGCGCAGGAAGCTGAGGATCAGGCCGCCGGAGATGCCGTGGCGGACGCGTGCGTCGCGGAGGGCGTCGAGGAGGCCGTCGAGCACGTCGTCGACGGGCACGCCGCGGGTCGTGTGCGCCTGCGGGTCGAAGGACATCTCGACGTGCCGGATCCCGTCGGCCGCGGCGCGCTCGAGGTACGCGGCGGCGAGGTCGTGGAAGTCGCGGCGGGTGCGGAGGACCGCGGTGCAGGCGTAGTAGAGGTCGAGGAACGACTGCAGGTCGGTGAAGGCGTAGCGCGAGCGGAGGTCCTCGATGCCGGCGTAGGGCAGCTCGACGCCGTTGCGCTCGGCCAGCTCGAACACGAGCTCGGGCTCGAGGGTGCCCTCGACGTGCAGGTGCAGCTCGGCGGTGGGCGGGAGCGTGGAGATCATCCGCCCACGGTATCGGGCCGCGTCAGGGTGACCGCCAGGTCGACCGCTGGGCGCTGGGCGCGGGCGTCCGTAGGCTCGGGGCATGGAGGCGTTCGAGGTCACGGTGCTCGGGGAGCTGTGGCGGATCGCCGAGCGGGAGCCGAGGGGCGCGACCCCGTCGTACGACCTCGCCTGGCTCACCGGGCCGGCGGGCGGCACGTACGGGTTCACCATCGGGGGCGGGCACCTGACCCCCGAGCAGCTGATCGCGGAGGCGACCGCGTTCGTGGAGGGCTCCTCCGAGCCCGGCGGCCTCGGCGAGGACCCCACGGGCTTCACCCCCGCACGCTTCCGCGGCGAGGGGCATGGCGGGCAGCCGGCGCCGGGGCGCGGATGAGCGCGCGCGTGCATCACCGGATCCTCGGCCGCACGGTCCTCGTCCTCTGCGCGGCCCTCGGGGTGCTGGCGCTCGGGATCGTCCTCGTCGCCGAGCCCGACGGGGCGCCGACGTCGGCGGATCCGGGTGCGCCCTCGGTCCCGTGGTGGGCTGTGCTCCTGCCCGCAGCCGTGGGCATCGCCCTCACGCTGACGCTGCCGCGTCGGATGCCGGAGCAGCCCGTGATCGTGTCCGCGCCGGCGCGGCACTGGGCGGCGACGTGGATCCTGCTGGTGCTCGCCGCGGCCTTCCCGCTCGCGGTGGGAGCGCTCGGGCTGGCGCGGAGCGAGGGCTACGTCCTCCTGAAGGTCGTCATGCTGATCGCCCTGCCCGCCGTCGTGGTCGGCGTGCTGCGCGGCGTCCGCATCGACCGCGTCCGCGATGCGCGGCGCTGGTGGGCGCCGACCGTGGTCGTGGTGGTGTGGGTGCTCCTGTCGCAGGTCGCGCCATGGAACCCGCGGCCGGACCTGGGCGGCGTCGACACCTCGACGCTGCTCGTCACCGCGGTGGCGACGGCGCTGACCGCCGGGATCGGCGAGGAGCTGTTCTACCGGCGGTGGTTGCAGACGCGGCTCGAGGCGTCGCTCGGCCCCGCGCCCGGCATCGCCCTCGCGTCGCTGGCCTTCGCGCTCATGCACCTGGCCTCCCACGGCACGGGCGCCCCGGTGCTGGACGTGGCCCGCGTCGTCGTCGCGCAGGGGTCGTTCGGGCTCCTGCTCGGGATCCTGTGGTGGCGGCATCGGAACCTGCCCGCGATCGTCGCCGCGCACGTCGTCATGAACGGATGGCCGGTCGCCGAGCATCTGGTCACGTGACGCGGGCCGGCGCCGCTGCGGCACCGCGACCCGTCTGCGAGCATGGCCGCATGGATCCCGACGACGAGCCCGACCTGGTCCCCGAGCTGCTGATCACGGACCTCGCCGCGAGCCTCGTGTTCTGGCGCGACCTCTGCGGCTTCGCGGTGCGCTATGACCGCCCGGCGGAGGGCTTCGCGTACATCGCGCGCGGCGGCGCGCACCTCATGCTCGAGCAGGCGGGCATCATCCGGAACTGGGTGACGGGGCCGCTGGAGCGGCCGTACGGGCGGGGGATCAACTTCCAGATCGCCGTCGAGGACGCCGACGTCGTCGCGGAGGCGCTCGCCGCGGGCGGCGTCGCGCTCTTCCTCGAGCCGGAGACGACCTGGTACCGGATCGGCGACGTGGAGGCGGGCGTCCGTCAGCTCCTCGTGCAGGATCCCGACGGCTACCTCGTGCGCTTCCAGTCGTCGATCGGGCAGCGGCCCGTCGGCGAGCCCACGGCGGGCTGACGGCCGGTCCGGCGCCTAGGGCGTCGGCTCGCCCGTGGGGCCGGACGGGGCGTCCTCGCCGACGCCGCTGGCGGGCTCGCCCTCCCAGGACTCGAGGGTCCAGTCGGTGCCGGATCCCTCCAGCACCACGACGCCCGTGTTCTGGAGGGCGTGGTCGGCCACGAAGGCCGCGTCGAGGCCGCGGGCCCGCATGCCCGTCCACGAGCGGATGGCGGCACCGTGGCTGACGATCGCCACCGTGCCGTGCTCCGAGGCCTCGGCCTCCGCGACGACGGCGTCGAACCGCGCCGCGAACTCCCGGCCGGTCTCGCCGCCCGCCAGCGGCATTGCCTCCTCGCCGCCCACCCAGCGGACCATCGTGCCCAGGTACTCCGCGACCGCCTCGGCGTCGCCGCGCATCTCGAGGTCGGCGGCGGCGATCTCCCGGATGCCGTCGCGCTCGATCGGCTCCAGGCCGAGCGCGTGCGCGAGCGGCGCGGCCGTCTCGTGCGTGCGGACCATGGTTGAGACGTAGATCGCGCCGATCCGCTCGCCCCGCAGCGCCGACGGCAGGAGCGACGCCTGCGTGCGGCCGAGGTCGGTGAGGACGGGGCCGGGGATGCGGGTGTCGAGGACCCCGTGGACGTTCGAGATGGTCTGTCCGTGGCGGATCAGGATCAGGCGCATGCCCCGACGCTACCCCGGTGCGGCAGGGCGCGGTCCGCGGCCCGGACGCAGGAGGGCCCCACGGATCCGATGATCCGCGGGGCCCTTCGACGAGGGGTCGCTGCTTACGCGAACGTCTTCGCGTCGATGACGAAGCGGTAGCGCACGTCGGACTTGAGGACGCGCTCGTAGGCCTCGTTGATCTGGTCGGCCGAGATGAGCTCGGTCTCCGGGAGGATGTCGTGCTCGGCGCAGAAGTCGAGCATCTCCTGGGTCTCGGCGATGCCGCCGATCATGGATCCGGCCCAGCTGCGGCGCGCGGGGATGAGCGCGAACGCGGGGATCTCGAGCGGCTCCGAGGGGGCCCCGACGTTGACCAGCGTGCCGTCGATCGCGAGCAGGCCGATGTACTTCGACATGTCGAGCTTCGCGGAGACGGTGTTGATGATCAGGTCGAACGAGCTGGCGAGCTCCTCGAAGGTCGACTCGTCGCTGGTCGCGAAGTAGCGGTCGGCGCCGAGGCGGAGGCCGTCCTCCTTCTTGGAGAGCGTCTGCGAGAGCACGGTTACCTCCGCGCCCATGGCGTGCGCGATCTTCACGGCCATGTGGCCGAGGCCGCCCATGCCGACCACCGCGACGCGCGTGCCGGGGCCCGCGTTCCAGTGGCGCAGCGGCGAGTAGGTCGTGATGCCGGCGCACAGCAGCGGCGCGACCTTCTCGATGTCGAGGGACTCGGGGACGCGGAGGACGAAGTCCTCGTCGACCACGACGGCCTCGGAGTAGCCACCCTGCGTGATGGTGCCGTCGGCCGGGTCGGTGCCGCCGTAGGTCTGGATGTTGCCCTTCAGGCAGTACTGCTCCTGGCCGGCCGTGCACTGCGCGCACTCGCCGCAGGAGTTGACCATGCAGCCGACGCCGACGAGGTCGCCGACCTGGTGCTTGGTGACCTCGGAGCCGACCTCGGTGACGCGGCCGACGATCTCGTGGCCGACGACCTGCGGGTAGGCGATGGGGCCCCACTCGCCGCGGACGGTGTGGATGTCGGAGTGGCAGACGCCCGAGTAGGCGATGTCGATGGAGACGTCCTTCGGGCCGACGTCGCGGCGCTCGATGGTGGTCTTGGTGATGGGATCGGTGGCGGACGTGGCCGCGTAGGCGTTGACGGTGCGCATGGTTCTCCTTGAGCTGTCCGGTGGGGGAGGGGAGGGATCGGGTCGATCCGGCCGCGCCCTCTTCGGATGCGGTACCCCTCGACGCTACGCCCGCCGGGGAGCCCTCCCCGACCGGCGCGGGCGGGGCGGTGCCCGGCGGATAGCGTGGGGGGATGCCCGCCTCGACCCTCCCCGGCCCGGTCCCGACGCGATCCGGCCCGGTGACGGGGATCCGCGACGGCGACGTGGAGCGGTACCTGGGGATCCGCTACGCGACGGCCGCCCGGGGCGAGCCGCCGGTCGCGGCCGAGCCCGTGCGCGGATCCGACGGGGAGCCCGTCGTGCTGGCGGCCGTGCGCCCCGCGCCGGCCTGCCCGCAGCCGTCGTCGCGGATCCTCGACACGCTGATGCGCGGCGCCCTCGACGGCGTCGAGCGGTCGGAGGACTGCCAGCGGCTCTCGATCACGCGGCCGGCCGACATGGCGCCCGGCGAGACGCTGCCCGTCATCGTGTGGTTCCACGGCGGCGGGTACACGACGGGCGCGGGGGACCTCGCCATCCACGACCCGCACGACCTCGTCGTCGAGCAGCGGGTCATCGTCGTCGCGGTCACCGCGCGGCTCGGGCTCCTCGGCTTCGGCGGCGGCGGCGGGCGACGACCGCACGACGGGCCGCCCGCGAACCTCGGGCTCCTCGACCAGGTGGAGGCGCTGCGCTGGGTCCGCGACTCCGTCGCCGCGTTCGGCGGCCGCCCCGACGAGGTCACCGCGATGGGCCAGTCGGCGGGCGGCGACGCGATCCTGCACCTCATGATCAGCGACGGCGCCCGGGGCCTCTTCCACCGGGCGATCGTGCAGAGCCCGCCCATCGGGATCACGGGCGGGCGCGAGCGCATGTTCCGGGCGATGGCGCGCGTGACCCGGTCGCTGGCGCTCGACGCGCCGCTCGCCGAGGTGATGCGGCGGCAGGCGCGGGCCGAGCGTGCGTCGTGGCCGTCGGGGATCCGCGCGGGCCTGCCGTGGGGGCCGCGCTACGGCCACGCGCCGCTGCCCGCCGAGGCCGACCGGGACGCCGCGTGGCGGGCCGTCGCCCCCGAGGTGGACCTCCTCATCGGCACGACGCGCGACGAGACCGCGATGTACCTGCCCGCGCTGCCGGTGGTCGCGCCGCTGCTCCGCGTGCCGGTCGTGGGCGGGGCGCTGCGCCGCGTGCTGATGCGCGGCGTCGTCCGGCCCACCACGCGCCGCGTCTACGCGCGGCCCGTCCGGGCGTTCGCCGCCCGGCACCGCGCCGCGGGCGGCCGTGCCGTGCGCTACGTCCTCCGGGCGGCTCCGGCGTCGAGCCCCATCGGCGCGGGGCACACCGCGGACGTGCCGCTGATCCTCGGCACGCGCGCCGCGTGGACGGCCGTGGACCTCGTCGGCCCGGCCGCGTGGCCGGAGGTGGCCGCGCGCGGACGCGCCGTCCGACGGGTGTGGGCCGACTTCGCCCGCACGGGCACCGTGGCGGCGGACGCCGACGCGCGCGCCTGCGGCATGTCGTTCGACCGGGGCTGATCCGCGCCACCGCCGTCGTTCCGCGCCGCCGCGTTCCCGTCGCCTCCGTTCCTGCCTGTCAAGGGGTAGGCGCTCCGCCTCCCGAGGAGTGTGCTGGATCCACCGGACGAGGGGAGCGACATGCGAGCGATGGTCTATCGAGGGCCCTACAGGATCCGCGTGGAGGAGAAGGACATCCCCCGCATCGAGCACCCGAACGACGCGATCATTCGCGTCACCCGAGCGGCGATCTGCGGATCCGACCTGCACCTGTACCACGGCCTCCTGCCGGACACGCGGGTCGGCACCACGTTCGGCCACGAGTTCATCGGCGTCGTGCACGAGGTCGGCTCGTCGGTCGAGAACCTCCAGGTCGGCGACCGCGTGATGGTGCCCTTCAACATCTACTGCGGCTCGTGCTTCTTCTGCGCCCGCGGCCTCTACTCGAACTGCCACAACGTGAACCCGAACGCCACGGCGGTCGGCGGCATCTACGGCTACTCGCACACGACGGGCGGCTACGACGGCGGTCAGGCCGAGTTCGTGCGCGTGCCGTTCGCGGACGTCGGGCCCATGGTGATCCCCGAGGACATCCACGACGAGGACGCGCTCCTCATGACCGACGCGCTCTCCACGGGCTACTTCGGCGCGCAGCTCGGCGACATCGTCGAGGGCGACACCGTGGCCGTGCTCGGCGCCGGACCCGTCGGCCTCTACGCCGCGCGCTCGGCGTGGTTCATGGGCGCCGGCCGCGTGATCGTCGTCGACCAGCTCGACTACCGCCTCCGCATGGCCGAGTCGTTCGCGCACGCGGAGACGCTCGACTTCTCCGCCGTGAAGGACACCGTGCTGGAGCTCAAGCACCGCACCGGCGGGCTCGGTGCGGACGTGGTCATCGACGCCGTGGGCGCGGAGGCCGACGGGCACGCGCTGCACCAGATCACGGGCACGAAGATCAAGGTCCAGGGCGGGTCGCCCGTCGCGCTGAACTGGGCCATCGACAGCGTGCGCAAGGGCGGCACCGTGAGCGTCATGGGCGCCTACGGGCCCGTGCCCGCGGCGATCAAGTTCGGCGACGCCGTGAACAAGGGCATCACCATGCGCATGAACCAGGCGCCCGTGAAGCGGCAGTGGCCGCGGCTCATGGAGCACATCCGGGCGGGGCACTTCGCGCCGCGCGACATCATCACGCACCGGATCCCGCTCGAGCACATCGCGGAGGGGTACCACACGTTCTCCGCGAAGCTCGACGACTGCGTCAAGACCGTCATCACGTTCGACGAGGACTAGGAGCCGACCATGCCGTACCGCGCGAGCGACCACCACCGCCCCATCGACGCCGACGCCCTCCGGGCCCGCATCCCGGGCTGGGGCGCCGACCTCGACCACGCCGACCGCCCCGCGTTCCCGCGCGAGCGCACCGACCTCGTGTCCGGCGCGCACTGGGACATGCCGGAGCGCCAGGAGGAGCTCGCGCCCCGCGAGCGCTCCATCGAGCACACGGAGCTGCCGCCCGTCTTCGGCACGGTCGCGCCGCTGCACGGCGTCTCGGGAGCGATCAAGCGCTTCGCGTACGCGAAGTACAGCGAGGGCCGCTCCGTGCACTGGCTGCTGCTGATGCTCGGGGACCGGGTCGACGCGGCGGGCGCGCACCTCGGATCCCTCGTGAGCGGGCACCCGGACGACCCGTTCACCGAGACGGGCGTGCTCAGCGAGCCGCGCCACCACCCGATCTCGTCGCGGTTCGGGCGCGGGCGGGCCGACATGAAGCACATGTGGATGGATCCGCTCATCGTCGGCGCCTGGCCCATCGCCGCCGTCACGCTGCTGTTCGTGCTGCGGCGGAAGCGCCGCTGAGCCGCGGCACGGCGCCCGGGCGCGTCAGTCGAGCTGCACGCGCCGCGGCCCGGCGCCGCGGTCGCCCAGCGCGTCGTCCGGGTTGAGCAGGCCGCACGCCTTCATCGACAGGCAGCCGCAGCCGATGCAGCCCGTGAGCTCCCGCTCCAGCCGCTCGATGCCCTGGCGCCGCTCCTCGAGCAGGCGCTTCCAGCGACGGGACGCGCGCTGCCAGTCGGCGTGGCTCGGCGGGCGGTCGAGCGGCACGTCGTCGAACGTGGCCTGCACGTCGGCGAGCGGGATCCCGAGGCGCTTGGCCACCGTGATCAGCGACACCCGCCGCAGCATGTGCCGCGCGTACCGGCGCTGGTTGCCGGCGGTGCGCTCGGCGGCGATGAGGCCGAGCTCCTCGTAGAAGCGGAGCGCGGACGCGGCGACGCCCGTGCGCGTGGTCATCTCGCCGACCGTGAGCAGCTCGCCGGGCGCGTGCCGCGGCCCAGCCTGCGCATCCGCCACGACGTCTCCCCTCGATTGACCTCAAGGGTACGTGAGGTTCTAACCTGGAGACCATGCCCATCACCACCCCCGCCGCCCCGTCGGCTCCCACCCGTGAGGACGCCCTGTGACCTACGTGATCGCCCTCCCGTGCGTCGACGTCAAGGACCGCGCGTGCATCGACGAGTGCCCGGTGGACTGCATCTACGAGGGCGAACGCTCCCTCTACATCCACCCCGACGAGTGCGTCGACTGCGGCGCCTGCGAGCCCGTGTGCCCCGTCGAGGCCATCTACTACGAGGACGACCTGCCCGAGAAGTGGTCGGACTACTACACCGCGAACGTCGAGTTCTTCGCCGACCTGGGCTCGCCCGGCGGCGCGACGAAGGTGGGCGTCATCGCCAAGGACCACCCGGTGATCGCCGTCCTCCCGCCCCAGGGCCCGGCCGCGTGAGCGCCGACCCGGACCTCTTCAAGGCCGCGTTCCGCGGGCACCCTGCGGGCGTCGCACTCATCACGGCGCGCACCGCGGAGGGGCCGTCGGGGCTCACCGCGTCGAGCGTCGCGTCGCTCTCGGTGGACCCGCCCGCGCTCTCGTTCTCGGTGACGCGCGCCACGGGATCCGCCGGCGCGATCCTCGAGGCCGACACCTACCTCGTCCACCTGCTCGCCGGCCGTCACGCCGCTCTCGCGCGCGCGTTCGCCGTCTCCGGGTCGCCGCGCTTCACCGCGGAGCAGGGCTTCCAGGAGCTGCCGACCGGCGAGCCGCTGCTCGCCGACGCGCGCGCCGCCCTCCGCTGCCGCACGATCCAGACCGTGCCGGTCGGCGGATCCGTGCTGGTCGTCGCCGAGGTCCTCGACGTGATCCTCGGCGAGCCGGCCCCGCCGCTCGTCTACCGCGACCGCCGCTTCCACCTGCTCGAGGACGACCACCCGGAGCTGTAGGCGCCGGGCGGCCGCCCTCCGCCGACTCATCCTCGAATCGGGCCGCGCCGCCCTCCCGGCCTCTGGCTCTCGGGCAGATATCGCGGAGCGGAGCCCCGCCGGTCGTGTCCGAGCGACAACAGGCGAGCGGGGGTCTCTCGATGTATCCCCATGTCTGTCAAGATCTGACAGACGCAGAGAGACAAAGGGAGATCGACGATGGACGGCACGACGAACCCCTACGCACCGGGCGCCGGCGCCCGACCCCCAGCACTCGTCGGTCGCGATGCCGAGCTCGAGGCGTGGCGGGTCTCGGTCGCACGAGCCGCCGCCGGACGTGCACCGCGCTCGCTCGTCCTCTATGGACTCCGCGGCGTCGGCAAGACCGTCCTGCTGAGCCGGATGTCTGCCGAGACCGAGACGGCCGGATGGATCGTCGCGCAGATCGAGGCGGCCGCAGGAACGTCCATGCGCGGTGCGCTCTCCTCCGCTTTGCAGAGCCACGTCGCCCGCATCGCCCGACGCAACCGCAAGCGCCCCTTCCTCCGCGCGTTGAAGACCGCCCTCTCCTTCTCCGCCCGCGTGGACACGGACGGCACCACCACCTTCGGCCTCACCCTCGACGACATCGAAGCCGAGCTCGCGGACTCCGGCAATCTCGAACTCGACCTCACCACCGTCGTCGACGGGATCCTCGACGCCGTCCACGACGAGGGGCTCGGACTCGCGATCCTGATCGACGAGGCCCAAGACCTCACCGCGGACGAGCTCGTCGCCATCTGCACCGTCGCCCACCGTGCGTCCCAGCGACAGCGGCCGGTCCTGTTCGTCCTCGCCGGACTGCCCAGCCTCCCCACCCGGCTCGCCGAAGCCAAGTCCTACTCCGAGCGCCTCTTCCAGTACCGGCACATCCGCGAACTCGAACCCGAAGCTGCCGCCGCCGCCCTCACGGTGCCCGCTGCCGACGAAGGTGTCACGTGGACCGACGACGCCATCGACCTCGTGGTCACGCTCACCGGCGGGTATCCCTACTTCCTCCAGGAATACGGCTCGGAAGCCTGGCTCGAGGCCGCGTCATCGCCGATCTCCCGGGACGACGCACAGAACGGCGCCGGAGTCGCCCTCCGCCACCTCGACGACGGCTTCTATCGCACCCGCTGGGACCGGGCCACACCCCTTGAGAAGGAATACCTCCGTGCCATGGCCGCCGACGGCGACACCGGATCCAAGACCGCCGACGTCGCACGCCGACTCGACCGCACCACGCAACGCCTCAGCAAGATCCGCCAGAACCTGACCGACAAGGGCATCATCTACGCACCCGAGCATGGACGGATCGCCTTCACGGTGCCGTGGATGGCTGCGTTCATCGATCGACAGCCCGCCTGACCCCGTCGCTGATCTCGAGGACGACCACCCGAGACTGTAGCCCCGGGGGTCGCCCTCCGCATCAGGCCGGTCCGTCCGCTCAGGCGTTCATGAACTCCGAGGGCTTCAGCGCGCGCTCCACGATGCGGACATCGCCGATGGAGCCCGGGAACACGTGGTCGAGCTGGCCGCCGTAGTGGTTGGCGCCGACGAGCCACGACTTGCCGGCCGAGGCGAGGCCCCGGTTCGGCGTCGTGGGGTTCCGCACGACGGGGTTGCCGTCGACGTACATCGTCGTGTGCTGGCTGTCGTTGACCACCGCGACGTGCCACCACGTCGCCGCGGGCAGCTCGTGCGACCAGTTGGTGAGGGATCCGTCCTGGCTGGTCGGGTAGACGCACCACTGCATCTCGCGGCTGCCGGAGACGGTGAGGACCACGGCGGGCTCGTCCGGGTCGCCCGAGGAGGTCGCCTTGCCGGCGTCCTTCGCGGAGGCCGACTGGGAGATGATCGAGCTCCACGCGTCGCCGCCGCCGTAGCCCTCGGGGATCCGCAGGTAGGCCTCGAACGTGTAGCCCTGGCGGAAGGTCGCCGTGTCGAGCGGGGCGCCGTCGACGGTGCGGAGGTGGTCGCCCGTGGCCTTGCCACCCGTGAGCGTGAGGCTGCCGGCGCTCGGCGAGTCGTCGTGGCGCTCGGCCGAGAATCGGAGCGATCCGGGGGCGGCGCCCGCGCGGTTCGCGACCACCAGGTCGTTGCCGTGGCCCGAGGCGTCGCGGATCCGGGTGGCGGGGCCGAGCGCGGATCCGTCCGGCTGCCCCTCGAAGCGCCAGTACGCGACGGTGCCGGGCACGAGCATCTGCGCGGCGGGCCGGGCGGCGCGCACGGGCACGGGCGCGAAGCCGGCGAACCGCTGCTCGAAGTCGACCGACACCGTGAAGCGGTCGACGTCGCCGGAGAGGCGCGCCTCCTCGTCCGCGAGCTCGTTGCCGGTGCCGAGGCCGCCGCCGAGGATGAAGGGCGAGAGGGTCTCGACGTCGATCGCGTTCCGCTCGAGGTCCACGTGGTACAGCCGGATCATCGCGGCGCCGCCGTAGTAGCGGTCCTGGTAGTTGACGAGGTGCATGTCCACGTCGTGGCCCGCGCGGTTCCGCATGGTCGTGCGGCCGGGCTTCCAGTAGTGCCCGTTGAGGGTGAGGAAGATCTGGTCGTGCTGGGAGATGAACGAGTCCCAGAGGCCCTGGCCGTAGCCGTCGAGGAGGGCGGATCCGTCCGGCCGGGAGTCCACGATGGCGTGCGCCGTGAGGATCACCGGCAGGGTCGGGTGCGCCGCGAGCACGCCGCGCGCCCACTCGACGCCGCGGGCGCTCGTGCGCCAGTCGAGCGCGAGGACGAGCCAGTCGCGACCGCCCGCCGTGAAGGTGTGGAACGAGTTGTAGCCGTCGGGGCTGGATCCGCGGAAGCTCGGCGACTTCGCGAACCGCTTCGGGCCGAACGCGTCGAGGTAGGGGGTGCGGCCGCGCTGGTCGTCGCTGTCGCCGGGGACGTCGTGGTTGCCGGCGAGCACGCTCCAGGCGGCGCCCGCCCGGTCGAGGAGCGTGAACTGGGCGCTCGCGGCCTGGACCTCCGCGGCGGCGCCGTTCTGCGTCACATCGCCGAGGTGCGCGAGGAACACGATGTTGTGCCGGTCGCGCTCGGCGAGCACGTAGCGGAGGGACGCCTCGAGGGGCTCCGGGTGGATCGCGGCGCCGTCGAAGAGGTACTGCGTGTCGGGCAGCACGGCGATCGTGAAGCGGGGCGACGCGGTGTCGGTCTTCCACCGTCCGCCGGGGCCCTGCTGCGCGGGCGGTGCCTTCGCGGCGGTGGCGGCGGTCGCGGCGGCGAGGGGGGCGCCGGCGGCGGGCAGCGCGCCGCCGAGGCCGGCCACGCCGAGCGCGCCGGCGGCACCGCTCGTGATGAGGAAGCCGCGGCGGGAGAGGGGGGAGGGGGATGCGTTCTCGGGGTCCTGGGTCACGTGTCGCGACGGTATGCGGGGGAGGTGAATGCGATGCGGCGGCCGGGTGGACGGGCGACGGCCGACGGCCCGGGGCGGGGCGTTGCCGGGGCGGGCCGCGGGCGACAGGCTGGGCCGATGCAGATCAGCGACGAGCCGTTCGACTTCTCCGACCTCCCGACCGCCGACGGCACCACCGCGCGGTTCGGCGTCGACCTCTTCACCTTCGCGCCGCAGCCGTCGCTGGAGGAGTGGGGCGTGAACCGGGGGACGCAGACCCACGACGGTGGTCCGGAGGTGCTCGTCGAGGCGAGCCTCATGTACACGCTGTGGCGGAACCCGGACGATCGCGCGGATCCCGTCAACCGCGGCCCGCTCACCGACGCGGAGCTGGCCGCCCTCGACGAGCCGACGCCGCGCCCGCTGCCCGCCGACCTCGAGGCGGTGCGTCAGCGCATGCGCTGGCCGTCCCTGTGGGAGGCGGTGAGGACCACGGTCGTGCACCCTCCGGGAGCGGGCGTCTACGTGCCCGACCTCGCGGGGGCGCTCCTCCAGCACGCGGAGCACATCATCGTGAACTCCTTCCGCGACGCGCGCACGGGTGATGCCTTCCCGCCGGTCATCTCGGACGCGCCCACGGCCGACGACCTGGACCGCGCCCGGATCGAGGTCGACGGCGTGCTCGTCGACGGCCTGCGGCTGGACCGCGACGCGGACGTGGTGGCGGTGGGCGCGCAGGTCGGCGACCGGATCCTCACCGCCGTCGTCCCGCGGGCCGAGCTCGCCCACGTGCGGCTCGCCTTCGTCACGCGGCCGCGGCCGGCGTAGGGCGGAAGCCCGGCGCCGGCTCCCGTCGGGCCCGTGCGCCATGCCAGCATGGGCCATGCGCATCGCCGACTTCCCCGTGCCCGACACGGTCGCCGCCCGCGGCGCCCTCGAGCTCGCCACCTCGTACCAGTCCGCCGCGATCACCGCCCACGGCATCCGCTCGTGGCTGTGGGCCGAGGCGTTCGCGGTGGTCGACGGGCTGGCCGAGGTCGACCACGAGATCCTCTACGTCTCCGCCGTGCTGCACGACATCGGCACGGTCGTCGAGTTCGACGCCCACACCGTCTCGTACGAGCACGCGGGCGGGCACGTGGGCGTCGCGCTCACCGCGGGCGCCGGCTGGCCCGCCGCGCGCCGGCAGCGCGTGCTCGACGCGATCGTCCGGCACAACTGGCCGTCGGTGGATCCGGAGCTCGACGTCGAGGGGCACCTCCTGGAGGTCGCGACCGGGCTCGACATCTCCGGCGCCCGGGCGGACGCGCTCCCCGAGGAGTTCCTGCGCGAGGTGCTGGGGGCGCATCCGCGGGGCGCGCTCGCCGCGGAGTTCGGCGCGTGCGTGCGCGACCAGGCGGAGCGGAAGCCCGACACGGCCGCGCGTCGCCTCGTCGACGGCGGCGTCGTGCGGAAGCTCGCGGAGAACCCCCTGGAGCGGCTCGCGTGAGCGGCCGGTCCGGTGCGCGGCTCGCACGACGGCTGCTGCAGGTCGTGGCGGCGCTCGCCGTCGTGGGCGGGGTGCTCGTGATCGTGCGGTCCGCGAGCCAGCCCGTGACGGTCGGGACGTTCGCGTACGCCCCCCTGACCGGCGAGGCCCTCCTGGCGCAGGGCGTGCACGTCGTGTCGACCACGACGCTCGTGGCGGCCGCCGTGGTCGTCGTCGGGCTGGTCCTGCTCGCGTTCGCCGCGGGCGTGCGGGCGGGTGCCCGGGCCGCGGGCGGCGACCTCGACGGCCGCTGACCTCAACGGCCGCTGACCTCGCTGGCCCGTGCCGCCCGACGGCCCGCGGGTCACCCGATCAGCGACGGCCGCAGGTCCCGCAGCGTCCGGTGCGACGTGATGCGGATCGCCCCGGCCAGCGCCACCGCGAGCCCGCCGACGAGCCACAGCGCGAGCACGCCCGCGTCCATCGCCGCCTTCCCGAGGTCGCCGCCGTACATGAGCTGGCGGAGCGCGTCGACCGCGAAGCTCATGGGCAGCACGTGGTGCAGCGCGGCGAGCGGGCCGGGGAGGGTCTGCCAGGGGAACGTGCCGCCCGCGGTGACGAGCTGCACGACCATGAGCACGAGGCCGAGGAACTGGCCGACGCTCCCGAGCAGCACGTTGAGCGCGAGGATGATCGCCGCGAACGTGATCGAGGCGAGCACCATCGTCCCGTACATGGCGAGCGGGTGGGCGATCCGGAAGCCGAGCGCCCCCGCCACGATCGCGTACAGCCCGGCCATCTGCACGACGCCGAGGAGCGCGGGCGTCAGCCAGCCGGCGAGCGTGATCCGGAGCGGCGCCTTCCGGGCCGTGATCGCGCGACGCGACAGCGGCTTCACGATGAGGAACAGGGCGTAGATCCCGATCCACGCGGCGAGGCTGATGAAGAACGGCGCGAGCCCGGCGCCGTACTCGCCGGCCTCGGTCACCGCGTCCTGGCGGAGGGCGACCGGGTCGCCGATCGTGTCGGCCTGCGCGTCGCGCTGGGAGTCGGTGGACGCGGGGATCTGGTCGAGGCCCGAGTCGAGGCCGTCGCGCAGCTTCGTCGCGCCGTCCTGCAGCGTGCCGAGGCCGGACGCGAGCGAGGTCGCGCCGTCGGACGCGGAGTGCGCGCCGGTCGCGAGCGTCGCGCTGCCGTCGGCGGCCTGGGCGATCCCCGAGGCGAGCGCGGGGGAGGCGGCGGCCAGCGCGTCCGCGCCGTCCGCGACCTGGCGGCTGCCGGTCGCGAGGGTGCCGGCGCCCTGGGCGAGCGCGGCGGATCCCGTCTGCAGCTTCCCGGCGCCGTCCGCAACCTGGGCGCTGCCCTGGGCGACCTGCTCGCTGCCGGTCGCGAGCTGCGTGAGCTGGGCGCTCAGCCCGTCGGTCTTCGCGGCGGCGTCGGTGATGCCCGTCCCGAGCCCGTCGAGGCGCGCGAGGGCCTCGTCGATCTCGGCCTGCGGGATCCCGGCGGCCGTCATGCGCGTGACGATCGCGGCGCGGATGGCGGGCACCTCGGCGGCGAGGTCGTCGGCGCCGGCGGAGGCGGTGGATCCGAGCGCGGCGATCTGCCGGTTCCCGTCGGCCACCTGCCGCGCGCCGGACGCGACCTGCTGCGCGCCCGGGGTGAGCGCGGCGGCGCCCGTGGAGAGGTCGGCCGCCCCGGTGGAGAGCGCGGCCGCGCCGTCCGCGACCTGGTCGGCGCCGGACGCGAGCTGCCGCGTCTGCGCGGGGAGCTGGGCCGTGCCGGAGCGGAGCTGGCCGAGGCCGGAGGAGAGGGTGTCCGCGCCGGTGGCGAGCTGCCCGTTGCCGGCCGCGAGCTCGTCGGCGCCGGAGCGCGCGGTGGCCGTGCCGTCGACGAGCTGCTGCGCGCCCGACGCGGCGTCGCCGAGGCTCGAGCGCACGTCCGCGAGCCCGAGGAGGAGCTTGCCCGCGGCCTCGGTGCCGACGCGCGAGGCGACCGACTTCGTGATCCGGGCGCCCGCCTGCTGCGCGATGGTCGTCGCGAGGTAGCTGTTCGCGTCGTCGGTGGCCATGACCACCCGGGCCTGCTGCGGATCCGCGCCGGAGGACGACGCGAGCGCGTCCGAGAAGCCGGCCGGGATCGTCAGCGTGAAGTCGTAGGTGCCGTCCTCGAGGCCCGTCCGCGCCTCGGCGGAGGAGACCTCGTGCCAGTCGAAGGAGGCGTCGTCGAGCACGTCCGCGGCGACGTCCGTGCCGTAGTCGACCGGCTTCCCGTCCACCGTCGTGCCCTGGTCGGCGACGACGAGCGCGGCGGGGACCTTGTCGAGGCTGCTGTACGGATCCTGGTTCGCCCACAGGTACAGGCCGCCGTAGAGCACGGGCACCAGCACGAGCGCGACGAGCGCGATCTTGGACATGGTGGTGGCGGTGAGGCGCGTCAGCTCGGCGCGCACCAGGGGGAGGAGTCTCATCGGGTCTGCGTTCCGTCGATCGAGGGGGTGGGGTCGGGGGTGGCGATCGCGTCGTCGGCGGGCAGCGCGGCGATCGCCTCGGCGGCGGCCTCGCTCGTGACGACGAGGACGCCGGTGCCGGATCGGGCGAGGTCCCGGAGGACGCGCATCCACTCGGCCACCGCGCCGCCGTGCCGCTCGGGCGAGGTGACGACGACGGCCTCGACGCCCGCGCGGCTGGCGGCGAGCGTGGTGAGGAGGCGGATGCGGGCGACCGCGGGGACGGCGGAGAACGGGGCGCGGGCGAGGTCGGCGAGGCCCTGGTCGTCGAGGATCACGCCGACCTCGTGCCGGCCGGAGCGGTGCCCGGCGAGCGCGAGCTCCTCGGCGACCACCGCGCGGAGCGACACGTCGTCGACGGGCTCGTTGATCCGCGGGGTGTCGACGAGCGCGACCCGCTCGGCGATGCGCGCGGCGACGCCGGGGGAGTCGTCGCCGTCGAGGGCGAGGGATCCGCCGTCGATGCGCATCCGGCCGGACGCGACGAGCGACAGGACGGTGGGCCGCAGCTCGGTCTCCGCGACCGCGACCACGGGGGCGGGCCCGCCGTAGGAGAGGGAGACGGCGGGCAGCGCGGGCGCGGGGCCGTCGCCGACGCGCGCGTCGGTCAGCGTGACGATCATCGGCCCGCCTCCCGTCCGGGCGCCGGCGTGACCCGGGGCGCGGCCTCGCGCAGCTCCGGGGTGGCGGCGATGAGGTCGCCGGACGCGCGCCAGTCGAGGCCGCAGAGGGCGAGGGAGGTGAGGATCACGAGCGTGTGCCCCTCCGCGCGGCCGATGTCGCTGCGCGTGGCCTCGTCGAGCACCGCGAGCGCGCCGCCCTCGACGAGCCGCGCGAGCGTCGGCGCGGGGATGTCGCCGCGCAGCTCGCCCGCGGCGATGCCGCGCTCGACGACCCGCAGCAGCTCGGCGCGCAGCGGCGCGAGCTCGGCCGCGACCTCGCGCGCGAGCGGGCCGCGCACGGCGACCCGCGCCATCACGCGCACCTGCTCGACCTCGGCCCAGAGCCGCGCGCCGATGAGGGCGACGTGGATCCGGCTGTCGGCGTGCGTGATGCCGGCGAGCGACTCGACGATGCGCCGGGCGCCGCGCTGCAGCACCTCGCGGACGAGGTCGTCGCGCGTGGCGAAGTGCCCGTAGACGGCGCGGCGGCTGAGGCCGGCGGCGGTGGCGATGGTCTCGAGGGAGGCGTCCGGGTCGCGGTCGAGCGCGACGACGGCCGCCTCGAGGAGGGCCTGGCGGTTGCTCGCGGCGTCCTTGCGGGGCGCGCGTGCGGAGGCGAGGGAGGTCATGCGACCAGGGTAGTGATCCTGCACACGTGTGTGCAACTTAGTGGAGCCAGCTCCCAGCCTCCGCGCCGGGGGCGCTCGGGTCAGCTCCGGAGGGTCTCGCTCGGCAGCTCGCCGAAGGCCTGCGCGTACGTCGCGGCGAACCGGCCGAGGTGCGCGAAGCCCCACCGCTCGGCGACGCTCCGGACGGTCGTCATGGTGGGTTCCGCGTCCCGGAGCTGCGCGCGCACGCGGCGGAGGCGGATCCCCCGCAGGTACTCGGTGGGCGTCTGCCCGTGGTGGCGGCGGAGGGCGAGCTGGAGGACCCGCGTGGAGATGCCGGCGGCGCCCGCGGCCTCGGCGGGCGTGATGGGCAGGTGCGCGTTGTGGTGCAGGTACTCCACGGCCACGCGGATGTGGGCCATGCGCGGCGCGCGCAGCTCGTCCGGCAGGTCCACGTCGTCCCACGGGAAGAGGCGGAGGGTCGCCCGCGCGAGCGCGAGGTCGGCCTCGAGGCGCAGCAGCGGGGAGGCGTCGGGATCCGTGATGACGGGCGCGGACGCGGCGAGCGCGCGACGCCACACGGCGGCCGTCTCGGCGCTCGGCACCCGGCGGTTCTCGAACAGGATCGGCCGCGCGGGTCCGTGGTGGAACTCGGTGGCGGTCTGCTCGAGGAACCCGGCGTCGAGGTGCACGCAGTTCTGGCGCGTCGCGGTCGCCGTGTACGGGAAGGGCCGGCCGGTGGGGAGGAGGAACGGGAGCTGGCCCGAGTTGGAGAACGCACGCGATCCGCGGTCCACCGTGATCCGGCCCTCGAGGAACCACGTGACGACGTGCTCCGACATCCGGGCGCCGTCGGCCCAGTGCGGACCCGCGGCTCGGAAGGTGCGGAGGGACACGCGCTCGCTGCCGAGGGTCGCGTACCGGTAGGAGAAGGAGTCCGACCGGCGGTCGCGGGCGAAGCGCATCCCCTCGAGCACGGGGGCGAACCGCGCCGCGGCCTCGTCCGTGTCGTCGCCGGAGAAGACGCTGCGGAGGAAGGGGGCATCGAGGGCGGCGGCGGTGGGCGCGTCGGCGGCCTCGGCGACGTCGCCGGCAGGGAGCGCGGGGGCGGCGGGCGGCGTCGCGTCGGCCTCGACGACGATCCCGTCGTCGTCGATCAGCTCGGCGGTCGGCGTGCGCGTCGGGCGCGAGGAGTCCCTCGTCCTGATGGGGGTCGTCGTGGTCGTCATGGGTCCTGTGTTCTCCGGGCATCGGTCGTGTCCGCCCTCCCGCTCATCATGCATGGTGCTCCCGCGGGAGGGTGACTCCGGCGGTTCCCCGGAGGTGGCAGGTGCTTCGGCGCGGGCGCGCGGCTGGGCGGGACGACGCTCAGCGGATATCCGCTTTGCGAAGACGCGTCCCCCGGACGCTTGCGCTCCACCGGTGGAGCCGATCCGTGAGAGCGCTCCCGTCCACCGGATCCGCTCGGCCGGGCCGCCTAGGCTCGGGGTCGCCCATCCCCGCACACATCCCGAGAGGCGCCGCATGACGAGCGACCGGTCCCTGGCCTTCATCCTGCTGCGCTCGTGCCTCGTGATGGTCGCCCTCGGCGTCGTCACCGTGCAGACCGGCGGCGGCCTCGGCGCGGTGGGCGTCGTCGCGTTCGTCCTGGCGGCGGGCCTCGGCGGCGGCGCGACCTTCTACTGGCGGCGGCACCTCGCAGCCAAGCGGCGCGACCCCTTCAGCTGATCCCGCGCGGCGGCCGGGTCGGCGGATCCGCGCGGCCCGGCACCGCGGCCCGCCCCCGCGGCGTCAGGCCGGGTCGGTGACCGTGGAGGTGAGGGTCGACGACCCGTCCGCGCGCCGCCGGACCTCGATGCGGTCCGCGACGCGCTGCTTGAGCTCCTCGACGTGGCTCACGATGCCGACCGTGCGCCCGTCGGACGAGAGCCGCCCGAGCTCCGACATGACCGCGTCGAGCGTCTCCGGATCCAGCGTGCCGAAGCCCTCGTCGACGAAGAGCGTGCCGAGCTGCAGGCCGCCCGCCTCCGCCTGCACCACGTCGGCGAGCCCGAGCGCGAGGCTGAGCGACGCGTAGAACGTCTCGCCGCCGGAGAAGCTGGCGGGCTCGCGCACGCGGTCGACGACGTGGTCGCGGATCTGCAGGGCGAGGCCCGTCTTCCGCGACCGGCTCGTGGCCTCCCGCTCCTCGCTCACCTCCAGCTCGTAGCGGCCGCTCGACATGGTCCGGAGGCGCGCGTTCGCCGCCCGCACCACGTCCTCGAAGCGGCGCAGCAGCACGTAGGTGCCGAGTGTGACGCCGCGGCTGTTCTCGGGGGTGGTGGCGTTCGCGACGTCGGACATGCGGATCGCGGCGCGCGCCCGGTCGCCCGCCTGCGCGCTCTCGCGGCGGGCGGCGTCGTGCCGGGCGAGGGCCGACGCGCTGCGGTCGGCGCGGTCGCGGGCCCGGGCGGCGCGCTCGGCGCTCGCGCGCGCGGCGGCCTGGGCGGCGTCCAGCGCGGCGCGAGCGGCGTCGGGATCCGCGTCCTCGGCGCCCGTGAGCGAGGCCACCTCGGGATCCACCAGCCCCTCCGCGACGACGGCCTGCTCGCGCTCGTGGGCGGCGACGCGGCGCGCACGGGCGTCGAGCTCGGCGGCCGGCAGCGCGGCGGCGCGCGCCCGCTCCTCGGTGGCGAAGGACCGGTCGGCGAGCGCCTGCGCGAGCTCCGCCGCGCGCGCCGCGGCGTCGGCGGCCGTGCGCTCGCGGGTCGCGGCGAGGGCGAGGAGGCGCTCGACGAGGGCGCGCTCGTCGGCGCGGTCGGCGACGAGCGCCGCGACGCGGGAGGGGGCGGCGTCGGCGGTGTCGGCGTCGGCGTCGTCCTCCTCCGCGTCCTCGGCCGCGAGGACCGCGCGCACGGCCGCCTCGTCCTCCGCGTGGAGCTCGCGGGCACGGATCACGCGCTCGCGGAGCCCGGAGAGGGCGGCGCGGGCGTCGTCGCGGCGCGCGCGGATCCGCTCCGTCTCCGCGTCGTGCGCGACGAGCGACGCCTCGGCCGCGCGGAGAGCGCCCCCGGCCGCCTCGGCGTCGGCCAGCCGCGTGCGGCGGTCGGCGACCTCGGCGTCGGCGGACTCCGCGGTGATCCCGTCGAGCGCCGCGGCCTGCACTTCGTGTCGCGCGGTCTCGGCGGACAGCGCCGCCACCGCGTCCCCCTGCGCCCGCTCGGCCCGCGCGCGGGCCTCCGCCGCCGCCTCGATCTCGTCGTCGTCCGGGTGCCCGGGCGCGCTCGGCGCGGGCAGCGGGTGGTCGACCGCGCCGCACACCGGGCACGGCTCGCCGTCCCGCAGCTCCCGCGCCAGTTCGCCCGCGAGCCCCCGGATCTTCCGCTCCCGCAGCTGCGCCTCGTGCCGCACGGCGGCCGTCGCCTCGGTCGAGCGCGCGTCGAGGGCGGTGCGGGCGGCGCGGATCCGCGCGTCCAGCTCCCGCAGCTCCGTCACGCGCCGTCGGGTCGCCTCCGCCTCCGCGAGGGCCGTGCGCGCGGCGTCCACCCCGCCCGCGGCGGACGCGGCGGCGTCGCGCGCCTCGACCAGCGGGATCCGCCCGGCCGGCCGCTCCGCGAGCGCCGCCTCTGCCTCGTCGGCGGTCGCCTCGCGGGCCGCGACCGCGTCCTCGGCGGCGCGCACCTCGGCCCGTCGGCGGGGCAGCCCGCGCTCCCGCTCCGCGGCGTCGGCCAGCGTGGTCAGCTCCGCCACCAGGGCGTCGCGCCGATCGGCCAGCGCGACCGCGGTCGCCTCGGCGAGGGCGGGCCGCTCCGCGCGGCAGGCCGCCCGGGCGTCATCGTCGGCGTCGGCCGCCGCGGATCGCGCCGCCTCCGCCCGGTCGCGCGCCGCCAGCGGGCCGGCGACCGACGCCGCGCGCCGCGCCTCCTCCACGTGCTCGGCCAGGTCCGCGATCTCCGCCGCCGTGTCCCGCAGGGCCTCCTCGCGCTCCATCAGGGCGCGTCGCCGCGCGACCGCCCGGGTCACGCGCTCGGCGTCGGCGAGGGCGGCGTCCGCGTCGCGCCGGATCCGCTCGTCCTCCTCGCGCGCCTCCTCCGCGGCGTCCGCCAGCTCGGCCAGCAGCCGCACGGTGTCGGGGGCGTCCGCGATCTCCAGCCCGTCCACCCGCGTCGCCTCGCGGAGCCCGGTGAGCGCCTCGGCGACCTTCGCGTCGGCGGCGTCGGTGCGCTGCTTGGCGGCCGTCCGCATCTCGGCGAGCTGCTTCGCGGTCCGCTCGTACACGGCCGTGCCGAACAGCGACTGCAGCACGAGCCGCCGCTGCTCGCCCGTCGAGCGCAGGAACTCCGCGAACTCGCCCTGCGGCAGCACGACCGTCTGCACGAACTGGGCGCGGGTCAGCCCGACGATGCGGGCGATCTCCGTCCCCACCTCCTGCGTGCTGGTGCCGACGACCTCGCCGGCGTCGGCGTCCGGCGACGACAGCCGCACGAGCGTCGCGGTCGCGTTCTGGTTCGTGGTGCCCGTGCCGCGCGCCTTGGGCCGCTGGTGCTGCGGGCTCCGACGCACGCGGTGGATCCCCGCGGCCGTCTCGAACACGAGCTCCACGTACGGCTCCACCCCGGGCGCCGCGTGGTGGCTGTGCAGGCGGTCGCGGCTCGACCCGTCGCTCGCGAGCGACCCGTACAGCGCGAAGACGACGGCGTCGATGAGCGTCGACTTGCCGGATCCGGTGGGACCCTCCAGGAGGAACAGCCCGGAGCGCCCGAGCTCCGCGAAGTCGATGACGTGCGCGCCGGCGAACGGACCGATGGCCTGGAGGGTGAGGCGGTGCAGGTCCATCAGGCGCTCCGGTCCGCGGCCAGCGCCTGCTCGTACGCCTGGCGGAGCACGAGCGACTCGGGCCCGCTCGGCGGCGCCCCGGTCGCGTAGGCGACGAAGTCGGCGGCGACCTCGAGCGGATCCGTCGTGGCGTCGACCACGCGCGACCGCACGCCCTCGACGCGGCCCTCGGGCTCGTGCAGCACCACGAGCGCGTGCGGCAGCGCCTCCCGCACGCGCGCCACGAGGTGCGGCGGGTGCACGGGATCGGTGACGTGCACGCGCACCCAGGCGTCGGCGAGATCGGCGTGCCGCCCGTCGACGATCTCGGCGAGCGGCCCCGTGACCTCGGCGAGGCGTCGCGGCACGGGCGCGTCGATGAGCTCGACCGTCGTGGATCCGTCGCCCGCCAGCTCCACGAGCGCGCTCGACTTCCGCTGCCGCCGCTCCCCGAACGAGAACGCGAGCGGCGAGCCGGAGTACCGGATCCGCGGACGCTCCGCCCGCACCTCCTGCGCCCCGTGCAGGTGCCCGAGCGCCACGTAGTCGGCCCCCTGGAACGCCGACGCGGGCACCTGGTCGAACCCGCCGACCCGGATGTCCCGCTCGCTCTCGCTGGGCTCCGCGCCCGTGACGAACGCGTGCGCGACGACCACGACGCGCGCGTCCGGCCGTCCCGCGGCGTCGGCCCGCACCCGGTCCATCGCGGCGCCGAGCACGGCCTCGTGCGAGCGCGGCAGGGGAGGGGCGCCGTCGGCGGCGAGGGCGGCGCGCACGGCGTCGGGGTCGAGGTACGGCACGCCGTAGAACGCGACGGGACCGTCGGCGTCGTCGATCACGACCGGCACATCCAGCGCCTCGGTCGACGCGAGGATCCGCAGCCCGTCCCGCAGCAGCGCCGACGCGAAGCCGAGCCGGGCCGCCGAGTCGTGGTTGCCGGGCGTGACGATCACGGTCGCGAGCGCGCTCAGCCGCCCGAGCGCCTCGGACAGCAGCCGCACCGTCGGGACCCCGGGCACGGCCCGGTCGTAGACGTCGCCCGCGACGAGCACCACGTCCACGTCGCGCTCGCGCACGAGGTCCACGAGGTGGTCGAGGAAGGCGGCGTGGTGCGCGTGCAGGTCCTCGCCGTGGAGGGTGCGCCCGAGGTGCCAGTCGCTCGTGTGGAGGATGCGCACGCGGGTCCTTCCTCGGGGCTGGCGGCGGTGCCCGTCACGCTACCCGAGGGCGCCGACACGGCCGGGCCGTCCCGGGGCGGTCGCTCGGCGGGAGGGCCGTGGGGATCCTCCACGCCGGGTCGCCGGGTCCTGCGAGGATCACCTCGGCCGGCAGGTGCTGGTCGTCACGAGGGGGAGAAGGCATGGACCACGGAGGTGCCCGGACGGCGGAGCGATCAGGGTGGAGGAGGCACCGGAGCTGGATCATCCCGCTCGCCTGCGCACCGCTCGGCTACTTCGGGCTCGGCCTCCTCGGCGGATGGTTCGTGCAGCTCGGCCAGCAGGGGCAGGGCCTCAGCTGGTGGACGCTGCTGGCGCTGCTGCTCCTGGTTTCCGCCTTCGTCGTCCCGGTCGTCGCGCTCATCCTCGCGCTCCGGCGCGGTCACCGCGTCTACCGTGCGTGGCGCCGCTCGCACGGGCACCTGACGTCCCGGGAGCGGGCGGCGCAGCAGCACGAGGAGATGTACCGACGGGCCTGGGACCACGCCCGGTGGTTCCGGGCCGCGTTGGCGCGACGAGAGCTGCCCCCGGAGATCGCCGTCTGGGCGGTCGTGCCGCGCGATGGCGAGAGGTTCTTCCTCGACGGCCCGCTCACGTACTCCCGGTACTACGGCACCGATGTCGCGTACACGACCTCGAGGACGGTCGCGTTCGGACGACCGGCGTGGGTCGCCGGCGCGCTGATCGGCAGCGCGATCGGCAACTCGATCAGCCGCTCGCGTGCGCAGGCCGAGGCGACGACGCAGTGGCGCGAGCATCAGCGGGTGCAGGTCGTCGCGAGCAACCAGCGGATCGCCTGCAACGTCGCCGGTCGAGGCTGGTTGTCCTTCGACCTTGCCGCCGTGAGCGCCATCTACCCGGACCCGGAGCACTTCCACATCGTCTTCGAGTTCGAGGGCGCGGCATCGCCCCTGTCGCTCAGCGGACCCATGGCTCCAGCCCTGGCGACCTTGGCGGTCCTCATGACTCACGGGCCCGATGCGCTGCGCGCGCACCCGGCCCTCCGCGCGCTCGAGGGCTGATCGGGCCGGTGCTTCCCCCCGCACGGGCGGACGATGTCGAAGCCGGCGGGTTCGACGTGCGCGGATCCCGGACCCCCTCGGGAGCGGCCGGACCCTCGCGGTAGGATCGAGTGTGACTGGAGAGAACCTGCTCGGCGTCCCCGAGACGCGCCTGGCCGACGACCCCGAGGTCGCCGCCCGCATCGCGAACGCCGACGGCGATCACGACACCCTCGGCGCCATCGCGGCCGACCACCCGCAGTCGTCGCTCGTCTGGGCGCTGCTCGCGGACACGGCCTTCATCCAGGGCGACCGCATCGCCTCCTACGCGTTCGCGCGCGTCGGCTACCACCGCGGTCTCGACTCCCTGCGGAAGTCCGGCTGGAAGGGCCAGGGCCCCGTGCCGTGGAGCCACGAGCCGAACCGGGGCGTCCTCCGCTCCCTCTACGCGCTCCGCCGCGCGGCCGCCGCCATCGGCGAGGAGGAGGAGGTCTCGCGCCTCACCGCCTTCCTGCGCGACGCGGATCCGACCGCGGCCGGCCACATCGAGGCGCTGACGGCCGGGGCGCTGCCGCCCACCGAGGCCATCGTCATCCGCGGCCAGGACTGACCCGGCGCACGCCGGACCCGCACGCACCTGCACGACCGCACGCACCCGCACCACCGCACGCCACCCGAGCCCGACCCGACCGACCCGCCCCCGACGAGGAGTGAGCCATGCCCGCAGTAGTGATCATCGGAGCCCAGTGGGGTGACGAGGGCAAGGGACGCGCGACCGACCTCCTCGGCAGCCGCGTCGACTACGTCGTGAAGTTCAACGGCGGCAACAACGCCGGCCACACGGTCGTCGTCGGCACGGAGAAGTACGCGCTCCACCTGCTCCCGTCGGGCATCCTCACGCCGGGCGTCGTGCCCGTCATCGGCAACGGCGTCGTGGTCGACATCGAGGTGCTCTTCCACGAGCTCGACGCGCTCGCCGCCCGCGGGGTCGACGTCTCGAAGCTCCGCGTGAGCGCCAACGCCCACGTCATCACGCACTACCACCGCACCATCGACAAGGTGACGGAGCGCTTCCTCGGCAAGCGCCAGATCGGCACCACCGGCCGCGGCATCGGGCCCACTTATGCGGACAAGATCAACCGCGTCGGCATCCGGATCCAGGACCTCTTCGACGAGAACATCCTCCGCCAGAAGGTGGAGGCGGCCCTCGACGCCAAGAACCACATGCTCGTGAAGATCTACAACCGCCGCGCGATCTCGGCCGAGGAGATAATCGAGAGCCTCCTCTCCTACGTCGAGCGCCTCCGCCCCATGGTGTGCGACGCGTCGCTCGAGCTGAACACCGCGCTCGACGAGGGCAAGACCGTCCTCTTCGAGGCCGGCCAGGCCACCATGCTCGACATCGACCACGGCACGTACCCGTTCGTCACGTCGTCGAGCGCCACGTCCGGCGGCGCCGCCACGGGCTCGGGCGTCGCGCCCAACCGGCTCGAGCGGATCATCGCGGTCGTCAAGGCGTACACGACGCGCGTCGGCGCGGGCCCGTTCCCCACGGAGCTGCACGACGAGTCGGGTGAGTACCTGCGCGCCAAGGGCTTCGAGTTCGGCACCACCACCGGCCGCCCCCGCCGCTGCGGCTGGTACGACGCGCCCATCGCGCGCTACACGGCCCGCATCAACGGCGTCACCGACTTCGTGCTCACCAAGCTCGACGTGCTCTCGGGCCTCGCGACGATCCCCGTCTGCGTCGCGTACGACGTCGACGGCGTGCGCCACGACGAGGTGCCCGTCTCGCAGTCCGACTTCCACCACGCGACCCCGATCTACGAGGACTTCCCGGGCTGGCAGGAGGACATCACGGGCTGCCGCGAGTTCGCGGACCTGCCGAAGAACGCGCAGGACTACGTGATGGCCATCGAGCGCATGAGCGGCGCCCGCATCTCCGCCATCGGCGTGGGACCGGAGCGCGAGCAGGTCGTCGTGCTGCACGACCTCCTCGAGGACTGACCCTGATCCACGACGGCTGGGCCGACGACGCCCGCCTCGGCACGGACGCGTCGGACCTCGCGCGGTTCCTCAGCCGGGCGGACGCCCGCACCATGAACCGCGAGCGCCTGCAGGCGGATCTCGACATGGGCCAGGAGCAGTACGTGGCGGCGTGGCGCGAGCTGCACCGCTTCGGGTACGTGTCGTCGGCGGAGCTGCGGCGGCTGGTCGTCGAGCGGTAGGACGACCGCCGACCGTCCCGTATCGCTCCACCTCGTTCGACTGCGCAGTCGGACGGTCGAGGAGGTCGACGTGACCGGGATCCGCTGCTGCCGCTCACCGAGACGGTGGACCGCATCCCGGCCGAGCCTGAAGGCCGCCGACCCCGACGACTGCCGCCAGCTCGTCGCGGACGCCGACATCCTCTCCGCGCCCGATCGCGTGCGCAGCGCTGCACGCGTGCGTTCGAGGTGGGACCGCGGATCGCCGCGCGGACCGGGAGAGTGCGCGAGCTTGTCCCCTGAAACGACTACAGACGCCAGGTGATCCGGCCAGTACGGTGATGCCGGACGGTTCTGCGGACGCCTGGATTTTCGTCGTCGTCCGTTCTCCTCGTCTCTGCATGCAGGTGCCACATTGCGCCATCGGGGAATCCGGCATGCGCCGGATCATGGACGATCGTCGACGCGCGAAATGCCGTCCGAATCGCGGATCCGAGATGCTCCGAATCGCGCCGATCAGGGCGGCCGTCCCCATTTCCATTCGGGCTCGCCTTTTGACGCCCTCCTGCTAGGGTGTGCTGGTCAGAGCAAGGAAGAATGTGAGGATGTCTCCCATGGATCACAATCGAAACGGTCTGCGCAAAGCCCTGTTCATCGGTTCGGGCATCGTGCTCGTCGGTGTCTTCCTGGCGTGGATGGTCATTCGCAGTCAAGAAGCGATGGAGTCCGTCGTCGGCATGGACAGCGCCCTGGGCTGGGCGGCTCACATCGCCGCGGTCCTCGCCCTCCTCGCGGGGGTGGGTCTGCTCGCTCGCGGCTTTCTTGTCCGCGGCGCCGAGGACGGCGAAGAAGTCGATCGATAGCAGCGGCTGACTTTCGTATAGCTTCTCGCCGGAGCTCTTGACGTCGCGGTGACGTCACCATAGCTTTCCTCGCGACCGGCCTTTCTCATCGGGAGTTCGGGGGTCGAGAGGAGACAGATATGAATGCATTTGCGATCGATGTGCGCGTTGCGCCGAATGTCGCTTCCGGGGGTGTCCAGCCGTCATCGCTGACGGTGGTCAGTCGTGCTCTGTGCAGCCGCGTCACGTGCAAGGCCACGTGCGGGTGCACTCCGTTCTGCATCACGCAGAGTCCGCTCGCCTGCTGGTGAGCGCTCGGGCTGTCCGTCCGGGCGAGGTGCGGGCGGGCAGTCCCCTGAGCCGGAGGACATCGCGCATGGATGCAGCAGCCGTCGAAGCGCCGCCTGCGGTCATCGCCGAGGAGATCGGTCGAGCACTCGCGGACGCCGAGCTCGTGGACGAGTGCCTCGAACAGGTCAGGACGGTCGCCGCGTACCCGACGGGATGGGACTCCCGATCGATCGCGATGGGACCGCTCGGCTCGGCGCTGGTCTTCGAGGCCCTCGCCACGCCGGCGGACGGCGGGGACGAGTGGACGAGACGATCCGACGCGATCCTCGACGCGTGCTACGACGGCGTCGTCGACGGGATCGACGAGCACGATTCGCTGTTCGGCGGCGCGCAGGGGGCGCTGCTCGCCTATCTCACCGCCGCCGCGAGGGATGAGCGCCGTTGGCTCGACCGCGCGGGGATGCTGGCCGAGGAGATCGCCGATCAGATGCTCAGCATCGAGCCGATCCCGGCGGACGGCGACGTCGCGGACTCCGACTACGACCTGATCAGCGGACGCGCAGGCGGACTGATGGCGCTGGCCGCCGCGCGACGCGCACTGCCCGGCAGCCCGTCGCTGCGCGCAGCGGAGAACCGGCTCTTCGACGATCTGCACGAGATGCTCCGCCGAGGAGCGCGGATCGGCGACGGCGCCTGCATCGCGCCCCAGCACTATCCGCTTCCGGAGTACGCCGCCGAGTTCCCGGACGGCTATCTCAACCTCGGCGCAGCGCACGGGATGCCCGGGATCCTGATCGCCCTCTCCGGGTGCGCTCTCGACGGAGCGCGTCTCGAGCTGCGGAACCGGGCGATCCGCGATCTGGCCACCCGGGTCCAGGAGGCGGCGTCATGGGACGAGTTCGGGAGCACGTGGTCCACGGGCATCGCGATGCCGTCCGGGTCCGTCGCGCGCGCGGCCCATGCCGAGCTCGCACCCAACGCCTGGTGCTACGGAGCACCGGGGGTCGCGCTGGCCCTGTCGCACGCCGCATCCGCTCTCTCCGACCAGGAGCTGCGGGACTCCGCCGAGGAGACGATGCTCGGCGCGGTCGCGCGCCATCGCCGTCGCCCTGCGCTCGGCAGCCCGACGATCTGCCACGGCCTGGCCGGCATCGTGGCATGCGCCGACGCCGTCCTGGGTGACGGCTCGACCTCCGGAGAGCTCCCCCACGCGCCGCTGATCGCGGACCTCGTCGCTCGGGCATCTCCGGACGCGCCGCTGCTCTACCGCGACTTCGAGGAGCCGGCCCAGCTCCTCGACAACCCCACCGTCATCCAGGGAGCGGCCGGTGTCGCGCTCGTCCTCGCCGGCCGAGGCGCGGGCGCCGCTCGCGCACCCTGGCGATCCCTGTTCGGATTCTGTTAGGAGCACCATGACCGCACTCGGCCCGAAGCACGGATACACCGCACACGAGAGGTTCGTCGTGCGGGTTCCGCTGTGGGATCAGCAGAGGTTCTCGGACCTCACGACCTACCGAGCCCTGCGGGCGTCCATCCCGACGCTGCTCGGCGACGAGAGGATCGCCGCGGCGCTGGCCACGGCGAGCCCGAGCCTCGTCGAGCAGCTGCGACGCCTGGAGGCACCAGGTGGAGCGCCCGAGGACGAGCGCAAGACCCTGGGAGCGTTGCGGAGCCTGCGGAAGTACCTCCTGCGCATGACGCATCGCCCCACTCCGTTCGGCCTGCTCGCCGGCGTCGCGGTCGGACGCTTCGCTGAGGCCACCCGGCTGCGCGTCGCCGTGGATCCGGTCGCGCGGGTCGAGGCCTTCCCCGACTACGCCTGGCTGATGGGCTTCGCGGCCAGCATCGCCTCCGGTGCCGATGCGCGTTCCCTGCCTCTCGCGGCGAATCCGTACCGTCAGTCGATCGGCGAGCGCCTCGACATCGCCCAGTCGAACGTCTTCGGCACCGATGAGAGCAATCACGTCGACCTGCTGCGCACGCCTCCCGTCGAGGCCGCGCTGTCCGCCGCGTCCCGTGGTGCGAACGCCGACGAGATCGTCGCCGAGCTCCACCGCGCCCATCCGGACGTCACCCGCGAGACGATCGACGCCTTCGTCGACACGCTGCTGGCGCAGGGCGTGCTGTATCCCGACGTGGTGCCGGCGCTGACGCCGGGCCAGGAGGCGACGGCGATGATCGCGGCCCTGCGGAAGGGCGGGGCCGCGTTCCGCACCGAGAGCGACGAGCTCGCGCGGATAGTCGACGGCCTCGGCGCCGTGAGGGATGTCGCCGACGTGGTGCCTGCGCTCGCCGCGATCCGCAAGCGGCAGGTGTCGCTCCTCGCCGATCACAGCGGCCCGACGGTGACGGTGAACGCCGCGGTGGCCCTCTCGGCGGACGAGCTCCACAGGAACGTGGCCCGACGCGTGGAGGACGTCGCTGAGGTCCTCACGCGCACCAGCTTCTTCGCCGCGCGACCGCCCTCCATCGTGGAGTACGAGCAGCACTTCCTCGAGCGCTACGGCGTCGGCGGCGAGGTCCCGATCCTCGAGCTCCTGAGCGCAGGTCGCGGGCTGGAAGCGCCGTCGGGATACCAGCTCCCGCAGCGCTCGTACCAGCTTCCCGGTCAGTCTCCGGACGAGAACGCGCGCGGTGCGGCGGCGCTCCTCGACGCGTACACGACGGCGCTCCTCACCGGCGAGCACCTCGAGCTGACCGACGATCTCCTGTCGCTCTTCACGACGGATGACCCGCGCCCGCCCAGCGCCACGTTCGACCTGTTCGTGCGCGTCCTGGCGCGCTCGGCGGAGGCCGTGGACGCGGACGACTTCGACGTGGCGGTCCTCCCCGACGGCCTGGCGCTCGGAGGCCGAGCGACCGGGCGGTTCACCGGCATCCTCGACGACGCCGCCGAGCTCGTCGAGACGATGCTCGAGCGCGAAGCCGAGTGGAGCGGCCCGCGCACGCGCCTCGTGCAGTTGCGCTACCTGCCCGACAAGGCGCGCATGGCGAACGTCGCGCGCACGGCTCATGCCGGCATCGAGACGCTCGATGTGGGTGTCTCACCGCAGGGGCCGGGTGGGATGGCGCTGTCCGACATCCTGGTCGGCAACGACGGCGTCTCGTTCTTCCTCCGTGACCGCCGCGACGGCGCGCTCATCCGCATCGTCGAGAACCACATGCTGTCGCCGCTCGCCGCGCCGAACGTCATCCGGCTGCTCGTCGAGCTGTCGACGGATGCGCTGCGCGGGTTCAACATCTTCGACTGGGGGCGTCTGCAGGGAGCCCCCGCCCTGCCGCGGGTCACGCGCGGCAGGGTGATCTACAGCCCGGCGAAGTGGAACGTCCTGCCGTCACGGCTGCCGTCGTCGGAGAGTCCGGCCGAGTTCGCGGCGTCGCTCCACGCCGTGCGCCAGGCGCTGCGGATGCCCGCCAGGGTCACCCTCGTCCGCGACGACAACCGGCTCGCACTCGATCTCGAACAGGAGATCGACATCGCCATCCTCGCCGAGGAGAGCGGACGTGCCAGGACGAACGACACGATCCTCTCCTTCGAGGAGACGCTGGACGGTGCGCGCGAGGCGGAAGGAGGGTCCGCGAGCGGACTGCTCTCCGACGAGGACGGTGCCCGCTACGCCCACGAGCTCGTGGTCTCCGTGATGCTCCCGGCTCCGGAGGCGTCCGCAGACGACCAGCGCGGAGGGGCGGCACGCGGACTCGCGCCGACGGGGATCCGCACGAGTCAGGAATGGGACCCGCAGTGGATCTGCCTCGACGTGCAGGGCAGCCGCGACGACCTCGACGCGCTCGTCGGCTCGCGCCTGGACGACCTGCTCGGCGCCACGCGCTCGCTGCGGGACCGGTGGTTCTTCATCCGCTACCCGATGCCGGCGCATGCCCTCAGGATCCGCCTGCACGCGCGTTCGCCGCGCGTCGCGCATCGCCTGCGCGATGCCGTCGCCGGATGGGCGGACGATCTCACCCGACGCCGGCTGATCGCGGACTCCGCACTGGTGGGCTACATCCCGGAGTTCAACCGCTATGGCGGCGAGGACCTCTACCGGGCGGCGCTGCCGGTGTTCGAGGCGACATCGAAGCTCGCCCTGGAGATCTCGCGGGTCCGAGTCGCGGGAGCGCGCGAGCAGGTCGCGGACGAGCTCCTCGGCGTCAGCATCCTCGCGCATCTGTATGCCGCGGTGGGGATCTCGCACTCGGCGCTGGGGATCGGTCCCAGCACCGAACCGGAGTTCCGGCAGTTCTACCGGGAGAACAGGCAGGCGCTGATGGCGACGCTGCAGGAGCCCGCCGATCCGTTCCGGGGGATGGGGATCGAGGATCGCGACCACCTCACATCGGCGCTGTCCGCCAGCCGCCGTGCCTTCGACGACTACGCGGCCGCGTATCGCCGGGTGCATCACGAGGAGGACTTCCTCTCGACGGCGGCATCCGTGCTCCACATGACGTTCAATCGCAGCTTCCCCGTGGGGAACGTCGTCGAACCGCGCGCGCTCGGGCTGTGGGCGCTCTCGGCGGAGGCGTTCGCGCGCCGGGAGCGCGCGTTCATCGATCTCGAGCTCGTCGGCTCGTCTGCGGAAGAGAGGGCATGACCATGTTGGACAGCTGGCCGCGGGTCCTCCGGCTGATCTGGGGGACGAGTCCCGGAGGTGTGCTCGGCATCCTCATCTCCACGGCGCTGGAGGCGGTGATCCCCGTCGCGCAGGTGGTGCTGCTCGGCATGACGGTGAACGCGGTGCAGTCCGCCACGGACCTCTCGTCGCTGCTGGTCTTCCCGCTGCTCTTCGGCGGGCTGGCGCTGTTCAGCCTGCTGCTCACCACGCTGCAGGGGTACTGGCAGACGTCTCTGGAGCAGCGCGTGTCGAACGCGTTCAACCTGCAGCTCATGGAGAAGTCGGGGACCCTCGCGCTGCAGGACTTCGAGGACCCTGAGGTGTACAACCGCCTGCAGCTGGCGACGCGGGAGGCGACGGGGCGTCCCTACCAGTTCTTCACGCAGCTGATCTCGGCCGTCTCGGGTGCCGTCTCGCTGGTGCTGCTCATGGGAGTGCTGGTGACCTGGAGCCCCCTCGTCGCCCTGTTCGTCCTGCTCTCGCCCATCCTCCCGGTCGTGGCCAACCAGATCTTCGTGCGCCGGCTCTGGGAGGTGGAGCGCGACCGCTCCGAGGAGCGGCGGCGCGGCCAGTACCTGCTGGCGCTCGTCACCAACGACAAGACGTACAAGGAGACCCGCCTGTTCGGTCTCGTGGGCCACTTCATCGAGACGTACCGGGCGATGCTCGGTCGCTTCTACGACATCGACATGGGGATCGAGCGCCGCCGGAGCAGGGCCGGTGCGATCTCGGGTCTCGTCGGCGTGGCCGTGACGGGAGCGGCCGTGTACTTCGCGATCGCGGATGCCTTCGCGATGGACGACCTCGGTCGGCTGGCCGCCTACATCGGCGCGATCGGAGCAGTGACCGTCGCAGCGCAGATGCTGATCGGGGGGCTGGGGCAGCTCGTCGAGCACACGCTCTTCCTGGGCAACCTCTTCGGCTTCCTCGACCTCGAACCGCGCAGCACGAGCGCGGTCCCCGGTCGCGCCGTGCCGACGGCGCCTGCGCACGAGATCGTCTTCGAGGATGTGTCGTTCACGTACCCCGGACAGACCCTGCCTGCGCTCGAGGGATTCTCCGCGACCTTCGGTGCCGGACGGACCGTGGCCCTCGTCGGAGAGAACGGGGCGGGCAAGTCGACGATCGTCAAGCTGCTGTCGCGTCTGTACGAGCCGACAGGGGGGCGCATCCTGGTCGATGGCATCGACATCGCCGAGTTCGAACTCTCGGCGTACCGCGACCATCTCACGGTGCTGTTCCAGGACTTCATCCAGTACGAGGCCTCCGTGCGCCAGAACGTCGCGTACGGGCGCATCGAGCAGCTCGAGGATGAGGTCGGCGTTCGAGAGGCGCTGCACCAGGCGGAGATGACCTCGACCGTCCGGGCGCTCCCGGAGGGCATCGAGACGCAGCTCGGCAAGTGGTTCGCCGACGGGAAGCAGCTGTCCGGAGGGCAGTGGCAGCGGATCGCCCTCGCGAGGGCTCTCTTCCGCCGTTCGCCGATCATCGTCCTCGACGAGCCCACCGCCTCGTTGGACGCGCGTGCGGAGGAGGCGGTCTTCGCTCAGCTGACGGAGGAGGGCCACGCCGCCACGAAGATCCTCATCTCGCACCGGTTCTCCACCGTCCGGATGGCGGATGACGTCCTCGTCCTCCAGGACGGACATCTCGTCGAGGAGGGGGATCATGACTCCCTCATGGCGCATGACGGCCTCTATGCGCAGATGTTCCGTCTGCAAGCGCGCGGGTACGTCGAGTGAGAGGGACGACATGGTGCCGGCGCGCGTCGAGCGGTGACGCCCGGGTGGTCGCCCCTCAGGCCCGGCCTCCGTGCAGCGACCTCACCATGCTGCGCAGGATGCGCGTGGCGGCCGCGCGATCGTCGTCCGTCAGGTCCGCGGTCATCCGCAGCTCCACCGCGCGGACCGCAGCCGTCGCCTTCGCCAGCTCACGGCGGCCCTTCGCCGTGAGGCGCGTGGGCTGCACGCGGCCGACGGCCTCCTCGGTGGGCCGGGTCACGGATCCGTCGCGCTCGAGGGTCTGCAGCAGCACGTTCATCGACTGGCGCGTGACGAAGGCGCCGCGCGCGAGGTCGGAGTTCGAGGATCCGGGCCGCTGGGCGAGGAGCTCCAGGCACGAGTAGTGCGTGATGGTCATGCCGAGGGGCCGCAGCGCCTCCTCCATCGCCTGGCGCAGGGCGCTCGACGCCTCCTTGAGGAGGTAGCCGAGCGAGGTCGGGAGGTCGATGCCGTCGTCGCCTTGACTCATGTCAGCATTCTGACATACGCTCCTTGATGTCAGGCATCTGACATCGACTCGAGGAGACACCATGCCCGCCACCGGCCCCGACTTCATCTCGCTCCAGGTCCGCGACCTCGACGCCGCGCAGGCGTTCTACGAGCGCTACCTGGGCCTCGTCCGCTCGCCCGCCGGACCCCCGCACGCCGTCGTGTTCTCGACGACGCCCATCGCGTTCGCGCTCCGCGACGCGATCCCCGGCACCGACCTCGACGCCGTGGCGCAGCCCGGGATCGGCGCGGCCATCTGGCTGCACGCGACGGGGGTGCAGGAGATCCACGACGCGCTCGTCGCCGACGGACACCGCATCGTGACGCCGCCCCTCGACGGGCCCTTCGGCCGCACCTTCGCGTTCGCGGACCTCGACGGCTACCACGTGACGCTGCACGACCGGGCGTGACGGGGCGGTGAGCCGCGGATCGTGGCCGCCCGCCTGCTCCCGCGTCAACCCCCGAGGCGGCCGCGGACGACCGTCCTAGCGTCGATGAGGGCCCGCGGCACGGCGGGCCCGCGACCCACGAGGAGGATCACATGGTCACGGCACGCGACATCATGACCGAGGGCGCCGAGTGCGTCGGACCGGACGACACGCTCACCGACGCCGCCCGGCGCATGCGCGACCTCGACGTGGGCGCGCTCCCCATCTGCGGGGAGGACGGGCGCCTCGCCGGCATGATCACCGACCGCGACATCGTCGTCGGCTGCATCGCCGAGGGCGGCGACCCCTCGACCGCGACCGTCGCGTCGCTGGGGCTGGCCGAGGTCGTCACGATCGGCGCGGACGACGACGCCGAGGAGATCCGCCGCACGATGTCCGAGCACCAGGTGCGCCGCCTCCCGGTGATCGACGGGCACGACCTCGTCGGCATGGTGAGCCTGGCGGACGTCGCCCGCGCCCTCGACGACGGCACCGTCGCCGACGTCGCCCAGGGCGTCTCCGAGTAGCCGTGGGCGGCACGAGCCGCGCCCGCCCGGTCCGCCGCGCGGCGCTGCCGGTCGCGCTCGCCGGCGTGCTGCTGCTCGGGGGATGCGCGGCCGGCCCGGATGCGGAGGGCGCGACGGAGGTCGCGGTGGCCTTCACGGCGGCGGCCTCCACCGGGGACGGCGAGGCGGCCTGCGCGCTCGCCGCCGACGCCGCGCGCGAGGCGGTCGAGGAGACGACGGGGGAGCCGTGCGCCGACGGCGTGACGCGCCTCGGCATCACCGCGATCGCCCCGGACGACGTGGTCGTCTCCGGCCGCGGGGCCCTGGTGCGCGCGGACGGCGAGGCGGTGTTCCTCGCGCACTCCGCCGACGGCTGGCAGGTGCGCGCCGCGGGCTGCACGCCCCGGGGCGACGGCCCCTACGACTGCGAGATGGACGGGAGCTGACGTGCGCGGGATCTTCATCGCCTACCTGGCGGTCATCGTCGTCGGGCTCGCGTTCCTCCTCGTCGTCGGGGCGCTGCACCGATGACGGGCGCGCGCACGTGGCTCCGCGAGAACGGGCTCGGCGTCTTCTTCGGCGTGATCTTCCTGGCCGCGCTCGCCGGGCAGTCGCTCGTCGGCTGGCTGTCCTACGTCGACGAGCTGGAGGCGGAGGGCGTCGCCGGGATCGGCTGGGCGGCGTACGTGACGTCGTCGTCGTTCGCGGTCGACGTGGCCGAGAACTGGCAGTCGGAGTACCTGCAGTTCACGCTCTACATCTGGGCGACGGTGTGGTTCATGCAGCGCGGATCGCCCGAGTCGACGACCCCTCCCCAGCGCGGCCCCGAGGACGACGCCCACCAGCTCGCGGGCGAGCACGCGCGGGACGACTCCCCGAGGGGCGCCACGATGGGCGGCCTCGGCCAGGCGCTCTACAGCCGCTCCCTCGTGCTCGTGATGGCGGCGATCTTCCTGGTGTCGTGGCTCGCGCAGTCGATCGCCGGGGCGTCGGCGTTCGCGGAGCAGCAGCTCCTGGGCCTCGAGGATCCGCCGACCTGGGCCGAGTACGTCGTCTCCGCCGACTTCTGGTCCCGGACGCTGCAGAACTGGCAGTCGGAGTTCCTCGCCGTCGGCAGCATGGCGGTGCTCGCGATCTACCTGCGGCAGCGCGGATCCCCCGAGTCGAAGCGGGTGGGCGCGCCGCACGCAGAGACCGGGGACCCGTGAGCGCGGGTTCCCGGTCTCCGCGGGACGCCGTCGCCCCGTCAGCTGTCCGCCATCTGACGGGACCCGCCGCGGCCTGGTCCTCGGCGCGACCGAGGACCAGGCTGGAGGGGCGGCGGGGGCGACCCGTCCGATGACGCGCGGCCCGCGCAGGCGGAAGGACCTCATGCTCTCCATCGTCTACTCCAGCACCGCCGAGCGGTCCTTCGACGACGTCGACCTCGCCCAGCTCCTCGCCCAGAGCCGCGCGACCAACGCGGCGCACGGGCTCACGGGCCTCCTCGTGCATCGGCAGGGGCGCTTCCTCCAGCTCATCGAGGGGGAGGAGGCCGATGTGCGGGAGCGCATGGCCGCGATCCTCGCGGACGACCGGCACGGCCGGATCGCCACGCTGATGGAGGAGCGGATCACCGAGCGGCAGTTCCCCGACTGGACGATGGGGATGGCCAAGTACGACGCCCGCGTGGCCGAGCGGATCCCCGGCTACCGCGACACCTTCGACGACCTGGAGGGCGAGCGGCCCGACGACGCCATCCGGCCGGCGCTCCGCGAGCTGATCCGCTGGTTCCAGGAGGACACCGGCCGGCTGTCCTGACGCGCGCGGTCCTGCCGCCGGCGGCTCAGGCCGTCGGCGCCGCGCTCCGCCAGAAGTCCGCGAGGAGGTCCGCGCTCGCCTGCGGCTGGTCGACCTGGGCGGAGTGGCCGGCGTCCGCGACCACCTCGTAGCGGGCGCCGGCGCGCTCCGCCATGTCGCGCTGCCAGTCCTGCGGCCAGGCGTCGTCGGCGTCGCCGTGGGAGACGAGGACGGGGACGCCCGTCGCCCGCAGCTCGTCGACGCGGTCGGTCTGCTCCTGCATGATCTCGAGCGCCCCGAGGAGCTGCGCCGACGCCGTGCCGAGGAGCCGGGTGCGGAACCACTCCACCTCGAGGTCGTCGCCGTCGAGCTGCTCGGGCAGGAACCACAGCGGCCAGAGCCCGGCGCTGCCCGACGCGCGGACGGCGGCGATCTGCTCGGAGCGGTCGGCCCGGCTGCGGGGACCGGAGTTCCAGTGCGTGTAGCTGGCGAAGCGGCCCGGGTCGCGGATCAGCGCCTGGAGCCCCACCACGCCGCCGAAGCTGTGGCCGAGGAGGTGCACGGGTCCGAGCGGCGCGGCGGGGGCGGCGTCGGTCGCGACGTGACGGCCGCCGGATCCGCCGCGGCCCGCGAGCGCGTCGACCACGTGGTGCACGTCCTGGCCGAGGGTCTCGAGCTCGTAGCCGCTCGCGTCGACGGGCGGCTCGGCCTGGCCGGGACCGGTGGATCCCCACTGCCCGCGCTGCGAGAACGCCACGACCGTGAAGCCGCGGTCGGCGAGCGGGCCCATGAGGGGGAGGAAGTCCTCCTTGGATCCCGTGAAGCCCGGGACCAGCAGCGCGACGGGTGCGGTCGCGGGATCCCCGGTGCGGGCCGGCACGCGCACGGCCGACAGCCGCGCCGCCGGGACCTCGATCGTCAGGTCCTCCGCGTCCTCGGGCCGGTGGTCGGACAGGGTGCGCGGGGCGCGGGCGTCGGTGCTCATCCCGCCAGCGTAGGCCGGGGCGCGAGCGGCGAGCCCGTCGCCGCCTCTGCCAGGCTGGCCGGGTGACCGCCACCGTGCCCGCGCCCGCGTCCCTCCTCGGCACCCATGTGCGGCTGGATCCGCTCACGCCCGAGCACCTGCCCGCGCTCCGGGCCGCGATCGCGCATCCGGCCGTGTTCGCGGGCGGCTTCGGCGGAGGCCCCGCCGGCCTCCCCGCCGACGACGCGGCCTTCGACGCGTGGGCGCGCACCTACTTCCGCTGGGACGACCTGCCGACCGCCGTGATCCTCGTGGGCGGCCCCCACGACGGCGAGCTCGTCGGCACCACGAGCCTCACCGAGCTGGACACGCGGCGCGAGCGCGCCCACCTCGGCTGGACCGCCTACGACCCGCGGGTCTGGGGCACCGTCGTCAACGCGGAGGCCAAGCGGCTCCTCCTCGGCCTGGCCTTCGAGTCCGGCTTCGGCCGGGTGAAGCTGCAGGCGGACGCGCTCAACGCCCGATCCCGCGCCGCGATCCTCAAGCTCGGCGCGACCTTCGAGGGCGTCTGCCGCCGCGACCAGCTCCGCGCGGACGGCACGTGGCGCGACGCGGCGATCCACTCGATCCTCGCCGACGAGTGGCCGGCCGTGCGCGCGGGCCTCGACGCGCGGATCGCCGCCCAGGAGGGCCGGCCGGTCTTGTTCCGGACACCCGCGGCCTGAGCCGGCGGCGGACCGGCGGGCGCTCAGGAGGCGGAGGGCCGGCGCTCATCGTCCTCGGCGGGGTAGCGGAACTGCATGCCGATGGAGTCGATGCTCCCGGTCCAGACCATGTCGCGGCCGACGCGCTGCAGCGGCGGCGCGGTGGCGTCGATGAGGTCGGCGAGGCCCAGCTCGGCGATCCAGTCCTCGATGATCTCCCGGCGGGCGGCTCGGGAGTAAGCGTCGGCGTTGCCGGTGAAGTGCACGAAGTCGGCGTCGCCGATCACCCACGCCAGCGGGCGCAGGCCGCGCAGCCTCCCCTCGGCGTTCCAGGCGACGGCGACCATGAGCTCGATGTCGGCCCGGCTCATGGCCCGCCGCCCGAGCGGTCTGTGCGCGTCTCGGGGCATCGGCTCCTCCTGGGTCGTGGTGCGGCATCGGTCGGGCACGTGCGCGAGCGGATCCGGTGATCCGCCGTGGGGCGGGGCGGGAGGAGCGGCGGGAAGCCGTCCGCGAGACGGGAGACCGGGGGAGCGCCGTGGGGACGGGCGGTGCGGCTGCCACCGAACCCGAGCCCGGCGAGCGCGCGACCGCGTGCCGGGCCCTGCTCCCCGGTGCCCGGATCCGGTGCGGCGCCTCCACGCGGGAGCGACCCGGGCCCGGGATGAGGGCGGTCTAGCCCGGTTCGCCCGCGGCGCGGGGCGGGCTCGGCGGGGGCGCTGCAGCGGCACCGTCGCGTGCGTCCGGGGCGGCTCGAGCGCCGGTGACGCGCAGCGAGTGCACGTGCAGCCGGGCGCCGGTCGGGCCCTCGGCGACGCGGATCACCCCGGGTCCCCGGCGCATGTGCACGTCGACGAACAGGGTGCGGCGGGTCGTGCCGCGCCGGAGCGGCGGGTAGTGCACGGTGCGGGTCTGGCCCCGGTCCAGGGCGAAGCCGAGGGTGAGCGGGGTGGAGGCGCAGTGGTCGTAGGTGACGGCGACGGAGTGGGGCCCGGTGTGGTCGGCGACGACGGCGAAGTCGAGGAAGCTGCGGCTGCCGGGGCCGGCGTCGGGGTCGGGATCGTCGACCGGGACGGCGCTGGCGTGCACGCGCGCGGCGTCGCCGGCGGGATAGCAGCGGTCATGGGGGATGGAGTGCCTCCGGGCGGTGCACGTCGGTCGGGCGGGGCGCGGCGCCGCGACCCGGTGGAGGAGCCGGGCCCGGTCCTGCGGGCGGCGCGTCGGGCCGGGATCGGCGGCGGCGCGTGCATCGTGCGCGAGCTCGCGCACGTGACATCGGGACGTCGGGGCGGCGCGTCGTTCGGCTCTGGCGATGCAGGGCGACGCGCTCACTGTACGGCGTCCGCGGGGCGGGCGCGCACCCCCGTCCGGCCGCGGCGTCCCCTCCTCCCGCCGGTGGCGACCACGCCCGCACGCGGGCGCCCGGGACGCGAGGCGCACCCCCGCCTGCGACTCGAGTCGCAGGCGAGGTGCCGACTCCCGCCCCCTGTGCCGCGGGCGCGGAGCCGGGAGCGTGGGATGCATGGACACGACACCCCGCACCTCCACCGCCCCCGCCCTCCCGCGCGGCCGCCGACCGCGACGATCCCGCCGCCTCGCGTCCGTCGTCGGCGCCGTGGCGCTCGCCCTGGCGATCCCGCTCGCGGCCGGCGCCGCCACGTCGGCGACCCCCGCGGATCCGCCGCCGCCCGCTCCGCCCCAGCACCAGCCGGGCGGGCACGACCTCACCCGCGCCGACGTCGACACCTGGCTCGACGGCGTCGTCGGCTCCGCCCTGCAGACCACCGGCATCCCCGGCGCGGCCGTCTCGGTCGTCGCCGACGGCGAGGTGCTCACCACCCGCGGCTACGGCCTCGCGGACACCGGCACCGAGGGCACCCCCGCGACGCCGGTGGATCCCGACCGCACGCTCTTCCGCGTCGGCTCCGTCTCCAAGGTGGTCTCCGCCACCGCGGTCATGCAGCTCGTGGAGGAGGGGCGGCTCGACCTCAACGCCGACGTGCAGCAGCACCTCGACTTCGACCTGGACACCCCGAAGGGCCCCGTCACGCTGCGGCACCTGCTGACCCACACGGCCGGGTTCGAGGAGGTCATCACGGGCCTCATCGGCCTGCCCGGCACCGAGCGCTCCCTCGGCGACGTGATGCGCACGGATCCGCCCGCGCAGGTCTTCGCGCCGGGCACCACCCCCGCGTACTCGAACTACGGCGCCAGCCTCGCCGGCTACGTCGCCGAGCGCGTGGGCGGGAAGGCGTTCGTCGACCTCGTGCAGGAGGAGGTGCTCGACCGCGCCGGGATGACCTCGTCGTCCTTCGCGCAGCCGCTCCCCGCCGACCTCGACGCGCGCCTCGCGAAGGGCTACCCGGACGACACGCAGCCCGCGTACCCGACGGAGGTCGTCAACGCGGCGCCCGCCGGCGCGCTCTCGGCCACGGCATCCGACATGGCCCGCTTCATGCTCGGCCACCTCGGCGACCTGCCCGCCGACCAGGCGCTGCTGGATCCGGCGACCCTCGACGAGATGCACCGCCCGGCCCTCGACGCCGACCAGCTCGGCACGTTCGCCGCCGGCCAGCGCATGGCCCTCGGCTTCTTCGACGACAGCACGCCGGGAGTCCCGGCCTTCGGCCACGACGGCGACACGAACGTCTTCCACACCGCGATGCGCATGTTCCCCGACAGCGATGCCGGCATCTTCGTGACCTTCAACGGCAACGGGCGCGACGCCGTCGACACCCTGGAGCTCCGGACCACCGTCCTCCAGGGCTTCGCCGACCGGTACCTGCGCCCCGCCGGCGACGCCGTCGGCACGTCCGCCGCCCCCGTCGGCGACCCGGAGGCCGCGGCCGACCTCGCCGGCACGTGGATCTCCTCCCGCGCCCCGTTCTCCAACCCGGGCGCGCTGCTCTCCCTCAGCGGCCAGACCGAGATCGTGCCCCGCGCCGACGGCACCATCGCCATCACCCCGAAGCCGCTCGCCGTCACCACGGGCGTCTACGAGAAGGCGGGCGACGACCTGTGGCGCGAGGTCGGCGGCGACGCCGTGATCGCGACGCGCGCCTCCGCCGACGGCGGTCCGGTCGACGGGATCACGTGGGGCGCGTCCTTCACGCTCCTCCGGGCCGAGCCGTGGCAGGCGGCATCCGCGGTGATCCCCGGGCTGCTGGCCGCCGTGGCCGTACTGCTCGTCTCGGTCGTCGTGTGGCCGGCCACCGCCATCGCGGGCATCGGACGCCGTCGCCGCGACGCCCGTGCGGACGCCGCCGTCGCGACCCCGCGCCCTCGCCGGAGCCGCGCGCTGCTCCTGTCCCGCATCGGGCAGGCGGTGACGCTCCTGGCGCTCGCCGGCTGGTCGGTCGCGGCCGTGCAGGCGCTCTCGTTCACCGACGTCCCCGCGGCGACGCTGCGCACCCTCCAGGGGCTGCAGCTCCTCGGCGCCCTCGCCGTGATCCCCGCCGCGCTCGCCGCATGGCAGGCCGTGCGCACCCGCCGCGGGGCGTGGATTATCGCGGGCCGGGTGCTCGTGCTGGTCGCGCTCGTCGGCGTCGCGGCCTTCGCGGTCGGGTTCCGGCTGCTCGCGCCGAGCGTGAGCTACTGATGCGCGACGGCGACGGCGACGGTCGCAGCGACGGCCGCGGCCTGGCCGCCTGGCATGCTCGGAGCGTGACCGACGCGACGCACGCCCCCGACGCCCCGCGCGGATCCGGCGCCCGCCCCGGCGCGGCCCTCGGCGACGGGGTCCGGCGCGGCCTCGACCGCGTCGGGATCCGCTCCGACGCCGGGCGCGACGCGGCCGCCGCCGTCGCCTGGGCCGTCGTCACCCTCGTGCTCCTCGCGGGCCTCCTCGCGCTCGCCTGGGCTGACGGCACGGCGCGCGGCATGTCGTCGGCGCAGGCGTGGCTCATCGGGATCCTCGCCGTCGCCCAGTGCGCGCCGCTCGCCGTCCGCCGCCGCCACCCGCGGGCCACGCTCCTCGCGGTGTCGGTGCTCCAGGCCGGGCTCGTCGCCGTGCTGCCGCCCGGCTTCGCGTTCTGGGCGGCGGCGCCCGTGGTCGCCGCCTACACGGTCGGCGTGCGGCTGCCCGTCGGGCCCACCGCGCGGATCGTCGCGGCGGCCCTCGGGATCGAGGCCGTCGGCGCCCTGTTCGCCGCGACTGGCCAGGTCCGCGCGGCGCTCGTGCCCGACGCCGTCCGCCTGCCGCTCGGCCTCCCCGTCGCGGTCGACGCGGCGTCGATCCTCGCCAGCGGGATCCTCATCGCGGTGGCCAGCGCCGCCGTCGGATCCTGGGTCGCGCTCCGCCGCCGCCACGACCGCGACGCGCTCGCCCGCGCCGTGGAGACCGTGGAGCACCAGGCCACCCTCACCCGCGCCGCGGTCGCCGCCGAGCGCACCCGCATGGCGCGCGAGCTGCACGACGTGGCCGCGCACCACCTCACGGCGCTCGTCGTGCAGGCGGGCGCCGCCGAGCGCCTCGTGGACATCGACCCGGAGCGGGCGCGGGCGTCGCTGCGGGGGATCCGCGTGCAGGGCCGGGAGACCCTCGACGCGCTCCGCTCCATCGTCGGGATCCTGCGGCAGACGGACGACGGCCCCACCGGATCCGGCCCCGGCGGCCCGGCCGGCGAGGTCCCCGTCCCGGGCCTCGCCGACGTCGACGGCCTCGTGCGCGCGGCCCGCGCCTCGGGAACCGCCGTGGAGGAGCGCGCGACCGGCGAGCTGCCGACCCTCGCGCCGCTCGCCGACGTCACCGCGTACCGCACGGTGCAGGAGTCGCTCGCGAACGCCCGGAGGCACGCCCCCGGATCCGCCGTGACCCTCACCACCGAGGCCGGTCCCGCCCGGCTCGTGCTCGTGGTCGAGAACCCGCTGCCGGCCGTCGCGCCCGCGGGTGCCCCGGGCTACGGCCTCGTCGGGATGCGCGAGCGGGCCGCGCTCGTGGGCGGGCGGCTGGAGGCGGGCCCCACCGCCTCCAGCACCTGGCGCGTGCGCCTGGAGCTCCCGGTCGAGCCCGTCGCCGCGGACGCGGGGGCCGGCGCGTGATCCGCGTGGTGCTGGTCGACGACCAGTCCATCGTGCGCGCGGGCTTCCGCGTCGTCCTCGAGACGGCCGGAGGCATCGAGGTGGTCGGCGAGGCGTCCGGCGGCCGCGAGGCGGTGGTGCTCGTCGGCCGCCTGGCGCCCGACGTCGTCGTGATGGACGTGCGCATGCCGGGCGGTGACGGCATCGAGGCGACCCGGGCGATCACCGGCGCGGACGGCGAGGCCCGCCCCGCGGACGACCGCCCCGGCCCCGCCGTCCTCGTCGCCACGACCTTCGACCTCGACGAGTACGTCTTCGGCGCGCTCGAGGCCGGCGCCCGCGGCTTCGTGCTCAAGGACGCGGAGCCGGACGAGTTCATCGCCGCCGTCCGCGCGCTCGCCGCGGGTCAGGCCGCGCTCGACGGCGTGACCACCCGCCGGGTCATGGCGGAGTTCACGCGCCGCCGCGCCGCGTCCGCCGTGCACCCCGGCGTCGACGTGCTCACGCCGCGCGAGCAGGACATCGTGCGGCTCCTCGGCGACGGCCTGTCGAACGACGAGATCGGCGGCCGCCTCGTGATCGAGACGAGCACGGTGAAGTCGCACCTGACCCGGATCATGACGAAGCTCGGCACGCGCGACCGCCTGCAGACGGTGGTCTGGGGCTACCGCTCCGGCCTCCTGCCCTGACCCGCTGTCCACCTTCCGTCCCGCGCGCGTCCACGCGACGCGCCGCCCGCTCCCAGCTCGATCGTGGTCTGATGGGGGCATGGAACCCATCTACACCGCTATCGCGCACGCCTCCGGCGGAGGACGCGACGGACATGTCCGCAGCGAGGACGACCGCATCGACTTCGACACCCGTCCCCCCAAGGAGATGGGCGGCTCGGGCGAGGGCACGAACCCCGAGCAGCTCTTCGCCGCCGGGTACAGCGCCTGCTTCCTGGGCGCCACCCACCTCGTCGGCAAGAACGCCGGCGTCGACACGAAGGACGCGGGCGTCTCGGCCAGCGTCTCCATCGGCGACAACGGATCCGGCGGCTTCGGCCTCGCGGTCGAGCTCGACGTCTACCTCCCGAACGTCGCGCCCGAGCGCCGCCAGGAGATCGCGGACGCGGCCCACCAGGTCTGCCCGTACTCCAACGCGACCCGCGGCAACATCGACGTGAAGATCTCCATCGTCGACTGATCCACCCGCACGATCCGCGAGGCGGGCGCCCCCGATGGGGACGCCCGCCTCCGTCGTCCCGGGTCCGATCGGTAGGGTCGAGGCATGCCTGAGAACACCGGCCCCGCAGGGGCTCCCCTCGACGACGACGCCCGGGACGCCCTCGAGGAGCTGGGGGAGATCCGCGGCAGCATCGACAACATCGACGCCGCCCTCGTCCACCTGCTGGCCGAGCGGTTCAAGTTCACGCAGTCCGTCGGCCGGCTCAAGGCCGCGCACGGCCTGCCCGCGGCGGATCCCGAGCGCGAGCGCCGCCAGATCCTCCGCCTCCGCGCGCTCGCCGAGGAGTCCCGCCTCGACCCGGCCTTCGCGGAGAAGTTCCTGAACTTCATCGTCGCCGAGGTCATCCACCACCACACGCGCATCGCGGACGCGCAGGACGTCGACACGAGCGCGGTCGCGCCCGAGGACGGCGGCCCGACGGCCTGACGCCGTCGGGTCCGCCCGCGCGGGCCGTCCGTGCGGATCGTCCGTGCGCGGGCCCGCCCGCCGCGTCAGGTCTCCGGGTACGTCTCCCGCAGCACGCGCTCCAGCAGCTCCGCCACCGCACCCGGGCCCGAGCGCTCCGCGACCGCCTCGACGCCCGCGTTGTAGTTCGTGTTCGTGTTCACGTCGTAGGTCACGAGCCGGCCGTCGGCGGTCTCGATGAACTCGATGCCCGCCACCTCGATCCCGAGCCCCGCGAGGAACGCCACGTAGCGCTCCACGAGCGGGTGCTCCGCGGTGACGTCCTCCCGCAGGGAGAAGATCGTGTCGCCCGGCTGCTGCGCGATGGTGGCCCCGGGCGGCATCACGAGCGCCCCGGTCGCCGGGTCGATCGCGCACGCGTCCGCGGGGCACAGCTGGTAGCCGCCGCGCGCGGTGTCGGCCTGGATCGCGTAGACGAAGCGCCCGCCCACGATCTCCACCCGCGTGACCCGCGGGGTCGCCGCCTCCAGGAACTCCTGCAGCAGCGTGATCCCGTCCTGCGGCTCCTCGAAGTCCGGCCCCTCCACGTAGGCGGCCAGCTCCTCGACGCTCTCGAACCGGCGGACGCCGAGGCCCTTGCCGCCCTGGTTGTGCTTGGTGATGAACGGCGTCGGGAGCCCCTGCGCCGCCTCGACGATGCGGTGGCTGCCCACCACCGCGCGCGTCCTGGGCACCTCGAGGCCCGCGGCCCGGAGCGCGGTGAGCTGGTCGACCTTGCTCACCTCGAGCTCGATGGTGCGGCGGCCGTTGACCGTGCGGCGGCCGTGCGCCTCGAGCCACGACATGAGCGCGCGCGTGTAGTCCTTGGAGAGCGCGTGGTCGCGCGTGTGGGCCGAGGCGCTGATCCTCGACCAGAAGATCCCCTCGGGCGGCGCCTCGTCGATCTCGAGCACGCCGTCGGTGAGGAGCCACTCCTCGTAGGGGACGCCGCGCGCGTCCAGCGCGGCGGCGAACGGCCCGAACCACTCGGGGTTCTCGTGGACGGCGTAGACCTTCGGCGGGGTGCTCATCCCCCCAGGCTACGAGGCCGGGGAGGCGGCGCCGTCCGCGTGACGCGCGGCGGCGAGGCGGGCCCCGCTCAGCTCAGCCGGACGAGCGCCTGCACGGGCAGGTGGTCGCTCATCATGCGGTCGCGCCAGGAGAAGTCGTTGATCGCGGCGGCGCGGACCTCGACGCGGTCGCCGACGAGGATCCAGTCGATGCGCGGGTCGCCGACCACGGGCCGCCGGTAGTCGGGGAACGTGCCGAAGGCCGGCGTGGCCTGGCGGGCGGTGTCGAGCCAGGAGTCGCGGAGCCCCGCCCGGCGGGTGAGCACGTCGTAGGGGAACGAGTCGACGGGCGCGTTGAAGTCGCCCATGAGGACGACGGGCAGGCCGGGGAAGCGCGTGCGGACCAGCTCGGCGATGGCCTCGGCGGACCGGTCGCGGGCCTCGGCCACGTCGTGGTCGAGGTGCGTCACGAGCACGACGAGCGGGTGGCCGGTGGCCTCGTCCTGGAAGCGGGCCCAGGTGAGGATCCGCGGCATGGGGTTGCCCCACGTCATGCTGCCGATCACGTCGGGGGTGTCCGAGAGCCACATCACGTCGTGCTCGAGGAGCGTGAGGCGGGAGGCCTGGTAGAAGATCGCACCGTGCTCGCCGTGGCTGCCGCCCTCGCGGCCCTGCCCGACCATGCGGTACGAGGGCGGGAGCGCCTTCTCGATCGCCTGGACCTGCGGCCACAGCGCCTCCTGCACGCCGAGCACCGTGGGGCGCTCCTGCTGGAGGAACCGGGTGAGCACCTCCTGGCGCTCCGGCCAGTGGTCGGCCTCGCCTTGGCGGGTGCCGTGCCACGGCATGCGCACGTTGAGGGAGATGAGGTGGAGGTCGTCGCCGGTCGTCGGGCCGATCGCGAGGGTCATGCCGACCATTCAACCCCGCCCGGCTGACCGCGAGGACCGCGGCGGCCTGATCCGGATCAGCAGCCGGGCGTGACGAGCGCCTTGACGAAGGCGCCGGTCTGGTACGTGTACTGCGAGACCCACTGGCGGAGGTCGAAGTCCACCGGGTCCTCGACCACCATGAGGTCGCCCTCGAAGCAGCGGTCGAAGATCAGCTGCGTGCGGGTCACGTGCGGGGTCCAGGTGATGACGATGGCGCTCGTCCACCCGTTCTCCTCGGACTTCTCCTTGAGGTAGCGGGCCTCGCCCTGCGTCGTGAAGGGCGAGGGGGTGTCGCAGGTGACGGGGTAGGGGAACTCGCCGTTGCAGGCCGCGAGCTCGCCGGCCGACTGCGGGCCGGTCGTCGGCACGGAGAAGACCACCGTGTCGGAGTAGCCCTCGTCGACGAGCTTCGCCGCGAGGTCGCGGCGCGTCGGGTTGGGCGGGCCGATCACGTAGATGACGTCGGCCTTGTCCGGCTGGCTGGCCGGCGGGAACACGAAGAGCGGGATCCCGGCGAGGAGCCAGGCGAGCAGGAGGACGAGGACGGCCAGGAGGCTGCCCACGATCCATCGGCGGATCCGGCCCGCTCGTCGCGGACGTGTGGTGGCGGTGCTGGGTGTCAACGTGTGCTCTCGGCCTGGAGGATCCGCGGGGGCGGCGTGCGGGCGTGCGGGGGCGGGTCGTCCCCCGGCGGCTCGTCGAGCCTACGGGGGTCGGGACACGGTGGCTAAGCCCCCATCCGGGGCGGGATCAGCCGGGGCGAAGGGTGGGGGATCAGCCGCCCGTGGAGCAGGGCACCTGGCTGATCTCGGACTCGAGCGGCCGGACGAGCGGCGTGTGCCGCACCTCCAGCGGCCCGGCGTCGTCGGAGGCGGGCATGGTGAAGGTGACCTCGACGGTCTTGGTGTCCTGCGGCGCGAGCTCGGTGCGGATGCGGATCATGCCCCGACCCATGTCGGTGCCGCGGGCCTCCTCGGTGGTGAGGTCGGCGTCGGTCGACCACTCCTCGACGGTGGACCCGACGGGCCCGTAGACGAGGAGGTCGTCGAACTGGCGTCCCTTGGCCTTGCCGTCGAGGCCCGTGACGTAGCGCGGGAGGCTCGTGGCGGCGTCGACCGGGGCGATGCTCGTCATGTCGACGGCGACCCGGTACGTGGTGGTGTCGCCGCACGTCTCGGCCTCGATGCGGGAGCCGGAGCGCAGGTAGTAGCTCATCTTGGATCCCGAGCCGATGTCGTTGAAGAACAGGCCGATGGAGGTCTGGTCCGCGTTGTCGTCCGGCAGCGCGCCGCTCAGCGGCCCGCCCTCGATGAGCTCCTGCTCCTCGGGGACGGTGCTCCACATGAGGAGGCGCCGCTCGTCGATCGCCTTGTCGAGCGCCTGCACGAGCGGGACGACGGGCGGGGTGTCGGTGACGAGCTTCGCGAAGATCGTGCCGGCCGCGCTCGCGAAGTAGCGGTCCTGCGCGAGGTAGTCGGGGTACTGGCTGTAGACCGCGCCGAGGAGCGTGGGCACGGCGTTCTCGGCGTCCAGCACGTCGCCGGTGGCCAGCGTGATCGGGCCGGTCGCCTGGAGCAGGTAGCTGAGCGCGATGGGGTCGAACGACAGGACGCCGTCCACGCGGTCGCCGAGGTACCGCTCCCAGTACGACTTGGCGAGGGCGCCGGAGGTGGGGAAGTCGGGGAACATCGTGATGTTCTGCTCGAACCGGTCGGCGCGCGGCTCGACGAGGCGCACGGTCTCGTCCGGGACCTCGCCCTGGCGCACGTTCCGCGGGAAGTCGTTGCTCGACGCCTGCTTCGCGATCCGCACGCTGCCGTCCTCGACGGTCAGCAGCACGAGCGCGGCCGGGTTGCCGCCCGTGGACCGGACTTCGGCGTTGTTCTGGAACATGAGCAGGTAGTTGCGGGGACCCTCGGCGCCGAGGAGGTCCGGGAGGATCCCCGTGACCTCGCGGAACGTGCCCGCCGTCTCCTCCGTGCTGGTGAGGGTCTCGTCCATGAGCGTCACGTCGTCGGCGACCTGCGCCCACAGCCGGTCGCGGTCGACCGTGTCGAGCTCGGCGCGCGCGCCGGCCAGGCCCTCCGAGGCGGTGTCGACGGTCTGCCCGAGGGAGCGGATCCCGTCGAGGTCGATGCGGCCGAGCACGGGCGTGAACGCGGAGAGCGAGACCTCGGTGGCCGGGGTGACGACGTCGGTCGCCAGCCGGTCGGAGGTGGCGGCCAGCACGCGGGCGGCGTGGAGGTTCGGGCCGACGACGGGGATCCACTCGTACGCGGCGAGGACGCCGTCGTCCGCGGCCTCGGCGGCCTTGGCGGTGTGGTCACGGAGCTCGGCGGCGCCCGCCTTCGCGGTGTCGACGTCGCCCGCGAGGAGCGCCGTCTGCACCTGGTCGGAGAGCGGGAGCGCCTCGCGGAGCTCGCCCTGCACGGTGTCGACGCGGGGGAGGATCAGCGCGGCGGAGACCGCGGTGCCGACCACGGCGACGCCGAGCACGCCGACGGGGATCCAGAGGCGCTTGCGCTTCCAGAGCGGGCGCCGCGTGCGGGAGGAGCCGCGGTCGGCACTGCGGTCGCCTCGGCCCGCGGGGCCGTCGGATCCGGCGATGAGGTCGTCGAAGCCCGTCACCGCTCGGGGGTCCAGGTCACGGCCGGCCGTCCGGCCGGGAACGCCCGGCCGTTGCCGATCGCGGGGCGGGCCTCGTCGGCGGTGCCGGCGTCAGGGCGCGCGCCCGCACCGACGAGCGCCTGCTCGCGGACGGCGGCGGACGCGGTCTCGTCGGGCAGGGGCACGGGCGCGCTGAGCGGCCCGGTGACCTGCTTGCGGGTGGAGGCGAACCAGAAGAACAGCACGAGGATCACGAGCGAGGCGATGCTCGTCGACATGCCCTGGTACGCGTCGCCGCGGATGAGGGAGAAGAGGTACGGGGTGACGACGACCGCGATCGCGGCGCCGAGCAGGCCCCGGCGGCGCATGCGGGAGCGGATGAACAGGCTCGCCACGAGGCCGAGGAGCGCGCCGACGGCGACGACCCCGGCGATCCCGAAGTTCGAGTACGCCTCGCCGATGGCCGAGAGGCTCGTCTCGACGCGGTTGACGCCGTAGAAGCGGGGCACGTACGTCGACGTGAACCACGTGTTGCCGCCGCCGAAGGGCTTGTCCTCCCAGAGGCCGCGGGGGACGAACCACGCGGGCACGGCGGCGTAGGTGGCACCCCACTGGTAGACGAAGTCGGGCAGCGCCGCGACCTCGTTGAGGCGGATGAGCACGTCGAACGGCCGCGTCTCGATGCCGCTGGTGAGGCGGTCGAGGAGCACGCCGATCGGGTCCTGCGTCAGGCGGTCGAGCGAGCGGCCGTTGTCGAAGGTGGACTCGCGGATGACGATCGAGTAGACCATCGCGACCACGGCCGTGATGCCGCCGATGAGGGCGATGCTGCGGAAGCGGAACGGCTTCGGGCCGATCTGCTTGAGGATCAGGAACGGCAGGAACACGCCGATGATGAGCGGGCCGCGGCCGCCGGCGGACCCGGCGCAGATCACGAGCACGACGACCGCGAGCAGGTTGACCCAGTTCCAGGCCTCGAGGCCCTTCTGGCGGCGGGCGAGCACGTTGTAGACGATCGCGATCTGCACGGGGATGTACGAGAGACCGATGAACGACTTGCCGGAGAGGAAGTCGCTCCGGTTCGCCAGTCCCGTCATGTACGCCTGGATGCCGCCGGAGCTGAGCACCAGGTACACGAGCAGGCCGAGCGCGATGACCGCGGAGATCACCACGAGCGCCTGCGACACCGACGTGTTGAACACGCGCTGCCACCGGACCTGGGTGTCCGGGTCGATGACGGCGGGGCCGCCGGCGAGGGCGTTCTGCTCGAGGGCCGCGGCGTCCTCGCCGCCGCGGGCGATGCGGCGGGCCTCGCGGGAGACCGAGTAGTAGTAGACGACGAAGAAGGCCGAGAAGAAGATCAGCGCCTCGATGAGGGCGGAGCTCGCGGCGAGCTGCAGCGTGGGGGAGAAGAAGCGCGTGTCGGCGATGGCGCCGGGGCTCGTCTCGCCGCTGTTCGCGACGGTGAGCGGGCGGAGCACGAAGAGGAGGAGGCCCGTGGCGGCGACGATGCCGCCGGGGGTCAGCGGGTCGCCGTTGGAGACGGTCTCCTTCACGAGCACGCCCACGAGCAGGACCGCGAGCACCGCGATCATGAACGGGTAGGAGAGCTCGTTGCCGAGGAGGGCCACGCCGCCGAGCGCGGCGAGGATGGTGAGGACCACGGCGGCCGCGAAGACCGCCGGGGTCGCTAGGCGGTACGTCGGACCCATGAAGTCATCTCCTCGAAAGCCGCGTCCAGGCGGGCGGTGGCGGCGACGAGAGCCGCCGCGGTGGTGGCCGCGGCGCCGGCGTCGGCCGGCCCAGCGATGGCGGTGCGGACCGCCTGGTCGAAGGACGGCTCCGTGCGCGTCCCGAACTCGGTGACGAACGCGCCGACCTTGGTGGCCCCGCCGACCGCGACCACGGGCGTCCTCAGCATCGTACCCAGGTACATGGCGTGCATGCGAGAGGCGACGATCACCTCGCGGTCCGCCATGATCTCGGCCGCACGGCGCCAGCCGTGGTCGCCGGGCTCGGTGACGAGCCGGGCGCGGACCTCGGGCCGGAGCGCGCCGACGTCGGAGTCGTCGCCCTGGTCCATCGAGACGAACACGACCTCGCCGAAGCGCTCCTCGAGCGCCCGGACGTCCGCGAGCGTGGCCTGCGGGGAGTGCTTCGCGTTCAGCGCGACGACGGCGCCGCGTCGGCGGTCGGCCGGTGCGGCCAGCTCGGCGAGCTCCGGGGCGGCGAAGAGGCTGACGTCGGCGGCCACCTCGACGGGGAGCCGCGAGTAGCCGGCGGCGCGGCCGGCGGAGGCGGGGTCGCGGGTCCAGACGCGCGTGGCGTCGAGGCCCGCGCGGAGGGCGAGGCGCGCGCGGCGGCGGCTGACGGGATCCGCGCCCACGCCGAAGACGGCGAGCGGCGTGCGGCTGGTGCGGGCGAGGAGGCCGGTGACGGCCATGAGGCGGGGGAGACCCGCGAAGGGCCGGCCCGGCTGGTCGTCGGCGAGCAGCGTGCCGCCGCCGACGACGACCGCGTCGACCTGGCGCACCAGGTCGGCGAGGGGGCGGACGCCAGAGACGCGGGCGCGCTCCTCGGTGGAGTCACGGCGCGCGGTCTGGCCGAAGTCGGCGACCACGGTCTCGTGGCCGGCCCGGCGGAGTCGCTCGGAGAGCGCGTCGGTGAGGAAGGCGTCGCCGAGGTTCTGCGGGTGGCCGGACGCGAGGGTGCGGTCGGCGGAGACGATGAGGATCCTCATGCGACGTCCTTCCTGCGGTTGCGGATGAGGAGCGCGGCGATGGCGGCGCTCAGGACGAGCTCGCTGACGAGCGTGACGCCGGCGAGGAGGACGGTGCCGGCGGTGAGGCAGGCGACGAGCGTGAGGACCACGGCGACGACGCCCGTGACGATGGTGGCGGTGAGCCGCACGCGGATGAGGCCGGAGCCCATCGCATACGCCATGAGCGCGTAGTTGCCGAACTTCGGGGCGACCGAGAGGAGGATCACGAGGAACACGACCTGGTCGAACGCGTCGCCGCCGAAGACCTGCTCGACGGGCTCGCGGATCAACGCGATGATCCCGGCGAGCACGAGGCCGCCGAGCGCGAACCGCCACCAGTAGGCGCGGGCCGAGCGGCCGGCCGTGCGGATGCGGGGGATCAGCTGCTGCGAGAGCGTGGCCGGCACGACCTCGAGCGGCTGCACGACGCGGTAGGCGAGCGCGAGCGGCGTGACCGCGTCGACGCCGAGGATCGCCGTGCCGAGCACGAGCGGCGCCTGCGAGTAGAGGGCGCTCAGCGATCCCGACAGCCCGAACTCCAGGATCTGCGGGAAGACGCGCACGGGCTCGTCGCTCGTGGTCGCGAGGCCGCGGCGGACGGCGACCCATGTGCCCGCGGTGACGACGAGCGAGACGACGGGGAAGGCGAGGAGCACGAGGATCTCGGGCACGAGCACCGCGATCACCAGCGGCACGGCCTTCAGCACCACGAGCGCGAGGTCGGGGAAGGCGTAGGACGCGTCGCGACGGCCGACGAGCAGGGGCGCGCGGATCGTGCGGGTGAGCGAGTCGAGCACCTGGCTGACGCCGAGCGCGACGAGCAGCAGCACGGCCTCGCCGGGGATCGTCGAGGCGGCCGCGACCGTGAGCACCACCGCGATGGCCGCGCCCAGCGATCCGAGGCCCAGGTGGAAGGCCACCGCGCGCGCGTGCACGCCGCGGGTGAGGCGCGTGCGCGGCAGCGACAGCAGGAAGTTCGCGGCGCCCGAGTCGGTGATGATCGCGAACGAGCTGAGGAGCGCGAACCCGGTCACGAGCGCGTTGCCGGCCGACCCCTCGGACAGGCGCGTGAGGACCACGAGCAGCACCAGCTGGAGCACGCGCGTGAGCCCTGCCGCGCCCGTGGGGAGCAGCAGTCCGAGACGACGGATCATCGGGTCCCGATGCTCTGGTAGGCGTCGTGCACCGTGCGCGCGCTCGTGCGCCAGTCGAAGCGCGAGGTGACGGCGCGGCGGATGCGCGCGGCCTCCTCGTCGCCGAGCGGGTCGGCGCCGGCGAGCCGGGCCAGCGCCTCGGTGATGGCGGACGTGTCGGCGGGGGAGAAGTACGTCGCGTCGTCGCCGCAGATCCAGTGGAAGACGGGGATGTCCGAGACGGCGAGGCGGGCGCCGGCGACCATGGCCTCCACGAGCGGCAGGCCGAAGCCCTCCGCGAGGCTCGGGAAGACGACGCCGCGGGACGCCGCGTAGAGCACGGCGAGCTCGTCGTCGGTCACGTAGCCGGCCAGCTTTATGTCGTCCGACTCCGCCATGTCGACGTCGCCGAACACGGCGCTCTTGGCGCCGACGAGCACGAGCGGTGCGGCGGCGCGGGTCTCCTCGGGCAGCGCGAGGTACGCCTCGGTGAGGCGCTTGAGGTTCTTGCGCGGATCCATGCTGCCGACCGCGAGCAGGTACCCGCCGTCGCTGACGCCGAACTTCTCGAGCACGCGCGTGCGCTCCTCGGCGCCGCGCGGCTCGCCGAAGACGGGGCTCGGCGCGTTGGGCGCGACGACGACGGGCGCGCTGGAGAGGCCGAGCTCGCGCACCTGCTCGGCGACGGGCTCGCTCACGGTGACGATGACGCGCGCGTCGCGCAGGTTCGCCTTGAGCAGGGGCACGTGGGTCACGACGTACTCGCGGCTGTACCACTCGGGGTTCGTGAGCACGAAGAGGTCGTGCACGACCACGATGTGGCGGCGGTGCACGAGCGGCGCGCGGCTCGTGAGCGACAGGAGCACGTCCTGGCGCGTGAGCCACGGCAGGGTCGTCTGCACCCAGAGCCAGCTGCGCGCACCGGACGAGGCGATGCGCGACGACGGGGTGGCGCGCGTGACGCCCTCCTTGCCGTCGAGCGCGCGGGCGATCTCCACCGCGTAGCGCTGCTGGCCGGTGATCCGCTGCCCCGCGTAGGCCTCATTGACGACGAGCCGGCGCATCAGGCGGCCACCCCGTCGAGCCGGGAGCCGTCGTGGCGGACCCAGGAGGCGATGCGGCGCTCGAACACGGACGCGTCGAAGTCGGCGGAGCGGCGGACGCTGTCGGCCGGGTCGAGCGCGGCCGCGCGGGCCACGGCGTCGGCGAGGCCGGAGCCGTCCCAGTCGTGCACGTGCACGCCCGTGACGCCGTCGACGACGCTCTCGGTCGCGCCGCCCACGTCGCTGACGAGCACACGCGCGCCCGCGGCCATCGCCTCCACGGGCATGATCCCGAAGTCCTCGACCGCGGGGAACACGTACGCGAGCGAGCGCTGGTAGAGCGTGTAGAGCAGGGCGTCCGAGGGACGCGGGATGACGGTGACGGGCACGGTCGCGGCCGCAGCCTGCGCCCGCAGCTCCTCGGCGAGCGGGCCGGACCCGGCGAGCACGACGGGCACGCCCGCGGCCTCGCCCGCGCGGATCGCGAGGTCGAGGCGCTTGTACGGCACGAAGCGGCTGGCGCCGAGGAGGAACGACTCCGGCAGGGACGCGGCGAGGGCGGCGTCGGATCCGGTGAGGGCGTCCTCCCACGAGGGGGTCGCGCGGATCGCGGTCGCGTCCACGGGCGGGTGGATCACCTGCGCGTCCACGTCCCACGCGGCGCGGATGCGGGCCTGCACGAACGCGCTGTTCGCCGCGAAGTCGGCGTGCGACGCCTGCGCGCGCCGGCGGTCGAGCGCCCGGAGCGGGGGAGCGGCGGCCTTGACGAGCGGGTTGGCGCCGCGCTGGTCGAGGTCCGGCGTCCAGAGGTAGCGGGCGGGGCTGTGCACGTAGACGTGCTGCCGGGTCGCGTGGTCGCCGTGGCCGAGGTGGTGCGCGAACAGGTGCGAGCTCGACAGCGTCCACTCGTACGCGTCGAGGTCGAGCGAGCTCCAGGTGAGCGGCATGAACGGCAGCGCGAGGGGCTTCCGCTTCCGGAGCGGCGTGCGGGCGATCCAGCTCTCCCGCACCGGGCGGTCGCCGTAGCGGCCCGGGTCGTCGTTCCAGAGCGTGAAGAGGTCGGCGTCGGGGAAGGCGTGCGCGAACGCGTCGAACACCTTCTCGGATCCGCCGGACTTCTCGATCCACTCCTGGACCAGCAGCCCGCCCATCAGACGGCCCCGTCCGCGCCGAAGACGGCCTTGAACGTGCGCGCGAGGATGATGATGTCGCCCGTGAGCGACCAGTTCTCGACGTAGTAGAGGTCGAGGCGGATGGCGTCCTCCCACGAGAGCGACGAGCGCCCGGAGACCTGCCAGAGGCCGGACATGCCGGGCTTGATGAGGAGGCGGCGGCGGGCGGCGCTGTCGTACAGCGCGACCTCGCCCTCGCGCTGCGGGCGCGGGCCGATGAGGCTCATGGAGCCGAGGAGCACGTTGAGGAACTGCGGCAGCTCGTCGAGCGAGTAGCGGCGGAGGACGGCGCCGACCTTGGTGATGCGCGGGTCGTCCGTGACCTTGAACAGCGGGGTGTCCGCCGTGCCCTGCTGCTCGAGCAGCGCGAAGAGCTCGGCGTCGGCGTTCATGCGCATCGACCGGAACTTCAGCATGTGGAACGGCTGGCCGTTGAGGCCGATGCGCTCCTGCTTGTAGAAGACGTCGCCCGTGCTCGTGGCCTTGATGAGGATCGCGAGGATCAGGAACACGGGGCTCAGCACGATGAGCGTGATGCCCGACACGACGATGTCGAACAGGCGCTTGGAGAGGAGCTTCCGGCCCTCGAAGCGCGGCGTCTCGACGTGGATGAGGGGGAGGCCCGCGACGGGGCGCGTGTGGATGCGGGGGCCGCCGATGTCGGTGAGGCCGGGGGCCATGACGAGGTGGTGGCGGCCGGGCTCGAGCGACCAGCTGAGCTCGCGGATCCGCTCCGGCGGCAGCTCGTCGCTGGACGTGAGCACGAGGGTGTCGGCGCCGAGCCGCTCGAGCTCGGCGAGCGCGTCGTCCGCGTTCCCGACCACGGGCACGTCGAGGCCCGGGAGGCGCGACGGCCGCGCGTCACCGGTGAGGCACGCGCCCACGACGCGGTAGCCGGCCTTGGGGGCGCGGGCGAGGGTCGTGGCGGTGTGGGTGGTGCTCTCGAGGGAGCCGACCAGGAGGATCAGCGAGGAGAACTCGCCGCGGCGGCGCTGGGCCGACAGCCACACGCGCCAGAGCGCGCGCGACAGGAGCAGCAGCACGAGGCCGAGCGGCAGGCCCGTGATGATGTAGCCGCGCGCCAGGTCGATCTTCACGAGGAAGGCGACGATGGCGATGATGCCGAAGAGCCGGAGCGTCGCGTCGGCGACCTGCTTGTACTCCTGCGTGCCCGTGCCGACGATGCGGTAGTCGCGCGTGCTGTAGACGCTCAGCACGAACAGCCACGCGAGGATCAGCACGACGGAGACCATCGTGTAGGTCACCGCCACGTCGGGCGCGTTGCCGCCGAGGTCGACCGTGCCGGCCGTGCTCCCGAACCACAGGAACTGGACGCCGAAGGTCGTCAGGATGATGACGATCGCGTCGCTCAGCGCCAGGCGCCGGGCGTAGACGACCCGCCAGCGCGAGCCCTCCTGGGCCTCGTCCGTGCGTCGTGTCTGTTGCGTGTCCACTGGTCCCCCGGGGCGTGCGGCTCCCGATCGGGAGCCGGTCGTGGCTGATGGAGCGCGGTGCGCTCGCGTGTGCGGTGGCGGGCTGGTAGGTCAGCCCCGCGAGCGGGGCGCGTCGGTGCGGGTCACGGCCCGCACCGACTCGAGGATCGTCTCGATGGCTCCGCCGGCCTGCTCCCCCGAGGCGTCGTAGGTGGCCTGCGAGCGGCGGTAGGGGTCGACCACGTCGTAGTCGTCCTCGTGGGCGGGCGGGCGGGTCACGCCGCGCTGCGCCGCGACGAGCGGGATGAGCGCCCGCAGCTGCGCCGGCACGTCGCCGTCGCAGGCGATGTGCTTCTCGTCGCCCGACACCTCGACCAGGTGCTCGAAGAGCGCCGCGAACTCGCGGATGGTGAAGGTGAAGCGGTTGGCGCGGGGCACCGCGCGCACGACGGCGCTGCGGTGCTCGCGCGCCATCGTGAGCACGAGGTCGACGCCCTGGATGATGCCGGGCGTCAGGTACCTGGCCTCGTGCCCGCTCGGGTCCCCGCCGTACCGCACGGAGAGCTCCGCGGCCTGCTCGGGCATCCGCTGCCCCTCGGCCGCGATCGTGCCAGCGCTCGAGAAGCGCACGACCGAGTCGGCCTCGCCCGCGTCGCCGCCGAAGATGGCCCGGACGCGTGCGCGCAGGACCTGCTCGGCGAGGGCGGAGCGGCAGATGTTGCCCGAGCAGACGAACAGGACGCGGAACGAGCCGTCGTCGACGCTCGCGGAAGATGCGTCGCCGAGGGCCGCGCGTGCGGCCCTGCGGCTCGTGGGGGGGAGTTCCGACATGGAGGGGAGCTACGCCTTGATCTTCTCGATGGGCGCCTTGGTCTTCTGGCCGTCCTCGTCCTCCGTGTACCCGTACCCGTAGCCGTAGTGGCCGTAGCCGTACGCGTCCGGGCCCTTGGTGGGGAGCATGGTGATGACGAGGCCGAGCACGTCCGCGCCCACGTTGGTGAGGTTGGCGATGGCGCTCTTCAGCTGGGTGCGGTGCGTGCGGCCCGCGGCGACGACGATGATCGCGCCGCCGGCGTTCTTGGACAGGATCGCCGCGTCGGTGACGGGGAGCAGCGGCGGGGCGTCGATGAGCACCACGTCGTAGCGCGCCTCGAGGTCCTGCAGCAGGCGGGCCATGCCCTGCGAGCCGAGGAGCTCGGACGGGTTCGGCGGGATCTGGCCGGCGGGGAGGATCGAGAGCATGCCCGAGCCCCAGGGCTGGATGACGTCCTCGATCTCGGCGCGGCCGATGAGGATGTCGGTGAGGCCCACGGCGCCCTCGAGGCCCATGTAGGACGCGAGGCGCGGACGGCGGAGGTCGGCGTCGATGAGGACGACCTTGATGCCGGAGTCGGCCAGCGCCAGCGCGAGGTTGGAGCTGGTGGTCGACTTGCCCTCGCCCTGGATGGAGGAGGTGATGACGAAGCTGCGCGAGCGGCCGCCGAACTCCAGGAACTGGAGGTTCGTGCGGAGGCTGCGGAAGGACTCCGCCCGGGGGCTGCGCGGGTCGTCCTGGACGATGAGCGGACGCTCGGTCGCCTTCGGGTCGTACGCGATGCCGCCGAGGATCGGCTTGGTCGTGACCAGCTCGACGTCGCGCTCCCCGCGGATGCGGTTGTCGAGCGTCTCGCGGAGGAGGCTGACGCCCACGCCGATGAGGAGGCCGATGAGCGCGCCGACGATGATGTTGACGGGCAGGTTGGGCGAGGACGGCGACTCGGGGAGCTCCGCCTGCTCGAGCTGCGTGATCTGCACCTGCGGCGTGCCCTCGATCGTCTCGGGGACGAGCGTGCCGACGACCGTGGTGAGGCTCGCGCCGATGGCGTCCGCGAGCGTCGCGGCGTCCTGGCGGGACTGGTCCTTCACCGTGATGTCGATGATCGTGGTGTCGAGCGGCGCGGAGGCGCGGACCGACTCGGCCAGCTCGCGCGACGTGATGTCGAGGTCGAACTGGTCGATGACGGGCTGGAGCACGGCGCGGGTCGTGACGACGTCCGCGTAGCTCTTCACCGCCTGCTGGGTGAAGTTGTTGCCCTGCTGGAGCTCCTGGACGTTGCCCGAGCTGCTGGGTGCGACGAACATCTTCGTCGAGGCCTCGTACTCGGGGGTCTGGAGGAGGGAGAAGGCAGCTGCTGCGCCCACCCCGACCAGGAGGGTCAGGATGATCAGCACCGCGCCCCTCCGCAGCATCCGAATGAAGTCACGGAGCGCCATAACGTAGAACCCTTCCCCAAAAGCACACAGGCGCGGAGTGTCCGCATACGTGGGATATCCACAGCCTCGGCTGTCTATCATCACACAGCTCACGAGCCCGGCAGGCAGCCCCGGACGCCCCCGTCCGGGGCATGGTAGGCCCTCTGACGCCCTGTTAGGGTCGCTCCTACAGCAGTGCTGCACGGCGGTACACGAGCAAGTAGGGGACCTGGGCTATGAGCTCGCAGACATTTCGCCGGGGTACTCCCGTGCTCCCGGACCCGTCGGAGCTCCGCTCCGCGCCCGACGACAAGAACCCGCCGCCCGAGGGGGATTCGCCGGCCACGGTGAACCGCGGATTCCGCCCGGACGTCGAGGGCCTGCGCGCCCTCGCGGTCGTCGCGGTCATCGTCGACCACCTCTTCGACTGGCCCTCCGGCGGCTTCGTGGGCGTCGACGTCTTCTTCGTGATCAGCGGCTTCCTCATCACGGGCCTGCTCCTCAAGGAGTACGAGCGCACCAAGAAGATCTCGTTCCTGGACTTCTACAAGCGGCGCGTCCGCCGCATCATGCCGGCCGCGCTCCTCGTGCTCGTCGTCACCACCGCGGTCTCGTTCCTCGTCTTCAACGTCGTGCGCGCGCAGGCCAGCCTCTGGGACGCCGTCTGGTCCGCCCTCTTCGTCTCCAACTGGCACTTCGCCAGCGCCGGCACCGACTACTTCGCGGCCGACGGCCCCATCTCGCCGTTCCGCCACTACTGGTCGCTGTCGGTCGAGGAGCAGTTCTACCTCGTCTGGCCCGTGCTGATGGTCCTCGTGATCGCGCTCGTGCGCCGCCGCACCCCCAAGAACCGCACCCAGCGCGCCCGCCTGCTGCCCGTCTACATGGGCATCGCGGTCGGCGTCCTCATCGTCGCGTCGCTGGCGTGGGGCTTCTACGAGACCTCGGCCCGCCCGACCGTCGCGTACTTCTCCACCTTCTCCCGCGCGTGGGAGCTCGGCGTCGGCGCGCTCCTCGCGATCTTCGCGGCGCGGCTGTCCTCCCTGCCGGCGGCGATCCGCCCCGTGCTCGGCTACGTCGGCCTCGCGGGCATCGTCGTGTCGTTCTTCGTCATCGCGGGCGACCTCGCCTTCCCGGTGCCGTCGGCCCTGCTGCCGGTCGTCTCCACCGCGCTCGTCATCGCGTCGGGCATCGGCGGCGTCTCGAAGGCCATGGTGCCGATCACGAACCCGGTCACCACCTACATCGGGCGCCTGTCGTTCTCGCTGTACCTCTGGCACTTCCCGGTGATCATCCTGCTCGACTCCGTGATCCGCGACCGCACCGTCTACTACGCGGCCGCCATCGGCGCCACGCTCGTGCTCGCGATCGCCTCCTTCCACCTCGTCGAGGATCCGATCCGCCGCTCCAGCTGGCTCGACCCGAAGAAGGCCGGCCGCCGCTCCGCGGGCGCCCAGCTGAAGGTGACCGTCGCGGCCCTGGCCGTCGTCGCGGTCGCCGTGGTGGGCGTCGTGGCCGTCGCCGTCGTGCGCGACGAGCCGACGGGCGGCAGCCAGATCGCGACCTCGCCGACCGCCGGTCCTCCCGGCGGGGCCCCGCCGACGGGCAACGCGCTCGAGGTCCGCGCCGAGCAGGTCACGGCGGCCCTCGCGGCCGACGAGTGGCCGGCGCTGGATCCCGCCGTCGAGTCGTTCGGCGACTTCGGCCGCGACGTCATCGCGCCCGAGTGGGCGAAGGACGGCTGCCTCGGCGCCGACCTGGCCAAGGAGAAGGACGCGATCCGCAACACCGAGCACTGCTCCTACGGGAAGCAGGACGCCGGCGCCGACAAGACGGCCGTCGTCTTCGGCGACTCGCTCGCGATCAGCTACGCGCCCATGCTGCGCGCCAGCCTCGGCGAGGAGTGGAAGGTCCGCGTGCTGACGATGGCCCGCTGCCCCGCGTCCACCGTCTCGAGCACCGACACCGACGGATCCGAGTACACCGAGTGCGGCGACTTCCGCACCTGGGCGCTCGGCGAGATCGGCGCCACGAAGCCCGCGCTCGTCGTCATGAGCGAGGCCGTCGACAACTCCTACCTGTCGAGCAAGGCCGTGGGCGGCGCCGCCGACCGCGAGTGGCAGGACGGTGCGCTCGCCACCATGAACAGCCTCAAGGGCGCCGCGTCGAACGTGATCGTCCTGTCCCGCCCGCCGGCGGCCACGGCGCTCGTGGAGTGCAAGACGCCGACCAGCTCGCCGAACGACTGCCGCGCCGAGGTGTCGCCGTCCTTCATCAGCCACGCCCGCACCATGGCGGCGGCGGCCGAGGAGGTCGGCGCGCCGGTCCAGTTCATCAACACGCAGGGCTGGTTCTGCAGCCAGGGCAACTGCCCGGCGTTCGTGAACGGGATCCCCGTGCGCGGCGACACGTCGCACCTCACGGCCCGCCAGTCCCAGGACCTCGCGCCGATCATGTCGGACGTCCTCGCGCCGCTCGGCATCGTCGCTCCGGCGGCCGGCTGACGCGCCTCCCGCATCACCGCACGCCACGACGGGCGCTCCTCCTCACGGAGGGGCGCCCGTCGTCGTGCGGCGGGCGGGCTCCGACCGCCGCAGCCGCGCGACCCAGTCGGGGCGGTAGCGTGGCCGGGTGCCGTTCCCCGCCTTCGAGACCTACGCGGCCGCGGTGGGGGTGACGGGCGAGGTGACCCCGGAGACCCAGGGCGGGGAGTACGAGTCGGGCATCGCCCGGATCGACGGCGAGGCCTGGCACATCCGCACGGCACGGAACACGCCGACCAAGCCGGGCGCGTACACGGCCTTCTGGCGGCGTGCCGAGGACGGCACCACCAAGCCGTTCACCGACGACGATCCCGCCCGCGGCCTGCTCGTGTTCGTGGCGCACGGGGGCAGGCGCGGCGCGTTCCGGTTCACCCGCGCGCATCTCGCCGAGCTCGGGATCACGTCCGGGAGGAAGCCCGGCAAGCGCGGGTTCCGCGTCTACCCGAGCTGGTGCGCGGAGCTGAACGCCCAGGCCACGGCCACGCAGCGCGCACAGGCGCCCGCCTTCACGGAGCACTGACGCTCCGCCGCCAGGCGCCGGGCTAGTGCCGCGGGGCCTTCTCCGCCGCCGAGCGGCTGGTGAGGCGGCGGGCGACGCCGATGAACGGCACCTCCACGAACCGGTGCACGAGCCACGAGGCCACGAGGGTCACGGCGATGGCGGCGGCGACGCGCACGATGCCCTCGGGCACGTCGACGGCGCGCATCACGCGGTACGCGAGCGGGTGCAGCAGGTACGCGGCGTACGAGATCGCGCCCAGCCAGATGAGCACGCGCGAGTGGGCGGCCTGCCGCGACGCGTAGAAGGCGAAGAAGAGGCCGAGCCCCAGGAGGAAGGACACGGAGTAGTCGAAGGGCGGCCACGTCGGGTCCTGCCCGCCGTTGAGGTACGCGAACAGCGGCACGCCCACGACGCCGGCGATGAGGAGGCCGCGCCAGGCGGTGGACCCGTCGCGGTCGCGGAGGTGGATCGCGTGGCCGAGGGAGGCCGTGTAGAGCAGGAGCGGCAGGGTCCAGGGCAGCTCGCGCTCGAGCACCCGGCCGGCGATCGCGGCGGCGACGAAGCCGGCGAGCCACACGTAGCCGAGCACCACGCTGCGGTCGAGCCGGCCGATGAGCTTGGCGACGAGGGACTGGCCGTAGAAGATCAGCTCGATGCCGAGGGTCCAGGCCGTCGGCACGATGGTGAAGATGCCCACGGCGCCCTGCACCATGAGCACGTTCGCCATGATCGTCAGCGGGCCGCCGAGCTCGCCCTCGCCGGTCGTCGCGACCCACAGCATCATGAGGCCGAGCACGAGCCAGTAGAGGGGGAAGAGGCGGTACACGCGGCGCACGAGGAACGTGCGGGTGTCCTGGCGCTGCAGGCTGAGGGGGATCACGTAGCCGCTGACGAGGAAGAACGCCACGACGCCCACGCGGCCGGCGTCCACCCACTGGCGGCTGAAGTCCTCGAACGCCGGGTACTCCGCGGCGATGAGGTGCTGCAGCACCACGACGAACGACGCGACGCCGCGGACCGCCTCGAGGAACTCGATCTTCCGACCGGTCTCGCTCTTCACTGTCACGGTGCTGGTCACGCGGGGCTCTCCTCTGGTGCGGGCGCGACGCGCGGGACGCACCGCTTCGACCCTAACCGCCGGGTCGTCGGCGGGAGGGCGGGGGGATGCCCCTACTTCTGGGCGGGCTCGTCGAGGACCTCGGTGCGCACGTACTTGCGCACCTCCGCGCCCATCAGCTTGTAGCCGGCCATGTTCGTGTGGATCCCGTCGCGGAAGAACTCGGTCCGCCACTTGCGGTCCTTGTTCGTGAGGTTCTTCCAGGGGTCGAAGAAGTGGAAGCCCTGCGCGTCGGCGAACTCCTCGAGGTGCGCGTTGACCTCGGGCGGCGTCTCGGGCGAGGCGTTCTGGGGCGGGATCCCGAGGATCACCGTGTCCTTCGGCGCGAGCTTCTCCACGGTCTGCAGGATGTCGGCGTCGAGCTGCGTGTCCGGGACGCCGGCCAGGCGGTTGTTGGTGCCGATCATGATGAGCGCCACGTCGACGTCCTCGACGGTCGGCGTGTTCGACGCCATGAAGGTGCTCGTCGCGCCGTCGTTGCCCCAGCCGCCCGCGAAGGTCAGCGGGTCGCCCACGACGTAGTCGACGTAGGCCATGCCCTGGTCGATGCCCTGCGGCAGGGTGCCCACGAAGCCGTTGGTGTTCGAGTCGCCCATGACGACGATGCGCACCAGGTCCTCGGGCGCGGTCGACGCGGACGCGGTGGGCGCCGGGGCGCCGTCGGTCGCGGTGGGCGTGGGCTTCGGGTCGGCGCTGGTGCACCCGGCGAGCAGGAGGACGGCGGCGAGGGCGCTGACGGCGCCCCGGGCCATGCGACGTGCGGGCATAGGGGTGGATCCAATCGTGGTGGGGTCCGCGGCAGCGGCGAGCCGGTGACCCCGTCAGCCGCTGCGATCACGGGGCCGCTCGAACACCATCATGACATGCGGTGTTCGGGGACCCGGCGGGCCGCGGGCGGCGCGGCGGCCCTCCGCGGAGCGCGCGGCGGTTCCCCGGCACCCGTCGCCCGCGGCTCCGGGACCGCGTGGCGACGAGGATCAGGCGGTGCGGGCGAGGCGGACGAGCGCCTGCACGGCGGCGTGATCCGAGGGGGAGCGGCCCTCGAACGTGTAGGGGTTGATGGCCGAGTCGACCACCTCGACGCCGTCGCCCGCGAGGATCCAGTCGATGCGCTCGCCCTCGGGCACGGGCGCGCCGTACGCCGTGAACGTGCCGATGCCGGGGGTGGCGTGGTGCGCGGCCGTGGTCCAGGTGTCGGCGAGGCCCGCGTCGCGCGTGAGGATGTCGTACGCCGCGGACTCCTCGGCCGGCGCGTTGAAGTCGCCCGTGACGACGACGGGGGCGCCGGAGGCGACCTCCTGCAGCCGCTCGGTGATGAGGTCGGCGCTCTTCACGCGCGCGAGCTCGGACTCGTGGTCGAGGTGCGTGTTGAGGTGCACGAACTCGGCGCCGCTGCGGCGGTCGCGGAAGCGCGCCCACGTCGCGATGCGGGTGGTGCTGCAGCCCCAGGATCGGGATCCGATGAGCTCCGGCAGGTCGGACAGCCAGAACTGGTCCCACGCGACGACGTCGAGGCGGCGGTCGTCGTAGAAGATGGCGCTGTACTCGCCGCCGGACCCGCCGTCGCGGCCGTAGCCGAGCATGCGGTGGTGGGGGAGCGCCCGGGCGATGGCGGGCAGCTGGGCCGCGAGGGCCTCCTGCACGCCGAGCACGGTGGGCTGCTCGAGCTGGAGGAAGCGGGCGAGCACAGGCTCGCGGTCGGCCCAGTGGTCGGGGTCGCCCGGCTCGGTGGAGGCGCGGGCCAGGCGGATGTTGCAGGTCATCACGTGCACGAGGTCGCCCTCGGCCGAGCCGATGGTCGCCTGCTGGGGCGGGGCGGGAGCGACGCGCGTCGCTGCCGCCGGCCGAGACGGAGGGGGGTCCGCCTCCGCGGTGCCGTCGGGGCCGTCCGTCGTGGTGGTCGTCTCGTCCGCGCGCGGCCGCTCGAGGAGCGCCGTGCCGGAACCGCGGGTGGGGCGTCCGACGCCCGGATCCGAGGATCCGGCACCGTCGAACAGGTCGCGTCGGCTGAATCCGCCGCTGGCCATCATGGAGATCTCCTCGGGTCGCACGTGTTCTCGCGTGATCAGCCTGCGCGCAGGAGCCCCGTCGGGGCACCAACGGCACGTGGCGGACGCGTGAACTGCATGCTCAGGTCTACGTGAGGCGATCCGGCATGGCAACCCGGTGGCGGCGTGTCGTGGATCCGTGTAGGGATCCGCCAGGCAGCCGGATCAGCCCAGGTGCTCGGCGAGGAAGTCCGTGAGCGCACGCCACGAGCGGCGCTCGGCGCGGTCCTGGTACTGGGCGCCGTGGTCCGGCGCGTCGACGCCCGGCACGGAGAACGCGTGCATCGCGCCGCTGTAGCTGACGACCTGCCAGTCGATCGCGGGACGCGTGCGCATCTCGGCCTGGAACGCGGCGACCCTCTTATCGGGGACCACCGGGTCGTCGGCGCCCGTGAGGACGAGGATCGCGGCCTTCACGTGCTCGACGTCGGCGGGCTCGTGCACCACGAGGCTGCCGTGCAGCGAGATCGCGGCCTTGATCTCGGCGCCCGCGCGGGCGACCTCGAGGGACGCGCTGCCGCCGAAGCAGTAGCCCATGACGGCGATGCGCGACGGGTCGACGTCGGGCTCCGCGGCCAGGCGGTCGATGCCGGCCTGCACGCGGGCGCGCATCAGCGGGAGGTCGGCGTAGTAGGCGCCGGCGACGCCCGCGGCCTCCTCCGGGCCGGGTCGCACGTCGCGGCCGTACACGTCCGCGGCGAACGCGACGTAGCCGAGGCGGGCGAGCATCTGGATCCGCGCGGCCACGTGCCCGCCGACGCCGTACCAGTCGTGGACCACCAGCACCGCCGGGCGGCGGCCGCCCAGGGCGGCGTCGCGGGCGAGCAGGCCCTCGAGCTCGGTGCCCTCGTGGTCGTAGAGCACGGGGCCCATCCGGATGTCCGCGCCCTCGGGCAGCGGCACGCGCTCGGTGAGCTCGGCGAGGGACGGGGACCAGACGGGGGTCGATGCGGGGTCGGTCATGCTCATGCCTCCACGGCGGTGCCGAAGCGCGCGGGGAGCGTCGCGCGGTGGATCCCGCGCAGCTCGTCCACGGACAGGGTGAACAGGCCCTGCAGCTCGAGGCCGGGCGCCTGCGCGTCCGTGACGCCGATGCGGAGCACCGGGTAGCCGCGGCCCTCGCAGAGGCCCTGGAACTTCACGTCGTCCTCGCGGGGCACCGTGACGAGCATGCGGCCGGTGGACTCGGAGAAGAGCGCGGTGGCCGCGTCGACGCCGTCGCGCTGGACGATGCCGTCGAGCCAGACGCGCGCGCCGACGCCGAAGCGCATCACGCACTCCGCGAGCGCCTGGCCGAGGCCGCCGTCCGAGAGGTCGTGCGCGCTCGCGATGAGCGACTGGGTGGCGCCCGCGGCGACGAGCGAGGCGAGGTCCTTCTCCGCGGAGAGGTCGACCACGGGCGGGACGCCGCCGAGGTGGTCGTGCACCGTGCCGGCCCAGGCGGATCCGTCGAGCTCCTCGCGCGTGACGCCGAGGAGGTAGATGTTGTCGCCCTCGTCCTGCCAGCCGGACGGGATGCGGCGCGCGACGTCGTCGATCACGCCGAGCACGCCCACGACGGGCGTGGGGTGGATGGCCTGCGTGCCCGTCTGGTTGTAGAGGGAGACGTTGCCGCCGGTGACGGGGATCTCGAGCTCGAGGCAGCCGTCCGCGAGGCCCTCGACCGTGCGGCTGAACTGCCACATGACCTCGGGGTCCTCGGGGCTGCCGAAGTTGAGGCAGTCGCTGACGGCGACGGGCGTCGCGCCGGACCCGGCGACGTTGCGGTACGCCTCCGCGAGGGCGAGCTGCGCGCCGCGGTACGGGTCGAGCTGGCAGAAGCGGCCGTTGGCGTCGGTCGCGACGGAGAAGCCGAGGCCGCTCTCCTCATCCACGCGCACCATGCCCGCGTCGTCGGGGAACGACAGGGCGGTGTTGCCCATGACGTAGCGGTCGTACTGGTCGGTGATCCACGACGGGTCCGCGAGGTTCGGGCTGCCGAGCAGCTGCAGGAACTGGTCGCGGATGTCGTCGGGCGCGGTGGGGCGCGCGAGGCGCGAGGCGGAGTCGGCCTGGAGGGCGTCGATCCAGGTGGGGTAGGCGACGGGCCGGTCGTAGACGGGGCCGTCGACCGCGACCGTGCGCGGCTCGACGTCGACGATGCGCTCACCGTGGTGGTCGATGACGAGGCGGCCGGTGTCGGTGACCTCGCCGAGCACGCTCGTCTCGACGTCCCACTTGCGGACGACCTCGAGGAAGCCCTCGAGCTTCTCCGGCGTGACGACCGCCATCATGCGCTCCTGGCTCTCCGACATGAGGATCTCCTCGGCCGTGAGCGACGGGTCGCGCAGCAGCACCTCCTCGAGCCGGATGTGCATGCCGCCGTCGCCGTTCGAGGCGAGCTCGCTCGTGGCGCAGGAGATGCCGGCGGCGCCGAGGTCCTGGATGCCCTCGACGAGGTCCTTCGCGAACAGCTCGAGGCAGCACTCGATGAGCACCTTCTCGGCGAACGGGTCGCCCACCTGGACCGCGGGGCGCTTGGTGGGGCCGCCGTCGGCGAAGGTGTCGCTCGCGAGGATGGAGGCGCCGCCGATGCCGTCGCCGCCCGTGCGGGCGCCGAACAGCACGACCTTGTTGCCGACGCCGCGCGCGTTCGCGAGGTGGAGGTCCTCGTGGCGGAGGACGCCGACCGCGAGCGCGTTGACGAGCGGGTTGCCCTGGTACACGCGGTCGAAGTAGGTCTCGCCGCCGATGTTCGGGAGCCCCAGGCAGTTGCCGTAGAAGCTGATGCCCGCGACCACGCCGTGCACGACGCGCGCGGTGTCGGGGTCGTCGATGTCGCCGAAGCGGAGCGCGTCCATCACGGCGACCGGGCGGGCGCCCATCGAGATGATGTCGCGGACGATGCCGCCGACGCCGGTCGCGGCGCCCTGGAACGGCTCGATGTAGGAGGGGTGGTTGTGGCTCTCGATCTTGAAGGTGACGGCCCAGCCCTCGCCCACGTCGACGACGCCGGCGTTCTCGCCCATGCCGACCATGAGGTCCTTCTTCATGGACTCGGACACCTTCTGCCCGAACTGGCGGAGGTACTTCTTCGAGGACTTGTAGGAGCAGTGCTCGCTCCACATGACCGAGTACATGGCGAGCTCGCCGCTCGTGGGGCGGCGGCCGAGGATCTCGCGGATCTTGAGGTACTCGCCCTCCGTGAGCCCGAGCGCCGCGTACGGCTGCTCCTTCTCGGGGGTGCGCTCGGCCATCGCGACGGTGTCGGCGACGTGGCGGCGCGCGCCCTGCCCCTCTCCCGCGGGGGCCTCGGTGGGGACGGATGCGGGATCGGGGTGGACGCTCACTGCGCGAGGACTCCTTCGAGGACGGACGTGAAGAGGCGGAGGCCGTCGACACCGGAGCGCATGGCGGCCGGGGTGTCCGGTCCGAAGCCCTCCTCGACGGCGTGCTCGGGGTGGGGCATGAGGCCGACGACGTTGCCGCGGGCGTTGGTGATCCCGGCGATGTCGCGCAGGGATCCGTTCGGGTTGCCGCTGAGGTAGCGGAAGGCCACGCGGCCCTCGCCCTCGAGGCGGTCGAGCGTGTCGGCGTCGGCGATGAAGCCGCCCTCGCCGTTCTTCAACGGGATGGTGATCTCCTCGCCCGGCTCGAACGCGCTCGTCCACGCGGTGGCCGTGGCCTCGACGCGGAGGCGCTGGTCCTTGCAGACGAAGTTGCCGGCCTCGTTGCGGATGAGCCCGCCGGGCAGCAGGTGCGCCTCGGTGAGCATCTGGAAGCCGTTGCAGATGCCGAGCACGGGGACGCCGCGCTCGGCCGCGTCGACGACCTCGCGCATGATCGGCGCGAAGGCCGCGATGGCGCCCGCACGCAGGTAGTCGCCGTAGCTGAACCCGCCGGGGAGCACGATCGCGTCGACGCCCTGGAGGTCGTGGTCGCCGTGCCAGAGCGCCACCGGGGTGGCACCCGCGAGACGGACGGCGCGCTGGGCGTCGCGGTCGTCGAGGGATCCCGGGAAGGTGATGACCCCGACGCGCATCAGCGCTGCTCCGCCGCGGCGGAACCGTGGGGGAGCGGGTGCGCGGCGACGTCGGTGTCGGCCGTGCCGCCCTCCGCGATCGTGTGCTCGTCGGTGACGTTGCCGGTGGCCATGTCGGCCTCGGCGAACGCGCCGAACCCGTCGAGCCCGGCGACGTGGACGCTGATGACGTCCTCGATGACGGAGTTGGAGAGCATGTCGGCGGCGAGGGCCTGGACGTCGGCGAGCAGCGCGTCGTCCACCTCGCCCTCGACGGTGAGCTCGAAGCGCTTGCCGATGCGGACGCCGGTGAAGCGGTCCTTGCCGAGGCGGGACAGGGCGCCGGCCACGGCCTTCCCCTGGGGGTCGAGCAGCTCGGCCTTGGGCATCACTTCGACGACGATCGTGGGCACGATGGATCTCCGGCTTCCTGGAGGCGGGTGGATGCGCTCAGCGTACCGGACCGCCGCGCCCCGCCGGGCGGTCGGCGGGGCGGACGGCGCCGGGATCAGCCGATCGCCGCGGGCAGCAGCTCCACGCGGTAGGCGGCGTCGATGGTCTCGCCGGTCGCCGGGTCCTCGAGCTGCACGCGCCAGCGCGACGCGAACTGGTCGACGCCCGGGACCATGGCGACGGTGCCGGAGATGAGCACCGTGCCGGGGACGCGGAGGCCGCGCTGCTCGAGCACCTCGAGCCAGTGGTCGGGCGTGAGGAGCGCGCCGAGGGTGGAGTCCTGGATGAGCTCCTCGGCGCCCTCCTCGCCGACCCAGCCGCGCAGGCGGATCGCGTCGAGGCGGTCGCGCACGTCGGCGAGGCGCCAGGCGCGGCGGCCGAGGACGTCGGGGCCCGCGTTCTTGCTCCAGGCGACGCCGTGCACCTCGAGCGCGCGGTCGGTGTGGTCGCAGGCGACGGTGAGGAGCACGTCGTCGTCGGTGATGACGAGGGCCCACTCGGCCTCGCCGGAGGTGCGGCCGTGCTGCGCCGGCACCGCGTCGGCCTGCGACGCGAGGTACGGCGCGACGGGGTAGAGCGCGGGGGTGACCTCGGGGCCGGGGACGCCCAGCTCGGCGAGCTCGGCGATGTGCGCCTGCACCTCCGCCTGGTCGCGACCCGCGTAGCCGGCGTTGAGGAGGCTCACGACCTCGACGCTCGTGGTGGATCCGTCGGGCAGCTGGAAGCGCAGGGTGGTCATCGGTCCTCCGGTGTGTGTTTCGAGCGTGTGAAGAAATGCGGTCCGAGCCTCCCGGCCGTGGTGCCGGGGCTTCGGTATGCCTACTGTATACAGCACACCGACCGGACGCCCGGCGGGATCCGACCCCCGGGATCCGCCGCCCGGATGACCCACCCAGGAGCTCCCATGGCCGACGACCCCTCCGCCGTCAGGGCGACGCCCGCGCCCGCACCCGGCGCACCCGCCACGACCGAGAAGCCGTCCAAGCGCGACCTCGTGAAGGCCTTCACCGCGAGCCTCACCGGCACCTCGCTCGAGTGGTACGACTTCGCCGTCTACTCCGCGGCCAGCGCCGTCGTGTTCCCCGTCGTGTTCTTCCCCGCCTCCGACCCGTACACCGCGACGATCCTCGCCTTCTCCACCTACGCCGTCGGCTACGTCTCGCGCCCCATCGGCGGGTTCGTCTTCGGGCGGCTCGGCGACAAGATCGGCCGGAAGCCGGTCCTCGTGCTCACGCTTCTGCTCATCGGCATCGCGACCTTCCTCATCGGCGTCCTGCCGGGCTACGCGACCATCGGGCTCGCGGCGCCGATCATCCTGGTGCTCCTCCGCTTCGCGCAGGGCGTGGGCGTCGGCGGCGAGTGGGGCGGCGCGGTGCTGCTCTCGAGCGAGTTCGGGGATCCACGCAAGCGCGGGTTCTGGTCATCGGCCGCGCAGGTCGGCCCGCCCGCGGGCAACCTGATGGCCAACGGCGCGCTCGCGCTGCTGACCGTGCTCCTCAGCGAGGAGGACTTCCTCGACTGGGGCTGGCGCATCGCCTTCCTCCTCTCCGCGGTGCTCGTCGCCTTCGGCCTCTGGATCCGCCTGAAGCTCGAGGACACCCCCGTGTTCAAGGCGCTGCAGGAGCGCGGCGACCGCCCGAGCGCGCCCATCTCCGAGGTGTTCCGCACGCAGGGCCGCCCGCTCGTCGCGGCGATCCTCTCCCGCGTCGGACCCGACGTCCTCTACGCGCTCTTCACCGTCTTCACGCTGACCTACGGCGTGAACTCGCTCGGCTTCGAGCGCAGCCAGGTGCTCGTGGCGGTGCTCGTCGGATCCGCCGTGCAGCTGTTCACGATCCCGTTCGCGGGCGCCGTGAGCGACCGCATCAACCGCCGCGCGGTCTACGCCGCCGCCGCGGTGGGCGCCGCGGTCTGGGCCTACGTGTTCTTCGCGATCACCGACGGCTCGTCGACCTTCGTGCTCGGCGTGGGCATCGTGCTCGGCCTCTTCTTCCACTCCTTCATGTACGGGCCGCAGGCGGCGTACATCATCGAGCAGTTCTCGCCGCGGCTCCGCTACACGGGCGCCTCGCTCGCGTACACGATCGCCGGCGTCATCGGCGGGGCCATCGCGCCGCTGATGTTCACGATCATCTACGAGGAGACCGGCAGCTGGGTCGGCATCGCGCTGTACCTCACCGCCGCGGTCGTCCTCACGCTCGTGGGCCTCGCGATGGGCCGCGACTCCGACGTGGCCGAGGACGAGGAGTACGTGCGCCTCGGCGCCGAGGGCGTGGCCGCGCCGCGCATCTGACGCACCCGCTCCGCCGGCGACGCCCGGATCCCCGACGCGGGGGTCCGGGCGTCGTCGCGTGCGGGCCGGCCGGCGGGTCCGCCGCGCCGGCCTGATCGAGGGGGAGCGTCAGGCGCGCAGCAGGACGTCGAGCGTGACGGCGAGGTGCCGGTCGATCGCGTCGCGGGCCGCCTCGGCGTCGCGCGCGGCCAGCGCCTCGACGATGACGGCGTGCTCCTCGCAGACCCGGTCCTGCCGGTCGGTCGCCCGGTAGAGGGCCTCGACGCCCACGAGGATCTGGCGGGCGCGGAGCTTCGCGTAGGTGCGGCTCATCAGCTCGCTGCCCGCCGCGTCGATGAGCAGCTGGTGGAAGCGGCGGTCGTGCTCGATGAACTCGCGTCCGCTCTCGCGCGGCGGCGTCGCCACCATCGCGCGCTGGTGCTCGAGCACCTCGCGCATCGCCTCGAGCGGGGTCCGGTCGTGCTCGACGGCGCTCGTGGCCGCGTGCCGCTCGAGCACGCCGCGCAGCTCCATCAGCTCGCCGATCTCGCGGCCGGTGATGACGGGGATGCGGGCGCCGCGCTTGGGGATCATCTCCACCAGGTCGTCGGCCGCGAGCAGCAGCAGGGCCTCGCGGACGGGTGTGCGGGAGACGCCGATGCGCTCCGCCAGCTCCTGCTCGTTGAGGAACGCTCCCTGCTGGTCGGGGTCCGTGAGCACGTGCGCGTGCAGGAACTCGTAGGCCCGGGCGCGGCCCGAGAGGGCGCCGGTCGGGGCCCCTGGATCACCCGCCCGTTCTCGCATACGCTATGTATACATCACGAGGAGGACCATGAGAGTCGCGCTTGCCCAGATCATCAGCTCCCCGGAACCCGCGGAGAACCTCGCACGGATCGAGCGCTTCGCGGAGGACGCCGCGCGGCAGGGCGCCGAGCTCGTGGTGTTCCCGGAGGCGGCGCAGCGCGCCTTCGGCAACCCGCTCCCGGAGGTCGCCGAGCCGCTCGACGGACCCTGGGCGTCCGGGGTCCGGGCGGTGGCCGACCGGCTCGGCGTCGTGATCGTCGCGGGCATGTTCACGCCCGGCGCCGACGGCCGCGTGCGCAACACGCTCCTCGTCGCCCGGCCCGCGGGCGCGGAGGCGGCGGGTGCGGCCTCGTACGACAAGATCCACCTCTTCGACGCGTTCGGGTTCCGCGAGTCCGACGCGGTCGACCCGGGCGACGGCGTCGCCGTGATCGAGGTCGGCGGTACGCGCGCATCGCTCGCCACCTGCTACGACGTGCGCTTCCCCGCGCTGTTCCTCGCGGGCGCCGACCGCGGCGCCGTGGTGAGCATCGTCTGCGCGAGCTGGGGCGCCGGCCCGGGCAAGGCCGACCAGTGGGACCTCCTGCTCCGGGCCCGCGCGCTCGACTCCACCACCTTCGTGGTCGCGGTCGGCCAGGGCGACCCGGCGACGCTGCCGGCCGGATCCCGCGGCCACGACCCCGCGAGCGGCGCGCCCACGGGCATCGGCCGGAGCGCGGTGATCTCCCCGCTCGGCGAGGTGCTGCACCGCCTCGGCGGCGACGAGGAGCTGCTCGTCGTGGACCTCGACACCTCCGCGGTCGAGGCCGCGCGCGGCACGCTGCCCGTGCTCGCCAACCGGCGCCGGGGGCTCGAGCAGCAGGCCTGACGCCGTCAGCCCTCGCGGAACGACAGCACGTCGCCCGGCTGGCAGCCGAGCACGCGGCAGATCGCCTCGAGGGTCGAGAACCGCACGGCCTTCGCGCGCCCGTTCTTCAGCACGAAGACGTTGGCGGGCGTGATGCCGATGGCGGTCGCCAGCTCGGCGACCGTCATGCCGCGCGCGGCGAGGTGCGAGTCGAGGTCGACCTCGATCGGCATCAGACGACCTCCGCCAGCTCGGCGTGCGACGCGGCGGCGCGGCGCAGGAGGCCGAGCATCGCCACGAGCACGAGGCAGAAGGCGGCGCAGAGGGCCGCCACCCCGACCAGGGCGATCATGACGGCCGGCGGGGTGATGCCCGCTGCCGCGAGCCCGAGGAACGCGGCGACCGCGAGCGCCGTCGCGACGGCGCCCAGGATGATCATCACCCGCACCAGCGCGAACGCCCGCCGGTCGAAGATGGCGTCGCTCGCGGTCATGGACGTGAGGCGCCAGATGATCACGAGGACCGCCTGCGCGCACAGCGTGACGGCGATGATCCACACCGCGACCGGCACCACGAGCCCGTCGAGGTCGGCCTGGCTCTCGCGCAGCGGCCCCGTCGCCGCGGACACCATGAGCGCCTCCACCACGATCCCGAGCGCCACCAGCAGCGCCACGAGCGCCTTCACGCCGTTCCTCGTCGCCGTCGCCATGTCCCGTCCTCCTTCGTGCATCGAATGTCGATCCATCGAAAGACGATACAGCGGGGCGGGGGCGGCAGCGTCATCCGCAGGTCGCATCCCCGCGTCCGCCGCGCACCGCGCGCACCGCGGGCCCGGCCGCCGAGGCGACCAGGCCCGCTGCCGTGCCGGGGATCAGCGCCCGAGGGGCGTCATGTCCTCGTAGCGGTCGCCGACCGGGGTGGGCAGCGACGAGAGGCGCGCGAGCTGGTCGGCGGAGAGCGTCAGGGCGTACGCCGCGACGTTCTCGTCGAGGCGCGCGACGCGCTTCGTGCCCGGGATCACCGCGATGTCGTCGCCCTGGGCGAGGATCCACGCGAGCGCGACCTGCGCGGGCGTCGCGTCGAGCTCGCCCGCGACGGCCTTCACGGCGTCGACGATGCGCATGTTCTGCGCGAACGCCTCCTCCGCGAAGCGCGGGTTCGAGGCCCGGTAGTCGCTGGTCGACAGGTCGGCCGGGCTCGTGATGGAACCCGTGAGGAACCCGCGGCCGAGCGGCGAGTACGCCACGAGCCCGATGCCGAGCTCGCGCAGCACGGCGAGCACGTCCTGCTCGGGGTCGCGCGTCCAGATGGAGTACTCGCTCTGCAGCACCGAGATGGGGTGCACGGCGTGCGCGCGGCGGATCGTGTCGGTCCCCGCCTCGGACAGGCCGAGGTGCACGACCTTGCCCTCCTGCACGAGCTCCGCCATCACGCCGACGACCTCCTCGATCGGCACGGCCGGGTCGACGCGGTGCTGGTAGAGCACGTCGATGCGGTCGGTCCCGAGGCGCTGCAGCATCGCCTCGACGGCGATGCGGATGCTGGTGGGGGAGCTGTCGATGCCGCGCGTGGAGTCCTCGGGGTCCTTGCCCGGGGCGTGCGTCATGATCCCGAACTTGGTCGCGATGACGACGCCGTCGCGGTGGTCGCGGAGGGCGGATCCGACCAGCCGCTCGTTGGTGAAGGGGCCGTAGCCCTCGGCGGTGTCGAACAGCGTGACGCCCTGCTCGACCGCGCGGTGGATGGTGCGGATCGACTCGGCGTCGTCCTGGCCGGCGCCGTCGTAGAACGCGCTCATGCCCATGCAGCCGAGGCCGATGCGGCCGACGTCGAGGCCCGTGCCGGTGTGGATGTGCTTCATGCGGTGCTCCGATCTCCTGCGGCCGGATGGGCCGCCTCTCCAACCTAGGCACGGTCGGCCGCGCGACGCGCCGCCCGTCCGCTTCTTTTGAATCATTCAAGGGAAGTGTGCTTGACTCCTCCGCATGCCCGACGACCATGCGCACCACCACGCGCCGCCCCTCGACGCCGACGCCCTGCGCGCCGTGCTCCGGGAGGCCGGTCTCCGCGTGACCCGGCCGCGCCTGGCCGTCCTCGAGGCGGTCGACGCCCACCCCCACTCGGACGCCGACCAGGTGCTCCGCGTGGTGGAGGGCGCGCTGCCGCGCACGAGCATCCAGGCGGTCTACGGCGTGCTCGGCGCGCTCGCGGCCGCCGGTCTCGTGCGCCGCATCGAGCCCGCGGGATCATCCGCGCGCTACGAGCGGCGGACGGGCGACAATCACCATCACCTCGTGTGCACGTCCTGCCGGACGATCGTCGACGTGGACTGCGCGGTGGGGGAGTCCCCCTGCCTCGTGCCGTCCGACGCGGCGGGCTTCCTCGTGGCGAGCGCCGAGGTGACGTACTGGGGCCTGTGCCCCGCCTGCCGGGCCGCGTCCGCGGACCCCGGTGCCACCGCCGCGACCTGAGGGTCGCCACCGGCCGCGCACCCGCGGCCGGTCCACCTCGAGCCAGCACCTCCCCGTTCCACCGCTGACAGGAGAACCGCATGACGGATCAGAAGCACACGACCACCAACCAGGGCGCCCCCGTCGCCAGCGACGAGCACTCGCTGTCCGTCGGCCCCGACGGCTCCATCCCGCTGCACGACCACTACCTCGTCGAGAAGCTGGCGCAGTTCAACCGCGAGCGGATCCCGGAGCGCGTCGTCCACGCCAAGGGCGGCGGCGCGTTCGGCACCTTCCGCACCACGGGCGACGTGAGCGCGTACACCCGCGCCTCCCTCTTCCAGCCCGGCGCCGAGGTCGAGATGCTCGCGCGCTTCTCCACCGTCGCCGGCGAGCAGGGGAGCCCCGACACCTGGCGCGACCCCCGCGGCTTCGCGCTGAAGTTCTACACGGACGAGGGCAACTACGACCTCGTCGGCAACAACACCCCCGTCTTCTTCATCCGCGACGGGATCAAGTTCCCCGACTTCATCCACTCGCAGAAGCGCCTGCCGGGCTCGCACCTCCGCGACCACGACATGCAGTGGGACTTCTGGACCCTCTCGCCCGAGTCCGCCCACCAGGTCACCTGGCTCATGGGCGACCGGGGCCTCCCGAGCTCGTGGCGCCACATGGACGGCTTCGGCTCGCACACGTACCAGTGGGTGAACGCGGCCGGCGAGCGCTTCTGGGTGAAGTACCACTTCAAGACGCAGCAGGGCATCGAGATCCTGTCGCAGGAGCAGGCCGACCAGATCGCGGGCGAGGACGCCGACTTCCACATCCGCGACCTCACCGACGCCATCGACCGCGGGGACTACCCGGAGTGGAAGCTCGAGGTGCAGATCATGCCCTACGAGGACGCCAAGTCGTACCGCTTCAACCCGTTCGACCTCACCAAGGTCTGGTCGCAGAAGGACTACCCGCGCATCGAGGTCGGCACCATGACCCTGAACCGCAACCCGGAGAACTACTTCGCGCAGATCGAGCAGGCCGCGTTCGCGCCCTCGAACTTCGTGCCGGGGATCCAGACGAGCCCCGACAAGATGCTCCTCGCGCGCATCTTCAGCTACGCCGACGCGCACCGCTACCGCGTGGGCACCAACCACGCGCAGCTGCCGGTGAACGCGCCGAAGTCGCCCGTGCACAGCTACTCGAAGGACGGCGCCGCGCGCTACTCCTTCGAGTCGGCCGGCACGCCCGTCTACGCGCCCAACTCGCACGGCGGCGCGCACGCCGACCCCGCCCGCGCCGCGGAGAGCGCCGGCTGGGAGCACGACGGCGAGCTCGTCCGCTCAGCCGCGACCCTGCACGCCGAGGACGACGACTTCGTGCAGGCGGGCATGCTCGTCCGCGACGTGCTCGACGACGCCGCCCGCGAGCGCCTCGTGGGCAACATCGTCGGCCACGTGAGCAAGGTCACCACGGCCGAGCTCCGCGCCCGCGTCATCCAGTACTGGACGAACGTCGACGCCTGGCTCGGCGCGCGCGTCGCCGCGGGCCTGCCGCCGCTGGCCGGATCCGCGCCCGTCGCCGAGGCCACCCCCGGCCCGACGCGCGACGCGGAGGACGTGGCCATCGCCACGCACTGACCGCGGTGATCCGCTGAACGCCTGAGACGACGACGCCCGCCCCCTGATGCAGGGGGCGGGCGTCGTCGCGTGCGGGGCGCGGTTCAGCCGAGCGGCAGGTCCATCTCCAGGTCGCGCTGCGCGCGGTCGAGCGCGTACGGGACGCTGCGGCCCGTGAGGCGGAAGCCGCGGCGCTCGTAGTAGGCGCGGGCCCGCGCGTTGTCCTCGTGCACCTCGAGGCGGAGCGTCCGGGCGTCCGGGCGCTCGCGGGCCCAGGCGATCACGGCGTCGAGCAGCAGGTCGGTGACGCCCACCGCGCGGCCCCGGGCGTCGGGGGTGATGTAGACGCTCACGAGCATCACGCGGGTCGGGTCGGTCGCGACGTACGCGTTCATCGCGCCGAGCCAGCGGCCGGACACGCGGTCGACGGCCGCGTAGGCCGTGTTGCCGGGGAGCGCCACGCGTGCAGTGCGGCCGCGCCAGTCGGAGTCCGGCAGGGTCCGGGCGTGCTCCAGCGTCTCGAGGTAGGCGAGCGGGGTGTCCTCGAGCATCTCGAGGCGGAGCGTGCGGTACTCGCGCCAGTCCTCGGCGCGGATCCGGTGGATCACGGGGTCGAGCGCGGTCACACCAGCTGCCCGTTCACGTGCAGGTCGCCCGCGGGGAACGCGTCGGCGGGGGCGGTGACCGGGAGCATCAGCCAGCCGTGGTCCTGGTGCACGACCTCGGCGGCGCCGCGGAGCGTGAAGCCGTTGTAGTGGCCGGTGCGGCCGTCGAGGGGGATCCAGCCGTGCCGCGTGTAGTAGCCGGTGGTCGCGTCGCCCGTCTCCAGGAGGCCGAAGGGGACGGCGAGGCGGGCGAGGGCGCCGCGGATCCCGTCGGCGAGCAGCGTGCCGAGGCCCTGCCCCTGGCGCCCCGGGTGCACGGCGACCATGCCGGTGGATCCGACGAGCACGTCGTCGGCGGGGCCGCCCGCGTCGTCGCCCACGGCCACGAACATGCGGCGGATGCCCGCGTGCGCGACGAGCTCGTCGCCGTCGTGCGCGAGGACCCGCAGCTCCGGCTGCGCGCCCGCCCAGCTGCGCGACCCCGCGTAGCCCTCGCGGAAGTCGGGGAAGGCGAGCGCGAGGAGCGCCGCGATCGACGTGTGGCCGGCGACGTCGAGCGCGCCCTCGCGGACGACGGTGAGGCGGGGTCCCATGGGTCGAGGCTAGCGGCCGGTCGCGCGGCCGACCGGGGCGTGTCCGGCCCCGCCCGCGGCCCGGTCGCGCGGCCCGCGCGCCCGTAGGGTTGAGCGCATGACCACCCCGCAGTCCGTCTGGCAGGACAAGCTCGGCCGCCTCTCCATCCGCTGCGTGCAGATCCTGGCGGTCCTCGTGGTCGCCATCGCGATCGTGTACGCCGCCATCTCGCTCAAGCTCGTCGTGATCCCGGTGATCATCGCGCTGATCCTCGCGTGCGCCGTCCGTCCGATCGTGCTCTGGATGGAGCGCCGCGGCCTCCCCGACGCGCTCGCCGCGGCCATCGCGCTCCTCACCGGCCTCGTGCTCTTCGGCGGCGCGATCACGCTCGTCGTCTTCGGGGTGCAGAACCAGTGGCCGACCCTCGTGAAGGCCACCAGCGAGGGCATCGACGAGCTGCAGCGCGTCGTCGAGGAGGGCGGTCTGCCCGTCGACACGGCGCAGATCGACGCGTTCCGCCAGTCGGCGGTCGACTTCCTCACGAGCAGCCAGTTCGGATCCGGCGCCATCGCGGGCGTCTCGGCCGCCGCCGAGGTCATCACGGGCGCCGTGCTGGGGCTCGTCGTGTTCTTCTACTTCGTCAAGGACGGCCCGCAGATCTGGTCCTTCTTCATCCGGCCCTTCCGCGGCCGCGGCCGCAAGCGCGCCGTGCGCGTCGGCCACGAGGGCGCGCGTGTGCTCGGCGGCTACATCCGCGGCACCGCGACCGTCGCGCTCGTCGACACCGTCTTCATCGGGGCCGGCCTCGTGATCCTGGGCGTGCCGCTGGCGCTGCCGCTGTCGCTCATCGTCTTCATCGGCGCGTTCGTCCCGATCGTCGGAGCGACCGCCGCGGGCATCCTCGCGGCGCTCGTCGCGCTCGTCACCAACGACCTGGGCACCGCGATCTGGGTGGTCGCCATCGTGGTGCTCGTGAACCAGCTCGAGGGCAACCTCCTCCAGCCCGTCGTGCTCGGCAACGCGCTCAAGCTGCACGGCCTCGTGGTGCTGCTGGCCCTCACCGCCGGCACGATCCTCGGCGGCATCGTCGGCGCGATCCTCTCGGTGCCGCTCACCGCCGTCGCCTGGACCGCCTGGAAGATCGTGATGGAGCCGGACGAGGAGGAGGCGCAGCCGTCGCCCCCGCCGAGCCCGCACGCGCCGCCCGGGAAGCGCGGCGTGCGCGGCCTCACCTCGCTGCTCACCGGCCGCGCCTCGACGCCCGCCACCGCCACCCGCGCCGACCGATGAGCGCCACCGGCGCCGCGTCGAGCCTCCAGCGCTCGCCCGGCTTCGCCGTCGCCGCGCGCCTCGGGCACGCGGTCAACGGCCTCCTGCACCTCCTCATCGGCGTCATCGCGTTCCGCCTCGCCACCGGCGGCGGGGGCGGCGAGGCCGACCAGTCCGGCGCGCTCGGCTCCATCGCCGGCACGCCCGGCGGCCGTGTGCTCCTCTGGGTCATCGTGGTCGGGCTCGTCGGGCTCGGCCTCTGGCAGCTATTCGAGACCGTGCTCGCCCGCGGCGAGGACGCGAAGCGCACCTGGGCCGCCCGCGCCAAGGAGTTCGGCAAGGCTGTCGCCTACCTCGCGATCGCGGCCACGGCGCTGCGCTTCGCCACGGGGGGATCCAGCGACTCCTCCGAGCAGTCCCAGTCGCTCAGCGCGCGGATCCTCGCGGCACCCGGCGGCGTGGCGCTCCTCGTGGTGCTCGGCCTCGCGGTCATGGCCATCGGCGCGTACTTCGGCGTCAAGGGCGTCACCCAGCGGTTCCGCGAGGACCTCGCCGTGCCGTCGGGGTCGCTCGGCCGCGCGATCACCGGTCTCGGCGTCGCCGGCTACGTCGCCAAGGGCGTCGCGCTCGTCGCGGTCGGCGTGCTGTTCGTCGTCGGCGCCGTGACGGCCGACCCGAGCCGCGCCACGGGCCTCGACGGCGCGCTGCAGGCGCTCGCCGACCTGCCCGCGGGCGTCGCCGTGCTCGCGATCACCGGGCTCGGCCTCATCGCGTACGGCCTGTACTGCGGCGCCCGCGCGCGCTACGCGAAGCTGTGACGGCGCGTCCGGTCGCGGGCCTCGACGGCGTGCGGCCGGACGAGGTCCACGTCGTCCGCGTGTTCACGGACGCGGACGGGCGCCACGGCAACGAGCTCGGGATCGTGCTCGCCTCGCCGCGCACCGACGGCCGTGAGCTCGCGGTCGCGCAGGCGCTCGGGTTCAGCGAGACGGTGTTCGTCGACGCGGTGGGCGCGCCCGGCGCGGATCTCCGGGGCGCCGCGATCCGCATCCTCACCCCCGCGCGCGAGCTGCCCTTCGCCGGGCACCCCACGGTCGGCACGGCCTGGTGGCTGGCGTCGCGCGGGGCGCTGGTCGACCACCTGCGCGTGCCGGCGGGCGTCGTCGCGGTGACGCACGCGGCCGATGTCGTGCGCGTCACGGCGGATCCGGCGTTGGGCCCGGAGTTCGCCTGGCACCCTGTGGGCTCCGTCGCCGAGCTGCTCGCCCTCGACCTGCCGGCGCTCGCGCAGAGGGCCGGCGTCGAGCACCTCTACGCGTGGGCGTGGATCGACGAGGCCGCCGGATGGATCCGCGCGCGCATGTCCGCTCCCGCGCTCGGCATCCCCGAGGACGAGGCGACGGGATCCGCCGCCCTCCGCGTCACCGCGCACCTCGGCCGCGACCTCCGCATCACGCAGGGCCGCGGCAGCGAGCTGGTCACGCGGCTGCTCGACGACGGCTGCGCCGAGGTCGGCGGGCGGACCGTCGCGGACCGCGTGATCCCGCTGCCCTGACGGTCGCTCCTGCTCGAGGTCCGCAGGGGGCCGGATCCTCACCACCGGAGGGCGTCCGAGGTCTGCTGCCGTCGGATCAGGGCCTCCCGTGCCGTGCCACGGCCACGGATCGTCGAGGGGTGTGACGACCCGCACGGCGTCGACCTCGTCGTCATGTGCATGGACCGCGAGCGGTCCTGCGCGGAGCCGTAGCGTCGACGCCGGGCCGCGGCGTCGACGCCGGGCCCGGTTCGGAAGGAGATCACGTGAGCGCTGACTCGCTGGACACGATGAGGGAGCTGCGTCGCGTCGTGGCAGAGGGTCGGATCACCATCGGCTCGCTGTCCGCGGCGACCGGCATCTCGAGCACGCTGCTCCTGCGACTCACGAGCGAGTCGGTCGACGACGGATCGGGCATCAACGCCCACGCGGGGCTCCTCACGTCCGAGGAGACGGTCCGCGTGAGCGGACTCGTGGCACGCCTGACCGCGGGCACGGACGTCGATGACGACATCCGATTGCGATCGATCCTCGAGACGCTGACGTGCACGCTGGAGCTGACCCCGACGAACATCGCCGGACTCACGGGGATCGACGTCGCCGCCGTGGACGCCGCGCTCCACGATCCTCGGGACGTCGCGATGGAGACCAGGTACGCGCTCGCTGTCCGAGCGTCCTACCTCCTCCACGCGATGGGCGACGCTGCACCGTCACCCTAGGTCAGGTGACGCCCGTCCAGCCGCGTGGGAGCGGGTGAACGGGCGTCCGCTCCCACGCGGCTAAGCGGTGCCGGCGTCCGCCGCGTCCTCGCCCACCGGCTCCTCCCGCGGGATCACGAGGATCTCGGCGATCCGGCGCCGGTCGAGAGCGGTCACCTGGAGCGTGACGCCGTCGACCTCGACCGTGTCGCCCACCTGCGCGAGCCGTCCGAGGTTCTCGATGACGAAGCCCGCGACCGTGTCCGACGCGGAGTCGGGGAGCTTGACGCCCGTCGCCTCCTCGAAGTCCTGGAAGTTGAGGCGGCCGTCGATCGTGCCGCCGTCCTCCGCGAGGTCGCGCGCGGCGGAGTCGGTGTCGTACTCGTCGAAGATCTCGCCGACGACCTCCTCCACGAGGTCCTCGAGCGTGACGATGCCGTCGGTGCCGCCGTACTCGTCCACGATCACGGCGATCTGGTGGCCCTCGGCGCGCATCATCGTGAGCGTCGGCAGCACGCGCGCGGTCGCCGGCAGGTAGGGGATCGGCCGGAGGATCTCGGACACGGGCCGCTCCGGATCCGCCGCGATCGCCTGGTACAGGTCGCGCACGTGGACGAAGCCGATGACGTCGTCGATGCTCTTGTCCATCACCGGGTAGCGCGAGTAGGGCCGGTCCTGCACGTCCAGCCCCGCCTCACGGACCGTGCCGGTGCCGTCGAGCGCGGCGATCTCCGGCCGCGGCTTCATGACCTCGCTGAGCTGGCGGTGGCGGAGGGAGAGCACGTCGTCGAGGATCCGGCGCTCGTCGTCCGGGAGACCCTCGTGGCTGGAGACGATGTCGCGGAGCTCCTCCTCGCTCATCTCCTCGCCGGTCTTGTGCGGGTCGCCGCCGAGGAGGCGGACGACCACGTTCGTCGAGACGGAGAGCAGCCAGATCACGGGCCGCATGAGGATCGCGAAGCCGTTGAGCACGGGCGCGACGCCGTACGCGAAGCCCGCGTTCCGCTGGATGGCGAGGCGCTTGGGCGCGAGCTCGCCGAGCACCAGCGAGAGGTAGGCGATCACGAGCGTGAGCAGGAGCGTCGCGACCGTGGACGCGACGCCGGTCTCGAGACCCCACGACACCAGGAGCGGCACGACGGACGGCGCGATCGACGAGGCGCCGTACGCGGCGGACGCGAAGCCGGCGACGGTCACGCCGATCTGCACCGCCGCGAGGAAGGTGTTGGGGTTCCGGGCGAGGGCGGCGACCTTCTCGCCGCGGCGGCCGCGGGCGGCGAGGGCGTTCAGCTGCCCTTCGCGGAGCGTGACGAGGGCCATCTCCGTCGCGGCGAAGACGCCCCCGACGAGGACGAAGACCACGACCAGGACGATGTTGAGGACGAGGTCGCCGTTCACGAGCGGGTGCCGGTCGGGCGGGTGCCGGTCGAGCGGGTGCCGGTCGGGCGGGATCCGGTGGGGCGGGTGCCGGTCGGGTCGGCGGCGCGGATCCCGGGGAGGGGGGCGGTGGCGCGGAGGGTGCGGGGCGTGCCCGGGGTCGTCCGGGCGCCGGGACTGTGGCTGTCGGGAGCGGGCTCCCGCGCGGTTCTGTGCATGGGCCGAGAGTAGCGGAGCAGGTGGGGAAATAGCCGGGCCCCCTGTCGGCGGCGGCCGTGCCCTACGGTCGGGGCGTGGACGACAGATGGATCGGCAGCTACGGGTGGGTCACGCTCGCCCTCGTGAACGCGGGGCTCGCGGAGCAGAAGGGGCGATCCCGGTGGACCTGGTTCCTCGTGTCCCTCCTCCTCGGTCCGGTCGCGACCCTCTTCATCGTGACGTGGGAGCGCGTGCCGGCCGCCGGCACCGCGCCGCGGCCCCTCGCCGCCCCGACGCGCGGGCTCCTCGCGGTCGGCCTCGGGCTCCTCGGGCTGGCCGTCGCGAGCGGGGTCGTCGGGCTGGCCAGCGACGACACGGGCCTCGGGATCCTCGCGGGCGGGCTCACCGCCGGGGCCGTCGTGGCGATCGTGCTGCACGTCCTGGCGCACCGCCGGTGGGACGCGATGCAGCGGGCGGCCGAGACGCGCGCGGCCGCGTCCGACGAGCCGCGCTGATCCCGGGGTCCCGTCCCGGGGGCCGGTCCCGGGTCCGCGCGCGTGCTGCCGGTCAGCCCACGGGGACGCAGGGGCGGTCGCAGCCGACGTCGTCGGCGCTCGCCGCCGCCCGTTCCGCCGCCCGCGCGAGCAGCGACACGTGCAGGTACCCCGCGTACCCGCCGGGCGTCCGGCCGTCGCGGCGACCCGAGGTGAGCACCTCGCCCGCGGCCGACGCCGTGATCGTGACGCCGGTCCCGCGCAGCCGCGCCACCAGGTCCACGTCCTCGTGCTCCGCCACCTCGGGGAAGCCGCCCGCGCGCACGTAGGCGTCGGCGCGCACGCCGAGGTTCGCGCCGTGCACGTGGCCGTTGGCCGCGCCGGGGACGCGGGTCGCCCGCCACGCCGCGATCTGCGCGGGGCTGAGGGCGTCGAGCTCGGGGCGCACGGTGCCGACGACCACGTCCGCGCCCGCGTCCGCGAGGGCCAGCTGGCTGGTGATCCACGCGCGCGGCACCACGGAGTCCGCGTCGGTGCACGCGATCCACAACTCGTCGTCCGCGCCGTCCCACACGGCGAGCGCCGCCGCGACACCGCGTGCGCGGGCCGCGCCGACCCGGCCCGCCGCGCTCTCGATCACCTCGACGCCGGCCGCGCGCGCGACCTCGGCCGTGCGGTCGCGGCAGTCGTCGGCGACGAGCACCACGTGCACACGGATCCCGCGGGCCCGGGCGCGCACCGCGGCCGCCTCGACGGAGGCGAGGCACCGGCCGACCAGGGCCTCCTCGTCGCGGGCGGGGATCACGACGGCGACCGAGCGGATCCGCGCCGCCGGCTCGTCGAGGCGCGCGGCCGCGAGCATCCCCTGGTCGACCGTCATCGGAGGCCCGTGCGCACGGCGACCGAGCGGGGATCCGCGGACAGCACCTCGAGCACGAAGTCGTCCTCCTCGTGCCGCATGAGGCGGTGCAGCCCGGGGACGGCGGCGAGGCGCGCGTGCACCTCGTCGCCCGTCCGCCGGAAGTCGCCCTCGGGGTGCCGCCAGTGGCACGCGACGAGCGTGCCGGCGGCGCCGAGCGCGCCGGGGAGGGCGGCGAGGACCCGGTCGAAGGCGGCGTCGTCGAGGTAGTAGCCGACCTCGCTCATCACGACGAGGTCGAAGGACCCGTCCGGCCAGTCGTCGCCGACGTCGCGGACCTCGACGCGCACGTGCGGCACGTCCGCGAGCCGGGCGCGGGCCCGCTCGACCGCGGTGGGCGCGACGTCGACCGCGAGCAGCGCGTCCACGCGCTCGGCGAGGCCCGCGGTCGTCACGCCGATCGAGCAGCCGATCTCGAGCGCCCGGCCGTAGCGCTCGTCGGGCAGGGCGGCGAGGGTCGCGAGGCGCTTGCGGCGCTCGTACCACCTCGTCGTGACGCGCCACGGATCCTCGGCGCGGGCGTACGCCGCGTCGAAGCGCTCGGCGGCGGTGGGGGCGGCGGTGGCGTCGACCGCAGGCCGGTCCGGGGCAGCGTCCGCCAGGATCACGACCTCCCGGTCGCGGTCGGCGTGCCGCAGGAAGCCGGGCTGGAGCACGGCCCGGTCCTCGGGCGCGTCCGACAGCGCGACCACCTGGCTGGCGTGGGCCCGCACGGCGGAGGACTTGGCGGCGCGCATCCCCGGATCCAGCGGCAGGGCGCGCATCTGGGCCCACGGCACGCGCGGGTCGCCGGGCGCGGCCCAGTGCCACATCCACACGGGGTACTCGACCAGCCGGATCCCGCGCTCGGCGGGCATCGCGAGCACGAGCTCGGCGACGACCTCGCCCGTGACGCGGTGGTCCCGGTGGCCGTCGCCGCGCCAGGGGGCCGCGACCCACGTGCCGGGCACGGCATCGGCGAGGAGCGCGGCCAGGTCGTCCCGCACGGCGTCGCGCCGCTCGCGGATCCCGCCGTCGGGGTGGGCGAGGAGCACGAGCCCGGCGTCGGGGGCGACGGCGTCGAGGGCCGCGCGGGCCTCGTCCCGGCGGACCGCGACGAGCTCGGCGGGTGTGCGCGTGGGGGATCCGGGGTGCGAGGCGGCGCCGTCCGTGACGATCGCGAGGGTCACCGGGACGCCGAGCGCGGCCGCCGTCGCCATGAGGCCGGCGGCGCCGATCGACTCGTCGTCGGCGTGCGCGGAGACCACGAGGAGTGCGGTCATCCCGGCGAGGTCGGGGGCGGGAAGCGCGTCCCAGCGCGGATCCGCGGGCCAGTCGTCCGCGTCGATGCCGGGCTCGCGCGCGTCGAAGGCGACGGCGCGCACGGGGGACATGGCCGGAGCGGCGAGGGCCGTCGGTGCCGCTGCCGGTGCAGCTGTCGCCGCGACCGTCGCCGCGCTCGCCGCGTCCGCCGCCCGCCGCCCGGCCTCCGCGAGCGCCCCGCCGAGGGAGGCGTCGTCGCGCTCGGCGTGGTGCTGCCGCACGTACAGCTGCAGGTCCGCGACGCGCTTGGCGTGATCCGCGTCCTGCGCGAGCGGGGCGGGCCCGAGCGCGTGCGCGACGTGCGTCAGCGTCTCCTCCACCGCCCGCGCGACGACGGAGCGCACCCGCTTGGCGAGCAGGCGCCCCTCCTCGCCCTCGGCGCGACCGCGGTCGACGAGGGCGGCCGCCTCCGCGAGGGAGGCGCGCGCGCCGTCGAGCGCCGCGTCCACGGCGCCGAGGTGCATGAGGAGGAGGCGGTCGGCGCCCGCGCGGGACGCCGCGGCGAGGAGCGTGCGCGCGAGCCCCACCGCGCCGCCGTACCAGCAGGCCGCGACGCCGATCCCGCCCCAGTGGAAGCCCGGGCGCTCGAGGTACCAGCCGGGCGCTCCCACGCGCCGCGCCGGCACGTCCCGCAGGCGCAGCGGTCCGCTCGGGACCTCGACCAGCCCGCGCGCGACCCAGGCGCCCGGCACGACCTCGACGCCGGGGTGCCGCAGGTCGAGCGCGAACAGGCCGCGCGTTCCGTCCGGTCGGGCCGCGGTGATGAGCGCGTGCGTCAGCGACCCGGCGAGCGAGCACCACGGCTTCGTGCCCGAGAGCCGCACGCCGTCGGGCGACGCGGGATCGGGCACGGCCTTCAGCGGATCCCCGCCGCCCTCCGCGGCGAACACGCCCCAGGTCCCGGCGACCGCGTCCGCGCTCCCGTCGGCGTCCGCGCCGCCGGCCGCGCGCTCCTGCGCGAGGATGGCGATCGCGTCGAGGTGCGGCTCGATCGTGCGGGTGAGCCCCAGGTCGGCCGCGGCGAGCGTCGCCAGCGCCTCCCAGAGGTCGGCCGTGCGGCCCTCACCGGGTCGGGCCCCGGCGTCGCCGAGCGCGACGCCGAGCGCCAGCGCCTGCTCCGTCGACCAGCCGAGCACGGCCTCCGGCGCGGCCAGCGCGTCCAGGACGCGTGCGGTCGCGGGCCCGGGCGGATCCTCCGCGAGCGGCACCGCGGTCGACGCCGACCGCACGCGCGCCGAGCACGCCGGGTCGAGGGGAGAGGCGGGCAGGGTGCCGGAGATCACGGTGAGGGGAGCCACTTCGTCAAGGGGGTTGACCGGACGGTGTCCGGTCTGCCTGTCGAACCTACAAGCGCCGCGCCCCTCCGTCCTCACCGCGACGCGGGACGGATCGAACGCCTTCGTGAGAGCGCTCCTCCGGCGGCGCGGCGATGTGGCAGCCTGTCGCCATCGGATCCCCCGGCCGCGCGGGTGTGGGACCCTGGCGGCAGGGCCGGAGCGTGATCCGCACCGCCCACGCGCGACCGGAGGGGACCCCCATGCACGAGCACGACGACCACGCGGAGCACGCCGACCACGCCGACCACGCGGAGCACGCGGAGCACGCGGACCACGCCGACGAGGCGCCCGCGACGACGGAGCCCGACGGCGCCGCCGCCCCGGACCACGAGCCGTCCCCCGAGGCCGTGGAGGAGTTCGAGCGGCTCGCCGTCCTCCGCATGGGCGGCCAGGACATCGAGGGTGCCCTCGAGCAGCTGCCCGAGGAGGACGCGCGCGAGGTCGCCGAGATCGCGATCGACCGCGTCGTCCGCGGCTACGACCACCTGTAGCGGAACGCAGCGGCCACTGCGCCGCCGACGGCCGACCGCGGAGTCGGCGGCCGGAGCACTTGCAGCCCGGAGCGCCTAGCGCCCGGTGAGCCGCGCGATGAGCTCCCGGTACCGCTCCGCCGTGCGCTCCACGATCTCGGGCGGGAGCACCGGCGGCGTGCCCGTGCGGTCCCAGTTCGCCGCGAGCCAGTCCCGCACGATCTGCTTGTCGAAGCTGTCCGTGCGGTTGCCGGTCGCGTACGCCTCGGCATCCCAGTAACGGGACGAGTCGCTCGTGAGCACCTCGTCGGCCAGCGTCGTGATGCCCGTCTGCGGGTCGATGCCGAACTCGAACTTCGTGTCCGCGAGGATCACGCCGCGCTCCTCGGCGACCGCCGACGCCCGACGGTAGACGTCGAGCGACAGGTCGCGCAGCCGCGCAGCCTCCTCGTGCCCCACGAGCTCCTCGGTGCGCGCGAACGTGATGTTCTCGTCGTGCTCGCCCTGCGGCGCCTTCCAGGCCGGCGTGTAGATGGGCTCCGGCAGGCGGTCGCCCTGCTGCAGGCCCGCGGGGAGCGGGATGCCGCACACGGTGCCGTGCTCCCGGTACTCCTCCCAGCCGGATCCGGCCAGGTAGCCCCGCACGACGCACTCGATGGGCAGCATCTCGAGCACGCGGCAGAGCATGGCGCGCCCCCGCACCTGCTCGGGGATGCCGATGCGGTCGAGCGTGGCGCGGTCGACCAGGTGGTTCGGGACGTCGAGCCGGTCGAACCACCACAGGCTGAGCTGCGTGAGGAGCTCGCCCTTGCCGGGGATGCCCGGCTCGAGCGCGAAGTCGTAGGCGCTCACCCGGTCGGTCGCGACGACCAGCACGTGCGGCTCGCCCTCGAGGGCGCGGTCCTCCGTGTCGTCGATCGCGGGGCTGAACAGCTCCCGGACCTTGCCCGAGTAGGCGTGCTCCCAGCCCGGCAGCTCCCACTCCGAGGCGTGCCCGGCGGGGGCGGCGCCCGTGCCCGCGGCGCTCATCGGATGACCTGCGCGGCGATGTCGGTGCGGTGCTGCGACCCGTCGAGCCGGATCCGGTCCACGGCCTCGTAGACCCGGGACCGCGCCTCCTCGAAGGAGGCGCCCGTGGCGACGACGCTCAGCACGCGACCGCCGGTGGCGACGAGGCCGCCCTCCGACTCGGCCGTGGCGGCGTGGGCGATGCTCACGCCGGGGACGCGCTCGGCGTCCTCGAGGCCCGAGATGACCCGTCCCGTCCGGGGCGACTCCGGGTAGCCCTCGCTCGCGAGGACCACGGTGACGGCCACGTCGTCCGAGAACTCCGGCCGCGGCACGCCGCCGAGCTCGCCGGACGCGGCGGCCAGCAGCAGCTGCGACAGCGGGGTGACGAGGCGGGGCAGCACGACCTGTGTCTCCGGATCCCCGAAGCGCGCGTTGAACTCGATGACGCGGATCCCGTCCGAGGTGAGGATGAGCCCGCAGTACAGCAGCCCGATGAACGGCGTCTGCTCCTCGGCGAGCTTCCGCACGGTGGGCAGCGCGATGGTGTCGATGACCTCGTCGACGAAGCCGGCGGGCAGCCACGGCAGCGGCGAGTACGCGCCCATGCCGCCCGTGTTCGGTCCCGCGTCCCCGTCGCCGAGCCGCTTGTAGTCCTGCGCGGGGGAGAGGGGGAGCACGTCGTGGCCGTCGGAGAGGAGGAACAGCGACACCTCCTGCCCGGCGAGGAACTCCTCGACGAGCACGGTTCCCTGGCCGAGGTAGTGGCGCGCGTGCTCGAGCGCGAGGCCGCGGTCGCCCGTGACGAGCACGCCCTTGCCCGCGGCGAGGCCGTCGGCCTTGATCACGTAGGGGGCGCCGTACGCGTCGAGCGCGGCCTCGACCTCGTCGAGCGTGCCGGCCTGCGCGGCGCGGCCCGTGGGGACGCCCGCCTCCTCCATGATGCGCTTGGCGAAGGTCTTGGACCCCTCGAGGGCGGCGGCCGCCTGGCCCGGCCCGAAGACCGGGATCCCGCGGGTGCGCAGCGCGTCCGCGACACCCGCGACGAGGGGCGCCTCGGGGCCGACGACGACCAGCTCGACGCCCTCGGTCAGCGCGTGCTCGGCGACGACCGCGGGATCGTCGATGTCCATCGTGACGACGGGGACCGCCCGGGCGATGCCCGCGTTGCCGGGGGCGGCGACGATGTCGTGCCCGGCGTCCTCCCGGAGCAGGGCCGTGACGATGGCGTGCTCGCGCGCACCGGAACCGAGTACCAGGATCTTCACGCCCCCACCCTATCGACGCGGACCCCGCCGGGCCGGGCCCCGGGGACGGGCTGCGGCCGTGCCGCATCCGCGCCCCTGGGGAGGGGGCGCGAGGGCGGGAGGCCGACCCTCCGCGGGAACGGGATGGGTCGGCTCCCTGCCTCGTCCGGCGTTCTTCGGGTCCGCCGGGAGGCGCATCGCCCCGGTCCTCCCGCCGCCCGGGAGGCAGCAGGAGGACCGGGACGTCCTGCCGTGCCGAGCGGGGCGTGTCACCGCGGGGCACTTCCATGAACGGTAATGGATGTCCCCCTAAATGCGGACACCCGGTGACGCCCCATTTGGAGGGGTGCCGCGCGCGGGATCCGGCGGCCGGGGGTCCCGCGCTCTGGCATCCTGGGACGATGGCCAAGGCGCGCATCCACCCCACCGTCGGACAGCCGGCCGTGCGGGCCGCGCTCGCCCAGGGCGCCGACGCCGACCGCGAGACGCGCGCCACCGCCGTCCGGTTCCTCCTGCAGTCGCTGGCGGACCTCGCGCCCGGCGGCACGGTCGAGGTCCGCGTCCCGCCGTTCGGGGCCGTGCAGTGCATCGAGGGGCCGGGGCACACGCGCGGCACGCCCCCGAACGTGATCGAGACCGATCCCGCCACGTGGATCGCGCTCGCGACGGGGGGCACGACCTGGGACGCCGGCGTCGAGGCGGGCGCCGTCCGCGCGTCGGGCCTCCGCGCCGACCTCCGCGGCCTGCTGCCCGTGCCGTGGCAGCTGCCCGCCGGCCGCTGAGGCGACTCCGACCGCTCGGCCGACGACCTCACGCGCGCCTGTGCGCCGGGCTCCCGGTGCGCCGCCCGTCCGCGGCCCGGGAGAGAATGGATCCATGACCGACGCCCGCCCCCAGCCCGACGACGAGCGCCGCACCGAGGTCCTCGTGCGGCGGTCCCCCCGCTACTTCCGCTTCATGGGCGTCGGCGCCGTGCTCGGCCTCATCGTGGCGATGGTCCTCACGCTCACGTTCCCGCCGAACCCCGAGTTCTCGGAGGCGCAGGTCCTCGCGTTCCTCGCGCTGTTCGCGGTCGTCCTCTTCGGCGGCCTCGCGGCCCTCCTCGCGCTGGCGCTCGACCGCGCGGCCTCGCGCCGCTCCCGCGTGCTCACGGCCGAGCGCGAGCCCGGCGAGCCGGACGCCTGACCGGTCCCGGCCGCCGCGACCCGCGTCGGCCGCCGGTCAGCTGAGCTGCGTGCGCTCCAGCCAGGACAGGTACTCGGGCGTCACGTTGCCGGTGATGTACTCGCCCGTGAAGCAGCTCATCTCGAGGTCCTCGACGCCCGTCGAGCCCTCGACGATGGCGTCGCGCATGTCGGCGACCTCCTGGTAGATGAGGTGGTCCGCCCCGAGCTCCTGCGCGATCTCGGGGATCTTGCGCCCGTGCGCGATGAGCTCCTGCCGCGACGGCATGTTGATCCCGTACACGTGCGGGTAGCGCACCGGGGGAGCGGCCGACGTGAACGTCACCTTGTTGGCGCCGGCCTGCCGGGCCATGTCGACGATCTCGCGGCTCGTCGTGCCGCGCACGATGGAGTCGTCGACGATGAGGATGTTCTTGCCCTTGAACTCGGAGCTCATGGCGTTGAGCTTCTGCCGCACCGACTTCTTGCGCTGCGCCTGCCCCGGCATGATGAAGGTCCGGCCGACGTAGCGGTTCTTGTAGAACCCCTCGCGGTACTCGATCCCGAGCGTCTGCGCGACCTGCATGGCCGAGGGTCGGGACGAGTCCGGGATCGGCATGACGACGTCGATGTCGCCCGCGGGGCTGTGCTCCGCGATGGTCGCCGCGAGCCGGTTGCCCATGCGCAGGCGCGCGTCGTAGACGCTGATGCCGGACATGACCGAGTCGGGCCGCGCGAGGTAGACGAACTCGAACGCGCAGGGGATGAGGCGCGGCGTCGGGTGGCACTGGCGGGAGTGCATCACGCCGTCCATGGTGATGAAGACGGCCTCGCCGGGCGCGACGTCGCGCACGATCTCGTAGCCGAGCGACTCCATGACGAGCGACTCGCTCGCCACGACCCACTCCATGCGCCCGCCCGCGATCTCGCGGCGGCCGAGCGTCAGCGGACGGATCCCGAACGGGTCCCGGAACGCGAGCATGCCGTGCCCGGCGATCATCGCGATGGACGCGTACGAGCCCTGCACGCGCTCGTGCACGCGCTCGACGGCCGTGAACACCTGGTCGGGATCGAGCGCCAGGCCGGACACCTGCGACTGCAGCTCGTGGGCGAGCACGTTGACGAGCAGCTCGGTGTCGGAGCTCGTGTTCGTGTGGCGGCGATCCACGTGGAAGAGCTCCTGCGCGAGCTCGCGCGTGTTCGTGAGGTTGCCGTTGTGCACGAGGACGATGCCGTAGGGCGCGTTCACGTAGAACGGCTGCGCCTCGTCCTCGTCGGCGGCGCTGCCGCGCGTGGCGTAGCGCACGTGGCCGAGGCCCATGGTGCCGAGGAGCGAGCGCATGTCGCGCGTGCGGAAGGCCTCGCGGACCTGGCCGCTGAGCTTCTTCACGTGGAAGGTGTTGCCCTCGGCCGTGGCGATGCCGGTGGAGTCCTGACCGCGGTGCTGCAGGAGCAGGAGGCTGTCGTAGACGAGTTGGTTGACGGGTTCGGACGATACGACGCCGACGATGCCGCACATGCTTCGGCTGACTCCTGAAGAGTAGAAGAGGTGGGGGAGCGGCCAGTCTCCCACACGGGAGCGACGCGCCCGGCCGCTACTCTGTCTCAGGTGACCACCAAGAGCTCGTATGCAGAGGCCGGCGTCGACACGGAGGCCGGCGATCTCGCGGTCCAGCTGATGAAGGAGGCCGTCTCCCGCACGCACGGCCCCGAGGTCATCGGCGGCTTCGGCGGGTTCGCGGGGCTCTTCGATGCCAGCGCTCTCACGCGCTTCCGCCACCCGCTGCTCGCGACCTCCACCGACGGCGTGGGCACCAAGGTCGCCATCGCCCAGGCGATCGACAAGCACGACACGATCGGCCAGGACCTCGTGGGCATGGTCGTCGACGACATCGTCGTGGTCGGCGCGCGCCCCCTCTTCATGACGGACTACATCGCCTGCGGCCGGGTCGTGCCCGCGCGCATCGCCGACATCGTCGCCGGCATCGCGCGCGCCTGCTCGGACACCGGGACCGCGCTCGTCGGCGGCGAGACCGCCGAGCACCCGGGCCTCCTCGGGCCGGACGACTACGACGTGGCGGGCGCCGCGGTCGGCGCGGTCGAGGCCGACTCCGTCCTCGGATCCGAGCGCGTGCGCGACGGCGACGTCGTGCTGGCGCTCGCCTCCAGCGGCCTCCACAGCAACGGCTTCTCGCTCGTCCGCCACATCCTGCAGGGCGCCGGCATCGGCTTCGGCGACACCTCCGCGGAGCTCGGCGGCCTGGTCGGCGAGGTGCTCCTCGAGCCGACGCGCCTCTACACGACGCCGCTCCTCGACGTGCTCGGGCAGCCGGACCTCGGCCCGGGCGTGCACTCCCTCAGCCACGTGACGGGCGGCGGCATCGCGGCCAACCTGGCGCGCGTGCTGCCCCGCGGCTCCTACAGCGAGGTCGAGCGGTCCACGTGGTCGCCGCCCGCGGTGTTCCGCGCGCTGGCCGGCATCGCCGGGTCGACCCTCGAGAGCGCCGAGGGCACCTGGAACCTCGGCATCGGCATGATCGCCGTGGTCGACGCCGCGGCCGCCGACGGCATCGCGCGCGCGCTGACGACCGCCGGCATCCCGACGTGGGAGGCCGGGCGGGTGGCCATGGGCGAGGCCCCGGCGGGCGCGGGCTTCGAGCAGGGCGCCAAGGGCGTCGACGGCGGGGCCGTGCGCCTCACCGGCCGCTACCGCGACTGACCCGCGGCGCAGGGCCGCTCCGGCGGGGCGACGTACGCCGCCCACACGGAGACGGACCCGCCTCGAGACGAGGACGGGTCCGCTGCTCGACCGGCCTCAGCCGGTCATGGATCAGGCGCGCTTCTGCTCGTCGCCCGGGACGTAGGCGTCCGGCTCGTCGGCGTACTCGTCCCACTTCGCGGCCTCGGCCGCGTACTGCTCGTCGACCGCCCCGTGGGTGGTCAGCTCGCGCTCCAGCTGCGTGTAGTCCACATTGGGACTGAACGACTTCAGCTCTCGCGCGATCTTGGTGTGCTTAGCTTTTTGACGGCCGCGCCCCATGCGAGACCCCCTCACGACTCAGGCCCCGACGGGCGGTGACAACGCTGGATGCAGCGGACAGGGTTGGAGAAAACCTAGGGGCTACCCTAACATGTGCCCTTCGGCGTCCCGGGCGTGTCCTCCCCGGCGGGAGGTGCCACGGGCATCGTACGTGCTCGTCCCGGCGCTCGGGATCCACGCGGGGCCGGGCACTAGCCTGGTCGTCCCATGACCCCCGAGCCCGCCGACACCCAGGTCGTGGTCATCGGTGCCGGACAGGCCGGCCTCTCGGTCGCGTACCACCTGCAGCGGCTCGGGCTCCGGATGGGGACCGACGCGGTCGTGCTCGACCGGGGTCCCACCACGGGCGGCGCCTGGCAGCACCGGTGGGCCGCGCTCCGCCTCGGGTCCGCCCACCGCGTCGCCGACCTCCCCGGCATGGCGGAGCTCGGCATCTCGTTCGAGACGGCCGACCGCCGACTCCCCGCGCGCGACGTCGTCCGGGACCACTACGCGCGCTACGAGGAGCACTTCGACCTGCGGGTCGCCCGCCCGGTCGAGGTCCGCGCCGTGCTCGACGCGGACGTGCCGCCGCCCGCCGCGTCGCGTCGCCGGGCCGCGCACCCCTCCGACTCCGCCACGCCGCTCCTCGTGCGGGCCAGCGACGGCGACCGCGTCGCGCGCCTCGTCGTCAACGCCACGGGCACCTGGGGCGCGCCCTTCATCCCGTCGTACCCGGGCCTCGCGACCTTCCGCGGGCGGCAGCTGCACACCTCCGGCTACCGGTCGGCGGCGGACCTCCGCGGCCTCCGCGTGCTCGTGGTCGGCGGCGGCACGTCGGCGATCGGCTTCCTCCTGGAGCTCGAGGGCGTCGCCGCGCGCACGCTGTGGTCGACCCGGCGCCCCGTGGACTTCCTCGAGGCGGGCCAGCTCGACGTCGAGGCCGCCGTGCGCGCCGTCGACCTGCAGGACCGGGCGGCGCGGGCGGGCGAGGCGCTGCCGAGCATCGTCAGCGGCACCGGCGTGCCGCGGACCCGGCGCATCGCGGCGGGCATCCGCCGCGGCGTGCTCGCGAGCCGGGGCGCCATCGCGCGCTTCGAGGAGGACGGCGTCGTCTGGGCCGACGGCGGGCGGGACCAGGTGGACGCGGTGATCTGGGCCACGGGCTTCCGCCCGGAGATCCGCCACCTGGCGCCCCTCGGCCTCCGGGAGAAGGAGGGCGGGGTGCGCGTCGAGTCCGGGGTGTCGGCGCGGGACCCGCGGCTGTTCCTCGCGGGCTACGGGCCGCAGGCGTCCACCATCGGCGCGAACCGGGCGGGGCGGCGCGTGGCCCGGCAGGTCGTCGCGGCGCTCGGCTGAGGCGCCCGCTCGCGGGGCGCGGGGCGCAGGGCGCAGGGCGCAGGGGGACGCGGGGGCCGACGTCCTTCGCGGGAACTCGTGACGCGGACCCCCGCATCGGTCCGGACCTCACGGGTCGGCCCGGACGCCGTTCGACCGGCACGCAGGGGCTCCATCGTCGGAGAACCGCACGTTCCGGTCGCGCCGCACGAGCTCCCGGGGGAAAGAGTTCGTGCACTAACAACTGTACCGCCGTGTCCTCCTTCTCGGGGACATGATCGGCGCGTCGCGGGGACGACGGAGGGGAGCCGGCCCGATGGGCCGACTCCCCTCCGGGGTGCGGTGGATCAGCTGCGGACGTCGTCCTGCACGGTCTGCTTGGCGTCCTGGGCGCTGCCCTTGACGTCCTGCGCGGTGGACTGCGCCTCCGACTTGACCGTCCCGGCCGACTCGCTCGCGGTGCTCGCGACCGACTGGGCGGCCTGCTGCGCGGGCTCCTTCAGCTCGGACGCGACGTCCTTGGCGGCGTCGGTCGCCTTCTCGACGAGGGGCTGCGCCTTGTCCTTGACGGTCGAGGCGAGCTCCTTCTCCTTGTCGCTCGCCGGGATCAGCGAGGCGATGAGGAGGCCGGCGCCGAACGCCACGAGGCCGAGGCCGACGGGGTTGCCCTTCGCCTTGGCCTTCGCGCCGCCGGCGGTGCCGGAGACGGCGTCGCCCACGTTCGCGCGGGCGTCGCTCGCGGAGCCGAGGACGCTGTCCTTGACGTTCGAGAAGGCGCCGCGCACCTTCTCGGTCTGGCGCTGGGCCACCTTCGCGGGGGTGACCTTGTCGGCCACGGCGTCCACGTCGATGCTCAGCTCGTTGCGGGTGCGCTCGATGTCGGCGCGGATCTGGTCGGGGTTGTCGCTCATCGGTCTGCCTCGTTCCTCTTCATCGCTTCGGGGATCTTCTTGACGCTGTCGGCCGTGCGGGGGGCTCCCTGCACGGTCTTCAGCTGCTTGCGGCCCTGGAGGTACATCACCAGGCCGATGACGGCCCAGATCACGGCCACGACGACCGCGGCCCAGGCCAGGTTGTCGAACCAGTACGACAGCGCGTACATCAGGGCGACGGAGAGGAAGAACACGGCCATGATGCCCGCGTACCCGGCGCCGCCCAGGAGGCCGGCACCCTTCCCGGCCTTCTTGGCCGAGTCGCTGATCTCCGCCTTGGCGAGGGCGATCTCCTGGCGCATGAGCGTGGAGACGTCCTTCGTGACGTTGCCGAGGAGGTCGCCGAGGCTGTTCGTCGCGGCCTTCTCCTCGCTGGGGGTGCGTTCGTCGGTCATGCGCGCGATCCGTCGGCGCGATCGCCCGTGCCGAAGGTGTCGGTCAGCGGGTCGGTCGAGCGCGTCTGGTCGTAGAGCGGCGTGGACGCGCCGGTGGCCGGGGCGTCGTACGGGCCCACGCCGATCGGCTCGTCGGCGCTGAGCTCGGTGGGCGCGAAGGCGCTGCCGGTGGGGACCGCGGGCGTGACGTAGCCGGCGGTGCCGGTCGTCGAGGTGCCGGTGGTGGAGGTGCCCGTGGTGGCGGCCTCGTCGGCGACCTTCTGGTCGTGCGCCTCGCTCGTGAGCGAGCGGGTCAGGCGACCGGCGGCGACGCCCGCGATGACCGCGAGGCCGACGAACAGGCCCGGACGGCGGCGCGCGAAGTCGGTCACGTCCTGGAGGAGCGTGCCCGGGTCGCGGCCCTCGAGGTAGTCGGCCGCGCTGCCGGCGCGGCTCGAGACCTGCGAGACGAGCTCGCTCGCGATGCCGGTGCTCTCGGACTTGTCGCCCATGTCGCGGAGCTCGTCGCTGAGCGTGCGGAGGCTGCCGGCGGCGCGCTTCTGCTGCGTGCCCGCCTGCTCGCGGAGCTGGCCGGTGGTCTCGCTGAGGAGGTCCTGGGCCTGCGACTTGACCTCGGACGCGACCTTCTTGGCCTCGCCCTTGGTGACGCCGGCGACGTGCTGCGTGCCGGCCTTCGCGTCGCCGGCCACGTTGGCGGCCTGCTCCTTCGCGGTGTCCTTGGTGCTGCTGGTGCTGCCGGTGCTGCTGTCCGTGCTGCCGGTCGTGCCCAGCGTGGACGCGGGGACGACGGCCGCGTACGCGTCGTCGGAGCCGAATCCGCCGCTCGCGGGCGATGCCGGTGTGAGGTCGTTCGACATGTGGTTCCCTCTCGGTGCTCGTGGTGTTCGAGTTGACGCAGGACTCGGGTCCTGCGATCTCTTACGAAACTCCGAGTGGAGGGCACTGCCTAGCCCCCCGTCGAAAATGGGGGCGTACTAACCGTTCGTGTACAGGTTCAATCTTCCGGAGGGCTCGCTAGGGGGTCTCGCGGCCGCTCGTGTGCTTCACCGGGGTGGTCGGCGGCGGTCCCGGGCGGCGCGTGACCGGACGCACCGGCTCGCCGCGGCGGTCCTGGCCGGGGACGGGGCGGGAGCGCCGGCCGTAGATGAGCTCCGACGAGTCGAGCAGCCACGGCACGAGGGCGAGCGTGACGCCGTGCACGAGCAGCAGCTTCTGGCGGATCCGCCGGGCCTTGTGGTTGTGCAGCAGCGTCTCCCACCAGTGCCCGACGATGTAGACGGGCGTGTAGACGGTGATGATCTCGCTGCCGTGCTCCGCCCGACGCGACTTCAGGTACTTGATGAGGGGGAAGCTGATGTCGCGGTACGGGGAGGCGACGACGCGCAGCGGCATGTCGATCTCCATCTCCATCCACTGCCGCTCGAGGAGCCGGGTGGCCTCGTCGTCGATGGAGACGTGCACCGCCTCGATGCTGTCGTGGTTGGCCGCGATCGCGTAGTCGAGCGCCTTGAGGACGGGCTTCTGCATCCGGCCGACGAGCACGACCGCGTGGTCGCCCGTGGAGCCGAAGACCGTGATCGGGTCGACCTCGATCTCCTTCTCGACGTCCCGGTAGTAGCGGTTGACGCCGAGCATGAGGAGGAACAGCACCGGCATGATCGCGAAGACGAGCCAGGCGCCGTGCGTGAACTTGGTGATGGTGACGACGATGAGGACGAGCGCCGTGAGCAGCGCGCCGAACGCGTTGATGCTGAGCCCGCGGATCACCTCGCCGCGGTTCGCGCAGCCGGCCCGGAGCATGCGGATCCAGTGCACGACCATGCCCGTCTGGCCGAGGGTGAACGAGACGAAGACGCCGATGATGTAGAGCTGGATGAGCTGCGTGAGGTTCGCCTGGTAGACGACGAGGATGACCGTCGCGCCGAGCGCCAGCAGCAGCATGCCGTTGCTGTAGACGAGGCGGTCGCCGCGCGTGAGGAGCGACTTGGGCGCGTACGCGTCCTTCGCGAGCACGGAGCCGAGCAGCGGGAAGCCGTTGAACGCGGTGTTGGCCGCGAGGAGGAGCACAGCCGCCGTGGTGGCCTGCAGCAGGTAGAACATCAGGCTGCCGTTCCCGAAGGTGGCCGCCGCGACCTGCGCCATGAGGCTCTTCTGCGGCTCCGTGGCGCACTCGGCCCAGCCGATGAGATCGCACGGGTGCTCGCCGTAGTGCACGCGCGCGATGAGCGCGAGGGTCGTGAGGCCGACGAACAGGACGATGGCCGTGCCGCCCATGATCACGAGGGTCGCCTGCGCGTTCTTGACCTTCGGGGTGCGGAACGCGGGCACGCCGTTCGAGATGGCCTCGACGCCCGTGAGCGCGGAGCAGCCGCTCGAGAACGCGCGGAGCAGCAGGAGGATGAAGGCCACCTGCGACAGGGTCGGGGTGTCGACCGTGTAGGCGGCGGACTCGGCGACGGGCGGATCCCCGAGCGCGGTGCGCGTGAGGCCGACCACGATCATCACGCCGACGCTCGCGATGAAGAGGTAGGTGGGCACCGCGAACGCCTTGCTCGACTCGCGGACGCCCCGGAGGTTGACCGCCGCGAGGAGCGCGACGAAGAAGACCGCGATCTCGACGCGGAACGGCGCGATCTCGGGGATCGCGCTGATGATGTTGTCGACGCCCGAGGCGACCGACACGGCGACGGTGAGGATGTAGTCGACGAGCAGCGCCGAGGCGACGACGAGGCCGGCCTTCTCGCCGAGGTTCTTGTGCGCCACCTCGTAGTCGCCGCCGCCGGACGGGTAGGCCTTGATGAGCTGGCGGTAGCTGAGCACGACGACGACGAGCAGGATCACGACGCAGGCCGCCACCCACGGCGCGAAGCTGAGGAACGCGAGGCCCCCCAGCGTGAGGATGAGGAGCAGCTCCTGCGGCGCGTAGGCGACCGAGCTGAGCGGGTCGCTCGCGAAGATGGGGAGCGCCAGGTGCTTGGGGAGCAGCTGGCCCTCGAGCTTGTCGCTGGCGAGCTTCTCGCCGATGAGCAGCCGCTTGGCGGGGCTGCTCCCGGGAGCCTGGGGGTCCTGGGTCACGAGCGGCAACGATACCCCGCGACGCGCCCGGGCCGCGACGGCGCCGGGAGGCGGCCGGGACCGGGCGGGATCCGCGTCGCCCCGCGGACTAGCCGACCGTCGCGACGGGTCCGGTCGGGAGCGTGCCGGCGGGGTCGGCGGCGGTGTCGCCCCCGCGTCGTCGGGGCTGATCGCGCACGGGCGCGGGCAGGTCGAACAGGGGGAGCGTGCGCTGCACGATCGGGCCGATCAGCAGGGCGAACGCGAGCGTGCCGAGTCCCACGTCCCCGCCGAGGGCCCAGCCGATCGCGAGCACGACCAGCTCGATGCCGACGCGCACCCGCCAGACGGGCCAGCCGGTGCGGCGGTGGATCCCCGTCATGAGCCCGTCGCGCGGGCCGGGCCCGAAGTGCGCGCCGATGTAAAGGCCCGTCGCGACGCCCAGCAGCACGAGGCCGGCGGCGAAGAGGGGGATCCGGATCCAGAGGGTCGCGACGGCCGGCACGACGGCGAGCGCGAACTGCGCGCTGTAGCCGACGAAGAGGACGTTGAGGACGGTGCCCCAGCCGGGACGCTGGCGGATGGGGATCCAGAGGAGGAGCACGAGGGCGCCGATGATGTTCGTCACGAGCCCGAAGGGGAGGCCGGTCCGCAGCGTCACGCCCTGGCTGAGGACGTCCCACGGGGAGACACCGACGGCCGCCTGGAGCATCATCCCGATGGCGAAGCCGTAGAGGAAGATGCCGATGGCGAACTGGACTGAGCGACGGAGCATGAGGGAGATCCAATCGCGCTCCGTCTTGCGGGACAAGGTGCCAATCGGCAGGCTGTGGCCTCATGAGCCTCTCCGGATCCGTCCCCGCCGCCGTGCTCGGCCCCGTCGCCCTCACCGCGCTGCTGGGGGAGTGGACCCGGCCGGGCAGCCCGGCGTACCAGGCGCTCGCCGACGGGATCCGGCGGCTCGTGCTCGACGGCCGCGTGCCCGCGGGCGCCCGCCTGCCCGCCGAGCGGGAGCTCGCCACCGCGCTCGGCCTCAGCCGCACCACGGTCGCGGCGGCCTACGCGGCGCTGCGCGGCACCGGCCACCTCGCGAGCCGACGGGGCTCGGGGAGCGTGACGCGGATCCCGCGGCGCGAGCCCGCCGCGGAGGGGGAGGGGCGCGAGGTGGCCGACATGAGCCGCGCCGCCGTGCCCGCCGCCCCCGGGCTCGCCGAGGCCGCGGTGCGCGCGGCCGCCCGCCTGCCCACGCACCTCGACGGGCACGGGTACGACGTCGACGGGCTGCCGGAGCTGCGGGAGGCGATCGCGGCCCGGTACCGGGCGCGCGGCCTGCCGACCGAGGCCGAGGACGTGCTCGTGACGGTCGGCGCGCAGCACGCGATCGGGCTCCTCTCGTCCGTGCTCGTGCACCGCGGCGACCGGGCGCTCGTCGAGCAGCCGAGCTACCCGCACGCGATCCAGGCCCTCCGCGACGCGGGCGCGCGCCTCGTGGGGGTCGGCGTGGGCGTGGGCGGCTGGGACGAGGACGTGCTCGAGCAGACGATCCGGCGCACGCGGCCCGCGCTCGCCTACCTGATGCCCGACTTCCACAACCCGACGGGCCGGACCATGCCCGAGGACCAGCGCGCGCGGATCGTGGCGCTCGCCGAGGCGCACGGCGTGACCGTGATCGCGGACGAGACGACGGCCGAGCTCGACATCGACCGCGCCGAGGCGCATCCGCCGCTCGCCGTGCACGGGTCGCCCGGCGCGGTCGTGCTCGTCGGGTCGGTGGGCAAGACGGTGTGGGGAGGGCTCCGGGTGGGGTGGATCCGCGCCGGCCGGCCGCTCCTCCGGGAGCTCGCCCGGGCGCGCTCGGCCCGCGACCTCGGGACGCCCGTGCTCGAGCAGCTCGTGGTGGCGGACGTGCTGGGCGGGATGGACGGGATCCTCGCCGAGCGTCGCGCCCGCCTCCGCGAGACGCGCGACCACGTGGAGGCGGAGCTGGCGCGGCGCTTCCCCGGGTGGGAGGTGCCGCACGTCGACGGCGGGCTCGCGGTGTGGGCCGGGATCGGGGCGCCCGTCAGCACCGAGCTGGCGCTCGCCGCCCGCACGCGCGGGCTCGCGATCACGGGCGGGAGCCGGTTCGGGCACGACGGCGCGTTCGAGCGGTTCCTCCGGATCCCCATCACGTCGCCGCCGGCCGCGACCGACCGCGCGCTCGACATCCTCGAGGACGCGTGGCGCGGCCTCGCCCCCGAAGCCGGCCGGGAGCACGACGTGGTGGACCGGTCGGTGCTGGTCTGAGGGGCGCGGGGCGCGGGCGCGCTCGGCCTGGGGACGCCGCCGACGGGCGGGAGGCGCATGCGGCTACCGTCCCAGGATCCGCGCGTCCCCTCCGGGTGTCCGTCCCGACGTCCGCGTCGGCGAGCGCCGTCCCGACGGGGCGCGAGCCGCACGAGCCTGGAGGAACCACCATGCGCATCCGTCCGCGATCCACCCCCGCCCCGGCCCCCGCCGCCTCCCGTCCGCGTGCCCGCCGCGCGGTCACCGCGCTGGCGCTCGCCGGCGGCCTGGCCTCGGCCGTCCTCGCGGTGCCCGCCGCGGCGTCGGCGGCGCCGGCCGCCCCCTCGTCCCCGTCGGACGCGGCCGTCGTCGTCGCGCCCGCGCCCGTCGATCCCGCGGCGGCCGCCGGGCACTGGACGCCCGAGCGCCGTGCCGCGGCCCTCGCGGCCGACGCCCCGAGCGCGTCCGCGTCCCCATCCCTGTCGGCGTCGGCCGCGACGGCCTCCCCGGACTCCGCCTCCGACGACCGGGGCGCCTCCGCGGCATCGGTCCCGCGCGCGGACCAGCCGTTCGTCGGCGTCCTCTTCTACGTCGACGGGGGCCGCGACCGCGCGTGCACCGCGAGCGTCGTGGACACCCCGGACGGCGGCGCCATCGCGACCGCCGCCCACTGCCTCGTCGACCGGCGGACGCATCGCGCCGTCTCGCTCGCCACCTTCGTGCCCGGAGCGCAGGGCGCTACCGCCCCGCACGGCATCTGGCCCGTCCGGATCTCGACGGTGTCCGCCGCATGGACGGCCACCGGTCGCCCGTCCGACGACGCCGGCTTCGCGCGCGTGAGCGGCCCCGCGGGCGAGGGGCTCGCGGCGTCGGTGGGCGCCGCCCGGCCGGTGTTCGGATCCACGCTGGTGCCCGCGACGGGCCTCGCGCCGCGGCTGGCGGTGCTCGGGTACCCGACGGCGGGATCCGCGACCGCGACGCTCGAGGCCTGCGCCGGCCGCCCGCACCGCGACGCGGGCGGCCAGGTCGCGCTGCCGTGCGCGCTGGGCACGGGCGCGGCCGGATCCCCGGTCGTCACCGCGGCGGGCGAGCAGCGGGCGGTCGTCGCGCGCCCCTCGGCGGGCCGCGGCGTGCTGCTCGCGACCTGGGGTGCCGACGCCGAACGCGCGCTCGCCGCGCTCCGCGGGCGGTGACCGCCTCCCGGGCAGCGGTGCGTAGCCGCTCGACGCCGGTCTCGGACCGCTGCCTGGGGAATCCGCTTCGTGCACGAACGGGTCGGACGGGCGCGAGCATACTGAACCGGTGACCATCGACCTGCCTCCCATCAGCCGCTCCTACATCAGCCGCCCGTACCCGCTCGGCGCGACCGTCGTCACCCGCGACGGGGGCCTGCCCAGCGGACTCAACGTCGCCGTGTACTCCGAGACCGCGGAGGCCGTCGAGGTCTGCGTGTTCGACGACGCCGGCACCGAGACCCGCACGCGGCTCTCCGAGCGCACCGGCCACGTCTTCCACGGCCTCGTCGAGGGCGCCGGCATCGGCACCCGCTACGGCCTCCGCGTGCACGGCGAGTGGGACCCGTCCCGCGGTCTCCGCCACAACGCCGCGAAGCTCCTGCTCGACCCCTACGCCATCGCGATCGAGGGCCACCCCACCTGGGGCGAGGACGTCTTCGCGCACACCTTCGACGACCCGAACGCGATCAACGAGGCCGACTCCGCCGCCTCCATGCCCCGCTCCGTCGTGGCCGACCGCCGCTTCGACTGGGAGGACGACGAGGCCCCGCGCACGCCGCTCGACGAGACCGTCGTCTACGAGGTCCATGTGAAGGGCTTCACCGAGAAGCTCGAGTCGGTGCCCGAGGAGATCCGCGGCACGTACGCGGGCCTCGCGCACCCCAGCGCCATCGAGTACCTCACCGACCTCGGCGTCACGAGCGTCGAGCTCCTGCCGGTGCACCACTTCATGCAGGACTCGCACCTCGAGGAGAAGGGCCTCCGCAACTACTGGGGCTACAACTCCATCGGGTTCCTCGCCCCGTACTCCGACTACAGCTCCGCGGGCGACGGCGGCCAGCAGGTCGCCGAGTTCAAGGAGATGGTGAAGGCGCTGCACGCCGCCGGCCTCGAGGTCATCCTCGACGTGGTCTACAACCACACCGCCGAGGGCAACCACATGGGCCCGTCGCTGTCGCTCAAGGGCATCGACAACGCCTCCTACTACCGGCTCGTGGAGGGCGACGAGGCGTCGTACTTCGACACCACCGGCACCGGCAACAGCCTGAACGTCGGTCACCCGGCCGCGCTCGCGCTGGTCATGGACTCGCTCCGCTACTGGGTGGAGGAGATGCACGTCGACGGCTTCCGCTTCGACCTCGCCACGACGCTCACGCGCCAGGACGGCTCCGCGGAGCTCCACAGCGCGTTCCTCACCCTCATCCACCAGGACCCGGTGCTCGCGCCCGTGAAGATGATCGCCGAGCCGTGGGACACCCAGGGCTACCAGGTCGGCGGCTTCCCCGCGGACTGGTCGGAGTGGAACGGGAAGTACCGCGACGACGTGCGCGACTTCTGGCACAGCGGGCAGAACGTGCTCGGCGCCCTCGCCCAGCGGATCACCGGCAGCCCGGACGTGTACGAGTCCGACCGCCGCTCGCCGCTGTGCAGCGTGAACTTCATCACGGCGCACGACGGCTTCACGCTCGCCGACCTCACCTCCTACGACGAGAAGCACAACGAGGCGAACGGCGAGGACAACAACGACGGCGAGAGCGACAACCGCTCCTCCAACGCCGGCGTCGAGGGCCCGACGGACGACCCCGAGATCACCGCGATCCGCGACCGCCAGCGCCGCAACATGCTCGGCACGCTGCTGCTGTCCTCGGGCGTCCCGATGCTGCTCGGCGGCGACGAGATCGCCCGCACGCAGGGCGGCAACAACAACGCCTACTGCCAGGACAACGACATCTCGTGGTTCGACTGGGAGAACGCGGACCGCGAGCTGCAGGACTTCACGCGGAAGCTCATCCGCCTGCGCCGCGGCAACCGGGCGCTGCGCCCCATCTGGTTCCGCGGCGACGACGTCGAGGGCGCGGAGGAGGCCGTGCGCTTCATCCGGGCCGACGGCGCGACGCTCGAGCCCGAGGACTGGGAGGACCCGAACGCCTTCAGCATCGGCGTGATCATGAAGGGCCGCGACAGCGACGCGTTCTTCGTGGCGTTCAACGCGGCCGAGGGCCCCGTCGAGTTCCAGCTGCCCGAGGGCCTCGGCGTCTCGTGGCACCTCGCCATCTCCTCCGACGCGGAGCAGAACACGGACGAGGACGCCACCAGCATCCTCGTGCGCGACCGCTCCTTCACGGTGCTGCGGGCCGCGCGCTCCTAGCCGCACCCGCACGACCGGCCGACGCGCCCCCGGGAGACCGGGGGCGCGTCGTCGCGTGCGGAGGGGGACGGCGCGCGGGCGTAGCGTGGAGGGTCGTCCGGATCCGCACCCCCGGGCAGTCGGAGGCCCCCGCGTGACCGCATCGCCCGCAGCCCGCCCGCCGTCGACGCGCACGCTCGACCTCGAGGCCGCCGCCCGCGCGAGCGTGGGCCTCCTGGTGCCGCTCCTGGTGCTGCTCGCGATCGACCGCCTCGACCTCGCGCTCTACGCGTCCTTCGGCGCCTTCACCGGGCTCTACGGGCGGAACGAGCGCTACCGGCTCCGGCTCGCGAGCGTGGGCGCGGCCGCCGCCATGATGCTCGTCGCGATCACCACCGGCGTCCTCCTGTCGCTCGCCGACGCGCCGCTCGCGCTCGAGGCCGTGGGGCTCGCGATCGTGCTGGGCGGGGCGTCGCTCGTGTCGACGGCGATGAGCCTCGTGCCGCCGCATCCGCTGTTCCCCGTGTTCGGTCTCGTGGTGTGCGCGGCCGTGCCGGTCGATGCCGGGCAGGCGCGCGACGCGCTCGTGACGGCCGTGGCCGCGATCCTGTTCTCGGCCGGCGTCTGCATGTCCGGCTGGGTGCTGCGGAGGTGGGCGCCGGACGCGCACGCCCACCGCTTCCGGGCGCTGCCGCGGATCCCGGTCCGGGACGCGGCCGTGCACCGCGACCCGGCCGCGTGGACCGCGGTGGTCGCGAACGTCGTCGGCGCGCTCGTCGCGGGCGCGATCGCCGTGGCGCTCGGCCTCGGGCACCACTACTGGGCGGTCGTGACGCTCGTCGCCGTGCTGCCGGTGGTGCGCGGGCCGCTGTCGTACACGCGCGTGGCGCACCGTGTGCTCGGCACGCTGGCCGGTTCGGTCGTGGCCGCGGGGATCCTCGCGCTTCACCTGCCCGCGCTCGCCGTGATCGCCGTGGCCGTGGCCTGCCAGTTCGCGGCGGAGCTCGCGGTGGGGCGGCACTACGGGCTGGCGCTCGTCTTCATCACGCCGCTCGCGCTCGTGATGGGCGGCCTCGGCCGGACGCTGCCGGTGCTGCCGCTCGTGGCCGACCGGGTGGTCGACACGGTCGTGGGCGCGGCGGTGGGCGTCGCCGTGATCCTCGTGCTGCGGGCGCTGGCGGCGCGGCGTCAGCGGGGCGCGGGAGCCGCCGGGCCGGCCTGACGCAGCACGGCGCAGGCGACGCCGCCGGCCAACGCGAGCACGGCGACGGCGGCCTAGCCGAGGGTCGCGGTGCTCCAGCCGTAGATGCGGCCGTCCGCGCCGAAGAGGTTCCAGCCGTCGGCGCAGGTGACCTGGGCGGGGTCGATCTCCGGCGGCCACCACGTGTCCTGCACGGTGGTCATCTGCAGGTCGGTGCAGCCGCCGGGTGCGGGCGCGGGCTGCGCGGTCTGCACGGCCACGATGGAGCCGGCCTTCGGCTCCGACTTGGTGCGGATGAGGGTGCCGTCCTCCGGGATCCAGGTCGGCATCGACGAGCCCAGGGCCGTCTGCGCGTCCGCGGTGGTCGCGTAGATGGTGGTCGTGGGCGTCTCGAACTGCGACTGGACCCCGCATCCGGACAGGAGCGCCGCGCTCGCGACGGCGGCCAGGACGGTGAGGGTCGGTCGATGCATCCCCCTAGTGTGCCTCGTCAGCGACGGCGGCGGATGCGGATGGGGCCTCGGGCGGTGGACGGGTCGACGACCGACCCCTTCTGGGTGATCTCCACCTCGCCCGCCTCCACCAGCCGCCGGGCCGCGCGCCGGGCGGGCTCCATCAGGTCGCGCCAGTCGTCCGGCGACTCGGCGCGCGCGGCCTCGGACGGGCAGATGGTGGCGCCGCCCGCGCGGTGCGCGAGGAGGTCGAGGATCCGCCGCTCGAGCGACGCGTCGACGTCCGACACCCCGCGGCGCCGGCACGCGTCGCTGCAGTAGCGGACCTCGTCCCAGTCGCGCTCCCACTTCCGGCGCCACTCGATCGTGCGACCGCACGAGACGCAGGTCTTGGGCTCCGGGACGCGGTCCGTCGTCGTCGGTGCCCGGTGCGCCATCCCTCCAGCATGCCCCGCGCGGAGGGCGGTCGGGCGGGTCCACGGCGAGCCGTTCGAAAACCCGGCGCGAGCGGGGGTTTCCCGGCCGCGGGTGCGATACTGCCCGCACGGGGCGGGTTCCCGGTGCGGGCGATCAGCGGTCCGAGCGACCGCCGCACCCGCGGCCCGCATCGCACAAGGAGCACCCCCTGCATCTCCTCTCCGTCTTCAGCCTCCGCAACCGGGCGCTGATCGCGCTCATCACGATCGTCATCGGGGTGTTCGGCGGCATCGCGCTGACGACCCTCAAGCAGGAGCTCATCCCGTCGGTGTCGTTCCCGCAGCTCGCGGTCGTCACGGCGTACCCGGGCGCCTCGCCCGCGGTCGTCGACTCCGACGTGTCGACGCCCATCGAACGCGCGATCCAGGCGGTGCCGGGCCTCGAGTCCTCCACCGCGACCTCGCGCACGGACTCCTCCGTCATCTCCGCGTCGTTCACGTACGGCACCGACCTCGCGACGGCCGAGCAGAAGATCGACCAGGCCATCAACCGGATCCGCACGACGCTGCCCGACGGCATCGACCCCGTGGTCATCGCGGGCAGCATCGACGACCTGCCGGTGATCCAGATCGCCGTGACGAGCGACCTCAGCCCGCAGGACCTCACGGCCGCGCTCGAGCGCTCGACGCTCGCGGACATCCGCAAGCTCGCGGGCGTGCGCGACGCGAGCCTGCTCGGCACGGTCGGCCAGCGCGTGGTCATCACGCCGGATCCGGCCGAGGTGCAGGCCGCGGGCCTCACGAACCAGGCCATCCGCGACGCGCTCGACGCCAACGGCTCACTGCTGCCCGCCGGCGCGGTGACCGAGGACGGCACCACGCTGTCCGTGCAGTCGGGCACGCGCCTCGGATCCACGGAGGACCTCGCGAGCCTGCCGCTCATCGGCGCGGCGGGCGGCCGCCAGCTCACCCTCGGCGACGTCGCCACGGTCGAGCTCGGCCAGGATCCGACGACCGGCATCTCGCGCGTCGACGGCCAGCCGTCGCTCACCATCGCCGTGACCAAGACGCCCGCGGGCAACACGGTCGACGTGTCGCACCTCGTGACCGAGCTCCTGCCGCAGCTCGCCGACGACCTCGGGAACGGCACGGAGTTCACGGTCGTGTTCGACCAGGCGCCGTTCATCGAGCAGTCCATCTCGAGCCTCACGACCGAGGGCCTGCTCGGCCTCGTGTTCGCGGTGCTCGTGATCCTCGTGTTCCTGCTGTCGATCCGCTCCACCATCGTGACCGCGATCTCGATCCCGGCCTCCGTGCTCATCACCTTCATCGGGATGCTCGCCTCGGGCTACACGCTCAACATCATCACGCTCGGCGCGCTGACGATCGCGGTCGGGCGCGTGGTGGACGACTCGATCGTGGTGATCGAGAACATCAAGCGGCACCTCTCCTTCACGGCCGACCGGCTGGACGCGATCCGCGCGGCCGTGCGGGAGGTCGCGGGCGCGGTCACGGCGTCGACTGCCACGACCGTCGCGGTGTTCCTGCCGATCGCGCTCGTCGGCGACATCACGGGCGAGCTGTTCCGGCCGTTCGCGCTCACGGTGACCATCGCCCTCGCCGCCTCGCTGTTCGTCTCGCTGACGATCGTGCCGGTGCTCGCGTACTGGTTCCTGCGGCCCGAGGGGGAGTCGCGCCGGGCCCGCCGCAAGGCTGCCGCTGCCGCGGCCGCTGCCGCCGCATCCGCGACCGCTGCTGACGGCACCGCCCGCACGGGCGCGCACGCCGCGGTGGCCGGCCCCGTCGACGACCGCGAGCTCGCCGACCGGCCGGCCCGCGGATCCCACGCCGCGCACGACGAGGGGTCGGGCACGACGCCGTTCCTCCAGCGCGGCTACCTGCCGATCCTCGCCTGGACGCTCAAGCACTCGGCGGTGACGCTGATCCTCGCGGTCCTCGTGCTCGGCGGCACGGTCGCGCTCATCCCGAGCATGAAGACCAACTTCCTCGGCGACAGCGGGCAGAACACGCTCACCGTCTCGCAGGAGCTGCCGAGCGACACCAGCCTCGAGGCGCAGGACACGGCCGCGACGAAGGTGGAGGAGGCGCTCATCGGCGTCGAGGGCGTGGACACCGTGCAGACCTCGATCGGCTCGGACAGCACCTCCCTCACGGCGGCGTTCAGCGGCGGCGGCGGGATCACCTTCTCGCTCACGACCGACTCCGACGCCGACCAGGACGCCATCCGCGACCGCGTGCGGACGGCCGTGGACGGGCTCACCGACGTGGGCGACGTGTCGCTCGCGGCCGCGTCCGGCGGGTTCTCGTCCAGCGACATCACGGTGGAGATCACCGCGAACGACGGCGACGACCTGAAGGCCTCGGCCGACGCGGTGCTCGCCGCCGTGCAGGACGTCCCCTCCATCGAGCAGGCCACGAGCAACCTCTCCGAGACGCAGCCGTACATCGCGGTGACCGTCGACCGGGCGAAGGCCGCGGCGGCGGGGCTCAGCGAGCAGGCCGTGGGCGGCATCGTGACGGCGAGCCGGCTGCCGGCCGCCGTCGGCCAGGTGGTCATCGACGAGAAGACGCTGTCGATCTACATCCAGGACCCGGACGCGGCGCAGAGCCTGCAGGGGCTGCGCGACTTCCGGATCCCGACGGCCCGCGGCCTCGTGCCGCTCAGCGACCTCGCGACCGTCGAGGTCGCCGACGGCCCCGCGACCGTGACCACCACGGGCGGCTTCCGCAGCGCCACCGTGAGCGCGACGCCCGGCAGCGATGACGTGGGGTTCGCCTCGTCCGAGGTGTCGCAGGCCGTCGCCGACGTCGAGCTGCCGGCCGGCGCGCAGGCCTCGCTCGGCGGCGTGGCCTCTCAGCAGTCCGACGCGTTCGGGCAGCTCGGGCTCGCGGTGCTGGCGGCCATCCTGATCGTCTACATCATCATGGTGGCGACGTTCCGGAGCCTCGTGCAGCCGCTCGTGCTGCTCGTCTCGGTGCCCTTCGCGGCGACCGGCGCGGTGCTCCTGCAGGTGGTGACGGGCGTGCCGCTCGGCGTCGCGTCGATCATCGGCCTGCTGATGCTGGTGGGCATCGTGGTGACCAACGCCATCGTGCTCATCGACCTCGTGAACCAGTACCGGACGCGGGGGATGGAGCTCCGCGAGGCGATCCTGCAGGGCGCCGGGCGACGGCTCCGGCCCATCCTCATGACGGCGCTCGCGACGATCTTCGCGCTGCTGCCGCTCGCGATCGGCCTCACCGGGCACGGCGGGTTCATCTCGCAGCCGCTCGCGATCGTCGTGATCGGCGGCCTGCTGTCGTCGACCGTGCTGACGCTCCTCGTGCTGCCGTCGCTCTACTCGATCGTCGAGCGGGCGGGCCTCCGGCTCCGGGCGCGCGGCGAGCGCCGCCGGGCCGAGCGCGGGCTGCCGGTCGCCGGTTCCGCGACGACGGCGGGGGAGGGCGCGGCGCGCTGACCTCCCGCTCGTGATCCCGCCCGGGCCGCCGCGAGGCGCGCCCGGGCGGCGGCCTGCCCTGGTGCGGGGAGGGGCGATCCTGTAGTGTCGTCCAGTCGGCTCTTGACACCGCTACCGGACCATCCATCCGGGCGGATGGATTTGTCAGTCAGGTGGGCCGGTTCCCCCCTCTCGTTCCGCAGAGGGGTTGTCACGCGATGACACGGCCCCCGGTCGACGACTGCCCGGGTTGAGAGCAGCTCTGCGCACCCTGATCCTGTAGCGCGCTGCTTCGAATGAGCATTGTCATGCACTCGAGCAGAACGAGGAATCCCTCATGCCCTACAACAACGACTCCCCGCGCGGCGCCAAGCGCGCCCCCGCGGGATCGCGCAGCCCGAACCACCGCGGCTACAACTCCGACCCGGCGCCCAAGAAGCAGCGCTGGAACGCCGACGAGCGCGCCCAGCGCTCCGGCCAGGACGACCGCCCCCAGCGCGGCGGCGCAGCCCGCCCCGCGCGCGGCGGCGACCGCCCCAACTGGGAGCCCCGCGCCGAGCGTCCCGCCGGCCGCGGCGAGCGTCCCGCGTACGGCGACCGCCCCAACCGCGCGAACGCGCGCCCCGAGCGCGGCGAGCGCCCCTCGTACGGCGGCGGCAACGACCGCGGCCAGCGCAGCGAGCGCCCCACGTACGGCGCCGAGCGCGGCCAGCGCTCCGAGCGTCCGTCCTACGGCAACGAGCGTCCCGCCCGCGGCGGCGAGCGCTCCGAGCGTCCGTCCTACGGGAACGACCGCCCCCAGCGGTCCGAGCGTCCGTCGTACAACGACCGCCCGGCTCGCACCGAGCGTCCGTCGTACGGGAACGACCGCCCGCAGCGGTCCGAGCGTCCGTCGTACGACGGACGGGCCGCTCGCACCGAGCGTCCTGCGTACAACGACCGCGCCGAGCGTCCCTCGTACGGTGACCGCGCCCAGCGGTCCGAGCGCCCGGCCTACAACGACCGTCCGGCTCGTGCCGAGCGTCCGTCGTACAACGACCGCGCCGAGCGTCCCGCGTACAACGACCGTCCGGCTCGCACGGAGCGTCCCGCGTACAACGACCGTCCGGCCCGCGCCGAGCGTCCGTCGTACAACGATCGCGCCGAGCGACCCGCGTACAACGACCGCCCGGCTCGCGCCGAGCGTCCCGCGTACAACGACCGCCCGCAGCGCTCCGAGCGCCCCTCCTACGGCGACCGCCCCCAGCGGTCCGAGCGCCCGTCCTACGACGACGCCCGCCCCAAGCGCGACAGCGACTTCTACCCGAGCAAGGAGGGCGCCCCGCGCCACGCTCCCGCCGAGGACGTCGTCCTCGAGCGCCTCGAGGCCCAGGCCACCACGGCCAAGGACGTCGACGGCGTGACCTTCGCCGCGCTCGGCCTCGGCCAGAACATCGTCCGCGTGCTCGAGGAGCTGGGAGCGGCCAGCCCGTTCCCGATCCAGGCCGCCACGATCCCCGACGTGCTCGCGGGTCGCGACGTGCTCGGCCGCGGCCGCACCGGATCCGGCAAGACCATCGCGTTCGGCGCGCCCCTCGTGGAGCGCCTGCTCGAGAACGACGGCGCGAAGAACCGCAAGATGGGCCGCAAGCCCCGCGCGCTGATCCTCGCCCCGACGCGCGAGCTCGCCATGCAGATCGACCGCACCGTGCAGCCCATCGCCCGCTCGGTCGGCCTGTTCACCACCACGATCTTCGGCGGCGTGCCGCAGTTCAAGCAGGTGGGTGCGCTGCAGCGCGGCGTCGACATCCTCATCGCGACCCCCGGCCGCCTCGAGGACCTCATCGACCAGGGCCGCCTCGACCTCTCCGAGATCGTGGTCACCGTCCTCGACGAGGCCGACCACATGTGCGACCTCGGCTTCCTCGAGCCCGTCCAGCGGATCCTCCGCCAGGTGAAGAAGGACGGCCAGCGCCTGCTCTTCTCCGCCACGCTCGACAAGGGCGTCGCGACGCTCGTCAACGAGTTCCTGCCGTCGCCGAGCGTCCACGAGGTCGCGGGCGAGGACCAGGCGTCGTCGACCATCGACCACCGCGTTCTCCTCATCGAGCAGCGCGACAAGGCCGCGATCATCGAGCAGCTCAGCTCCGGCGAGGGCAAGACGCTGATCTTCGCCCGCACCCGCGCGTTCGCCGAGCAGCTCGCCGACCAGCTCGAGGACGCCGGCATCCCGGCCACGTCGCTGCACGGCGACCTCAACCAGGCGCGCCGCACGCGCAACCTGCAGCTCCTCACGAGCGGCAAGGTCCGCGTCCTCGTGGCGACCGACGTGGCCGCCCGCGGCATCCACGTGGACGACATCGGGCTGGTCATCCAGGCCGACGCGCCGGATGAGTACAAGAGCTACCTCCACCGCGCCGGCCGCACGGGCCGCGCGGGCAAGCAGGGCACCGTCGTGACGCTGATCACGAAGGCCCGCCGTCGCCGCATGGACGAGCTCCTCGAGCGCGCGGAGATCAAGGCCAAGACGGTCATGGCCGCCGCCGGGGACCGCGTCATCGCGGACCTCGCGCGCGCCTAGCGCCCGACGCACGACCCGACGGCCGTCCCTCCCCTCGCGGGTGGTGCGGCCGTCGTCGTCTCCGGCGTCAGCCGATCAGCGCGACCCGCCGTACGCGGCCGGCACCAGGTCCATGCGCGCGTCGCCGCTCGCGATGAGGGCGAGGACCGCGTCGGCGACCGTCTCCGGGGTGTCGAAGGTCGCGCCCGCGGTCATCGCCTCGGCCTCGGCACGGCCCGCGCGGATCGAGGTCATGAACTCCGTGGACGTGGCGAAGGGGATCAGCGTCGACACGGCGATCCCCGCGCCCTCCAGCTCCGCGCGGGCGATGGCGGAGAGACGTTCGAGGGCGATCTTCGAGGCGACGTAGCCGCCGGTGCCCGGCACGTCGGCGAACGTGGTGCCCGAGCTGACGTTGACGATCGCGCCGGATCCCTGCGCGCGCATGGCCGGGAGGACCGCCTGCATCATGGCGAGCGGCGCCACGAGGTTCAGCTCGAGGACGGCGCGGAGGTCGTCGAGCGCGAGGTCCTCGATCGATGCCTGCAGGCCCTGGCCGGCGTTGTTGACCAGCACGTCGATGCGGCCGAAGGCGTCGAGGGCGGCCCGCGCGAGCGCGTCCACCTGCGCGCGGTCGGTCACGTCGCAGCGGACGGCGATCGCGCCGCCGCCGAGCTCGGCCGCGAGCTCGCGGATCCGCTCCTCCCGCCTTGCCGCGAGTACGACGCGCGCTCCGGCCGCCGAGGCCGCGCGCGCCGTGGCCGCGCCGATCCCCGACGACGCCCCCGTGATGACGACGACCGCGTCCCGTACCTGCATGGCTCCTCCTCCTGCGGTCGCGACGCGACCTGCTCGCACTAACGCTACTCCCGAGTAGCGGAACTCCATGACGGGCCTATCCTGGACCGGATGGACACGCCGGACGCCGCCCCCCGACCCCGCGTCGGCCGACCCGTCGACCGCTCCGGGGACGCCGCGATCCTCGCCGCCGCCCTCGACCTCGTCGCCGAGCGCGGCTACGACGGCATGGCTCTCGACGAGGTGGCGGCCCGCACCGGCCGCGCCAAGACCACGATCTACCGGCGCTGGGCGACGAAGGAGGACCTCGTGCTCGCCGCCCTCCGCGCCGTCGGCCGCCCGCCGGAGGCCCAGCTCCTGCCCGACACCGGGTCGCTCCGCGACGACCTCCTGGCCGTCGTCGACTCCGGCTGGCTCGGCGGCGCCGACCGCCGGGCCGCCGTGTTCGCGGGCCTCGCGTCGGCCCTGCGCGGATCCGAGCGGCTGGCCGCGGCGATCCGGGCCGAGGTCACGGATCCGTACGTCGAGGTCTACGGGCGGCTCATCGGCCGCGCGGTCGAGCGCGGCGAGGCGTCCGCGCGCTCGGACGCCCAGGTCGCCGTGCTCGCCGAGGTCGTCCCCGCGATGAGCACGCACCGCCTCGTCGCCGGGCGCGCACCCGTGACGCGGGACTTCTTCGTCGCCGTGATCGACGACGTGCTGCTGCCCGCGCTCGGGATCCGGGAGCGCCGAGCGGCGGGCGGCTAGCCTCGACCGCATGGAGATCCGCCCCGCCGTCGACGCCGACTGGCCCCTGATCCACCCCTTCTACCGTGCGATCGTCGACGCCGGCCGCACCTACGCGCTCCCCGCCGGGCAGTCGCTCGACGAGGCGCGGCCGAACTGGATGGCCGAGGCGCCGGGCCGCACCGTCGTCGCGGTGGACGACGACGGCACCGTGCTCGGATCCGCGAAGGCCGGCCCGAACCGGCCCGGCCGCGGCGCGCACGTCGCCACCGGGTCCTTCCTCGTGGATCCCGCGCACGGCGGTCGCGGCATCGGCCGGGCGCTCGGCGAGCACGTGATCGCATGGGCGCGCGCGCAGGGCTACCGGGCGATCCAGTTCAACGCCGTCGTCGAGACGAACCGCGCGGCCGTGCACCTCTGGCAGTCGCTCGGCTTCCGGATCGTCGGCACCGTCCCCGAGGCGTTCGACGACGCCGAGGAAGGGTTCGTCGGCCTGCACGTGATGCACCTGCCGCTCCGCTGACGCGACCGCGACCGCCACTCGGGATGGGGATGGCCCATGTGCACATGTCAGCACATGGGGTACGGTGAACGGACAGCAGCACCCGCCCAACGCCCCTCCCCAGCCGGAGAGAAAGCAGCGCCGACGCATTCGCCCTCCCGAGACCACGGTCCCCGCCCCGACCCCGATCCTCGACGTGATCGCCCTCGGCCGCGTCGGCGTCGACCTCTACCCGCTCCAGGACGGCGTGGGCCTCGAGGACGTCGAGACGTTCGGCAAGTACCTCGGCGGGAGCGCGGCCAACGTGGCGGTCGCCGCCGCCCGGCACGGCCGATCCGCCGCGCTCGTCTCGCGCGTGGGCGACGACCCGTTCGGCCGCTACGTGACGCGCGAGCTCGAGCGCCTCGGCGTCTCCGCGCGCTTCGTGACGCCCGTCGACGACCTGCCGACGCCCGTCACCTTCTGCGAGATCTTCCCGCCGGACGACTTCCCGCTGTACTTCTACCGACGCCCGAAGGCGCCCGACCTCTGTATCGAGGCCGACGACCTCGACCTCGACGCGATCCGCGACGCGCGCGTCCACTGGTCGACCGTCACGGGCCTCAGCGAGGATCCCAGCCGCACCGCGCATCACGCCGCGTGGGCCGCCCGCGCCCGCCGGCCGCTCACCGTGCTCGACCTCGATTACCGGCCGATGTTCTGGTCGTCCCCCGAGGACGCGACCCGCGAGGTCGGCCGTGCGCTCGAGCACGTGACCGTCGCCGTCGGCAACCGCGAGGAGTGCGAGATCGCGGTGGGGGAGACGGATCCGCTGCGGGCCGCCGACGCGCTGCTCGACCGCGGCGTCGAGCTCGCGATCGTGAAGCAGGGGCCGAAGGGCGTGCTCGCCCGGACCCGCGAGGAGACCGTCGAGGTCCCGCCGTACCCGGTGGAGGTCGTCAACGGGCTCGGCGCGGGCGACGGCTTCGGCGGCGCGCTCGTGCACGGGCTGCTCGCCGGCTGGGACCTGGAGCGGATCCTGCGCTTCGCCAACGTCGCGGGCGCCATCGTCGCGTCCCGCCGCGAGTGCTCGACGGCCATGCCGACGACCGCCGAGGTCGACGCGGTGCTCGCGGGGATCCGATGACCGCCGCCCGCGCCGCCGCCGTGGCCGCGCCCGCCGAGGCCGTCCGCGCGGGCGACCTCCCGGCCGCGTTCGCCGCGCTCCGCGACCTGCGCGCCACGGATCCCGAGGCCGTCGCCCGCGCGCTCGCCGCCCGCGCTCGCCGCCCGATCATCCGCGGCGACGGCCGCCTGCTCATCGTCGCCGCCGACCACCCCGCCCGCGGCGCCCTCGGCGTCGGCGACGACCCGATGGCGCTGGCCGACCGCTACGAGCTGCTCGCGGGCCTCGCCACGGCCCTCACCCGCGACGGCGTCGACGGCGTGCTCGGCACGCCCGACATCGTCGACGACCTCGCGCTCCTCGGTCTCCTCGACGACAAGGTCGTGGTCGGATCCATGAACCGCGGCGGCCTCCGCGGCGCCGCCTTCGAGATGGACGACCGCTTCACCGCCTACGACGTGCAGGGGATCGTCCGCGACGGCCTCGACTTCGCGAAGACGCTCGTGCGCGTGGCCCTCGGCGACGCCGGCACCGCCCGGACCCTGGAGGCCAACGCGCGCGCCGTCGACGCTGCGGCGCGGGCCGGCCTGCCGATCATGCTGGAGCCGTTCATGAGCGAGTGGCGCGACGGCCGGATCGTCAACGACCTGTCGCCCGACGCCGTCATCACGTCGATCGCCATCGCGTCCGGCCTCGGCTCCTCGTCCGCCCGCACGTGGATGAAGCTGCCCGTGGTCGACGACATGGAGCGCGTCATGGCCGCCACGACCCTGCCGACGCTCCTGCTCGGCGGCGATCCGCAGGGCGCCGCCGAGGACGCCTGGGCCCGCTGGGAGCACGCGCTCGCCCTGCCCGGCGTCCGCGGGCTGGTCGTCGGCCGCACCCTCCTCCACCCGGCGGACGGCGACGTGGCCCGCGCGGTCGACCAGGCCGCCGCGCTCGTGCACGGCCGCCCCTGACGACGCCCGCTCCGCCCACCCCGCCCGCACCACCTGCCGACCCCGAACGACGAAGGACACCATGACCGACACCGCCCCGCTCCCCGTCGTCCCGCACTGGATCGACGGCGCCCGCTCGCCCTCGACCTCCGGCCGCACCGCCCCCGTCTACGACCCCGCCCGCGGCGTCGTCACGAAGGAGGTCGCGCTCGCGGGCCAGGACGAGATCCAGCGCGCCATCGCCTCGGCGCACGCGGCCTTCCCGGCCTGGCGCGACCTCTCGCTCGCCAAGCGGCAGGCGATCCTCTTCCGCTTCCGCGAGCTGCTGGAGGCCGAGAAGGGCGAGCTGGCGGAGATCATCACGTCGGAGCACGGCAAGGTCGTGAGCGACGCGCTCGGCGAGATCACGCGCGGGCAGGAGGTCGTGGAGTTCGCGACCGGCCTCGCGCACCACCTCAAGGGCGAGTACTCGGAGCAGGTGTCCACGGGCGTGGACGTGTACTCGACCAAGCAGCCGCTCGGCGTGGTCGGCATCATCTCGCCCTTCAACTTCCCGGCCATGGTGCCGATGTGGTTCTTCCCCATCGCGATCGCGGCCGGCAACACCGTGGTGCTGAAGCCCAGCGAGAAGGACCCGAGCTCGGCCATCTGGATGGCCGAGCTGTGGAAGCGCGCCGGGCTCCCGGACGGCGTCTTCACCGTGCTCCACGGCGACAAGGAGGCGGTGGACGGGCTGCTCACCCACCCGGACGTGCGCGCGATCTCGTTCGTCGGATCCACGCCCATCGCCCAGTACGTCTACGAGACGGGCACCCAGCACGGCAAGCGCGTGCAGGCGCTGGGCGGCGCCAAGAACCACATGCTCGTGCTGCCCGACGCCGACCTCGACCTGGTCGCCGACTCGGCCGTCAACGCGGGCTTCGGCTCGGCGGGCGAGCGCTGCATGGCGATCTCCGTGGTCGTCGCGGTCGAGCCCGTGGCGGACGCGCTCATCGAGCGGATCTCGTCGCGCATGTCGACCCTGCGCGTCGGCGACGGACGCCGCGGCTGCGACATGGGCCCGCTCGTCACCGAGGCGCACCGCGACAAGGTCGCCTCGTACATCGCGATCGCGGAGGAGGACGGCGCGCGGATCGTGGTCGACGGCCGCGGCATCGAGGTCGACGGCGAGCCGGACGGCTTCTGGCTCGGCCCGACCCTCATCGACGCGCTGCCCACGAGCTCGCGCGCGTACACGGAGGAGATCTTCGGGCCCGTGCTCGGCGTCGTCCGCGTGCGCACGTACGAGGAGGGCGTCGCGCTCATCAACGGCGGCGCGTTCGGCAACGGCACCGCGATCTTCACCAACGACGGCGGGGCCGCGCGGCGCTTCCAGAACGAGGTGCAGGTCGGCATGATCGGGATCAACGTGCCCATCCCCGTGCCCGTCGCCACCTTCTCGTTCGGCGGCTGGCGGTCGAGCCTCTTCGGCGACACCAAGGCCCACGGCGCGGAGGGCGTGCGGTTCTTCACCCAGCAGAAGGCGATCACCAGCCGCTGGCTCGACCCGTCGCACGGCGGCGTCGACCTCGGCTTCCCGCAGAACTGATCCCGCACGACCCGGCCGCCCGGCGGCACCGACGACGACGACGACGGAGACGAGCATGACGACGAACGAGTGGCTGCACCCCCGCGGGAGCCTCGGCCGGGACGGCTGGGAGACGGTGGTCGACGCGACCCTGCCCGGCTGGGAGCACACGGGCCTCCGGGTCGCGGTGCTCGGCGACGGGGACGCGCTGGAGCTGCCCGCCGCGGGCGTCGAGCGCATGGTCGTGCCGCTCGCGGGATCCTTCGCCGTGCGGCACCGGGAGGGCGACGGCGACGAGCGCGTCACCGACCTCGACGGGCGCGCCTCGGTGTTCGCCGGGCCGACGGACGTGCTCTACCTGTCGTGCGCGTCGAGCGCGGTGCTCACCGGATCCGGCCGCGTCGCCGTCGCCGAGGCGCCCGCGACGCGCGTGGTGCCGAGCCGCCGGATCGCCCGCGAGGACGTGTCCGTGGAGCTGCGCGGCGCCGGGCGGTCGAGCCGGCAGGTCCACAACTTCGGGACGCCCGGCACGCCGGGGTCCCTCGACGCCGACCGCCTCATCGTCTGCGAGGTCGTCACGCCGGCCGAGAACTGGTCGAGCTACCCGGCGCACAAGCACGACGAGGACCGGCCAGGGGAGGAGTCGCGGCTCGAGGAGGTCTACTACTTCGAGTCCGCGGTCGGCCGCGGGCTGGACGCGCCCGCCGGGGCGGATCCCTTCGGCCTCTTCCACACGTCGTCCTCGCCCGCGGGCGAGATCGCGATCGACGCCGTGGTGCGCACGGGCGACGTCGCGCTCGTGCCGTACGGCTACCACGGGCCCGCGGTCGCGGCGCCCGGCTACGACCTCTACTACCTCAACGTCATGGCGGGCCCCGGCGCGGACCGCGCCTGGCTCATCGCCGACCACCCCGCGCACGGCTGGATCCGCGGCACGTGGGCCGGGCAGGGGATCGACCCGCGCCTGCCGTTCACGGCCGAGCCCGCCGCGGCGGCCGCCGCCGAGGCCCCCGCCGCGTCCGCCCCCGACCAGGAAGCCCCGAGCCGATGACCGAGCCCACCACCCGCATGACCGTCAGCCAGGCGCTCGTCGCGTTCCTGGCGAACCAGTGGACGGTCGACGGCGACCACCGCGAGCGCACCATCCCCGGCGTCTTCGGGATCTTCGGCCACGGCAACGTCGCCGGGATCGGCCAGGCGCTCATGCAGGCCCACGCGCAGGATCCCGACCTCATGCCGTACCACCAGGCCCGCAACGAGCAGGCGATGGTGCACCAGTCGGTCGGCTACGCGCGCATGCACCGCCGGCTCGCGACCTACGCGAGCGCCGCGTCGGTCGGGCCGGGAGCGGCGAACATGCTGACGGGCGCGGCCCTCGCCACGGCGAACCGGCTGCCCGCGCTCCTCCTGCCGAGCGACACCTTCGCGACCCGGGTCGCGGATCCGGTGCTGCAGCAGCTCGAGATGCCGCACGACATCGGCATCACCGTGAACGACGCGTTCCGCCCGCTGTCGCGCTTCTTCGACCGCGTCCAGCGGCCCGAGCAGCTGTACTCGATCGCGCTCGCGGCCATGCGCGTCCTCGTCGACCCCGCCGAGACGGGCGCCGTGACCATCGCGCTGCCCGAGGACGTGCAGGCCGAGGCGCTCGACGTGCCCGACGCGTTCCTCGCGCCGCGCGAGTGGCACCTGCGCCGGCCGCTGCCGGAGCGCGGGCCGCTGGCGCGCGCCGTGCAGGCGATCCGCGACGCCCGGACCCCGCTCATCGTCGCGGGCGGCGGCGTGATCTACTCCGCGGCCGAGGAGGCCCTCCTCCGCTTCGCCGAGGCCACGGGGATCCCCGTCGGCACGACGCAGGCCGGCGGCGGCGCGCTCGCGTGGGACCACCCGCAGTACCTCGGCGGCATCGGCGCGACCGGATCCACCGCCGCCAATCGCCTCGCCGCCGAGGCCGACGTCGTCATCGGCATCGGCACGCGCTACTCCGACTTCACGACCGCGAGCCGCACGGCGTTCCAGCGCCCGGACGTGACCTTCGTCAACGTCAACGTCGCCCCCTTCGACGCCTACAAGCACGGCACGCAGCTGCCCGTCGTGGCCGACGCGCGCGAGACGCTGGAGGCGCTGACCGCGGCGCTCGCCGGCACGCGCGTCGACCCCGCGTACGCGGAGCGCATCGCCCGCGAGAAGCGCGAGTGGGACGCCGCGGTCGACCGCGCGCTCGCCCCCACGGGCGCCGTGCTGCCCGGCCAGCCCGAGATCATCGGCGCGGTCCAGGCCGCGAGCGACCCGCGCGACGTCGTCGTGCAGGCGGCCGGATCCCTGCCCGGCGACCTCCACAAGCTCTGGCGGGTGCGGGACGCGCTCGGCTACCACGTGGAGTACGCGTTCTCGTGCATGGGCTACGAGATCCCCGGCGGCCTCGGCGTCAAGCGCGGCGCGGAGGCGCTCGGCGACGACCGCGACGTGATCGTCATGGTCGGCGACGGCTCGTACCTCATGCTCCACACGGAGCTCGTGACCGCGGTGGCCGAGGGCCTCAAGATCATCGTCGTGGTGATCCAGAACCACGGCTACGCCTCCATCGGCCACCTGTCCGAGACGGTCGGGACGGAGCGCTTCGGCACCCGCTACCGCTCGCTCGACCCCGCGACGCGCGCCTTCGAGGGCCGCGAGCCGCTCCCCGTGGACCTCGCGGCGAACGCCCGCAGCTACGGCGTCGACGTCATCGAGATCGCGCCCGGGCACGACGCCACCCGCGAGCTCGGCGAGGCCGTGCGGCGCGCGAAGGCGTCCGACCGCACGACCGTGATCCACATCGAGAGCGACCCGCTCGTCTACGGCCCCGACGGCGAGGGCTGGTGGGACGTGCCCGTGCCCGGCGTCTCCGAGATGCCGTCGACGCAGGCCGCGCACGCCGAGTACGTGGAGAAGAGGAAGGCGCAGCGGCCGCTGCTGGGGTGACGCGGCGGGCCTGGCCGTCAGGATGCTATTTCCTATAGGATCTGGATCCCGGGCATCCGGGACCCGACGACCGCGATGGAGCAGCATGCCGGAGAACCCCGCCACCCCCGCGCCGAGCGCGCCGAGCGCGACGACCCCGGGATCCTCCGGCGGACCGGCGTTCACCGCCGAGGACTGGCCCATCGCCACCTGCCTCCACTCCTTCGCCACCGTGGGACGCGACGGCACCGCCCTCCACGACGCCGACGCGGCCGTCTGGGACCGCATGTTCGCCGACATCGCGCGCGAGGGCTTCACGCTCGCCGAGCTGGCCGACAGCCACATCCGCCCCGCCGACCTCGAGCCGTCCCGCCGCGAGGAGCTCGTCTCCGTCGCCCGCGCGCACGGCGTCGGCATCCCGTCGGTGCACCTGCAGCGGCAGAGCGTGATCATGCCGGGGCACGAGGAGCGGAACCTCGCCTACGCGCACCGCACCATCGACGCGATCGCCGAGATGGGCATGGACGTCTTCTCCACCGGCCTGCACCAGCCGTTCAGCGACGCGCAGCGGAAGGCCCTGTGGTTCTGGACGGCCGAGGGCCCGAAGGACCCCGACGACCCCGAGGTGTGGGACGCCGCCGTCACGCGCCTCCGCGAGCTCGGCCGGCACGCCGCCGACCTCGGACTCCGGATGGCGCTCGAGATGTACGAGGACACCTACCTCGGCACGGCCGACAGCGCCGTGCGGCTCGTCGAGGAGATCGGGCTCGACAACGTCGGGCTGAACCCCGACGTCGCGAACCTCATCCGCCTGCACCGCCCGGTCGAGAGCTGGCGCGAGCTGTACGCGAAGACGCTGCCGTACGCGAACTACTGGCACGTGAAGAACTACATGCGCGACGAGGCCGCCGACGGGAGCTGGGCCACCTCGGTGCCCACCACCATGCGGTCGGGCCTCATCGACTACCGGCAGGTGATCCGCGACGCGGTCGAGCTCGGCTTCGACGGGATCATCCTCACCGAGCAGTACGGCGGCGACAGCCTCGGCGTCTGCGCGGAGAACCGCGACTACATCCGCACCCTGCTCCCGCAGGGCGCACGAGGACAGGAGGGGTCGTCATGACCGCCAGGAAGATCGCCATCGTCGGATCCGGCTACATGGGCGGCGGCATCGCGCAGGTGCTCGCGCTGGCGGGCGCGCAGGTGCGCATCGCCGACATCTCGGAGGAGATCGCCGTCGCCAACCACGCGCGGCTCCTCCAGGAGGCGGAGCGGTTCGTCGCGGACGGGCTCTTCCCGGCCGACGCCGTGGAGCGGATCGCCGCGAACGTGACGCCGGCCGCGTCCATCGAGGAGGCCGTCGCCGACGCCGACCTCATCGAGGAGGCCGTCCCGGAGAAGCTCGAGATCAAGCACGCGACGCTGCGTCGGATCTCGGCGGCCGCGCGCCCCGACGCCGTCATCGGATCCAACACCTCCACCATCCTCATCTCCTCGCTCGCCGAGGCCGTGACGAACCCGGAGCGCTTCCTCGGCGTGCACTTCTCGAACCCCGCGCCCTTCATCCCGGGCGTCGAGCTGATCCCGCACGCGGGCACGGCCGAGTCGGCCATCGCGATCGTGGAGGAGCTCGTGGCCGCCACGGGCAAGGAGACCGCGCGCGTGACGGACTCGACGGGCTTCGTGCTCAACCGGCTCCAGTACGCGCTCTTCCACGAGGCGACGCAGATCGTGGAGGAGGGCATCGCGACGCCCGAGGACATCGACACGATCGTCCGCACCACGTTCGGCTTCCGCCTGCCGGTGTTCGGCCCGTTCGCGATCGCCGACATGGCCGGGCTCGACGTGTACGCGTCCTGCTACGCGTCCCTGCAGACCCGCTGGCCTGAGCGCTTCGCGACGCCGGCGTCGCTCCAGGCCCACGTGGACGCGGGGGAGTACGGCACCAAGACGGGCGCCGGCTACCTCGACGTGCCCGCCGAGCGCACCGAGGCGCTCGTGGCGTACCGGAACAAGGCGTACGTGGCGATCAAGAAGCTGATGGACGAGCTGGGGCCGGCGCCGATCGGGTGATCCCGGCGGCGGCCGGATCCCCGGGTCCGGTCACCCGTCAGCGTCGCGCCGCGACCGCTCCCGGACGCGCTCGATGTGGGCGCGCATCGCGGCGGCCGCGGCCTCCGGGCCCTCGGCGACCGCGTCGATGACCGCGCGGTGCTCGTGCACGGCGTCGTGGGCGTCGTGCACGCCCGTGCGCATCGTCTGGCGCATGCGGTGGACGCGCGTGGAGATCGCCTCGGACATGTCGAGGAGGAACGGGTTGCCCGTCGCCTCGAAGACGCGGTGGTGGAAGTCCCAGTCGACGACGAAGTACTCGCGGATGAGGCCCACGGGCATGTCGGCGCCGTCGCCCGCGGCGCGGATCCGGGCGGTCGTCTCCTCGTGCGCGGCGAGGGCCTCCTCGAGCGCGGGCACGAGGCGCCCGGGATCCGCCGCGGCGAGGGCCGTCGCCCCGCCCTCGAGCACGATGCGCGCGTCGAAGAGCGCCTCCAGCTGCTCGCCCGCGATGGGCGGCGCGACCCGGTAGCCCTTGTGCGCCTCGCGCGCGACGAGCCCCGTGCGCTCCAGCTGCACGAGCGCCTCGCGGACGGGCGTCGGCGAGACGTGGAGGTCGCGGGCGATCTGGTCGATGGCGAGCCGGGAGCCGGGCTCCATCTGGGATCCCATGAGCATGTCGAGCACGAGGTCGTAGACGCGGTCGCGGAGGCCCTGCCGCGCGGTCATCGAGGTCGCGTCGAGGGGGAGGCCGGAGGTCACCAGGACAGTCTGCCGGTCTCAGGCGCCCGGGGGCGCCGCCCGTCCGGTCGCGCGCGCGTGCACCTCGTCGAGGACGGCCGCGACGCCCGCGGGGTCATGGGCCCGGCGGCCGAGGAAGAGCCCGTCGACGTCGTCCCCGATGCGGGTGAGGAGCCCGGGTCCGGCGGTGCCGCCGTAGATGACCGCGGATCCCGGGTGCGCCCCGAGCCCCCGCACGTGCGCGCGCAGCTCCCGGCACACGGCGCGGATGTGCGCGTCCGACGCGGGCTCGTCCGCGCCGATCGCCCACTGCGGCTCGTACGCGACGACGATCCGTCCGCCGTGCCCGGCCTCCTGCGCGAGCGCGAGCGCGTCGTCGAGCTGCCGGACGCACTCCCGCGCGGCATCGGCCGGCTCCTGCACGGCCTCCTCGCCGAGGCACAGGATCGGCACGAGCCCGGCCCGCAGCGCCGCGTCGGCCTTCCGCCGCACGACCTCGTCCGTCTCGCCGAACAGGCGCCGCCGCTCGGCGTGCCCGACCTCCACGAAGGATCCGCCCACCTCGCGGATCTGCGCGCCGGACACCTCGCCCGTGAAGGCGCCGGCGTCCTCGGTCGCGAGGTCCTGCGCGCCCACCCGGGCGACGCCGTCGAGGATCCCGACGGCCGCGGGCACCGCCAGGTACGACGGCAGCACCACGAGCTCGGCCGCGCCCGACGCGACCGCCGGATGCGTGCGCGCGAGGCCCGCGACGTCCCGGCACCACGCGAGCGTCCGCGCGTGCCCGAAGTACATCTTCAGGCTCACGCCGACGACGGTCGGGGGCGCGGCGGGCGACGCGGGCTCGGCCACGGCCTACCGCGCCTCGTACGCGCGGATCTCCTCGACCTTCTCGGCCGACGCGCTCGAGGTGTCGAACTCGTACGTCAGCCACTCGCGCACGTTCCGCCGCGCGAGCTCCAGCCCGATGACGCGCTGGCCCATGCACAGCACCTGCGCGTCGTTGGAGAGCACGCTGCGCTCCACCGAGTACGAGTCATGGGCCGTGACGGCGCGGATCCCCGGCACCTTGTTCGCCGCGATCGCGACGCCCAGCCCGGTGCCGCACACGAGCAGCGCCCGGTCGGCCTCGCCGCGCGCGACCATCTCCGCCGCTGTGGTGGCGACGGTCGGGTAGGCGGTGTGCCCGTCCGCGTCGACGCCCACGTCGACCACCGACTCCACGAGGTCGCTCGCCTCGAGGTCAGCCTTGAGCGCCTCCTTGTGCTGGTAGCCCGCGTCGTCCGAGCCGACGACGATGCGCCATGTCCTGGTCATCCGGTCCTCCTGGTGTCTCGTGCGATGTCCCTCACCGGTCGGCGAGGGTGCGGCCCACGGCCGCGGTGATGAGCGCGAGCGACACGGCGCCGGGGTCGGGCGTGCCGACCGAGCGCTCGCCGTGCGATCGCGCGCGTCCCATGCCGGGCTTCAGCGCAGAGGTCGCGTCCGCGGCCTCCTGCGCCGCCGCGCTCGCGTCGGCCCACGCGTCCGCGAGGGGCGCGCCCGCGGCGACCCGAGCGGCGAGCACGTCCGCGAACGGCACGAGCGCGTCGACCATGGTCTTGTCGCCCACGGACGCCTTGCCGTGGCCCATGACGGCGTCGCGCGCGTCGCCCACGCCGCGGGAGACCGCCTCGCCCGAGGCGGCGTCCGCAGCCTGGTCGTCGAGCGCGTCCCCGAGCGCCTGGAGGATCAGCCCCCACAGCGCGCCGGACGTGCCGCCGCCCTTGTCCGACCAGGCGTCGCCGGCCAGCCGGAGGGCGGTGCGCGCGCCGGCGCCCGCCTCGACTGCCGTGGCGGCCTTCTCGGACGCCGCGCGGGATCCGCGCAGCATGCCGATGCCGTGGTCGCCGTCACCCGCGACCGCGTCGAGGCGACCGAGCTCGTCGGCGTGCTCGGCGACGACCCGGTGCACGGCGTCGAGGGCCTGAGCCACGCGGGCGGCGGTGCGCCGGGACGCCTCGGTCGCGTCCGGGATGGCCGCGTCCACCTCGTCGTCCTCGCGGGCGTCGACGGGCTGCAGCGCGGATCCGTCGAACGCGCCGCTGCGGAAGGCGGGGGTGTCGGCGGGCGCGCTCCACAGCCGCTCCAGCTCCTCGTCGAGCCAGAAGAGCGTGAGGGAGGCGCCGGCCATGTCGAAGCTGGTGCAGAACTCGCCGACCTGCGGGTCCACGAGGGTGATCCCCGCCTCCTCCAGCAGGTCCGCGACGCGCGTGAACACGACGTACAGCTCCTCGTTCTTCACGGATCCGAGGCCGTTGAGCACGGGGACCACCCGGGCGCCGCGCACCTCCACGCCGTCCGGCACCTCGGCCTCGGCGAGCAGGTGCCGCACGAAGAGCTCGGCCAGGCCGTCGGCGGAGGGGATGTCGGTCTCGTCGATGCCGGGCTCGCCGTGGATCCCGAGCCCGATCGCCATCCGCCCCTCGGGCACGGAGAACAGCGGCTCGTCGGCGCCCGGCAGCGTGCAGCCCGTGAAGGCGACGCCCATCGACCGGGTGCGCTCGTTCGCGAGCCGGGCGACGCGCTCGGCGCCGTCGAGGTCGTAACCCGCGGCGGACGCGGCGCCCGCCGCCTTGAAGACGGTGAGATCGCCCGCGATCCCGCGGCGCTTCGCCTGCTCGTCGGGCCCGGCGCTGAAGATGTCGTCCGTGACGACGACGGTGCGGCAGTCGATCCCGTCAGCCCGCACGCGCTCCTGGGCGTCGTCGAAGTGCAGCACGTCGCCGGCGTAGTTGCCGTAGAGGAGGAGCGCGCCGCGGCCCTGCTCGCTGGTGCGGATCACCGACTCGACCTGGTGCGCGGAGGGCGAGGCGAAGAGGTTGCCCATCGCGGCGCCGTGCGCGAGGCCGGGGCCCACGAGCCCGCCGAACGCGGGGTAGTGGCCCGAGCCGCCGCCGATGACGACCGCCACCTCGGGCTCGGCGGAGCGGGTCGAGCGCGAGACGCCGCCGTGCACCCGCCGCACCCAGCGGCCGTTGGCGCGGACGAAGCCGGCCGTCATGTCGTCGGCGAAGTCCGCCGGGTCGTTCCACAGTCGGGTCATCCGCCATGTCCTCCTCGTCGAGCACGTGAGGAGATCCTATAGGATATTGGATCCGCACCGGAAGGGCGCGGGACCCGTCTCAGCCGGTGCGACCCTCGACGCGGCCCTCGGATCGGAGAGCCTCCTCGGCCACGTCGTGGAGCCGGCGCGACGTCGACCGGGCCTGCCGACGGAGCAGGCCGAACGCCTGGTCCACCGAGATCCCCAGCCGCTGCGCGATCGCGCCCTTGGCCTGCTCGATGACGACGCGGCTGTCGAGCGCGCGCTGCAGCTGGTCGCCGAGGGCCGTGCTGCGGTCGAGCGCGTGCTGCTGCAGGATGCTCAAGGTCGCCATGTCGGCGAGCGTCTGGACCAGCGCGGCGTCCCGGTCGCTGAGCGCGCCGGGCTCCGACGAGAACAGGCAGATGGATCCGAGGGTGCGGCCGCGGAGCTGCAGGGGCGTCGCGTGCACGGCCCGGAAGCCGCTCTCCTCCGCGATGCGGGAGAAGCGCGGCCAGGACTCGAGGCGGTCGTCGAGGTCCGGCACCTCCACGACCACGCCGTCCCGCACGCAGTCGAGGCACGGGCCCTCGAGGGTGCCGAGCTGCGCCTCCTCGACGTCGGCCGCGCGCTCGCTGGTGGAGGCCACGACGTGCAGGTCGCCGGCGCCGTCGACGAGCACGATGCCGCCCTCGCTGGCGGAGGTGAGCCGCGTGCTCGCGTGCACGAGGTCGGCCAGGACGTCGAGGACGTCGGCCCCCGCGAGGGAGTCGGCCAGGGTGCTGAAGATGTCGTCGGGCATGGGGGTCACTCCATCCAGGTCAGGCCGGTGCGGCTCCGGCGGCATCGCGACGAGGCGGGGCGGGCCGCCGATCCGCCCCACGCGTGCTCCTAGGCGGTGCCGGCCGCGGCCGACGGGTCGAGCGCGACGGCGTGGTCGTCGGCGTCCGAGCCGGCGACCTCCTCCGGCCCGACGCGCGCGGCGTCGAGGATCCGCACGGCGTCCGCCGCGGAGACCGTCCAGGTGAGCGTCGCGGTGATGGTGGCCGTGTCGTCCGCCGTGACCCCGACGCCCGTGAAGTCGACCTTCACGTCGCGCGTCTCGGTGTGCCGGGCCGTGGCCGCGGTGACGCCCTCGACGATCCGCTCGTCGTCGTACGGCAGGTTGGTGAGGGCCATGGAGGCCTTTCTTATGGGTCGTTCGTGTCCGGCCGGACGCGGCGCGCCGGCGGGTGGAGGGGTCAGCTGGAGGCGTGCGGCGACGCGGGTGGGGAGGAGGATGCGGGCGCCGCCGCGGGCTCCCGCACGAGGTGGAGCCCGGCGGAGGTGTTGGCCGCGAGCATCATGGCCTCGACCCACGCCATGTTGATGGCGGGCGCGCGCCCGCCGAGGTACACGAACTCGAGGGGGATCTCCGGCGCGATCCAGATGGTGCGGCGGCCGTCGCCCTCCGAGGCGGGGTTCTTCCACGAGAAGGTGAAGGACTCCCGACGACGGAGCTTGTTGACGATCACGATCTGCAGGTGCGCGAGCGCGCGGTCGTCCAGCTCGGTGCGGGTGCGGGAGTCGTAGATGAGGTGGCCCATGCGCGGCTCTCTCTCGGGGTCTCGTTCCGCGGGGACGTCCCACGTGGGAGCACGGTGCACCCTGCATCCCGGGACGGATGTGCCCGGACGCGTCGACGCGATGAGGGCGCAGGGCGCTGCTCCAGGGCGTGGATCGAGCCTAATCACGCCCTTCCCGGGACGCCGCATCCGGTCCCGACCCTTGACATCCCGACCGCGGGTCCGGATCCATCCGGGTCGCGCGAGCGGGAGCCCGGGCGCGATGGGAGAGGGAGCCCGGGGCGACGCGGGGGGGGGGGCGTCGTCCCGGGCTCGTCCCGCGGCGTCATCCGGGTACGCCGCAGGCAGGATCGCGCGACGATGGCCCTCGGGGGAGGAGGGCGGTCACGGTCTCCGATCGGGTTCGTGCGGGTACACGATCCTGAGACCGAAGGTAGCCGCGGTGACGTGATCCTGCCGGTATGGGGTCGACCCTTGACTCGCGAACCCGCGACCGGGTACAAGCCTCACTCCAGCGAGAAGACCTCCCGGTCCATCTCCGCGTTCCAGTCCGCGTCCCCGGCGACCACGGGGTCCGGCGACTCCATGCGGTCGATCTGCGCCCGCATGCGCGCGACGGCGTCGGCGTTCTCGGGCTCGGGCAACCGGGTCGACGCGGTCTCGGCCATGAGCGGCGCTCCCGCGGTGAGGAGGAAGGTCGCGTCGACCTCGTCCCCGTCGGAGCTGAGGGCGCGGAGGGTGACGCTGTCGCCGCGGCCGTGGGTGGCGAGGAGGGCGGCGTACGCGATGAGGGCATCGGCGGCGTCGTCGCCCAGCAGGAGGGACTTCTCGGCGTAGGTGATGTGCTTCATGGGCGCGAGGCTAGACGCGGGTCCGCGGATCGCATCGGGCCTTGACTCCCGGGGGGAGGAGCAGGGCGGCGGGGCGCCTACCGGTCGACGAGCGTGATCTCGAACGAGTACAGGTCGGGCCGGTAGCAGTGCTGCCCGTGCTCCACCGCGCGGCCCGAGCTGTCAAACGCCGTGCGCGACATGGTGAGCACGGCGCCGCCGCGCGGGAGGTCGAGGAGGCGGGCCTCCGACGCGGTCGCCGCGCGGGCGCCGATGCGCTGCTTGGCGACCCGCATGATCACGCCGCGCCCGCGCAGCAGCTGGTAGAGGCCGTGGGTGGCGAGGTCCGCGGGATCCAGGTCGACGAAGGGCTCGGGGAGCACGTTGTCGAGGATCGCGAGCGGCACGCCGTCGGCCGTGCGGAGCCTCGTGAGGTGCAGCACGGGGCTGCCGACCTCGACGCCGAGCGACTCCGCGATCCGGTCGTCGGCCGTGCCGCGCGAGGACGACAGCATCTCGGTGCGCGGCGTCTGCCCCTGGCGCTCGAGGTCCTCGTAGAGGCTCGTGAGCTCGACGTTGCGGGTGACGCGGCCGTGCACGACCTGCGTGCCGATGCCGCGGCGGCGCACGAGCAGGCCCTTGTCGACGAGGTCCTGGATCGCCCGGCGGATGGTGGGGCGCGAGAGCCCGAGCCGGTTGCCGAGCGCGATCTCGTTCTCGAGCCGGGCGCCCGCCGGCAGCGTGCCGTCGTGGATCGCCGTCTCCAGCAGGTTGGCCACCTGGTAGTAGAGCGGCACCGGGCCCGAGCGGTCGAGCGCGAGGAACAGGTCGGGGGGCAGGATCTGCTCCGGTTGCGTCACGTGGATCGCTCCCTCGCTGGTCAGGTCAACGTCTCATCCTTCCACGGGGCGGCTCAGGCGACCGCCGGTCCCCGGCCCCCGTCCGGGCCGGCGTCGCGCGCGAGCTCGTGGGCCAGCGAGTCGAGCTCCGCGCCGCCGGCCATGAGGCTCGTGAGCTCGCCGAGCGTGATCTCGTCCTTCTCGAACGTGCCGAGGCTGGATCCGCGGTTGAGCAGCAGGAACCGGTCGCCCACCGGGAACGCGTGGTGCGGGTTGTGGGTGATGAAGACCACGCCGAGCCCCTGATCCCGGGAGCGCGCGATGTAGCGGAGCACGACGCCCGACTGCTTGACGCCGAGTGCCGCGGTCGGCTCGTCGAGGATCAGCACGCGGGCGCCGAAGTGCACCGCCCGGGCGATGGCGACGCACTGGCGCTCGCCGCCGGACAGCGTGCCGATGGGCTGGTCGACGTCGCGGAGGTCGATGCCCATCTGGGCGAGCTGCTCGTGCGTGATGGCCTTCATGGCCGCCACGTCGAGCCGGCGGAACGGCCCCTTCCCCTTGGTGATCTCGGAGCCCAGGAAGAAGTTCCGCCAGACGGGCATGAGCGGCACGACCGCGAGGTCCTGGTAGACGGTCGCGATGCCGGCCTGGAGGGCGGCGCGCGGGGAGCCCAGCACGACCGGCTCGCCGTCGAGGAGCATCGTCCCCTCGCTCGGCGCGTGCACGCCCGCGAGCATCTTGATGAAGGTCGACTTGCCGGCGCCGTTGTCGCCGAGCACGCAGGTGACCTGGCCGGCGTTGACCACGGTCGAGACGCCGGTCAGCGCGTTGACGGCGCCGTAGCTCTTGCCGATGTCGCGGACCTCGAGGATCGTCGCGCCGACGGGCGGCAGCGCCGGGGTCGGGCGTCCGCCGGCCTGCTCCGCCGCACCGGGGACGGCGCCGGCGAGGGGCGCGGAGGCGGCGGCGGGATCGACGTCGGTGCTCATCGTCCGCCTCCCGCCCGCGTCCGCACGAGGTTGTTGAGGAGCACCGCGGCGAGCAGCATGCCGCCGAGCACCGTGCGCAGCCAGTTGGTGTCCCACTGGGCGAAGGTGATGCCCTGGAAGACCATGCCGTAGATGAGGGCGCCGAGCGCGGCGCCGATGGCCGAGCCGAAGCCGCCCGTGAGCAGGCACCCGCCGACGACCGCGCAGATGATGTAGATGAACTCCTGGCCGACGCCCGTGTTCGCCTGCACCGTCGAGGTGCGGAACAGCGAGATCATGCCGACGAGCCAGGCCGCGCCCGCGGTGCCCATGAAGAGGCCGACCTTCGTCTTGAAGACCGGGACGCCCACCTGGCGGGCGGACTCCTTGGCGCCGCCGACCGCGAAGATCCAGTTGCCGGCGCGCGTGCGCAGCAGGATCCAGGTGGCGACCGCCGCGACGAGGAACCACCACAGCACGGAGACGTAGAACGTGCCGCCGCCGATCTGCAGCGACGAGCCGAAGACCGGCTGTATGGCGTCGTAGGACGGCACCTTCGTCATGCCCTGGATCGCGACCTGGCCGGTGATGAGCTTCGTCACCGCGAGGTCGACGCCGGCGAGGGCGAAGAACGTGCCGAGCGTCACGATGAAGCTCGGCAGGCCGGTCTTCATCACGAGGAAGCCGTTGAGCGCGCCGACCGCGAGGGCTGCGGCGAGCGAGACGACCACGGCCACCCAGATGCTGAGCCCGTAGTGCGACGTGAGGATGCCGACCACCAGGGCCGAGAAGCCCGTCATGACGCCGGCGGAGAGGTCGAACTCGCCGCCGATCATGAGCATCGCGACGGCGACCGCCATGATCCCGAACGTCGAGGCCGACTCGAGCCACACGCCCGCGCCGGCGAGCGTGAGGAACTGCGGCGTGTAGAGGGAGAAGAACACCAGCACGGCGAGGGCGGCCACGAGGGCGCCGATCTCCGGCCGGGCGAGGATCTTGCGGATCGGCCTGTTCTCGAGGCGCGGCCTCGTGGCGATCGTCACGATGTCCGTCGTGGTCAACGTGGGGCTCCTTCGGTGAGCGTGGGGGAGGGCGGTGCGGGTGGGGCGGGCCGGTCGCGTCGGGTGCGACCGGCCCGGTCGCCTAGCGGGTGCCGTTCTTCGCGAACTCGGCGACCTGGGCCGCGTCGTCCTTCGTGACGAACGCGGGGCCGGAGTAGACGGGCTGGCCGCCGCCGATCACGTTGCCGTTGGTGGCGTTCAGGTCGAGCGCCGTGATGCCGAGGAAGCCCTGCACGTACGGCTGCTGGTCGACCGCGAAGAGGATCGTGCCGGCCTCGACCGCGCTGACGACGTCCTCCGAGAGGTCGAACGTGCCGACCTGCGCGTCGCTGCCCGACTCCTCCACCGCGCCGACCGCGTCGATGGCGTACTGGCCGCCGAGCGTGAGCACGCCGTCGATGGAGGGATCGGCCTGCAGCTTCGACTTGATGGTCGCCTTCACCTCGGCGTCGTTCGTGCCGTCGACCTGGAGGTTCGCCATCTGGCCGGGGAAGGCGCTCGCCGCGGAGGAGCAGCGCTCCTCGAGGCCGACGTTGCCGGCCTCCTGGATGACGCACAGCGCGTTCGTCAGCCCCGCGTCGCCGAGGCGCTTCCCGACCGCCTCGCCGGCGACCGTCTCGCTCTGGCCGATGTGGGTGATCGCGCCGAACTCCGCCGACCGCTCGATGCCGGAGTTGATGGTGACGACGGCGATGCCCGCGGCCACCGCCTTCTCGATGCTGTCCTTCAGGCCGTCCGGGTTGGCCATCGAGACCACGATGCCGTCGACCTGCTGCGCGACCGCGTTGTCGATGAGCTGGGACTGCTTCGCCGGATCCGGGTCCGCGTTGTAGGTGATCGTCGCGCCGTAGTCGGCGCCCGCCTTCTCGGCGCCGGACTTCACGCGGTCCCAGAACGCGTCGCCGGGGCCCGAGTGCGTGACGACCGCGAAGGTGAGGTCGCCGCCTCCGCTGCCGCCGCCGGCCGTGGGCGCGGCCTCCTGGCCGGTGCCCGCGCACGAGGTGAGGAGGAGGCCGGCCGCGGCCACGAGGCCGAGGGAGGCCAGGGATCTGTTCTTCATCGAATGCTCCTTGTCGGGCGGACGCCCGCAGGGGGGTCCTGGACGTCGTCGTCGGGGCGATCCTCGCCCCGGCCGTGCCGATTGTCAATACATACTGACAAGACGAGTCCGTGTCGTGACCCGCGTCGTCCGGCCGGCTCGACCGGTCCGACTTGCCAGTCTGCCCTGCCGCAGGCCCGCGTCCGCGCGCGACGACGACGCCCGGCCCGCGGTCGCGCGGGAGGGCGTCGTCGGAGGGACCGGATCGGCGTCAGAGGGAGACGGGCACCGCCACCCGCTCGACGGCCGAGCGCTGCGCCGCGTCCGCGAGGACGAGCGCCGCGCGGCCGTCTTCGAACGTCGGGCTGTCGGACGCCTCGCCGCGCGCCAACCGGATGAAGGCACGCAGCTCCGCCACGTACGCCGCGGCGTAGCGCTCCAGGAAGAAGTCCTGGTACGGCGGCTTGCCCTCGACGCTCACGGCCGTCGAGACGCTGACGAGGCTCGTGAGCGCGTTCGCGACCTGCAGGGACCCGCGCGCGCCGAACGCCTCGATCCGCTGGTCGTAGCCCACCGCGCTGTGCCGCGAGTTCGTGATGACGACGAGCGCGCCGCTCGACGCGCGGAGGGTCACGACCGCGGTGTCGAAGTCGCCGTGCTCGCGGGCGCCCGGATCGAAGGTCGTGGATCCCGTCGCCTGCACCTCGACGATGTCGGGCAGGAAGGAGCGCGCCATGTCGAGGTCGTGGATGGTCATGTCGCGGAAGATCCCGCCGGAGACGGCCACGTAGGCGGCCGGCGGCGCGGCCGGGTCGCGGCTCACGATCGACAGCTGCTCCAGCTCGCCGATCTCGCCCGCGGCCACCCGGGCGCGCGCCTCCGCGAACGCGGGGTCGAAGCGCCGGTTGAAGCCGAGCGCGACGGGCACGCCGGAGGAGCGGACGCGGGGGAGGAGGGCGTCGACGCGCGCGATGTCGAGGTCGATGGGCTTCTCGCACAGCACCGGCAGGCCGTGGTCGATGGCGGCGGCGATGAGGTCGACGTGCGTGGGCGTGGGCGACGCGATGAGGACCGCGTCGATCTCGCCGGACGCCATCATCCGGACGGCGTCCTCGGTGACCGTGCCGCCGAAGCGCGCCTGGAGGGCGAGGGCGCCGTCGGCGAACGGGTCGCAGATCCACGCGAGCTCGGCGTCCGGGTCCGCGGCGATGTTGGCGGCGTGGACCTGGCCGATGCGGCCGGTGCCGATCAGGCCGAAGCGCAGGGGGGTGGTGGTCATGTCGCCGTCCTCGTGTCTCGTGGTGGTGCGGGGGTCGTGCGGGTGCGGGTGCGTGTGCGGCTCAGGCCCACGCGCAGAGGGCCTCGCGGTTGACGCGCTGGTCCTCCGTGCGCTCGGCGCGGAAGGCGCCGATGTCGGCGTCGGGGGCGTTGAGCACGTCCTGCTCCACGACCACCCAGCCGTCGTAGTCCAGCGCGTCGACCGCGGTCATCACGCTCGCGAGGTCGACGTCGCCGCGGCCGAACGCCGCGAACGCGCCCGACGACCACACCTCGCGCATGCCGCCGCCCGCGGCGAGCACGCGCCGGAGCTCCGCGCCGTCGACGTCCTTGAGGTGCAGGTGGGTGATGCGCGACCCCCACCGCGCGATCGCCTCGACCGGGTCGCCGCCCGCGATCACGAGGTGGCCGGTGTCGAGCGTCAGCCCCACGTCGACGGCGTCGAGGAACCGGTCGACCTCCGCCGGGGACTCGACGAACGTGCCCGCGTGGTGGTGGAAGGTCGGCTCGAAGCCGGCGGCGCGCGTGATCGCGGCGGCGCGCGCCGTGTTGCGGACGAGGCGCGACCAGGCGGCGTCGTCGAGCGGGTCGGCCTCGGCGCCGCGGCCGGGGGCGGCGGCGCGCACCGCGGATCCGGCGTCGGCGAGCGTCGGCAGCGGCAGGCGCGCGGGCCCGGCCTCCGCGGCCTCCTGGAACACGCGGAGCGACGCGTGCAGCTCGGGGAGGGACGCCTCGAAGGCCTCGTCGTCGGAGAGGGGGAGCTGGATCCAGCCGCCCGCGAGCTCGAGGCCGGCGCCGGCGAGCCGGTCGCGGAGCTCCCGGCCGCGGCCGAGGTAGCCGACCGGTCCCAGGTCGATGCCCGCGTAGCCGGCCTCCGCCAGCGCCTCCACCATGTCGTCGGGGCCGACCACCTCGGCGCCCTCGGGCGTGAGCTCGAACACGCCGAAGCTCACGGGGGCGCCGGCGACGGTGGCCCTCACGCGGCGGATCCGGTCGCGCGGGCGGCGGTCGAGGCGGCGCGGGCGGCGGTGCCGGCGGCGGCGCGGGAGTCGGGGATCATGCGGGTCTGGACCATGCGGCGTCGCACTGCTCCTCGGGCCGGGGCGGATGTTTGTCCTGACGATAGTACGTGGCTGACGCCCTCCGCCACGGCCTCGCCCGGGCCGCGCGTCGGCGCGGCCATCGCATGTCCGGCCGGTGACGATCCGGTTGCGGCCCGTCGTCCGGGGTACGGCCCGGCCTACGCTCGACCGGTGATCCCCCATACGGGGGAACCCGCGACGCCGAGGGGGCCGACGCCATGACCGACACTGACACCGAGACCGCACGCGCATCCGCCGGCCGGGGGCCCGGATCCCGCACGGCCCGCCGCGCCGCCCGCCCGCTCGCCGTCGCCACCGCCCTGGCCCTCGGCCTGTCCGCGCTCGTCGCGTCGCCCGCCGAGGCCGCGACCGTCTCCATCGCCGACGTGCAGGGCACGGGCAGCGCGACGCCGCTGGCCGGCCAGGTCGTGACCGTCGAGGGCGTCGTCACCGCCGACTACCGCGGCGTCAGCGGCTACGCGGGCATCGTGATCCAGACCGCGGGCAGCGGCGGCGCGGCCGACGCGACGCCGGGCGCCTCCGACGGCGTCTTCGTCTACCTCGGCAGCGCCGCCCCCGCCGTCGCGATCGGCGACCTCGTGCGCGTCACGGGCACCGCCTCCGAGCGCCAGGGCCAGACCCAGGTCGCCGCGACCGCCACCGAGCTCGTCCAGGCCGCCGTCGGCGTCCCCGCCGCCACCCCGCTGCCCGACACGCTCCGCGGCGCCGACCGCGAGTCGCTCGAGAGCATGCTCGTCACGCCCACGGGCGAGTACCGCGTCGTATCCGCGCACCAGCTCGAGAACTTCGGCACCCTGTGGCTGAGCGCGGGCGCCGAGCTGCCCGTCAAGTCCACCGACCAGGTGCGCCCCGGCGCCGAGGCCGACCGCATCGCCGCCGACAACCGCGCTCGCCGGCTCCTCCTCGATGACGGCTTCAACATCCAGCTGTCGAACGCGGCCTACCCGGCCGGCGCGACGCAGCCGTACTACACGGCCGAGCAGGTGGTCCGGAACGGCGACGTCCCGGTCTTCCCGCAGACGCCCTACGTGCTCGCCTACGGCTTCGACGACTGGCGCCTCCAACCCACGACGCCCCTCACCTCGCTCGGCGCCGCCGGCCGCGTGCCGACCTTCACGAGCGGGAACCCGCGCCCCGCGTCCTCGCCCGAGGTCGGCGGCGACGTCCGCATCGCCGGCTTCAACGTCCTCAACTACTTCACGACGCTGGGGGAGCGCGGCGCGCAGACCGCCGAGGAGCTCCGGTCCCAGCGCGCCAAGATCGTGACGGCCATCACCGGGCTCGACGCGCAGGTGGTGACGCTCATGGAGATCGAGAACTCGACCCGGTTCGGCGAGCCGGCCGACACCGCGACGGCCGACCTCGTGCGCGGCCTCAACGACGCCGCGGGATCCGCGGTGTGGGACTACGTGCGCACCCCCGCGGTGCTCGCGACCACGCCGACCGACGAGATCCAGAACGCGATCATCTACCGCGCGGACGCCGTGACGCCCGTCGGCGCCGCCGCCACGCAGGTCGACGAGACGGTGTGGGGCAACGCCCGCGAGCCGATCGCGCAGTCGTTCCGCGGGGACGACCGCACGTTCACGGTGGTCGCGAACCACTTCAAGTCGAAGTCCGGCTCGGGCACGCAGCCGGCCGACGGCCAGGGCTTCTTCAACGCCGACCGCGTGGCGCAGGCGACGGCCGTCGCGCGCCTCGCCGTCGAGCTGCAGGCCTCGAGCGGATCCGACCTCCTCTACCTCCTCGGCGACTTCAACGCCTACGCGCAGGAGGACCCGATCCAGGTGCTCCGCGATGCGGGCTTCGTCGACCTCGTCGCCGACCGCGCGCCGGGCGAGCGCACGTACTCGTTCGACGGCGAGGTCGGATCCCTCGACCACGTCCTCGCGACCGGCGCGGGCGCCGCCAGCGTGACGGGCGTGGGCGTGTGGGACGTCAACGCGCCGGAGTGGGCCGAGCGCGAGTACTCCGGCTGGGCGACGGACGGATCCAGCGCCTTCCGCTCGAGCGACCACGACCCCGTGAAGGTGGGCCTCGACACCGTCCGCGACGCGTCGACGCTCGTCGGGTACGCCGACCGCCTGCTCGTCCGGAGCGGTCAGCCCGTCAAGTACTCCGTGCGGCTCACCGCGGGCGGCGCCGTGCCCACGGGCCGCGTGCAGATCCTCGACCGGGGTCGCGCCATCGCCTCCGTCGACCTCACCGCGGCCGACGCGGGCCGCGCCACCGTGACGCTCCCGAAGCTCTCCCGCGGCATCCACCTGCTCACCGCGTCGTACGCCGGCGGCGACCAGGCCCGCGGGTCGAGCACGGTCTGGCCGTCCATCGTCCTCGTCTGGTAGCCGCCGCCCCCGCGTGGAATGCGCGGGGGCGCGTCCCGGTTGCACCCCGTGACCGCACGAGCGACACGAGAAGAGGACGCACCATGGCCACCACCGAGCTCACCGCCGAGAACTTCGAGAGCATCGTCGACCAGAACGGCATCGTCGTCGTCGACTTCTGGGCCGACTGGTGCGGCCCGTGCAAGCAGTTCGCCCCCGTCTTCGACCAGTCGAGCGAGAAGCACGCCGACATCGTCCACGGCAAGGTCGACACCGAGGCGCAGCAGTTCCTGGCGCAGCAGGCGAACATCTCCGCCATCCCGACGCTGATGATCTTCAAGGACCAGACGCTCATCTTCAGCCAGGCCGGCGCGCTGCCCGCCCCGGCGCTCGAGTCGCTGATCCAGGAGGTGCGCGCCGTCGACGTGGCCGCCCTCAAGGAGCAGGCGGCCGCCGAGGCCGCGGCGGCGACGCCCGGCGCGAGCGCGGACCCGACCGCCGTCTGATCCGCACCCGCACCGCGACGGACGGCCCCTCCCCACCCGGGGAGGGGCCGTCCGCGTCCCCACCGCCCGCACCGCCCCGTCGCCCCGCGCGGCCGGCGGATACGATTGCCCCGATGACCTCCACCCCTCCCGCTCCCGCCGGCGGCACCGCGCTGGCCCCCGCCCTCGAGCGCCTCGGCACGGTCTTCGGGTACGACGCCTTCCGGGGCGACCAGCAGGAGATCGTCGAGCACGTCATCGGCGGCGGCGACGCCCTCGTGCTCATGCCCACCGGCGGCGGCAAGTCGCTCTGCTACCAGATCCCGAGCCTCGTCCGCGAGGGCACCGGCGTCGTCATCTCGCCGCTCATCGCGCTCATGCAGGACCAGGTCGACGCGCTGCGGGCCGTCGGCGTCCGCGCCGCGTTCCTCAACTCCACGCAGGACCTCGAGGAGAGCCGCGAGGTCGAGCGGGCGCTCCTCGCGGGCGACCTCGACCTGCTCTACCTCGCGCCCGAGCGCCTCATCCTCGACCGCATGGGCCGCCTCCTCGACGAGGCCCGCATCGCGCTGTTCGCCATCGACGAGGCGCACTGCGTCTCCCAGTGGGGCCACGACTTCCGCAAGGACTACCTCGCGCTGTCCATGCTCGAGGAGCGCTGGCCCGACGTGCCGCGCATCGCCCTCACGGCCACGGCCAACGAGGCCACGCACGCCGACATCACGGCGCGACTCGGCCTGCAGGACGCGCGCCACTTCGTCTCCTCGTTCGACCGGCCGAACATCCGGTACCGCATCGTGCCGAAGGCCGAGCCGCGCAAGCAGCTCATCGACCTCATCCGCACCGAGCACGCGGGCGACGCCGGCATCGTCTACTGCCTGAGCCGCAAGACCGTCGAGCAGACGGCCGAGGCGCTGAACAAGCAGGGGATCACGGCGCTCCCGTACCACGCCGGCCTCGACGCCGCCGTGCGCCAGCGCAACCAGGCGCGCTTCCTCCGCGAGGACGGCATCGTCATGTGCGCGACCATCGCGTTCGGCATGGGCATCGACAAGCCCGACGTGCGCTTCGTCGCCCACGTCGACCTGCCCAAGTCCATCGAGGGCTACTACCAGGAGACCGGCCGCGCGGGCCGCGACGGCCTGCCGTCCACCGCCTGGCTCGCCTACGGCCTGCAGGACGTGGTGCAGCAGCGCCGCATGATCGACCAGTCCGAGGGCGACGCGCAGCACCGCCGCCGGCTCTCGCAGCACCTCGACGCGATGCTCGCGCTCTGCGAGACCGTCGGCTGCCGGCGCGTGCAGCTCCTCCGCTACTTCGGCGAGGAGACGGGCCCCTGCGGCAACTGCGACACGTGCCTCGAGCCGGTCGCCACGTGGGACGCGACCGTCCCGTCGCAGAAGCTGCTGTCCACCATCGTGCGACTGCAGCGCGAGCGGAACCAGCGCTTCGGCGCGGCGCACCTCATCGACATCCTGCTCGGCAACGAGACCGACCGCGTGCGGCAGCAGGGGCACGACCAGCTCGCCACCTTCGGCATCGGCACCGAGCTCACCGACGTGCAGTGGCGCGGCGTCGTCCGCCAGCTCCTCGCGCAGGGGCTCCTCGGCGTGAGCGACGACGGCTACGGCACCCTCGTCATCACGGCGGGCAGCGGCGACGTGCTCACGGGCGCCCGGCAGGTGCCCATGCGGCAGGAGCCCGAGCGCCTCGTGCGCGGCCGGGGCACCCGCACCACCCGGGCCAAGGGCGGGCAGGTCGTCGACCTCCCGGAGGAGGCGCAGGGCCTGTTCGAGGCGCTGCGCGCGTGGCGCTCGGAGCAGGCGAAGGAGCAGGGCGTGCCCGCCTACGTCGTGTTCGCCGACGTCACCCTGCGCGAGGTCGCCACCGTCCGCCCGCAGGACCTCGGGCAGCTCGCGGGGATCACGGGCGTCGGCCAGAAGAAGCTCGACACCTACGGCGAGGGCCTGCTGGGCGTCGTCGCCGCGGAGGGCGCGGCCGTCGGATAGCGCCCGCGTCGACGGGTCCCGCGTCGGCCGATCCCGGTGCGGACGCCGGCGTCCGCGCTCGCGCGGAGGGGAGAGGGACCCGGCCCCGAGCCTCGAGGGCTGCGGGACCGGGCCGCGCACACGGCCGACTTTTACCCGAAGACCGGCCCGGCGCTGGCGGGACAGCTCACCCGAAGAGCTGTCGCCGTTGCCCACGATCGTACTGGTCCGACCGTGCGCCCCATGCGAGCTGTGAGGAGCCGGCATCGCGCGGGGTGCGCGCCCGCGCGTCCGCCGTCCCTCCGGCCGACGCGTGTGAACAGCGTGTAACAGGACGCGGGAATCGGGTCGACGCCCTTGCCAACACCCGTGCGCGTATTTGTAATATGTCACCTATCACCGGTCACCCGAGACCGGACGAGGGGGCGGCATGGCAGTCACACGAGCGGATGCGGACGCGATCCGCGGCGAGGCCCGGCGCCCCGCCGTCCTCCCGAGCACGGGATCGCGTCGCCCGCTCGGCGCCGGCGCGGTCACCCTCGAGGGCGGCCTCCTCGCCGACTGGCAGGAGCGCAACCGCGCCCGGACCATCCCGCACGCCCTCGCCTCCCTCGCCGCCGCGGGCAACCTCGACGACCTGTGCGCGGCCGTCGACGGGCCGGGCGAGCGCCCCGTGCCGCGCTACCCGTTCCTCGACACCGACGTCTACAAGACGCTCGAGGGGATCGCGTACGAGGTCGGCCGGGGATCCGCCTCGGCCGAGATGCGCGCCTTCCTCGCGGAGGCCACCGACGTCCTCGAGCGCGTCCAGGCGGAGGGCGGCTACATCGGCTCGTACGTGCAGCGGCCGGGATCCGGCCGCGAGCCCTGGTCGGACCTCGCCTGGGGCCACGAGCTGTACAACCTCGGGCACCTGATCCAGGCCGCCGTCGCGGACTCCCGCCAGGGCGGCGAGGGCCGCCTCCTCGCCGTCGCCCGCCGCTTCGCCGACGCCGCGGTGCGGGAATTCGGACCCGCCGGCCGCGCGGAGGTGTGCGGCCACCCCGAGGTGGAGATGGCGCTCGTCGAGCTCGCCCGCGAGACGGGGGAGCGCGCGTACCTCGACCTCGCGGCCGCCTTCGTGGACCGACGCGGACACGGCACCGTGGCGACGCGGATCTTCCCGGCCGAGTACTTCCAGGACGCCGACCCCTTCCGCGAGATGCCCGCCGTCACGGGTCACGCGGTGCGGATGGCGTACCTCGCGGCGGGGGCCACCGACGTCGCGACGGAGACGGGCGATGCGGGTCTGCTCGCCGCCTCCGTCCGCCTGTTCGACGACGCCGTGCGCACGCGCCTCTACGTCACGGGCGGGCTCGGCAGCCGCCACTCGGACGAGGCGATCGGCGACGCGTACGAGCTGCCGAGCGAGCGGTCCTACAGCGAGACGTGCGCCGCCATCGCCGTGATGCAGTGGGCCTGGCGCCTGCACCTCGCGACCGGCGAGGCGCGCTTCCTCGACGCCTACGAGACGGTGCTCTTGAACGCCTACGCGGTGGGGCTGTCCGCCGACGGCACGGGCTTCTTCTACGACAACCCGCTGCAGCGCCGCCCGGACCACCACGCGCGGTCGGGCGCGGAGACCGACGGCGAGCTGCTGCGCCGGCCCTGGTTCACCTGCCCGTGCTGCCCGCCGAACATCGTGCGCTGGATGAGCGAGCTGCAGGACCACGTGGCGGTGCAGGACGGCGACGACCTCGTGATCGCGCACCCGACCGCGTGCGTCCTCCGCACCGACGCCCTCGACGTCCGCGTCACCACCGCGTACCCGTGGGACGGGACCGTGCGCGTCGAGGTGCTGCGCGCGTCGGGCGCCGCGTCCGGCCTCGTGGTCCGCCGCCCCGGCTGGTGCCGCTCCGCGACCGCCGTCGTGCAGGACGCCGACGGCGGCGCCCCGGTCGAGGTGGACGCGACGGCCGACGACGGGTGGATCCGCGTCACCCGCCCCTGGGCCGTGGGCGACGCGCTCGTGGTCGAGCTCGACATGCCCGTGCGCGCCCTCGGATCCCACCCCCACCTCGACGCCACCCGGGGGACCCTCGCGGTGGCGCGCGGGCCGATCGTGTACGCGGTCGAGCAGCAGGACGCCGGCGCGCCCGTCGACGACCTCCTCCTCGACCCGCGCGACCTCGCGACCGCGCGACCCGTGCCGCTGCCGCTCGCCGACCCGTGGGGCACGGGTGTCGCCGCGGGCCCCGCCCGCCCCGGCTCCGGCGTCGCGCTCGCCGTGCGCCTCCGCCGCGCCGTCGCCGCACCCGACGAGCTCTACCCCGAGGTCGTCCCCGGCACCACCGCCCCGGCCGCGTCGGCCGATCCCGTCGACGCGGTCCTCGTCCCGTACGCCCTCTGGGGCAACCGGGGCGCGGGCGCCATGCGGGTCTGGATCCGCGCCGCCGACACCGGCTGACGCGGCACCCCCGACCCGCCCCGCGCGCACGCCCGCACCCGGCCGACCCGGCCGGGACGGACGCGCGCACCCGTCCCGCTTCCCCTTCCCCATCGCACGACCCGTCCGTCACTCCCCACCCGGTGCGCCTCGGCCGCCCTCCACGAATCGAGAGTCCGATGAACAGACGAACCACCGCCATCGGGCTGGCCCTCGCGGCCAGCCTCGCCCTCACGTCCTGCGCCGGAGCGGGGGGAGGCGGCGCCGCAGCGGGCGGCGTCACCGGCCCCGCGGACACGGGCGGCACCATGCAGGTGCTCGCCAGCACCGACTTCTCCCACCTCGACCCGACGATGGGCTACGACACCGGCGTCGCCGACCTCTACCGGCTCATCTACCGCACGCTCACCACCCCCTCGGGGAAGGACGGCGCCACTATCGCCCCCGACCTCGCGACCGACACGGGCACGCCGAACGCCGACGCGACGGTCTGGACCTTCACGCTGAAGGACGGCCTGAAGTTCGAGGACGGGTCGCCCATCACGAGCGAGTCGGTGAAGTTCGGCGTGGAGCGCTCGTTCGACCCCGCGCTCGCGATCGGGACGCCGTACACGCGGCTCTACCTCGCCGGCGGCGAGGATTACAAGGGGCCGTACGAGTCGGGTGACCTGTCCTCCATCGAGACGCCGGATGAGAGGACCATCGTGTTCCACCTCAACCGCTCCGTGCCGGAGTTCGCGAGCGTCGCCGCGCAGAGCACGTTCACGCCCTTCCCGGCGGACACCGCGAAGGTCACGACGACGAGCGTCGACCAGCAGCCGATCGCCTCCGGTCCCTACCGCGTCACCGCACGGACGCCCGGATCCTCCCTCACCCTCGAGCGCAACCCCGAGTGGGACCAGGCGACCGACGAGGTCCGCACCGCCAAGCCGGACGGGTGGCAGTTCACCGTGGGCCTCGACCAGGCCACCATCGACGAGCGCATGCTCGCCGGCCAGGGCGACGACAAGGACGCGATCGCGTACACGATCACGGCGGCGAGCGTCTCCCGGATCCAGACCCCGCAGATCAAGGCCCGCACGGTGAGCGGCGACCAGGCCTGCACGACGTACCTCGGCCTCAACACGACGAAGCCGCACCTCGACGACGTCCGCGTCCGCCAGGCGATCGCCTACGCCGTGGACAAGAAGTCCCTCGCCGACGTCGCCGGCGGCCCGTCCATCGCCGCGCCGGCCTCGACGATGCTGACCCCCTCGATCCCCGGGCACAAGGACTTCGACCTGTACCCGAGCGCCGACAGCGCGGGCGACGTCGACAAGGCGAAGGCCCTGCTCGCCGAGGCGGGCCTGGCCGACGGCTTCTCCATGACGCTCGACGTGCGGAACCTGCCCTCGTCGCAGAAGCAGGCCGAGGCGCTGCAGCAGTCGCTCGCGAAGGTCGGGATCACGCTCGAGCTCAACATCATCGACACCTCGACCTACTACGAGACCATCGGCACCACCACGCAGCAGCACGACGCCGCGGTCACCGGCTGGTGCCCGGACTGGCTGTCGGCCAGCACCGTGCTGCCGACCCTGTTCGACGGCCGCCAGATCAGCGAGAAGGGCAACAACAACATCGCCCAGCTGGACGACCCGGCGGTGAACGCCAAGATCGACGAGGTCTCCGCGATGACCGACCTCGACGCCGCGAAGACGGCGTGGGGCGACCTGGACGAGCAGATCCAGGAGCTCGCGCCGACCGTGCCGCTGCTGTTCGCGCAGTCGGTGCTCGTGGTGGGGGAGAACGTGCGGAACGCCTACTCGAGCCCGCTGTTCGCCGGCGGCATCGACTACGCCACCATCGGCCTCGCCACGGGGGAGTAGGCGGTGACCGCCACCCTGCAGGGCGCGTCGGCGCCCGACTCGGCCTCCGCCTACCCGACGGGGCGGCCGCCCGCCGTCACGCCGGCGAAGCGCGTGGTCCAGGCCCTCCGGTCGACGCCGTCCGTGGTCCTCAGCACCGCGTTCGTGGTGCTCGTGATGGTCCTCGCGGTGTTCGCGCCGCTCCTGTCCGGGATCACCGGCTGGGGACCGACGACCTTCGACGCGACGGCCGTGGATCCCGTCCTCGGCGGCCTGCCCATCGGCCCGTTCGGCGGCGTCAGCGGCTCGCACTGGTTCGGCGTCGAGCCGCAGAACGGGCGCGACCTCTTCGCCCGGATCGCGTACGGCGCCCGGGTGTCCCTGCTCATCGCGGTCTCCGCCACGGTCGTCACCACGACGATCGGCGTGGTCGCGGGCATGGTCGCCGGCTACTTCGGCGGGATCGTCGACCAGGTCGTGTCGCGGGTCATGGACTTCCTCATGGCCTTCCCGGCGCTGATCTTCATGATCGCGATCCTGTCGGCGCTGCCCGCGGGCAACCGCCCGGTGCTGCTCGTCCTGGTGCTCAGCGTCTTCGGCTGGCCGTACACCGCGCGCATCGTGCGGGGCCAGACCATGACGATCCGCACGCGCGACTTCGTGGAGGCCGCGCGCGCGTCCGGCGCCTCCTCGATGCGCGTGATCTTCCGGGAGGTGCTGCCGAACCTGCGCGGCACCGTGATCGTGCTGGCCACGCTCTCGGTGCCGAGCTACATCGGCACCGAGGCGAGCCTGTCGTTCCTCGGGGTGGGCGTGCTGCCGCCGACGCCGTCGTGGGGCCAGATGATCGCCGACTCGGTGACCTGGTACACGGTCGATCCCGCGTACTTCATCGTGCCGGGCTCGTTCCTCTTCCTCACGGTGCTGTCGTTCACGGTCTTCGGCGACCACCTCCGCACCGCGCTCGAGCAGGGGGAGGCGGCATGATCGGCTACCTCGCCCGCCGGGCCGGATCCGCGCTGATCGTGCTCGCGCTCATCAGCCTGTTCACCTACATGATCTTCTTCCTGCTCCAGCCGGACCCCGCCGTCACCATCTGCGGCAAGACCTGCACGCCGGACAAGATCGACTCCATCCGCGCGCTCCTCGGCCTCGACCGCCCGTTCTGGGCGCAGTACGGGGACTTCGTGACGGGTATCTTCACGGGCCGCACCTACGGGGACGGCCCGACGGCGATCCAGTGCGCCGCGCCCTGCCTGGGCTTCAGCTTCCAGACGCAGCAGCCGGTGCTCGACCTGATGCTGTCCCGCCTCCCCGTGAGCGTCACGATCGCGGTCGGCGCGGCGGTCCTCTGGGTCGTGTTCGGCGTCGTCGGCGGCCTCGTCAGCGCCATCCGGCAGGGCACCGTGTGGGACCGGGCCGCGATGGCGGGGGCGCTCACCGGGATCAGCGTGCCGATCTCCTTCGCGGCGCTGCTCCTCCAGTACGTGCTCGTGGTGCAGCTGCAGATCCTGCCGTTCCCGCAGTCGGTGCCGTTCACGGAGGACCCGGTCGCCTGGCTGCAGTCGTACATCATGCCGTGGCTGGTGCTCGCGCTCGGCTACGCGTCGGTGTACGCGCGCATCGTGCGGGCCAACGTGATCGACACGCTGCAGGAGGACTACCTGCGGACCGCCCGCGCGAAGGGCCTGTCGGCGGGGCTCGTGATCCGCCGCCACGCGCTCCGGCCGTCGCTCACGCCCGTCGTCACCCTGTTCGGCATGGACTTCGCCGGGCTGCTCGGCGGCGCCGTGATCACCGAGACGGTCTTCGGCCTCAACGGCGTCGGCAAGCTCGCGGCCGACTCCATCGCCAAGAACGACCAGCCCGTCATCATGGGCGTCACGCTCCTCGCCGCGGCCTTCGTGGTCGTCGGGAACGTGGTCGTCGACGTGCTGTACACCGTGCTCGACCCCCGAGTGAGGATCACCGCGTGACCGCCACCGCACCGCACCAGCCGCCCGCCCGCGCCGTCCCCGGGACGCCGCTGCTCGAGGTCGAGGGGCTCACCATCGCCTTCCCGACCTCGCGCGGGCCAGTCCGGGTCGTGGAGGACCTCTCGTTCCGGGTGGAGCCGGACAGCACCCTCGGGATCGTGGGGGAGTCCGGCTCGGGCAAGTCGATGACCTCGCTCGCCGTGATGGGCCTCGTGCCCCGCGGCGGGACGGTCACCGGGAGCATCCGGCTGGCGGGCGAGGAGCTCGTCGGCCGCAGCGACCGGGAGCTCCGCGCGATGCGCGGCGACCGCATGGCGATGGTGTTCCAGGACCCGCTCTCCTCGCTCAACCCCTACTACTCGGTGGGGCTGCAGATCGAGGAGGCGTACCGGGCGCATCGCCCCGGGTCCCGGCGGGCCGTGCGGACGCGCGTCGTGGACGCGCTCGAGCGCGTGGGCATCCGCGAGGCCGGCACGCGCGTCGACCACTACCCGCACCAGTTCTCGGGCGGCATGCGGCAGCGGATCATGATCGCCATGGCGCTCTGCCTCGAGCCCGAGCTCCTCATCGCCGACGAGCCGACCACCGCGCTCGACGTGACGGTGCAGGCGCAGATCCTCGACCTGCTGCGCTCCATCCGCGCCGAGACGGGGATGGGCATGCTCGTCATCACCCACGACCTCGCCGTGGTCTCCTCCCTCGCCGACGAGGTTCTCGTCATGCGGGGCGGGCACCGCGTCGAGAGCGGGACCACCGAGCGCGTCTTCACCGCGCCGGAGGACCCGTACACGCACGCCCTGCTCGAGGCGATCCCCCGCATCGACGCCGCCTACGACCGCCTCACGACGGGATCCGCCTCATGAGCCAGCACGCCGCATCGCCCACCGCCCCCGAGGCCGCCGCCGGGCCCGCGCCCGCGCCCGCGCCGTCGCCCGAGCCGTTCCTCTCCGCGCGCGACCTCACGAAGGAGTACGTGACGCGCGGCGGCCGCGGGCTGCGTCCGTCCGCGCGCCGGTTCCTGGCCGTCGACGGCGTGAGCATCGACGTGCCGACCGGGCAGACGCTCTCCATCGTGGGGGAGTCCGGATCCGGCAAGTCGACGACCGCGCGGATCATCGCGCACCTGCTCGACCCCACCTCCGGCACCTTCGCGCTCAGGGGCGAGGACATGACGCACGCGTCCGGCGCCCTCCTGCGGGAGTTCCGGCGGCAGGTGCAGGTCGTGTTCCAGGATCCGGCGTCGTCGCTGAACCCGCGGCACACGGTGGAGCAGATCATCAGCGCGCCGCTGCGGTACCAGGGCATCACGACGCCGGGCGGGCACGGGCGGCTCGTCCGCGACCTGCTCGACCGGGTGGGCCTCGATCCCGACCACGCGCAGCGCTACCCGGCGCAGTTCTCGGGCGGCCAGTGCCAGCGCATCGGGATCGCGCGGGCGCTCGCCGTGAGCCCGGGCCTCATCGTGTGCGACGAGGCGGTGTCCGCGCTCGACGTGACGGTGCAGGCGCGCGTCATCGCGCTCCTCCGCGACCTCCAGCGCGAGCGCGGCCTCAGCTACGTCTTCATCGCGCACGACCTCGCCGTCGTGCGGCAGCTCTCCGACCGCGTGGCCGTGATGAGCGCCGGGAAGGTGGTGGAGGAGGGGACGCGCGACGACGTATTCGAGCGCCCGCAGCACCCGTACACGCGATCGCTGCTCGACGCCGTGCCGCGCATCGACTCCGAGTGGGACCGCAGGCGGTCGGCCGCGCGTCGGGCCGCCGGGCTCGACGCGGGCGCGCTCGACGCGGGCTCGTCCCGCCCGGACACCCGCGACGCAGCGGACGGGTCGGCCGCGTGATCGTCGGATCGGCCACCGTGCCGGGCGTCCACGTCACCGACCACGAGATCGAGGTCCCGCTCGACTGGGCGGCCGCGCGCGCCGGCGAGCCGAGCCCGTCGATCACCGTCTTCGCCCGGGAGCTCGTCGCCCCCGGACGCCGGGCCGACGACCTGCCCGCGCTCCTCTACCTGCAGGGCGGGCCGGGCGGGAAGTCGCCGCGCGTGATGGACGACGGCGGCTGGATCGGCCACGCCCTCCGCACCCACCGCGTCGTCCTCCTCGACCAGCGCGGCACGGGGCGGAGCACGCCCGTCACGGCGCGCACGATGCTCCGCTTCGGCGACGACCACGCCGCCGCGGCCGCGCACCTGGCGCTGTTCCGCGCGGACTCGATCGTGCGGGACGCGGAGGCGCTGCGGCAGCACCTCGAGGGCGGGCGCCGCTGGTCGACGCTCGGCCAGAGCTACGGCGGCTTCCTCACGCTCACCTACCTGTCGCTCGCGCCCGAGGCCCTCACCGCCTGCTACGTGACGGGCGGCCTCGCCTCCCTCGACCCGGACGCGGAGGAGGTCTACCGCCGGACCTACCCGCGGACGGTCGCGAAGAACGCCGGCTACCACGCGCGCTACCCGGGCGACGTCGGCATCCTGTCGCGCCTCGCCGACCGGCTCGCGGTCGGCGACGTCGCGCTGCCCGACGGCGACGTGCTGACGGTGCGGCGCCTGCAGACCATCGGGATCGACCTCGGCATGGGGCCGGGGCGGGAGCGGATCCACGCGCTCCTCGACGAGGCGCTCGACGACCGCGGCGAGCCCACCGACCTGCTGCTCGCCGAGGCGCTGCGCCTCACGTCGTACGCGGGGAACCCGCTGTTCGCCGCCCTCCAGGAGAGCATCTACGCGTCGGGGAACCGGCCCGCCACCGCCTGGGCCGCCGAGCGGGAGCGCGGCCGGCACCCGGCCTTCGCGCCCACCGCCCGGCCGCTGCTGCTCACCGGCGAGATGATGTACCCCTGGATGTTCGAGGAGATCCGGCTCCTCCGCCCCTTCCGCGGCGCGGTCGAGGCGCTCGCCCGACGCGAGGGCTGGCCGGAGCTCTACGACCCCGCGCGGCTCGCCGCCAACGAGGTGCCGCTCGCCGCCGCGATCTACCACGACGACATGTTCGTGGACGCGCAGCTGCAGCAGGAGACGGTCGCGCGCGTGGGGAGCGCCCGCGCGTGGATCACGAACGAGCACGAGCACGACGGCCTGGGAGCGCCCGCCAGATCACATGACGGCGGGGTTCTCGGGCGGCTGATGGACATGATCGCCCGCGATGGAGGAGGGATCCCCCGATGACCGACACGACCCCCGACACGACGCCCTCCGACGCGACCCCGACGGCGCCTGCCGCCGCCGACGACCCCGCCCGCCGCCCGCCCCGCCTCGCCGAGGTGCCCGCGTTCCGCGCGCTCATGGCCGGCGGCTGGATCACGCCCGACCGCACGCCCACGACGGTGCCCGGCGCCGTCGAGGCCGCCGCGGAGCACCGCGACCGGCTGAGCGCCGCGATGCCCGGCGTCACGCTGGCGGTCGTGAGCGGCTACGCGCCCACCCGGAATGACGACTGCCGGTACGCCTTCCGTCCCGACAGCGACTTCGTCTGGCTCACGGGCGTCGGCATCGAGGGCGCCGTGCTCGTGATGCACGCCGTGCCGGGCGGCCACGACGCGGTCCTGCACGTGCCGGCACCCGCGCACCCGGGCGACCCGCGCTTCTTCTCCGACGCCGACCACGGCGAGCTCTGGGTCGGGCCCGCTCCCGCGCACGCCGACTGGCAGGCCGCGCTCGGGATCCCGGTGCGCGGCCCCGACCGCATCGCCCCCGACCTCGCCGGCATCCGCGACGTGCGCCGCGCGGGCGCCGTCACGGGCGTCCCGTCGGCCCTCGCCGACGTGCCGCGCGACGCGGCGCTCGTGGCGGCGCTCGGCGAGCTGCGCGTGATCAAGGACGCGTGGGAGATCCAGGAGCTCCGCCGCGCCGTGGACGACACGGTCGCGGGCTTCGCCGAGGTCGTGCGGGAGATCCCGCGGGCCCGCGAGCACGGCGGCGAGCGCTGGCTGCAGGGCACCTTCGACCGGCACGCGCGCACGGTCGGCAACGGGCCCGGCTACGCCACCATCGTGGGCGGCGGCGGGCACGCGACGACCCTGCACTGGGTCCGCTGCGACGGGCCGCTCCGCGACGGCGAGCTGGTGCTCCTCGACATGGGCGTGGAGGCCCGGAGCCTCTACACGGCCGACGTCACCCGCACGATCCCCGTCTCCGGCGCCTTCTCGCCCGAGCAGCGCCTCGTGCACGACGTGGTGGAGCGCGCCCACCGCGCGGGCCTCGACGCCGTCGCCCCCGGGCGTCCGCTCGTCGACTTCCACCACGCCGCCATGGAGGTCATCGCCCAGGGCCTGCACGACATGGGGATCCTGCCGGTCTCGGTCGACGAGGCCCTCTCGCCGGCGGGGCAGCACCACCGGCGCTGGCTGGTCTGCGGCATCGGGCACCACCTGGGCCTCGACGTGCACGACTGCTCGGGCGCCGGCACCGCGGCGTACCGGCGCGGGGTCGCGGCGGGCATGGTGCTCACGGTCGAGCCGGGCCTCTACTTCCCGCCGGACGACGGGATGGTACCGCCCGAGCTCCGGGGCATCGGCGTGCGGATCGAAGACGATATCGTGGTGACGCAGACGGGGTCCGACGTGATGTCGGACGCGCTGCCGATCGACGCCCGGGGCCTGGAGTCCTGGATGAGCATGCAGCGGTCCCCGTCCTGACCCCAGGAGGAGGACCCGCGTGAGCCTCTCCGCACTGCGTCCCGCACCCCCGCGCGAGAGCCTGCGCGAGCACGTGCACCAGGCCCTGTCCGCCGCCATCGTCTCCGGCGAGCTGGAGCCGGGCACGCTGATCACCGTCCCCACGCTCGCGGTGCGCTTCGACGTCTCGGCCACGCCCGTGCGCGAGGCGGTGCTCGACCTCGAGAAGCGCGGGTTCGTCGAGACCGTGCGCAACAAGGGCTTCCGGGTCACGGCGGTGAGCGACGAGGAGCTCGCCCACCTGGTGGAGGTGCGCCAGCTCCTCGAGGCGCCCGCCATGGAGCGGCTCGCCGGGAAGCTGCCCGAGGGCGCGCTGCCGGGCCTCGAGGCGCTCGCCGACCGCATCGAGCAGGGCGCGCGCGAGGGCGACCTCCGGGCCTACCTGCAGGCGGACCAGGAGCTCCACCTCTCCCTCACGCGGATGCTCGGCAACCCCGTCCTCACCGAGGCCATCGCCGACCTCCGCTCGCGCACGCGCCTCGTCGGCCTCGCGTCGATGAAGGAGAGCAGCCTGCTGGACGCCTCCGCCGCGGAGCACCACGAGCTGCTGCGGGCGCTCGTCCGGGGCGACGGCCCGGCCGCCCACGAGCTCATGGTGCGGCACATCCGGCACGCCACGGGCTGGTGGGCCGGCCGCGGCGAGGGCGAGGGCGAGGATCCGACCGCGGAGCCCGTCGACGGTGCCGCGTCGGACTCGGATCCCGTGGGCGCCGGCGCCTGAGCATCCCCTTGCGGACGGGGACTTCCGCTCCGCCACGATGTGTGACATATTACTGACACGGCCGACCACCATCCCGCCTCCCGAGGCGCACCGACCCGTGAGAGCAGGACAGCATGACGCGTCACGTGGTCGTCGTCGGCGGGGGCATCGTGGGCGCGGCGTGCGCCCGGTCGCTCGCCCGCGCGGGGATCCGCGTCACGGTCGTCGAGCGGGCCGCGGTCGCGTCCGGCACGAGCGCGCAGGGCGAGGGCAACATCCTCGTGTCCGACAAGGGACCGGGCGCCGAGTTGGAGCTCGCGCAGCTGGCCGCGCGCCGCTGGCCCGAGGTGGCCGCCGAGCTCGCGGACGAGCTGGGCGACGCGCTCCCCTCCATCGAGTACGAGCCCAAGGGCGGGCTCGTCGTCACGACCACCGACGCGGGCGCGGATCCGCTCCTCGCCTTCGCCGCCGCGCAGCGCACCGCGGGCGTCCAGGCGGTCCCCGTCGACGTCCGCCGCGCGCTCGAGCTCGAGCCGTGGCTGAACCCCGCGATCACCGCCGCCGTGCACTACCCCGAGGACGCCCAGGTGCAGCCCGCCATCGCGACGGAGGCGCTCGCCGCGTCCGCCCGCCGTGCCGGGGCCGTCGTGCGCACGGGCGTCGCGGTCACCGGCCCGATCCTCGGACCCGACGGCGCCCTCCGCGGCGTGCGGACGACCGTGGGCGACATCGCGGCCGACGACGTGCTCGTCGCCGCCGGCCCCTGGTCGGGTGAGGTGGCGCGCGCCCTCGGCGTCGAGCTGCCCGTGCTGCCGCGGCGGGGGGTCGTGCTCGTCACGACGCGCATGCCGCACCGCATCCTGCACAAGGTCTACGACGGCGACTACGTGGGCGCGGTCGGATCCGCCGACGGGGCGCTGCAGACCTCGGGCGTCGTGGAGTCGACTCCCTCGGGGACCGTGCTCATCGGATCCAGCCGCGAGCGCGTGGGCTTCGACGCGTCGCTGCGCGTGGCCGTGCTCGAGGAGCTCGCCGCGAAGGCCGTGCGGCTCTTCCCCTTCCTCGCCGAGGCGAGCGCCATGCGGTCCTACGGCGGCTTCCGCCCCTACCTGCCCGACCACCTGCCCGTCGTCGGGCCGGATCCGCGGCTGCCGGGCCTCTGGCACGCGAGCGGGCACGAGGGCGCCGGCATCGGGCTGTCCGTCGCGACCGCGGACCTCATCGCCGCGCTGATGACCGGATCCGCGCCCGCGCTCGACGTGCAGCCCTTCTCGGTCGCGCGCGCCTCCCTCGGGCTCGCGATGCCGCACGGCGCGGGCGCCCCGGCTCCTCCGCTCGCCGCCGCCGACGCCGACGCTGCTGCCCGGGTGCGCGCATGACGCCCCGGCGCGTGGACCCCGCGCGCGACCCCGCGCGGCCCGGGCCCGCGGAGGCCGTGCGCTTCACGGTGGACGGGGATCCGGTCGAGGGCGTCCGCGGCCAGACCATCGCGGGCGCGCTGCTCGCCTCCGGCACGCTCGCCTGGCGGACCACCGCGAGCGCCGGGCGGCCGCGCGGCGTCTTCTGCGGGATCGGCGTCTGCTTCGACTGCACCGTCACGGTCAACGGGCTGTCGGACGTCCGCGCCTGCCGGCGCCGGGCCGTCGAGGGCGACGTCGTCGAGACCGGGCCCGGCGCCACCGTGCCGGATGGCGAGCGCGCGGGGGAGGCCCCGTGAGCGCCGCGGACGACCGGCGCCACGTCGTCGTGATCGGCGCGGGTCCCGCGGGGCTCGCCGCCGCGGTCGCCGCGCGCGGCCGGGGCGCCCGCGTCACGCTGCTCGACGCGTCCGACGAGCTGGGCGGCCAGTACTGGCGGCACCTGCCGGCGTCGCGGCCGGCCGCGCGCGAGCGGATCCTGCACCACGGCTGGGACGCGTTCACCGCGCTCCGGGCGCGGCTCGCCGCCGACGGCGGCTGCGAGATCGTGACCGGCGCGCAGGTGTGGGCCATCGAGCGGCTCGCGGACGGCGCGGCCGACGGCCCGGCCGCCGTCGTGCACGCGCTCGTCGGCCCGTTCGACGGATCCCGTCGCGCGCCCCGGACCCTCCACCCGGACGCGCTCGTGCTCGCGACCGGCGCCCACGACCGCACGCTGCCGTTCCCCGGCTGGGACCTGCCGGGCGTCTTCACGGCGGGCGCCGCGCAGGCCCTCGCGAAGGGCGAGCGCGTGCGCGTAGGCGACCGCGTGATCGTCGCGGGCGCCGGCCCCTTCCTCCTCCCCGTCGCCGTCTCGCTCGTGCAGGCGGGGGCGCGCGTCGTCGGGATCCACGAGGCCGCGCGCGTGCCGGGCCTCGCCCGCGGCTGGCTGCGGGATCCGCTCGGCCTCGCCCGCGCGCCGCACAAGGCCGCCGAGCTCGCCGGCTACGTGTCCGTGCTGGCGCGCGAGCGGATCGGGTACTCCACCGGCAGCGCGGTCGTCCAGGCACACGGCGTCGACCGGGTCGAGGCCGTCACGGTGCAGCGCCTCGACGCGTCGTGGGCGCCGATCCCGGGCACCGAGCGGCGGGTCGCCGTCGACGCGGTCGCCGTCGGCCACGGCTTCACGCCCCGGCTCGAGCTGCCGATCGCGGCGGGCTGCCGCATAGGGTCCGACCGGTTCGTCGAGGTCGACGCCGCGCAGGGCGCCGGGCCCCGCGGGGTCTTCGCCGCGGGCGAGATCACGGGCATCGGGGGAGTGGACCAGGCGCTCGCGGAGGGCGAGGTGGCCGGGCACTGCGCCGCGGGCGGATCCCCGTCCGACGCGGCCTGCGCCCCCGCGGTCCGCCGCCGCGCGGTCGCGCACGACGTGGCCCGCCGCATCGAGGCCGCGCACGGGATCCGCCCCGGCTGGACCGGCTGGCTCCGGGACGACACGCTCGCCTGCCGCTGCGAGGAGGTGCCCGTCGGCCGGATCCGCGCGACCGCCCGCGCCGCCTCCTCCACCGACCTCCGCTCCATGAAGCTCGCCACGCGCGCCGGCCTCGGCATCTGCCAGGGACGCGTGTGCGGGCGGACCGTCGAGGAGCTGCTCGCGGGGGAGGGGCCAGCGTGCGGATCCGCGACCGCCGGATCCGCGACCGCCGGATCCGCGGCCGCCGGATCCGCCCCCGCGTCGCCCCCCGCCCCCGGCTCCGACCGCCGCCCCATCGCCTCGCCCGTGCGCCTGGGCGAGCTCGCCGCCGCGTACGACCGCCGCGACGCCGGACCCCCGTCCCTCGCGGCGGCCGCGCCCGGCGTCGACGACGCCCCGCGGGATCCTGCGGCGACAGCGCATCCCGCGCCCCCGACCACCCCCGCACCGCCCCGCACCACCGACCGGAAGGACATGCCATGACCGCACCCGCCCTTGACCTCGGAGGCGTCGTCGTCGCCACCACGCTGCCGTTCCGCGAGGACGCGTCCGCGCCCGCGGGCCTCGCCGTCGACTACGACGCCTACGCCGCGCACTGCGACTGGCTCATCTCGAACGGCTGCCGCGGCGTCGGCCCCAACGGCTCGCTCGGCGAGTACTCCTCGCTCACCGACGACGAGCGCCGGAGGGTCGTGCAGGTCGCGGTCGAGGCGGTCGGCGGGCGCGGGATCGTCGTGGCCGGCGTGCACGGCGTCGGCTGGCACCAGGCGCGGAAGTGGGCGGAGATCGCGGCCGAGGACGGCGCCGACGGCGTGCTCCTCCTGCCGCCGACGCTCTACCGGGCGAGCGACGACGAGGTCGTCGAGCACTACGCGCGCGTCGACGAGGTGGGCCTGCCGATCATGGCCTACAACAACCCCTTCGACACCAAGGTCGACCTGACCCCGCAGCTCCTGCAGCGCCTCGACGCGCTCGAGAACGTCGTGGCCGTCAAGGAGTTCTCGGGCGACGTCCGCCGCGTCACGGAGATCCAGGACCTCACCGGCCTCGACGTCATCGCGGGCGCCGACGACCTGCTGCTCGAGTCGCTCGTGATGGGCGCGGTCGGCTGGTTCGCCGGCTACCCGAACGCCTTCCCGCGCGAGGCCGTCGAGCTGTACGGGCTCGCGACCGCCGGCCGCATCGAGGAGGCGAAGGACCTGTACCGTCACCTCGTCCCCGTCTTCCGCTGGGACTCGCGCACCGAGTTCGTGCAGGCCATCAAGCTCTCGATCGACGTGGCCGGCGAGAGCACGGGCGGCCCGACGCGTCCGCCGCGCGCCCCGCTGCCCGCCGCGGTCGCCGAGCAGGTCACTCGCGACACCCGCCGCGCGCTCGACCACCTCGCCGGGCGATGATCGACGGATGAGGTCCTCCCGCGTCTTCCACGCCGTCGACTCGCACACCGAGGGCATGCCGACCCGCGTCATCACGAGCGGCTTCGGCGTGATCCCCGGCGCCACCATGAACGAGCGGCGCCTGCACCTCATCGAGCACCTCGACCACCTGCGGCTCCTCCTCATGACGGAGCCGCGCGGGCACGCCGCGATGAGCGGCGCGATCCTGCAGCCGCCCACGCGCGACGACTGCGACTGGGGCGTCCTCTACATCGAGGTGTCCGGCTGCCTGCCCATGTGCGGCCACGGCACCATCGGCGTCGCGACGGTGCTGGTCGAGACCGGGCTCGTGGAGGTGCAGGAGCCGGTCACGACCATCCGGCTGGACACCCCCGCCGGGCTCGTGATCGCGCGGGTCGACGTGGAGGACGGCCGCGCCGCGTCGGTGACGATCGAGAACGTGCCCTCCTACGTGGAGCGGCTCGACGCGGAGATCGAGGTGCCGGGCTACGGCACCGTGCCGTACAGCCTCGCGTTCGGCGGCAACTTCTACGCGGTCGTCGAGCTGGACGACGTGGGGCTGCCCTTCGACCGGGAGCGGCAGCAGGAGATCCTCGCGGCCGGGCTCGCGATCATGGCGGCCGTCAACGATCAGGCGCCGCCCTCGCACCCGGAGATCGCGGGCGTCGACCACTGCCACCACGTGGAGTTCCTGGCCCCCGGATCGGACGCCCGGCTGTCCCGGCACGCCATGGCGATCCACCCCGGCTGGTTCGACCGGTCGCCCTGCGGCACCGGCACGTCCGCGCGCATGGCCGAGCTGTGGGCGCGCGGCGAGCTGGGGGTGGGGGACGAGTTCGTCAACGAGTCCTTCATCGGCAGCCGCTTCTCGGGGAGGATCGTCCGGGAGACGACCGTCGCCGGCCGGCCCGCCATCGTGCCCGCCATCACGGGCCGCGCCTGGATCACGGGCATGGGCCAGTACCTGCTCGACCCCACCGACCCGTTCCCGAGCGGCTTCCGGTTCTAGGCCGGCGCGCATCCTGAGGAGAGACATGACCCCGCACGAGACCGACCCGACCGGCCCGACCGTCGCCCGGACCGTGGAGGCGATCGCCGCGCGCGCCGCGGAGGCCGCCGCCCCGCTCGCCGCCCTCGCCCCGGCCGCGCGCGCCCGGGCGCTGGAGGCCGTCGCCGACGCGCTCGAGGCGATCCGGCCCGAGCTGCTGCCCGTCGCCGAGCGGGAGACGGCGCTCGCGCCCGGCCGCCTCGCCGGGGAGCTGACCCGCACGACCGTGCAGCTGCGGATCATCGCGGCCGCCGTGCGCGACGGCCGCTACCTCGACGCGCGCATCGACCACGCCGACCCCGACGCCGCGCCCGCCCCGCGCCCGGACCTCCGCCGGTACCTCGTGCCGGTCGGCCCCGTGCTCAACTTCGCGGCGTCGAACTTCCCGTTCGCGTTCTCCGTCGCGGGCGGCGACACGGCGTCCGCCCTCGCGGTCGGCTGCCCGGTGGTCGTCAAGGCGCACCCGGGGCACCCGGAGCTGTCGCGCCGGGTCGCCGCCGCCGCGTCCGCCGCGCTCGTCGCGGCCGGGCTCCCCGCGGGCGCGCTGCAGCTCGTCGAGGGCGAGGAGGCCGGGCTCGCGATGCTTCGCGACCCCCGGATCCGCGCCGCCACCTTCACCGGATCCCTCCGCGCCGGCCGCTTCCTCGCCGACGTCGCCGCCGCGCGCCCCGACCCCATCCCGTTCTTCGGCGAGCTCGGCAGCGTCAACCCGGTCGTGATCACCGAGCGCGCCGCCGCCGAGCGCGGCGACGACATCGCGCGGGCCCTCGTGGCGAGCGCCGCGGGATCCGCCGGGCAGCTCTGCACCGCGCCCGGCATCGTGCTCGTCCCGGCGGGGCACGGGCTCGACGCCGTCCTCGCGGAGGAGGCCGGGCAGGTCGCGCCGCACGGGATGCTCAACGCGCGCATCGCGGAGGGGTACGCCGGCGGCCGGGCCGCCGCGATCGCGGTCGACGGCGTGCGCCTGGTCGCCGAGGGCCGCGCGCCCGCGGGCGACGACGGATCCGTGACCCCCACCATCGCCGCCGTGCCCCTCGACGCGTTCGAGGCCGCGGGCGAGGCGCTGCGGCACGAGGTGTTCGGCCCGTTCGCGCTCCTCGTCGAGTACCCGGCGGGCACGGACCTCGCCGCGCTCGCGTCCCGCACCTTCGCGGGCGAGCTGACCGCGAGCGTCCACCTGGGATCCGAGGAGGGCGACGCGGGGGAGCCGGCGACGGCCGAGCTGATCCGCGTGCTCGCCGCCCGCGCCGGCCGCGTGCTCGTGGACGCCTGGCCCACGGGCGTCTCCGTCACGGACGCGCAGCAGCACGGCGGGCCCTGGCCCGCCACCACGCTCGACCGCGGCACGAGCGTGGGAACGGCGTCGCTCGACCGGCTGCTCCGCGGCGTCGCGTTCCAGGGCGTGCCCGACGCGCTCCTCCCCGAGCCGCTCCGCACCGCCAACCCGTGGGGCATCCCGCAGCGGGTGAGCGCGCGCGGCGCCCGCGCGTAGCCGACCGGCCGCCCAGCGCCCCGCCGCCCGGCCGCCCGCGCTGAGGGTTCCCACAACCCCCGGCGGCGCTCCGCGGGAGCGCGTTGGAGGCCCGCGACGTGTTATTCGGCGGGTGGAGGATCCGTGCATAGCGTGGCCGGTGCCGGCAGGGACGCCGGCCCAGGCGACGGCACGGAGGATCCATGGTCGACACGGCGGCACGAGGACGCACCACCCGCGGCACGAGGGGACGAGGCCCCGCCGCGGTCCCGGAGCCCGCCGGCGCCCCCGACGAGGGCGCGCTCCGCGAGGCGGACGTGCCCGTCGCGAGCGACGTGGACGCGGAGGTCGCCCGCGACCTCGACCGCACCGACGGACGCGCGGACGCGGGGGCGGGCCCGCGCGTCGACGTCGAGGCGCTCGGCCGGATCCTCCTCGGTCGCTGGGCGGACGTCCGCGTCTCCGCCCGCGAGCTCACGAGCCGCCCCGAGCTGCACCGCGTCGAGGGCCTCGACATGCACCAGCACCGGGCGCGCGTCACCGAGCAGCTCCGGGTCCTCGTCGAGCACGGCGGCGTGCACCGCGCGTTCCCCGCGAGCGTCGGCGGGCTCGACGACCACGGCGGCAACATCGCGGGCTTCGAGGAGCTCGTGGCGGCGGATCCGTCGCTCCAGATCAAGGCCGGCGTGCAGTGGGGCCTGTTCGGCTCCGCCGTGATGCACCTCGGCACCGAGCGCCACCACCGCGACCTCCTGCCCGGGATCATGACGCTCGAGACGCCCGGCGCCTTCGCCATGACGGAGACGGGCCACGGCTCCGACGTCGCGAGCATCGGCACCACCGCGACCTACGACCCCGCGACGGGCGACTTCGTCCTGCACACCCCGTTCCGCGCCGCGTGGAAGGACTACCTCGGCAACGCCGCGGTCGACGGGCGGGCCGCCACCGTGTTCGCGCAGCTCATCACGCAGGGCGTGAACCACGGCGTGCACTGCTTCTTCGTTCCCCTGCGCGACGAGCACGGCGCGTTCCTGCCCGGCATCGGCGGCGAGGACGACGGCCTGAAGGGCGGCCTCAACGGGATCGACAACGGCCGGCTGCACTTCGACCACGTGCGCGTGCCGCGTGCGAACCTCCTCAACCGCTACGGCGACGTGGCCGAGGACGGCACCTACTCCTCCGACATCGGGAGCCCCGGCCGCCGCTTCTTCACCATGCTCGGCACGCTCGTGCAGGGCCGCGTCTCGCTCGACGGCGCCGCGACCGCGGCCGCGAAGATCGCCCTGCAGATCGCCGTGACCTACGGCAACCAGCGCCGCCAGTTCGTCGCCGGCGGCACCGACGAGGAGGTGCTGCTCGACTACCAGCGCCACCAGCGCCGCCTGATCCCGCGCATCGCGACGACCTACGCGGCCTCCTTCGCGCACGAGCAGCTCCTCGGGCAGTTCGACTCGGTGTTCTCCGGCGCGACCGACACCGACGAGGCCCGGCAGGACCTCGAGACCCTCGCGGCCGCGCTCAAGCCGCTCAGCACGTGGCACGCCCTCGACACGATCCAGGAGGCGCGCGAGGCGTGCGGCGGCCAGGGCTTCCTCGCGGAGAACCGGCTCGTGGGGCTCCGCGCCGACCTCGACGTCTACGCGACCTTCGAGGGCGACAACACCGTGCTCCTCCAGCTCGTCGCCAAGCGGCTCCTGACCGACGTCAACCGCCGGTTCGCGAAGGCCGACTTCGGCGTCCTGGCGCGCTACGCCGTGGAGCAGGCCGCCGACCGCACGCTGCGCTCCACCGGCCTCCGGACGCTCGGGCAGGCGCTCGCCGACCGCGGATCCACCGCCCGCTCCGTGGGCCAGCTCCGCGAGCCCGACACGCAGCGCGCCCTGCTGACGGGCCGCGTGGAGACGATGGTCGCCGAGATCGCGACCGCCCTCCGCGGCGCCCGCAAGATGCCGCCCGCGGAGGCGGCGGCCCTCTTCAACCGGCACCAGGACGCGCTCATCGAGGCGGCCCGCGCGCACGCGCAGCTGCTGCAGTGGGAGGCGTTCACGGAGGCGCTCGACCCCGCGTCGGCGTCGGGCCGGGCGATGGACGACGGCACCCGCCGCATCCTCACCTGGACCCGCGACCTCTTCGGCCTGCGCCTCATCGAGGAGGACCTCGCCTGGTACCTGATCCACGGGCGCATCAGCGCGCCGCGGGCCCGGGCCGTGACGGCCTACATCGACCGGCTCGTCGCGCGCCTCCGCCCGCACGCGCAGGACCTCGTGGACTCCTTCGGGTACACGCCCGCGCACGTCCGGGCGGCCGTCGCGTCGGGCGAGGAGCGGGAGCGCCAGGACGAGGCGCGCGCCTACCGGGACGCGGCCCTCGCGGACGGCTCGGCGCCGCGGATGGAGAAGGCCGAGAAGAAGGGGCGGTAGGGGCGGCCGGGACGCCGGGGCCTGTCTCCGCCGCGTCGGCGCGCGGCGTCCGGGCGGTCTCGCCGTCCTCCCGCGCGTGAATGCGGGCGTGCTCGGCGTTCGCGGCGCAGCGGATGCCGTCGAATGCGTCGACGGAGTCCTGACTGGGCGGAAGCGGAGCCGCGGGGAGCCAGCCTCCGGAATTCCGCGAAAGAGACCCGGGCCACCACGCGGGAGGCGGCCCGGGTCTCTCACGGAATGCGCGGGGTCATGCACTCACCTTCGCGGCCGTCGCCGTGGCGACGGCATCCGTGAAGGTGGCGTCCTGCGCCAGTCGGGTGTCGAGCCCGGCGACCATGTCCTCTCGGTCCGGGGGCGTCCGTCGTGGGGATGCCGCGCATGGCATCGACGGTCCGCGCGCGGTGCGCGGCGGACGTGAGCGGGCAGCGGGTGAGCCAGGGGACCGGCCGCGAGGTGATCCTGCACGCGCCTCCGCCCGGACTCACACCGCGAGGGTCAGGCGGACTCCCGCGGTGATGGCGCTGATGATGTACGCAGGCAGCGTGCCGACCGGATGGGGCTCGACGAACTCGCGGCTCACGGGTCCCACCTGGCTGACGATCGCGACGAAGTCCCGATCCAGGCCCGTCGCGGTCGCGGGGACGAGGACGTTGCCGGGGAAGACCTGCAGCCGCAGGTTCGAGGTGAGCGGGACCATGATGACGGTGGCGATGTCGCTGGCGTTGAGCCAATCGGCCTGCATGACCACCGAGGGACGGACCTCGGCGGGCTCCGAGCCACGGGGACTCCCGAAGTCGACCCGCACCACGTCGCCGCGCGCGATCACCAGCCGCTGCCGGTCCGCGCGATCCGCTCCGACTCGCGGAGGAAGTCGGTGTCCGCGATCGGCTGCCCGACCTCGGCGATGGCCGCGTCCGCGAGCCGCGTCAGCTCCGCCTCGCCCGCCCCCTCCAGCTCGTCGGCGAGCATCCGACCGGCGGTGCGGTAGAACTCGCTCCGGGTCATGCCGTGCTGCTTGGCGATCCGATCGAACCTATCGAAGTCGGCGTCGGGGACGGAGATCGCGGTCTTCATGGTGGGAGTATGACGGGTCATACCAAGGAGGGCCCGGCCTCCCTCGGCGCGAAGCAGAGGCCATGGTGCCCCGCGCCTAGGCTCGATCCATGCGCACCCTGTTCCCCGAGATCGACCCGCACGACACCGGCATGCTCGACGTGGGGGACGGCCAGCTCCTCTACTGGGAGGTGTCGGGGAACCCCGACGGCATCCCCGTCGTCTTCCTGCACGGCGGCCCCGGGGGCGGCACGAGCCCGACCCACCGCCGCCTCTTCGATCCCGCCCGGTACCGCATCGTGCTCGTCGACCAGCGCGGCTGCGGGCGGAGCACGCCCCACGTCTCGTCGCCCGACGCGGACCTCTCGGTCAACACGACCTGGCACCTCGTCGCCGACCTCGAGCGCCTGCGGGAGCACCTCGGCGTCGAGCGGTGGCTCGTCTTCGGCGGTTCCTGGGGCTCGACCCTCGCGCTCGCCTACGCCGAGACGCACCCGAGCCGGGTGACCGGCCTCCTCCTCCGCGGGATCTTCACGCTGCGGGCGTCCGAGCTCGACTGGTTCTACGAGGGGCCCGCCGGCATGGTGTACCCCGACGGCTGGGAGGCGTTCACCGCGCCCGTCCCCGGGGTCGCCCGGGGCGGGATCATCGCGGCCTACGCGGCGCTGCTCGCGGATCCCGACCCGGCGGTGCACGGCCCGGCCGCGGTCGCGTGGTCCACCTGGGAGGCGTCGGGGATCACGCTGCTGCCGCGGCCCGAGCTGGTGGCGCGCTTCGCCGAGCCGACCTACGCGCTCGCGTTCGCGCGCATCGAGAACCACTACTTCGTGCACGGCGGGTGGATGGAGGACGGCCAGCTGATCCGCGACGCGCACCTGCTCCGCGGGATCCCGACGGAGATCGTGCAGGGCCGCTACGACATGTGCACGCCGCCCGCGACCGCGTGGGACCTGCACCGGGCGCTGCCCGAGGCGCGCTTCACGATGGTGCCGGACGCCGGGCACGCGTTCGACGAGCCCGGCATCCTCGACGCGCTGCTCGAGGCGACGGAGCGCGCGGCGGACCGGCTGGACGCGAGGGGCTAGGGAGCGGTCGCGCCCGCCACCGGCCGGCGTCTGCGACCCGCGTCCGCGACCGGCGCGTCCTGCGTCCACCGTTCGAGCCGACGGGGGAGGCCGTAGAGCCCGGGGATGCCGCGCGTGACGCGGTGGACGAGGAGCGAGACGGCGATCGCGACCACCGTGAGCACCGGGGGGACGGCCAGGGCTACGGGCGCGAGCTGCTCCGCGATCGGCGCCGCGAGCGCGGTGAGCACGAGCACCGGGGCGAAGTGGAGCAGGTAGACGGGCAGCGTCCGGGAGCCGAGCGCCACGAGCCCGTGCGCCCACCGGGCGCGGGCGAGCACGACGGCGACGGCCGTGCCGGCGGCCACGGCGACCACGCTGAGGAGCAACTGGACCCCCGGGACGTAGTACAGCGACGCCACCGAGGCGATCCCGGTCAGCACGACGTACGCGAGCGCGAGCGCGACGGCGTGCCCGGCGCGCACCCGGGGGGCGACGGCCAGCACCCGGACGCCGAGGTGCACGGCGAGCAGGAAGAAGGTCAGGTACATGCCCACCTTGTCGACGGTGACGTCACCCGAGCGGAGCGCGTTGGTCTGCAGCAGGACCGTGAGGACCACGGCCGGAGCGAGCTGCGCCCAGACGGGCAGTCGGCGGATCAGCCAGGCCACGGCGAAGTAGACCGCGAGCGCGTACACGAACCACGTGTTGGCGTTCGGACGCACGGGCAGGAGGACGAGGTCGAGCAGCGCGGAGCCGCCCGTCCCCAGGTCGGCGGCGGGCACGAGCGCGGCCACGGCCAGCCACAGCGCGGACCAGAGGACGTAGATCCACAGCAGGCGGAGGAGCCGGCGCCGGAGGAGGACGGGGAGGGACCAGCTCAGGGCCTTCGCCGCGAACAGCCCGGCGGCGAAGAAGAACAGGGGCATCCGGAAGGTGCTGAGGGTCGCGGCGATCGTCGACCACCGCGACGGGATGCCCGCCTCGTCGGCGAAGACGATGGCGTGGTACAGGACGACGAGGACGATCGCCGCGCCCTTGGCCGCGTCGACCCACTCGTGCCGCTCGGCGGCTCGAGGGGTCGACGCGGTCACTGCAGGCCCTGGTGCGCGAGGACGGGCTGCGGCAGCGTCGCCAGCGGGCTCGCCGCGGTCGCGCCCACTCCGCTGAGGACGTCGAGCGCGCGACGCAGCCGCGTGCTCGAGGTGTGCATCGTGTACGGGAAGTACACGACCTCCACGCCGACCGCGGCGAACTCGGCCTCGAGGCGCTCGCCCTTCGGGGTGCCGCGCCAGTCGTCGCCCTTGAAGAAGACGTCGAAGCGCACGTCGCGCCAGGTGTCGAGCTTGTCCGGCAGCGTCTCCGCGCGGGCCTCGTCGACGTAGCTGATGTGGCTCACGATCTCGAGGCGCTCGGCGAGCGGCACCACGGGCGTGATGCCCTTGTTGCGCTCGAGCATCTCGTCCGAGACGACCCCCGCGATGAGGAAGTCGCACTGGCTCTTGGCGTGCTTGAGGATGTTGAGGTGGCCGACGTGGAACAGGTCGAATGCTCCAGCGGCGTAGCCGATTCGGGTCATGGCTCGTCGTGTCTCGTGTAGTCCGCGTCCGGGCGCGGGTACGCCGGATGCGGGATCGGGTGCAGCCCGGTGCGGGTACGCCGGGCGGAGATCCACCTGCTCACGCGACGCGGGTACGTCGGCCGCCCTGGGTGGGGGCGACGGGGAGCGGTGGACTCCCGGTGATCCTACGGCCCTCCTGCCCGATGGCGGAAGGAGGATACCCGAACGGGGGGCAGCGCCCCGAATCCCGGGGTACTGGTCCCGCTACCGGTTCCATGACCTCCTTTCGGGGGACACCGCAGGACGATTCTGGGTTACATTCATCGAACCCCGCCTGTCTGGTGGGTTTTCATCAGCCTGTCTGACGGACCGATCCGAGCAAGGACCCGCCCGCATGCGCCACGCAACGCCCGTCTCCCGCCGAATCCCGACGCACCTCGCACCCGCCCGCCCCTCGCCCGCCCGGCACCTGATCGCGCTCGCGGTCGTCGTCGGGCTCGCCGTCCCGGCCGTCCTCGTCGCCCCGGAGGCCGCGCACGCGGCGCCCGGGCAGGACATGACCGCAGGGACCCCCGTCTTCTCCGACTCCTTCACCCGCACCGCGACCGGGGGCTGGGGCACCGCATCCGGCGCGGCGGCCTACGCGTACGACGGGGTCTCGGCGTTCCGCGCGAACGGCGCGCAGGGGGTCATCGACCTCGCCCGCTCCGGCACCGCGGCCTCGGCCGGCGTGCCCGTGAAGGCGCCCCTCGACAGCGAGACCACGGTCCGCGTCATGATCCCGCGGGTGCCCGCGCAGGGCAACGGCATCTACGCCGGCATCCAGCAGCGCGTGACCGCGACGTCCTATTACCAGTCGAGCGTGCGGGTCGACAGCGCGGGTGACGCCCGCCTCTCGGTCGTCCGCGTCAACGGGTCGACGGCGAGCCAGACCGCCGTGGTCGGTGACACGGTCATCGCCCGGGGGATCGTCCCGGGTCGCGTCGTGAACATCCAGTCCCGCGTCTCCGGCTCGAGCGCGGTCGCCCTCGACGCGCGCGCGTGGATGGACGGCCAGGCCGTCCCCGCGTGGCAGGCGGCGGCCGTCGACACCAGCGCGCAGCGCCTCTCCTCCGGCACGGGAACGCGGCTGTGGTCGTACCTCTCCAAGTCCTCCGGTCCGCAGTCCGTGGCCTTCGACGACGTCGCGGTCCGTCCGTTGACGGCAGCGGCGGTGCCTGCGCCCGCTCCCGCGCCGGCCCCCGCGCCGGCTCCCGCGCCGGCCCCCGCGCCGGCCCCCGCGCCGGCCCCCGCGCCGGCTCCTGCCCCCGTGCCGGGCGCGGGCTCGTCCGACTCCGAGCAGGGCGTCTCCTCCGGCGACGCCCGCCCCGGCTCGGGCTCGGCCCCCGTCGGCTCCACGGGCTACGCCGTCCCCGCGGACGCGGTGTTCGTCGCCCCCAACGGCTCGAACGCCGGATCCGGGTCGAGGTCCGCGCCGTACGCCACCATCCAGAAGGCCGTCGACGCGGCGCCCGCGGGACGCACGGTCGTCGTGCGCGCCGGGACGTACCACGAGTCCGTGATCATGCCCGCGGGCAAGGCCATCACGCTCCAGTCCCACCCGGGCGAGAAGGTCTGGCTCGACGGCAGCCGCCAGGTGTCCTCCTGGGTCGCCTCCGGATCCACCCGCTACGCGACCGGCTGGGACCTGACCTTCGACACCAGCCCCACCTACACGCGCGGCAAGCCCGACAACACCGCCGTGGGATGGGCCTTCGTGAACCCCGCGTACCCCATGGCCGCGCACCCGGACCAGGTCTGGGTCGGCACGGTCGCCCAGAAGCAGGTCGGCTCGCGGGCGCAGCTCGTCGCCGGCACGTTCTTCGTGGACACCGCGGCCGACCGCCTCTACCTCGGCGCCGACCCGGGCAGCCAGCCCGTGCGCTCCAGCGACCTCGTGAAGGCGCTCAGCGTCCGCGGCGACGGGAGCACGGTCCGGGGCATCGGCATCCGCCGGTACGCGCCGTCGGTGCCGGACATGGGCGCCGTCACGGTGTCCGGTCGGAACATCACGATCGAGAACGTCGTCATCACCGACAACGCCACCACGGGCATCTCGCTCACCGGGACCGGGGTGCGCGCGACCGCTCTCACCGTCGCCCGCAACGGCATGCTGGGGATGCACGCGAACTACGCCGACGGCCTGCGCGTCTCGCGGGTCCTCGTCGCGGACAACAACGTGGAGGGCTTCAACCGCGCGCCCGTCGCGGGCGGCCTGAAGATCACGCGCAGCCGCGACGTGGACGTCAAGGACAGCGCCTTCGTCCGCAACCGCGGCAACTCGCTCTGGTTCGACGAGTCCGTGTACGACATCGTCGCGTCGGGCAACGACATCATCGACGGCACGGGCCACGGCATGGTGCTGGAGCTCTCCGCGACGATCCAGGTGGTCGACAACATCGTGGCGCGCAACGCGCTCGACGGCATCCTCGTGGGCGACAGCGGCCACATCAGCATCTGGAACAACACGATCACGGGCAACACCCGGAACATCAACATCGGGCAGGGCGACCGTCGGGCCTCGAACCTCGCCACGGCGGGTCACGACCCGCGGCAGAAGCTGCCGGACCCGACCGTGACCTGGATCGTGACCGACATCACGGTCTCCAACAACGTGCTCGAGGGCGGGACCGGCAACGCCATGCTCGCCGTCGAGGACCACTCGCACCAGCGGTCCGCGGCGCAGATGGGCATCCGCGCGTCGGGGAACGTCTACCAGAGGGACGCAGCCGGAGCTCCGCGCTGGTCCATCGTCTGGTCCCGCGGCGTCGGGGATCCCGCGGTCTACAAGACGGTCGCGGCCTTCGCGGCGGCGACCGGCCAGGACCGCACCAGCGTCGAGGTCACCGGCAGGAAGGTCCTCGGAGCGGGCTTCCGGCCGACCGCGGAGGTCCAGGCGCTCGCGTCGACGGTCCCCGTCGCCGTCCCCGCCGCGGTCGCCGCCCTCCTGGGCACGTCGACCGGAGCGCGACCCCTCGGGGCGTCGATCGGCTAGAGCACCTCGCGTCACCACGACGGGTCGGTCCCTCCGGGGCCGGCCCGTCGTCGCGTGCGCCCCGCACGACCGGCGGGGGGCAGTCCGCCCCCCGAAGGGGGAGGGGCGAGGGGGCACGGGCAGCATCTAGCATTGCCACCGTCACCACCCGGTGTTCACCCGTCGTACCCGCGACGGTCACTCCCGGACCGGCCCACCCAGCCGCGTCCACCACGGAGCCGTGAACCGGACGAGGTCTACCCGGACCCCGTCGCACGCCGCATCACCCACCTGTAACCCGAAACGCAGGCACTCACCCGATGAACCCGTCATCGGCGCTGGACCGAACCCGTCGGCCGCGCCTCCCCGCACCCACCCGACCCCACGACGCCCCGCGATCGCTCGACGCGCTGCCCGGCACGCGATGAGCACCACGAGGAACCGCCCCGCGACCCGGGGCGAGCGCAGCCGCGTGCGCCCGGAGCGCCGCTCCGCGCACCGCCCGATCATCGGATCCGGCATCGCACCCGCCGTCCCCGCCATCCCGTCGGGCCGCCGCTGGGCCCGCGACTACCGCACCCGCCTCATCGCGACGGACTGGGCGATCATCATCGCCACCGTCCTCGCCGCCCAGCTCACGCGCTTCGGCACGGGGGACGCGGCGGTCGAGGCCGCATCCGTGCAGGTCGACTACGGCGTCGTCTCGGTGATCGTCGTGGGCGTCTGGATCGCCGTGCTCGGCGCATTCCGCACCCGCGACGTCCGCATCGTCGGCGTCGGCGTCGCCGAGTACAAGCGCGTCGTCAACGCGTCGGCCATCACCTTCGGGGCGCTCGCCATCGGCTTCCTCCTCCTCAAGGTCGACATCGCCCGCGGCTACGTCGTCCTCGCCTTCCCGCTCGGCGTCGTGGCGCTGCTCCTGGCCCGGTGGAGCTGGCGCCGGTGGCTCATCCGCCGCCGCATGCAGGGCGCGCACCTCTCCCGCGTCGTCGTCGTGGGCAGCCGCGCCGACGTCGAGGACGTCGCGGCGCAGATCCTGCTGCGCCCCGCCTCCGGCTACACGGTGGTGGGCGTCGCGATCGACGACCACCTCGACGGCCTCGAGGTCGGCGGGCGCACGATCCCCGTCGTCTCCGACCTCGGATCCGTCGCCGCGGCCGCTGCCCGCACCGCGGCCGACGCCGTCATCGTCGCGAGCCAGCCGCGCGCCGGCAGCAACGCCGTCCGCACGCTCGGCTGGGAGCTCGAGGGCTCGTCGATCGAGCTGGTGCTCGCGTCGCGGCTCACCGACGTCGCCGGCCCGCGCATCCACTTCCGCCCCGTCGAGGGCCTCCCGCTCATCCACGTCGAGATCCCGCAGTTCGAAGGCGGCAAGCACGTGATGAAGCGGGCCCTCGACATCGCGGTCGCCGGCCTCGCGCTGGTGGTCCTCTCGCCCGTGATGCTCGTCGTCGCGGTCGTCGTCCGCCTCGACAGCCCGGGCGGCGCCATCTTCCGCCAGGAGCGCGTCGGGAAGAGCGGCCAGGAGTTCCACATGCTCAAGTTCCGCTCGATGCGGGTCACCGCCGAGGCGGAGCTCGAGGCGCTCACGGCGGCGAACGAGGGCTCCGGCCCGCTGTTCAAGATGAGGAACGACCCGCGCGTCACCCGCGTGGGCGCCGTGCTCCGCCGCTACTCGCTCGACGAGCTGCCGCAGCTGTGGAACATCCTCGTGGGCGACATGAGCCTCGTGGGGCCGCGCCCGCCGCTGCGCCGCGAGGTGCAGGGCTACGAGAGCCACGTGCACCGCCGTCTGTTCATCAAGCCGGGCCTCACCGGCATGTGGCAGGTGAACGGCCGGAGCGACCTGAGCTGGGACGAGAGCGTCCGGCTCGACCTGTACTACGTCGAGAACTGGTCCCTGACCGGCGACGTCATGATCATGTGGCGCACCTTCCGTGTGCTCACCCGACCCGTGGGGGCCTACTAACAATGTCTGCTATCGAACCGCGTCGACTCCGCATCGCCATGGTCGGGACCCGGGGGGTCCCCGCCGCGTACGGCGGATTCGAGACCGCCATCGAGGAGATCGGGCAGCGCCTCGCCGCCCGCGGCCACGACGTCACCGTCTACTGCCGCTCCGCGAACCGCTCGCGTCCCCGCACCCACCTCGGCATGACGCTCGTGCACCTGCCCGCGCTCAAGACCAAGTCGATCGAGACGCTCAGCCACACCGCGCTGTCCGCGATCCACCTGGCCTTCGGCAAGCGCCAGGACGCGGCCTTCGTGTTCAATGCCGCCAACGCGCCGTTCGTCCCCCTCATCCGCTCTCGCGGCGCGGCGACCGCCGTGCACGTCGACGGCCTCGAGTGGAAGCGCGGCAAGTGGGGCCGCATGGGCAAGAAGTACTACCGCATCGCCGAGCAGATGGCCGTGAAGAACGCGGACGCGCTGATCTCGGACGCCCAGGGCATCGCCGACTACTACGACCACGAGTTCGGCATCCCCACCGAGCTCCTCACGTACGGCGCCAACATCCTGCGCGACCCCGCGTCGGACCGCCTCGCCGAGCTCGGCCTCGAGCCCGGCCAGTACCACCTCGTCGTCGCGCGCTTCGAGCCGGAGAACCACGTCGACGTCATCGTCGACGGCTACACGGCCTCCGGTGCGACCCTGCCGCTCGTGGTCGTCGGATCCGCGCCGTACAGCGCCGCGTACACCGACCGCATCGAGCAGGTCGCGTCCGCCGACCCGCGCATCCAGCGCCTCGGCGGGGTGTGGGACCAGGAGCAGCTCGACCAGCTCTACGCCCACGCGCTCACCTACCTGCACGGCCACTCGGTCGGCGGCACCAACCCGTCGCTGCTGCGCGCCATGGGCGCCGCGACCGCGACGCTCGCGAACGACAACGTCTTCAACCGCGACGTGCTCGGCGAGGACGGCCGCTTCTGGTCGGACGCCGCCGGCGTCGCCGCGCTCGTCGAGGGCGCGGAGGCCGCGGCCGACGAGGCCGTCGCGATCGGCCGCCGCCTGCAGGAGCGCGCCGAGGAGACCTACGACTGGGACGCCATCGCCGACGGCTACGAGGAGCTCGCCGCCCGCATGACGCGCGGCTACTCCACGCGCGGCATGAGCCGCGGCGTCCGCTCGGCCACCCGCTGGGAGCCCGAGCTCCGCGCCAGCGACGCCGGCCGCACCTCCTTCCTCCTCGAGGAGAGCCGATGAGCGCCGCGAACGCCGCCGACGCGCGCACGGAGTCGTACCTCGACGTCGTGCGCCGCCTGGCGTCCGCGCAGAAGAAGGCGGCCCGGGGCGCGCCCGCGTACTCGATCCGCGTCAACCGGCCCGCGGGTCGGCTGCTCGCCGCGTGGGCCTACCGCGCCGGGCTGACCCCGAACCAGGTGACCGCGATCAGCGCCGCCTTCACGTTCACGGGCATCGCGCTCATCGCCCTCGTGGAGCCGGCCGCCTGGGTCGGCATCGCCGTATGGCTGCTGCTCGCGGTGGGCTACGCGTTCGACTCGGCCGACGGACAGGTCGCGCGCCTCCGCGGCGGCGGATCGCTCTCGGGCGAGTGGCTCGACCACGTCGTCGACTGCATCAAGATCTCGTCGCTGCACCTCGCGGTGCTCGTGTCCATGTTCCGCTGGCCCGCCACGGACTCCGACGCATGGCTCCTCGTGCCCGTGGTCTACGCGATCGTGGCCGCCGGGAGCTTCTTCGCGATGATCCTCAACGACCAGCTGAAGCGCGTCCACCAGGTCTCCGGCGCCCCCGCGCCCGAGGCCGGCCGCTCGACGCTCGTGCGCTCGCTCCTCGTGATCCCCACCGACTACGGCTTCCTCTGCATCGTGTTCGCGCTGCTCGGCGCCCCCGTCGTCTTCCTCGCCGTCTACGCGCTGATGATGCTGGCGAACGCCGGCCACCTCGCGCTCGCGTCGGTCAAGTGGTTCCGCGACATGGGCGCGCTCGACGCGCGCCGTGCCGAGGCCGCCGCTTCCGCCGTCGAGTCCGCGCGGGTGACCGCGTGACCGCGTTCGCGGACACCGCGCGCGCGCTCGTGCAGGCCGACGACGACGGCGCGGACCTCCGCGGCCGCACGATCCTCGTCGCGCACCCGAGCGCCGAGCTCTACGGATCCGACCGCGTGCTGCTCGAGAGCGTCGCGGGCCTCGTGGCCGCCGGCGCCCGCACGGTCGTGACCCTGCCGTCCGACGGCCCGCTCGTCGACGCGCTCGTCGGCGTCGGCGCGGTCGTGCACCACGCGCCCACGCCCGTGCTGCGGAAGTCGATGCTGCGCCCGCGCGGCTTCGCGGCCCTCGTCGGCCAGTCGGTCCGCGGCCTGTCCGCCGGGCTCGGCCTCGTGCGCCGCACGCGCCCGGACGCCGTGTACGTGAACACCGTCACCATCCCGCTCTGGATCCTCGTGGGCCGCCTCACCGGCCGCCCCGTCCTCTGCCACGTGCACGAGGCCGAGGGGTCCGCGTCCCGCGCGGTCGGCACGGCGCTCGCCCTGCCGCTCGCGCTCGCCACGAGCGTCGTCGCGAACAGCCGGTACAGCGTCGACGTGCTCGGGAAGGCCCTCCCGCGGGTCGCGCGCCGCACCGAGGTCGTCTACAACGGTGTCCCCGGACCGGTCGAGGTCGTGCCCGCTCGCGCGGCGCTCGAGGGGGGCCTCCGGATCCTCTACGTCGGCCGCCTCTCCGACCGCAAGGGCGTGGACGTCGCCGTCGAGGCGCTGGTGGAGCTCCGCGACCGCGGGGTGCCCGCGACCCTCGACATCGTCGGCGCCGTGTTCCCCGGCTACGAGGCGTACGAGGAGCAGCTGCGGACGACCATCCGCGTGCTCGACCTCCAGCACCTCGTCACGATGCACGGCTTCCACGCCGACGTGGCCCCGTTCCTCGCGGCCGCCGACGCGTGCGTCGTGCCCTCCCGGGTGGACGAGCCGTTCGGCAACACGGCCGTCGAGGCCCTGCTGGCCGCGCGGCCCGTGGTGGTGAGCGACACCTCCGGCCTCCGCGAGGCCGCCGGCGGGTACGAGTCGGCGCGCCTGGTGCCGCCGTCGGACCCCGCCGCGCTCGCCGACGCCCTCCAGGACATCGCGACGGACTGGGACGCGTACCGCGCCCGGGCCGCCCGCGACCGCTTCCGCGCCGAGCACCGGCACGGACCCGAGCTCTACCGGCAGCGCATCGCGCGGTCGGTGGGCACGATGCTCAGCGCCCCGAGGCGCGTCGGCAGCCCCCGACCGGCCAGCGCCCGCTGACCACCGGCACTCCTCCTCACCACGCTCCACCCACCCGAAGCAAGGACACAATGAGCATCCTCTCCTCCGCGGGACGTCGCCTGGCCGCGATGACCGCGGCCGCCGCGGTCATCCTGTCCGCGGTCGTGGTCGCGCAGCCGGCCATGGCGGACTCCGCCCCGGTCGACCCGACCGATCCGAAGTCGCCCGTCACGGTCACCGCCGACCCGCTGCCCACGACCCAGATCGACGGCGTCGCCTGGTCCCAGGTCGTGGTCGGCAACACGGTCTACGTGGCCGGCAAGTTCCAGAACGCGCGCCCCGCGGGCGCCGCGGCCGGCACGAACCTCACGCCCCGCAGCAACCTGCTGGCCTACGACATCCGCACCGGCGCGCTCATCACGACCTTCGCGCCGAAGCTCAACGCGCAGGCGCTGTCGGTCACGGCGTCGCCCGACGGCTCGCGCGTCTACGTCGTCGGCGACTTCACCGACATCGACGGCCAGGGGTTCTACCGCGCGGCCGCGTTCAGCACCGCGACGGGGAAGATCATCCCGTCCTTCCGCCCCATCATGGGCAGCCAGACCCGCGCGGTGAGCGCCACGAACGACACCGTGTACCTCGGCGGGACCTTCCGCAGCGTCAACGGCGCCGCGCGGTCCTTCCTCGCCGCGGTCTCCGCGACCGACGGCAGCACCACGCCGTTCGTCGCCGACGCCGACACCGTCGTCGACGCGCTAACGCTCACGAAGGACGCGTCGAAGCTCATCGTCGGCGGCCGGTTCGCGCAGCTGAGCGGCGTCGCGACCTACGGCCTCGGCGCGGTCGACCCCGCATCCGGCGCCTCGCTCCCCTGGGCGGCCAACCAGCAGGTCAAGAACGCCGGCAAGGAGGCGTCGATCAACAGCCTCTACGCGACCGATGACCGGATCTACGGAACCGGCTACACGTTCGGCGCCGGAGGCAACCTCGAGGGGGCGTTCTCCGCCGACCCCAACACGGGCGTCGTGAAGTGGGTCGAGGACTGCCACGGTGACAGCTACTCCGTGTTCGCGACCAGCACGGTCGCCTACGTCGCCGGCCACCCGCACTACTGCGGCAACATCGGCGGCTTCCCGCAGACCGACCCCTGGACCTTCCAGCACAGCCTCGCGTTCAGCAAGGACGCGACCGGCACCGCCACCGCTGACCCGTACGGCTACCACAACTGGGCCGGCACGCCGTCCCCGTCGCTGCTCAACTGGTTCCCGAAGTACGTCACGGGCTCCTTCACGGGCCAGGGCCAGGCGGCCTGGAGCGTCAACGGCAACGAGGACTACGTCGTCGTGGGCGGTGAGTTCCCCTTCGTGAACACCACCGCGCAGCAGGGTCTCGTCCGCTACGCGACGGCGAAGGACGCGCCCAACAAGATCGGCCCGAACTCCAACGACACGCTCGTCCCCAAGGTGCTCTCGTACACGAAGGGCGAAGCCCGCGTCTCCTGGCAGGCCACCTTCGACCGCGACAACACGCGGCTCACGTACAAGGTCGTCCGTGACGGCAGGACGGCGACGCCGGTCTACACGATGACGCAGGACTCGACGTTCTGGCAGCGGCCCTCGATGGGCTTCATCGACAAGGGCCTCGTACCGGGCAGCACGCACACCTACCGCGTGTACGTCTCCGACTCGTTCGGCAACACGATCAACCGCTTGGGCAACACGGTCACGATCACCGACCAGACCGGCAGCGACGCGTACGCCGCGAGCGTGAAGGACGACGGCGCGACCGCGTACTACCCGCTCGACGAGAAGGACGGCACGTCCGGCCTCGACCACGTCGGCTTCGAGGACCTCCGCGTCGACAACGCGACGCGCGGCGCCACCGGGCCCCTCGACGGATCCACCGCCACCACCTTCTCCGGCCAGGACGGGTCCTTCGCGGTCACGCCCCAGGCCGTGCAGGCGCCCGACACCTTCAGCGTGGAGTCGTGGGTCAAGACGACCTCGACCTCGGGCGGCAAGATCGTCGGCTTCGGCGGCAGCAGCACCGGCACGTCGGGCAACTACGACCGCATGGTCTACCTCGACAACGACGGCCGCGCGTTCTTCGGCGTCTACACGGGCTCGACCCAGACGGTGAACTCGGCCCCCGGCCTGAACGACGGCCAGTGGCACCAGATCGTCGCGACCATGGGCCCGCAGGGCATGAAGCTGTTCGTCGACGGCAAGCTCGTCGGCCAGCGCGCGGACACCACCCGCGGCCAGGACTACCAGGGCTTCTGGCGCATCGGCGGCGACAACCTCGGCGGCTGGCCCAACCAGCCCCGGAACTACTACCTCCAGGGTGACATCGCGCAGGTCTCCCTCTACCCGACCGCCCTCACGCGCGCCGACGTGGTCGACCACCTGGTCGCCTCGGGTCGCACGTCGCCCATCCCGGCGGCGCCCGCGGACGCCTACGGCAAGGCCGTCTACGCGGCCGACCCGTCGTCCTACTGGCGCCTCGACGACGCCGACGGCGCGTCGACGCTGAAGGACGCGGGCCAGAACGACGTCGGCGCCAACGTCGGACGCAACGTGCGCTTCGGCCAGGCGGGCGCCCTCTCGGGCCCCGTCGGCCAGGCGGCCGCGTTCTCCGACAGCATCGCGGTGAGCCAGCAGCGGATCTCGAACCCGCTGACCTACTCGCTCGAGATGTGGTTCCAGACGACGACCACCCGCGGGGGCAAGCTGATCGGCTTCGGCGACAACCCGGATCCGTTCAACTTCTCCGGCAGCTACGACCGCCACGTCTACATGCAGGACGACGGACGCCTGCAGTTCGGCACGTGGACGGACCAGACCAACCTCGCGAGCTCCGACCGCGCCTACAACGACGGCACGTGGCACCACATGGTGGCGTCGCAGGGCTCCGACGGCCTGAAGCTCTACGTGGACGGCGACCTCGTCGGCCAGAACGGCCAGACGCAGGCGCAGGGCTACGACGGCTACTGGCGCATCGGCGGCGACAACACCTGGGGCTCCTCCAGCGGCACCTTCGAGGGCCGCCTGGACGAGGTCGCGGTGTACCCGTCGGTCCTCACGGCCGACGCCGTGGCGACGCACTTCTCGCTCGGGACCAGCGGCCGCGTGCCGAACCAGGCCCCGAAGGCCGCGTTCACGCAGCAGGCGGACTTCCTGACGGCCGCGTTCGACGCGACCGGCTCGACCGACGCCGACGGCACCCTCACGGGCTACGACTGGGACTTCGGCGACGGCGTCCAGGCGGCCGGCCGGACGCAGTCCCACGCCTTCGCCGAGGCCGGCACCTACACGGTGACGCTTACGGTGACGGACGACCGGGGCGCGACGAACCGCACGCAGCAGGAGATCACGGTGAAGGCGGCCCCCGCCAACATCGCGCCGACCGCCGTCGTGACGGCCACCGCCACGGACCTCACCGCGAAGCTCGACGGATCCGCCTCCACGGACGCCGACGGCACCGTGGCCTCCTACGCGTGGGACTTCGGCGACGGCAGCACGGGCACCGGCCCGACGCCGACGCACGCCTACGCCGCGGCGGGCACCTACACGGTGGCGCTGACGGTCACGGACGACAAGGGCCTCACCGGCACCGCGTCCACGCAGGTCCAGGTCACGGCGCCCCCGGTCAACCGGGAGCCCACGGCCGTCATCGCCTCGACGACGACCGACCTGGTCGCGAACCTCGACGGCCGCGCCTCCTCCGACCCGGACGGCGCGATCGCGTCCTACGCGTGGGAGTTCGGCGACGGCACGACGGGCACGGGCCCCTCCATCGCCCACCCGTACGCCACGGCGGGCACCTACACGGTCGCCCTCACGGTGACGGACGACAAGGGCGCGACCGGTCGCACGACCGTGAGCGTCACGGTCACCGCCCCGCCCGTGAACCAGGCGCCCGTCGCCCGCTTCACGAGCACCGCGGCGAACCTCGTCGCCTCGCTCGACGCCTCCGCGTCGACCGACCCCGACGGCACGGTGGCCGGCTGGTCCTGGGCCTTCGGCGACGGGACCTCGGGCACGGGCCGCACCACGACCCACGCCTACGCCCAGGCCGGCACCTACCAGGTGGCGCTCACGGTGACGGACGACAAGGGCCTCGCCACGACGACCACCTCCCCGGTGACCGTCCGGGCCCCCGCCGCGAGCGTGCTCGCGCAGGACTCGTTCGGTCGCAGCGCCACCAACGGCTGGGGTTCCGCCGAGGTCGGCGGCGCCTGGACGGTGACGGGCGGCAGCGCCTCGATCCTGTCCGTCAGGGACGGCGTCGGCCAGGTCGCATCGGGCATCGGCTCGACCCGCAGCATGATGCTGAACGCGGTCTCCACCACGTCCTCCGACGCGTCGCTCACCTTCTCCCTGGACAAGGTGCCCACGGGCGGCGGCGACTACACGCGGGTCATCTCGCGGCAGGTCGGCACGGCGTCGTACCAGACGCAGGTCTGGGTCAAGTCGACCGGCCAGGTCGCCATCCTCCAGAGCGAGGCCGGCGCGGCGCTGAGGACGACGGTGGTCCCGGGCCTCACCTACACCGCGGGCCAGAGGCTCCAGGTGCGCGTGCAGACGACGGGCACGTCCCCGACGACGCTGAAGGCGAAGGTGTGGCCGGCCGGCCAGGCCGAGCCGACCGCGTGGACGGCGACGACGACCGGCACGTCGGCGGCGCTGCAGGCGGCGGGCTCCTTCGGGATCCAGACCTTCCTGTCCAGCTCGGCCACCGCGGCGGTGACCACCACCGTCGACGACGTGGCGGTCAGCTCCGGCGAGGCCGCACCGAACCCGACGCCCGTGGCCAACAAGGCCCCCACGGCGGCGTTCACGTCGACCGCGAAGGACCTGACGGCCTCGTTCGACGGCTCCACGTCGTCCGACGCGGACGGCACGGTCGCGACCTACGCCTGGGCCTTCGGGGACGGGACCACGGGCACGGGGCGGAACGTCGACCACGCCTACGCCGCCGCGGGCACCTACGCGGTGTCGCTCACCGTGACGGACGACAAGGGCCTCGCCTCGGCGCGGAAGGACGGCACCGTCACGGTGACCGCCCCGGTCGTCACCCCGGCGAACCAGGCCCCGACGGCGGCGTTCACGTCGACGGCCAAGGACCTGACGGCCTCGTTCGACGGATCCACGTCGACGGACGCGGACGGCACGGTCGCCTCGTACGCCTGGGCGTTCGGGGACGGGACCACGGGTACGGGTCGGAACGTCGACCACGCCTACGCCTCGGTCGGCACCTACCAGGTGTCGCTGACGGTGACGGATGACAAGGGCCTCGTCTCGGCGAAGAAGGACGGGTCGGTCACGGTGAGCGACCCGGCCCCGGTCCCTGCGGCCGGCGTGCTCGCCCGGGACGCCTTCGAGCGCACCGCGGCGAACGGATGGGGCACGGCCGAGACCGGCGGTCCCTGGACCGTCGCGGGCGGCAGCGCCTCCATCGTCTCCGTCAGGGACGGCGTCGGCCAGGTGGCGTCGGGCATCGGCTCGACCCGCACGATGTCGCTCGCCCAGGTCTCCACGGTCGCCTCGGACATCGCGTTCACGCTCGCGCTGGACAAGGTGCCCACGGGCGGCGGCGACTACACGCGGGTCATCTCGCGTCAGGTCGGCACGGCGTCGTACCAGACGCAGGTCTGGGTCAAGTCGACCGGCCAGGTGGTCATCCTCCAGTCCGAGGCCGGCGCGGCGCTGAGGACGACGGTGGTCCCGGGTCTCACCTACACCGCGGGCCAGCAGCTCCAGGTCCGGGTGCGGACCACGGGCACCGCGCCCACCACGCTGGAGGCGAAGGTGTGGCCGGCCGGCCAGGCCGAGCCGACCGCGTGGACGGCGACGACGACCGGCACGGCCTCGGCCCTGCAGGTCGCGGGCACGATCGGGATCCAGACGTACCTGTCCAGCTCCGCGACCGGTTCCGTCACGACCCGGATCGACGACCTGCTCGTCACCGACGGGCGCGTCCGCTGACCGCGGTCGCCCGATGACGCCCGGCGGGCGGATCCTCCACGGATCCGTCCGCCGGGCGTCGCACTGACATGATCGACTGAGGCCGGACGGCCGGGGGCACGGAGAAGAGGGGGAGCCATGCGGAGATCGCGCGCGCGCGTCCTCGGGGCGGCGGTCCGCTGGTGAGCGCCCTCCTCGCCGGATCCGGGGTCCTCACCCTCCTCGCCGGCGCCGTCGGCCTCGTCGGCGGGGTCCTGCTGCTCCTGGTCCTGCGCCGGATGCCCCGGGTCGCGGTGTCCGTCTGGCTCGCCGCGCTCTGCCTGCTCCCCGTGTGGACCGGTGTCTCCGCCGGCGGGATCCACCTCCCCGCGGCATCGCTCGCCGCGATCCTCGTGATCATCGCGGTGTCGCCCGTGCCCGGCTTCCGGATCTCCCCCCTCGACGCCCTCGTGGTGCTCATGGGCGCGTCGGCGCTGGCGGGGCTCCTGCTCGGCTCCGACGAGAAGGCGAGCCTGACGACGCTCGTGACCTTCATCAGCTACGGCGTCCCCGGCTACCTCCTCGGGCGCCTGGCCGCGCACCGGATCGGCATGCCCGCCCTCCAGGGCATCGTCGCGATCGCGTTCACCGTCGTCGGCGCGCTGGCGGTCGTGGAGTTCGCGACGCACGTGAACCCGTTCATCTCGCTGCCCGGCAACGGCGGCCTCCGCGCCCTCTGGGGCACGCTGCAGGGACGCGGGGGCATCGTCCGCGCGGAGGGCGCGTTCGGGCACTCCATCGCCCTCGGATCCAGCCTCGCCATGGCGATCCCGCTCACCCTCGCGTCCCGGTTCGGCCTCCCGGCCCGGCTCGCGATGACGACCGTGATGGTCGTCGGTGCGGTGCTCACGTTCAGCCGGGTCGGCATGCTCGGGGCGCTGCTCGGCCTCGTCCTCGCGATCGTCTTCCTCCGGGACGCGATTTCCCTCCGCGTGCGCGTGACCGTGACCGCCGTCGTGGTCGTCGTCGTCGTGGCCATCGCCCCGTTCGTGCGGACCGTCTTCGACGACGCCGGCACGGAGGCCACCAACAGCTCCGACTACCGCGGCGACCTGTACGGCCTCATCCCCGGCATGCAGGTCCTCGGCCTCGCCGCGTCCGCCTACCGGGGCACCGACGGCCGCGTGTTCTACGGCGGGTTCCGCTCCATCGACAGCCAGCTCGTGCTCACGGGGCTCACGTTCGGGATCCTGTCCGCGATCGGCGTCCTCATCGCGCTGGCCGTCGGCGTCGTGCTGGTGCTGCGGGGCCGTGCCACCGCGGCCACCATCGCCCTCGTCGCCCAGATCCCCGCGCTCGCGTCGGTGGCGCTGATCACGCAGTACTCGATCTTCGTCTGGTTCCTCGCCGGGGTCGCGGCGACCAGCCAGATCCTCCGGCGCGAGCCCGCCCGGCCGGAGCCCGATCCCGTCCGGGACGCAGCCCACTCCGAAGACCTCCACGATCCCACCCGCACCACCGCCCTCGCGCCTCCACGGAAGAGAACCCCCTCACGATGACGCTCCACGAGTTCACCGCCCTGCTCCGCCGCCTCTGGTACGTGGTCGTCGCCGCGACGCTCGTCGGGGGAGGCGTCGCGTTCGGCCTCTCCCAGCTCGCGACGCCCGTCTACACCGCCCAGTCCCGGCTGTACTTCTCGCTGAGCAGCGGGTCGAGCGCGAGCGACCTCAACCAGGGCGCCACCTACACGCAGAGCCAGATGCTGTCCTTCGGCGAGCTCGCGGAGTCGCCCGCGGTGCTGGAGCCCGTGATCACGCGCCTCGGCCTCGACGTGACGCCGCAGGAGCTGGCGCGCGCCGTCACGGTCACGACGCCGCAGAACACCGTGATCATGGAGATCAGCGTCACCGAGCCCTCGCCCACGGAGGCCGCGGACATCGCGAATGCCGTGGCGAGGAGCCTCCGCGACACCGCGGAGGCGTACGCGCCCACGGGTGCCGAGGGCTCGCCCTCGGTCTCGGTGCGCGTGATCCAGGAGGCGCCGGAGCCCGAGTTCCAATCCGCTCCCAACGGACGCACCAACACGCTCGCCGGCCTCCTGCTCGGCCTCCTCGTCGGGCTCCTCGGCCTCGTGCTCGTGCGCCTGCTCGACACGCGCGTCCGCTCGGCCGAGTCCGTCGCGCACCTCACGACGGCGCCGCTGCTCGGCTCGCTCGAGCGCGAGCGCGGCGTGACCGGCCTCGCCATGGCGCTCCGCCCGCTGTCGACCGCGGCCGAGGGCTTCCGCCAGCTGAAGGCGAACCTCCGCTTCGTGCTCCTCGGCGAGCGGTCGTCGAGCATCGTCGTCACGTCGTCGATCCCCGGCGAGGGCAAGTCCACGGTCGCCGCGAACCTCGCGCTGTCGCTCAGCGAGGGCGGGCGCCGCGTGCTGCTCGTCGACGCGGACCTGCGCCGCCCGGTCGTGGCGCGGTACCTCGGCCTCGAGGGCGACGCGGGCCTCACGACCGTGCTGGTCGGGCAGGCCGTCCTCGAGGATGTCGTCCAGCCCTTGGGCGACGGCACCCTGCACGTGCTGACCTCGGGGGAGATCCCGCCGAACCCGAGCGAGCTCCTCGCGTCCGCGCGCATGGAGGAGCTGGTGACGCGGGCCCGCGAGGCCTACGACGTCATCGTGATCGACACCGCCCCGCTCATCGCGGTGGCCGACGCCGCGTTCGTGGCGCGCATGACGGACGGCGCGATCGTCGTCGCCGACCAGACGCGCGTCCACCGCGGCCAGCTCTCCGAGGCGCTCGACGCGGTCGAGAAGTCCGGCGGATCCGTGCTGGGCGTCGTGCTCAACAAGGTGCGGCCCACGAAGGACAAGCGCGCGTACTACCGCGCCGCCGAGCCGGAGACCGGCCGCGCGGCCCGCAGGGCGCGACGGGCGTCCGCGGCCGCCGGCTGACCCGCGGCACGATAACGAGGGGCGCGGCCGGGATCCCGGCCGCGCCCCTCGTGTCGTCGCGGGTGGTGCGTGCGCGCTACTGGAACACGACGACGGGCGAGCCCGCGTCGCGCGCCACGACCACGCTGATCGCGTCGGCGGAGGCCGCCGGGACGCTGAACACGTAGTCGCCGGTGGCGGAGGCGCCGGGCTCGAGCGAGCCGCGGATCACCGTGTCGGAGTCGGCCGGCGTCGCGGGCGTGCGGTCGGCGCCGTAGAAGAGGTTGACGGCCACGGCGTCGACCGCGACGGCCTCGCCCGTGACGTTGACGAGCTCCAGCCGCACGTCGACCGCGTCGCCGCTCAGCTCGCCGACCCGGCCGCCGTCCGTGCTGGTCGGGGTGACCGACACGATGCGGGCCTGGATGGATCCGGGGAAGGTCGCGGTCTCGTCGAGGCCCACGGTCGTCGACACCTCCTGGCCGAGCGACGTGTCGCCCTCGGGCAGCGGCGCCGGGGCCTCGGTCGCGCCGGCGGTGGGGGCGACGTCGGACCAGTCCTTCGTGTCCGCGGCGGCCGCGGGGGAGTCGGATCCGGACCCGTTCACGACGACCGTGCCGACGACGGCGGCGGTGACGAGGACGGACGCGGCGCCGATGACGGCGACGGTGGTGCGGCGGCTGCGGGCGCGACGCTCACGGCGGGGACGCAGGTCGGACGGGGTGCTCTCGGGTACGGGCATGGCCTTCTTCGCTCTTCGGGTACGGCGAAGACGAGCCCGACGACCAGGGCGGGTCGGCGGCGCGGTGCGGGCGGGCGATGGGTGGTCGCGCGACGCAGGATTCCGGGTCTTCTGCCCTCGCATCGTACGTCCGCGGGGGCGCGGGGACGAGCCCCCCGTCCAGGGGGAGCCGCCGAGCGCGCGGCGCGGATGCGCGGCGCGGATGCGCGTCGCGGGCCGCTCAGTCGCGCCGCGCGTACTCCTGGTACGACCAGCCGAACGCGCCCGCCACCATGCCGGCGCCGCGGGCGAGCGTGCGCGTGCCCTTCGCGCGGTGGGCGAGGCTGCCGGTGGCGACGCCGACGGCGATCCGCCCGGTGCCGCCGAGCGCGCGCACGAGGCCCCGCGCGGTGGCCTCGGCGCGGATCCGGGTGCGGGCCGCGGGCGTCGCGGGCGCGAGCGCCACGGACGTGAGGCTCCACGAGTTGCCGCTGCTGAACGCGCGCAGCACGACCCAGCGCCGTGTGGTGCGGGCCCGGGGCACGACGTCGACGACGCCCGCCTCCGCGCACCAGGTGAGGAGGCCCCCGGACGCGATGAGCTGGCGCGTGAACAGGGTGTCCTCGCCGCCCTGCGTGCCGAGGTCCACGTCGAAGCGCAGCCCGGCGGCGCGCACGGCGCGGAGGTCGAGGAGGAGGTTGTTGGTCGCGGCGACCTCGAGGCGCGCGCCGGTCGCGGGACGGCGGCGGACGAAGAAGCCGCCCGCGCGCACCCACGCGTCGGGCTCGACCTCGTACTCGCTCCGCACGGGACCCGCGACGCCCGCGCTGCCCGTGGCCTGGCGGGCGCGCACGAGGGCGGCGAGCCAGCCCGGATCCGGCCGCTCGTCGTCGTCGAGGAACACGAGCAGGTCGTCGTCGCGGGCCTCGTCGAGCGCGCGGTTGCGGGCGGCGGAGATGCCGGGCGTGGGCTCGTGCACGTAGGCGACGGGCGCGGGGGAGACGGCCGCGGCGTCCTCCACCGCTGCGCCGGCACCGCCCGCCGGGTCGTTGTCGACCACGACGATCCGCACGGCGCGGGGGAGCGCGGGATCCGCCTCGGCGGCCTCGCGCAGCTCGGCGGCCTGCGCGGCCACGAGGGGGAGCACGGCGCGGATGTCGTCGGGCCGGCGGTAGGTGAGGATCGCGACGACGAGCGACGCGGCGGGCGCGGCGGCGGGTCCGGCTGCGGGCCCGGTCGGCGCGGCGCCGGACGCGGGACCGCCGGCCGTCGGCGCGGGCGACGGCACGGCGCGCCAGCCGCCGGAGAGCCGGTACCCGTCGAGGATCCCGCGCACGGCCGCGGACACCGGCGCCACCGGGTGCGCGAACTGCCGCCGCCCGCCCTGCAGCAGCACCTCGTACGCGATCACGGGCGTGAGCAGACGCCATCGGCGGAGGGCCGCGGCGTCGAGGTGGCGGGCCCCGTAGAGGAGCCGGTTCCGGACGTTGTGGTAGTAGTACGTGCCCGACTTGGCCTGCCCGGCGCTCGCGTGGCCGGCGCTCTGCGTGCCGCCCTCGGCGTGCACCGCCACGGCCTCCTCCACGACCCGCAGGCGTCCGCCGGCCTCCACGACCTTGCGCGACAGGTCGACGTCCTCCCAGTACAGGAAGTAGTCGTCGGAGAAGCCGCCCACGCGCGTCCACAGCTCGTCGGTCACGAGCAGGCACGCGCCGGTCAGCCAGGGCTCGACCGCGAGGCCGGGGTGCTGCGCGCGGCGGGCGGCGGAGCGGATCCGGCCGTCGGCGAGGTACAGGTCGGATCCGCGGAACCACGTGCTCCCGTCGGGCCGGAGGATGAGCGGGGCCACGAGCGCGAGCGGATCCGCCGCCACCGCCTGGCGCAGCACCGCGAGCTGGTCGGGCTCGATGGTCGCGTCCGGGTTGAGCAGCAGGAACTCGCGCGCGCCGAGGCCGCGGGCCGCGTCCACGCCGATGTTCATGCCCGTGCCGAAGCCCGTGTTGCCGTCCGGGTAGACGCCGTGCACGCGGCCCGACGGGTGCGCGGCGAGCGCGCGCACGCGCTCCCGCTCCGCGTCGGTCGTGCGGTTGTCGACGATCACGAGCAGCGCGTCGTCGAGCCGCTCGATGAGCGGCAGCACGTTCTCGCGCACGAGGTCGGCGGATCCGTAGTTGACGACGACGACGGCGAGGAGGGCGGGGCGGGGCATGGGATCCCATCGGTCGGGCACGTGCGCGGGGCCTCGCCGGCGGGCACGGGCGAGTGGTGGCATAGTCTATTTCCTCGACCGACGACCCCCTGGGTCGCGCCCGACGACCCGCCGCCGGTCGTCCCGCCCAGGAGCGCCATGACCGTCCCCTCCCGCCCGCCCGGCCGCGACCTCGTCGTGCTGCAGTCCTCGCAGGCGCCGCGTCCCACGACGAACCCGTACATCGTGATGCTCGGGCGCGCGCTCGCCGAGACCCCCGGCGTCCGCCCCCTGCACTTCAGCTGGCGCACCGCGCTCCTCGGCCGCTACGACGTCTTCCACGTGCACTGGCCCGAGATCCTCGTGGACGGCCAGAGCCCGCTGAAGAAGGCGGTGCGGCAGGCGCTCACCGTCGCGTTCCTCGCGCGGCTCGCGATCCGGCGCACGCCGATCGTCCGCACGGTGCACAACCTCGAGCGCCCCCAGGGCATCAGCCGGCGCGAGACGCTCCTCCTCGCGCTCATGGAGCGGAGGACGACGCTGCGGATCCGCGTCAACCCGCTCACCGAGATCCCCGCGGAGCAGCCGCACGCGACGATCCTGCACGGCCACTACCGCGACTGGTTCCGGGATCAGCCGCGCGAGGAGGTCGTGCCCGGCCGGCTCGGCTACGTCGGGCTCGTGCGTCGGTACAAGGGCGTCGAGGACCTCGTCGCGTCCTTCCGCGGCGCGGGCGACGCGGGCGCCGACCTGTCGCTGCGCATCGGCGGCAACCCGTCGACCGCGGAGCTCGCCGACACGATCCGCGCGCTCGCCGCGGGCGACGACCGGATCCGCCTCGACCTGCGCTTCCTGTCCGACGCCGAGCTCGTGGAGATCGTCACGGGCTCGGAGCTCGTCGTGCTGCCGTACCGGTTCATGCACAACTCGGGCGGCACCCTCGCGGCGCTCTCGCTCGACCGGCCCGTGCTCGTGCCGGACAACGCGGTCAACCGCGCCCTCGCGGAGGAGGTCGGCCCGGGCTGGATCCACCTCTTCGACGGCGACCTGACCCCCGACGAGCTCCTCCGCGCCACCGAGGCCGTGCGCACGGGCGCGCGCTCGGCGTCGCCGGAGCTCGCGGGCCGCGACTGGGACCGCGCCGGCACCGCGCACGCGTCCGCGTACCGCCGCGCGCTCCGGATCGTCCGCGGGGTCGAGCGGGGCTGAGCGGCCCCGCGCCACCCGTTCTGGGGATTGCCGGGCGACGGGCGCTGGATAGGCTCGTGACCGGTCCGTCCTCCGGACCACCTCTCCCGAATGACGGGGGCGGCCGTCACCCGCGGCCACACCCACCTCCCGTTCTTCTCCGCGACCCGACGACGGAGCTCTCATTTCCATGCATGCACTCGTGCTGTGGGCGGACGACGCCTCACCCAACCTGGGCGTCCGCGCCCTCGGCCACGGGACGGCGGCGATCATCCGCCGCATCGACCCCGATGCCGACATCACCTTCCAGAACTACGGCTTCCGCGACCCGCGGCTGCCCTTCGGCCGCGTCCGGTCGCTCGTCAAGGAGCGCATGACGGGCACGCGGGGCATGCAGGAGTGGCTCGGGTCCTTCGACCTCGTGGTCGACACCCGCTCCGGCGACAGCTTCACCGACATCTACGGGATGCACCGCCTCGCGGTCATGTCCACCGTCTCCGAGTTCGCGACGCAGGCCGGCGTCCCCGTCGTCCTGGGCCCGCAGACCATCGGCCCGTTCGACACACGGCGCGGCCGCGCCATCGGCCGGCACTCGCTCCGCCGCGCGCGCCTCGTCATGGCGCGCGACACGATCAGCGCGCGCCACGCGTCGGAGCTCGGGCACGCGCCCGACGTGGTGACCACCGACGTGGTGTTCGCGCTGCCGGTGCCCGAGGTGGAGCGCACCCGCGACGTCGTGCTCAACGTGTCCGGCCTCCTCTGGAACGAGAACCCGCACGTCGACCACCGCGCCTACCGTCGGACCCTCGTCGACCTGCACGCGCGCCTCGTGGCCGACGGCCGCTCGGTGACGCTGCTCGCGCACGTCCTCGAGTCGTCGAACCCCGACAACGACGTGCCGGCCATGCGCGAGTTCGCCGCGACCGCGGCGCCCGACGCCGAGCTCGTGATCCCCGTGCAGCTCGAGGACGTCCGCCGGACGGTCGCCTCGGCGCGCGTCGTCATCGGATCCCGCATGCACGCGTGCCTCAACGCGCTCTCGGTCGGCACGCCCGCCGTCCCGCTCGCCTACAGCCGCAAGTTCGAGCCGCTCCTCGCCGACCTCGGCTGGGCCCACACGGTCGACCTGCGCACCGCCGCGGACCCGGCCGCCGACGTCCTCCGCGAGCTCGCCGTCCCCGATCTCGCGGATGAGGTGCGCGGCGTCGTCGAGCGCGCGCACGCCGGCCTCCGGGTCACCGAGGACGCGTTGAGGGCGCTATGACCGCCGCCGCACTGGACCGTCGGATCACGGCCGTCGTCGACGGGGGGAACTGCTCCGGCTGCGGCATGTGCGCGCTGCTCGACACGGGGATCCGCATGGAGGATGCGGACGGCTTCCGTCGTCCCGTCCGTCGCGACGCCGGCGAGGCCGTGCCCTCGGCAGCGCGGCACTTCGACCGCGCCTGCCCGGGGCGTCGGGTCACGGCGCACGACCCGGAGGGCGCCGTGCGGCATCCCCTCATGGGACCCGTCGTCCAGGCGTTCGAGGCGTGGGCGGTGGACCCGGCGATGCGCGAGCGCGGATCCAGCGGCGGCACCCTCACCGCGCTGTCGGCCTGGCTCGTCGAGACCGGCGAGGCGTCCGGCGTCTTCGGCGCCTCCGCCGACCCGGCCGCGCCGCGCCGCACCGTGAGCGTACGCATCACCACGCGCGAGGAGGCGCTGGCGTCCGCGGGATCCCGGTACGCGCCCGTCTCGGCCGCCGCCGACCCCTCCGCCCGCGACGCCTCGGCGGCGATCGTGGGCAAGCCCTGCGAGGCCTCCGCGCTGCGCGCGCTCGCGACCTCCGAGGGACGCGCCGACGCGCCGCTGCTGCTCTCCTTCTTCTGCGCGGGCACGCCCCGCCAGCAGGCGACCGACGACCTCGTCGCCGAGCTCGGCATCCCGCACGACGAGCCCGTGCGCGATCTCTGGTACCGCGGCCGCGGATGGCCCGGCCGGTTCACGGCCGAGCGCCTCGACGGGTCCTCCGTGAGCGCGAGCTACGACGACTCCTGGGGAGCGCACCTCGGGCCCGCCGTGCAGTGGCGCTGCAAGATCTGCCCCGACGGGATCGGGGAGAGCTCCGACGTCACCGCCGGCGACTTCTGGCGCACCGACGCGCGCGGCTACCCCGACTTCGCCGAGGGCGCAGGCGTCAGCGCGCTCATCGCCCGCACCCGGCGCGGCCAGGACCTCATCGTCCGGGCCGTCGCCGCGGGCGTCATCGAGGCCGTCCCGATCGACATCGACGACGTCGCCGCGATCCAGCCGCTGCAGCGGCAGCGTCGATCCACGCTCGCCGGACGCCTCGCGGGGGCCCGTCTCGCGGGCGCCGCCGTGCCGCGCTACCGGGGCTTCGGCCTCGTGCGGCTCGCCGCCGGACGCGCGCGGGAGACCTACCGCACCGCCAAGGGCACCTACCGTCGGGTGCGCACGCGGCGGTCGGCATGACCCGGACCGTCGCCGAGGCCACCGGCGGGCTCGGCGCGCGGGCGGCCCGGGGCGCCGTCGTGACGATCGGCGCGCAGCTGGTCCGCATCCTCATCCAGGTCGTCTCCGTCGTCGTGCTCGCGCGCCTGCTCACGCCCACCGACTACGGCCTGCTGGCGATGGTGCTCGCCATCATCGGCGTCGGGGAGATCTTCCGCGACTTCGGGCTCAGCTCCGCGGCGATCCAGGCGCGCGACCTCAGCCGGGCCCAGCGCGACAACCTGTGGTGGATCAACAGCGGGATCGGCGTGGTGTTGGCCGTCCTCGTCTTCGGGGCCGCCTGGCCGCTCGCCGCCGTCTTCGGCCACGACGAGCTGATCCCGATCGCGCACGCGCTCAGCATCACCTTCGTGATGAACGGCCTCGCGACGCAGTACCGGGCCGACCTGACTCGGAACCTGCGCTTCGTCGCGCTCGCCACGGCCGACGTAGCAGCTCCCGCCATCGCGCTGGTGGTCGCGATCGGGGGCGCATCGCTCGGTTGGGGCTACTGGGCGCTGGTCGCGCAGCAGATCCTGCAGACCCTCGTCCTGTTGGTGATGGCTGCGTCCTTCGCCGGCTGGATCCCGCGGTTCCCGCGCCGCGACGTGCCGATGCGCGACCTGCTCCGCTTCGGCTGGAACATGGTCGCCAGCCAGATGGTCGGCTACGTGAGCAACAACGTCGACACGTTCCTGGTGGGCCTGCGCTTCGGCGCGGGCTCGCTCGGCATCTACAACCGCGCCTTCCAGCTCCTGATGACCCCGCTCAACCAGATCCGGAGCCCGCTCACCACGGTCGCGCTGCCGGTCCTCTCACGCCTCGCGACCGACGAGCGGCGCTTCGCCGACTTCGTGGCCCGCGGGCAACTGGCGCTCGGCTACACGCTCGTGGCCGGGCTCGGCCTCGTCGCGAGCGCCGCCGTCCCCATCACCGACGTGTTCCTCGGGGAGCGATGGGAGAGCGTGGCTCCGATCCTCCGACTCCTGGCGATCGCCGGCGTCTTCCAGACGCTCGCCTTCGTCGGCTACTGGGTCTACGTGTCCCGCGGCCTGACGGGCGATCTCTTCCGGTACTCGCTCGTGAGCGCGACGATCAAGATCGCGTGCATCCTGATCGGGTCCACGGGCGGCGTCCTCGGCATCGCGATCGGCTATGCCGTCGCGCCGGCGCTCTCCTGGCCCATCTCCATCTGGTGGCTATCCCGCCGCGCGCCGATCCCGACCCGTCGTCTCTACGCCGGCGCGGGGCGGATCCTCGCGGTGGTCGGGACCACGGGTCTCATCACCGGTGCGGTCCTCCACCTGACTCCGACGGGCTCGTCCGTGCTCGACCTGCTGATCGGGCTCGGGGTGACGCTCCTCGCGTACGGGCTCGCCGTGGCAGCGGTACCCGCGGTGCGTCGCGACGTGCACGGCATCGTCGGCTTGGTGCGCATGATCCCGCAGGCGCGCGCGCCCAAGACGACGCCCGGTGCCCCTGAGGCGTACGGTGACTCGGACGCTCCGGGCCCGACCGTCTCCCCACGCTCTCCGTAGCGCGGCACCCGCGCCTGATCCGTCACCCGCGCGCGCCCGTGCCCCGCTGCGCTGGGAGCGCGATCCGGAAGGCCGTCCCCTCGCCGAGCACGGAGGAGACGGTGACCTCGCCGCCGTGCGCCTGCACGATCTCCCGCACGATGGCGAGCCCGAGGCCCGTGCCGGGCACCACCTCGCTCTGCGCGTTGGCGGCGCGGAAGAACCGGTCGAACACGTGGGGGAGCGCGTCCGCGGGGATCCCCATGCCCGTGTCGGCGACCACGACCATGACCGCGGGGCGCCCCGCGGGGCCGGTCGCCGCGTGCACCCCGACGGACACCGTGCCGCCCGCCGGCGTGAATTTCACGGCGTTCTCGATCACGTTGGTGAGCACGCGCTCGAGCTGCCCCGCGTCGCCCTCGACGGTCGTCGGGACGGCGTCGCCCACCGCCAGGTCCACGTGGCGCGCGTCGGCGAAGGGGCGGAGGGACTCGGCGGCCCGGCGGACGAGCGTCGCGACGTCGAGCGGCGCCATGGCGGGCCGCTCACCCGAGTCGAGACGCGTCATCATCAGCATGTCGGCCACGAGCGACTGCAGCCGCCGGGCGTTGCGGTCGACGACCCCCAGCATGTCCCGCGCGTCGTCCGGGATGTCGCCCCCCTCGCCGTCGAGGACCAGCTCCACGTAGCCGGAGATGGAGGTGAGCGGCGTGCGCATCTCGTGGCTCACGGTGCCGATGATGTCGCTCTTCGACCGGTCGAGCGCCTCCAGCCGGGCGACGACCCGCTCCTGGTCGTCGAGCATGCGCGTGAGCATGGCCTGGCGGAACATGACCGGCAGCGCCGACAGCGCGACGGCGCTCGCCGCGAGGACCAGCGCGAGCGGAGGCACGGGCGTGCGCGTCGCGACGAGGAGCACGCCGAGCCCCGCGAGCACGGCGACCGCGGGGACGGGCAGCAGCCGGGCGGTCGGCCGCGCGGGCTCGGGGGCGTCCGCGGGCGCGCGGTCCACGCCCTCGACCCACAGGGCGAGGCACGCGATCCCGGCGGTCCAGACGACGTCGAGCGGCGTCCCGTCGCCGTAGTCGCCCGCGCGGATCAGCAGCGCGTACGCGATGTCCGCTCCCGTGATGGCGAGGAGCCCGAGGACGAGGTACTGCCAGCCGGGCCCCATCCGCAGCACCGGCGAGGCGGCGATCCCCACGACCACGGCCACGAGGACGATGTCGAAGGCGGGGTAGAGGGCATCGATGGCGCCGGCGAGGACGGTCGTGCCGCTCGTCGCGTCCGAGAGGACCGGGCCGAGGACCACGGCGAGCACGGCCGCGGAACCGAGCACGGCGAGGCCCGCGTCGAGGAACACGGCGTTCGTGGTGCGGCGCGAGCGGCGCCGCACGAGCACGACGAGGGCGAGCAGCATCAGCGGGTAGAAGAGGAGGTACGCGACGTCGGCGACGGACGGCGAGGGCAGCACGCCGGACTCGTCCATGCCGATCACGTAGATCGTGTCGCCCGCCGCGTTCGCGGTCACGGCCGCCGCGGCGAGCACCACCTCCGCGCGACGGGAGCCGGTCCGCGCGGCGACCAGCCAGAAGACGACGACGGGGACCCACTGGAGGGCGAGGGCGAGCACGACGTCCACGAGCACGCTGCCGGTCTCGCCGGGCAGGAGCAGGACCGCGAGGTAGACGACGTTCGCGAGCACGACGACGGCGATCAGGCCCTGGATCACGCGGTGCAGGCGGGGGCGCGCGACGGCGTCCCGCTCGACGGCACGCGCCATGATCTCCCCCGAACCCCGACGTCCCGGATGCGACCACCCGGTCCCGCGGGCCGCACGCCTCCGCCACATCCTAGGAGGGCGCGGGCCGCGGGCCGCCGCCCGGGCGGTGCGCGGACGACGCCCGGGCCCCGCGCCGATCGCTACGCCAGCGTCACGTCCGCCTCCGCGGCGCCGGCCGCGACCGCCGTCTCGGCCACGCGCCCGGCGTGCGCCACCCGTACGTCGCCCGCGAAGGCCGTGACGCGGGCGCGTCCCTCCGCGTCGGTCCGCACGGTCGTCGGCGCGAGCCACCACTCCTCGCGGATCAGCCGGCGCAGCGCTTCGTACGACGGCTTCGGGGTGCCGTCCGCGCGCACCAGGCCGCCGGGCGCACCCAGCCACATGCCGTCGTCGGTGAGGCCCCAGTAGGTGATCGCCTGCACGGCCGGGTGCCCGACGAGCGACCGGTAGTGCCGCTCCACCTCGTCGGCCTGCCGCTCCTCGCCCGCGGGCGTGGACGGCCACTCCGCCACCTGGAAGTCGTTGAGGTCGGTGATCTCGGGCGGCATGAGGTCGCCCGAGAGCAGCGTCGTCTCGGTCATGTGGATCGGCAGCCCGAACCGCGCGAACCGGTCCACGATCGCGAGCACCTGCTCCTCGCCGCGGTAGCCCTGGTGCATGTGCGTCTGGAGCCCGATCGCGTCCACCTCGATGCCCGCGCCCAGCACCTCCTCGATGAGCTCCTCGTAGGCGGGGGAGAGGTCGAAGTCGTTGAGCACGAGCGTGGCGGCCGGGTTCGCGGCGCGCGCCTCCTCGAACGCCATGCGCACCATCGCGAGGCGCCCGCGGGCCGCGGCGAGCCGGGTGATCCCGTTGTCCTCGCGGTCGAACACGGGCATGATCACGGCCTCGTTGATGGCGTCCCACGTGTCGATGAGCCCCGCGAAGTCGCCGACGTCGCGCCGGATCCGCTCCCGCTGCACGCGCTCCACCTCGTCGACCGGGAGGTCGAGCAGCCACTTCGCCGCGACGGTGTGCCAGACGAGCGGGTGCCCCTTCACGGCGATCCCGCGCTCGCGCAGCCAGCGCGCGGTCGTGAGCAGGCGCTCGGTGTCCGGCTCGCCGCGCACGGGCTCGAACCGGCCCCAGTAGAAGGGGAGCGTCGCGGTGTTGAACACGGCCGCCCACTGCTCGGCCAGCCGCTCCAGGCCCTCGAGCCGCGCGCCGCCGAAGGTCTCGATGCCGGCCTCCTCGGGATCCGTCTCGCCGTTCGCGAGCGGGATGAGGTCGAAGCCGATGTTGCCGAACGCGAAGTCCTGGCGGACCTGCTCGACGACGACGTCCGCGTCGGCGAGCGGCCGCCCGTCGGCGTCGCGGACGGTGATCACGGCCTCGGCGCGGCGGGCATCGGGGATGCGGGCTGCGGGGATGCGGGCGTCGGGTGCGGTGGGGGCCATGGCTCCCTCTCGGTCGGGCGCCGGGCGATCCGTCGTGTCCGGCGCCGGGGCGCGCGGGCGACGCGGACGACGGGCGAGGGCGTCGGTGCGGTCGTCCGGAACCTACGCGGCGCGTCCGAGGAGGGTCAACGCGGCGGCGGATGTCCGAAAGCTTTCCCCGCGCGGACGGGTGGGGAGGGGCCGCGCGCGGGCGTAGCGTGCACGCAGGGCGCGGATCCGACCGGCGCCCCCGCTTCGATGACGAGGACCCGATGACCCCAGGCGCCGCCGCCCTGTCCGTGCTCTACCTCGGGGGGACGGGCACCATCAGCGCCGCGTGCGTCCGGGCCTCCGTCACCGCCGGGATGGACGTCACGGTCGTCAACCGCGGCGCCGACTCCAAGGGGCGCGGCGTCCCCGCGGGCGTCACGACCCTCGTCGCCGACGTCACGGATCCGGACGCGCTGCGCGCCGCGATCGGCGACCGCTCCTTCGACGCGGTCGTCGACTTCCTGTGCTTCGACGCCGCGGGCGCCGACCGCCGTGTGGGCGTGTTCCAGGGCCGCACCCGCCAGTACGTCGCCATCAGCTCGGCGTCGATCTACCGCAAGCCCGCCCTGCAGACGCCCATCACCGAGTCGACGCTCCGCGCGAACCCGTTCCTCGCCTACGCGCGCGACAAGATCGCGATGGAGGATGCCTTCCTCCGCCACCACGCCGCGAGCGGCTTCCCGGTCGTGATCGTCCGCCCGTCGCACACCTACGACGAGGCGAGCCCGCCGCTCGCGGGCGACTGGACCGTCGTCGACCGCATCGCGCGCGGCGAGGAGGTCGTGGTCCCGGGCGACGGCACGTCGCTCTGGACCCTCACCCACGCCGATGACTTCGCGGTCGGCCTCGTCGGCATCCTCGGCGACGAGCGCGCCACGGGCGAGGCGCTGCACATCACGAGCGACGACGTCATGACGTGGGACCGGATCCACCACCTCGTCGCCGACGCCCTCGGCATCGAGGCGCGCCTCGTGCACGTGCCCGCCGAGCAGTTCCCCGTGGTCGAGCCCGACTGGGGCTGGTCCGAGCTCGTGCTCGGCGACCTGTCGCACAGCGCGGTCTTCGACACCACGCGGATCCGCCGGCTCGTGCCGGCCTTCCAGCCGCGGATCCCGTTCCACCTGGCGGTCCGCGACATCGTCGCGTGGCGGGCCGCGCACCCCGGGCTCACCCGCCCGGACGCGGACACCGACCGCCGCATCTCCCGGCTGGTCGCCGCCAAGCACGCGGCCGACGACGCGTACCGGGCGGCCGGCGCGGAGCGGTAGGGCGCGGCACCGGCCGGACGGGCGTGCCGGCCGTCCGGCCGTCCCCGCGGATCAGCGCGCGACGGCCTCCCGCGGCGCGACCCGCCCGGTCCACCCGACGCGGATCCGCACGACGAGCGTCACGACCACCACGAGCCCGGCCGCGACGAGCGCGGCCACGGCGGCCGGGGTCGACAGCAGCTCGCCCGTGAGGCGGCCGACGGCGATCCAGGCGAGGCCCCACGCGATCGCGGCGGTCGGCGCGAGCCGTCCGCCGTCGCGCACGGCCAGCAGCGCGCCGATCGCGCCGACCACCAGCAGGACCACGACGGTGGTCGCGTCGCGTCCCGCCTCGCCGGGTCGGACGCCTGACGACGCGAGGATGGCGGCCACGTTCGCGACCGTCGCCACGCTCACCCACCCGAGGTAGAGGCCCATCGTGCCGTCGAGCACGACGGACTCCACGAGGCCGCGGGGCCGGGTCGCGAGGAGCGCGAGGAACGTCCCCACGAGCGTCGCGAGCAGCACCGCGATCACCACGCCGCTCAGCACGAGGAGCCCGGCCTGCGCCGTGAGGATCCACGCGGCGTTGAGCACGAGGGTCACCGCGACGGGGTAGCCGACGCGACGCTGCCGGGCGTCGGCGCGCTGCGCGGGGAGCGCCTGCCACACCGTGTACGCGAGGAGCCCGAGGTAGACGACGCTCCAGATCGCGAAGGCGGGACCGGCGGGCGCGACGGGCGTGTAGCTCGCGCTGAGGGCGCCGCTCGAGGCGGTCGGGATGGTCGCGCCGCCGAACGCGCCGGACCCGAAGGCGGAGCCCACGATCGCGACGACCATGCTCACGACGACGACGATCTGGCGGACGACGTCCTTCACGGTGCCCATGCGGCCTGCCCCTCTACGATGGGAAACGTCAGCAGGCGGATGGTAAGCCTGCTGACGATCACCGTACCAGGAGAGGTGCCCGTGCAAGAGGACGAGCTCGCCAGCTGGCCCACCGGACGGCTGCTGTCGACGGCGGCGCGCGCGGTCGAGCACGCGTGGGCCGAGGCGCTCGCGACCCTCGGGGTCACGCACGCGGGGCTCATCGCGCTGCACCTCCTGCGCGACGGACCGCTCAGCCAGATCCAGCTCGCCCGCTCCGCGCACGTCGAGACGCAGACCATGTCGCGCACGCTCGAGCGGCTGGAGCGGGAGGGCCTCGTGTCCCGCGCGGCGGATCCGCACGACCGCCGCCGCCACGTCGTCGCCCGCACCGAGGCCGGCGCCGACGCCTGGGTGCGCGCGCAGGCCCTCGAGCAGGACGTCCTCCCCGAGCTCACGCGCTCGGAGGAGATGCGCCGCGGCCTCATCGAGGTGATCCGCGCGGCCGCCCGGCCCGCGCCCGCCGCCCCCGCCCCACCCTCCACCGCCCCATCCGCCCCCGCAGGGAAGCGCACCCGATGACCCGTCCCGCCGATCCCGTCTCGCCCGCCGCGCCCGACCTCCCCGGCCGCGCGGTCATCCGCCAGGTCTGGAGCGACCTCGCCTTCGTGCACTGGCGCGTGGATCCCACCCGCATCGCCCCGCTCCTCCCGCCGGGCACGCGCCCCGACGTGCACGACGGGTCCAGCTGGGTCGGCCTCATCCCGTTCGTCCTGTCCCGCAGCGCCTTCCCGCCTCTGCCCGCGGTGCCGTGGGCCGGCACCTTCGCCGAGCTCAACGTCCGGCTCTACAGCGTCGGCGACGACGGCCGCCGCGGCGTGGTCTTCCGCTCGCTCGAGGCCGCGAAGCTCCTGCCCGTCCTCGGCGCGCGCGTCGGCCTCGGCCTGCCGTACATGTGGGCGTCCATGACGCACGAGGAGCGCGACGGTGTCGTCACCTACACGTCGCGGCGCCGCACGGGATCCCGCCCGTCGTCCCGCATCGCCGTCCGGCCGCTCGGCGAGGAGGTGGAGGGGGATCCGCTCGCCGACTTCCTCACCGCGCGCTGGGGAATGCACGTGGCCCGCGGCGGCGTCACGCGCTACTGGCCGAACACGCACGACGCCTGGACCCTCGAGCGCGCCGAGCTCGTCGGCCTGGACGACGAGCTGGTGGCGGCCGCCGGCCTCCCCGGGATCGTGGACCGCGCGCCCGACTCGGTGCTCTTCTCCCGCGGCGTCCGCACGGAGTTCGCCGGGCCGCTCCGGCCGCGCGGCTGATCCCGCGCGACTGATCGCCCACGGCCAGAGGAGGGCGGCGCCGCCCTCCTACCGGTCCGCGCGCGGCGTCCGCGTCGAGCGCGACTCGCCGCCGGACAGCTCGTCGATCGTCAGCGCGGCGCTGACGAGCGCGAGGTGGCTGAGCCCCTGCGGAAGGTTGCCGAGGAACGCGTCGTCGTCCGCGTCGATCATCTCCGAGTAGAGCCCCACGTCGTTGCCGAGCGCGACGAGCTGGTCCATGAGCTCGCGCGCCTCGTCCATGCGCCCGACGCACGCGAGCGCGCCCGCCATCCAGAAGCCGCACGCGGTGAAGGTCCCCTCCTCCTCCGGCATGCCGGAGTAGCGGTAGAGGAGCGGGCCCCGGCCGAGCTCGGAGCGGAGCGCGTCGAGCGTGGACGACATGCGCTCGCCGCGGTCGAAGCCGGAGATCGAGTGCAGCAGGATGCTCGCGTCGAGCCGCTGGCTCCCCGGGTGCATGACGTAGGCGCCGCGGCCCTCGTCCCAGCACTCCTCCTCGACCCAGGCGCGGATCCGCTCGCGCTCCTCCCGCCACCGGTCGGGCACGCCGGGGATCTGGCCGACCTCCGCGAGCTCGACCGCGCAGTCGAGCGCCTGCCAGCAGCCGAGCGCGCTGGTCGTGTAGTGCTGCTCGTCCTCGAGCTCCCACATGCCCGCGTCCCGCCGCTGCCACATGTCGCACGCGCGGTCGGCGAAGGTCGCGAGGAGCCGCCCCGTGTCGGCGTCGAGCACGTTGCCGTCGCGGACGTACGTGCGCACCACGTCGAAGAGGTCGCCGAAGACGCCCAGCTGCAGCTGCGCCTGCGCGTCGTTGCCGTCGACGACGGGGCCGACGCCGCGCCAGCCCGGCACCTCGGGCGTCGTGCTCCCCTCGGGCACGCCGCCCTGCAGCGAGTAGAAGACGTGGAGGTCGGGGCCGTTGTCGCGGATGGTGCGGAGCATCCACGACACCGCCGCGTGCGTCTCCTCGCGGAGGCCGAAGCGCACGAGCGCGTTCACGGTGTAGGCGAGGTCGCGCACCCAGGCGAAGCGGTAGTCCCAGTTCTTGCCACCGCCCATGCGCTCGGGGAGCGAGGTCGTGGCGGCCGCGGCGATGGATCCGGTGGGCGCGTGCACGAGGAGCTTGAGCGCCAGGGCGCTGCGCTGCACGGCGTCGGCCCACTCGCCCTCGTAGCGGAACTCCGCGCTCCAGTTCTCCCAGTTGCGGATGGTGCGGTCGATGCCCTGGTCGACGATCTCGGGGTTCGGGATCCGCACGGGCTCCCGCTCGGTGCCCACGAGCGTGATCACGTGCCGCGACCCCTCGCTCGTCGTGAACGCGCCCGCGAGCGACTGCGTGCCGGGCTCCGCGGGACCGTGCTCGAGCCCGACGACCGCGAGGGTCACGCCGTCGACGCGGATCACCGGCCCGTTGTGCGTGGCCTGCACCCACGGCGACGAGGTGCCGAGCGCCGTGCCGGGGGCGACCTGCCAGCTCATCGCGACCTCGCCCGTGAGCCCCTCGATCCGGCGTGCGAGCTCGCACCACGGCAGCCGCCCGGCGACGCCCGTGACGAGCGCGTCGGTGACCCGCACGCTCCCGGAGGCGGTCGTGAACGTCGTCGTCAGCACGTTGGTGCCGGGCACGTACGCGCGCGCGACCTCGAAGTCCTCGTCGGGCCGCAGCGTGATCCGTCCGCCGTGCGGCGCGTCGATCAGCGCGGCGAACGCGGGCGGCGTGTGCAGGTCGGGCAGCGGCAGCCAGTCGACGGCGCCGTCCTCGGCGATGAGCGCGACGGTGCGACCGTCCCCGATGGCGGCGTAGCTGCGGAGGGCGATGTAGCCGTCGACGCGCTCGGGTGCGGGGCGGGAGGGGGGCGTGGCCATGGGACTCCTGTCGACGTCGGCAGGAGGATCACCGACCCCTCCAGTATCCCCGCGCCGCCTCCGCGTGCCCTCCGCGGCCGGCTCGGGGATGACGGGCGACCGGGAGCTCCACGCTGGGCGGAGATCTCTGCAATCCGATTTTCCCCGGGCTCCGAATAGGGCTGATGTGCCCGGAGCGAACCCGAGCCGTTCCGGCCGCGGCCCGCGGGACAGCGTCGTCCCCGCGGAATCCTCCCCTCCCGTCGCGACCGGGCAGGCTGGAGCCATGACGCATCTCGAGGCCGTGCGCGGCGACATCACCCGCCAGGACGTGGACGCGATCGTGGACGCGGCGAACTCGTCGCTCCTCGGCGGCGGGGGAGTGGACGGCGCGATCCACCGCGCGGCCGGCCCCGAGCTCCTCGCGGCCTGCCGCCGGATCCGCGCCGACGAGCTCCCCGACGGCCTGCCCGCGGGCGACGCCGTCGCGACGCCCGGCTTCCGGCTCCCCGCGCGGCACGTGATCCACACGGTCGGCCCCGTCTGGTCGCCCTCGGACGACCGCGCCCCGGTGCTCCGGAGCGCGTACCGCCGCTCGATCGAGGTCGCGGCCGGCCTCGGGGTCCGCAGCATCGCCTTCCCCGCGGTCTCGGCCGGGGTCTACGGCTGGCCGGTCGACGACGCGGCGCGCGTGGCGGTCTCCGCGGTGCGCGAGGCGCTCGCGGACGGCGCGGGCGACGGGATCGAGCTGGTGCGCTTCGTCCTGTTCTCGGATCAGGTGCTCGCGGCCTTCACGGCGGCGCTCGCGTCCGACGCCTGAGGCGCCGCGCGGAGGCGCCCGCGGAACGGGCCCGGGAAGCAGGACGCCGGCCCTGCCGTCGAGGACGGGGGACCGGCGGTGGTGCCTGGACGCGGCGTCGATCCGCGGACCTTTCGATTTTCAGTCGAACGCTCTACCAACTGAGCTACCCAGGCGAGCGGGCGACTTCGAGAAGACGCCCACATCGGACAGAAGCCCTCTCGTGTGAGAGGGCTTCCCATCCGTGGCGACCCTGACGGGACTTGAACCCGCGACCTCCGCCGTGACAGGGCGGCACGCTAACCAGCTGCGCTACAGGGCCTTGCGTGTCGATGGCTGCGTGGTGACCCCAACGGGATTCGAACCCGTGTTAGCGCCGTGAAAGGGCGCCGTCCTAGGCCGCTAAACGATGGGGCCGCTAGCCCTGATCTCCCAGGCCTCGCAGCAACCGACACGTCAGCATAACCGCACTCCGGGCGAGGACTCAAATCGGCCGGGTGCGCGAGGTGCCGTCGCCCGCCAGCATGCGGATCCGACGGCGTGTCGCGGCCTCCCCGCACACCCGCGGGCGCCTCCGCGACGGCGCGCTCCCGGCCTCCTCCCGGGTTCACGACACGGTCCGCGCGCTGCCCGGGCGGCCACCTTCCCCGGGGTTAGCCTTCGCTCGACCCTCCCGGGAGAGGGGATCCCCGTCGGATCCCCGCATCCGCGCGCTGTGCGCCGCGGATCCCCGTTGTTACTGTGAGAGCCGGTGCCCGTGTGGCGGATGTGATCCGCGGCAGGCACCGGACCCGCGGGGAGGCGCAGCCGGCCAGCCGGGCGACACGATGATCGGGAACACCATGGACCACGACCTCCACCGGAGCGCGCGCGACGCAGGCGCCGCCCGACCGCGCCTCCGCTCCCTCCGCAGCCTCCAGGCCGTCATCGCGATCGCGGCCGTCCTCCTCACCGGATCCATCGCCGCGCCCGCCCACGCGGAGACCTTCGCCTCGTGGGAGGACGTGCAGAAGGCGCGCGGCGACGAGCAGGCGCAGCAGGCGCTCGTGCAGAGCATCACCGACGAGATCGCGTCCCTCGAGCAGCGTGTGACCGAGGCCCGCGACCTCGTGACGAAGCGCGGCGAGGAGCACGACGCCGCGCAGCAGAAGGCCGACGACAAGTACGAGGACACCGTCCAGCTCCAGCAGAAGGTCGACGCGGCCGACGCGAAGGCCACGCGCTCGCAGGAGCAGGCGGCCGGGCTCGCCAAGCAGCTCATGCGCTCCGGCGGCCAGAACCTCTCCGGCACCCTCCTCCTCAGCGAGGGCGACGGCACCGACGACCTCCTCGACAAGCTCGGCACCATGAGCAAGGTCGCCGAGAAGTCCGACCAGATCTACGCGATCGCCCTGCAGGACCGCAACGCCGCGAAGTCCCTCAGCGACCAGGCGCAGGTCGCGCTCGCCGAGCTCGACGTGCTGAAGGCGAAGGCCGAGCAGCTCCTCGCCGACGCCGCGCAGGCGCAGGCCGACCTGGAGCAGGCGCTCGAGGACCAGACCGTGCAGAAGGCCGACGCCGACGCGAAGCTCGCGGTCATGGCCGAGGACCGCGAGGCCACCGAGGACGACTACCAGGCGGGCGTCCGCAAGCGCCAGGCCGACGCCGACGCGCTGGCCGCGAGCCAGGGCCGCGCGGGCGGCGACGTCTCGCCCGGCGCCATCAGCGCGTCCGGCTGGACCGCGCCGCTCCCCGGCGCGTACACGAGCGGCTACTACGGGCCCCGCTTCCACCCCATCCAGCACCGCATGATCTTCCACGCCGGCGAGGACCTCGTCCGCGGCGCCACCTGCGGCACGACCCAGTACGCCGTGCACTCCGGCACCGTCGTGTTCGCGGGATGGAACGGCGGCTACGGCAACTACATCCGCATCGACCACGGCGCCGGCGTCTCGTCCGCCTACGGGCACATCGCCAACGGCGGCACGCTGGTGCGCAACGGGCAGCAGGTCGTCGCCGGCCAGCCCATCGCGATCACCGGCACCACCGGCGGCTCGACCGGCTGCCACTCCCACTTCGAGATCCGCCTGAACGGGAACCCCACCGACCCGGTGGCGTTCATGCACGGCCAGGGCGTCTCCATCACCAGCACGCACTGACATGAGGAACGACATGAGCCACCTCCGCCCGACCACGGTCGTCATCTCCACGATCGCCGTCGGCGTCATCGCGGTCTCCAGCGGCGTCGCCGCGCAGACCGCGTTCGCCGCCACCGACTACCCCTCGTGGGCCGACGTCCAGGCGGCGAAGGCGAACGAGGCCGACACGCAGGCCGCCGTCGACCGGGTGACCGAGCTCGCCACGGGCCTGCAGGTCGCGGCTGACGAGACGGGCAAGGAGGCGCTCATCGCCGGCGAGCGGTACGCGCAGGCGCAGGCCGCCCGCGACGCGCAGGCCGACAAGCTGGCGCGCCTCCAGCAGAAGGCCGACGATGCGCAGGCCGCCGCCCTCACGAGCCGCATGCGCGCCGGGCTCCTCGCCAGCCACCTCGCGCGCGCCGGCGGCCAGGACATCACGGCGAGCCTCTTCGCCTCCGACGGCGAGGACGCCGAGGAGCTGCTGCGCTCGCTCGGCACCATGTCGAAGCTCTCCGAGAGCACGCAGACGGTGTACCAGCAGGCGCTGTCGGACCGGAACTCGGCGGCGTCCCTCAGCGACCAGGCGCAGGTCGCGAAGGACGAGCTCGCGCGTCTCGCCGACGAGGCGCAGGAGTCGCTCGCCGCCGCGAACGCCGCCGCCGCGACGGCCGAGGCGGCGGTCGCCGAGCAGACGCGCAACAGCGACCAGCTCATCGCGCAGCTGGCGCTCCTCAAGGACTCCACGTCGGAGATCGAGGCGCAGTACATCCAGAGCATCACGCAGCCGCCCATCCCGGCGGCGTCGCCCGCGGCGGGCGGCGGCTCGGGGTCCGGCTCGTCCGGCGGCGGGTTGGCGTCCGGAGGCGGGTCCTCCTCCGGTGGCGGATCGTCCTCCGGTGGCGGATCCTCCTCCGGCGGCGGATCCAGCGCCCCGGCCCAGCCCGCGCCGCAGCAGCCGTCGCGCCCGGCGCCGGCTCCGGCTCCGGCTCCGGCCCCCGCTCCCGCGCCCGCCCCGCAGCAGCCCTCGCGCCCCGCGCCGGCTCCCGCCCCCGCGCCCGCCCCGGCCCCCGCGCCCTCGGGCAACGCGGCGCAGGTCGCCATCGCGTTCGCGAAGTCCCAGCTGGGCGAGCCCTACGTCCTGGGCGGCGCCGGCCCGAACCAGTGGGACTGCTCCGGCCTCGTGATGATGTCGTACCGCGCCGCGGGCATCGACGTCGGCAGCCACTCGGTGAGCAGCCAGTACAACACCATGAAGGCGCAGGGCCGCCTCGTCCCGTTCTCGCAGCGCCAGGCGGGCGACATCGTGTTCTGGGCGAGCGGCGGCGGGTTCTACCACGACGCCATCTCGCTCGGCGGGGACACCATCATCGCGGCGCCCAAGCCCGGCGACGTGGTGAAGATCCAGGGCCTCTGGGGCGGCAGCGACCTCATGCCCTACGTCGGCCGACCCGGCTGATCCCGCGCCCGGCGCACACGACGACGCCCGCCTCACCGCATCTGCTGCGGGGGCGGGCGTCGTCGTGTCAGGGGATGACGGGGATCAGGCGTCCTCGTCCGGCTCGCCGGCGTGGCCGTCGTGGCCGCCCTCGGCCTGGAGCTTCTCGAAGCCGGCCTGCACGATGCGCTCGGCCTCGGCCGCGTCGCCCCAGCCCTCCGTCTTGACCCACTTGCCGGGCTCGAGGTCCTTGTAGCGCTCGAAGAAGTGCTCGATCTCGTTGCGGACCTGCTGCGGCACGTCCTCGATGTCCTGGATGTGGGCCCAGCGCGGGTCCTTCGCGGGGACGGTGATGACCTTGGAGTCGATCCCGGCCTCGTCGCTCATGTTGAACACGCCCACGGGGCGGACGGCGACGCCGACGCCCGGGAAGACCGGGTACTCGAGGAGCACCAGCGCGTCGACGGGGTCGCCGTCGAGGCCGAGCGTGTTCTCGAAGTAGCCGTAGTCGGTGGGGTAGACGAACGACGTGAAGAGCACGCGGTCGAGGTACACGCGGCCCGTCTCGTGGTCGACCTCGTACTTGTTGCGGGACCCCTTGGGGATTTCGACGACGACGTCGTAGCTGGCCATGCGTGTGCTCCTCGTGGTTCTGCCGTGGGCGGATCGCTGCCATAACGTTAGTGGATGCCCTCCGAGCGCCCCCGTCTGACCCCCGCCGTCGCGGACCTCCGTCGGGCGGTGCGCGAGGCGCTCGCCGCGCTCCCCGGGGCGCCGGCCGGACCCGTCCTCGTCGCGCTCTCGGGCGGCGCCGACTCCCTGGCCCTCGCCGCCGCGACCGCCTTCGAGGCGCCGCGCGCCGGCGTCGCGGCCGGCGCGGTCGTCGTCGACCACGGCCTCCAGGACGGATCCGCGGAGGTCGCCGCCCGGGCCGCCGACGCCGCACGGGCACTCGGCCTCGACCCCGTCCTCGTGACGCGCGTGCGGGTGGATCCCGGCGCCGACGGCCCCGAGGCCGCCGCCCGCGCCGCCCGCTACGCCGCGTTCGACGACGCGCTCCGGGCGACCGGATCCCGCGCCCTCCTCCTCGCCCACACCCTCGACGACCAGGCGGAGACCGTCCTGCTCGGGCTGGCCCGCGGATCCGGCGCGACGAGCCTCCACGGGATGGCGCGCTCCGCCCCGGCGCGCACGGCCGACGCCGTCTACCTGCGGCCGCTCCTCGGGATCCGCGCCGCCGTCACGCGCGCCGCCTGCGCCGACCAGGGCCTCGACCCGTGGCAGGACCCGCACAACGCCGATCCCGCCTACCGCCGCGTGCGGGTCCGCCACGACGTCCTCCCCGTGCTCGAGCGCGAGCTCGGCCCGGGCGTCGCCGAGGCGCTCGCCCGCACGGCCGACCAGCTGCGCGAGGACGACGACGCGCTGGAGCACTTCGCGGCCGAGATGATCGAGGAGATCGCCGACCACGCCGAGGCCGGCATCTCGCTCGAGGTGGCCTCGCTCCTCGCCGCGCCGCCCGCCCTCCGGCACCGGCTGATCCGCCTGGCCGCGCGCGAGGAGTTCGCGGCGCACCTCTCCCGCGCGCACGTCGTGGAGGTCGCGCGGCTCGTGACCGACTGGCACGGGCAGGGACCGGTCGACCTCCCGGGCGTTAGGGTCGTACGCAAGGACGGACTCCTCGTCCTCAGCGCCAGGACGACGGAAGAGTGACATGAGATCCACCGACATCGCCGACGACCTGACCGAGGTCCTGCACACCGAGGAGCAGATCCACGGCCGCATCGCCGAGATGTGCCGCGAGATCGAGCGGGACTACGCGGGGGAGGAGCTCCTCCTCGTGGGCGTCCTCAAGGGCGCGGTCATGGTCATGGCCGACCTCGCGCGCGAGCTCGCGCTGCCGATCCACATGGACTGGATGGCGGTGAGCTCCTATGGCTCCGGCACCAGGTCGAGCGGCGTCGTCCGGATCCTCAAGGACCTCGACGCCGACCTGTCCGGCCGCCGCGTCCTCATCGTCGAGGACATCATCGACTCCGGCCTCACCCTCTCCTGGCTGCTCGCGAACCTGCGCTCGCGCGGGGCGGAGAGCGTCGAGGTGTGCGCGCTGCTCCGGAAGCCCGAGGCCGCGAAGATCGCGGTCGACGTCAAGTACGTGGGCTTCGAGATCCCGAACGACTTCGTCATCGGCTACGGGCTCGACTACGCGGAGCGGTACCGCAACCTCCGCGACGTCGCGGTCCTCGCGCCGCACGTCTACAGCTGACGCGCCCCTCTCCTCCCATCCCGCTGCGGGCCGCCGCTCGTTCGGCTGGCGGCGAACACCGCGGCGACGCCCAGACAGCCGCTTGTATCCTCGAGACATCTCGTCGCCGTACGGCGCGGCACGGGCAGAAAGGTGTCGGGCCCGCGCCCCTACGCTCATGAACTTCAAGAAACTCCTCCGCAGCCCGATCCTCATCGTCGTCCTCGCCATCGTGGTGGTGTCCGTGGGCTTCAGCCTCATCACCGGATCCGGCTACCGCACCATCACCACGCAGCACGGCCTCGAGCTGATCCAGGACGGCAAGGTCGCCTCCGCCAAGATCATCGACGGCGAGCAGCGGGTCGACCTCACGCTCGCGTCGCCGGACGGCGAGAACGGCACCATGGTGCAGTTCAACTACGTGGCGCAGCGCGGCGGCGAGATCGTCGCGGCCATCACGGAGGCGAACCCCGCCGAGGGCTTCGACGACCAGGTGCCGCAGCCCAGCTGGCTCCTGTCGGCGTTCAGCATCCTGCTGCCGCTCCTGCTCATCGGCTTCTTCATCTGGATCATGTTCTCCGGCATGCAGGGCGGCGGGAACCGCGTCATGCAGTTCGGCAAGTCGAAGGCGAAGCTCGCCTCCAAGGACTCCCCGAAGGTCACGTTCGCCGACGTCGCCGGGTCGGACGAGGCCATCGAGGAGCTTGAGGAGATCAAGGACTTCCTCAAGGAGCCCGCGAAGTTCCAGGCCGTCGGCGCCCGCATCCCCAAGGGCGTGCTGCTGTACGGCCCTCCCGGCACCGGCAAGACCCTGCTCGCGCGCGCCGTCGCGGGCGAGGCGGGCGTGCCCTTCTACTCGATCTCCGGATCCGACTTCGTCGAGATGTTCGTGGGCGTGGGCGCGAGCCGCGTGCGCGACCTCTTCGAGCAGGCCAAGCAGAACGCGCCGGCCATCATCTTCGTCGACGAGATCGACGCGGTCGGCCGCCACCGCGGCGCCGGCGTCGGCGGCGGCAACGACGAGCGCGAGCAGACCCTCAACCAGCTCCTGGTGGAGATGGACGGCTTCGACGTCAAGACCAACGTCATCCTCATCGCGGCCACCAACCGGCCCGACGTGCTCGACCCCGCGCTCCTGCGCCCGGGCCGCTTCGACCGCCAGATCGGCGTCGACGCGCCGGACCTCCAGGGCCGCAAGCAGATCCTCGAGGTGCACGGGCGCGGCAAGCCGCTCGCCTCGGGCGTCGACCTCGAGGTCCTCGCGCGGAAGACCCCCGGCTTCACCGGTGCCGACCTCGCCAACGTCCTCAACGAGGCCGCGCTCCTCACGGCGCGCTCCAACGCGCAGCTCATCGACGACCGCGCGCTCGACGAGGCCGTGGACCGCGTCATGGCCGGGCCCCAGCGCCGCAGCCGCATCATGCGCGACCACGAGAAGCTCATCACCGCGTACCACGAGGGCGGCCACGCGCTCGCGGCGGCGGCCATGAACAACACGGACCCCGTCACGAAGGTCACGATCCTGCCGCGCGGCCGCGCCCTCGGCTACACGATGGTGCTGCCGCTCGAGGACAAGTACTCCGTCACGCGCAACGAGCTCCTCGACCAGCTCGCGTACGCCATGGGCGGCCGCGTCGCGGAGGAGATCGTGTTCCACGACCCCACCACGGGCGCGTCCAACGACATCGAGAAGGCCACGTCCACGGCCCGCCGCATGGTCACCGAGTACGGCATGAGCGCCAAGGTCGGATCCGTGAAGCTCGGCTCCAGCTCCGGCGAGCCCTTCCTGGGCCGCGACCTCGGCGGCAGCCGCGACTACTCCGAGGACATGGCCCTCACGGTCGACGCCGAGGTGCGCGCGCTCCTCGACGGCGCGCACGACGAGGCGTGGCAGGTCATCAACGACAACCGCGACGTGCTCGACCACCTCGCGACGGAGCTCCTCGAGAAGGAGACGCTCGACCACGACCAGCTCGCGGCGATCTTCGCGAACGTCAAGAAGCTGCCGCCGCGCCCCCAGTGGCTCTCGAGCGACAAGCGCCCGCTGTCCGACCTCCCGCCCGTGGCGATGCCGCAGAAGGCGCCCATCGACCAGGGCGTCGTCGACGGCGCGGTCGACTCGGAGCCGCCGGCCGGCAAGCCCAAGCGCTCGCCCTTCCCGCGCCCCGCGACGGCCTGACGCGGTGGGCGTCGACCGGGCGCGCATCGAGGCGGCCGTCGCTGAGCTGATCCTCGCCATCGGCGAGGACCCGGCGCGGGAGGGGCTCCGCACCACCCCGGCGCGCGTGGCGGAGGCGTGCGGCGAGTTCTTCGCGGGCGTCGGGGCGGATCCGCTCCGGCACCTGCGCGAGACGTTCCCGCTCCCCGAGACGGACGCGGCGCCGCAGCCCGTCATCGTCACCGGAATCGCGTTCCGCTCGATCTGCGAGCACCACCTGCTGCCCTTCACGGGCGTCGCGCACCTGGCCTACGTGCCCGGGGACCGCATCGTCGGCCTCGGCCGGCTGCCGCGCGTGGTCGACGACCTCGCCTCCCGGCCGCAGATGCAGGAGAGGCTGGGCGAGCAGATCGCCGAGGCGCTCGAGCAGGGGCTCGACGCGCGCGGGGTCGCGGTGATCCTCGACGCGACCCACGGCTGCGTCACCTCCCGCGGCACCCGGCAGGCCGGCAGCACCACCATCACCATCGCGGCCCGCGGGTCGCTCGCGGAGCCGGCCGCGCGCGCCGAGGTGCTCGCCCTGCTGCCCGCCGTCGGCGGCCGGGACTGACCGTGGCCGTGCCGCCGCTGCCGCCCCGCACGCTCGTGATGGGGATCCTCAACGCCACGCCCGACTCCTTCAGCGACGGGGGGCGCCACCTCGCCCTCGAGGATGCGCTCGCGCACGCCCGGCGGATGGTCGCGGCGGGGGCCGACCTGGTCGACGTGGGCGGCGAGTCCACGCGACCCGGCGCGCAACGCGTCGACGCCGCCGAGGAGCTCGCGAGGGTGCTGCCCGTGGTCCGGGAGCTCGCCGCGGAGGGCGTCGCCGTGAGCGTCGACACCATGCGCGCGGCGACCGCGGAGGCCTGTGCGGCGGCGGGCGCGCGGATCGTGAACGACGTGTCCGGCGGCCTCGCGGATCCCCGCATGGCAGCCGTGGTGGCGGGCGCCGACGTCGACTACGTCGCGATGCACTGGCGCGGGCACAGCGACACGATGGCGACGCGCGCCACATACGTCGACGCGGTGGGCGAGGTGCGGCACGAGCTGCGCGCGCGCATCGACGCGCTCGTGGCGGCGGGCGTGGATCCGGCGCGCCTCGTGCTCGACCCCGGTCTCGGCTTCGCGAAGCACGCCGCCCACGACTGGCAGCTCCTCGGATCCCTCGACGCGATCACGGGCCTCGGCCACCGCGTGCTGGTGGGCGCCTCCCGCAAGCGCTTCCTCGGCCGGCTGCTGCCGGAGGGCGCGGCCGTCGAGGACCGCGACGTGCCGACGGCCGTCGTCAGCGCCCTCGCCGCGCGCGCCGGGGCGTGGGCCGTGCGCGTGCACGACGTCGCGTCCACGCGTGCCGCGCTGGCGGTCGAGGAGGCGTGGGCGCGCGGCCGCGCCGCGGCGCTCGCCGCCGCATCCGCCGACGCGTCCGCCGGACCGACGGCCGTCGCCGGTCTGTCAGAGTAGGAGCATGAGCGCCGTGAGCCAGGACCGTGTCGTCGTCTCCCCGCAGGCGGTGCTCGTGCGCATCGCGGTCGCGGCCCTCGTCGCGTCCGTCGTGCTCGGCGTCGGGCTGACCGTCCCGGCCGACCTGGCCGCGGGAGCGGGCGCGGGCCTCGTGGTCGCCAAGGTCGCCGCGGTCGTGCTCGGGCTCGTCGGATCCCTCGGCAGCGTCTACGCGTCCGTCGTGCTGCTGTCGACCGTGCTCACCACCGTGGGCGCCGTGCTGTGGCCCACCGCCGTCGTGCTGCTCGGCACCGCCCTCGGCATCGTGGGCGCCCTGCCGTTCTCCTCCGCCCCGGTCGAGGGCGACGCGTCGCACGCCGTCCTCGGCGTCGTGGCCGCCGTGCTGGCCGTGCTCGGGATCGCCGCCGCCGTGGCCTGGGCCGTGGTCCAGCGCCGCGTCACCCGTCTCGCGGCCACCGCCCGCCGCGTCACCGAGACCGGCCGCCGCACCTCCGCGATCGTCACGGCCGTGCAGCGGCTCGACGGATCCGGCGACGCCGTCCGCGCGCGCCTCACGGTCGCCTTCACGGACGCCGACGGCCGCGACCACCACGTCACGCGCACGGTCACCACGGCCGACCGCCTGCTGCCCTCCGTCGGCGGCAAGCTGCCCCTCTGGTACGACCCGGCCGACCCGGGCGACCTCCCGTCCATCGTCGTGGGCCGCTCATGGTGACGTCCGTCCCGCGCGACCGCATCCTCCTCACCGGGCTCCGCGTCCACGCCCACCACGGGGTGTTCGCGGCCGAGCGCCGCGACGGCCAGCCGTTCGTGATCGACCTCGAGGTCGCGCTCGACCTCGCGCCCGCGGGCGGCAGCGACGAGCTGGCCCGCACGCTGCACTACGGCGAGCTCGCCGAGGAGGTCGCCGCGGCCGCCGAGCGGGATCCCGTGGACCTCATCGAGACGCTCGCCGAGCGCGTGGCCGGCGTCGTGCTCGCGCATCCCGTCGCGCGCTCCGTGCGCGTCACGGTCCACAAGCCGGACGCGCCCATCACCGTGCCCTTCGACGACGTCGCCGTGGTGATCGAGCGCGCGTCGACCCTGCCCGCGCCCGGCGCGAGCGTGCGCGCGGTCGTGGCCGTGGGAGCCAACCTCGGCGACCGGCGGGCGACCATCGCGCGCGCCCTCGAGCTCGTCGACCGCGTGCCCGGCCTCCGCGTCGTGCGCGCCTCCGAGCTCGTGGAGTCCGTCGCCGTGACGCAGGCGGGGGAGGACCCGACGAAGCCCGGGTACCTCAACGGCGTCGCGCTGGTGGACGCCGCCGTCGGCCCGCACGCGCTCCTCGACGCGCTCGCCGGCATCGAGCGCGACCTCGGCCGGGTGCGCGCCGAGCGCTGGGGCGACCGCACGATCGACCTCGACCTCGTCGCGTACGGCGACGCGCGGATCCACGACGACCGCCTCACCGTGCCGCACCCGCGCGCCGCCGAGCGCGCCTTCGTGCTGGGCCCCTGGCTGCAGGCGGATCGCGACGCGGAGCTGCCCGGCCTCGGCCGCGTCGACGCGCTGCTCGCCGCCCTCGAGCGGGACGACGCCGGCACGGCCGCCCGCGCCGCCTCCCCGGAGGCGCCCCGATGACCCGCACCCGCACCACGACCCTCATCGCCCTCCTCATCGCGGGCGCCGCCGTCGGCTGGTTCGCCGAGAACGCGCTCGTCATGAGCGGCCGGCCGCTCCTCGTCCCGCCGCTCACGCTCGGCGCGACCCTCCTCATCGTCGGGATCGTGCTGCTGGCCCTCGCCCGGCCCATCCGCCGCTCCACGCTCGGCCGCACCCCCGGCCGCGTCGACCCGTTCCGCGCCACCCGCGTGGTGCTGCTCGCCAAGGCGTCGGCGCTCGCGGGGGCGCTGCTCGCGGGGGTCACCGGCGGCGTGCTCGCCTTCCTGTTGGCGCGGCCCGTGCTGCCCGGCGCGTCCTCCGTCGGGCTCGCGGTGGCCGGTACGGTGGGAGCCGTCGTCCTCCTCGTCGCCGGGCTGGTCGCCGAGCACTGGTGCACGGTCCCGCCCGACGACCGGGACGGCCCGCGCCCCGGTGATCCGGCGCGCGAGCTCTCGTAGTCCGCCGCAGCACCATCCGAGGAGCACCGTGACCGCGAACGTCGACCCGCACGGCGTCCAGTGGCGCCGCGTCTCCCCGCGCCTCGTCGGCGTCGAGCTGGTGGGCGGGGTGATCACCGCCCTCGTCCTCGGCGGCGTCGCCGCGTTCCTCGCCTCGGTCGACGCGCCGGTCTGGCTGCCCATCGTGCTCGGCGCCGCCGCGCTCCTGGAGCTCGTGCTGACCCTGGTCGTCGTCCCGCGCCGCGTGCGCGCCATGGGGTACCAGCTGCGCGAGGACGACCTCGTCTTCCGCCGCGGCATAATGTGGACCCGCATCGTCGCCGTGCCCTACGGCCGGATGCAGCTGGTCGACATCACGCGCGGCCCCGTCGGCCGCCTCCTCGGCCTCGCCGACCTCAAGCTCGTGACCGCCGCGGCGTCCGCGAGCATCCAGATCCCCGGCCTCACCGTCGAGGACGCCGAGGAGCTCCGCGACCACCTGGTGGCCCTGGCCGAGACGCGCCGGGCCGGGCTGTGACCGACCAGGCGCCCGAGGGTCCCCGGCTCGACGGCCCCGTGCCGGACGGCGCGTCGCCCGCGGGCGATCCCGCCGGCGGCGCCGCCACGGAGGCCGCCGCCGTCCCCGCCGTCCCCGCCGCCGAGGCCCGCGTCGCCGAGGAGCTCACCGACGGCGGCTGGCACCGGCTCCACCCCGCCACGCCCGTCCTCCGCGGCGGCGTCGTCTTCATCGTCGCCATCGGCTTCCTCGTCTCATCGCTCCGCGAGCAGCTCGTGGAGCGCTTCGTCCCCGGCCGGGAGCAGGGCGACGGGGAGGGCGACCTCCTCCCGTGGCTCGTCGAGTCCGGCAGCCTGATCTGGGTGCTCCTCGCCCTCCTGGCCTTCACGCTCCTCGCGGTCGGCGTCTCCTACCTGTCGTGGCGGATGCACACCTTCCGCGTCACCGAGGAGACCGTCGAGGTGCGCAGCGGCATCCTGTCGCGCACGAACCGCCGGGCCCGGCTCGACCGGATCCAGGGCGTCAACATCACCCGCCCCCTCGTCGCGCGGCTGATCGGGGCGGCCAAGCTCGAGATCCAGGTCGCGGGCAACGACGCGAACCTCCCGCTGCAGTACCTCCGCTCGCGGGACGCCGACGCGTTCCGGCTGCGCGTCCTCCGCCTCGCGTCGGGCGCCCGGGCCGAGGCGGCCGGATCCGCCCCCGCGGCGCCCGGTGCCGCCGCGCGCGGCTTCGTGGGCTCCCGGGTCGACGACTTCCTCGCGCCCGAGCTCGACCCCGACGCCGCGCCGCCGCAGTCGGTCGTGCGGATCCCGCTCCCGCGCCTCGTCGGCGCCGTGCTGCTGTCCGCGCCCACCGTGCTGCTCGTGCTGTTCGTGGTGGTCGGGATCCCGCTCATCGTGCGCTTCGAGGCCTGGTACCTGCTCGTGCCGCTGCTGCCGACCCTCCTCGGATCCGCCGGCTTCTTCGTCCGCCGCATCACCCGCTCGCTGCGCTACAGCGTCGCCGGCACGCCCGACGGGGTGCGCGTCGGGTTCGGCCTGCTGTCCACGAGCAACGACACGATCCCGCCGGGTCGGATCCACGCGGTCGAGGTCGTGCAGCCGCTCCTGTGGCGCGCCGCCGGCTGGTGGGAGATCCGCATCACGCGCGCCTCGCACTCCTCCGCGCCGGGTGCGGCCGGCCAGCAGAACACGTCGATCCTCCCCGTCGGCGACCGGGGCGACGTCGACCGCGTCCTCGGCCTCGTCCTCCCGCACCTGGTCGGGGAGGACGCGCTCGCGCTCATCGAGACCGGGATGACCGGCCGCGGCGGCGCGGACGACGGCTTCACCACCTCGCCGCGGCGGGCGCGCCTCCTCCGGCCCTTCTCCTGGCGCCGCACCGGCTTCGCGGTCGACGACTCGGCGTTCCTCGTGCGCCGCGGCGTGATCTGGCGTCGGCTCGTGGTGGTGCCCCACGCGCGCACGCAGGGCGTCGACCTCGGCCAGGGCCCGATCGAGCGCCGGCTCGACCTCGTGTCCGTGCGCGCGGCCACGGTGGCCGGTCCCGTCGACACGCGCCTCGGCGCCATCGACCGCGCCACGGGCGTGGACCTCGCGACCCGGCTCGTCGAGGCCGCCGTGGCGTCCGCGGGCTCGGACACGTCCGCGCGCTGGGGCGCCGAGAGCGCGAGCTGGCCGGCGCCCGGATCCGCACCCGCGGCCGCTCCACCCGCCCCCGATGCGGCCGCCGCTCCCGACGCCTCGGCCGCCCCGCCCGCGCCGACACCCCCCGACACCCCCCGCCACCGCTCCACCCCGGAGGACCCCGCATGACCGTCCCGTCCCAGCGTTCCGGCCGCCTCGGCGTCGGGATCATCGGCGCGGGTCGCGTCGGCCCCGTCATCGGCATGGCGCTCGCGGGTGCGGGCCACGCCATCACGGGCATCTCGGCGGTGTCCGAGTCGAGCCGCGAGCGCGCGGAGGCGATGCTGCCGGACGTCCCCGTGCTCGACATCCCCGAGATCGTCGAGCGCAGCGAGCTCGTGGTCCTCGCGGTCCCCGACGCCGAGCTCCCCGGCCTCGTCCAGGGCCTCGCCGCCACCGGCGCGTGGCAGGCGGGCCAGCTCGTGATGCACACGTCCGCCGCGCACGGGATCCAGGTGCTGGCCCCGGCGTTCGCCGCCGGCATCATCCCGCTCGCCATCCACCCGGCGATGTCGTTCACCGGCACGAGCATGGACCTCAGCCGCATGGTGGACAGCTGGTTCGCCGTGACCGCGCCCGCGCCCGTCCTCCCCATCGCGCAGGTGCTCGTGGTGGAGATGGGCGGTGAGCCCGTCGTCGTGGAGGAGCGGGACCGCGCCGCCTACGCGGAGGCCATCGCGACCGCCACCACCTTCTCCACCGCCATCGTCGACCAGGCCACGGGCCTCCTCGCGGGCATCGGCGTCGAGGAGCCCGGCCGCGTGCTCGGCCCGCTGATCCGCTCGGCCGTCGACGACGCGCTCCGCCGCTCCTCCCCGGCGGGCGGCGCGCGCCTCACCACACGGGACGTGCCCCTGCCGACGGACGAGGATCCCGACGCGCACTAACCTGATGCGTCCCCGTCCCGAGCCCCGAGGAGCACCGAAGGCATGACGATCCCCGCGCCCACCGTCGTCACCGGCATCGCCGAGCTGCGCGCCCGCGTCCGCGAGCACCGCGCCGCGCGCACCGCCGCCGGCGACGAGGCCGTCGTCGTCCTGGTGCCCACCATGGGCGCGCTGCACGAGGGCCACCTCGCCCACGCCCGCCGCGCCCGCGAGCTCGGCTCGCTCGTCGTCGTGTCGATCTTCGTCAACCCGCTGCAGTTCGGCGCCGGCGAGGACCTCGACGCCTACCCCCGCACGCTCGACGCCGACGTCGAGGCGCTCGCCGCCACGGGCGTCGACCTCGTCTTCGCGCCGTCCGCGGCCGAGATGTACCCGGACGGCCCCGCGCGCATCCGCGTCACGGGCGGATCCGTCGGCCTCACGCTCGAGGGCCGCTCCCGCCCCGGCCACTTCGACGGCATGCTCACCGTCGTGGCGAAGCTCCTCCACATCTGCGCGCCCGACGTCGCCACCTTCGGCCGCAAGGACGCCCAGCAGCTGCACCTCGTCCGCCGCATGGTCCGGGACCTCGACCTCCCCGTCCGCATCGAGGACCTCGAGACCGTGCGCGAGCCCGACGGCCTGGCGCTGTCGAGCCGCAACCGCTACCTCGACGACCGCGAGCGCCGCGCCGCGCGCGTCATCCCGGCCGCGCTCGAGGCCGCCGAGAGCGCCGGCTCCCGCGGCATCGACGCCGTCATCGCGGCCGCCCAGTCGGTGGTGATGGGGGAACCCGCCGTCGCGCTCGACTACTTCCAGGTGGTGGACCCGACGACGTTCGAGTCCGTGGACGACGGCTTCCGCGGCGTCGCCCTCGCCGTCATCGCGGCCCGGGTCGGCAGCACGCGCCTCATCGACAACCAGGCCGTCGTCATCGCCTGACCCGCGTCCGGCACCCGCGCGCCGGCCTCCCCGTCACCCCGGCGACCGGCGTGCCGGTCCCCGAGCGCCGGCCTCGCGGCATCCGTCCGCCCCGCGTCCCCGGGCCCCCGCCCGCACCTGCGAGAATCGTGGGGAGGCCGCTCGGCCGCACGCCCCTTCGACCCGCGAGGATCCGCCCGCACATGACCGACAGCCCGTCAACGCCCGCGACCACCCCGACGCCCGCCGCCGTGGAGGAGTCCGTCGAGGACATCGCCGAGCAGAAGGCCGTGCGCCTCGCCAAGCGGGCCCGCCTCGAGGCCCAGGGCGGCCCCGGCGACGGCGCGTACCCCGTGCACGTCCCCGTCACGACGACGATCCCGGCGGTCCGCGCGGAGCACGGCCACCTCGAGCCCGGCGAGGAGACCGACCACGTGGTGGGCATCGCCGGCCGCGTCGTCCACTTCCGCAACACCGGCAAGCTCTGCTTCGCCACGCTCCAGGCGGGCGACGGCACGCGCATCCAGGCCATGATCTCGCTCGCCGAGGTCGGCGAGGACGCGCTCGCGGCGTGGAAGGAGCTCGTCGACCTGGGCGACCACGTCTTCGTCGCCGGCCGCGTCATCGCGAGCCGCAAGGGCGAGCTGTCGATCATGGCCAGCGAGTGGCGCATCGCGAGCAAGGCGCTCCTGCCCCTGCCGAACCTGCACTCCGAGCTCTCCGACGAGACCCGCGTCCGCAGCCGCTACCTCGACCTCATCGTCCGCGACCAGGCGCGCAAGAACGTCCTCGACCGCGCGAAGGTCAACGCGTCCATGCGCGAGACGTTCCGCCAGCGCGGCTACGTCGAGGTCGAGACGCCCATGCTCCAGGTGATGCACGGCGGCGCCTCCGCGCGCCCGTTCGTCACGCACTCCAACGCCTTCGACACCGAGATGTACCTCCGCATCGCGCCCGAGCTGTACCTCAAGCGGGCCGTGGTCGGCGGCATCGACCGCGTCTTCGAGATCAACCGCAACTTCCGCAACGAGGGCGCCGACTCCACGCACAGCCCCGAGTTCGCGATGCTCGAGGCGTACGAGGCCTACGGCGACTACACCTCCATCGCCGAGCTCACGCAGACCCTCGTGCAGGACGCGGCCCTGGCGGTCGCCGGCAGCCACGTCGTCACGTGGGCCGACGGCACGGAGTACGACCTCGGCGGCGAGTGGGACCGCATCTCCATGTACGGCTCGCTCAGCCAGGCGGCCGGCGTCGAGGTCACCCCCGCCACGTCCGTCGACGAGCTGCAGGCCATCGCCGACCGCGAGGGCGTCGTCGTTCCGCTCAGCACGCACGGCAAGCTCGTCGAGGAGCTCTGGGAGCACTTCGTGAAGGGCGGCCTCGAGCGCCCCACCTTCGTCCTCGACTTCCCCGTGGAGACGTCGCCGCTCACGCGCGCGCACCGTTCCATCGAGGGCGTCGTCGAGAAGTGGGACCTCTACATCCGCGGCTTCGAGCTGGCAACCGGCTACTCCGAGCTCGTGGATCCCGTCGTGCAGCGCGAGCGCTTCGTCGACCAGGCCCGCCAGTCGGCGCGCGGCGACGACGAGGCCATGCCGCTCGACGAGGAGTTCCTCCGCGCGCTCGAGCACGGCATGCCGCCGTCGGGCGGCATGGGCATGGGAGTCGACCGGCTCCTCATGGCCATCACCGGCCTCGGCATCCGCGAGACCATCCTGTTCCCCCTAGTGAAGTAGGCGACCATGCCCCTCGGCCCGAACGGCACCGACCCCAAGAAGCCCACCACCGCGCGCTACGCGCTGTGGATCATCGTGGGCGGCATCGCCGTCGCGTTCATCGTGCAGGGCCTCGTCGGCATCCTCACGTAGAGCGCGGCGTATCCTTCTCGCATGGATGCTTTCTGGGTGAGCGCGATCTGGTCGCTCCTCCCCACCCTCGGCGTGGGTCTGATCTTCTGGTTCATCATGCGGGCGGTCATCCAGGCGGACAAGCAGGAGCGCGAGGCCTACGCTGCCATCGAGGCGAAGGAGCGCGCCCGCATGGGCATGCCCGCCGCCGACGCCGACCGGTAGCCCACCCGGTCCCCGCCGCATGGCCGCCGCCGCGGGCCCGTATCCGCCGCCTCCCGCATCGCGTCACGCCCACGGCGAACAGGGGCATGCACTCGCCGGACCCGTCGTTACTCTCTACATATCGGCACCGGCCCCCTGCCCCGGTGCCCAGGGAGATACAGATGTTCGAGAGATTCACCGACCGCGCTCGTCGCGTCGTCGTCCTGGCCCAAGAAGAGGCCAAGATGCTCAACCACAACTACATCGGGACGGAGCACATCCTGCTCGGCCTCATCCACGAGGGCGAAGGCGTGGCCGCCAAGGCCCTGGAGTCGCTCGGCATCTCCCTCGATGCCGTACGCGAACAGGTCCAGGACATCATCGGCCAGGGCCAGCAGCAGCCCACGGGTCACATCCCGTTCACGCCGCGAGCCAAGAAGGTCCTGGAGCTGTCGCTCCGCGAGGCCCTCCAGCTCGGGCACAACTACATCGGCACCGAGCACATCCTGCTCGGCCTGATCCGCGAGGGCGAGGGCGTCGCCGCCCAGGTCCTCGTGAAGCTCGGCGCCGACCTCAACCGCGTGCGCCAGCAGGTCATCCAGCTCCTGTCCGGGTACCAGGGCAAGGAGGCCGTCGCCGTCGGCGGCGAGCAGCAGCAGAGCCAGCAGGCCGGCTCCACGGTCCTCGACCAGTTCGGGCGCAACCTCACGCAGGCGGCGCGCGACGGCAAGCTCGACCCCGTCATCGGGCGCGAGAAGGAGATCGAGCGCGTGATGCAGATCCTGTCGCGCCGTTCGAAGAACAACCCCGTCCTCATCGGCGAGCCCGGCGTCGGCAAGACCGCCGTCGTCGAGGGCCTGGCGCAGGCCATCGTCAAGGGCGACGTCCCGGAGACGCTGAAGGACAAGCAGCTCTACACGCTCGACCTCGGCTCGCTCATCGCCGGGTCCCGCTACCGCGGCGACTTCGAGGAGCGCCTCAAGAAGGTCACCAAGGAGATCCGCACCCGCGGCGACATCATCACCTTCATCGACGAGATCCACACCCTCGTCGGCGCGGGTGCCGCCGAGGGCGCGATCGACGCGGCCAGCATCCTCAAGCCGCTCCTCGCGCGCGGCGAGTTGCAGACCATCGGCGCCACGACGCTCGACGAGTACCGCAAGCACTTCGAGAAGGACGCGGCCCTCGAGCGCCGCTTCCAGCCGATCCAGGTGCACGAGCCCTCGCTGCCCCACACGATCAACATCCTCAAGGGGCTGCGCGACAAGTACGAGGCGTTCCACAAGGTGTCCATCACCGACGGCGCCATCGTCTCGGCGGCGAACCTCGCCGACCGCTACATCGCCGACCGCTTCCTGCCGGACAAGGCCATCGACCTGATCGACGAGGCCGGCGCGCGCCTGCGCCTGTCGATCCTGTCGGCCCCGCCGGAGCTCCGCGAGTTCGACGAGCGCATCTCCGTGGTCCGCGTGGCCAAGGAGACGGCGATCGAGGACCAGGACTTCGAGAAGGCCGCGAGCCTGCGCGACGAGGAGAAGAACCTCCTCGGCGAGCGACTCCGCCTCGAGAAGCAGTGGCGCTCGGGCGACGTCCGCACCACCGCCGAGGTCGACGAGGGCCTGATCGCCGAGGTGCTGGCGCAGGCCACGGGCATCCCCGTGTTCAAGCTCACGGAGGAGGAGTCCTCGCGGCTCGTCTTCATGGAGAAGGCCCTGCACCAGCGCGTCATCGGCCAGGAGGAGGCCATCTCGGCCCTGTCCAAGACCATCCGCCGCACGCGCGCCGGACTCAAGGACCCCCGCCGTCCCTCGGGATCGTTCATCTTCGCCGGCCCCACGGGCGTCGGCAAGACGGAGCTCGCGAAGGCCCTGGCGGAGTTCCTCTTCGACGACGAGGACGCCCTCATCTCGCTCGACATGAGCGAGTACGGCGAGAAGCACACCGTGAGCCGCCTCTTCGGCGCCCCTCCCGGATTCGTCGGCTTCGAGGAGGGCGGCCAGCTCACCGAGAAGGTGCGCCGCAAGCCGTTCTCCGTGGTGCTCTTCGACGAGATCGAGAAGGCCCACCCGGACATCTTCAACTCGCTCCTCCAGATCCTGGAGGAGGGACGTCTGACGGATGGCCAGGGCCGCGTGGTCGACTTCAAGAACACGGTCATCATCATGACCACCAACCTCGGCACCAAGGACATCACGGGTGCCCCGGTCGGGTTCCAGGTCGAGAACAACGCCGCGAACTCCTACGAGCGCATGAAGGGCAAGGTCAGCGAGGAGCTGAAGAAGAACTTCAAGCCCGAGTTCCTCAACCGCGTGGACGACACCATCGTGTTCCCGCAGCTGTCGAAGCCCGAGCTGCTCCAGATCGTGGACCTGTTCGTGAAGCGCCTGTCGGACCGCATGATGGACCGCGACCTCACCATCACGCTCGAGACCGCCGCGAAGGAGCGCCTCATCGAGGTCGGCTTCGACCCGTCGCTCGGCGCCCGGCCGCTGCGCCGCGCGGTGCAGCACGAGATCGAGGACCGCCTGTCGGAGCGCATCCTGCAGGGCGAGCTCAACGCGGGCGACCACGTGCACGTGGACTACGTGGACGGCGTGTTCACGTTCCTCACCACGCAGCGCGAGGGGCTCACGGTCGGCGCCGGCATCGGCACCGGTCCGGCCACCCCGGACCTCGCCATCACCAGCGAGTAGCGCGACGCACCACCACGACGGCCCGTCGTCCCCGAGAGGGGGCGGCGGGCCGTCGCCGTGTCCGGGGGCTGCCGATCCGCCGGGTCGCGGTGCCGCGCGCGCGGCACGCGGGCCAGGATGGACGGGGGCGGAACCGCCCCACGAAGGAGATGCTCGCTGATGAGAACCGCCGTCACCGGAGGCTCGGGGAAGCTCGGCCGACACGTCGTCGCCGACCTGCGCGCCCACGGACACGAAGTCACCAACATCGACCAGGTGGGGGAGCGCGGATCCGGCTTCGTCCGCGTCGACACCACCGACTACGGCCAGGTGGTCGACGCGCTGTTCGGCGTCCAGGACCTGCACGACGGGTTCGACGCCATCGTGCACCTCGCCGCGATCCCGGCCCCCGCGATCCGGAGCGACGTGACCACGTTCCACAACAACATGCTCACGAGCTTCAACGTCTTCCAGGCCGCGCGCCGGGCGGGCATCACGAAGATCGTCTACGCGTCGAGCGAGACCGTGCTCGGCCTGCCGTTCGACGTGCCGCCGCTGTACATCCCCGTCGACGAGGAGTACCCGGCGCAGCCGAACAGCACCTACTCGCTCGTGAAGCACCTCGAGGAGCAGATGGCCATCGAGCTGTGCCGCTGGGATCCGGAGCTGCAGGTCACCGCGCTCCGCTTCTCCAACGTCATGGACGTCGAGGACTACGAGCAGTTCCCGGGATACGACGCGGACGCGCTCGCGCGCAAGTGGAACCTGTGGGGCTACATCGACGGCCGCGACGGCGCCCAGGCGGTGCGCAAGGCGCTCGAGCACGACGCGAAGGGCTTCGACCGCTTCATCGTCGCGAACGCGGACACCGTCATGAGCCGCTCCAGCGCGGAGCTCGCGGCGGAGGTCTTCCCGGGCGTCGAGGTGACGAAGGAGCTGGGCGAGCACGAGACGCTGCTCTCCATCGACAAGGCCCGGCGGATCCTCGGCTACGAGCCCGAGCACACGTGGCGTGACCACGCGCCGGCCACCACGGGCGACGACCCCGTCGCCGGGCACCCGTCGTGACGGCGGCGTCGTGAGGTACGTCCGCCTGGGCAGCACGGGCACGGAGGTCTCGGCCATCGCCCTCGGCTGCATGAGCTACGGCGAGCCGACGCGCGGCAACCACGCGTGGACGCTCTCCGAGGAGGACTCGATCCCGCTCATCCGCCGGGCCGTCGAGCTCGGGATCACCTTCTTCGACACGGCCAACGTGTACTCCGACGGCTCGAGCGAGGAGATCACCGGACGCGCCCTCCAGGCGCACACGCGGCGCGAGGAGGTCGTGATCGCCACCAAGGTGCACGGCGCCATGGGGGAGGGGCCGAACTCGCGCGGGCTGTCGCGGAAGCACATCATGTGGCAGATCGACGAGAGCCTCCGCCGCCTCGGGACCGACTACGTGGACCTGTACCAGATCCACCGGTTCGACCCCGCGACGCCGCTCGAGGAGACCCTCGAGGCGCTCGACGACCTCGTGCGCGCCGGCAAGGTGCGCTACCTGGGCGCCTCGTCGATGCACGCCTGGCAGTTCTCGAAGGCGCTGCACCTGCAGCGGGCGCACGGCTGGTCGCGCTTCGTCACGATGCAGGACCACTACAACCTGGTCAACCGCGAGGAGGAGCGCGAGATGCTGCCCCTCTGCGCCGACGAGGGCGTGGGATCCCTGCCGTGGAGCCCCCTCGCCCGCGGCCGGCTCACGCGCGACTGGGACGCGTCGACGGCCCGCAGCGAGACGGACGAGTTCGGCAAGACGCTCTACGCCGCCCAGGAGGACTCGGACCGCCGGGTCGCCGCAGCGGTCGCGGAGGTCGCCGCGGCGCGCGGGGTGCCGCGCGCGCAGGTGGCGCTCGCCTGGGTGTCGCGGAACCCCGTCGTGACCGCGCCGATCGTGGGCGGCACGAAGGTCGCGCACATCGAGGACGCGGTGGCGTCCCTCGACCTGGCCCTCACGGACGACGAGGTGTCCCTGCTCGAGGAGCACTACGTGCCGCACGCGGTCGCGGGCTTCTAGCGCCCGCCCGGGGATCGCCCGCGCCGCCGACTTGCGCGGGTGATCCCCGACCCCCTACTCTGGACGGAGCCACAGACCGCTGGTCGTCGGCGTGCCTCCGTGAGGGGATGCGCCGGACGAAGGTTCACTCAGGTGAAGGCCCGCGCAGGTGATCGAAGCAAGGACCGTGCATCGCCCTCAGGGCCTGCACGCCACTCCCGCTCCGGCCTCCTGTGCCGGAGCGTTTCTCATGTGTGCAGCCGGGGGCTGCCAGCACCTCTCGCCGCTTCCGTGGCGATGAGGAACCACGTGATAAGGAGTGCCATGGCGAACAAGGAAGCCTCGGTCGCCGAGCTCGCGGACAAGTTCCGCAGCTCGAACGCCGTACTGCTCACCGAGTACCGCGGTCTCACCGTTGCCCAGCTCAAGCAGCTGCGGAAGAGCATCAGTGCAGACGCGACCTACGCCGTGGTGAAGAACACGCTGACCAAGATCGCGGCGAACCAGGCGGGGATCTCGTCGTTCGACGACGAGCTCGTCGGCCCGTCCGCGATCGCGTTCGTGCACGGCGACACCGTCGCCGTCGCGAAGGCGCTGCGCACCTTCACCAAGGCCAACCCTCTTCTCGTCGTGAAGGGCGGTTACTTCGACGGCAACCCCCTGACGGCGGACGAGGTGAACAAGCTCGCCGACCTCGAGTCGCGGGAGGTGCTGCTGGGCAAGCTCGCCGGCGCCTTCAAGGCCTCGCTCTTCGGCGCGGCGTACCTGTTCAACGCACCGCTCTCGCAGGCCGTACGCACCGTCGAGGCGCTGCGCGAGAAGCAGGAATCGGCTCAGTAGCACCCCTCGGGTCCCATCCCCGGGGCGCGATGCACTGATCCACGAGACACCACACCAACCCAAGGAGATACACCATGGCAAAGCTGTCTAACGACGAGCTCATCGAGGCCTTCAAGGAGCTCACGCTCATCGAGCTCAGCGACTTCGTCAAGAAGTTCGAGGAGGTCTTCGAGGTCACCGCCGCGGCGCCCGTCGCCGCTGCCGCCGCCCCCGGCGCCGCTGCCCCCGCCGAGGAGGTCGAGGAGAAGACCGCGTTCGACGTCATCCTCGAGGCCGCCGGCGAGAAGAAGATCCAGGTCATCAAGGAGGTGCGCGCCCTCACCAGCCTCGGCCTCGGTGAGGCGAAGGCCCTCGTCGATGGAGCCCCCAAGGCCGTCCTGGAGGGCGCCAACAAGGAGGCCGCCGACAAGGCGAAGGCCCAGCTCGAGGCCGCGGGCGCGACGGTCACCGTCAAGTAGCTCGTACCACCGCACAGCGCTCAGGGCGCCGATCCCCCCGGGGGTCGGCGCCCTGCGTCGTCCCCGGGTGAGACGGTCAGGCGGACGTGCCCGGTCGCAGGTCGTGGCCCAGCGCCCGCGCGCGGTCGACCGCCTCGGCGCGGGTGGACGCGTCGAGCTTTCGGTACACGCTCCGCACGTGCGACTTCACGGTGTTCGGGGAGATGAAGAGCCGGCCGGCGATCTGCGCGACCGTGAGCCCGTCGGCCAGGCACGCGACGATGACCCGCTCGCGCTCGCTCAGGGGGTCGACGCGCACCGGCGCGACGGCCTCGACCGGCGCCCGGTCGACGCGCATGCCCTCGAGCATCCGGCGCACCTCCGGCGGCTGCTCCCGCTGCAGGGCGCGCGCGAGGAGCGCCGACGACGCGGCGGCGGGGAACACCGCGAACGGCCGGAGGATCCCGGTCGAGGTCGCGTGGAGCGCGGCCCGGTCGTAGGCGTGGTCGCTCCGCGCCAGGTCGCCGAGCCCGCTGTGCGCGGCCGCGACCACGAGCAGGACGTCCGCGAGGGTGCGGCCCGAGTGGGCGTCGCCCAGCGCGAGGCAGTCCGCCATCTCGGCGAGCGCGCCCGCGTGGTCGTCGGCGAGCACGCGCAGGCGCCCCGCGACCATGGCGGGGCACGTGGAGTGGTGCGCGGTCGGCGCGAGCGTGCGGACGAGGTCCCAGGACGCCGCCGTCTGGCCGAGGTGCGCGAGCAGGGACGCGCGCAGGGTGTCGCGCATGACCGGCAGGGGCCCGTGCTCGTGCCACGCCGTCCCGAGGTTGTGCAGCCGACGGAGATCCTCGAGCGCGTCGAGACGGAGCCCGCGGATCGCCGCCACGGTCGCCTCGGCGTAGAGGCCGAGCAGCTCCCAGTCGGTGCCCGTGCAGGCGGGGCGCAGGTCGTCGACGAGTGCGCGGGCGAGGTCCCGGCGGGTCCCGTCGACGGCGATGAGCGTGGCCGCGATCTCGGCCGGCGCGCGGAACCCGCTCCGCGCGAGCTCGGGGCCGGCCTCCTCGGCCGACAGCAGCTCCCTCGCCCGCTCGACGAGCTCGCGGGCCTCCTCGACCTCCCCGAGGCAGTAGGCCACGTAGGCCAGCGCGCCGCGGCACTCGAGCCGGTCGGTCAGCACCAGGTGCCGCGCCGACAGCGCCTCGGCCGTCCGGAGCTCGTCCCGCGCGGCCGTGAACGCCCCGAGGTGCGTGAGCACCAGGCCGTCCTGGAGCGCGACCGCGGCCTGGAGGGAGATGCGGACGCCGAGGGGGAGGCCGCGTTCGGTGTCGAGCAGCGTGCGCGCCTCGGCGAGGGACGCGCGCGCCTCCGCGAGCCGGCCGACGCGCCGGTCGCCCGCGGCGCGGTGCACGAGCACGCCGGCGCGGACGACGGGCGGGGGCGGCGGATCCGCGGTGAGCAGCAGGTCGACGGCGGAGCGGTAGGGGAGCGAGGCGCGCCGGTCGATCTCGGAGGTGCCGCGGTAGGTGGCGGCCATGCCGGCGACCATCCACGCGTCGTGCTCCCAGGCCGCGGCGTCGATGCGGTCGTACAGGGCGCGGATCCGGTGCGGGTGCAGGTCGACGTGGTGCGGCCACGCGTCCGCCACCGCCTGCGCCGCCGCGGTCGCGTCGCCGTGCTCCAGCGCCGCGTCGACGGCGCGCTCCAGGGCCTCGACGGTCAGGGCGTCGGCCATGGCACCTCCAGCGGCCGGACCGGCGCGCGGCCGGTGGGTGCAACGCTAGGACGCCCGCGCGTCGATGTCCGCTCCCGCCCCGCGTGCGGACACCCCCAGCTCAGGGGGGGGGGCGGCGTCACGGCCTGCTCGACAGATCCATAGCTCGGCTATATGATCGACCCATGACCACGCCCGACCCGGACCTCCGCGCCGTCCTCGGCGACCTCGTCACCGCCGGGCACCGGCTCACCCGCCTCGCCGCGCACGAGGTCGGCGGCACGAGCTCGCCCGCCATCTGGCGGACCCTCTCCGTGCTCGTCACCTGGCCGGGCGGCATGCGCCTGGGCGCGCTCGCCGAGCGCAGCCGCGTCGCGCAGCCCACGACCACCAAGATCGTGCGCTCGCTCGTCGGCCAGGGCTGGATCGCGCAGGTGACGGATCCGTCCGACGCCCGCGCGACGCTGCTCGAGATCACGCCCGCGGGCCGCACCGCCCTCGACGACTGGCGCGATCGCCTGGCGACCGCGCTCGTGCCGCGCTTCGCCGACCTGCCGGCCGACGACGTGGCGCTGCTGGCGCGGGCCGTCGAGCTGGTCATGGCCCGCGTCGACGGCGAGCCGCCGCCCGCGGGGGCCGCCGCCGTCGACGGCGACTGAGCCGCATCCCCGTCCCACCCATCCGCACCGATCCCAGGAGGCGACACCGCACCCGTGTCCACCCCGCAGCACGCGTCGCTCCGCGACGTCCTCCGTCAGCCCCGCTCCGTCTTCGCCGTCGCCTTCGCGTGCGTCATCGCGTTCATGGGCATCGGCCTCGTCGACCCGATCCTCCCCGCCATCGCGGAGAGCCTCGACGCGACCGCCACCCAGGCCGAGCTCCTCTTCACCAGCTACCTGCTCGTCACCGGGCTCGCGATGCTCGTCACGAGCTGGATCTCCAGCCGCATCGGCGCCAAGCGCACCCTGCTCATCGGCCTGGCCGTCATCGTCGTGTTCGCGGCCGCCGCCGGCCTCTCGCAGGACGTGGAGTCGGTCATCGGCTTCCGCGCCGGCTGGGGCCTCGGCAACGCCCTCTTCATCTCGACCGCGCTCGCCACCATCGTGGGATCCGCGTCGGGCGGCACGGCGTCCGCGATCATGCTCTACGAGGCGGCGCTCGGCCTCGGCATCGCGGTCGGCCCGCTCCTCGGCGGCCTCCTCGGCAGCTGGAGCTGGCGCGGCCCGTTCTTCGGCACCGCGACGCTCATGGCGGTCGGATTCCTGGCGATCGCCGCCCTCCTCGGCAGGGACGACGGCCCGCGCACGCCCATGCGGCTCTCCGCCCCGCTCCGCGCGCTGCGCACCCCGGCGCTCGCCGTGCTCGCGGCCGCCGCGCTGTTCTACAACATCGGCTTCTTCGTGCTGCTCGCGTACACGCCGTTCCCGCTCGGCTTCGACGCCATCGGCCTCGGCCTCACCTTCTTCGGCTGGGGCGTGGGCCTCGCGATCACGTCCGTGCTGGTGGCGCCGCTGCTGACCCGTCGGATGGCCCGCACCTCCGTGCTCCGCCTGGTGCTCCCGCTGCTCGCGGCCGACCTCGCGGCGGCGGGCCTCGTGGTCCGCTCGTCCGCCGGCCTCGTCGTCTGCGTGATCGTCGGCGGGCTCCTGCTCGGCGTCCTCAACACCGTCCTCACCGAGTGCGTGATGGAGGCGACGGACCACCCGCGCAGCGTCGCGTCCTCCGCGTACTCGTCGGTGCGGTTCCTCGGCGGCGCCGTCGCCCCGCCCGCCGCGACGGAGCTCGCGCGGCTGTTCTCGGACGCCGCGCCGTACTACGCGGCGGCCGGATCCGTGCTCGTCGCCCTCGTGATCGTGGTGGCCGGGCACCGGTGGCTCCGCCGCGTCGACGCCCGCCCCGTGGACGCCCTCGAGGAGGCGCAGGCCGTCACGGCCGGCGACGCCTGACGCGCGTCCTGCGGCCGGATCCCGCGCCCCCGCCCGCGCCCTCGCCCCCGCCCGCCCTCACGGTGCCGGCGGGGCCGGGGCCGGGGGCGCGGTCGTGCTGGCGCGGGCCGCGAAGTCGACGGGCAGGGTCACGGTGCGCTCCGCGGCGCCGCCCGGCGCCAGCCCCTCGAGCACCATGCCCACGGCGGACCGGCCCTGCAGCCGCGGGTGCTGCTCCACCGTCGTGAGCCCGAACAGCGGCGCGAGCGCGTGCCCGTCGATCCCCGCCACGGAGAGCTCGGCCGGAACGGCGATCCCGAGCTGGCGCGCGGCGAGGATCGTCCCGATGGCGATCTCGTCGGAGGCCGCGAAGACGGCGGTCGGCCGGGTCCGCGGATCCGCGAGCAGCGCCATCGCGGAGCGGAAGCCGCCGTCGATCGTGAAGTCGGCCGTGGCGAAGCGCGCCTCGAGCCCGCGGGGATCCGCGTCCATGGCCGCGCGGTACCCCGCCAGCCGCTTCGCGTGCACGAAGAACGCCATCTGGGCGTGCAGGTCGCCGCCGAGGTGCACGACGCGCGCGTGCCCGAGGCTCAGCAGGTGCTCGGTCGCGAGGCGCGCCGCGGCCTCGTCGTCGATGCTCAGCGTGCTCATGCCCTCGACCGGCCCGCCGATGCCGACGAGCGGCTTGTCGAGGGAGCGCAGCCGCACCACCTCGGCGGGCGTCAGCGCGACGCTCACCGCGATGACGGCGTCCACGCGCTTGCGCACGAGGAAGTACTCGAACACCTTGCGGCGCTGCTCGGGGTCGGCGGTGAGGCGGTAGAGCGTGAGGTCGTAGTCGGCCTCGATGAGCGCCTCCTCGATCCCCTCCAGCAGCTCCGCGAAGAACCACCGGTTGATGTACGGCAGCACGACGCCCACGTTCTTGGACTGGCCGGTGACGAGGCTCGACGCGTTCGAGGAGACGACGTACCCGATCTCGGCGGCGGCCTCGGCGACGCGGGCGCGCGTGGCGGGGGAGACGTAGCCCCGGCCGCTGAGGGCGCGGGAGGCCGTGGCCTTCGAGACGCCGGCGAGCCGGGCGACGTCGGCGATGGCGCTCATCGCGCTCCCTCCATCGGGTCCCGCGGCGCCGCGTCGCGCCGGACGCGCGCACTGGAAGCGGTTCCAGGTTCCGGGATGCGCGGGGCCGAGTCCGATGATGGACCATGCGCGCCGGAAGCGCACGCGCATCGCCTGGAAGGTAGACCGTTTCGTTACCTGACCCGCCTTGCCGTCCCCTGCGAGCTCCCCTAGATTGACCTGTGGAACCGGTTCCCTACGGGAGCACACCGGTCAGGCGACGGCGCCTCACCCGCCGCCGCACGCACAGGACGGCGGGGCAGCCCGCATCCACTCGATGAAGAGGAGACGCACATGGGCCACGCCCTATTCCGACGTCGCTTCGCGGCACCCCTCGCAGCGGTCGGCATCGCCGGCCTCGCGCTCACGGGGTGCACGGGCGACATCGCGGCCGAAGACAAGGCCGACACCGACTGCTCGGCGTACGAGTCGTACGGCACGTTCGAGGGCAGCCCCGAGGTCAGCATCGGCGGCACGATCCAGGACGACGAGGCCGACCGCCTCGTCGAGTCCTGGAAGGACTTCCAGACCTGCACGGGCATCACCGTGAACTACCAGGGCACCAAGGAGTTCGAGGCGCAGATCGCGGTCCTCGCGGAGGGCGACTCGGCTCCCGACATCGGCATCATCCCGCAGCCGGGCCTCTTCAACGTGCTCGCGTCGAAGGGCTACCTGCAGGCCGCGCCCGCCGCGGTCGAGGAGAACGTCGACGCCAACTGGTCCGCCGACTGGAAGGGCTACGGCACCGTCGACGGCACCTTCTACGGCGCGCCGCTCATGGCGAGCGTCAAGGGCTACGTCTGGTACTCGCCGAGCGAGTTCGAGGAGAAGGGCTACGAGGTCCCGAAGTCGACCGCCGAGCTCATGGACCTCACCGCGAAGATCGCGGCCGAGGGCGACCACAAGCCGTGGTGCGTCGGCATCGGCTCCGGCGACGCCACCGGCTGGCCGGGCACCGACTGGGTCGAGAGCTTCGTCATCCGCCAGGCCGGCGCGGAGACCTACGACAAGTGGGTGAAGCACGAGATCCCGTTCAACGACCCCGCGATCGCGGCGGCCTTCGACGGCGTCGGCGACATCATCAAGAACCCGGACTACGTCAACGGCGGCCTGGGCGACGTCTCGTCGATCATCTCCACCGAGTTCGGCGACGCCGGCCTCCCGATCCTCGAGGGCGAGTGCTCGCTGCACCACCAGGCCTCCTTCTACGAGGGCTTCTGGAAGAAGGCGGACGGCACCGATGCGAAGGTCTCGCCCGACGGCGACGTCTACGCGTTCCTCCTGCCGCCCACGAACGAGGGCGACGCGACGACCGTCACCGGCGGCGGCGAGCTCGTCGGCGCGTTCAAGACGAGCGACGAGATCACCGCGGTGCTCTCCTACCTCTCGAGCGACACCTGGGCGAACAACCGCGTGGAGCTCGGCGGCGTCATCAGCGCGAACACGGGGCTCGACCCCGCGAACGCGTCGAGCGACATCCTGAAGCAGAGCATCGAGATCCTCCAGGACCCGAACGCGACGTTCCGCTTCGACGGCTCGGACCTCATGCCCGGCGCGGTCGGCACCGACTCCTTCTGGAAGGGGATCGTCGGCTGGCTGAGCGGCGACTCGACCCAGAAGACGGTCGACGCCATCGAGTCGAGCTGGCCCACGTCCTGATCCACCGCCGACCCTGACCGGGTCGGCACCGGCACCGGCATCCGTGCCGGGCCATGCGGGGCCGCCGCGCACGCGGCGGCCCCGCTCCCACATCCCCCGACCCGAAGGGCGAGACGTCCATGACGACCGCTGATCTGATCGGCAAGATCCTCCAGGTGGTGGCCGCGCTGGCCGTCTTCGCCGTGGTGATCGGGCTGATCCTCTTCCTCATCGACAAGGCGCCGAAGCGCGGCAAGGACTGGGTGCAGCTCGCGGCCTTCGTGCTCCCCGCGCTGATCCTGCTGGCCGTCGGCCTCATCTACCCCGCGTTCCGCACGACCCTGCTCGCGTTCCGCGACAACACGGGCGAGTGGGCGGGCCTCGACAACTTCGTCTGGATGTTCACCCAGCCGTCCGCGCTCCGGACGCTGCTCAACACGGTCATCTGGGTCATCTTCGTCCCGCTGCTGTCGACGGCCATCGGCCTCGCGTACGCGGTCTTCATCGACAAGTCGCGCGGCGAGAAGTACTTCAAGGCGCTCGTATTCATGCCGATGGCGATCTCCTTCGTCGGCGCCGGCATCATCTGGCGCTTCGTCTACGACTACAAGTCGGGCGACAACGAGCAGATCGGCCTCCTCAACCAGATCCTCGTCTGGATGGGCCAGCAGCCCGTGCAGTGGCTGCAGACCTCGCCCATCAACACGGCGCTGCTCATCATCGTGATGATCTGGATCCAGACCGGCTTCGCCATGGTCGTGCTCTCCGCGAGCATCAAGGGCGTGCCCACCGAGCAGCTCGAGGCGGCGCAGCTCGACGGCACGAACGCCTGGGAGCGGTTCGTCAACGTCACGCTCCCCGGCATCCGCGGGTCGCTCGTCGTGGTGGTCACCACCATCTCCATCGCGACGCTCAAGGTGTTCGACATCGTCCGCACCATGACCGCCGGCAACTTCGAGACGAGCGTCATCGCCAACGAGATGTACACGCAGGCGTTCCGCGCCGGCGAGCAGGGCCGCGGCTCCGCGCTCGCGATCGTGCTGTTCCTCATGGTGCTGCCGATCGTCATCTACAACGTCCGCGTCATGAGCAAGCAGAAGGAGATCCGATGAGCGTCGCACCCCCCGACCTTCCGGTCGCCGACCGGGGGACCCGCCGCGGGGCCATCGAGCAGGCCGCATCGGTCGGCGCGAAGAGCCGTCGCGTCAAGAACCGCCTGACCTCGCGCCGCGCCACGGTCGCCGCCCTGATCATCGCGGTGCTGTGGACGCTGCCGACCTTCGGCCTGTTCGTCTCGTCGTTCCGCCCCGCCGGCCTCATCCAGACCACGGGCTGGTGGACGATCTTCCAGAACCCGGGCTTCACGCTGGACAACTACCAGGAGGTGCTGCTCTCGACGTCGCAGTCGTCGCCGCAGCTCGGCTCGTACTTCGTCAACTCGCTGGCCATCGCGATCCCCGCGACCCTGTTCCCGCTCGTCATCGCCTCCATGGCGGCGTACGCGTTCGCGTGGATCAAGTTCAAGGGCTCGAACTTCCTGTTCGTGCTGATCTTCGCGCTGCAGATCGTGCCGCTGCAGATGGCGCTCATCCCGCTGCTGCAGATGTTCACGCGCACCCTGCGCCCGCTGCAGGAGGCGATCCACGGCGTCATCCCGCTCATCCCCGAGCAGGGCTACCTGCCGGTGTGGGTGGCGCACACGATCTTCGCCCTGCCGCTCGCGATCTTCCTGCTGCACAACTTCATCTCGGAGATCCCAGGCGAGGTCATCGAGGCGGCCCGGGTCGACGGCGCGAGCCACGGCCAGGTCTTCTTCCGGATCGTGCTCCCGCTGGCGCTCCCGGCCATCGCGTCGTTCGCGATCTTCCAGTTCCTCTGGGTCTGGAACGACCTGCTGGTGGCGCTGATCTTCTCCGGCGGCACGGCCGACGTCGCGCCGCTCACGCAGCGCCTCGCGGAGCTCACGGGGACGCGCGGGCAGGACTGGCAGCGGCTCACGGCGGCGGCGTTCGTCTCGCTCATCGTGCCGCTCATCGTGTTCTTCAGCCTGCAGCGCTACTTCGTGCGCGGCCTCCTGGCCGGCTCCACGAAGGGCTGACCCGCCTCCTCCCGACCCCGGCCCGGTCGCCCGCCTCCGCGGGCGGCCGGGCCGTCGTCGTGCGCGTGCCCGCTGTGGTCGGGAGCGATCCCCCACGGGCGTAAAATCGCCGGAATGACGAGGATGGGCGACATCGCCGCGGGCGGCGGCATGCGCGGGGGCGGCGGGCGCGGCGGACGCGTGAGCGCGGCCGACGCCGAGAGCCAGCGCAAGGCCAACGCCGAGGCGCCGCGCGTCGAGAACCTGCTGGGCCGGATCACGGAGCTGTTCCAGCCGCACCGCCGGGCCCTGATCCTCACGATCGTGCTCGTGCTGGTCGGCGCGGGCCTCACCGTGGTGCCGCCGCTGCTCACGCAGCAGGCCTTCGACCGCGGCCTCTTCCCGCCCACGGGCGGCCCCGACATCCCGGTGCTCGTCGAGCTCGTCGCCATCATGATCGCCATCTGGGTCGTCGGCGCGGGCCTCGGCGTCTGGCAGACCTTCCTCACGGCGACCGTGGGCAACCGGGTCATGGGATCCATGCGGGTCGACCTCTTCCGGCACCTGCAGAGCATGGAGCTCGGCTTCTTCACGCGCACCAAGACCGGCGTGATCCAGTCCCGCCTGCAGAACGACGTGGGCGGCGTGGCGGCGGTCCTCACCAACACCGTCTCGAGCGTGCTCGGCAACACCGTCACCGTGATCGCGGCCCTCGTCGCGATGCTCGTGCTCAACTGGCAGCTCACGCTCGTGGCCGTCGTGCTCATGCCCGTGCTCGTGATCGCGCAGCGGCGCGTCGGCCAGGTGCGGGCGCGGATCGCGTCGAAGACGCAGGAGTCGCTGTCGGACATGACGGCGATCACGCAGGAGACGCTGTCCGTCTCCGGCATCCTGCTGTCGAAGAGCTTCAACCGGCAGGGCGCGGAGACCGCGCGCTACGAGGACGAGAACCGCACGCAGATCCGGCTGCAGGTGAGCCAGCAGATGAGCGGGCAGTGGTTCTTCGCGCTCGTGCAGATCTTCCTCTCGATCATCCCCGCGATCGTCTACGTGGTCGCGGGCTTCCTCATCACGGGCGGGATCGAGGTCACGGCGGGCACCATCGTCGCGTTCACGACCGTGCAGGCGCGCCTCATGTGGCCGCTCATCGGCCTGATGCGCGTGGCCCTCGACCTGCAGACCTCGGGCGCGCTGTTCGCCCGCATCTTCGAGTACCTCGACCTCGAGCCCGCCATCCGCGATCGGCACGACGCGCGTCCCGTGGCCGCGGGTCCCGCGCTCGGCCGCGTCGCGTTCGACGACGTGCGCTTCTCCTACCCCGACACCCGGCCCGGCGAGCGGCCCACGCTCGACGGCATGTCCTTCGACATCCAGCCCGGCCAGTTCGCGGCCTTCGTGGGCCCCTCCGGAGCGGGCAAGACGACCGTGTCCTACCTGATCCCGCGCTTCCACGACGTGACGGGCGGACGCGTGCTGTTCGCGGGCGAGGACGTGCGCGACCTCGAGCAGGAGTCGCTCTTGGAGAACATCGGCATCGTCAGCCAGGAGACGTACCTCTTCCACGCGACCATCGGCGACAACCTCCGCTACGCCCGGCCCGACGCCACGCAGGAGCAGATCGAGCAGGCGGCGCGGGCGGCGAACATCCACCAGACCATCGAGTCCTTCCCCGACGGCTACGACACGCTCGTGGGGGAGCGGGGCTACCGGCTCTCGGGCGGCGAGAAGCAGCGCATCGCCATCGCGCGCGTGCTCCTCAAGGACCCGGCCGTGCTGATCCTCGACGAGGCCACGAGCGCGCTCGACGCCATCTCCGAGCGCGTCGTGCAGCAGGCGCTCGACACGGCGTCGCGCGGGCGCACCACCATCGCGATCGCGCACCGGCTCTCGACCGTGGTCGACGCCGACGTGATCTTCGTGGTCGTCGCCGGCCGCATCGTCGAGCAGGGCACGCACGCGGAGCTGCTCGCCCGTCGCGGCGAGTACGCGCGCCTCTACAGCGACCAGCGCACCGAGGCGGCCTGACCCGAGGGTCCCCGTCCCGGCGCGCCGGGGGTGCGGCTCAGGACCGGGCGTCCAGGAGCTGCTGCATGTAGAGGATCTCCTTGTCCTGCACCGCCACCATGCCGGTGGCGAGATCGGTGACGAGGGGGTTCCGCGAGCGCTCGAGGAGCGCCTGGGCCATCTCCACGCCGCCGCGGTGGTGGGCGATCATCAGCGTGAGGTACTTCCGCTCCGCGGCGACGCCCGTCAGGCCGCCGAGCTCGTCGAGGTCGGCCTGCGAGGCGAGGCCCGGCATCCGGGCGCCGGGGGTCATGTCCATCGAGGCGTGGTCGGTCCTCCCGTCGAGGGTCGGGAGCATCATCCAGGTCATGCGCGCCTGCGACGGCGCCTGGTCGAGGCCCCAGGAGGTGAGGAACGCGTACATCTGGCCGGCCTGCTGGGACTGCGCCTGCGCGATGTCCTGCGCGATCAGCTTCACCTCGGGATCGTCCGTGCGGTCGATGACCATGAGCGACATCTGCACGGCCTGCTCGTGGTGCACCTGCATGTCGCGGGAGAAGCCGGCCTCGGCGCTGTTGGTGCTGGGCGTGAGGGCGGAGACGGGCGCGGTGACACGGCCCACCAGGAGCCCCGCGACCACGAGCGCGACCGCGACGACGCCGGCGGCCAGGCCGATGCGGATCCGGCGCCCGCGGGCGCGCGACTCCTCGCCGTGCGCGACCAGGCCCTCGAGCTCCTCCTCGCGGATGTCGTCGTCGGGGACGTGGTCGACCGCGACGTCGCCGACGGGCCGGCCGGAGGAGCCCGTGCCGGAGGGGCCGGAGCCGCGATCGGTCACGGTCAGCCGACCCGGCCCTCGCCCTCGAGCGCGCCGGTGCACGCGGCGCCGGCCTCGGGGGCGTTCGGGCTCTTCCAGTACTTGGCCATGAAGTCCTTGATGCGCTGGTCGTCGACCGACTCGACCTTCACCTGCGCGCCCCACGCGGAGAGCGCGATGGCGCTGTCGAGGCCCTCGTAGGGCGACATGGTGACGTAGCCGCCGAACGACTCCGCGTACTTCTGCAGGTCCGACAGGTCGTCGCCGGTGACCCGGGCGGCGTCGTAGGTGATCCACACGGCGCCGTGCTCGAGGTCGTGCACCGCGTTCTCGCTCGGCTGCGGCTGGTCGTAGACGCCGCAGTTGAGCCACATGGCGTTGTGCTCGCCGCCCGCGGGCGGGCTCATGCCGTCGTACTTCGCGGCGTAGTCGACCGTGCCCTCCACGTGCGTGCTGGGGAGCGAGTCCCACGTCCGGAGGCCCTGGATCGAGATGTCGTCCGGGTCCTGCTTCGGCGTGCCGCTCGAGACGACCACGCCGATCACGATGGCCACGACCGCGACGGCGGCCACGGCCGCCGTGATGATCCCGATGAGGCGGTTCCGGCGCGCGCGGTCCTGCTGCTTCTTGAGCGCCGCCACCTTCTCGGCGCGGCGGGCCTCGCGCTGCTGCTTGACCGTGAGGTCCTTCTGGGCCTGCTTGGCGGTCGGCGGGACGGGCCGTCCGCTCGTGTCGCCGGAGGGCGTGGTGTCGTCGCGTCGCGCCACGGAGGGTCCTTCTCTGCTGGGGGAATGTGCGCCCAGGGTACCCGGTCGGGCTGGGCGGACCCTGCCCGCGGGCGCCCCGCCGCCCCCGTAACACGGGCCGGAGGCGCGCTTAGACTGGCGGAGCGGGGCCCACCGGACCGCACACCTGATACCGGGAGCGCCACCTCACGTGAAGTACGCCGACACGATCCTCGACCTCATCGGGAACACCCCGCTCGTCAAGCTGAACCGGGTGGTCGAGGGCATCTCGGCGACCGTGCTCGTGAAGGTCGAGTACCTGAACCCGGGCGGCAGCGCCAAGGACCGCATCGCGACGCGCATCATCGACGCGGCCGAGCGCGACGGGAAGCTGCAGCCGGGCGGCACCATCGTCGAGCCCACCTCCGGCAACACGGGCGTCGGCCTCGCGCTCGTCGCCCAGCAGCGCGGCTACCGCTGCGTCTTCGTGCTGCCCGACAAGGTCGGCGAGGACAAGCGCAACGTCCTCACCGCGTACGGCGCCGAGGTCGTGGTCACGCCCACCTCCGTCGCGCCCGACCACCCCGACTCCTACTACTCGGTGAGCGACCGACTGGCGCGCGAGATCCCCGGCGCCTTCAAGCCCGACCAGTACTCCAACCCCAACGGGCCGCTCAGCCACTACGAGACCACGGGTCCCGAGATCTGGCGCGACACCGAGGGCGAGATCACGCATTTCGTCGCGGGCGTCGGCACGGGCGGCACCATCAGCGGCGTCGGCCGGTACCTCAAGGAGGTGTCGGAGGGCCGCGTGCGCATCATCGGCGCCGACCCCGAGGGCTCGGTCTACTCCGGCGGCACGGGTCGCCCCTACCTCGTCGAGGGCGTCGGCGAGGACTTCTGGCCGGCCGCCTACGACCCCGACGTGGTCGACGAGGTCATCGCCTCGAGCGACCAGGAGTCGTTCGACATGACCCTGCGGCTCGCCCGCGAGGAGGGCCTGCTCGTCGGTGGATCCAGCGGCATGGCCGTGGTCTCCGCCCTCAAGGCCGCGACGCACCTCGGCCCCGACGACGTGATGGTGATCCTCCTGCCCGACGGCGGCCGCGGCTACCTCGGCAAGATCTTCAACGAGAAGTGGATGCAGTCCTACGGCTTCGCCCGGGTCAACGGCCAGCGCACGGTCGCCGACGTGATGAGCGCCAAGACCGGCAGCCTCCCCGACCTCGTGCACGCGCACCCGAGCGACACCATCCGCGACGCGATCCGCATCATGACCGAGTACGACGTGTCGCAGCTCCCCGTCCTCTCCGCCGAGCCGCCCGTGGTCATGGGCGAGGTCGCGGGCGCGGTCGACGAGCGCAGCCTCCTCGAGCTCGTCTTCAGCGGGCGCGCGCAGCTGTCCGACCAGGTCGGGCCGTTCGTCGGATCCGCCTTCGAGCTCATCGGCGTCAACGAGACCGTGCCCGAGGCGTGGCGCGCGCTCGGGTCCGCCGACGCGCTCATGGTGAGCGATGGCGGCAAGCCCGTGGGCGTGCTCACGCGGCACGACCTCCTCACCTACCTCACCGACTGATCCGCCGGCCGGCTCCGGCCCGCGCATCCCCTCCCGACCCACAGAGACGAGAACCGTGAGCGACAAGCACGACTTCGACACCCGCGCGATCCACGCCGGCCAGGACCCGGACCCCACCACGGGCGCCGTCATCCCGCCCCTCTACCTCACGAGCACCTTCGTGCAGGACGGCGTCGGCGGCCTCCGCGGCGGCTACGAGTACGCCCGCAGCGCGAACCCCACCCGCACGGGCCTGCAGGCGCTGCTCGCGTCGCTCGAGCAGGGCCGCCACGCGTTCTCGTTCGCGTCCGGCCTCGCCGCCGAGGACACGCTGCTGCGCGCCATCACCCGGCCCGGCGACCGCATCGTCCTCAGCGACGACGTGTACGGCGGCACCTACCGCCTCCTCACCCGCGTGCTCGGCGACTGGGGGATCGTCGTCGAGACGGTCGACATGAGCGACCTCGCCGCGGTCGAGCGGGTCCTCGGATCCGGCCCCGCGAAGGTCCTCTGGGTCGAGACGCCCAGCAACCCGCTCATGAAGATCAGCGACATCCGCGCGCTCGCCGACCTCGGCCACGCCGCGGGGGCCGTCGTCGTCGTGGACAACACCTTCGCCTCGCCGTACCTGCAGCAGCCGCTCACGCTCGGCGCCGACGTCGTCGTGCACTCGACCACGAAGTACCTCGGCGGGCACTCGGACGTGCTCGGCGGAGCCGTGATCCTCAAAGACGACGCGATGGCGGAGAAGGTGGGCTTCCTGCAGTTCGCGATCGGCGCCGTCTCGGGCCCCATGGACGCCTGGCTCACCACCCGCGGCATCAAGACGCTCGCGGTGCGCGTCGAGCGCCACTCCTCGAACGCCGAGGAGATCGCGGCCTTCCTGCAGAGCCACCCCGACGTCACGGCCGTGCATTACCCGGGCCTCCCGGAGCACCCGGGCCACGACATCGCGAAGGCGCAGATGACGGGCTTCGGCGGCATGATCTCGTTCCAGGTGCGCGGCGGAGCCAAGGCCGCGCGCCGCGTGGTCGAGTCGACCCGCGTGTTCCAGCTCGCGGAGTCGCTCGGCGGCGTCGAGTCGCTCATCAGCTACCCGTCCGAGATGACGCACGCGTCGGTCAAGGGCACGCCGCTCGAGGTGCCGGACGACCTGGTGCGCCTGTCGGTCGGCATCGAGGCCGTCGAGGACCTCGTCGTCGACCTCGAGCGCGCGCTCGGCAAGGCCCTCAAGCAGGGCAAGCACTAGGGGTGATCCGCGCGGCGGGCCGGCGAGGGCCCGCCCCGCGGGTCCGCCGCGCGTCGATCAGGGCAGCAGGAGCCGCACGGCCTCGTCGACGCTGACCCCGCGGTCACGCGCGTGGGCGCTGAGGCGCGCCATGGCGTCGCGGTCGAGCGCGATCGTGAGGGTGGTGTCGCCGGGATCCGGCGCGACCTCCTCGTCGAACGCGTCGAAGTCGAACAGGCCCGGCTGCGCGGGGGCCTCGGCCTCGACGGCCTCCGCCTCCGCGACCACGGGATCCGCGGCGAGCCCGGCGTCGGCCTCGACGGCGGCGCGCTCCTCGTCCTCCCGCACGGGCGACGAGGCGTCGGCCGCGTGCCCCGCCCAGCCCGGTCCCTCGGGGATGGGGCGGCGTCCCTGGAACGCGGTCGCCACGGCGCGCGCGCGGTCGTCGGCGGCCTCGTTGAGCGGGTGGGCCGCGTGCCCCTTCACCCACTCGAAGCGGTAGCGGCGGCCCTGGATCTCGGCGTCGATCTCCTTGAGCAGCTCGACGTTGAGCACGGGCTTGCCGTCGCCCTTCCGCCAGCCCTTGCGCTTCCAGCCGGGCATCCACTTGGTGACCGAGTTGATGACGTACTGGCTGTCGCAGAGGACGAGCAGGTCGTCGTCGAGGTGCGCGGTCGCGCGGAACAGCTCGAGGACCGCCTTCAGCTCGCCCTGGTTGTTCGTCGCGTGCGGCCAGCCGCCCGCGCCCCAGTGGTCGTCGTCCACGTACCAGGCCCAGCCGGCGGGGCCGGGGTTGCCGAGCGCGGATCCGTCTGCCGCGGCGGTGATCGTCACAGGTGGTGCCTCTCGTCGTGCATGGGGGACCAGTCTGCCGCAGCGGTCCGACGCCGGGTGCCGCGCGTGGCCCGTCCGGGGATCCTGGCCCGTGTGACAGTCACATGTGACAATGTGACACCTGCGCCGGACGGCGCGGACGGGCCGCGGCCCGCACGAGGACGGGGTCGACGATGACGGACACGCCGCGGGGGAGGGCGCCGAGCATCCGCGACGTCGCGCGCCTCGCCGGGGTCTCGCACCAGACCGTGTCCCGCGTCCTCAACGACTCGCCCTCGCTCCGCGCCGAGACCCGGCAGCGCGTGCTCGACGTCATGGAGCAGGTGCAGTACCGCCCCAACCGCGCGGCGCGCGCGCTCGTCACGAGCCGGTCCCGCACCATCGGTGTGCTCACGTCGCAGAGCTCGCAGTACGGCCCCGCGTCCTCCATCGCCGCCATCGAGGCCGCGGCGCGCGAGGCCGGCTACCTCGTCACCACCACGAACCTCGCGTCCTCCGACGAGGCCGCGATCACGGTCGCCCTCGGGCACCTGGTCGAGCAGGCCGTCGAGGGGCTCGTCGTCGTGGCGCCGCAGGTGCGCGTGCGCGAGGTGATCGCGAGCATGTCGCTCGACGTGCCGTACGTGACCATGCAGAGCGACGGCCGCGGGGACGCGCACGACCTGTCCGTCGACCAGATCGCGGGCGCCCGGCTCGCCACCCGGCACCTCCTCGACCTCGGGCACCGCGACATCTACCACCTGGCGGGCCCGCAGGACTGGATCGAGGCGGAGGCCCGCATGCGCGGGTTCCTCGACGCGATGTCCGCCGCCGACGTGCCCACGACCGCGCCCATCCTCGGCGACTGGACCGCGGAGTTCGGGTTCTACGCCGGCCGGGAGATGCTGCGCCTCCGCGACTTCACCGCGATCTTCTCCAGCAACGACCAGATGGCCCTCGGCCTCATCCACGCGGTCCGCGACGCCGGGCTCGATGTGCCGCGCGACGTCAGCATCGTCGGCTTCGACGACATCCCGGAGGCCGCGCACTTCTGGCCGCCGCTCACCACCGTGCGCCAGGACTTCGCCGAGGTGGGCCGCCGGTGCGTGGCGCTGCTGCTCGACGGCATGGACGGCACGGGGGAGCGGTACCGCGGCACGATCACGCCGGAGCTCGTGGTCCGTGCGTCCACCGGAGCGCCCTCGTACTGACCCGATGCACCGGCGGCCGCTCCTCCCCGGAGGTCGCGCACGCCCCACTTCGAGGGGGTCGGGCGTCTCGGCTTGACAGGGCGATCCCGCGCGTGTGTAGAGTGACATCCGCCGATGTGACCGTTCACATCCCGCGCGGTCTTCCCGGATCGCGATGCATCAGACGAAGGAGTCGATCCCGTGCCCAGCGCCCCCGTGAGCACCGCGTCCGGAGCCACCGAGCCCGACGCCCGTTCCGAGCAGTACGTCATCGGGGTCGACTACGGCACCCTCTCCGGCCGCGCCGTCGTCGTGCGCGTCTCGGACGGCGTCGAGCTCGGCTCCGGCGTCCTCGACTACCCGCACGCGGTGATGGACGACACGCTCGCCGCCACCGGCGCGCAGCTCCCGCCCGAGTGGGCCCTCCAGGTCCCGAGCGACTACGTGGACGTGCTCAAGCAGGCCGTGCCCGCCGCCATCCGCGAGGCCGGCATCGACCCCGCGCAGGTCATCGGCATCGGCACCGACTTCACCGCGTGCACCATGGTCCCCACGCTCGCCGACGGCACGCCGCTCAACGAGGTCGAGGGCTACGCCGACCGTCCCCACGCGTACGTCAAGCTCTGGAAGCACCACGCCGCGCAGTCGCACGCCGACCGCATCAACGCGCTGGCCGAGGAGCGCGGCGAGAAGTGGCTCGCGCGCTACGGCGGCCTCATCTCCAGCGAGTGGGAGTTCGCCAAGGGCCTCCAGCTCCTCGAGGAGGACCCCGAGCTCTACGGCCTCATGGACCACTGGGTCGAGGCGGCCGACTGGATCGTCTGGCAGCTCACCGGCAGCTACGTCCGCAACGCCTGCACCGCCGGCTACAAGGGCATCCTCCAGGACGGCGAGTACCCGACGTCCGAGTTCCTGGGCGCGCTGAACCCCGGCTTCGCCTCCTTCGCCGAGGACAAGGTCGCGCACGAGATCGGCCAGCTCGGGTCCGCGGCCGGCACGCTCTCCGCCGAGGCCGCCGCCTGGACGGGCCTGCCCGAGGGCATCGCCGTCGCGGTCGGCAACGTCGACGCGCACGTCACCGCCCCGGTCGCCCGCGCCGTCGAGCCCGGCCAGATGGTCGCGATCATGGGCACGAGCACCTGCCACGTCATGAACAGCGACGTGCTCACCGAGGTCCCCGGCATGTGCGGCGTCGTCGACGGCGGCATCGTCTCCGGCCTCTACGGCTACGAGGCCGGCCAGTCCGGCGTCGGCGACATCTTCGCCTGGTACGTCAAGAACCAGGTGCCCGCGCGCTACGCCGAGGAGGCCGCGGCCGCCGGCAAGAGCGTCCACCAGCACCTCACCGACCTCGCGGCCGACCAGCCCGTGGGCGGTCACGGCCTCGTCGCGCTCGACTGGCACTCCGGCAACCGCTCGGTGCTCGTCGACCACGAGCTCTCCGGCCTCGTCGTCGGCACCACGCTCACCACGCGCACCGAGGAGGTCTACCGGGCGCTGCTCGAGGCCACCGCGTTCGGCACGCGCAAGATCGTCGAGACGTTCAACGCGTCGGGCGTGCCCGTCACCGAGTTCATCGTCGCGGGCGGCCTGCTGAAGAACGCGTTCCTCATGCAGGCGTACAGCGACATCCTGCGCCTCCCCATCTCGGTCATCACGAGCGAGCAGGGCCCGGCCCTCGGATCCGCGATCCACGCGGCCGTCGCCGCCGGCGCCTACCCCGACGTGCGCGTCGCGGGCGACGCCATGGGCAAGGTCGAGCGCGGCCGCTACCAGCCCGACGAGACGCGCGCCCTCGCGTACGACCGCCTCTACGAGGAGTACTCGACGCTGCACGACTACTTCGGTCGCGGCGCCAACGACGTCATGAAGCGGCTCAAGTCGCTGAAGAGGGAGGCCCGCGCGTGAGCACCTACGCACCCGAGATCGAGGTCGCGGTCGCCCGCGTCCGCTCCGAGGTCTCCCGCCTGCACGGCGAGCTCGTGCGCTACGGCCTCGTGGTCTGGACCGGCGGCAACGTCTCCGGCCGCGTCCCCGGCGCCGACCTCTTCGTCATCAAGCCGTCCGGCGTGAGCTACGACGACCTGAGCCCCGAGAACATGATCCTCTGCGACCTCGACGGCAACGTGATCCCGGACACCCCCGGCTCCCGCAACGCCCCCTCGAGCGACACCGCGGCGCACGCCTACGTGTACCGCAACATGCCCGAGGTCGGCGGCGTGGTCCACACGCACTCCACCTACGCGGTCGCGTGGGCGGCCCGACGCGAGCCCATCCCGTGCGTCATCACCGCGATGGCCGACGAGTTCGGCGGGGAGATCCCCGTCGGCCCGTTCGCGATCATCGGCGACGACTCCATCGGCCGCGGCATCGTCGAGACCCTCACCGGGCACCGCTCGCGCGCCGTGCTCATGGCCGGCCACGGCCCCTTCACCATCGGCAAGGACGCGAAGGACGCCGTGAAGGCGGCCGTCATGGTCGAGGACGTGGCGCGCACCGTGCACATCTCCCGCCAGCTCGGCGAGCCCGCGCCCCTCCCCGTCGAGGCCGTCGACTCCCTGTTCGACCGCTACCAGAACGTCTACGGACAAGCACCCCAAGGAGCCCTGAAGTGAGCCGCATCACCACGTCCCTCGACCACTACGAGGTCTGGTTCCTCACCGGCAGCCAGAACCTCTACGGCGAGGAGACGCTCCAGCAGGTCGCCGAGCAGTCGCAGGAGATCGCCCGGCAGCTCGAGGAGGCGTCCGACGTCCCCGTCCGCGTCGTGTGGAAGCCCGTCCTCAAGGACTCCGACAGCATCCGCCGCATGGCCCTCGAGGCCAACGCGAGCGACCGCACCATCGGCCTCATCGCGTGGATGCACACGTTCAGCCCCGCGAAGATGTGGATCCAGGGCCTCGACGCCCTGCAGAAGCCCTTCCTCCACCTGCACACCCAGGCCAACGTCGCGCTCCCGTGGAGCACCATCGACATGGACTTCATGAACCTGAACCAGGCCGCGCACGGCGACCGCGAGTTCGGCTACATCCAGTCGCGCCTCGGCGTCGTCCGCAAGACCGTCGTCGGCCACGTCAGCACGGAGGCCGTCCGCGCGGGCATCGCCACCTGGATGCGCGCCGCCGCCGGCTGGGCCGCCGTCCACGAGCTCAAGGTCGCGCGCTTCGGCGACAACATGCGCAACGTCGCGGTCACCGAGGGCGACAAGACGGAGGCCGAGCTCAAGTTCGGCGTCTCCGTCAACACCTGGGGCGTCAACGACCTCGTCGAGCGCGTGGACGCGGCGACCGACGCCGAGATCGACGCGCTGGTCGACGAGTACGAGCGGCTCTACGACATCGCCCCCGAGCTGCAGCGCGGCGCCGAGCGCCACGAGTCGCTCCGGTACGGCGCGGCCATCGAGGTGGGCCTCCGCTCCTTCCTCGAGGAGGGCGGCTTCGGCGCCTTCACCACGAGCTTCGAGGACCTCGGCGGCCTCCGCCAGCTCCCCGGCCTCGCGGTCCAGCGCCTCATGGCCGAGGGCTACGGCTTCGGCGCCGAGGGCGACTGGAAGACGGCCGTCCTGATCCGCGCCGCCAAGGTCATGGGTGCCGGCCTCCCCGGGGGCGCGAGCCTCATGGAGGACTACACGTACCACCTCGTCCCCGGCGAGGAGAAGATCCTCGGCGCGCACATGCTCGAGATCTGCCCCACCCTCACCACCGGACGGCCGAGCCTCGAGATCCACCCGCTCGGCATCGGGGGCCGCGAGGACCCGGTCCGCCTGGTCTTCGACACCGATCCCGGCCCCGCCGTGGTCGTCGCGATGTCGGACATGCGCGACCGCTTCCGCATCGTCGCGAACGTCGTGGAGGTCGTGCCGCTCGACGAGCCGCTCCCGAACCTGCCCGTCGCCCGTGCCGTGTGGAAGCCCGCGCCGGACCTCGCGACGAGCGCCGCGGCCTGGCTCACGGCCGGCGCCGCCCACCACACGGTCATGAGCACGCAGATCGGCGTCGACGTCTTCGAGGACTTCGCCGAGATCGCGCGCACGGAGCTCCTCGTCATCGACGAGGACACGACCCTCAAGGGTTTCACCAAGGAAGTCCGCTGGAACCAGGCGTACCACCGCCTGGCCCAGGGCCTGTAACACCCACACCAGGGGTGCGGAGCCGGCGCAGATGCCGGGACCGCGTCTCACAGCAGCAGTACGAAAGGACACGACCGTGAAGATGAAGAAGGTCCTCGTCGGCATCGCCGCCACGAGCATCGCCCTCTCCCTCGCAGCCTGCTCCGGCGGCGGAGGCCGCGGAGGCGCCGGCGCCGAGGGCGAGATCAAGCCCGAGGACACCCTGGTGGGTGTCGCCATGCCGACCAAGACCAGCGAGCGCTGGGTCGACGACGGCAACAACGTCGAGAAGCAGCTCACCGACCTGGGCTACCAGGTCGACCTGCAGTACGCGAACGACAAGGTGCAGGACCAGATCTCGCAGATCGAGACCATGCTCAACAAGGGCGCCAAGGCCCTCATCGTCGCGTCGATCGACGGCACCGCGCTGACCCAGGTCCTCAAGACCGCGGCCGACGACGGCGTCAAGGTCATCGCGTACGACCGCCTGATCAACGGCACCGAGGACGTCGACTACTACACGACGTTCGACAACCAGCAGGTCGGCGTGCTCCAGGGCAACTCCCTCCTCCAGGGCCTCGGCCTCGTGGACGCGGACGGCAAGGCGACCGGCAGCACCGAGAAGAAGACCATCGAGATCTTCGCGGGCAGCCCGGACGACAACAACGCGCAGTTCTTCTACGACGGCGCCATGGAGACCCTCAAGCCGTTCCTCGAGTCCGGCCAGGTCACCATCGGCTCCGGCCAGCAGGACTTCAGCCAGGTCGCGATCCAGCAGTGGAAGCAGGAGGGCGCGCAGGCCCGCATGGAGAACCTGCTCTCGGGCTCGTACCCCGGCGGCGCCAAGCCGGACGGCGTCCTCTCGCCGTACGACGGCCTGTCCCGCGGCATCATCCAGGCCCTGACCTCGGCCGGCGTCGCCAGCGACGCCATGCCGATCATCACCGGCCAGGACGGCGAGAAGGCGTCCGACAAGCTCATCCTCGACGGCGTCCAGTACTCGACGATCTTCAAGGACACGCGCCTGCTCGGCAAGGAGGCCGTCACGATGGTCGACGACCTGCTCAAGGGCGAGACCCCGGACGCGCCCGACACCTACAACAACAAGGTGAAGGACGTCCCGACCAAGCAGTTCCCCCCGGTCACCGTGACGAAGGACAACCTCGTCGAGGTCATCGTGGACAGCGGCTACTACACGCAGGAAGAGATCGACAAGGGCGAGTAGTCCTCACCCGCACCGCTCCGGCGGCGCACCGGCCGGTCGGCGCTCGCGCGCCGACCGGCCTCCACCGGTCGGGCCGGCCGCGATGCGCGGCCGGCCGGGCCCGCGAGGCGCTCACCGCCCCCGCAGCACCACCGCCGGGCACCCGGCACCACCATCCACACAAGTGAGGCAGGCCATGGCCAACCACATTCTCGAGATGCGCGGCATCACCAAGACGTTCCCCGGCGTCAAGGCGCTGCAGGACGTCAGCCTCGAGGTCACGCGCGGCACGTGCCACGCGATCTGCGGCGAGAACGGCGCGGGCAAGTCGACCCTGATGAAGGTCCTCTCCGGCGTCTACCCGGCCGGCTCCTACGACGGCGACATCGTCCTCGAGGACGAGGTCGTCAAGTTCTCCAGCATCCGCGACAGCGAGAAGTCGGGCGTGGTGATCATCCACCAGGAGCTCGCGCTGAGCCCCTTCCTCTCCATCGCGGAGAACATCTTCCTCGGCAACGAGATCTCGCGCGGCGGCTTCATCGACTGGAACGCCACGAACGTCGAGGCCGCCAAGCTCCTCGCCCGCGTCGGGCTGAGCGACAACCCGGCCACCAAGATCGCCGACATCGGCGTGGGCAAGCAGCAGCTCGTGGAGATCGCGAAGGCGCTGTCCAAGGAGGTGAAGCTCCTCATCCTCGACGAGCCCACCGCGGCGCTGAACGACGAGGACTCCGCCCACCTGCTCGACCTGATCAAGCACCTCAAGGGCCAGGGCATCACGAGTATCATCATCAGCCACAAGCTGAACGAGATCAAGGCGATCGCCGACGCCGTGACGATCATCCGCGACGGCAAGACCATCGAGACGCTCGACCTCGAGCGCGACTCCATCAGCGAGGAGCGCATCATCAAGGGCATGGTCGGTCGCGACCTCCAGAGCCGCTACCCCGACCGCACGCCGGACATCGGCGAGGAGATCCTCCGCATCGAGGACTGGACGGTCCACCACCCGCAGGAGCACTCCCGCGTCGTCGTCGACCACGCCAACCTCAACGTCCGCGCGGGCGAGGTCGTCGGCATCGCCGGCCTCATGGGCGCCGGGCGCACCGAGCTCGCGATGAGCGTCTTCGGCCGCTCGTACGGCGCGAACATCTCGGGCAAGCTCTACAAGCGCGGCAAGGAGATCACCGCCCGCACGGTGGGCGAGGCGATCAAGAACGGCCTCGCGTACGCCACCGAGGACCGCAAGCACTACGGCCTGAACCTCATCGACGACATCAAGCGCAACGTCTCCGGCGCCGCGCTCGAGAAGCTGTCGAAGGCCGGCTGGGTCGACGCCAACCAGGAGTACGTGGTGGCCGACGGCTACCGCAAGTCGATGAACATCAAGGCCCCGAGCGTGGGCGCCATCACCGGGAAGCTTTCCGGCGGCAACCAGCAGAAGGTCGTCCTCTCCAAGTGGATGTTCTCCGACCCGGACGTGCTGATCCTCGACGAGCCCACGCGCGGCATCGACGTCGGCGCCAAGTACGAGATCTACACGATCATCAACGCGCTCGCCGCGCAGGGGAAGGCGGTCATCGTCATCTCCAGCGAGCTGCCCGAGCTCCTCGGCATCTGCGACCGCATCTACGCCCTCTCGGCCGGCAGGATCACGGGCCAGCTCCCGATCTCCGAGGCGACCCCCGAGAGCCTCATGACCTACATGACCAAGGAAAAGGAATAGTCACCATGTCCAGTCTCAGCAGTGTGGCGGGTTTCCTCGTCAGTCGCCTCAGGCAGATCGGCATCTTCATCGCGCTGATCGCGATCGTGGTGCTGTTCCAGATCCTCACCGACGGGACGCTCCTCGAGCCCCGCAACGTCACGAGCATCGTCGTCCAGAACGCGTACATCCTGATCCTCGCGATCGGCATGGTGATGATCATCATCGCCGGCCACATCGACCTGTCGGTCGGATCCGTCGTCGCGCTCATCGGCGCCCTCTCGGGCGTGTTCGCCGTCAACTGGGGCTGGCCCTGGTGGGCGTCCATCATCGCGAGCCTCGTGGTCGGCGGCCTCATCGGCGCGTGGCAGGGCTTCTGGGTGGCGTACGTCGGGATCCCCGCGTTCATCGTGACCCTCGCGGGCATGCTCACGTTCCGCGGCCTCGCCCAGATCGTGCTCGACAACCGCCCCATCACCCCGTTCCCCGAGGGCTACGTCGCCGTCGGCGCCGGCTTCCTGCCCGACCCCTCCGGCGGCACGTCCTACCTCGAGTGGGTCACCGTCACGCTCGGTGTGCTCGCGGCGGTGTTCCTCGTGGCCCAGCAGCTGCGCGAGCGCCGTGCCCGCGTGAGGCTGAACCTCGAGGACGAGCCCTTCGCCTGGTTCGTGACGAAGCTCGCGACCATCGCGATCCTCGTGCTCGGCATCACCTACCTGCTCGCGAGCTACCAGGGCACCCCGATCGTGCTCGTGATCCTCGCCGTGCTGGTGCTCGTGTACACGGCGGTGATGAACCGCAGCATCTTCGGCCGTCACATCTACGCCCGAGGCGGCAACCTCAACGCGGCCCAGCTGTCCGGCATCAACACGAAGCGCGTCGATTTCCTGCTCTTCGTGAACATGGGCGTCCTGGCCGCGCTCGCGGGCATCGCCTTCACCGCCCGCAGCAACTCGGCGCTCCCCGGCGCCGGCAACGGCTTCGAGCTCGACGCCATCGCCGCGGTGTTCATCGGCGGCGCGGCCGTCACGGGCGGCATCGGCACCGTGATCGGCGCCATGATCGGCGGTCTGATCATGGGCGTGCTCAACAACGGCATGTCGCTGCTCGGCCTCGGCACGGAGTACCAGTCGCTCATCAAGGGCCTCGTGCTCCTGCTGGCCGTCGCGTTCGACGTGTTCAACAAGAGCCGCGGGTCCAAGTCCGCGAGCTGATCCACGCACCACCTGCGCTCCGGCGCGGACGAGGGGCCCGGCATCCGAGAGGATGCCGGGCCCCTCGCTCGTCCCCCGCTCCCCGCGGAGCAGGAGGGCCGACGACGGAAGGGCCCGGCATCCACGTGGATGCCGGGCCCTTCGATCGTGCGAGGTGCGAGCTAGGAGCGCGCGCCCATCAGGTGCTCGAGCGCCAGCTGGTTGAGGCGGACGAAGCCGAAGCCCTTGCCGTCGAAGTACTCGTCGGCCGGGAAGTCCTCGTAGGCGGAGCGGTCGGCGAGGATGTCGTCGTAGGACTCGCCCTCGTTGAGCGTCGGGGTGTCGATCTCGGGGACCTTGGCGGCGGCGAGCGCCTCCTGGACCTCGGGGTCGGCGCGGAAGGCCTGCGCGCGCTCCTTGAGGAGCAGGTACATGCGCATGTTGGCGGCGGCGGAGTCCCACACGCCCGTGATGTCCTCGGTGCGGCTGGGCTTGTAGTCGAAGTGACGGGGGCCGTCGTACGAGCGGCCGCCGCCCACGCCGCCGTTCTCCAGCAGGTCGACGAGCGAGAACGCGTTCTGCAGGTCGCCGTGGCCGAAGACCAGATCCTGGTCGTACTTGATGCCGCGCTGGCCGTTGAGGTCGATGTGGAAGAGCTTTCCCTGGTACAGCGCCTGCATGATGCCGGCGGTGAAGTTGAGGCCCGCCATCTGCTCGTGGCCAACCTCGGGGTTCACGCCGACGAGCTCGGGGCGCTCGAGGGTCTCGATGAAGGCGAGCGCGTGGCCGAGCGTCGGCAGCAGGATGTCGCCGCGGGGCTCATTGGGCTTCGGCTCGATCGCGAAGCGGATGTCGTAGCCCTTGTCGGTGACGTAGTCGCCGAGGAGGTTGACGGCCTCGCGGTAGCGCTCGAGCGCGCCGCGGACGTCCTTGGCGGAGTCGTACTCGGCGCCCTCGCGGCCGCCCCACATGACGAACGTCTTCGCGCCGAGCTCGGCGGCGAGGTCGATGTTGCGGAGGACCTTGCGGATCGCGAACCGGCGGACGGCGCGGTCGTTGGAGGTGAAGCCGCCGTCCTTGAAGACGGGGGCGGAGAAGAGGTTCGTGGTGACCATCGGCACCTCGATGCCGGTGTCGCTGAGCGCGCCCTTGAGGCGGTCGATCTGCGTCTGGCGCTCGGCGTCGGTGGAGCCGAAGGCGAAGAGGTCGTCGTCGTGGAAGGTGAGGCCGTAGGCGCCCAGCTCCGAGATGCGCTCGACGGCCTCGACGACGTCGAGGTCGGCGCGGGTGGGTCCGCCGAAGGGGTCGGCCCCGGTGTATCCGATGGTCCAGAGTCCGAACGAGAACTTGTCCTCGCGGGTGGGGGTGAGCGCCATGGTGTCTCCTGTCAGCGTCGTCGATGATTTGTTGCTAGCTACAACCTAACCGGACGGAGGCGCGGGCACAACGTCGACCGGGTCGCGGGGAGGGGGGAGATGACGGCCGGGTGGCCGTCCGGCTGGACGCGTGCGTCACGGCCCGGGCAGGATGGCGGGAGGCCGGGTCCGGATGCGCGCGAGCGCGGGATGCCGGCCCTCACCCCGACGGAGAGGTCCCCGCACGCCATGACCGACGCATCGCCCGCCGCATCCGGCGCATCCGCCGCCGACGACCGGGGCACGGGGCTCGCCTTCCCGCCCGGCTTCCTCTTCGGCTCCGCCACCGCCTCGTACCAGATCGAGGGCGCGGTCGACGAGGGCGGGCGCGGCGCCTCCATCTGGGACACCTTCAGCCGCACCCCCGGCAAGGTGCTCGACGGCGACACCGGCGACGTCGCCGACGACCACTACCACCGGCTCGAGTCCGACCTCGACCTGATGCAGGAGCTGGGCCTCGAGGCGTACCGCTTCTCGATCGCGTGGCCGCGGATCCAGCCGACCGGTCGCGGACCCGCGAACGCCGAGGGGCTCGCCTTCTACGGGCGGCTCGTCGACGGCCTCGTGGCGCGGGGGATCACGCCCATCGCGACGCTCTACCACTGGGACCTGCCGCAGACGCTCGAGGACGAGGGCGGCTGGACGAACCGCGAGACGGCGTACGCGTTCGCCGACTACGCCCGGATCATGGGCGAGGCGCTCGGCGACCGCATCGGCACCTGGACCACCCTCAACGAGCCGTGGTGCTCGGCCTACCTCGGCTACGCGGCCGGCGTGCACGCGCCGGGGCGCACCGACGCGGAGGAGTCGTTCCGCGCGGTGCACCACCTGAACCTCGCGCACGGCCTCGCGGTCGCCGCGCTCAAGGAGGTCGTCCCCGCGGACGCCCGCTTCTCCATCACGCTCAACCTGCACGTGATCCGCGGCGAGGGCGACACCGGCTCCGAGGCCGTGCGCCGCGTCGACGGCGTCGGCAACCGCGTGTTCCTCGACCCGCTGCTGCACGGCGCGTACCCCGCGGACGTGCTCGAGGACACCGCGGCGATCACCGACTGGTCGTTCGTGCTGCCCGGCGACACGGAGCTCATCCACCAGCCGCTCGACCTGCTGGGCGTCAACTACTACAACACCAGCCGGGTGCGGATGCGCGACGGCTCCTCCGCGGGCGGCGGCACCTCCATCCACGGCGACGTCGCCGCGACGCCCTTCCCGGGCACGGACGACGTCGACTTCCTCGAGCAGCCCGGCCCGTACACGGCGATGGGCTGGAACATCGAGCCCCAGGGGCTCGAGGACCTGCTCGTGTCGCTGCACGAGGAGTTCCCCGGCCTGCCGCTCATGGTGACCGAGAACGGCGCGGCCTTCGACGACGAGGTGACGGTCGGCGAGGACGGCACGCGCGCCGTCCACGACGCGGAGCGGATCGACTACCTCACGCGGCACTTCGCGGCCGCGCACCGGGCGATCGAGCGCGGCGTCGACCTCCGCGGCTACCAGGTGTGGTCGCTGCTCGACAACTTCGAGTGGTCGTTCGGCTACTCGAAGCGGTTCGGGATCGTCCACGTCGACTACGACACCCAGGAGCGCACGCCGAAGGACAGCGCGCTCTGGTACGCCCGGCTCATCGCCGACCGCGTCATCCCGGCCCCCGACGCCCGGCCCGAGCGCGACGTGCGCCCCGGGGCGTGAGCGGACCCCTCCCCGGCACGGACGAGCGCGCGGTCCTCGCCGACGGCGTCGTGATGCGGCCCGCGCGGATCACCGACGCGGCCGCGCTCGCGGCGGCCTACCGCGCGAACCGGGAGCATCTCCGCCCGTTCGAGCCGGCGCGGACCGACGCGTTCTTCACGGCCGCCGGCCAGCGCGCGCAGCTCGCGGGGCGGGTGGCCGAGCGCGCAGCCGGATCCGGCCTGCCGTACCTCGTCGTGGAGGGGGACCGGATCATCGGCCGCTGCGACCTCTTCGCGGTGAAGCGGGGCGCGGCGCTGAGCGCGAGCCTCGGCTACTGGATCGACCGGGAGCGGCAGGGCGCGGGCCTCGCGACGGCGGCGGCGAAGCAGGCGGTCCGCATCGCCCGCGCCGCCGGGCTGCACCGGCTGGAGGCGTCGACGCTCGTGGGCAACCTCGGATCCGAGGCGGTGCTCACGCGGGCCGGCTTCACCGCGATCGGCGTCGCGCCCGCGTACCTCCGGATCGACGGCGCGTGGAGCGACCACACGCTGTGGCAGCGCGTGGTCGACGGCGCGCCCTGAGGCGACCGCCGACGGTCCCGACGGCGGCCCCGGCGCGCGTCAGACGTCGAGCAGCAGGTCGGTCATGCTGCGCAGGCGCGCCTGCGCGCTGGAGTCCGTGCCGCTGCGGGTGACGACGTCGTCGCGCACCTGCTCGGCGACGCGCAGGAGATCGGGCAGGATGCTCCGCCCGCGGTCCGTCAACGCGATGAGGAGGCGGCGCTCGTCGGCCTGGTCGCGCTGGCGCGTGACGTAGCCGAGGAGCTCCAGGCGCTTGAAGAGCGGGGACAGCGTGCCGGGGGTGAGCTGCACGGCGTCGCTCAGGTCGCCGGCGCGACGCGGGTCCTCCTCATGCAGGGCCAGCATCACGAGGTACTGCGGGTGGGTCAGGTGGAAGGGCTTCAGCAACGGCCGATAGAGCGAGATCACCGCTCGGGACGCTGCTGCCAGCAGCAGCCCCATGTCGCGGTCGAGCAGCGCTCCGTCGTGGTCCGTCATGTGTCCTCCTGACCGCCTGCGGGACGAATCCCCGGTGGCCTGATCCCTTCGGACGCTACTCCCGAGATCGAGGAGCGTCGCGGCGGGCGGCCGCACGCACAGCGGGCGCGGAGGCTCAGCGGATCAGACGGTGCCGGGCGGCATCCAGCCCTGCTCCATCTGGTGCCGGCGGACGACCTCGACGGCGCTGTCGGCGTCCACCGGGACGGCGCTCCAGATGATGCCGGAGGCGTCGAGCCAGCCGAGCGCGACCATGGCGTCGGCCAGGTCCTCGACGAACATCGCGACCGTCGTGCCCTGGGAGCGGATGAGGTCGCCGTGCAGGCTCCAGCCGAAGTACGCGGAGAGGTACCTGGCCTGCTCGGAGCCGCTGCGCTGCAGGTGGCGGTTCAGGCGCTCCGTGGATCCGCTGGAGGCCTGGACCTCGTCCTGGAGCTCGTCCTGGAGCTCATCGCCGTGCTGGTCGGACATGCGTCCTCGTCCTTCTGCGTCCGGGAGCCGCCGGTGGGCACCGGAGGCATACCCCTCAGACATTACGGATCACGACCGACAATCCGCCAGGAGCGCGCCCTGCGACACGCTGCGCGGCCTCACGCCCGTCAGGCCCGGCGGAGCTCCCAGTCGCCCACCCGCAGCCGGGCGAGCGCCGTCACCGCGGCGTGCACGGCGGCCGATCCGGACCCGCCGGGCGCGGTCACGACGTGGACGACGCGCTCGCCGACCCCCGAGATCCGGCGCCGGACGACGCCGCGGGGGAGGGGCGCGGTCGCGAGCGCCAGCGAGGGGAGGAGCGCCACCCCGAGGCCCGCGTGCACCATGCCGACGGCCGCCGCCGCGTTGTCCGTCTCGAACGACGCCTCCGGCGCGAAGCCGCTGCGCGCGCACGCGCTGACGAGGTGGCGGCGGCACCGGACGCAGCCTGCGATCCAGCGGTCGCCCGCGAGGTCGCGGAGCGCGAGCGGACCGCGGTGCCGGAGCGCCCGGGACTCGGGCAGGACCGCCCAGAGCGTCTCGCGCCAGAGGGGACGCACGTCGAGCCCGTCGAGGGCGCGGGCGGCGGGATCGTCGGGGTCGTCCGGGTAGGCGAAGGTGACGGCGACGTCGGCCTCGCGCGCCCGGACCGCCTGGACGGCCTCCGGCGGCTCGGCCTCCAGGTACCCGAAGCCGAGGCCCGGATGCGCGGCCGCGAGCCCGCCGAGCAGCCGCGGCACGACGGTGGACGACGCGGACGGGAAGGCGGCGAGGCGCACGGTCCCCGCGCGGAGGCCGCGCAGGCCGTCGAGCTCGTCGGCGGCGGCGTCGATGGCGTGGACCACGGTCTCGGCGTGGCGCGCGAGCACCCGACCGGCCTCCGTGAGCACGACGCCGCGGCCCGCGCGCGCCGTCACGGGCACCCCGATCCGGGCCTCGAGGCGGCGCAGCGTCTGCGACAGGGCGGGCTGGGTGACGCCGAGCGACGCCGCGGCCGCCGTGACGGATCCGCGCACGGCCAGCGCGTGCACGGCCGCCAGCGACGCCGAGTCGAGGTCGCGGGCCGTGGCCGGTGCATCCGTCATGCGCGGAGCATAACGCGTGCTTATGGGTCGCATGCCGGGAAGGGGCTTGCTCCGCCCACCCGCGGTCGTCACGCTGGACGCATGACCCCGACATCCGCCCTCGCCCCGCTCCCCGCGGACCTCCGCGACCTGTTCGAGGCCGGGCCCGGGTACCTCTCGGCCTGCACGATGGGCCTGCCCACGCGCGAGACGGTGGAGCGCCTGCGTGCCGACCTCACGACCTGGTCGGCCGGCGGATCCACCGCGCACGGCTACGCCGGCATCGTCGAGGGGGTGCGGGCGTCGTACGCGTCGCTCGTGGGCGTCCCCGTCGGATCCGTCGCCGTCGGCTCGCAGACCGCCTCCTTCGTGAGCGTGCTCGCCGCGGCCGTCCCCGCGGGGGCGGAGGTGCTGTGCGTGACCGGCGACTTCAGCTCGCTCACCTACCCGTTCGTCGTCGCGGAGGCGCGCGGGGTCGTCGTGCGCCACGTGCCGCTCGAGGAGCTCGCGGCCGAGATCGGCCCGCGCACGCACCTCGTGGCCTTCTCCCTCGTGCAGTCCGCGTCCGGCCGGGTCGCCGACGTGACCGCCATCCGCGAGGCCGCCCGGATCCACGACGCCTTCACCCTGTGCGACACCACCCAGGCGGTCGGGGCCATGCCGATCGACGCGAGCCTCTTCGACGCCACCGCCTGCCACGCCTACAAGTGGCTCTGCGCACCGCGGGGCGCGGCGTTCCTCACGCTGTCGGACCGCTACCGCGCGACGCTCGTGCCCGTGCAGGCCAACTGGTACGCGGGCGCCGACGTGTGGGCGTCCTGCTACGGACCGGCGATGGCGCTCGCCGAGGACGCGCGCGCGTTCGACGTCTCGCCCGCCTTCGGCGCGTGGGTGGGCGCCGCCCCGGCGATCGCCCTCTTCGCGCGGCTCGACCTCGAGGCCGTGCACCGCCGGAACGTCGAGCTCGGCGACCTCGTGAGCGCGGGCCTCGGGATCGAGCCGCGCGGCCAGGCGATCGTGACCTGGCCGGACGCCGACGGGACGGACCTGGCGCGCCTCGGAGCCGCCGGGATCGTCGCGTCCGGACGGGCGGGACGCGCGCGGATCGCGTTCCACGTCTGGAACGACGAGGACGACGTGGAGCGCGTGGTGGCAGCCCTCCGCGGCTGACGAACGAAATTCTTCCACCTGGGAATAAGCCGGGGGCGCGTCCGTTGGACCTCCAGGCAGCTCGTGCCTGCCCCGCCCTCCGCCCTCGGCGCCCCCGCGCGCCACGCCCCACCGAAGGAACGCCCCGTGTCGTCTGCCGTCGTCCATCCCGGAGACGCCCTCTCCCGCCGTGAGCGCATCGTCTACATCATCGTGCTGGGTGCCCTCGTCGGCCTCGGGCCGTTCACGATCGACCTCTACCTCCCCGCCTTCCCGGTGCTCAAGGACGAGTTCGGCGTCTCGGACGCGGCCATCCAGCTGACGCTCACGGGCACGACCGTCGGCTTCGCGCTCGGACAGCTCGTGGTGGGCCCGTGGAGCGACCGGGTGGGCCGTCGCCTGCCGCTCATCGTCGCCTCGAGCGGCCACATCCTCGCGTCGCTCGGCGCCGCGCTCTCCACCGACGTGACGATGCTGCTCGTCTTCCGCGTGCTCCAGGGCGCGGGCGCCGCGGCCGGTGCCGTCGTCGCGATGGCGATGGTGCGCGACCTCTTCGGCGGCCGTCCGCTCGTGCGCATGCTCTCGCGGCTCGCGCTCGTCACGGGGCTCGCGCCGATCCTCGCGCCCGTCATCGGATCGCAGCTGCTGCGCATCGTCGACTGGCGGGGCGTCTTCTACGCGCTCGCCGCGTACGCCGTCGCCGTCGTGATCGCCGTGGTGTTCCTCATCGTCGAGACCCTGCCCCGCGAGGACGTCGTCGTCGAGCAGAAGGGCACGCTGCTGCGCCGCTACCGCAACGTCCTCAAGGACCGCGTCTTCGTCGGCGTCGCGATCATCGGCGGCATGCAGTTCGCGGGCCTGTTCTCCTACCTCTCGAGCTCGTCGTTCCTGTTCCAGGACGTGTACGGGTTCGACGCGCAGCAGTTCGGCATCCTCTTCGGCGTGAACTCGCTCGGCGTCGTGATCGGCAACCAGATCGCGGCGCGTCTCACGAAGGTCATCGGGCCGCAGTGGATCCTCGCGGGCGTGGTCGTGGTGCAGTTCGTGTCGTCCGCGACGATCGTGCTGCTCGGCACGTTCACGGACGTCGGGCTCCTCGGCACGCTCATCCCGCTGTTCTTCTTCATCCTCGCCTGCGGCTTCGGCTTCCCCTGCGTGCAGGTGCTCGGGCTCGTCAACCACGGCCACGAGGCGGGCACGGCGGCGTCGCTCCTCGGTGCCGTGAACTTCGGCCTGGCCGGGGCGATCTCGCCCATCGTGGGCGTCCTCGGCATCACGTCGGGCGTGCCGATGGCCTCCGTCATGGGCGCGTGCGCGGTCGTCTCCATCCTCTCGATGTGGCTCATCGTGCAGCCGCGGACGGTGCCGGCGCTCACCAACTGACGCCCCGGATCCTCCGGGAACGCTGGGTAGGGTGAGGCCATGCGCCCCGCTCCGGACCCGAGACGACTCCGGGGGATCGACGCGGCGCGCGGTCTCGCGGTCCTCGGGATGATGGCCGCGCACGTCGCCGTCCCGCGGACCCTCGAGCTCGGGGACCCGGCGTCGTGGCTCGCGATCACGGACGGCCGCTCCTCCATCCTCTTCGCGACGCTCGCGGGGGTGTCCATCGCCCTCATGTCCGGGCGCGAGCGGCCGGTCGACGGGAGCGACCTCGTGCGCGTGCGGCTGCGGATCCTCGTGCGGGCCGCCTGCCTGTTCCTCCTCGGCGGGCTCCTGGCGGCCCTGCAGACGTACATCGCCGTGATCCTCGAGGTCTACGCCGTGCTGTTCGTCGCCGTGCTGCCGCTGCTGCGCTGGCGGGCGTCCCGACTGCTGGCGCTCGCCGCGGTGGCCGCCGTCGCGCTGCCCGTCGCGACGACCGCCCTCGCGATCCACTTCGACGGCGCCGCCATGCGCCCGGACCCGTTCGTCGTGCTCGTGATCACGGGCCACTACCCGGCCCTCACCTGGGTGGTCTTCGCGATAGCCGGGCTCGGGATCGGCCGCCTGGCGCTCGGATCCGCGCGCGTCCAGCTGCTCCTCGTGACCGTCGGCGCGGGGCTCGCCGTGCTCGCGTACGGCGGCTCGGCGCTCCTCGAGGGCGCGGTCGCGGCACCGCCGCCCGGGTGGGAGTTCATCCTCTCGACGACGCCCCACGAGGGGTCGCCGTTCGAGGTCGTGGGATCCGGCGGGTTCGCGATCGCCGTGATCGGCCTGTGCCTCCGCCTCGCGGCGCTCCTGCCCGCGGTCCTCCGGCCGCTCGAGGCGGTGGGGACGCTCGCGCTCACCGTCTACGCGACGCACATCGTGCTCATCGACCTGATCGCGCCGGAGGGCGACCTCATCGCGGACGACGGGGTGTACCTGGCGTTCGCGGTCGTGACGGTCGTGCTCTGCCTGCTCTGGACGCGGATCCTCGGGCGCGGTCCGCTGGAGCGCGCGCTCGGGGTCGTCGCTGGACGGGCGGCCGACCCCGCGCCGCGCGGCTCGGGGAGCGGCTCCCGGGATCCCGAGGGCGCGGTCGCGCGCTAGGTCCCGCTGCGACCGCGGCTGCCGGCCGCGCCCCGAGCATCGCGGGCGGCCGCCCCGATCCGGCCCACGCCCGAGACCCGCGCGCGCCGGGCGGGGTCCCCGACGTCCCGCGCCGCAGACAGCGCGCACCAGGCCTCGGCCCAGGCCAGCACGGCGTCGAGGTCCATCCCCGTCTCCTCGGCGAGCACGCGGGCACGCCGTCCGAGGCGCCCCGGCCGCAGCGCGATCTCCGGGCTCGGGTTGCAGAGGACGTTCGCGGTGTCGAAGCCGGGGTCGCCCACGAGCGCCTTCGGGTCGATCGCGCGCCAGCCGTCGTCGTCCCCGTCCGCCTGCCCGTCACCGGGCGCGCAGGCGAAGCGGAGGACGTTCCCGTGGTGGACGTCGCCGTGCAGGACGACGCGGCGTCCCGGGTGGGCGAGCAGCTCGCGGGCCACGGCCGCGCCGCGCGCGAGGGAGCGGGGGAGCGGCCGCGTGGGCTCGAGGAGCCCGCGGAACCACGCGTCGAGGGGCACGGCGTCGGCGAGCATCGGCGGATCCAGCGGGACGCGGTGGAGGCGCCGGGCCGTGCGGGCGAGGATGCGGGTGGCGTCGTCGTCGCGCGCGTCCGAGTCCGGGCCGTCCGCCGACGCCTCGCGCACGAGGATCCCCGGGTCGTCGGCTCGCGCCATGAGGATCGCGCCGTCGGGATCGGAGGCGACCACGGGCGCGGCGCCGCGCCCGGCCCACGCGGCCATCAACCGACCGCCGCGGCGCTCCTCCTCCACGAGCGGGACCTTGAGCATCAGCCGCGCGCCGTTGCGGCGCACCGGTGCCAGCAGGCTGCTCGCCGTCGCGAAGGGCGGGCCGTCCGGGTCCAGGTCCCACCGCGTGAGGAGCGGGGCGAGCCCGGCGGCGGGATTCATCAGAGCCGGACGGCCAGCGGCACGTCCGTGAGGACCATGATCCCGACGACCGCGCCGATCACGCCGACCCCGAGGAGCACGAGCACAGCGGCGAGCGACGTGCGCGACCGCTCGTACCAGGGCAGGATCCCGCGGCGCGTCCCGCGCAGCTCCGCCATCGTCAGGACCTTCGCGTGCTCGGTGAGGGGGAGGTCGAGGTCGGCCGCCATCGACCGCATGGTCCACAGGTCGTAGACGTGCCCGCTGAGGTGGAGGAGGAGCCGGCCCTCGGCGTCGAGGACGAACAGGCGCGGCTGCGTGTCGAGCGTGAGCCCCTGGTACACCTGCACGACGAGGAGGTCGTGCACGGCGCTGCGGCGGACGTGCGTGCGCCGCCCCAGGAAACGGGACTCCACGTCGCCCGTCGCGTGCGAGATGCGCACGTACGAGGTGACGTAGAGGGCGGCGAGCAGGGCGCCGAGCAGGATCACGACGCCGACGCCGAGGATCACGGCCGCGGCGTTCCCGGTGGGGATGGCGAGCACGAGGAGGGCGGCGCCCAGGGGCACGACGAGCGCGAGGCCCGCGAGGGCGAGCTGGCGCAGGAGGGCGGGGCGGGGGCGGATGAGCGTGCTCCCGCCTGCGCGACCGCCGTCGGCAGGCGCATCGCCGTCGCCGGGCGCATCGCCGTCGTGGTGCACGTCGCCTCCGGTCGTCGTCCGATCCGCTGCCGCGTCGCGCGGCGTGCGGTGCCGCGGGTGCGCGCGGGAGGACCGGTCCAGCCTAGGCGCGTCGCCCGCCGACGGGCAGCGGCGCTATGGGGGACACCTGCGCGCCGGCCGGGGTACAGGCTCGGGTGCGGCCGGAGACGAGGAGAGCCCCGCCGGACCGGGGTCCGTCGGGGCTCTCGTCTGTCTGGCGGAGGATAGGGGATTCGAACCCCTGAGGGCTTTCACCCAACACGCTTTCCAAGCGTGCGCCATAGGCCACTAGGCGAATCCTCCAGGACGCGTGCCGCAGGCGTCAGGAACGCGGCGGCACCCGTCGATACTACCTGCCCGCGAGCAGGCTCGATGCACCCGGGGTGTCGAGGAGCCCCGCGAGGGCCCGCCGGGAGGGTGCGCCGAGCTTCGCGCGCGCCTGGTAGAGGTGCGACTCCACCGTGCGGACGGACAGGAACAGGCGCCCGGCGATCTCCCGGTTGCTCAGCCCCTGGGCCGCCAGCACGCCGATCTCGAGCTCCCGGCGGGTCAGCGAGCTCACGTCGAGCGCGGGCGCCACCGGGGTCACGGCCGGGGCCGGGGCCGCCGCCTGTCCGCGGTCGATGCGCCCCTGGATCCGCGCGAGGGCGGCCCGCGCGTGCGCCAGGGCGGCCGTGGACTCGTCGCCGGCCCGCATCCGCACGAGGTCCTCCCACGCGGTGCGGGCCTGCTGATGCAGCCCGGCCTCCTCGAGGGTGCGCGCGCCCTGCTCCACGAGGCACGGGTCGCCCGTGCGGGAGCCCTCCACGACCTCGGCCATCCCGTGGAGCGCCGGGACGTCCGTGTGCTCGCGCACGAGGCGGGCGCCGGTGACGAGGCGCGGGTCCGTGGATCCGAGCATCCACGCCCGGAACAGCATGCCGGCCTGGAGGGCGTGGGCCTCGCCGCTGAGGTCGCCGAGATCGAGCAGGAGCTTCGCGGCCTCGTCCGGACGTCCGCGGGCCACGAGGATCTCGACCCGCACGCCCTCGGCGAGGAAGCGCTGGTACGGGTAGCGCGGGTCGGCGCGCTGCGCGATGCCCGCGGCGATGCGCTCGGCCTCGTCGGCGCGGCCGCGGAGCGCGAGCACGCGTGCGCGCTGCATCCGGATCCAGAGCCGCCAGGTGCCGATGTCCGGGCCGATGAGGCGGTCGTCGGCGAGGGCGAGCTCGGCCTCCGCGCGGTCGAGCCGTCCCAGGTCGAGGGCGACGCCGCCCGTGATGGCGCCGAGGACCGGGATGAACCACTGCGCGTCCTGCGCGACCGCCGACTCGACCCAGGCGTCGAGCTCGCGCTCGAGGTCGGGCAGGTCCAGGCGGCAGAGGCGTCGGCTGAAGGCGCTCGCCGACAGCATCTCGAGCCGGGCCTCCTCGAGGAGGATGTCGTCGTAGGTGCCGAGACGGTCGGCGTGCCCGCTGACCATGCCGAGGCCCGCGTCGACGGCGTCGCCGAGCTCGGCGCCGCGGCCGAGGTGGCCGAGCGCGAGGACGACCGCGCGCTGGGCCCGCAGGCGGACCAGGCAGCTCGTCGCCAGGCCGGCGGCATCGCGGGCGGACGCGAGCGCGGCCTCCCACTCCATCGACCCGAGCGACATGCCGGCGCGGACCACGCCGGCCATCGCGCGCGCGTCGGGATCGGATCCGGCGAGGGCGGCCTCGAGCAGTCGGCGGACGCCGCCGGTCCCCGGCAGCGCGGCGTGCGTCGACAGGACGCGCCAGTGCAGCGTCTCCACGCTCTCGGCCGCCGTGAGCTCCGCGGGGTCCAGCGCGTCGAGCAGCTCCATGGCGCGGGTCGGGTTGCCGAGGACGGTGAGCGACCGCGCGCGCTCGCACGCGGCGTAGGCCGCGGATCCGCCGTCGCCCGCGATCTCCGCGAACGCCAGCGCGTCGTGCGTCATGCCGACGTCGTTGGCGAGGCGCGCGGCCACCAGGTGCACGGCCGCGAGCGTGCCCGCGCCGAAGCGCTCCACGGCCTCGCGGCGCTCCTCGTCCGTGAGCGTGCGCGCGATGAGCAGGCTCTCCTTCGGGCTGAGCGGCACGCCGAGCGCGGCCTCCTGGAGGAGCGCGCGGACGACGCGGCGGGTGAGGGCGTCGACGGCGTCCGGGTCCGTGCGGGCGAGCGCCGCCTCGGCCTCGAGGAGGTCGGCGCGGAGGATCATGTCGCCCTGCCCCTGCACGCGGGCGAGCCCGCGGGCGCCGAGCACGCGCAGGATCGTCTCGCCGAACAGGCGGGCGGCCCGCTGGTACGGCACGCCGTCGAGGCGGGCCAGGAGGATCAGCGTGCTCCGCTCATCGTCCCCGAGCACGGAGACGCGCGAGGACACGAGGTCGAGGATCCGGGCGCGCGGCGCGTGCGGGCTGGGGAAGGCGTACCCGGTCACCGTGCGCGCGGTCCCGCCCGACTCGAGCGCCTCGAAGGTGAGCTCCCGGACGAGGAACGGCCGGCCGGCGCTGCGCCGCTGGATCTGCACGCGCGTCGCCTGGTCGAGCGCCACCGACCCGGCGAGCGAGTCGATCATGGCGTCGACCTCGGTCGGGTCGAGGGGCGAGAGGTCCAGCCGCTCCGCGTAGCCGTTGCGCCAGAGGCCGAGGATCTCGTGGGCCGCCTGGGCCGTGCGCGACACGCCGCCGCCCTCGGCCTCGCGGGCCCGGACGAGGCGGGCGTCGCGATCGGCGTCGTCCACGGTCACGAGCAGCGTGCAGCGCTCGCCCGCGCGCGCGTCGAGGAGCGCGGCGCGCAGCTCGGGAGGCATGAGGTGGGCGTCGTCGACGACGACGACGGGCCGCGCCGCCGGGAGCGGGCGCGGCAGGCGCATCCCGGGGAGCTGGTCGATGACGCGGCGGAGCACGTCCGCGAGGTCGGGGGTGGACGCGTGCGCCCGGATCACGGTGTGCCCTCCGCGGGTGAGGGCGTCGGCGACGCGGCCGGCGACGTGGCTCCGACCGGATCCGACGCTGCCGGTGACGACGGCGCTCGTGCCCTGCGCGAGCCAGCGCTCCAGTGTCTCCAGGTCGCGTGCGCGGCTGCCGCGTCCCGGAGCGGTGCTCGCGGATCGCATGCTCGACCTGCTGTGGTCGCGCGTCATCTGCTTCATGGTGACCCCCGTCGCGGAAAGCGGTGTCCCGTGCTGCATCCCCCGAGGCTGCACGGACCGTGTTCCGTCCATCTTGCGCGGAAACCGGCTATCGGGCCAGGCGCACCGGCTGTTACTTATCCCAAGCCCCGCGGAAATAAGTAGTCGGCACTGTGGGGGACCCGTCCGGACGCTCCTAGCGTGGGACCACGTCCGGGCATGGGGATGCTCCGGACGGTGCGCCACGGCGCACGATGCGGTGACGCGCGGGAGGACGACGGCTTCGGGTGCCGTCGACCCGAGGCGTCTCCGCGGCACGACCCGGGTGCCTCAGCAGCCCGGAAGCGATGACGGCCCCCTCCGGGGAGGAGGGGGCCGTCATCAGGACGAGCGCATGGCGCTCGGTCGGTGGTCTAGTAGCGGAGCCCCGCGATGGCCTCGGCGACGGGCTCCTCGCCCGAGATCGCCTCGAACTGGACGCGGACGCCCGTGCCGTCGATGAGCGAGGTCGCCACGATCTCGGCGACGTCGGCCCGGGGGATGGTGCCGCGGCCCGTGGAGGTGCCGACCTGGATCCGGCCGGTGCCCGGGTCGTCGGTGAGGCCGCCGGGGCGCACGATGGTCCAGTCGAGGTCACGGGCCCGGAGGTCGGCGTCCGCCTCGGACTTGGCGCGCTGGTAGATCTCGTAGGTGTCGTCGCTGTCGGGGTCGAAGCCGTCGACGGCCATGGCGGAGATCATGACGTAGCGGGTGACGCCCGCCCGCTGGGCCGCGTCCGCCAGCAGGATGGCGCCGTCGCGGTCGATGGTGAGCTTGCGCTCGGGGCCCGAGTCGGGTCCGCCGCCCGCCGCGAAGACCACGGCGTCGGCGCCCTGGAGCGCCTCGGCGACCTGGCCGACGTCGCTCTTCTCGAGGTCGAGCACGAGGGCCTCCGCGCCCGCCTCGGCGAGGTCGGCGGAGTGGTCGGGGTTGCGGACCATGCCGACGGGCTGGTGGCCCGCGTCGGCGAGGCGTCGTTCGAGCAGTCGGGCGATCTGGCCGTGTCCTCCGGCGATGACTATGCGCATGGGATCCACGGTACGCGCGCTTCGTGACCGGCTCCTGGGCGGAGGCGGCCCGACCGCCGGGCGCCGCGCGTCGGGTACACTGGGCGACGGCTCCTCGCGTGGTGCCATCCAGGTGAACTCCCCCAGGGCGGAGACGCAGCAAGGGCAGCCGGGCTCTGGCAGGTGCGCGAGGGGTCTTCTCCTTTAACACGCGCATGCGCCCGCGTCTGTGCAGCCCGGACCCGGCCGTCGTGCAGGCGACGCCCATAGGCTGGCGAGCATGGCTCGGAGCATCTACATCACGTCCGCCGAAGGGCACTCGGGCAAGTCGACGGTCGCGCTGGGCGTGCTCGACACCCTCACCCACCAGATCCAGCGCGTGGGCGTGTTCCGTCCCATCGCCCGCTCCATCGTCGAGCGCGACTACGTGCTCGAGGCGCTGCTCTCCCACGACGGCGTGGACCTCGACTACGACGAGTGCGTGGGCGTCACCTACGACGACGTGCACGCGGATCCCGAGGCCGCCCTCTCCCGCATCGTCGAGCGCTACAAGGCCGTCGAGGCCAAGTGCGACGCGGTGGTCATCGTCGGCAGCGACTACACCGACGTCGGCAGCCCCACCGAGCTGTCCTTCAACGCGCGCATCGCCGCGAACCTCGGGGCGCCCGTGCTGCTCGTGCTCACCGGCCGGCGCACCGACGAGTCCGGCGGCCGCAGCCCCGACGAGATGCGCCAGATCGCCGACCTCGCCATCCCCGAGCTCGTCACCGCGCACGCGGGCCTCCTCGGCGTCGTCGTGAACCGGGCCGACCCCGACGCCCTCGAGGCGATCACGGCCGCCATCCCCGCCGCGGTGCCCGCCTCCCTCCAGGTGCAGAACCCGGACGTGCCCGTGTGGGCGATCCCCGAGGACGCGTTCCTCGTCGCTCCCACCGTCGCCGAGCTGCTCGCGGCCGTCGACGGCACGCTCGTCAAGGGCGACCCGGCCCTCCTCAGTCGCGAGGCGCTCGGCGTCGTCGTCTCCGCCATGTCGATGGAGAACGTCCTCGCGCGCCTCACCGAGGGCGCCATCGTCGTGATCCCCGGCGACCGCAGCGAGGTCCTCCTCGGCGTGCTCACCGCCCACGCCTCCGAGACGTTCCCGACGGTCGCGGGCATCGTGCTGAACGGCGGCTTCGCGCTGTCGCCCACCATCGAGACGCTGGTCTCCGGCCTCGACCAGACCCTGCCGATCATCTCCACGGAGCTCGGCACCTACGAGACCGCGAAGCGCATCACGCAGACCCGTGGCCGGCTCTCGCCCGAGTCCGCCCGGAAGATGGACACGGCGCTCGCCGCGTTCGAGCAGCACGTCGACACGGCGCGGCTGCTGGAGCTCCTCGACGTCAGCCGCTCCGACGTGGTCACGCCGCTCATGTTCGAGTTCGGCCTCATCGAGCGCGCCCGGAAGGCCGGCAAGCACATCGTGCTACCCGAGGGCACCGACGACCGCGTGCTGCGGGCCGCCGGCACGATCCTCCGCCGCGGGATCGCCGACGTCACGATCCTCGGCGAGGAGATCGAGGTGCGCTCGCGCGCCATCGGCCTCGGCATCGACATCGGCCGGGCGACCGTCCTCAGCCCGTTCGACGCGGTGCTCCGCGAGCGGTTCGCCCAGGAGTACGTGAAGCTCCGCGCGCACAAGGGCATGGTGCTCGACATCGCGCGCGAGACCGTCACCGACGTCTCCTACTTCGGCACGATGATGGTGCAGCTCGGCCTCGCCGACGGCATGGTCTCGGGCGCCGCGCACACGACGGCCCACACCATCCGGCCGGGCTTCGAGATCATCAAGACCATGGACGGCGTCTCCGTCGTCTCCAGCGTGTTCCTCATGGCGCTCGCCGACCGCGTGCTCGTCTACGGCGACTGCGCCGTGAACCCGGACCCGACGGCCGACCAGCTCGCGGACATCGCCATCTCGTCGGCGGCGACCGCGGCCCAGTTCGGCATCGAGCCCCGCATCGCGATGCTGTCCTACTCGACGGGGGAGTCGGGCGCCGGCGCCGACGTCGAGAAGGTGCGCCAGGCCACCGCCCGCGTGCGGGAGCTGCGGCCGGACCTCGCGGTCGAGGGCCCCATCCAGTACGACGCGGCGGCGGACGCGGCGGTCGCCGCCACGAAGATGCCCGACTCGCAGGTCGCCGGCCGCGCGACGGTGTTCATCTTCCCCGACCTCAACACGGGCAACAACACCTACAAGGCCGTGCAGCGCTCGGCCGGCGCGGTCGCCATCGGGCCCGTGCTGCAGGGGCTCCGCAAGCCCATCAACGACCTCTCGCGCGGCGCGCTCGTGCAGGACATCGTCAACACCGTCGCCATCACCGCCATCCAGGCCGAGGGGATCCAGGCGGGCTGAGCCCGTCCCGTCCTCGCCGCCGTCCTCCCCGTCCGCCGCACCCGTCAGGAGCCCCCGTGCCCGTCGTCCTCGTCGTCAACTCCGGATCGTCGTCCTTCAAGTACCAGCTGATCGAGATGGAGACCGAGTCCGTGCTCGCGTCCGGCCTCGTGGAGCGCATCGGCGAGGGGACCGGATCCACCCGTCACAAGGCGGGCGGCGACTCGTCCGTGCGCGAGCTGCCCATCGCCGACCACACGGCCGGGTTCCAGGCGATGCTCGACGCGTTCGAGGCGCACGGGCCGTCGCTCGAGGAGAACCCGCCGGTCGCGGTCGGGCACCGCGTGGTGCACGGCGGGGACGTGTTCGTCGAGCCCACCGTGGTCACCGACCGGGTCAAGGCCGACATCGACGACCTCTCCGCGCTCGCGCCGCTGCACAACCCCGGCGCGCTGCAGGGGATCGAGGCGGCGCAGACCGCGTTCCCCGACGTGCCGCACGTCGCCGTGTTCGACACCGCGTTCCACCAGACGCTGCCGGCCGAGGCGTACACGTACGCGATCGACCGGGAGCTCGCGGCCGCGCACCGCATCCGCCGCTACGGGTTCCACGGCACGAGCCACAAGTTCGTCTCCGAGGAGGCCGCCCGGCTGCTCGGGAAGCCGCTCGAGGAGACGCGGATCATCGTGCTGCACCTCGGCAACGGGGCATCGGCCGCGGCCGTGCAGGGCGGCCGCTCCATCGACACGTCCATGGGCCTCACGCCGCTCGAGGGCCTCGTGATGGGGACGCGCTCCGGCGACATCGACCCCGCGATCCTCTTCCACCTCGCCCGCCACACCGACCTCGGCCTCGACGACCTCGAGACGCTGCTCAACCGCCGGAGCGGGCTCCTCGGCCTCACCGGGCTGGGCGACATGCGCGACGTGCAGCGCGCCGCGGCCGACGGCGACGAGGCCGCGCAGACCGCGCTCGGGGTCTACCGGCACCGCATCCGCCACTACGTCGGCGCGTACGCGGCGCAGCTCGGCGGCGTGGACGCGGTCGTGTTCACCGCGGGCGTCGGCGAGAACAACCCGCTCGTGCGCCGCCGCTCGCTGGCGGGCCTGGAGTTCATGGGCATCGGGATCGATGACGACCGCAACGAGCTCATCTCGTCCGAGCCGCGGTTCGTGAGCCCCGAGGGCTCGCCCGTCGCCGTGCTCGTGATCCCCACGGACGAGGAGCTCGAGATCGCCCGGCAGTCGCTCGCGGCGACGGCGGGCTGACCGGCCCGCTCCGCCCCTCCGCGGACGCCTCGCAGCCGTCCGTCGCATGTCCCCGAGGCCCGCGATCCGACCGGATCGCGGGCCTCCGGCGCACCCTCCCGCGCATGCGACCCGGTAGCGCCACTGGGGCCGCTACTGGTTCCGCCACCCAGTCCCCACCGACCCGCAGACCAGTGCCCCGCAGTGTTGTCGCCCCGGAACGCGGATGTCACGCTCGTGGGGTCCGGGGGGACGGGTGGGGGCCACCTCTCGGTGATGACGCACGTCCGCACGCCCTTCGGGCGTCGCCGGCCGGCCATGCAATCGAGGGGATCACTCATGGCACTACACATGCCCAGGCGCAGAAGCAGCCTGGCGACCGCGACGGCCTTCGGGCTCACCGCGGCCCTCGTGACGTTCGGGGGCGCCCTGCCCGCGAACGCCGCGGTGGGGGACCAGTCCGAGGCGGAGGCGCGTCTGATCACGCTGTCCGGCCTCGCGCCGCTCGTCGACACGGGCGGCGCCTACACGGCGTACGCGCCCGGCGGCACGCCGAACCCGACGAGCCTCGACGGCCCGCTCGAGGCGTCGGTCCTCGACCAGCTGCTCACCGCCCAGGTGGGCGCGAACGTGCAGCTCGGCCAGATCCTCCGCCTGGACCAGGCGGCTCAGGTCGGTGCCGTGCAGCAGTACTCCTCGAGCGGCACCGACGGCGCGACCGCCGCCGCCGGCGCCGTCTCCGACACGGGCGTGATCTCGGTCGGGGACGGCACGGGCCGCGGCGCGACCCTCGAGCTCGGCCCCACGCTCCAGGCGGCCGGGGTCTCCACGATCCTCTCCGACCTCGATCTCGAGCTCGGCGCGATCGCCGCCAGCGCCACGGACGGCGGCGCGGGCACCCCCACCTCGGCGTACAGCGTCGGCCAGGGCAGCGCGCGCATCGTCAGCCCGGCCGTCAGCGGACTCACGACGAACCTGACGACCGTCGTGAACGGCCTCGTCCCCGGGATCCAGACGGGCGTGAACATCTCGCCGGCCTCGACCGGTCTCCTCGACGGGATCCTGTCGACGGCGCTCGGCACGCCGCTCCTCGACGTCACCGGATCCACGCAGACCATCACGGCCACGGTCGACACCCAGGCGGCGGTGAACGCGGCCATCGCGACGCCGCTCGTCAGCGGCCCGGTCACCCTCGACATCCGGACGGGCACCATCACGCTCGACCTGGACGCGATCCAGACCCTCGACGGCCAGGCGCCGAACACGCGCGTCCTGACCACCGCCGTGCTCACCCAGGCGGTGAACGCGGCGCTCACGACGATCCTCACGCAGGTCCTCCCGGACCGGCTCCTCGAGGCGGTGCTCGACTCCACGCGCGTGCAGGCGAAGATCACGGCGAACATCGGCCTGCCGCCGCTCCCGCTCGTCGGAGCCGTGGACCTCGGCGCCGTCGTCATCAACCTCGACACGACGCTGGCCAACCTGGTGAACCCCACGGGGCCGGGCAACTCGACGCCGGTCATCGACCTGACGGGCACGCAGCTCCTCACGCTCAACCTGGCGAACCTCACGCAGCCGCTGATCTCCGGGCTCACCGCAGGCCTCCTCCCGCAGCTCGGCACCGACAACGGCGGCGTCCTCACCCGCGCCGGCGTCGTGACGGGCCTGACCGGCGCGACGGCCGGCGTCCTCACCGCGGTCGCTCCGGTCCTCGCCGCGGTCGACTCGGTCGTGCGCCTCACGGTCAACGCGCAGTCGACCCCGGGCGACTTCGCCGACCCGGACGGCCTCGACGCGGGATCCTTCTCCGTGAGCGCCCTCCGCGTGGCCCTCCTGCCGCTCGCGAACGGCGCGACGCTCGACCTGTCCACCGCGACCGTCCGAGCGGACGCCGCGGCCGTGGCCCCGGATGAGCAGATCGTCATCACCGCACCCACCCCGGGACAGGCGTTCCCGGCCGGCACCGCCTCGGTGACGGTCTCGGGCACCGCGACCCCGGGCGCCCTCGTCACCGTGACCGCGGGCGACCAGACGCTCACGGACACCGCGGACACGGTCTCGGGCACCTACTCGGTGGCCTTCACGGGCCTCCCGTCCGGCACCTTCTCCGCCACCGCGCGGCAGACGGTCGACGGAGCCGCGGTCGGCCTCCCCACCTCGGTGACCTTCTCCGTCGCAGCTCCGGCCGCCGACGCGGACACGACGGACGCCGACATCCTCGACCTGATCGACGGCGGCCTGGACATCCTCGACGCGGACGCCGCGGACCTGGACGTCCTCGACGCCGATGTGGTGGACGTGATCGACGCGCTCGACCTGGACACGACGGACCTCGACGGCACGGACGCGGACCTGACGGACGCGGACGCGGACGTCCTGGACCTCGACGGCACGCTGGACGTCCTCGACGTGGACGCGGCTGACCTCGACGCGCTCGACATCGACGTGATCGACGCCGTGGACGCGCTGGACGTGGACGCGACCGACCTCGACGGGGTCGACACCGACCTCGTGGACGCGGGTGCCGGCGCGGATGTGGGCGTGGACGTGGTGGACGCCGGTGATGTCCTCGACATCGACGGTGGCCTTGACATCCTGGACACCGACGCCGCTGACCTGGACGCGCTGGACATCGACGTGATCGATGTGGTCGACGCGCTCGATGTCGACACCACGGACCTGGACGGCACGGATGCCGACACGATCGACACCGGAGCGGACATCCTCGATGTCGTCGACGTGGCGGATGTGGTCGTGGACGCGGGTGCGGATGTGATCGACGCGGGTGATGTCCTCGACATCGACGGTGCCCTCGATCTCCTGGACACGGACGCGGCCGACCTGGATGCGCTCGACATCGACGTGATCGATGTGGTCGACGCGCTCGATGTCGACACGACCGACCTGGACGGCGCGGATGCCGACACGATCGACACGGGCGCGGACATCCTGGATGTCGTCGATGTGGCGGACGTGGTCGTGGACGCAGGCGCGGATGTGATCGATGCCGGTGATGTCCTGGATATCGACGGTGCGCTCGACGTCCTCGACACCGACGCTGCCGACCTGGATGCCCTCGACATCGACGTGATCGATGTGGTCGACGCGCTGGACGTGGACACGACGGACCTCGATGGCACGGATGCGGACACGATCGACACCGGAGCGGACATCCTCGATGCCGTCGACGTTGCGGACGTGGTCGTGGACGCCGGTGCCGATGTGATCGATGCCGGTGATGTCCTCGACATCGACGGTGCGCTCGACATCCTCGACACCGACGCTGCCGACCTGGATGCCCTCGACATCGACGTGGTGGATGTGGTCGACGCGCTCGATGTCGACACGACCGACCTCGACGGCACGGACGCGGACACGATCGACACGGACGCGGACATCCTCGATGTCGTCGACGTGGCGGACGTGGTCGTGGACGCCGGTGCCGATGTGATCGACGCCGGTGATGTCCTGGACATCGACGGTGCGCTCGACATCCTCGACACCGACGCGGCCGACCTGGACGCGCTGGACATCGACGTGATCGATGTGGTCGACGCCCTGGACGTGGACACGACGGACCTCGACGGCACGGATGCGGACACGATCGACACCGACGCCGACATCCTCGATGTCGTCGACGTTGCGGACGTGGTCGTGGACGCCGGTGCGGATGTGATCGACGCCGGTGATGTCCTCGACATCGACGGTGCGCTTGACATCCTCGACACCGACGCTGCCGACCTCGATGTCCTCGACGCCGACGTCATCGACGTGATCGATGCTCTCGACGTCGACACCACGGACCTCGACGGGGTCGACACCGACCTCGTGGATGCCGACGCGGATGTCCTGGACCTGGACGGCACGCTGGACGTGTTGGACGCGGATGCTGCGGACCTCGACGCGCTGGATGTCGACGTGATCGACGTGGTGGACGCGCTGGACGTCGACGCGACGGACCTCGACGGGGTCGACACCGACCTCGTGGATGCCGACGCGGATGTCCTGGACCTGGACGGCACGCTGGACGTGCTGGACGCGGATGCTGCGGACCTCGACGCGCTGGATGTCGACGTGATCGACGTGGTGGACGCCCTGGACGTGGACGCGACGGACCTCGACGGGGTCGACACCGACCTCGTGGATGCTGACGCGGATGTCCTGGACCTGGACGGCACGCTGGACGTGCTGGACGCGGATGCTGCGGACCTCGACGCGGTGGATGTCGACGTGATCGACGTGGTGGACGCGCTGGACGTGGACGCGACGGACCTCGACGGCGTGGACACCGACGCGGTGGACACGGACGCCGATGTGGTCGTGGACGTGGCCGACGCCGGAGATGTCCTCGACATCGACGGTGGCCTGGACGTCCTGGACGCGGATGCCGCTGACCTCGACGTGCTGGACGCGGACGTGGTCGACGTGGTGGACGCGCTGGACGTGGACGCGACGGACCTCGACGGGGTCGACACCGACCTCGTGGATGCCGACGCGGATGTCCTGGACCTGGACGGCACGGTCGACGTGCTCGACGCGGACGCTGCTGACCTGGACGTCCTCGACGCCGACGTGGTCGACGTGGTGGACGCCCTCGACGTGGACGCCACGGACCTCGACGGGGCCGACACCGACACCGTCGACGCGGATGGCGCGGACGTGGTCGACGCGGTCGACGCTGATGGTGCTGACGTGGTCGACGCCGATGCCGACGGCACGGACGCGGTCGATGCAGGTGATGCTGATGGCGCTGACGTGGTCGACGCTGATGGTGCGGATGCGACCGATGCTGATGGCGCTGACGTGGTCGACGCTGATGGTGCGGATGCGACCGATGTTGATGGCGCTGACGTGGTCGACGCTGATGGTGCGGATGCGACCGATGTTGATGGCGCTGACGTGGTCGACGCTGATGGTGCGGATGCGACCGATGTTGATGGCGCTGACGTGGTCGACGCTGATGGTGCGGATGCGACCGATGTTGATGGCGCTGACGTGGTCGACGCTGATGGTGCGGATGCGACCGATGTTGATGGCGCTGACGTGGTCGACGCTGATGGTGCGGATGCGACCGATGTTGATGGCGCTGACGTGGTCGACGCTGATGGTGCGGATGCGACCGATGTTGATGGCGCTGACGTGGTCGACGCTGATGGTGCGGATGCGACCGATGTTGATGGCGCTGACGTGGTCGACGCTGATGGTGCGGATGCGACCGATGCTGATGGTGCCGACGTTGTCGACGCTGATGGCACGGACGCAGCCGACGCTGACGGTGCCGACGCGACCGATGCAGCCGATGCAGCCGATGCGGATGGTGCCGACGTTGTCGACGCCGATGGCACCGACGCGGTCGACGCTGACGGTGCCGACGCAGCCGACGCCGACGGCACCGACGGAGACGCCGACGGCGGATCCGACGGCGGCGACGTCCCCACCGTGGCCACGGTCCTGTTCACGCAGATCGTCCGCGGAACGGGCGTCGTGCAGCAGGTGACCGCGACCGGGTTCACGCCCGGTGAGACGGTCTCCGCCACGGTGAACTCCACGCCGATGGCGCTGACGCCGCAGATCGCGCCGACCGACGGACGGGTGGTCTTCACCTTCCCGATCGGCGCGGACTTCGAGCTCGGACAGCACTCGGTGGACGTCACGGGCAGCCAGTCCGGACCGGCCGACCTGCCGAACACGCAGTTCTCGGTGATCGGCCAGACGGTCCCGGCCGGCCAGCCCGGCACCCCGATCCGCGGCGGGAACGGCGGCTACGGCGGCGGCATCCTCCCGGTGACGGGCGGCGAGGCCGACGGGATGCTCCTCCTCGGCGGCATCGCGCTCCTGATGATGCTGACGGGCGCCGGTGCCCTGCACCGCGGCCGCAGCCGTCGGGCGTGACGCACCGCGGATGACAGGACGGGCGGGCGCCCCGGCATCAGCCGGGTCGCCCGCCCCGTCCTCTCCCGCAGGACCAGCACGACAGCACGACAGCACGACAGCACGACGCGCACAGCACGACAGCCCGGCACGACGACACCGGGCACCACCCGCATCCCGCACCAGCAGGACCCACCCGACGCACCAGGGGGACGGCGAACATGACCGACACGACCCACCCGCACGACACCGAGGCGGACCTCCAGGATCCCCAGGGCGATCCGCCGGTCCCTCCCGCTCCGACCGAGCCGGCGGCGCGTCCGCCGCTGACCCGCGGGGCCCGCATCGGATCGGCCGTCGCGGCCCTCGTCGTCGCGGTCTACATCGCCACGACGATCCTCATGGTCATCCCGCAGAGCAGCACGACCCGCGCGCTCACGGCTCCGGCCCGCCCCTACTTCGGGCAGCAGTGGAACGTGTTCGCCCCGTCGATCCAGAAGACCAACCGCTACCTCCAGATGCAGGCGCAGTGGCGCGACTCCTCGGGCGCCCTGGTGAAGAGCGAGTGGGTGGACATCACCGACGCCGAGTACGAGTCCGGCGACGGCCACGTCCAGCCGTCGCGCACGAACAAGCAGAGCGCGAACCTGCTGAAGACCTACAGCACCCGCTACCAGGCGCTCTCCGAGGAGCAGCGCCGCGTGGTGCAGGACACCTTCATCCGCCGCACCGACGACGGCTTCGCGGCCAAGACGCCCGCGTCCCTCGTCGAGCAGCTCACGGGCCTCGCCGACGGCACGACCGGACGGGTCGTCTCGTTCCTCCGCTACGACTACGTGATGAAGGAGTTCGCGACCTACTGGGGCACCGCGTACTTCGGCCGGGAGGTCGAGCGGGTCCGCTGGCGCGTGGTCACGACGCGGCCGAACGACTACGACCACCGGCTCGACGAGGAGCGCCAGTACACGCCGTCGGCCCGCACCTTCGGGTGGCGGCACGTCGACGACATCATCGATCCGCAGGCGCTCAGCGCCTACCAGGGAGTGGTGGAGAGGTACGCACGATGAGCACCCGCACGAACGACACCCGACCCGTGGACACCCCCGTCCCCGCCTCCGCGCGACCCGGCCCCCGGGCCCAGGCGGCGGCCCGCGTCCGGCAGGTGATGCAGGACCGCGAGCTCATCCGGGCGCTCCGTCGCCCGGCGGGCTGGCCCCGCGGAGTCGCCACCTGGATGACCGAGCGCGAGCACGCGACCTACAGCTTCGCCGCGCTCCGCATCACGCTCGGCTCCGTGATCCTCCTCGTGCTCGTCACGTGCTTCGCCGACCGGCACTACCTCTGGGGCGTCGGATCCCGCTTCATCGACCCGGAGTCCACCCGCCGCGCCTGGCCCCCCTTCTTCACGGGCCTGTTCTCGAAGACGGACGCGACGCTGTTCGACCTCGCGTACCTCGCGCTGGCCGTGCTCGCCGTCCTCTTCACGCTCGGCTGGCGCGCGCGCATCGTGACGCCCTTCCTCCTGCTCCTCTGGATCGGCCTCTCCACGAACAGCACTCTGCTGACCAACGGCGGCGACACCGTCATGCGCCTCACGCTGTTCTTCGCCCTCTTCGCGGACCTGTCCCGCCACTTCTCGCTCGACGCCGTCCGGCGCCGTCGCGAGGCGGAGCCGGGAGCACGCGGTCCGTCCGCCGCCGTGGTCGCCGCCCGACGCGTCGCCGCGCGGATCCCGAGGCTCGTGAAGGTGCTGCTGCACAACACCGCACTCGTGCTCTGCGCGTACCAGATCATGCTCATCTACGTGAACTCCGCGATCCTCAAGCTGCAGGGGGAGGAGTGGCGGGACGGCTCCGCCACCTACTACTCGCTCGTCATCGACGGGTACCGCCCCTGGCCGTGGCTCAGCGACCTCCTCGCGCAGGCGAGCATCGGCGTCGTCCTCGCGAGCTTCGCCGCCATGGCGTTCCAGGGCCTCTTCCCGCTGCTGATCCTGTGGCGGCCCACCCGCATCGTCGCGCTCGTGGTCATCACGGGCATGCACGTGATGATCGGGGTCCTGCTCGGGCTCTGGCCGTTCTCGCTCGCGATGATCGCGCTCGACTTCCTGTTCGTGCGCGACGCCACCTGGCGGGAGGGGCTCGTGCTGCTCGGCCGCTGGCGCACGGGCGCCCCCGACCGGATCCGCGGCCTGCGCGACGCGCGCGCCCGCCGCTCCTCCCCAGCCGCGTCGATCGAGGCCCCGGCCGAGGGCTGACCCGGGGCGGCAGGACGGTCGGGGGTGCCCGGTATCCTCGGGAACGTGGTCACCGCCCTGTATCGCCGTTATCGGCCAGAGAACTTCGCCGAGCTCATCGGCCAGACGCAGGTGACGGATCCGCTGCGCACGGCGCTCCGCACCAACCGCGTCAACCACGCCTACCTCTTCAGCGGTCCGCGCGGCTGCGGCAAGACCACGTCGGCCCGCATCCTCGCGCGCTGCCTCAACTGCGCCGAGGGCCCCACCGACACCCCGTGCGGCGTCTGCCCCAGCTGCGTCGAGCTCAGCCGCGACGGCAGCGGGTCGCTCGACGTGGTCGAGATCGACGCGGCCAGCCACAACGGCGTCGACGACGCGCGCGACATCCGCGAGCGCGCGGTCTTCGCCCCGGCGCGCGACCGCTACAAGATCTTCATCCTCGACGAGGCGCACATGGTCACGCCGCAGGGCTTCAACGCGCTGCTGAAGATCGTGGAGGAGCCGCCGGAGCACGTGAAGTTCATCTTCGCGACCACCGAGCCCGACAAGGTCATCGGCACCATCCGCTCCCGCACGCACCACTACCCGTTCCGCCTCGTGCCGCCCGCGCAGATGCTCGACTACGTGGAGCACCTCTCGAAGGAGGAGCACGTGCAGGTCGCGCCGGGCGTCCTGCCGCTCGTCGTGCGCGCCGGCGGGGGATCGGTGCGCGACACCCTGTCGCTCCTCGACCAGCTCATCGCCGGCTCGGAGGACGAGAGCGTCGAGTACGAGCGCGCCGTCGCGCTCCTCGGCTACACGCACGCCGCCCTGCTCGACGAGGTCATCGACGCGGTCGCCCGGCACGACGCGGCCGCCGCGTTCGCCGGGGTCGACCGGGTCATCCAGACCGGCCAGGATCCGCGCCGCTTCGTGGAGGACCTCCTCGAGCGCCTGCGCGACCTCATCATCGTGGGCGCCACCTCCGCCGAGGGCGCGGCCGCCGTCCTGCGCGGCACCCCGGAGGACGAGCTCGAGCGCATGCGCGCGCAGGCCGTCGCCTTCGGCGCCGTCGAGCTGTCCCGTGCGGCCGACGTCGTCAACGCCGCGCTCACCGAGATGACCGGCGCCACCTCGCCGCGCCTCCACCTCGAGCTCCTGGTCGCCCGCGTGCTCGTGCCCGCCAGCGACGACACGCACCGCGGCGCCCTCGCGCGCGTCGAGCGCCTCGAGCGCCGGGTGGGCGTGGCCGACGCGGGAGCGGATCCGGTGCCCGCGGCCCCGGCCGCCCGCGCGACGGCTCCTGCCGCGGCGCCCGCTCCCGCCGCCGCGCCCGCCGCCGCGCCCGCCGCCGCGCCTGCCGTCACCGCTCCGGCATCCGCCGCGCCGACGCCCGCCGCGCGCGTCGAGGCTCCTGCCGCTGCCGCCCCGCCTGCCGCTCCCTCCCGCCCGCCCGCCTCCCCAGCGCCCGCGGCTGCCGCTCCCACTGCCCCCGCGGCGCCCGTCGGCCCGGTCACGTTCGAGCAGCTCCGCGACTCCTGGCCGTCGGTCGTCGAGGCCGTCGAGAAGGCCAAGCGGAGCGCCTGGCTCGTCGCCGTCACGGCCACGCCGCGCGCCCTCGCCGGCGACGTGCTCACGCTCGGGTTCATCAGCGCCAACGACGCCGAGAAGTTCAAGGAACGCGGCGCCCCGGGTCAGGGCGTCAGCGACATCCTGCGCACCGCGATCCTCGACGTGCTCGGCCTCCGCGTGAAGTTCATCGCGCGCGTCGAGCCGCACGGCGGCACCGCTTCCCCGTCCACCGGCGGACCCGCGCCCACGGCCCCGGCTTCGTCCCCGTCGGACGCCTCCCGTGCCCCGGCCTCGCGGCCGGCCGCGGGCGGCTTGCGCACGGGCAGCGACGGCGTCGCCCCCGCCCCGCGGTCCGCCCCGCCCGCGGCCCGGGCATCCGCGGGCGCCGCACCTGCCGCCGCGCCCGCAACGAAGGCCCCCGCGAAGACCGCACCGGCGGGCGGCGGATGGGCCACCGTCGCCATCCCCACCTCCGACCCCGGCGCATCGGAGGCCCCTGCGGATCGCCGCGCACCCGCCTCCCGGCCGGAGCGGGCGACGCCCCCGGCCGCGACCTCTCCCGCTGCCCCCGCCGCATCGCCCACTCCGACGCGCGCGTCCGCCGCTCCCGCGCGCGGATCCGCCGTCGTCCCCGACGCGCACGTCCCCGACTTCGAGGAGCCCGAGCCCGACGAGTTCGGCCCCGCCGAGCCCGGCTGGGCCACGGGCGAGGCGACGCCGGACGCGGCCCCGCCGGTGTCGCGCCCCGCACCGGCCCCGCAGCGGCAATCGGCCCCCGGTGCCGATGCGTCCGGCCCGACGGCCCGTCCGGACCGCGCCCCCGCCACGTCGCCCGCCCCGGCCACGCCCGCACCCGCCGCCGCACCCCAGCGCTACGGCGAGTCCGTCGTCCGCGAGATCCTGCAGGCCAGCTTCATCGAGGAGAAGCCCGTCGAGCGCAAGGCCCGCCCCACCATCCGCCCCACAGGTCAGGACTAGCGCCGCATGTACGAGGGAATCGTCCAGGAGCTGATCGACGAGCTCGGCCGCCTGCCGGGCATCGGCCCGAAGTCCGCCCAGCGCATCGCCTTCCACATCCTGCAGACGGAGACGTTCGACGTCTCGCGCCTGGCGGAGGTGCTCACGGTCGTCCGCGACAAGGTGCGCTTCTGCGCCATCTGCGGCAACGTCAGCGAGCAGGAGACCTGCGGCATCTGCCGCGATCCCCGCCGCAGCCCCGCCACCATCTGCGTGGTAGAGGAGGCCAAGGACGTCGTCGCCATCGAGCGCACGCGGGAGTTCCGCGGGCTCTACCATGTCCTCGGCGGGGCCATCAGCCCCATCGACGGCATCGGACCGGACGACCTCCGCATCCGCCAGCTCATGCAGCGCCTCGCCGACGCCACGGTCACCGAGGTCATCATCGCCACGGACCCGAACCTGGAGGGCGAGGCGACCGCCACCTACCTCTCGCGGCTGCTCTCCACCTTCGACATCCGCGTCACGCGCCTCGCCTCCGGCCTGCCGGTCGGCGGCGACCTCGAGTACGCCGACGAGGTCACCCTCGGCCGCGCCTTCGAGGGCCGGCGCCTCGTGGGGGAGTGACCGCGGCGGCACGCCGCCCGGCGCGCACCGTCACACGGCGGGCCCACCGGGACCCCCGCCCTAGAATCGACATCCGGGCCGCCCGCGCCCACCCGAGACCCAGGAGTCGCCCGTGAGCCTCATCGTGCAGAAGTTCGGCGGATCGTCGGTGGCCGATGCCGAGAGCATCAAGCGCGTCGCGAAGCGCATCGTCGCCACCCGCAAGGCCGGCAACGACGTGGTCGTCGCGGTCTCCGCCATGGGCGACTCGACCGACGAGCTGCTCGACCTGGCGCACGAGGTCACGCCCATCCCCGCTCCGCGCGAGCTCGACATGCTCCTCACCGCGGGCGAGCGCATCTCCATGGCGCTGCTCGCCATGGCCATCAAGAGCATGGGCTACGACGCCCGCTCCTTCACCGGCAGCCAGGCCGGCATGATCACCGACGCCCAGCACGGCGCGGCCCGCATCGTCGACGTCACCCCCGGCCGCGTCCGCGACGCGCTCGGCGAGGGCGCCATCGCCATCGTCGCCGGCTTCCAGGGCTTCAACCGCGGCACCGGCGACATCACCACGCTCGGCCGCGGCGGATCCGACACCACGGCCGTCGCCCTCGCCGCCGCCCTCGGCGCCGACGTCTGCGAGATCTACACCGACGTCGACGGCATCTTCACCGCCGACCCCCGCGTCGTCCCGCTCGCCCGCAAGATCGACCGGATCACGAGCGAGGAGATGCTCGAGCTCGCGGCGTCCGGCGCGAAGGTCCTCTACATCCGCGCCGTCGAGTACGCCCGCCGGCACGGCGTCCTGCTGCACGTCCGCTCCTCGTTCACGCACAACGAGGGCACCATCGTCTACAACCCCACGGATGGAGAGAATGTGGAAGAGCCCGTCATCGTCGGCGTCGCCGCCGACCTCAGCGAGGCCAAGGTCACGATCGTCGGCGTCCCCGACGTCCCGGGCAAGGCCGCGCAGATCTTCACCATCGTCGCCAAGACCGGCGCGAACATCGACATGATCGTGCAGAACGTGTCGGCCGCCGCCACGAGCCTCACCGACATCTCCTTCACGCTGCCGAAATCGGAGGCGCAGCGCGTCCTCACGGTCCTCGCCGCCGAGAAGGACGAGGTCGGGTTCACGGGACTCCAGCACGACGACCAGATCGGCAAGCTCGCGCTCGTCGGCGCCGGCATGCGCACCAACGCGGGCGTCTCGGCGCAGCTGTTCACCGCGCTGTCCGACGCCGGCATCAACATCGAGATGATCTCCACCAGCGAGATCCGCATCTCCGTCGTCACCCGTGCCGACACCATCGACGAGGCCGTCCGCGTCGTCCACCACGCCTTCGGGCTCGACGCGGACGACGTCGCCGTCGTCCACGCCGGCACCGGCCGCTGATCCGCACGCCCGCCAGGAGGAGACACCCGTGACCGACACCGCCCCCACCGGATCCGCCACCCCCGCCGCCGAGGGAGCCGGCCTCCGCGTCGGCGTCGTCGGCGCCACCGGCCAGGTCGGCGCCGTGATGCGCCGCCTGCTCGAGGAGCGCGCGTTCCCCATCGCGGAGATCCGGTTCTTCGCCTCCGCGCGCTCGGCCGGCTCCACGCTGCCGTTCGCCGGCCGCGACGTCGTCGTGGAGGACGCCGCCACCGCCGACCCCACGGGCCTCGACATCGCTCTCTTCTCCGCGGGCGCCACCACCTCCCGCGCCCAGGCGCCGCGCTTCGCCGAGGCGGGCGTGCTCGTCATCGACAACTCGAGCGCCTGGCGCATGGACCCCGACGTCCCGCTCGTCGTCTCCGAGGTCAACCCCGAGGCCATCGCCGACGCCCGCCGCGGCATCATCGCGAACCCCAACTGCACCACCATGGCCGCGATGCCGGTCCTCAAGGTCCTGCACGAGGAGGCCGGCCTCACGCGCCTCGTGGTGAGCACGTACCAGGCGGTCTCCGGATCCGGCCTCGTCGGCGCCGAGGAGCTCGCGGGCCAGACGGAGGCCGCGATCGCGCAGGGGCCGGATGCGCTCCGCCGCCTCGTGCACGACGGCCGCGCCGTCGAGATGCCCGAGCCCGCCGTGTACCAGCGTCCCATCGCGTTCGACGTGATCCCGCTGGCCGGCAGCATCGTCGACGACGGCCTGTTCGAGACGGACGAGGAGAAGAAGCTCCGCAATGAGAGCCGCAAGATCCTCGGCCTCCCGGAGCTCCTCGTCAGCGGCACCTGCGTCCGCGTGCCCGTGTTCACCGGCCACTCGCTGTCGGTCAACGCCGAATTCGCGTCGCCGCTGAGCGTCGCGCGCGCCACCGAGCTGCTGTCCACCGCGCCCGGCGTCGAGCTCTCCGACATCCCCACGCCCCTCCAGGCGGCCGGCACCGACCCGAGCTACGTCGGCCGCATCCGCGCCGACGAGGGCGCGCCGGAGGGCCGCGGGCTCGCGCTGTTCATCAGCAACGACAACCTCCGCAAGGGCGCCGCGCTCAACGCCGTGCAGATCGCCGAGGTCGTCGCGGCCCGCCGCTGATCCCTCCCCAACAAGCGCACGGAAGGGTGCCCGTACCACCCCTCGCGGCTCCGGAGGGGCTCGGGAGGGCGGGCGTACACTGATCCGGTGAGTGAATCAGCGGAACCGGTAGACGTCGTCCTCGTCGGCGGCGGGATCATGAGCGCGACGCTCGGGACCCTCATCAAGCAGCTCGAGCCCGACTGGACCATCCAGATCTTCGAGCGCCTCGGCGAGGTCGCGATGGAGTCGAGCAACCCGTGGAACAACGCGGGAACCGGCCACGCGGCCCTCTGCGAGCTGAACTACACGCCGGAGAAGGACGGGAAGATCGAGATCGGGTCCGCGACCCGCATCAACGAGCAGTTCCAGCTGTCCCGCCAGTTCTGGGCGCACCTCGTCACCGCGGGCGCCGTGCCGGAGCCCAAGGAGTTCATCAACCCCACCCCGCACATGACCTTCGTGCGCGGCGAGGAGAACGCGCAGTACCTGCGCCGCCGCTTCGACGCGCTCCGCGCGCACCCGCTCTTCGCGGACATGGAGTACTCGGAGGACCCCGCGGTCATCCACTCCTGGGCCCCGCTCCTCGTGCTCCAGCGCGACAAGTCCGAGGTCATCGCCGCCACGCGCTTCGAGGGCGGCACCGACGTCGACTTCGGCGCCCTCACCCACAAGCTCGTCGACTACCTCACCGAGCACGGCGCGGCCCTGCACCTCAACCACGACGTCCGGCGCATCTCGCGGAACGCGGACGGCACCTGGCACCTCGACGTCCGCAAGGAGGTCGGCCGCTCCACCGTGCGCGTCGACGCGAAGTTCGTCTTCATCGGCGCGGGCGGCGGCGCCCTGCACCTGCTGCAGAAGGCCGGCATCCCCGAGATCAAGGGCTTCGGCGGCTTCCCCATCAGCGGCGAGTTCCTCCGCACCGACGACCCGATGATCGTGGCGCAGCACCAGGCGAAGGTCTACGGCAAGGCCGCCGTCGGATCCCCGCCCATGTCGGTCCCGCACCTCGACACCCGCGTGGTCGACGGCCAGGCGTCCCTGCTGTTCGGGCCGTACGCCGGCTTCAGCCCGCGCTTCCTCAAGAAGGGCTCGCTGCTCGACCTCTTCACGTCGATCCGCCCGCACAACATCATCCCGATGCTCGCGGTCGCGAAGGACAACCTGAGCCTCATCAAGTACCTGGTCGGCCAGCTGCTCGCCTCCAAGGAGACGAAGTTCGACGCGCTCCGTGAGTTCATGCCCACGGCGGATCCGAAGGACTGGTACCCGATCACCGCGGGCCAGCGCGTGCAGGTCATGAAGAAGGACGCGAAGAAGGGCGGCGTGCTGCAGTTCGGCACCGAGGTCGTCGCCGCGGCCGACGGCAGCATCGCGGGTCTCCTGGGCGCCTCGCCGGGCGCGTCCACGGCCGTGCCGATCATGCTCGACGTCCTGGAGCGCTGCTTCCCGGACCGCATGGACGGGTGGCGGAAGCCCCTCGTCCGCATGATCCCGAACTACGGGACGCTCGTCGCCTCCGACCCGCGGAAGACGCCGCGGATCGTCGCCGAGACCGCCGAGGTCCTCGAGCTCCAGCACTGACGAGACGGGTGGGCGGGCACGCCCCGTCCACCCGTTCGCGCTCCGTTCGAATGTGTGTTCGAATGGGCGCATGAGATGGAGCGCGCAGAAGCTGTCCGACGCGAGCGCCGACGCCCTCCCGGGGCTCGCGCGCCTCAGCAACCTCGTGCAGAGCGTCCGCACCCCGGAGTTCCAGGGCGTGACGTTCCACGAGGTGCTGGCGAAGTCGGCGCTCAACCGGGTGCCGGGGGAGTCGAAGGTCATGCCGTACGGCTGGACCATCAACCCCTACCGCGGGTGCACCCACGCCTGCGTCTACTGCTTCGCCCGCCCCACGCACGAGTACCTCGACCTCGACGGCGGACGCGACTTCGACGACCAGATCGTGGTGAAGGTCAACGTCGCGGAGGTCCTCGCGCGTGAGCTCGCGAAGCCCACCTGGACGCATGATGCGGTCGCCCTCGGCACGAACACCGACCCGTACCAGCGGGCGGAGGGCCGGTACGCGCTCATGCCGGGCATCATCGCCGCGCTCGCGTCGTCGGGCACCCCGCTGTCGATCCTCACGAAGGGCACGCTCCTCCGCCGCGACCTGCCGCTGCTCCGGGAGGCCTCGGCGGCCGTGCCCGTCGACCTGGCCATGAGCATCGCCGTGCTCGACGACGACCTGCAGCAGTCGGTGGAGCCGGGGACGCCCACGACCGCCGCGCGCCTCGCCACCGTCACGGCGATCCGGGAGGCGGGCCTCGACTGCACCGTCTTCATGATGCCGATCCTCCCCATGCTCACCGACTCCGTCGAGCACCTCGACCACGCGCTCACCCGCATCCGCGCGGCCGGCGGCACGCGGGTCCTCTACTCGGCGCTCTACCTGAAGCCGGGCGTCAAGGAGTGGTACCTCGAGTGGCTCGAGCGGGAGCGGCCGGAGCTCGTGGGCCGCTACCTCGACCTGTACGCGCGCGGCGCCTACGCACCCGCGGCGTACCGGCAGTGGCTGAAGGCGCGCATGGACCCGCTGGTGCGGCGGCACGGGCTCGGCGGCGGCCGGGTGGATCCCCGCACCGGCGGCGTCCTGTCCCGGGCGGACCTGCCCGGCCTCGAGGGGCGCGCCCCCGGCGGCCGGCCGCGTCCCGGCTGGAGCCAGGAGGGCGCCGACAGCCGCGCGGTCACGAGCCGCGGCCGCGGCAGCTGGACCGAGGCCCCCGCGCCCGGCCCGCTCGTCGCCGCGGCGCTGCCGGCCGGCCCCGCCACGCAGGCCACGCTCTTCTGACCCGGGCTCCGGCCCGCCGCCCGCTCGTCGCCGCTGCGGCTGTCCGGGGACGCACCCGCGTGTCCCGCTGGTCCGGCCCCTGGTTACAGTTCTGACATGACCACCCTGCGCGACCCCGGGGCGGGCACGCGCGGCGCCACCCGGCGCCAGGCACCGCGGCCCGTGCGCGTCGGCGTGCTCATGGGCAACGAGTCGGCGCTCGACGAGGTCTGCGCGATCCTCCGCGCCCGGGCGCCCGAGGTCGACGTGGTCGTCAGCACCACGGGCTGGCTGCAGCTGATCCGGTCGCCGCGGTTCCCGACCGACATCGTCGTGGTCGACCACGACCTCCCGGACGCCGTGAGCATCGAGGGCCGCATCCGGTCCTGCCGCGCGGCCGGGGCCGCCGTCGTCGTGCTGTCGCGCTCGGGCGCGGAGGCCGTCCGACGGCGCCTGCTCGACGCGGGCGCCGCGGCCCTGGTCACGGGCCCGATGGCGGCGGGCGACATCGTCACCGCCGTCCGCGGTGTCGCCGCGGGCGCGCGATCCGGCCACCGGCGCGCGGACGACGCGGCGGACGACGCGGCCCGCGCGGCCGCCCGAGCATTCGTGAGCCCGCGCCTCAGCCAGGGCGAGGAGCAGGCGCTCCGGCTCTACGTCACGGGCCGGTCCACGCAGGACGTGGCGCAGGCGATGAACGTGCAGTACGAGACCGCGAAGACCTACCTGCGCCGCGCCCGGGCGAAGTACCGCGTGGTCGGCCGGGTCGCCGGGCGGCGGGCCGACCTGATCGAGCGCGCCGCCGAGGACGGCTACCTTCGGTAGATGGCCAAGCTCTACTTCCGTTTCGGTGCGATGAACAGCGGCAAGAGCACGTCGATGCTCCAGGCCGCCTACAACTACGAGGAGCGCGGGCAGCACGTGCTGCTCACGAAGCCCGTCATCGACACCAAGGGCGACCGCGACATCGTCTCCCGGCTGGGCGTCAGCCGGCCGGTCGACTTCCTGCTCGAGCCGGAGGCGGACGTCTGGCAGGAGTTCGGGATCCACCGCGAGCGGGTGCTGCAGGACAAGGGCGGGCCGACCGCGTGCCTCCTCGTGGACGAGGCCCAGTTCCTCCGCGAGTCCCAGGTGGACGACCTCCTGCGCATCGCGATCCTGCAGGACGTGCCCGTCATCGCGTACGGCATCCGCACGGACTTCCAGACGGTCGCGTTCCCCGGGAGCCGGCGCCTGCTGGAGATCGCGCACAGCCTCGAGGAGATGAAGACCATCTGCCGCTGCGGGCGCAAGGCCGTGTTCAACGCGCGCCAGGTGGGCGACCGCTTCATCTTCGACGGCGACCAGGTCGCCATCGACGGCGCGGACGTCACCTACATGTCGCTCTGCGGCGCGTGCTACCTCGCGGAGAGCGGGGGAGCGCTCACGAGCGGTCGGCCCGTGGAGACGAGCGCGACGGTCTTCGGCTACCCCGCGGGCCCCGACGCGGACTTCGCCTGACCCGATCCGCGGACGGGCCGGCAGGCGGGACACGCGCGGCCGGCGATCCTGCCGCGCACGGCCCGCGTCGCGTCAGTCGCGCAGGAAGCGGACGCCGTACGCGGTCAGCGCGCCGGTGATGAGCAGGGTGGCGAGGGGCACGAGGGCGGCGCAGACGTCGAGCATCGGGGTCCGGATCTTCTCTTCGGGTGAGCGGTCGGGCGGGGTTCCACGAGCGGGGCGGTGGGTGGCCGTTCCCCGGCCCCACGCTAGCCGGTCCATCCGACCCCGCCGCCGCCCCAGATGCTGGGGCGCCGTCCGCGGAAGGTCGTTCCCGGTGCCGGGGAACAGGAGGGGGTCCGCGGCTGTGGGAGCATGGGCACGGACGCCACCGGGGGGCGTGCCATCGACGAGGGGGATCGCCTGTGGAACTGCGTGAATACATCCGGATCCTGCGACGATCGTGGATCCTCATCCTGCTGGTGCTCCTGCTCGGCGTGGGTGCCGCGGCCGGCTACTCGCTGGTGCAGACGCCGGAGTACCGGGCCTCGTCCAAGGTCTTCGTCTCGACGCAGTCGGCGGGCACCGTGCAGGACCTCAGCCAGGGGAGCACGTTCACGCAGCAGGCCGTGAAGAGCTACGCCGACGTCGTCGCGACGCCCGTCGTGCTCGAGCCGGTCATCGCGCAGCTGGGGCTCGACGTCACCGCGGAGTCCCTCGCGCCGAAGATCACGGCCACCGCCGCGGCCGACACCGTCATCATCCAGATCTCCGTGGAGGACGAGGTGGCCGAGTCGGCCGCCACCATCGCCAACGCCGTCGCGCGCAGCTTCACCGACGTCGTCGCCGAGCTCACGCCGCTCGACGCCAACGGCCAGCCGCAGGTGAAGATCACGACGCTGCAGGAGGCGCGCATCCCGGGGGCCCCCGTGTCGCCGCGCGTGCCGCTCAACCTGGCGCTCGGCGCGCTCATCGGCCTGGCCCTCGGCGTCGCCGTGTCCGTGCTGCGCTCGACGCTCGACACGCGGATCCGCGGCGAGCACGACCTGCGCCTCGTCACGCACGCGCCCATCCTCGGCGGCATCGCCTTCGACCCGAAGGCCAAGGAGCGCCCGCTCATCGTCCAGTCGGACCCGCGCAGCCCGCGCGCCGAGTCCTTCCGCAGCCTCCGCACCAACCTCCAGTTCCTCGACTTCGGCGGCCGCGCGCGCAGCTTCGTCATCACGAGCGCGGTGGAGTCCGAGGGCAAGTCCACGACGAGCGCCAACCTCGCCATCGCGCTGAGTGACGCGGGTGCCCGGGTCGCGGTCATCGACGCCGACCTCCGCCGCCCGAAGCTCGCGTCCTACCTCGGGCTCGAGGGCGCCGTCGGCCTCACCGACGTGCTCATCGGCCGCGCGGAGCTGAAGGACGTCCTCCAGCCCTGGGGCAACCGGAACATGTTCGTGCTGCCGGCCGGGCAGATCCCGCCGAACCCGAGCGAGCTGCTCGGGTCGCGCACCATGGTCGCCCTGCTCAAGGAGCTCGAGGCCGAGTTCGACACCGTGCTCATCGACGCGCCGCCGCTGCTGCCCGTCACCGACAGCGCGGTCCTCTCGAAGAGCGCGGGCGGGGCGATCCTCGTCGTCTCCGCCGGCCGCGCGCACCGCGGCCAGGTGCACGCGGCCATCGAGTCGCTGCACAGCGTCGGCGCGGAGGTGCTGGGCGTCGTCCTCACGATGCTGCCGACCAAGGGCCCGGACGCCTACGGGTACGGCCAGTACGGCTACTCGTACGTGCGCCCCGAGGGCGCGGAGCGCCCCACGCCCGCCGCGTCCTGACCCGCAGCCGACCCGTGTCGTGCCGGGCCCTCGTGCGGGGGCCTGTACGATCCGGGTGACACCACCGCTCGACCCCGCATCACCCGTCGTGCGCACCGCGGGCCCGTGCTCCGTCCCAGGAGCGGGTCACGGCTCGTCGGCGGGGCGCGGACCGGACCCGGCCGCCCGCGAGGGAGGGCCGCCCGCGCGCCGCACGATGCCCGCCACACCGGGAGACACCATGTCGGCTCACGCCGAGGCGCGACCGCGCCGCTCCGGAGGACGCCCCTCCGGCCCCCGCGCCCCTCGACCCCGGGGAGCCGCGCGTGGCTAGGACGACGCCCGACGGCCGGAAGCCGATGGCGGTCACGGGCAAGGCCAAGCGCCGCCGTCCCTCGCTCGGTCGCCTCATCCCCGGCGTGGGCGTCACGGCCGCCGTCGCGTTCCTCGTCATCGACGTGATCCTCGTGTCCGCCGCGGTCACCCGCACGGAGGAGGGGGCGCCCACGAGCACGGACAGCCCCGCGCCGTCCGCCCCCGCGAGCATCGAGGCCGCCGCGGATCCGGCCTCCACCCCGACCCCCGCGCCGAGCGCCGCCGCGGCCACGACCGTCGCGGCGCCCACGGTCCTCCTCGCCGCGGGCAACGCAGAGGTCGCCTGGCGCACCACCGCCGGTTCCTGCACGGGCGAGCCCGCGCGCATCCAGACCACGATCGACGAGGGCCGCACCTGGGACACCCGCACGACGGGCACGTTCGACGCGCGACGCGTCCTCGCCCTCCAGGTCGAGAGCCCGGACGTCGGCAGCGTCGTCGCGGACGTCACCGCCGCGTGCTCCCGCACCACCCTGCAGAGCTTCACCGGCGGCGAGTTCTGGCGGGACGCCCCCGCCCAGACCGCGACCACCGCGTACATCGACCCCGAGCAGCCCGGCACGGTCCACCTCGTCCAGGGTGAGCAGGACGCGCCCTGCGACGACGCCGTCCAGGCCGTCGACAGCGGCCAGGCGGCCGCGGTCCTCTGCGGCTCGGGCGCGCTGCACGTCCGATCCGGCAGCGGCGACTTCCGCCGCATCGACGCGCCCGGCACCCTCGCCCTCGCGCTCGGCGCGGACGGGATCCTCACGGCCGGCACCGCGGAGTCGTGCGCCGGCACCAGCATCGGCCGCATCGTCCCCGCCTCGGGCGACGTGAGCGTCCTCGGCTGCGCGGCGGCCGTCCCCACCAGCGGCTCCGTGGCCCTCTCGGCCGCCGGCCGCGACGTCTGGCTCCTCACCGGCGACGCCGTGAGCATCTCCACCGACGGAGGGGCCACCTGGTGACCCCCGTGACCGACGTCGCGCGGTCGCCGCGGCGCCCGTGGACGCGGCGCCGCATCCTCCAGGTCGCCGGGGCGGCCGTCGCCGTCCTCCTGCTGCTCTGGATCGTGTGGATCGCCGCCCGGGCCCTCCTCGCCCGCGGCGAGCTCGAGCAGGCCGTGCCGCTCGCGTCCTCCGTGCAGCGGGACCTCCTCGCCGGCGACTCCTCGGGTGCCGCCACGAGCGTCGCCCAGCTCCGCGAGCACTCGGGACGCGCGGTGTCGCTGACGGGTGATCCCGTCTGGGCCGTCACCGAGCACGTGCCCTTCCTCGGCCCGAACCTCCGGGCCTTCCGCGAGATCTCGGGGATCGTCGACCGCATCGGCGGGGACGCCCTCGAGCCGGTCGTCGGGATCGCCGGGTCGCTCGACGTCAGCGCCCTCACGCCGAAGGACGGACGGCTCGACCTCGACCCGATCGTCGCCGCGCAGGAGCCCGTCCGGCAGGCCGACGACGCGCTCGACACCGCCCTCGCCGACGTGACCGCCATCGACACCGGCGGCACGGTGCGCCCGGTGACCGAGGCGGTGGCGCGCCTCCGGGAGACGGTCGGCAAGGCGGCGGAGACCCTCGCCGTCGTGCGCCACGTCACCGACCTGGCGCCCGCCATGCTCGGCGCCGACGGCGACCGCAGCTACCTCCTCATGTTCCAGAACAACGCGGAGGTCCGCTCCACGGGCGGCATCCCCGGCGCCCTCGCCCTCGTCCGCACGGGCGACGGCGCGTTCACCCTGAGCGGCCAGGACTCGGCCCGCGCCTTCCCGCGGCTCGCGGAGCCGGCGCTGCCGCTGGATCCCCAGACCGCCGGCCTCTACGGCACCATCACGGGCCGCTACATGCAGGACGTCACGCTGACGCCCGAGTACCCCCAGGCCGCACCGCTCGCGGCCGAGATGTGGCGTCTGAAGCACGGCGACGAGGTGGACGGCGTCATCAGCATCGACCCCGTCGCGCTGTCCTACCTGCTCGAGGCCACCGGGCCCATCACCCTCGCCACCGGTGACGTGCTCCGCTCCGAGGACGCGGTGGACCTGCTCCTCCACGACGTCTACCTCCGCTACCCGAACCCGGACGTGCAGGACGCCGTGTTCGCGAGCGTGGCCGACTCCGTGTTCTCGCGGATCTCGTCCGGCGACGTGGATCCCGCTGCCCTGGTCGCCGCGCTCGGCCACGCGGCCGAGGAGCGCCGCATCCTCATCTGGAACTCGCGGCCCGACGAGCAGGCGACCCTCGCGGGCACGACGTTCGAGGGCTCGCTGCCGACCGACAACGACGAGTCGACGGTCTTCGGCGTGTTCCTCAACGACGCGACCGGCGCGAAGATGGACTACTTCCTCTCCCTCGCGACCACGCAGGCCATGGCGATGTGCCGCGACGACGGCCGCCCGGACTACCGCACCGAGGTCATCCTCGGATCCACCGCCCCGGCCGACGCGGCCTCCCTGCCGTTCGTGGTCACGGGCGGGGGCGTCTACGGCGTCGCGCCCGGCGACATCAAGACGCGCGTCGCGGTCTACGGGCCGCCCGGCACGGTGCCCCTGAAGGTGGAGATCGACGGCCAGGACGCTCCGTTCCAGCCCGAGGTGGTGGGCGGCCGCGCGGTCGCGCAGGTCGAGGTCACGCTGGCGCCCGGCCAGGAGGTCCGCATCTCCGTGGACACGCTGGGGGACAAAAGGACCGACACCCCGCTCTCCATCGTCACGACCCCGGTCATTAACATGATCGCAACACAATTCCGCTCGCTGTCCTGCGACGCATCCCAGTAGTCTTCCCCGTGGGGGAATGATCGAAGGCGGACCCGAGTCCGTCCAGTGACCCCTGTGCACCAGAGAAACTCATACAGGGGGAACCACATGCTCAAGAAGATCCTCGCCGGAGCGGCCATCGCTCTCGCCGCGACGTTCACCGTCTCCACCGCCGCCACGGCTGCGCCCTACACGCCCGAGGGCGGCGTCACGGTCAGCGACCCGACCGTCGCGCCCGGCCAGAGCACGGTCCTGTCCTTCGCGGACGGCTCCTTCGCTCCCAGCGTCCCGGTCACCATCACCATCACCGGTGAGGACGCGGCCAACGCGACGCTCGCCTCCTTCCGCACGGCCCCCATGGCCGTGACGAGCAACTCCATCACCAAGAACTCGACCAGCGCCGGCGGCCTCCGCGTCACCGTCACGCTGCCCGCCGGTTCCGCGTCGGGCTCCTACGCCCTCACCGGCACCGACACCGAGGGCAACACCGTCTCCACCACGATCTCGGTCGTCGCGGCCGCCGGCTCCGGCACCGCGACCGGCGGCTCCGGCTCGACCACGGACGCCTCGGCGGGCCTGCCCGTCACCGGCGGCCAGCTCCCCGTCGTCCTGATCTGGACCGGTGGCGGCCTGCTGCTCCTCGGCGCCGCGCTCGTCGCGGTCCTCGCGACGGTCCGTCGCCAGCGCACCACGGTCTGATCCAGACCATGACCCGCGTCGCCTGACTCCCTCCGGAGCGGTGCGACGGAAGGCCCCGAGGCTCCTGCCTCGGGGCCTTCCGCCGTATCCGGCGTCGCATGACCCCAGTCCGGGGTCCATCCCGCTCGTGCGACTCCGCGCGGGCCCCGGACGCGGCTAGCATCGCCCTCGTGGGTTTACCCGACCCGCTGTCTGCCTGAAGGCGCCGACCCGAAATCGCGCGCCGCGGACACCACCGCCCCGAGGCGATACCCGTCGTGCCCCCGCACGTCCGTCTCGGGCGTACAAGTGAAGGCACACCCGAGATGCTCGCCAAGACCCTGGCGGGCGCGTTCGTCGCGCTCGCGATCACCGTTTCCGCCCCTCTCGCCGCACAGGCGGAGAACTACGTCCCCAAGGACTCCACCATCGCCTGCGGCGGGATGACCGTCACGCCCGCGGCCGTCGCGCCCGGCGAGTCCGTCACGATCACCGGCGCCGCCGGCTCCTTCCAGGCGGGGGAGGCCGTCGCCCTGCGCCTGGCCGCCTCGACCGGCGCACCCGCCGTCGCGGGCGACCCGGCCGCGTCCGTCACCGCCGCGGCCGACGGCTCCGTCTCCGGCACGCTCGTCGTGCCGACCACGGCCACCGGCGTGTGGCGCGCCAACGAGACCGCCGCGTCCGGCGACCACTGGTGCGGCCTCGTCTCCGTGGTCCCCGCCAGCGCGGGCACGGCCTCGGAGAGCGGCTCGCTGCCCATCACGGGCGGCACCCTGCCGACCGGCCTCGCGATCACCGGCGGCGGCCTGCTCCTCGCCGGCGCCGCGGCCGCGGGCATCGCGACGGCCCGCCGTCGCCGCGCGTCCTGACGCCCGGCACCGCATGAGCCCCGACGCGGGCGGATCCGATCACGACCGGAGCCGCCCGCGTCGTCGCGTCCGGAGGGCCACGACCGCCGCGAGCGCGGCGCCCAGGACGGCCCCGAGGCCGTTCGCCACCACGTCGGTGACGGAGGCCACCCGGGCCGGGAGGAACGCGCCCTGGACGAGCTCGACGCCCGCGGACAGCGAGGTGGCCGTGAGCGCGACGAGCCACCACCGACGCGGTCCCACCGCCAGGACGCCGAGCATGCCGAGCGGCGCGAACAGGGCGACGTTGGCGACCTCCTCGATCATCGAGTAGCGGAACCCGGGGAACCCGTGGTGCTGCACGAGGAGCACCCCGCGCATCAGGTACGGGTAGACCCCGCGGTCGACGCTGTCGGGCGTGAGCGTGACGAGCCCGACGAGGGCGACGTACGCCACGAGGAGCGCCGCAGCCTGCCGGCGGCGGACCCTTCCGCGCGCCCGGTCGCGGCGCGCGCCCCAGGGGGATCGCGCGAGTCCGTCCCCTCTCGGCTCGACCTGCCGCGGACGCCGCGACGGGGGAGCGGGAGCGGGGGAGGCGGGGTCCATGGCGGGCGCAGCCTAGCAACGGGCCGGTGACGCGGGAATGCGTTCCCGACACGGCCCGTTGGTCCGGAGGTGACCCACCTCGACCGCGTCCCGCTCAACGTCCTCGACCTCGCCCCGCGGCCCTTCGGCGGCACCAACGCCGACGCCGTCGCGGGCAGCATCCGCCTCGCGCAGGCCGCCGAGTCCGCCGGCTACTCGCGCTTCTGGGTGGCGGAGCACCACGGCATGCCGGGGATCGCGAGCTCCGCGCCCGCCGTGCTGATCGCGGGCATCGCCGCCCGCACCTCCACGATCCGCGTGGGCAGCGGCGGCGTCATGCTCCCGAACCACACGCCGCTCGTCGTCGCCGAGCAGTTCGGCACGCTCCGCGCGCTCTACGGCGACCGCATCGACCTCGGCATCGGCCGGGCACCCGGCACGGACGGCGCGACCGCGATGGCGCTCCGCCGCAGCGAGGCCGGCCTCGGCGTCGACGACTTCCCCGATCAGCTGCTCGACCTGGTGGGCTTCTTCACGGGCGCGATGGCGGACGACAACCCGCTGCGCGGCATCACGGCGGTCCCCGGGCTCGGCGACGCGCCGCAGATGTGGCTCCTCGGATCCAGCGGCTACTCCGCGCAGGTCGCCGCCGCCCTCGGGATCCGCTTCGCGTTCGCGCACCACTTCGCGGGCGACCGCACCGAGCAGGCGCTCGCGACGTACCGCGAGCGGTTCCGGCCGAGCGACGACCTCGCCGCGCCGCACAGCGCCGTCGCGGTGAGCGTCATCGCCGACGAGGACCCCGAGGTCGTCGACCGCGAGTCCCGCGCCGGCAGCATCACGTTCCTCCGCATGCGCCAGGGCGGGAAGCCGCAGCCGGTGGATCCCGAGGAGGCCGCCGCCTACCGCTTCAGCGACCTCGAGCGGGAGATCATCGGCGCCCGGAACCGCCGTCAGGCCATCGGCTCGCCGGATGCCGTGCGGATCGGGCTCGAGCGGCTGCTGACGAGCACGGGGGCCGACGAGCTGATCGTCGCGCCGTCGTCCACGACGCTCGAGCACCGCGTCCGGACCCTCGAGACGGTGCGCGATCTGGCCACCTCGGCGGCCCGCGCCGCCTGATCGTACGTGCACTCATCACATTTCGGCCACGGGGAGCTGGGACCCTCCCTGAGGCGGATGTGGCACCCCCGAGCGCGGGTTAGATTCGTACCATGAGGAAAACTGACCTGACCATCTCGACCCGGTTGGGCGCGTTCCTCGGACTCGTCGGCATGAGCACGATCGCCGGCGTCCTCGTCGCCGCCATGGTGACCCCTGCCATCGCCGTCTCGGGCATCGCGGCCAACAGCACCATCGGCGTGTTCGAGGACATCCCGGACAACCTGCAGATCGACAACCTCGCGCAGAAGACGGTCCTGTACGCCAAGCAGGGCGACCAGCAGGTGCCCTTCGCCGAGTTCTTCTCGCAGGACCGCGAGGAGGTCCCGTGGGAGGCCGTCTCGCCGTTCGCGAAGGACGCCGCGATCGCGACCGAGGACCCCCGCTACTACGAGCACGGCGGCGTCGACGTGCTGTCCGCCGCGCGTGCGCTCGCGCAGAACGTGCTCAACAAGGAGGTCCAGTCGGGCGCCTCCACCATCACGATGCAGTACGTCCGCAACGTCCTGGTGCAGAAGGCCCAGAACATGGTCGACTCCTCCGACGAGGCCACGCAGGCCGAGGGCCGCAAGGCCTTCACCGAGGCCACGCAGCCCGACATGCCCCGCAAGCTCAAGGAGATGCGGATGGCGATCGGGGTGGAGAAGAAGTACTCCAAGAACGAGATCCTCCTCGCGTACCTCAACATCGCGAACTTCGGCAGCCGGGTCTACGGCATCGAGTCGGCGGCGCGCTACTACTTCAACGTCTCCGCGGCGGACCTGAACCTCGAGCAGGCCGCGAGCCTCATCGCGACCGTCAACGCGCCCGAGATCTTCAAGATCGACAACCCGGACAACCTCGAGCGGAACAAGGAGCGTCGCGACCTCCTGCTGGCCAACATGCTCAAGGAGCAGAAGATCACGCAGGAGCAGCACGACGTCGCCGCCGCCGCGCCGGTCACGCCCACGATCACGCCCTCCACGAGCGGCTGCATCCAGGCGAACCCGATCTCGGCCGCCTACTTCTGCGACTACGTGAAGAACGAGATCCTCACGAACGCCGAGTTCGGCGAGAAGCCCGCCGACCGCGACGCGCTCCTCAAGCGCGGCGGCCTGCAGGTGTACACGACCCTCGACCTCGACATCCAGGCGAACGCCGCCGAGCAGATGCGCAAGCAGGTGCCGACGACCGCCCGCTTCACGAAGATCGGCGGATCCGTCGTCTCCCGCGAGGTGAAGACCGGCCGCATCATCGCGATGGCGCAGAACACCGACTACGGGGTCGCGCAGGACCAGGCCGGCGTCACCGAGATCAACTACTCGGCGGACAAGGCGCACGGCGGCTCCGCCGGCTTCCAGGTGGGGTCGACGTACAAGATCTTCACGCTCGTCGACTGGCTGAAGAGCGGCAAGTCGATCTACCAGACGGTGAACGCGTCGAAGACCCAGTGGAACCAGTCTGAGTTCCGCGCGTGCGGTGAGCGGATCGGCTCCGACTCCTACAAGGTCACGAACGACCGCAACACCGGTGCGACGGCGAACCAGACGGTCCTGCAGGCGACCGTGGCGTCCGTCAACTCGGCGTTCATCGCCATGGCAAGCCAGCTCGACATCTGCGAGATCAACCAGACGGCGAAGGACATGGGCGTCTACAACGCGGATCAGCGGGAGCTCCAGGCCTTCCCGCCGGATGTCGTCGGCTCGGGCGGCAACAACGTCGCCCCGCTCCAGATGGCCACCGCGTTCTCGTCCGTCGCGAACCAGGGCACCACGTGCCCGCCGATCGCGATCGACAAGGTCGTGCTCCCGGACGACTCCGAGCTCGTCACGCCGAAGAGCCAGTGCGCGCAGGCCATGAGCCCCGAGGTCGCGAACACGGCCGCCTTCACGCTGAAGGCCGTCATGGGCGGCACCGGCGCGGCGTCGAACCCGCGCGACGGCACCGAGATCATGGGCAAGACGGGCACGACCGACGCCTCGAAGGACACTTGGTTCGTCGGATCCTCGACCGAGGTCACCACGGCGGTCTGGGTCGGCAACGTGGAGGGCTTCGCATCCATGCGGCGCAACGTCCTCAACGGCTCGGCCGCGGACACCGCCCGCCACCGCATCTTCAAGCCGCTGCAGACCTTCATCGACGACCGCTACCCGGCGGAGGCCTTCCCCGCCCCGAGCAGCTCGCTGACGAAGCGCCCGTACGTCGCCCCGACGCCGAAGCCCTCGCAGTCCGCGGCTCCGACCGCTCCCAGCGCCCCGGCGGCGCCGGCACCGGCAGCCCCCGCGGCTCCCGCCCCGCCGGCCGCGCCCGCGCCCGGCACGGAGGACTGAGCCCGCGCTCGATGGGGAGCGCGCGCCGACGGCCGTCGCCTCCGGGCGGCGGCCGTCGTGCTGTGCGGCACCCGGCGTCCCGAGGGGCGCCTCGTAGACTGGACGACCGCCGCTCCACCGACCCGGGAAGGCCACCATGACCGGGACCCCGACGTCCGCACCCGCGCGCGTGCGCACGCTGCTGCCCGGCATCGAGGGCCTCCGCGGCGTCGCGGCGATCGCGGTGCTGCTGTACCACGTGCAGCGCCAGCTGGCCCGGCCGACGACCGACATCCCGCTCGTCGGCGAGGTGGCCTTCTTCAGCCACGGCGTCACGCTCTTCTTCGTGCTCAGCGGCTTCCTGCTGTTCCTGCCGTTCGCGCGCTGCCTCGTCCAGGGCGGGCCGATGCCGCGCCTCTCGCGCTACGCCGCCAACCGGGCGCTGCGCGTCTTCCCCGGCTACGTGGTCGTGCTGCTCGTCGTGAGCCTCGTCCTCCGCGTGGCGGTCCTGCCGCGGGAGACGCGCGACGCCGGCATCGCGGTGGGCACCCTCGGACCCGTCGACACCGTCCTCAACGCGCTGCTGCTCCAGGGCTACACGCCGCGGACGCTCCGCAGCGGCATCGAGGTCGCCTGGACCCTGGCGGTCGAGGTGTCCTTCTACGTCGTGCTGCCCGTCGTGGCGCTCCTCGCGGCGCGGTCGCTGCGGGGGAGGGCCACGTGGATCCGCGCCCTCGCCCCCGCCGCGGCCCTGCTGCTCGTCGGCGTGGCCGGCAAGGTCTGGTCGACGATCGCGCAGGCGCCGCTCGGACACCGCGGCCGCCTGGCCAGCGAGTGGGGCGTCACCTGGGAGGCAGTGGCGAACCGCAGCATCCTCGTGCACGCCGACCTGTTCTCCTACGGGATGGCGGCGGCCGTGATCTTGCTGACACTGTCCGCCGACGAGCGCCTGCGCGACCGCGTCGCGGCCTGGCGCGTGCCCGCCGGCATCGTCGCCGCCGCGCTGATCGTCGTGGCCTCGGTGGCCCCCGTGGGCGCCTTCGAGGAGAGCGTCGTGGCAGCGTCGTGCGCCCTGCTCCTGCTCCTCGTGGCCCTGCCTCGGCGCGGGGGATCGCTCGGCCCGGTCACGCGCGTCCTCGAGCTCCGGTGGATCGCCTGGCTCGGCACGATCTCGTTCAGCGTGTACCTCTGGCACCTGCCGGTGATCCGCTTCCTGCGCCGTGCCGGGCTCGTGCTGCCGGACACCCTCGCCGGCTTCGCCCTCAACACGCTCGTGGTGGGCGCGGTGACCCTGGTGCTCTCGGCGGCGACGTACTACGCGATCGAGCGGCCGGCGCTCCGGCTGAAGCCCGGCTCGCGCTAGGCCGCGCGGCGACGTCCGCCCTCCGGGGGAGATGCGCGTCCGGCACGACGAAGGGCCGCTCCCGGGGGAGCGGCCCTTCGTGGTGATGCCGGTCGTGCTGTGCCTCGAGGAGGCGGTGTGTCGGGGTAACAGGATTTGAACCTGCGACCTCTTCGTCCCGAACGAAGCGCGCTACCAAACTGCGCCACACCCCGATGGCCCGAGGGCCGGGTTCTACGATACCCGATGTTCCGGGCTCCCGCGTACGCGCCGGGCGGTCAGACCGCCGTGAGCGTCAGGAGCGTGGCCTCGGGGAAGCACGCGAAGCGCACGGGCGCGTAGATCGACGTGCCGAGGCCGGCGCTCACGTGGAGGTAGGCGGCGCGGTCGGCGTGCGGCCAGACGCTGAGTCCCTTCACCTGCCGGCGGGGGATGTCGCAGTTGGTGACGAGCGCGCCGTAGCCGGGCACGCACACCTGTCCGCCGTGGGTGTGCCCGGCGAAGATCATGCGGGCGCCGTTGGTGACGAAGGAGTCGAGCACGCGACGGTAGGGAGCGTGCGCGACACCGATGGAGACCACGGGCGCGTCGGAGGAGCCCTGGTACGCGTCGCCGTCCTCGCGCAACGCGTCGAGCGCGCCCGGGATCGCCTCGAGGTGGTCGAAGTCGCGGTGCGGGTCGTCGACGCCGAAGAACTCCAGGAGCGTGCCGTTGACCTCGATCGCGCCCGCGGCGTTGTTGAGGTCGACCCAGCCGAGCGACGCGTACAGGCGCTCGAGCCGCGGGAGGTCGAGGTCCGCGGGGCGCTGCGTGGCGTGCGTGTTCGCGGTGAAGTACTTGAACGGGTTCTTGAGCATCGGCCCGTAGTAGTCGTTGGAGCCGTGCACGAAGACGCCGGGGATCCCGCGGAACGCCTCGAGCGTCTCCTCGACGGCGGCGATGCCCTGCTCATGACCCGTGTTGTCGCCCGTGTCGATGACGAGGTCCGGCTGGAGGTCCGCCAGCTCGCGCACCCAGCGCTGCTTCTTGTGCTGCCACGGCGCCATGTGCATGTCGGACAGGTGCAGCACGCGGATGGGGTCGGCGCCGACGGGGAGCACCGGGACGGTGACCTCGCGGAGCGTGAAGCGGCGTCGCTCGTAGAACGACGCGTACGCGAAGACCGCCGCCCCCGCGGCGACGACGCCGCCCGCGGTGCGCGCGAGCGTGCCGAGCACCCCCATCAGCTGCGTCCCACGTAGAGGGTCACGGGACCGCTGCTCGGCTGGCCCGCGGCGGGCTCCGTGCGGGTGGCCCTGCCGATCTGCGAGTTGTCCTGCACCTGCTCCTGCGCGATGGTGACGTCGAAGCCGGCCGCACGGAGCGCCTGACGGGCGCCCGTCAGATCCTGGCCGCGGACGTCCGGGACGGTGCCCGCCGCCCCCTGCTGCTGTTGCTGCTGGCTCTGGTCGGGGCCACTGCTCGTGAACACCGTCACGGTGGATCCGCGGGCCGCGTTGGCGCCGGCGCCCGGGTCGGATCCGCTGACCTGCCCGGCGGGGACGCTCGAGGAGGCGCGCGCGCCGCCCTGGGCGAAGCTCAGGCCCACGCCTTCGATGGCCTCCTGGGCGGCGGCGGGCGACATGCCCGCGACGTCCGGCACCTGCACGGTGGGCGTCTTCGTGAGCTCGGCGGCGGGGCCGGGGAACGCCTGGCCCTTGTAGACGGCGTTCACGGCCTGCATGAACGGCTTCCACACGGCGAAGCGCGCGGTCGACATGAGCTGGCCGCTAGGCAGCTTGGTGTTGCGCTGACGGATGTCCTGGCCCGTGGAGCTGCCCACCCAGATCGCCGTGGTGACCTCGGTGCTGGACCCGACGAACCACGTGTCCTTGGCCTTGTCGGTGGTTCCCGTCTTGCCGATGAGCGGCGTGCCGTCGTTCGTGTTCGCCGGGGCGCCCGTGGCGCTCATGACGCCCGCCAGCGCGTATGCGGCGGTGTGCGCGACGTCCGGGCTCACGGTCTCGCGGCAGTTCGCGGAGGGCGGCGTGATCTCGGTGTCGTCCGGCAGGACGACCTTGTCGATCAGGACCGGGGTGCACGTGGTGCCGTTGTTGGCGACGGTCGCGTAGGCCTGCGCCATCGTGAGGGGGGCGATGTTGTTGCCGCCCGACCCGATGATGTCGGACACGTAGTTGGACAGCGGCTTGCCGTCGACGGCCTGGTGGATGCCGATGTCCGTGGCGGTCTTGCCGATGCCGCACATGTCGAGCTCGGACGCCATCGCCATGAAGGCGGTGTTGGTCGAGTTGGCGGTGCCGGACATGACCGTGCGGTTGGACCCGGGAGCCGCGCCGTCGTTGGTCACCTTCAGGACGTCCGAACCGAGGTTGCCTCCCGTGCAGGAGTCCTGGAAGTCGCGGCCGCTCCACGTCCCGTTCGAGGATCGCACGACCTCGTTGACCGAGTGCCCCTCCTTCAGCCACTCCAGGAGCGTGACGAGCTTGTAGGTCGAGCCGACCTGGAACCCGCCTGATCCGCCGTAAGCCTGGTCGGTGTTGTAGTTCACGCTCGTGACACCGCGCTCCTCGGCGTTGCCGTAGTCCGTGTTCTGCACCATCGCGATCACGCGGCCGGTCTTGGCCTCGACGCTCGTCATGGCGGAGCCCACGTTGATGCTGTTCATGGTGGTGGGGATCTGCTTGCGCATGTCGTCCGTGGCCTTGGCCTGCAGGTCGAGGTTCAGCGTCGTGTAGATCTTGTAGCCGTTGCGGTTGAGGTTGCGGCGGGCCTCGTCGGGGTTCGCGCCGAACTCCTTCGAGTTCTCGACCGTGTACTTGACCGCGTCGCAGAAGTAGGCGGCGCTCGCGGGCTGCGCGGCGTTGCAGCCGCTCACCGAGGGCGTGATGGTCGGGGTGACGGGGGTGGCGACCGCCTCGTCGTGCTGCTCCTGCGTGATGCTGTGGTGCTTCAGCATGTTGCCGATGAGGATGTCGCGCCGCTCCTTGTTCGCCTCGACGTTCTCGGGCTTGTCGATGCGGAGGGCGGTCGGGTAGTTGACCGTGGCGACGAGGCTCGCGGCCTGCGCGATGCTGAGGTCCTTCGCGTCCACGCCGTAGTAGTACCTGGCGGCGGACTGGATCCCGTAGACGCTGCCGCCGTAGTTCGCGATGTTGAGGTAGCCGAGCAGGATGTCGTTCTTCGAGAACTTCTTCTCCAGGCCGATGGCGAGGCGCATCTCCTTGAGCTTGCGCGCGGTCGACTCCTGCGTCGCCTCGGCGTACGCCTTCTTGCCCGCCTCGGGATCCGTCTCGGCGAGGGTCTCGGCCTTCTGCACGAGCACGTTCTTCACGTACTGCATGGTGATGGTGCTCGCGCCCGACTGGACGCCGCCGCCGATCACGTTCTGGGCGAGCGCGCGGAACGTGGACTGCACGTCCACGCCGCCGTGCTCGTAGAAGCGGGGGTCCTCCGTGTCGACGGCCGCGGCCTTGGCGTTGTCGGACACCTCGTCCCAGCTCACCTCCTGGCGGTTCTGCGCGTAGAACTCGGCGAACTTGACGGGCTGGCCGCCCTGCGTCGCGTACAGCTCCGTCTTCTGGGCGAGGTTGTCGATCTGCAGGTAGTCCGGCAGGTCCTCGAAGAGCCCGATGGTGTTGTTGGCCGCGAGGCTCGTGACGGCGATGGCCGGGGTGACCATCGCCGCGACCAGGACACCGGCCACGGCGCTCATGCCGAGGACCCCCGTGAGGGCGGCGGCGACGCGGCCGGGCGTGTTCTTCGAAGCAGACATAGACTCCAGAGTACGGGAAGGGTGTATGGGAACCCGTGAGACCTGTGCGCCGGCAGCCCGCGCCCGTCCCGTCATGCATCCAGACCCGACCGGCAAGGAGCCGAGATGACCGCAACGCCCGGGCAGTGGGAGTACCTCACCACGCCGCTGATGATCCACAACACCGCCGCCATCCTCAACACGTGGGGATCGCAGGGCTGGGAGCTCGTGCAGGTCGTCACCGGCCCCGAGGGCGGCCTCGTCGCGTACATGAAGCGCCCCGTCGCCGGCGCGGAGCACGGCGCCTGATGGGCGCGATCTCCGACCGCCTGACCGAGCTCGGCATCGAGCTGCCCGCGGTCGCGGCGCCCGTCGCGGCCTACGTCCCCGCCGTCGCGCACGGCGGCCTCGTCTACACGAGCGGCCAGCTGCCCTTCGTCGACGGGGTGCTCGCCGCGACCGGCAAGGTCGGCGCCGAGGTGTCGGCCGAGGACGCCAAGGGGCACGCCCGCACCTGCGCGCTCAACGGCCTCGCGGCGGCGGCGGCCGCGGCCGGCGGCGTCGACCGCATCGCGCGCGTCGTGAAGGTCACGGGCTTCGTGGCATCGGCCGAGGGGTTCACCGGGCAGCCCGGCGTGATCAACGGCGCGAGCGAGGTGCTGGGGGAGATCCTCGGCGACGCCGGCATCCACGCCCGCTCCGCCGTGGGCGTCGCGGAGCTCCCGCTCGGCTCGCCCGTCGAGGTCGAGTTCGTGGTGGCGCTGGTCGACTAGCGACGGTCCGCCACGGCGGGCCTGCGGGAGGGCCGGGTGCACGCACTCGGCCCTCCTGCCGTTCCGGGGATCCCCGGGTCAGCCGGCGCTCATCCGCTCCGTGATGACCTGCATCACCTGCGTGTCCGCGAGCGTGGTGGTGTCGCCGACGGCCCGGCCCTCCGCCACGTCCCGCAGGAGCCGGCGCATGATCTTGCCCGAGCGCGTCTTCGGCAGCTCCTGCACCACGAACACGCGCCGCGGCTTGGCGATCGCGCCGATCTGGTCGGACACGTGCTTGCGCAGCACCTCGTTCGGATCCTCGTCGCCGAGCGCGCTCGCCTCTGCGGTGCGGAGGATCACGAACGCCACGACGGCCTGCCCCGTCGCCTCGTCGGAGGCGCCCACGACGGCGGCCTCGGCCACGTACGGGTGCGCGACGAGCGACGACTCGATCTCCGCGGTCGACAGGCGGTGGCCGGAGACGTTCATCACGTCGTCCACGCGGCCGAGGAGCCAGATGTCGCCGTCCTCGTCGAGCCGGGCGCCGTCGCCCGCGAAGTACCGGTCGCCGAAGCGGTCCCAGTAGGTCTCGCGGTAGCGCTCCGGGTCGCCCCAGATGCCGCGCAGCATGCCGGGCCACGGCTCGGTGACGACCAGGAGGCCGCTCTCGCCGCGGGCGACGGGCTCGCCCTGGTCGTCGACCACCGCGACCGAGATGCCGGGGATCGGCGTCTGCGCGGATCCGGGCTTCGTGGCGGTGACGCCCGGCAGCGCGGAGATCATGATGCCGCCGGTCTCCGTCTGCCACCACGTGTCGACCACGGGCACGTCGCCGCCGCCGATCACGTCGCGGTACCAGCGCCACGCCTCCGGGTTGATGGGCTCGCCGACGGAGCCGAGGAGCCGGATGGAGGAGAGGTCGCGGGCGTCCGGGATGTCGCGTCCCGTCTTCATGAAGGAGCGGATCGCCGTGGGGGCCGCGTAGAGGATCGTCACCCCGTGCTTCTCCACGATGTCCCACCAGCGCCCGGGTTGCGGGGTGTCGGGCGTGCCCTCGTAGATCACCTGCGTGGCGCCGTTCGCGAGCGGGCCGTAGACGACGTAGCTGTGGCCGGTGACCCAGCCGACGTCGGCCGTGCACCAGTAGACGTCGGTCTCCGGGTGCAGGTCGAAGACGTTGCGGTGCGTGTACGCGACCTGGGTGAGGTACCCGCCCGACGTGTGCAGGATGCCCTTCGGCTTCCCGGTCGTGCCGCTCGTGTAGAGGATGAAGAGGGGGTGCTCGGCCTCGAACGCCTCCGCCTCGTGCTCCGCGTCCGCCGCGGCGACGCGCTCGTGCCACCAGAGGTCGCGCGCGTCGTCCCAGTCCACCTCGTTCTCGCCGCGCTGGACGACGAGGACGTGCTCGACGGAGCCCGCGGATCCCACGAGCGCCGCGTCGACGGCGGGCTTCAGCGGGAAGACCTTGCCCTTGCGCCAGCCGCCGTCCGCGGTGATCACCACGCGGGCCGCGGCGTCGTCGATGCGGGCGCGGAGGCTCTCCGCGCTGAAGCCGCCGAAGACGACCGAGTGCACGGCCCCGATGCGCGCGACGGCCAGCATCGCGATGACCGCCTCGGGGATCATCGGGAGGTAGATCGCGACGCGGTCGCCGGCGACGACGCCCAGGTCGCGGAGGGCGTTGGCGGCGCGCTTGACCTCGGCGGTGAGCTCGGCGTAGGTGAGGTCGCGGGTGTCGCCCGGCTCGCCCTCCCAGTGCAGCGCGACGCGGTCGCCGTGCCCGGCGAGCACGTGCCGGTCGAGGCAGTTGTACGCGACGTTGAGGCGTCCGTCGGGGAACCAGCGCGCGACGGGGGCGTCCGACCAGTCGAGCACCGTCTCGAACGGGGTCTCCCAGGTCACGAGCTCGCGGGCCCGATCGGCCCAGAACGCGAGGCGGTCGGCGGCGGCGGACGAGGCCAGGGACTCGTCGGCGACGCGGGTCGCGCGGAACGCGTCCGACGGCGGGTGGACGGGGCCGGGATCGGGGGCCGCGGACGGGCGGGACGCGCTCGTCGTCCCCTCCTCGTCCTGGTCGCGTGCGGCGGTGCTCCGGGATCCGGGCTCGGGCGATTCGGGGTTCGTGGACATCGTCATCCTCTCCGCGACCCACGTTAGCGGGTGGTCCGTCCGGTGCGAGGGGCAGCCGTCCGCCCCTGCCGGGACGGGCGAGACCGGGAGTCCGATGGGGGAACGGCCAGAACACGCACAACCCTCCCGTCGCGGGAGGAGTGCGGCGTATGCTCGACGCGTCGGGCCGAGCCCGACGTGTGGCGAGTCCTGGATTCCCCCGATCCATCGTCACGTGGCGGCGCCCGTTCCCCCGATGGGCGCCGCCCCTCTCTCTCTCCGTCCGGCCGCTCCTCCACATGACGATCCGGCCCGCCGGTGTCCGCACGATCGGGCGCCGGGACCGGGACGCGCGGCGCCTTCCGTAGCCTCCGCGCATGATCGAGTGGCAGGCATCCGTCGACGGCCGCGGCACCCGCATCGGGGAGGGGGGCCGGCCCGTGTCCTCGGGCGGTGCGGGACCCGGGTCGGGATCGCGGATCCGTCCGCCGGGGCCTCCGCTGGCGCCTCCGCCGGCCGCGTTCGTCCCCCGTCCGCGGACGCGCGGAGGGCTGATGCCGGGGGCGCGGGCCGGCGACGGCGATCCGGACGGGGGCGAGGGGCGACGGGTCGTCGCGCTCCGCCCCGCGTCGCCCGGCGCCGGTGCCGACGCCGTCCCCGTCGTCCCTCCCCGGCACGCGCCGGCGGCGCTCGGGGTGCTCGCGGGGCTGGTGCGGGATCCGCGGACGACCGACGTCTTCGTCAACGGGGACGGCGAGGTGTGGGTGGACCGGGGATCGGGCCCCGAGCCGAGGCCCGACGTTGACCTCGGCGGCGAGCCCGCCGTGCGCGCGCTCGCCGTGCGCCTCGCCGCCGAGGGCGGACGGCACCTGGACGAGGCGGCGCCGTGCGTCGACGTGCGGCTGGGCGACGGGATGCGCGTCCACGCCGTGCTGCCGCCCGTCTCGACCCGCGGCACGCTCCTGTCGATCCGGCTGCCGTCCCGCGCCCGTCCCACGCTCGACGCGCTCGACGCGGCCGGGGCGTTCCCGCCCGGCTGCCGGGCGCTGCTGGAGGAGGCGGTGCGCCGACGCACGAACCTCCTCATCACGGGGGCGGGCGGCAGCGGCAAGACCACCCTGCTCGGCGCGCTGCTCGCCCGGGCGGATCCCCGGGAGCGCATCGTGCTCGTCGAGGACGTCGCCGAGCTGCGCGTCCGGCACCCGCACGTCGTGTCGCTCGAGGCCAGGCAGGCGAACATCGAGGGGGCCGGCGAGCTGCCGCTCCCGCGGCTGGTCCGCGAGGCGCTGCGGATGCGGCCCGACCGGCTGGTCGTGGGGGAGTGCCGGGGCGCGGAGATCCGGGAGCTGCTGGGAGCGCTGAACACCGGGCACGACGGCGGGGCGGGCACGCTGCACGCCAACGGCGTCGCCGACGTCCCCGCACGGCTCGAGGCGCTCGGCGCGCTCGCGGGGATGGACGCCGTCACGACCGCGCGGCAGGCGGTGAGCGCGATCGGCCTCGTGGTCCACCTCGCTCGGACGCCGCAGGGGCGTCGGGTCGCGGCTGCCGGCCGTCTGACGACGGGAGAGGACGGTCGGCTGCGCGTGCTGCCCGTGCGCTGGAGCGCGGGAGCGGCGCCGCCGGTCCGGTCCGCCGTCGAGTCGTCGGTGCCGGACGGCGCCGGGAGGTGGGCGTGATCGGGGGAGCGGTCGGCGCCCGCATCCGGGCGCGCGGTGCGGGTGACGGGGCGGCGGTCGAGCAGACGGAGGAGGTCGCGGCCTTCGTGCGTCGGATGGCGGTGCTGCTCGAGGCGGGTCTGCATCCCGAGGGGGCCTGGCGGCAGCTGGCCCCGCCGGGCGGACGCGCGCGGCGCGGGGAGAGCGCCGTGCCGGCCGTGGTGAGGCGGGTCGCCGCGGGCGCCGGCACGGATCCGCTCGCCGTGCGCCTCGCGGCAGCTGCCACGGCCTCTGCCGCCTCTGCCGCCTCCGTCGGTCGGCGGGGTGGCGGGTCCGACGGCGCTGCGGCCGGGGCGTGGCGCGCCCTCGCCGTCGGCCTCGAGGTCGCCGACCGGACCGGGGCGCCGCTCGCCCGGTCGCTCGTCCGCCTCGCCGAGACGCTCGTGGACGTCGCGCGCGTCCGTCGTGACGCGGGCACGGCGCTCGCGGGCCCGGTGGCGACCGCGCGCACGGTGCTCGTCATGCCCGGCGCCGGGATCCTGCTCGCCGCGGGACTCGGCTTCGACCCGGTGCGCGTGCTCACCACGACCGTGCCCGGTGCCGCGTGCCTGGTCGTCGGCTCCTCGCTCGTCGCGGTCGGCTGGCGCTGGAACCGCCGGCTGGTGCGCCAGGCCATGCCCCGGGATCCGGCGCCCGGATTGGTGCTCGACCTCGTGGCGACGGCGATGACGGGAGGCGCCTCCGTCCCCCGCGCCGTCGCGGTCGTCCGGCGGGCCTGCGAGCGCGCGGGCCTCCCCGCCGAGGGCGAGCTCGACGCCGCGGCGGACGTCGTGGAGGTCGCCGCCCGGACAGGTGCCCCCGTCGCTGTGCTCCTCCGCAGCGAGGCCGAACGCGCCCGTCGGGATGCGGCCGCCTGGGCCGAGCGGGCCGCCGCGCGGCTCGCGGCGCGCCTGATGCTGCCGCTCGGCGTGTGCGTCCTGCCGGCGTTCCTGGCCGTGGGCGTCGTCCCGATGCTCCTGGCCGTCCTGTCCTCAACACTCGGCCGCGGATGACGGCCTCCACGGGACGCGACCCGCCGCGCGACCGCGACGGCCACGTCGGGCATGGTGACGTCCCGGCCGACGGTCGGCAGGGACAGGACGGCGGGGATCACCCGCCAGGGGGAGAGGACGAGGACATGGAGCGATTCGAGGAGCGAGCCGACGAGATGGGCGGGCGCAGCGCGGAGGGCAGGACGTCCCGGGGCTCGGCCCCTGATCGCCGCGCCGGGGCTCCGGTGGCGCCGCAGGGCCGGGCCGTCTGGCCGCTGGTGGCGTCGTCGTGCGCCCCCGAGGGGGCGGCGGGATCCTGCAGGGACCGCGCATCCACGGGCGCGAGCGGCTCCTCGGCGAGCTGCGTCCGCCTCGCGCCCTCCCGGCGCGGGCGCGCGGTGCGGGCCGTGCACCGGGTCCTCGAGCGTCGCGGTTCCGGTGACGCCGGCGCGGCCACCGCCGAGTACGCCATCGCGACCATGGCGGCGGTGGCGTTCGCCGGCCTCCTCGTGGTCATCCTGCAGAGCGACGAGGTGCGGGGGATGCTGCTGGACCTCGTGCGACGCGCACTCACGTACGACCGGTGATGCGGTTCCCGCCGCGGCGGCACCAGACGGCGGCGCCGTCGCTCGGGGCCGGGCCGTCCGCGGACGGCGGTGCGTCCGCCGCGGAGCTCGCCGTCGTGCTGCCCGCGGTCGTCCTCGTCCTCGGCCTGTGCCTGGGAGCCGTGCAGACGGTGGGGCAGCAGGTCATGCTCACGTCCGCGGCGGCCGAGGCCGCTCGCAGCCTCGGCCGTGGGGAGGACGCGGCCACGGCCACGGCGCGCATCGCGGGCGCAGCGGGTGGCGCGGCCATGGCGGTGGACCGGTCGGGCCGCACGGTGTGCGTCGAGCTGAGCGCACCCAGTCGCTTCGGCCCGGCGGGTGCGGCCGGCCTGCGCGTCTCGGCCCGGGGCTGCGCCTGGCAGGAGCAGACGGATGCGGAGTGATGCCGGCTCGGGGACGGTGCTCGCGGTCGGCCTCGTGGGCGCGGTCGTCTCCCTGGCGCTCGCGACGACGGTCGTGTCGTCGGTGCTCGTCGAGCGCGCCGTCGCGGCCGGGGCGGCGGACTCCGCGGCCCTCGCCGCCGCCGACGTCGCGGCCGGCTTCGGGACGGGGCCTCCCTGCGCCGCGGCCGAGGAGGCCGTCGCGGCCGCGGGCGCGACGCTCGCGGGGTGCGACGTCGTCGGCACGACGGCGGTCGTGCAGGCGAGCCGCCGGGACGGTCCGCTCGGGCTGCCCGTGACGGCGCGTGCGCGGGCGGGCCAACCCCCGGATCCGTCGTCCGGATGAGCGGCGACGGACCCGGCGGACCGACGTCGACGGCTCGGCGGGGACGCCGCGCCGGGCCGGCATCCGGGCGGCACCGCGATTAGGTGGCCGGTCGGTGCGCGTGTGTATGGTGTGCCTTGTCGGGGACCCCGCCGCACATCGCCCCGGAGCGCATCCGAGCGGGCACGCATCCCGGACACGGGCCGGCTACCGGCCCCCATGAACGCATATATAAGGAGTCACGTGCCCGGCACGAAGAAGTTGGTCATCGTCGAGTCGCCGGCCAAGGCCAAGACGATCGCCCAGTACCTGGGCAGCGGGTACGAGGTGCAGGCCTCGGTCGGCCACATCCGCGACCTCATCGAGCCGAAGAACCTGCCGCCCGAGCTCAAGAAGGGCACCCTCGGCAAGTTCTCCGTCGACGTCGAGAACGGCTTCGAGCCCTACTACGTCGTCAGCGACCAGAAGAAGAAGACGGTCGCCGACCTCAAGCGCGCGCTCAAGGACGCCGACGAGCTCTTCCTCGCGACGGATGAGGACCGCGAGGGCGAGGCCATCGCGTGGCACCTCCTCCAGGTCCTGAAGCCGAAGGTGCCGGTCAAGCGCATGGTGTTCCACGAGATCACCAAGGAGGCCATCGAGCGCGCCCGCGACAGCACGCGCGACATCGACACGGCCCTCGTCGACGCGCAGGAGACGCGCCGCATCCTCGACCGCCTGTACGGCTACGAGGTGTCGCCCGTCCTCTGGCGCAAGGTGGGCCCGGGCCTCTCCGCCGGCCGCGTGCAGTCCGCCGCCACCCGGCTCGTCGTCGACCGCGAGCGCGAGCGTCTCGCGTTCGTCACCGCCACCTACTGGGACCTCACCGCGTCGCTGTCCCCGCTCGAGCAGGAGCTCCCCTTCGACGCCCGCCTCGTGCGGATCGACGGCGCCCGGATCGCCACGGGCCGCGACTTCGACGACAAGGGCACCCTGAAGAACGACTCGCGTCCGCTGGACGCGAGCACGGCGGAGTCGCTCGCCGAGGCGCTGCGCGACCCGTCCGTGCCCCTCGCGGTGCAGAGCGTCGAGTCGAAGCCGTACACGCGTCGGCCCGCCGCGCCCTTCACCACGTCGACCCTGCAGCAGGAGGCGGCGCGCAAGCTCCGCTTCTCCGCGCGGCAGACGATGAGCGTGGCGCAGTCGCTGTACGAGAACGGCTACATCACCTACATGCGCACCGACTCGCCCTCGCTCTCGCAGCAGGCGATCAACGCGGCGCGCAAGCAGGCGGCCGAGCTGTACGGACCCGAGACCGTGCCCGACAAGCCGCGCCTCTACTCGGGCAAGAGCAAGAACGCGCAGGAGGCGCACGAGGCCGTCCGCCCCGCCGGCGAGACCTTCCGCACGCCGCAGCAGCTCGCCTCCACGCTGCGCGGCAACGACCACAAGCTCTACGACCTGATCTGGAAGCGCACCATCGCGTCGCAGATGGCGGACGCGAAGGGATCGACCGCGTCGGTCGTCATCGCCGCGGGCCCCACGTCCGCCGGCGAGGTGGCGGAGTTCGCCGCGTCCGGGACGGTCATCACCTTCCGCGGCTTCCTGGCCGCCTACGAGGAGAGCCGCGACGAGGAGCGCCACGGCGCCGCCGAGCCGCGCGAGGCCAAGCTGCCCGACCTCAAGAAGGGCCAGGACCTGCGTCTCGTCGACGTCGACGCGAAGGGCCACGAGACCAGCCCGCCGCCGCGCTACACGGAGGCGAGCCTCGTGAAGACGCTCGAGGAGCTGGGCATCGGGCGCCCGTCGACGTACGCGGCCATCATCTCGACCATCGTCGACCGGGGCTACGTCACGCCCCGCGGCACCGCGCTCGTCCCGAACTGGATCGCGTTCTCGGTGGTGCGGCTGCTCGAGGAGTTCTTCACCGAGCTGGTGCAGTACGACTTCACGGCCGGCATGGAGAACGACCTCGACCGCATCGCGGACGGGTCGGCGGAGCGGGTCGACTGGCTGAAGGGCTTCTACTACGGCAACCAGGCCCACAAGGGACTCCGCCCCACGATCGACAACCTCGGCGAGATCGACGCGCGCGAGATCAACTCGCTGCGCATCGCGGACGACATCACCCTGCGCATCGGCAAGTACGGGCCCTACCTCGAGGTGCACGAGGAGGGGGCGGCGGAGGACGCGACGCCTCGTCGCGTCAACCTCCCCGAGGACCTCGCGCCCGACGAGCTGACGGCCGCCAAGGCCCGCGAGCTCATCGACGCGCCGGTCGTCACGGACCGCGTCATCGGCATCAACCCCGACAACGGCAAGCAGATCGTCGCCAAGGACGGCCGCTACGGTCCGTACGTCACCGAGCTCGACCCCGAGCTCGAGGAAGCGCCCGCCGTGCCGGCCGACGGCGTCGACCCGGCGACGGGCGAGGTGCTCGAGACCGCCTCCGCGACGACCACGGCGGCGCCCGCGAAGAAGGCGCCCGCCAAGAAGCCCGCGGCGAAGAAGGCGGCCGCGGTCAAGCCGCGCACCGCGTCCATCTTCAAGACGATGGACCTCGCGACGGTCGACCTCGACACGGCCCTCCGGCTCCTCGACCTCCCGCGCGTGGTGGGCGAGGATCCCGAGACGTCGACGCCCATCACGGCGCAGAACGGCAAGTACGGTCCGTACCTGAAGAAGGGCACGGACTCGCGGTCGCTCACCAGCGAGGAGCAGATCTTCGAGATCGACCTGCCGGGCGCCCTCGAGGTCTTCGCGCAGCCGAAGTACGGCGCGCGTCGCCCCTCCAGCGCGCTCAAGGAGTTCGACGCGGACCCCGTGAGCGGCAAGGGCATCAAGGTCAAGGACGGCCGCTTCGGGCCCTACGTCACCGACGGTGAGACCAACGCCACGATCCCGAAGAGCGAGTCCGTCGAGGACATCGACTTCGACCGCGCGGTCGAGCTGCTCGCCGACAAGCGGGCCAAGGGACCGGCGAAGCCCAAGGCGAAGGCCCCGGCCAAGGCGAAGGCCAAGGCGCCCGCGAAGCCGCGCACTTCGGCGGCTGCCGCGAAGACGACGGCCGCCAAGACCGCTGCGGCGAAGACGACCGCCGCGAAGACGACGGCGGCGAAGACGACCGCGGCCAAGACGACGGCGACCAAGACGACCGCGGCCAAGACCACGGCGGCGAAGACCACCGCGGCGAAGAAGGCCGCCGCTCCCACGGCGACGGCGTCCGACGCGACGTGACCGGGGTCTTCATCACCCTCGAGGGCGGCGACGGCGTGGGCAAGTCCACGCAGTCGGCGCTCCTCCGGGAGTGGCTGGAGGGGCAGGGCCGCGAGGTCGTCGTCACCCGCGAGCCGGGCGGCAGCGAGCTCGGCGCGGAGATCCGCGAGATCGTGCTGCACCGCCGGGGGCACATCGCCCCGCGTGCGGAGGCGCTGCTCTACGCGGCCGACCGCGCCCACCACGTCGAGACGGTCGTCCGGCCAGCCCTCGAGCGCGACGCCGTCGTGCTGCAGGACCGCTACCTCGACTCCTCCGTCGCGTACCAGGGCGCAGGTCGCGTGCTCGACGCCGGTGAGATCCGCGACCTCTCGCTCTGGGCGGCGCAGGGGCTCCTGCCCGACCTGACCGTGCTGCTCGACCTCGACCAGGAGGCCGCGCGCGTCCGGCTCGACGCCGCCCGTACGCGCTTCGACCGGCTCGAGGCCGAGCGCGACGAGTTCCACGAGCGCGTCCGCCAGGCCTTCCTCGGGCTGGCCGACGCCGAGCCGCACCGCTTCCTGATCGTGGACGCCGCGCGTCCGCGCGAGGAGATCGCCGACGTGATCCGCACACGGGCCGCCGCGCTCCTCGAGGCCGGGGCGCGGGCATGAGCGACGCAGCCGACAGCCCGGGTACCGCGACGCCGGGCAGCCCCGACGGCCGGGCCATCTGGGACGAGCTCACGGGCCAGTCCGAGGCGGTCGCCCTGCTCGCCGCCGCCAGCAGCCCACGGGCCACCGCCCGCGATGCCACCGGCACGGCGCTCGCGCACTCCTGGCTCATCACCGGTCCTCCCGGATCCGGGCGCTCCAACCTCGCCTACGCGTTCGCCACGGCGCTCCTCAGCGACGGGACCCCGGAGGGCGACGCCGCCACCGCGCGCCAGGTCGCCGCCCGCAGCCACCCGGACCTCGGCGTGCTCGCCACGGAGCGGGTCATCATCGCGATCGACGAGGTGCGGTCGCTCGTCACGTCGTCGCAGTACTCGCCGTCCGTCGGGCGCTACCGGGTGATGGTCGTCGAGGACGCCGACCGGATGACCGAGCGCACCTCGAACCTGCTGCTCAAGGCGCTCGAGGAGCCGCCGGAGCGCACCATCTGGATCCTCTGCGCGCCCAGCGAGGCCGACCTGATCCCCACCATCCGCTCGCGCGTCCGCAGCGTGCGGCTGCGCATCCCGTCCGTCGAGGACGTGGCGGCGCTCATCCAGCGGCGCGACGGGGTCGACGCGGCCACCGCCACCCGCGCGGCCCGCGAGGCGCAGAGCCACATCGGCATGGCCCACCGGCTCGCCACCGACGCCGAGGCGCGCGAGCGCCGCAGCCGCACCCTCGAGCTCGCGCTCGGGATCCGCACGGTCGGCGACGCCGTGCGCGCCGCCGCCGCGATGCTCGAGCTCGCCGGCCAGGACGCCAAGGCGTTCACCGTGCAGCGGGACGCCGACGAGCGCGAGCGCGCGCTGCGGTCGCTCGGGGTGCAGGAGGGCGGGTCGATCCCGCCGCAGCTGCGCTCGCAGATCCGGCAGCTCGAGGAGGACCAGAAGCGGCGCGCCACGCGGAGCCTGCGTGACGGGATCGACCGGATCCTCGTCGACCTCATGTCGCTGCACCGCGACGTGCTGCTGCACCAGCTCGGGGCGGACCTGCCCCAGGTGAACGAGGCCATCGCGCCGCGCATCGCGGAGGCCGCCGAGGCGGGATCCGCCGCCGCGTCGCTCGCGGTCCTCGACGCGGTCGGGGTCGCGCGGCGCCGGATCGACGGCAACGTCTCCCCGGCGCTCGCCCTGGAGGCGATGCTCATCTCCATCACCCGCACGCGGTCCGCGGGCGTCGCATGAGGCGCCGGGGGAGCGGCGCGCGGGGGATCCGCCGGGCCGGCGCGCTGGGGGCGGCGCTCGTCGCCGCGGCCGTCGCGCTGAGCGGCTGCGGCCTCCTCTCCGCCCCGGAGCCGCGGAGCTCGACCTCGAGCCCCACGGCGGAGGACGTCGCGCCCGACCTCGCCCGCTACTACGAGCAGGTCCTCGCGTGGACCCCGTGCGAGGACGGCGCCCAGTGCGCCACGGCCACCGCGCCGCTCGACTGGTCCGCGCCCGATCCGGCCAGCGACATCCAGCTCGCCCTCACCCGGCACACGGCCCGCGGTGCGGACGGCCCGCGCGGATCCCTCTTCGTCAACCCCGGCGGCCCCGGCGCGTCCGGCGTCGACTTCGTGAAGGCCAGCGTCGACTACGCGGTCTCCCGTGAGCTCCAGGACGCCTACGACATCGTCGGCTGGGACCCGCGCGGCGTCGGGGCCTCGACGGCCGTCGACTGCGTCGACGACGCGCAGCTCGACTCCTTCCTCTACGGGGAGACGGAGGCGCCCCCCGGCACCCCGCAGCACGACGAGGAGCTCGAGCAGGCCGCACGGTCGTTCGCGGAGTCCTGCGCGGCCCGGTCCGGCCCGCTGCTGGAGTTCATCGACACGAAGAGCACCGCGCACGACCTCGACATGCTCCGCGCCCTCGTCGGCGACCCGCGGCTGGACTACCTCGGTTACTCGTACGGCACGAGCATCGGCGCGCAGTACGCGCAGGACTTCCCCGGGCACGTGGGCCGGATGGTGCTCGACGGCGCGACGGATCCGTCGGCCAGCTCCTTCGACGTGGTGCTCGCGCAGACCGCGGGCTTCCGCACCTCCTTCGAGGCGTACATGGCGGGCTGCCTCGCGGCGAAGGGGTGCCCGTTCCGCGGATCCGTCGACGACGGCGTGCAGACCGCGTCCGCCCTCCTCGACCAGCTCGACCAGAGCCCGATGCGCGCGGCGGACGGGCGGGAGCTCGACGGGCAGGTCATGCGCAGCGCGATCGACTCGGCGCTCTACAGCGAGCAGCAGTGGCCGGCCCTCACGACCGCGTTCGCGGAGGCCCTGCGCGGCGAGTCCGCCACGGCGTTCGCGCTCGCCGACTCCTACTTCGGGCGCAGCCCGGACGGCAGCTACGCCGGGAACTTCTACGAGGCGTTCCTCGCCATCCAGTGCATCGACTACCCCGTGGAGCGGGACCCGGCGGTGCTCGTGCGCGAGGCGGCGGAGATCCGCGAGGCCGGCGGCGAGCTGGCCGACGACGACACGTCACGCGACGGCGAGACGGATCCGCTGTGCGGCAACTGGCCGTACGCCGCACGCCAGGCTCCGGCGCCCGTCGACGCGGAGGGCGCGGCGCCCATCGTCGTCGTCGGGACGACGGGGGATCCGGCCACGCCGTACTCGTGGGCCCGGGCTCTCGCCGACCAGCTCGCGTCGGGCGTGCTGCTCACCTACGAGGGCGAGGGGCACATCGCCTACGACGAGCGGGATCCGTGCATCGTGGCCGCGGTCGACGGGTACCTTCTCGGCGGGGATCCGCCGGCGGCCGGCACCACCTGCGGCTAGCGGCGGCGGGCGAAGGGGCGGAGTCCGACGGCGGTGGGCCCCGCGCTCGACGGCGAGGGCGCGGCTCCGCGTGTGCGGGAGCGCCCTCCGGATCCGGTATGCTCTCTACTCGTGCCCGGTACTCGTTGAGTCCGGGCCGGGCCGCCTTAGCTCAGTCGGTAGAGCATCTCACTCGTAATGAGAAGGTCGTCAGTTCGATTCTGACAGGCGGCTCCATCACGCCACCCGCGTCGCACGCCCCGGTCGATCTCGAGGCCGTGACGGCCCCGCGGATCCTCGCGTCCCTCCCCAGGGCCCGTCCCGGACGGTCCTCCCGAGCTCCTCGGGCGCCCGGCCCCCATCCGGGGACGGCGTCTAACATGGGCCCATGCGATCCCCCGTCGACGGCCCCGATGACGCGCACGCCGGCCGCCCCGACCGGGACGCCCCCGCGGTCCGCTCCCGCCCCGCCGGACGCCGTCCCGCCGGGCGCCGTCCCGCCGGGCGCCGTCGCGCCCGCGCCGTCACGGCCGCCGTGGCCGGGGTCGCGCTCCTCGCCGCCGGCGCGGTCGGGGCCGGTGCCGTCACGGGTCGCGCGGGCAGCGCCTCCGCCAGCGTCGCCGCCACCGCCGAGGCGACGCCCGCGCCGAGCCCGACGCCGACGGCGGATCCCGCGCGTCCCGCCCCCGCCGACCGGGCCGCCGTCCGCGACCTCCGCATGTGCTCCATCTCCTCCCTCGCGCAGGATCCGCGGCTCGCCACCTTCGAGGGCCAGGTCCGCGACGCCGCCACCGGGCGGGTCCTGTTCGACCGGAACGGCGACACCCCCGAGCGCACGGCGAGCGTCATGAAGGTGGTCACGTCCGCGGCGGCCCTGGCCGCGCTCGGCCCGGACCGCCGCATCGCCACCACCGTGGTCCGCGGGTCCGAGCCCGGCACCGTGGTGCTGGTCGGCGGCGGGGACCCGACGCTCTCGCGCCTCACCTCCGGCAGCTCCGTCTACCCGGGAGCGCCGCGCCTCAGCGACCTCGCGCAGCAGGTGCGCACCGCCTGGGCCGCGGATCCCGCCACGGCGGGCACGCCCATCACCCGCATCGTGCTCGACACCTCGCTCTTCTCCGGGGAGACCTGGATCCCGTCCTGGGCGCCCAGTGAGCGGAAGGCCGGGTACTCGAGCTTCATGACGCCGCTGCAGCTCGACGCCGACCGGGCGGATCCCGCGGCCGTCGTCTCCGCCCGCAGCGAGGATCCCCTCGCGCGCGTCGGCAGCACCTTCCGCTCCATGCTCGGGGGGTCGGCCGCGGTGACGCAGGGCACGGCGCCGGCGGGAGCGGCCGTCCTCGGCCGCGTGGAGTCGCAGCCCGTGTCGTCGCTCATCCAGACCGCGCTCATCAACTCGGACAACGTGCTCGCCGAGTCGCTCGCCCGGCTCGTCGCCATCCAGGTCGGCGCGGGGAGCACCCAGCAGTCGCTCGCCGCCGGCATCCCGAAGGCGCTCGAGGCGTACGGCCTCGACACGTCCGCGCTCACCATCGTCGACGGCCAGGGGCTCAGCCCCGACAACCGCGTGCCGCCGTCGCTCCTCGCGCAGCTCATGATCCAGGTGGACCAGCGGCAGCAGGCGCTCGGCTACCTGCACGACGGACTCCCCGTCGCGGGGCGGACCGGCACCCTCGTCAGCCGCTTCGCCGGCGATAGCGCAGTGGCCCGCGGGCACGTGGTGGCCAAGACCGGCTGGATCGACACCGGCTACACGCTCGCCGGCATCGTCGACGCGGCGGACGGCGCGAAGCTCACGTTCGCGTTCTACGCCATCGGGAACGTGACGGGGGACGCGAAGGTCGCCCTCGACGCCCTCGCCGCGGGTGCCTACCGCTGCGGCGCGGACCTGGGGGACGAGTGACGCGCGGCCCGGTCCCGGGCAGCGGATCCACGGCACCGGGCGCGGCCCGGGGAAGGAGCGCCGCATGACGCGGGCCCTGTTCATCATCGACGTCCAGAACGACTTCACGGAGGGCGGCGCGCTCGGCGTCACGGGCGGCGGCGACGTCGCGCGGGGGATCACCCGGCTCCTGGCCGCGGAGCCGTACCGCTACGACCACGTCCTCGCCTCCCGCGACTGGCACGAGGCGACCGGCGACAACGGCGGGCACTTCGCGGCGGCGGGCGCCGTGCCCGACTTCTCGACCACCTGGCCCGCGCACTGCGTGCAGGGCACGCACGGGGCCGAGTACCACCCCGACCTCGACGTCACGGCCGTCGACTTCCACCTCCGCAAGGGGCAGGGCGCGCCCGCGTACTCGATCTTCGAGGGCACCACCGAGGACGGCGTGCCGCTGGCCGACCTGCTCGTGCTGCACGGGATCACCGACATCGACGTGGTCGGCATCGCGACGGACTACTGCGTCCTCGCCTCCGCGCTCGACGCCGTGCACCAGGGGCATCGCGTGCGCGTGCTCGCCGATCTCGTCGCGGGAGTGGCCCCGGCCACGAGCGTCGCGGCGCTCGAGCGGCTGCGCGACGCCGGGGCGGAGATCGTGGAGGGACCCACCGACTGACGGCCGGCGGCAGCGCGGGCGCGAGCGGCAGCGCGGGCACCGGCGGCACCGCGAGCACCGGCGGCAGCACGGGCACGACCAGCAGCACGCGCATCACGCGCACCACGCGCATCACGCGCACGGACAGCGCGACAGCACCACCAGCACGGGAGAAGAGGACAGCATGACCGCACCCACCGAGACCGACCTCCTGTCGGGCACACCGACCACCCTGCTGGTGGGAGGCGCGCGCGTCGACGCGGAGGGCGGGGCCACCTTCGAGGTGCGGGACCCGGCGACGGACGCCGTGATCGCGCACGTGGCCGACGCGAGTCCGGCCGACGGCATGCGCGCCCTCGACGCCGCGGTCGAGGCCGCCGCTGACTGGGCCGCCACCGCGCCGCGCGTGCGGGACGAGATCCTGCGCCGCGCCTTCGACCTCCTGCAGGAGCGCCGGGATGAGTTCGCGCTCCTGATGACGGTCGAGATGGGCAAGCCGCTCGCCGAGTCGCTCGGCGAGGTGACGTACGGCGGCGAGTTCCTGCGCTGGTTCTCGGAGGAGGCCGTGCGCATCACGGGCCGCTACGGTGTGAACCCCGAGGGCACGGGCCGCATGATCGTCTCGCAGCACCCGGTGGGCCCCGTGCTCCTCATCACCCCGTGGAACTTCCCGCTCGCCATGGCGACCCGCAAGATCGCGCCGGCGCTCGCCGCGGGTTGCACGGTGGTCATCAAGCCCGCCGAGCTCACGCCGCTCACGACCCTCCGCTTCGCCGAGCTGCTGGCCGAGGCGGGGCTGCCGGCGGGCGTGCTCAACGTGATCCCCACCACGTCCGCCGCCGAGGTCACGGGCCCGCTCATCGCCGACCCCCGCCTGCGCAAGCTGAGCTTCACCGGATCGACCCCCGTCGGCCGTCAGCTCGGCGCGCAGGCCGCCCAGAACGTGCTCCGCGTCTCGCTCGAGCTCGGCGGCAACGCGCCGTTCCTCGTGTTCGAGGACGCCGACCTCGACCGGGCGGTCGACGGCGCCATGGCGGCGAAGTTCCGCAACGTCGGGCAGGCCTGCACCGCCGCGAACCGCTTCATCGTCCAGGCCTCCGTGGCCGACGCGTTCGCGGAGCGCCTGCGGGAGCGCATCGACGCCATGCGCATCGGGCGCGGCACGGAGGAGGGCGTCACGGTCGGGCCGCTCATCGACGGCCGGGCCGTGGACAAGGCCGACCGCCTCGTGCGCGACGCCGTGGAGCGCGGCGCCGAGGTGCGTGCGGGCGGCGAGCCGCGCGCGGGAGCCGGGCACTTCTACCCTCCGACGCTCCTCACGGGCGTCGTCGAGGGCAGCGACATCCTGCGGGAGGAGATCTTCGGCCCGGTCGTCGCGATCGTGCCCTTCGCCGACGAGGACGACGCCGTGCGCCTCGCCAACGACACCGAGTACGGCCTCGTCTCCTACGTGTTCACGCGCGACCTCGCGCGCGGCCAGCGCATGATCGAGCGGCTCGAGACGGGCATGACGGGCCTCAACATGGGCGTCATCTCCAACGCGGCGGCGCCGTTCGGCGGCGTGAAGCAGTCGGGGCTCGGCCGCGAGGGCGGGCTCGAGGGCATCCACGAGTACCTGAACACGAAGTACACGCTCACGCCCGACCCGTTCGCCGGCTAGTGGCGCACGTCGTCCCGGTCGAGGACCTGCGCGATCCGCGGCTCGCCGACTACAGCCACCGCACCGACGTCGCGCTCCGCAAGGCCGAGGGCGCGGGCCACGGGATCTACCTCGCCGAGTCCGCGCTCGTGCTCGAGCGGGCGCTCCGGGCGGGCCACGTGCCGCGGTCGGTCCTGGCGCTCGGCGGCACGGTCGACGAGGCGCTCGCGCTCGTCGGCGACCGCGACGTGCCCGTGTTCACCGGCCCGGGGGAGCTGCTCGCCGAGCTCACCGGGTACGTGCTGCACCGCGGGGTCGTCGCGTCGCTCGACCGGCCCCCGCTGCCGTCGGTCGCGTCGCTGCTGGCGGACGCGCGCCGCGTGGTCGTGCTCGAGGACGTCGTGGACCCCACCAACGTCGGCGCGATCTTCCGGTCCGTCGGCGCCATCGGCGCGGATGCGGTGCTGGTCACCCCGCGCTGCACGGATCCGTTCTACCGTCGCGCCATCCGCGTGAGCATGGGCACCGTGCTGCAGGTGCCGTGGACGCGGACGGGGGAGTGGCCGGAGACGCGCGCCGCCCTCACGGAGGCCGGCTTCCACGTCGCCGCGCTCGCGTTGACGCCCGACGCCGTCTCGATCCGCGACGTCCGGCCCGAGGAGCACGAGCGGCTCGCCATCGTGCTCGGCTCCGAGGGGCCCGGGCTGTCGGAGGAGGCGATCCGGTCGGCGGACACCGTCGTCCGGATCCCCATGGCGCACGGCATCGACTCGCTCAACGTGGCGGCCGCCAGCGCGGTCGCGTTGTACGCCCTGACGTCGCCGGGAGGCTGACCGCCAGCCGGCCGGACCGGGCGGGCCGGCCGGGTCGGCGAGCCGCCCCGCGCGCCGGGAAGCGGCGCGCCTAGCCTGTCCCCATCCACCGGAAGGGTCCCCATGAGCTCGCGACCAGCCCGCCGACGCCCCACGCGCCTCGCCGTCCTCTACCTCGTCCTCGCGGCGGCCGGCCTTGTGCTGACGTGGACGGCGAACATCCGCGTCATGACGGAGGGCCGCGACGTGCTCGCCGACCTGGCCGCGGGCGGGCCGACGGTGTCCTCGCTGTCGTGGGATCTGCTGATCGCCGCGGTGGCGAGCGTCGTCTTCATGATCGTCGAGGGGCGGCGCCTCGGGATGCGCCGCGTGTGGATCCACGTGCTGTTCGTCCCGCTCGTGGCGTTCGCGTTCGCCCTGCCGCTGTTCCTCGCCGCACGGGAGATGCACCTGGCGGCCGCGACGCGAGCGGAGTCGACGGGTCCGAAGCCGGGCACCTGAGCGCGGGAGGCCGGCCGAGCCGGACGTCCCCGCGCCTCCGCAGCCGGACCGCGGATCCCCGCCGCGCCCGCCCACCCGCGCTACACGAGCAGCTGGTGCTTCGCGAGGTCGCGATACAGCGGCGTGGAGACCACGAGCTCCGCGTGCGTGCCCGTGCCGACGACGCGGCCCTTCTCGACGACGACGATGAGGTCGCTGTCGACGACGGTCGAGAGCCGGTGGGCGATGACGATGAGCGTGCGGTGCTCGGCGACGGCGTCGATGGCCTTCCGGAGCAGCTGCTCGTTGAGGCCGTCGAGGCTCGAGGTGGACTCGTCGAGCAGGAGGATCGGCGGCGCGGACAGCAGCGTGCGCGCGATCGCGAGGCGCTGACGCTCGCCGCCGGAGAGCATGATGCCGTCCTCGCCGACGGGTGCGTCGAGGCCGAGCTCGTTGCGCGCGAGCACCTCGGTGAGGTTCACGGCGTGCAGCACCTGGATGCAGTCCTCGTCGGTGGCGTCGAACGCCGTGAGCGTGAGGTTGTCGCGCAGCGTGCCCGCGAGCACGGGCGCGTCCTGCTCGACGTAGCCGATCTGGCGGCGGAGGTCCTCGCGGTCGAGCGTGCGGATGTCCCGCCCGCCGAGGCGGACGACGCCCGAGGTCGGGTCGTAGAAGCGCTCGATGAGGGCGAGGATCGTGCTCTTGCCCGCGCCCGAGGGGCCGACGAGCGCGATCCGCGTGCCCCGCTCGGCGCGGAAGCTGACGCCCTGGAGCACGCCGCCGCCCGTGCGGTCGGCGCCGGGGGCGTCGTCGGCCGCAGCGGGCTCGACCGCGTCGGCGGACGCGGGGGCGGAGGTCGCCGCGTCGGACGCGTCCGCCACCGCCGGGACCGGGTACGCGAACCGCACGTCGACGAGCTCGACGGCGGGGGCGTCCGACCGGTCGTCCGCAGCGGGCCCGGCGTCGTGCAGGCGGCCGGCGAGGGCGGCGTCGCCGTCGGTCTCGCCCGGCAGCTTCACGATCTCCTGGATCCGCCCGAGCGCGCCGAGCGCCTGGTTCACCGCGGTGACGGCGCCGAACGCCTGGCCGAGCGGCATGATCATGAGGAAGAGGAACAGGATGAAGGCCACCAGGTCGCCGACCGCGATGGCGCCCGAGGCGACGCGGAAGCCGCCCACGCCGACCACCACGAGGAACGACGCCTGCAGCGCGATGCCCGCGATCGGTACGACGACGGCGGAGGCCTTCGCGACCTTGATGCCCATCTCCCAGGCGCCCTCGGCGTCGGCCTCGATGGCGCGGATCTCGCGGTCGGTGGCGTTGCTGGCGCGGACGGTGCGGATCGCGCCGATGGCCCGCTCGACGCTGGCGGCCAGGTCGCCGACCTTGCGCTGCGCGCGCTGGCTGGCGATGCGGATCCGGCCGGAGAGGCCCACGACCGCGACGACCGACACCGCGACGACCAGCACGGTGAGGCCGAGGAGCACCGGATCGATGATGAACATCGCGACGATGGCGCCGAGGAACGTGACGGCGCCGCCGATCGCCTCCACGAGGCCCTGCGTGAGGACCGCGCGGAGGAGCGTGGTGTCGGATCCGACGCGGGAGACGAGGTCGCCCGTGCGGCGCGTGTCGAACTCGGAGATGGGGAGGCGGAGGATCCGGCGCACGAGCGTGCGGCGCGACGACAGGACGATGCCCTCGCCCATGCGCTGCAGGAGGTAGTGCTGGTAGCCGGAGAGGAGCCCGGACAGGACGACGAGGCCGACGAGCGCCCAGACGAGCGCGCCGAGCGCGCCGCCGTCCTGCACGACGCCGACCACGCGCTGCACGAGGAGCGGCTGGGCGAGGCTCGCGGCCGCGCCGAGCACGCTGAGCACGACCACGAAGGCCATCAGCCCGCGCTGCTCGAGGATGTACGGCAGCAGCTCCGAGAACCGGGCGCGGGGGCCGTCGTCGGCGGCGTCGTCGCGGCGCGCGAACGGGTTGCGCGAGCGGGGGCGCGGGGTGGCGGTCGCGGCCTCGCTCGGGACCGCGGGGACGGCGGCCGGGGCGGTCGCGGCGGCCGCGGAGGCCGTGGCGACCGCGGTCGGCCCGGCGGGAGCGGCGCCGCCGGAGCGACCTGCGGGGGAGTCGGGGCGGGCGGTGCTCATGCGGGTTCTCCCGGGTGGTGGGGCGGGTGGTGCGGCGCGTCGCATCGCCACGAGGACTCTACGCGTCGCCCGCCGGGCATCCGCTCGGAGGCGGGGGCCGGGCGGCCGGGGGAACCGGGGCGCTCGCCGAGCCGGCCCACCGCGCACCACCGCGCACCGCCGCGCACGCCCCGCATTTCCGCCCATGGTGGAAACCCGCCCCGCTCCCTAGGCTGGCTTCTCGTGCCCACCCCCGTCATCACCGCCGACCGCCTCGTGAAGAAGTACGGCGACCACGTCGCCGTCGACGGCCTCTCCTTCGAGGTCGCGCCCGGCGAGTCCTTCGGGCTCCTCGGCCCGAACGGCGCCGGCAAGTCCACGACCATGCGCATGATCGGCGCGGTCTCCTCGCGCACGGGCGGCACCCTCGACATCCTCGGGCTCGACCCCGACACGCACGGTCCCGAGATCCGCTCGCAGCTGGGCGTCGTGCCGCAGGCCGACAACCTGGACCTCGAGCTGAAGGCCCGCGACAACCTCATCGTCTACGGGCGCTACTTCGGCCTGCCGCGCAAGCAGGTCGCGGCGCGCGCCGACGAGCTGCTCGAGTTCGCGCAGCTGAGCGACCGCGCGAACGCGAAGGTCGACGACCTCTCCGGCGGCATGAAGCGGCGGCTCACCATCGCGCGGGCCCTCATCAGCGAGCCGCGGATCCTGCTGCTCGACGAGCCGACGACGGGCCTCGACCCGCAGGCCCGCCACATCCTCTGGGACCGCCTGTTCCGCCTCAAGGAGCAGGGCACGACGCTCGTGCTCACGACGCACTACATGGACGAGGCCGAGCAGCTCTGCGACCGGATCATCGTGGTCGACGAGGGCCGGATCATGGCCGAGGGCTCGCCCGCGTCCCTCATCCGCGACCACTCCAGCCGGGAGGTGCTCGAGGTGCGCTTCGGCTCCGACCGCAACGAGGAGGCGTCGCGGGAGATCGCGGGGCTCGGCGACCGGGTGGAGGTGCTGCCCGACCGCGTGCTCGTCTACGCGTCCGACGGCGAGGCCGTGCTCAGCCGGATCCTCGAGCAGGGCCTGAAGCCGATCACGACGCTCGTGCGCCGCTCCAGCCTGGAGGACGTCTTCCTCCGCCTCACCGGCCGGAGCCTGGTCGAGTGAGCGCCGTCGACACCCGGCAGGGCGCCGTCGCGGGCGGCGCGCGACCCCGCCGCTTCGGCGCCTGGTACGCGGCCGAGCACCGCCTGCTCGGGATCCGCGCCTACCTCGGCACCGCGCTCGCCACGGCCATCGGCAGCCCGTACATCTACCTCTACGCGCTCGGCGTGGGCCTCGCCTCGGTGGTGGACCGCGGCACCGACGCGAACGCGGCCCTCGGGATCAGCTTCCTGGTGTTCGTCGCGCCGGCGCTCCTCGCGACCAGCGCCATGACGGTCGCGAGCGAGGAGTTCACTTACCCGATCTTCGGCGGCTTCAAGTGGAACCCCGTGTTCCAGGCGATGAACGCGTCGCCGCTCACGCCCGGCCAGATCATCGACGGCCAGGTCATCGGCGTGGCGATCCGCATGGCGCCGACCTGCATCGCCTACTTCCTCTTCATGCTGCTGTTCGGCGCGGTGCCGCTCGGGACGGGGTTCCTGGCGATCCTCGCGGCGCTGCTCACGGGCATGGCGATCGGCGTGGTGGTCATGGCCTACGTCGCCACCCTCGAGCAGGACACGGGCCAGATCGCGATGCTCATGCGCTTCGTCCTCACGCCGCTCTCGCTCTTCTCCGGCACGTTCTTCCCGCTCACGCAGCTGCCGATCTGGCTGCAGTGGATCGGCTGGATCTCGCCGCTCTGGCACGGCACCGAGCTCGGCCGGGTCGCGACCTACGGGCTCGACGAGCCGCTCTGGCTGACGGTCGCGCACGTCGCGTACCTGCTGCTGTGGCTCGCGGTCGGCTGGACCCTCGCCCGCCGGGTCGCGACGCGGAGGCTGCGGAAGTGAGCGCGTCCACGACGGGAGCCCCCGTCCGCCGTCGCGGCGGCGCGCGGTCCCTCTACGCCGGCAACGCCCGCTCGGTGCTCGCGCGCGGGCTCCTCGCGACGCGCAGCACGAACTGGACGGTCGTCCTCTCCGGCTTCTTCGAGCCCGTCTTCTACCTGCTCGCGATGGGCATCGGCCTCGGCTCGCTCGTGGGCGACGTGACGACGAGCACCGGCCAGCCCGTGCCGTACGCCGCCTACATCGCGCCCGCGCTCCTGGCGGTCTCCGCCATGAACGGCGCCGTCTACGACTCCACCTGGAACGTCTTCTTCAAGATGAACCACTCGAAGCTGTACCAGGGCATGCTCGCGACCTCGCTCGGCCCGCTCGACGTGGCGTTCGGCGAGATCTCGCTCGCGCTCCTCCGCGGCGTCGTGTACTCGTCGGGCTTCCTCGTGGTGATGCAGCTGCTCGGCCTCAACCTGTCGTGGTGGGCGATCCTCGCGCTGCCGTCCGTGGTGCTCGTCGCGCTGGCGTTCGCGAGCTTCGGCATGGCCGTGACGAGCTACATGAAGACGTTCCAGCAGATGGACTGGATCAACTTCGTGATGCTGCCCATGTTCCTGTTCTCGGCGACCTTCTACCCGCTGTCGGTCTACCCGGCGTGGACGCAGGCGGTCATCCAGGCCCTGCCGCTCTGGCACGCGGTCGAGCTCGTGCGCGGGTTCACGACGGGCGCGATCTCGATCGCGGTGCTCGGGCACGTGCTCTACTTCGCGGTGATGACGGCGATCGGCCTGGTCTTCACGACCCGGCGGCTGCGGGTCCTCTTCCTCGACTGAGGCGGCCGGCTGCCGGCGGCGTGCGCGCGACCGGGCGTCCGGACGCGTCGCGCGGGCGACCCGGGAGGCGGGATCCGCTCGGTACCCTGGCGGGGAGCGCCACCCGGGCGCGGCCGGCCGCGCGTCGGGGGAGGCAGGTGCCCATGGGCCGCGTCGTGGTGCTCGGATCGCTCAACGTCGACCAGGTGGTGCGCGTCGCGCGGCACCCGCAGCCGGGGGAGACCCTGATCGGATCCGACCCCGAGCGGCTCTGGGGCGGCAAGGGCGCGAACCAGGCGGTCGCCGCGGCGGACGCGGGCGGCGAGGTCGCGATGGTCGGGGCCGTGGGCGACGACGCCGACGGATCCGCGTACCGCGCGCGCCTCCAGGCCCGCGGCATCGACGTGTCCGGCCTCCGGGTCGTGGCGAGCGCGACCACGGGCCTCGCGATCATCGCCGTGGACGCCGACGGCGAGAACACGATCATCGTCGCGCCCGGCGCGAACGCGCGCGTGGAGGCGGCCCACCTGGATCCGCTCGACGCGCTCGCCCCCGGCGACGTCCTGCTCGCCTCGCTCGAGCTGCCCCTCGACGCGATCGCCGACGGGGTCCGCCGCGCGCACGCCGCCGGCGCCCGCGTCGTCCTCAACCTCGCCCCCTTCGCCGAGCTGCCGGCCGACGTGCTCGCGCTCGCCGACCCCGTGGTCGTCAACGAGCACGAGGCGGGGCTGCTCCGCGCGTCGGGCACCCCCGCACCGGCGTCCCTGCTCGTCACCCTCGGCGCCGAGGGCGCGATGTGGGGCGACGTCGAGGTCCCTGCCTCGAAGGTCTCCCGCGTGGTCGACACCACGGGCGCGGGCGATGCGTTCTGCGGCGCGCTGGCGTCGGCGCTCGCCGCGGGCGCCGACCGCGAGGCCGCCCTGGTGGTCGCCGCCGACGCCGCCGCGGTCGTCGTGCAGCGGCAGGGCGCGCAGCCGGCGGACTGACGCCGGGGTGCCCGACCCGCCCGTCCGGCGCCCGTCCGGAGCCCGCCCGGCATCCGCCGCTCAGACCCCGTCGTGCAGCCGGCGCCCCGCGCGCTCCTCGAGCAGGCGGCCCGCGAGCAGCTCCCCGTCCACCGGCCCGTGGGCGTCGAGCGCGTCGCGGTGCAGGCGCGCGACGAGGGCGGTGAGCTCGTGGGGGACACCGCGCTCGGCGGCCAGGCGGGTCACGGCGTCCAGCTCCTCCACGACGCGGTCGATGCCGAAGTCCGCCATCGGGTCGCCCGCGAGCAGGGCGGGGGCGTGCCGCTCGAGGAATGCGCTCGTGCCCGGGCCCGTGAGGAGCGCGGATCGGAGCGCCGTCGGATCCAGCCCCAGCGAGCGCCCGAGGAGCAGCGCCTCCGTGACCGCCACCACCTGCCCGAACCACAGCGCGTTCCCGAGGAGCTTCACGACGTGGGCGGACGCGGGGTCGTCGCCGATCCGCGGGGTGGCGGGGTCGTGGCCGAGCGCCTCGAGGACCGGGCCGACCCGGTCGACGGCGGCGGCGGATCCGGCCACGTGGAAGCCCAGCGTGCCGCGGCCGGCGTCCGCGGGCCCTCCGCGCATGGGCGCCGCGACCGCCGCGACGCCGCGCGCGACGGCCTCGCGGACGAGGCCGTCGACGACGGCGGGGTCGTCGCTCGTGAGGTCGAGCCATGCGGTGCCCGGGCGCATCGACGCCAGCGCGCCGCCGGGTCCCGCCAGCGCGTCCCGGCACTCGGGCGGACCGGGGAGCACGGTCACGATCACGTCGCATCCGGCAGCGAGGGCGGAGGCGTCGACGGCCACCGCGAGCCCGACGGCGACGGCCCGATCCCGGGCGGCCGCGTCGACGTCGTGCACCTCGACCGCGAACCCGCGCTCCCGCAGGCGCGCGGCGATGCCGAGCCCCATCCGCCCGATCCCGAGCACGCCCACCAGGTCGCCCATGTCCGTCCCCGTCCCGTCCGCGCGGCCCCGTCGGCCGACGCGTCCGAGTCTGCCCGTCGCGGCGCGGCCGATCGTTGCGTCTCGTCGGGATCCACGCACGACGGGCGGATTTGCAACACCCGGGACGCGCATCCCGTGCGGAATCGGATAGTTAGCGCTCAAACGGATCGTGTGCGCGTAGCGTCCGAAGGACACCGGGACGGGCACCTCCGATCCGGTGCAGACGTCACGGAAGGCCCCACCATGAGCACCTCGGACACCCCGCGCGACGACCGCGACACCGCGGCCGTACCGGCCGGCGAGAGCACCTCCCTGCGGCACGACGTGGTCGCCCGCGAGAAGGAGCGCTTCGGCGGCATCAAGTTCGGATCCGCGTTCTTCGGCTGGCTCGCCGCGACCGGCACGGCCGTGATCCTCACGGCGCTCGTCGCCGCGACCGGCGCCGCGATCGGCCTCGGCGCGAACGGCGGCGACGCCGGCCAGGCGGCCGCCGACGCGCAGCAGAGCGCGGACACCATCGGCTGGGCCGGCGCCATCGCCGTGCTCGTCGTGATCCTCATCGCCTACTACTGCGGCGGCTACGTCGCGGGCCGCATGGCCCGCTTCGACGGTGCCAAGCAGGGTTTCGCCGTCTGGCTGTGGGCGATCCTCATCGCGATCGTCGTGGCCGTGCTGACCGCGGTCGCCGGCTCGCAGTTCAACGTGCTCGGGAACCTCAACGGCTTCCCGCGCATCCCGGTCGACGAGGGCGACCTCGGCATCGCGAGCATCATCACCGCGATCCTCGTCGCGGTCGTCGCGCTCGTCGGCGCCATCCTCGGCGGACTCGCCGGCATGCGCTTCCACCGTCGCGTGGACCGCGCCGGACTCGGTCGCTGACCGCCCCACCGACCCGGCGGGGCAGCGCTCCCGCCGCACCGCGCCACCCGGCGCACCCGATAGAAGGAACGACCGCCTCCGGGCGGACACCACCACAGGAAGAGAGAACATCGTGATCGACTCCCGCGACATCGGCAGCATCGTCGGCGCCACCGTGCACGACACGGACGGCGACAAGATCGGAACCGTCGGCCAGGTCTACGTCGACCCGGACACGGAGAAGCCCCTCTGGGCGACCGTCAAGACGGGCCTCTTCGGCACGTCCGAGTCCTTCGTCCCCCTCCAGGAGGCCACCTGGGACCGCGAGTCCCTCACGGTCGGCTACGACAAGGCGAAGGTCAAGGACGCTCCCCGCGTGGACGCCGACGGCGCCCTCAGCGAGGAGGAGGAGGACAGCCTCTACTCGTACTACGGCCTCGGCGGCGGATCCGCGTCCACGACGACGTCGGGCACCGGCACCGATGCCGGCACCGGCACCGCCGGCTTCGTCGACCAGGACGACCGCTCGGGCCTCGACCGCGACCGTGACGCCGACGGCGTCGTCGGCCACGACACCTCGGGCCCCACGACGGACGACGCCATGACGCGCTCCGAGGAGCAGCTCCACGTCGGCACCGAGCGCGTCGAGACCGGCCGTGCGCGCCTCCGCAAGCACGTCGTCACCGAGCAGCAGACCGTGACCGTCCCCGTCAGCCACGAGGAGGTGCGGCTCGAGCGCGAGCCCATCACCGAGGGCAACGTCGGCGCGGCGACCTCCGGCCCCGACCTCTCCGAGGAGGAGCACGAGGTGACCCTCACGGAGGAGCGCCCCGTCGTCGACAAGGAGACCGTCCCCGTCGAGCGCGTCCAGCTCGGCACGGAGACGGTGACCGACGAGCGCACCGTGTCCGAGGACGTCCGCCACGAGGAGATCGACGTGGACGGCGACGGCACGCCGGACGGCACCGCCCGCCGCTGACCCGCCCGCACCACCCGCACCACCCGGCGCCCGGCGCGACCCCTCGGGGTCGCGCCGGGCGCTTCGTCGTGCCGGCGACCGCCGTGGTCGCCCGACACCGCGGCTTGCCCCCGCCGGTGCTTCGTGGCATGCTCGACCCGTCGCGCTTCTTATGCGCATAAGTACACCAGCGGCTCGCGACGCGGGCGCTTCGTTCAAGGAGGAACACGTGAAGACATCCATGCGTCTGGGCGCGGTCGCGACCGTGCTGGCGGCCACCGTCGCGCTGACGGGCTGCGGCCGGTCCGCCGACGAGGGCCAGGGCCCCGCGGCCGCGACCACCCTCGGATCCGAGCCCGCGACCGGGAAGGTCACCATGTGGGCGATGGGCGCGGAGGGTGAGGCGCTCCCCGGGTTCGTGAAGGCGTTCGAGGACGCCAACCCCGGCGTCGAGGTCGACGTCACGGCGATCCCGTGGGACGCCGCGCACAACAAGTTCCAGACCGCGATCGCCGGCGGCACCACCCCCGACATCGCGATGATGGGCTCCACCTGGATGGCCGACTTCCAGGGCGCCTTCAGCACCGTCCCGACCGACCTCGACACGTCCGACGCGTTCCCCGGCGCGCTCGCGACCACGACCGTCGCGGACCGCGCGGCCGGCGTCCCCTGGTACGTCGACACCCGCGTGCTCTACTACCGCACCGACCTCGCCGCGCAGGCGGGCTGGACGAGCGCCCCCACCACGTGGGACGAGCTCAAGCAGATGGCGTCCGACATGCAGACGAAGGCCGGCGCCGAGCACGGCATCCGCCTCCCCGCCGGCAACGACGCCTTCCAGGGCACGCTCTGGATGCCGTGGTCCAACGGCGCGGAGATCACCGACGGCGCGAAGTGGACCCTCGACACCCCGGAGATGACCGAGGCGTACGAGTACTACCAGAGCTTCTTCGCCGACGGCATCGCCGACCCCGACGTGGACGTCTCCTCGGGCGCGCAGGAGGCCTCGTTCGTCGACGGATCCACCCCCATGCTCATCGAGGGCCCCTTCGAGATCGGCCAGCTGGAGACCGTGGGCGGCCCCGGGTTCGCGGAGAAGTTCGCCACCGCGGTCCTGCCGACGAAGGAGTCGTCCACGTCGTTCAGCGGCGGCGCGAACCTCGTCGTGTTCGACGAGGCGGAGAACCAGGACGCCGCGTGGAAGCTCGCGCGCTGGCTCAGCGAGCCCGCGACCCAGGCCGCCTGGTACGCCGCGACCGGCGACCTCCCCGCCGCGCAGTCCGCCTGGCAGGACCCGGCCCTCGCCGGCGACGCCACCCTCGCCGCGTTCGGCGAGCAGCTGAAGACCGCGAAGTCGGTGCCCGTCACCACGAACTGGGTCAAGGTCGGGTCCGCCGCGGACTCCGCCCTCGAGCAGATCCGCCGCAGCACCGCGACCGTCCCCGACGCGCTCGCGAAGCTGCAGGCGGACGCCGACTCCATCGGCGCGGCGGAGTAGCCGTTGGCCCTCACCGCCGCGCGTGCGGCCGGGACCCGTCCCGGCCGCACGCGGTCCCCGCTCGTCGCCCGGCAGCGCCGCCGCCAGGCGATCGTCGCCTGGGGCTTCTGCCTCCCGTTCGTCGCCGTGTTCGCGGTCTTCATGCTCGTGCCGCTCGTCAGCTCGTTCGCGATGTCGTTCACGGACTTCCGCGCGACCGACATCCGCTCGCCCTTCGCGGTCGAGTTCACGGGCCTCGACCAGTACGCGAAGCTCTTCACGGACGCGACGTTCCTCCGCTCCATCGGCGTGACCGCGTTCTTCGTGGTCGTCGGGATCCCCGTGACCATGGTCGTCGCGCTGGCGCTGGCCCTCGCGCTCAACTCGGGCCGCGGTCGCATCGTCTCGTTCTTCCGGGTCGGCTTCTACGCGCCCGTCGTGACGAGCATCGTCGCGGTCTCCGTGGTGTGGCGCTACATCCTGCTGCCGGACGGGCTGCTCAACAGCGCGCTCGCGGTGGTCGGGATCCAGGGCCCCAACTGGCTGAGCGACACCACGTGGGCGCTCCCGTCGCTCGTGGTGATGGCGGTGTGGCGGAACGTCGGCACCCTCATGATCATCTTCCTGGCCGGCCTCCAGGCCGTGCCCGAGGAGGTGCAGGAGGCGGCCGTCATGGACGGCGCGAGCCCCTGGCGCCGCCTCGTCTCCGTCACCCTGCCGCTCCTGCGGCCCACGCTGCTGCTCGGATCCGTGCTCATCTCGGTCGGCTTCCTGCAGTTCTTCGAGGAGGCGTTCGTGATGACCCGCGGCGGCCCCCTCGACTCCACGCTGTCCGTCGCGTACTACACGTACCGGCAGTTCGGCTTCGGCGAGTACGGCCTCGCCTCCGCGGCGAGCTACGTCCTCTTCCTCGCCATCGCCCTGCTCAGCCTGCTGCAGTTCCGGCTGCTGCGGTCGAAGGACTGAAAGGCATCCGATGACCACCACCGCATCCGCCCCCGCCGCGTCGGCCCCGGCCGTCGCGCCGACCCGCGCGGGCACGCCGCCCCGGCGCCGCCGCACCGACCGCGGCCGTCGCGCCCGCGCGATCGTCTACGTCGTCCTCGCCGCCGTGCTCTGCGTCTGGCTCGTGCCGTTCATCTGGATGGCGCTCGGCTCCGTGAAGACCCAGGGCGAGATCCTGCAGCGCCCGCCGACGTGGTGGCCCGAAGATCCCGTCGCCGACAACTTCGCGCAGTGGTTCGGGCCGCTCGACTTCGGCACCTTCTTCTCCAACAGCCTCGTGGTCGCGCTCGTCACGGTGCTCGGCAACCTCGTGTTCTGCTCGATGGTCGGCTACGCGCTGGCGAAGATGGAGTTCCCAGGCAAGCGGATCCTGTTCCTCACGGTGATGGTGACGCTCATGGTCCCGGGCGTCGTCACCTTCGTGCCGCTGTTCGTGATGGTGTCCGGGCTCGGCCTCGTGAACACCTACGCGGCGCTCATCCTCCCGTTCATCACGGCGCCGATCGGCGTGTTCCTCATGCGGCAGTTCATGCTCGGGATCCCCGAGGCGCTCATCGAGGCGGCGCGCCTCGACGGCGCGGGCGAGTTCCGCATCTTCTCCCGCATCGTGATGCCGCTGTGCGGGCCGCCGCTCGCGACCCTCGGCATCCTCACGTTCCTCGCCTCGTGGAACAACTTCCTCTGGCCGCTCGTCGCCGCGCAGACCGAGGGCATGTACACGCTGCCGATCGCCCTGTCGCTGTACTCGACCGGGCAGAACGCGACCGACTACGGCCTGCTGCTCGCGGGATCCGTGCTCGTCATCGCGCCGATCCTCGCCCTGTTCGTGTTCCTGCAGCGCTACTTCATCCAGGGCGTCGCGACCGCCGGCCTCAAGTGACCACCGACCCCCTCCGACCCCGGGAGACCCCCATGCCCCGCGCCCCGCGCCCCCTGCTCACCGCCCCCGACGGCACCCGGTTCCGCGACCTCGACGGCGACGGGGTGATGGCGCCCTACGAGGATCCGCGCCGGACCCCCGAGGAGCGCACGGCCGACCTGGTCGGCCGCCTCAGCCTCGCCGAGAAGGCCGGCCTCATGTTCCAGACCGTGATCGAGGTCGGCGAGGACGGCGAGCTGAAGGAGGAGCCGGGCGCGATCTCCAAGTCCGGCACCACCGAGGTCGTGGTGGGCAAGGCGATGAACCACTTCAACGTGCACGAGATCCGCACGGCCCGGCAGGCCGCGCGCTGGAGCAACCGGCTGCAGGAGCTCGCGGAGTCGACGCCGCACGGCATCCCGGTGACCGTCAGCACGGATCCCCGGCACGCCTTCGTGGAGAACGCGGGCGTCGCCTTCTCGGCCGGCCCGTTCTCGCAGTGGCCGGAGGCGCTCGGCCTCGCGGCGCTCGACGACGTGGACGCGATCCGCGCGTTCGCCGACACCGCCCGGCAGGAGTACGTGGCCGTGGGGATCCGCGCGGCGCTGCACCCGCAGATCGACCTCGCCACCGAGCCGCGCTGGGGCCGCCAGGCGCAGACGCTCGGGCACGACGCCGACCGCGTCGCCGAGTTCACGGCCGCGTACCTGCAGGGGTTCCAGGGCGACGAGCTCGGGTCCGCGAGCGTCGCCTGCACCACCAAGCACTTCCCGGGCGGCGGGCCGCAGAAGGACGGCGAGGACGCGCACTTCCCGTACGGCCGCGAGCAGGTGTACCCGGGCGGCATGTTCGAGTACCACCTGCGGCCGTTCCGGGAGGCGATCGCCCGCGGCACCGCCGCGATGATGCCGTACTACGGGATGCCCGAGGGCCTCGTGCGCGACGGCGAGGAGATCGAGCCGGTCGGCTTCGGCTTCAACCGCCAGGTCATCACGGGGCTCCTGCGCGAGGAGCTCGGCTACGACGGCGTCGTCGTCACCGACTGGGAGCTGGTGAACGACAACCACGTCGGCGACCAGGTGCTCCCCGCGCGCGCCTGGGGCGTGGAGGAGCTGACGCCGCACGAGCGCATGGAGCGGATCATCCAGGCCGGCTGCGACCAGTTCGGCGGCGAGGAGTGCGTGGACGTCCTGCTCGACCTCGTGGCCGACGGCCGGGTCGCGGAGGAGCGCATCGACGAGTCGGTGCGCCGCCTGCTGCTCGTGAAGTTCCGGCTCGGCCTCTTCGACGACCCGTACGTCGACGAGGACGCGGCCGAGCGGATCGTCGGGCGCGCCGACTTCCGCGAGCTCGGCACCCGGGCGCAGGCCGCGTCCGTCACCGTGCTCGAGAACCGCGTCCGGGATGGCCGGCCCACGCTGCCGCTGCCGGTCGACGGGCCGCGGCTGCGCGTGCACGTCGAGGGCATGCGCGCGGCCGCGCTGGAGGGCTGGGCGGATCCCGCCGACGGGCCCGACGACGCCGACCTCGCGATCGTGCGGCTCGGCGCGCCCTTCGAGCCCCGCTCCGACCTCTTCCTCGAGGCGTGGTTCCACCAGGGGTCGCTCGAGTTCCCGCCCGGGCTCGTGCACCGGCTGCGCCGTATCGCCGACCGCTGCCCGCTCGTGGTGGTCGTGACCCTCGACCGCCCGGCGATCGTGACGCCGCTCGTGCCGTTCGCGTCCGCGCTCGCCGTCGACTACGGCAGCTCCGACGCGGCCGTGCTCGCGGCGCTCACCGGCCGGATCGCGCCGGAGGGACGGCTGCCCGTGGAGATCCCGCGCTCCATGGACGCGGTGCGGGCGTCGCGCACGGACGTGCCCTCGGACACGGAGGACCCGGTGTACCCGCTGCACCACGGCCTCCGGATCCTCTGAGCGCCCGGACGCCCGGTCGGCGCAGGCGGGCGGGCGCGGTCGCACCCGCCCGCCTCGCCTACGCTTCGAGGATGGAGAGGACGGTCGCATGAGCCCCCGGCGCCCCACGGTCTACGACGTCGCCGAGCGCGCGAAGGTCTCCATCGCCACCGTGTCGTTCGCGTTCAGCCGCCCCGACCAGATCAGCGTCGCCACGCGCGAGCGCGTGCTCGAGACCGCGCGGGAGCTCGGCTACATGCCGAGCGCGTCCGCCCGGGGACTGGCCCGGGGCCGCACCGGCGCGCTCGGGCTGCACTCGTTCGACCTCCTCATCGACCGGCCGCTCGAGCGGGAGCCCGGGACCCCCGTCGCGCCCGCCGTCGCGACGCCGTACCCGCCGGGCCACAGCTCCATCCCCTGGGACGAGGCGGACGAGATCGCGGCGGACCCGCGCGCGTTCCCCCTCTACGTCGACGAGGTGCGCCGCGGCTTCGAGCTCGAGTGCCGCGCCCACGACCGGCCGGTGATGCTCAGCCGCGGCAGCGACACCACCACGGCGGTCGCGGAGTCGGCCGGCCGGGTCGACGGCCTCGCGATCTTCCCCGGGCCGTCCGCGGCGGCGTCGCTCAAGCGGATGTCGCTCAAGATGCCGATCGTGCTCTTCAGCTACCCGCCCGCGGACGACGGGCACCACCGGGTCGTCGCGGACAACGCCGGGGGAGCGCGCGAGCTGGTGCGTCACCTGGTGCTCGAGCACGGGATCACCGACCTCGGCTTCGTGGGCGCGACCACCGTCGGGGACTTCCGGGAGCGGTTCCAGGGCTACCGCGACGCGCGCGCGGAGCTCGGCCTCCGCGCGCAGGACGACGTGCTCGACGCCACCGCCCTCGGCGAGGGATCCGGGTTCGGCGGCGTGATCGCGGCCCTCCGCGCGGGCCGCCTGCCGCGCGCGCTCGTGTGCGCCAGCGACCAGCTCGCGCTCGCCCTCGTGGACCTCCTCCGCGCCGAGGGCGTGGACGTCCCGGGCGACGTCGTGGTCACGGGCTTCGACGGCATCTTCGCGGGGCTGCTGTCGACGCCCCGGCTCACGACGGTCCGCCAGCCGATGGAGGCGATGGGGCGCGCGGCGGCCCGCATCCTCATCGACACCACGAGCGCGCCGCAGGCGACGGATCCCGTGTCCCTGCGCCTCGGCACCAAGCTCGTGGTGCGCGAGAGCTGCGGCTGCCGCGGCTGACCCGGGCCGCATCCGGCCCGGCCCGGCGCCGTGGCAGGCTGGGCACATGCCCCCGGGATCCCGCACGCGCTTCCGCGAGCAGGCGGAGGGCGCGCTGGTGACCCTCGCCGGCACCGTCACCTACCTGCTGTTCCAGGTGGCGCGTCGCACCGAGGTGCGCACGGAGGGCGACCGCGTGCTGGTGGTCGCGTGCACGATCGGGGCGGTCGCGACGGCGGCGGTGCTCGTCGTCATCGCGGTGCGCGGTGGGCTCCGGCGGCGTCGTGAGCGCGCCGCCGCGGACGGTCGCGCGCTGGACGCGCGGGAGGACGAGTCCGCCTCCGGCTCCTAGCGGCGCAGGCCGCGGCGGCGGGCGAGCTCCACGCCGAGGCCCGCCAGCACGAGCGCGGCCCCGGCGGCGGCGAACCACCACGCGATCTCGATCCCGGCCGGCTCCTCGCTCGCGATCCCGCCCATCACCGCGCCGAGCGCGACCGCGAGGGTGAGCGCGCCGATGCCGGCGACGGACGCCGCGAGGATCCGCACGCCCGCCCCGCTCAGACCGGCTGCAGCGCCAGGTGCTCGCCCTGCGGCAGCTCCACGCGCACGGCATCGTCGGGGCGGACCTCGCCGCCGGTGATCACGACGCCCATCACGCCGGACTTCCGCACGACGTTCCCGTCGGCGTCGCGGTCGAGGACCGCCTTCATCGCGCCCGCGCCGAGCACGTCGATCTGGATGCAGGGGTTCCGGAGGCCCGTGAGCTCCACCACGGCCTCGTCGCCCAGGTGGAGGCGCGTGCCCGTGGGCAGGTCGAGGAGGGGCACGCCCGCGGTCGTGACGTTCTCGCCGAGGTCGCCGGGCGTCACCGTGTAGCCCTTGCCGGCCAGCTCCTCGTGCAGCTCGGCGTGGACGAGGTGCACCTGGCGCAGGTTCGGCGCGTCCGGGTCGCGGCGCTTGCGGGACAGGTGCTGGACGGTGGTGCCGAGGTGCGCGTCGCCCTCCACGCCGAGGCCGACGAGGAGCGTGATCGACGCGCGGACGGGCTTCGAGAACCGGTGGGCGTCGTCGCGCGCGACCGCGAGGACCCGGGGCGGGGAGGACGGCTGCATGACAGCGACGATAGCGACGCGGCGGCCCCGCGGGCGACCCCCCGGACGGGACGGGGGCGCGCCCTGTCGCCCGCGCCGGCGCGCAGCTACGTTCGGACCATCGACGGCGATGGGGAGGCACGATGCGCGCGACGGCCATGAGCGGGTCACGCAGCACGACGACCGTGGCGGGGATCGCCGCCGGGGGAGCCCTGCTCCTGCAGACCGCGGTGCTCGGCGGCCTCCGCGTCCAGCCGACGCCGGACATCGGGTCGACGCTCCTGCTGCAGGGGCCCGCGGTCGACGCGGTCGCGGCGCTCCTGACCGTGGTGGCCGCCGTGGCGCTCGCGCGCGGGGTGCGCCGGGAGCCCGGGCTGCTGCGGGCGTCGCGCGTCGCGGGGATCGCGGTGCTCGTGCAGGCGGCGGCGGTCGTGGCCGGGGCGATCGTCGGGCCCCTCGTGGGGCGGCTGGCGGCGGCGTCCGTCGACCCGGTCCTCCCGGCGGGCGCCGTCGCGGCGACCCAGGCGGTGGACGCCGTGCAGGCCGCGGCGCTCGTGGTGCTCGCGGCGGCCGTCGTGCGGGGCCGGCTGCTGGAGCCCGTGGCCCGCGTCTCCCTGGTGGTGCTCGCGGCGGCGGCCGCGCTGGGGATCCTGCCGCTGGTCGTCGCGCCGTTCGCGTCCGGCGACGGCGGATCGCCGCTCGTCGTCCTGCTCCTCGCCGTGCCGCCCGTGATCCTCGTGGCGTCGACCGGGGTCGTGCTCGGCCTCGTGCTCCACGGCCGGTCGGCATCGGTGCAGCAGCGCGCGGAGGCGATCCGCCGCGCCTGGTGAGGCCCGGGCAGGCGGAGGGCCGGGTCGATGCGTCGGCCCGGCCCTCCGCGCAGCCCGCGTGCCGTCAGCTCGCGCTGTCGTCCGCCGCGGCGGCTGCGCCGTGCTCGCGCAGCACGAGCAGCGCGACGAGCGAGACCGCGGACGCGACGCTGAGGTACGCGCCCACCAGCGCGATCCCGCCGCCCGCGAGGCCCCACAGCCAGGTGGCGATGAACGGGGCGACGGCCCCGCCCAGGATGCCGGCGAGGCTGAACGCGAGGGAGGCGCCCGTGTAGCGGACGTCGGTGGCGAACATCGCCGGGAGCAGGGATCCGACCGCGCCGTACGCGAGCCCGATGAGCACGAAGCCGAGGACCACGAACAGGAGCGTGCCCGGCAGGCCCGCGGCGAGCAGCGGGTCGAACAGCAGGCCGAACAGGACCATGCCGACGGCGCTCGCGACCACCACGGGACGCGCGCCGCGCCGCTCGGCCATCAGGCCCGAGACGACGATGGCCGCGGCGAAGAACACGACGCCCACGAGCAGCATGAGCAGGAAGTCGGTGCGGGCGTAGCCGAGCCCGGCGTGGAAGCCGGCCGCGTCGAACGCCTTCCCGGCGGCGGTGGCGGCGGCCTGCGCGGCCTCGACCGTGCGCGGTGACGTCGCGTAGGTGACCGCGAAGGTGGTCATGAGGTAGAAGAGCGTGAAGGTGGCGAGCAGGGCGAGCGAGCCGAGGATGAGCCCGCGCCAGCCGGTGCGGAGCGTGCGGCCGAGCGGCAGGCGGGACGTCGCGCCGCGGTCGATCACGGCCTGGAACTCCGGCGCCTCGACGAGCCGCACGCGCACGTACAGGCCCACCAGCACGAGGACGGCGCTCGCGAGGAACGGGACGCGCCAGCCCCAGGCCTGGAGGTCGGCGGGCGAGAGCGAGAGCGAGAGGATCAGGAAGAGGCCGTTCGCCATGATGAAGCCGACGGGCGCGCCGAGCTGCGGGAACGTGCCGTAGACCGCCCGCTTGCCCGCCGGCGCGTTCTCGGTGGCGAGGAGCGCGGCGCCGCCCCACTCGCCCCCGAGGCCGAGGCCCTGGACGAAGCGGAGCACCGCGAGGGCGGCCGGGGCCGCGATCTCCCAGCCCGGCGTGAGGCCGCTCGGCAGGCAGCCGATGAGCACCGTCGCGATGCCCATGGTGAGCAGCGAGGCGACCAGCGTGCGCGTGCGGCCGAACCGGTCGCCGAAGTGGCCGAAGACGACGGACCCGATCGGGCGGGCGACGAACGCCACCCCGAACACGGCGAGCGACTGCAGCTGCGCCACGGTCGGGTCGGAGTCGGCGAAGAACAGCGCCGGGAAGACGAGCACCGCGGCGGTGGCGTAGACGTAGAAGTCGAAGAACTCGATGGAGGTGCCGACGAGGCTCGCGACCAGCACGCGCGAGCGCGGGTTGGCGGGAGCGGCGAGGGGCGGGGCGGTGGCGGGGGCAGCGGACATGGCGGTGGCTTCCGTCGGAGGGGCGGGGAGACGCCACGGATCGTGGCGCGCCGACGGTACCGGCGCTCCCCGCCCCTCCGGGCGGACGGCTCACATGCCGGGGATCAGCTGACGTTCCCCGCGTAGTCCGCGTCGCGCGTCTCGCGGCTGATGATCAGCGCGACCAGCGTGATCGCCGCCATCGCGCTCAGGTACACGCCGACGAGGAACACGTTCCCGTCCAGCAGCTGCCAGAGGGCCACGGCGATGAAGGGCGCGACGGCCGCGCCGAGGATGCTCGCGACGTTGTAGCTGATCGCGGATCCCGTGTAGCGCACGTTCGTCGGGAAGAGCTCCGGCAGCACGGCGCCCATGGGGCCGAAGGTGAGGCCCATCAGGGTGAAGCCGATGATGAGGAGCGCCATCGTGCCGACGAACCCGGCCGAGAACAGCGGCACGAAGAGCAGGCCGAAGAGGAGGATCCCGACGGTGGTCGCGATGAGCATCTTGCGGCGGCCGTACCTCTCGGCCAGCGGGCCGGAGACCATCGTGAAGATGCCGAAGAACACGACGCCGACGATCAGCATGAGCAGGAAGTCGTTGCGCCCGTAGCCGAGGCCCGCGGCGAAGGTGTCCGGATTGAACGTCTTGCCGGCCGCGGTCGCGGCGGCCTCCGCGGTGGTGGCGTCGCGAGCGGTGGTCCCGTAGTTCAGCGTGAACGTCGTCATCAGGTAGAAGAGCGTGTAGGTGGCCAGCATGATGAACGTGCCGAGGATCAGCGGGCGCCAGCTCGAGACGAACACGCGCGCGACGGGCAGCTTCGCGACCTCGCCGGCGTCGACGACCTTCTGGAAGGCGGGCGTCTCGATGAGCTTGAGGCGGACGTAGAGGCCGACGATCACGAGCACGGCGCTCGCGAGGAACGGCACGCGCCAGCCCCACGACTGGAACTGCTCGGGGCTGAGGCCGAGGCTGAGCGCGAGGAACACGCCGTTGGCGACGATGAAGCCGATGGGCGCGCCGAGCTGCGGGAACGTGCCGTAGATGGCGCGCTTGCCCGCGGGCGCGTTCTCGGTGGCGAGGAGGGCGGCGCCGCTCCACTCGCCGCCGAGGCCGAGGCCCTGGCCGAAGCGCATGATCACGAGGAGCGCGGGGGCCGCGACCTCCCAGCCGGGCGTGAGCGCGGTGGGCAGGCAGCCGATCAGCACGGTCGCGATGCCCATCGTGAGCAGCGACGCGACGAGCGTGCCCTTCCGGCCGATGCGGTCGCCGAAGTGGCCGAAGACGATGGATCCGATGGGCCGGGCGATGAACGCGACGCCGAACACCGCGAAGGACGCGAGCTGCGCGACCGTCGGGTCGTCGTTCGCGAAGAAGAGGGCGGGGAAGACGAGCACCGCCGCGGTCGCGTAGACGTAGAAGTCGTAGAACTCGATCGACGTGCCGATGAGGCTCGCGATGATGACGCGCGAGCGCGAGTTCCCGGCGGGCGGGGTGGCGGCGGACGGGGCGGCGGGGCTGGCCGCGCGGGTGGAGGACATGGTGCGGGAGACGGCTTTCGGCTGATGCGGCGTGAGCGGCAGGGGCGCGCGGAGGGGGCGGGCGCGCCGGTCGGGCGCGGGCGCCGGGTGCGGCGGAGTCGAGGGGGCCACTCGTGATGGCCGTACGAGCCTACGCCCGCGGGGAGTCCTCTGTGAAAACGGGGGCGGGGGTTGCGGGTGCGTCCGCGGAGGAGGATCCCGCCGGGGGATGCGGCAGGAGGCGGGGGAGGCCGACCGCCGCGACGACGGGCAGCGCGGCGAGGATGCCCCAGGCCGTCACGGGTGACGCGTCGAGGAGGCCGCCGACCACGCCGCCGCCCACGAGCACCGCGACGCCGCCGCAGCTGGCGAGCAGCCCGTAGTACGAGGCCGTGGGACGCCCGGCGGCGAACGACGGGACGAGCTCCATGGTCACCGGGCCGACGAGCATGTGGCCCAGCGTGAGGCACACGATGAGGACGGCGACGGGCGCGAGGGCGGCGCCGGCGGGCGGCGGGGCGACGGCGGAGACGGCCACCGCGGCGAAGCCGGTCGCGCTCGTGGCGAAGCCCAGGGCGAGCGCGCGGCCCGGCCCGATCCGCCGCGCGAGCAGCGCGACCGGCCACTGTAGCGCGATCGTGAGGAGCGAGACGGCGAGGAACGCGGGACCGACGGCGCCCGTGCCTGCTCCCGCCCGGCCGAGCTCGAGCGGGAGCCCGAGGTAGAGCTGGTTGTACGCGAGGAGGTCCACCGCGAACAGGGCCGAGAACGCGAGGAAGCGGCGGTCGCGGACGGCCGCCCAGCGGTCGGGGGCGGGGGAGGCCGGCACGGGGGACGCGGGGGCGGATCCGGGTGGGCGCGACGCCCGGTCCGAGCGCTGCGCGTCCGCCGGGATCACGCACCAGAGCGCCGTGCCGACCGCGGCGAAGAGGGCGGCGGCGATCAGCGCGGTCGCGGGGAAGCCGAGGCCGAGGAGCGCGGCACCCGCGAGCGGGCCGGTGGCGGCGCCGACCTCGCCGACGAGCACGAGCGCCGCGAACAGGGACGGGCGCCCGGGCCGCCGGGTGCCCCGGGCGCGGGCGTCCGCCGCGGCCACGAGGCTCTGCAGCGCGGGGCTGAACAGCGCGCCGCCCATGCCCGTGAGGACCGCGCCGACGAGGAAGCCCGCCAGGTCCGTCGCGAGGGCGAGGCCGAGGTAGCCCGAGACGCGCACGGCGCAGCCGGCCGTGATGAGGATCCGCGGCCCGAACCGGTCCGCCAGCATGCCGCCGAGGAGGAACAGGCCCTGCTGGCTGAAGGTGCGGGCACCCAGGACCAGGCCGATCGCCAGGGCGCCGAGGCCGAGGTCGTCGCGCATGACCGTGGCGAGGAACGGGACGACGGCGTAGAAGCCGACGTTGAAGACGAGCTGGCTGCCGAGCAGGACCGCGGGGCGTGGACGAGCGGCGGCGGCGGTGGTCATGCGGCGTCCGTCCCCCCTCGCGGCGGCCCGTCCGCCGACGCTCCGCCCGACCCTAGTGACGGCGGTTCTCACGAGCAAAGCCGGCCGGGCGAGCGAAGCCGGCCGGGCGGGCGCGCTCCAGGGGCGGCGATCCGTAGGGTCGGGGGAGGCGACGCAGGATCCCATGCCCCGGGCCCGCCGACACCGACGCCGACCGACACGACGAGGAGCCCCATGGAGCACGAGACCGGACGCGCGATCCTGCCGGGGCTCGCCAAGCTCTGCGGCGTCGGCGCGTTCGCCGCGGTCGCGACCGGGTACTGGTACCTGGCGATCCCGTGCGTCGCGGTCGTCGTCCTCTGCGTCCTGCAGCTGCGTCGGTGGACGCACCGCGAGCTCGAGGAGCGCACCCGCCTCGCGGAGGAGCCCACGGAGGAGGAGCAGGAGGCCGAGCTCACGTGGGACGCGGACGGCGGGGTCTCCACCGACCCCCGCCCGGACGCCCCGCGGTAGCCCGCCGCGCGACGCCCGGACGTGCCGGACGTGCCGCGCGGCTCAGGCCCCGCGGATCCCCTTCAGCAGCAGCGCCGTCGTGACCGCGGCCTCGGCCGCCTCGGCGCCCTTGTCCTCCTTCGAGCCAGGGAGCCCCGCGCGGTCGAGCCCCTGCTGCTCGTCGTCGAGCGTGAGCAGCCCGAAGCCGATGGGCTTGCCCGTGAGGAGCGACGCCTGCGTGAGGCCGGACGTGGCCGCGTCCGAGACGTACTCGAAGTGCGGGGTGCCGCCGCGGATGATGACCCCGAGCGCGACGACCGCGTCGGCCCCCGCGTCGAGCGCCGCGCGCGCGACCACGGGCAGCTCGAAGCTGCCGGGCACGCGGATCACCGTGGTGGTCGCGCCCGCCGCGTCGAGCACGCGCTGGGCGCCCGCGAGGAGGCCCGCGCTGATCTCGTCGTGCCAGCGGCCGGCGACGACCGTGACGGCCAGCCCCCGTCCGTCGAGCGCGGTGGGGTCGATCTCGGGTGCTCCGTGTCCGCTCATGCGGTCTCCTCCTCGGGGGTGGTGGTCGTGGTCCGTGCGGTGGTGGTGCGGAGCCCGTCCGGCGCCTCGGCGTCGGGGTAGGCGTCCGGGCCGACGGGCATGTCGGTGTCGAGCACCAGGCGGTGCCCCATGCGGTCGCGCTTGGTCGCGAGGTAGCCGGCGTTCGCGGCGGTGACGCCGACGACGAGCGGCACGCGCTCCGTCACCTCGACGCCGTGCGCCTCGAGCTGCCGCACCTTCTCCGGGTTGTTGGTGAGCAGGCGCACGTCCCGGATCCCCATGTCCTGCAGGATCGCCGACGCAGCGCCGTAGTCGCGCGCGTCGGCCGGCAGCCCGAGCGCGATGTTGGCGTCGAGCGTGTCGAGCCCGTCCTCCTGGAGCCGGTACGCGCGGAGCTTGTTGATGAGCCCGATCCCGCGTCCCTCGTGCCCGCGCAGGTAGACGACGACGCCGCCCTCGCGCTGGATCTCGTCCAGCGCCGCGTCGAGCTGCGGCCCGCACTCGCACTTGAGGGATCCGAGCGCCTCGCCCGTCAGGCACTCCGAGTGCACGCGCACGAGGGTCCCGTGCGCCTGCGGCTCGCCCGCGACGACGGCCACGTGGTCGGCGCCCGTCGTGCGGTCGCGGTAGGCGCGCAGCCGGACGTCGCCGTGCGTGGTGGGGACCGTGGTCTCGACCTCGAAGATCACGCGCGAGGCCTCGGGGATCTCCACGGCGGGCTCGAGCGGCCGGTCGCAGTGGAACTCCTCCAGGTGCGCCTTCAGCGCCTCGATCGTGACGACGAGCACGCCCTCCCGGGCGCCGAGCTCGAGGAGGCCGGGCAGGCGCATCATCTCGCCGTCGTCCTGCACGATCTCGGAGATCGCGCCGACCGGCGTGAGGCCCGCGAGCGTGAGGAGGTCGACCGCCGCCTCGGTGTGGCCGTCGCGCGCGCGCACGCCGCCCTCCACCGCGCGGAGCGGCAGGATGTGGCCGGGCCGGTGCAGGCTCGCCGGGACGCTGCCGAGGTCCGCCAGCACGCGCAGGGTGTGCGCGCGGTCGGAGGCGCTGATGCCCGTGGAGAGCCGGTCGGCCGCGTCGACCGAGACCGTGTACGCGGTGCCGCGCGGATCCCGGTTGTCGGCGACCATGAGCGGCAGCTCCAGCCGGTCGGCGATCTCGTTCGTCATGGGCGCGCAGATGAAGCCCGAGGAGTGCCTCACCAGCCAGGCCACCCACTCGGGCGACGCGGACTCGGCGGCGAGCAGCACGTCGCCCTCGTTCTCGCGGCCCTCGTCGTCGACGACGATCACGGGGCGTCCGGCGCGCAGCTCCTGCAGCGCCGCGGGGATGTCGGCGAGGCTCACGAGCGGGCCTCCGATCGGTCGTCGCGGTCCCGCGCGTCGAGCGCGAGCATCCGCTGCACGTGGCGCGCGAGCACGTCGGTCTCGAGGTTGACCTCGTCGCCGAGCTCGAGCGCGCCGAGCGTCGTGGCGCTGAGCGTCTCGGGGATGAGCGACACCTCGAACCACGCGTCGGCGTCCGCCGTGTCGGTCGGGCTCACGGCGCTCACGGTGAGGCTCACGCCCTGCACCGTGATGGATCCGCGGTCGACGACGAGCGGCGCGAGGTCGGCGGGCAGCGAGAAGCGGAGGATCCGCCATGCCTCGCCCGGCGTGGTCGCCAGCAGGCGCCCGGTGCCGTCGACGTGGCCCTGGACGATGTGGCCGCCGAGACGGTCGCCGACGCGCGCCGCGCGCTCCAGGTTGACGGGGTCGCCGACGGCGAGGCGCCCGAGCGAGCTCATGACGAGCGTCTGCCGCATCACGTCGGCGGTGAAGCCCTCGGGCGTCTGCGCGACGACCGTGAGACACACGCCGTCGACGCTGATGGAGTCGCCGTGCCGGGCGTCGGACACCGCGAGCGGCGCCTCCACCGTGATCCGGGCGGAGTCGCCCTCGGCGTCGAGCGCGAGGACGCGTCCGCGCTCCTCGATGATCCCTGTGAACATCACTGGCCTTCCGTGGTGGGTCGCGCGGTCACGAGGAGGTCGTCCCCGAGCCGCGTCGTGCTGATGAGGGTGAGTCGATGGGCGGCCGGCATGCTCGGCACGCCGAGGTCGCCGGTCGCGGTGCGGGGGCCGCCGAGGAGGACGGGCGCGAGGTACGCGACCACCTCGTCCACGAGCCCGGCGGCGAGGAGCGCGGAGACGATCGTGGGGCCGCCCTCCACGAAGACGTGCCGGATCCCGCGGCGGCCGAGCTCCTCGAGCGCGGCGGCCGGGTCGTGGCCGGGGAGGCGGATCAGGCGGCGCGGGTGCCGGTGCACGGCCGCGTCCTCCGGGATCGCGCGGTCGCCGAGCACGACGGGAGCGGGCTGGTGCGGGTACGGGATCCCGTCGGGCCGGCGGGCGGTGAGCGCCGGGTCGTCGGCGAGCACGGTGCCGGTGCCCACGAGGATCGCGTCGGCCTCCGCGCGGCGGCGGTGCACGTCGTGGCGGGCGGCGGGCCCGGTGATCCAGCGGCTCGTGCCGTCGGCGGCCGCGATGCGCCCGTCGAGGCTGGAGGCCCACTTCGCGGTGACGAAGGGGCGGCCGAGCCGGGCGGATCCGAGCCACACCCGCAGGAACGCCCCGGCCTCGTCGGCGAGCACGCCGGGGACGACCTCGACGCCCGCCTGGCGGAGCCGGTCGGCCCCGCCGGAGGACTGGGCGCCCGGGTCGGCGACCGCGTAGGCGACGCGGGCGACGCCGGCCGCGACCAGGGCGGCCGCGCACGGACCGGTGCGGCCCGTGTGGTTGCACGGCTCGAGCGTGACGACCGCGGTGGCGCCGCGTGCGCCGCCGACAGGCAGCTGCCGGAGGGCGTCCACCTCGGCGTGCGCGGATCCGGCACCGCGGTGGCGGCCCTCGGCGATCACGCGGCCGCGGGCGTCGAGGATCACGCAGCCGACGCGCGGGTTCGGGCCCCAGGCGGGTCCCTCGGCGGCGAGCTCGAGGCCGCGGCGCATGGCGCGCTCGAGCGCGTCGCCGTCCGCATGCGCGTGCGCGCTCGCGGGGGCTGCCGTCGGGTCGTCGTGCATGGTGTCCTCGTCCGTGGACGGACTCCGGGCGCGGTCGACGGACCTCGACGCCGGCAGGGTCGCTGGCGCCGCGTGCTGCCTCCCATCCGGACTTTAACCGTCGGTCCCGGAATCCCACCGGATCGGCGGACGAGGCTCCCGGGGACCCGGTCGCGCATCGTCCGTTTGCGGACTGTCACCGCCGGCTCGGATTTCCACCGACCCCGGAGCACGTGTATCCCCCGAGATTAGCCCACGCGGCTGGGAGGGCCGCCCGCGGATGACGCGATGCGACGCGGAGCGCACGTGCGGACGGCGTGCTGGGCGGTCTCAGGCGCCGATGAGCGCGTCCACGGCGTCGGCCAGTCCGTCGAGCGCGGTGATGCGCGCGATCCCGGCGCGCTCCGCCCGCGCGCGGTCCTCCGCGGGCACGTCCGGCCAGCCGCGCTCCGGGTCGCCCGCGGGCTCGCGCGCCGGATCCGCGGTCCCCGCGTCGGGGTCGAGCCACACGCCGCCCGCCAGGCCCGCGTCGGCCGCGCCGAGCGCATCCGTGCGGAGGCGGTCGCCCACCATGACGGCCTCGGCCGGATCCACGCCCGCCTCGGCGCAGGCGAGGAGGAAGATCCGCGGGTCGGGCTTCGCGAAGCCCAGGTCGCCGGAGCAGACCACGGGGTCGAGCCGCGCGGTGAGCCCCGCGGCGGCGATCTTCGGCTCCTGCTGGCTGCGCTCGCCGTTGGTCACCACGCCGAAGCGCACGCCCGGGTGGCGGCGCTCGATCTCGTCGAGCGCCTCGTGCGCGCCCGGCAGCGTCCGCCACGACTCCTCGTAGCCGCGCAGGTAGCCGGCGAACCAGGCGTCCGTCGCGGCGTCGTCGTCGGCGATGCCCGGGGCGTCCGCGGATCCCCAGGCGGCGAGGAAACCTCGCGCCCGCGCGCGCCGCTGGCCCTGGTAGTCGAGCTCGCCGGCGAGGTACCGGTGGTAGTGCTCCTCCTCGAGCGCGACCCACAGCGCGACGGCCCGCTCGACCTCCGCGTGGTCGCCCGCGTCGAGCAGCCCGCGCGCGGCGAGGTGCGCCGTGATCCCGTCGGCCACGGCGCCGCGGTGGTCGACCAGCGTGTCGTCGAGGTCGAGGAGGACCAGCCGGAGGGTCACCGGCCGACGCGCCGCACGAGGCCGACGGCGTCGTAGACGCGGGCGAGCATGGCGTCGGCCCGCTCCTCGGCGCGCGCGGCGTTGCCGGCGAGCACGCGGTCGAGCTCGGCCGGGTCGTCGAGGAGCTCGAGCGTCCGGGCGCGGATCGGCTCGAAGACGCCCGTGACGGTCTCGGCGACGTCCTTCTTCAGGTCCCCGTAGCCGCGTCCCGCGTAGCGCTCCTCGAGCGCCGGCACGGCCGTGCCCTCGAAGGCCGACAGGATCGTCAGCAGGTTCGAGACGCCCGGCTTCGCGCCGCGGTCGAAGCGGATCTCGCGCTCCGTGTCGGTGACGGCCGAGCGGATCTTCTTCGCGGTCCGCGCGGGCTCGTCCAGCAGCCACACCACGCCCGCGTCGCTGGCGGCGGACTTGCTCATCTTCGACGTCGGGTCCTGCAGGTCGTAGATCCGGGCGGTGTCCTTCTGGATCATCGGCTCGGGGATCGTGAACGTGTCGCCGAACCGGGAGTTGAAGCGCTTGGCGAGGTCGCGCGTGAGCTCCACGTGCTGCTTCTGGTCGTCGCCGACGGGCACGACCTCGGTGCCGTAGAGCAGGATGTCGGCCGCCATGAGGGTCGGGTACGCGAAGAGCCCGAGCGTCGTCGCGTCGGCTCCCTGCTTCTGCGACTTGTCCTTGAACTGCGTCATGCGGCTGGCCTCGCCGAACCCGGTGAGGGTGTTGAGGATCCAGGCCAGCTCGGTGTGCGCGGAGACGTGCGACTGCACGAACAGCGTCGAGACGGCCGGGTCGATGCCCGCGGCGATGTACTGCGCGGCGGTGCGCCGGGTGGAGTCGCGGAGGGCCGCGGGATCCTGCGGCACGGTGATCGCGTGCAGGTCGACGACGCAGAACACGGCGTCGTGCGTGGTCTGCATCTCCTTCCACTGCAGGAGCGCGCCGATGTAGTTGCCGATCTGCAGCGAGTCGGCGGACGGCTGCATGCCGGAGAAGAGGACGGGACGTGCGGTCATGGCGGGGCCTTCGTGTGCGGAGCGCGGGGCGCTCGAGGTGCGCCGGTCGGGCGCGAGACGGGGGAGGGGTGCGGGATGCGTCAGAGCGCGTAGTCGACGACCACGGGCGTGTGGTCCGACCATCGCTGGTCGTAGGCGTCGGCGCGGTCGACCGCGTAGCCGACGACCCTCTCCGCGAGCGCGGGGGTCGCGAGCTGGTAGTCGATGCGCCAGCCGGTGTCGTTGTCGAACGCCTTGCCGCGCCAGCTCCACCACGTGTACGAGCCGTCGACCTCGCCGGCCTGCTGGCGGCCGACGTCGACCCAGCCGAGGCCGGGCCCGGTGGATCCGTCGACGCCCGTGACGTCCTCGCCGCGGGCGCCGAGGATGCGGTCGAGGTAGGCGCGCTCGCGCGGCAGGAACCCGGCGCGCTTCACGTTGCCCTTCCAGTTGCGGATGTCGAGCTCCCGGTGGCCGACGTTGAGGTCGCCCACGACGACGGCCAGCTCCGAGTGCTCGGCGATCTCGGGCAGGCGCCGCTCCATGCCGTCCAGGAAGCGCCACTTCTCGTCCTGCTTGGCGGTGCCGACCTCGCCGGAGTGCACGTAGGCGCTCACGACCGTGACGATGGTGCCGTCCACGTCGTAGTCGGCCTCGAGCCAGCGGCCCGCGCTGTCGAAGTCCTCCTCGCCGATCGCGACGCGGTGGATCTCCGCGCGGCGGCGGCTCGCGATGGCGACGCCCGCGCGGCCCTTGGCGGTCGCGGCGTCGTGCAGCACGTTCCACTCGGGGCCGAGGAGGGCCTCGATGTCCGTCGTCTCGGCGCGCACCTCCTGGATCGCCAGGATGTCGACGTCACGCGTGGCGAGCCAGTCGCCCATGCCCTTGCGGAACGCGGCCCGGATGCCGTTCGTGTTGATGGACGCGACGCGGAGGTTCGAGGGCATGGGATCGATCCTAACGGCGGCGCCTCCGGCGGAACCGGAGCAGGACCCGCGTGAGCCCGCGTGACTGCTCGTACCGCTCCCGCTCCCGGGCGCGCTCCTCCTCCTCGAGGATCCGGCGCGCCTCGTCGAGCTTCGCGAGCCGCTCCTTCTCGAGCTGCTCGGGCGTGAGGTCGCGGGCGTCGATGCCGCGGTCGGCCATGCCCACGGCGATCCACGAGGCGCAGACGAGGATGACCTGGCAGATGAGGTTGAACCAGATCAGCAGGCCGATGATCACCGCGAAGGACGCGAGCAGCGGGTTCCGGCTCGCGCCGCCGAGCAGCGCCGTGCCGAGCACCTTGAGGACTCCCATGGCGACGCCGCCGAGGAGCGCGCCCTGCAGGAGCTGCGGCCGCGGGATCCTCACGCCCGAGAGGATCCGGTACGCCCCGGCCAGCACGGCCGTGTCGAGCGCCAGCACGAGCGCGAGGCCCACGGTGCGGCCGACGACGACCGCGAGGAGCGAGTCCTCGCCCACCTGCAGCAGCCGGAACGCGAAGCCGAGGAGCCCCGTGCTCACGACCGACAGGCCGGCCGAGAGCAGCATCGCGAGGGCGAAGCAGAGGGCGAGGCCGAGGTCCTTGACCTTGAGCAGCAGGAAGAACGTGGCGGGCGGCGGCAGGTCGAAGATGCGGCGCACCGAGTCGCGCGTGGACGCCAGCCAGCCCAGCGCGGTCACGAGGAGGCCGATGGAGCCGATGACCCCTGTCGCCTGCACGGCGCGCGACCGCAGCAGGGCCTCCGGGTCCTCGATCGCCCCGCCGCGTCCGAAGAGCCCGGGCACCGCGCCCTGGATGAGCGCGAGCAGCGAGTCGAGGAGCGCGGGGTTGCTCGCCAACACCGATCCGGCCACCGAGAACCCGACCGCGAGCGCGGCGAACACGGCGAAGACCGCCTGGTACGACATGCCGGCCGCGAGGATCGGCCCGCCCGCCGCTCCGTAGGCGAGGAACACCCGCACGGGCCGGAGCTCCATCACGCGGGCGACGAGCGCCGGGATCCCCGTGGGCGCGGGCCCGTCGGCGGCGCCGGCGGCGGGGGAGGAGGGCGCGTCGGCCGGGCGGTCGGGCCGTCCGCGCGTCTCGGGGGCGGTCATCTCCCGAGGATACGGGCCGCCGGGCCCCTGCTAGCGTGGACGGGCCGTTCCGGCAGCCCGGCCGGACAGCCACCCGTGCGGACGGCGCCCGTCCGCGCGGCATGCACCGAGCGAGGGAGTCCCTGTGCGCATCACCGGTATCGGAGTCGGACACGGAGTGGCCACCGGGCCCGTGATGCGGATGCCCGACCCGCTGCCGGAGCCCGGCACGGAGCGCTTCACGGGCGACGCCGAGGCCGAGGTCGCCCGCGTCGCCGAGGCCCTCGCCGCCACCGCCGACGACCTCGCCGAGCGGGGCGCGCGCGCCGGCGGCGACGCGAAGGACGTCCTCGACGCGCAGTCGCTCATGGCGCGCGACCCCGCGCTCCTCGACTCGGTGGGCCGCCTCGTCGGCCAGGGCCGCTCGGGCGAGCGCGCCGTGTTCGAGGCCTTCGCCACCTTCCAGGAGCTCCTGACGGGCATGGGCGGCTACATGGCCGAGCGCGCGGCCGACCTCGCCGACGTCGCCCAGCGCGTCATCGCCCGGCTCCGCGGCGTGCCCGCGCCCGGCATCCCCACCGCGGACGCCCCGTTCGTCCTCGTCGCGCGCGACCTCGCGCCCGCCGACACCGCGCTCCTCGAGCTCGACCGCGTGCTCGCCCTCGTCACCACCGACGGCGGGCCCACCAGCCACACCGCGATCCTCGCGCGCAGCCGCTCCATCCCCGCGATCGTCGGCGCGGTCGGCGCCGCGGACCTCGCGGACGGCGACGAGGTCGTGGTCGACGCCGCCGCCGGGGTCGTGATCGTGCACCCCGACGACGCCGAGCGCCAGGACGCCCTCGACCGGATCCGCGCCCGCGAGGAGGCGCTCGCCGCGCCCCTCACGGACGGCGCGCTCGCCGACGGCACCCCCGTGCCGCTCCTCGCGAACCTCGGCTCGCCCGCGGAGGCGGCGCGGGCCGTCGAGCTCGGCGCCGAGGGCGTCGGCCTCTTCCGCACGGAGTTCCTGTTCCTGGACGCCGCCACCGCGCCCACCGTCGCGGAGCAGACCGCGCAGTACACGCGCCTCCTCGAGGCGTTCCCGGGACGCAAGGTCGTGGTCCGCGCGCTGGACGCGGGAGCCGACAAGCCCCTGGCCTTCCTCACCGACGCCGACGAGGAGAACCCGGCCCTCGGGCTCCGGGGCCTCCGCGCGCTGCGGGCGCACGAGGACGTCCTCCGCGACCAGCTGACGGCCCTCGCCGCGGCGGACGCGGCGACCGACGCGGACCTCTGGGTCATGGCGCCCATGGTCGGCGACGCCGAGGAGACCCGGTGGTTCGTCGAGCTCGGCCGCGAGCTCGGCCTCACGACCGTCGGCGTGATGGCCGAGGTGCCGTCGCTCGCGATCCTCGCCGACCAGGTCGTGGAGGTCGCCGACTTCGTGAGCATCGGCACCAACGACCTCACGCAGTACACGATGGCCGCCGACCGCCTGCTCGGCTCCGTCGCCTCCTACCAGGACCCGTGGCACCCCGCCGTGCTCCGCCTGGTGCGCGCCCTCGGCGACGCGGGACGCGCGTCCGGCACCCCGGTCGGCATCTGCGGCGAGGCGGCGGCGGATCCGCTCCTCGCCGTCGTGCTCGTGGGCCTCGGCGCCACGAGCCTCTCGATGACGCCCGCGGCGCTCGCCGACGTCCGCCTGGAGCTCGGCCGCCGCAGCATCGAGGACGCACGGGGTGCCGCCGAGGCCGTGCTCACGGCCCGCACGGCGGCCGAGGCCCGCGCCGCCGCGGAGCGGGTGCTCGCCGACCGCTGATCCGCCCCCGCCCGCCGGTAGCCCCGCGCACGACGACGGCCCCGCCGCTCCTCTCGGAGCCGCGGGGCCGTCGTCGTGCGGGGCGGGAGGCGCTACGCCTTGCCGCGCATGATCGCCTGCTTGACCTCGGCGATCGCCTGCGTCACCTGGATGCCGCGCGGGCACGCCTCGGAGCAGTTGAAGGTCGTGCGGCAGCGCCACACGCCCTCCTTGTCGTTGAGGATGTCGAGGCGCACGTTCGACTCGTCGCGCGAGTCGAAGATGAAGCGGTGCGCGTTGACGATGGCGGCCGGCCCGAAGTACTGGCCGTCGGTCCAGAACACAGGGCACGACGACGTGCACGCCGCGCAGAGGATGCACTTGGTGGTGTCGTCGAAGCGGGCGCGCTCGGCGGCGGACTGGATCCGCTCCTTGCCCTTCTCCGGCTTCGTGTTCGAGATGAGGAAGGGCTGCACGTCGCGGAACGACTCGAAGAACGGCTCCATGTCGACGACCAGGTCCTTCTCCAGCGGCAGGCCCTTGATGGCCTCCACGTAGATGGGCTGGTCGATGTCGAGGTCCTTGATGAGCGTCTTGCAGGCCAGGCGGTTGCGGCCGTTGATGCGCATCGCGTCGGACCCGCACACGCCGTGCGCGCAGGAGCGGCGGAAGGTCAGCGACCCGTCCTGCTCCCACTTGATCTTGTGCAGGGCGTCGAGGATCCGGTCGGTCGGGTAGACCTCGACGTCGAAGTCCTCCCAGCGCGGCTCGGCGTCCTGGCCGGGCAGGAAGCGGCGGATGATGAGGGTGACCGTGAAGGTCGGGATGGCCGAGGCCTCTCCCGCGGGGGGTGCGTCCAGGGTTGCGGTGCTCACGTGTGCGGTCCTATCCGTTCGGTGCTGCGGGTGCGTGGGGCGGCGCTGATCCTCGGGGGATCAGTACTTCCGCTCCATCGGCTGGTAGTTCGTGATGACCACGGGCTTGGTGCTGAGCTTGATGTGGTCGCCGGCGTCCGTGCTGTGGGCGTCGCCGGTGAGGTACGCCATGGTGTGGACCATGTAGTTCTCGTCGTCCCGCTTCGGGTAGTCCTCGCGGAAGTGGCCGCCGCGGCTCTCCTTGCGGTACATCGCCGAGTAGACGACGACCTCCGCGAGGTCGAGCAGGAAGCCGAGCTCGATGGCCTCGAGCAGGTCGGTGTTGAAGCGCTGGCCCTTGTCCTGCACCTGGATGTTCGTGTACCGCTCGCGCAGGTCGGCGATCACCTTGGTGACCTCGATCAGCGTGTCCTCGGTGCGGAACACCTGGGCGTTGCGGTCCATCGACTCCTGCAGCTCGCGACGCAGGGTCGAGATCCGCTCGGTGCCGTTGGAGTTGCGGGCGCCCTCGACGAGGCCCTTCACGAAGTCGGCCGCGTCGGCGGGCAGCGGCGTGAAGTCGACGCCCTTCACGTACTCGGCCGCGTAGTTGCCCGCGCGCTTGCCGAACACGTTGATGTCGAGGAGGGAGTTGGTGCCCAGGCGGTTGGATCCGTGCACCGAGACGCACGCGCACTCGCCGGCCGCGTAGAGGCCCGGCACCACGGTCGTGTTGTCCGAGAGGACCTCGGCCTTGATGTTCGTGGGGATGCCGCCCATCGCGTAGTGCGCGGTCGGCAGCACGGGCACGGGCTCCGTATAGGGCTCGACGCCGAGGTACGTGCGCGCGAACTCCGTGATGTCCGGGAGCTTCGCGTCGATGACGGCGGGCTCGAGGTGCGTGATGTCGAGGTAGACGTAGTCCTTGTTCGGCCCCGCTCCCCGTCCCTCGCGGATCTCGGTGGCCATGCACCTGGCGACGATGTCGCGGGGCGCGAGGTCCTTGATGGTGGGGGCGTACCGCTCCATGAAGCGCTCGCCCTCGCTGTTGCGGAGGATCGCGCCCTCACCGCGGGCCGCCTCCGACAGGAGGATGCCGAGGCCGGCGAGGCCGGTCGGGTGGAACTGGAAGAACTCCATGTCCTCCAGCGGCAGGCCCTTGCGCCAGATGATCCCGACGCCGTCGCCCGTGAGCGTGTGCGCGTTCGAGGTCGTCTTGTAGATCTTGCCGAAGCCGCCGGTCGCGAAGATCACGGCCTTGGCCTGGAAGACGTGGATCTCGCCGGTGGAGAGCTCGAGGGCGACGACGCCCGCGGGCTGCTGCTTGCCGTCGACCTCGGCCATGACGAGGTCGAGCACGTAGAACTCGTTGTAGAAGTTGATGCCGAACTTGACGCAGTTCTGGTACAGCGTCTGCAGGATCATGTGGCCCGTGCGGTCGGCCGCGTAGCAGGACCGGCGGACGGGGCTCTTGCCGTGGTCGGCCGTGTGGCCGCCGAAGCGACGCTGGTCGATCTTGCCGTCGGGCGTGCGGTTGAAGGGGAGGCCCATGTTCTCGAGGTCGATGACCGCGTCGATGGCCTCCTTCGCGAGGATCTCCGCCGCGTCCTGGTCGACGAGGTAGTCGCCGCCCTTGACGGTGTCGAAGGTGTGCCACTCCCAGCTGTCCTCCTCGACGTTCGCGAGCGCCGCGGCCATGCCGCCCTGCGCCGCGCCCGTGTGGGAGCGCGTGGGGTAGAGCTTGGAGATGACGGCCGTGTTCGCCTGGGGTCCCGCCTCGATCGCCGCGCGCATGCCGGCGCCGCCCGCACCCACGATCACGATGTCGAACTGGTGGTAGTGGACGCCGTCCACGATGGTGCTCGCGGTGGGCTCGGAACCGGGGTTCGCGGTGTCAGTGGTCACGTGCTTCTTTCTCGAGGCGTAGGGGGTGCGGGCTACAGGTCGCCGCAGAAGGAGGGCAGCAGGTCCGCGGGCTGGCCGGCGGGGCACGGGTCGAACGTGAAGACCACGAGCGTGCCGAGGACGATGAGCACCACGGTGGAGGCGACGAGCGCGCCCTTGAGGACCTTGCGCGTCAGCGGCGAGGCCGCGTAGTCGTTCACGATGGTGCGCATGCCGTTGGCGCCGTGGATGACCGCGAGCCAGAGCAGCGCGATGTCCCAGACCTTCCAGAACGGGTCCGACAGCTTGCCGCCGACGAACGCGAAGTCGATGGCCTTGATGCCCTCGCCCATGATGAGGTTGACGTAGAGGTGGCCGAAGATCAGCACGACGAGCACGACGCCCGAGGCGCGCTGGTAGATCCAGCCCCACTTCTCCCAGTTGACGCCGCCCTGGGCACGGGGCTGCCGTGCCTGGCGGGGGCGCTCGACGCTGACCTTCTGTGCGATGTCGCTCATGATCAGATCCATCCCGCTTCGCTGAACACGTTCATGAGGTGGCGGGGCACGAAGCCCGCCATGAGCACGACCCACAGGCCGATGACCACGTAGAACATGAGGCGCTGGTGCTTGGCGCCGTAGCGCCAGAAGTCGATGAGCACGATGCGCAGGCCGTTGAGCGCGTGGAACCCGATGGCGCCGACGAGGCCGACCTCGCCGATGCCCATGAGCGGGTTCTTGTACGTGCCGATGACCGCGTTGTAGGCCTCGGGGCTCACGCGGATGAGGCTCGTGTCGAGCACGTGCACGAGGAGGAAGAAGAAGATGGCAACGCCGGTGATGCGGTGCAGCACCCATGACCACATGCCCTCGCGGCCCCGGTACAGCGTCCCGGCGGGGACCTTCGGTGCGCGTGAGATGTGCGGTTCGCGGGTTCCTGCCGACTTGATGGACACGGAACGACCCTCCCTGATGCTGGTGCCGCCGTGGGCGGGGACCCTTCGCGCCGACGTTGCGCGACCTAACGAGTCTACGGTCGCCCTCCGGCGGTCGCCCGTTAGGGGACCCTAAGCCGCGGGGGTGGTCCCGGGGTCGTGCCGGGAGCCGTCGCGGAGCGGATCAGGCGCCGACGGGGACGGGCCCGGCGCCCGCGGGATCCGCCGTCTGCAGCGCGGAGCGGCGGGCCGAGACCGCGCGCCCGTAGTGCCCGATGAGCTCGTCGCCGATGGTCGCCCACGAGCGGCCGAGGACCGCGCGGCGACCGGCCTCGCCCATCCGCAGGCGCAGGGGCTCGCTGGCCGCGAGCTCGTCCACGAGGCGCCGCAGGTGCGCGTCCCGCCGCGACGCGGGGTCGAAGAGAAAGCCGTCCGTGCCGTGGTCGACCAGGTCGATGGGTCCGCCCGCGTGCGGCGCGACGACCGGGAGCCCGGAGGCGTGGGCCTCCTGCACGGTCTGCCCGAAGGTCTCCTCCGTGCCGGTGTGGACGAAGACGTCCATGGCGGCGTACGCGGCGGCGAGCTCACGGCCGCCGACCCGTCCGAGCCAGGTGACGGGCATGCCCGCGAGCGCGCGGCGGGCCGAGGCCTGGCTGGGGCCGTCGCCCGCGATCAGGAAGCGCACGCCGGGCATCCCGCGGAGCGCCTGGAGGCGCTCGAGCTGCTTCTCGGGCGCGATGCGGCCGACGTAGCCGACGACCGTCTCGCCGGAAGGCGCGACGCGGTCCCGGAGGGCGACCGCGTCCTCCATGGCGCGGTTGCGCGGGTGGTAGCGGTCGAGGTCCACGCCCCGGCCCCAGCGGGCGACGCGCTCGACGCCCGCGGCCGCGAGGTCGGCGGCGGCGGCGCTCGAGGGCGCGAGGGTGAGGTCCGCGCCCTGGTGGATCCAGCGCACGAGCCTCCAGACGTAGGGCGCGGTGGCGGCCAGGCGGTTGCGGCGCGCGTAGCCCGCGACGTCCGTCTGGAACACCGCCACGGAGGGCACGTCGATGCGCGTGGCGGCCGCGATGGCCTGCGCGCCGAGGAAGAGGGGGGAGGCCGCGTGCAGCACGTCGGGCGCGAAGTCGGTGAGGAGGCGCAGGACGTGGGGGCTCGGGATCCCGACGGGGAACTGCCGGTAGGCGATGGCCGGGACGCCGTGCACGCGGAATCCCGCGAACTCGGACGGGGCGCCCGCGTCGGGGGCGATCACGAGCACCTCGTGCCCGCGGTCCCGCAGGTGCTCGAGGACCCGACAGACGCTCGTGGTGACGCCGTTGACGGTGGGGAGGAAGCTCTCGCTGACGACGGCTACGCGCATGCCCACGACGCTAGGCACCGGGGCCGACGGGGCCGCCGCGGCGCCGTGAACGCCCTGTTGCGGTCGCGTGAACTCGGCGCATCCGGGCGCCTCCCAGGCTGCCGATAGGGTGAGCGCATGACCGAGCAGACGAGCGCGATCTCCCGTTTCTACAGCGTGATCCCCGCGGGAGGCGTGGGCTCGAGGCTCTGGCCCCTCTCGCGCGCCGACGCGCCCAAGTTCCTGCACGACCTCACGGGCTCCGGCCGCACGCTCCTTCGCGACACGTGGGAGCGGCTCGCGCCCCTCTCCGGCGAGGACCGGATCATGGTCGTCACCGGCCGCGCCCACCGCGCCGCGGTCGAGGCCCAGCTCCCCGAGCTCGCCGACCCGAACGTCGTCCTCGAGAGCGAGGGGCGCGACAGCACCGCCGCCATCGCGCTGGCCGCCGCCATCCTCGAGCGCCGGGAGCCCGGCGTCATCATCGGCTCGTTCGCCGCCGACCACGTCATCGCCGACCCGGACCGCTTCCGCGACACGGTCCGCGAGGCCGTCATCGCGGCCGACGCCGGCTACATCACCACCATCGGCATCACGCCCACCGAGCCCGCGACCGGCTTCGGCTACATCCACACCGGCAAGGAGCTCAGCATCGACGGCGCCCCGCACGCCCTCGAGGTCGCGTCCTTCGTGGAGAAGCCCAGCATCGGCGTCGCCCGCGGCTACGTGAAGGGCGGCACGCACCTCTGGAACGCGGGCATGTTCATCGCGCGCGCCGACCGGCTGCTCGAGGAGCTCGGCCGCACCGAGCCCGAGCTGCTGAAGGGCGTCCTGGAGCTCGCCGAGGCGTGGGACACCGCCGACCGCGGCCTCGTCGTCGACCGCGTCTGGCCCAACCTCAAGAAGATCGCCATCGACTACGCCGTCGCCGAGCCGGCCGCCGCCCGCGGTGCGCTCGCCGTGATCCCCGGCCGCTTCACCTGGGACGACGTGGGCGACTTCGCCTCCGTCGCCAAGATGCACTCGAGCGGCCGCAAGTCCGACCTCGTGATCCTCGGCGAGGACGCGCGCGTGCTCTCCGACGCGTCGAGCGGCATCGTCGTCGCGAACAGCAAGCGCGTCATCAGCCTCATCGGCGTGCGCGACATCGTCGTGGTCGACACCCCCGACGCGCTGCTCGTCACGACCAAGGAGAACGCCCAGCGCGTGAAGAGCGTCGTCGACGCCCTCAAGCTCAGCGGCGGGACGGACGTCCTGTAACGAAGGGGCAACGATCCCCCTCGGGGGTTTCCGCGGGCGGAGAGCGCCCGGAGCCGCGCCGTTAGATTCCGGGGATGCCCCGCACCCCGCGCGTCCTCCGCATCGCCTCCCTGCCCATCGCCCTCCTCGCCGCCGCGTCCCTCGCGGGATGCGGCGCGGCCCCCGAGCCCGGCGCCACGGGCTCGGCCTCCGCGACCGACTACTGCGCCCGCATGGTCACGAACTCCGGCGGCCTGCAGGACCGCTCCTTCAACCAGTCCAGCTGGGAGGGGCTGCAGCGAGCCGAGCAGGAGCTCGGGATCCAGGCCGACGTCCTCGTCTCCACCTCGGAGACCGACCTCGCGCCGAACGTCGAGCAGGCGGTGGGCACGGGCTGCGGCTTCATCCTCACGGTCGGCTACGAGCTCGCGGAGGCGACCGCGGCCGCGGCGGCCGACAACCCGGACGTGCACTTCTCCATCGTCGACGAGGTGGTCGACGCCCCGAACGTCAAGCCGCTCGTCTTCGACACGGCGCAGGCCTCCTACCTCGCGGGCTACCTCGCGGCCGGCGTCAGCGAGACCGGCAAGGTCGGCACCTTCGGCGGCGGCAACCAGCCGCCCGTCACCCTCTTCATGGACGGCTTCGTCGACGGCGTCGCGGCGTACAACCAGGCGCACGGCACGCAGGTCGTCGCGCTCGGCTGGGACGCGGCCGCGCAGGACGGCACCTTCACGGGCGACTTCGAGGACGTCTCCAAGGGCCGGAACACCACGCAGAACCTGCTCGACCAGGGCGCCGACGTGATCATGCCCGTCGCCGGCCAGGTGGGGGAGGGCGCCGCGTCGGCGATCCTCGCGCACGGCAGCGGCAAGCTGATCTGGGTCGACAACGACGGCTACGACACCCTGCCCGCCGAGTACCGGCCGCTCCTGCTCACGAGCGTGCTCAAGGACACGGGCCAGGCCGTCGTCGACATCGTCGGCGACGACCAGGACGGGACCTTCTCCTCCGAGCCGTACGTGGGGACGCTCGCGAACGGCGGGGTGGGCCTCGCCGGGTACCACGACCTGGCCGCCTCGGTGCCGGCCGAGCTGCAGGCGGAGCTCGACGCGCTGGAGGCGCGGATCGTCTCCGGCGAGGTCGACGTGGAGTCGGTCTCGACCCCGTAGCAGGCCCCGCGTTTCCGCGTTGTTACGGGGTCGTCCCGGATCGGTAACGCTTGCGTCCGCGGCCCCGATCGGGGCGCGGGGGGCATTCCCGCCCATGGGTAACATGAAGCCACATCGCCCGGCGGACCCGGGCTGCAACTGGAGGCCACAGTGACCATCACCACCCGAAAGGCCGCCCTCGGCGGTCTCGCCGCCGTCGGCATCACCGCGATCCTCGCGGGCTGCGGTGCCGCTCCCGAGTCCACGACGGGAGGTGCGGGCGGCGAGGCGAACAGCGACCTCCTCTCCTGCATGGTCTCCGACTCCGGCGGATTCGACGACAAGTCGTTCAACCAGCTCGGCTTCGAGGGCCTCACCGCGGGCGCCACCGCCGCGGGCCTCGAGACGCCCAAGACGGTCGAGTCGGCCGCCGAGACCGACTTCGGCCCGAACCTCACCAACCTCGCCGACCAGGGCTGCGGCCTCATCGTCACGGTCGGCTTCCTCCTCGCGGACGCGACCAAGGAGGCCGCGGCCGCCAACGCCGAGACCGACTACGCGATCATCGACGACGCGTCCATCGACGCGCCGAACGTGAAGCCCATCACCTTCAACACGAGCGAGGCCGCGTTCCTCGCGGGCTACGCGGCCGCGGCCTACTCGAAGACCGGCACCGTCGGCACCTTCGGCGGCCTGCAGATCCCGACCGTCACGATCTTCATGGACGGCTTCGTGGACGGCGTCGAGTACTTCAACGAGCAGAAGGGCACGGACGTCAAGGCCATCGGCTGGGACGTCGCGAGCCAGACCGGCTCGTTCACCGGCGGCTTCGAGGCGAACCCCGCCGCGAAGACCAGCGCCCAGACGCTCATCGACCAGGGCGCGGACGTCATCATGCCCGTCGGCGGCCCGATCTTCCTCAGCGCTGGCGAGGCCATCCGCGACTCCAGCGACAAGGAGATCGCCCTCGTCGGCGTCGACTCCGACGCGTACGAGACCGCGCCCGACCTCAAGGACCTCTTCCTCACCTCGGTGCTGAAGGGCATCGACGCGGGCGTCGAGGACGTCGTGAAGACGGCGGCCGACGGGAAGTTCGACGCGACGCCGTACGTGGGCACGCTCGAGAACGGCGGCGTCGACATCGCCCCGTTCCACGACTTCGAGTCCAAGGTCCCGGCCGAGCTGACCGGCGAGATCGAGACCATCAAGGCGGGCATCGTCGACGGCTCGATCACCGTCGAGTCGCCGTCGTCGCTGACGAAGTAGCATCGAACGCACCGCGGGGGGATCGGCAGGCGCCGGTCCCCCCGCCGCGTGCTCACCCCACCCACCGAACAGATTGATCCGATGAAGCTCGAACTGCGGGGAATCACCAAGCGCTTCGGCGCGCTGGTGGCCAACGACCACATCGACCTCGTCGTCCACCCGGGCGAGATCCACTGCCTGCTGGGTGAGAACGGCGCCGGCAAGTCCACGCTGATGAACGTGCTCTACGGCCTGTACCAGGCGGAGGAGGGTGAGATCCTCCTCGACGACCGGGTGGCGCGCTTCGCCGGGCCCGGCGACGCCATGGCGGCCGGCATCGGCATGGTCCACCAGCACTTCATGCTCATCCCCGTCTTCACGGTCGCGGAGAACGTCATGCTCGGCCACGAGGAGACGAAGGCCGGCGGCCGGCTCGACCTGGCCAGCGCCCGCGCGAAGGTGCGCCAGATCTCGGCCCGGTTCGGCTTCGACGTGGACCCCGACGCGCTCGTCGCGGACCTCCCCGTCGGCGTGCAGCAGCGCGTCGAGATCATCAAGGCCCTGTCGCGCGACGCCGAGGTGCTCGTGTTCGACGAGCCGACGGCGGTGCTGACGCCGCAGGAGACCGACGAGCTCATGGTCATCATGAAGCAGCTGCGGGACTCCGGCACGGGCATCGTCTTCATCACCCACAAGCTGCGGGAGGTCCGCGAGGTCGCGGACCGCATCACCGTCATCCGGCTCGGCAAGGTGGTCGGCGAGGCCGAGCCCACCGCCAGCAACGCCGAGCTCGCCTCGCTCATGGTCGGCCGGAGCGTCTCGCTCACCGTCCAGAAGGCGCCGGCCTCGCCCGGCGACGCGGCCCTCGTGGTGCGCGACCTCACGGTCGTCGACGCATCCGGCCAGGTCGTCGTCGACGGCGTGAGCTTCGAGGTGCACGCGGGGGAGATCCTCGCCATCGCGGGCGTGCAGGGCAACGGCCAGACCGAGTTGACCGAGGCGATCCTCGGGCTGCAGCCGCGCGTCTCCGGCACCATCGACCTCGACGGCACCCGCCTCACGGGCCGGTCCGTCCGACGCGTGCTCGACGCGGGCGTGGGTTTCGTCCCCGAGGACCGCAACGAGGACGGGCTCGTCGCCGAGTTCACCATCGCCGAGAACCTCATGCTCGACCGGTCCGACAGCCCGCCCTTCGTGGTGGCCGGATCCCTGAAGCTCGGCTACCTCGACGAGTTCGCGCGCGACCGCGTGCGCGAGTTCGACATCCGCACGCAGGGCATCGACACGCACGTCGGCCGGCTCTCCGGCGGCAACGCGCAGAAGGTCGTGCTCGCGCGCGAGCTCAGCCGCGACCTCCGCCTGTTCGTCGCCGCGCAGCCCACGCGCGGCCTCGACGTCGGGTCCATCGAGTTCGTGCACACCCGCGTCGTCGAGACGCGCGACCGCGGCCTCCCCGTCATCGTCGTCTCCACGGAGCTCGACGAGGTCGCGGCGCTGGCCGACCGCATCGCCGTCATGTACCGCGGCGGCATCGTCGGCATCGTCCCGGGCGACACCCCGCGCGACGTGCTCGGCCTGATGATGGCCGGCGAGGTCCCGGCATCCGTCACCACCACCACGACCGCCGGAGGGCGCACCGCATGACCGACGACACCCGACGTCCCGAGGGCCACGGCCCCCAGGACCCGTCCGCGGGGCAGCTGCCCGCCTCCGGTCGCGAGGCCGGATCCGTGGGCGACCCGACGCGCTCCGAGGCGCCCGCGGGCGTCCCCGCCGTCGCGACCGCGGCGCCGGCCGACGGCTCCCGTCCCGGCGACGACGACGCCGAGGGCTCGCGGGCCGGCGTGATCCTCCGCGAGATCGCGAGCGGCAGCGCGCTGCTGTCCGTGCTCGCAGTCGTGCTCTCGCTCGTCGTCGGCGCGCTGCTCATCGCGGTCACCGACGAGGAGACCCAGAAGGCGGCCGGCTACTTCTTCAGCCGCCCGCTCGACACCCTCCGCGCCGGGTGGGACGCCGCCGCCGGCGCCTACTCCGCCCTCTTCCAGGGCTCGGTCTACAACTTCCGCCGCCCGGGCTTCGAGAACGGCATCAAGCCGCTCACCGAGACGCTGACCTTCGCCACCCCGCTCATCGCGGCCGGCCTCGGCGTCGCGCTCGCGTTCCGCGTGGGCCTGTTCAACATCGGCGCCCGGGGCCAGATGCTCATCGCCGCGGCGTGCGCCGGCTGGGTCGGCTTCAGCTTCGCGATGCCGCCCGTGCTGCACCTGGTGCTCGCGGTCGGCGCGGGCATCCTCGGCGGCGCGCTGTGGGGTGGGATCGTCGGCCTCCTCAAGGCGCGCACCGGCGCGCACGAGGTGATCGTCACGATCATGCTCAACTACGTCGCCTTCTACCTCCTCTCCTACCTGCTGCGGACCCCGGGCCTGCTGCAGGCGCCCGGATCCAACAACCCGAAGACCCCGGCGATGCTCGACTCCGCCGTGTTCCCGGCGCTCCTCGGCGAGCGGTACTCGCTGCACGCGGGCTTCCTCGTGGTCGTCGTCGCGACGGTCCTCGTCTGGTACCTGCTCAACCGCTCCGGCCTCGGCTTCCGCTTCCGCGCGGTCGGCGAGAACCCGAGCGCGGCGCGGGTCGCGGGCATCGATGTCAAGAGCTCCTACCTCTACGCCATGCTCATCTCCGGCGGGCTCGCGGGCCTCGCCGGGGCGAGCCAGGTGCTCGGCACGGTCACCACGGGCTTCAGCTCGGGGATCGACGCGGGCATCGGCTTCGACGCCATCACGGTGGCGCTGCTCGGCCGCAGCCGGCCGTGGGGCGTCTTCGTCGCGGGGATCCTGTTCGGCGCGTTCAAGGCCGGCGGATTCTCGATGCAGGCGGCCGAGGGCGTGCCCATCGACATCGTCGTGGTCGTCCAATCGCTCATCGTCCTGTTCATCGCGGCGCCCCCGCTCGTGCGGGCGGTCTTCCGCCTCCCCGCGCCGGGCCAGGCGCGTCGCACCACCCGGACCCGGAAGGCGGCGCTCAGCTCGTGACCGCGACCACCCCCACCCCCGCGCCCGCCGCGGCGCCCCACGGCCCCGCGGCCGTCGCCCTCGAGCGCGCCGCCGCGACGAGCTGGAAGGCGCCCGTCGCCTTCGGCGTCTTCACGGCGATCTCGCTCGTCCTGTTCGTGCTCCTCGGCCGCGAGGGGTCGAGCACGTTCGGCCTCTCGACCGGGTCGGACCTCATCCAGCTCGCGCCGCTCGTGCTGCCGACCGCGGCCACCGGGATCGTCGTCACGGTGGTCCTCGCCGCGATGACCGTCCTGTCGGCGGTGCTGGTGCGCCGATCCGCGAAGGTGCCGCTGTGGTTCACGGCCGTCTTCGCGGTCCTCTTCCTCGTCGCGTTCCTCACCTGGGCGTCCGCGGGGCAGACGATCCCGGTGCCGGGCCTGCTCGTCGGCACCGTGAGCCTGTCCGTGCCGCTCATCTTCGGCGCGCTCGGCGGCGTGCTCTCGGAGCGCGTCGGCGTCGTCAACGTCGCCATCGAGGGCCAGCTGCTCGCGGGCGCGTTCGTGTCCGCGGTCGTCGCGTCCCTCACCGGGCAGCCGCTCATCGGCCTCGCCGCCGCGATGGTCGCCGGCATGCTCGTGTCGTTCGTCCTCGCGGCGTTCGCCATCAAGTACCTGGTCGACCAGGTCATCGTCGGCGTCGTGCTCAACGTGCTCGTCACGGGCCTCACGAGCTTCCTGTTCTCGCAGGTGCTCTCGGCCGACCCGGAGCGCCTCAACTCCCCGCCGCGCTTCGACCGCATCGACATCCCGGTGCTCGGCCAGATCCCCATCATCGGACCCGTGCTCTTCCGGCAGACGATCATCGTCTACCTCATGTACGTGGCCGTGTTCCTCGTCTGGTACTGCCTCTTCCACACGCGCTGGGGCCTCCGCCTCCGCGCGGTCGGCGAGCACCCGCAGGCCGCCGACACGGTGGGGATCAAGGTCGCCTCCACGAGGTTCTGGAACGTGTCCCTCGCGGGCGCCATCGCGGGCCTCGGCGGCGCGTTCTTCACGCTCGGCTCCGTCGGCGCGTTCAACAAGGAGATGACGGCGGGCGCGGGGTTCATCGCGCTGGCCGCGGTCATCTTCGGTCGGTGGGATCCGCTGCGCGCGACGCTCGCGGCCCTCCTGTTCGGCTTCGCGAGCAACCTGCAGAACGTCCTCGGCGTCATCGGGTCGCCCGTGCCGAGCGAGTTCATGCTGATGCTGCCGTACGTCGTGACCATCGCCGCGGTCGCCGGACTGGTGGGGCAGGTGCGCGGACCTGCCGCCGCCGGCAAGCCCTACGTGAAGTCGTGAGCGCCGTGGAGCCCGTGCAGTCGGGCGGCATCGACTGGGGATCCCTCCGCGAGGCGGCCCACGAGGCCATGCAGCGCGCGTACGTCCCGTACTCCCGCTTCCCGGTGGGCGTCGCGGCCATCGCGACCGACGGGCGGGTGATCACCGGCTGCAACGTCGAGAACGCCAGCTACGGCCTCACCCTCTGCGCCGAGTGCGCGCTCGTCTCCGTCCTGCACCTCACGGGCGGCGGCCAGCTCGTCGCCTTCACCTGCGTGGACGGCGACGGCAACATCCTCATGCCGTGCGGGCGCTGCCGGCAGCTGCTGTTCGAGCACGCGGTCCCGGGCATGCTGCTGGAGACCGTGTCGGGCATCCGCACGATCGACGAGGTCCTGCCCGACGCCTTCGGGCCGAGCACGCTGAACGCGTACGGGGACCGCGCATGAGCGCCGCGTTCGACGTCGTCGACCTGATCCGCACCAAGCGCGACGGCGGCCGGCTCTCCACGGCGGAGATCGGCTGGCTCGTGGCGGCGTACACCGACCGCTACGTGGCCGACGAGCAGATGGCGGCGCTCGCGATGGCGATCCTCCTCCGCGGCATGGACCGCACCGAGATCCGCGACCTCACCCTCGCCATGATCGCGAGCGGCGAGACCCTCGACTTCTCCGGGTTGGGCAAGCCCACGGTCGACAAGCACTCCACGGGCGGCGTGGGCGACAAGATCACGCTCCCGCTGATGCCGCTCGTCGCCTCCTACGGCGTCGCGGTGCCGCAGCTCTCGGGCCGCGGCCTCGGCCACACGGGCGGCACGCTCGACAAGCTCGAGTCGATCCCCGGCTGGCGCGCCGACCTCTCCACGGAGGAGATGGTGCAGCAGATGAAGGACCACGGCGGCGTGATCTGCGCGGCGGGCAGCGGCCTCGCGCCCGCCGACAAGCGGCTCTACGCGCTCCGCGACACCACGGGCACGGTCGAGGCGATCCCGCTCATCGCGTCGAGCATCATGAGCAAGAAGATCGCCGAGGGCACGGGCGCGCTCGTCCTCGACGTCAAGTTCGGGTCCGGCGCGTTCATGACCGACATCGACCGGTCGCGCGAGCTCGCGCGCACCATGGTCGAGCTCGGCACGGACGCGGGCGTGCGCACGACGGCGCTCCTCACCGACATGGACGTGCCGCTCGGCCTCGCCATCGGCAACGCCAACGAGGTGCGCGAGTCGGTCGAGGTGCTCGCCGGCGGCGGGCCCGCGGACGTCGTGGAGCTCACGCTCGCGCTCGCGCGGGAGATGCTCGCCGCGGTCGGGATCCCGGACGCCGACGTCGAGGATGCGCTCCGCGACGGCCGCGCCATGGACTCGTGGCGGGCCACCGTGCGCGCGCAGGGCGGGGATCCGGACGCCGCGATGCCGGTGGCGCGCGAGACCCACGTCGTCACCGCCGAGCGCGACGGCGTGCTCGTGCAGCAGGACGCCCTCCCGTTCGGCATCGCCGCCTGGCGCCTCGGCGCCGGCCGCGCGCGCCAGGGCGACGCGGTGCAGCACGCCGCGGGCGTCGACCTGCACGCCAAGCCGGGGGACCGCGTCCGCCGGGGCGACCCGCTCTTCACCCTCTCGACCGACGAGCCGGAGCGGTTCGCCCGGGCGCTGGAGTCGCTCGAGGGCGCCTACCGCGTCGGCGACGCGGAGGAGCACGTCGCGCGCGGGCCGCTCGTGCGGGAGCGCATCACCGCCGAGGGCTGAGCCGCCGAGCCGCCGTCCGGCCGCCGTCCCCGGGACGACGGCCGGGCACGGCACGCGGGAGCCGCCCGCGCGTCAGCCGATGCGCTCGAGCGCGTCGACCACGACGTCCCAGAACGCGGCGTGGTCGAGGTCGACCGCGACCTGCGTCGTGCAGTCCGCGGGCGCCGGGCGCCGGAGGTCCGCCACCGTCATGCCGAGCGTGTGCGTCCCCGTCAGCTCGACGGAGACGGGCGCCCGGCGCACCGAGACGATCCGCGGGTCGATCACCCGCGCGACCGCGCACGGGTCGTGCGCGGGCGGGCTCGGGAAGTCCTGCCGGTCGAGGTACGCCCGGCCGTACGACTCCATCGAGTCGACGACGAAGCGCGCGGCCGGCGTGCCGAGGGCGGCGATCCGCGCCAGGACCTCGGGCGTCGCGGTGGCCTGGTAGGTGAGGTCGAGGCCCACCATCGTCACGGGCCACGCCTCGCCGAACACGATGTGCGCGGCCTCGGGGTCGACCGCGATGTTGAACTCCGCGACGGGCGTGCTGTTGCCGACGTGGTACCCGCCGCCCATGAGGACGACCTCCTTCACGCGCGCGACGATCCGCGGCTCGCGGCGCACGGCGAGGGCGATGTTGGTGAGCGCGCCGATGGGCACCAGCGTGATCTCGCCGGGGGCGTGGGACATGACCGTCTCGATGATGAGGTCCACCGCGTGCCTCGGGTCGAGCGCCACCGTCGGCTCCGGCAGCTCGGGCCCGTCGAGGCCGGACTCGCCGTGCACCTCGGGCGCCGTCATGCCGGGCCGCACGAGCGGACGCGCGCAGCCGGCGGCGATGGGCACGCCGTGGATCCCCGCGACGGTCGCGACCGCGAGCGCGTTCCGCGTCACCTTCTCGAGCGTCTGGTTGCCGGCGACCGTCGTGATGCCGACGAGCTCGATCTCGGGGCTGCCGTGCGCCAGCATCAGGGCGAGGGCGTCGTCGTGCCCCGGGTCGCAGTCGATCAGGATCTTGGTGGGCACGTGTCCTCCGGCTCGGGTCGCGACCCGCGGACGCCTCGCGCACCGATCGTCAGTGCGCATACGACCACGGCGCGGGCCTCGTCGAGGCTAGTAGATTCGTCCCATGACACGCGCTCCCGAGGACTCCACGCTGCCCGGCGGAGGGTCGTACCGCGACCTCCCCAAGGTCTCCCTCCACGACCACCTCGACGGCGGCCTGCGCCCCGGCACCATCGTCGAGATCGCGGACGGGATCGGCCTCGAGCTCCCCGCCGCGGGCGCGGACGCGCTCGGCGAGTGGTTCCGCACCAGCGCCGACTCGGGTTCGCTCGTCGACTACCTGAAGACCTTCGACGTCACCATCGCCGTCATGCAGACCGAGGAGCACCTGGCGCGCGTGGCCCGGGAGTTCGTCGAGGACCTCGCGGACGACGGCGTCGTCTACGGCGAGATCCGCTGGGCCCCCGAGCAGCACCTCACGACGGGCCTCTCGCTCGACGCGGTCGTCGAGGCCGTGCAGGCCGGGATCGAGGAGGGCGTGCGCGGTGTCGAGGAGGCGGGCGGATCCATCCGCGTCGGCCAGCTCGTCAGCGCCATGCGCCACCTCGACCGCGGCACCGAGATCGCCGAGCTCGCCGTCCGCCACCGCGACCGCGGCGTCGTCGGCTTCGACATCGCGGGCCCCGAGGCCGGCTTCCCGCCCTCCCGCATGCAGGGCGCGTTCGACCTCCTGGCGCGCGAGTGGATGCCCCGCACGATCCACGCGGGCGAGGCCGACGGCCTGGAGTCCATCCGAGGCGCTCTCCTCGACGGCCGGGCGCTCCGCCTCGGCCACGGCGTGCGCATCGCCGAGGACATCGAGATCGACAGCGAGGAGGGCGAGGACGTCTTCGTCACGCTCGGCACGCTCGCCCAGTGGGTGAAGGACCGCGGCGTGCCGCTCGAGCTCAGCCCGTCGTCGAACCTGCAGACCGGCGCCATCGCGGCGTGGGGCGACGAGATGCGCGACCACCCCTTCGACCTGCTCTACCAGCTCGGCTTCGCCGTCACGGTAAACCCCGACAACCGCCTCATGAGCGGCACCACCATCAGCCGGGAGCTGTCGCTGCTCACGGACGCGTTCGCCTACGACCTCGACGACCACGAGGCCTTCCAGCTGAACGCGGCCGCCGCGGCCTTCCTGCCGCTGGAGGAGCGCGAGGCGCTCGCCGACATCATCTCCGACGGGTTCGCCCGCCTGTAGCCGGCGCGGGGCCGTCGTCGGCGTCCCGTCCGTCTCGTCCGTCCGTCCCGTCCGTCCCCGCCCTACCGCCAGAGAGGCCGCACCCGTGCTCCCACCGCTCCCGGACGACGCCGTCACGCTCGGCGCCGAGGCCGCCGACTGGCGCGCGGCGGTGCGCCTCGCCGGCGACGCGCTCGTCCGGTCGGGTGCGGCGACGGCCGACTACGCGGAGGCCATGATCCGGGTCGTCGAGGAGTTCGGCGCCTACGTGGTCATCGCCCCGGGGCTCGCGCTCGCGCACGCCCGTCCGGGGCCGGAGACGCTCGCGGACGGCCTCGCGGTCGTCACGCTGCGGGAGCCCGTCGCGTTCGGGCACGCGCACAACGACCCGGTCGACGTCATCGTCGGCCTCGCGGTCACCACCGTCGACCGGCACGTCTCGTCGGTCGCCGACATGGCCAACATCTTCAACGACGCCACCGCGATCCCGCGGCTGCGCGCCGCCACCACCGTCGACGAGGTCCGGCGCATCATGGCCGGCGAGGAGAGCGCATGAAGGTCGTCGCCATCTGCGGCGTGGGGATCGGCACGTCCGGGATCCTCAAGGTCAACGCGGAGCGGGCGCTCGCGCGCCTCGGGATCGACGCGGACGTCACGGCGGCCGACCTGGCCAGCGTCGCGTCGCTCGGCGAGGACGCGCAGGTCATCCTCACGTCGCCCGAGCTCGTCGACCGCATCGGCGCCACGTACGCCGACGTCGTCGTGATCGAGAACTACTTCGACCTCGAGGAGATCTCGGCCAAGCTCGACGCCGCGCTCGGCTGAGTCGGCTCCCGCCCGTCCGCGGCGCCGTCGTCCGGCGCGTCCGCGGGCACGGGCGCGGGCACGGCGGAGGCTCCCGGATCCGATCGCCGGTCGCCGCGCCGGACGACCGCGACCCCCGCGAGGAGGGCGGCCGCCGCGATCACCGCGCCGGCCGTCATCACCCCCGCCGAGGGAGAGGTCACGGGCTCGCCCCCGAGCGCCTGGACCGTCACGAGCGCGACGACGGCGAGGTACGCGGCCGCAGCGATCGCCGTGAGCCGCACGCGCACCCGGTCGGGCGCCAGCGCGGGGATCCGCCGCCCGGCCACGGCGAGGAGCAGGGCCGCGAGGGGCAGCAGCTGCAGCGCGTGCATGCCGACGAAGTGGGGGATCCGCAGGTCGCCCGCGTTCCTGCTCCAGCCGAGCACGGGCAGGCCGGGCCCGCCGTCCGCGGCACCCACAGCGTGCGCGCCCGAGACGCCGTGGAAGTCCGCGAGCTGCGCCGCGGTCGGGGAGGTCATGAGGTAGGCGAGGCCCATGCCGAGGAGCGCGAGGAGCGCGCCCGCGCGGATCCCGAGCGTGAGCGCCGGGTCGGGGAGCCGCAGGCGCAGCACGGCGAGGCTCGTGACGAACGTGCAGAGGTACAGGACGGTGATCGACACGGCCATCACGCCCCAGAGGGCCGCGGCCAGCGGGGTCGCCACCTGGAAGTGGCTCGCGGTCCCGGCAGCCGCGGCGCCGACGATCACGGCCTGCTCGACCACGAGCGCGACGGCGACGACGGTGCCGAGCCGGTGCGCGGTGCGCCGGAAGCGGGGGAGGTGCGCGATGAGCCAGGCCCAGGACACGGCGTAGACGAGGATCGACAGCGAGAACTTCGCGGGCTTGTCCCACACGGGCGCGCCCGTCACCATCCGGTCGTCGACCAGGCGGCCGACGACGCACACGAGGGCGAGCACGGCCATGAGCGCGGCCACGGACATGAGCGGCCGGTGCCAGGCGAAGGCGCGGCGGATCACCGGGCACCGCCCGTCGCGGGACCGGCGGGCATCGAGACGGTGGCCTGCGCGATCCGTCGCAGCCCGGCGGCCAGCTGGTCGCCGAGGACCGTGCCCACCACCATCAGCTCCGCCATCGCGGTGCGGTCGGGCCGGCCGCGCACCGCGGCGAGGTCGGCGTCCGCCTGGATCCCCGCGGCCTCGGCGTACCGGTCGAGGTAGCCGTCGTCCATCCGGTGCCCCGAGCGCTCGAAGCCGTCCACGGCGCGCGCCGCCTGGGCACGGCCCGCGTGCTCCTCGAGCACGCACCACCCGGCGCGGCGCGTGATCGCGTCCACGCGGGCGAGCGCGTCCGCGGCCGGTGCATCCGTCGGCGGGGGCCCGGGCGTCAGCGCGTCCTGCGCCACGGCGAACACGTCCTGCACCTGCCGCGCGTCGTCGTCGAGCACCGCGAGCACCTCGCGGGCCTGGGCGACGGGCAGCCGGCCGACGTCGATGAGCGCCCGGATCAGCCGGACCCGTCGGACGTGCTCGTCGTCGTACTCGGTGCGGTTGTCGCTGACGCGGACGCCCGCGGGCAGGAGGCCCTCGCGGACGTAGTACTTGACGGTGGCGGGCGGGACGCCGGTGGCGTCCGCGAGGTCGGTGATGCGCATGCCGCGAGGCTAGCGCACTGATAGCGCCACTACCAGTGCAAGTGGCGACGGATCCGCGGGCCGTCGGGCGACCCGCGGAGTCCCGCTAGACCTCGAGCAGCGCGGGGACGGCCTGCGCCATGTCGGCGACGATGGCGCGCGCCGCGTCCCGCCGCTCGGCGACGGTGCCCGCGGTGCTCTGCGCGTCGAGGTAGACCTTGACCTTCGGCTCCGTGCCGCTCGGCCGCACGATGACGCGCGCGCCGTCGCCCAGGTGGAACCGCAGCACGTCGCTCGGCGGCAGGTCGCCGAAGCCCTCGGCCAGGTCGTCCATGCGCTCCACGCGGCGCGACCCGATGGAGGAGGGCGGCGACTGGCGGAGCTTCGCCATGATGCGCGGGATGACGGCGAGGTCGGTCACCCGCACCGAGATCTGGTCGCTCGCGAACGAGCCGAACCGCTCGGCGAACGCGCGGTCGTAGTCGTCGATGGTCTGGCCGCGCGACTTCAGCAGCATCACGCCGTGCAGCACCGCGACGGCGGCGGAGATGCCGTCCTTGTCGCTCGTGATCCACGGCGCCACGAGGTAGCCGAGGGCCTCCTCGTAGCCGTAGATGAGGTCGGGTGCGCGGGAGATCCACTTGAAGCCCGTGAGCGTCTCGCGGTAGCCGAACCCGAGCTCGCGGGCCACGACCGCGAGCGCCGGGGAGGAGACGAGGCTCGAGGCGAACGTGCCCGTCTTGCCCTCGGCGGCGTACCGCTCGGCGATGCCGAGGCCGAGGAGGACGCCGACCTCGTTGCCCGACAGGCGGCGCCAGGCGCCGTGCTCGTCCGCGAGGGCGACCGCGAGGCGGTCGGCGTCGGGGTCGTTGGCGATGATCAGCTCGGCGTCGGAGGCGACGGCGGCCTGGAACGCGAGGTCCAGGGCGCCGGGCTCCTCCGGGTTCGGGAAGGCGACGGTGGGGAAGTCGGGGTCGGGATCCACCTGCTCGGTGACGAGCACCGGCCGGTCGACGCCGACCGCGTCGAACACGCGGGCCGCCGTCTCCCACCCCACGCCGTGCAGGGGCGTGTAGACCCAGGTGAGCGGGGAGAGCGGGGCCGCGAAGAGGCCCGCCGTCTGCTCCACGTAGGAGTCGATCACCGACTCGGCCGCCGTCTCGTAGTCGTCCGCCACGGGCAGCTGCTGCACGGTGCGCTCGCCGGCGGCCTTGTGGATGAAGGCGGCGATGTCGCGGTCGGCGGGGCTGACGATCTGCGACCCGTGGTCCTCGTCGCCGAGGTAGACCTTGTAGCCGTTGTCGCGCGCGGGGTTGTGCGAGGCCGTGACCATGACGCCGGCGCTCACCGCGAGGTGCTTCACCGCGAAGGCGAGCACGGGGGTGGGCAGGGCGCGGGGGAGCAGCACGGTGCGGACGCCGGCGCCCGCCATGATGCGCGCGGTGTCCACCGCGAAGACGCGCGAGTTGTGCCGTCCGTCGTACCCGATGACGATGCTCGGCCGGGGGCTGCGGCTGCGGAGGTAGTCGGCGAACCCGGCCGCCGCCTGCGACACGAGCACCCGGTTCATGCGGTTGGAGCCCGCGCCGAGCTCGCCGCGGAGGCCCGCGGTGCCGAACTGCAGGCGGGTCTGGAAGCGGTCGCGGAGGTCGTCCGCGGCGGCCTCGCGGTCCGCGGCGGGGCCGGTGCCCTCGACGCGCGCGAGCAGGGCGTCGACCTCGGCGCGCGTGACGGGATCCGGGTCCTGCGCCTGCCAGGCGCGTGCGGCGGCCGCGAGCGCCGCGGTCTCCTCGCGGCTCACAGGGCGCCCACGATGCGGGCGAGCATCCCGCCGATGCGGCCCTCGGCGGCGCGGCCGGCCTCGATGACCTCCTCGTGGCTGAGGGGCGTCTGCTGGATCCCGGCGGCCAGGTTGGTGATGAGCGACATGCCGAGCACCTCCATGCCGGCCTCGCGCGCGGCGATGGCCTCGAGCGCGGTGGACATTCCGACGATGTCGCCGCCGATGGCCCTCGCCATCCGCACCTCCGCCGGGGTCTCGTAGTGCGGCCCGCGGAACTGGCAGTAGACGCCCTCGTCGAGGTCGGGCTCGACCTCGTGGGCGATGGCGCGGAGGCGCGCGGAGTAGAGGTCGGTGAGGTCGACGAACGTCGCGCCCTCGAGCGGCGAGTCCGCGGTGAGGTTGATGTGGTCGCTGATGAGGACGGGCGTCCCCGGGGTCCAGTGCTCCTTGATCCCGCCCGCGCCGTTGGTGAGGATCATCGTGGTCGCCCCGGTCGCGGCCGCGGTGCGCACGCTGTGCACGACCCGGCGGACGCCGTGGCCCTCGTAGTAGTGGGTGCGCGCGCCGATGACGAGGGCGCGGCGGCCGGAGGGCAGGAGCACGCTCCGCAGGGATCCGACGTGGCCCTCGAGCGCGGGCTTCGAGAAGCCGACGACCTCGGTGGCCGGGATGGTCGCGGTGGTCTCGCCGATGAGGTCCGCCGCGCGGCCCCATCCGCTGCCGAGCGTGAGGGCGATGTCGTGGCGCTCGACGCCCGTGAGCTCGGCGATCTGCCGGGCCGCCTGCCGTGCGATCTCCCGGGGATCGGCGTCGGGCGACTCGAGGGGGTTGCTGTAGGTCATGCCCCGATCCTAAATGCGCGCGCCCGGGCGGCCCGGGCCACCACGGCGACCGCCCGCGGGTTCGCGCGGGGCCCGGGCCTGCGCGATGATGTGCGCATGGGATACGAGTTCGAGGCCAACCAGAGGATCGCCGTTCTCGGAGGGGGCCCGGGCGGATACGAGGCGGCCATCGCCGGAGCCCAGCTCGGCGCCGAGGTGACGCTCGTGGAGCGCATCGGCATCGGCGGCTCCGCGGTGATGACCGACGTCGTCCCGTCGAAGACCCTCATCGCCACGGCCGAGGCCACCAACGCCCTCGGCGAGGCCGCGGACCTGGGCGTGCAGTTCTACTCGCGCGGCGAGGGATCCCGTCGTCCCGTCCGCCCCGAGGTGGTCGTGAACCTGCAGGCCGTCAACGACCGGCTGATGCGGCTCGCGCGCCAGCAGTCGGAGGACATGAAGTCGAGCCTCATCCGCGCGGGCGTCCGCATCGTGCAGGGCGAGGGCCGGCTCGACGGGCCGAACCGCATCGTCGTCTCCACCGGCCGCGGCCGCCGCGGCACCGACTTCGACGAGATCGACTGCGACACCACGGTCATCTCCACGGGCTCGAGCCCCCGGATCCTGGAGACGGCGAAGCCCGACGGCGAGCGGATCCTCACCTGGACCCAGCTCTACACGATGGACACCGTCCCCGAGCACCTCATCGTCGTCGGATCCGGCGTCACGGGCGCCGAGTTCGCCTCGGCCTACACGGCGCTCGGCGCGAAGGTCACGCTCATCTCCTCCCGCGACCAGGTGCTGCCCGGCGAGGACGCCGACGCCGCCCGCGTCATCGAGGACGTCTTCACGCGCAACGGCATGACCGTGCTCTCGAAGTCCCGCGCCGAGTCGGTCGTCCGCCAGGGCGACGGCGTGGTCGCGACCCTCAGCGACGGCCGCGTCGTGGAGGGCAGCCACTGCCTCATGGCGGTCGGCTCCGTGCCGAACACCGCGGGGATCGGCCTGGAGGAGGCCGGCGTGCAGCTCAGCGACTCCGGCCACATCCGCGTCAACCGCGTCGCCCGCACCTCCGTGCCGAGCGTCTACGCGGCGGGCGACTGCACGACGTTCCTCCCGCTCGCGTCGGTCGCGTCGATGCAGGGGCGCACGGCGGTCTACCACGCGATGGGCGACGCGGTGAACCCCACCGAGCTGCGCAACGTGACGTCGAACATTTTCACGCAGCCCGAGATCGCGACCGTCGGCTGGTCGCAGAAGCAGATCGAGGAGGGGCTCGCGCAGGGCGACATCTACAAGCTGCCGCTCGCGCAGAACCCCCGCGCCAAGATGCAGAACGTCAAGGACGGCTTCGTGAAGCTGTTCGCGCGCACCGGCTCGGGCACGGTCATCGGCGGCGTCATCGTCGCGCCGAAGGCCAGCGAGCTGATCTTCCCGCTCGCCCTCGCGGTCGAGCACCGGCTCACGGTCGACGACGTGGCGCGCGCCTTCACGGTCTACCCGTCGCTGTCGGGGAGCATCTCCGACGCGGCGCGCGCCATGCACATCGTGCTCTGAACCTCCCGGCGCCCGGCGCCCCATACGCGACGACGGCCGGCCCCCGCGGGGACCGGCCGTCGTCGTGCGGCGAGGAGGCGTCAGACGATGTCGAGCAGGCGGTGGCCCGACGGGACGGTCTGGCCGACCTCGGCCGCGAGCCCGGTGACGGCGCCGTCGCGGTGCGCCGTGAGCGGCTGCTCCATCTTCATCGCCTCGAGGACCACGAGGAGGTCGCCCTTGACGACCTGCTGTCCCTCCTCGACGGCGAGCTTGACGACGGTGGCCTGCATGGGCGACGTGACGGATCCGCCGCCCGACGTGTCGACGGGGCCGCCCTGCGTGCGGCGCGCGGGAGCCGCGGCCCCGCGACGCGACGAGGATCCGCCGGCCGCGGGGGCGAGGTCCTCGGGGAGGCTCACCTCGATGCGCTTGCCGCCGACCTCGACCACGACCGTGTGCCGCGCGGGCGCCTCGGCGGCGTCGTCGAGCACGCCGGACCACGGCTCGATGGTGTTGTCGAACTCGGTCTCGATCCAGCGCGTGTAGACGGAGAAGGGCGCGCCCGCGGCGGGCGCGAAGGCGGGATCGCGCACGATGGCGCGGTGGAAGGGCAGCACGGTGGGCAGGCCCTGCACCTCGAACTCGTCGAGGGCCCGGCGCGAGCGCTCGAGCGCGTCCTCGCGGCTGGATCCGGTGACGATGAGCTTCGCGAGCAGGGAGTCGAACGCGCCCGAGACCTCGTCGCCCGCCCGCACGCCGGAGTCGACGCGCACGCCGGGGCCGCCGGGGGCCTGGAACACGTGCACGGGGCCGGGGGCGGGGAAGAAGCCGCGGCCCGGGTCCTCGCCGTTGATGCGGAACTCGAACGAGTGGCCGCGCGGCGCCGGGTCGTCGTAGTCGATGAGGCCGCCCGCGGCGATGCGGAACTGCTCACGGACGAGGTCGATGCCCGTGACCTCCTCGGAGACCGGGTGCTCGACCTGGAGGCGCGTGTTCACCTCGAGGAAGGAGATGGTGCCGTCCTGCGCGACGAGGAACTCGCACGTGCCGGCGCCGACGTAGCCGACCTCGCGGAGGATCGCCTTGGACGCGGCGTAGAGCTGTGCGTTCTGCTCCTCGGTGAGGAAGGGCGCGGGCGCCTCCTCGACGAGCTTCTGGTGGCGGCGCTGGAGGGAGCAGTCGCGCGTGGAGATCACGACGACGTTGCCGGCCGCGTCGGCGAGGCACTGGGTCTCGACGTGGCGCGGGCGGTCGAGGTACTTCTCGACGAAGCACTCGCCGCGGCCGAACGCCGCGACGGCCTCGCGGGTGGCGGACTCGAAGAGCTCCGGGACCTCCTCGCGGGTGCGGGCGACCTTGAGGCCGCGGCCGCCGCCGCCGAAGGCCGCCTTGATGGCGACGGGGAGCCCGTGCACGTCGACGAAGTCGAGGACCTCGTCCGCGCCGGAGACGGGGTTCAGCGTGCCGGGCGCGAGCGGCGCGCCCACGCGCTCGGCCACGTGGCGGGCGGTGACCTTGTCGCCGAGCTGCTCGATGGCGCTCGGCGAGGGGCCGATCCAGACGAGCCCGGCGTCGATGACCTGCTGGGCGAAGTCCGCGTTCTCGGCGAGGAAGCCGTATCCCGGGTGCACCGCGTCCGCGCCGGAGCGGCGCGCGATCGAGAGGAGCTTCGCGATGACGAGGTAGGTGTCGGCGCTCGTCCGCCCGTCGAGCGCGTACGCCTCGTCGGCGAGCGTCACGTGCAGCGCGTCGCGGTCCTGGTCGGCGTAGACGGCGACCGAGCCGATCCCCGCATCCCTCGCCGCCCGGATGATGCGGACGGCGATCTCGCCCCGGTTGGCGATGAGGACCTTGTTCACACGCGTCATGGGACCCCAGCCTAGGGTCTGGATCGCACCCGGCTTCGGAGGGTCGGCACAGACATGCGGGCCCGACGGGTACGCGCGTCCACAAAGGACCGAGCGCGGCGCGGCCCTGGCATGATCGGGGGATGACGGCATCCGGCTCCGGCGGCGACGACGACGCGCGGGCCGCGGCGGCCGAGCTCGCCGCCCTCCTGGCCCGCACGGTGACCGAGCTGCAGGCGCGTCGCGCGCCCGACGAGGCGCTCGCCGAGATCCGCGCCAAGCGGTCGTTCGGTCCCCTCAAGCGGCAGCCCGCGATGGTGCCGGTGGGACGCGCGTGGCGGCTCGGCGTGCTGCTGCTGTCGGCCGACGGATCCCTGCGCCGGACGGGGCGCATCACGCGCGCCGTCGAGCCCACGCGGTCGCAGGGCCTCGACTCCGGCGTGGAGGCGCGCAAGGAGGCCAGGCGCCAGGCGGTGCGGGCCTTCGCGGAGGGCGACGCCGTCGACTACGACTGGGAGCCCATCGCGCTCGACGCGGAGTCGCTCGCCCGCGGATCCGGTCCGCTGTCCCTGCGCGGGCGCGAGCTGCGCGTGCAGTGGGGGCCGGCCGCGCACGAGACGCGGGGGCTCGCCGCCTACCTCGCCGACCGCATCGACGTCCTCGGGATGGGCTGAGGCCCGCCCGCGCGGACGCCGCTCAGAGCAGGCGCGCCTCGACCGCGCCCTGCCGGTTCCACAGGGCGGTCCACTGCGTGCCCAGCTCGCGGACGAGCCCGCGGAGGGTGGGGAGCGACAGGCCGACGACCGTGCTCGGGTCGCCCTGGATCCGCTCGATGAAGGCCGCGCCGAGGCTGTCGATGGTGAAGGACCCGGCGACCAGGAGCGGCTCGCCCGTGGCGACGTAGGCGTCGATCTCGGCGTCCGTGATGTCGGCGCGGAAGCGCACGTCGGCGACCGCGGCGCGTCCGATGCCGCGCACGATGCGGCCGTCGGCGACCTCGATCAGCCAGTGCCCCGAGTGCAGCCGGCCCTCCCGGCCCCGCTGCGCCCGCCAGCGCTCCGTGGCGCGCTCCGGGGTGTGCGGCTTGCCGTGCACGACGCCGTCGATCTCGAAGGCCGAGTCGCCGCCGAGCACGAGGCCGGTGATCGGCGCGCCCGCGACGAGCTGCCCCACGACCGCCTCGGCCTTGGCGCGCGCGAGCAGCTGCACCATGTCCTCGGGTCCGAGCGGCCCCTGGCGCGCCTCGGCGGCGGCGACCGCGGCGGGTTCGTCGACGTCGGAGGGGAGCACGACGGGCTCGATGCCCGCGGATCGCAGGAGGGCCAGGCGGGCGGGGGACGTGGAGGCGAGGTGCAGGCGCGTGGTCACGCGGCCATGGTGGCACGCGCGTCCGCGGATCCCCGCGTCCCCCGGCCGCCCCGGCGTGTGTCAGGGTTGCGGGATGGGTGAGCAGGTGGGCCGCGAGGTCGAGGTGGACGTGACCAACATCGCGCACGGGGGAGTCTCCGTGGCGCGGCACGACGGCCGGGTGATCTTCGTCTCGGACGCGATCCCCGGCGAGAGGGTGCGCGCGCGCATCACGGACGACCAGAAGAAGTCGTTCTGGCGCGCCGACACGGTCGAGGTCCTCGACGCGTCGCCGCACCGCCGGCCGCACGTGTGGGCCGAGGCCTCCGTCGACCGCGCCCCCGAGGACCGCGTCGGCGGCGCCGAGCTCGGCCACATCGACCTGGCGCACCAGCGCGAGCTGAAGCGGCAGGTCGTCGTCGACTCGCTCTCCCGCATGGCGCGCGTCGACCGCGAGGTCGAGGTCCAGGCGCTCCCCGGCGACGACGAGGCGGACGGCCTCGGCTGGCGCACGCGCGTCAGCCTCCACGTCGGCGACGACGGGCTGGTCGGCCCGTACGCCTCCCGCTCGCACCGCGTGATCCCCGTCGAGTCGCTGCCCCTCGCCACCGCCGGCGTCAACGGCGCCGCGCCCTTCGGCCAGCGCTTCCCGGGCGTCGAGGGCATCGACCTCGTCGCGCCCGCCGACGGCCACGTGCGCATGCTCCTCATCGACGGCAAGCCGCAGCGTCGCGACACGATCACCGAGCGCGTCCGCGACCGCGAGTTCCGGCTCGAGGCGGGCGGCTTCTGGCAGGTGCACCGCCGTGCGGCGGAGACGCTCTACGACGCCGTGCAGTCCTCCATCGACGAGGCCCTCTTCGACCCGCGCGCCGCGAACCTCGACCTCTACGGCGGCGTCGGGCTGCTCGCCGCCGCGGTGGGCGACCGCTTCGGCGACACCGTCCGCATCACGAGCGTCGAGAGCGACGAGGTCGCCACCGAGTTCGCGGGCGACAACCTCGCCGAGTGGGTGGGCGCCGCGTCGCTCACCGCGCGCGTCGACCGCTACCTCCAGCAGCTGGTCCGCGATGCGAGCCCCGCCGAGCGCCGACGCCTCCAGGGCGCCACCGTCGTGCTCGACCCGCCGCGCGCGGGCGCCAAGAAGCCCGTCGTGGACGCGCTCGCCGAGCTGCACCCCGCGCAGGTCGTCTACGTGGCCTGCGACCCGGTGGCGCTCGCCCGCGACGTCGCGCTCTTCGCCGAGCGGGGCTACGAGCTGCGGTCCGTCCGCTCGTTCGACCTGTTCCCGCACACCCACCACGTCGAGAGCGTCGCCGTGCTGGTGCCCGCCGCCTCCTGACCCGGGATCCGGTCGGGCGCGCCCGGGGAGGGGCGCCGCCGCCCGGGGCCGGGTCCGCCGGGAGATACAGTGGGCGAGGGGACCGTCGGCGATCGACGGCAGCACGAAACGAGGGGGATCCGGATGACCGAGACCACGCAGGGATCCGATCCGGCGGCCGAGACCCGACCGCCCGTCCGCGTCGCCGTGGTCGACGACCACGAGTCGGTGCGCCTCGGCCTCAAGGCCGCGTGCCTCGACGCCGGGTACGAGTTCATCCTCGCCGCCGCGAACGCCCGCGAGCTCGTCGAGGGCCTGGTCGGACGCGAGTGCGACGTCGTCGTCCTCGACCTCTCGCTCGGCGACGGCTCGTCCGTCACCGACAACGTCAAGGCCGCGCAGGGCACGGGCGCCGCGGTGCTCGTCCACAGCATCGCCGACCGCGTCGCCAGCGTCCGCGAGGCGCTCGCCGCCGGCGCCGCGGGCGTCATCCCGAAGTCGTCCGCCACGCAGACCGTCATGGCGGCCGTGGCCACCGTCGCCCGCGGCGACGTCCTCAACAACCTCGAGTGGGCCACCGCCATCGACGCGGACCGCGACTTCGCCAAGGCCCAGCTCGGCCGTCGGGAGCGCGACGTGCTCCACCTGTACGCATCCGGCCTGCCGCTCAAGCTCGTCGCCCAGCAGCTCGGCATCGCGAACAGCACGGCCCGCGAGTACCTCGACCGGATCCGCGTGAAGTACGTCGAGGTCGGCCGCCCGGCGCCCACCAAGGTCGACCTGCTCCGCCGCGCGGTGGAGGACGGCATCCTCCCGGGGCTGGACCAGGACGGCGGCGATGCCCGCTAGGCCACCGGCCAGCCCGCCGCCGACGGCGGCACCCGTGACGCGCGCCCTCGCCGGGGCCCCGCCGCGCACCCCCGACAACCCCATCAGCCTCGCCCGCATCGAGACGATCCTCGGCCGCGGCGCCGGCGCGTTCGGCCTGCTCTTCGCGCTGCAGTCGGTGCAGGTCATCAGCGAGCAGCTGAGCGGCATGCGCCCCGCCTGGAACCTGGCGTTCCTCGTGCTCTTCTTCGGCGGCCTGGTGTGGACGTGCATCGCGGGCGTCCTCCGCCGCGGCGTGGTGCCCGCGCACGCGACCGTCGCGGTGCTCTTCGTCCTCGCCCTCGCGACGTGGCCGTTCGCCATCGAGCCCGCGGCCCGCGCGACCACGCCGCAGCCGTTCCTCTACCAGGAGCTGACGGTCGCGACGACGTGCGCGGCCATGGCCTTCCGGCTCTGGATCGCCGTGATCTACACGGTCGCCGTGCCGCTCCTCCTCGGGGCCCTCGAGGTCCTGGTCCGCCAGGGCGTCATCACGCCGCTGGACTCGTTCCTCCAGGTGCTCTACTCGATCATCCTCGGCGGATCCGTCCTCATGATCGTCACGGTGCTCCGCCAGGCCGCCCTCGGCGTCGACTGGGCGCAGGGCACGGCGCTCACGCGCTACTCGCACGCGGTGCGCCAGCACGCCACCGAGGTGGAGCGCGTGCAGGTGGACGCGATCGTGCACGACAGCGTGCTCACGACGCTGCTCTCGGCGGCGCGCACCGCGGATCCGCCCGGCCGCGCCCTCGCGGCCACGATGGCCGCCAACGCCATGGGCCACCTCGCCACGGCCGAGCAGGGCACGGACGACGACGCGTCCGTGCCGCTCCGCGCCGTCGCGAAGCGCATCGTGGACGCCGCGTCGGCCCTGTCCGCCCCGTTCGTGCTCGAGACCCGCGACCTCGGGACGCGCACCGTGCCCGTCGCCACGGCCGAGGCGGTCTACTCCGCCGCCGTGCAGGCGATGATGAACAGCCTCCAGCACGCGGGCACCTCGGCCGAGACCATCACCCGCCAGCTCGTGATCGCGGGCCACGGCGACGAGGGCGTGGCCATCGACGTCGTGGACGACGGCGCGGGCTTCGACCAGCGCCGCATCCCCACGGAGCGCCTGGGCCTCCGGGTGTCCATCAAGGAGCGGGTGGCGCAGGCCGGCGGCCTCGTGACGATCGACTCGGCGCCGGGGGAGGGGACGGCCGTGCGGATCCGCTGGCCGGCGCCCGCCGACGGCGGCGGCGCCGCGGGAGCCCGGCCCATCGACGCGGACGCGCACGTCGCGGGCACGACCCCCGACGACCGCGACGGGGGCGACCGGTGATCGTCGTCCCGCGCTCCATCATCCTCGGCCTCGCGGCCCTGTTCTCGGCGTACCACGTGGTGCTCGCCCTCGTCGCGATCGCGGCGCCCGCGGACCCGGCCGTCACGCTCGTCGCGGTGGTCCTCTACCTCGTCGCCACCGTCATGAGCCTCTGGCCGACGAGCCCGACGGTCATGCCCGTGTGGCTCGCGTCCTTCAACCTGGCCGTGGCGATCGTCGTGCCCGTCCTGGTCACGAGCCAGCTCACCGCGGGGGACACCCGGCCCTTCTCCACCTGGCACATCGCGGCCGTCGGGACGCTGATGACCATCACGTCGGCCCGTCGGCGGCAGGGCTTCGCCTGGTCGGGCATCGTGATCCTCGCCGTGCAGACCGTGCTGTGGGCGGGCCCGGCCGGTCTCGTCGCCTACGGCGTGACGGGCAGTGCGCTCTGGGTCGCCGTCTCGCACGTGCTCGCGCACGCCCTCGCGAAGGCCGCGCGCGACGCCCGGCAGTTCCACCGCGCCGAGCGCGAGGCGGCCGACTGGCAGGCCGCGCAGGAGGCGCACCTCTACGAGCGCCAGTTCCGGCTCCGCCAGACGAGCCGCATGGCCGTCCCCATGCTCCGCCGCATCGTGGAGACGGGCGGCGACCTGTCGCCGGAGGAGCGGCAGGAGTGCCTCTACCTCGAGGGCGCGATCCGCGACGAGATCCGCGGCCGGACGCTCCTCAACGACGCCGTGCGGGAGCAGGTGATGCTCGCCCGCCGGCGCGGGACGGTCGTGACGCTCCTCGACGAGGGCGGCATCGACGACCTCGACGACGCCACGCGCGACGTGGTCCTCGACCGCCTGGCCGCGGCCCTGCGCGACACGCACGCCGACAAGATCATCGCCCGCACGGTGCCGGAGGGGTCCGACACGGCGATCACGGTCGTGGGCCTCAGCGTCGCGGGCGACGGCAGCGCGAGCCTCCTCGGCAGCGACGACCTGGACGACGAGGTCGACCTGTGGCTGGAGATCCCGCGGCCGCGCACCTGATCGGCGAGCGACGGCGAGCGGCGGGACGAGGGCCGCTGTGCTGAGAGGCGCGGGGCCGGTGCCTGCACCGTCCGCCCCGCGCCTCTCCGGTCATCCCGGTGACCCGAGCACCAGGATGATCCGCCCCCCGGCGTCGTCTGCTCACCACAGTTGGACGACGCCGTGTTGACTGACCCGCGATGCGGGCCCCCCAGCAGGACGAGTCTCACGGACCAGGACGGGCTGGCCAAGTCGTCATTTGGGAGGACACAGGCTGTGGCGAATGCGGTCCCTCACGCCGCGCGCGGAGGGTCAGGCCGAGAAGCCGCGCCAGCGTCCGGGCCCCGGCACGAGCGTGCCGCGCACGGCCCGCTGGGAGCGCTGCCACGCGTCCGGAGCGCGGCGCACGGACCGCTCGACGCCGGGCCGGGCCGCCAGGGCGGCGATGACGGCGGTGACCGCCGCCAGCTCCTCCTCGGTGGGGGCGCCGCCGAGCACGCGGATGCCGGGGACCGCGGCGGCCCCGGAGCCGCTGCCGTCGCCGGGGGTCGCCTGCGCGTCGCTCACAGCGGGATGTTCCCGTGCTTCTTCGGCGGCAGGCTGGCGCGCTTGGTGCGCAGCGCCCGCAGCGCCTTGACGACCGACGCGCGCGTGGCGGCCGGCTGGATCACGTTGTCGAGCTCGCCGCGCTCCGCCGCGAGGAACGGGCTCGCCACGTTGTACGTGTACTCGTTCGCGAGCCGCGTGCGCACGGCCGCGACGTCCTCGCCCGCGGCCTCGGCGCGCTTGATCTCGCCGCGGTAGAGGATGTTGACGGCGCCCTGGCCGCCCATCACCGCGATCTCGGCCGTCGGCCACGCGAGGTTGATGTCGGCGCCCAGCTGCTTCGAGCCCATGACGATGTACGCGCCGCCGTAGGCCTTGCGTGTGATGACGGTGACGAGCGGCACGGTCGCCTCGGCGTACGCGTAGAGCAGCTTCGCGCCGCGGCGGATGACGCCCGTCCACTCCTGGTCGGTGCCGGGCAGGTAGCCGGGCACGTCGACGAGCGTGAGGATCGGGATGGAGAACGCGTCGCAGAACCGCACGAACCGGCTGGCCTTCTCGCCCGCCTCGATGTTGAGCGTGCCGGCCATCGCGTTCGGCTGGTTCGCGACGATGCCGACCGAGCGGCCCTCGACGCGCGCAAAGCCCACGATGATGTTCGGCGCGAACAGCGGCTGCGTCTCGAGGAACTCGCCGTCGTCGACGATGAGCTCGATGATCGTCTTCATGTCGTACGGCTGGTTCGGGCTGTCCGGGATGATCGTGTCGAGCCGCAGGTCCTGCGCGGTGATCTCGAGGTCGGCCGTGCGCGGGAACTCCGGCAGCTCGGCGAGGTTGTTGTCCGGCAGGAAGCCGAGGAGCGTGCGCGCGTAGTCGAGCGCGTCGTCCTCGTCGCTCGCGAGGTAGTGCGAGACGCCCGAGACCCGGTTGTGCGTGAGCGCGCCGCCGAGCTCCTCGAAGCCGACCTCCTCGCCCGTCACGGTCTTGATGACGTCGGGGCCGGTGACGAACATGTGGCTGGTCTTGTCGACCATGATCACGAAGTCGGTGAGCGCGGGGGAGTACACGGCGCCGCCGGCAGCCGGGCCCATGATGAGCGAGATCTGCGGGATGACGCCCGACGCGCGCGTGTTGAGGCGGAAGATCTCGCCGTACTTGCCGAGCGCGACCACGCCCTCCTGGATGCGGGCGCCGCCCGAGTCGAGGATGCCGATGATGGGGACGCCCGTCTTGATGGCGAGCTCCATGACCTTGATGATCTTCTCGCCCGCGACCTCGCCGAGCGAGCCGCCGAAGATCGTGAAGTCCTGCGAGTACACGGCCACCTGGCGGCCGTTGACGGTGCCCGTGCCGGTGACGACGGAGTCGCCGTAGGGCCGCTTCGCGTCCATGCCGAAGGCGTGCGTGCGGTGGCGGACGAACTCGTCGAGCTCCACGAAGGACCCGTGGTCGAGCAGCTGGTCGATGCGCTCGCGGGCGGTCATCTTGCCCCGCGCGTGCTGCTTCTCGATGGCGGCCTCGCCGCTCGCGGTGACGGCCTCGTGGTAGCGCCTCTTCAGGTCGGCGAGCTTCCCGGCGGTCGTGTACATGTCCGGGGCGCCGGCGTCCTCGTCTGGCTCGTGTGCAGTCACCCGCCTCACTGTACCGGCGGCCATGGGCGCCGCCGTTGTGGACCACGCACAGAAGAGGGGGCGTCCCGGGTGCCATGTCCTCCTGATCCGCTCGGTACGGTGACGGCATGGACCTCCCGCTCAGCCGCCTCGCAGGCCCGCGCCTCGTCGCCCTGGACACCGTCGGCTCGACCAACGACGAGCTGGCGCGGCGGGCGTCCGCGGACCCCGCCGCCTGGCCCGACGGGTCGGTCCTGCTGACCCTCGACCAGACCGCGGGGCGCGGGCGTCGGGGCCGCACGTGGATCGCGCCGCCCGGACGGACGCTCGCGGTGAGCGTGCTGTGCGCACCCGGCCGCGCGGATCTCGACCCCGGCTGGCTGCCGCTCATCGCGGGGCTCGCGCTCGTCGCGACCCTGCGGGAGGTCGTGCCCGCGCCCGCCGAGGTCACGCTCAAGTGGCCGAACGACGTGCACGTCGACGGGCGGAAGGCGTCGGGGATCCTCGGCGAGCTCGTCGCGCCCGGCCGGCTCGTCGTGGGGACGGGGCTCAACCTCACGCTCGAGGAGGCGGAGCTGCCCACGGCGACGTCCACGTCGCTGCGGCTGGCGGGCGTGGCGGATCCGGACGTGGACGCGATCCTCGCCGCCTACCTGGCCGCGTTCCGCTCCCGCTACCGCGCGTGGGTCGACGCCGACGGCGACGCCCGGGCGGCCGGCCTCGTCGACGAGCTGCGGCGCACCTGCGCGACCATCGGGCGCGACGTGCGCGTCGAGCTGCCGGGCGGCGGCGAGCTCCTCGGCCGGGCGACGGGGGTGGACGACGACGGGCGGCTCACCGTGGAGTCCGCCGGGGATCCGGCCGTGACGTCTGTCGCCGCCGGGGACGTGACGCATCTGCGGTATCAATGAGGCATGGCGCACACGGGTGACACGCAGCGGTACGCACCCGGCGAAGGCGGACGGGCGCTCCCCGTCCGCGGCGGACGCCGGGCCCGTCGCCGGGCCGAGAAGGAGGAGCGCCGCCGCGTCGCCGAGGACGAGGCGGGCCGCCTCACGTCGTCGCACGACGTGGATCCGCGCCTCGGCCGTCCGGCCGCCCCGCCCGCCGCGCCCCCGCAGCAGATCGCGACCGCCGACCCCGAGCGCGTCCTCGTGCGCCTCCGCCCGCACGGCCGCGCCCTGACCCTCCCGGTGCTGCTCCTGATCGCGACCTGCCTCACGGCCGGCTACTTCGGCGCCTGGTTCCCCGAGCCCTGGGAGAACGCGCTCCTGCTGGTGGCGCTCGCGGGCGTCACGGTCTTCGTCACGCTGCTGCCCGTGCTCGTCTGGCTGAACCGCCGCTACACGGTGACCACCCGCCGGCTCATCGTCTCGCACGGCTTCTTCGTGCGCACCCGCCAGGAGCTGCTGCACTCGCGCGGCTACGACGTCACCCTCCGCCGCGGGCCCCTGCAGCACCTGCACCGGAGCGGGCACGTGACCATCAACGCGGGGCTCGAGTCGCCCGTGGTCCTCCGCGACGTGCCGTCGGCCGTGCTCGTCGTGCAGGCGCTGCAGGACCTCATGGAGGAGAACGCGAACATGGTGGCCGAGCGCCGCCGCCAGGAGGAGTCGCGGCGCGGGCGCCCGGGGGACGCCGCGTGGCGGCAGCCCGACGTGTGGCCGGACGACACCCAGCCCTGGCAGCGCGGCTGACCCGGCGGCGCGCGGTGCCGCCGTCCGTCGCGTCCAGCTCGCGCGGGCGTCAGGAGGCGGGGACGCGCTCCCGGTCGGACACAGGCTCCTGCTCCGCGGACGCGGACGCGGACGGAGCCGCGTGCCGCCGGGCCGGGGAGTAGACCCACTGGCGGTAGAGCACGAAGCGCACCGCGGATCCGAGCCCGAGCCCGATGACGTTGGCCGAGACGTTGTCCGCGAGCGGCGAGGTGAGGCCGAGCACGTAATGCGACACATAGAGGCACGCCAGGCCGATGACCATGCCGAGGAGGCTCACGGCGAGGAACTCGAGCGCCTCCCGGCCGCGGCGCGTGGTGCGCTGGTCGCCGAAGGTCCAGTAGCGGTTGCCCACCCAGTTGACGGCGATGGCCGCGACGGTCGACGCCACCTTGGCGAGCAGCGGCCCCGCCTCGAGGGCGTCGGGGTGCAGCACGGTCGCGCGCAGGAGGTTGAAGACGCCGAGGTCCACGAGGAACCCGAGGCCGCCGACGAGGCCGAAGCGGGCGACCTGCACGCCGAGCGACGCCAGGGAGCGGCGTGGGGACATGGGCGGGGTCCGTCCGGGATGGGGGAGGATGGCGGGTGGCGCGACGGCCCACGATACCGGCTGACACCGGTCGTCACCGGTCGCCGGCCGACGCGCCGCCGCCCGCAGGCGCCTGCGGGCCCACCCACCTGGAGGAAGAGGACACCATGACGCCCACCGTCGGAGTCGTCGGAGGCGGCCAGCTCGCCCGGATGATGATCGCCCCCGCCGTGGAGCTCGGCATCGGGATCCGCGTGCTCGCGGAGGCGGACGGCATGTCCGCGGGGCTCGCCGCCACCGCCGTCGGGGACTACCGCGACCTCGACGTCGTCCGCGCCTTCGCGCGCGAGGTCGACGTCATCACCTTCGACCACGAGCACGTCCCCCAGCACGTCCTGCGCGCGCTCGTCGCCGAGGGCGTCGCCGTGCACCCGGGGCCCGACGCCCTGCTGGTCGCGCAGGACAAGCTCCTCATGCGCGAGCGCCTCGAGGCGCTCGGCGTGCCGGTGCCCGTCTGGGCGCGCGTCGCCGACCGGGACGCGCTCGCCGCGTTCCTCGCCGACAACGGCGGCGTCGCGGTCGTGAAGACGCCCCGCGGCGGCTACGACGGCAAGGGCGTGCGGGTCGTCCGATCCGCGGACGACGCCGACGACTGGTTCCAGGGGCTCGGCGCGGGCGACGCGCTGCTCGCCGAGGAGCTCGTCGACTACGCGCGCGAGCTCGCGCAGTCCGTCGCGCGGCGCCCCTCGGGGGAGATCGCGACGTGGCCCGTCGTGGAGTCCATCCAGCGCGACGGGGTGTGCGCCGAGGTCATCGCGCCCGCGCACGGCGCCAGCCCGCGCCTGCGTGAGGCGGCCGAGGAGATGGCCCGCGGGATCGCGGAGGGGCTCGGCGTCACGGGCGTGCTCGCGGTCGAGCTGTTCGAGACCGTCGACGGCCGCCTGCTCGTGAACGAGCTGGCCATGCGCCCGCACAACACGGGCCACTGGTCGATGGACGGCGCCGTCACGGGCCAGTTCGAGCAGCACCTGCGGGCCGTGCTCGACCTGCCCCTCGGATCCACCCGCCCGCTCGCGCCGTGGTCGGTCATGATCAACGTCCTCGGCGGGCCGGAGGAGGGCACCCTCGCCGACCGGTACCCGAGGGCGTTCGCCGACCAGCCCGAGGCGCGCTTCCACCTCTACGGCAAGGACCCGCGCCCGGGTCGCAAGGTCGGGCACGTCACCGTGGTCGGCGACGACCTCGACGAGACCGCCTACCGGGCGCGCGCGGCCGCCGCGTTCTTCCGGGGCTGACCCGCGTCCGCGCGTCGGCGGCAGGTCGCGCGCGGGCTGCGTGGCGCGGCGGGGCCGGGCACCCGCAGCGCGGCACCTAGCATGGAGCCCGTGAATCCCGACACCCCTGCACTGGTCGGCCTCGTCATGGGCTCCGACTCCGACTGGAACGTGATGGAGAAGGCCGCCGACGCGCTCGACGCCCTCGGCATCGCCCACGAGGTCGAGGTGCTCTCCGCGCACCGCACGCCCGAGCGGATGATCGCCTACGGGCAGTCCGCGCGCGAGCGGGGCATCCGCGTCATCATCGCGGGAGCCGGCGGCGCCGCGCACCTGCCCGGCATGATCGCCTCCGTCACGACCCTCCCCGTCATCGGCGTGCCCGTGCCGCTGAGGACGCTCGATGGCCTCGACTCCCTGCTCTCGATCGTGCAGATGCCCGCCGGCGTGCCCGTCGCGACCGTGTCCATCGGCGGCGCGGAGAACGCGGGACTCCTCGCCGCGCGGATCCTCTCCACCTCCGACGAGCGCATCGCCGACGCCCTCGCGCGCCACCGCGCCGAGCTGGCCGAGCTCGTGGAGCGCAAGAACGTCGCGCTGCAGCAGAAGGTCACGTCGCGCGCGTGAGCCTCACCCAGCCCATCCGGCACCCCGACAGCCGGTCGCCGCGCATCATGACCACGCGCGCCTGGTGGCTCGTCGTGCTGAACGTCCTCATCCCCGGATCCGCGCAGGTCCTCGCGGGGAACCGCCGCCTCGGCCGCGTGGGCCTCGCCTCCACGCTCGTCGTGTGGGGCCTCGCCGTCGTGATCGGGGGCCTCGCGCTCTTCGCCCGCGGCGCCCTGATCCAGCTGGTGTCGCAGGAGTGGCTGCTCGTCCTGCTGCAGGCGGCGCTCGCCGCGTACGCCGTGCTCTGGGTCGTGCTCGCGCTCGACACCCTGCGGCTCGCGCGCATCATCCGCGTCGCGCCGCGGGCCCGCCCGGTCATCGCGGCGCTGTCGGTGCTGCTGATGGTGGGCACCGCGGGATCCGCGGGGTACGCGGCCTACATCGTGGGCGTCGGCCGCGGCGCCCTCGGCGGGATCTTCGGCGACTACGCCAGCGAGGCGCCCGTCGACGGCCGCTACAACATCATGCTGCTCGGCGGCGACGCGGGAACCGACCGGGCGGGACTCCGCCCCGACAGCATCACCGTCGTGAGCATCGACGCGGACACCGGCCGCGCCACCATGGTCGGCCTCCCGCGCGACATGGAGAAGGTGCCGTTCTCCGACGGGTCGCCGCTGCAGGAGCGCTACCCGAAGGGCTACCAGCGCTGCGACGTGGATGCGTGCATGCTCAACTCCATCTACACGGAGGTCGAGGTCTACAAGCAGGACCTCTACCCCGACGCGAAGGAGAAGGGGAGCCTGCCCGGCATCGAGGCGATGCGCGAGGCCGTCGAGGGCGTCACGGGCCTCACCATCCAGTACTACGCGCTCATCGACATGGAGGGCTTCTCGGAGATGGTCGACGCGCTCGGCGGCATCGACGTCGACGTGAAGCGCCGCATCGGCATGGGCTCGGGGCACGACGAGTGGTTCAACCCGGTGCCGATCCCCGAGTGGATCGAGCCCGGCCAGCAGAAGCTCGACGGGTACCACGCGCTCTGGTACGCGCGATCCCGCTACCAGACCACGGACTACGACCGCATGGCGCGCCAGCGCGAGGTGCAGCAGGCCGTGGTGCAGCAGTTCGACCCGGCGAACGTCCTCACGAAGTTCGACGCGATCGCCGAGGCCGGCACGCAGGTCGTGAAGACGGACATCCCGCGCGGCATGCTCGGCTACTTCACGCAGCTCGCCCTGAAGACGAAGGACCAGCCGATCGACGACCTGGAGATCGTGCCGCCGCGGTTCGACTCGCAGAAGCCGGACTTCCCGGCGATCCGCGAGGCGATCCAGCAGCAGTTCGCCGAGGGCTCCCCGGGCTGAGCCGCGGTCCCTCGGACCCGGCCCCTAGAGGTCGGCGTGCAGCTGCCAGACCTTCTCGGCGGAGTCGCGCCAGCTGAAGGCGCGGGCGCGGTCCTGGCCGACGACGGACAGGCGCTCGCGCGCCGCCGTGTCCGACAGCAGGCCGCCGATGGCGTGCGCGAGGCGCTCGGGGTACCCGTCGGGGTCCTCGCGCGGCACGACGACGCCCGCGTCGGCCGCCACCTCGAGGAGGGCCGGGGCGTCGGAGTGGACGACGGGCGTGCCGAACGACAGCGCCTCGACGACCGGCAGGCCGAAGCCCTCCGAGAGGCTGGGGTGCACGAAGACGGTGGCGCGGTCGAGGGCGACCGCCAGGTCGCCGTCCGACAGGGACCCGAGGCTGCGGACGCGCGACGGGTCGACGCCCGCCTCGTCCGCCACCTGCGCCAGCTCGACGTCGCCCCACGTGGCGGGGCCGACGATGAGGAGCGGCAGGTCGCCGGTCTCGGGCCGGGCGAGCGCCTGCACGAGCGCCTGCACGCCCTTGCGCGGCTCGAGGCTGCCCACCGTGAGCAGGTAGTCGGCCGGCAGGTCGAGCTCGGCGGCGCGGGCGGCGGGATCCGCGGGCAGCGCGATCCGCGGGCTGACGGCCCCGCCGATCACGCGCACGCGGTCGCCGAGGTCGACGTAGCGGGCGAGCTCCTCGGCCAGCGCGTGCGACGGCACGACCACGGCGTCGGCGTGCTTGCGGGCGCGCTTGGCCATGGCCTTCGTCCAGGAGACGGACGCGCTGGTCATGCTCTCCGGGTGCGTCCACGCGTTGACGTCGTGGATGGTCGCGACGATCTGGTCGTGCGTGTTGACGCGGTCGTGGCGGCGCAGCGGAGCGAGGAGGCCCGGCGCGTGCACCATGCCCGTCGTGCCGGGCGTCGGCAGGCCCAGCTGCCACGCGCGCGACAGCTCGCGGCGGGGGAGCGGCACGCGCGTGATCCGGGCCAGGCCGGGGAGGCGCTCCTCCAGGTCGGCCGTCTGCTCGGGGGTGACCGCGGAGACCACGCCCTCGACCTCGCAGCCGCTCGGGGTGGCGGCGACGATGGCGCTCGTCAGGTCCTCGGCGTAGCGGCCCATGCCGCCGGGCGTCGGGCCGGTCAGCTGGTCGATGATCACGCGCAGCGTGGTGGTCACGGTCCTCCATCGCGCGGGTGTCGGGTCGGCCCGCGGGAGGACCATCGTACCGGCGAGCGTGCGCGGGAGGCGGGAGGAGCGCCCGGCGGGGTCAGCCCTGGCGCATCCGCTCGACCGCGTCCTTCGAGGGCCCGTCGAACGCGACCCGGCCCGACTGGATGAGGATCCCGCGCTCGCAGAGGTCCGACACCATGTCGAGGTCGTGGCTGACGACGACGAGCGTCTTGCCCTGGTCGTGGAGCTCGCGGATCTTCGCGAGGCACTTCCGTTGGAAGGGCTCGTCTCCGACGGAGAGGATCTCGTCCACCAGCAGGATGTCGACCTCGGTGTGGATGGCGACCGAGAACGCGAGACGCAGGAACATGCCCGAGGAGTAGTGCTTCACCTCGGTGTCGATGAACTTCTCGATCTCGCTGAACGCCACGATCTGGTCGAAGCGCGCGTCGATCTCGTGCTGCTCCATGCCGAGGATCGCGGCGTTGAGGTAGATGTTCTCGCGGCCCGAGAGATCGGGGTGGAAGCCCGCGCCCACCTCGATGAGGCCCGCGATGCGGCCGCGGGCGAGCACCTCGCCGCTGTCGGGCTGGTAGACGCCCGAGATGAGCTTCAGGAGCGTGGACTTGCCGGATCCGTTGAAGCCGAGGAGCGCCACCGACTCGCCGGGGCGGACGGAGAAGCTCACGTCCTCCAGCGCGTCGAACGTGCTGGCGAGCGGCTTCCGGCGGACGGCCGCGATGACCGTCTCCTTGATGGAGTGCGTGTGGCGGAGGAGGAACGACTTGCGCACGTTCTCCACGATGATGCGCGGGAGCGCGTCCGACTCAGAGGTCCTGGGCAAAGCGCCCCTCCAGCTTCTTGAAGACGAGCTGCCCGAGCAGGAGGCTCAGGAGCGAGACGCCGAGGGCGATGAACCCGTACATCCAGAGGTTCGGCGGCAGCTCGCCCGTGCCGTCCGTGGTCGGGTACCAGAAGGCGGCGTGGAAGAGCTCGACCGCCGCCGTCACGGGGTTGAGCTGGTAGACCACGAGCAGCCAGTCGGGCAGCACGTCGCGCACCTGCGCGAAGGGGTAGAGGACGGGCGACGCCCACACCACGACCATGACGATCAGCTCGACGAAGTTCTGCGAGTCGCGGAACGACACGTTGGCGGCGCCGAACAGCATGCCGAGGCCGATGGCCAGCGTGCCGATGATGGCGACGCCGAGCAGGATCCCGAGCACCTGCACCGGGGTCGGCGCCCAGCCCACGAAGAGGCAGACGACGAGCAGGATCACCAGCTGCGGCAGGAAGTTCACGAGCGCCACGAAGGTGCTGGAGACGGGGAAGAGCTCCCGCGGCAGGTAGATCTTCTTGATGAGCGCGCCGTTGTCCACCAGGGACTTCGTGGAGTTGGAGAACGCCTCCGTGTAGAAGTTGATGAGGATGATGCCCGAGAACAGGTAGATCGGGTAGTTGACCTGGTTCTGGTTGAGACGCAGGAACACGCCCATCGCCACGAAGAACACCGCGAACTGCGCCGCGGGCTTGACGTAGGACCAGAGCCAGCCGAGCACCGACCCGCGGTACCGGACCTGCACCTCCTTGCGCACGAGCAGGGAGAGGAGGTACCGGCGGCGGTAGACGTCCAGCAGTCCCGCGCCCGTGCCGGGCCTCGAGAACTCCCGGGACTCGGAACTCGTCATGCTCGACACTTCGGTGGTGCCCTTCGGACTGCGTGGGGCTCGCGCGGGGCGCGGAGCGGAGGCGGCGGAGGCGTCCGGGATCGGACCGGACACGAGTGTAGCCGTCAGCGTGCCCGGAGGACGCCGTGCCCGCCGGCGGCCGCCAGCGCCTCGCGCCAGTCGCGCAGCGGCGCCAGGCCGACGCGCGCCCACCCGTCGTGCCCGAGGACGGAGTACGCGGGGCGGGGTGCGGGGCGCACGAAGGACGCGCTGTCGGTCGGCAGCACGCGCTCGGGATCCAGCCCCGCCTCCTGGAAGACGGCGTGCGCGAGGCCGTGCCACGTGGTCTCTCCCGAGCCCGTGCCGTGGAACACGCCGGCGGGCGCGCCCTGCTCGACGAGCTCCGCGATGCGGGCCGCGAGGTCGACCGTCCAGGTCGGCTGGCCGCGCTGGTCGTCGACCACCGAGACCGTCGCGTGCGATGCCGCGAGCCGCAGCATCGTCGCGGGGAAGGAGGGGCCGCCCGCGCCGTACAGCCAGGCGGTGCGGACGACGCTCGCGCCCTCCGGGTGGCCGTCGAGCACGAGCCGCTCGCCCTCGGCCTTGGTGCGGCCGTAGGCGGAGACGGGCGCGTGGGGCGCGTCCTCCGGGTAGGGGGAGGTGGCGGATCCGTCGAAGACGTAGTCGGTGGAGATATGCACGATGCGGGCGCCCGCCTCGGCCGCGGCGCGCGCGAGGACGCCGGCGCCCGTCGCGTTGATCGCCCGCGCCTCGTCCTCGTGCTCCTCGGCCGCGTCCACCGCGGTGTAGGCGGCGAGGTTGACGACGACGTCGTGCCCGGCGACCGCCGCGCGGACCGCCGCCTCGTCGGTGATGTCGAGCTCGGCGCGCGCGGGCGCGGTCACGTCGTGTGCGGCGAGCGCGGGCAGGAGGTCCTGCCCGAGCATGCCCCGGCCGCCGGTGACGAGGATTCGGCTCACGCGGGGAGCTCGGCGCGCTGCTTCAGGGGCTCCCACCAGGAGCGGTTGTCGCGGTACCACTGCACGACGTCGGCGAGGCCCTGCTCGAACGGCACCTGCGGCGCGTAGCCGAGCTCCCGCTGGATCTTGGAGATGTCGACGGAGTAGCGGAGGTCGTGGCCCTTGCGGTCCTCGACCCGGTCGACGTACGACCAGTCGCGGCCGGTCGCGTCGAGCAGCAGCTGCGTGAGCTCGCGGTTGGTGAGCTCGGTGCCGCCGCCGATGTTGTAGATCTCGCCGGGCGCGCCCTGCACGAGCACGAGCGCGATGCCGCGGCAGTGGTCGTCGACGTGCAGCCAGTCGCGGATGTTGAGGCCCTCGCCGTACAGCGGCACGTGCTTGTCGTCGATGAGGTTCGTGACGAACAGCGGGATGACCTTCTCGGGGAAGTGGTACGGCCCGTAGTTGTTCGAGCAGCGCGTGATCGACACGTTGAGCCCGTGCGTGCGGTGGTACGAGCGGGCGAGCAGGTCGCTGCCGGCCTTGGAGGCGGAGTAGGGGGAGTTGGGCTCGAGCGGCCGCGACTCATCCCACGAGCCCTCGGCGATGGATCCGTAGACCTCGTCCGTGGAGACGTGCACGAAGCGCTTGAGGTCGTGGCGCAGGGCGGCGTCGAGGAGCTTCTGCGTGCCGAGCACGTTGGTCTCGACGAAGATGCTCGCGTCGCGGACCGAGCGGTCGACGTGGCTCTCGGCGGCGAAGTGCACGACCGCGTCCACCTGGGGGACCCACTCGTCGAGCACGGCGTCGTCGCGGATGTCGCCCTGGACGAACGTGTACCGCGGCGAGTCGCTGACGGAGGCCAGGTTCTCGAGGTTGCCGGAGTAGGTGAGCGCGTCGAGCACGACGACGTCGGCGCCCTCGAGCCCGGCGTAGTCGTCGGAGAGCGCGTGGCGCACGAAGTTCGAGCCGATGAAGCCGGCGCCGCCGGTCACGAGGATCCTCATGGGGTGTGTCCTGTCGTCGAGACGCCGGGCGGGTGGGCCGACGTCGGGGGAGAGTCCGCGCTGATCGGGGGGCGGACCGCCTGCGAGTGTACCGGCGACGGCCCGGCGGGCCACGTCCCCGTGCGGGGGAGGCGCGGGTCGCCGGGCGGACGTCCGGGCGCGAGGCGGCAGGATGCGTGCATGGCCGCCTCCCGCATCCGCGCGCTCCTTCGCGACGAGCGCGTGGCGTTCCTCCTCGTCGGCGGCTTCAACACCGCCTTCGCGTTCCTCCTCTTCGCGGGGCTCGCGGCCACGGCCGGCGCGGCGCTCGACGCGGCGGGCCAGCCCGTGCTCGGATCCCTCGTGCCGCTCGCCGGGAGCTACGCGGTCGCCGTGCTCGTGGCATTCGTCCTCTACCGCCACCTCGTGTTCCGGGTGCGGGGACACGTGCTGCGCGACCTCGCGCGCTTCGTCTCCGTCTACGTCGTCTCCATCTCGCTCAACGCCGTCTCGCTGCCGCTGCTCGTCGCGGTCGGCGTCCCGCGCCTCGTCGCGCAGGCGCTCATCGTGGTGGCGATCACGCTCATCAGCTACGTCGGGCACCGTTGGTTCTCCTTCCGGCGTGCGCGGGGCGGCGGCGGCCCCGGCCGCTGATCGGCCCGTTGCTAGACTCCGACCCGTGCAGATCCGAGAGCTCGCCGTGCCCGACGGCTACGAGATCACCCCCGTCCAGCGCACCGACGACCGGGGCGTGTTCCTCGAGTGGTACCGGTTCGACGAGCTCGAGCGCGTCGTGGGCCATCCGCTCGACCTGCGTCAGGCGAACATGAGCGTGTCGAAGCGCGGCGTCGTGCGCGGCATCCACTTCGCCGACGTGCCGCGCGGCCAGGCCAAGTACGTGAAGGCCGTCTCCGGCGCCGTGCTCGACTTCGTCGTCGACATCCGCGTGGGATCCCCGACCTTCGGCCAGTGGGACAGCGTGCGGCTCGACACCGACACCCACAGGGCCGTCTACATCTCGGAGGGCCTCGGCCACTGCTTCGTCGCGCTGACCGACGACGCCGCCGTGACCTACCTCGTGAGCGACGTCTACAACCCCTCCGCCGAGCACGGCATCACGCCGCTCGACCCCGACCTCGACCTCCGCTTCCCGGAGGAGGCGGGCGAGGCGCTGCTCTCCCCGAAGGACCTCGAGGCCCCCACGCTCGCGGAGGCGGCGGCCGCCGGTCTCCTCCCCACCTGGTCGGACATGCGCGCCTTCCACGACTCGCAGAAGGTGAGCTGACCCATGAAGGGCATCATCCTGGCCGGCGGCTCCGGCACCCGGCTCTGGCCGATCACGAAGGGCATCAGCAAGCAGCTGATGCCGATCTACGACAAGCCGATGATCTACTACCCCCTGTCGACGCTGATGATGGCGGACATCCGCGAGGTGCTCATCATCACGACACCCGAGTACAACGACCAGTTCCGGGCCCTGCTCGGCGACGGCTCGCACCTCGGCATGCGCATCGAGTACGCCGTGCAGCCCTCGCCCGACGGCCTCGCGCAGGCGTTCGTCATCGGCGAGGAGTTCATCGGCGACGACTCGGTGGCCCTCGTCCTCGGCGACAACATCTTCCACGGGGCCGGCCTCGGCACGAGCCTGCGGAAGAACACCGAGATCGACGGCGCGCTGATCTTCGCGTACCACGTGGCCGATCCGACGGCCTACGGCGTCGTCGAGTTCGACGACGACTTCACGGCCGTCTCCATCGAGGAGAAGCCCGCGCAGCCGAAGAGCGCGTACGCCGTCCCCGGCCTCTACTTCTTCGACAACGACGTGGTGGAGATCGCCAAGGGCATCCAGCCGAGCGAGCGCGGGGAGCTCGAGATCACGGCGGTCAACGACCACTACCTCCAGGCCGGCCGCCTCCGCGTGCAGGTCCTCGACCGCGGCACCGCGTGGCTCGACACGGGCACGTTCGAGAGCATGATGCAGGCGTCCGAGTACGTGAAGGTCATCGAGGACCGCCAGGGCTTCAAGATCGGCTGCATCGAGGAGATCGCGTACCGCGCCGGCTGGATCGACCGCGACGCCCTCGAGGCGCTCGCCCGTCCCCTCATCAAGAGCGGCTACGGCCGCTACCTCGTCACGCTGCTCGACGCGTAGCGTCCCGGCGAGCTCACCCCGCGTCAGCGCGGGGTGAGCTCGCCGGACTGCATGCCGGCGATGAGCGCCTGCGCGGTGATGTGGATCCCCGCGGGCAGCGGCATCGTGTCCCGCGCGTCGAGGTCCGGCCAGACGACGCTCTCGAGGCGCAGGTCCACCGCCTGGTAGCCCGCGAGCGGCGACAGCCCGAGCATGACGTGGGGGCGCGCCTTGCCGAGCGCGGTGAAGTGCCCGAGCAGCGCGCTGATCGTGACCGGCTGCCCGGACGCCAGGATCTTCGTGACGTGCGTCCTCGCGGGCAGCCCCAGCAGCCGCGCGGTCGCGTCGCGGACGAGCCGCGCGCAGTCGTCGGCGTAGAGGTAGTCGCGCACCGTCTCGAGCGGCACGTAGATGGACGCCGGCGTGGGGGAGAGGTTCGCGCGCGCGAGCTGCGTGATGAGGCCCTGCGGCTTGCCGACGGCCTGGCCCGGCCCGTACAGGTTCGCGATGCGGCCGACGAGGGTGCTGACCCCGGCGCGCTCGCCGAACGCCCGCACGAGGGCCTCGGCGCGGAGCTTCGCCTCGCCGTACGGCGCGAGGGGGCGGGGCTCCGTCGCCTCCGTGAACGGCGGACGCGCGGCGCCCGCGTACACGCCGCCCGCGGACGACGAGTAGAACAGCGCGCCGCCCGGCGCGGGGGCGGCCGTCGCGGCGCCGGCGATCTCATCGAGCACCGCATCCAGCTGCCGGAGCTCGTGCTCCAGCTGCTCCCGGGTGCTGCCCGTGACGGCGGCGCCCGCGCACCACATGACGGCCCAGGCGCCGGCGGCGCGACCGGCCTCGAGGAGCCGCTCGGCCCCGGTCCGCGCGGCTCGGCGCATCACGCGCTCGTCCGGGGTCGACCAGGGGAGCGGTTCCATCGCGACGGGCGCCCAGCGCGGATCGGCCGTCAGCGCGTCGACGAGCGAGGCGCCGAGGAGCCCCCGGGCGCCGATGACCCAGACGGGGACGGGCGCGGTCACACGTGCCCGCGCGGCGGTCGGCCGTGCGGTCCGTCGAGGGGGTCGCGCACGATCAGGTAGGCGGGACGGCCCTGGGCCATGCCCACCGCGACGCCCACGTACTCCGCGATGATCCCCAGCGAGAACAGGATGATGCCGCTCGACGCGAGGATCGTGACGATGGTCGACGCCCAGCCCGCCGGCACCGAGTTGTCGGTGAGGCGGCTGACGACGATGACGATGACGAACACCAGCGCGACCGCGAGGAAGAGCACCCCGAGGACGCTCACGGCCCGGAGGCCGCGGGTGCCGCTGGAGAGCACCATGCGCCAGAAGTGCGAGAAGAGGCGGCGCGACGAGTAGCCGGACTGCCGCTCGCCCTCGTCGCGCAGCGTGATGGGGCAGGTGGACACGCGGTTGGCGACCCAGCCGAGCGCGATGTCGAGGTACACGCCGGAGCCCGCGTAGGCGGCGACGCTGCGGCCGACGGATCCGAGCATCAGCCGGTAGCTCTGGAACTGCTCGGCGTCCTGGTCGGACGACATGGCGTTCAGCACCACCTTGGCGCCGCGGGAGGCGACGTTCCGCAGGAACCCGTGCGACGGCGAGTTCGTGGGCTTCGCGTAGACCACGGACGCCAGGTCGCGCATCGCGACGTCGAGCATGTCGGGGATGAAGCCGGGATCGTGCTGCCCGTCCTCGTCGAGCGTGACGATCCAGTCGCCGCCGGAGGACGCCATGCCCGCGAGCGTGGCCGCGTGCTGCCCGAAGTTGCGGCTCAGCCAGATGGGCCGGACGAAGGGGTGGAGGCGCTTCAGCTCGCGGATGACGCGGGGGGATCCGTCGCGCCCGTTGTCGAACACGAGGAGGACCTCGGTGACGGCGTAGCTGTGGCCGTCGCGCGAGATCTGCGGCTGCGTGAAGGGCTCGATCTCCGCGAGCAGGGCCTCGAGCGTCAGCTCGCCCTGGTAGACGGGGATGACGACGGAGACGGAGTGGTCGGGCGGCAGCACGGGGTCGGTCGCTCCCTGCTGCTCGAGGGCGCTCACGCGGCGCTCCCGGCCGCACGCGACATGCGTCGGCCGAGGTAGAGGTACACGAGCCGGCGCGAGAGGGCCTTGGCGCGGGCCATCAGGTCGCCGAGCAGGACGTCGGCCCGGGACACGACGTGCGGGTGGTCCTCGAGGACCCAGTGGTGGAAGCCCGCGGCAGCGCTCGCCTGCTCGCCGGCGAGGCGGACGCTCCACTGGGAGTCGGAGATCCGGAAGCCCGCGAGGGCCGTGGGCCCGACGGACGCGAAGTCGCCGCGGAGCAGCACCTTGGCGTACGTGGTCTCGTCGATGAGGTACGGCCAGCGGGAGTCCCACCAGCCCACCGCCTCGAGGTCGGCCCGGCGCATGAGCACGCAGCCCGGCTCGCCGAAGATGTTGGTGCCCGAGCGGATGGTGCGGCGGACGGCCGCGGCCCCGGACATGGCGAGGCGGGCGCCGGAGACGCCGTGGTCGCGCACGACCGGTCGGCTGTCGGCGTCGACGATGTCCCGCGGGGAGGCGACGAGCACGACGGAGGGCGACGCGTCCAGCTCGGCCACCTGGCGCTCCAGGATCGTGGGGTAGAGGAGGTCGTCGCCGCAGACGAGCTTGATCAGCTCGCCGCGCGCCTCCTGGCTCACCCGGTTCCAGTTGCGGAGGGCCCCGCCGCCCGCCTCGGTGCGGAGCAGGCGGACGCGCGGGTCGTCGGCGTAGCGCTGCATGACGGCCCACGTGCCGTCGGTGGAGGAGTGGTCCGCGATCACGACCTCGAAGTCGGAGTACGTCTGCGCCAGCACGGAGTCGACCGTCTCCTGGAGGTAGTCGGCGTTGTTGTATGCGGGGATGACGATCGAGACGCGTGGGGCCACGTGGCTCTCCTTCGGCGAGGCAGGAGGGGACGCGCCCGGGTCGCTGCCCACCCGTGCACGTCATCGTGCGACGTGCGACGGAGACCGTGGGCGACCGCGGTGCGCGTGCGGACGGGGGCCATCCTCTCACGGCGTCCGCCCGCGACCGGGAGGCTGCGACGGGCACCCGGGAGCGGGTCACGGGGCGCGGAGGACCCAGGCGTTAGGGTGAGTCCCGCCCGCGCCGACCCAGCCGGTCCGGGCGGCACTCGACGAACGGACCCCTCTCACGATGCGCAGCAAGCTCCTGTGGCCGACCGCCGCCGTCGCCGCCACGGTGGTCGGCGCGATCATCCCGATGCTCTTCTTCACGGGGTACTACTTCGTGAACGACACGGAGGCCGGCGCCTACGGGCAGTGGTACGAGATCGGCCGCCGCATCCTCGACGGCAACTGGTCGCTGCTGAACCCCACGGTGTGGCAGAGCGGCAACTACCAGGCCGAGGGCGCGTGGGGCATCTACAGCCCCCTCCTCTGGGTGGTCGGGCTCGGCTCGCAGCTCATGTCGAACGCGGCCCTCTACTCGTCCATCGTGAAGATCGCGTGCCTCGCCATCGCGTCGGCCGGCCTCTACGTGCTGGCCCGCGCCTACTCCGTGACCCGCCCGTGGGCCGCGGTCGTCGCGACGGCGGTCCCGCTCGCCGGCTTCACCCTCTACTTCGACGCCCCCTCCTGGGTCAACGGGCTCATGGCCTGGACGTTCTGGCCGCTCGCCGTCGGCCTCTCGCGCCGCGTGATCCGCGCCCGGGCCAACCCCGTGGGCGCGGTCCTCGCCGCCGTCACGGTGGTGGGGATCGGCTACGCCGCCGCCACCCTCATGCTGGCCGCCGCGCTCGGCGCGCTCCTCATCGAGGCGCTCATCCGCCGCCGGCGCCCCGAGGTGCTCCGCGCCCTCGGCCTCTCGCTGATCTCCGGCCTCTTCGCCGTGCTGGTGCACCTCCCGGGCGTGCTCACCTCCTCGGTCTCGGGCCGCTCGAACTCCATCGGCAACGACGGCTTCCTCACGGTCGACCTCAGCGACCTCGCCATCTCGGGCATGCCCATGGGCAGCCCCTTCATGGACTACTACGAGGGCAACATCCCGGGCGCCCCCATCACCTACATCTCGTGGCTCGTCCCGCTGCTGGTGCTCATCGACTGGCGCCGCCTGTGGGCGCTCCTGCGTCGACGTCCCTCGCTGCTGATCATCGGCGCTGCGGCGCTGACCGGCGTCCTCGCCCCGTCCGAGATCGGCCCCCTCCGCTACCCGGTGCGCGTCGTGCCGTACCTCACCGCGGTGATCCTGCTGGTCCTCGCCCTCGGCCTCTCGCGCAGCATGCGCCGGGTCCTCACGCGGCGGCACCTCTACACGGCGTGGGCCATCGTCGCCGTCAACGGCCTCCTCCTCCTCACGCAGGATCCGCGCGCCGTCAAGCCCGCCGCCGTCGCGATCGTCCTCGTCGGCGCCCTGGTCCTCCTCGTCTACGCACTCGCCGTCGGCTGGCGTCCCGGGCGCGGCCCCGCCGTCCTCGGCCGCGTCGCCGACCGCGCCCGGGCGACCCCGCGCTCCCGCTCGGCGGCCATGGCCGTGGTCGCCATCGTCGGCACCGTGGCGCTCCTGGTGCCGCAGCACTACCGCTCGCCGAAGTCCCCGCTCGAGACCTACGACCTGCCCGCGGACGTGAGCGCGTACAGCACGCAGCTGCCGCGCGCGGAGGGCGACATCCTCGTCGTCGGCTTCCCGCAGACCACCGACTACGCGGAGACGCTCCTCGGCAACTCCTGGTACGTCACGGGCAAGCCCGTGCAGAACGCGTACTCCTCCGTCTACTACCCGGGCTACGGCAACAAGGTCTGCATGCAGTTCAACGGGCTCACCTGCGGCGCGCTGTACGAGCGCCTGTTCGAGCCGGTCAAGGGGTCCGACACGGGCGTCGACCTCGTCGACCTCATCGGCGCGAGCACCGTGCAGGTCATCAAGGCCCAGCGGGGGGGCGATCCCGCGAAGACCGTCCCGCGCCGGGAGTGGCAGGTCGTCCCGGACGGCTGGACCGTCGTCGAGGACACGCCGATCACGCGCACCATCGTCCGCGACGACCCGCTGCAGGGCGCCGGCGGCGTCGCGTGGACCTCCGACGGCACCCGCGTGACCCTCCTCCACGACGACCCGATGGGGTCGACCTTCCGCGTCGACGCCGCCCCCGCCGACGGCGGCACGGTCGCCCTCGCCCTCATCCCGTGGCCCGGGTACGAGGTCTCCGGCGCCCAGCTGCGCGAGGAGCCGGTCGACGGCTTCCTCCTCGGCGTGGACGTCTCCGCCGCGGACGTCGGGAAGACCGTGACGGTCGCGTTCTGGAGCCCGGGCTGGCAGGTGCAGGTCGCGTCCGCCGCCCTCGTGATCCTCCTCACGGCCGCGTGGGCCGTCGGCCGCCTCGTGGTGCGCCGTCGCCGTCGGGTGACCGCGCGATGAGCGGCGTGCCGCCCCGCGTGGTCGCGGTCGTCGTCGCGTGGAACCGGCGCGAGCTCGTGGTCGAGACCCTGGCGGCGCTCGCCGCCCAGACGGTGCCGCTGCACGAGGTCGTGGTGATCGACAACGCCTCCACCGACGGCTCCGGCGACGTCGTCCGGGAGCGCTTCCCGGACGTGGCGCTGACCCGTCTCCCCACCAACACGGGCGGAGCCGGCGGCTTCACCGCCGGCATCGAGCGCGCGCTCACCGTGCACGGCGCCGAGCTGGTCTGGCTCATGGACGACGACACCGTGCCGGATCCCACGGCGCTCGCGGAGCTCCTGCGCGCCCGGGCCGCCGCGCCCCGCGGCACGGTCGTGCTGGCCTCGGCGGTCCGCTGGACCGATGGCCGTCCGCATCCCATGAACACGCCGCGCACCCGGCCCGGCGCCTCCCGCGCGAGCGTCGCGCGGGCGGCCCGGCACGGCTGCACGCCCGTCCGCACGGCGTCGTTCGTCTCCCTCCTGGTCGAGGCCGACGCCATCCGCGCGCACGGGCTGCCGATGGCCGACTACTTCCTCTGGAACGACGACTTCGAGTACTCGGCCCGCCTGCTGCGTCACGGCCGCGGCTACCTCGTGCACGGGAGCACGGTCGAGCACCGGACGCGGACGTTCGGGTCGACCGACGTGGATCCCGGCGCGCGCTTCGTCTTCGAGGTGCGCAACAAGCTCTGGATGCTCCGGCTCTCCCACGCGCTCGCTCCCGCCGAGCGCGTCCTCTACGCCGGGGCTGCGCTCGTCGGCTGGACCCGCACGATCGCCCGCTCGGCGGACCGCCCCCTGCTCCTGCGCGGCCTCGTCGACGGGGTGCGCCAGGGCCTCGGGCGACGACCGCGTCCCGCCGCGGAGGTGCTCGCCGGCCTCGGCGACGTCACCGAGGGCGTCTGCCGCATCGAGCGCGCAGCCGGCCGGGCCTAGCCCGCCCCGCGCCGCGCGCCGCGCGCCCGCGTGCGCACCGCCCGCCTGTGGCGAGGCGCCGGGCCCCTCAGGCGGGTGCCCGGTAGACTCGGGTGCTCGGCGGGCGGCTGCCCGCGCGGCCGTCCGCTCAGGCGTCGACGGCCCAGCTGCCCACGCACCGAGGATCACAGATGGAGGACCCGTGCCCACCGAGGCCTTCTCGCTCCTCCTCCCCGTGTACCGCGGCGACCGCCCCGAGTTCCTCCGTCGGGCGTTCCGCAGCAGCGTCGACGACCAGGCGCTCCGGCCCGACGAGGTCGTCGTCGTGCGCGACGGCCCGGTCTCGGCCGACCTCGCCCGCACGATGGCCGAGCTCGCGGAGTCGTCCCCGGTCCCCGTCGTCACGGTCGAGCTCCCGCGCAACATGGGCCTCGCCTACGCGCTCGAGCGCGGCCTCGAGGCCTGCGCGCACGACGTCGTGGCGCGCATGGACGCCGACGACATCAGCCTCCCCGAGCGCTTCGCCCGCCAGCTGGCGCTCATCTCCGGCGGCCTCGACCTCGTGGGCACCGGAATGTACGAGTTCACGGACGAGGTGGGCACCATCGTGGGGCGCCGCACCCCGCCCGTCGGCGCCGACGCCATCTCCCGCTACGCGCGCTTCCACGATCCCTTCAACCACCCGACCGTCGTCTACCGGCGTGCCGCGGTCCAGCGGGCGGGCGGCTACCTGCCGCTCGGGCTCATGGAGGACTACTACCTCTTCGCCCGCATGATCCAGTCGGGCGCGCGCGTGGAGAACCTGCCGGATCCGCTCGTCATGTACCGCGTCAGCGCGGGTGCCTACGCTCGGCGCGGCGGCGTCGCCCAGCTGCGGGCCGAGCTCCGCCTGCAGCGCGAGTTCCGCCGGCGGCGCTTCACGTCGATCGGGCAGGCGGGGCGCAACGTCCTGGTGCGCGGCAGCTACCGCCTCATCCCCGAGGCCGTGCGCCGCGGGCTGTACCGCCGCCTGATCACGCGCGACCGGACCGTCCCGCAGGCCCGCGCCTGATCCCCCGTTACCCTTGACCAGTCCCGTCGAGCGCCCGTCGGGCGCCACCCCAGCAAAGGAATGTGCCATGAGCCCTGATCTCGTAGTGGTCGGATCCGGTTTCTTCGGACTCACGATCGCGGAGCGCGTCGCCGAGGAGCTGGGCCTCAAGGTCCTCGTCATCGATCGTCGCGACCACATCGGCGGCAACGCGTACAGCGAGAAGGACCCGGAGACCGGGATCGAGGTGCACCGCTACGGAGCGCACCTCTTCCACACCTCCAACGAGACGGTCTGGGAGTACGTCAACCGCTTCACGGACTTCACGCCCTACGTGCACCGCGTCTACACCGAGCACAAGGGCGAGGTCTTCCCGCTGCCGATCAACCTCGGCACGATCAACCAGTTCTTCCGCTCGGCGCACGGCCCGCAGGCGGCGCGCGACCTCATCGCCGAGCAGGCCTCCGAGCTCGACGCCGGCGAGGCGCGCAACCTCGAGGAGAAGGGCGTCTCCCTCATCGGGCGCCCGCTCTACGAGGCGTTCATCCGCGACTACACCGCGAAGCAGTGGCAGACGGATCCCACGGACCTGCCGGCCGAGGTCATCAGCCGCCTCCCCGTCCGCTACACGTACGACAACCGCTACTTCAACGACACGCACGAGGGCCTGCCCGTCCAGGGCTACACGGCATGGCTCGAGCGCATGGCCGACCACCCGAACATCGAGGTCCGCCTCGAGACCGACTTCTTCGACGAGACCCAGGAGGTCAACCGGGCCTCGGTCGTCGGGAAGGTGCCCGTCGTCTACACGGGCGCCATCGACCGCTACTTCGGCTACTCGGAGGGCGCGCTCTCGTGGCGCACGCTCGACTTCGAGCGCGAGGTGCTCCCGGTCGGCGACTTCCAGGGCACGCCCGTCATGAACTACGCCGACTCCGACGTGCCGTACACGCGCATCCACGAGTTCCGCCACTTCCACCCGGAGCGCGACGCCCCGGCCGACAAGACGGTGATCATGCGCGAGTACTCGCGCTTCGCCGAGGGCGACGACGAGCCGTACTACCCGGTGAACACGGCGGCCGACCGGGAGGGCCTGCTGAAGTACCGCGAGCTCGCGAAGCAGGAGGAGGGCGTCTTCTTCGGCGGCCGCCTCGGCACGTACCAGTACCTCGACATGCACATGGCGATCGGAGCGGCCCTCTCGATGTACGAGAACAAGCTCAAGCCCGTCCTCGTGAAGGACGCCTCCTGATGGCCGCCGACCTCGCGGGCGCTCCCGCCGAGCTCGACCTCATCCAGCGCGTCATCCTGCCGTCCGAGCACGACCCGGACATCGTCCCGCTCTACGTGGACGCCGACTACTGGACGAGCATCCCCGTCGCGCCCGAGAAGCGCCGCCGCTCGCCGCTGCGCGTCGTCGACTCGGACACGCACAACGCGGTCGTGCGCCTCAGCGACATGGGCATCATCAGCGCCATCCGGGGCGACCGCGGCTTCCAGGTGCCCCACCGTCGCAAGGTGTCGTTCGGCACGTACTTCAACGCGTTCCCCGCCTCCTACTGGCGCGCGAGCACCACGCTCGACGGCGTCGTGCTCGAGGTCGAGACCAGCGGCGAGGGCCAGGTCATCGTCTACCGCTCCAACGCGCGCGGCGTGATCCAGAAGGTCGACGGCGCCGCCGTCTCCGGTTCCGCCACCTCCCGCTTCGAGCTCCCCTTCACCTACTTCGCCGACGGCGGCTGGTACTGGTTCGACCTGATGGGCGAGGAGGCCGACTTCGCGCTCGTCGAGGCCGGCTGGTACGCGCCCGCGGGATCCGCCCCCACGTCGGGCGCCACCGGCTCGGTCAGCATCGCCATCACGACGCTCAACCGCGCCGAGTACTGCGTGAAGCTCCTCACCGACATCGGCGAGAAGCCCGACGTCGCGGCGCTCCTCGACCACGTCTACGTCACCGACCAGGGCACGCAGAAGGTCGCGGACCAGCCCGCCTTCCCCCGGGCGCAGGAGCTGCTCGGCGAGAAGCTGCGGGTCATCGACCAGGCGAACCTGGGCGGATCCGGCGGCTTCTCCCGCGGCATGTACGAGACGCTCAAGGAGGGCGCGAGCGACTACGTCCTCGTCATGGACGACGACATCACGCTCGAGCCCGAGAGCATCCGCCGCGCGGTGAAGTTCGCGGACTACTCCCGCACGCCTACCATCGTGGGCGGCCACATGTTCGACATGTACGACAAGAGCAAGCTCCACGCGTATGCCGAGGGCTTCGACATGTGGAACTTCATGTGGGGCCCCGTCACGCCGACGCGCCACGACTTCAGCGCGTCGAACCTCCGCCAGACCCGGTGGATGCACCGCCGCGTCGACGCCGAGTACAACGGCTGGTGGATGTGCCTCATCCCCGTCTCCACCATCAAGCAGATCGGGCTCTCGCTGCCCGTCTTCATCAAGTGGGACGACGCCGAGTACGCGCTCCGCGCCAAGGAGGTCGGCGTGCCGACCGTCACCCTGCCGGGCGCGGCCGTGTGGCACGTCTCGTGGGTCGACAAGGACGACTCGCAGGACTGGCAGGCCTTCTTCCACGCGCGCAACCGCCTCATCGCGGCGCTGCTGCACTCGCCGTACGAGCGCGGGGGCCGGTTCCTCACGGCCAACCTCGCCACGGACGTCCGGCACCTCGTCTCGATGCAGTACTTCGCGCTCGCCGCGCGCCACGAGGCGTACCGGAACATCCTCCGCGGGCCGCGCGGCCTGCACCAGGACATGGTCACGCGCCTCGCCCGCACCCGCGAGCTCGCGAAGGGCTTCTCGGACGGCGTCCCCATCAAGGACCGCGCCGCCCTGCCCGAGATCATCGCGCCGGACAAGCCGCAGCGACGTCGCGGGGGAGGCGCGCCCGCCGGCATCGCGCGCTTCGCCTGGCTCGCCCGCACCGTGGGCCGGCACGCGTTCTCGCCGCTCAGCTCGGCCGCGCAGCGCGGCCCGGAGGCGCACCTCGCGTTCGAGGACGCCCGCTGGTGGGTCGTGCCGGAGTTCGACAGCGTGCTGGTGTCGAACGCCGAGGGATCGGCGGCGCTCCTGCACCGCCGCGATCCCGCGATGTTCCGCCGCATGCTGTGGACGAGCATCGTGCTCCGCTGGCGGATCCTCGCGCGCTGGCCCCAGCTGAAGGCGGCGTACCGCGCCGCGCTGCCGACGGTCACGAGCCCGGAGACATGGGCGCGCACCTTCGGCGTCGACCAGCCGCCGGCCGGTCGCGGGAAGCGCTAGCTCCCGCCGACCACGGTCCCGCACCCGACGAGGGGGCGGCCGATCCGCACCACGGTGCGGCGGCCGCCCCCTCGTGTGTGAGAATCGCATCTCACGGCACGGGGACGCAGGGGGATGCATTGTTCGATGACGGGGTGGACCATGTCCGGCGTGCGCGCCGACGCTCGCGGCTGATCGCCTGCCTGGCCGTGTGGGTCGTCGCCCTGGGGGTCGGCCTGGTGGGCACCGGCACGCTCGGCTCCGGCGCGGAGCCCGCGCGGGCCGCATCGGGCGCGGACTTCGACCCCGGCATGATCATCAGCGACGCCAAGTTCTACGACGGCGACGCCATGTCCGCGGGCGACGTCCAGTCCTTCCTCCGGGCCCGCGTGCCCAGCTGCGCGTCGGGCTACGTGTGCCTCCGGGACTACGTGCAGAGCACGCCCGCCCGCGCCGCCGACAGCCGGTGCTCGAGCCTGCAGGCGTCGCGCCTCAGCGGCGCCGACATCGTCTACTGGGTGGGCCGCGCGTGCGGCGTCAGCCAGGCCGCGCTCCTCGTCCTCCTCGAGAAGGAGCAGGGGCTCGTCACCGACAGCACGCCGAGCGACCGCCAGTTCCGCAGCGCCACCGGCTACGGCTGCCCGGACACCGCGGCCTGCGACTCGACCTACTACGGCTTCTTCAACCAGGTCTACAACGCGGCGCACCAGTTCAGGGTGTACCAGTCGACCCCCACGCGCTGGAACTACCAGGCCGGCCGGAGCAACCGGATCCTCTGGCACCCGAACGCCGACTGCGGGTCCTCGCAGGTCACCATCCGCAACCAGGCGACGGCCGGGCTCTACATCTACACGCCGTACCAGCCGAACCAGGCGGCCCTGCGCAACGTCTACGGCACGGGCGACTCCTGCTCCTCCTACGGCAACCGCAACTTCTGGCGCCTCTACACGGACTGGTTCGGCAGCACGAGCGACGGACCGGTGTCCTCGTTCGTCAAGGTCGCCACGGACGACAGCGTCTACCTGGTGAGCGGCGGCCAGAAGCACCCCGTGACCGACTTCAGCGTGTATCAGGCGCTCGACGCGCTCGGCGGCATCAGCACCGTCGGCCGGTCCTACCTCGACGCGCTCGCGACCGGGATCCCGGCGTCGGAGCTCGTGCGCGATCCCGCGGACGGCACGATCAGCCTGGTGCAGGGCGACCGCCGGCACGACTTCGCGTCCTGCGACCTCGTGGCGTCCTACGGCTACAGCTGCTCGGCGGCCGTGCCCCTGGACCCGGGCCAGCTGCGCGCGCTCCCGCAGGCCGGCGCCATGAGCGCCTTCTTCACGCTCCCCGGCGACGGCACGGCGTACCTCCTCGACGGCGGGGTCAAGTACCCGGTGTCCAGCTGGTCCGCCCTGGTCGCGCTCAACGGCGGTGCCCCGGCGTACGTCGCGGGGATGCGGGCGTCCGTGGGATCCCGGTACGCCACGGGTCACGTCGCGCTGGAGCCCGGCACGCTCGTCAAGTCGGCGAGCAGCGCGGACGTCTACGTCGTCGACGGGCTGAACCGGAGGATCGGCGTGCCGGACTTCGCCGTCACGCGCGAGCTCGGCTTCGGCCAGGCCTACAGCACCGTGCAGCAGCGCACCCTCGACGGCTACGCGCGGTCGCAGTCGGTCCTCTCGCTCGCCGTGCGCTGCGGGAGCACGTCCTACCTCGCCACCCAGGGCCGCATCGTGGCCCTCCGCGACCCGGGCTCGACGGGACTGCCGGTCACCGACCTCGTCCCCACGACCTGCCGCACGCTCGACGCGACCGGTGCGACCGTCACGGGGGCCGTGCTCGTGAAGGGATCCGCGGACCCGAGCGTCTACGTCCTCCAGGGCGGCCAGGCGCGGCCGGTCTCGAGCTGGGCGCGACTCGTCGCGCTGGCGGGCACGCCATCGCCGACCATCACCCCGATGGGCACCGCGGCGCTCGCCCGCATCCCCGTCGGCGCCGCGTACTGACCCGCGTCGCCCTCCCGCCGCCCGACCGGACGGCGGGCGGCGCTCGCCCGGGACGCAGCGGATACAGTGGGGCCCGCACCGGACGACCACGGCGCGGCCCGCCGGCCGTCCACCGCGTCCGCTCCGGCGCGGCGAGGAGACCCCATGGACGAGCACACCGACGGCGTCGAGGCACCCCGCGAGGAGGCGCCGGCTCCCGGCATCCTCCTCCGGCTGATCAAGGACGAGCGCGTCGCGTTCCTTCTCGTCGGCGGCTTCAACACCGTGCTCGGCACGGCCTGGTTCGCCCTGTTCTACCTGCTGTGGGGCCACGAGATCCCGTACCCGCTCGTGCTGGTCATCGCGTGGGCGGTGCAGCTGCCGATCGCGTTCACGCTGCACCGGAAGCTCGTGTTCAAGGTCAGCGGCAACCTGGTCCCCGACTTCTCCCGCTACACGCTCGTGAACCTCATGCCGCTGTTCGCCAACATGCTGCTCCTGCCGCTCGTGGTGGAGACCACGCCGCTCGAGCCGATCGTGGCGCAGGTGCTCGTGACCATCGTGATCACCGTGGCGACGTACACGGGCCACAAGTTCTTCTCGTTCCGTCGGCCGCGCGACGAGGCCGTCCGCTGATCTCCGCGCCGGGCGTCCGCCCGGCGGGCGTCACTCGGCCTGGCGATGCTCCGGCAGGCCGTGCCGCCAGCTCCGGCCCTGGGCGGCCTTGACCGCGCAGATCACGAGCAGGATCCAGCCCCACTCCACGAGCGTGACGCTCTCGGCGAGGGACGCGACGAGGAGCACCACGAGCACGAGGGCCGTCCACACGTGCCCGAGCCCGCGCTTGGTGGTCGCGAGGGCCCAGGAGCGCCCGAGCGCGAGGGCGCAGAACGCGGCGAACAGGGCGAGGCCGACGAGGCCCGCCTGCAGGTAGAGGTCGAGGTAGGCGTTGCGGCCCGATTCCTGCGCGCCGCGGCTCACGAGGTCGAGGGCCGTGTACGGGTAGGCGTCGCGCCGCCAGAAGCCGACGAACCCCCAGCCCTCGATCGTGTTGAGGTCGATGAGGCGGAGCATCTCGCGCCACAGGGCGACCCGCTGGAGGTAGTCGGGGCGCGCCTGCAGGACCTGCAGGACGGGGGAGCGGAACGCCACGACGAGCACGGCCACCACCGCCGCGAGCACGAGGACCGCGCTGTTCGCGAGCGGCCGGGCCTGGCGGGCGAGGTGGCGGAGGCCGAGGATCGCGAGGGCGGCGACGCCGAGGACGAGGAACGTGCCGAGGATCACCGACGAGCGCGTGAGCGAGGCCACCAGGAGCGCCGTGGTGAGGGAGGCGAGCCCGCGCCCGCGCGGCACCGACCGCGTGAGCAGCTCGACGGCGAAGGTCACGGCGGCGACGAGCGCGAGGATGCCGAGGGCGTTCCGCTCGCCGAGCAGCCCCTGGACGGGGCCGAGGCGGTCGAGCGCACCGCGGATCCCGAGGAAGGGGATCGGGCCGTCGATGAGCAGCCCGGCCAGCACCTCGAGGGCGAGGGAGGCCACGAGCACCAGCCGGAGGACGTCCCCGGCGGCGCGCACGATCTGGATGAGGTCGCGCACGACGCCGACGTACACCGCGAGGAAGGCGGAGGCCGCGAGGTACAGCACGCCGCCGACGGCGTCCGGCTGGTAGGCCGTCCAGAGCAGGGTCGCGGCGCACCAGCCCACGAGGAGCAGCAGCGAGATGGGCAGGAGGCCGCGCCACTCCCAGTCGCCGCGCTTCGCCGCGAGCGATCCGGCGGCCATGACCACCAGCGCGGTCACGATCCCGATCAGCCCGGCCCAGCCCGCCGTGGCCCGGATGGCGTGCGACAGGATCGCCGTGCCGAGGATGCAGTGGGTGAGCGCGGCGGAGAAGCGCGCCGACCCGAGGAGGTCGGGGAGGCGCGCGGGCAGCGGGAGGCGGGCGGGGAGCGTCATGCGCCGGGGATCACGGGCGGTCGGCGGGGCACCGGTCGGCCGCCGGGATCAGGCGACGCCGGGATCGGCGGGCGCGGTGCGCGTCGGTGCGGAGGCGGCGGCGGGCGCGGGCGCTGCGGCCGGGGACGCGGAGCGGGCGGGTACCGCGGGTGCCGCGCCCACGAGGGGCGACGGCACGTGCTCGACGGGGGTGCCCGCCCGCGCGGGCAGGACCGCGGTGCGGCGCGAGTCGACCGGCCCGGGGACGTCCTCGCGCTCGACCATGCGCGAGCGGGTGGCGACGGCGACGACCACCAGGAGGAGCCAGTTGCCCTCGTAGAGGAGCCGGCTCTCCGCGAGGCTCTGCACGACGAGGGCGGTCATCAGCAGGAGCGGCGCCAGCGCGAGCACGGAGTACGGCTCGACGCGGTCGCGGCGGTGCTGCGGGCGGTCGATCGCGGCCCACCAGGACCGGACATAGGTGGTGACGATGAAGCAGGCGAAGACGAGGAGGCCCACGGCGCCCACCTGCAGCAGGACGTCGAGGTACGCGTCGTGCGCCTGCAGGTACGTGACGCCGCTGCGGACCGCGAGGCCCTCGAAGGGGTGCACCCAGGGCGCCCAGTAGCCGATCCAGCCCCAGCCGACGACGGGGTGCTGCTGCGCGAGCCCGAGCACGGACTCCCAGATCTGGAACCGGCCGGTCAGGTCGGGGGAGCGGCCGAGGAGCTCGAAGACCTCGGCCGTGCGCGTGGCCATGACGACCGCGCCGGCGACCGCGGCCACGACGACGCCGCTCGCCAGCACGAGCCGGCCGCGGAGGCCCACCCGCCGCGCCACCAGGGCGAGCGCCGCGACCACGCCCGTCATGACGAGCGCGACGAGGACCGTGGAGCTGCCGGTGAGGGCGAGCGTGAGGAGGGCCACCGCGATCCAGGCCCCCGCGCGACGGCGGCTGACGGTGCGCGCCGCGTACTGCAGCGAGAAGACGATGAGCCCGAGGAGCGCCACCATCGCGAGCAGGTTCGCGTTGCCCACGACGCCCTGGATCCGGCCGCCCGTGAGCAGCTCTCCGCGGGTCCACGCGAAGGCCGCGGGCGCGTCGGGGCCGTAGTCGGTGAAGAACGGCATGACCGGCTGCCGCACGACGACGGCGACCACCAGCTCGAAGGCGAGCGACAGCCCGAGGACGATCCGGAGCGCCCGCCCGAGCGCCTGCACGATCTCCGCCCACGACAGCAACACGACGAGCGTCAGCGCGGCGATGGTCGTGGACAGCTGGATCACCACGCCGATGGCGGACTCCGGCCGGTACTCCGACCACGCGATCGACAGCACCGCGATCCCCGTGAACGCGAGCAGCGGGATCGGCACGACGCGCAGGCGGGGCAGGGGCTGGGAGCGGACCAGCAGGGTGATGCACGTCACGAGCACCGCGAGCGCGATGGCGCCGAAGCCCCACCAGCTCAGGCCGTTGCGCCACATGTCACCGGCGAACGTCGTGACGAGGACGAAGGTCGCGAAGCTCCGGAGGGCTCGGCGGCTGTCGGTGGGCATGCCCATCAGGGTATCCGGCCTTGCCCGCCTCGCCTGCCGCCTGAGGGGGACCGGTCGCGGACGCGCCCGGACACCGGCGCGCCGCCCGCTCCGGTGTCCCTCAGACGAAGGCGGCGTGGCCGGTGATGGCGCGGCCGACGATGAGCGTGTTCATCTCGCGCGTGCCCTCGTAGGAGTAGATGGCCTCCGCGTCGGCGAAGAAGCGCGCCACGTCGTAGTCGAGCACGATGCCGTTGCCGCCGAACGCCTCGCGGCACCAGGCGACGGTCTCGCGCATGCGGCTCGTGGCGTACGCCTTCGCGAGCGCCGAGTGCTCGTCGGACTGCGTGCCCTCGTCCACCATCTCCGACGCGCGCGTCACCAGGCCGATGGACGCCGTGATGTTGCCGAGGCTGCGGACCAGGAGGTCCTGGATCAGCTGGTGCGCGCCGAGCGGCTTGCCGAACTGCTGCCGCTCGCCCGTGTACGCGACGGCGGCCTCGTACGCGCCGACCGAGATCCCGACGGCGGCCCACGCCACCTCGGCGCGCGTGAGGCGCAGCACCTTGGCGGTGTCGGCGAACGAGCGCGCCTGCTGCAGGCGGTTCCGCTCCGGCACGATGACGCCGTCGAGCTCGATGTCGGCGTTCTGCACGATCCGGAGCGCCTGCTTGTCCTCGATGCGGGTCGCGCGGAAGCCGGGGGAGTCGTTGGGGACGAGGAAGCCCTTCACCTGGCCGTCGTCCGCGTCCTTGGCCCAGATCACGGTGACGTCGCTGATGGTGCCGTTGCCGATCCAGCGCTTGGCGCCCGTGATGCTCCACTCGTCGCCGCGGCGGGTCGCGACCGTGCGCAGCCCCCGCGCGGAGTCGGATCCGGACAGCGGCTCGGTGAGGCCGAAGGAGCCGAGGATCTCGCCCGAGGCGAGGCGGGGCAGCCACTCGGCGCGCTGCTCGGGGGACCCGGTGACCGCGATGCTCCCCATCACGAGGCCGCTCTGCATCCCGACGAGGGTGGCCATGCTCGCGTCGACGCGCCCGAGCTCGAGCGCCGCCCAGCCGCGGAAGACGGCCGAGTTCTCGAAGGGCCGCGTCTCGGGGAACGCCATGCCGAAGGTGCCGAGCCGGGCGAGGCCGCCGACCACGTCGCGCGGGAACTCGGCGCGCGCCCACAGCCCGTTGACCCGCGGCCGCACCTCCTCCTCGAGGTACGCGCGCAGCTCCGCGAGCGCCTCCCTCTCCCGGTCTCCGAGCCGGGACTCGTAGCCGTAGAAGTCGCCGATGAGAGGGGTGAGGGACACGTTCGCTCCATTGCGTCTCGTCGGCGCCCTCGGGGCCGGGCGCCTGCCGCCGAGCCTAGGGCGCGTCCCGGAGGGGCCCGCATCGGTTGGTACTTTGGTCGCGTCCGGACAGGACGCGCCCCTCCGGGCGTTGTAGGTAGCCGCCAAGCCCGACAGGATCAGCCGTGTTCACGTCCCTCGCCAACTCCCCCCGCGACTACGCCTGGGGATCCCGCACCGCCATCGCCGAGCTCCTCGGCCGCGAGCCGTCCGGGGGACCGGAGGCCGAGCTGTGGCTGGGTGCGCACGGCGGGTCCCCGACGCGCGTCGTCGACCCGGCGACCGCGGGCGGCGCGGCGACGCTCGCCGACTGGATCCAGGCGGACCCGGCCACCACGCTCGGCCCGCTCGCCGACGGCCTCCGCCCGGGCGACGGCCCGGGCCTCCCGTTCCTCCTCAAGGTGCTCGCCGCGGGCGGCCCCCTCTCGCTCCAGGCGCACCCCGACCTGCACCGCGCCCGCCGCGGCTTCCGCGACGAGGAGGAGCGCGGGGTCCCCATCGACGCCCCGCACCGCAACTACAAGGACCCGCTGCACAAGCCCGAGCTGATCTACGCGCTCAGCGACGAGTTCCACGCGCTCTGCGGCTTCCGGCCGCTCGCGGAGGTGCGGCAGGTCTTCACGCTGCTGCTCACGCTCGACGCGTCGGGCCCGGACTCAGACCCGGGCGTCATCCGCGCCGTCCTCTCGCGCCTCACGGGCTCCGAGGCGGACGTGCTGCGCGACGTCTTCGCGTTCCTCATGGGCGGCGGATCCGACGTGCGCCGCCTGGTCGATCGCGTCACGCTGCTCGCGAGCCTCGCCTCCGACCGGCAGTGCCGCGAGTTCTCGACCGAGATGCGCACCGTCCGCGAGCTCGCCGCGGCCTACCCCGGCGACGCGGGCATCGTCACGTCGCTCCTCCTCAACCGCGTGACCCTCCGCCGCGGCGAGGCGCTCTACCTCCCCGCGGGCAACATCCACGCCTACCTCGACGGCCTCGGGATCGAGCTGATGGCCGCGTCCGACAACGTGCTGCGCGGCGGCCTCACGCCCAAGCACGTGGACGTCCCCGAGCTGCTCGACGTGCTCGAGTTCCAGGCGCTGCCCGTGCCGTACCTCGAGCCCGAGCACGCGGCGCCGGGCGTCGAGCTGTACCGGCCCGACGTCCCCGACTTCCTGCTCGCGCGCATCGCCCCGGCGACCCGCGAGGCGACCGCGGACGACGCGGGCGCGAGCGTCGTCGAGGTCGACGGCCCCGCCATCGTGCTCTGCACCGCGGGTGCCGTCGCGATCCGCGGCCGGTCCTCCTCGGTCGAGCTCGTGCGCGGCGACGCCGTGTTCGTCACGCCCGACGAGGGCCGGCTCGTCGTCACGGGGGAGGGCGAGGCGTTCCTCGCGACGACGCCCGCGCCGTCCGCCGCCGAGGTCGACGACGAGGACGGCGCCGCCGCCGCGTGACGGGAGGCCCCGGAGCCGTCGATAGGGTTGCCGCATGACATGGTTGGTCACCGGCGGCGCCGGCTACATCGGTTCGCACATCGTCTCCGCGTTCGCCCGCGCCGGCATCGACACCGTCGTGCTGGACGACCTCTCGAGCGGCCACGCGTCGTTCGTGCCGGAGGGCGTGCCGTTCCACCGCGGATCCGTGCTCGACCGGGAGCTCCTCGCGCGCATCCTGGGCTCGGGCGACATCCGCGGCGTCGTGCACGTGGCCGGCTACAAGTACGCCGGGGTCTCCGTGCAGCGCCCGCTGCACACGTACGAGCAGAACGTCACCGCGACGGCCGTGCTCCTCGAGGAGATGGAGCGGGCCGGCGTCGACAGCATCGTGTTCTCGTCCTCCGCGGCCGTCTACGGCACGCCCGACGTCGACCTCGTCGACGAGCGCACGCCCAAGGCGCCCGAGTCCCCCTACGGCGAGTCGAAGCTCATCGGCGAGTGGCTGCTGCGCGACCAGGGCGTCGCCGCGGGCCTCCGCCACGCGTCGCTCCGCTACTTCAACGTCGTCGGATCCGGCGAGGAGGGCTACTTCGACACGAGCCCCCACAACCTGTTCCCGCTCGTCTTCGAGGCGCTGCGCGACGGTCGCACGCCGCGGATCAACGGCGGCGACTACCCGACGCCCGACGGCACGTGCGTGCGCGACTACATCGACGTCGTCGACCTCGCCGCCTCGCACGTCGCGGCGGCCCGCCGGCTCGAGGCGGGGGAGTCGGTCGAGCCCGTCTACTGCCTCGGCAGCGGCGCGGGCGTCAGCGTCCGCGAGATCATGACGGCCATCGCGTCGGCCACCGGCATCGCGTTCGAGCCGGAGATGCACGACCGCCGACCGGGCGACCCGGCCCGCATCGTCGCCTCCGGGGAGCTGGCCGCGCGCGACATCGACTGGGCCATGCGCCACACCCTGGACGACATGGTGACGAGCGCGTGGACGGCCCGCCAGGCCGGCCTCGCGGAGTAGCGCCCACGGCGAGCGGCGGCGCGTCGCAACCCTCGAGGAGCGGCTGAGGGTTTACCCTCCGCAGCTTGACTCGATGGAGTTACACCGGTGTAATTATGACGATGAGCTGGGGCCGGCCGGGCGCCTCGGCCGCGTGGGGAGATCGTGACATGGCACTACCTGAGTACCACGCCGGAGTCCCCGACGACTGGTTCGTCGACCCCGTCCGACTCGGGGTCCCGGGGGTCCGCAGCGTCGACGACGGCAACCCGCTCGCCTGGCAGGCCGACTCGCTCTGCGCGCAGACCGACCCCGAGGCCTTCTTCCCGGAGAAGGGCGGATCCACCCGCGACGCCAAGAAGATCTGCGGCTCGTGCGAGGTGCGCAGCGAGTGCCTCGAGTACGCGCTGGAGAACGACGAGCGCTTCGGCATCTGGGGCGGCCTCTCCGAGCGCGAGCGCCGCAAGTTCCGCAAGCGCGCGGTCTGACCCGCCCGCCGGCCCGCGCGGCCGGCCCCGGCCTTCCGCCGCGCCGTCGGGCTGCGGCGGATCCCCACCGCCCACCACGTAGGGTCTCCCCTGTCATGCAGCCACGAGTAACCGCGATCCTCGTCGCCCACGAGGGCGCGCAGTTCCTCGACCGGACCCTCCAGGCGCTCGCCGCGCAGACCCGCCGGCCGGACCAGGTGGTCGCGGTCGACCTCGGCTCCCGCGACGCATCGGCCGCCCTGCTGGCCGCGTCCGAGCCCACCCGGATGGTCCAGGCCCCCGCCCGGATGACGTTCGGGCAGGCCGTCGACCAGGCCGTCCGCGTGATCCCCGCGCCCGAGAGCGACCACGAGCTCCTCTGGCTCCTCTCCGCGGACAACGCCCCCGCGCCCGACGCCCTCGAGCGCCTGCTCGCGGCGATCGAGGCGTCGCCGAGCGTCGCGGTCGCCGGCCCCAAGCTCATGGAGTGGGACCACCCGGGCTACATCCACGAGCTCGGCCGCACGCTCACCACGCTCGGCGCGGCCGTCCCCGTCGTCGACGTCGAGCTCGACCAGGCCCAGTACGACGAGATGAGCGACGTCCTCGGCGTGGCCGCGGGCGGCATGCTCGTGCGGCACCGCCTGTGGGACGAGCTCGGCGGCTTCGACGACGCGCTGCCCGTGATCGACGACGCGCTCGACCTCTGCGTCCGCGCCCGCCTCGCCGGCCACCGCGTCGTGGTCGTGCCGGCCGCACGCGTGGCCTCCGCGGGCGACGCCGCCCCCGGCACCGCGTTCCTCGGCAAGCGCACGCCGCGCCGTCGCCGTCGTCGGCTCCGCCGGCAGGCGCAGCTGCACCGCCGGCTCGCCTACGCGCCGCCGGCCGCCGTCCCCTTCCACTGGCTCTCACTCGTGCCGCTCGCGATCCTGCGCGCGCTGCTGCAGCTGCTCCGCAAGCGCCCGACCGCCGCGCCCGGCGAGATCGGCGCCGCCGTGCGGGTCGCGGTCGCGCCCGGTCGGATCCGGGCCAGCCGTCGCCGCCTCGCGGTCGCCAGGACCGCGCCGTGGTCGAGCGTCGCGTCCCTCCGCCAGCCGCTCGCGGTCGGCCGCAGGCGACGCTCCCTCGCCCGCGAGCAGTACCGCGTCGAGCACATGGGCGTCTCCGACGGCGTCGAGTTCCTCGCCACGGGCGGCGGCTGGACGGTCCTCGCGGCGCTCCTGCTGGCCGCCGTCATGTGGCTCCCGCGGCTCGCGGGCACCGCGCTGACGGGCGGGCAGCTCCTGCCGCTCGGCCCGAGCGCGGGCGCGCTGTGGGCTCAGGTGGGAATCGGCGTGCGCGGATCCGGCGCCGGGCCCGTCGCGCCCTCCGACCCGTTCGCCTACGTGCTCGCCGTGCTCGGCAGCGTCACCGCGTGGGAGCCGTCGCTCGCCGTGCTCGGCCTGTTCGTGGCGGCCCTCCCGCTCGCCGCCCTCGCCGCGTGGCTCTGCGCCGCGCAGCTCACGCGCAACGCCTGGCTGCGCGCGCTCGCGGCCCTCGTCTGGACCCTCGCGCCCACCCTCCTCGTCGCGCTCGGCGACGGGCGCCTGCCGGCCGTGCTCGCGCACCTGCTCCTGCCGTGGCTGGCGCTCGCCGTGCTGCGCGCGCCGCGCTCGTGGTCGGCCTCCGCCGTGGCGGGGATCCTGCTGGCCGCGGTCGGCGCGTGCGCGCCCTCGCTCGTGCCCGCCCTGCTCGTGCTCTGGCTCGTCGCGACGATCCGGGCCGGCCGCCGCGCCGGACGCCTCGTCACGATCCCGGTGCCGCTCCTCGCGCTCGTCGCGCCGCTCGTCGTCCACCGCGTGATGCAGGGCCAGCCGCTCGCCCTCCTCGCCGACCCGGCCGTCCCGGCGGCCTTCACCCCGGCCGACGTGCCCGGCCTCGCGCTCGGCTTCCCGACCTCCGGGCTCGGCGGCTGGACGTCCTTCGTCGAGGGCCTCGGCCTCGGGCTGCCCGCGTCGGTGCCCCTGGTCGTCGTCGCGGTGCTGGTCGCGCCGCTCGTGCTCGGCGCCGTCGCGTCGCTCTTCCTCCGCGGGTCGCACCGGGCCGCCCTCGCGCTCGGCGTGACGGTGCTCGGCTTCGCGACCGCGGTCCTGGCCGCGCGCATCGTGGTGCAGTCGACCGGGGCGGAGGCGGTGGCCGTGTGGCCGGGATCGGGCCTCAGCCTGCTCTGGCTCGGCCTCGCGGGCGCGCTCGTCCTCTGCTTCGCCACCCTCGGGCGCCGGTCCGTCGTGCCCGGGCTCGTGGCGACGGCGACCCTCGTGGTCCTCGCGCTCCCGCTCGTCTCCGCCGCCGTCGCCGGCGTCACCGCCGTGCGGGCCGGCGGCGACAGCTCGCTGCCCGGCCTCGTCGTCGCGGAGGCGGCGACGGATCCCGCCGTCGGGACGCTCGTGCTCCGCGCGGGGGACGACGGGTCGCTCGCGGCCGACGTCGAGCGCGGCGCGGGCCGCACGCTCGAGCAGGTCTCGACCGTCGACACCGCCACCGGACCCCTCACCGACACGCAGACCCGCGTCGCCGAGCTCGCCGGCAACGTCTCCTCGCGCTCCGGCCTCGACGCCACCGACGACCTGCGGCGCCTCGGGATCAGCTACGTCCTCCTCGCACCGCCCGCCGGGGCGCGGGACGCGGCCGTCCACGACCGCGCACGCTCCGCCCTCGACGACGACCCCGTGTTCACGGCGGTCGGGCAGACCGAGGCGGGGCTCCTCTGGCGCTTCGTCGGCAGCGACGACCTCGCGGCCGAGGTCCCCGCGCCCGGCAACCTCGACGACCCGGGCCGCGTCGCCGTGCTCGCGGCCCAGGCGCTCGTCTTCGCACTCACGCTGCTCCTCGCGATCCCGACCGGCGGCCTCGCCGCGCGCAGCCGCCCGCTGCCCGCCTACCGCGAGCCCGCCGTCGCCCCCGACGCCCGTCCGGCGGACGCGGACGAGCCGCGCCCCGAGCACGACGACCGCGGCACCCCCGCCTACCTCGACGAGGCCACCGGCTCGAGCGTGGAGGAGGCGGCCTTCGGCGACATCCCGCAGGCGGGCGAGCGCCGCGCGGGCGACGACGACGCCGTCGTGACCGCGCCCGCCGACGACAGCGGCGACGACGACCGCAGCACCGACGACGACGACCGCAGGAGGACAGATGGCCAGGCGTGACGCCGTGCGCATCGCGACGCGCGTGACCACCGGGATCGCCGGCGTCGCCGTGCTCGGGGTCGTCGTGACCGGCGCGCTCCTCCTCCCGCCCGCGTCGGCCGACCGGAGCGCGCCCTCCGTGCTCGTGACCCCCGTCGCGACCGACCAGCAGCGCGTCTGCGCGGGTGCGGTCCTCCGCCCGCCGGAGGCCGACGCCGCGTCCACCACCACGGCGGTCGCCGTGGGCGGCGCCGCGACCACGAGCGGATCCGCCACCGCCGACGCCGCGACCGGCGGCCCCGGGATCCGCACCTCCCGCGTCCAGGCCCCCGACGTGCAGGGCGGGACCTCCACCGAGCCGTCCGTCCTCGCCGTCGCCGGCGCGGTCGACGGCGTGCCCGCGGACCTCGCCGGCGCCACGTCCGAGATCGCCGCGGAGGCCGACCTCGCGGGGCTCGCCGCGGCGTCCTGCGCCGAGGCCACCGCGGAGTCCTGGCTCGTGGGCGGCGCCACCACCACGGGCCGCACGACCTTCGTCGTGCTCGACAACCCGTCCGGCGTCTCCTCCACCGTCGACCTCGCCATCTCCGGCGAGGAGGGCGCCGTGAGCGCCCCCGGGGCGAGCGGCATCACGGTGCCCGCCGGCACCCGTCGCGTGCTCAGCCTCGCGGGCCTCGCGCCCGACCTCGCGTCGCCCGCCGTGCACGTGCAGAGCCGCGGCGGCCAGATCGTCGCGCGGCTCGAGCAGAGCACGGTCCGCGGCCTGCTCGCGGGCGGCGTCGACTGGATCGCGCCGGCCGCCGCCCCCGCCACCGCCCTCACCATGACCGGCCTCCGCATCGACTCGCAGTCCGCGCCCGTGGCGCCCGTCGAGGGCGAGGCGGCTCCCGCGGAGGACGGCGGATCCGCGCCCGGAGCGGGATCCGACCCCGGCACCGACCCCGACCGCGAGACCGCCGTGCGCGTCCTCGTCCCCGGGACCGAGGACGCCGACGTGAGCGTGAGCATCGCGCCGGAGGACGGCACCGACGGCACCGGCACCACGTTCACGGTGCAGGTCGACGCCGGCCGCACCACCGACCTCCCCGTCGCCGACCTGCCGGACGGCCGCTACGCGGTCACGGTCCAAAGCTCGGTGCCCGTCACGGCCGCCGTGCGCAGCGTGTCCGGCGCGGCCGAGGGCGGCGCGACCGACTTCGCCTGGCTGCCGTCGGCGGAGCCGCTCACGCGCGACGCCCTCGTGTCGGTGCCTGCGGGACCCGCGCCCCTGCTGCACCTGCGGAACGCGGGGGACGCCGCCGCCTCCGTCACGGCGCGGCCGACCGACGGCTCCGAGCCGGTCGCGATCGAGGTGCCCGCGGGATCCGCCGCCTCCGTGGCCGTGACCGCGGGCCGCACCTACCTGCTCGAGGGCGCGACGGGGCTCACGGCGACCGTGACCCTGGCCGAGCCCGGTCGCTCGGCGGCGCTGCCCGTGGTGCCGGTGCTGCCGGCCGCGGATCCGCTGCGCGTCCACCCCTGAGCGTCCGCGCGCGGCGTCGACCCGATGCGCGGGGCCGACCGGCGCGCACGGTGGTCGGGCCCGGCGCGGACGCCTGACACCCGTTCGGGATCCCGGCCCGGTGCCCGCGACGCCCGGCTAGTGCGGGTCGTACCGGTCGGGCGCGAGGTCCCACGGGTCCTTGCCGAGCAGCTCGGCGACCGCGCGGAAGACGCAGCCCTCGACGAGCGCGCGCTGGTGGTGCTCGTCGTCCTCGTGCAGGTGCGACAGGCGCTCGATGGGCAGGCGGTAGAAGATGACCCGGCGCTCGTCCGGCAGCACCGTCCAGCGGTCGATGCCGTCCCGCTCGCTGTTCTCGGCGGGCAGAGCGGCGACCTCGAAGGACACGCGCTCGAGCTCGTCCGGCCAGAGGCCCCGCAGGTACTCGGCGGTGGAGGCGACGATGTCGTCGAAGAGGTCGGCCCGCGTGCGGAGGACCGGGAGCTCCGGCCCGGTGACGGGGGAGCGGAGGCCGCGGCCGTGCCGATCCCGCCAGGATCCGCGGATGGAGACGTGGCCTCCCCGGCGGCGCGATCGTGGCATGGCCCCATCGTACGGCCCCGGCGTCGGCGGTAGTGTGGGCCCGACATGACGAACAGGCCCTGCTCCCGCGTCGGCTGCACCGGCGGCGCCACGACCACCCTCACGTACGTCTACGCGGATTCCATGGCCGTGCTCGGTCCCCTCAGCCACGACTCCGAGCCCCACAGCTACGACCTGTGCGACCGCCACGCGGCGCGGCTGTCGGCGCCGCAGGGCTGGCAGATCGTCCGGCACGGCGTACTCGGTGAGGTAGGTTCCTGAGCATGACGACCACTGCCGCCGAGACGCTGACCGCCATAGTGAAGACCTACGACGTGAGAGGTCTCGTCGGGAGTCAGCTGACCGAGGAGCTCGTCACGGCCCTCGGCGCCGGCTTCGTCGACGAGCTGGGCGCCGCCGGCAGCGAGATCGTCGTGGGCCACGACATGCGCGACTCCTCGCCGTCCTTCGCGCAGGCCTTCGCCCAGGGGGCCACGGCCCGCGGCGCGCACGTGCTGCTCATCGGGCTCTGCTCCACGGACGAGACGTACTTCGCCTCCGGATCCCTCCACGCCCCCGCCGTCATGTTCACCGCCAGCCACAACCCGGCCACGTACAACGGCCTCAAGTTCTCCCGCGCGGGCGCCCAGGGCATCAGCCTCGACACCGGCCTCGCCGCCATCCGCGACCGCGCCATCGGCTTCCTGGCGGACGGCATCGCCCCCGTCGAGCCCGCGGGCGAGGTGCGCGAGCGCGACGTGCTCGCCGACTACGCCGGCTACCTGCGCCAGCTCGTCGACCTCTCCGGCATCCGCCCGCTCCGCGTCGTCGTCGACGCGGGCAACGGCATGGGCGGCATGACCGTCCCCGCCGTGCTCGGCACCGCGGCCGGCCTCCCCGAGCTGCCCATCGAGATCATCCCGCTCTACTTCGAGCTCGACGGCACCTTCCCGAACCACGAGGCGAACCCGCTGGAGCCGGCGAACCTCGTCGACCTGCAGAAGGCCGTCGTCGAGCACGGCGCCGACCTCGGCCTCGCGTTCGACGGCGACGCCGACCGCTGCTTCGTGGTGGACGAGAAGGGCCAGGCGGTCACGCCCAGCGCCGTCGCCGCCATCGTCGCGCTCCGCGAGATCTCGCGCGTGAAGGCCCAGTCGCCCGACGACGAGGTCACCGTGCTGCACAACCTCATCACCTCGCGCATCGTGCCCGAGACGATCGAGGCGGCGGGCGCCACGGCGGTCCGCACGCGCGTCGGCCACTCCCTCATCAAGGACCAGATGGCCGCCACGGGCGCCGTCTTCGGCGGCGAGCACTCCGCGCACTACTACTTCCGCGACTTCTGGGGCGCCGACAACGGCATGCTCGCCGCGATGCACCTGCTCGCCGAGTTCGGCCAGAGCGAGGGCCTCATGTCGGACCTGTCCGCGCGCTACACGCCGTACGCGCTGTCGGGCGAGATCAACAGCACGGTCGACGACGTGCCCGCCGCGTACGAGCGCATCGTCGAGGCCTTCCGCGGCCGTGGCGAGTTCGACGAGCTCGACGGCCTCACGGTCGACGGCCCCGTGGGCGCGGACGGCGCCTTCTGGTGGTTCAGCGTCCGCCCCTCGAACACCGAGCCCCTCCTGCGCCTGAACGTCGAGGCGTCCACCGAGGAGCGCATGGCCGCCCTCCGCGACGAGCTGCTGGGGCTGATCCGCCAGGGCTGACCGCCCGCGCCGATCGGGCGCCCGCACCACCGCCGACGCCGCGTCCCTCCTCGAGGGGCGCGGCGTCGTCGTGCGTGCGGGCCGCGCTGATACCCCCGGGGGGTGTACACGGATACCCCTGGGGGGTACCATGGACGCGAGAGGGAGGTGGCCGCCATGGTCGGGTACAGCGAGGGCAAGGACGACATCCTGCGGAGGCTCCGCCGGGCCGAGGGCCAGGTGCGCGGCATCGAGCGCATGGTCGAGTCCGACACGTACTGCATCGACGTGCTCACGCAGGTCTCGGCCGTCACGCGCGCCATGGAGACCGTCGCCCTCAAGCTGCTCGACGACCACCTCGCCCACTGCCTCGCCGAGGCCGCGCGCGAGGGCGGCCAGGTCGCGGACGACAAGGTGCGCGAGGCCTCCGCGGCCATCGCGCGGCTCGTCCGGTCCTGATCCACCCCGCCGCCGCATCCGCATCCACCGACAAGGAGACCCCATGACCACCACCGCATTCCCCGTCACCGGCATGACCTGCGCGCACTGCGTCGCGAGCGTCACCGAGGAGGTCGGCGAGCTGCCGGGCGTCGCGTCCGTCGCCGTCGACCTCGTCGTCGGCGGCGACTCCACCGTCACCGTCGAGAGCGACGGCCCCCTCGACCCCGCGGCCGTCCGCGCCGCGGTGGACGAGGCCGGCTACGTCGCGGGGATCTGACATGGCCGACCCCGTGACCGCGCCGGCGTCCGCCGCGCCGGACGTCGCTCCGGCCGCGGAGGAGGGCGCCGTGCTCACGCGCGTCGACCTCGACGTGCAGGGCATGACGTGCGCGTCGTGCGCCATGCGCATCGAGCGGAAGCTCGGCCGGATGCCCGGGGTCGAGGCCGCCGTGAACTACGCCACCCACCGCGCGCGCGTGCAGCTGCCCGCGGGCACGAGCGTCGAGGACGCGATCCGCACCATCGAGCGGACCGGGTACCGCGCGTCCGAGCGGGCGGCGTGGGGGAGCGGGGCGGAGGTCGCGTACGACGCGCCCGCCCTCGACCCGACCCCGGCGGCTCCCGCGGAGTCGCCGGCACCCGCCGACGCTCCCGCCGCCGCTCCCGCCGCCGATCGCGCATCCGCGGCACCCGCGGCACCCGCCGCCCCGGCTCCCGCGCCCGGCGCCGCGGTCGCCCCGCGCCGCCCCGACGCCGACGAGCTCGCGCTCCGGCAGCGGCTCGTCGTCTCGACCGCGCTCACGGTGCCCGTGTTCCTCATGGCGATGATCCCCGCCCTCCAGTTCGACGACTGGCAGTGGCTGTCCCTCGCGCTCGCGGCGCCCGTCGCCGTCTGGGGCGCCTGGCCGTTCCACCGCTCCGCGGCCGTCAGCGCGCGCCACGGCGGGGTCGGCATGGACACGCTCGTGAGCATCGGCGTCGCGGCGGCCTTCCTGTGGTCGCTGTACGCGCTCTTCCTCGGCGACGCCGGGGAGCCCGGCATGCGCATGACCATGAGCCTCGTCGGGGAGCCCGGCGGCGGATCCGGCGACATCTACCTGGAGGTCGCCGCCGCCGTCACCGTCTTCCTCCTCGGCGGCCGCTACCTGGAGGCGCGGGCCGCCCGCGCGTCGGGCGCCGCTCTCGCCGCGCTCCTCGACCTCGCCGCGAAGGACGTGGCCGTCGTGCGCGACGGCGTCGAGCGGCGGATCCCCATCGGCGCGCTCCGCGTCGGCGAGGAGTTCGTCGTGCGCCCGGGCGAGCGGATCGCCACGGACGGCGTGGTCGTCGACGGCGCGAGCGCGGTCGACCGCTCGCTCCTCACCGGCGAGTCCCTGCCGGATGAGGTCGGGCCCGGCGACGACGTCACGGGCGCGACCCTGAACGCCGGCGGCCGCCTGCTCGTGCGCGCCACGCGCGTGGGGGAGGAGACCCGCCTCGCCCGCATGGCCGCCCTCGTGGAGGAGGCGCAGACCGGCAAGGCCCGGATCCAGCGCCTCGCCGACCGCGTCTCGGCCGTCTTCGTGCCGGTCGTGCTCGTGCTCGCGCTCGGCACCCTCGTCGGCTGGCTGCTGCTCGGCTTCCCGCCCGAGGCCGCGTTCACCGCGGCCGTGGCGACGCTCATCATCGCCTGCCCGTGCGCCCTCGGGCTCGCGACCCCGACCGCGCTCCTCGTGGGCACGGGACGCGGCGCGCAGCTCGGCATCCTCATCACCGGCCCGCAGGTGCTCGAGTCGACGCGGCGCATCGACACCGTGCTGCTCGACAAGACGGGCACCGTGACCACGGGCGTCATGTCGCTCGTCCGGGCCGTGCCCGCGGCGGGCGTCGACGCCGACGAGCTCGTGCGCGTCGCCGCCGCCCTCGAGGCGCGGAGCGAGCACCCGGTCGCGCGCGCCGTCGTCGAGGCGGCGGGGGCCGGATCCCTGCCCGCTGTGGAGGGCTTCGTCGCGACCGCGGGCCTCGGCGTCCACGGCGTGGTCGACGGCCGGGCGGTCGCGATCGGCCGCCCCGCCTGGCTCGCCGAGCAGTGGGCCGCCGAGCCCGACGCGACGCTCGCCGAGGCGCTGCGCGCGGCCGAGGCCGCGGGATCCACCGTGGTCGCGGTCGCGTGGGACGGCGCGGTGCGCGGGATCCTCCAGGTCGCCGACACCGTGAAGCCCACGAGCGCCGAGGCCGTCCGCCGGATCCGCGCCCTCGGGCTCCGACCGGTCCTCCTCACGGGCGACACCGCGGGCGCCGCCCGCCGCGTCGCCGACGAGGTCGGGATCGACGAGGTCATCGCGGGCGTCCTCCCCGAGGGCAAGCTCGACGCGGTCCGCCGCCTGCAGTCCGAGGGGCGCGTCGTCGCGATGGTCGGCGACGGGGTGAACGACGCCGCCGCGCTCGCGCAGGCCGACCTCGGCATCGCGATGGGCACCGGCACCGACGCGGCCATCGAGGCGGGCGACATCACGATCGTCCGCGGCGACCTCGTGCTGGTCGCCGACGCCGTGCGCCTCGCCCGCCGCACCCTCGGCACGATCCGCGGCAACCTGTTCTGGGCCTTCGCCTACAACGCCGCCGCGATACCGGTCGCCATGCTCGGCCTCCTCAACCCGCTCGTCGCGGGGCTCGCCATGGCGCTGTCGTCCGTGTTCGTCGTCACGAACAGCCTGCGCCTGCGGTCCTTCCGCTAGCCGCCGCGGCGCCCGCCCGTCATCCACGGGCGGGCGTCACGCGTCGGATGCGAGACTGGACGCATGACCCTGCTGCCGGACGCCACGTCCACCGCTCTGCCCTTCCGCGTCGCCGACCTCTCCCTCGCGGAGTCCGGCCGCCACCAGATCCGCCTCGCCGAGAACGAGATGCCCGGCCTCATGGCCCTCCGCGAGGAGTTCGGCGCGTCGCAGCCGCTCGCGGGCGCGCGCATCGCCGGATCCATCCACATGACCGTGCAGACGGCCGTGCTCATCGAGACCCTCACCGCCCTCGGCGCGCAGGTGCGCTGGGCGAGCTGCAACATCTTCTCCACCCAGGACGAGGCCGCCGCGGCGGTCGCGGTCGGCGCGGGCACCCCGGAGGCGCCCGCGGGCGTGCCGGTCTTCGCCTGGAAGGGCGAGACGCTCGAGGAGTACTGGTGGTGCACCGAGCAGATCTTCGACTGGTCGGGTGAGGCGCAGGCCGTCGACGCCGACTGGACGGGCCCGAACATGATCCTCGACGACGGCGGCGACGCCTCGCTCCTGGTGCACAAGGGCCGCGAGTACGAGCTCGCGCAGGCCGTGCCGGAGACCCCCGAGGACGCGAGCCACGAGTACCGCGTCATCCTCGACACGCTCCGCCGCAGCCTCGCCGCGTCCGGCGACCGCTGGACCCGCCGCGCCGCCGACATCCAGGGCGTCACCGAGGAGACCACCACGGGCGTCCACCGCCTGTACGAGCTCGCGCGCGACGGCGAGCTGCTGTTCCCGGCCATCAACGTCAACGACTCGGTCACCAAGAGCAAGTTCGACAACAAGTACGGCATCCGCCACTCCCTGCCCGACGGCCTCAACCGCGCCACCGACACGCTCATCGGCGGCAAGGTCGCGTTCGTCGTCGGCTACGGCGACGTGGGCAAGGGCGCGGCCGAGGCCCTCCGCGGCCAGGGCGCGCGCGTCATCGTCTCCGAGGTCGACCCGATCTGCGCGCTGCAGGCGGCGATGGACGGCTACCAGGTCGCGCGCCTCGAGTCGGTCATCGAGCACGTCGACATCCTCGTCACCGGCACGGGCAACGTCGACGTCGTCCGCGTCGAGCACATCGAGCGGATGAAGCACCAGGCGATCATCGCCAACGTCGGCCACTTCGACAACGAGATCGACATGGCCGGCCTCGAGCGCCTCCCGGGCGTCGAGAAGGTCGAGATCAAGCCGCAGGTGCACGAGTGGCGCCTGCCGTCCGGCCGCAGCGTGCTCGTGCTGTCCGAGGGCCGCCTCATGAACCTCGGCAACGCCACGGGCCACCCGTCGTTCGTGATGAGCAACTCGTTCACGAACCAGGTGCTCGCGCAGATCGAGCTGTACGTGCGGAACGACCAGTACCCGATCGGCGTGTACGTGCTGCCGAAGCACCTCGACGAGAAGGTCGCGCGCCTGCACCTCGACGCGCTCGGCGTGGAGCTCACGGAGCTCCGCCCCGAGCAGGCCGCCTACATCGGCGTCGCCGTCGAGGGCCCGTACAAGGTGGACCACTACCGGTACTGATCCGCAGGGTTCCCCGTCCGACGCCGTCCGTCCCCTCGCGGGGCGGGCGGCGTCGTCGCGTGCGGGAGGCGGCGGCGCGGGTCCGCGGGAGCGGGGGCCTCAGGCGACCGGGGAGGATCCGTCGCGCCGGGGGAACCCGTTCGGCAGACCCGCGAGGACCGGCTCGAGCGCGGCCATGCGGTCGCGCTCGAGCATCAGCGCCCGGTGCTCGCGCTCGCGGCGGACGGCGCCCACGGCCGTGACGAACGACTCGGGATCCGTCGCGGGGAGCGGCGACACGTGCACCGCGGCCTCGTCCGCGAGCTGGGCGGCCAGGCGCGCGCGGGAGGCGGGCGTCAGGCGGTCGCGCTGCGCGAGGAAGCGCGCGAGCCGGCGGCCGAGCGCGTCGGGCAGGCGGCCCACGTCGGCCTCGGACGCCCACGCGACGAGGTGCGGCGGCACGGGCGGGAGGGGAGCGGGGTACGCGGGCACGCGCTCGTGCTGCGACCGGGTGCCGGCCACGAGGTCGCCGAGGCGCTGGGCGCGCGGGGTCAGGAGGCCGACGAGCGCCGCGAGCCCGCCGAGCGTGAGGTACAGCTCCAGGATCCCGACGAGCGCCCGGGCGACCGCGTGCCGGAAGCCGATGCCGCCGCCGTCCGCCCGCACGATGCGCGCGCCCACGGCCCACCGGCCGAGCGACCGGCCGCGCGACGCGACCTCCACCACCACGGGCAGCACGACGATCGCGAGCACCACGGCGGCGATGCCGGCCGCGGCGCCCGACGCCTCGTCGAGGACGCCGTCGGCGGCGAGGCGGCCGATGAGGAGGAGGAGCAGGAGGCCCACGACGAGGGAGGCGAGCACGTCGATCGCGGCGCCCGCGGCCCGCAGCACGAAGCCCGTGGGGCGGACGTCGAGGGCGACGGCCTCGCCCACCACGAGCGCGTCGGGGCCGTCCGAGGATGTCGGGTCGTGCGCGTCGGCGGCCGCCATGCATATAGTCAAGCAGATGGACCTCGACGCCTACACCGCCGCGCACCGGGACGCGTGGGACCGGCTCGCCCGCCTCGCGGGCCGGCGCCGGCTCACCGGACCCGAGGCCGACGAGCTCGTCGACCGGTACCAGGCGGGCGCGGCCGAGCTGTCCGCCATCCAGGCCGCGGCCGGATCCACCGCGCAGGGCGACCGGCTGTCCGTGGCCCTCTCGCGGGCGCGCATGCGCTTCACCGGCCAGAGCACGAACGTCGCGTCGCGGATCCCCGCGTTCTTCGCGGTCGACCTGCCCGCGGCCCTCTACCGGATCCGCTGGCTGACGCTCGCGGTCGCGCTCGTGACCGTCGGCATCGTCGCGCTCTACGCCACGTGGATCCTCCGCGACCCCGCCATGATCGCGAGCCTCGGCAGCGACGCCGACCTCCGCAGGTACGTCGAGGACGACTTCATCGACTACTACAGCTCGAACCCGGCGGCCTCGTTCACGGGCCAGGTCTGGACGAACAACGCGTGGATCGCCGCGCAGTGCGTGGCCTTCGGAATCACGGGGCTGTGGGTGCCGTTCGTGATCCTGCAGAACGCGCAGGGCCTCGGGACCACCACCGCGGTGATGTTCTCCTACGGCGAGGGCGGCACCTTCTTCTCGTACATCCTCCCGCACGGCCTGCTGGAGCTGACGGCGATCTTCGTCGCGGCCGCCGCGGGCCTCCGCATCTCGTGGTCGTGGATCGCGCCCGGCCCCCGCACGCGGGGCCAGGCGCTCGCCGAGGACGGCCGGGCGCTCATCACGGTCGCGATGGGGCTCGTGCTCGTGCTGCTGGTGTCGGGGATCATCGAGGGCTTCGTCACGCCGCAGCCGTGGCCCGTGCCGCTCAAGATCGCGATCGGCGCCGTCGCGCTCGGGGCGTTCCTCTTCTACATGGTCGTGGTCGGCGGCCGGGCCGTGCGCGCCGGCGCGACGGGCGACCTGGACGAGTTCGAGGCGGGCGGCCGGCGGATCGTGGCGGGCTGAGCCCCGCTGATCCGCCGCCGCCCGCCTCGCGGGTCGTGCCGGTGCGGATCAGGCGGCGGTGCCGCCCGCGGGATCGACGTCCCGCTCGAGCGGCGTCGCCGTCACCGAGGTGCCCACGTGCAGGCGGAACGCGCCGGGCTCCCGGCGCCAGCCGCCGTCCCAGTGGGCGAACGTTCGCGCCCCGATGGGGATCCGCACCTCGGCGGACGCGCCCGCCTCCAGCTGGACGGCCGCGAAGCCCGCGAGCCAGCGCACGGGGCGGTCGACGGCGGATCCGGGCCGCGACAGGTAGGCCTGGACGACCTGCTTGCCGGCGCGGTCGCCCGTGTCGGTCACCGTGACGGTCGCGGTGATCCCGCCGGCGCCGTCCTCGACGACCCGCAGGTCGTCGAGGACGTGCGTCGTGTAGCCGAGGCCGTGGCCGAACTCGTAGGCCGGTGTCGCGCCCGAGCGGAGCCAGGCGCGGTAGCCGACGTGGATCCCCTCGTCGTAGACGACCCGCCCGTCGACGGGCGTGACGCTCGTGACGGGCACGTCCTCCTCGGTCGCGGGCCAGGTGGTGGGGAGGCGCCCGCCGGGCTCGACGGCGCCGAGCAGCACGTCCGCGAGGGCGTCGCCGAACTCCTGGCCGCCGAACCAGGCGAGGAGGACGGCCTGCACGTCGTCGCGCCACGGGAGGAGCACGGGGGAGCCCGCGTTCACGACCACGACCGTCCGCGGGTTCGCGGCGGCGACGCGGCGCACCAGCTCGTCCTGGCGGCCCGGCAGCGCGAGCGACTCGCGGTCGAAGCCCTCGGACTCGACCTGCGCGTTCGTGCCGACCACCACGATCGCCACGTCCGCGCCGGCGGCGGCCGCGACCGCCTCGTCCAGCAGGCGCTCCGGCTCCGACTCGTCGGCCTCGAGGCCGACCGTGATCCCCAGGATGCCGGCGAGGCCGCCCGGCATGCTCGTCAGCTCGAACTCGACCATGAGGTCCACCGGCTCGCCCGCGGTGACCCGGAGCGGCGCGGAGATCGACGGCGGCGAGAGGAGGCTCGCGCCGAGGTCCATGCCCACGGGCGCGGCGCCGTCCTCGCGGAGGAGCACGCCGTCCGCGTGGACGCGGCCGCGGCCCGTGGCGCTGAAGCCGAACAGCACCTCGCCGGTCGTCCTCGGCGTCCAGCGGGTCGTGATCTCGATCACCGCGGCCGTGCCCGTGGGCGCGTCGCCGCCGAAGTACATGAGCGTCGTCGCGCGGCGGTCCTCGGCGAACACCTCGGTGCCGTCCGCGTCGAGGAAGCGCACGAGCGCGCCCGGCTCGCCCGTGCGGGGGTTCCGGATCTCGGCGAGCGGGAGCTCCTGGATCCCCTTCTGCACGACCGCGCCCCGCGCGTACCGCACGTCGACGCCGTCGCCGAGCGCGGCGCGGATCCCGTCGAGCGGCGTGACCACGTGCTCGGGGATGACGGTCGCGCTGCCGCCGCCCTGCGTGCGCGCGTCGACCGCGTTGTGCCCGATCACCGCGACCGAGCGGAGCGCGGACGCGTCGAGGGGGAGGGCGCCCGCCTCGTTGCGCACGAGCACGGCGCCGGCGGCCGCCGCGGCGCGCGCGAAGGCCACGCCGTCCTCGACCGCGACGGGCTCCGATGCGACGGCGTCGAACCCCTCGAGGGCGCCGACGCGGGCCGCGAGGCGGAGGAGGCGGATCACCTTGCGGTCGACGTCCGCCTCCGGCACCCGGCCGTCGCGCACGGCCTCGAGGAGCGCCCGGCCCCAGGCGCCGTCCGGGCCCGGCATCTCGAGGTCCTGGGAGGCGCGCGCGGCGTCCACGCTGCGGACGCCCGTCCAGTCGCTCACCACCACGCCGTCGAAGCCCCACTCCGAGTTGAGCGGCGTCTCGAGCAGGTCGTTCTCGGTGGAGGTCGTGCCGTTGATGGAGTTGTACGAGCTCATCACGAGCCACGCCCGCGACTCCACGACCGCCTTCTCGAAGGCGGCGAGGTACAGCTCGCGCAGCGCCCGCTCGGACACGACGCTGTCGGCGGTGAAGCGGTCGGTCTCGTACTCGTTGGCGACGTAGTGCTTGGGGGTCGCGCCGACGCCGTTCTCCTGCACGCCGCGGACGTACGCGGCGGCCAGGTCGGCGGTGAGCAGCGGATCCTCGCTGAAGGCCTCGAAGTGCCGGCCGCCGTAGGGGGAGCGGTGCAGGTTGATGGTCGGGCCGAGCACGACGTCGACGCCCTTCCGGCGCGCCTCGACGGCGGACGCCCGGCCGTAGCGGGCGGCGATCCCCGTGTCCCAGGTGGACGACAGCGCGGACGCCGACGGCAGGTTGAGCGAGGGCGACCGCTCGTCCCAGACCTCGCCGCGCACGCCGCTCGGGCCGTCGGAGACGAGCATGCGGCGGAGGCCGATCCCCTCGAGGGGCCAGGTCGTCCAGAAGTCGCGGCCCGTGACGAGCCGCACCTTCTCCTCCAGGGTGAGGCGCGCCGCGAGCTCCTCGAGGCGGGCGGCGTCGGGGTCGAGCGGCGTGGCCGCGCTCGGGTCGTGCGGGGCGGGGGTCGCGTGCGGGTCCATGGGTGCTCCTGGGGTGACGTCGGCGTCTCGTCGATCCTGCTCGCGGGCGGCGGCGGTCGCGGGACGGGGGAGGGGTGCGGGGGCGTCGGGGGCGCTCATCGGACGCCCTTCACGCGGAAGGCGGCGGCCGCGCCGAGGACGCCGGCCGCGGCGCCCGCGAGGAAGAGGCCCGGGTACCCGGCGATCGCGACGACGCCGCTCGCCGCGGTGGGCACGAGGGACTGCGGCAGCGCCTGGGCGATGTTGACGACGCCGAGGTCCTTGCCGTTGTCGGAGTCGCTCGGCAGCACGTCGGTGATGAGCGCGAGGTCGACCGCGTAGAAGGAGCCGATGCCCGCGCCGATCACGAGCTGCGCCGCGTAGACGACGGCGAGGCTGGGGGCGAGGGCGAGGATCACGAGGCCGACGACCGCGACGAGCGCCGCGGCGGCGACGAACACCTTGCGGCGGCCGAGCCGGTCGCTCAGCCAGCCTGCGACGAACGTGGTGGAGACCACGCCGATGACGTTGAACAGGGTGGCGAGGAACACGGCGTTCGCCACGTCGGCCTCCGCGACCCCGAGGTCGTCGATGAGGTAGAGCGCGAGGTAGTTGGTGGCGGTCACGGCGGAGGCGGTGAGCAGGAAGCGCATGAGCCACGCCCAGCCGAAGTCGGGGTTCCGGCGCGGGTCGAACACGAACGAGCCGAGGAGCTCGCGGACGCCCAGGCGCGCGGTCGGGCGCTCGACGAGCACGCGGTCGCGGAAGACCAGGGCGAAGGCGACGACGACGGCGACGCCGACCGCGCCCGGCACGAGCACCTGCTGGGTCGTGGTGGTGAACAGCTGCACGAGGAAGGTGCCGACCACGAGCGACCCGTTCTGCGCGACGCCCACGGCGGCGGCCACGCGGCCGCGGTTGCGGGGGCGGGCGGAGTCGGCCATCACGGCGATGAGCGCGGCGATCGCGGCGTTGAAGCACGCCTGCACGAGCATCCACGCCCCGACGAGCGCCAGCACGGTGGTCGCCTGCGTGAGGAGGACGAGCGCGCCGTAGCCGAGGACGACGCCCCCGACGATCCACGGGCGGCGCATGCCGAGGCGGCCCGGGGTCCGGTCGGAGAGGCGGCCGGCGAGCGGGTTGACCACGAGGGCCACGAGCGCGCCGAGCCCCAGCACGAGGCTCAGGGTGCCGGCCGTGTCGTCGGGGGCGACCTCGGCGACCTTGAGCGCGAGGGACACGATGATGGGCGGCAGCAGGGCGACGAAGAGGCCGAGCAGCGCGATGGGCATCCCGATCTCCGCGCGGCGCGATCCGGGTGGTCGGCCCGCCTCCCGTCCATCGCCTGGGACGCGCGACGCGCCCTCGATGTGCTGCTCACGGACTGCGTCGGCCACGGTGCCTCCAGGTTCCCGGCCGCCCTCGTCGGCGGCTCGGCACGACGGTAGCACGTGAAACCGACCCCTGGTAGGTATTGCCGGACGGCCCGGATCGCTAGGGTCGAGGCATGGCAGGGGCAGAGGGTCCGCGGCGGTACGCCAAGGGGGCGACCCGGCGCCGCGAGATCCTCGAGGCGGCGCTCGCGCTCATCGCCGAGCGGGGGTACTCCGCGTCGTCGCTCCAGGAGATCGCCGACGCCGTGGGGATCAGCAAGGCCGGCGTCCTGCACTACTTCGAGTCGCGCGAGGCGCTCATCACGGCCGTCCTCGAGGAGCGCGACGCGCACTCGGAGGCCGACTACCGCGCGGCCGTCCCCGACGGGGATCCGACGGACATGGTCGGCATGCTGCTGCGCGCCAGCGCCCGCAACGCCGAGACGCCCGGCCTCGTCGCGCTCTACTCGCGGCTCGTGGTGGACGCGGCGGGCGTCGAGCACCCGGCGCACGCGTACATCGCGCGCCGGTACGCGCGCGTCGTGGGCGCCGTCGCCGACCAGGTCCGCGCCCTCGGCGTCGAGCTGCCCGCGGGGCTCGACCCGGACTCCTTCGCCCGCATCGCGGTCGCCGTGAGCGACGGTCTGCAGCTGCAGTGGAGCTACCGCCCGGACATGGACATGCGGGACGCGCTCGAGCGGTCGATCCGGGCGCTCAGCGGCGGGGCGCTCCCCGTGCCGGCCGCCGAGTCGGCGACGGCGCGCGCCTGACCCGGCCGGGCGTCCCTGCGGCCTGCGCGGCGGCGGTCAGAGCCGTCCGGTGGCCTTCAGACGGATGTAGCGGTCGGCGAGCGCGGGCGGCAGGTCGGCGGGCGCGCCCGTGACGACGTCGGCCCCGAGCCGGCGCACCGCGGCCTCGACGCGCGCCACGTCGAGGAGCGCGCGCTCGGCGGCGGCGGCGCGGTAGACGGCGGCGCGCCCCGAGCGGTCGGCGGCCCGCGCGACGAGTCCCGGATCCACGACCGCGGCGACCAGCACGTGGTGCGTGCGCGTCAGCTGCGGCAGCACCTGCAGGAGCGCGCGCGAGCTGCCGGGGGAGTCGATGGCCGTCAGCAGCACGACGAGCGAGCGCTGGGACACGATGCGGCGCACGAGCGCGGGCACGGTGCTCCAGTCGGTCTCGAGGAGCTCCGGGTCCACGGGCGCGAGCGCGTCGACCATGCGCGCGACGACGTCGCCGCCGGACCCCGCCCGCACCCGGGCGCGGACGCGGCGGTCGTGCGCCACCAGGTCCACCCGGTCGCCGGACCGCGTGGCGAGCGCCGCGAGGAGCAGCGACGCCTCGAACGCCGTGTCGAGCCGCGTCTCGTCCTGGATGCGGCCGGCCGCCGTGCGTCCCGTGTCGAGCACGAGGACCACGCGCCGGTCGCGCTCGGGGCGCCAGGTGCGGACGACCACGTCCTGTCGGCGGGCGGTCGCGCGCCAGTCGATGGAGCGCACGTCGTCGCCGCGCACGTAGTCGCGCAGGCTGTCGAACTCGGTGCCCTGCCCGCGCACCATGAGCGCGGTCCGGCCGTCGAGCTCGCGCATGCGGGCGAGGCGGGACGGCAGGTGGCGACGCGAGCGGAACGGCGGCAGGACGCGGACGGCGCCGGGGGAGAGGAGCGTCGCCTGCCGCGCGGCGAGGCCGAGCGGGCCCGCCGAGCGGATCGTGACGCGCTCCGTGCGGCGCTCGCCGCGGCGGGTGGGCGTGAGGCGGAGGCGGACGGCGCGGCGCTCGCCCGCGGGGATCCGCACCCGGTCGCGCGTGGAGGACGCGCCCGCGGAGGGCTGCCAGGCGTCGCGGACGAGGGCGCGCAGCGTGCGGGAACCGCGGTTCGTCACCAGCAGGACGGACTCGCCCGTCTCGTCGAGGCGGATCCGCGCGGGCAGGCTCCGCTCCAGCGCCACGGCCCGGGGGCTCGCGGCCAGCGCCAGGTCGAGCGCCACGAGGAGGGCGACCAGGAGGATCCACCCCGCGAGGAGCGCGTACGCCGCGTCCGACCCGTCGCCGAGCGCGACGAGCGGCACGAGCCCCGCGAGGAGCAGTGCGACGGTGCGGCCGGTGAGGGCCATCTAGCGGGGCGCCATCTAGATCGGCACCTGCACCTGCGACATGACGCCGCGGAGCACGGCGTCGACGGACACGCCCTCGAGCTCCGCCTCGGGCCGGAGCGCGATGCGGTGGCGGAGCACCGGCAGCACCATCTCCTGCACGTGGTCGGGCGTCACGGCGTCGAAGCCGCTCAGCCACGCCCAGGCGCGGCTCGCGGCGAGGAGGCTCGTGGATCCGCGCGGCGAGACCCCGAGCTGCACGGACGGCGAGCGGCGGGTCGCGCGGGCGAGGTCGACCATGTAGGCGAGCACGTCGGCGCCGACGCCCACCTCGCGGACGGCCGCCTGGGCCAGGCGGAGGCCGTCGGCGTCGAGCACGGGCTGCACGCCCGCGGCGCGGAGGTCGCGCGGGTCGAAGCCGGCGGCGTGGCGGCGGAGCACCTCGACCTCGGCGTCGCGCTCGGGGAGGTCGAGCACGAGCTTCAGCAGGAAGCGGTCGAGCTGGGCCTCGGGCAGCGTGTAGGTGCCCTCGTACTCCACGGGGTTCTGCGTGGCCGCGACGAGGAACGGGTCGGGCAGCGGGTGGCTCTCGCCGTCGACCGTGACCTGCCGCTCCTCCATCGCCTCGAGCAGCGCCGACTGCGTCTTCGGCGGCGTCCGGTTGATCTCGTCGGCCAGCAGGATGCTCGTGAAGACGGGCCCGCGGCGGAACGAGAACGCGCCCTCGCGGGAGTCGTACACGAGCGACCCGGTGATGTCGCCCGGCATGAGGTCGGGCGTGAACTGCACGCGCGCCGTGTCGAGGCGGAGGGCCTGGCTGAGCGAGCGGACGAGCAGCGTCTTCGCGACGCCGGGCACGCCCTCGAGGAGCACGTGGCCGCGGGCGAGGAGGGCGATGATCATGCCGGTCACGGCGCCGTCCTGGCCGACGACGGCCTTCCCGACCTCGGTCCGGACGGCGAGCAGGCTGGTGCGGAGGTCGTCGGTCATGGGTCCATTCTCCTAGGCGGGGTCGACGGCCCGAGCGACCCGGCGCTCGAGCGCGGCGAGGCGCCCGGCGAGGTCGACGAGGTCGCGGTCGGTGCGGGGCTGGTCGTCGAGGAGCAGGGCGCGGACGCCGGCGGGATCCTCGCCGAGGGCGGCGGCGGACGCGGCGGCGACGTCGTCGACGGAGGCGAGGCGGCCGAGCGCGAGCGTCCCGGCGAGCCGGTCGACGGTGCCGACGCGCAGCGCGTCGAGGGCGTGGCCGCGCGCGTCGGCCCGCTGGTACAGGCGGGCGCGTCCCTCCGCGGTCTCGTCGGCGCGGACCACGACGGGCAGCCGCTCCACCACGAGCGGGCCGAGGCGGCGGCCGCGCCAGACGGCGGCGGCGAGGGCGGCGGCGCCGAGCAGCAGGATCGCCGGGGTCACCCACCCGGGCGTGAGCTCGCCGAGCGTGGGCGGGGCGTCGCCCGCGGCGTCGTCGGGCGACGGCGTGTACCAGACGAGCCGAGGCCGCTCGCCGAGCACGCCGAGCGCCAGGGCGGCGGATCCCTGCTCCGCGATGCGGTCGTTGGTGAGGATCGGGTCCGCCCCGAGCACGATCACGGTGCTGCCGGGCGCGAGGGCGGCCGGCACCTCGAGGAGCGCGAAGGCGTCGCCCGTGTCGTCGGGGAAGCAGGTCGCCGCGGCGGACGCGTCGTCGCCGATCGCGCGGAACACGGGCGCGTCGTCGGGCACGGATCCCGCGGCTCGCGCGGCGGGGAGCGCGCACGCGGCGTCGAGGGCGCGGTCGGCGGACTCGGCCGTCCCGCCCGCCGCGACATCGGGCGCGATCGCCCGCAGGGTCCGGAAGTCGGGGGCGAGGAGGACCGTGCGCGTGGCGAGGCGGCCGACCTCCGCGAGCCGGTCGTCGTCGAGGCGGTCGGAGGTCGGGCCGAGCACGAGGGTCACGTCGTCGCCGTCCCCGACGGCCGCCCGCGCCTCGGCGAGCGTCGTGGCGAGCGTGATCTCGACGCCCTGGGCGGCGAGCACGCGCGCGAGCGCCTGCGTGCCGCCCGGCGCCGGGTTGTCGGGCGCGAGCGCCTCGCCCTGGCGCGCCGCCCCGCCGATCGCGAGCGAGGCCAGCGCGACGAGGACCGCGAGCGCGGCCAGCGCGATCCACGTGCCGGCCCGCCGGAGCGCCTGGCCGGGCGTGCGCGTCTCGGCGGTCGCGAGGTCGGCGTCGGCGTCCGCCCGGACGGAGGCGGGGGCGGGAACGGGCGCGCTCACACGGGCCCCGCGCCCACGGGCTCGCGGAGGACGGGCGCGGCGATCCGCAGATCCCGGTCGAGCGCGACGAGCCGGTCGACCATCTCCTCGGTGCCGACGCGGCCCAGGTAGCGCACGGCGTCGAAGTCGTCCGCGGCGGCCGCGAGGCGCGCGGCGTGGTCCGGGTGGGCGGATCCCGCGCGCCGGGCGAACCCGCGGGCCGTCGTGCCCGGATCCACCGCGACGATCGTGCGCTCGGCCTGCTCGCGCGCGACGGCCCGGAACAGGTCGGACACGGCCGCCGTGAGGTCCCCGGCCCGGCGCGCCGCCTCGGCCGCGCGGCGCAGCTCGTCGGCCGAGCGCCGGTCGTCGGAGCCGAACAGCCCGTCGCCGCCCGACGCGGCACGCCGGCGGTCGCGCCGCGGGGCCCCGAACACGAGGAACGCGACGACGACCGCCGCGAGCACGAGCACGCCGATCACGACGGGCGCGAGCCCCGCGAGCCCGCCGCCGGCGCCGTCGAGCAGCCCGGCGAGCCAGTCGCCGACCGCCTGCGCCGCGAGGTCGAGCGCGTTCGGGCGCGCGGCCTCGTACTCGGGTCTCCCGAGCTCGTCGAGGAGGAGCCGGCGCGCGTCGTCGGCGTCGGGATCGAGCGGCACGGCGGACGCACGCGCGACCGCCGTGAGGAGGGGGGAGCCGGTCACGCGCGTCCCGGCGCGGGCGCGGGCGCGGCGTACGGGTCCCGGGCCTCGGGGCCGGTGGCCGACCCCGCGCCCGCCGCGCGCTCCTCGACGAAGCGCGCCAGCTCGAGGTCGAGCCCCTCGCGCCGCATGCGCAGGTCGATGTAGAGGATGGCCGCGTTCGCCGACGTGACGATCGCGCCGATGCTGCCCACCACCACGCTCACGACGATCGTGAGCAGCTGCGTCGCGAGGTAGAAGGCGACGGAGGCGTCGAAGGACTGGAAGTCCAGCTCGCCGTTCGGGAAGAGCACCGTCTGCAGGATCGAGGTGAGGAGCGTCAGCGGCACGGTCACGACGTTCGCGGCGGCGGACACGATCACGCCGGTCAGCAGCAGGATCCCGAGCACGCGCCAGAACGACCCGATCGTGAGCGACCACGACCGGCGGGCCGCCGCGAACGGCCGCAGCCGCTCGATCACGATGGCGCTCGGCACGAGGGCCAGGCGCGTCGACACCCACGCGGCGACCACCACGAGGCCCATGATCCCGAGGACGCCCACGACGATCCCCACCGCGATGCCCGCGCCGCCCGCGAGCACCAGCAGCGCGACGACGCCCGCGAGCACCGCGAACGCCAGGGTCCACGCGCCGGTGAGGACGAGGCTCCACAGCACGAGCGCGCCGAGCCGCGGGCGGGCGAGGCGCCAGAGCGCGCGCATCCGGAGGCGCTCGCCGAGCGTGCCGCGCGCGACCTCGCTCGCGACGACGCCCTGGAGGAACGCCGACGCGACCAGCGACAGCACGAGGGTGACGACCGCCGCGATGACGACGGCCGCGACGCCGCCCGCGATGAGCGGCCCCTGGTCCGCCTCGCGGGCGGAGAGGACGCGCGTGACCACGAGGCCCGTCACGCCGCCCACGATCAGGAGCGTCACGACCCCGACGAGCCCCTGGATCAGCAGGGCGCTGCCGACCGTGGGGCCGGGGTTCCGGCGGAGCGTCTGGAACGAGCCGGCGAGGATCGCGCCGAGCCCGAGCGGCCGGAGCGGCAGGAGCCCGGGCTTGGGCGGCGGCGTCCAGCCGGGGGCGGCGCCCCAGGCGGGAGGCGGCGGGTACCCGGGGACGGGGGCGTAGGCGGGAGCGGCGGCGAGTCCGGGGGGCGGTGCGTAGCCGGGAGCGGGAGCCGGCGGGACCGCGGGCCCGGCGTCGGCGCCCCGTCGATCGGGATCCGGGGATCCGCCCTGCCCGGACGACGCGCCGCCCGGGGCCTGCCAGCTCTGGTCATCGGTCACAGTCGCCCAGCCTCCCACAGGCGCCCCGCGAAGTCCCGCGTCCGCCGGCCCGCGCGCGCCCCCGCGATCCCCGGGATCCACCGGCTACCCTGGGGGTTCCGAGGACAGGGAACACAGGGCAGATGACAGCACGGATCCTGGTGGTCGACGACGACACCGCGCTCGCCGAGATGATCGGCATCGTCCTCCGCACCGAGGGCTTCGAGCCCTCCTTCTGCGGGGACGGCGGCCAGGCGCTCGCCGCGTTCCACGAGGGCAAGCCCGACCTCGTGCTGCTCGACCTCATGCTCCCCGGCCTCGACGGCATCCAGGTGTGCGACCTCATCCGCGCGGAGTCCGGCGTGCCGATCATCATGCTCACGGCGAAGTCCGACACCGCCGACGTCGTCAAGGGACTCGAGTCCGGCGCCGACGACTACATCGTCAAGCCCTTCAACCCGAAGGAGCTCGTCGCCCGCATCCGCACGCGCCTGCGCCCCACGGCCGCCGCGTCGCCCGGCCTCCTGCAGGTCGGCGACCTCGTGGTCGACGTCGAGGGCCACGAGGTCCGCCGCGGCGACGAGCGCATCAACCTCACGCCCCTCGAGTTCGACCTCCTCCACGCGCTCGCCAGCCGCCCGCAGCAGGTCTTCACCCGCGAGATGCTGCTCGAGCAGGTGTGGGGCTACCAGTACAAGGCCGACACGCGGCTCGTCAACGTCCACGTGCAGCGCCTCCGGGCCAAGGTCGAGGACGACCCGGACAACCCGCGCATCGTCATGACCGTCCGCGGCGTCGGCTACCGCGCGGGGGCCGCGGCCTAGCCCATGCGCCCCCTGCCCGCGTGGCTCGTCGACTGGAGATCGTGGCCGCGCCGCCTCGTCCGGATCTGGGCGGTGTCCCTCCAGTTCCGCACCGTCCTCATCACCGTCGCCCTCTCCGGCGCTACCGTCCTCCTCATCGGCGTGCTCATGACGCAGAGCATCTCGAGCGACCTCTTCCGCCAGCGCCTCGACACCGTGCTGCAGCAGTCGAACAGCGCGACGAGCCGGATGCAGGAGCAGTTCACGTCCTCGGACGCCTCCGACCAGACCGAGCTCGAGCAGCTCCGCACGCAGGTGTTCGACGAGCTCCGCGGCAGCGCCATCAACCTCTCCGACTTCGCGTTCCGCCGCACGCCCGGCACGGAGGCGCGCAACGTCCTGCAGAACGCCTCGACCGCCGACTACGTCGACAGCCTCCTGAGCGCCGACCTCCGCCGCGCCGTGGGCGAGGGCACGGGGACGCAGCAGTGGCAGTCGGTCGCGATCCCCGACGAGCAGGGCGGCACGAGCCCCGGCATCGTCGTCGGCTCGAGCATCGACATCCCGTCGGCGGGCCGGTACGAGCTGTACCTCGTCTACGACCTGGGCGACATCCAGCAGACCCTCGACTTCGTGGCCGGCACGATCCTCCTCGCGTTCCTCCTCCTCGTGGTCCTCATCGGCGCGATCGCGTGGCTCGTCGTGCGCCTGGTCGTGGCGCCCATCCGCGTCGCGGCCGACACCAGCCAGAAGCTCGCGGCGGGGCAGCTCGAGGAGCGGCTGCCCGTGAAGGGCGAGGACGTGATCGCGACCCTGGCCCGCTCGTTCAACGGCATGGCGGACTCGCTGCAGTCGCAGATCACGCAGCTCGCCGACCTCTCGCAGCTGCAGCAGCGCTTCGTCTCGGACGTCTCGCACGAGCTGCGGACGCCGCTCACGACCATCCGGCTCGCGGGCGGCGTGCTCTACGACCTGCGCGAGGACTTCAGCCCGCCGGCCGCCCGCAGCGCCGAGCTGCTGCACACGCAGGTGGAGCGGTTCGAGACGCTGCTCGCCGACCTGCTGGAGATCAGCCGGTTCGACGCGGGCGCCGTCGACCTCGTCACCGAGCCCACCAACCTGGTCCGGCTCGTCGAGGACTCCATCGACGAGTTCGAGGGCCTCGCGGCGCAGAAGGGGTCGGAGCTCCGGCTGGTCGCCCCCGGCGGCTACTTCGACGCCGAGATGGACGCCCGCCGGGTCCGCCGCATCGTCACGAACCTCGTCGGCAACGCCGTCGACCACGGCGAGGGGCGGCCCATCGTGATCACGGTGGACAGCGACCGCGACGCCGTCGCCCTCGCCGTGCGCGACTACGGCGTCGGCATGACGCACGAGGAGATGGGCCACGTCTTCGACCGGTTCTGGCGCGCGGACCCGTCGCGCCAGCGCAGCACGGGCGGCACGGGCCTCGGCCTCGCGATCTCCCTGGAGGACGCGAACCTGCACCACGGCTGGCTGCAGCTGTGGTCGCGGCCGGGCGAGGGATCCTGCTTCCGGCTGACCCTGCCCCGTCGCCCCGACGTCGCGCTGGAGAGCTCGCCCGTCGCCCTGCCGCCCGACGATCCCGCGGACGATCCCGCGGGCGACCACGCCGACGAGGAGCGCTCCCGTGCCCACCAGCCCTGATCCGCGCCCCCGCCGCGTCCGTCGCCCCGCGCGCGCCGCCGCCGTCGCCCTCGTCGCGGCCTGCGCGATCCTCCTCGCCGGCTGCGTCTCGATCCCCTCCGGCGGCCCGGTCGCCGCGGGCGGCCCGGCCGTCGTCGCGGACGAGTCCGGCGTGAGCTACCAGCCCGACGGCCCGCAGGACGGCGACGGCCCGGACGACGTCGTCGCGGGCTTCGTCGACGCCGCCACCAGCTCCGCGGACCAGTACGGCGTCGCCCGCCAGTTCCTCTCCTCCGACTTCGCCTCCCGCTGGGACCCGTTCGCGAGCGTCGTCGTGTGGGAGGGCCAGGCCCGGACCTCCGAGGAGGTCGACGGCACCTTCAGCTACTCGGTCACGACCATCGCGACGGTCGACGGCCAGGGCCACTACCGCGAGGTGGGCAGCGACCAGGAGACGCGCCTGTCCTTCCAGCTCGTGCAGGAGCGCGGCCAGTGGCGCATCGCGAAGGCGCCGGACGGGATCGCGCTCCGCTCGACCTACTTCCGCGAGATCTTCAGCGCCCACGCCCTGTACTTCTTCGACCCGACGTTCTCCTACCTCGTCCCCGACCTGCGCTTCTTCGTGACGCGGGCGTCGCAGAGCGTCAGCACGCGCATCGTGAAGTCGCTCCTGCAGGGACCGTCGCCGTGGCTGTCGCAGCCGGCGGTCGTCACGGCCTTCCCCGAGGGGACCCGCCTCGCGTCCTCGGCCGTCACCACGGCGTCCGGCACCCCGCAGGTGGACCTCTCGACGGAGGCGCGCGCGGCCGACGGCGTGATGCAGCAGCGGATGAAGCTCCAGCTCCGGCAGAGCCTCTCCGCCATCCCCTCCGTGCTCGACGTCCAGGTGCTCGTCGACGGCACGCCCCTCACGGTCTCCGACCTCGGCGGCCGCGCCCCCGTGAAGGACCCGCAGGCGGAGTCGCGTCCGCTCGTGCTCGCGCAGGGCGCGTTCGGCTACCTGGGCGGGGGGGAGGTCGCCCCGCTCGGGACGCTCGGCACGCGCGTGGCGGCCCTCGGCGCGGACGCCGCGACGCTCAGCGCCGACGGCCGCCAGGCCGCGGTGCGGAACGGGTCCGGAGTGTGGGCGGTGGGCGACGGCGAGCGGGACGCCGTCCTCCTCGACGCGCGCCCGGGCCTCGCGGCGCCGTCGCTCGACGCGCAGGGCTACGTCTGGTCGATCCCGGCCGCGGATCCGCGGGGACTCGTCGCCTGGGGCCCGGACGGCGTCGGCCACCCCGTCGCCGTGAGCTGGACCGGCACCGGCCGCGTCGTCTCCCTGGAGGTCGCGCGCGACGGCGCCCGCGTGCTCGTGCAGCTCGAGACCGGAGCCGGGCCGCAGCTGCTGGTCTCGTCCATCGTGCGCGACGACGGCGTGCCGACGTCCCTCACCACGACGCCGCTCGAGCTCCTCGCGACGCCCGGCACGCCCCTCGACGCGACGTGGGTGGACGAGCTCGACGTCGCCACGCTCACGCTCGCGCCCGACGGCGAGCGCCAGGTCACGCTGCACCAGGTCGGCGGCCCGTCCAAGGACATGGGATCCGCCGCGGACGGCATCGCCATCGCGGGGGCGAACGACGAGAGCGGCCTGCGCGTCCTCACGGGCGCGGGGGCCCTGCTCACGCCGCGAGGCAGCACGTGGCAGCAGACGGCCACCGGCGTCTCCTTCATCGCGACCAAGCGCTGACGCCCTCCACGGATCCGTCCTGGCCGCCCGCCCCGCTCCGGGCGCCTGCGACCCTGCGCGCGTGATCCCCGCCCCGCCGCCGCCCGCCTCCCCGTCCCCGCGCTCCCGCCTCCATCCCGCCGTGCGCGCGGCCGTGCTCGACGCCCTGGCCGTGGTGCTCCCCGTCGCCTGCGCCGGATGCGGCGCGCCCGACCGGGCCGTCTGCGCCGCGTGCGCCGCCGCGCTCCGCTCCGCGCCCCTCGTGCGCCCGCTCGCGCTGCCCGCGGTGGACGGCGCGCACGGGCGCATCCCGGCCCGCGTCGTGCCCGTGGGCTGCGGCAGCTCCTACGCGCCCCCGTGGCCGGCGCTCCTGTCCGCGCTCAAGGAGGAGGGCCGCACGGACGCCGCGCGCGCGATGGGGGCGACGCTCGCCCGGGCCGTCCGCGCGACCGTCGCCGCCGCCGAGCGCGCCGCGGACCCGGAGGCACGGCCGGCACCCGAGCGCCAGCCCACCGGGCCCGGCGCGATCCACGTGCTCGACGTCCCGTCGCCCCGCGCCTCCCTCCGGCGCCGCGGCTACGCGCCGGTCGAGGTCCTGCTCGCCCGCGCCGGCATCCGCCCCCTGCGCCTCGGGGGCGTCCCGGGCCTCCGGCGACATCCGCTCGGCTTCGCGCGCCGCCCGGCCGACCAGGCGGGCCTCGGGGTCGCCGCCCGCGCGGCCAACGTCGACGGGTGCCTCCGCGCCCGCGTCGACCTCGCGGGCCGTCGGTTCCTCGTGGTCGACGACGTCCTCACCACCGGCGCCACCCTCCGCGAGACGTGCCGCGCCGTCCGCGCGGCGGGCGGCGAGGTCGTCGCCTGCGCGGTGCTCACCGCCGTCCCCGGCCGTCCGCGCCGCGCCGCAGCGCGCGTGACGGGACCCGCCCGTCGCTCCCTGTGCATCTCCGATGCCCGCGCGGTCCACCCGCCGGATGCCTCGCACCGACAGGAGGACCAGGTCTAGGCTCGCCGGAAAGGCGTGAAAGTGATCGCCCTCTTCCAGCGGGCGGCGCGTCATGATCTGGAGGTACGTCATGGACATCAACATCACCGGCCGCAACGCCGAGATCACGGACCGGTTCCGCGTGTACGCCACGGAGAAGGTCGACAAGATCGCCCAGCTCGCCGAGAAGTCCATCTCGCTCGACATCAGGGTCTCGCGGCACAGCGAGAAGTCCGGCGGCTCCGCCGGGGACGACCGCGTGGAGATCACGCTCGTGGGCCCCGGCCCCGTGATCCGCGCCGAGAGCAGCGCCGCCGACAAGTTCGCGGCCTTCGACCTGGCCCTCGGCCGGATGCTCGAGCGCTTGCGCCGTGCGAAGGACAAGAAGAAGATCCACCGTGGCAACCACCGGCCCGTGTCCCTCCAGGAGGCGACCACCGAGGGCTTCGCCAGCATCGACCTCGACCCCGCCGACGCCGACCTCATCGAGCGCGTCAACGGGAGGAGCGTCGCCCCCGCCGACCAGCCGGTCGAGGAGGACGACTACTGCCCGGTGGTCATCCGCACGAAGGTCTTCCCGTCGCAGTCGATGACGGTCGACGAGGCGCTGGAGCACATGGAGCTCGTCGGCCACGACTTCTTCCTCTTCATCGACGCGGAGACCGACCGCCCGAGCGTCGTCTACCGCCGCAAGGGCTGGGACTACGGCGTGATCGGCCTGGCCGACGGCGAGCAGGAGCTCGCGGGGGCCGGCGCCGGGTCCCGCTCCCTCCGCCGCTGATCCCTCCCGCGGTCCACGAGGCCCCGCGCGCTCCGGCGCGCGGGGCCTCGTGCGTCCGCCGTCCCCCACGGGGTCAGGGCGCTCCCGGGAAGAGGCCCGGACGAGTCGGTACTATGGCGATGCTCGTCGGCGGCGACATCCGCGCGCCGTCACGGCGGTCGTCGTCATCCGACGCCCGCCCATCTACGCAGGGAGACACCGATGGCCTCAGTACTCGAGAAGGTCCTTCGCGTCGGCGAGGGGCGCACGCTCCGCAAGCTGCAGAACTACGCGAAGGCGGTGAACCAGCTCGAGGAGGACTTCACGCACCTCACCGACGAGGAGCTCAAGAACGAGACCGTCGAGCTGCGTGAGCGCCACGCCAACGGCGAGTCCCTCGACGACCTGCTGCCCGAGGCCTTCGCCGCGGTCCGCGAGGCGTCCCGCCGGACCCTCGGCCTCCGCCACTTCGACGTCCAGATCATGGGCGGCGCCGCCCTCCACCTCGGCAACATCGCCGAGATGAAGACGGGCGAGGGCAAGACCCTCGTCGCCACGCTCCCCGCGTACCTCAACGCCATCGCCTCGCGCGGCGTCCACGTCATCACGGTCAACGACTACCTCGCCAGCTACCAGAGCGAGCTCATGGGCCGCGTGTTCCGCGCCCTCGGCATGACCACCGGCGTGATCCTCGCGGGCCAGACCCCGCAGCAGCGCCGCGAGCAGTACGCGGCCGACATCACCTACGGCACGAACAACGAGTTCGGCTTCGACTACCTCCGCGACAACATGGCGTGGCAGGCCGCCGACATGGTCCAGCGCGGCCACTTCTTCGCGGTCGTCGACGAGGTCGACTCAATCCTCATCGACGAGGCGCGCACGCCGCTCATCATCTCCGGCCCCTCCGCCGGCGACGCGAACCGCTGGTTCACCGAGTTCGCGACCGTCGCCAAGCGCCTCATCCCCGACGTCGACTACGAGGTCGACGAGAAGAAGCGCACCGTGGGCGTCCTCGAGGCCGGCATCGAGAAGGTCGAGGACCACCTCGGCATCGACAACCTCTACGAGTCCGCGAACACCCCGCTCATCTCCTTCCTCAACAACTCGATCAAGGCCAAGGCCCTGTTCAAGAAGGACAAGGACTACGTCGTCATGAACGGCGAGGTCCTCATCGTCGACGAGCACACCGGCCGCATCCTCATGGGCCGCCGCTACAACGAGGGCATCCACCAGGCCATCGAGGCCAAGGAGGGCGTCGCGGTCAAGGCCGAGAACCAGACCCTCGCCACCGTCACGCTGCAGAACTACTTCCGCCTCTACAAGAAGCTCTCCGGCATGACCGGCACGGCCGAGACCGAGGCCGCCGAGTTCATGAGCACCTACAAGCTCGGCGTCGTCCCGATCCCCACGAACCGGCCCATGCAGCGCAAGGACCAGTCCGACCTCATCTACAAGAACGAGAAGGCGAAGTTCGAGCAGGTCGTCGAGGACATCGCGGAGCGCCACGCCGCCGGCCAGCCCGTGCTCGTCGGCACCACGAGCGTCGAGAAGAGCGAGTACCTCTCCAAGCTCCTCGCCAAGAAGGGCGTCCGCCACGAGGTCCTCAACGCGAAGAACCACGCACGCGAGGCCGCCATCGTCGCCCAGGCCGGCCGCCTCGGCTCCGTCACGGTCGCCACGAACATGGCCGGCCGCGGCACCGACATCATGCTCGGCGGCAACGCCGAGTTCCTGGCCGTCGCCGCCATGAACGCGCGGGGCCTCAGCCCGGTCGAGACCCCGGAGCAGTACGAGACCGAGTGGGACGACGTGTTCGCGGCCGTCAAGGCCGATGTCGACCAGGAGGCCGAGAAGGTCATCGCGGCCGGCGGCCTCTACGTGCTCGGCACCGAGCGCCACGAGTCGCGCCGCATCGACAACCAGCTGCGCGGGCGTTCCGGCCGTCAGGGCGACCCGGGCGAGAGCCGCTTCTACCTGTCGCTCACCGACGACCTCATGCGCCTGTTCAACAACGGCGCCGCCGCGAGCCTCATGGGCCGCGACGGCGTCCCGGACGACGTGGCCATCGAGTCGAAGGTCGTGAGCCGCGCCATCCGCAGCGCGCAGGGCCAGGTCGAGGCGCGCAACGCCGAGATCCGCAAGAATGTCCTCAAGTACGACGACGTCCTCAACCGCCAGCGCGAGGCCATCTACGGCGACCGCCGCCACATCCTCGAGGGCGACGACCTGCAGGAGCGCTCCCAGCGCTTCCTCGAGGCGGTCATCGACGACGTGCTCGACTCGCACATCGGCGAGGGCAACGGCGACGACTGGGACTTCGACGCCCTCTGGACCGAGCTCCGGACGCTCTACCCCATCTCCATCACCATCGACGAGGTCATCACCGAGGCCGGCAGCAAGGGCCGCGTCAACCGCGACTTCGTCCGCCGCGAGATCCTCTCCGACGCCAAGCTCGCGTACTCGAAGCGCGAGGAGCAGCTCGGCGAGGCGGCCATGCGGGAGCTCGAGCGCCGCGTCGTGCTGTCGGTCATCGACCGCCGCTGGCGCGAGCACCTCTACGAGATGGACTACCTGAAGGACGGCATCGGCCTCCGCGCGATGGCGCAGCGCGATCCGCTGGTCGAGTACCAGCGTGAGGGCTTCGCGCTCTTCCAGCAGATGATGGGCGCCATCCGCGAGGAGACGGTCGGCTTCCTCTTCAACCTGGACGTGGAGGTGCAGGCCCCGGCGGACGCCGAGTCCGTGGGCCCGCGCATCCAGGCCAAGGGGCTCGCCGCCAACCAGGCGACGGCGGACAAGCTCCGCTACACGGCGCCGACGGACGACGGCGGTGTCGAGGTCCGCAACCAGCGCGGTCAGATCGAGAAGGCCGCCACCGCGAAGGCGCAGAAGGACCAGGAGGCGGAGGACGCCGTGCTGGTCGGTGAGGACGAGCCCGAGGAGCCCCAGGGCCCGCCGGCGCGCGGTGCGTTCGGGCAGCGCACCGCTGGGGCCTCCGCTCCGCAGAACCGCGAGGAGCGCCGCAAGGCCGATCGCCGCAAGTGATCCCGACGCGCGTCGGCGGCTCGGTCGCCGGCGCGCGTCGACCGGGCGCATGACGACCGGGCACATGAGAAGGGCGCACCTCCCGCGGGAGGTGCGCCCTTCTCGTGCGTCCGGCTGCTAGAGGACGTTGATGGCCGTGGCCCGCCAGCGGCGGTCGAGACCCTCGAGCCGGATGGCGACGGCGCGGGCACGGGCGCGACCGTGGACGACGATGACGGCCTCGATCACGCCGTCGCGGGGAGAGAAGGACGTGACCGTGCCGATCGTGAAGACCGGGCGGGTCACCGACTGCCCCTTGGTGCGTCGGGCTCGGGCGCTGAGCACCACGCGCTTGAGGAGGTGGCGGTAGACGTCGTCGCTGACCCAGCGCGCGATCTGGTCGAGCTCGCGGGCTCCCGCGAGGATCTCGATGACGCACCGGGTGAGGTTCTCGAGGAGCGGGCCGGACGGAGGGAGGTCCTGGCTGCTGCACGGCTGCCGGCCGAAGAAGTCGTCGACGTCGAATCGCTTGCGGACCGTGCCGCGGACCGTCGCGGCCGGTGCCGTGGCGCTCGATGCCCGGCCGGCCGCCGACGGAGCCGGACCGCCGGCGGTGGGGGGAGGAGGCTTCGGCGCACCGGTACGGCGTGTGGATGCTCCGTCGGCGCTGCCGGCGACGGTGCTCCCGCGGTCGGGGAGCTCCTCCCGTGGCACTGCTTCACTCATGCGTCACTCCCATCCCGGTGCTCCCCCCCGATCGGGGGGACCACGATGACGGGTCAACTGTGACAGCGCGGGAGGCCGAGCGCACGCTCAGGCCACAAGATGTGGAGAACTGAGAGCGGATCTCAAGGAAGCGACCCAAGGTGACCCGGATGTCCGAGCCGTCCCCGCCTCCGCCCCGCGCCCTCCCCGTCCGCCCGGACGGCGCCCGATGAGGTGGGAGAACCTCTTCGACGACCTGGAGGGCCAGTGGGAGACCGCGCGGCTCGCCGAGGAGCGCGACCAGCGCGCCGAGGAGGAGCGGATGCGCGTCGCCCGCACCGTCCTGCGCGACCGGCTCCGTGCGCTCACCGCATCCGGCGACGCGAGGCCGCTGCGGCTGTCCCTGTCCGACGGGACGTGGATCGACCTCCGCGCGAAGGTGCTCGGTCGCGACTGGCTGTCCGGGGACCTCGTCGTACCGGGTGAGGTGAGCTCGGGTCGGGAGGAGCGGGCCTGCATCCTGCCGCTCGCCTCGGTCCACGCGCTCGCCCTCGACCGCGAGCAGGTCAGGTCGAGCCTCGCACCGGTGTCGGAACTGCCGCCCGAGCGGGGCATCGTCGACCGCATCGGCCTGCCGTTCGTCCTGCGCGACCTCTGCCGGCGTCGCGCGCGCGTCGAGCTGCGGCTGCGCGACACGATCGTGGGGGGCACGCTGGATCGCGTCGCACGGGATCACGTCGACGTCGCCGTGCACGAGGCGGGCGCTCCGCGACGGGAGTCCTCGGTCTCCGGGTACCGGCTCGTGCCGCTCGCGGGGATCGTGCTCGTGCGGGTCTGAGCCGGCATGTGGACAACGCGCGACGCCTCGGCACGTCGTCCCCGACATTGACCGGCATGCCTCCCACCCCTCGTCCCGCGCGTCCGGCGCGCCGTCCCGTCTGGTCGGATCCCCGCTTCGTCGCCGGGGTCGTCCTGGTGCTCGCGTCCACGGGCGGGGTCGTCGCGCTCCTGCGCTCCGCGGACTCGTCCGTCGTCGTCATGGCCGCCGCCTCCCCGCTCGACGCCGGCAGCACCGTCCACGCGTCCGACCTGGTGCCGGTGCGGGTGCGCCTCGACGGAGCCGCCGACCTCTACGCATCGCCGGACGCCGTGGACGGCCTCGTCGTGACCCGGTTCGTGGGGGCGGGCGAGCTCGTCCCGCGGTCCTCCCTGTCGTCGGCGGACACGCGCACGACCGCCTCCGTCGTCGTGCCCGCGACCTCGGGTGCCGACCATCTCGTCGCGCCCGGCACCGTGGTCGACGTCTGGGCGGCGGCCGCCAAGGGCAGCGGCACGAACGCGTACGACCCTCCGCGGGTGATCGTGTCGGGCGCGACCGTCGCGGAGGTCATCCCACCCCAGGGCTTCGTCGCCGACCAGGAACGCACGCAGGTGGAGCTGACCGTCCCGCGCCAGGACATCGCGGCGGTCCTCGCGTCGACCGACGCGCGCGACCAGATCACGCTCGTGCCCGTCGGCGACGCGGGGGCCTGAGCGTGGCGTCCCTCGTCCTCGCCCTCCCGCCTCGAGTGGAGGACGCGCTGCTCCGTGACGTCGTCGGGGCCGGGCACGTCGTGCTCGCGCGCGTGACGGGTGCGGCCGAGGTGATCGCCGCCGTGCGGGCCGCGGAGGCGGATCCCCTGCACCTGGTCATCGCGGCCTCGCCCACGACGCTCGACCGCGACGTGCTCGCGGTGCTCGACGAGCGGGGAGCGCGGGCGGTCGCGGTCGCCTCGAGCGAAGCCGACCGGCGCAACGCGCAGGCGCTCGGGCACCACGAGGTGGTGGACGAGGGCGCCACCTGGCGCGAGATCGAGGAGCTGCTGCTCACGGTGCGTCCCCTGGGGTCGATCGGAGAGCCGGCGTCCGGAGTCCGCCGTGCGGATGCCGTCGCCGGCCACCTCGAGTCGAGTGCCGCCGGGGCTGTGGAAGAGGGGGATCGGCCGGACCGGCCCCGGCTCGCCGAGGTGCCGCCGCGCACGCGGCGTTCCGCGCGCGGCGCCGGCGTCGAGGTGGAGCCGCGAGCCGACCGGGTCGGCGTGTCCCCGACGAGGCTGAAGCGGGAGCCGGGGCGGCCCCTGCTGGCGCGTCTCGGCCTCGTCCGGCGTCCGCGCGTGGCCGCTCCCGTCGCTCGGGACCGGGACGAGGCCGGCGACGGGGAGCGCGCCTCGGGGCGGGTGATCGCGGTATGGGGACCCCAGGGAGCGCCAGGTCGCACCGCGACGGCGCTGGCCGTCGCCGGCGAGGTGGCGGCGGCGGGGCACTCGGCGGTCCTCGTGGACGCGGACGTCCACGGCGGCACGGTCGCGGCCACCCTGGGGCTGCTGGACGAGGCTCCCGGATTCGCTGCGGCGTGCCGCCTCGCGGCGGCCGACAGCCTCACGGTCGAGGAGCTCGATCGGATCGCTCAGGACCACCCGTCGACCCGGGCCCCCGGGTTCTCGGTGCTCACGGGCATCTCGCGTCCGGACCGGTGGCCGGAGCTCGCTGAGGGACGCGTCTCGGCGGTGCTGCAGGCGTGCCGGACGTGGCGGGACTACACCGTGGTCGACGCGTCCTTCAACCTGGAGGACGACGAGGAGATCTCGAGCGACATGTTCGCACCCCGTCGCAACGCGGCCACGCACGCGGTGCTGCGCGGAGCGGACCACGTGGTCGCCGTCGTCTCGGCGGACACCGTGGGCCTGTCGCGCTTCTTCCGCGCCTACGTGCAGCTGCTCGAGATCGTGGATCCGTCACGTGTCTCCGTGCTCGTCAACCGCGTGCGCCCGAGTGCCGGGGGATGGGACGCGGCCGGTCAGGTCCGCCGCACCCTCGTCCGGTTCGGCAACGTGGAGGCGGCCGCCTATGTCCCCGAGGATCGCGAGGCGCTCGACGCCGCGGTGCTCGCCGGAGCCACCCTGCGCGACGTCGCCCCGCGGTCGCCGGCGCTCGTGGAGTGGTCGCGGTTCACGCGCACGACGCTGCTGCCCGTGGAGGACGCACCCCGGAGGCTGCGTCGCGCGGAGCGCTCCGGTGTGACCCGGCGCCCGGGTGCCGCCGGGGCGGGGGAGGAGCGCGCGCGGCGCGCCTAGGCTGTAGGCGTGTCCACGCTCAGCGATCTCGTGCATGCCCAGGGTCTGTCCTCCGACGCGGATGTCGAGTGGCTGCACCTCCTCGTCGGCGACTGGCAGCTCCTCGCGGACCTGGCCTTCGCCGACATCGTCCTGTGGGTGCCGACGGTGAGCGGCAGCTTCGTCGCGGTCGCCCACGCCCGTCCGTCGAGCTCGGCCACGCTCTTCTACCGCGACTTCGTCGGTCAGCCCATCAAGGCCGAGTGGCGGAAGCAGGTGACCGACGCGCACGAGACCGCGCGCATCATCGACTCGTCCGCGCCCGACTGGTACGAGGAGACCCCGACGCGCGTGCGCGCGGTGCCCGTCCTCCGGCGCCTCGCGCAGGGCAGCCCCGAGGTGACCGACACCCCGATCGCCGTGATCACCCGGCACACGAACCTCAGCGAGACGCGCACGCCGAGCCGCCAGGAGCTCACGTTCAACGAGTGCGCGAACGACCTGTTCGCGATGATCGCGGACGGCGACTTCCCCGACCTCGGCTCGCCGACGGGACCCCGCCGCGGTGCCCCACGGGCCTCCGACGGGCTCCTGCGGCTCGACGTCGACGGCATCACCACGTTCGCGAGCCCTAACGCGCTCAGCGCCTTCAACCGCATGGGCTTCTCCGAGGAGCTCGAGGGGGAGTCCCTCGCCGACGCCACCTCGAGCCTGCTCACCGGCAAGCGGCTCACGGTCGACGAGTCGCTGCCGCTCATCGTCGCCGGGCGCGCTCCCTGGCGGACCGACATCGAGTCCCGGGGCGTCACCGTCTCGCTGCGGGCGATCCCGATCCGCAGCCACGGGGAGCGCGTCGGCGCCGTCGTGCTCTGCCGCGACGTGACCGAGCTCCGGCACCAGGAGCGCGAGCTCATCACCAAGGACGCGACCATCCGCGAGATCCACCATCGGGTGAAGAACAACCTGCAGACCGTCGCGAGCCTCCTGCGCATCCAGGCCCGGCGTTCGCACACCGAGGAGGCCCGCGAGGCGCTCGGCCACGCGCAGCGCCGCGTGGGCGCCATCGCCGTGGTGCACGACACCCTCAGCGAGGGCCTCAACCAGAACGTGGACTTCGACGCGGTGTTCGACCGGGTGCTGCTCCTCATCGCCGAGGTGGCGTCGGCGCACAACACCCGGGTCCACCCGAAGATCCTGGGCAGCTTCGGCGTGCTGCCGAGCGCCTACGCGACGCCGCTCGCCCTCGCGCTGACCGAGCTCGTCACGAACGCGGTCGAGCACGGCCTGGCCGGGCGCTCGGGCGAGGTGGCCATCGAGGCGGCTCGCACGGAGGAGACGCTCACGGTCAGCGTGCGCGACGACGGGGTGGGCCTGCCCGAGGGGAAGGTCGGCAGCGGGCTGGGCACGCAGATCGTCCGCACGCTCATCCAGGGGGAGCTCGGCGGGACCATCGACTGGCACACCCTCATGGGCAGCGGCACCGAGGTGACCATCGAGGTGCCCCTGCGGTGGTTGGCGCCCGTCACCGCCTGAGCCACGGTGACGTGATCCGGCGAGGACGACGGGGATGTCGGACGCCGGGGACGACGAGAGCCGGGCTGCCCACTGGGCTGCCCGGCTCTCGTCGGTGGTGCTGTGGTGCGGTGTCGCCTCGCGTCAGCTGGCGCGGCGGGCGCGGGCCGCGCGGCGCTTGAGCGCGCGGCGCTCGTCCTCGCTGAGGCCGCCCCAGACGCCCGAGTCCTGTCCGGTCTCGAGGGCGTACTGCAGGCACATCTCGGTGACGGAGCAGCGACCGCAGACGGCCTTCGCCTTGTCGATCTGGTCGACGGCCGGGCCCGTGTTCCCCACGGGGAAGAACAGCTCGGGGTCCACAGTCAGGCAGGCTGCCTTGTCACGCCAATCCATAGGGGTGCTCCTCAGGTCGTTACTCGTTGCACGGCGGACTGCCGCGGGATGGGGGATGGGGCGAGGCGTCCGGGAACCGCATCGGGACGGGGCACGTTGCCCCTCCTCGTGAGATGCTCAGCTTCGGGAATGCGTCCCTTGTAAGCTCGGTTCCGGATCTGCTCACCACCCTGTGAACGAACTCGACCTCGAATATCGTCGCATAGAGCCAACGATCAATCAATAGCTTTGTATGGGAACGTGCTGTGACCGGAACCGGTGATGCCCTCGATCCGCGCGACGTCCCCCGGGGATCGCGCCGATCACCCGCGGTCGTCCTCCTCACGGTCCTCGTCGGACTCGAGGCGGCGGGCATGGCCGGGGTCACGGCGCTCCTCGTGGTCGACCTGCTCACGTCGTCGCCCGCGTCGGTGGCCGGCGCCGTCGCGCTGATCGCCCTCGCCGCCCTCGCTGCCGTCTTCCTCGGGGCCGTCGTCCGGGGCATCCTGCGCGGCCGCAGCTGGATCCGGCCGGCCGCCGTCACCTGGCAGGTGCTGCAGATCGCGGTCGGGGTCGGCAGCCTCCAGGGGCCGGACGCGCGTCAGGACCTCGGCTGGGGCCTCATCGTCCCCTCGGCCGTCGTGCTGGTGCTGCTCTTCACGCGCTCCGTGCTGCTCGCCACGGGCCGTCGCGACTGAGACGGGGCGCCGAGAGACTTCCAGCCTCGTGCTGTTCGCCCTCGGGCGGCTCCGTCCCCGCGCGTCAGGCGTCGACGCCGAGCTTCTTCCGCAGCGACGCCACGTGCCCCGTCGCCTTCACGTTGTACAGGGGGAGGGTGACGCGGCCCTCGCCGTCGACCACGATCGTGGAGCGGATCACGCCGGTGACCTTCTTGCCGTAGAGCGACTTCTCGCCGTACGCGGCGTACGCGCGGTGCACCTCGAGGTCGGGGTCGGACAGCAGGGTGAAGCCGAGGCCCTGCTCCTCGCGGAAGCGCGCCAGGTCCTCCTGCGGGTCCTTCGAGACGCCGAGCACGCGGTAGCCCGCGCGCTGGAGCGAGTCCATGCTGTCCCGGAAGTCGCACGCCTGCGTGGTGCACCCCGGGGTGCCGGCCGCCGGGTAGAAGTACACGATGACGTCCTGGCCGCGGAGGTCGGACAGGGTGACGGGGGCGCCGTCCTGGTCCGGCAGGGTGAAGTCGGGGGCGGGCTGCCCCTTCTCGAGGCGGGCGGTCTCGGTCATGGGGGAGCCTCTCGGTCGGCGGGATCGACCTCCATGCTAGGCCGGGCGGGAGGGGCCCCGGCGCGTGCTCCGCGGCCTCGATTGGCGCCGGCCCTCGACGTGGTGCTAGTGTCATCTCTCGGTCCGGTACCCCGTTCGACAGGGTCCTCACCTGCACCTCTAGCTCAATTGGCAGAGCAACTGACTCTTAATCAGTGGGTTCTCGGTTCAAGTCCGAGGGGGTGCACCACACGCTCCGCATCCGGGGCAGCTCGTCCTGAGGTCGCTCCCCTCCTCCCGCGGCGCACGTCGGCCGACCGCGTCGGTGGGCGGGGGAGAACCGTGAGAGAATACCGGTCGGACCATCACCGCGGACGCCCCCTGGCGGAGCCCCGCGGCGGCCGGTGATCTCGGTGCACCGGCCACGCTCCACGACGACGCCGCACGGCGCGCGGCGCGGCGCGGGACGTCGGCGCCCACGCGGCTGTGCATGCGCGTGCGCGACATCTCCGGCACACATCTCGAGGGATCGAAGGACAGCACTACATGATTTTCGAAGTAGGGGAGACCGTCGTGTACCCCCACCACGGCGCAGCCACGATCACCGCGGTCAAGACCCGCACCATCAAGGGGGTCGACAAGAAGTACATCACCCTCCAGATCCACCAGAGCGAGCTGGTCATCGACGTGCCCGTCGACAACGCCGAGCTGGTGGGGCTGCGCGACGTGATCGACAGCTCCGGCGTCGAGGCCGTGTTCGACGTCCTCCGCGGCGACGTCGAGGAGGAGGCCGGCAACTGGTCGCGCCGCTTCAAGGCCAACACCGAGAAGATGGGCTCCGGCGACGTGCGCCGCGTCAGCGAGGTCGTCCGCGACCTCTGGCGTCGCGACCAGGACTCGGGCGTCTCGGCCGGCGAGAAGCGGATGCTGGCCAAGGCCCGGCAGATCCTCGTCTCGGAGCTCGCGCTCGCGCAGAAGTCCACCGACGAGGAGGCGTCCGTCGTCCTCGACGGCGTCCTCGCGCAGAGCATCTCCGCCTGACCCTCCCCGCGCGTCCTCGCGACGCGTTCCCGCCGACGGGCGGTCTCCCGGATCCGGGGGACCGCCCGTCGGCGCATGCGCGCGGCGGGCCGACGCCGCGTCGACCGGGGGAGCGACCGGCGTAGGGTGCGATCATGCGCGAACACCCCGAACGACCCGACCACGACGGACCCCTCGAGCAGAACCCCCTGCAGCCCGCGCGTCGCGGCCTGAAGGTGTGGATCTACGTCATCGGCGCGGTCATCGTGATCGCCGTGATCGCCTTCGCGCTCGTCCGCCTGGCCACCGCCGGGCAGAACACCCCCGGGCCCTCATCGCTCGGGGCGGTCGCGGACCTCGTCCTGGCGGCGCGCTCCCTGCTCTAGCGCGACCGGCTGTCCTCGGCGCCACGCGTCGCCCGGGTCACGCTCACGTGATCTGCGACGTGCTCGGCATCCCCTCCCCACTCCCGTCTCGCATGCCCTGAGCCACGCGCGACGCGGGACGGGATGTTCGCGTCCGGGCGATGCGGTACCCCTGTCCCCGGGAGGGGACGGGGATGAGGGAGCGTGGGGAACGACGGCGGGCCGGCGACCGGCTGGTGCGTGCGCTCGCGAGGATCCGCGGGGATCGGCGCCATGCGATCCGCGTCGCCCTGGCGGCCCTCGCCGTGCTGGTCGTCGCCGCATCCGTGGTCGTCGGGGCGAGGGAGGCCGTGCTCGGGCCGGGCGGCGACCCCGCGGGGCTCACCACGGAGGTCGCCGACGGGGCCGTCGTCGAGGCGCTCGCGCGCGCGGGGCTCGTCGGCGACGGGCGGATCGACACGGCGGCCGCCCGGGCCATGACCGACCGGATCCGGGCCGACGGACGCGACCGGTACCCCCGCTACGACCGCGACGCCTTCGGGCCCGCGTGGGCGGACGCCGACGGCAACGGCTGCGACCAGCGCGACGACGTCCTCGCCCGGGACATGACGGACGTGAACCGCTCGTCCGTCGACGAGGGGTGCACGGTGGTCGCGGGGCACCTCGACGACGCCTACACGGGGCGCGGCATCGACTTCACGCGTGGTGCCCGCACGAGCGCCGCCGTGCAGATCGACCACCTCGTGCCGCTGTCCTGGGCGTGGCGGCACGGCGCGTGGGCGTGGTCGGACGAGCGGCGCGAGAGGCTCGCGACCGACGTCGACGAGCTCCAGGCCGTCGACGGACCCACGAACCAGGACAAGTCGGACCAGGGACCCGCCACGTGGCTCCCGCCGGACGCGGCCTATCGGTGCCTCTACGTCACGCGCTTCGCGTTCGTCGTGAGCCGGTACGACCTCGGGATGGACGACGCGGACCGCGCCGCCGTCGACCGCGTGCTGGGTGCGTGCACGTGACCGTCGGTGCGCGCCGGAGGCGACAGGGGGCGGCGACCTCAGCACCGGGTGATCCCCGAGCGGCGTCGGTGCGCGCGCGTACGCTCGGAGCGACGCGGCCGGGCGTCGACGCGGGCACGGGGTCCGCGTCGGACGACCCGAGGGGATCCGCATGTGGAGCAAGCAGAGCGGCGACGCCGCCGGGGCGATCAGCCCGGTGCCGCGGCACCCGCACGCCCATCCCGTGCGGGGCGCGTGGATCGTGCGGATCGGCGACGGGCCGGCGCTCGGGTGGGTGCTCCGCCACCGGGCGGACCTCGCCGACCCCTTCACCTACGAGGTGTACGCGTGCGGGCTCGGATCGGACGGACTGCGGGTCTGGGTCGCGCGGCGCGACTCGCTCAACGCGGCGGTCGCGTGGGTCGTGCAGCACGGCGACGAGCTGCTCGCCTTCGGACGCGGGCTCCGGCCGGATCCGGCGCAGCCCGCGGCGCCCGGGTCGGCGGCTCCCGCCGGCCATCGGGACGCGAGGAGAGGGCGAGCGGACCATGAGGGCGGGGACGCGGACGCCGCCGCCTCCGGAGCGGAGGACGGCGGCGTCGGGTCGCGGTGACGGGTGCCGGTCAGCGCTTGCGCTGGTCGGCCGCGTCGCGTCCGGTGACCGGGAACGGGCCCGTGATGCCCTCGCGCACGCGCGCGATCTCGAGGATCCGGTCGCGCTGCAGGTACCAGCCGACGACGAGCAGCGGGATGATCACGACGAGCGACGCCACCGTGAGGGTCCCGATGGGCCAGTCGATCGCCATCAGCACGAGGACGCTCACGAGGAACGCGAGCGTCAGCCACGAGGTGACGGGCGCGCCGGGCAGGCGGAACGTCGGCTCCTTCGCCTTGCCCTGCTTGGCCCAGGTGCGCAGGCGCATCTGGCACAGGATGATGGTCGCCCAGCCCGCGACGATGCCGAGCGCGGCCACGTTGAGGACGATCTCGAAGGCCTGGTCGGGGACGACGGCGTTGAGGCCGACGCCCAGCAGGGTGATGGAGCCGGTGAGCAGGATCCCGCCGAAGGGGACGCCGCCCTTCGACATGACGGTCGTGAAGCGCGGCGCCGAGCCGTTCATGCCCATCGAGTGCAGGACGCGGCCGGTGCTGTAGAGCCCGGCGTTGAGGCTCGACATGGCGGCGGTCAGCACCACGAAGTTCATGACGGATCCGGCGATCGCGCCGACCTGGGGGGAGCCGAGGCTGGAGAAGAACGTGACGAACGGGCTCTGGTCGGCGCTGTACGCCGTGTAGGGGAGCAGCAGCGAGAGGAGCACGATGGAGCCGACGTAGAAGATCGCGATGCGGAAGACGACCGAGTTGATGGCGCGGGGGATGACCCTCTCCACGTCCTGGGTCTCGCCGCTCGCGGTGCCGACGAGCTCGATGGCCGCGTACGCGAAGACGACGCCCTGCACGACGAGCACCACGGGCACGAGGCCGGTGGGGAAGACGCCGCCGTTCTCCTGGAGCACGGTCCAGCCGGTCTGCACCTGGGCGCCGCCGACCGTGACGGGGAAGCTCCACGCGAGCCAGACGATGCCGACGACGAGGAACACCACGAGGGCCGCGACCTTCACGAGCGCGAACCAGAACTCCATCTCCCCGAAGACCTTGACGGCCACGAGGTTGAGCGCGAGCACGATGGCGAGCGCGATGAGGGCGAGGAGCCACTGCGGCGCGGCCGTGAACGCCGACCAGTAGTGCATGTAGAGCGCCACCGCGGTGACGTCGACGATGGCGGTGGTCGCCCAGTTGAGGAAGTACATCCAGCCGGCGGCGTAGGCGAACTTCTCGCCGAAGAACTCGCGCGCGTAGGAGATGAAGGAGCCGGAGCTCGGGCGGTGCAGCACCAGCTCGCCGAGCGCCCGGAGGATGAAGAAGGCGAAGACGCCGCAGATCAGGAAGACGATGGCGAGCGCGGGGCCCGCGGCGGCGAGGCGCCCGCCGGCGCCGAGGAAGAGGCCCGTGCCGATCGCGCCGCCGATGGCGATCATCTGCAGCTGCCGGGGCTTGAGGCCGTGCTGGTAGCCCTCCTGCTCGTGGCTGAAGTCCTGCGCCACGAAGTCGGGGTCGGGCTGGACGGCGCTGCGGTCGCTCTCGCTTCGTGTCATCCGAATACGGTAGTGGCACGGGGCATGCGCCCCGGCACCCGCGTCGGTGGCCTTCCGCGGGCCGAGACATCCGTGATATGCGCCGAGGAGGCCCGCTTGCCCCGCACGCGAAGGACGTCACGCCGGGCCCCGTCCTGGGTCGCCGCCATCGTCGTCGCGGGGGCGCTCGTCCTCGCGGGGTGCACGGCGGATCCGGGGCAGCCGGCTCCCACGACCGCGCCGCCGATCGCCGGCGCGCCTGCCGAGACGGGTGCCCCGGAGGACGGCGGCGGGACCGCGGTCCCCGAGCCGGAGGTCACGCGCGCGCCCGGGCCGCCCACCGAGGACGAGCTCGCGACCTGCTCGACGCTCGCGCAGGTGCTGCCCGACTCGACGAGGCTCGTGCAGGCGCTCGGCGACGGCGAGGCCGTGGACCCGACGCTCCTCGAGCGGGTCAGCCAGGGGAACGCGTCCCTCGCGGAGATGGCGCCCGAGAACATGGCGCCGCTCGTGGCGTCGTTCTCGCGGATCGTCGACGAGCTGGACGCGCTCCGGTCCGGCACCGACACCGACGGGGCCTCGCTCGACACCGGGCAGTACCTCCGCGCGGTCGACGGCTTCCTCGACTACTGCCTCGACGACGTGGGCTACGTGCCCCCGAGCGCCGCGACGACGCCCGCGCCCTGAGCCGGAGGGGCCGCGCCGGCGGGGCGCCGCGGGGCCCGGGGCGACCAGGGCAGACCGGCCGCGGTCGGCCGCCGCGTCAGGTGCGGCGGGCGACCGCCTCGTCGGCTTCGATGTCCTCGCGTGCGTCCTCGCGTCGGTCGCGGCCGTCGCCGTCGTGCGTCACGAGCAGGTGCGGCGTGCGGTGGATCCGGTACGTCACGCGCAGGTGCCGGTGCAGCACCAGCCAGGCGATCGCGATGAGGGCGGAGACGATCCCGCTCGCCGCGCCGACCATGAGCGCCGCCCGCGGGCCCCACTCGTTGGCGATCCAGCCGACGATCGGCGCGCCGAGCGGCGTGCCGCCCACGAAGATCGCCATGTAGACGGCCATGACCCGGCCGCGCATGCGGGGCTCGACCGTGAGCTGCACCGTGCTGTTGGCGCTCGTCATGAGGGTCTGGGAGACCACGCCGACGATGACGAGCGCACCGGCGAACAGCAGGTAGGTGGGGGCGATCGCGGCGAGCGCGGTGGCCAGGCCGAAGAGCGCGGCGCCCACGAAGACGAGGCGGATGCGCGGGCGCTCCCGGCGGGCGGACAGGAGCGCGCCGGCCACGGATCCGACCGCGAGGCTCGACGACAGCAGGCCGAACTCGGTCGCGCCCTTGCCGAACTCGACGCTCGCCATGGTGGAGGTGAAGATCGGGAAGTTGTAGCCGAAGGCGCCGACGAGGAAGACGATGACGAGGATCACCATGATGTCCGGGCGCCCGCCGATGTAGCGGAAGCCCTCGCGCAGCTGGCCGCGCGAGCGGGCGATGTGCTCCGGGCGGCGGAGCTCGCCCACGCGGAGGCGGGTGAGCGCCACGAGCACCGCGATGAAGCTCACCGCGTTGATGAGGAAGACCCAGCCCGTGCCGACGCCCGCGATGAGCACGCCCGCGACGGCCGGCCCGATCATGCGCGCGGCGCTGAAGGAGGCGGAGTTGAGCGCCACCGCGTTCGAGAGGTCGTCGTCGGAGACGAGCTCGGAGACGAACGACTGCCGGGCGGGCGCGTCGAGGGCGGACGCGACGCCGAGCAGGAGCGCGAAGGCGTACACGTGCCAGAGCTCCGCGCGGCCGGAGAGCACGACGAGGCCGAGGCCGAGGCCGAGCACCGCCATGGTGCCCTGCGTGACCATCAGCACGCGTCGCTTGTCGTAGCGGTCGGCGATGAGGCCGGCGTAGGGGGACAGCAGCAGCATGGGCCCGAACTGCAGGGCCATGACGATGCCGACGGCCGTCGCGTCATAGCGGGTGAGCTCGGTGAGGACGATCCAGTCCTGGGCCGTGCGCTGCATCCACGTGCCGACGTTGGAGACGAGGGCGCCGGCGAACCAGATGCGGTAGTTCGGGGCGCGGAGGCTCCGGAAGACGGCGCTCACGCGGAGGCCATCCGGTCGAGGAGGACGGCGGCGTCGGCGAGGGTGGCGCGCTCCTCGTCGGTGAGCTCGGCGAGGCGGAGCGAGAGCCAGGCGCTCCGGCGGCGGCGGGTCTCCTGCACGACGCGACGGCCGGACGCGGTGACGGACACGGTGACGCGGCGGCCGTCGTCCGGCGCGGGGGCGCGCCCGGCGTAGCCCGCGTCGACGAGCTGGTTGACGGTGCGGTTCATGCTCGGCGCGGTGACGCGCTCGATCTCGGCGAGGCGCCCGGGGCTCGTCGGCCCGTCGCGGAGGAGGAGGGCGAGCACGACGAACTGGCTGTCGCTCAGCTCGTGGTCGGCCTTCTCGGCGCGCAGGCGACGCGAGAGGCGCATGACTCCCGCGCGCAGGCTCTGGCTGAGGTCGGGGGAGGCGGGCATGCGCTGAGGGTAGCTCATTAGTTCGGCTAACGATCGCGGACGGTGACGGGATCCTGCGAGCGGGCGGACGCCGGACAGGCGGGGTGGCGCCGCCCGGGCGAGCGGGCAGGATGGGAGGACACCGCCGGCCACGGTGCGCCGCGACGACGCGGGGCGCGGGCCGTGCGACGACGAGGAGGCACGGACATGACCCACCACGACGGCACGACCGACGCGCACGGCGACGACGACGCGAAGCTCGGCGGCGACGGCACGATCCCGGCGGGCGAGACGGGCGTCGCGGCCGGCCACGACGGCGGATCCGACCACTTCGAGCCCGAGGAGGACACGCCCCACCGCACCGACGAGGACGGCGACGGCGCGTCCGCCTAGCCCGCTCGACCACCGCGCGCGCCCCGGCCGGCCACCCGGCCGGTCCGGCGCCGCGGCCCGCGTACCCTGGACCCCCGTGGACACCGCGACCAACCCCCTCGACGGCACGCGCATCGCCTACCGGGCCTTCGGCGCCCGACCCGACGACGAGGATCCGCGCGACCCCGCCCGCGCGCCCGTCGTCCTGGTGCACGGCACGGCGCTGTCCCAGGCGATCTGGCGGGGCTTCGGCTGGGTGCGCGCGCTCTCGCCCGCGCGGCCGGTGATCACCCTCGACCTCCGCGGCCACGGGCGCAGCGGGACGCCGCACGAGTCGGCCGCCTACGCCATGGACCTGATGGTGACCGACGTCGTGGCTGTGCTCGACGCGGTCGGCGTCGCGGTCGTCCACCACGTGGGCTACAGCCTCGGCGCCCGCGTCGGGTTCTCGCTCGCCGCGGCGCACCCCGACCGGCTGCTCTCGACGTCCAGCCTCGGCGGATCCCCCCGCAGCGGCGTCGGCGTCTTCGACCGCGTGTTCTTCCCCGGCTGCATCGAGGCGCTCGAGGCCGGCGGCATGCCCGGCTTCCTCGACGCGTGGGAGCGGCACAGCGGCGCGCCCGTCGACCCCGCGACGCGCGGGGCGTTCCTCGCCGACGACGCCCGGGCGCTCGCCGCCTACATGCGCGAGTCGGAGCGGGACCGGGGCGTGCCCGACGCGGTCGTCGCCGGATCCGCCGTGCCGCTGCTCCTCGTCGCGGGCACGCGCGACGCCGAGCGGCTGCGGGCCGCGCACCACGTGCGGGCGCTGCGGCCGGACGCGGCGCTCGTCGAGCTCGAGGGGGCGACCCACGCCGGCACCCCGCGGCATCCGGGCGCCCTGTCGGCGGTCGAGCGGTTCCTCGCGGCGCTCTGACAGGGGGCAGTGTCGCGCGCCCGTGCCCCGCGGATCAGCCCGCGGGGACCGTCGTCGTCCGCCGCCGCGCCGCGTCCGCGTGCGCGGCCGCCGCGCCGCCCTCCCGGTGCGCGCGGTCGAGCTCGTCCGGGTGCGCCGCGCCCGCGGCCTGCAGCGCGTCCGCCGCCCGCACGAGCGCGAGGTGCGACAGGGCCTGCGGCACGTTGCCGGCCTGGCGGCGACCGACCGGGTCGTACTCCTCGGAGAGCAGCCCGACGTCGTTGGAGAGCCCCACCAGCCGGTCCATCAGCTCGCGGCCGTCCGCCTGGCGGCCGGATCGCGCGTACTGCTCGACGAGCCAGAACGAGCAGGCGAGGAACGGGTACTCGCCCGCGGGCAGGCCGTCGACGCCGGCGCTCGTGTCGTAGCGGAGCAGGAAGCCCTCGTGCATGAGGGTCCGCTCCATCACCTCGACCGTCGCGAGCATGTGCGGGTCGTCGTAGGCGCAGAAGCCGGCCTGGGCGAGGATCAGCAGCGACGCGTCCACCTCGGTCGTCCCGTAGTGCTGCCGGAACGCGCCGGTCGCGGGGTCGACGCCCCGGTCGAGGATCTCGTCGCGCACCCGGTCGCGCAGCGCCTTCCACTGCTCCACCGGCCCCTCGAGCCCGTGCCGCTCCACGCCCTGCACGGCGGCGTCGAGCGCCGCCCAGATCATGGCCCGCGAGTGCGTGAAGTGCTGCTCGGCCCCGCGGATCTCCCAGATGCCGCTGTCCTGCCGCTCCCAGTTCTCCTCCACGAAGCCGATGAGGGCGCGCTGCAGCGGCCAGGAGAACTCGGTCTCGCCGACGCCCGCGTCGCGCGCCGCCTGGAGCGCCAGCATCACCTCGCCGATGACGTCCGCCTGGTACTGCTCGAACGCGCCGTTGCCGACCCGCACGGGGCCGGACCCCTGGTAGCCGGGCAGGCTGTCGAGGTCGCGCTCGGGCAGGTACCGCTCGCCGCTCAGGCCGTACATGATCTGCACGTCGCCCGGGTCCCCGGCGATCGCGCGCAGGAGCCACGTGCGCCACTCGTCCGCCTCGTCGTCGAAGCCGTGGGCGAGGAGCACCTCGAGGGTGAGCGACGCGTCGCGGAGCCAGACGTAGCGGTAGTCCCAGTTGCGGGATCCGCCGAACTGCTCGGGCAGGCTCGTGGTCGCGGCGGCGACGATGCCGCCCGTGTCCTCGTGCGTGAGCGCGCGGAGCACGAGCAGGGACCGGCGGACGGCGGCCTGGTAGGGGCCGGAGTGCTCGATGGAGCTCGCCCAGGTCTCCCACCACTCGGTCGTGTGCTCGAGCGCGGCGTCGACGTCGAACGCCGGCGGCTCGCTGCGGTGCGAGGGGTACCAGGTGAGCGCGAGGTCGACGGACTCGCCGGCCGCGACGTCGAAGGACACGCCGTGGTGGTGGTTCGTCGCCGTGAGCTCGGGGCCGCGGACGACGACCGCGTCGGGGCCCGCGACGGCGACGAGGCGCGGGTCGTCGCCGTCGAGCTTGCGGATCCACGGCAGCGCGGTCGCGTAGCCGAAGCGCAGGCGGAGGTCGCCCTGCATCCGGACGGTGCCGCTGATCCCGCGGACGCGGCGCACGACGTCGGCCCGCCGGTCGCCCATGGACATGAAGTCGGTGACCTCGACCGCGCCCTCGGGCGTCTCCCACCGCGTCCAGAGGACGAACGTGTTGCCGAGGTACGTGCGCATGGCGACGGTCGCGTCGGGGGAGTCGGGCGCGAGCTTCCAGGCGCCGTGCTCCTCCGTGCCGAGGAGCGCGCCGAACATGGACGCCGAGTCGAAGCGCGGCAGGCACAGCCAGTCGATGGAGCCGTCCCGCCCGACCAGCGCTCCCGTGTGGCAGTCCCCGATGAGTGCGTAGTCCTCGATGCGCATGGCCATGCGCCATGGTCCCACGGCGCACCTGCCGATCCCCGCCACCGCGCGTAGCCTGGCCGCATGCCCGCCTCCTCCACGCTCCTGATCCTCGGCGCCAGCGGCGACCTCTCCGCGCGCCTCCTCCTCCCCGGCCTCGGCGAGCTCCTCGCCCACCGCCCCGACCTCGACCTCCAGCTGGTGGGCGCGGGGACGGAGGAGTGGGACGACGAGCGGTGGCGCGAGGTCGTCCGCACGTCCTTCGCGTCGCTCGGCGCCGAGGGGCCCGCGGTCGACCGCGTGGTCGCGGGCACCACGTACCGCTCGGCCGACGTCACCGCGGAGGCCGACCTCGAGGGCCTGCTCGCCGTCTGCGAGGCCGCGCCGGCCGTGTACTTCGCGCTGCCGCCCGCGGTCACGGAACTCGCGTGCGAGGCGATGACGCGGATCGCGCTGCCCGAGGGCACGTCGCTGTGCCTCGAGAAGCCGTTCGGCACCGACCTCGCCAGCGCGCAGGCGCTCAACCGGCTGCTCGCCACGCTCGTGCCCGAGGAGCGCACCCACCGGGTGGACCACTTCCTCGGCCGCTCCACCGTGCGGAACCTGCTCGGCCTCCGCTTCGCCAACCGGATGCTCGAGCCCGTCTGGAACGCGCAGCACATCGCGAGCGTCGAGATCGTCTACGACGAGCAGCTCGCGCTCGAGGGCCGCGCCCGCTACTACGACAGGGCGGGGGCGCTCGCCGACATGATCCAGAGCCACCTGCTGCAGGTGATGGCCGTGTTCGCGATGGAGCCGCCCGCCACCACGGACGCGCGCGACATCCGCGACCAGAAGGCCCTCGTGCTCCGGGCGACCCGACCGTGGGGCGGCGACCCGGTCGCCTCCTCCCGCCGCGCGCGCTACACGGCCGGCGACGTCGAGGGGCGCGAGCTCCCCGCCTACGCCGACGAGCAGGGCGTGGATCCCGCGCGCGGCACCGAGACCCTCGCCGAGATGACCGTCGAGATCGCCAACTGGCGCTGGGCGGGCGTGCCCTTCCGGCTGCGCTCCGGCAAGGCGATGGAGGACCACCGGCGCGAGATCGTCGTGACCTTCCAGCCGGCGCCGCACGTGCCCACCGGGCTGGCGGGGGCGCAGGAGCCCGACCGGATCCGCATCCTCCTCGCGCCCGACGAGCTGCACCTGGAGGTCAACGTCAACGGCCCGGCCGACCCCGACGTGATCGACCGCGCGGAGCTCGCCACCGCGTTCGACGCGGGCGACCTGCCGCCGTACGGCCAGGTGATCGACGGCATCATCTCCCAGGACGAGAGCCTCTCGGTGCGCGGCGACACGGCCGAGGAGTGCTGGCGCATCGTCGAGCCGGTCGTCGCCGCGTGGCGCGCGGGCGAGGTGCCGCTCGAGGAGTACCCGGCCGGATCCGCGGGACCGTGGGGCGGCCCGCAGGTGGCGCCGAAGCGCTGACCAGGAGCGCCGACCCGGAGCGCTGACGCGGAGCGCGGGCCCGGGGCCCCGCCAGCGCGGTGCCCCTAGGCGCTGCGGACGGCGCGGAGCACCGCGGGCACCCGGCGCGGGTCGCCGGCGAGCTCCGCGATGGAGCCGTCGAGCGGATCCTCGTCGAACACCGCGAGCTCACGCGCGACGGCGTCCCGACGCGCGGCCACGTCGTCCCCGGCGTGCCCCGACGCCCGGGCGTCCTCGAGCGGCAGGCCGGCGGTCGCGGGGGAGGCGCCGAGCGCCAGGGCGACGTCGCGCGCGATGTGCGCCGTCATCAGCTCGTCGAAGAAGCCCGCGGTGGTGTCGGGCGTGCGGCGCACGAGCGCCCACGCGCCGTCGGGGCCGAAGTGATGGGCGAGCGCGGCCTGGACGACGAGGGCGAGCGGCCGCAGGTCGGGCTCGGGGGCCGGAGTCGGAAGTGTGTCGGCCGGGGGAGCGCCGGCGTCCACCGGCTCGGCCTTGTGCGCCGGGACGTGCGCCGGACGAACCGGACCGCCGTGCAGGCGGGCGGCGATGGCGGCGAGCTCGCCGGTGGCGAGCGAGACGGCGGGGGTGGGCGCGGGACCCGCGCCGGTCGGGGCCGGGCGCCCCTCGGCGTGGCCCGGATCGGGCGCCGCGGGCGCGACCTCGGTCGGGACGGACTTGCCTCTGCGCCACCGGAACATGATCCACGGCCTCCCCGATCGCGACGGTGACGATCGGGACCATCATCGTGCGCGACACGCCCGGGCTCACCCGCGACACGCCGGGGATCCCGGGGGTGGGGCGCCCGGCCCCGTCCCCCCCCCCCCCGCGGCGACCCGACGGCCGCCGACGGCGCACGCGGAGGAGCGCCTGCGAGACTGGGAGCCCGGGACAGCGCGGTCCGCTCGACCCCCAGGAGGATCCGTGGACCTGCCCGCCCTGCTCGCCGTGCCCGCCGTCGCCGTCATCGTCACGGTGCTCGCCGCCGTGGCCGCCGCCCTCGTCGTCACCGCCGTCGTCGCCCTCGTCGTGCGCCTCGTCGCGCGCCGACGCGAGTGGGCGGCGCGCCTCGTCCGGCGCGCCCGCCGCCCGTTCCGCGTGCTGCTCGTGGTGGTGGCCGTGTGGATCGCCCTCCGCTCCTCCATGGCGCCGGGGGAGGTGCGCGACGGCGTGGACCACCTGCTGCACGTCGTCACGATCGTCGCCGCCGCCTGGCTGGTGTGCGCGCTCGCCATCTTCTTCGAGGACCTCGGGCTCAGCCGCTACCGGGTGGACGTCGCCGACAACCGGGTCGCCCGCCGCGTGCGCACGCAGGTGCTCATCATCCGGCGCCTCACGGTCGTCGCGATCGTCGTCATCGCGATCGGCGCGGTCCTCCTGACCTTCCCGGGCGCGCAGGCCGCCGGCGCGAGCGTCCTCGCCTCCGCCGGCCTCGTGTCGATCGTGGCGGGCCTCGCCGCGCAGTCGACGCTCGCCAACGTGTTCGCCGGGATGCAGCTCGCCTTCAGCGACGCGATCCGCGTGGACGACGTCGTGATCGTCGAGACGGAGTGGGGGCGCGTGGAGGAGATCACCCTCACCTACGTCGTCGTGCACATCTGGGACGACCGGCGCATGGTGCTGCCGTCCACGTACTTCACGACCACGCCGTTCCAGAACTGGACCCGCACCAAGTCGGAGCTGCTCGGCGCGGTGGAGCTCGACCTCGACTGGCGGGCGACCCCGGCCAGCATGCGCGAGGAGCTCGACCGGGTGCTCGCGGGCACCGACCTGTGGGACGGCCGCGTCTCGGTGCTGCAGGTGACGGACGCGGTGGGCGGCTACGTCCGGATCCGCGTGCTCGTCTCGGCCGTCGACGCGCCGACGCTCTTCGACCTGCGCTGCCTGGTGCGCGAGCGCCTCGTGGCGTTCCTGCACGAGCACAGCCCGCAGTCGCTGCCGCGCACGCGCGTGCAGATGGTGGATCCGCACGCGCGCGACGACGCGCCCCGGCCCGGTCGGCGCGCCGCGGAGGCCGAGCCGACGGGCCTGTTCTCGGGGACGGCCCAGGGCGACACGCGCGCGGGCCTGTTCACGGGGCCGATCTCGACCGTGCCCGCCGAGGAGCGCATCGACCTGGAGGTCGACGGCTCGAGGTGGCGCACGCAGGAGTGACGGGCACGCGCAGAGGACGCGCGCACCCGTCGGGTGCGCGCGTCGCGAGGGGAGGAGCGGCTAGTTGCCGATCTGCCCGTCGCGCGAGTCCTCGATGACGGTGCCGATGGCGATGGCGACCGTGATGCCCCAGCTGAGCCACATGAGGCCGAGCTTCCAGTCGCGCGGTCCGCGTCGGGTGGTCTGGAGCGTGCTCCAGCCGCCGATGAGGGCGCTGAGGACGCTGCCGTTCAGGATGTACTTGCGCATGACACCTCCCAGTGTGCTTCCACGGTACCGGGATCCGCGGGCCGCGACCGCCGCGCCCGGCCGCCGACGGGCCCGCCGCGTCCCCTCTCCGCAGGCGGCGCGGGCTCCCGGCGGGCGATGAGTACAGTGATCGCGGATCAGACAGGAGGCGCCCGTGCGCACAGCCCTCATCGGGGTGGTGCTCCTCGTCGTCGGCGCGGTCGCCGTGGCCACGGGAGCCCTGCCGCTCGACTCCCTCGGGGTCCTGTCCGAGCGGGTCTGGCCGATCCTCCTCTTCGTGGTCGCCATCACGGTGGTCACCGAGCTCGCCAGCGAGGCGGGCCTGTTCACCTGGATCGCCGAGCGCGCGGCTGGCCTCGGGCGTGGACGCACCTGGGCCCTCTGGCTCGCGACCGTGCTGCTCGCGTGCCTCTGCACCGTGTTCCTGTCGCTCGACACGACGGCGGTGCTGCTCACGCCCGTGGTCGTCGTGCTCGCGCGGCACTGCGGGCTGCCGCCGCTCCCGTTCGCGCTGACCACCGTGTGGCTGGCGAACACGGCGTCGCTCCTCCTCCCCGTCTCGAACCTCACGAACCTGCTCGCGGAGCACGAGCTCGGCGGGCTCGGCCCGGCAGGGTTCGCGGCGCTCACGGTCGCCCCGGCGCTCGTCGCCATCGCGGTGCCCGTGCTCGCGATCCTCGTGATCCACCGCAGGGACCTCCTCACGCGCTACGAGGTCGGGGCGCCCACCGCGCCGACGGACCGCGTGCTGCTCGTCGGCAGCGCCGTGGTGGTGGGCCTCCTGGTGCCGGCGCTCGTCTCGGGCGTCGAGGTGTGGATCCCGGCGCTCGCCGCGGCCGTGGCGCTCGCGGTCCTCACGGCCCTGCGCCGTCCGCGCGCGCTCCGGCTCGGGCTCCTGCCGTGGCAGCTCGTGGTGTTCGCGTCGGGCCTGTTCGTCGTCATGGAGGCCGCGCAGTCGCTCGGGCTCACGGCCGTGATGGCCGCGGTGTCGGGCCAGGGGCAGGACGCCGCGGCGCTGTTCCGCCTCGCCGGCGTCGCGACGCTGAGCGCCAACGCGGTCGACAACCTGCCGGCGTACCTGGCGCTCGAGCCGGTGGCGGGATCCCCGGAGCGGCTCGTCGCGATCCTCGTCGGCGTCAACGCCGGCCCGCTCATCACGCCGTGGGCGTCGCTCGCGACGCTGCTCTGGCACGAGCGGCTCGTGAGCATGGGGGTGCACATCAGGTGGTCGCGCTACGTGCTGCTCGGCCTCGTGGTGGCCCCGCTCACCGTCGGCCTCGCGATGCTCGCGTTCGTGCTCACGCGCTGACCGCGGAGGCCCTCCCTGTCAAGCCCCCGGGCATCTGACCGATCAGTCAGGCACTGACCGCTCGGTCAGCGTAGGCTCCACGCGTGACCAGGACCCCCCGCGCATCCGCCGGCGCCGAGCTCCGCCCCATCGCGGCGGCCCGCTTCGCCCGGGACGGGTTCCAGGCGACCTCGCTGCAGCAGATCGCCGACGAGGCGGGCTACTCGAAGTCGAGCGTGCTCTACCACTTCGCCTCCAAGGAGGCCCTGCTCGACGCCCTCCTCGAGCCGACGATCGACGCGCTCGCCGAGGTCATCGAGCGGGCCGACTCCATCCGCGGCGACGAGGAGGCGCGACGCCTGTTCGTCGAGCGCTTCATCGACTTCCTGCTGCTGCACCGGCACGAGGTCGCGCTCTTCATCACGCAGGGCCGCTCGCTCGGGCACCTCGCCGTGATCGAGCGGGCCAACGACCTCGTCCGCACGCTCGGCGAGACCGCCGGCGCGCTCGACAGCACCCTCGACCAGCTGCGCTTCGGCGTGGCGCTCGGCGGGGCGGCGTACATCCTCGCCGCCAGCGACGACTGGTCCACCAACGAGCCCCTCCCCGACGACGAGATCAGGGCCGCTCTCGTCGTGGTCGTGGGGGAGCTCCTCGCCCCCCTCGGCGCCCGCACCGCCTGACCCCGCACGTCCCCTCGCAAGGAGAGCCCCCGCCCATGGCAACGCTTCTGTACCGGCTCGGCCGGATCTCGTTCCTGCACCCGTGGCGCGTCGTCGCCGCCTGGATCCTCGTCCTCGGCATCCTGCTCGGCGGCGGCCTCGCGCTCGGCGGGAAGACGCAGGAGGCGTTCGCCATCCCGGGCACGGAGTCGCAGGAGGCCATCGACCGGCTCGCGGCCGTGTTCCCGCAGGCCGCGGGCGCGAGCGCGCAGATCGTGACCGAGGCGCCGGCCGGTGCGAAGGTGACCGACGAGGCCGAGAGGGCCGCCATCGAGGCCACCGCGACGGCCGCCGGCGAGGCGCCGGGCGTCGAGACGGCGCTCTCGCCCTTCTCCGAGTACGCGACCGACGCGGTCTCCGAGGACGGCACCGTCGCGATCACGACCGTGCAGTTCTCGGGCCAGAGCGACCAGGTGACGGAGGCCACGCTCGACGCGCTGAAGGACTCCGCGCAGGCGGCGACCGACGCCGGGCTGGCCGTCTCGTTCGGCGGGCAGGTGTTCCAGGACATCCACTACGGCGTCACGGTCACGGAGGCGTTCGGCGTGCTCTTCGCGGGCCTCGTGCTCGTGCTCACCTTCGGGTCGCTGCTCGCGGCGGGCCTGCCGCTCATCGGCGCGCTCGTGGGCGTCGCGGCGTCGGCGGGGGCCCTGCTCGCGGCGGCCCGCTTCGTCACGGTCTCGAGCGCGTCGCCGCTGCTCGCCGTAATGATCGGCCTCGCGGTCGGCATCGACTACGCCCTCTTCATCCTCATGCGGCACCGCACGCAGCTCGCGAACGGCATGCCCGTGGAGCGCTCGGCGGCCACCGCGGTCGCGACCGCCGGCAGCGCCGTCATCTTCGCGGGCGTGACGGTGATCATCGCGCTGCTCGGGCTCCTCGTGGTGCAGATCCCGTTCCTCACCGTCATGGGCCTCGGCGCCGCGTTCGCGGTGCTGCTCGCCATGGGCGTCGCGACGACGCTGCTGCCCGCGATGCTCGGCTTCGCGGGCGAGCGCCTGCGGCCGAAGGAGGGCTCGCGGGCCGCCCGCCGCGCCACCGCGCAGGCAGCCGGGACGCAGCGGACCCTCGGGGCGCGCTGGGTCGCGATCGTCACGAAGGTGCCGATCATCCCCGTCGTGATCGTCATCGGCATCGCCGGGCTGCTCGCCGTCCCCGCCTCGCAGCTGCAGCTCGGTCTGCCGAGCGGCGCGACCGACCCCGAGGGATCCACCAGCCGCGTCGCGTACGACACCGTCTCGGACGCGTTCGGCCCCGGCCACAACGGCCCGCTCGTCGTCCTCGTCGACATCACGCAGACCACCGACCCGATCGGGGTGCTGGGCGACATCGGGGACGAGATCCGCGGGCTCGACGACGTCGCGTTCGTGGGCGCCGGCACGCCGAACCCGTCCGTGGACACCGCGATCATCCAGGTCGTGCCGGACAGCCCGCCCGAGTCGGCGGCGACCACGGCCCTCATGCAGTCCATCCGCGACCTCGCGCCCGGGCTCCACGACCGCTACGACACGCGCGTCTCCGTCACGGGCACGACCGCCGTGCAGAACGACATCTCGCAGCGGCTCGACCAGGCCCTCGTGCCGTTCGGCGTCGTGGTCGTGGGGCTGTCGATCATCCTGCTGATGATCGTGTTCCGGTCGATCTTCGTGCCGGTGAAGGCCGCGGTCGGCTTCCTGCTGAGCGTCATCGTGTCGTTCGGGACGGTGGTCCTGATCTTCCAGGACGGCCTGTTCGCGGACGTCCTCGGCGTGACGCCCGGCCCCATCCTCAGCTTCATGCCGATCCTCCTCATGGCGATCCTGTTCGGGCTCGCCATGGACTACGAGGTCTTCCTGGTCTCGGGCATGCGCGAGGACTTCGTGCACCACGGCGACGCGCGCCGTGCCATCGTCACGGGCTTCTCGGGCGCCGCCCGCGTGGTCACGGCGGCCGCCCTCATCATGTTCTTCGTCTTCGCGGCCTTCGTGCCCGAGGGCGCGGGCGTCATCAAGACCATCGCCCTCGGGCTCGCCGTCGGCATCTTCTTCGACGCGTTCCTCGTGCGCATGACCCTCGTGCCCGCGGCCATGGCGCTGCTCGGGAAGCGCGCCTGGTGGATCCCGCGCTGGCTCGACCGGATCCTCCCCGACGTCGACATCGAGGGCGAGGGCCTCCGCGAGCACCAGGACGACGTCGACTGGGCCCGCGCGTCCGGCGCCGCCGTCGCGGCCGAGCGGCTCGTCGTGGGCGTGCCCGGGCGCCGGCTCCCGCCGGTCGACCTCAGCGCCCCGGCCGGATCCCTCGTGCTCGTCGAGGGCGACGTCGCCGACCGCCGGCTCCTCGGCGCCACGCTCGGGGCCCGGCTCGCGCCGCTGTCCGGCCGTGCGCACGTCGCGGGCCACCCGCTCGCGTCCGAGTCCGGCCGCGTCCTCACGAGCGTCGCCATGGCCGACCTCGGCCGCGTCGACCGCGTCGACTCGGGCGTAACGGTGGGGGACCTCCTCGCCGAGCGCATCGACCTGTCGGAGCCGATGGGCCGCCGCCGCGGGGCCCGCGCGCGTCAGTCGGAGTGGCTCGCGCGCATCGACGAGGCCGCCGACGCGGCGGGAGCGCGGCGCATCGGCGCCGACGACCCCGTCGGATCGCTCCTGCCGCTCGAGCGCGCCATCGCCCTGACCGCGGTCGCCGCGTCCGGCAGGGCCCCCGTGCTCGTGCTCGACGTGGTGGACCCCTTCCCCGACGCCGCCGCCGAGCGGGCGTTCCTCGCCGCCCTGCCCGCGCTCGTCCACGAGAGCACGACCGTCCTGCTGGGCGCGCCGTGGTTCCCCGACGACCACGGGATCCCGGGCCGCCCCACCGTGCGCCTCCGCCTCGGCGCGGATGACGCCGCCGTCCCCGACATCGACCAGCCCGTCACGACCGGCAAGGAGACCCGCCGATGACCACCCGCTCCGTACGCCGACGGCTCGCCGTCGCCCTCGTCGCGATCGTGCCCCTCGCGGTCGCCGGCCTCTTCATCGGCTCCCTCTCCAACGTCGCCGACGGCGTCGAGCGGGTGCCCGCCGCCATCGTCAACCAGGACGAGATGGTGCAGCAGACGGCGCCGGACGGCACCGAGTCGCCCGTGCTGGCCGGCCGCCTGCTCGTCACTCAGCTGACCTCCGACGACAACCAGGCCTTCGACTGGACCATCACGAACGCCGACGAGGCCCAGCGGATGCTCGACGACGGCGAGGTCTACGCGGTGCTGACGGTGCCCGAGGACTTCTCCGCGTCGATCGTGTCGCTGTCGACGGACGCGCCGCAGCGCGCGCAGATCACCGTGGCGACCGACGACGCGCACGGCTACCTGACGGGCGCGGCCACGCAGGCCGTGGGCGTCGGCATGACGAGCGTCTTCGGCAACGCGATCACGTCGCAGTTCGTCTCCGGCATCTACACGACCTTCGGCAGCCTCAAGGGCTCGCTCACCGAGGCCGGCTCGGGCGCCGAGCAGCTCGCCGACGGCGCGACCCAGCTCTCCTCGGGCGCGACGCAGCTCGGCGACGGGATCACGCAGCTCGGCGACGGCCTCGGCCAGTCCGAGCAGGGCGCGTCGCAGCTCGCCGACGGCCTCGGCGCGTACACGGGCGGCGTCGGGCAGCTCTCCTCCGGGCTCGACCAGCTGCAGGCCGGGGCCGCCGGTCTGTCGCAGGTGTCCGACGGGGTAGGGCAGTACGCGGGCGGGGCCGGGCAGATCGCCCAGCAGGTCGCGGGGATCCGGCAGCAGCTCGCCGCCGACCCGCAGACCGCGCCGCTCGCCGCGCAGCTCCAGCCGCTCGAGCAGGGGCTCGACCAGTACGCGGCGCAGGGCGCGACCCTCGCGACCCAGGCTGCGGCCGGGATCCAGGGCGTGCAGCAGGGCATCGGCCAGAGCGCGTCCGGTGCGTCGCAGCTCGCGGCCAACGGCGGCGCGCTCGTCTCCGGCGCGCGCCAGCTGGGCGACGGCCTCGGCCAGCTCCGCGCCGGCGCGACCGGCGCGGCCACGGGCGCGGGCGACCTCGCCACGGGCGCCGACGCGCTTTCCTCGGGCGCGACGGAGCTCGGCTCGGGGCTCACGCAGGGCGCGGAGCAGATCCCGTCGCTCGACGCCGACCAGGCCTCGTCCGCCTCGGGCGTCGTCGCCGACCCGGTCGGCCTCACGGTCGAGCGCGAGAACGAGATCGGCAGCCCGGGCGACGCCATCGCCGCGATCTTCGTGCCCGTCGGCCTGTGGCTCGGCGCCTTCGCGACGTTCCTCGTGCTGCGCCCGGCCGCGCGCCGCCTGCTCGCGTCCTCGGCCGCGACCGGCCGCGTGATGGGCCGCGTGCTCGCGCGCGCCGCCCTGATCGCCCTGGTGCAGGTCGTGCTCCTCGTCGCGCTCGTGCACGCGGCCCTCGGGCTGTCGCTCGCGCTGCTGCCCGCCACCCTCGGCTTCGCGGCGGTGACGGCGGCGGCCTTCACGGCGATCCACTACCTGCTCCGGCAGGCGCTCGGGCGCACGGGTCTCGTGGTGTCGCTGATCCTCCTGGCCGTGCAGGCGGCGGCCATGGGCGGCGTGATCCCGCTCCAGCTCGTGGCCGAGCCGTTCCAGGCGATCAGCCCGTTCCTGCCGCTGACCTACGCGGTGGCCGGCATGCAGGCGATCATCGCGGGCGGCGCCCCGGGCGTCGCCTGGGGGTCGGCGGGCGTCCTCGCGGTGTTCCTGCTGCTGAGCCTCGCGGTGTCCTACCTCGTGACCCGTCGCTCGCGCCGGGCGCGGAGCCTCGGGCTGGTGCCCGGCGCGGCCCCGTCGTCGGTGGCCGTCGCGGTGTGACCCGCGGGACGACCGCATCGACGACGAGGGCCGCCCGGTGATCCGGGCGGCCCTCGTCGTGCGTGCGGCGCGCTACAGCGCGAGCGCGATGCGCCCGCTGAACACGCGGGTCACGGGCGGCGCCGCGAGCACCTCGCCGAGGCGCGCGGCGCCCTCGGGCGTGGCGCGCCAGGCGACGTAGGCGTCGTGGTCCGCGTTGGACGCCCACTGCTCGACGACGATCATGCGGGCGGGGTCGGCGTCGTCGACGAGGACCTCGAGGCCCTCGTTGCCCGCGAACGCGCGGGTCGCCTGCAGGGTCTCGGCGAGGACGTCGGCGACGTCGGCCAGGCGGCTCTCGTCGACCTGGATCTCGAGGTGCACGGTGGTGCTCATGGTGTCTCCGGTCCCGACGCCGGGCGGGCGGGGCCTCGCGCGGCGTCGATCATGTGCGGGGGCGTTCCCCTCCGCCCATCCAACCGCGTGCGCCTGGGCGCGCGCGTCACCGCTCGCGGCGCAGCGCGGTCCGGAGCCGCTGGTACCCGGAGACCGCGGGCGGCGCGACGGGCGTCTTCTCCGGCGCCGTGTCGAGCCGGAGCTGCCGCTGCGCGAACTCGCGCGTCTCGATGAGCATGGCGAGCCGCTGCTCCTCGGTCTTGGCCTTGCGGGTGTTGACCTCGGCGACGACGCCCCCCTGCCAGCCCTGCTCGGCGAGCCAGCGGAGCGTCTCCGCGACGGGCTGCGTGCCGCGGCCCGGGAGGAGGTGCTCGTCGAAGATGCGGCCGTCGTCCTGCGACCCGGATCCGTCGCACAGGTGCACGTGGCGCAGGCGCGGGCCGAGGGCCTTGGCCATCTCGAGGGCGTCCTGGCCGGAGAGCGAGGCGTGCGAGAAGTCGAGCGTGGTGGCGTCGCAGTCCATGGCGGTGGGGTCCCAGCCGGGCGCGTACGCCTTCATGCTGCGGCCGGCGACCTGCCACGGGAACATGTTCTCGACGGCGATCTCGACGCCGGTCGACGTCTGGATCGAGCGCACGATGTCGAGGAACGACTCCGCGTAGCCGGCCTGCCAGCGGAACGGCGGGTGCACGACGACGGCGGGCGCGCCGACCGCGTGCGCGAGCTCGGCGGACCGCTCCAGCTTGACCTGGGGATCCCGCCCCCACACGAAGTGCGTGAGCAGCAGGACGGGCGCGTGGATGGAGAGGATCGGCAGCCCGTGCTCCTCCGACAGCGCGCGGAGGGCCGCGGCGTCCTGGGTGACCTCGTCGTTCGTCACCATGATCTCGACGCCGTCGAAGCCCGCGCGCCTCGCCATGGAGAAGGCGGCGGCGACGGGCTGGGGGTACACGCAGGTCGTGCTCATTCCGACACGGATCACGTCGGCGAGCGTACCCGGCGCCGCTGAGCGCACGGGGTACGCGGGCGGTCCGGCGCGTGTCGGATGCGCGACGCGGACAGCGGCCGCCGCCGGGAGGCAGGGTGGAGGCGACGGGACGGCGGCACGCCGGCCGCGACGGGAGGGGGACGGGCATGGCGGCTGCGGGATCGGGCGGGCACGACGGCGGGGACGCCTACCGGAAGGAGCGCGCGGACGCCCCGCGCGGGTTCTTCGAAGCCGAGGCAGCGGGGCTCGCGTGGCTGGCCGAGGCGGAGCCCGCCGGGGGAGCGCGCGTGGTCCGCGTGCGCGCGGTCGCGCCGGGCCGCATCGACCTCGAGCGCCTGGAGACCGCGCGGCCCACGCGCGCGGCGGCCCGGGCGTTCGGCACGGCGCTCGCCGCGACCCACGCCGCCGGCGCCCCCGCGTTCGGATCCCCGCCCGCCGGCCTCGACGGCCCGGCGTTCATCGGGCGGCAGCCGCTGTCGGTCCGGGGCGCGGGCGACGACGGCCCGGGGGAGGGATGGGGCGCCTGGTACGCCCGCGAGCGCGTGCTGCCCTACCTGCGCCGGGCGGTCGACGTCGGCCATGCGACCCCCGCGCAGGCCGCCGACGTGGAGCGCGCCTGCGTGACCGCCGCCGACGGCCGGTTCGACGACGGCGCGGCGCCCGCGCGGATCCACGGCGACCTTTGGTCGGGCAACGTGCAGTGGACGGCCGCCGGGGCGGTCCTCATCGACCCGGCCGCGCACGGCGGCCACCGGGAGACCGACCTCGCGATGCTCGCGCTCTTCGGCTGCCCGGGCCTCGACGAGGTCCTCGGCGCCTACGCGGACACCGGCTCCCTCGCCCCGGGCTGGCGCGCCCGCGTGCCGCTGCACCAGCTGCACCCGCTCGCCGTCCACGCCGCGTCGCACGGCCCGTCCTACGGCGACGCGCTGCACGACGCCGCACGGGCCGTCCTCCGCATGTGACGCCGGGGGACCCGCCGCCCCCGCTCGCGGCACCGCCGGGCTGGTAGCCTCGACCCACCGAGCAGGTACCACAGAGCTCTGCGCAACCGAGACGGGAACCGTGACTCCGCCACCCTCATCCACGCCCTCCGCGACCGAGCCGACGACCGCCGACGCGAGCGGCGTCCCCGACGTCGAGCCCGGCGCCTACGACCTCGTCGTCGTCTCCAACCGCCTCCCCGTCGACCGCGTGGTCGCCGCCGACGGCACCACCTCCTGGCGGCACTCGCCGGGCGGCCTCGTCACGGCCCTCGAGCCCGTCATGCGCGCCAACGAGGGCGCGTGGGTCGGCTGGCCGGGCATCGCCGACCACGACGTCGAGCCCTTCGTCGACGACGGCATCTCGATCATCCCCGTCACGCTCAGCGAGCAGGACCTCGCCGAGTACTACGAGGGCTTCTCGAACGACACGCTGTGGCCGCTCTACCACGACGTCATCGCGCAGCCGAGCTACCACCGCGAGTGGTGGGACACCTACGTCAAGGTCAACCAGCGGTTCGCCGACGCGGCCGCGAAGGCCGCGGCGCCCGGCGCCACCGTCTGGGTGCAGGACTACCAGCTGCAGCTCGTGCCGAAGATGCTCCGCGAGCAGCGGCCGGACCTCACCATCGGCTTCTTCAACCACATCCCGTTCCCGCCCTACGGCATCTACTCGCAGCTGCCGTGGCGCACGCAGATCATCGAGGGCCTCCTCGGCGCCGACGTCATCGGCTTCCAGCGGGTCGCCGACGCCGGCAACTTCACGCGCGCCGTCCGGCGGCTCTTCGGGTACACGACGCGCGGGACCACGGTCGACGTGCCCGTGCGCGGCGGCATCGCGCTCACCGTCCCCGGCACCAAGCCGTCGAAGCCCGTGCGCGAGCTCCGCACCCGCCCGGTCGTGGCCAAGCACTACCCGATCTCCATCGACGCGCGCAGCTACGAGGAGATGGCCAAGGACCCGGCCATCCAGGAGCGCGCCCGCCAGATCCGCGCCGACCTCGGCGACCCGGAGACGATCCTCCTGGGCGTCGACCGGCTCGACTACACGAAGGGCATCGGCCACCGCCTGAAGGCGTTCGGCGAGCTCCTCGCCGAGGGGCGCGTGAAGGTGGAGGACGCGACGCTCGTGCAGGTCGCGAGCCCCAGCCGGGAGCGCGTCGAGACGTACCGCCAGCTGCGGGACGAGATCGAGCTGACGGTCGGCCGCATCAACGGCGACTACGGCTCCATCAGCCACACCGCCATCAGCTACCTGCACCACGGGTACCCGAAGGAGGAGATGGTCGCGCTGTGCCTCGCGGCCGACGTGATGCTCGTCACGGCCCTCCGCGACGGCATGAACCTCGTCGCCAAGGAGTACGTCGCCACGAAGCACTCCAACGAGGGCGTGCTCGTGCTCAGCGAGTTCGCGGGCGCCGCGGACGAGCTGAAGGCCGCGCTCCTGGTGAACCCGCACGACATCGAGGGCCTCAAGGAGGCGATCCTCCGCGCCATCGAGATGCCGAAGGCCGAGCAGCGCAAGCGCATGCGCTCGCTCCGCAAGCGCGTCTTCGAGAACGACGTCGCGGCCTGGTCGAGCGCCTTCCTCGCCGACCTCGGGCGCACGCACGCCGCCTCGATCCACGAGGGGCCCGACGAAGAGGTCGTCGAGCCGCTCATGGACGAGGGCTGGTAGACCGCGTGGCCGAGCTGACCACCGACATCCAGGCGAAGGGCGGTCGCGGCTTCCCGGGACGGCTGTTCGAGGCGCTCACCGAGCTCGCGCGCACCCCGCGCCTGCTGGTGGCGCTCGACTTCGACGGCACGCTCGCGCCCGAGGTCGACGACCCCGAGAAGGCGCGCGCGGTGCCCGAGGCCCGCGCGGCCGTGCTCGCGCTGCTGGCGCTGCCGGACACCCGCGTCGCGCTCGTCTCGGGTCGGGCGCTGCGGAGCCTCGAGGCCGTGGCGGACCTGCCGGACGAGGTGCTGCTCGTGGGATCGCACGGCGTGGAGATCCGCCTCGACAGCGACGACATCGAGCTCGTGCTCGACGAGGGCGAGCTCGCGCAGCGCGGGGTCCTCTCCGACGTGCTCGGCCAGGTCGCCGACTCGCTCGACGAGGTCTGGATCGAGGAGAAGCCCGCGGGCTTCGCCCTGCACACGCGCCTCGCCACCGAGAAGCACAGCCGCATCGCGCACCTCGTCGCGACGCAGGAGGCGAACGCGGAGGTCGACGGCCTCAAGGTCCGCTCCGGCAAGGACGTGCTCGAGTTCAGCATCCGCCAGGCCACGAAGGGCGAGGCGGTCGAGCACCTCCGCCGGTACGCCGAGGCGACCGCCGTCTTCTACGCGGGCGACGACGTCACCGACGAGGACGCGTTCGCCGCGCTCCAGGCCGGCGACCTCGGCCTCAAGAGCGGGTCGGGCGCGACCGCGGCCGACTTCCGCGTCGACGGACCGCACGACGTCGCGCGCGTGCTGCAGGTGCTCGCCGACCTCCGCGCCGAGCCGGCCGTCCGCCTCGACTGAGCCCGACGGCGACGGCACCGCCAGGCCCTCTCAGGGAGGACCCAGGTAGAATGGGGAAATAGCCGACTCGCGAGAGGAGACCGCACGTGATCGTCCTCCTCGCGGTGTTCCTGGTCGCCTCCGTCGTCCTCCCGCTCCTCGCCCGCGCCGTGGGCGTCCGCGCGTTCGTCGTCGCCGCCCTCGTGCCCGCCGCGGCCTTCGCGTACACGGTCGCGCAGGGGCCGGCCGTGCTGCCCGACGGCGAGGTCGTCGAGCGCCTCGAGTGGATCCCGTCGCTCGGCATCACGCTCGACATGCGCATGGACGCCCTGTCCTGGATCCTGTCGCTCGTCGTCACGGGCGTCGGCGCCCTCGTCCTCCTCTACTGCGCGCGCTACTTCCGCTCCAGCGAGGAGGGGCTCGGCCGGTTCGCGGGCCTGCTGCTCGCGTTCGCGGGCGTCATGTACGGCCTCGTCCTCGCCGACGACGTGTTCGTCCTCTTCACCTTCTGGGAGGCGACGAGCGTCCTCTCCTACCTGCTCATCGGCCACTACACGGGCCGGAAGGCCAGCCGCGGCGCCGCGCTGCAGGCGCTCCTCGTCACGACGGCGGGCGGGCTGGCGATGCTCGTCGGCCTCGTGATCCTCGCGGCGGCGGGCGGCACGACGAGCCTCGCCGCGCTCGTGGCGGACCCGCCCGGCGGCCCGCTCATCCCCGTGGCGGTCGTCCTCATCCTCCTCGGCGCGCTCTCGAAGTCCGCCCTCGTCCCGTTCCACTTCTGGCTGCCGGCCGCCATGGCCGCGCCGACCCCGGTGAGCGCGTACCTGCACGCCGCCGCCATGGTGAAGGCCGGCATCTACCTCATCGCCCGCCTCGCCCCCGGCTACGCGGACGTGCCCGGGTGGCGCGTGCTCCTCGTCTCCCTCGGCGTCGCGACGATGCTCGTGGGCGGCTGGCGCGCGCTCAAGCAGATGGACCTGAAGCTCGTCCTCGCCTACGGCACGGTGAGCCAGCTCGGCTTCCTGACCGTGGTCGTCGGCTACGGCACGCGCGACGCCGCCCTCGCGGGCGTCGCGCTCCTCCTCGCGCACGCGCTCTTCAAGGCGACGCTGTTCCTCGTCGTCGGCGTCGTCGACCACCGCGCGGGCACGCGCGACCTCCGCAAGATCAGCGGACTCGGCCGGAAGGCGCCCGTGCTCGCGGTCATCACGGCCCTGGCCCTCGCGTCGATGGCGGGCCTGCCGCCCTTCCTCGGCTTCGTGGCCAAGGAGGCCGTGCTCTCGGCGCTGCTCCTCGACGCCGAGCTCGGCGGCGGCCTCGGCGGGGTCGCGCTCGTGGGCGTCTCGATCGGCTCGTGCCTCACCGTCGCCTACAGCGCCCGCTTCATGTGGGGCGCCTTCGCCCGCAAGCGCGGCGTGGACGAGGTCCAGCCCGTGCACGAGCACCTCGACTTCCTCGTGCCGCCGGCCGTGCTCGCCGTGGCCGGCCTCGTGCTCGGGTTCCTCGCGTCGAGCGTCGACGGCTGGATCGCCGGCTACGCCGACACCCTCCCCGCGGTGAGCTCGGGGGCCTCGGGCGAGCCGGATCACACGTACCACCTCGCGCTCTGGCACGGCCTGGAGCCCGCCCTGTTCATCTCCGCCGGCACGCTGGTCGTCGGCCTCGCCCTGTTCCGCCTCCGCGACGGCGTCTTCGCGCTGCAGTCGCGGGTCCCCGCGTGGATCGACGCGGCCCGCATCTACTGGGCGTCCATGCGCCTCATCGACCGGGTCGCGGCGCGCACCACGGCCACCACGCAGCGCGGCTCGCTGCCGTTCTACCTCGGCGTGATCCTGCTCGTGCTCATCGGCTCGGTGGGATCCGCGCTCGCGCTCAACCGCTCGTGGCCGACGACCGCCGTGCCGTTCGACCACCCCGCGCAGCCCGTGATCGGCGTCGTGATGATCGTGGCGGCGGCCGCCGCCGCCCGCGCCGGCAAGCGCTTCCAGGCCGTCGTGCTCGTGGGCGTCACCGGCTACGGCATGGCCGCCCTCTTCGCCCTGCACGGCGCGCCCGACCTCGCGCTCACCCAGGTGCTCATCGAGACGATCACGCTGGTCGCCTTCGTCCTGGTGCTCCGCCGCCTGCCCGTGCGGCTGGGGGAGCGGAACCGCTCGGTGCACCCGGTGTGGCGCGCGGCCATCGGGATCGCGGTCGCGGCCCTCATGTCGACCGTCGCGGTCGTCGCCCTCGGGGCCCGGGTCGCGGATCCCATCTCGCTGGAGTTCCCGCGCCTCGCCTACGAGCAGGGCCACGGCAGCAACGTCGTCAACGTCACGCTCGTGGACCTCCGCGGCTGGGACACCATGGGCGAGATCTCGGTGCTCATCGTCGCGGCCACGGGCGTCGCCAGCCTCATCTTCCTCAACCGCCGCACCGACAACCTGCCGCGTCTGAAGGCGCCCGCACGACACGGCCTCCTGGCCCGGCTCGCCGGCCGCCGCGACCCGGCCGCGCCCGAGGTCGTCGAGGCCGAGCCCGGGGCGGACGGCCCCCAGGGCACGACGCGCGCGGCGATCGCCGACACCCGCCGCGAGGAGCGCAGCCCCTGGCTCCTCGCCGGCCGCACGCTCGCGCCGCAGAACCGCTCGATCCTCCTGGAGGTCGTGGTCCGGCTCCTCTTCCACAGCCTCATCGTCGTGTCCGTCTACCTCCTCTTCGCCGGCCACAACCTGCCGGGCGGCGGCTTCGCGGGCGGCCTCCTCGCGGGCATGGCCCTCGTCGCGCGCTACCTCGCGGGCGGGCGCTACGAGCTCGGGGCCGCGGCCCCGGTGGACGCGGGACGCGTCCTCGGCACGGGCCTCGTCTTCGCGGTCGGCACGGCGGCGCTGCCGCTGGTCTTCGGCGCCGACGCGCTGACGTCCACGTGGATCGACACCGAGGTCCCGCTCCTCGGCCACGTCGAGTTCGTCACCAGCACCTTCTTCGACGTCGGCGTCTACCTCGTCGTCGTCGGCCTCACGCTCGACGTGCTCCGCAGCCTCGGCGCCGAGGTCGACCGCCAGGAGGAGAACGACCGCACGGTCGAGCAGGGGGCGGACGGCATGGAGACCGAGCAGGGGGTGCGCGTATGAGCGTCTCCCTCACCCTCATCGTGATCATGGCCTCGCTGTACGCGACCGGCATCTACCTCATGCTCGAGCGCAGCATGACGCGCGTGCTGCTCGGGTTCCTGCTCGTCGGCAACGCGACCAACATCCTCATCCTCATCATGTCCGGGCGCGTGGGCCTCGCCCCCATCTACGACCCCGACCTGGATCCGTCGGAGTACGCCGACCCGCTGCCGCAGGCGCTCATCCTCACGGCCATCGTGATCACCTTCGGCGTCTCGGCCTTCCTCATGGCGCTCATCTACCGCTCCTGGCGCCTGGCGAACGCCGACGTCGTCACGGACGACGAGGACGACCTCGCGATGCGCGGCCCCCGCACGGGCCTCGGCGAGGAGCCGACCGTCCCCGACGACGACGACACCGAGTTCGGCACCAACGCCGAGGCCGCGATCGCCTCCGCGCGGAAGCTCCGCGACAACCGCTCCGACCTGGAGGAGGCCATCGACGACTCGGCCGACGACGACGACGACCGCGACTTCCGCACGAGGCGCGCCGAGCAGGGGGAGGGGGGCGACCGGTGACGATCTTCCAGACCCTCATCCCGCTCGTCGTCCTCGTGCCGCTGCTCGGCGCCGCCGCCGCGCTCGTGGCCGCGCGCCAGCGCCGCCTGCAGGTCGCCGTGTCGGTGCTCGCGCTCGTCATCGTGGTCGCGATCAGCGGCGTGCTGCTCGCGCTGGTGGACCAGCAGGGCGGCCAGTCCGTCGAGGTCGGCGGGTGGGCGGCGCCGTTCGGCATCGTCCTCGTGGTCGACCGGCTGTCGGCCCTCATGCTGCTGATCTCGTCGATCGTGCTGCTCGCGGTCCTCATGTTCTCGATCGGCCAGGGCCTCGAGGACGGCGACGGCGAGACGCCCGTGTCGATCTTCAACCCGACCTACCTGATCCTCGCGGCCGGCGTCTTCAACGCCTTCGTCGCGGGCGACCTCTTCAACCTCTACGTCGGGTTCGAGATCCTGCTCGTGGCGAGCTACGTGCTGCTGACCCTCGGCGGCACGGAGGCGCGCATCCGGGCGGGCGTCACCTACATCGTGGTGAGCCTCGTCTCGTCGATGCTGTTCCTCGCGTCGATCGCCATGATCTACGGCGCGCTCGGCACCGTGAACATCGCGCAGATCTCGGTGCGGCTCGACGAGATCCCGCCGGACGTGCAGCTGATCCTGCACATCATGCTGCTCGTCGCGTTCGGCATCAAGGCGGCCGTCTTCCCGCTGTCGTTCTGGCTGCCGGACTCCTACCCGACGGCGCCCGCACCCGTCACCGCGGTGTTCGCGGGGCTCCTCACCAAGGTCGGCGTCTACGCGATCCTCCGCACCGAGACGGTCATGTTCCCCACCGACCAGCTGTCCACTGCGCTCATGGTGGTCGCGGCGCTCACCATGGTGATCGGCATCCTCGGCGCGGTGGCGCAGGCCGACATCAAGAGGCTGCTGTCGTTCACGCTCGTCAGCCACATCGGCTACATGGTCTTCGGCATCGCGCTCAACACCGTGGCCGGCATGACGGCGACCATCTACTACGTGATCCACCACATCGTCGTGCAGACGACGCTGTTCCTCGCGTCCGGGCTCATCGAGCGCACGGGCGGCAGCACGTCGATCAACCGGCTCGGCGGGCTGCTGAAGGCCGCGCCCGTGATGGCGATCCTCTTCTTCATCCCCGCGCTCAACCTCGGCGGCATCCCGCCCTTCTCCGGCTTCATCGGCAAGGTCGCGCTGTTCGGCGCGGGCGCCGAGGTCGGCGGCTGGCTCACCTACGCCGTCATCGCGGCGGGCGCGGCAACGAGCCTCCTCACCCTCTACGCCCTGGCGCGCGTCTGGAACATGGCGTTCTGGCGCGGCGCGGAGGAGGTCGAGGACTACGAGTCGCCCCTGCTCGACCAGCTCTCCGAGCGCCCGGGCGGCGAGGCCACCACGACCGTGCGGAAGACGCCCGTGCTCATGACGAGCGCGACGGCCGGCATGGTCGTGGTCAGCGTGGCGCTCACGGTGTTCGCGGGTCCCGTCTACGCCCTCTCGGAGCGCGCGGGGGAGAGCCTCACGGGCCCCGGGTCCGGCGTCGGCTCCGGCGAGCAGGGCTACGTGGAGACCGTGTTCCCGGGAGGCGTCCGGTGAGCCCGCGCCGCGCCCGCGCCCGTGCCGAGCGCCTGTCCCTCCTGGTGCAGCTGCCGCTCCTCGTCTGGCTCGTGATCCTGTGGCTCCTCCTCTGGGGCCACGTCACGGTGATCTCGGTGGTCACCGGCATCGTGCTCGCGCTCCTCGTGACGCGCGTGTTCTACCTGCCGCCCGTGGAGCTGTCCGGCCGCTTCGACATCCGGTGGGCGGCGATCCTCCTCGCGCGCTTCGCGGTCGACCTCGTCCGCGCGTCGTACCAGGTGGCGGTGCAGGCGTTCGACTGGCGCGGGGTGCCGGTCAACTCGGTCATCGCGGTGCACCTGCACACGCGCAGCGACTTCGTCATGACGCTCACGGCCGAGCTCGTGTCGCTCGTCCCCGGCTCGATCGTGGTCGAGGCCGACCGCGAGCGCTCGATCCTGTACCTGCACGCGCTCGGCACCTCGACCGCGGAGGACGTGGAGCGCGTGCGCCGGACGACGCTGGAGGTGGAGAGCCGCATCGTGTTCACGCTCGGCACCGCGGACGACATCTGGCGCGTCAACCGCGACCGCCGGGAGACCGGGCGGGCGCCGCTCCTGCAGAGCCGGAGGCAGCGCGCGCACGAGCTCGTGCGCGACCGCGACCTCGAGGCCGGGCTCATCAGCACCACGGGGGAGGAGCTCTCATGAGCGTCGTCATGCAGGTCGGCTGGGTCGTCGTCGGCGCGCTGTTCTTCGCGACGTCCGCGATGGCGCTCGTGCGCATCGTGCGCGGCCCGAGCATCCTCGACCGGATCATCGCCTCCGACGTGCTCCTCACCACGCTCATCTGCGTGCTCGGCGCGGAGATGGTCTACAACGGACACACCCGCACCGTCCCCGTCATGCTCGTGCTGGCGATGACCGCGTTCCTCGCGACCGTCGCCGTCGCCCGCTACGTCTCGAAGCAGGACCCCTCGTGAACGACGTCCTCGCGTCCGGCCCCCTGGCCGACGCCCTCGACCTCGTGAGCCTCGTGCTCCTGATCCTCGGCGGCGTGCTGTCGGTCGCGGCGGGCGTGGGCCTCCTCCGCTTCCCGGACCCGCTAGCGCGCATGCACGCGGCGACGAAGCCGCAGATCCTCGGCGTGATCCTCGTGCTCCTCGCCCTCGCCCTCCAATCGCGGAGCCTCAGCACCGCGGCGATCCTCGTGCCCGTCCTCCTGTTCCAGATGCTCACGGCCCCGATCTCCGCGCACATGGTCGGCCGGGCCGGCTACCGCCTCCGCCACTTCCTGCGCGAGGAGCTCCTCGTCGACGAGCTCGAGGAGGCCATCGACCGGGCCCACGACGAGCTGCGGGCGGCCGACGGGGTCGACGCGTCGTCGCTGCCCGTCGGGTCCGCGGAGAACATCGCGGCGGAGGAGGCCGGCCACGTCGCCGGCGGCGCCGGGCCGCGCGATGCCGAGACGCACCTCACCGCGCCCGTGGCCGAGGACCCCCGCGCCGACGACCGCGGCGAGGGGCGGCTGCCCCCGGGCGTCGGCTGATCCCGCGCCGTCCCCGCGCCGCCGGGACTGCTCGCTCCGAGGACCTAAACTCGTGCCATGCCTGAGATCGACATGAAGCCCCGGAGCCGCGACGTCACCGACGGGATCGAGGCCACCGCGGCCCGCGGCATGCTCCGCGCCGTCGGCATGGGCGACGAGGACTGGGTGAAGCCCCAGATCGGCGTCGCCAGCTCGTGGAGCGAGATCACCCCCTGCAACCTGAGCCTCGACCGCCTCGCGCAGGCGTCGAAGGAGGGCGTGCACGCGGGCGGCGGCTACCCGCTCCAGTTCGGCACCATCTCCGTCAGCGACGGCATCTCGATGGGCCACGAGGGCATGCACTTCTCGCTCGTCTCCCGCGAGGTCATCGCCGACAGCGTCGAGACGGTCATGATGGCCGAGCGCCTCGACGGGTCCGTCCTCCTCGCCGGCTGCGACAAGTCGCTCCCCGGCATGCTCATGGCGGCCGCGCGGCTCGACCTGTCCTCGGTGTTCCTCTACGCGGGATCCATCGCGCCCGGCTGGGTCAAGCTCTCGGACGGCACCGAGAAGGAGGTCACGATCATCGACGCCTTCGAGGCCGTCGGCGCGTGCAAGGCCGGCACGATGAGCCAGGAGGACCTCACCCGCATCGAGAAGGCCATCTGCCCGGGCGAGGGCGCCTGCGGCGGCATGTACACCGCGAACACCATGGCGAGCGTCGCCGAGGCCCTCGGCATGAGCCTCCCCGGATCCGCGGCCCCGCCGAGCGCCGACCGCCGCCGCGACTACTTCGCCCACCGCTCCGGCGAGGCCGTCGTCAACCTCATCGCGAAGGGCATCACCGCCCGCGACATCATGACGAAGGAGGCGTTCGAGAACGCGATCTCCGTGGTCATGGCGTTCGGCGGATCCACCAACGCCGTCCTCCACCTCCTCGCCATCGCGCGCGAGGCCGAGGTCGACCTGCAGCTGTCCGACTTCAACCGCATCGCCGACCGCGTGCCGCACCTCGGCGACCTCAAGCCCTTCGGCCGCTACGTCATGAACGACGTCGACCGCGTCGGCGGCGTCCCCGTCGTCATGAAGGCCCTGCTCGACGCGGGCCTCCTGCACGGCGACGTCATGACGGTCACCGGCCGCACCATGCGCGAGAACCTCGAGTCGATGGACCTCGCGGACCTCGACGGCACGGTCATCCGGAAGATGGACGACCCGATCCACGCGACCGGCGGCATCAGCGTGCTGCACGGCTCGCTCGCCCCCGAGGGCGCCGTCGTCAAGACGGCCGGCTTCGACCTCGACGTGTTCGAGGGCCCCGCCCGCGTCTTCGAGCGCGAGCGCGCCGCGATGGACGCCCTCACCGAGGGCCGCATCTCCGCGGGCGACGTGGTCGTCATCCGCTACGAGGGCCCGAAGGGCGGCCCCGGCATGCGCGAGATGCTCGCCATCACCGGCGCCATCAAGGGCGCTGGGCTCGGCAAGGATGTACTACTCTTGACGGACGGTCGATTCTCAGGCGGCACAACCGGACTGTGCATCGGCCACATGGCTCCCGAAGCGGTGGACGCAGGTCCCGTCGCCTTCGTGCGCGATGGAGACCGGATCCGCGTCGACATCGCCGCTCGCACGCTCGACCTACTGGTCGACGAGGCCGAGCTCGCCGCCCGCCGTGAGGGGTGGGCACCTCTCCCGCCGCGCTACACGCGCGGAGTCCTCGCCAAGTACGCCAAGCTCGTGCACTCGGCCGCCGAGGGCGCGATCACCGGATGACCCCCTCCTCACCTTCCGCACCCTCTCCCAGGAATCGCGCACCCATGCCAGCTCTGCCCACCCCGCCCCCCATGCCGCAGGCCCCGACCGCCCACCAGGGCGACGAGATCCTCACGGGGGCCGAGGCCGTCGTCCGCACGCTCGAGCTCCTCGGGGTCGACGACATCTTCGGCCTGCCGGGCGGTGCCATCCTCCCGACCTACGACCCGCTCATGGACTCGACGAAGCTGCGCCACATCCTCGTCCGCCACGAGCAGGGCGCCGGCCACGCCGCCGAGGGCTACGCGTCCTCGAGCGGACGCACCGGCGTCTGCATCGCCACGTCCGGCCCCGGCGCCACGAACCTCGTGACCGCCATCGCCGACGCCTACATGGACTCGGTGCCGCTCCTCGCGATCACCGGCCAGGTGTTCTCGACCCTCATGGGCACGGACGCCTTCCAGGAGGCCGACATCGTGGGCATCACGATGCCCATCACGAAGCACAGCTTCCTGGTCACGAAGCCCGAGGACATCCCGTCCACGATCGCCGCGGCGTACCACATCGCCTCCACGGGGCGCCCGGGCCCGGTCCTCGTCGACATCACGAAGGACGCGCAGCAGCTCGAGGCGCCGTTCCACTGGCCGCCGAAGATCGACCTGCCCGGCTACCGGCCCGTCGTCAAGGCGCACGGCAAGCAGATCCAGGCCGCGGCGCAGCTGCTGGTCGAGGCGAAGAAGCCCGTCCTGTACGTCGGCGGCGGCGTGATCCGCGCGAAGGCGCACGAGGAGCTCCTCGCGCTGGCCGAGGCGGTCGGCGCGCCCGTCGTCACGACGCTGATGGCCCGCGGCGCGTTCCCGGACTCGCACCCGCAGCAGCTCGGCATGCCCGGCATGCACGGCACGGTCCCCGCGGTGCTCGCGCTGCAGGAGTCCGACCTGCTCGTGTCGCTCGGCGCGCGCTTCGACGACCGCGTGACCGGCAAGGCGTCGCTGTTCGCGCCGCACGCCAAGGTGGTCCACGTCGACGTCGACCCGGCCGAGATCTCCAAGATCCGCATCGCGGACGTCCCGATCGTGGGCGACGCGAAGGACGTCATCGCCGACCTCGTGGTCGCGTTCCGCGACGCGAAGGCCGCCTCCTCGGTCGAGCAGGACATCGCCGACTGGTGGACGTACCTCGACGGACTCCGCGAGGAGTTCCCGCTCGGCTACACCCCGCCCGCCGACGGCCAGCTCGCCCCGCAGTACGTCATCCAGCGCATCGGCGAGATCACGGGCCCGGAGGGCGTCTTCGCCTCCGGCGTCGGCCAGCACCAGATGTGGGCGGCGCAGTTCATCAAGTACGAGCGCCCCAACTCCTGGCTGAACTCCGGCGGCGCCGGCACCATGGGCTACTCGGTGCCCGCCGCCATGGGCGCGAAGGTCGCCCAGCCCGACCGCCACGTGTGGGCGATCGACGGCGACGGCTGCTTCCAGATGACCAACCAGGAGCTCGCCACCTGCACGATCAACGACATCCCGATCAAGGTCGCGATCATCAACAACTCGTCGCTCGGCATGGTGCGCCAGTGGCAGACCCTCTTCTACGAGGGCCGCTACTCCAACACCGACCTCAACACGGGCGGCGGCACGCGCATGGTGCCCGACTTCGTGAAGATGGCCGACGCGTACGGCGCGCTCGGGATCCGCGTGACGAAGCCCGAGGAGGTGGACGACGCGATCCGCCTGGCGCTCGCGACCAACGACCGCCCCGTCGTCATCGACTTCGTGGTCAGCCGCGATGCGATGGTGTGGCCGATGGTGCCGCAGGGCCTCAGCAACAGCGCCGTGCAGTACGCGCGCGACCACGCGCCCGACTGGGACGACGACCTCGCCGAGACGGGACGGACCGAGAAGTGAGCCACATCCTGAGCCTCCTGGTGGAGGACAAGCCCGGACTTCTGACGCGCGTGGCGGGGCTGTTCGCCCGCCGCGGCTTCAACATCGAGTCGCTCGCCGTCGGCGCGAGCGAGATCGAGGGGCTGTCGCGCATCACCGTCGTCGTCGACGTGGAGGCGCTGCCGCTCGAGCAGGTGACGAAGCAGCTGAACAAGCTCATCAACGTCATCAAGATCGTGGAGCTCGATCCCGGCCAGGCGGTCGAGCGCGAGCACCTGCTCGTGAAGGTGCGCGTGGACAACACGACCCGCTCGCAGGTGCTCGAGGCGGTGAACCTCTTCCGCGCGCGCGTGGTCGACGTGGCCACCGACGCGCTCATCATCGAGGTCACGGGCGACTCGGGGAAGGTCCAGGCCCTCCTCCGCGTGCTCGAGCCCTTCGGCATCAAGGAGCTCGCGCAGTCGGGCCTCCTCGCCATGGGACGCGGATCCAAGTCCATCACCGACCGCGTCTTCCGCACCGCCTAGGACGATCCCGACGGACCGCACGGGCCAGCCGCTAGGCTCCCCGCGCGCCGCACGTACCGCACGACCCACGCCCGCGCGAGCGCGGCGCCTCGGCACGACCGCCCCTCGCCCTTCCCGCGGGGACGACAGAACAAGGAGATCCATCACGTGACTGACATCGTCTACGACAAGGACGCCGACCTCTCGCTCATCCAGGGTCGCAAGGTCGCCGTCATCGGCTACGGCTCGCAGGGCCACGCGCACGCGCTGAACCTCCGCGACTCCGGCGTCGAGGTCGTCATCGGCCTCAAGGAGGGCTCGCCCAGCCGCGCCAAGGCCGAGGAGCAGGGCTTCACCGTGCACACGCCGGCCGAGGCGTCCGCGTGGGCCGACGTCATCGTCATCCTCGCGCCCGACCAGCACCAGCGCGGCCTCTACGCCGACAGCGTCCGCGACAACCTCACCGAGGGCAAGACGCTCGTCTTCGCGCACGGCTTCAACATCCGCTTCGGCTACATCGAGGCGCCCGAGGGCGTCGACGTCGTCCTGGTCGCCCCCAAGGGCCCGGGCCACACCGTGCGCCGCGAGTTCGAGGCCGGCCGCGGCGTCCCCGTCATCGTCGCCGTCGAGGTCGACGCGACCGGCAAGGCGTGGGACCTGGCCTGGTCGTACGCCAAGGGCATCGGCGGCCTCCGCGCCGGCGGCATCCGCACCACCTTCACCGAGGAGACCGAGACCGACCTGTTCGGCGAGCAGGCCGTGCTCTGCGGCGGCACGTCGCAGCTGGTCCAGTACGGCTTCGAGACGCTGATCGAGGCGGGCTACCAGCCGCAGATCGCGTACTTCGAGGTGCTGCACGAGCTGAAGCTCATCGTCGACCTCATGTGGGAGGGCGGCATCGCGAAGCAGCGCTGGAGCATCTCCGACACCGCCGAGTACGGCGACTACGTCTCCGGCCCGCGCGTCATCTCGCCGGACGTCAAGGAGAACATGAAGGCCGTCCTCGCCGACATCCAGTCCGGCGCGTTCGCGAAGCGCTTCATCGAGGACCAGGACGCCGGCGCGCCCGAGTTCCTCGCGCTCCGCAAGAAGGGCGAGGAGCACCCCATCGAGTCGACCGGTCGCGAGCTGCGCAAGCTCTTCGCGTGGAACAAGGCCGACGACGACTACACGGACGGCTCGGTCGCCCGCTAGCCGACGCCCCACCCGCATCACCGGACGCCCGGTCGCCTCGCGCGGCCGGGCGTCCGCGCGTCCGGACGCGGTCGCTCCGGGGCCTCGGGCCCCGGGGAGCGCGGCGGTCGTCCGGACGCGAGCACGTACCATCGGGGGATGCCCCGCACCCCCGACGACGACGCCCTCAGCTGGGCCGGCGAGGAGGCGGATCCCACCCTCGCCCGCTCGCCCGAGCCCCAGCGCGCGGCACCACGCCCCCTGGCGCACGGCGCGGGCGACGGGACGGGTCGCGGATCCGCCCTCGGCGCGACCGCCGCCCGCCGCGCCGGCGCCCCGCGCGAGCGCCTGGTCGACGACGGCCCGGACCAGGCGGCCCCCGAGGCGTCGCCCGAGGTCGTGGTGCTCGCCTTCTTCGGCGCCGTCGCGATCCTCGAGGCCATCGCCTGGTTCTTCGTCGTGCGCGACAACCCGTCGAGCGCGGGATCCGCGTTCGCGGTCGCCGTCGCGCAGGCCACCGAGGCGCTCACGGTGCTCGCACCCCCGCTCTGGCTCGCCGCCGTCATCGTCGCCGGGCGCGGCATGCGCCTCGGCCGCCGGGCGGCCGTGCTGGCCGCCGGGGCCGTCGTCCTCTTCCCGTGGCCCTGGCTGGTGACCCGGTGAGCGCCGACCGCACGGGCGCCGCCGTCCCCGCCCCCGCGCGCACCCGGCGCGGCCGCCCGACGCGGGCGGGCTGGGTCGTGGGCGTCGTCGGCGCGATCGCCCACGGGATCCTCGTGTGGCAGGCGGTCGACCAGTACACGGCGTTCCGCGACATCGCCACCGCGTTCGGCGGCGCGCTCCGCCCCGGCACCCTGGCGGCGCTCATCGCGGCGATCCTCGTGCCGGTCGTCGCGTTCGTCGTCGCGGCGCGCGCCACCCGCGGCCGTCCCGTCGCCGCGCGCGTCCTCGTGATGCTCGCCGGGCTCGCGGTCGCGAGCGCGCTCACGGTCGGCCTCGCCGCCCTGCTGCCGCTGGTCTAGCGGCGCCCGGCTAGATCGGCCAGCCCGCGAAGAGCACGAGCGCGATCAGCACGAGCTGCGCCACGAGGCGCGGCACCAGCGGGATCGCGATGCGGCCGAAGCGCTCGGGATGCCGGGCCGCGAAGGCGTTCGCGGGGAACACGGCGACGAGGAACACGGCCAGCGCGATGCCCGCGGCGAGGCGCACGGGCTCGACCAGCAGGCCGATCCCGCCGGCGATCTCGCACACGCCCGTGATCCGCACGAGCGCCAGGGGAGAGGGCACCCCGGGCCGCCGGAACGACGGCGGGATGATCGCCGCCATGGTGCGCGCGGCCCGCGGCGCGAAGTGGTTCACGCCCATCCCGATGAAGACGAGGGCCAGCAGGATCCGCACGGCGAGCTGGATCGCGCCCCACGTCACATCGCTCATCGCCCCATCATGGGGCCACTAGCATGTGAGGGTCCCAGCCGCCCCCGCCCGAAGGACCGCTCTTGACCAAGCCCGTCGTCGTGATCGCCGAAGAACTCTCGCCCGCCACCGTCGATGCCCTGGGGCCCGACTTCGACGTCCGATCCGTCGACGGCACCGACCGCCCGGCGCTGCTCGCGGCCCTCGCGGAGGCGGACGCCGTGCTCGTGCGCTCCGCCACCCGGATCGACGCGGAGGCCATCGCGGCCGCCCCGCGCCTCCAGGTCGTCGCCCGCGCGGGCGTGGGCCTCGACAACGTCGACATCAAGGCCGCGACCACCGCGGGCGTCATGGTCGTCAACGCGCCGACCTCGAACGTCATCTCGGCCGCCGAGCTCGCCATCGGCCACATCCTCTCGCTCGCCCGCTTCATCCCGGACGCGAGCGCGTCGCTCAAGCAGGGCCTCTGGAAGCGCTCGTCCTTCACGGGCGTCGAGCTCTACGAGAAGACCATCGGCATCGTCGGCCTCGGCCGCATCGGCACGCTCGTCGCCCAGCGCCTCGCCGGCTTCGGCGCCACCCTCGTCGCGTACGACCCCTACGTCACGCCGGCCCGCGCGCAGCAGCTCGGCGTGCAGCTCCTCCCGCTCGACGAGCTGATGAGGGTCTCCGACTTCATCACCATCCACATCCCGAAGACGCCCGACACCACGGGCCTCATCTCCACGGAGCAGTTCGCGCTCGCGAAGACGAGCCTCCGCATCGTGAACGCCAGCCGCGGCGGCATCATCGACGAGGACGCGCTCTACACGGCGCTCAAGTCGAAGCGGATCGCGGGCGCCGGCCTCGACGTGTTCGTCAGCGAGCCGCCCACGGGCTCGCCGCTGCTCGAGCTCGACAACATCATCGTCACGCCGCACCTCGGCGCCTCCACCGACGAGGCCCAGGAGAAGGCGGGCGTCTCGGTCGCGCGGAGCGTGCGCCTCGCCCTCGGCGGCGAGCTCGTGCCGGACGCGGTCAACGTCGCCGGCGGCGTCATCGACCCGTACGTGCGCCCCGGCATCCCGCTCATGGAGAAGCTCGGCCAGGTGTTCGCCGGCCTCGCCCACGAGGCGCTCACGAGCATCGACGTCGTCGTGCGCGGCGAGCTCGCCGGCTACGACGTCAGCGTCCTCAAGCTCGCGGCGCTCAAGGGCGTGTTCACGAACGTGGTGAGCGAGAACGTCTCCTACGTCAACGCGCCGCTCCTCGCCGAGCAGCGCGGGCTCGAGGTGCGCCTCATCACGGACGCGGTCTCCGAGGAGTACCGCAACGTGCTCAGCATCCGGGGCGCGCTGTCCGACGGCACGCAGGTGTCGGTCTCGGGCACGCTCACGGGCACCAAGCAGATCGAGAAGCTCGTCGAGATCGACGGGTACGACGTCGAGGTGCCGTTCAGCCGCCACCTCATCGTCATGAAGTACGAGGACCGTCCCGGCATCGTCGCGGTCTACGGCAAGGAGTTCGGCGACGCCGAGGTCAACATCGCGGGCATGCAGATCGCCCGCCAGGAGGCCGGGGGCCGTGCGCTCAGCGTGCTGAGCGTCGACTCGCCCGTGCCGGACGGCGTGCTGGAGAACGTGCGGCGGGCGATCCGGGCCACGTCGCTGCGCGAGATCGACATCGCCGACTGACGCCACGGCACGCAGCACCCGGGAGGGCGGTCGCTCCGGCGGCCGCCCTCCCGCTGTGTCCGGGGCGGGTCGCGCCGGGCGGGTCAGCCGCGCGTCGAGCGGAGCCGCACGAGGTCGTCGACCACGCGGATGAGCGCGTCGAGCGCGTCGTCGGCGGGGGCGGATCCGCCGAGCCACGGCTGCAGCGCCGAGTTGTAGTAGAGGCCGTCGCCGATGAGCAGCACCGCGCGGGCGACCGCCGGGTCGCCGACGGCCTCGAGGATCACGGCCGCCCACTCGTCCTGCAGGTGGGTGAGGGTGTCCCGGGCGCGCGGGTGGTTGCCCTGCGCGAGGCGGGAGGTCGCGACGTAGGCGCGGTCGAAGGGCGTGGCGGTGGAGAGCGAGCCGCGGATCCAGCGGTCGACCGGTCCGCGCTCCGCCTGCCGCAGCCGCTCGACGTCCTCGCGGGCGAACGCCGCCATGCGGGCGAGCAGCCCGTCGACGAGGGCCTCCTTGCCGCCGAAGTGGTAGAGCAGGCCGCCCTTGGAGACGCCCGCCGCCTGGGCGACCGCCTCGAGGGTCGTGCCGCGCTCGCCCTGCTGCACGAGGAGCTCCTCGAACGCGTCGAGGATGCGGTCGCGGGCGGTGGCGGTCGTGCCGGCCGCGGGGGCGTCGGGTGCGGGCGGTTCGGGCGGTGCGTCGGGCATGGCCCCAGCGTAGTCACGGGTTGCCCACTGTACCGACCGGACGGTACAGTGATCCCGGCCGTGCACGCGGCCCCGTCCGCGCGCCCCGCGCCGTCGCCCACGACGTCAGGAAGCCCCGTCATGTCCACGCCCCGCACCGACTCCGTCCCCGCGACCGCCGCCCCCGCCCGGGCCGGCCGTCGGCAGTGGGCGGCGCTCGTGGTGCTCATGCTCCCGGTGCTGCTCGTGTCCATCGACAACACCGTGCTCAGCTTCGCGATGCCGTCCATCGCCCGCGACCTCGAGCCGTCGGGCGCGGCCCAGCTCTGGATCATCGACGCGTACCCGCTCGTGCTCGCGGGCCTCCTCGTCGCGATGGGCAACATGGGCGACCGCTACGGCCGCCGCCGCCTGCTCATGATCGGCGCCGCCGGCTTCGGCCTCGTCTCGGCCCTCGCCGCGTTCGCGACCGACGCGTCGCAGCTCATCGCGGCCCGCGCCGCCCTCGGCTTCTTCGGCGCGATGCTCATGCCCTCCACGCTCTCGCTCCTCCGCTCGGTCTTCACCGACCGCCGGCAGCGCCGCCTCGCCATCGCGATCTGGGCGTCCGGCTTCTCCGGCGGATCCGCCCTCGGCCCGCTCGTCGGCGGCGTGCTCCTCGAGCACTTCTGGTGGGGATCCGTGTTCCTCATCGCCGTGCCCGTGCTGCTGCCCCTGCTGATCCTCACGCCCGCGCTCGTGCCCGAGTCGAAGGACCCGGCGCCCGGGCCCATCGACGTGGTGGCGATCCTGCTGTCTCTCGCCACGGTCGCGCCGATCGTCTACGCCATCAAGACCTTCGCGACGGAGGGCGTGACGCCGCTCGCGATGGCGGCGCCCGTCGTCGGGGTGGTCGCGGGGATCCTCTTCGTGCGGCGCATGTCGAGGACCCGGAACCCGATGCTCGACGTGGCGCTGTTCCGCGAGCCGGTCTTCACGGGCGCCGTGCTCGTCAACCTGCTGAGCGTCGTCTCGCTCGTCGGCTTCCTCTTCTTCGTCACGCAGCACCTGCAGCTCGTCGCCGGGCTCGACCCGCTCGCGGCCGGCATCGCGCTGATCCCGGGGTCGGTCGTGGTCATCGTCTCGGGCCTCGTGATCGTGCCGATCGTGGCGCGGGCCCGGCCGTCGCGGGTCGTCGCGGTCTCGCTCGCCTTCACGGCTGTCGCGTACGTGATCCTCGCGGTCGCGGGCCAGGGCGCCTCGGTCGCGCTGCTCGTGGTGGCGTTCTGCCTCCTGGGGGCGGGCATCGGAGCGTCCCAGACGATCTCGAACGACCTGATCATCGCCGCCGTCCCGCCCGCCAAGGCCGGCGCCGCCTCGGCCGTGTCGGAGACGGCGTACGAGGTGGGCGCTGTGCTCGGCACGGCCGTGCTCGGCAGCATCCTCACCGCGAGCTACCGCACGGGCCTCGTCCTGCCGGCCGGCTTGTCCGAGGGCGACGCCGTCGCGGCCCGCGAGACCCTGGGCGGCGCGGTGGCGGTGTCCGAGCGCGTGCCGTCGGACGTGGGCCAGGCGCTGCTCGCGTCGGCGCACACGGCGTTCGACGGGGGAGTGGTGACGACCTCGATCATCGGCGCCGTGCTGATGGTGGGCGCCATCGTCATCTCGCTCACGAGCCTCCGCCGCGCGAGCTCGCACGACTGATCACCGCGAGCCGCGCGGATGCGCGGACGCCGGACGCGGATCGGGCCCGTCACCTCGCGAGGTGACGGGCCCGATGCGTGCCGGGGAGCGGATCAGACGAGGTTGTCGTCCGAGCGCTCGCTGCGCGTGATGCGCTGGCCGGTGGCCGGGTCGATGCGCGTGCGCGTCTCGCTGACGGCCGTGCGGCGGCGGGCGAGGAGCGCGATGCCGATGATGATCACGAGGGCACCGCCGCCCATCAGGATGTAGCCGACCAGCTGCAGGTCGACGCCGGGGACGGTGAGGTCGACGGCGAACGCGAGGATCGCGCCGACGACCACGAGGAAGATGCCGAGGCCGATGCTCATGGGAGTGCTCCTTGTGTCGTGCCCGCCGGGTGTCGGACCGGTCAACCGTAGCGCGCGGGTGCGCGCGAGGGACGGGTAACCTGGCCCGACACCCCACGAGCTCCGGGAGGATCCATGCCCCGCACCATCTCGCTCGCCGTCGTCCCCGGGGACGGCATCGGCCCGGAGGTCGTCCACGAGGCCCTGCGCGTGCTCCGGGAGGCGGTGCCCGCGGACGTCGCGCTCGACACCGTCCAGTACCCGTTCGGCGCCGGGCACTACCTCGAGACGGGGGAGATCCTCACCGACGCCGACCTCGCGGCGCTCGCCCAGCACGACGCGATCCTCCTGGGCGCGGTCGGCGGCGACCCCCGGGACGCGCGCCTCGCCGGCGGCATCATCGAGCGCGGCCTGCTGCTCAAGCTGCGCTTCGCGTTCGACCACTTCGTCAACCTGCGGCCGACCACCCTGCTGCCGGGCGTGACCTCCCCGCTCGCCGCCCCCGGCGACGTCGACTTCGTCGTCGTCCGCGAGGGCACCGAGGGCCCGTACGCCGGCAACGGCGGCGTGCTCCGCCGCGGCACCGAGCACGAGATCGCCACCGAGGTGTCCGTCAACACCGCGCACGGCGTGGAGCGCGTGGTGCGGTTCGCGTTCGAGCTGGCCGAGAAGCGGGAGCGCAAGCGCGTCACCCTCGTCCACAAGACGAACGTGCTCACCTTCGCCGGATCCCTGTGGCAGCGCACCGTCGACCGCGTCGCCGCCGAGCACCCCGGCATCGCCGTCGACTACCTGCACGTCGACGCCACGATGATCTTCCTGGTCACCGACCCGTCCCGCTTCGACGTCATCGTCTCCGACAACCTGTTCGGCGACATCATCACCGACCTCGCGGCGGCCATCAGCGGCGGCATCGGGCTCGCGGCGTCCGGCAACGTGAACCCCACGGGCGCGTTCCCGAGCATGTTCGAGCCGGTGCACGGATCCGCGCCTGACATCGCCGGCCAGCAGAAGGCCGACCCGACCGCGGCGATCCTCTCGGTCGCGCTCCTCCTCGACCACCTGGGCCTCCCCGACGCCGCCGCGCACGTCACCCGCGCCGTCACGGCCGACCTCGCCGCGCGTGCGGCGGGCGACCCGGCACCCCGATCCACCTCGGAGGTCGGCGACGCCGTCATCCGCGCCCTCTCCACGACCCGCTGAAGGACCCCATGAGCACCACCAGCACCGACGCCGCCTTCCCCCTCTCCTTCGACCTGACCCCGTCGGAGACCGCCCGCGCCGACGCCGAGCGGGAGGCGATCCTCGCGGATCCCGGCTTCGGCAAGCACTTCACGGACCACATGGTCCAGATCGACTGGACCCTCGACGCCGGCTGGCAGGACGCGCGCGTCGTCCCGTACGGCCCCCTCCAGCTCGACCCCGCGGCGAGCGTCCTGCACTACGCGCAGGAGATCTTCGAGGGGATGAAGGCGTACGCGCACGCCGACGGATCCGTCTGGACCTTCCGCCCCGACCGCAACGCCGCCCGCCTCCAGCGCTCGGCCCGCCGCCTCGCGCTCCCGGAGCTCGCGACCGAGGACTTCGTCGAGTCGGTGCGCCAGCTCGTCCGCGCGGACATCGGCTGGGTGCCGCGCGCCGCGGAGCAGAGCCTGTACCTGCGCCCGTTCATGATCGCCAACGAGAGCTTCCTCGGCGTGCGCGCCGCCCAGCGCGTGGGCTACTACGTCATCGCGAGCCCGGCGGGCGCGTACTTCACGGGCGGCGTGGCTCCCGTCTCCATCTGGCTGTCCCGCGACTACTCGCGCGCGGGCAAGGGCGGGACGGGCGCGGCGAAGACCGGCGGCAACTACGCGGCGTCGCTCCTCCCGCAGGCCGAGGCCGCGTCGCACGGCTGCGCGCAGGTGCTCTTCCTCGACTCGCAGGAGGGCCGCTACCTCGAGGAGCTCGGGGGCATGAACATCGTGCTGGTGTACGAGGACGGCCGCCTCGTCACGCCGGACTCCGACAGCATCCTCGAGGGCATCACGCGCGACTCCATCCTCGAGCTCGCGCGCGACCGCGGCCTCACGGTCGAGAAGCGGCGCGTGGAGCTGTCGGAGTGGGTCGAGGGCGTCGAGTCGGGCGAGATCACCGAGGTGTTCGCGTGCGGCACCGCGGCGGTCATCACGCCCATCGGCCGCCTGCTGGGCGAGGGCCTCTCGGTCGGCGACCCCGACGCGCCCGCCGGCGAGCTGACGATGTCGCTGCGCCAGGAGCTCACCGACATCCAGTACGGCCGGATCCCGGACCGCCACGGGTGGCTCACGCGGCTCGACGCGTAGCGCGCGCTCCCGCATCGACGACGACGGCCGGCCCCTCACGGGGTCGGCCGTCGTCGTCGCTCCGACGTGCGCCGCTGACGGCTCAGGCGCGGCCGAGCTCGGCCGCGTGCTCTCGCGCGAAGTCGAGGAACGACCGCGGCGGCGTGCCCGTGATCCGCGTCACGGCATCGGACATCACCCGCACGTCGTCGAGGCCCTCGCGCACCACCTCGGCGTACTGCCGCACGAGCCCGCGCGCGAGCCACGCGTCCGCGCCGCCCGCACGCAGGGCCAGGCCGAAGACGGGCCCGGGGAGGTGCACGTACCGGATCCGCCGCCCGAGCGCCGCGGACAGCCGATCCGCGATCTGCCGCGAGGTGAGCGCCTCCGGCCCCGTCAGCACGTGGTCCCGGCCGACGTGCCCCTCCTCCGTGAGGACCTGCGCGGCGACGCGCGCGATGTCGGCCGCGTCGATCCAGCCGATCGCGCTCGTCCCGGTCGTCTGCGGATAGAGGCCCCGGCGGATGGCGGGAGCGGACTGCAGGACGTTCTGCATGAACGCGGACGGTCGGAGCAGCGTCCACCCGAGCGTCGACGCGCGGAGGAGCGCGTCCGTCTCCGCGCACGCCCGCGCCCACGGCAGCCGCGAGTCGAGGGTCGCGTCGCCGCCGGAGAGGTGCACCACCCGCCGGACACCCGCGGCCTCGGCCGCCTCGACGGCGTTCCGGCCGAGCTCCGCCTGCCGTGGCGTCACGGGCGTGAGGAGGAACATCCGGTCGCAGCCCTCCAGGGCGTCGCGGAGCGTCTGCGGCCGGCCCAGGTCGCCGAGCACCGCGTCGATGCCGCGCGCCCGGAACGCCTCCACCTGGTCGGGACGGCGGCAGAGCGCCCGCACCGGCTCGCCCCGCTCGGCGAGCAGCGCGACCACGCGGCCCGCCACCCCGCCCGTCGCCCCGGTCACGAGGATCCTCGACCCGTCCATGCTGCCTCCGTCGTCAGTATCAGATGCCTGATACGTGACACGGTAGCACCTAAGCTGGCCGCATGACGTCCCCGCACCGGTTCACCGAGGACGACCTCGGCAGCGTCATCACGTGGAGCGCCGCGCGCGCGGCCCGGCGGCTCGAGCGGATGCTCACGGAGGTCCTCGCGGTGCACGACCTCACGCCCGTGCAGTTCGGTGTGCTCGTGCACCTGGCGGTGCGGCCGTCGATCACGCAGGCGGCGCTCGCCCGCGAGGTGGCCGTGCGCCCGCAGAGCATGGATCCGCTGCTGGCCGGGCTCGAGGCACGCGGGCTGGTGTCGCGCTCGGCCGAGCGCGGACGGGGCCGCCGGAACCCCGTGGCGCTCACGGACGCGGGCCTCGCGCTGCTGCGCGCGGCGTGGGGACCGGCGACGGCGACGAACGACCTCTCGGGGTTCGGCGTCGACCGGGCGACGGGCGACGTCGTCGCCGACGCGCTCCTCCGGATCGCCACGGCCGGACCGGGTCTGCCGACGCCGCCGCACGGCTAGGGTCGACAGCGTGAAGATCGCGCGATTCAGCACCGGCACCGACCCCCGCTTCGGCATCCTCGACGAGGAGGAGGACCACCTCGTCGTCCTCTCCGGGGACCCCATGTTCAGCGGGTACCAGACCACGGGGGAGCGCGTGCCGCTCGCCGACGCGCGGCTGCTCGCGCCCGTGATCCCGCGCTCCAAGGTCGTGGCCGTCGGCCGCAACTACCGGGCGCACGCGGCGGAGCACGGCAGCGAGGCGCCCACCACGCCGCTCATCTTCCTGAAGCCCAACACCTCGGTCGTCGGGCCCGACGACGCGATCCGCCTCCCCGCCGACAGCCAGCAGGTCGAGCACGAGGGCGAGCTCGCGGTGGTCATCGGCCGCATCACGCGCGATGTCTCGGTCGAGGACGCGCACCGGTCGATCTTCGGCTTCACCATCGGCAACGACGTGACGGCCCGGGACATCCAGCACTCCGAGAGCCAGTGGGCCCGCGCCAAGGGCTACGACACCTTCTGCCCGCTCGGCCCCGTGATCGAGACCGAGGGCTCGTTCGAGGACGCGCTCATCGAGACGCGCGTCGACGGCGAGCTCCGCCAGTCCGGCCGCACGAGCGAGATGGTGCACAGCGTGCCCGAGCTCATCGCGTTCGCCTCCCGCGTCTGGACCCTGCTGCCCGGCGACGTGATCCTCACGGGCACGCCCGCGGGCGTCGGCCCCTTCACCGACGGCCAGGTCGTCGAGGTGTCGATCGAGGGGATCGGCACGCTCTCGAACCCCGCGCGCGCTCGCGCCTGACCGTGGCCCGCCTCGGCCGTCCGGCGCGCGTCGCGCTGGCGGCCGCGGCGGTCGCGCTCCTCTCCGGGTGCGTCTACGACGTGTCCGACTACGGGCTCGAGACGCCGACACCCGATGCGGCAGACGGCTCGCCCACGGCGACGCCGACCGTGGACGCGCCGCCCCCGCTCGACCTGCCCGACGGCTGCGTGCCCGCCGACCTCGCGATCGACTGGGCGGAGCCCGTCGCCGGGCCCGCCGACGAGCTGCTCGCGGTGCGCGTGATGCAGGTGCGCGTCCCGAGCGCGGGGGAGCAGGTGGGCCTCGGATCCACTCCGCAGGCGGTGACGCGCACCGACACCGTGCTCGTCCCGGCGCTCGACCTCGTCGTGGACGCGAGCGGGGAGGGGACCGTGACGGGGGCGGATCCGCTGACGCCGGCGGCCTCCTGGTCCGAGACGCTCCGGGACGACCTGCGGGACCGCGACCTCGTCGGCCCGCGGTTCGGGCGCCCGCTGCAGATCACGTCCTTCGACCCGGTGGTCGACCGCGAGGCGCGGTACGTCATCGGGTACCTGGGCACGTCGCAGGCCGCGCGCTTCACCGTCACGGGCTGCGACGGCGCCTTCCGGTCCGTCGGGACGCTCGCGGGCACCGACCCGACGCGCGCGTCCGGCGCCGTCCTCCTCGAGTGCGGCGTGCCGCCCGGCGACCAGTACGACCGGTGGGACCTCCTCGAGCCGTACTGCGCCGACGAGGCGGCGCCCGCCGCGGGGGAGCGGCAGCCCGAGCCCTAGGATCGGATGCAGGATGACTGAGACAACCGCGCACCCCGTGACCACCGCTACCGGGACCGACGTCCGCGTCCGGTTCTGCCCGTCCCCGACCGGGACGCCGCACGTGGGGCTCATCCGCACGGCGCTCTTCAACTGGGCGTACGCGCGCCACACGGGCGGCAAGCTCGTCTTCCGCGTCGAGGACACCGACGCCGCGCGCGACAGCGAGGAGAGCTACGAGCAGCTGATCGAGGCGCTGCGCTGGCTCGAGATCGACTGGGACGAGGGCGAGGGCGTGGGCGGACCGCACGCGCCGTACCGCCAGTCCCAGCGCACCGACCTCTACCTCGAGGTCATCGCGAAGCTCACGGCATCGGGTCACCTCTACGAGAGCTACGCGACGGCCGAGGAGATCGAGGCGCGCAACCGCGCTGCCGGCCGCGACCCGAAGATGGGCTACGACAACTTCGAGCGCGACCTCACCGAGGAGGAGCGCCAGGCGTTCCGCGACGAGGGCCGCTCGCCCGCCCTCCGCCTCCGCGTGCCGGACACCGACCTCTCCTTCGACGACCTCGTCCGTGGCACGGTCACGTTCCCGGCCGGGTCCTTCCCCGACTTCGTGCTCGTGCGGCCCAACGGCGCACCGCTCTACACGCTCGTGAACCCCGTCGACGACGCGCTCATGGGGATCACGCACGTGCTCCGCGGCGAGGACCTCCTCTCCTCCACGCCCCGCCAGATCGCGCTGTACCACGCGCTCATCGAAATCGGCGTGGCCGATGCCATCCCGCGCTTCGGCCACCTGCCCTACGTGATGGGGGAGGGCAACAAGAAGCTCTCCAAGCGCGACCCCGAGTCGAACCTGTTCCACCACCGGGACCGCGGCTTCATCCCCGAGGGCCTCATCAACTACCTGGCGCTCCTCGGCTGGTCGCTCACGCACGACCGCGACGTGTTCTCGCGGATGGAGATGATCACCGCGTTCGACGTCGCCGACGTCACGCCCGCGCCCGCCCGCTTCGACCTCAAGAAGGCGGAGTCGCTGAACGGGGACCACATCCGCCTGCTCGCGCTCGACGACTTCGCGGGCCGGCTCGTGCCGTACCTGCAGGCCGCCGACGTCATCGGCGCGGAGCCCACGCACGAGGAGCGACGGATGCTCGCCGCCGCCGCCCCGCTGGTGCAGGAGCGCATGCAGCTGCTCGGCGAGGCGCCCGACCTCCTGTCGTTCCTCTTCACCACGGCCGAGGAGCTGCCCTACGACGACGCCGCGGTCCAGGCCCTCAAGGACGATGCCCCCGAGGTGCTCGCGGCGTCGCGCGGCGCGCTCGACGGCGTGCCGCACACGCAGTGGGACATCGACCTGGTGCAGGAGGTGCTGCAGAACACGCTGATCACCGGCATGGGCATGAAGCCGCGCCTCGCGTACGGGCCGCTCCGGGTCGCCGTCTCCGGGCGCCGGATCTCGCCGCCGCTGTTCGAGTCGATGGTGCTGCTCGGCAAGGACGAGACCATCGCGCGCCTCGACCGCCTGGCCGGGACGCTCGGTGCCTGACGCCGCGGGTGCCGGGGCGACCGGCGCCGGCTCCACCGCGACGGGTGACTCCTACGACGTCGTCGTCATCGGCGCGGGACCCGCGGGCCTCTCCGCCGCGCTGAACCTCGTGCGCGCCCGGCGCCGCACCCTCGTCCTCGACAGCAGCCGCCCGCGGAACGCCGCGACGCTCATGTCGCACGGCTTCGTCACCCGCGACGGGATCTCCCCGCTCGAGCTCCGCAAGCTCGGCCAGGTCGAGGTGGAGTCCTACGACGAGGGCGAGTTCCAGCTCGCCGTCGTGCAGTCGGCGGAGCCCGCCGAGGGCGGCTTCACGGTCCGCGCGAAGGGCGTGCGCCGCGCGCCCGACCGCGAGGTGCACGCGCGCCGGATCCTCATCGCGACGGGCCTCGTGGAGACGCTGCCTGACCTGCCGAGCATCCGCGCGTACTACGGCACCGCCGTGCACAGCTGCATGGAGTGCGACGGCTACGAGAAGCGCGACGAGCCGCTCGCCCTCATCGGCGAGACCGACGACCTCGTGGAGCGCGCGCTGCTGCTCTCGCAGTGGTCGCGCGACATCATCGTCTTCACGAACGGCGTCGCCCGCATCGACGAGGCGGGGGAGCGCGGACTCGCGTCCCTCGGCATCCGCGTCGACCGCCGGCCCGTCGCCGACATCGAGGGTGAGCGCGCGGCCGTCACGGGCATCCGGATGCAGGACGGCTCCGTCGTCCCGCGCACGGGCGGCTTCGTGCGCCCGCGCTACTCGACCGCGCTCGACTTCCTCGCGGGTCTCGACCTCGACACCGACGACGACGGCCACATCGCCGTCGACGCGGAGGGCCGCACGTCGCACGCGGGCGTCTACGCGGCGGGCGACAGCTCGCAGCCGGGCCCGCAGCAGCTGATCATCGCGGCCGGCTTCGGCGCACGCGCGGCCAGCGCGATCAACCGGGACCTGCTGCCCGCCATCTGACGCGTCACGGGTCCGTCGGGCGGGCACCGGTTTGGCGAGGATCCGGCTGATGGGCTACACTCGACGAGGCCCGATCGCGCATCGGGGCCTTGGGGTATGGTGTAATTGGCAACACGGAAGATTCTGATTCTTTTGTTCTTGGTTCGAGTCCAGGTACCCCAGCACTGAATCGTCAGGAAACGAAGGCCCGGATATCCGGGCCTTTTCCTTTTGCCCCGCTCGAGCATTCGCGAACATGACGACGGCCCCGCCCGAGCATCTGCTCGAGCGGGGCCGTCGGCGCGTTCAGCGCGTGCGGATCAGGAGAGGCGCGTCGTGGGCGAGCTCTCGCTGGTCTTCGACGGGTCCTTCTCCACGACGTCGCCGAGGGCGTCGTCGATGCGGGTGAGGAGCTCCGCGGGGATCGTCACGCCCGAGGCCTTCACGTTCTCGTGCACCTGCTCGGGACGCGAGGCGCCGATGATCGCCGAGGCGACGTTGTCGTTCTGGAGGACCCAGGCGACGGCGAGCTGGGCGAGCGAGAGGTCCAGCTCGTCGGCGACGGGCTGCAGCTCCTGGACGCGGGTGAGGACGTCGTCGTTCATGTAGCGCTTGATCATGTCGGCGCCGCCCTTGTCGTCCGTGGCACGCGAACCCTGCGGCAGGTCCTGGCCCGGCTTGTACTTGCCGGTGAGGACGCCCTGGGCGATGGGGGACCAGACGATCTGCGAGATGCCGAGCTCGGCGGAGGTCGGGACGATCTCCTCCTCGATGACGCGCCAGAGGGCCGAGTACTGCGGCTGGTTCGAGATCAGCTGGAAGCCGAGCTCGCGGGAGAGGGCGTGCGCCTCGCGGAGCTGCGCGGGGGTCCACTCGCTGACGCCGATGTACAGCGCCTTGCCCTGGCGGACGACGTCGGCGAAGGCCTGCATCGTCTCCTCGAGCGGCGTCTCGTAGTCGTAGCGGTGCGCCTGGTAGAGGTCGACGTGGTCGGTCTGGAGGCGGCCGAGCGAGCCGTCGATCGACGCCATGATGTGCTTGCGCGAGAGGCCGGTGTCGTTGTGGCCCTTGGCGCCGGTGGGGAAGTAGACCTTCGTGAAGATCTCGAGGCCGTCGCGGTCCTCGCTCTTCAGCGCATCGCCGAGGACCTTCTCGGCGACGGTGTTCGCGTAGCCGTCCGCGGTGTCGAACGTGGTGATGCCGGCCTCGAGGGCCGCCTTCACGCACGCGGTCGCCGTGTCGTTCTCGACCTGCGACCCGTGGGTCAGCCAGTTGCCGTACGTGATCTCGGAGATCTTGAAGCCTGAGTTGCCTAGGTAGCGGAATTCCATGTCCCGACCCTACGCCGCGTGCGCGGGCGGCCCCGCGGCGCGCGCTGTCCGCGCGGTGACCGGGAGGTGCACGTGCGGCCCCGCCCGAGGATCTCGGGCGGGGCCGCGGTCGTGCGGGGGAGAGCGCGGATCAGGCCTCGCGGGTCTTCGGCGAGCTCTCGTCGGTCTTCCGCGGGTCCTTCTCCACGATGTCGCCGAGGACGTCGTCGATGCGGGTCAGGAGCTCGGCCGGGATCTTCACGCCGGACGCCTTCACGTTCTCGTGCACCTGCTCGGGACGGGACGCGCCGATGATCGCGGACGCCACGTTCTCGTTCTGCAGCACCCACGCGACGGCGAGCTGCGCGAGCGACAGGTCGAGCTCGTCGGCGACGGGCTGCAGCTCCTGCACGCGGGAGAGCGTGTCGTCGTTCATGAAGCGCTTGATCATGTTCGCGCCGCCCTTGTCGTCCGTGGCGCGCGAGCCCGAGGGGAGCTCCTGGCCGGGCTTGTACTTGCCGGTCAGCACGCCCTGCGCGATGGGCGACCAGACGATCTGGGAGATGCCGAGCTCCGTCGACGTGGGCACGACCTCCTCCTCGATGACGCGCCAGAGGGCCGAGTACTGCGGCTGGTTCGAGATGAGCTGGAAGCCGAGGTCGGTCGCGAGCGCGTGGCCGGCGCGCAGCTGGTCGCTCGTCCACTCGCTGACGCCGATGTAGAGCGCCTTGCCCTGGCGGACGACGTCGGCGAAGGCCTGCATCGTCTCCTCGAGCGGCGTCTCGTAGTCGAAGCGGTGCGCCTGGTAGAGGTCGATGTAGTCGGTCTGCAGGCGCGTGAGCGACGCGTCGACCGAGTCCATGATGTGCTTCCGCGAGAGACCCGTGTCGTTGTGCCCCTTGGGGCCGGTGGGGCCGAAGACCTTGGTGAAGATCTCGATCGAGGCACGCCGCTCGTCCTTGAGCGCCTCGCCGAGCACGGTCTCCGCCTTGGTGTTGGCGTAGACGTCCGCGGTGTCGAAGGTGGTGATCCCCGCCTCGAGCGCGGCCTTCACGCACGCGGTCGCGGTGTCGTTCTCGACCTGCGATCCGTGGGTGAGCCAGTTGCCGTAGGTGATCTCGGAGATCTTGAAGCCGGAGTTGCCGAGGTATCTGAATTCCATGCTCCGACCGTACGCCGGGCCCGTGGACCGGCTCCCACGAAAGTGTGCGACGGACGCCGGGCGCCCGCCGCGATCAGGCCGCGCGGGAGCCGGCCACGTGCAGGGGCGCGAGGGCCGTGTCGAGCGCGGCCTCGAGCGGCCAGGCGGAGCGCTCGGGCTGGCTGAGCACGAGGCCGCCCTGGATGGCCGCGAGGATCACCGTGGCAGTGCGCTGCGGATCCGCCGACGCGGCCACGAACCCCGCCTCGCGCATGCGCTCGACCCCGCGGGCGAGGAAGGCGCGCCAGGCCCGCATCCCCTCCGCGATGCTGCGCTCGAGCTCGGGATCGGTGGCGGCCGCCTGCGTGGCGAGCGAGCCGATGGGGCACGCCCACCGCCCGCGGCCGATGTAGTAGTCGACGAGCGCGGAGCGCCACGCCTCCCACGACTCCCAGGAGCCCAGGTCGTGGATGTGCGGCTCCTGTGCCTCGAGGAGCTGCTGCCCCTCCCACGCGGCGACCTCGCGCACGAGCTCGAGCTTCCCGCCCGGGAAGTAGTGGAAGAGCTGGCTCTTGCTGGTGAGGGTGGCGGCGCGCACGTCGTCGAGGGTCGTGCCGCCGATGCCCGAGGCGAGGATCTGCTCGCCCGTCGCCTCGATGATCCGCTGGCGGGTGCGTCGGCCGCGCTCCGTGATCCCCGACTCCGCCATGCTCCGATCCTACCGTCCTGGACCGGCCGGTCCAATCCGTGCTATTCATTGGACCATGCAGTCCAACAACGAGATCCTCCAGTCCCTCACCCCCGACACCCGGCTCGCCGGCCGCACGGCCGTCGTCACCGGATCCACCAGCGGCATCGGCGAGGCGATCGCCCGCGTGCTCGCCGCATCCGGCGCCGAGGTCGTCGTCAGCGGACGCAGCGCCGAGCGCGCCGCCTCCGTCGTCGACGCCATCACCGCGAGCGGGGGCCGGGCGCACGCCGTCACGGTCGACCTCGGCGCCGACCCCGAGGAGGTCCGCCGCTTCGCCCGCGAGGCGACCGCCGCCCTCGGCGGCCGGGTCGACATCCTCGTGAACAACGCCGGCGTCTACCCGGTCGGGCCCACGGCCGCGCTCGCGGACGACGACCTCGACGCCGTGCTCGCGATCAACGTCCGCGCGCCCCACGTGCTCGTCGCGGAGCTCGCCCCCGCCATGGCCGAGCGCGGGTCCGGCGCCATCGTCGACATCGGATCCTGGATGTCGCGCGTCGGCGTGCCCTTCGGCGCCGCGTACACCGCCTCGAAGGCGGCCGTCGAGCAGATGACCCGCACGTGGGCCGCGGAGTACGGGCCGCGCGGCGTGCGCGTGAACACGGTGGCGCCGGGCGCGACCTCGACCCCGGGCAACGCGGACTCCGCCGACGTGCTCGCGGCGATGACCGCGACCACCGTGGCGGGCGTGCCCGTGCGTCCCGTCGACATCGCGTACGCGGTGCGCTTCCTCGTGTCGGACGAGGCCGCGTTCGTGCACGGCGCGCGCCTCGACGTCGACGGCGGGATCGCCAGCACGCGCCTCGGCTGACCGGCGGGCCCGGCCCCGACCGCGTCGCCCGCCCCCGACCCGGCGCGGGCGACGCCGCCCGGTCGGAGCATGCTGGATCCATGAGCCGCATCGACCTGCCCGAGCTCGGCCTCGGCACCGCGCCCCTCGGCAACCTCTACCGCTCCATCGGCGACGACGAGGCGCACGGCGTCGTGCAGGCGTCGTGGGACGCGGGGCTCCGCTACTTCGACACCGCGCCGCACTACGGCCTCGGCCTGGCGGAGCGCCGGCTCGGACGGGCGCTCCGGGAGCACCCGCGGGACGCGTACGTCGTCTCCACGAAGATCGGGCGGGTCCTCGAGCCGGTCGACGCCCACGGCCGCCGCGACGACGACATCTTCGACGTGCCGGGCGACCACGTCCGCCGCTGGGACTTCAGCGCCGACGGGGTGCGGCGCTCGCTCGACGACTCCCTCGCGCGGCTCGGGCTCGACCGCGTCGACGTGCTGCTGATCCACGACCCCGACGAGCACCTCGACCAGGCGGTCCGCGAGGCGGTGCCCGCGCTCGTGCGGCTGCGCGACGAGGGCGTCGTCGGCGCCATCGGCGTCGGATCCGGCACCCCGCGCTCGCTCGCGGCGCTCATCGGCACCGGCGAGCTCGACGTCGCGATGGTCGCCGGCCGCTACACGCTGCTCGACCAGTCCGCCCTGCACGAGGTGCTGCCGGCCGCCGAGGAGACCCGCACGCGCGTCGTCGCGGTCAGCGTATTCAACAGCGGCGTCACCGCAACCGACTCGCCGGCCGACGACGCCACCTACGAGTACGGGCCGGCGTCCGAGGAGGTCCTCGCGCGGGCCCGGCGCATCGCCGAGATCTGCGCGGGCTACGACGTCGAGCTGCCGCAGGCCGCGATCCGCTTCCCGCTGCGCCACCCGGCCGTCACGACGGTCGCGCTCGGCCTGGCCTCCGTGGACGAGGTGCGAGAGGGCGTGACGCGGGCGACGCGGCTGGTGCCCGAGGAGCTGTGGGCCGAGCTCACCGCCGAGGGCATGATCCCCGAGGGCCCGCTGTCCTGATCCCGGGCCCGGCGATCACCCTGGGCCCGCACGCGACGACGCCCGCCCCCGGATCCGGGAGCGGGCGTCGTCGTGGTGCGGGGGAGCGCTAGCGGCGCGCGTCCACGTCGCGATCGGCGTCGACGCTGCGGCCGGAGTCGCGCGCCGCGTCGTCGTCCGCGTCGGCGGGGGCCCTCTCGCCCTCGACGGCCGTCGCGGAATCGGTGCCCTCCACGGCGGTCGCGTCGCGCTTCGTCTTCGCGAGGCTCGCGATGGTCGCCACCGTGATGGTGAGCAGGATGAACGACAGCGAGAACCAGATCGGGATCTCGGGCGCCCACTCGACGTGCTCGCCGCCGTTGATGAACGGCACCTCGTTGACGTGCAGCGCGTGCAGCACGAGCTTCACGGCGATGAAGCCGAGGATCACGGCGAGGCCCTGCGAGAGGTACACGAGGCGCTCGAGGAGGCCGGAGATCAGGAAGTAGAGCTGGCGGAGGCCGAGCAGCGCGAAGGCGTTCGCGGTGAAGACGATGTACGCCTCCTGCGTCAGGCCGAAGATCGCGGGGATGGAGTCGAGCGCGAACAGGACGTCGGTGAGGCCGATGGCGAGCATCACCAGGAACATCGGGGTGAACAGGCGCTTGCCGTCGATGCGGGTCGTGAGCTTGTCGCCGTCGTAGTGCTCGGAGGTGGGAATGACGCGGCGGAGGGCCCGGATGAGCTTCGAGTCGGACTCGCTCTCGTCGTGCGTCTCCTTCATCTGCTTGTACGCCATGACGAGCAGCAGCGCGCCGAAGATGTAGAAGACCCAGGAGAAGTTGTCGATGATGGCGGAGCCCGCGGCGATGAACAGGCCGCGCATCACGAGCGCGATCGCGATGCCGACGAGCAGCACCTTCTGCTGGAAGGCCCGCGGCACGGCGAAGCTCGACATGATGATGAGGAAGACGAAGAGGTTGTCGACGCTCAGCGCCTTCTCCGTCACGTAGCCGGCGAAGTACTCGCCGCCGAAGGTCCAGTTCGAGAAGACGCCGATCCCGACGCCGAAGACGAGCGCGATGACGATGTAGACGACCGACCAGGTGGCGGACTCCTTGAGCGTCGGCTCGTGCGCCTTGCGGACGTGCGCGAAGAAGTCGAAGACGAGCAGGCCGAGGACGGCGCCGATGGTCGCGGCCCAGAGCCAGAAGGGGACATCCATTTTCGGGGGTTCTCCAGTACTCGGACCCGCTGCGGGGTCCGGTGGGGTACTGAAGGTCTCCTCCACCCCGCGGACGATGTCCGCGGAACCGGTCGCACGGGTCGGAGTGGTCCGACCGTACTGACGACACGACCGCCGGATGGGAGTACTCCCCTTCGAGAGATCACCCTATACGGCTGCATGGACCGGTCCCGACCACGCGGGCGGATGCCCAGGCGCCGGGCGCGCAGCTACTCGAGGAAGAGCAGCACGATCCCGGCGACGGCGGCCACGGCGCCGATGCCGATGAGCACGAGGCCGGTCACGCGGAGCGCGCGGCCGTCGAGCTCGGGCGCGTGGGTGCGGACCCGCCACGGCGCGCGCGGCGAGAACCACACGCGCACGTCGGATCCGGCGGCGAGGTCGCGGGTCTCGGGGGTGTCGGCGATCGCCTCGTGCACGTCGCCGTCGCCGTCGAACCAGCGGAGGACGCGCGGGGGAGCCGCGTCGCCGTCACGCGCCGGGGCGCCGTCCGCGACGAGGCCCTCCGTCGGCGTCCAGCGGCGGCCGACGACCCGCACCGAGAGCCCGGCGACGTACAGGGCGATGCCCGGCACCAGCGCGATCCACGTGAGGAACTCCACGATGAGCGACACCGCGCCGAGTCCGTCCATGCCGTTGACCCCGCGTCCGCTCGTCGAGAGCCCGAACAGGGCCTAGAGGTCGATGCTATCGCCGGGCTCGAGGGCGTGGAACTCGCCGCCGCCCTGCTCCGTCGCCCACTGCAGGCGGCCGTTCGACATGGCCTTGCCGGCGGTCGACAGCACCATCTCGTGCGTCGGGAACGCGCGGCGGGGCTTCACCGCGAGCACGTAGTCGATCGACTCGCTGATCTTCATCCAGGGGGCGCCGGCGGGGGCGGCGAGGAGGTCGACCTCGATGCCCTCGGGGATCACGAACGAGTCGCCCGCGTAGTAGAGCGTGTCGTTGACCAGCACGCCGAGGTTGTCGACCACGGGGATCGACTCGTGGATCACTGCGTGCGTGCCGCCGAAGAAGCGGAGGGCGAAGGGGCCGACCTCGATCGCGTCGCCGGCGTGCACGACCGTGACGTCGAAGTCGGTCGCGGCGGCGGCCACGCCCTCGGGGGCGTAGATGGGCACGCCCTCGTTCTTGTCGAGGATGCGCTTCAGCTGCTCGGGGGTCCAGTGGTCGGGGTGCTCGTGCGTGATGACGATGGCGTCGGCGTTCATCGCCTCCGTGATCGGGGTGGTGAACGCACCCGGGTCGATGAAGAGCTTCCGCCCGTTGAGTTCCAGGACCAGGGCGGCGTGCTCGAGCTTCGTCAATCGCATGAGAGGAGCCAACACCGTCCGGGCGGGCGGAGCAAACCGGGCGCGCGGGGCGTCGACGGCGGCGTTCGCGGGTGCGGGACGGCGGAGCGGAGAGGCGGATCCGGCCCGGTCGGGGCTCGATTTGGTCCGGCTGCACGCGCTGTGGCATACTCGACGAGTTGCAAAAACGGCCCCATCGTTTAGCGGCCTAGGACACCGCCCTCTCACGGCGGTAACACCGGTTCGAATCCGGTTGGGGTCACAGACGCAGTGCCCGGACAGCCCGGCAGCTCCTCACGGAGGTGCCGGGCTTTCGTGTTCCCCGGCCCCGTCCGTCTCCCGCCCCCTCCCTTTCCCGCCTCCGCGGCCCGGGTCGGCGGCCCGGCCCTGTACCGTCAAGGGGTGAGTGTGCACCTGGTCGGAGGCGGCCTGTCGGATGACGACACCCCCCTCCTCGCGCGGTTCCTGTCCGAGGCGACGACGAGGGCGACCGATGCCGCCCGGTTGGAGCCGGCGCGCATCGCCGTGATCCTCGTCCACGACGGCCTCGGCGCCGAGGAGTTCGACCGCTACGCCGCCGCGCTCCGTGCCGCCGGTGCGTGCGAGCCGGTCGCCGTGCTCGTGCCCGAGGGCGGATCCGTCGAGGTCGCCCAGCTGCAGGACGTCGACGGCATCGTCGTCGGCGGCGGCCTCACCCCCGCGTACCGCCAGGCGCTCGAGCCCGTCTTCGGCGAGATCCGCAGGCAGGTCACCGCGGGCGTCCCGTACCTCGGCTTCTCCGCCGGCGCGGCCGTGGCCGCCGAGACCGCCCTCGTCGGCGGCTGGCGCATCGGCGACGTCGAGGTCGTGCAGGAGTCCGCGAGCGAGGACCTCGACGAGGTCACCGTCGAGCAGGGCATCGGCCTCATCGACGTCGCGGTCGACGTGCACGCCGCCCAGTGGGGCACCCTCACGCGGCTCATCGCCGCCACCGAGGCGGGGCTCGTCGAGGGCGGCGTCGCCATCGACGAGGGGACCGTGCTCATCGTGGGCGAGGGCCAGCTGGTCGTGCAGGGGCGCGGCAGCGTCTGGTCGGTCATCGGCTCGGAGACGGGCGTCACCGTCAGCTCCGCCGGCGCCTCCTGATCCGGCGCGCGTGGCGCTGACGCTGCCCGAGCTCGTCGAGCGCGGGCTCATGGACGCCGGCTGGGCCGAGGCCCTCGCGCCGGTCGCCGACGACATCGCGCGGATGGGGGAGTGGCTGCGCGCCGAGGTCGCCGCCGGCCGCCCCTACCTGCCCGCGGGGGACCGCGTGCTGCGCGCGTTCCAGCAGCCGCTCGCCGACGTGCGCGTGCTCATCGTCGGCCAGGATCCGTACCCCACGCCCGGCCACCCCGTCGGCCTGTCGTTCTCGGTCGAGCCGGACGTGCGGCCCGTGCCGCGGAGCCTCGTGAACATCCACCGGGAGCTCCGCGACGACCTCGGGATCCCGACGCCCGAGCACGGCGACCTCACCGTGTGGACCCGGAGCGGCGTGCTGCTGCTCAACCGCGTGCTCACGGTGCGACCGGGCGCGCCCGCCTCGCACCGCGGGAAGGGCTGGGAGGCCGTGACCGAGCGCGCGATCCGGGTGCTCGCCGAGCGCGGGGGGCCGCTCGTCGCGATCCTCTGGGGCAAGGACGCGGGGTCGCTCGCGCCGATGCTCGCGCCCGTGCCGTCGATCACGTCCGTGCACCCGAGCCCGCTGTCGGCGTCGCGCGGGTTCTTCGGATCCCGGCCCTTCAGCCGGGCGGACGCGCTGCTCGCGGAGCAGGGCGCGGATCCGGTCGACTGGCGCCTCTGACGCCGCCCGCCCGATCCGTCGCCGCCCGCGGCGCTCCCCGTAGGATCGCGGCATGCTCGAGGAGGAATACCAGACCCGCCGACGCCTGCCGGCGCACCTCCGGAAGCCCGCACCGCCCGTGCCCGTCTTCTCGTACGAGATCCGCCGGGCGACGTCCTCCGACCTCCCGGACATCCGCGAGATCTACAACCACTACGTCATGAACAGCACCGTCACCTTCGACGAGACGCGCATGACCCTCGCCCGCTGGCGGGGCCGCTTCAGCCAGCTCGAGCGGATGGGCATGCCGTTCCTCGTCGCCGTCTCGCCCTCGGGGCAGGTGCTCGGCTACGCGCTCGTGGAGCCCGTGGGGAACCGGCGCTCGTCGCGCACCACGGTGGAGGACTCGATCTACCTCGGCGCCGCGTCCACGGGCAAGGGGCTCGGCCGGGCGCTCCTGGAGGCGCTCCTCGACGCGTGCCGCGAGGCGCGGCTGCGGGAGGTGATCGCCGTCATCGCCGACCAGGGCGCCGACGCCAGCATCCGGCTGCACGCGTCGCTCGGCTTCACCGAGAGCGGGCGCATGGGCCGCGTGGGCTGGAAGTTCGGGCGCTGGCTCGGCACCGTCACGATGCAGCTGACGCTCAAGCCGGCGGAATCCCCGGGCCGGTGGGCGCGGGCCATGCGGCGAGCGTCTCCTGGCGCCGACGCTCCGCGTCCCACCACGCCCGCTCCCGCTCCCGGCGCTCCTCCTTCGCGGTGAGCGGGCGGGGCGCGGTCGTCGCCACGCGGTGACGGCGGGCCCACCAGCCGGTGAGGAGCGCGGATCCCAGCACGACGGCCATCGGCAGGAGCATGAACGGCCCGCCCGTGCCCGCGCTGCGGTCGAAGCTCTCGGACATCTGGCCGAGGAGCACGGTGGGGATGAACAGCAGCGTGTTGTTGAGCGCGTGGATGAGGACCGGGGCCTCGAGGCCGCCGGTGAGCCGGGCCGAGAGGGTCGCCGAGACCCCGAAGACGAAGTAGTACGCGATGAGCCACGGGTCGCCCGCGAGGTGCGCGAGCGCGAAGAGCGCGCTGGAGATGACCGTGCCGACGACGAGGGCGACGCGCGTGTCCCGGAACCAGGATCCGGCGGAGCGCGCCACGAGGCCGCGGAAGCCGTACTCCTCGCCCGCCGACTGCAGGGGCGTGGTGAGCAGCACGATCGCCAGGTACAGCACGACCTCGCCGTCGAACCGGATCTCGCCCGTGGGGTCGAGCGCGAAGGTCACGCCGATGTAGAGGAGGAAGACGGGGACCATCACGAGCGCGACGCGGCCGAGCCAGCGCCAGCGGAAGCGGCCCGCGATGGAGGAGAGGGTGCCCATGCGCACGCCGAACAGCCAGCGCTGCAGGAGCATCGAGACGGGGATGAGCGCGGCCAGCGACAGGTTCGTGGCCAGCAGGAGGATCGGCGTCATGGTCGTGAGCGACTGCTCGTCCTGGGGATCCATGCGTCCGGCGAGGACCTCGATGAGGATGGCCGCCCCGCCGAAGACGACCGAGAGCAGGAGGAACGCGATCCCGCCGAGCACGATCGCGACGATGCCGCGCCAGGGGCCGCCGGTGTCGCGGAGGCCGTGGTGGTACGGGACCGGCGGGCGCTCGGGGAGCGGCGGGAGCGCGGGGATCGACGCGTGCGGGGCGCCGAGGGCGGGACCGCCGGGGGCGACCGGGGCGGCGACCGGCGGCGCGAACGGCGGGGCGACGGGCGGCCCCGCGGCGGGCGGGGGCGTCGGGGGAGTGTCGGGGGAGGTCGGCTCCGGTGCGCTCATGCCGCCACGGTACGCGGGACGGGCGGACGCGGGGATCCACCGGAGGGCGGAGGCCGGTCGGCGGAGCGCGCGGCGCGGGCCGGGAGCGCCTCGCGGCCCGCGTACGGTGGACGGGACGAGAGGCGCATCCCATGCAGCAGGACGACGACCAGACCCGCGACTTCGACGCGAAGCGGCACGAGCAGCTGACGACGGCTCCGAAGGCGGTGGAGTCGGACGCGGACCCGCGCATCGACGTCACCGAGGAGGAGGACGGCGTGACCCGGATCGACGTGGCGGACAGCGCCGCCGTCCGGCCCGGGAAGCCCACCCCGACGCGCGACGCCTGATGTCGGCCGACGGCGGCACGCCGCCCCGCGACGTGCTCGTCCTCGGCGGCACCGCCTGGATCGGCCGGCTCGTCGCCGAGCGGCTGGCGGCCCGCGGCGACCGCGTGACCTGCCTCGCCCGCGGCACCGACGGATCCGCGCCCGACGGCACCCGCTTCCTCCCCGCGGACCGCGACCGGCCCGACGCCTACGCCGCCGTCGCGGGATCCGACTGGGACGAGGTCGTCGACCTCACCTCCTCCGCGGAGCACGCGCGCTCCGCCGTCGCGGCGCTCGCCGACCGGGCCCGCCACTGGACCCTCGTGAGCACCGTCTCCGTCTACGCGTCCGTGGAGCGGCCGGGCGACGACGAGACCGCGGCGCTCGTGGATCCGGTGGACCTCACGCAGTACGGGCAGGCCAAGGTCGCGGCGGAGCGGGCCGTCACCGCGGCGCTCGCCGGACGGCGGATGATCGTGCGCCCCGGGCTCGTGGTCGGGCCGGGCGACGACAGCGACCGCTTCGGGCACTGGCCGGCGCGCTTCGCGCTCGCGGGCGACGGGCCCGTGCTCGTCCCCGACGCGACGGAGCTGCGCGCGCAGGTCATCGACGCGCGCGACCTCGCCGACCTGGTGGTCGACGTCGGCGTGCGCGGGCTCGACGGCGTGGTCGACGCGGTGGGGGAGAGCGTGCCGCTCGCGGACGTGCTGGACATGGCGGCGGAGGCGGCGGGATCCACGGGCGAGCGCGTCGTCGCGACCGACGGCCAGCTGGCCGACGCGGACGTGCGGCACTGGGCGGGACCGCGCTCGCTGCCGCTGTGGCTGCCGCGCGAGGCGGACGGGTTCGCGGCCCGGAGCGACGCGCGGATCCGCGCGCTGGGGGCACGACGGCGGCCCCTCGCCGAGACCATGCGCGACGTGCTGGCGGACGAGCGGGCCCGCGGCCTCGACCGGCCGCGCCGCGCCGGTCTCACGCGCGACGAGGAGCTCGAGGTCCTGGCCTCGCTCGGCGGCCGGGCCTGATCCCACCCGTCGCGGACGTCCCCGTACGCACGAGCGCCGCGCACCGTCCGGGGACGGGTGCGCGGCGCTCGGGTGCTGAGGTGGGTCAGCGGATGGCTGCCCGCAGCTCGGCCGCCGCGGCGGCCGGGTCCTCGGCGGAGTAGATCGCGCCGCCCGCGACGGCGACCACGGCGCCCGCGTCCTGCACGTCGCCGATGGTGCCCGGCTTCACGCCGCCCGCGACGGAGAACGCGACGCCGGACGCCTTGCCGGCCTCGAGCAGGTCGCCGAACGTGTAGCCGTCCTCCGCCTGCTCGTCGAGGCCCGCGTGCATCTCCACGAACTCGGCACCGAGCTCGGTGACCTCCTTCGCGCGCTTCGCCTTGTCGGGGACGCCGATGAGGTCGACGACGATGCCCTTGCCGTGCTTCTTCGCGGCCTTGACGGCGCCCGCGATGGTGCTGTCCCCCGCGACGCCGAGGACGGTCACGAGGTCGGCGCCCGCGGAGAACGCGATGTCGGCCTCGAGCTCGCCGGCGTCCATCGTCTTCAGGTCGGCGAAGACGATCTTGTCGGGGTGCGCCTCCTTGATCGCGGTGATCGCGGAGAGGCCCTCGGCCTTGATGAGCGGGGTGCCCAGCTCGATGATGTCGACGTGCGGTGCGGCCTTGCCGGCGAGCTCGAGAGCGTCGGCGGTGGTCAGCACGTCCATGGCTACCTGGAGCTTCATGTGGTTCCTCTTCCTGTCGTGATGCGTGTCGTGGTGGTGGGGGATCGGGTGACCGTCGGTCACTCGAGGTTCGCGTGGCGCGGCCACAGCTCGTCGGCCGAGAGGCCGGACGCCTGCCAGAGCGCGTGGAACACGGCGTCGCCGACGAGCGCGACCGAGAGCTCGAAGAGCCCGCCGGCGTACTGATGGGACACCTGGCCGCCGCGGTCCTGCTTGGCGGCCGCGGGGATCAGGACGGTGACGTCGGCGAGGTCGGCCAGCGGCGAGCCGTCGGCCGTGGTGAGCGCGACGATGCGGGCGCCGACGCCGTGGGCGGTCTCCGCCGCGGCGACGATGCCGGCCGTGGTGCCGGATCCGCTCGCCACGAGGAGGACGTCGCCCTCCTCGATGGCGGGCGAGGTGGCCTCGCCGACGACGTGCGCGTCGAGCCCGAGGTGCATGAACCGCATGGCGGTCATGCGCAGGGCGAGGCCGGAGCGGCCGGCGCCGAGCGCGAAGACGCGGCGTCCGTCGCGGATCACGCGGGCGGCCTCGTCGAGGCGCGCCGCGAGGTCCGGGGAGGTGAGCGCGCGGGCGACGCGGGCGTTCTCGTCGGAGATGAGGGTGAGGGCGGCGGCCACGTCGACGGGGGCGTCGCCGGTCGGCCGGGGGGCGGGCGTCGAGTTCGTCACCTGACGATCGTGCTCCTCCCGGGCCCTCCGCGTCGCCCACCCGACGGGTGGATCCGCCTACCCGTCCGAGGAGGTGCCGGGCGTCCCGGGGGCGGGAGCGGGTGGGCGTACGGTGGCAGGATGCCCTCCCGGACCCACCCCGCCGATCCCACCGCCCGTCCTGTCGCCCGTCCCGTCGCGCTCGCCGCCTCCCCGGCCGCCGTCCCGGTCGCGCTGCTCGACGGCCTGCACGACGCGCTCGCCGCGCCCCTGCAGGAGGTGGCGGGGGCGCTGTCCGGCCTGCTGCAGCCGGTGGTCGCGCACCGCGCCCTCGTGATCTTCACGGAGGACTGCACCGGGCGCCCGCGCAAGAAGGCGGGTGAGGCCGAGGTGGTCGAGAACGTGACCATCGCGGAGCTCGACCGGATCCTCGCGAGCCTCGACGCCGCCGGGCCGGACGCCGACGCCGCGGACGCCGCCGCGCCGGACGCCGGCACGGGCGCCGCGTGGGCCGTCGAGCACCCCGTCGGCGGCCGTCCGCGCACCGTCGCGGCCTGGCGCGCCGACACGGGCGCGCTCCTCGTGCTGGTGGATCCCGTCGCCGCGCACGACGACGTGCCCGCCGCCCGCGCGCTCGTCCGGGCGCTGTGGCGGAGCGTCGCCCACGGGATCCGGCAGCAGGTCGCCGCGGCCCCGCCCGCTTACCTCGCCGAGGCGCGCGCCGTCTCCTCCGAGCGCGCCCGCGTCGTCGCCGAGCTGGGCGACGCCCACGCCGCGACCCTCGAGTCGCTCCTCGCGGTGCTGCGCTCCTCCCGCACCGGCGACGCGGCCGCCCGCCAGACCGCCGCCGACCTCGCGACCAACGCCATGGTCGAGCTCCGTGCCGCGAGCGACCGGGACCGCTCGCTCGGCGAGGAGCCCGTCGCCCGCGCCTTCGCCCGGCTCCGCGACGACCTCCGCCCGCTCGTGCGGTTCCGCGACCTCGACGTGCAGTTCGTCGAGCCGCCCGTGGACGGCCGCGCGCTGCCCGGCGAGGTCGCGCACGCGGGCCGCGCCATCGTCCGCGGCGCCGTGCTCGCGCTCGTCGAGCAGCCGGACGTGACGCGCGTCCGCATCCAGTGGGACTGCGACGGCAGCAACCTCCTCGTCGGGATCCGCGACGACGGCGCGGGGTCCACCACCGCCGACCTCGACGCGCTCCGCCGCCTCACCGACCGCGTCGCCGCGCTCGACGGCACCCTCGACGTGTCGGCGACGCCCGGCTGGGGATCCGAGATCGCCGTGCGCCTGCCGCTCGACGCGCCCGCCGCGGGCCTCGACGCCGCGGGGGAGGCGGGCCTCAGCGCCCGCGAGCGGGAGGTGCTCGCGCTCGTCGCCGGCGGATCCCGGAACCGCGCGATCGCCGAGTCGCTCGGGATCAGCGAGAACACCGTCAAGTTCCACGTCGCGAACCTGCTGCGGAAGATGGGCGCCTCCACCCGCGCGGAGCTCGCGGGGCTCGTGCGCGGCTGACGCGGCCCGACGGCCGATGACGGGCCGGGCGAGGGGATGCCGGAGTTAACCCCATGGAAACCTCCGATCCGTAGGGTGTTGAGCACCGCCCCCGAACGAGGATGTCCCCGATGCGCCCTGCTCCCACCCGCCACCCGTCCGGAGCCGCGCGCTCCGGCGCCATCGCCCTCGTGGCGGGGCTCTCCGCCACCGCGGTCCTCGGCCTCGGCGTCGCCCCCGCGTCCGCCGCCGAGGGCGACGTCGCGATCGACGTCTACTCGATCAACGACTTCCACGGTCGCCTCGAGACCACGTCGTCCACCGCGGGCGCCGCCGTCATCTCGGGCGCGTTCCAGCAGGCGAAGGCCGAGAACCCGAACAGCACGCTGATCTCCGCGGGCGACAACATCGGCGCGAGCACCTTCACCTCGCTCTCGCAAGCCGACGAGCCCACGCTCGACGCGCTGAACGCCATGGGCGTCTCGGTGTCCACGCTCGGCAACCACGAGTTCGACCAGGGCCGCGACGACGTCGACGAGCGCGTCGTGCCCGCCTCCGACTTCCCCTACATCTCCGCGAACCTCTACGAGAAGGGCACGACGGAGCACGCCTACGCGGCCTTCGACGTGCAGGACATCGGCGGCGTGCGCGTCGCGTTCGTCGGCGCGACCACCGAGTCGCTGCCCGAGCTCGTGAGCCCGGCCGGCCTCGCGACGATCGACGTCGGCAGCGTCGTCGACGCGTCCACCGCGACCGCCCGCGCGCTCCGCGACGGCGACGACGCGAACGGCGAGGCCGACGTGGTCGTGCTCGTCGTGCACGAGGGCGCGTCCACCTCCGACGAGTCCTCGCTCACCGACGACTCGGTCTTCGGCCGCATCGTCACGGGCGTGCAGGCCGACGTCGACGCGGTGGTCTCCGGCCACACGCACCTCGGCTACGACTACGAGCTGCCCGTCGCGGGCAAGGCGCTCCCGCTCCCGGTCCTCCAGACCGGCAGCTACGGCACGAACCTCGGGCACCTCTCGCTCACGGTCGACCCCGCCACCAAGGCGCTCACCTCCATCTCCTCCGAGCTCGTCCCGCTCCTCACGGCCGAGGGGGAGCCGGCGTTCCCGGCGGATCCCGCGGTGCAGCGCATCGTCGACGACGCGGTCGCGAAGGCCGAGGTCATCGGCAGCCGCACGGTCGGCGAGGTCTCGGGCGACATCACGCGCGCCCGCCAGACGGACGGCTCCGAGAACCGCGGCGGCGAGTCCACCATCGGCAACCTCGTCGCCGACGCGCAGCTGTGGGCCACGCAGGCGGACCTCGGCACCGAGATCGCCTTCATGAACCCGGGCGGCATCCGCCAGGACCTCACCCTCGCGTCCTCCGGCGCGGGCGACGCCGAGGGCGAGGTGACCTACAAGGAGGCCGCCATCGTGCAGCCGTTCGCCAACACGCTCACGACCGCGAAGATCACCGGCGCGGGCGTCAAGGCCGTGCTCGAGCAGCAGTGGCAGCCCGAGGGCTCGTCGCGTCCGTTCCTCAAGCTCGGCCTCTCGCGCGACCTCACGTACACGTACGACCCGACGGCCGCGCGCGGCGAGCGGATCACGGGCGTGTTCTTCCAGGGCGAGCCGGTGGATCCCGCGCGCGTCTTCACGATGGTCGCGAACAGCTTCCTCGCGGAGGGCGGCGACAACTTCACGGAGCTCGGCAACACGACCGAGCAGAGCGACTCCGGCCGCGTCGACCTCACGGCGTTCGTCGACTACATCACCGAGTTCTCGCCCGTCGACCCGGACTCGGCGACGCGCTCCATCGGGATCGTCGACACGACGGGCGCCGCGCCGCGCGCGGGCCAGGAGCGCTCCTACGAGCTCTCCTCGCTGCTCGTCTCGAACGCGCCCGTGCAGGACACCGAGGTCGTGACGATGATCGACGGCCAGGAGGTCGCGCGCACGCCGATCGACGCCGCCGTGGTCGACACGACCGACGAGCAGGGCCGCGCGAGCGTCCGCTTCACCGTCCCGGCCGACCTCGCCGCGGGATCGCACCAGCTCGCGTTCCTGCTGCCGAGCACGGGCGCCTCGGTGCTCTACGCGCTCGACACGGCCGCGGGATCCGTCGTCCCGTCGGGCACGGGCGTGGTGCCCGCGCCGAGCACGGTGCCGACCCTCGCGGCGACCGGATCCGAGGCGGGCCCCGTCCTCGGGACCTCGCTCGCGGCGCTGATCGCCGGCCTCGCGCTCGTCGCCCTGCGCCGCCGCGCGTCGGTCGCCGCGCGCCGCTGACGCCAGGCGGACGCAGCACCCCTCGCGACACGGACGGGGCGGGCACCGGGACGACCGGCGCCCGCCCCGTCCGCGCATCCGCCCGGCCTACGCTGGAGCCGTGTTCGAACTCCACCACCTCAGCGCCCAGGAGCAGTGGGACCAGCTGCAGCGCGGCGAGGTCACCCCGACCGAGCTCGTGACCCACTACCTCGAGCGCATCGAGCGGCTGGATCCGGGTCTCGGCGCCTTCACGACCGTCACCGCCGACCGCGCCCTCGCGCGCGCCCGGCACGTCGAGCGCGAGGTGCCCCGCACCGCGCCGCTCTGGGGCCTCCCGTTCGGCGACAAGGACCTGTCGGAGCGCGCGGGAGTCCGCACCACGTTCGGCTCGCGCCTCTTCCGTGACCACGTCTCCGAGCGCACCGACCCGATCCCGCAGGCGCTCGACGACGCCGGCGGGATCAGCCTCGGCAAGACGAGCGCGCCCGAGTTCGGCCTCCCGTCGTACACCGAGAGCCTCGTCGCCCCGCCCGCCCGGACGCCGTGGGACACCACGCGCGGCGCCGGCGGATCGAGCGGGGGAGCGGCCGTCGCGGTCGCCGCCGGGCTCCTGCCGTTCGCGCCCGGATCCGACGGCGGCGGCTCGGTCCGCATCCCCGCCGCGGCCACCGGGCTCGTGGGACTCAAGCCCTCCCGCGGCCTCGTGCCCGCGGGATCCGGCCAGGAGTCGCTCGCGGGCCTCGTCGTGCCGGGGCCGCTCGCCCGCAGCGTCGCGGACGCCGCCATGCTGCTCGACGCGATGATCGGCCGGGTCAACGGCCGCATCCCGCACCCCTTCACGCTGCGCGCGCCCGAGGACGGCGACGGCGACCTGCTCGGCGCGGCCGTCCGCGGGGAGGGGCGCTTCCAGATCGGCGTGATGACGACCTCGCCCTGGGACGACGCGTACGAGATCGTCCGGGATCCGTCCGCGGACGAGGCTCTCGCGGTCGCCGTGCGCGAGCTCGCCGCCGTGGGCCACGGCCTCGAGGACCTCGCGCTCCGCCCCGACCCCACCTACGCGCCCGCGTTCCGCACCATCTGGCAGGCGGGCGCCGCCGGGATCCCCGCCGAGGGCGCCGAGCTCGACCTCCTCGAACCGCTCACGCGCTGGCTCGTCGAGCGCGGCCGGGCGCTCTCCGCGCGCGACCTCGCCCGCGCGCTCGCGCAGCTGACCGCGTTCGAGCGGAGCGTGATCACGCAGTTCGCCCACGTCGACGCCGTGCTCACGCCCGCGCTGGCGCTCGAGCCGCGTCCGGTCGGCTGGTACGACGCCGAGGACGGCGAGCGCAACTTCGCGCAGCAGGTGCAGTACACGCCCTACACGTCCTTCGCCAACGTCACGGGGCTGCCCGCCATCACGCTGCCGGTGCACCTCACCGACGACGGCCTGCCGATGGGCGTGCAGCTCATCGGGCGGCCCGGCGGCGAGGCGACCCTCCTCGCGATCGGGCGGCAGCTCGAGCGGCGGCTGCACTGGCAGCGGCGGCACCCGCCGCAGTGGTGAGCGACGGCGGATCCCCTAGAGGAGCGCGTCGACGCCCTTGACGATCGCCGTGATCGCGCCCGCGAACGAGATCACCAGGACCGCGGCCCGTGCGCCGCGCGTCGGGATCCGGGGCGTCAGCAGCGTCCCCGCGCCGACCCCGGCGACCAGCGTCACGACGATCCCCACCCACGCCGCTGTTCCGAGGTCGGGCCAGCGGTCCGGGGCGAGCACGAGCTTCGCGAGGAGCGAGACGGCGCCCGTCGTGAGGAAGAACGGCTGGAGCGTCGCCGCGAAGCCGCGCTGCTCCCACCGGCTGACGACCGCGTAGACGCTCACGCTCGGGCCGCCGATGCCGGCCGCCGCGTTCATCACGCCCGCCGAGAAGCCGAAGCCCGCCATCACGCCGGGGCCGTCGATCACCCGGGTCGTCCGCCGGAGCGCGAGCGAGGTGGTGAGCGCGGCGACGAGCAGGCCGCCGATGCCGATCTCGAGGGCCGGCTCCGGCAGCAGGTAGGCGAGGAGCGCGCCCGGCACGATCCCGACGACCGCGGGCCCCGCGAGCAGCCGGTAGCGCCGCCACTCCACGTCCCGCCACACGGCCGAGAGGACCAGCGACGCCGAGAGCACGCTGCACAGGTTGACGATCATCACCCCGTCGAAGGGCCCGAGCAGGAGCACGAGCACGGGCGCCACGACGAGCGCGAAGCCGAGGCCCGTGACCCGCTGCGCCACCGCGCCGACGAACACGGCGACGAGGACGGGGGCGATCACCCTGACATCCTCCCGTGGATCCGAGCCCCGATGCCCCGGCCGCCCTCGACCGCTGAGGTAAGGCATGCCATACTTAGGCTGTGCTTACCTCCACCGCGACCCTCGCCAGCAGCACGGCAGCCGTCGAGGCCGTGGTCGAGGAGCAACCCGCGGTGCAGGCGGCCCCCGAGGCGGAGCGCCCGGCGTACCGGCCCTTCGCGGCCCGGGTCGCGCGCACCCAGCGGCTCAGCCCCACGTTCCTGCGCATCACGTTCCAGAGCGACGACCTCCGCGACTTCGGCGACGAGTGCCTCGACCAGCGGATCAAGCTGCTGCTGCCCGTGGCCGAGCACGGCCTGCCCGATCTCTCGGGCGTCGGCGGCGACGACTGGTTCGCCTGGTGGCGCGCCCTGCCCGACGCCGAGCGCAACCCGCTCCGCACCTACACGTCGCGCGCCGTCCGCCGCGACCTCGGCGAGCTGGACATCGACTTCGCGCTCCACGGCGACATGGGCCCCGCCTCCCGCTGGGCCGGCGCCGCGCAGGTCGGCGACGACATCGTCGTCATCGGCCCCGACGCCCTGAGCCCGGCGCGCGGCCTCGGCATCGAGTGGCACCCGGGCCACGCCCGCTCGCTGCTCCTCGCGGGCGACGAGACCGCCGCCCCCGCCATCTGCAACATCCTCTCCTCGCTCCCGGACGATGCCGTCGGCTGCGCGTTCATCGAGGTGCCCGTCACGGGCGACCGCCTCGACGTGCGCGTGCCGAAGGGCGTCAACCTCACCTGGCTGCCGCGCGACGGCCGCCCGAACGGATCCCGCCTCGAGGAGGCCGTGCGCCGCTGGGTCGACTGCCACGTGAAGGTCGGCGCCCTCGCCGCGCCGGATGCCGTGGAGCCCGAGGTCGCGCTCGCCGACGAGGCCCAGCCGCTCGCCGAGGACGACGCGGAGGCCATCGTCTGGGACGCACCCGTCGTCCACGAGGGCTCGACGCTCTACGCGTGGCTCGCGGGGGAGTCCGGCTGCATCAAGGCCATGCGCCGCTTCCTCGTGCGCGACACCGGGATCGACCGCCGCCAGGTCGCCTTCATGGGCTACTGGCGCGCCGGCGCGGCCGAGGGATCCTGACCGTGGCCGGAGCCACCCGCACCCGCCGGCGCACGACGCGCCAGGTCCTCCTCGTCACCGACGAGACGGGCCTCGCCGAGACGCAGGCCGCGCTCGCGGCGCTGCCCCTGTGCACGCGCGGCAGCGTCTTCGTGGAGGTGCCCGACGCGTCCGTCGCGGTCGAGCTGGTGCATCCGCCGCGCATGGTCGTCACCGTGATCGCGCGCGACGGCCGCGGGGTCGACGGCGAGCCGGCCGCGCCCATGTCCGCGGTCGCCCGGGCCGTCGGCGCGTGGGCCAGCGAGATGATGGTGTTCACGGCCCCGATCTCCGACGAGCACCCGGTCACCGAGGTCAGCGTGCTGCTCGGCGGCCACGTGGGCGGCCACGACGACCTGCTGCACCTGCTCGCGACGCGCTGACGTCGTCGCAGCCGCCTGCCCGGCGCGGGGAGTCGCGGCTGAGACGCTCGACGCCCCGCCTCAGCGGCGCGCGGACCCGTCCACGCCCGCGGCGAGCTCCAGCGCGGCCCACAGGTCCCGGCCGAGCAGGCGGTCCGCGGCCTGCGCGGTGGTCCGCCCGTCGGGCGTGAGCTGGTCGAAGTAGGTGCCGTTCGGCGCCGCGACGTCCGGCACCGAGGCGAGCTGCACGAGGGGCACGGCGCCCGCCTCGGCGGAGATCCCGTAGGCGCCCATCGAGAGCGCGAGCATCGCCCGCATCACGGTGCTGTCGGATCCGAACGACGTGCGCACGAGCCCCGGGTGGAACGAGAGCGCCTCGATGCCGCGCGGCCCGACGCGCTCGGCGAGGGTGCGCATCATCAGGATCATCATGGCCTTCGAGGTGCCGTACGCCTGCCAGCCGCCGAGCCACGGGCGCTTCCGCCAGTCGAGGTCGTCGAGCCGCACGCGGCCCCAGAGGTTCGCCCGGCTCGCGGTGCCGATGACCCGGACCGGGCTCTCGCCGGCGCCGAGGGCGCCCTGCGTCTCCTCCAGCCGGGGCAGGAGCAGGTGCGTGAGGAGGAACGGCGCGAGGACGTTGCGCTGGAACGTGGTCTCGTGGCCGTCGACCGTGGTGGCGCGTCGCGGCACGAGGCTGCCGGCGTTGAGGGCGAGCACGTGGATCCGCGGGCACGTCTCCAGGAGCGTCGCCGCGAGCGCCCGCACCTCGGCGAGCCGGTCCATGTCGGCGAGGACGTGCCGCGCCCCCAGCTCGGCGGCGACGCCGCGCGTGCGCTCCGGGTCGCGGCCCACGACGACGACCTCGGCCCCGCGCTCGTGCAGCTCGCGCGCGGCGACGCGGCCGATGCCGGAGCTCGCGCCCGTGATGACGACCGTGCGACCGGCGAGCGGACCCGTCACCGGTACCCGCCCTTCTCCAGCCCCGCCTCGATCTCGAACCGGTTGCGGAGCGGATCCCGCCCCGCCCACCAGTAGAGCAACGGCATGAGGAGCCCGTACCGCCGCCACTGCACGACGTGGACGGCCTCGTGCTCGAGCACGTCGGGACCGGCGTTGTCGCGCGTGAGGTAGACGCGTCCGACGCACGTGCCGCCGCGGCCGAACACCCACGACGGCAGGCCCGTCAGGACGATGAGGTCGCCGTGGCGGCGCACCTCGCCCGTGCTGAGCGGCAGGCCGACCGCGAGGCCCACCGCGGTGGCGACGCCGCTGCCGGCGCGCGAGACGGGGGAGTCGAGGAGGACGCCGCGGACGGCGCCCGCGACGGCACCGAGACCCGCGCGGATCACGCGGTCGGCCGACCGTACGTCTCGAGCAGGCGGAGCCAGATCTCGCTGATGGTGGGGTACGACGGGACCGCGTGCCAGAGGCGCCGGAGCGGCACCTCGCCGACGACCGCGATGGTCGCGGAGTGCAGGAGCTCGGCCACGTCGGGGCCGACGAACGTGGCGCCGACGATGACGCCGCGGTCCTCGTCCACCACCATGCGCGCCTGGCCCGCGTAGCCGTCCGAGTGGAGGCTGGAGCCGGCGATCGCGCCGAGGTCGTAGTCGACGACGCGCGTGCGGATCCCGGCGTCGTCCGCGGCCTTCGCGGTGAGGCCGACGCTCGCGACCTCCGGGTCCGTGAAGGTGACCTGCGGGACGGCCCGGTGGTCGGCGGTGGCGACGTGCACGCCCCAGGGCGCGTCGTCCACGGTGCCGCCGGTCGCGCGGGCGGCGATGACCTCGCCGGCCGCCCGCGCCTGGTACTTGCCCTGGTGGGTGAGGAGCGCGCGGTGGTTGACGTCGCCGACGCCGTACAGCCAGGGCGTGTCCGCGTTGACGGCGCCCGTGACGAGCATCGTGTCGTCCACGTCGAGGTACGCGCCGGGCTCGAGGCCCACCGTCTCGAGCCCGAGGTCGTCCGTGCGCGGGGTGCGGCCGGTCGCGACGAGGACCTCGGCGGCCGTGACGGAGGATCCGTCGGACAGCTCCACGAGCACCTCGTCGCCGTCGCGCGTGACCCGGGAGGGCGAGGCGCCGAGGCGCACGTCGACGCCCAAGCCGCGGAGGCCGTCGCCGACGAGCTCGCCCGCGAAGGGCTCCTGCCCTCCGAGCAGGCCGCTGCGGGCGACGACGGTGACGGTGCTGCCGAGCGACGCGTAGGCGGTCGCCATCTCGGCCGCGACCACGCCGCCGCCGATGACGACGAGCGAGGCGGGCACGATCTCGGCGCTGGTCGCCTCGCGGCTGGTCCAGGGCTGGGCCTCGGCGAGGCCGGGGATGTCGGGGAGGAGCGCCGCGGTGCCGGTGGAGACGGCGACCGCATGGGTCGCCTCGTGCTCGGTGACGGAGCCGTCGGGCGCGGTGACGGTGACGCGGCGCGGCCCGGAGATGCGCCCGTGGCCGCGCGCGAGGTCGATGCCGATGCCCTCGAGCCAGCTCACCTGTCCCTCGTCGGACCACGAGCTGGTGAAGGAGTCGCGGCGCTTCAGCACCGCGGCGACGTCGAGCCCGCCCGTGACCGCCTCCCGGGATCCGGCGACGGCGCGCGCCGCGCGGAGGGCGCTGCCGGAGCGGAGCAGCGCCTTGCTGGGCATGCAGGCCCAGTAGGAGCACTCGCCCCCGACGAGCTCGGACTCGACGACGAGCACCGAGAGCCCGCCCTGCTTCGCGCGGTCGGCGACGTTCTCGCCGACGGGGCCGGCACCGATGACGATGAGGTCGTAGGAGGTCATGGTCCTGACCCTACCGGCGGCCCCCGACGCACCGGCCCGTCGGAGGCGCGCTCCGAGGCGGCCGTCACCGGCCGTCCGCCCGGGAGGCGGTCTCCGGCCTGATCGCGGTCGTCGGCGGGCGGGTCAGCGGCCGACGAACTCCGCCGGCGTCCGCGTCGCCGCTGCGCGCATGCCGCGGGCCGCGTCCTCGGATCCGGCCAGCCGCACGAGCTCCGCGGGGAGCGCGGCGGCCGCGGCGTCGTGCCCGTCCCGGAGGGCGGCGCGGGCGTTGCGCAGGGTCGCCTGGACGGCGAGCGGCGCCTGCGCGGCGATGCGCTCGGCGATGCCGACGGCGGCCTCGAGCTGCTCGCCGTCGGGCACGACGACCTGCACGATGCGCATCCGCCTGGCCTCCTCGGCGTCGAAGAGGTCGCCCGTGAGCATCCACCGCATGGCGTCGCCCCAGCCCGCGACGGCGGGGAAGCGGAGGGTCGCGCCGCCGAAGGGCAGGATCCCGCGCGCCACCTCGATCTGCCCGAAGCGCGTGCCCGCGGCCGCCACCACGACGTCGCTCGCGAGCGCCAGCTCGACGCCGAGCGTGAGGCACGTGCCCTGCACGGCGAGGACGACGGGCTTGCCGAGGGCGGGACCGCTGACCTGCCACGGGTCGATGCCGCCGTCCGGGACCGCGTCGAGGCCGCCGCCGGGGCCTCGGCCGATGTGGGGCGCGACGTCGGCGAGGTCGAGCCCGCCCGTGAAGTGGTCGCCGATCGCGTGCACGACGCCGACCCGCAGCTCCGGGTCGCGCGCGAGCAGCCCGTAGGCGCTCGCGAGCTCGCGGAGCATCCGCATGTCGGCGGCGTTGCGCTTGGCGGGCCGATCGAGGCCGATGAGCAGCAGATGGCCCCGGCGCTCGACGCGCACGCGCGGCCCGTCGCCGTCGGCGGCCGGGACGGCGGGATCGGGGGCGGATGCGGTGCGGGCGTCGTCGGTCACAGCGGTCTCCTCGTGGGGTCCGTCCCAGCCTCCCAGGGCGGCGCGCGCGGCGCGACCCCGGGCGGGAGGCGCGGGAGCCGTGCGCGACGGGATCAGACCGGGCCGGTCAACGCCCCGATGATCCGCAGGATGGTGCCCATGTCCTCCACCGCGGCGGCGGGGGAGGAGGGCGCGAACTCGGTGATGCCCGCGCCCGCGAGCCCGAAGGACCGGCGCAGCGCCTTGATCGACTCCGTGACCGTCTGCACCTCGAGGCCGAACGGCTCCGGGTAGCCGACGCCGGACATGCCGCCCGGGTCGAGCACGTCGAGGTCCACGTGCACGTAGACGTCGCTCGCCCCGGTCGCCCGGACGGCGGCGACGAGCGCCTCCGGCCCCACGGCGTCGACGCCCAGCCGGGCGATGCCCTGCGCGTCGGCGTGGTCGGACTCCGCGTCGTCGAGAGCGCGCACCCCGGCGAGCACGACGCGGTCGGCCGTGACCGTGCCGACCGGCAGCACGAGTCCGTCGACGCCCTCGCCGAGGACGGCGCGCAGCACCATGCCGTGGAAGGCGCCGGACGGCGAGCTCGCGGGGGTGTTGAGGTCGGCGTGCGCGTCGAGCCACACCACCGCGAGGCCCGGATGCGCGCCCGCCGCGTGGGCGATGGACGCGAGCTCCACGCCGCAGTCGCCGCCGACGGTCACGAGCGGGCCGGTCGCGGAGGCCGACGCCGCCTCGAGCGCCGCCGCCTGACGCGTGCGCACCGCCAGCAGCGACGCGTAGCGGTCGATCCCGGTGCCGAGCGACTCGCCGGCCTCGACGGGCACCTCGACGACGCGCGTGGCGGACGCGGGCAGGTCGCCGCGGATCGCCTCCGCCCCGTCCGCGAGCCTCATGGCGCGGGACGAGCCCGAGCCCTGCCATTGGGGGACGACGACGAAGGAGGCGGGCACGCCCCCAGTATCCCGTGCGCCGCCGGACATGGCGATGCCCGCCGTCACCGCCGGAGCGGGGAGGGCGGGCATCGCCGTGGGGAGGAGGGGACGCGGGGCCCGCTACGGCATGTCGCGGTACCGCTTCGCCTCCGCGAGCGCGGTCCGGAGGCCGTCGGCGTCGAGGCGCGGGCCGTAGCCGGGGGTGTCGCGCTGGATGCGCCAGCCCTCCGCGAGCGGGCCGGCGTCGACGACGTCGTAGCCGAACGAGTCGATGAGCGCGGTGACCGTCGCCTTGGCGTCGGCGTCGTCGCCCGCGATCACGAGCGCGCGCCGGCCGGGCGTGCCGGCGGGCTGGCCGTGCTCGACGAGGTCGGCCGCGTAGATGTGGTTGAACGCCTTGACGACCTTCGACTCGGGGAGGTGGCTCTGCAGCATCTCCGCGGTGGTCGTGGTCTCGTCGTCGAGCGCGGCGATGTGGCCGTCGCGCTCCGGGTAGTAGTTGTCGGTGTCGATCACGATCTTGCCGGCGAGGGGCGCGACCGGGACGGTGTCGATGGCCTTCAGCGGGATCGTCACCACGACGATCTCGCCAGCCTCGGCGACCTCCTGGACGGTGGCGGCCCGGGCGCGGTCGCCCAGCTCGTCGATCAGGTCGGTGAGGGTCTCCGGGCCGCGGGAGTTCGCGATGACGACGTCGTGGCCGGTGGAGGTGGACAGGCGGGCGAGCTGGCTGCCGATGAGCCCGGCGCCGATGATTCCGATGGTGGTCATGGAGAGGGGAACCGGATCCGCGGGGACCGCATTCCCCGCGGACGACGACGGGCGCCGCCCCGGAGGACGGCGCCCGTGGACCGGACAGGGAGAGCTACTCGCCCGACGTGACCTGCTTCGGCGCGGATCCGCCGGACTTGAGCGCGGCGAGGCGGGCCTCGACCTCGGTGAGCTCGCCGAGGTCCTCGAGCTCCTCGAACTGCGCGTCGAGGCTCGAGGCCTGCAGCTCCTCGGCGCCGCGGACGCGGGCCTCCTCGCGGCGGATCTTCTGCTCGAAGCGGCTGACCTCGCTGGTCGGGTCCATGATGTCGATGCTCTTCATGGCGTCCTGGACCTGCGCCTGCGCCTGGACCGTCTTCTGGCGGGCGTTGAGCTCGTTCCGCTTGGAGGACAGCTCCTGGAGCTTGTTCCGCATGGTGTCGAGGCCCTGCTTGAGCTTCTCGACGACCTCGGTCTGCGACGCGATGGTCGGCTCGGCGCCCTTCGCCTCGCTCTCCGACTGCATCTGGCGCTGCAGCGCGACGCGGGCGAGCGCGTCGAACTTGTCGGCGTTCGCGGTGTTGCCGGAGTTCCGGTACTCGTCCGCCTTCTGGCTCGCGGCGAGGGCCTTGCGACCCCAGTCGCCGGCGGCCTGGACGTCCTCGCGGTGGTCCTCCTCGATCATGCGGAGGTTGCCGATGGTCTGCGCGACGGCGCTCTCGGCCTCGCGGATGCTCTCCGTGTAGTCGCGGACCATCTGGTCCAGCATGAGCTGCGGGTCCTCGGCCTGGTCGATGAGGTTGTTGATGTTGGCCTTCGCGAGCTGGGCGATGCGGCCGAGGATGGACTGCTTGGACATGGGTGCTGCTCCTACTCGTCGTGTGGTGCGTCGGAATGGGTTGATCATGGGTCGCTCTCGTTCTCGTCGTCGTGCTGGTCGTGCGCGGGTGGGCCGCCGCTAGAAGTCGCCGCCGCCGAAGCCGCCGCCTCCGCCGAAGTCGCCGCCGCCGAAGCCGCCGCCCCCTCCGCCGCCGAAGCCGCCTCCGCTGAAGCCGCCGCCTCCGCCGCCTCCCCAGCCGCCCCCGCCGCCGCTCAGGAGGCCGCCGATGATGCCGCCCATGATGGCGCCGCCGAAGGCGTCGCCGCCTCCGCCGCGGCCGCCCATCATTCCGCCGCCGTAGCCGCCGTACCCGCCGCCCTGGTCGAGGTCGCGCTGGGCGGCCTCGATGGCCTGGGCCGAGTAGGCGGTGGCGGCCTGCGACGCGGCGACCGCGCGCACGGGGTCGCGAGGTGCGGCATCGTGCGCGTCGTCGAGGGCGCGCTGGGCGTGTGCGAGGCGCGTGCGCGCCTCCTCTCCCACCGCGCCGCGGCGGGTGGAGATGAAGTCGCGCGCCGTGGCGACCTGGCTCTCGGCCGTGGACAGGGCGCGGGGCAGGTAGCCGATCGCGCGCTCCACCTGCTCCTGCTGCTCCCGCACGGGCGCCAGCGCCTCGTCGAGGCGCGCCTCCGCCTCCTGCAGCAGCGTGACGCTCGTGAGCGGATCCGCGAGCCGCCCCTGCAGCGGCTTCGCGTCGGCGATGGCCTGCTCGGCCGCCTGCACGAGGCGCGTGAGCTCCGGCATGCGCCCGCCGCGCTGGGCGGCGCGGGCGTCCTGGATGTCGCTGCGGACGTCGGCGATCTCCTCCTGCACGCGGGTCGACGCGTGCTCGAGGTCGGACGAGACGCGGTCGACCACGTCGAGGAGCTTGCCGGCCTGGCCGACGGCCTGCTGCGCGGCGCGCACCTTGACGGCGATCTCGCCGGTCCCGGTGCGGTCGCCCCCGCGGATCGCCCCGGCTGCGTCCTGCGCGGTGTCGGTCGCGAAGGAGAGGAGGGAGCGCGCCTGGTCGACGTTGCCCGTGACGGTCGTCATGGACGGACCCGCGTAGCGGCGGCCGAGGAGGCCGACGGCCTCCTGCGTGCGCTCGATGCGCGTCTGCAGCGCCTCCGCGTCGGTCACGATCGCGGCGAGCGTCTGCGGCGCGTTCTTCTCGAGCGCCCGCAGCTCCTCGAACGACTTGGCCTGCGCGTCGAGCTCGGCGCGGGCCTCCTCGCACAGCTCCACGATGCGGGCCGTCCAGGTGCGGCGCTCCTCGTCGGTGTCCTCGATGGCGTCGTCGAGCTTCTGCTTGAGGGCGAACGCCTCGCGGACCTTGCCGCCGGCCGACGCGAGCACCTCGCGGTAGGGGCCCACGGCGCCGGATCCGAACTCCGCCTCCGCGAACCCGACCTCCTGCTCGCTGGTCTCTAGCGCGTCGTCGAGCTGCACGAGCATGCTGCCCGCGCGCTGCTCGGCGGACTGCATCTCCTTCAGCGCCGCCTGGCGCTTCGCGGCGACGGCCTTCCGCTTCCTCCGGCGGCCGACGAGCGTGGTCACCACGGCAGCCAGCAGGATCGCGCCGAGCACGTAGAGGAGGACCGCGCCGAAGTCGACGCCCGACTCGGTGCCGGAGGAGGGCGTGGATCCGGTGCCGGTCTCGGCGACCGTGCCGGACTGCGCGATGGACTGGATCCCCTGGGCGGCGTCGACGGCCGCCCCGGACCAGTCGTCCTGGCGCAGGCGCGGCGCCACCACCTGGTCCGTGAGCTGCGTGCGCTGGGCGACGGAGACGCTGTCCGGGACGCCGAGGGTGAACTGGCGTCCGTCGACGGCGACGGCGAGGATCGCCTCGTTCGCGCCGAACCCATTCGCGTCCTTCGTCGCCTGCCCCCAGGCTGCCTGGTCGGACGCACCCGTGAACGTGTCGACGTACGCCACGTGCAGCGTCACGCCCGTCTGCTCCTGCAGCTGGTCGATCGCCTGCTGGATCTGCTGCTCCTCGGCGGGCGACACCGCGTCCACCTGGTCGAGGATCGACGCCCCGCCGAAGTCGACGGGCCCCGTCGCCTGCGCGGCGGTGGGCACCAGGGCCCCGAACAGGCCGAGCGCGAGCGCGGCCCCCAGCAATCTCGCGGACCGCGGCATGCGACTCCTCCGTCGTCTCAAGGTCGTGCTCCCTCCAGGCTAGTGGCGCAGGTGCGTGCCGGAGCCGTGCGGACGGCCCGCATCCGGGTCACGCGAGCTCCGTCGTCGTGCGGTCGCGCGGATCCCAGCGGCGGAGCCCCGCCGCCGGCGCGTCCAGCGGCTCGATCCGCCCGAGGGCCGCCACGGCCGCCCCGAGCTGCTCGGCGGTGAGCCGCAGCGCGAGGGAGACGTGCGGCGTCCAGGAGCCGGGACGCGTGTGGGGGATGACCTCGGCCGCGGGGCCGGCGTCCGGGTCCACGGCCCGGGCCTCGTCGGTCGCGCGGTCGACGGCGGCGTGGACCCGGGCGTGCAGGTCGAGCAGCGCCGCGTCCACCACGACCTGCCGCGCGAGCACCAGGCCCCGGGGCGGCACGCCGAACACGACGAGGCCGCCGAGCTGGAGCACGGGCAGGGGATACGACGCGGCGATCTCCCGGACGGCCGCGTCCGCGGATCCGCCGAGCCCCTCGGCCGCGAGCAGCGTCACGTGCGGGCGGTTGGTGTCGCTCGCGTGGTCGGCGAGGCTCGGCAGCCCGGCGTCCGCGAGGTCGCGCCACGAGGCGCGGACCGCGGCGTCGGACGCCGCGTCCAGCGTGAGCTCGAGGCTGCCGGCGCTCAGGGGCGGGGCGGGGTCGAGGGCGGCGTGGGGCCCTGGCCGCGGCCGCCGTCGGGGCCGAGGTTCCGCAGCTGGCGATCGGCGGCCTCGCGCGCCTTCTGGATCTTGTCGGCGTGCTTGCTGCCGGTGGCCTTGTCGGCGATGCCCGACACCTTGTCGATGGCGGTGCGGCCGACGTCCTGGCCCTTCGACGTGCGCAGGAAGCCGGTGGCGGCGGCGGCGATGCGGGACAGCTTCACGGGTTCGCTCCTCGTGGGGATGGTCTTCGGTGCCGCGCCCGGGCGGCGCGGCGGTCGTCCTGCCTCCATCCTGGCGGGTCGCGGCTGTGCTGGAGCGGGGAGTCTCCTCGGGAGGGGGAATCGCATCGCGCGACCCGGGTCGCGGGGGCGGCGCGGGGACCGTCCGGGCCGGTGCTACCCTGGGACCCGCGCTCACGCGCACCCTGGCCCCCATAGCTCAGGGGATAGAGCACTGCCCTCCGGAGGCAGGGGCGGAGGTTCGAATCCTCCTGGGGGCACACCTTCCCATATCCCGTGTTGGTGCGGGGAGAGGCCGGTTCCTCCGTCAGCGGAGGGCCGGCCTCTCCTGCGTCCGGGGTCAGGATCCGTGCGCGGCACGGCCGCCGTCGTCACGCGCCCTGTCGGTCGGCTGACCGTCGCGGCGCCGTCATCCCGCGTCATCGCCTCGACGCACGCGCGGGAGCGGTGCGGAGGACGCGGAGAACACACGCGGCAGGGCCCGAGACGGGTCTCGGGCGCCCGCCGCGTGGTGCTGGGCCCAACTGGGGGAGCGGGCCTGGTGATGAATGTAGCGACGCCCGCGGCGGGCAGCCAAGTTCCCCGGTACTGGAAAAACCCAGTGGGATCCGGACCAATCCGATCCCGACGCGGCCTCGAAGAGCGCCCCCGCGCGGGGTGCCGTGTCCTCCGGCGGCCCGCGTCCGGAGCGTCCCCGGCCGCTCGGCCTAGGCTCGGCGCATGGCAGACGACGACGACTCCACCCCGGTCCGCGACCTCCTGAGGGGCGCGAAGCCGAAGCCCCACGACTTCCCCGAGCTCGACCCGGCGCACCTGCCGGAGGACCCGATCGACCTCGTCATCGAGTGGATCCGCGACGCCGTGGCGCACGACGCCGCCGAGCCGAACGCGGTCGTCCTCGCGACCGCGGACGCGGAGGGCCGCCCGAGCGCGCGCACCCTGCTGCTCAAGGACGTGACGCCCACGGTCGACGACGAGCCCGGCGCCCTCTGGTTCTCGTCCCTGGCCGACAGCCCCAAGGGCCGCGACCTCGAGGCGAACCCGCGCGCGGCCCTCGTCGCGTACTGGCGGGAGCGTGGGCGCCAGATCCGCGCGACCGGTCCCGTGTTCCACGGCGACCGCGAGGTGAGCGAGCGCGACTTCCTGTCGCGGCACCCGGCGTCGCGCGCCGAGGTGATCGCGGGCGACCAGAGCGAGCCGATGCCCGACGCGGACGAGCGCGACGCGCGGATCGCGCGCGCCCGGGAGGCCGTCGAGGCGGATCCGGACCTCGTCGCGGAGTCGTGGCAGGCGTACGTGCTGCAGCCGACCGCCGTCGAGTTCTGGCAGGCCACCGCGGACCACGGGCAGCTGCGGATCGTGTACCGGTCCGGGCCCGACGGCGACTGGTCGCACACGCTCGTCTGGCCCTGACGCGGACGGCAGCGCGGCACGGGGGCGATGCCCGTCCCGTGTTGCGGAACATGACGCCCGACGTGCGGCGCCCAGGCGCGGCACGCAGACTGGACCCATGCCCGCTTCCCCCCGCCGCCTCGCCGTCGTGCAGGTGACCCGCTCCCGCCCCGAGGCCGCCGCATACCACGCGCTGGTGCAGGGCTTCAACATGCGGGTGGCCGAGGTCGCGGGCGACGCCGGCTGGCAGGTCGAGAACCTCGCGGCGGAGGACGTGGGCGTGGACGCGCTCCTCGCCCGCACGCGCGACGCGGACGCGGTCGTCATCATGGGCGGCGAGGACGTCGCGCCGCGCTTCTACGGCGGACCGGCCGAGTACGAGGGCCGGTCGCGGCACCGCGAGGTCGCCGACGCCGGCCAGATCGCGCTCGTGCGCCGTGCCGTCGCCGAGGGCACGCCGCTGCTCGGGATCTGCCGCGGCGCCCAGATCGTCAACGTCGCGCTCGGCGGCACCCTGCAGCAGCACATCGAGGGCGTGGGGGAGCACCGCAACGACGCGCCGGAGATCACGGCCGTCATGCGCGACCACGACGTGCGCGTCGCGGCGGGCAGCCGCCTGGCCGGCGTGCTCGGATCCACCGCGCTGTCGGTGCGGAGCGCCCACCACCAGGCCGTCGACCGGCCGGGAGCGGGCCTCCGCGTCGTCGCGGTCGCGCCCGACGGCGTGCCGGAGGCGGTCGAGCACGAGACCGCGCCCGTCATCGGCGTGCAGTGGCACCCGGAGGACGCGGGAGCCGCGCGCGACCAGCTGCCCGCCCTCCTCGGCGCGCTCGCCGACGCGTGCGCGCTGCGCGAGGCGGTCGACCCGGCGGGCACCGCGGCCGCCTGACCCTCCCGCGCGGCACCGCCGGCGCGGTTCCGGTGCCACGATGGACGCATGCGCCGCGACGTCTCCTCCTCCCTCGAGCTGCAGGTCTCCGGCGAGAGCGAGATGGCCTTCGCGGTCGCCGTCGCCCGGGGTGCCGACATCGCCTCCGAGCACCTCGCCTTCGCCCTCGACGGCGTGCCCGTGGAGGCGACCGAGGTGGTCGACCGCCACGACACGCGCCTGCACGTGCTCGACGTCGGCGCGGGCGTCCTCACGATGGAGTACCGCGCCACCGTCACGGGTCGCCGCGACCCCGCGCCCGTCGACGACGTCGACCTCTGGATCTACCGCCGCCCGAGCCGGTACTGCGAGTCGGACACCCTCTTCCCCACGGCGCGCGGCGAGTTCCGCGGCCTCGACGGCCTGCCGCTCCTCGACGCCGTGCGCGCGTTCGTCGCCGGGTCGCTGCGCTACGCGCCCGGATCCAGCCTCCCGACGGACGGCGCTGTCCGCACCCTGCTCGCGCGCCGGGGCGTCTGCCGCGACTACGCGCACCTCGTCATCGCGATGCTGCGGGCGCTCGACGTGCCGGCGCGCCTCGCGGCCGTCTACGCGCCGGGCCTCAGCCCCATGGACTTCCACGCGGTCGCCGAGGCGTGGGTCGACGGCGCCTGGCACGTGGTCGACGCGACCGGGCTCGCGCCCCGGCAGAGCCTGCTGCGGATCTCGACGGGCCGCGACGCGTCCGACACCGCGTTCCTCAGCAACACGCGGAGCCTCGTCACCATCTCCCGGATGGAGGTGCTCGCCACGGTCGACGAGCTCCCGGTCGACGACGTGTCCGCACCCGTCCGCCTCGGCTGAGGCGCCGCGCGTCGGATCAGCCGCCGACCCTCGTCAGCACCGCGTTGCCGAGGTCGGCGTGGTCGCCGGGCTCGTAGAACGCCCCGGACCGCATGACGACCATGTGCTTCGGCGAGTAGATGGTCGCGACGCCCACCGCGTCCTGCAGCTCGAAGTAGGCCTCGACGCCCGCCGGGTAGCCCGCGATGGGGTCGGCCTGGAGGATGGCGGCGTCGCGTCGGGCCTGGAGCTCCGCCGCGACGGGCTGGGCCACGTCGATCTCGACCGTGGTGCCGTCCGTCGCGCGGAAGGCGCACGCGATGCCCTGCATGGCGAGCACGTCCTCCCGCGCGCCGTCGGTGGCGGTGTCGGCCGGGAGCGTCTCGGTGGCGAAGCCGGGGCCGAACGCCGCGAGGTCCGGCAGCAGCTGGTCGCAGGTGGTGGTGACCGGCGTGCCCTTGGGCGGCGCGGGCGTGGGGGAGGCGGTGGGTCCGGTGCCGGATCCGCCGCCCGCGGCCTGCCCGCCGCCGGCGCTCGCCGAGGGGTCGGGGGTGGACGGCTGGAGCGGGGCGGGGTTCGAGCAGCCCGCGAGGAGCAGGGCCACCGCGAGGCCGGCGGCCGCCGCCACGGGGGCGGTGCGCGCGCGGCGGGAGCGGGCGGGCGCGGGGAGGCGGACGGGCATGGTGGTGCTCCTTCGGATCCGGGCGCGCCGCGGGGTGCGACGCTCGGCGCACGGCGGCGGGCCGCGAGCGGGTGGCGGGATCCGCCACTGTACCGACCCCGGGCGACGCCGCGCTGGGACGCTCCCCGGCCTTGACAGGGCGGCGGCGCCGAGGGCCGGGCCGGCCGCCCGGGAGCCGGACGGCGCCGACCGCGCCGGTAGGATCGATCCCCATGACGACCCCTGACCTGACCGGTGCCCTCTTCGAGATCGTGGCCGGGACGGTCGGACGACGACCGGGCGGCGACGCCCTCGTGATCAGCCCGGACATGGTCGTGCTCGAGCGTCCGCGCAACCGCGACCACGGCGACTGGGCCACCAACATCGCCATGCGGATCGCCAAGCCGCTGGGGGAGAGCCCCCGCGTGCTGGCCGCCGAGATCGCCGAGGCGCTCGGCGCCCTGCCGCAGGTCGCGCGCGTCGACGTCGCGGGGCCCGGCTTCATCAACATCACGCTCGATGCGGCGGCCGCGGGCGCCCTCGCGCGCACCATCGTCGACGCCGGACCGGCGTACGGGCGGGGCACGACGCTCGAGGGGATCCGCATCAACCTCGAGTTCGTCTCCGCGAACCCGACCGGCCCCATCCACCTGGGCGGCGTCCGCTGGGCGGCCGTGGGCGACAGCCTCGCGCGGATCCTCCAGGCCGAGGGCGCGGACGTCACGCGCGAGTACTACTTCAACGACCACGGATCCCAGATCGACCGGTTCGCCCGCAGCCTGCTCGCCAGCCACCTCGGCGAGGACACGCCCGAGGACGGCTACGGCGGCGCCTACATCGGCGAGATCGCGGCGCGCGTGGTGGAGGGGTACGACGGCGACCTCGACGCCCTCCCGCGCGACGAGCAGCAGGAGGTGTTCCGCAGCGCGGGCACCGAGCTGATGTTCGGCGAGATCAAGCAGAAGCTCCACGACTTCGGCGTCGACTTCGACGTGTTCTTCCACGAGGACTCGCTGCACGAGTCGGGCGCGGTCGACCGCGCGGTGGCGCGCCTGAAGGAGCTCGGCCACGTCTTCGAGGAGGACGGCGCCGTCTGGCTCCGCACCACCACGTTCGGGGACGACCGCGACCGCGTCGTGATCCGCTCGTCCGGCGAGCCCGCGTACATCTCGGGCGACCTCGGCTACTACCTCGACAAGCGCGAGCGCGGCTTCGAGCAGAACATCATCATGCTGGGCGCCGACCACCACGGCTACGTCGGCCGCATGATGGCCATGGTCCAGGCCTTCGGGGACACCCCGGGCGTCAACCTGCAGATCCTCATCGGCCAGATGGTCAACCTGCTGCAGGACGGCGAGCCCGTGAAGATGAGCAAGCGCGCGGGCACCATCGTCACGCTCGACGACCTCGTCGACGCCGTGGGCGTGGACGCGGGCCGCTACTCGCTCGTCCGCTCCTCGGCCGACCAGAACCTCGACATCGACCTCGCGGTCCTCGGCAAGCGCACCAACGACAACCCCGTCTTCTACGTGCAGTACGCCCACGCGCGCACCTGCGCCGTGGACCGCAACGCGGCCGCGTCGGGCGTCGAGCGCACGGCCTTCGCTCCCGAGCTGCTCACGCATCCCACCGAGTCGGCGCTGCTCGGGCTCCTGCAGGAGTTCCCGCGCATCGTCGCGCAGGCCGCCGAGCTCCGGGAGCCGCACCGCGTCGCCCGCTACGTCGAGGAGCTCGCGGGCTCCTACCACCGCTGGTACGACAGCTGCCGCGTGGTCCCGCGGGGCGACGAGGAGGTCACCGACCTGCACCGCACGCGCCTGTGGCTGAACGACGCGGTGCGGCAGGTCGTCGCGAACGGCCTGGACCTCGTGGGCGTCTCCGCCCCCGAGCGCATGTAGGGGAGCGGACCATGTCGGGGCGGTTCCTGGGCACCGAGGTCTTCGAGGCGCCCGAGCCGCGCGACCCGCGCGACCCGCGCGACCCGCGGGAGGCTCGCCGGCGCCGCCGCGGGCCGCGCGGCGGCACGATCGTGATCTGGCTGCTCGTCCTCGCCGTGATCGGCGTGGGGCTCGCGTTCGGCCTCCGCATCGTCGACCAGACCGTGCGCGGCGTCGCCGAGGACCAGGCGGAGAAGCAGATCGAGGACCAGCTCCCGGGCCAGGTCACCGGGCGCGTGAACGTGTCGATCGAGGGCGAGTGGGTGATCCCGCAGCTGATCCGCGGCACGCTCGACCGCGTGGTGCTCGACGGGCCGAACCTCCAGACGGACGGCACGCCGTTCCAGGCGCACATCGTCGCCACCGACGTGCCCACCGACCAGGAACGCACCATCGGGAACGTGGTCGCGACCGTGTCCATGGACGAGGCGCCCGCGAGCGCGCTGCTCGCGAGGACGGCCGGGACGCCCCCGGACCTGCGCTTCGGCGACGGCACGCTCGGCTACGCCGGCTCCACCCGCGTCCTCGGCATCACCTTCGGCTACACGGTCGCCGCGGAGCCCGTGCTGCGCGACGGCTCGACCGTCGTGATCACGCCCACCGAGGTGGAGCTCCAGGCGGGCTCGTTCCAGGTCGACCTCGCGCAGACGATCCAGGGGATCCGCGACGTCACGTACCCCGTGTGCATCGCGCAGTACCTCCCCGCCGGCGTCGCGGTGCAGGACGTGACGGTGGCCGACGGGCGCGCGTCGATGACCCTGGAGTCGTCCGACCTGAAGCTCACGCGCGACTCCCTCGGGGTCACCGGCAGCTGCGGCTAGCCGCCCGCGGCCGACGCCCGCGGGGCGCCGTCACATGCACCGGGGGCCCGGCGTCGCGTCGGTAGGATGCTGTCACCGCCCCCCTCCGGCTTCAGGGACCACACCGGGTCCGCTCGCCATCCCGCACGTCCGCCCCGCGTACGAACAGGTGATCTCGTGACCGCGAACCCGCTGGCCCCGTCCTGGCTGCTCCCGCCCGACGACGCGAACGCGCTGGACCCCGGGGTCTGGTCCCGCGGCACGTCCCGCGATGACGACGGCGTGATCCGGGTGGCCGGCGTCCCCGCCACCGAGCTGGCCGCGCGCTTCGGCACCCCCGTCTACGTGATGGACGAGGACGACGTCCGCGGCCGCGCCGCGGAGACCCTTGCCGCGTTCGAGCGCGAGGCCGCCGCCGTCGGCACGACCGCGCGCGTCTACTACGCGGGCAAGGCGTTCCTCAGCATCGAGATGGCGCGCTGGATGGTCGAGGAGGGGCTCCACATCGACGTGTGCTCCGGGGGCGAGCTGGTCGTCGCGCTCGCCGCCCGCGCGGATCCGGCCCGCCTCGGCTTCCACGGCAACAACAAGTCGGTCGCCGACATCGACCGCGCCGTGGGCGCCGGCATCGGCCAGATCGTCATCGACAGCGAGATCGAGGTGGAGCGCGTCGCCGCCGCGGCCGCGGCGCACGGGCGCGTCCAGGCGGTGCGCCTGCGCGTGAACAGCGGCGTGCACGCCCACACGCACGAGTACCTCGCCACGGCGCGCGAGGACCAGAAGTTTGGGATCACGATCGCGGACGCGCCCGGCGTCGTCGCGCGCATCCGCTCGCACGCCTCCCTCTCCTTCACGGGCCTGCACGCGCACATCGGCAGCCAGATCTTCGAGACCGACGCCTTCGTCGAGTCCGCCCGCCGCCTCCTCGACCTGCACGAGCGGCTCCTCGGCGAGGGATCCGTGGCGGAGCTGAACCTCGGCGGCGGATTCGGGATCGCGTACACGTCGGTCGACCGCCCGGTGCCCGTGGCGGAGATCGCCCGGCGGCTCACCCGCATCGTGGCCGACGAGTGCGCCCGGCGGGGGATCGCCGTGCCCGTCATCGCGGTCGAGCCCGGCCGCAGCATCGTCGGTCCCTCCACCTCCACGCTGTACACGGTGGGCACCGTCAAGGACGTGCTCGTCACGGTCGGCGGCGTCGACGGCGCGGTCGCCGAGGCGGAGTCCGCGACGGGCGACGTCGAGGACCCGCGGGTCGCCGAGGAGGCGGAGACGGCCGTCCGCCGCTACGTCAGCGTCGACGGCGGCATGAGCGACAACGCCCGGCCCGCCCTCTACGGCGCCGACTACGGCGTGCGCCTCGCCGGCCGCGCGTCCGACGCCGAGCCCGCGCTGGTCCGCGTCGCCGGCGGGCACTGCGAGAGCGGCGACCTCGTCGTCCTCGCCGACTACCTGCCCGGCGACGTGCGACCCGACGACCTCGTCGCGGTCCCCGCCACCGGCGCCTACTGCTGGTCCCTGGCGAGCAACTACAACTGGATCGGCCGGCCCCCGGTCGTCGCCGTGCGGGACGGCCGGGCGCGGGTCATCGTGCGCGGCGAGACCGTGGACGACCTCCTGGCACGCGACGCGGGCACGCCCGTCGCCGCATCCCCCGACGTGAACGGAGCACGATGATCGAGTACCGGAACCTGCGCGTGGCCCTCCTGGGCTGCGGCTCGGTCGGCACCCAGGTGGCGCGCCTCATGCGGGAGCACGGCGACGAGCTGGCGCAGCGCGTCGGCGCCCGGCTCGAGCTCGTGGGCATCGCGGTGCGCGACGCGGAGGCACCGCGCGACCCGTCCGTCCCGCGCGAGCTCCTCACCACCGACGCGGAGTCCCTCATCCTCGGGGCCGACATCGTCATCGAGCTGATGGGCGGCATCGAGCCCGCGCGCACCCACATCCTCGCGGCCATCTCCTCCGGCGCCGACGTCGTCACGGCGAACAAGGCCCTGCTCGCGACGCACGGCCCGGAGCTCTTCGAGGCGGCCGAGCAGGTCGGCGCGCAGCTCTACTACGAGGCCGCGGTGGCGGGCGCGATCCCCATCATCCGGCCGCTCCGCGACAGCCTCGCGGGCGACCGGGTCCAGCGGATCCTCGGCATCGTGAACGGCACCACGAACTACATCCTCGACCAGATGGACGCGCACGGGCTCGGCTTCGACGAGGCCCTCGCGACCGCCACCGAGCTCGGCTACGCGGAGGCGGATCCGACGGCCGACATCGAGGGCTACGACGCCGCCCAGAAGGCCGCGATCCTCGCGAGCCTCGCCTTCCACACGCGCGTGCCCGTCGAGGCCGTGCACCGCGAGGGCATCACGGGCCTCTCGTCCACGCAGTTCGAGTCGGCCCGGAAGGCCGGCTACGTGATCAAGCTCCTCGCGATCTGCGAGCGCCTCACGGATCCCGACACCGGCCGCGACGGCGTCTCCGCCCGTGTCTACCCGGCGCTCGTGCCGCGGGACCACCCGCTCGCCGCCGTCCACGGCGCGAACAACGCGGTGTTCGTCGAGGCCGAGGCCGCCGGCGACCTCATGTTCTACGGCGCGGGCGCCGGGGGAGTGCAGACCGCGTCCGCCGTCCTCGGCGACGTCGTCTCGGCCGCGCGCCGCCACGTCGTCGGCGGGCCGGGCGTCGCCGAGTCGACCCACGCGGACCTCGAGACGCTGCCGGTCGGCGCGATCACGACCCAGTACCAGATCACGCTCCAGGTGGCCGACGAGCCGGGCGTCCTCGCCCGCATCGCGCACCTGTTCAGCGAGCACGGCGTCTCTGTGGAGACGCTCGAGCAGACCACGCACCAGGCGCCCGTGGCGGGAGGGGCGGGCGACCGACCCACCGCTAGCCTGGTGATCGGCACGCACCGCGCCACCGACGCGGCCCTCCGGGCCACCGTCGACGCGGTGTCGAACCTCGACGCGGTGACGGCAGTCGCGAGCGTCCTCCGAGTAGAAGGAGCCTGATGGCCCACCAATGGCGCGGACTGCTCCGCGAATACGCCGACCGCCTCGACGTCACGGACGCCACCCCGATCATCACGCTCGGCGAGGGCGGCACGCCGCTCATCCCCGCGCCCGCGCTGTCCGCCCGCACGGGCGCCGACGTGTGGGTCAAGTACGAGGGCATGAACCCCACGGGGTCGTTCAAGGACCGCGGCATGACCATGGCGATCTCCAAGGCCGTCGAGCACGGCGCCAAGGCCGTCATCTGCGCGAGCACCGGCAACACGTCCGCGTCGGCCGCCGCCTACGCGACGCACGCCGGCATCACCGCCGCCGTGCTCGTGCCCGAGGGCAAGATCGCGATGGGCAAGCTCAGCCAGGCCGTCGCGCACGACGCGCAGCTGCTCCAGGTGCGCGGCAACTTCGACGACTGCCTCGACATCGCGCGCGAGCTCAGCGCGAACTACCCCGTCCACCTCGTGAACTCGGTCAACAACGACCGCATCGAGGGCCAGAAGACGGGCGCGTTCGAGGTCGTCGAGGTGCTGGGTGACGCGCCCGACTTCCACTTCATCCCCGTCGGCAACGCCGGCAACTACACCGCGTACACGCGCGGCTACCGCGAGGACCTCGAGGCCGGCAACGCCACGAAGCTGCCCCGCATGTTCGGCTTCCAGGCCGCCGGCAGCGCGCCCATCGTCGACGGCGCGATCGTCAAGGACCCCGACACCATCGCCAGCGCGATCCGCATCGGCAACCCCGCGTCGTGGAAGCTCGCCCTCGAGGCCCAGCTGCTCACCGACGGCTACTTCGGCGCCATCTCCGACGCCAAGATCCTCGAGGCGCACCGCATCCTCTCGGCCGAGGTCGGCATCTTCGTCGAGCCCGCGTCGGCGATCAGCGTCGCCGGGCTCCTCGAGCGCGCGGAGGCCGGGCAGATCCCGAAGGGCGCCCGCGTCGTCCTCACGGTCACGGGCCACGGCCTCAAGGACCCGCAGTGGGCCCTCCGCACCGCCGACGGCTCCGACGTCGCCCCCACGAGCGTGGGCGTCGACATCGCCGAGATCGCGGGCGTGCTCGACCTGGTCGCGTCGTGACCGACGGTCCGATGGCCTCGGCGCTCCCCGTCGGGCGGCGCGTGCAGGTGCGCGTGCCCGCGACGAGCGCCAACCTCGGCCCCGGCTTCGACACGCTCGGCCTCGCCCTCGCGCTGTACGACGACCTGACGGTCACGGTCCGCGACGAGCCCGGCGCGACCGTCGACGTCCGCGGAGTCGGCGCGGGCGAGGTCCCGACGGACGCCACCAACCTCGTCGTCACGGCCATCGCCCACACCTTCGCCGCGTTCGACCAGCCCATGCCCGGCCTCGACCTCGTGGCCGAGAACCGGATCCCGCACGGCCGCGGCCTCGGCTCGTCCGGCGCGGCCATCGTGTCCGGCATCAAGGCGGCCCAGGGCCTCCTCGCCGGCACGGTCGAGATCGACGCCGACGCGCTCCTCCGCCTCGCCACCGAGATGGAGGGCCACCCGGACAACGTGGCGCCCGCCCTCTTCGGCGGCCTCACCATCGCGTGGGTCGACGGCACGGGCCCGCAGCACAAGAAGCTCGCGGTGCATCGCGGCGTCTCGCCCCTCGTGCTCGTGCCCGTCGCGACCATGTCCACCGCGCTCGCGCGGAGCCTGCAGCCGGAGTCCGTGCCGCACGAGGACGCGATCTTCAACGTGTCGCGCTCGGCCCTGCTCATCGCAGCGCTGATCCAGAGCCCCGAGCTGCTGCTCGCGGCGACGGAGGACCGCCTGCACCAGGACTACCGCGCCGCCGCGATGCCGGAGACGAACTCCCTCATCCACCTGCTGCGCAAGAGCGGCTTCGCGGCCGTCGTGTCCGGCGCCGGCCCGTCGCTCCTCGTCCTCGGAAGCGACCCGGGCCAGCGGCTCACGGCCGCCGAGCTCGTCGCCGCGCACAGCGCGACCCCGTGGCAGGCGCTCATGCTCGCCGTCGACGTCAAGGGCTGCCAGGTGCAGGTCGTCGACGAGGGACGCGTCGTCCCCTCCTCCTGAGCCGCGGCTCCTGCTGGTCCCGCATCCGGCGCGCCGATCCTCCGCGGATCGGGCGCCGGGTGCTAGGCTCCTCACGACCTCGAGATCAACGGATCCACGCATGCGCGTCGGAGATCCGGTCCCGGTGGTCGTTCTCACCACTCATCCGCTGTCGTCTCTGCAAGATCCCGTGCCTTCGTGCCCGACAGCAGCTCCGGACGGAATCAGACCGCCCGCCGCTCGGCAGAGACGCACGCGATCGGCTCTCCCCCGCACGGGCTTCGTCCCGGCGGGCCGGGGAAAGGACCCACGCACATGACAGATGTCGACACCCGCGCCACTGACGCGGACCTGAGCACGCTCCGCGTCTCCCAGCTCCAGGCCATCGCCTCCGAGCTCGGGATCCCGGGCGGCTCCAAGCTCCGGAAGGGCGAGCTCGTCACGGCGATCTCCGAGATCCGGGCCGCCCGGGGGCTCGTCGTCCCCGCCGACGAGGCGATCCCCGCCTCCGACGCGCCCGCCGACGCCGGCGACGCGACCCCCGAGGCCGCGGACGCCGCGACCAGCCCCGTCGAGGACGCGCCCGTCGTCGAGGAGGCGCCCGCCTCGGAGCCCGTCGCCGTCGACGCCGCCCCGGTCGCGGACGAGGCGCCCGTTGCCGCCGACACCGTCGCCGACGCGACCGCACCCGCCGAGGCGCCCGTCGCCGAGGCACCGGCCGCCGAGCAGGCGCCGGCCGAGCAGACGCCCGCCGAGCAGCCGGCGCGCTCCAGCCGCGGATCCCGCCGCGCCAGCACCGCCCGCATCGTGCCCGAGCGCATCGCCGAGCCCGTCGAGGCACCCGCCGTCGCCGAGCCCGCGAGCACCGGCCTCGAGGCGCGCATCGCGCAGGCCACCGGCGACCGCGCCGCCACCGACACCCAGGCGCCCCGCGCCGACGCGCCCCGCGCCGACGCGCCCCGCGCCGACGACTCCCGCACCGAAGCGCCCGCCGGTCGTCGCGGATCCCGCCGCGCCAGCAGCGCCGGCGTCGTGGACCCCGCGACCGAGGCCCCGCGCCAGGCCGTCCAGCACGTGAACAGCGGCCAGACGGCCGACCAGCTCGTCCCCGCCGAGGCCGAGGCGCCCGCCGCCGACGCGCCGACCGACGAGCAGGCCCCCGCCCAGCGCTCCGGCCGCGGCCGCCGCCGCGGCGGACGCGACGCCCAGGAGGCCCCCGCGCAGGACGCGCCCGTCGAGGCCGCCGCCGAGCAGGCGCCCGCCGCCTCCGACGCGCAGGCGTCCGGCGACGACCGCGACCGCGACTCCGACGACCAGGGCGGCCGCGACGGCCGCGAGGGTCGCGAGGGCGGCCGCAACCGCAGCCGCAACCGCCGCAACCGCGACCGCGGACGCGACCAGGACGAGCAGCAGGGCGGCCGCGACCAGGCGCCCCGCGAGCAGGCCCCGCGCGAGCCCGACGCCGACGACGAGGCGCAGGAGGAGGCCCGCACGGGCCGCGGACGCCAGAACGGCCGCGGCCAGGGCGACCGCACGCAGGACGTGCGCGCCGACCAGGCCCGCGCGGACCTCGGACGCGACGAGGAGCGCGGCGGCCGCAGCCGGTACCGCGACCGCAAGCGCGGCCGCAGCCAGGGCGGCGACGAGTTCGAGCCCGAGGTCACCGAGGACGACGTCCTCCTGCCCGTCGCGGGCATCCTCGACGTGCTCGACAACTACGCCTTCGTCCGCACGAGCGGCTACCTGCCCGGCACGAACGACGTCTACGTCTCGCTCGGCCAGGTCAAGAAGCACTCGCTGCGCAAGGGCGACGCGATCGTCGGCGCCATCCGCCAGCCGCGCGGCGACGACAGCCAGAGCCGCCAGAAGTACAACGCGATCGTGAAGATCGACTCGGTCAACGGCCTGCCGCCCGAGGAGGCCGCGAACCGCGTCGAGTTCGGCAAGCTCACGCCGCTCTACCCGCAGGACCGCCTGAGCCTCGAGACCGAGCCCGCCAAGCTGACCACGCGGATCATCGACCTCGTGTCGCCGATCGGCAAGGGCCAGCGCGGCCTCATCGTCTCGCCGCCCAAGGCCGGCAAGACGCTCGTGCTCCAGGCCATCGCGAACGCCATCGCCACCAACAACCCCGAGGTCCACCTCATGGTCGTGCTGGTCGACGAGCGTCCCGAGGAGGTCACCGACATGCAGCGCACGGTGAAGGGCGAGGTCATCGCCTCCACCTTCGACCGTCCCGCCGAGGACCACACCACGGTCGCCGAGCTCGCCATCGAGCGCGCGAAGCGCCTCGTGGAGCTCGGCCACGACGTGGTCGTGCTGCTCGACTCCATCACCCGCCTCGGCCGCGCGTACAACCTCGCGGCCCCGGCGTCCGGTCGGATCCTCTCGGGCGGCGTCGACTCGTCGGCGCTCTACCCGCCGAAGCGCTTCTTCGGCGCCGCGCGCAACATCGAGCACGGCGGATCGCTCACGATCCTCGCCACGGCGCTCGTGGAGACCGGCTCCAAGATGGACGAGGTCATCTTCGAGGAGTTCAAGGGCACCGGCAACATGGAGCTCCGCCTCTCCCGCGCCCTCGCCGACAAGCGCATCTTCCCGGCCGTCGACGTCAACGCCTCCGGCACGCGCCGCGAGGAGATGCTCATGGGCGCCGACGAGGTCAAGGTCACCTGGAAGCTGCGCCGCGCCCTCGCCGGGCTCGAGCAGCAGCAGGCCCTCGAGATCGTCCTCAGCCGTCTGAAGGAGACGACGTCCAACGTCGAGTTCCTGATGAAGGTCCAGGCGTCCATGCCCAACACCGCGAACGGCCAGTCCCACCAGAGCCACGGGCACGGCGCGCACGAGAAGGGCTGACGCGTGTTCGAGTCCGTCGTCCAGCTGCTGGAGGAGCACGAGGAGCTCCAGCAGCAGCTGGGCGACCCCGAGCTGCACGCCGACGCCTCGCGCTCGCGCAAGGTCAACCGCCGCTACGCGGAGCTGAGCCGGATCGTCGCGGCCCACGCCGAGTGGACGCAGCTGACCGACGACCTCGCCGCGGCGCGCGAGCTCGCCCAGGAGGACGCGGCGTTCGCCGACGAGATCCCGGGCCTCGAGCAGGAGGTCGACCAGGCGCAGGAGAAGCTCCGGCGGCTCCTGATCCCGCGCGACCCCGACGACGCGCGCGACGTCATCATGGAGATCAAGATGGGCGAGGGCGGCGCGGAGTCCGCGCTGTTCGCCGCCGACCTCCTCCGGATGTACCTGCACTACGCGGAGTCGCGCCGCTGGAAGACCGAGATCCTCAGCCAGACGCAGAGCGACCTCGGCGGGTACAAGGACGTCCAGGTCGCCATCAAGGGCACCTCGGACGACCCCGCGCTCGGCGTGTGGGCGCACCTCAAGTACGAGGGCGGCGTGCACCGCGTGCAGCGCGTGCCGGCGACCGAGTCGCAGGGCCGCATCCACACCTCGGCCGCGGGCGTGCTCGTGATCCCCGAGGTCGAGGAGGTCGAGGAGGTCGCCATCGACCCCAACGACCTCAAGATCGACGTCTACCGCTCGTCCGGCCCCGGCGGCCAGTCGGTGAACACGACCGACTCCGCCGTCCGCATCACCCACCTGCCCACGGGCATCGTGGTGGCGATGCAGAACGAGAAGAGCCAGCTGCAGAACCGCGAGGCCGGCATGCGCGTCCTCCGGGCGCGCGTCCTCGCGAAGCAGCAGGAGGAGATCGACGCGGAGGCCTCGGCCGTGCGCCGCAGCCAGATCCGCACGATGGACCGGTCCGAGCGCATCCGCACGTACAACTTCCCGGAGAACCGCATCGCGGACCACCGCACGGGATACAAGGCGTACAACCTCGACGCCGTGATGGACGGAGCCCTCGACCCGGTCGTGGAGTCCTGCATCCAGGCCGACGAGGAGGCGCGCCTCGACGCGCTCGGGGGCGACGCGTGATCCATGCGGTCACCGCGCGCCGCCCGCTCGCGCGTGGCTGACGGCGAGGGCGTCCCGGACACCGTGGACGCCCTCCGCATGCGCGTCGGCACGACGCTCGCCGCGGCCGGCATCGAGGACCCCGCGGTCGACGCGGAGCTCCTCATCGGGCACGTCCTCGGCCTCTCCCGCGGGCAGGTGCAGTCGCGCGCGATCACGCGCGCGGCCGTGGCCGCCGCGGACGCCGGGCGCGTCCTCGAGCTGACCGCGCGCCGCGCCCGCCGCGAGCCCCTCCAGCACATCACGGGCGTGGCGCACTTCCGCTCGCTCGAGCTCCTCGTCGGTCCCGGCGTCTTCGTGCCGCGGCCCGAGACGGAGCACGTGGCGCAGCTGGCGATCGACGCCCTGGGCGCCGCCCCCGGCGAGGCGCCCGTCGCGGTCGACCTCGGCACCGGATCCGGCGCCCTCGCGCTGGCGCTGGCCACCGAGGTGCCGCACGCCCGCGTGCACGCGATCGAGGTCTCGCCCGCGGCGCACGCGTGGACTTCCCGGAACGTCGCCCGCCTGGCAACCGACGTCGACCTCGTGCTCGGCGACCTCGCCGACGCGTTCCCGGAGCTCGACGGCACCGTGTCCGTCGTCGTGTCCAACCCGCCCTACATCCCGGTCGACGCCGTGCCGCGCGACCCGGAGGTGCGCCTGCACGATCCCGCGCTCGCGCTCTACGGCGGCCCGGACGGCCTCGACGTCGTCCGCCTCGTCTCGACGACGGCGAGGCGCCTCCTGCACCCGGGCGGCGCGCTGGTGATCGAGCACGGCGAGCTGCAGGGCGACGCGATCCGCGCGCTCCTCGACGCCGACGGCTGGCGCGCCACCGCGACGCACCAGGACCTCACGCGCCGCGACCGCGCGACCACCGCGCTGCGCTGAGCCGGGTCCGGCGGGGGAGCCGTCCGTCGGGTCAACCGCGCGAGGCCTGCGCCCGGATGAACCCCTCCACCGCGGGCAGCAGGTCGCCGGGCCCCCGCACGTGGTGCCCGGTGATCCCGAGCCCGCGCGCCGACGCGACGTTGTCGAGCCGGTCGTCCGCGAAGAACGTGCGCGCGGCCGGCTGCCCGTACGCGGCGAGCACGCCGCGGAACACCGCCGGGTCCGGCTTCCGGGCGCCGTACCCGCTCGACGTCCGGAGGTGCTCCACGCCGAACAGCGGCACGAGCTCGGGCGCGAGCGTCGGCAGGTGCCGGGCGGCGAGCGCGTTGTTGTTGGTGAGCAGCGTGATCCGCCCGGCCTCGCGGGCACGCGCCACGGCCTCGAGCGCCGACGGCCGCACGACCATCGACGCGCGGCGCCGGCGCACCCACTCCTCCTCGTCCAGGTCGACGCCCACGGCCGCGCAGAACGCGTCGAGGTAGGAGTCGGCGTCGAAGCGCCCCGCCTCCGCGGCCCACTCGCCGTCGTCGTTGTACCAGCGGCGGCGCAGCTCCGCGAGGTCGTGGCCGGTCGCGGCGGTGATCCGGTCCGCCGGCCCCCGCCAGTCGTGGTCGTACAGCACGTCGTCCATGTCGAAGACGAACAGGAGCCCGTCGGGGGCGGGGGAGGAGGGGCGGGACGTCACCCGACCCAGTATGCGGGCGTCGGCGCGGCGCGGATCCGCCGCTCAGGGCCGGGGCGACGCGCTCGGCTACGATGAGCGACGACATGGCGCGCATCTACGACTGCTCAGTCGACACCGACCTCCTCACCGGCATGAGACTCGCCCGACAGGCGGTGGGCCGCGGCGAGGTCGTCGTCATCCCCACGGACACCGTGTACGGGATCGCCGCCGACGCGTTCAACCCCGACGCGGTGCAGCGGCTCCTCGACGCGAAGGGCCGCGGGCGCGACGCCCCGCCGCCCGTGCTCATCCCCGGGCAGTCCACGCTCGACGCGCTGGCCGACTTCGTACCCGATGTCGTCCGCCGCCTGGTCGACGAGTTCTGGCCGGGTGGCCTGACGGTGATCCTCGTCGCGCAGCCGTCCCTCGTGTGGGACCTCGGCGAGACCCGCGGCACCGTCGCGCTCCGCATGCCCGCGAACTCCTTCGCGCTCGAGCTCCTCGCCGAGACGGGCCCGCTCGCAGTCTCGTCCGCCAACAGGACCGGGCAGCCCGCCGCCGCGACCGCGCAGGACGCCGCCGAGCAGCTGGGCGAGTCCGTCTCGATCTTCCTCGACGGCGGCGCCGCCGGGGGAGCGGCCTCGACCATCGTCGACGCGTCGCGCGTCACGCAGGCGGGCGGCCGCGTCCGCATCGTCCGCGAGGGCGCCATCACGCGCGCGCAGATCCAGCAGCTCATCGGCGACGAGCTCGAGCCGGTGGTCGCCGCGCCGTCCGAGCCGGCCGAGCCGGCCGAGCCGGCCGAGCCGGCGGCCACCGAGCCGGCAGCGACCGAGCCGGGGGAGCCCGAGGCGTCGACCGAGCGCACCGAGACCCCCGACGAGCCCGAGGCCCCCCGCGGCACGGCGAGCGGCGCCGAGCGCGTCGACGGATCCGCGGACCCGGCCGCCGAGCCCGCGGACCCGTCGCCCGAGGCCGGCCCCACCTACCCCGAGTTCGTCGAGCCCGACGCCGCGCCCGCCGAGCAGTCCGCGACCGAGCCCCCCGCGGATCCGCCCGCGCACCCCCGGTGACCTACTACGCCGCCATGGCGGTCGTCTCGGCGGTCATCACGCTCGTCTTCTCGATGATCGTCATGAAGCTCGGCTACCGCTACCGGCTCTACCCGGCGATCCGCGCCCGCGACGTGCACACGCGCCCCACTCCGCGCCTCGGCGGCGTGGCGATGTTCGCGGGCATCCTCGTGGCCTTCGCCGTCGCCTCGCAGGTCTCCTGGTTCGGCCTGGTCTTCGACCGCCCCGGCCCCGTGATCGCGATCCTCGGCGCCGCGCTCATGATCGTGGTCATCGGCGTCCTCGACGACATCTACGACCTCGACTGGATGATCAAGCTGGCCGGCCAGATCCTCGCCGCCGGCCTCCTCGCCTGGCAGGGCGTCGCGATCTCCTCGCTCCCCATCGGCGGCCTCACGGTCGGCTCGTCGCAGATGTCGATCATGCTGACGATCTTCGCGATCGTCCTCGTCATGAACGCCATCAACTTCATCGACGGCCTCGACGGCCTCGTGGCGGGCGTCGCGATCATCGCGAACGGCACGTTCTTCCTCTACAGCTTCCTGCTCTCGGACACGGACACCGGCCAGACGGAGCGGTTCAACCTCGCCTCGCTCATCAGCGCGATCCTCATCGGCGCCTGCCTCGGCTTCCTCCCGTTCAACTGGCACCCCGCGAAGCTCTTCATGGGCGACGCCGGCGCGCTCCTCGTCGGCCTGCTCATGGCCACGAGCGCCATCGCGGTAACGGGCGAGATCGACCCGAACCCCGAGACCTTCGGCCGGTCGCAGCTGCTGCCCGCGTTCCTGCCGATCCTCCTGCCGTTCGCGATCCTCATCGTGCCGCTGCTCGACTTCGCCCTCGCCGTCTTCCGGCGCCTCAAGGCCGGCAAGTCCCCGTTCAGCGCCGACCGCAAGCACCTCCACCACCGCCTGCTCGACATGGGGCACTCGCGCCTGCACGCGACGCTCATCTTCTACGCGTGGACGGGCGTCGTCTCCGCCGGCTGCCTGCTCATGTTCGTGGTGCAGCCGTACGCGTGGGGCGTGGCCTTCATCGCCGTGGGCATGGTGGTCTGCGCCGTCCTCACGCTCGCCCCGCTCAGCCGCCGCAAGCGCCTCGAGGCCGCCGCGCAGCTCGTGCCCGCCGACGCGGAGTCCGAGGACGCCGCCGCCTACGACCCGCTCGACGAGGCCGCCGTCGACCGCCCGCTCGCGCGCCTCACGGAGTCCGAGCTCGAGGCCGTCGAGCGCGAGCACGCCGACCTCGCCGCCGGGGCCGCCGCGATCCGACCGACCGACCTCCCGCACGGCGGGACCAGCAAGGAGACAGCATGACCGACAGCCCGAGCGCCCCCGCCCCCGCCGAGCGTCCCGCGAAGAAGGACGTGTTCGCGCGCATCCTCCTCGGCGGCGCCCTGCTCGCCCTCGCCATCGCGGTGGTCGGCGGCATCGTGGGCTTCGCGGTCGACGGCGGCCGCGGACTCCTGAGCGCCGTCATCGGCAGCGCGATGGCCCTGGTGTTCCTCGGGCTCACGGCCGGCAGCATCCTCTTCGCCAACCGGTACCAGTCGTCGCCCGTGTACCCGACGATCTTCTTCTCCGTCGTGCTCGGCGCGTGGCTGCTGAAGTTCGTGGTGTTCCTCGGGATCGCCCTGGCGCTCAAGGAGCAGCCGTGGATCAACCTGGTCGTCCTGTTCGTGACCGTGATCGTGGGCGTCGTGGGCGCGCTGGTGATGGACATGATCGTGATCACCAAGGCCCGCGTCGGCTACGTCAGCGACGCGCAGCTGCCCGGACGCTAGGCGCACGCCGCCCGGGTGCCGGCAGGGCGGACGCGATTAGTCAGGGCACCCTCATTGTTGATAGTCTCTCTCGTGACGATTCCCGTCGGGCCGTGCCCAGATCCACCTCACGCCGGCGTCTTCTCACCCCATCCGTTCGTCGCCGCGAGAGCTCGCGCTCCACGCCCCGAAACAGGAGATAGCGCTGTTAGCCACCGCTGCACCCAGCATCATCACCCTCGCCGCTGAAGACTCGGGTGAGGGGTTCCACGCTCCCACGCTGTCGGAGTTCTTCCCGCCGATCGCCTTCCTCGAGGGCACGGGCTTCGACCTCAACCGCATCATGCTCATCAGGCTCCTGGTGCTCGCGGTCCTCGTCGTCCTGTTCGTCGTCGGCACGCGCAAGCTCGCGCTCGTCCCCGGCCGCGGCCAGAACCTCGTGGAGATGGGCGTCGACTTCGTCCGCGTCAACATCGCGGAGGACATCCTCGGCAAGAAGGACGCGCGTCGCTTCCTGCCGATCCTGATGACCATCTTCTTCCTGGTCCTCGGCATGAACCTCACGGGCGTCATCCCCTTCCTCAACATCGCCGGCACGTCGGTGATCGGCCTGCCGCTCCTGCTGGCGGCCGTGGCGTACGTCACGTTCATCTACGCCGGCATCAAGGACCGCGGGGTCGGGTTCTTCAAGAACACGCTCTTCCCGCCCGGGGCGCCCAAGCTGGTCTACATCCTGCTGACGCCGATCGAGTTCCTCTCGACCTTCATCATCCGGCCCGTCGCGCTGACGCTGCGACTCCTCATGAACATGGTCGTGGGGCACCTCCTGCTGGTGCTCTGCTTCTCCGCGACGTGGTTCTTCCTCTTCGAGGCGGAGGGCGCGTTCAAGATCCTGGGCGCCGGCACCCTCGTCCTCGGGTTCGCGTTCACGCTCTTCGAGCTGCTCGTCGCCGTCCTGCAGGCCTACATCTTCGCCCTCCTCACCGCCGTCTACATCCAGATGGCCGTGGCGGAGGAGCACTAAGCGATCTCGTCGACCAACGAGATCACCCAACCGGAAGGAAACCCCAGTGGACCCCATCATTCTCGCCGAGATCAACGGCAACATCGCGACCGTCGGCTACGGCCTCGCAGCGATCGGCCCCGGCATCGGTGTCGGCATCGTCGCGGGCAAGACCGTCGAGGCCATGGCCCGCCAGCCCGAGATGGCCGGCAGCCTCCGCACCACGATGTTCCTCGGCATCGCGTTCTCCGAGGCGCTCGCGCTCATCGGCCTCGCGACCTACTTCATCTTCACCAACTAGGGGACACGCACATGCTCACGCCCCACAACGTGATGGCGGCAGGTGAAGAAGCGCCGAGCATCCTCCTTCCCGCGGTCTACGACATCGTGTGGTCGGCGGTCGTGTTCGTCGTCCTCCTGGTCGTCGTCTGGAAGTACGCGCTCCCGCGCGTCTACGCCATGCTCGACGGTCGCACCGAGGCCATCGCCGGCGGCATCGAGAAGGCCGAGCGCGCCCAGGCCGAGGCCGACGCCGCGAAGGCCGACCTCACCGCCCAGCTGGCCGAGGCACGCGTCGAGGCCGGCCGCATCCGCGAGCAGGCCCGCGTCGACGCCACGGCGATCGCCGCGGAGATCAAGGAGCAGGCCACGGCCGACGCCGCCCGGATCACCGCCAGCGCCCAGCAGCAGATCGAGGCCGAGCGCCAGCAGGCGGTCGTCTCGCTCCGCTCGGAGGTCGGCTCGCTCGCGATCGACCTCGCGTCGGGCGTCATCGGCCAGAGCCTCACGGACGACCAGCGCTCCACCGCGCTCGTCGACCGGTTCCTCGCCGACCTGGAGGCCAGCGAGACCGCCGGCAGGACGGGATCCGCCAGCTGATGGGGAGTGCATCGCGCGCGTCGCTGGACGCGGCTCGCCGCGTCCTCGCGGAGCTCGGGGGCGTCGACCTGTCGACGGCCGATCAGCTCCTCGGAGCCGGTCGCGCCATCGGCGGATCCACGCACCTGCTCTCCGCCCTGGCGGACACCGGCATCGCGCCGGAGGTCAAGCACAGCATCGTGGGCCGGATCTTCGGCTCCACCGTGCAGGAGCCGGCGCTGCGCGTCATCCGCGCGGTCGTCGACGGCCGCTGGTCGTCGCACGACGAGCTGCTGGCGGGCATCGAGGAGCTCGGCATCCGCGCCGCCGCCATCTCGGCACCGCACGGCACGCCCGTCGAGGCGGAGCTGTTCACCTTCGGTCGCGCCGTCGCCTCGGACGACGCCCTCGAGCTCGCGCTCGGGGACAAGCTCGGGGACGCCGACGCCAAGTCGACGCTCGTCCACCGTCTCCTCGACGGCCGGGCGTCCGCGCAGACGGTGGTCATCGTCGAGCAGATCGTGCAGCAGCCCCGCGGCCGCCGCATCGGGGAGCTCGTCCGCCACGCCGCCACCCTCGTGGCCGACCAGGCGGGGTTCACCATCGCCACCGTCCGCGTCGCCTCGCCCCTGTCGCCCGAGCAGTCGGAGCGCCTCGCGCAGGCACTGAGCCGCCGGTACTCCCGGCGGGTCGAGCTGAACCAGGTCGTGGACCGCGACCTCGTCGGCGGCCTCCGCGTCCAGATCGGCGACGACGTCATCGACGGCAGCGTCGCCACCAGGATCAACGATTTGAGACTCCAGTTCGCCTGACCGGCGGGCGTCACCTCGGGGGCCGTCGGCTCCCGTGAATGCAAAGGGAAAGAAGATGGCAGAACTTTCGATCAGCCCCGACGAGATCCGGGACGCGCTCAAGGACTTCGTGCAGTCCTACGAGCCCGGCAAGGCCTCGACCACCGAGGTCGGCTACGTGCTCGACGCGGGCGACGGAATCGCCCACGTGCAGGGCCTGCCCGGCGTCATGGCCAACGAGCTCATCACGTTCGCCGACGGGACCCTGGGCCTCGCCCAGAACCTCGAGGAGAGCGAGATCGGCGTGATCGTGCTCGGCGAGTTCGCCGGCATCGAGGAGGGCATGGAGGTGCGCCGCACCGGCGAGGTGCTCTCCGTCCCCGTCGGAGACGGCTACCTCGGCCGCGTCGTGGACCCGCTGGGTAACCCCATCGACGGCCAGGGCGAGATCGCGAGCGAGGGCCGCCGCGCCCTCGAGCTCCAGGCGCCCGGCGTCATGCAGCGCAAGAGCGTGCACGAGCCCATGCAGACCGGCATCAAGGCCATCGACGCCATGATCCCGATCGGCCGCGGTCAGCGCCAGCTCATCATCGGCGACCGCCAGACCGGCAAGACGGCCATCGCGATCGACACGATCATCAACCAGAAGGCCAACTGGGAGTCCGGCGACACGAACAAGCAGGTGCGCTGCATCTACGTCGCCATCGGCCAGAAGGGCTCGACCATCGCCTCCGTGCGCGGCGCCCTCGAGGAGGCCGGCGCCATGGAGTACACGACCATCGTCGCGTCCCCCGCGTCCGACCCCGCCGGCTTCAAGTACCTGGCGCCCTACACCGGCTCGGCCATCGGCCAGCACTGGATGTACGGCGGCAAGCACGTCCTCATCATCTTCGACGACCTGTCGAAGCAGGCCGAGGCCTACCGCGCCGTCTCGCTCCTCCTGCGCCGCCCGCCGGGACGCGAGGCGTACCCCGGCGACGTGTTCTACCTGCACTCCCGCCTGCTCGAGCGCTGCGCCAAGCTCTCGGACGAGCTGGGCGCCGGATCGATGACGGGCCTGCCCATCATCGAGACGAAGGCGAACGACGTCTCGGCGTACATCCCGACCAACGTGATCTCGATCACCGACGGCCAGATCTTCCTCCAGTCGGACCTGTTCAACGCGAACCAGCGTCCCGCGGTGGACGTCGGCATCTCGGTGTCCCGCGTCGGCGGCGACGCCCAGGTGAAGAGCATCAAGAAGGTCTCCGGCACGCTGAAGCTCGAGCTCGCGCAGTACCGCTCCCTCGAGGCGTTCGCGATCTTCGCGTCCGACCTCGACGCGGCCAGCCGTCGCCAGCTCGCCCGCGGCGCGCGCCTCACCGAGCTGCTCAAGCAGCCCCAGTACTCGCCGTTCCCCATCGAGGAGCAGGTCGTCTCGATCTGGGCGGGCACGAAGGGCAAGCTCGACGAGGTCCCCGTCGAGGACATCCTGCGCTTCGAGCGCGAGCTGCTCGACCACCTCCACCGCAACACGGAGGTGCTGTCGCAGCTCAAGGAGAAGAACGTCCTCACCGACGACATCACCGACGCGCTCGACAAGGCTGTGGACCGGTTCAAGCTCGAGTTCCAGACGGGCGAGGGCAAGCCGCTCGCCTCCGTGGGATCCGAGAAGTTCGAGCCCGCCAAGGCCGAGGACGTCAACCAGGAGCAGATCGTCAAGGGCAAGCGCTGACGCGCTCGCCTCACCGATCCGCCACCGACCGAGACCGATAGGGAGACTCATGGGAGCGCAACTCCGGGTCTACACGCAGAAGATCAAGTCCGCGCAGACGACGAAGAAGATCACCCGCGCGATGGAGCTGATCTCCGCGTCGCGCATCCAGAAGGCGCAGCAGCGGATGGCGGCGTCCGCGCCGTACAGCCGCGCCGTCACGCGCGCGGTCTCGGCGGTGGCGACGTTCTCCAACGTCGACCACATCCTCACGACCGAGCCCGAGAAGGTGGAGCGGGCGGCGATCGTCATCTTCGCCTCCGACCGCGGCCTCGCCGGCGCGTTCAGCTCCAGCGTCCTGAAGGAGTCCGAGCAGCTCGCCGAGCTGCTCCGCTCGCAGGGCAAGGAGATCGTGTACTACCTGGTGGGCCGCAAGGCCGTCGGGTACTTCAAGTTCCGCAAGCGCTCCTCGGAGCGCATCTGGACCGGCAGCACGGAGAAGCCGGAGTTCGAGACCGCGAAGTCGATCGGCGACGCGCTCGTCGAGAAGTTCGTGACGGAGGCGTCCGAGGGCGGCGTGGACGAGATCCACATCGTCTTCAACCGCTTCGTGTCGATCGCCACGCAGAAGCCCGAGGTCGTCCGGCTGCTGCCGCTCGAGGTCGTCGAGGGGGTGGAGGCTCCCGGTGACGGCGCCGTCCTGCCGCTCTACGAGTTCGAGCCCGAGGTGGGCGACGTGCTCGACGCGCTGCTGCCCGTCTACATCGAGAGCCGCATCTTCAACGCCATGCTGCAGTCGGCCGCCTCCGAGCACGCCGCGCGCCAGAAGGCCATGAAGTCGGCGAGCGACAACGCCGACAAGCTCGTGACCACGTACACGCGGCTGCGCAACAACGCGCGTCAGACCGAGATCACGCAGCAGATCTCCGAGATCGTCGGCGGCGCGGACGCGCTCGCTTCCGCCAAGTAAGACTTCCCCGCTTCACGAAAGAAGAGAGAGACAATGACTGACACCGCCACTGCGCCGGTCGACACCGACAGGGTGGCCGGCGTCGGACGCATCGCACGCGTCACCGGCCCGGTCGTGGACATCGAGTTCCCGCACGACTCGATCCCCATGGTCTACAACGCCCTGAAGACCACGATCACCATCGGCGAGGAGTCGACGGAGATCACGCTCGAGGTCGCCCAGCACCTCGGCGACGACCTGGTCCGCGCCATCGCCCTCAAGCCCACGGACGGCCTCGTCCGCGGCCAGGAGGTGCGCGACACCGGCGAGGCGATCTCCGTCCCCGTCGGCGACATCACCAAGGGCAAGGTCTTCAACGTCACCGGCGACATCCTGAACAACGTCGGCGGCGAGCCGATCGAGATCACCGAGCGCTGGCCCATCCACCGCAAGCCCCCGATGTTCGACCAGCTCGAGTCCAAGACGCAGCTGTTCGAGACCGGCATCAAGGTCATCGACCTCCTCACCCCGTACGTGCAGGGCGGCAAGATCGGCCTGTTCGGCGGCGCGGGCGTCGGCAAGACCGTCCTCATCCAGGAGATGATCCAGCGCGTCGCGCAGGACCACGGCGGCGTGTCCGTGTTCGCCGGCGTCGGCGAGCGCACGCGTGAGGGCAACGACCTCATCATGGAGATGGAGGAGGCCGGCGTCTTCGACAAGACCGCGTTGGTCTTCGGCCAGATGGACGAGCCGCCGGGAACGCGCCTGCGCGTCGCCCTGTCCGCGCTCACGATGGCGGAGTACTTCCGCGACGTGAAGAACCAGGACGTGCTGCTCTTCATCGACAACATCTTCCGCTTCACGCAGGCCGGCTCCGAGGTCTCGACGCTGCTCGGCCGCATGCCGTCCGCGGTGGGCTACCAGCCGAACCTCGCGGATGAGATGGGCGTGCTCCAGGAGCGCATCACGTCGACCCGCGGCCACAGCATCACGTCGCTGCAGGCCATCTACGTCCCCGCGGACGACTACACCGACCCGGCACCGGCCACCACGTTCGCGCACCTCGACGCGACCACGGAGCTCAGCCGCGAGATCGCCTCGCGCGGCCTCTACCCGGCCGTCGACCCGCTGACGTCCACCAGCCGCATCCTCGACCCGCGGTACCTGGGCCAGGCGCACTACGACACGGCCACCCGCGTCAAGGCGATCCTGCAGAAGAACAAGGAGCTCCAGGAGATCATCGCGATCCTCGGCGTCGACGAGCTCTCCGAGGAGGACAAGGTCACGGTCTCCCGTGCCCGCCGCATCCAGCAGTTCCTCTCGCAGAACACCTACATGGCGAAGAAGTTCACGGGCGTCGAGGGCTCGACCGTGCCGCTGAAGAACACGATCGAGTCGTTCTCGAAGATCGCCGACGGCGACTACGACCACGTCGCCGAGCAGGCGTTCTTCAACGTCGGCGACCTCGACGACGTCGAGCGCCGCTGGTCCGAGATCCAGAAGGAGAACGGCTGACATGGCCCGCGCTGATCTCACGGTGACCGTGGTGTCCGCCGACCAGCAGGTCTGGTCGGGGCAGGCGTCCATGGTCGTCGCGCGCACCAGCGAGGGCGAGATCGGCATCCTCGCCGGTCACGAGCCGCTCCTGGCGATCCTCGCGACCGGCAACGTCCGCATCACGCAGGACGGCGGATCCGTGATCACGGCCGACGCCGACGAGGGCTTCCTCTCGGTGGAGAACGACAACGTGACCGTGGTCGCGCGCCAGGCCTCCCTGGTCGCGTAGCGCCGCATCCGTCCGACGGCGGACGGTCCCCTCGGGGGCCGTCCGCCTTCGTGCGTCCCGGGGCGGTGGGCGGCGCCGGGCGGGGCCGCCGCCGCACCCCGTCCCGCCGCACCCCGTCCCGCCGCATCCCGTCCCGCCGCACCCCGTCCCGCCGCATCCCGTCCCGTCCCGCCGACCGACCCCGGAGGTCCCGTGCTCGTCCTGCTGCCCCCGTCCGAGACCAAGCGCGACGGCGGGGACGAGGGATCCCGCCTGGACCTCGGGCGGCTCGCGTTCCCCGAGCTGACGGCCGAGCGGAGGACGATCGTCCGGGCCGTCGCGGACCTCGCTCGGGACCCCGACGCGGCGGCGCGCGCCCTCAAGCTGGGTCCGCGTCAGGCGGGCGAGGTGGAGCGCGACCGCCTCGTGGAGTCCTCGCCCACCATGCCGGCGCTCCGGCGCTACACCGGCGTGCTCTACGACCCCATCGGCGCCGACGCGCTGGACGAGGGGCAGCTCGCGTTCGCCGGCTGCCACGTCGCCGTGCACTCGGCCCTGTTCGGGCCCGTCATGGCGACCGACCCGATCCCCGCGTACCGGCTGTCCCACGACAGCCGGGTGCCGGGCCTCCGGATGAAGGCGCACTGGATGGCCTCCGTCCGTCGGGTGCTCGAGGGGATCCCCGGCCTCGTCCTCGACCTCCGCTCCGACGGCTACGCCGCGCTCGGGCCGCGGCCCGACCACGCCGACTCGACCGTGGTGCGCGTCGTCGCCCGCGGCGAGGACGGGACGGTGCGCGCGCTCAACCACTTCAACAAGAAGGCCAAGGGCGAGCTGGTGCGGGCGCTGGTACTCGCCGGTCGCGACCTCGCCTCCGTCGATGAGCTGCTCGACTGGGCCGCCGAGGCCGGCGTCGAGCTCACGCGCGGCGGATCCGGCGATCTCGTGCTGGTGACCGCGCCGCACTGATCCGGCCGCGCTGACCCGGCCGCGCCGCCGTCGCGCGCGCGGGACTCGCGTCCGCTCCGGGCGGAAGGCCGGACCGGCCGCGTGCGACGCGCGGATCAGGCCGCCCGGTGACACCCGACGACGTGGTCGTCCACCAGTCCCGAGGACTGCATGAGCGCGTACACGGTCGTCGGCCCCACGAAGCGCAGTCCGTGCGCCTTGAGCTCCCGGCTGAGCGCGGTGGACTCCGGGGTGACCGCGGGGATGTCGTCGGCGGTGGCGGGACGGGGCCGGGACGACGGGTCGGACGCGTACGCCCAGACGAGGCGATCCAGCGCGCCGTCGCCCCGCTCGTCGACGAGCGCGCGCACCGCCCGGGCGTTGCCGGAGGCGGCGAGGATCTTCGCGCGGTTGCGGATGATCCCGGCGTCGCCCATGAGCCGCTCGACGTCGTCCTCATCCATGGCGGCCACCGCGTCGATGTCGAAGCCGTGGAACACCTCCCGGAAGCGCGGGCGCTTGCGGAGGATGGTGATCCAGGACAGACCCGCCTGGAACCCCTCGAGGCACAGCTTCTCGAAGAGCGGCCGGTCGCCGTGCAGCGGCCGCCCCCACTCCTCGTCGTGGTACCTGCGGTACTCCGGGTCGGCGGCGGACCAGGCGCAGCGCGCGACGCCGTCGTCGCCGACGACGATCGACTCCCGGGTCACGACGCCAGCACCGATCCCTCGAGCGCCAGCAGCCGCACCTTCGTGGCGACGCCGTCACCCGCGCTGAAGCCCGTGACGCGGCCGTCGGCACCGAGGACGCGGTGGCAGGGCACCAGGATGCACAGCCGGTTGGCGCCCACGGCACCGCCCACCGCTCGCGCGCCGCCCGGCCGACCGGCGGCCTGCGCCAGGGCCCCGTACGTCGTGACGCCGCCGTGGGGGATCCGCAGGAGCGCCTCCCACACCGCGACCTGGAAGGGCGTGCCGGTGAGGCGCAGCGGCACGTCGAAGGCCTGCCGCCGCCCGGCGGACCACTCGTCGAGCTGGCGTGCGGCCTCCCGGAGGACGGGACTCGGGCGGTCGTCGAGGTGGTCGAGCGGCAGGAGACCGGCCGTCGCGATGGTGAGGGAGGTGATCCGGTCGCCCTCGGCCACGAGCTCGAGCCGTCCCACGGGCGACGGCACGCGCAGGAGCGCGGCTCCCGGGGGCAGCGAGCCGGCCGCCGGTAGGAGTCGACCGCCGGGATCGCGTGACGGCGACGGAGCGCGCGTGCCGGGAGCACCCGGTCGGCGCGGGGGAGCGAGGGCGGGAGCGGGGGAGGGCGTCATGCGGCGAGGCTACGGCGGGCGCCGCGCAGCGGGACCGCCGTGACGCGGGCGGGGGACGGTCCGGCGGAGCCGCGTCGGGGGAGGAGCCGGGGCGGCCGCGGCGGCGTCACCGGGAGCGCCCGTGCCCGTCCTGCGTGTGGACCTTGAGGTACACGAAGGTCTCCGTGCTCACGACGCCCTCGAGCCCGCGGATGCGGGCGTTCAGGAGCTCCACGAGCTCCTCGTCGTCCTCGCACACGACCTCGGCGAGCAGGTCGAACGTGCCCGCCGTCATCACGACGTAGTCGACCGCGGGGATGGCCGCGAGGGCGTCGGCGACGACGCGCACGTCGCCGCTCACCGTGACGCCGATCATGGCCTGGCGCGTGAGGCCGAGCTGCTGCGGGTCGGTGAGCGCCACGATGCGGATCACGCCGGCGTCGGTGAGCTTCTGCACCCGCTGGCGCACGGCGGCCTCGCTCAACCCGACCGCCTTGCCGATCTCGGCGTACGACCGGCGGCCGTCCTCGCGCAGCTGGTCGACGATGGAACGGGAGATCGCGTCGACGGGGAGCCCTCGGGCGGAGGGGCGCGGCGGCGTGCTCATCGTCCGAGCATGACAGCCCGACGGGGGCCGGGCAACCGGATCCGCGGTGCGCGGACCCTCCGGCGGCGCGGATGCCCCTCCCGGGGCCCGATGGCCGACGCCCGCGCACCCCTCGGCCGGGGGTCGCCCGCGCGATAGGATCCATCCCAGCGCGTCCGGCCGCCCGAGGCCCGGCGCCGACCGCCCGACCGGGCGCCGACCCTCGATGGAGCCCATGACGTGAGCGAGGGCTCCCACCGATCCTCTCCCGCCGCCGCGGGATCCGCCGGCGTCGCGGTCGTCACGCCGCAGGCGGTCGTGCTCCTGCCCCACGGCGCGCCGACGCGCCTCGTGGACGAGGTCTGGCGGATCCTCGCGCAACCTCGGGTCGCCGCCGAGTCGATCGTCGCGGTGCTCCCGCTGCGCGGCCCCGACGAGGTCGCGTCCTTCGCCGTCGTCGTGCACGAGGCCGGGGACCCGGACGCCGACCGCCTCCAGGTCGTGCTGCGGGGCGACGCCGTGATCGACGTCGACGGCGGCCACGACGGCGGCCACGACGAGCCCGCGACCGCGGGCGACCGGGCCCCGCGTCGCGTCGACGCGCGGCAGGCGCTGCCCTTCTACCTCGCGACGCTCGACCGCGTCCGGGCCTACCGCGTGGGGAGCGCCCTCGCGCCCGTGTCGGTCGTCGTGGCCGACGGCCTGCCCGTCGTGGCCGGTGCGGTCGTCGCGGACGCGGTGGCGTGGCGCGTCGAGGCACGGGCGTCCGACGGCCGCGTGCCGGGATCCGCCGACGGGAGCCGCCGCCGGGCCGGGGGAGGTGCGCATCGCGCGTCCGGGCCCGTCGACCCGGGACTCGTCTCGACGGTCCTCGAGGCGTCCGCGGGGGAGGCCTCCGCGCCGGCCGGGCCGCCCGCTTCCGCGTCCTCGTCCGTCCCGGCGGCCCACGTCCCCGACCGGTCCCCCTCGGCCCCGGGCGACTCCGTCTCGCCCGACGAGGCGGCCGCCCGGGCCCGCTCGGCCGGTGTCCCCACCGCCGCGATCGCGACCACGCCGGACGCCGAGGCCGAGGCCCCGCGCATCGTGCACGCCCTCCGCGTCGTCCGCGACGGGGTGCCGTTCGCCGGCGCGACGGGGCTCCCGGATCCCGAGCGCATCCCGCTCGACGTCCCCGTCATCGTGGGCCGTCGGCCCCGGCCGCCGCGCATCGTGCGGGGCCCGGAGCCGCGCCTGGTCACGGTGCCCTCCCCGCTCGGCGAGATCTCCGGCACGCACGTGGCGTTCCGGCAGGAGTCCGGCGCGATCGTCGTGACCGACCTGGACTCCACGAACGGCACCGTCGTGCTCGCGCCCGGCGTCGAGCGCCTCGCGCTCCGCCCGGGGGAGTCGCTCGTGGTCGTGCCCGGCACCCGCGTCGACATCGGCGACGGCGTCGTCCTCGAGATCCTGTCCGCCCGATGACCGCCATCGGAGTCGACGTCGCCGAGACCGCCCTCGTCCTGCCCGACGGGCGCCGGCTCGTGCTCGGCTGGGCCTCCGCGACCGACCGCGGCCTCCGCCGCGACCACAACGAGGACAGCGTCCTCGCGGCCGTCCCGTACTTCGCGGTCGCCGACGGCATGGGCGGCCACGCGGCCGGCGACGTGGCGAGCGACGCCGTCATCCGCCGCCTCGCGGAGGAGCAGGGCCGCGCCGAGGGCGGCTTCGCGGATCCGGAGGGGCTGGAGCCCGCCCTCGACCGCGCGGTCGACGACATCCGCGAGGAGACCGGCGACCTGGAGCTGCACGCGGGGACGACCGTCACCGGCGCCTGCCTCACGCTCGTCTCCGACCGCCCGTACTGGGCCGTCTTCAACGTCGGCGACTCCCGCGTCTACCAGCTGCGCGGCGACGTGCTGGAGCAGGTGACCGTCGACCACTCCGTCGTGCAGGAGATGGTGGACGCCGGCCGCCTCACGCGCGCGCAGGCCGACCGGCACCCGGACGGCAACATCATCACGCGCGCCGTGGGCGTCGGCGACGCGGCCGAGGTCGACTACTGGCTGCTGCCCGTCACGGCGCGGCTGCGGCTGCTCGTCTGCTCCGACGGCCTGACCAAGGAGCTGGCGGACGCGGAGATCCGCGGGCACCTGCTCCGCGCCGACGACGCCGGGACGGCCGTCCGCGCCCTCGTCGCGCACGCGCTCGAGAACGGCGGGCGCGACAACGTCACGGCCGTCGTGGTGGACGTGCTGCGGATCGACCCGCCGGCCGAGGCGCCCGCCCCGGCCCGCCGCCGGGGCTTCCGCCGCTGATCCGACGGGCCGCCGCTACGCGTGCAGCGCTTCGTTGAGGATCTGCCCGCCGCCGCGTCGCGGGACCGCCTCGACGGCGCCCGTGAGGGAGTTGCGGCGGAACAGGATCCCCGGGCGGCCCGACAGCTCGACGGCCTTGACCTGCGGCACGGTGCCGTCGGGGCCGGGCGCCTGGCCCGCGAGCCGCACCTTGGTGCCGGCGGTCACGTAGAGGCCGGCCTCCACGACGCTGTCGTCCCCGATCGAGATGCCGACGCCGGAGTTCGCGCCGAGGAGGGCCCGCTCGCCGATGACCACGCGCTCCGTGCCGCCGCCCGAGAGCGTGCCCATGATGGAGGCGCCGCCGCCGACGTCCGAGCCGTCGCCGACGACCACGCCCTGCGAGATCCGCCCCTCGACCATGGAGGAGCCGAGGGTGCCGGCGTTGAAGTTCACGAAGCCCTCGTGCATGACGGTCGTGCCGGGCGCGAGGTGGGCGCCGAGGCGCACGCGCGACGCGTCGGCGATGCGCACGCGGTCGGGGGTGACGTAGTCGAGCAGGCGCGGGAACTTGTCCACGCCGTGCGCGGCGATGCCCGCGCGCTGGAGCGACGGGCGGAGCCGGTCGAAGTCGTCGGGGTGCACGGGGCCCGCGTTGGTCCACACGACGATGGGGAGGTGCGCGAAGATCCCGTCGAGCGAGAGCGCGTTCGGCCGCACGAGCAGGTGGCTCAGCAGGTGCAGGCGGAGGTAGGCGTCGGGCGTGGAGGCGGGCGGCGCCTGCAGGTCGATCTCCACCGTGACGATGTCGACCGTGACGCCGCGGCGCGGGTCGGCCACGGCGAGCTCCTCGACCCAGGCGGGCGCGATCCAGCGGTCGCGTCCCGCGGGCAGGGCGCCCAGCTCGGGGGCGGGGAACCAGGTGTCGAGCACGGTGCCGTCGGAGGCCACGGTCGCGAGGCCGTAGCCCCAGGCGGATCCGGTGGCGGGCGCGGCGGACGGGGTCGGAGCGGGGGAGGCCATGCGGCCAGCGTACCGATCGCCGCGCGCGGTCCCGCGGATCCGGGTCCTCCCCGGAGGTGCGTGCCACCGCCGACCTAGGATGTCTCGCATGCCCACCGAGACGCCCGCCGTGCCCGAGCTCGACCTCACCGCGGGGAGCGTCGCTCTCACCCGCGCCATCTGCGACATCGAGTCCGTCTCCGGGGACGAGGCGACGCTCGCCGACGCCATCGAGCGCGCCCTCGCGGGCTGCGCGCACCTCGAGGTGGAGCGCGACGGCGACGCGGTCGTCGCGCGGACGCACCTCGGGCGCGACCGCCGGGTCGTCATCGCCGGCCACATCGACACCGTGCCGCTCAACCGCAACCTGCCCACCCGCACCGAGCACGAGGACGGGGTCGAGTACCTCTGGGGCCGCGGCACCGTCGACATGAAGGCGGGCGTCGCCGTGCAGCTGGTCCTCGCGGCCGAGCTGGCGGATCCCGCCTACGACATCACCTGGATCTGGTACGACCACGAGGAGGTGTCCGACAGCCTCAACGGCCTCGGCCGCCTCGCCCGCACCCGCCCGGAGCTCCTCGAGGGCGACTTCGCCATCCTCGGCGAGCCGACGCGGGCCGAGATCGAGGGCGGCTGCAACGGCAACCTGCGCGTCGAGGTCCGGGCGTTCGGGAGGCGCTCGCACTCGGCCCGCTCCTGGGTCGGCGAGAACGCGATCCACCGCATCGCCCCCGTGCTCGCCACGCTCGCCGCGTACGAGGCCCGCGAGGTCGAGGTCGACGGCCTCGTCTACCGCGAGGGCCTCAACGCGGTGGGGGTGTCCGGCGGCATCGCGGGCAACGTGATCCCGGACGAGGCCATGGTGCACGTCAACTACCGCTTCGCGCCGAGCCGCTCGGGCGCCGAGGCCGTCGCGCACGTGACGAGCCTGTTCCCCGGCTTCGAGATCACGGTCGTCGACCTCGCGGAGGGCGCGCGCCCCGGCCTCGACGCGGCCATCGCGCAGCCGTTCCTCGCCGCCGTCGGCGGGGAGGCCAAGCCCAAGTACGGCTGGACCGACGTCGCCCGCTTCAGCGCGCTGGGCGTGCCGGCCGTCAACTACGGCCCCGGCGATCCGCTCCTCGCCCACCACGACGACGAGCGCGTCGACGTCGCCCAGATCACCTCGTGCGAGCGCGGCCTGCGGGCGTGGCTGACCGCGCGCTGACCCGGCCGGCCACCCGGCCCGCCCGACGGCCCGGGCCGGGGCACCTGCCCCTCGCCCGGCCCTCCCGCTGGCCCTGGTGGGCGGCGGTCCTCGGCGTCTACCTGGCGAGCCGCGTCCTCACCACCGGGATGATGCTGCTCTCCGCCCGCAGCCAGATCCGCACGCCGTGGGCCGCCGCGTCGCCGTCGTACCTGCAGTTCGCGGCGTTCTGGGACGCGGGCTGGTACCGCGACATCGCGACCTCCGGCTACCCGGCGGTCCTGCCCGTCGACGCCGCGGGGCACGTGCAGTCGAACCCCTGGGCCTTCATGCCGGTCTACCCGGCCCTCGTGCGCGCGATCCAGGACGCCACGGGCGCGTCCTTCGAGCTCGCCGGCGTCGCGGTGTCCGTGGTGGCCGGGGCGGGCGCCGTGCTGGTGCTGCACCGGCTGCTGTCGCGCTCCCTGTCGCCCTCGTCGACCCTCCTCGCCGTCGTGATCGTCTGCGTGGCCCCCGTGTCGCCGCTGTTCCAGATCGCGTACGCCGAGAGCCTCCAGACGCTCCTGCTCCTCACGGCGCTGCTCCTCCTCGTCGATCGGCGCTACGCCCTGCTCGCTCCCGTCGTCGTGCTCCTCGCCTTCACCCGGCCGCTCGGCCTGGCCTTCGCGCTCGCGCTCCTGCTGCACGGCGTCCACCGCCTCGCCACGGCCGCGCGCGATCCGTTCCGCCCGGGGGAGCGCGCCCGGCTGGTCCTCGCGACGACCTCGGCCGCAGCCGCGGGCGCCGCATGGCCCGTCATCGCGTGGATCGGCACCGGGTCGCTCACGGCCTACACGGACACGGAGCTCTCCTGGCGGGCGGCCTACGTCGGCTACCGGCACCTCGTGCCCTTCGAGGCGTGGTTCGACGCGGGCGGCTTCTGGATCGGCGGCCCCCTCGGCACGATCGCGGTCCTCGCCGCCGTCGCGGCGTTCGTCGTCGTGCTCACGCGTCCGTCCGTCCGCGCGCTCGGCCCCGAGCTGCGCATCTGGGTCGCCTCCTACGGGCTCTACCTCCTGGCCGTCTTCTTCCCGCAGTCGAGCCTGTTCCGCCTGCTCCTGCCGATGATCCCGCTGGCCGGCGCGCTCGCGGTGCCCCGGTCCCGCGCCTACCGCGCCGCCGTGGTCGTGGCCATGGTCGCCGGCCAGTGGATCTGGATCGACCTCGTCTGGCGCGCCACCGCGGGCGACTGGACGCCCCCGTGACCCCGCCCCGGCCCGCCCGCCGCGCCCCCTCCTCACCCCGACGGGGGCGCCGGAGGCGTAGCACGGGGCCGCGCGTTCATCGAGGAGCGCGTCCATGCGGGATAATGGACGCACATCCACGAAAGGGGAGCCGAATGGCAGCCATGAAGCCCAGGACCGGCGACGGACCGATGGAGGCCGTGAAGGAGGGCAGGCTCATCATCGTGCGCGTGCCCTTGGAGGGCGGCGGACGTCTCGTCGTCTCCGTCAACGACGCCGAAGCGAAGGAGCTTCACGATGCCCTCGCCGCGGTGACCAGCGCGAGCTAGCCGAGCGCATCACGAGACACCGCCCGCCCCGTCGTCGACGGGGCGGGCGGTGTCGCGTCCGGGCGGGGACCTGCGGGGATCAGCGGCCGGTCTTGGCGATCTGCAGCAGGCCGTCGCCCGCGGGAGACAGCGAGGCGACCACGGCGCCCGAGCCGGCGGTCTCCTGCACCAGCGTGCGGAACGCGGCGGTCTGCGCGTCGCGCGCCGCGGGGTTCTGCACGCGGCCGCGCCAGAGCGCGTGCGGCACGAGGACGAGCCCGCCCGTGCGCGCGAGCCGCAGGCCGTGCTCCACGTACTCGATGACCTGGGCGGGATCCGCGTCCACGAGCACGAGGTCGTAGCTCGCGTCGCTCATGCGCGGCAGCACGTCGAGCGCGCGGCCCGTGATGAGGCGCACGCGGTTCGCGGGCACCTCCGCGTCGGCGAGGATCTCGCGCGCGGCCTGCTGGTGGTCGAACTCCACGTCGATGCTCGTGAGGACGGCCCGCGGCGCCCCGCGGAAGATGCAGAGGCCCGAGACGCCGGCACCCGTGCCGATCTCGATGACGCTGGTGGCGCGCGTCGCCGCGGCCAGGAGCGAGAGCTGCGCGCCGACGGCGGGGGAGACGGCCTCGATGCCGAGCTCGCGGGAGTGCTGGCGGGCCAGGGCGATGTGCTCGTCCTCGACGACGACGTCCTCGGCGAACTTCCACCCGGTCTCCTGGTCGGACACGCGGCACCTCCCTCTTCCGGGTCCCCAGGGTATCGGCCCGCGGCCGCGCGCCCGACCGGCGCCCTGTCCGCGCAGGCCCCGGGGGAGGATCCCGGCTGACGGGACCCTGCGCGCGGGCGGAGATCGGGCGGCGACCGGCTAGCCTGTGATCATGTTCGGCCTGACGTTCGAGAAGCTGATGCTCATCGGCATCATCGCCGTGTTCCTGCTCGGCCCCGAGCGGCTGCCGATCTACACCCAGAAGCTCGCGGATCTGGTGAAGGCGGCCCGCCGCATGGCCACCGGGGCGCGCGAGCGCATGCGCGACGAGCTGGGCCCGGAGTTCGACGAGGTCGACTGGAAGAAGCTCGACCCGCGCCAGTACGACCCGCGCCGCATCATCAAGGAGGCGCTGTTCGAGGACGAGCCCGTGGTCACCAAGCCGCGCGTCCCCGTCGAGACCACCGTCGCCCGCCGCCAGCGCCTGGAGCGCGAGGCGGCCGCCGCGTCGGCGCAGCCCGCCCCCTTCGACGCCGAGGCCACCTGACCCGGATCCGCGCCGGCGCGCTCACGCGCTGCCGCTGACGTCCGCGTCGATCGCGCTCAGGCGCTGCCGCTGAAGCGCGCGTCCACCGCGCGCGCCTCCTCGCGGAGGGCGTCCACCACCGCGCGGACGGACGGCCGCTCCGCCCGGTCGGGACGCAGCAGGACGTGCAGGTGCCGCTTCGACGCGACGCCGGAGAGCCGCTTCACGACCACGCCGTCGTGCTCGCCCGCCGTGTAGCGCGGCAGCAGCGCGATCCCGTGCCCCGACGCCACGAGCGACTCCGTGATCCGCGTGTCGCTGAACCGCTGCACGACGCGCGCGGGCGCGCCGACGGCCTGCTCGATGTCGAGGAGGATCCGGTCGAACGGGAGGCCCTGCGGTACGCCGATCCACGGCTCGCCGCTGAGGTCCGCCGGGCTGACGGACGCCCGGCCGGCGAGGCGGTGGTCCGTCGGCATCGCGACGTCGAGCGGCTCCACCATGAGCGGCACGATCACGAGGCCGAGCCCGCGCCAGGTGCCGGCGCCCGCAAGGGAGTGCGCGATGACGACGTCGAAGTCGGCCGTGAGGTCCGCGAAGGCGCGCGACGCCGGATCCCGGTCGCTCGCGCGGACGGTGAGGTCGGGGATCGCGGCGACGCGGTCGAGGAGCCCCGGCAGCAGCATCTGCGCCGCGGTGGGGAACGTGGCGAGCGTGACCTCGCCCGACGGCTGGTGCCGGAAGTCCTCCCACAGGGCCTCGGCGCGGGCCACGGCGACGGCGATGTCGGTCGCCGTCCGGGCGAGCGCGCGGCCCGCGTCCGTCAGCACGATGCCGCGGCCCGAGCGCTCGGTGAGGGGCACGCCGGCCTCCCGCTCCAGCACCTTGAGCTGCTGCGAGACGGCCGACGGCGTGCGGCCGGCCGCCCGCGCGACGGCGCCCACGCTGCCGCGGTCGGCGAGCTCGCGGAGGAGCTCGAGGCGTCGGATGTCCATGAAGGCAGGCTACACAACCAGGCAAGGACTATGAGCTTGTCCTGAACGATCCCGGGTGGTGTCATGGTCATGCGGCGGAATGCGCCGCCATCCGCCTTCCCGCAGGAGCACCACCATGACCGTCTTCCTCATCGCCGTCGCCGCCCTCTCCGTCTCCGCCATCGCCGGCACCGTCGTCGTCACCGCGCGCGACGGCTACCGCGCCGTGCCGACGCGCACGCACCGCAGCCACGTCTAGGCGTCACGCGCAGCGCACATGAGGAGGACGGCAGCCCGCGGGCTGCCGTCCTCTCGTGCGTCCGGGGTGCGGATCGGCTCGGGGGAGCGCGCGAGCTACGAGACCGAGAGCCCGAGCTTCCGGCCCGCGAGCCCGCGGCCGCGCGTGGCCAGGTGGTCCGCCACGCGCAGGATCTGCACCGCCGCGGGATCCGTGGGCGCGGCCAGCACGAGCGGGGCGCCGGAGTCGCCGCCCTCGCGGAGCGCCACGCTGAGCGGCACGCTGGCGAGGAGCGGCACGGGCGCGTCCTGTCCGAGCGAGAGCCGCCGCGCGACCTCCGCGCCGCCGCCCGCGCCGAAGAGCTCCAGCACGGATCCGTCGGGCTGGACGAACCCGGCCATGTTCTCGACGACGCCCGCCACGCGCTGGCCCGTCTGCCGCGCGACGAGCCCGCTGCGCTCGGCGACGTCGGCCGCGGCCGGCTGCGGCGTCGTCACGACGAGGACCTCCGCGTCCGGCAGCAGCTGCCCCACCGTGATGGCCACGTCGCCGGTGCCGGGCGGGAGGTCGAGGAGCAGCACGTCCAGGTCGCCGAAGAAGACGTCGGTGAGGAACTGCTGGATGGTGCGGTGCAGCATGGGCCCGCGCCAGGAGACCGCCGTGCCGCCCGTGGCGTCGGGGTCGAGGAACATGCCGATGGAGATGACCTTCACGCCGTGGGCGACGGGCGGCAGGATCATGTCGCCGACGCGGGTGGGCTGCGCGGTGCGTCCGTCCGCGTCGACGAGGCCGAGGATCCCGGGGATGGAGAAGCCGTGCACGTCGGCGTCGACGAGGCCCACCGCCAGCCCCTTCGCCGCGAGGGCCACCGCGAGGTTGGCCGTGAGCGTGGACTTGCCGACGCCGCCCTTCCCGCTCGTGACGGCGTAGACGCGCGTGAGGCTCTCCGGCCCGAACGGGATGCCGCGCTTCGCGGCCGGACCGCGGAGGCGCTCGGTGAGCGCGCGGCGCCGCTCCGGGCTCATCACGCCGACCGTGAGCTCGAGCTGCGCGACGCCCGGCACGGCCTCGACCGCCTCGCGCACGTCGCGCTCGATGGAGGTCGCCGCGGGGCAGCCGACGATCGTCAGCGCGATGTCGACGCGGGCCACGCCGCCGTCCTCGACGCGCACGTCGGACACCATGTCGAGCTCGGTGATGGGGCGGCGGATCTCGGGATCCACGACGCCCGCGAGCGCACGGTGGATCGCCTCCGCCGTCAGCGGGCTGCCACCGGGTGCCTCAGCGGCCATGCGCCCTGCGGCTGCCGGTGCTGCCGGCGCTGCCGGTGCTGCCGGCGCCCTCGGCGTCGTCCGCCTCGGGCTCGTCGCGGCGGTCGAGCTCCTCGAGGAGCTGGCGGAGCTCGGCGCGGATGAAGTCCTTCGACGCGACGTCCTTCATCTGCAGCCGGAGGGACACGACCTCGCGGGCGAGGTACTCGACGTCGGCCACGTTGCGCTCGGTGCGCTGGCGGTCCTGCTCGATCTGCACGCGGTCGCGGTCGTCCTGCCGGTTCTGCGCGAGCAGGATGAGCGGCGCCGCGTAGGAGGCCTGCAGCGACAGGATCAGCGTGAGCGCCGTGAAGCCGAGCGCCGCCGAGTCGAAGCGCGCGGACTCGGGGCCGTAGGTGTTGTAGAGGATCCACGCCACGCAGAAGAGCGTGAGGCCCATGAGGAACCACGGGGTGCCCATGCCGCGCGCGATGGACTCGGTGAAGCGGCCGAAGCGGTCGCGGCTGGCGCGGTTGCGCAGCGGGAGGACCGTCGTGCGGAGGCCCTTGGGCGCGTCCAGGCGGACGTCGCGGTTACTCTGCCGTGCCACGGGGGGCCCTCCGTCCTCGTCGTGGTCCTGCGGTGGGGATGGCGGCCGTGGCCGTGCCGTGGAAGCGGGCGGTCGCGCGCTTGCGCGTCTCGCGTTCCGCGTCGGCGCTGCGCCAGTCGTCGGGCAGCAGGTGGTCGAGCACGTCGTCGATCGTGACCACGCCGACCAGGCGGTGGTTCTCGTCCACGACGGGCACCGAGACGAGGTTGTAGCTCGCCATGATGCGGGACACCTCGGCCGCGCTCGTGTCGGCCCGCACGGGTTCGAGGCCCTGGTCGAGCAGCGTGCCGAGGCGCTCGTGCGGCGGGTAGCGCAGCATCCGCTGGAAGTGCACCATGCCGAGGAAGCGGCCGGTGGGCGGCTCGTAGGGCGGCAGCGTGACGCACACCGCGGCACCGAGCGTGGGCGCGAGCTCGTGGCGGCGGATGAGGGCGAGGCCCTCCGCGACGGTCGCGTCGCCCGAGACGATGACGGGATCGGTCGTCATGAGGCCGCCCGCGGTGTCCGGCGCGTAGCTGAGGAGCATGCGGACGTCGTCCGCCTCCTCCGGCTGCATCAGCTCGAGCAGGGCCTCGCCGCGCTCCTCGGAGAGCTGCGCGATGAGGTCGGCGGCGTCGTCCGGCTGCATCTGGTCGAGCACGTCGGCGGCGCGGTCGTCGTCGAGGGTGGCCATGATCTCCACCTGCTGCGACTCCGGCATCTCCTCGAGCACGTCGGCGAGGCGCGCGTCGGGCAGCTCCTCGGCGACCTCGAGGCGGCGGGCCTGCGGCAGGTCGAGCAGGGTGTTGGCGAGGTCGGCGGGGAGCAGGTCGGAGTAGGCGGCGAGGAACTGGGACGCGGACTGCGCGACGCCCTCGTCCTGCAGCTCGGCGACCTCGTCCCAGGTCGCGAAGAGCGTGGCGCCCTTGGCGAAGGGGGAGGGGCTGGTGCGGGGTCGGCGGCAGAAGAGCTGCGACACCTCCCACTCGGCCTGGCCGGACTCCTCGATCGCGACGTCCTCGATGACGGCGGTGCCGGATCCGTCGCGCAGCTTCACGCGCCGGCCGAGGATCTCGGCGATGACGCGCACCTCGCCGCCGCGCTGCTCGAAGCGGCGGAGGTTGATGAGACCGGTGGTGATGATCTGCCCGGAGCCGATGCTCGTGACGCGGCCGATGGAGAGGAACACGCGGCGCTTGCCGGGGATCTCGACGATGAGGCCCACGACGCGCGGCGGATCGTCCTTGCGGTAGACGACGAGCACGTCGCGCACGCGCCCCACCCGGTCGCCTGCGGGGTCGAACACGCTGCACCCGGCGAGCCGGGCGACGAAGACTCGGGAGGCGCTCACAGAGTCAATCTAGTCGCTCGCCCAGCCGCCGCCCGGCACCCCGTGGAACACTGGACGCGTGACCAACCCCCTCCTCGGACGCACCGCCCGCACCCGCATGCCGAAGCTGCCGAAGGGCGAGCCGGTGGCCACCTACGAGACGTACGACGAGGCGCAGAAGGCCGTCGTGACGCTCGCCGAGGCCGACTTCCCCGTCACGCAGGTGAGCATCGTGGGCAACGAGCTGACGAGCGTCGAGCGCGTCACCGGCAAGCTCACCTCGGCTCGGGCCGCGGCCGCCGGAGCGGCGAGCGGCGCATGGCTCGGCCTCTTCCTCGGCCTCGTGACCTTCCTGTTCTCGCCCGTGCCGAACGTGTCGTCGGTCGTCGGCGCGGTCATCATCGGCGTCGGGTTCGGCGCCATCTACGGGATCGTCAGCTACAGCATCACGCGCCGCCGCCGCGACTTCACATCGGTGATGCAGGTCACCGCCACGAGCTACTCGGTGGTCGTCGAGCCCGACTCGATGCACCGCGCGCGGAACGTGCTCGGCATCGGCGGTGCGGGGACGTCCGTGTACGGCGAGCCCGTCGTCACGGCGCCGCCCGCCGCGGATCCCGCCGCACGGCCCGCGGGCCCCTACGGGGAGCGCGTGCCGGAGCAGGGCGGGTCCGCCGCCCCCGAGCCGACCGCCCCGCCGACGTCGACCGACCGGCCCGTGGGCGAGCAGGGCGCGACCGGCATCTGACCCCGGTGCGCCCGGCCGGCTTCCGCGGCCGGACCCGCTGCGGCGGCTAGGCCCGACCGGCCATCCACGCCTCGACCTCGTCGGCCGTGCGCGGGATGCCCGCCGACAGGTTCTCGGCGCCGTCGCGCGTTACGAGGATGTCGTCCTCGATGCGCACGCCGATGCCGCGGAAGCGCTCCGGCACCGTGAGGTCGTCCGGCTGGAAGTAGAGGCCGGGCTCGATGGTGAAGACCATGCCGGCCTCCACGATCCCGTCGATGTACATGTCCCGCCGGGCCTGCGCGCAGTCGTGCACGTCGAGACCGAGGTGGTGGCTCGTGCCGTGCACCATGTAGCGGCGGTGGTGCTGGTTGTCGGCCTGGAGCGCCTCCTCGGCGGTCACGGGCAGCATGCCCCAGCCGGCGGCCTTGCGCGCGATGACCTCCATCGCCGCGGCGTGCACCTCGCGGAAGCGGATGCCGGGACGCACGATCGCGAGGGCCGCGTCGGCGGCCTCGCGCACGGCCTCGTAGACCTCGCGCTGCACGTCGGTGAACGTGCCCGACACGGGCAGCGTGCGCGTGATGTCGGCCGTGTAGTAGCTGTCGAGCTCGACGCCCGCGTCGATGAGGATCAGGTCGCCGGGCACGACGCGCCCGTCGTTGCGGGTCCAGTGCAGGATGCAGGCGTGCGGGCCGGAGGCGGCGATGGTGTCGTAGCCCACCGTGTTGCCGTCGGCCCGGGCGCGCGCGTTGAAGACGCCCTCGACGACGCGCTCGCCGCGCGCGTGCGCGGTGACGGCGGGCATGTCGGCGATCACGTCGGAGAAGCCGCGGCCGGTCGTGTCGACGGCCTCGCGCATCTGCCGGATCTCGTACGCGTCCTTCACGAGGCGGAGCTCGGAGGCGTCGCGGGCGAGGAGGGCGTCGCCCGCGGCGCGGTCGGCGTCGGCGTCGGTGCCGGCGTCGGCCTCCGCGGCGGCCGCGCGGGCGTCGTCGACGCGGGCGGCGAGCTGGGGGTCGGCCTCGCGGATCACGCGCACGGCGCCGGGGGCGGCGATGGCCGCGTCCACGTCGGCCAGGGGCGCGGTCGCGAGGCCGAGGTCGGCCGCGACCTGGCGGAGCGACGGGCGCGGCCCGATCCAGAACTCGCCGATCTCGGCGTTGGCGTAGAACTCGTCGCTGTCGCGGCCGGCGCGCTCGCGGAAGTAGAGGGTGGCCTCGTGCGCGGAGCCGTCGGCGGCGGATCCCCCGGGCACGGGCTCGAGGACGAGCACGGCGCCGGGCTCGCTGTCGGCGCCCCAGCCCGTGAGGTGCGCGAAGGCGGAGTGGGCGCGGAACGGGTAGTCGGTGTCGTTGCTGCGCTGCTTGAGGCGGCCCGCGGGGATCACGAGGCGCGTGCCGACGTGCTGCGCGGACAGGCGGCGGCGGCGGTCGGCGGCGAAGGGGGCCTGCTCGCGCGCGGGCGGGTCGACCTCCTCGCGGTCGGCCCAGTGCGCGGACACGAAGTCGCTGAACGCGGTGCTCGCGGGGGTCGTGCTGCGGTTCGACGTGGCGCGGGGGACGGGTGCGTCGCCGGATCCGGGAGCGGGCGCACCCGCGGGGGCGACCGCCGGGGACGCGGTCTCGGTCGTGGCGAGCGGCGCGGCCGGGTCGGCGGCGATGTCGGCGGGGGTGGTCTCGGACGCGGTGTCGGTGTTCTCGGCCATCCGTCGATCATCCCACCTGGCCCGGCCGCCGCGCGGGCGGGACCGCGGGTCAGCGCAGCGGCGTGAGCTGGGCGACGATCGGCCGGTGGTCGCTGCCGGCCCCGTCGCGGTCCTCGACGACGCGGAAGCCCGTGACGGCCCAGCCGGGCGTCGCCATGATGTGGTCGATGGGCGTGCCGAGGAGCGCGGGGATGTCGGTCGGCCAGGTCCCGACGGCGGCGTTGCCCGAGGCGCGCGCCGCGTCGACGCACTGGCCGAGGTCCGTCACCTGGTCGCGCTCGGTGGGCGTGCCGCCGTAACGGCTCATGTGGTCGAGCGTGGCGTTGAAGTCGCCCGCGATGATCACGTTGCCCTCGTCGCAGCGGTTCCCGAGCCAGGCGAGGTCCGACCGCCAGTTGTCCATCTGCTCGGGGATGGGGGAGACGGGGTGCACGGCCATGATGGTCGGCCCGACGCCGTCCACCGGCTCCATGATCACGGTGGGCAGCACCGCCGTGGTGCCGCGCGACTCGTCGAGCCGGTAGTCGCCGTAGGCCGCGCTGATGAGGATGGTGGTGGAGCGGGCGGCCGCGACGTCGTCGAAGGCCACCGTGCGGACCCACATCGGCCGGCCCGCCTCGCGCATGAGCACGGCGATCTCGGCGCCCGTCTCCTCGCGCGTCTCGGGCAGCGTGATCACGTCGGCGCCGGACTCGATGGCGAGGTCGGCGACGGCGCGCGCGCCGGTCGCCCCGCCGAGCGTGTTCCAGGAGAGCACGGTGACGTCCGCGTCCCGCGGCTCGGCGAACGCGGTGTCGCCGAGCCCGCGCGTGGCGAGGACGGCGCAGTTGGCGCCGATGAAGACCGCCAGCAGCGCGGCGAGGCCGCCGAGGAGCCGTCGGCCGGGCCGGATGGCGACGCACAGCACGAGGGTCAGCAGGAGGACGGCGGCGGCCGCCGCGACGAGTCCGCCGCGGATGGCGACGGCGTGCGCGACGAGGTACGACTGCTCGAGGCCGAGGAGCTGCGGCCAGGTGATGACGAGCAGCCCCACCCCCGTGATGAGGATGACTGCTGCTCCGACGACCCGACCCATGACGCGCCCCACACTATGGCGGCTCTCTGGGAGAGCGCCCTCGCGGCCCGCATGCGGCCGGGGCTCCGCGACCCGCCGCATAGGATGGCGGGATGCCGGAGCAGCAGCGGGGTCCCATCGACCTGCACACGCACAGCTCCGTGTCCGACGGCACCGAGACGCCCGCGGAGCTCGTCGCGCAGGCCGCCCGCCAGGGCCTCTCCGCCGTCGCCCTCACCGACCACGACTCCACGGCGGGCTGGGCCGACGCGTCCGCCGCGGCGCTCGCGCACGGGATCACCCTCGTCCCCGGCATGGAGATGAGCACGCAGCTCGAGTACGCGAGCGTGCACGTCCTCGCCTACCTCTTCGACCCCGAGGACGCCGACCTCGCGGCGATGACCGCCCGCGTCCGCGGCGAGCGGATGACCCGCGCGGAGGCCATGGTCGGCCGCATCGGCCGCGACTACGCGCTCACCTGGGACGACGTGCTCGCCCAGACCACGCCCGGCAGCACCATCGGCCGGCCCCACATCGCCGACGCGCTCGTGGCGCGCGGCCACGTCGCGACCCGCACGGCCGCGTTCGAGAGCATCCTGCACTGGCAGGGCGGCTACTACCGGCCGCACTACGCGCCGGATCCGATCCTCGGCGTCGAGCTGATCACCGCGGCCGGGGGCCTCGCCGTCCTCGCGCACCCGGGCGCCCGGGGACCTGAGCGCGTGCTGTCGGACTCGCGCATGACCGCGCTCGTCGCCGCGGGGCTCTTCGGCCTCGAGGTGCGGCACCGCGACAACCCGCCGGCCTCGCGCGTGCGCCTCACGGAGCTCGCGGAGCGCTTCGGGCTCGAGGTCACGGGATCCAGCGACTACCACGGCACGGGCAAGCCCAACCGGCTCGCGGAGAACTCCACGGAGCCCGCCGTGCTCGCGCGCATCGTCGAGCGCGCGACGGGTTGGGCACCGGTCGTGCCGGTCCGCGCCGCCTGACGGTCCGCCGCGTCGCACTCCGCGACGACAGCGCCGGTCGTCCCGCTCCGGGGAACCATGAGGGCGGCCGACGTCGCACGCATGAGGGGCCGCATCCGATGGATGCGGCCCCTCTCCTGCGTTCCGTGCGCGCGGCGCTAGGCCGTCGTGGTCGGGTGCTCGCCGCCGGAGCGACGACGGCGGTTGCGCGAGCGGGGGCGCGTCTGGCCGTCGGCGTGGGGCGCGTCGTGGCCGCCCGCGGTCGCCGGCTGCTCGCTGCCGATGGCCGCGGTCGCCTCGGCGGGTGACGTCGCGGTGGGAGCGGAGCTGCGGGTGCGCGAGCGGTCGCCGCCCCGTCCGCCGGAGCGGTCGCCGCCACGGTCGCCGCCGCGGCCGCCGTCGCGTCCGCCCGAGCGGCCGCCGTCACGACCGCCGTCGGAGCCGCGGCTGCCGGGACGCTCGCGCGGGGTGCCGTCGGGGTTGACGGTGGGGGTCGCGCGGAGACGGCCCTTGGATCCGGCGGGGATGTCGAGGTCGGTGAAGAGGTGCGGCGACGAGGAGTACGTCTCGGTCGGCTCCGGCTGGCCGAACTCGAGGGCGCGGTTGATGAGCGCCCACTTGTGCAGGTCGTCCCAGTCGACGAACGTGACGGCGATGCCCGTCTTGCCGGCGCGGCCGGTGCGGCCGACGCGGTGCAGGTACGCCTTGTCGTCCTCGGGGATGGTGTGGTTGATCACGTGGGTGACGTCGAGCACGTCGATGCCGCGCGCCGCCACGTCGGTGGCGATGAGGATGTCCTTCTTGCCGGCCTTGAACGCGGCCATGGCGCGCTCGCGCTGCTCCTGGTTGAGGTCGCCGTGCACGGCCGCGGCGTTGAAGCCGCGGTCGTTGAGCTCCTCGACGAGGCGGGCGGCGGCGCGCTTGGTGCGCGTGAAGATCACGGTCTTGCCGCGGCCCTCGGCCTGGAGGATGCGGCCGATGACCTCGTCCTTGTCCATGTTGTGCGCGCGGTAGACGAGGTGGCGGATGTTCGCCTGCATGAGGCCCTCGTCGGGGTCCGTCGCGCGGATGTGGATCGGCTTCGTCATGAAGCGGCGGGCGAGCGCCACGATCGGGCCCGGCATGGTGGCGGAGAAGAGCATGGTGTGGCGGACCGCCGGGGTCTGCGCGAAGAGCTTCTCGATGTCGGAGAGGAACCCGAGGTCGAGCATCTTGTCGGCCTCGTCGAGCACCATCTCGCGCACGTCCTTCAGCGACAGCAGGCGCTGGCCCACGAGGTCGAGGAGGCGGCCCGGGGTGCCGACGACGATCTGCGCGCCGGCCTTGAGCTGCTCGATCTGGCCTTCGTAGGCCTTGCCGCCGTAGATGGAGACGACGGTGGTGGCGCGGTTCGCGGTGGCGACCTGGAGGTCCTCGGTCACCTGGACCGCGAGCTCGCGGGTCGGCACGACCACGAGGGCCTGCACGCCGGGCTCGGGGGTGAGGCCGAGCCGCTGGATGAGCGGGAGGCCGAAGCCGAAGGTCTTGCCGGTGCCCGTCTTGGCCTGGCCGATGATGTCCTGGCCGGAGAGGGCCAGGGGGATCGTCTGCTCCTGGATGGGGAAGGGTTCGAGGATCCCGTGGTCGGCGAGCGCCTGGACCATGTCCTCGTCGATGTTCAGTTCGGTGAAAGTCACGTTGTGCCCTGTCTAGCGGTGCGGTCCACGCCCGGACTGCTTCTCTGCGGGCGCGATGGGGCCCTTCCGTTGAGGGACCACGGGCGAGTTTAGCGGGCGGGGGCCCGGACGCCGCCTCCCGCTCCCTATACGCTGGCCACGTGCTCAAGATGTTCGGACGCCGGTCGACGACGATCGACGCGCCCCGGGTCAGGTCCCGTGGCGAGTCGAAGCGCCGCAGCTCCGCGCCGACCGTGAGCGTCGACGACTTCTCGCCCGACACCCTCCGCTTCCTCGGCGCCGTCGCCTACCTGCAGCTGACCGTGTTCGAGACGCTGTCGCGCGCGGTGACCGAGGCCCCCGACCTCGCGGGCAAGGAGGCGGTCTCGACCGCCGCCGGCATCGCGCTCGGAAAGCACCAGGCGCTCGCCGCGGAGATCAAGCGGCTGGACGGCGACCCGAGCATCGTCATGGAGCCGCACCGAGGCGCGTTCGACCGCTTCACCGCCACCGTCGCCGGCGGCGACTGGTACGAGAGCCTGCTCTCCTCCTACATCACCACCGGGCTGCTCGACGACTTCTTCGTGCGGCTCGCCTCGGGTCTGCCGTCGGACCAGCGGCACCGCGTGGTCGTGCTGCTCTCCTCGGGCGTGGGCCAGCAGGGGATCGTCGACGCCGTGCGCGCCGGGATCCGCCGCGATCCCCGCCTCGCCTCCCGCCTCGCCATGTGGGGCCGCCGCCTCGTGGGCGACACGCTCCTCGTCGCGGGCACGGCCATGCGCGCGTCGCTCGCCGACCCGGACGACGCGCGCGTGCACCTCGAGCCCGTGTTCGCCGGGATCATCACGGCGCACACCCGGCGGATGGACGCGCTCGGGCTCACGGCCTGACCCGTCCCGCGCGATCGGCCCCGTGTCCCGTCGCGCGACCTCCGGGACGATGGACGCCCGGCCCCTCGAGGGACCGGGCGTCGTGTCGTGCGGGGCGGATCAGCCGGCGATGGCCGCCAGGTCGCGCGCGTCGGCCGCGGAGCGGCGACGTCCGACCGCGAGGTCGACGCCCGCCGCGACGAGCGCGGAGATGGCGAGTGCGGCGATCCAGATCACGCCCTGGTCCGAGCGGAGACCCGCCCACGTGAGCGCGACCCAGCCGGCCATCGCGGCGGCCGAGCCGACCGCGGGCACCAGCAGCGCGCCGTGCGTGGCGCGGTGGGGGAGCGCGTAGCGCGCGACGATCCCGATGAGGGCGCCGAGGAGCGCGACGAACAGGAGCTCCACGGGGTCGGGCTAGCGGACGAAGCCGATGCGCGGGGCGTCGGCGCTGCCGAGCTCCACGTAGGCGAGGTGGGCGGTGACCGCGAGGTGGGTGGCGCCCTTCTCGTCGGTGAAGGAGATGAAGGGCGCGGCGTCGCGGACGGCCGCGGTGACGGTCTCCTGGACCTCCTCGGGCGTCTGCTTGGTGCTGAAGGAGAGCTCGCGGGCGGTGTTGACGAGGCCGATACGGATTTCCACGGGAGGTGCCTTTCGATGCGTCGGATGCGACGGTGCTCCCCTGAGGTTAGGGCACCTTCCCGCGCGGTCCCGCGGCGTTCACTGAGGGCGGACGCGGCGGCCGTCGCGGGCGCTCTCGTCGACCGGCACGGGGGCGGTCCGCGGATCCGGCGACGTCGGAGGCCGCCGGTAGCGTGGGCGCGTGACCATCAGGGGATTCCGCCAGCCGCCCGCCTCCGCCGCCGGCGACGGGGGTCCCGCGGTCGAGCTGGATCCGTCGCAGCGCGCGGTCGTCGAGCTGCCCGTCGGGGTGAGCGCGGCGGTCCTCGGCGCGCCGGGATCCGGCCGCACCACGACGCTGAAGGAGCTCGTCGCCGAGCGGATCCTCGTGCGGGGGCTCGATCCCGCCGAGGTCCTCGTGCTCGCGCCGTCCCGCGCCGCCGCCACGCGCCTCCGCGACGAGCTCGCGCTGCGGGTCGGCGTGCCCACGCTGGGGCCGCTCGCGCGCACCGCCACCTCGGTCGCGTTCGAGGTGCTCGCCCGCCGCGCCGCGGAGACCGGCACCGAGCCGCCGCGGCTGCTCACGGGCGCCGAGCAGGACCAGATCATCGCCGACCTCCTCGCCGGGCACGAGGAGCTCGGCATCGGGCCCGCGTGGCCCGACCCGCTCGGGGTCGAGGTGCGGCGGCTCCGCGCCTTCCGCACGGAGCTCCGCGAGCTGCTCATGCGCGCCACCGAGGAGGGCGTGCGGCCGGAGGCGCTGGCGGCGCTCGGGCAGGCGCACGGCGTCCCCGAATGGATCGGCGCGGCCGCGTTCGCGCGCGAGTACGAGGACGTCGTCGACTCCTTCCGCGGCGACCACCTCGACAGCGCGGAGCTGCTCGCGGAGGCCGTGCTGCTCGTGTCGCGGGGGGAGGCGCTCACCGGGATCCGGCTGGTCGTCGCCGACGACCTGCACGAGGCCACCGTCGCCACGCTCTCCCTCCTCCAGGCGCTCGCGGCGCGCGGCGCCGACGTGGTCGCGTTCGGCGACCCCGACGTCGCGGCCGCCACCTTCCGCGGGGCGGAGGCCTCGGCGCTCGGCCGCCTGTCCACCGTGCTCGGGCTGCCGGACCTCCGCACGCTCGTCCTCGACCGCGTGCACCGGCAGCCGCCCGCGCTCCGGGCGCTCACGTCCGCGGTCACGGCGCGCATCGGCGCGGCGGGCGCAGGGCGGCAGCGGCAGGCGGGATCCGCGCCCGGGCTCGTCGACGACCATGACCCGGTCCAGGTCATCGAGGCGCCCACGCGCGCCATCGAGCTCGCCCGCCTCGCGCGTCGGCTCCGCGAGGAGCACCTGCTCGGCGGCGTGCCGTGGGCGCGGATGGTCGTGCTCGTGCGCTCCGGATCCCTCGTGCCCCAGGTCGCGCGCAACCTCGCGACCGCCGAGGTGCCCACGCGGACGGCCGTCGCCGGGCGCGCGCTCCGCGACGACCTCGCCGCGCTCGCGCTCATCCGGGCCGTCGACGTCGTGCTCGGGCGGGTGCCGCTCACGCCCGACATCGCGGCCGAGCTCGCCACCGGCCCGCTCGGCGGCCTCGACGGGGTCGCGCTCCGCCGCCTCCGCCTCGCGCTCCGCCAGGAGGAGCTCGCGGGCGACGGCCACCGGTCGAGCGACGAGCTGCTCGTGGAGGCGCTCGCCGCGCCCGGGCGGCTCGACACGCTCGACCTCGCGCCCGCCCGTCGGCTCGCGCGCCTCGCCCGCTCGCTGCAGGCCGGGCGCGAGCTCGCGGCCGCGGCCGCCACCATCGAGGAGCTGCTCTGGCACCTGTGGGAGGGCTCGCGCCTCGCGCCGCAGTGGTTCGAGCAGGCGCTGCAGACCGGCATCGTCGCCGACCAGGCCAACCGCGACCTCGACGGGATCGTCGCGCTCTTCACGGCCGCGCGGCGGTTCGTGGAGCGCAACCCGGGCCGACCTGCGTCCGACTTCGTCGAGGAGCTGCTCGGCGCCGAGGTCCCCGAGGACACGCTGTCGCCGCAGCCGCTCGCCGACACGGTGCTCGTCGCCACGCCCTCCGCCGTCGTCGGCGCCGGGTACGAGGTCGTCGCGGTCGCCGCGCTGCAGGAGGGCGTCTGGCCGAACCTCCGCCTGCGCGGATCCCTGCTGCACCCCCAGCGCCTCTCGGCGGTCGCGCGCGGACTCGACCGCGCCGACGTCGACGAGCGGGCCGAGGTCCTCGGCGACGAGCTGCGGATGCTCGCGCTCGCCGTGTCGCGGGCGTCGCGCGTCGTGGTCCTCAGCGCCACCGCGAACGACGAGGAGGCGCCGTCGCCGTTCCTCCGGCTCGTGCCGCCCGCGCCCGGCCTCGCCGAGGCGGAGGCGGGCGCCGAGGCCGGCCGCGTGGCGCAGGACGCGCCGGCCGCCCTGCGGATCCGGCCCGACCACCCGCTGTCGCTCCGCGGCCTGGTCGGCGCGCTCCGGCGCGAGCTCGCGGTCGTCCACCGCGACGCCGTGCTGCTCGACGACGGCCGCGTCGTCTCCGGCGACCGCACGGCCAGGCGTCCCGCGGACGCCACCCGGGAGCGCGGCCTCGCCGCCGCGTCGGCCCTCGCCCGGCTGGCCGCGGAGGGCGTGACGGGCGCCGATCCGGCGGAGTGGTACGGCCTGCGCGAGCCCTCCACGACGGACCCCGTCGTCGACCTCTCCGACCCCGCGGCGCGCGTGCCCGTGTCGCCGTCGCGGCTCGAGGCGTTCGAGCGCTCGCCGCTCAACTGGTTCATCGACCAGGCGTCCGGCGGATCCACGAGCACGGCCATGGGCATCGGCACCATCGTCCACGCGGTGATGGAGGAGGCGAGCCTCGACCCCGACGCCGACCTCCGCCCGCCCGCCCTCGAGGTCCGCCTCGACGAGCGCTGGGGCGAGCTGCCCTTCGAGTCGCCCTGGGTGGGCGAGCGCGAGCGGCGGCAGGCCGGCGAGCTCATCGCCGGCGTCAGCGGCTACCTCCGCGACTTCCAGGCGGACGGCGGGCGCATGCTCGCGGCCGAGGGCTCCTTCGAGCTCGAGGTGGGCGTCGCGCGCCTCCGCGGCATGATCGACCGCATCGAGCTGACGAAGGAGGGCCAGGTGGTCATCGTCGACCTCAAGACCGGCCGGCGCTACCCGACCCGGGGCGAGATCCCCACGCACGCGCAGCTCGGCTCGTACCAGCTGGCCTTCGTCGAGGGCTCGCTCGAGCAGGTGCCCGCCGACGCGCCGTCGGGCGGCGCCAAGCTCCTCTACGTCTCGGGCGGCACCGGCGGCCGGCCGTACCGCGAGCTGCCGCAGGAGCCGCTCACGCGCGAGGAGCTCGACGGCTTCCGCACGCGCATCGCGGACGCCGCCCAGGGCATGGCGGGGGCGACCTTCGACGGCACGCCGGACCTGGGGGAGCGGGATCCGGGATCGGCCCGGCGGTACCGCATCCACCTCGTGCGGGCGGTGTCGGCGTGAGCGCCGTGGACGGCGCGGGTGCTCGCCCGGACGCGGGCGCCGCGGCCAACGGCCCGATCAGCGCCCGCCGCATCGCGGAGACGCTCGGCCTGCCGAGCCCCACCGAGCAGCAGCGGCGCGTCATCGAGTCGCCGCTCGAGCCGGGCCTCGTCGTCGCGGGCGCCGGCAGCGGCAAGACCGAGACCATGGCGAGCCGCGTGGTGTGGCTCCTCGCGAACGGGCACGTGGGCGTCGAGGAGATCCTCGGCCTCACCTTCACGCGCAAGGCCGCGGGCGAGCTCGGGGTGCGGATCCGCGCCCGCATCGAGCAGCTGCAGCAGGCCGGGCTCGCGGCCGCGCCGGCGGACGCGTTCGCCACGCCCACCGTCCAGACCTACAACGCCTTCGCGAACGGCATCTTCCGCGACAGCGCGACGCTCATCGGCCGCGAATCGGAGTCGGTCGTGCTCACGGAGGCGTCCGCGTGGCAGCTCGCGCGCCGGCTCGTGGTCGAGAGCACCGACCCGCGGCTCCTCGAGCTCGGGCGCGGGGTCGACCCCATCACGCAGGCCGTCATCTCGCTCAGCCGCGCGATGAGCGAGAACGTCGCCGACCCGGGCGAGGTCGTGCGCCTGGCCGGGGCCTTCACACGCCTCGAGGAGCTGCCGTTCGGATCCGCGCGCATCCGGAAGGCGCCCGCGGCCGAGGCCGTCGCCGCGGTGGGCGCGCTGCCGCCGCTCGTCGACCTCGCCGTGCGGTTCCAGGAGGAGAAGACCCGGCGCGGCCTCGTGGAGTACAGCGACCAGGTCGCCTTCGCGCTCGCGATCTGCGAGCGGGTGCCGCAGGTCGTCGCCGAGCACCGCGCGCGCTTCCGGGTCGTCCTGCTCGACGAGTACCAGGACACCTCCGTCGTGCAGACCCGGCTCCTCGCCACGCTCTTCGGCGGCACGCCCGTCATGGCCGTGGGGGATCCGCACCAGTCCATCTACGGCTGGCGCGGCGCGAGCGCGGCCAACCTCGCGCGCTTCGGCGCCGACTTCGCGCCCGCGGGGGCGTCCGGCGCGGACGTGCCCGTCTACGCGCTCTCCACGAGCTGGCGGAACCCCGGCTCCGTGCTCGGCGCGGCGAACCGCATCGTCGAGCCGCTCACGGCCGCGTCCCGGATCCCGGTGGCGCGCCTCGAGCCCCGCCCCGACGCGGGCGATGGGCGCCTCGACGTGGCGTACGAGGAGACCATCGCCGACGAGGCCGCCGCCACGGCCGCGTGGTTCGCCGACCGGCTGCGGCAGGCGGGATCCGACGGCCGCCCCCGCTCGGCCGCGATGCTCTGCCGCTCGCTGAAGACCATCGAGCCGTTCACCACGGCCCTCGCCGACCGCGGCGTGCCGTTCCGCGTGCTGGGCCTCGGCGGCCTCCTCGACCAGCCGGCCGTCGTCGACCTGGTCTGCGTCCTCCGCGTGCTGCACGACCCCACCGCGGGCAGCGAGCTCGTTCGCCTCCTCACGGGCGCGCGCTGGCGCGTCGGCACCAAGGACGTGCACGCGCTGTCCCGCGTCGCCTCGTGGCTCATGTCCCGGGACCACGCGCAGAAGGAGCTGGCCGAGGACGTCCGGACGGGCCTCCGCGCCTCCGTCGTCCCGGACGAGGTCGGCTCCGTCGTCGACGCGCTCGACTTCGTCGCCGGCGCCCCCGAGGGCCACCGCGCGCTCGAGGCGTTCAGCGTCGAGGGCCTCGCGCGGCTCCGCGCCTGCGGCCGCCAGCTGCAGGTGCTCCGGTCCCGCGTCGGGCTCGACCTGGTCGACCTCGTCACGGTCGTGCAGCAGGAGCTGCTGCTCGACATCGAGGTCGCGGCGAACGAGACGGATCCGCTCGGCCGCGCGAGCCTGGAGGCCTTCACCGAGCAGGTGGCCGGCTACCTCCAGGGCGACTCCGCCGGCACGCTCGGCCCGTTCCTCGCCTGGCTCGCCGAGGCGGAGCGGCGTGACAACCTCGCGCCGCGCACCGAGGAGCCGGAGCCGGGCACGGTGCAGATCCTCACGATCCACGGTTCCAAGGGGCTCGAGTGGGACGTGGTGGCCGTGCCGCGCATGGTCGACGGCGAGCTGCCCGGGACGCTGCGGGAGAAGCGGGGCTGGGTCGCGTTCGGCGCCCTGCCGTTCGAGTTCCGCGGCGACTCCGCCGAGCTGCCGTCGCTCGCCTGGCGCGGGGTCGAGACGCAGAAGGAGTTCGCCGAGGCCATGGAGGCGTTCGGCGAGGAGCTCGAGGAGCGCAACGCCGCGGAGCAGCGGCGGCTCGCGTACGTCGCCATCACGCGCACGCGCTCCGACCTGCTCCTCACGGGGTCGTTCTGGTCCACGCAGCAGAAGCCGCGGGGACCCGGGACGTTCCTGCGCGAGATCCAGGAGGTCGGGCTGATCGCCGCGGACGCGCTGCCCGAGGCACCGGAACTCGAGGAGAACCCGCTCGAGCCCGGCACCGCCCGGGTCGCCTGGCCGCTCCCGCCGCTCGGACCGCGCGAGGCCCGCGTGCGCGCCGCCGCCGAGGCCGTGGCCGTCGCCGACCCGCAGGCCGAGACCGTCTGGACGCGCGACATCGACCTCCTCCTCGCCGAGCGCGACGCCCGCGCGCGGGACGCCGAGCTCGTCGACCTGCCCACGCGCATCCCCGCATCCCGCTTCAAGGACTTCGTGAGCGACCCCGCGGGCGTCGCCGCCCGGCTCCGCCGCCCGATGCCGGAGCGCCCCTACCGGCAGACCCGCCTCGGCACGCTCTTCCACGGCTGGGTCGAGGCGCGCTACGGCCCCGCGGGCACGGGCGACGTCATCGACGCGTCCGGGATCGAGCTCGACCAGGACCCGACCGAGCCGCCCGTGGAGCAGGAGGACCTCGACCGGCTCCGCGCCATCTTCGAGGCGAGCGAGTGGGCGAACCGGAAGCCGGAGGAGGTCGAGGTCGAGATCCACATGGAGCTCGCCGGGCAGGTCGTCATCTGCAAGATCGACGCCGTGTTCCTCATCGACGGCCGGTACCGCGTCGTCGACTGGAAGACCGGCCGCACCCCGAAGGACGCGGCCGACCTCGAGCTCAAGCAGCTGCAGCTCGCGCTCTACCGCCTCGCCTTCGCCAAGTGGCGGGGCATCGACCCGGAGCTCATCGACGCGGAGTTCTACTTCGTCGCCGAGGACCGGTCGCTGAAGCCCGAGCGGCTCTACTCCGAGGAGGACCTCGTGGCGCTGTGGTCGGGCGCGCGCACGCCGGACGGGTCGCGCGGGCCGTCGGGGCCGATGGTCGGCTGAGGCCGGGAGTCGAGCATCTCCTCGACCTGGTCGACGTCCATCACGGGCAGCGTCTCGTGGGCGATGCGGTGCCCCTCGTCGGCGCGCACGGTGTCGACGAGCGCGCTGAGCATGTTCACGGCGTCGTCGATGATGCCCTGGTTGCGGGTGTCCGTGCCGTGCAGGAGCCAGCGGGCGATCTCGAGCTCGGCGTAGAGCAGCGCGCGCTGCTTGAGCTGGCGGTCGACCGTCACGTGGTGCGCGGCGTTGTAGGCGCGGAACACGCTCTCCGCGACGTGCTCGGCGCGGGCGCCCAGCACCCAGTGCAGGTCGTGGGCGGGGTCGGCCACGCGGAGCTCCGACCAGCCGATCATGCCGGTCACGTCGTCGCCCTGGACGAGGAACGAGGACGCCTGCACGGCGCCGTTGACGACCGTGGGCTGGAACTGCCAGAGCGACGCGTCGTCGAGCGCTTCCTCCCAGCGGCTGAGCAGGAGGCTCGGCACGAGCGCGGTGGCCGCGGCCCGGTCGATGAGGGCGGCGGTCTGGCTGTGGATCTCGGCCGCCGAGAGCACCGGGAGCCCCGCGTCGGCGACGAACCCGGTCGGCAGGCTGTGCACGGCCGAGACGGCCGCGCCGATGGCGCGCGCGAGGCCGTCGCCCGCGGGGATCTCGTCGAGCGAGATGACCCGGCCGGGCACGTGCCCGTAGACGAAGCCGCGCGTGGGCTTGATGGGCGCCTGCCCCAGGAACTCGGGCACCTGGAACGGCAGGCGCGAGCGGATCCCCGTGCTCAGCGCCCGGAGCGCCACGAGGTCCGCGGACTGCTCGGACTCGGCGGCCTGCGTGGTCGGGACGCGCACGAGGAGCTCGCGGTCGTCCTTCGTGGTGAGCAGGGCGGCGTCGAAGTCGCCCGCGCCGCCGGCCGTGAAGGGGGAGCTGCGGACCACGTCGAGCCCCGCGACGGCCGAGGTCGCCAACGCGGCTAGAGTGAGGTGGGATCTGGCCATGCCCTACAGGTTAGGTCGCCGGGAGCCCTCCGTCTCACCGCGCCACGCGCTTCCGGCCGCACACGGACACCGTGGGCGGACCGCAGCTCCCGCCGTCGGCGCCCCTCGGCCCGTCCGCCCCCGAAGTCGATTGGTCACCCGTGCTCGACAGCTTCCTCTCCCGCCTGCCCCTGTCCCGCGAGGGCGTCGACCGCGACGGGCTGCGCCGCGACTCGCCGGCCCTGTTCGACGAGCTCTGGGCGGATCCCGCCACGCGCGTCCTCGCCCTGCACGGCCACCGTGCGCTGGGCTCCGCCGCGGACGGCCCCGCCGCGCTCGACCTCCTCCCGGTCGACCGCGTGACGTCGGCGACCATCCGCATCTACCTCGGCCGCACCACCGTCGCCCACGAGGGCGAGCCCGTCGGCACGCCCGTCGTCGCCGCGGTCCTCAGCGACGCCGCCGCGCTCGCGCTCGAGCCGGCGGAGGAGCGCTGGCTGGAGCTGCGCGCCACCGCCGTCCAGCTCGACGACCGCGACGCGGCGCTCTTCACGGGCGCGCTCGCCACCGCGAACTGGCACGCGTCCCACCCCTTCTCGCCGAAGACGGGCGAGCCGACCGTCGTCGAGCAGGGCGGCTGGGTGCGCCGCGCACCCTCCGACGGCTCGCAGGTCTTCCCGCGCACCGACGCCGCCGTGATCATGGGCGTCGTCGACCAGGACGACCGCCTGCTCCTCGGCGCCAACGCCATGTGGGGCGGCGACCGCTACTCGCTGCTCGCCGGCTTCGTCGAGCCGGGGGAGTCGTTCGAGGCGGCCGTGAAGCGCGAGGTGCTCGAGGAGTCCGGCGTCACCGTCGAGGACCCGCGCTACCTCGGCAGCCAGCCGTGGCCGTTCCCCGCGTCCGTCATGGTCGGGTTCCTGGCGCGCGTCGCCGCCGAGAGCGGGCCCGCGACGCCGGACGGCACCGAGATCATCGACCTGCGCTGGTTCAGCCGCGAGGAGCTGCACGCGTCGCTCGGCGAGATCGCGCTGCCCGGCCCGTCGTCCATCGCGCGCGCCATCATCGAGGAGTGGTACGGCGGCCCCCTCGAGGACGGCGAGCGGGAGTGGTGACCCGCCGATCGTGACCGACCAGCTCGTCCCCGGGACGCCCGGGCCCGACCCCTACGGATCGCGCGCACCGGGCGGATCCGCCGCGGGCCCCGTGCCCGGCACCGCGGGCCTCGCCCCCCTCGTCCCCGTCGAGGCCGCGGAGGAGGGGCCCACCGCCGAGGCCCTCCTCGAGGCGCTCGACGACCAGCAGCGGCTCGCCGCGCAGGCGCTCCTCGGACCCGTCGTCGTCCTCGCGGGCGCCGGCACCGGCAAGACGCGCGCCATCACGCACCGCATCGCGTACGGGATCCAGGCGGGCGTCTACCCGCCCAACCGCGTCATGGCGCTGACCTTCACCTCGCGCGCCGCGGCGGAGCTGCGCGGACGCCTGCGGGAGCTCGGCGCGGGCCCGGTCGCCGCGCGCACCTTCCACGCGGCCGCCCTCAAGCAGCTCAACTTCTTCTGGCCGCAGGTGGTCGGCGGCACCATGCCGCGCCTCATCGAGAGCAAGGGCCGGATGCTCGGCCACGCCGCCGAGTCCCTCCGCCTCCGCCTCGACACGGCCGCCCTCCGCGACATGGCCGCCGAGGTCGAGTGGCGCAAGGTCTCGATGATCTCGATCGAGCAGTACGGGCTCGCCGCGCGCACCACCCGCACGCTGCCGCCGAAGCTCGACCCCGACCAGGCCGTCGCCCTCCTGCAAGCCTACGAGGACATCAAGGACCAGCGCCGACAGCTCGACTTCGAGGACGTGCTGCTCGCGACCGCCGGCATGATCGAGGCGGAGCCCTGGGTCGCGCAGCAGGTCCGCGAGCAGTACCGCTTCTTCGTGGTCGACGAGTACCAGGACGTCTCGCCGCTGCAGCAGACGATCCTCGACCTCTGGATGGGCGACCGCCGCGACCTCTGCGTGGTCGGCGACGCCAGCCAGACCATCTACTCGTTCGCGGGCGCGAAGAGCGCCTACCTCCTCGACTTCGCGTCGCGCTTCCCCGAGGCGACCGTGGTGCGGCTGGAGCGGAACTACCGGTCGACGTCCGGCATCACCGAGGCCGCGAACCGGCTGATGCGCGGCCGGCCGGGGGCCCTCACGCTCGTCTCGGCGGACGCGGACCCCGACGGCGACGGCACGGGCGCCGCCCGCTCCGGGCGTGGATCCGCCGCCGTGCCCGGCCGCGGCGAGGGCTTCCGCGCACCCCAGGTGAGCGCGTTCCCGTCCGACGGCGCGGAGGCGCGCGCGATCGCGGGAGCCATCGCACAGCAGATCGCCTCCGGCATCGCGCCCGAGGACATCGCCGTGCTGTACCGGATGAACGGCCAGTCGGCCGTGCTCGAGCAGGCCCTCGGCGACGCGGGCGTGAGCTACCAGGTGCGCGGATCCCAGCGCTTCTTCGACCGGCCGGAGATCAAGCAGGCGCTCCTCGCGCTCCGCGGCGCCTCCGTCTCGATCTCCGGCGAGCCCCTCTTCAAGTCGGTGAGCGACGTGCTCCGCGGCCTCGGCTGGAGCCAGCAGCCGCCCGAGCAGCCGGGCGCGGTGCGCGACCGCTGGGAGTCGCTCGACGCGATCATGGGCCTGGCGGAGCGCATGCCCGCGGGCAGCACCTTCCGCGCCTTCACGGACGAGCTGCTCGAGCGCCAGGCCGGGCAGCACGAGCCGACCGTCTCCGCCGTCACGCTCGCGACGCTGCACTCCGCCAAGGGCCTCGAGTGGGAGCACGTCTACCTGATGGGGCTCAGCGAGGGGCTCGTGCCCATCAGCTACGCGCAGACGCTGGAGGCGGTGGACGAGGAGCGGCGCCTCCTCTACGTGGGGATCACGCGCGCCCGATCCGGGTTGCGGCTCTCCTGGAGCCGGAGCGGACCGCAGCGGTCGGGTCAGCGGGAGCGGTCGCGGTTCCTGGCAGAGCTCGACACCCGCATCGCGGGTGGGGGCGCGAAGCGCGGCGCGTGACGCGACCCGTGCGCACGTCGAGCACCGCCTGGTGGGACGCGAGCGCGTTCTCGCCCGTGGTGACGAGGAGGTGGGCGGGCCGGGCCGCGAGGGCGGCGAGCTCCGCGGGCACGAGCCCGGCCTCGGATCCGCTGTCGCGCCCGAGCAGCTGCGTCGCGATGGCGGGCCAGGCCGGATCCGCGTCGACCCGGTGGAGGTCCAGGCAGTAGCAGCACGCCGTCCGGCCCGGTTCGACGAGCGGTCCGACCGCCGCGTGCCGGTCGCCGATCACCACCGGCAGGTGCGGCACGTCCTCCCGGGACCAGCGCCCGTAGACGGCCGGGGCGATGGCGAAGTGCGCGACGAGGACGGCGAGGGCCGCGCGCGGATCCGCGTCGTCGGCGAGGTGCCGCATCCGCACGTCGTGCCCGGCGCGGGCCAGGGCGTCCGCGATGCGCTCGGCGGTCGGGCCGCCGCCCCGCACGGCGACGGGTCCGCGGCGCGGCGACCGGGGGAGGGGAGCGCGCTCCTCGCGCGGCGGCGTCGTCGCCGGGGTCGCCGGCGTCGCCCGGGCCGCGGGCTCGCGCGGCGGGAGGAGCGCCGGCCGCACCAGGTCGAGCAGCTGCGTGACCTGCGCGGGCGTCGCCCCCTCGGTCGCGGCGATCATGTCGAGCCCGCCGCGGCTGATGCCGTGGCGCAGCGCGTCGAGGAGGCGCTCGTCGAGCCGCGACACGGCCGTGAGCACCACGGGCGGGCGGTCGACGCCGAGCTGGAGGGAGTCCGGCGTGCGCCAGACGAGCGGGAGACGGGGATCGAGTCGGATGGCCATGGCCGCGGAGGGTGCCCGACCGGCGCCGTGCGCGCGGCGCGCGTCCACAGGGTCCGCCGCGAGGCGGCCCGGGGAGCCGGTGCGCGCGCCGCGACGCGCGAGGCCGACGCAGCGGGTGCGGCGCCGGCCTCGGCAGCGGTGCGGGATGCGGGACGCGGGTCAGACCGGGCGCGGGTCCTCGCCCCGGTCGTCGCCGGTCCCGTCGCCGGTCGGTGCGTCGGGCTCGGTCGCGCGACCCTGGCCGTCCTCCACGGGGCGGCCGGCGTCGGATCCGCTCAGCAGGTCCTCGAGGGCCTGGTCGACCTCGTCGGGCTCGGGCTCGCCCTGCGTGAGCCGCGCGACGAGCGCGTGCGGCGCGTCGATGTCCTCCGAGGTGGGCAGCACATCGGGGTGCGACCACAGTGCGTCGCGCTGCTCGGCGCCGACGCCGTCGGACACCGCCTGCCACATGGCCGCGGCCTCGCGGAGGCGACGCGGTCGGAGCTCGAGGCCCACGAGCGTCGCGAACGCGGACTCGGCGGGGCCGCCCGTGGCGCGGCGACGGCGCACGGTCTCGGCGATGGCCGACGCGCGGGGGAGGCGCACGGTGGCGGCCGCCGTGACGACGTCCACCCAGCCCTCGATGAGCGCCAGCATCGTCTCGAGCCGGGCGAGCGCCGCGAGCTGCGCGTCGGTCTTCGGCGGGATGAGGGATCCGTCGACCATGGCCTGGCGGAGCTCCTCGGGGTTCGACGGGTCGAAGCCCTCGGCGAGCGCCTCGAGCCGCTCGGTGTCGATGTGCACGCCCTTCGCGAACTCCGTGATGGAGGAGATGAGCTGCAGCCGCAGCCAGCGCGCGTGGCGGAAGAGCCGGGCGTGGGCGAGCTCGCGGACGGCGAGGTAGATCTGCACCTGGTCCTCGGACACGTCGAGGCCGGATCCGAACGCCGCCACGTTCTGCGGCAGGAGCGCGGCCTGCTGGTCGTCCAGGAGCGGGATGCCGACGTCCCCGCCCGAGACGACCTCGGTGGACAGCTGCCCGACCACCTGGCCGAGCTGCATCGCGAAGAGCGTGCCGCCGAGGTTCCGCATCATGCGGCCGGCACCGGCGACCATGCCCTGCATCTCCTCGGGCGCGTTCTGCTGGAGGACCTCGGTGAGGGAGTCGGCGATGCTGAGGGCCACGGGCTCGGCGAGCTGCGTCCAGACGGGCATCGTGAGCTCGGTCCACTGCGCGCGGGTGATGAGGCGCGGCGGGACCGTGAGCTGGCTGACGTACGTGACCTCGTCGAGCCAGAGGGCGGCGACCTGGAAGGCCTGGTCGAGGGGCGCGGAGGACGCGGCCGTGACCTGCGTCTGCTCGGCCGCGGCCAGTTGGCGGGCGCCCTCGCGGGCGACCTTCCAGTCGACGCCGTCGCCCGTGTTGCGGAGCGCGCCCTGCAGCTGCGCGAGGAGCTGGCGGACCATCTCCGGGTCCTGGGGGAGGCCCGCGGCGCCCGCGAGCTTGTCGGGGTCGATCTGCCCGTCGGCGCCGAGGAAGCGCTCCAGCATGCGACGGAACTCGTCCTCGGGATTCGGGGTGGGCTCGTCGGCCATGGAGGGTCTCCCGGTGGGTCTGGAGGGGCCGGACCGCGGTGCCGCGGGCGGTGGATCCACGCTAGCCCGCGCCCACGGGAAACCCATCCGCATTCGCCTAGGCTGGGCCGTCGCGGCTTCCGCCCGCCGCGAACAGCGGCCCGCGGGCCGCCCCGTCACCCGCCCGGCGGCCGCATCCCGGCCCGTCGCGCCACCCGACCGCGAGGACCCCGGATGAGCCTGTTCGCCCAGCACGCCCCCCGCGCACCCCGGCCGTCGCGCCGCCGGCGCGTCGGCCGCGTGCTCGCCGGCACGGGCGCCGTGCTCGCCCTCGCGCTCGGCCTCCTGCCGTCCCCGTACGTGATCGAGCAGCCCGGCCCCGTCTTCGACACGCTCGGCACGAGCGACCACGAGGGCACGGAGCGCCCGCTCATCTCCATCCCCGACCAGCCGACGTACCCGACGGACGGCCGGCTCGACATGCTCACGGTCAGCGTCGTCGGCAACCCGGCCCAGCGCCCGGATTGGTACTCCGTCGTCTCCGCGTGGCTCGACCCGAGCCGCAGCGTCGTCCCCATGGAGGCGGTGTTCCCGGCCGACCAGACCGCCGAGGAGCGCGATGCCCAGAACCAGGTGCAGATGACGGACTCCCAGCAGGACGCGGTGGCCGCCGCCCTCATGGAGCTCGGGATCGACGTGCCGCGCACGCTGCAGGTGCAGAGCGTCCTCGCGGGATCGCCCGCCGACGGACCCCTGCGCTCGGGCGACGCGATCCGCACCGTCGACGGCACCGCCGTGGTCGACCTCGCCGACCTGCAGGCGCGCGTCGCGGCGGCCGGCACGACGACGCCGCTGTCCTTCGGGATCACGCGCGACGGCCAGGAGAGCACGGCCGAGGTCACGCCCGCCGAGCGCGAGGGGCGCCCGGTCATCGGCGTCGTCACCTCCACGTCCTACGAGTTCCCGTTCGAGGTCGACATCCAGCTCGACGACGTCGGCGGACCGAGCGCCGGCATGATGTTCGCGCTCGGGATCATGGACAAGCTCGAGGAGGGCTCGCTCACCGGCGGGAAGGCCATCGCGGGCACCGGCACGATCGACGCGGGCGGCACGGTCGGCCCCATCGGCGGGATCCGGCAGAAGCTCGTCGGCGCCGAGCGCGCGGGCGCCGAGTACTTCCTCGCCCCGGCCGACAACTGCGGCGAGGTCCGCGGCCACGTGCCCGACGGCCTCCGGGTGTTCGCCGTGTCGACCCTCGACGACGCGCTCGCGGCGCTCGGGTCGGTCTCCTCCGGCGGCGACCTGGACGCGCTCCCGACCTGCTGACGCGCGCACGCGGAGGGTCGTCGCGGACCCGGACGAGAGGGTCCCCTCACCCGATCCGCACGCCCGGACCCTCGCAGGTCCCTGGCAAGGTGCCCGCCTAGGATGAGGACTCCGCTGTCCCCGACTCTGAGGCACACACGTGACAAGCACATCCGCCCGGCCCGCCAGACGGAGCCGAGCCCCCCTCGCCATCACCGCGGCCATCATCGCCGCCCTGGTGATCGCGTTCTTCATCTTCGCCGGCTTCTACGCCGACGTCCTCTGGTACGACCAGCTGGGCTACCTGGGAGTGCTGCTCACGCAGTGGGGCGCGGGCATCGCGCTGTTCCTCATCGGGTTCCTCGCCATGGCGATCCCGGTGTTCGTCAGCATCCAGGTGGCCTACCGCTCGCGGCCGGTCTACGCGAAGCTCAACTCGCAGCTCGACCGCTACCAGCAGGTTATCGAGCCGCTCCGCCGCCTCGCGATGTTCGCGATCCCCGCGGTGTTCGGCCTCTTCGCCGGCGTCTCCGCGTCGAGCGGCTGGCAGCGCACGCTGCTGTGGCTGAACCGGACGCCCTCGGGCAACACGGACCCGCAGTTCAAGCTGGACACGTCGTTCTACATGTTCGAGCTGCCCTTCTACCAGGCGGTCGTCGGCTTCGCCTCGGCCGTCGTCATCATCTCGATGCTCGGCGTCCTCGCCACCAGCTACCTCTACGGCGCCGTGCGCTTCACGGGCCGCGAGGTGCGGATCTCGAAGAGCTCGCGCATCCAGATCGCCATCACGGCCGGCGTGTACTTCCTGCTCCAGGGCGTCAGCATCTGGCTCGACCAGTACTCCTCCGTGGTCAACACGGCCAACGGCGGCCTGTTCACGGGTGCCGCGTTCTCCGACGTGAACGCGGTCATCCCCGGCCGCACGATCCTCGCCGGCATCGCGGCCGTCGTCGCGGTGCTGTTCCTCGTCACCGCGGCCATCGGCCGCTGGCGCCTGCCCATCATCGGCACGGCGGGCCTCGTCGTGGCCAGCATCCTCATCGGCACGGCCTACCCGGCCATCGTCCAGCGCTTCCAGGTGGAGCCGAACGAGCGCGCGCTCGAGGCGCAGTTCTACGAGCGCAACATCGAGGCGACCCGCGAGGCCTACGGCCTGGCGGACATCGAGGAGATCCCCTACGACGCGACCACGGACACCACGCCCGGCGCGCTCCGCGAGGACGCCGCGACCACGGCCAACATCCGCATCCTCGACCCCGCGGTCGTGGGCGACGCGTTCAGCCAGCTGCAGCAGTTCCGGCAGTACTACCAGTTCGGCGACAACCTCGACGTCGACCGGTACGACATCGACGGCCGCGTGCAGGACACGGTGGTCGCGGTCCGCGAGCTGAGCCCGACCAACACGGGCACGTCGTGGGTCAACCAGCACCTCGTCTACACGCACGGCTACTCGCTCGTCGCGGCGTACGGCACGCAGCGCACCTCCGACGGCCAGCCCGTGTTCCTCGAGTCCGGCATCCCGGCCTCGGGCGACCTCGGCGACTTCGAGCCGCGCGTGTACTTCGGCGAGAACTCGCCCGACTACTCGATCGTCGGCGGACCCGAGTCCGGCGACAAGGTCGAGCTCGACTACCCGTCCGGCGAGGACGGCGCCGACGAGACCTACACGACGTTCCAGGGGAACGGCGGTCCGAAGGTCGACAACGTCTTCAAGCGCCTCATCTACGCGCTGAAGTTCCAGTCGGAGCAGATCTTCCTGGCCAACCAGATCAACGACCAGTCGCAGATCATCTACGACCGGGACCCGGCGGAGCGCGTCGGCAAGGTCGCGCCCTACCTCACGATCGACAAGGACCCGTACCCCAGCGTGGTCGACGGCCGCGTGGTGTGGATCGTCGACGGCTACACGACGAGCGACCAGTATCCGTACTCCGAGCGCAACGACATGAGCCGGCTCATCGCCGACTCGCAGCAGACGCAGCCGCTCGTGCCGACGGACCGGATCAACTACATCCGCAACTCGGTCAAGGCGACGGTCGACGCGTACGACGGCAAGGTCACGCTCTACGCGTGGGACACCGAGGACCCGATCCTCAAGACCTGGCAGAAGGTGTTCCCCTCGACCCTCAAGCCGATCGCGGACATCTCGGGCGAGCTCATGAGCCACCTGCGCTTCCCGGCCGACATGTTCAAGGTCCAGCGCTTCGTCCTCGGCAAGTACCACGTGACCGACCCGGGCTCGATCTACTCGAACCAGGACCTCTGGACCACGCCGAACGACCCGACGCAGTCCACGGACGCGGGCACGCCGACGAGCCTCCAGCCGCCGTACTACCTGACCATGCAGATGCCCGGTCAGGACGCCCCGCGGTTCTCGCTGTACTCGACGTTCATCCCGCCGGCCACGCAGGACACCGCCCGGAGCGTGCTCACGGGCTACCTCGGGGTCGACTCGGACGCGGGCAGCACCGCGGGCGAGAAGGCGTCCGACTACGGGAAGCTGCGCCTGCTGACGCTGCCGAACGACGACACCATCCCGGCGCCGACGCAGATCCAGAACAACTTCAACTCCGACACGAACGTCGCGAACCAGCTCAACCTGCTGGAGCGCGGCGGCCGCACCTCCGTGGTGCGCGGCAACCTGCTGACCCTCCCGGTCGGCGGCGGACTGCTCTACGTGCAGCCCGTGTACGTCCGCTCGACGGGCGACACGAGCTACCCGCTGCTCCGCAAGGTGCTCGTGGCGTTCGGCGACAAGATCGCGTTCGAGGACACGCTGGACGCGGCCCTCGACAGCATCTTCGAGGGCGACTCGGGTGCCACCGCCGGTGACGAGGACGTCGTGCCCACGACGCCCACGGACGACGGCACGGGCGAGGGCGCGACGGACGGCGAGGCCGGGACCACCCCGGCGCCCGCGCCGACCACCGCACCCGCGGCTCCCGCACAGGACGTGCAGGCGGCGCTCGACGCGGCCAACACGGCGCTCCAGGAGCGGCAGGCCGCGTACGCGTCCGGCGACCTCGTCGCCGCGGCGCAGGCGGACCAGCGGTTCACCGAGGCGGTCCAGCGCGCGTACGAGCTGAGCCAGCAGCAGTAGGCACCGGCTCCTCACGACGACGGCCCCGACGGCCCCGCGATGCGGGTGCCGCCGGGGCCGTCCTCGTGCGAGGGACCCGTCTCGCGGCCGGAGTCGCCGATGTGGTCATGAGCACCCCGGAGGTCTGGTAATGTATTCCTCGTAGCGCGGGGTGGAGCAGTTCGGTAGCTCGCTGGGCTCATAACCCAGAGGTCGTAGGTTCAAATCCTGCCCCCGCAACAAGATGAAGGCCCGGTCTCCTCGAAACCGGGCCTTCTGCGTTCCCGGGACTGTGTCCCCGGGGCCGTGTGCCCGAGGCCGTGTTCCCGGAGGCTCTGTCCCTTGGGCGGCCCGGCGGCCCGGCTACCGCGCGTCGAGGGCGTCGACCGCGGCGAGGATCTCCGGCACCTCGGTGCGGGTCGTGTAGTCCACGTGCACGTCGGCGTACGTCACGCGGCGGTCCGCGTCCACGACGATCACGGTGGGGAACGGGATGTCGCCCGTGCCGTCGGCGTTGCCGTCGGCCACGTCGAAGCCCAGTCGCGCGTGCGCGGCGCGCGCCTCGGCGGACGGCTCGGTCACCAGTCCCAGCGCGCGCACGAACGCGTTGGAGGGATCCGACAGCACGGCGAAGTCGAGCCCGCCGCCCGCGACCGCCTGCGCGCTGCCCTCGGGCGTCTGCGGGCTCACGGCCACGAGCGTCGCGCCGCGCTCCCGCAGGGCGGGCAGGAGCTCCGCCTGGTACTGGCGGAGCGTCAGGTTGCAGTACGGGCACCAGGCGCCGCGGTACAGCACGACGACCGCGGGGCCGTCGCCGAGGGCCGCGTGCAGGTCGACCTGCGCACCGTCGGGATCCACGAGGGTCGCCGCGGGCAGGGCGTCGCCGGGGGAGACCGCGCCGGACGGGACGCCGTCCGCGCGGAGGGCCTGCTGCTCCGCGGCGAAGACGGCCGAGAGCTCCGGGCCGATCTGCTCGGCGAAGCCGCGGTCGAAGTCGGCGATCTGCGCCTGGATGCTGGTGTCGGTCATGGTGTCTCCTCGGTCCGTCGGGTCGGTGGGCTCACCGTAGGCGGGCGATCCGGGAGGGACGCGGGACGGCCGTCACACGGCGTCACGACCGACACCCAGCGGACAGGCCGCCGCGGCGATGCGCGGGCACCGGCCGGGGTCAGCGGCGACGGCCGGGGAGCAGTGCCTGCGCGAGCGGCACGACGGAGACCACGAGCAGCACCGTGCCGAGCACCTCGTCGTCCGGGCGGAGGAGCACGCCGCCCGCGAGGAGGCCGCCGAAGACCAGCGCGGAGACGGCGCGTCGGATCGTGCGCTCGAGGGAGCCGACGCGGCGCTCGAGAGTCGGATCGCTGATGGGCAGGGAGCCCTCGTCGATGCGGCTGAGCAGCGCGTCGACCCGGCCGGGCAGGCGGGCCAGCGTGCCCGCGGTGTCGGCGACGCGCGTGCCGAGGTCGCGCACGACGTTGCCGCGCTCCTCGCGGATGAGGCGCTGCGCGTACGGCTCGACGGAGTCCCAGAGGTTGAAGCGGGGATCCAGCGCGCTGCACACGCCCGAGGTGAGCGACATGGCGCGGATGATGAGCAGGAAGTCGTCGGGCAGCTGGAACGGCAGCGTGCGCACGACCTCCTGGAACTCCTCGGCGAAGGCGCGGAACTCCCGAGGATCCACCTCGCGCAGCTCCGCGAAGCCGAGGCCGCCGAAGCGGGCGAAGAGGCGCGTCATGGCGAGCTCGAGCTGCGTGGTGTCGGCGGACGGCAGCAGGACGCCGATGTCGCGGGCCGCGTCGACGAGGCCCTTGCCGTCGCGGGAGGCCGCGGCGATGAGCATCTTCCGGAGGCCACGGCGGGTGCTCGGCGGGACCTCGCCCATCATCCCGAAGTCGATGAAGGTGAGCGTCCAGCCCTGCTCGACGGAGCCGTCCGCGACGGGCGTCACGAAGACGTTGCCGGGGTGCGGGTCGGCGTGGAAGAAGCCGTCGGCGAAGAGCTGGTCGAACATCACCGCGGCGAACACGGGGGCGACGTCCACCGGGTCGATGCCGGCGGCGAGGAGCCCGGCGTGGTCGGTGATCTTGATGGCCGTGACGTCCTCGAGCGTGAGCACGCGGCGGGTGCTGCGCTCCCAGACGATCTCGGGCACGGCGACCCGCGCGTCGTCGGCGAACATCTCCTGGAACCGGGCGGAGCTGCGCGCCTCGTGCAGGTAGTCGATCTCCTCCAGGCTGGTCTCGGCGAACTCCTCGACGAGGGCGGGCGCGTCGACGCGGTCGGACACCAGCCGCACGTGCGTGAGCCAGCCGCCGATGCGGCGGAGCGCGGCGAGGTCGACGCGGACGATGTCGTCGATGCCCGGCCGCTGCACCTTGATGACGGCGCCCGTGAGGCCCGTGTCCGCGGCGTCGAGGGGCCCGAGCATCGCGCGGTGCGCCTGGCCCAGCGACGCGGCGGCGACGGGCGTCTCGTCGACCCACGCGAAGGCCTCCGTGAGCGGCATGCCGAGCTCGCGCTCGGCGAGCGCGCGGATCTCCGGGAAGGGGACCGCGGGCACCTCGTCCTGCAGGTCCTCGAGCTCGGCCGTGATCTCGGGCGGCAGCACGTCGAGGCGCGACGACATGAACTGGCCCACCTTGATCATGAGCCCGCCGAGCTCGACGGCCAGCACCCGGAAGCGCCGGGCGAAGCGCTGCATGCGGCGGGTGCGCGTGCGGTCGGCGATGCGGCGGAGGCCGACGCGGGGGAGGAACAGCTCGTACCACCACGTGACCGCGAGGTTCCAGGCGGCGAAGCGGAGGATCCGGCGGTAGCGGGCGCGCGTGCCCGGGGCGTCGCCCTCAGGCCCCGCCCCGGGCGCGGCGACGGCCGTGGCCGCGGTCACTCCCGGGCGAGGATCGCGTAGAGGCGGCGACGGACCGCGTCGAGCTCGGCCGCGGCCTCGGCGACCTGCTCGGTCGTGCCCGTGCGCTGCACCTGCGCGGCCGCCTGCGCGAGCGCGAGGCCGGCCTTGGGGAGGGTGGAGCGGTCGCGGCGGTCGTGGCCGTCGCGGCCGTGCGCGTCGGAGGCGACCGCCCACGGCGCGGTGATGCCGTCGCGCGCGACCGCGGCCCGGCCGGCCTCCGTCAGCGCGTAGACCTTGCGGCCGTCCGTGGTCTCGGCGGCGATGAGGCCCTCGTCGGCGAGGAGCTGGAGGGTGGGGTACACGGATCCGGCGGTCGGGGTCCACGCGCCGCGGGTGCGCTCCTCGATCTCGTGGATGACGCGGTAGCCGTGCATGGGCTCCTCGGCGAGCAGGGCGAGCACGGCCCGGCGGACGTCGTGGTGGCCCTCGCCGGGAGCGGTGCCGGTGCCGGCGTCGCCGCTGCCCCCGTCGCGCTTCTCCCAGCGCGCGCGGAGCGACTCCATCGCCTGCCACACGCCGTCGGCGGCGTCTCCGAACGGGGATCCTGAGGTCGGGGACGATGCGGCCATGACGAGCTCCTAGCTGTGGGACGTGCGCGGTGCCTCCGACGATAGGGCGCGCACCTGGCCGCGGACCCGGGAGCGGCCGGTTCGTCAGCGAGCCGACAGGTCCGCGGCCCGGGGAGGGGCCGGCGGGTCAGCCGACGGCCTGCGCGAAGCCCCGCGACGGGTCCGCGAGGTGGTCGAGGCCGGCGGGGAGCGGCCGGCCCTTGGCGCTCATCGACTGCGCCCACAGGCGCCCCGCCCTGTACGAGGAGCGGACGAGAGGCCCGGCGAGCACGCCGAGGAACCCGATCGCCTCCGCCTCCGCCTTGATCTCCACGAACTCGTCCGGCCGCACCCAGCGCGCGACGGGCAGGTGCCGCGGCGACGGTCGCAGGTACTGCGTGACCGTGATGATGTCGCAGCCCGCGTCGTGCAGGTCGCGGAGCGCCTCCGAGACCTCCTCCCGCGTCTCGCCCATGCCGAGGATGAGGTTCGACTTGGTGATGAGGTCCGCGTCGCGGGCCTGGGTGATCACGTCGAGCGAGCGCTCGTACCGGAAGGCCGGGCGGATCCGCTTGAAGATGCGCGGCACCGTCTCGACGTTGTGCGCGAAGACCTCGGGGCGCGAGGAGAAGACCTCGGCGAGCAGGTCCGGGTTGCCGGAGAAGTCGGTCGCGAGGATCTCGACGCCGGTGCCGGGGTTGTCGGCGTGGATCCGCCGCACGGTCTCCGCGTGCAGCCACGCGCCCTCGTCCGGCAGGTCGTCGCGCGCGACGCCCGTGACGGTCGCGTAGCGGAGGCCCATGCGGCGCACCGAGTCGGCGACGCGGCGCGGCTCGTCGGTGTCGTAGTCGGCGGGCTTGCCGGTGTCGATCTGGCAGAAGTCGCAGCGGCGCGTGCACTGGGATCCGCCGATGAGGAACGTGGCCTCGCGGTCCTCCCAGCACTCGTAGATGTTCGGGCAGGCGGCCTCCTGGCAGACGGTGTGCAGGTCCTCCGTCTTCACCAGCTGCTGGAGCGCCTGGTACTCCGGCCCCATGCGGGCCGTCGTCTTGATCCACGCGGGCTTCCGCTCGATGGGCGTCTCGGCGTTCCGCACCTCGAGGCGGAGCATGCGGCGGCCGTCCGGCGCGGCGCTCATGCGCGGGACCCGGCGACGGGCATGGAGGCGGGGGTAGCGGCGGTCATGCGCGGGCCCCGGCGGTGGGGAGGAGGGGAGCGGTGGCGGTCATGGCGGATCCGTTCGGTGCGAGGGCGCGGAGGAGGTGCGGGCGGAGGAGGGGGACCACGTCGGCGGGCGTGACGGTGCGGCCGAGGACGCGGCTGATGGAGGTGACGCCGGCGTCGCGGATCCCGCACGGGACGATGCGGTCGTAGGCGTCGAACGCGTTGCTGCAGTTGAGGGCGAAGCCGTGCATCGTGACGCGCTCGGCGACGCGCACGCCGATGGCGGCGATCTTCTCGTCGTAGCCGCCGGGGCCCGTGCCGCGGATCCAGACGCCCGAGCGGCCGTCGACGCGGCACGACGCGATGCCGAGGTCGGCGAGCAGCCCGAGGAGCGCGTCCTCGAGGCGGCGCACATGGGCCACGACGTCGAGGGGCTCCGGCAGCCGCACGATCGGGTAGCCGACGAGCTGGCCCGGTCCGTGCCAGGTGATGCGGCCGCCGCGGTCCACGTCGACGACCGGCGTGCCGTCGCGCGGCCTGTCCGTCGGCTCCGTGCGCCGCCCCGCGGTGTAGACCGAGGGGTGCTCGAGGAGGATGACGGTGTCCTGCGCCCGGCCCGCGACGACGTCGGCATGCAGGGCACGCTGACGCTCGAGGGCCTCGATGTACGGCACGGAGTTGGCGCTTAGCCCCGTGACGACGATGTCGACCACGGGGTCAGTGTAGGCGGGCGATCCCCGGGCGGCGAGGGTCCGCGCCCGGCCGTCACGTTGCGAGGGGGAGGCGGGGAGCGGAGGATCGTCCTCGATGACCGACACCGCCGCACCCGCCGTCCCCGACCGTCCCGTCCGCGCCCCCCGGGCGCAGCACGTGCTGGAGGTGATCCGCACCGAGCGGCTGTCCCCGCACCTCGTGCGCGTGCACCTCGGCGGGGCGGGCACCCGCGCGCTCCTCGCGGTGGCGGTCCCGGAGCGGCTCGCGTCGACCGACGCGTACGTGAAGCTGATGCTGCCGCAGCCCGGATCCGGCGTCGTCCCGCCGTTCGACCTGCCCGCGCTCCGCGCCTCCCTGCCGCCCGAGGCGCTGCCCGCGCAGCGCACCTACACGCTGCGGCACGCGGATCCGGCCGCGGGCACGGCGGCGATCGACTTCGTCGTGCACGGCGACGAGGGGCTCGCGGGTCCGTGGGCGGCGACCGCGCGCCCCGGCGACCTGCTCGCGGCGAGCGGCCCCGGCGGGATGTTCCGGCCGAGCGCGGACCCGGACGTCGTGCGCCTGCTGGTCGGCGACGACTCGGCCGTCCCCGCGATCGCCGCCGCGCTCGCCGCGATGCCCGCCGACGCGCGCGGCATCGCGCTGATCGAGGTCGACGGCGCAGACGACGAGCTGCAGCTCGCGCACCCCGCGGGCGTGGAGGTGCGGTGGATCCACCGCACGCGCACGCCCGACGCCGTGCCGAGCGCACCGCTCGTCGACGCCGTGCGCGCCCTCGAGCGGCCGGACGGCGAGGTCGAGGTCTTCGCGCACGGCGAGCGCGGCGCGATGAAGGAGCTGCGGGCGATCCTCCAGGATGGCTGGGGCATCGACCGGCGGGCGCTGTCGCTCTCCGCCTACTGGGCGCTCGGCCGCGCGGAGGACCGCTTCCAGGCGGAGAAGCGCGAGCCGGTGGGGGCGATCTTCGCGGAGTGAGGAGCCCCGGTCGCGTCGTCGGCCGCCGCGCGCATCCGCCATGCTGGTCCCTGCGCGGAACGCGGCACGACCGCCCGCGCGGATCCCGTCCCCCCACCCCGGAGACCGCCATGACCGCTTCCGCGTCCGAGCCCCTGCCCGTCCCGCCCTCCGTCGCCCCCGGTGAGGCGACGACCGCGGGGATCCCGCACTCCGTCATCGAGGACGTGCTGGGGATCCTCACCGGCACCTTCGTCGCGTCGTTCGGGCTGTTCCTGCTGCGGGACAGCGGCGCCGTCACGGGCGGCACCGCCGGGCTCGCGCTGCTGCTGAGCTACACGGGCGCGCTGCCGTTCGGCGTGCTGTTCTTCGTCGTGAACGCGCCGTTCTTCGCGCTCGCCGTGTGGAAGAAGGGGTGGCGGTTCACGATCCGCACGGCCATCTCGGTCGCGCTCGTGTCGCTGTTCTCGACGCTGCACCCGGCCATGGTGACGGGGCTCGAGCTGCAGCCCGTGTACGGCGTGCTCGCCGGCAACCTGCTCGTCGGGATCGGGCTGCTCGTGGTGTTCCGCCACGGGTCGAGCCTCGGCGGGTTCAACATCGTGGCGCTCGTCGTGCAGGAGCGGTTCGGGTTCCGGGCCGGCTACGCGCAGATGATCCTCGACGTGATCGTGATCCTGCTCGGCCTCACCGTCGTGTCCGTCGTGGGCGTCGTGTGGTCGGCGGTCGGCGCGGTGCTGCTCAACCTCGTGCTCGCGCTCAACCACCGGCCGGGGCGCTACACCGGCATGTGATCCGGGGTGCCGTCGGCTACGGCGGCCGGCCGGCGCAGGTACCCGCGGCGGCGCAGCCCGACCTCGAGCGGCAGCGTCGCGAGCGGCGGGATGGCGGCGAGGCCCGCGAGGAGCGCCGGCTTCCAGCCCCAGCGCAGACGGATCGCCGCGACGGCCGTGACGATGACGTAGAGCACGAACGCCGCGCCGTGCAGGCGGCCGAAGACGAAGACGCCGAGCTCGGTCGTCTCCGTCACGTACTTGAGGAACATGCCGACGAGGAGCCCGGTCCAGGTGATCGCCTCCACGATCGCGACGACGGCGAAGAGTCGCCCGAGGCGCGACGGCTGGTCGGAGCGGGCCCGTGTGCCGCGCACGAGCGCCGCGAAGCCGGACGGGGATCCGGCGGCGGACGTCCCCGCGCCGCGTGCTCCGGACTCGGCGGGGCGGGCGGCGTCGGGATGCGGGGCGTTCGTCATGGGGCCTTCCGGGGCGGGGGATCCTCGCGGGATCGACGGGCGGTCAGGTCGGGGCCAGGGTACGGGGCGGCGTCGGGCGGGAGCTGAGCGCGCGCCGCCCGGGGACGTGCCGCGGGAGCGTCGGGCCGTCCCGCCGAGCCGACATGTGCATCGCCTGGGACGCGGCGTGGGGAGACGCGGATCGGACACGTGTCACGCAGCACCCTCCGCGTATGCGAATATTTCGACATGAGGTGAATCTCGCCTCGACGATCTGGGGGGATCAATTGGGGGAGCACCACTCTGCCGTCCGCCGTGCTTCGACACGGGGGACTCGCACCGCATCCGCATCCGCACGCGCACGTCTCGTCGCCGCCGTCACGGGGCTGAGCCTCGGGGTCACGCTGCTCGTCGCGGTCGAGCCGACCGCCGCGCCGGCCGAGGCGGCGACGACCGCGTCCGCGTCGCGCGTCGTCGCCACCGGCACGAGCGTCGTGCCGCCGGCCCCGACCGACGGACAGCCGACGACCGCCTCGATGATGCGCCTGCTGCAGGCCACCGCCGCGGCCGCGCCGTTCACCGCGACGCCCGCGCCAGTCATCACGGGCAAGGCCGTCATCGGCCAGCGCCTGCTGGCCACGACCGCGCGCTGGACCCCCGCCGCGACGACCAGCAGGTACGCCTGGCTCGTCGACGGGGTGCCGGTGAGCGGGCAGACCACCACCGCGTACACCGTGCGCGCCGCCGACGCGGGATCCGTCATCACGGTGGCCGTCACCGGCAGCCGCACCGGGTACGACCCCTCCACGCAGACCAGCGCGCCGACCGCGGCCGTGCCGACGCCCGTCGTCGCGCCCTTCGCCGCCGCGCCCCAGCCGACCGTCGCGGGGACGCCGCGCGTCGGCTTCACGCTCACCGCGCGGCCCGCCACCTGGACGCCCTGGCCGACGTTCTCCTACACCTGGACCCGCGACGGCGTGCCCATCGGCGGCCAGACCGGCGCCACCTACCGCGTCACCGAGGCGGACCAGGGCACGGCGCTCGCCGTGCGGGTGACCGGCACGAAGACCGGCTATGCGACGACGACCATGACGAGCGACGGGATGTCCGTGCCGGCCGCTGCGCCGTCGCCGACGCCCGCGCCGACTCCCACGGTCGCGCCGACGCCCGCGCCGACTCCCACGGTCGCGCCCACGCAGGCGCCGAACCCCGCGCCGACGCCGACGGTCGCCCCGACGCAGCCGCCCGCGCCCACGCCCACCCCCGCCCCGACGACGCCGGCCGCCGTGCCCTTCAGCGCCGCGGCGACGCCCACGATCGCGGGCACCGCCCGGCCGGGCTTCACGCTGTCGGCGCGCGCCGGGGTGTGGACGCCCTGGCCGACCTTCTCCTACGCCTGGCTACGCGACGGCGTCGCGATCGCCGGGCAGACCGGCGTGACGTACCGCGTGCAGGCCGGGGACGCGGGATCCCGCATCGCCGTGACCGTGACCGGCACGAAGACCGGCTACGTGACGAAGTCCGTCACGAGCGCCGAGCTGCAGGTCCCGGCGGTGAGCACGCCGACGCCCACCCCCGTGCCGACGACGCCCGCGCCGACCCCGACGCCGGGCACCCCGACCCCGACGCCCACCGCGACGCCCGGCACGCCCGCGCCGACCCCGACGCCGACGCCCACCGCGCCCGTCCCGACCCCGGAGCCCACCGCCCCGCCCGCGGCCGTCCCGTTCCCGGTCGCCTCGACCCCGACCATCGCCGGCACCGCCCGCGTCGGCTTCACGCTGTCCGCGCGCGCCGGCGTCTGGACGCCGTGGCCGACCTTCTCCTACACGTGGACCCGCGACGGCGTCGCGATCCCCGGCCAGACGGCCGTGACCTACCGCCCGCAGGAGGGCGACCAGGGATCCACCATCGCCGTGATCGTCACGGGCACGAAGACCGGGTACGTCACCCAGTCCGTCGCGAGCGCGGGCCTCCTCGTGCCGCTGCCCGAGGTCGCGCCCGAGCCGCCCGCGCCCGCGCCTGAGCCGGAGCCCCTCCCGGACGTCGCCTTCGAGGCCGCCGGCACGCCGTCCATCACGGGCATCGGCCGCGTCGACTACACGCTCAACGCCCGGTCCGGCACCTGGAGCCCGTGGCCGTCCTTCTCCTACGCGTGGATGCGCGACGGCGTCGTGATCCCCGACCAGACCGGCGCGAGCTACCGCGTGGTCGCGGAGGACGTGGGCACGAGCATCTCGGTCGGCGTCACCGGCACGAAGACCGGCTACGTCACGCAGACGGCGACCAGCGCCGGCATCGACGTCGTGGAGACGCCCGTCGTCATCCCGCCGCCCCCGCCGGCCGTGCCCTTCGAGGCGACGACCGCGCCCGCGATCCAGGGATCGCCCGTCGCCGGGACCGTCCTGCGCGCCGCGACGCCCGCCTGGGCGCCCGAGGCCACGACCTACGCCTACGCGTGGCTCCGTGACGGCGTGACCGTGCTCGGCGCGACCGACGCGACGTACGCGGTGCGCCGCGCGGACGCCGGATCGCGGATCACCGTGACGGTCACCGGCTCGCGCACCGGCTACCAGGACGCCAGCCGCACGAGCGAGCCGACCGCGGCCGTCGTCGACGTACTCGACGTCCCGCCCGCGCAGCCCGCCCCTGCTCCCGGCGACGAGCCGTTCGCGGCCGCTCCCGAGCCGGTCATCGCGGGGACGCCCACCGTGGGATCGACCCTCACGGCCGAGACGCCCGCCTGGGCGCCCGTCGCCACCGAGCTGTCCTACGTCTGGAAGCGCAACGGCGTCGTCGTGCCCGGCCGCACCGCGTCGACCTACGTGCCGGCGCCGCGCGACGCCGGGTCGCAGGTCACCGTGACCGTCACCGGCCGCGCCGACGGGTACGCGCCCACCTCCCGCACCTCCGCGCCCCGCGCCATCGCCTCGACCGGCGAGGGCTACGACGTCGTCGTGGTGCTCGGCCAGTCGAACGCGCAGGGCGTCGGCACCGGGTGGGACCCGTCCGTGGACGTGAGCGTCCCGGGGCTCGACCAGCTCGCGGGCAGCGGCGTCAAGGCCGGGCAGATCGTGCCCGCCAAGGACTCGCTGAGCCACGTGACCACGTGGACGACGTCCGGCGGCGTGCAGTCCGTGGGCCCCGGGATGGAGCTCGGCCGGCACATGCTCGCCGACGCCCGCCCGGGCCGCAAGGTGCTGCTCGTCCCCGCCGCGATGGCGTCCACCTCGATGACGGGCGACGGCGCCTACGCCTGGAACCCGTCGGACACGAGGTCGCGCATCAACCTGTTCACCCGGGCGCTCGGGCAGATCGACCAGGCGCTCGCGCAGGATCCGGACAACCGCCTCGTCGCGGTCGTCTGGGCCCAGGGCGAGTCCGACGCGACGCGCACGAACGCGGCCGGGTACCAGACGATGCTGCTCGACCTCGTCGACCGGCTGAACGCCCGCTACGGCGCGGTGCCGTTCCTCATCGGCGGCATGGTGCCGGAGTGGCTGAACGGCTCGTCCATGCGCCAGGCCATCGACGTCGCCCAGCAGGGCATGCCCGCGCTGCGGTCGAACGTGTCGTACATCCCGGGGGCCGCCGGGTACAGCCGGAGCGAGGACTCGATCCACTACACGGCCGCCGGGGCGCGCGCGATGGGCGACAAGTACTTCGCCGCCTACCAGCGCGCCACGGGCGCGGTGCAGCTCTCGAGGTAGGGGAGCGGGAGCGGGAGCGCGGCCGGGCGATCCCGGCCGCGCTCAGCAGCAGGAGCCGTAGTCGTGCGCGTCCGCCGGGCGCTCGCCCGTGAGGGCGGCCACGGGGACGGCGCACGCGTCGCCGCGCCACGCCTCGAGCCCCTCGCGGACCGCGAACGCGGCGATGGCGAGGCCCGCCACGGGATCCGCCCACCACCAGCCGAGCCCCGCGTCGAGCAGCAGCCCGACGAGGAGCGCCGCCGACAGCCACGCGCAGACGAGGGTCTGCCGCGAGTCGGCGACCGCGCTGGCCGAGCCCAGCTCCGTGCCCGTGCGGCGCTCCAGGAGGCTGAGCACGGGCATCACGGCGAGGCTGAGGGCGGCGAGGACGATGCCCGTGGCGCTCGGCCGGGCCTCGGATCCGCCGACGAGCGCGAGCACGGCGTCGACGCCCACGTAGGCGGCGAGCCCCAGGAACGACACCGCGATGAGCCGGAGGGCCGTGCGCTCGCGGCGCTCGGGATCCGGCGCGGAGAACTGCCACGCGACGGCGGACGCGGCGAGCACCTCCACGATGGAGTCGAGCCCGAACGCCACGAGCGCCGTCGACGACGCGATCGCCCCGGCCGACAGCGCGACGACGGCCTCGACGGTGTTCCACGCGATGGTGCCCGCGACGATCCAGCGGATGCGGCGGCGCAGGAGGTCGCGGCGGGCGGGGGTGAGCGCGGGGGCCGCCGGGGCGGGGGACGCCGCGGCGCCGGACGCGGCGGTCATGCGCGCGGCTCGCAGCAGCCGGGGGCGCAGAGGGCGGGATCCGCGCAGGACCGCTCCTCGTCGACCGCGAGCACGACCTCCACGAGCGCGCCGAGCCCGCGGGCGATGCGCGCGTCGGCGATCTCGTAGCGCATGCTGCGGCCCTCGGGCACGGTGCGGACGATGCCGCAGCCGCGGAGGCAGGTCAGGTGGTTCGACACGTTCTGCCGGGTGAGGCCGAGCGACTCCGCGAGGAGCGCGGGGTACGCGGGGCCGTCGAGGAGCTCGACGAGGATCCGGGAGCGCGTGGGATCCGCGAGCGCCCGGCCGAGCCGGGTCATCACGTCAAGGCGCGGGGCGAGCATGGTCATGGCACGACGGTACAGCATGGGCTGTACCGTCGCGCCATGTCGCAAGGGCCGCGGATCAGGCCGCGGGGTGCAGGACGACCTTCGTGTAGCCGTCGACGCGCTTGTCGAACTTGTCGAAGGCGTCGACCGCGTCATCAAGCGGGACCTCGTGGGAGACGATGCGGCCGGGGGTCGCGCGCCCGCGGATGATGAGGTCGCGGAGCTCCCGGTTGTACCTCTTCACCGGACACTGGCCGGTGCCGATGCTGATGCCCTTGGTGAACGCGGTGCCGAAGTCGAACGCGATCCGGCCCTGCTTCGCCTCCTCGGTCGCGCCCTTCGGGTCGGACGGGTTGTAGACGCCGACGACGCCGATCGCGCCGGTGGCCCGCACCACGCTGACGAGCGCGTCGAGCACCATCTCGGGGTGCTCCTCGCCCGTGTGGTCGTGCGCCTGGTACCCCACGGCCTCCACGCCGCTGTCGACGCCGAAGCCGTCGGTGAGGTCCATGATCGCCTCGGTGACGTCGACCTTCGAGAAGTCGATCGCGGTGGCGCCGAACTCCTCGGCGAGCACCAGGCGGTCCTGCTGGTAGTCGACGACGAACACCTGCGAGGCGCCGCGGATCATGGCGCTGTGCGCGGCCATGAGGCCCACGGGCCCGGCGCCGAAGATCGCGACGGTCTTCCCGGGAGCGACCTTCGCGAGCTCGGTGCCGTGGTAGCCGGTGGGGAAGATGTCCGAGAGCATCGTGAAGTCGAGCTCGTTCTCGGTGCCCTCGGGCAGCTCGAGCAGGTTGAAGTCGGCCCACGGGACGCGGAGCAGCTCGGCCTGGCCGCCCCAGTAAGGGCCCATGGCCGGGTAGCCGAAGCCGGCGCCTGGCTGCCCGGACGGGTTGGCGCGCAGGCACGCGGAGGTGAACCCCTCGTTGCAGTTGCGGCACGTGCCGCAGGCGAGGTTGAAGGGGACGGAGACGCGGTCGCCGACCTTGATGCGCTCGACCCCGGCGCCGACGGCCTCGACGACGCCCATGTTCTCGTGCCCGAACACCATGCCGGACTCGAACTCGACGCGGCCCTCGTAGGGGTGCAGGTCGGAGCCGCAGATGTTCGCGCTCGTGATGCGGATCACCGCGTCGAGGGGGCCCTGGATCGTGGGATCGGGCACCTCCTCCACGGCGACGTCGAACGGTCCCTTGTAGACGACTGCCTTCATGTGCTTCTCCTTCTGGATGACGTTCGGAGGTGGACAGGCGGGGTCTGCCCGGTGCGGCGGGCAGCCCCGAGGCGGAGCCTCCACGGTCATCGTCCGAACAGCGTTCGGCCGCCCTCGATGGCGGCTAGGCGCTCGAGCCGATGCGTGCCTGATGCCTTCGACACTGCCGACGGTTCGGCGGTGTGTCTGCGGGCTTGACACCGGTGCCGAGGAGAGGCGACAGGGTCCGTGTGGAGCGCGCACGGAGCGTTCGGACGCGTCCGGCACGAGAGCTCGGGATGGCGCCGGGGTGCGGTGCCACCCCGAGCCCTGCGCTCCTGCGGTGCCGTTCGGGCGGCATCGCATCCCAGCTCCGGTCCGCCGTCCTCCGTGGGTGCACGGAGGACGGCGCCGCGGTCCTGGTGGGGAGCACCGGGTACATGCTCCGTCGAGCCGACAGTAGTTCCCCGTCGTCGCCGGTGCGGAGTCCGCATCGTCCCCTTGACCGGGGACGCGCCGATGTGGCATGCCGGAGGAGGGCCGAGCGGAGGGTCGCCGCCCACCCACGTCGTCCGGCCCCCCGAGGAAGGGGGCGCTGTCAAGCCCCTGACGCGCGGGCGATGCTACGCGGATAGTGAGCGGCGAAGGGCGGGGCGTGCGCCGCCGAGAGCGGGTCCGCTGCGAGGCGTCTTCTTCGGGTGGAGGCGGATGGGAAGGATCCCCTGTCGCTGCGACCGGGTCCCGTCCTTCGTCCGGCCGCCTTGGCCGCCCCGCTCCGTCCCACCGCCTGCGGATGGCAGGATCGGACCGTCGCGCCGAACAGCGGCCCGCATCCCGCCCTCCGGAGGACCCATGCCCGACCACGCCCCGAACGTCGTCTTCGTCTGCGCCCGCAACGGCGGCAAGTCCCAGCTCGCGGCGGCGCTCATGCGCCACGATGCGGGCGCCGCCGTCACGGTCGCCTCCGCCGGCACGGATCCCGGGTCCTCGCTCAACGCGCTCGCCGTGGAGTCGCTCGCCGAGCTCGGCATCGACGTGGGCGACGAGCGCCCCAAGCCCCTCACCGACGAGATGGTGCGCGCGGCCGACCTCGTGGTGGTCCTCGGCGCCGAGGCCCACGTGGACGGCGACCAGGGCGTCGCGGTCGAGACGTGGATCACGGACGAGCCGTCGGAGCGCGGCATCGACGGCATGGAGCGGATGCGGCTCGTGCGGGACGACATCCGCGCGCGCGTCGAGGAACTGCGCGGCCGGCTCGGCGGGGGAGCGCCCTCCGCGGGCTAGGCGTCGACGCGCGCCGGGCGGTCCGGGCGCTCGGGACGGTCCAGGCGGTCCGCGCGCCGCGCCACGAGCGCGTCCACGTGCCGCTCGAGCACGCCGAGCGCGCGGGCGGCCCGCGCCGGATCAGGCTCCGCCACGAGCAGCTGCAGGGCGAGCCCCGCGAGGAGCGCCTGCAGGTGGTCGGCCTCGAGGTCGGGATCGGCGTCGGGGCGCAGCAGCCCCGCCGCCCGCAGCTGCGCGAGCTGCGCGAGGCAGGTCTCGCGGGCCGCGGCGTGCGCCCGCGTCCGCACCTCGCGGAGGCGCGGGTGCGACGCCGCGTCGGCGAGGAGCGCCGCCGTGACCTCCGCCTCGGCGCGCCGTGCGTCATCCAGGGGCAGGCGCTCGGCGAGGATCCGGACGGCCCGGCGCCGCGGATCCGGGTCGGTGCGGCGGCTCCGGATGCGGGCGTCGATGCGCTCCGCCACCAGCGCCGTCGCGTGGGCGACGAGGTCGATGCGGCTGGGGAAGCTGTGCCGCAGGGATCCGGTGCTGAGACCCGCCTCGGCGGCGACCGTGCGGACCGAGACGCCGCTCGCGCCCTCGCGCCGGATGACCCGCCACACCGCCTCGGCGAGCTCCTCCTCGCGGCGGGCGTGGTCGATCAGGCGGGGCATGGCGTCACGGTAGCACCGCGATCCCGGGCGTCCGCGGGCGTGCCGGCGAACGCCTCCCGAACGGTAGCGTCGATCGGATGAGCGCCTTCTCGCCGCCCTGCGGACCCGTCGTCGGCTGGGCCGACGGCGACGTCGTCCGCGCGACCGGCATCCCGTACGCGACCGCCGCCCGCTTCGCCCCGCCCGTCGCGCACCCCGACTGGACGGCGCCGCGGGACGCCCTCGCCTGGGCGCCCGCGTGCCCGCAGCTGCCCCTCCCGGAGCTCGACGACGTGCTCGGGAGCTTCGCCCACCTCGCCGTCGACGAGGACTGCCTGCGCGTGTCCGTGACGATGCCGGGCGACGTGCGGGCGGACGAGGGCCTGCCGGTGATGGTGTGGATCCACGGCGGCTCCTACGTCTCGGGCGCCGGGGACGTGCCGATCATGGATCCGGCGCCCCTCGTCGTGGAGCAGCGGGTCGTGGTGGTCACGGTCACCTACCGGCTCGGGCTCCTCGGCTACCTCGGCGCCGGCGGCGAGCGGGCCGCGAACCTCGGCCTCCTCGACCAGCTGGAGGCGCTGCGCTGGGTCGCGCGCAACATCCGCGCGTTCGGCGGCGACCCGGATCAGGTGACCGCGTTCGGGCAGTCGGCGGGCGGCGACGCGGTCGCGCACCTGATGGCCGTGCCGGGAGCCGCGGGGCTGTTCCGGCGGGCGATCATTCAGAGCGCACCCCTCGGGATCTCCCGCGGCCGGCGGCGCATGAACGCGGCCATGGCGCGCGCCTCCCGCGGGCTCACGGCCGTGATGCCCGTCGAGGAGGTGCTCGCGCGCCAGCCCGAGGTCGAGCGCGCCGCGGCGCCGTACGGACTCCTCGGCGCGATGCCCTTCGGCACCCAGTACGGGCACGCGCCGCTGCCGCCCGAGTCGCGGCTCGACGCCGCGTGGGACCGGGCCGCGCCCGCCGCCGACGTGCTCATCGGCAACACGGCGGAGGAGGCGCGCCTGTTCCTGCCGGGGATCCCGTGGCTCGCGCGCGTGACGCGCGTGCCCGTGGTCGGCCCGCTCGTCCGGCGCGCGGCCGTCGCCGCTGTGACGAGCCTCGTCTACGGGCGGCCCGCCCGCCGGTTCGCCCGGCGGCACGCGCGCGCCGGCGGCACGGCCCACCGGTACGTCATCCGCTGGTCCGCGCCCGGCAGCCCGTTCGGCGCCGCCCACACCGTCGACCTGCCGCTGCTGTTCGGCGACGAGGAGGCGTGGCGCGGCGCGGGGCTCCTGGCGAGCGCGCCGTGGGAGGGGATCCAGCGCGACGCCCGGCGGGTGCGGCAGGTGTGGGGTGACTTCGCGCGGGGGCGGATCCCGACGCGGCAGGTCGTGCCGGGCGTGCTGGAGCTGCGGCGCGTCGCGGGCTGAGCGCAGCCCGGGTCAGCGGAGCGCGTCCTGGGGGAGCCCCTGCAGGTGGCGCAGCTTGTCCGGGTTCCTCACGATGTAGACGCCCTGGACGACGCCGTCCGCGACGTCGAACTGGAACGACGTCGTGATCGCGTCGTGCTCGGCGAAGAGGACGGCGCCGAGGCCGTTGAGCTCGACCGGGACGGCGACCGACGTCCGCCCGTGCTTCTCGGCGAGGCCGAGCAGGAAGCGGACCGCCCTCTCGGCGCCCACGATGGGGCGGAGCGCGGCGGTCGCCTTGCCGCCGCCGTCGACGAGCAGCGTCACGCCCGGGGAGAGGAGGCCGAGCAGGGCCTCGACGTCCCCGGTGCGCGCGGCGGCGAGGAACCGCTCGACCACGCGCCCGTGCTCGGCCGGGCTGACGGCGTTGCGCGGCGGTCGGCTCCGCACGCGTCCCCGCGCGCGGCGCACGAGCTGCCGCGTGGCCGCCTCGCTGCGGTCGAGCACGGCGGCGATCTCCCCGTACGGGAAGTCGAAGACCTCCCGCAGCAGGAAGCCGACCCGCTCGTCGTCGCCGAGGCTCTGCAGCACGACGAGCAGCGCGGTGGACACGGCGTCGGCCCGCATCGCCGACTGCTCCGGGTCGTCGGCGGTGGCGTCGGCCGACGGAGCGGTGGCGAGCGGCTCGGGGAGCCAGCCGCCGACGTAGTCCTCGCGGCGGCGCGCGGTCGCGCGGAGGGCGTTCCTGGCCAGGTTCGCGGCGATGGCGGCGAGGTACGCGCGGCCGTCCCGCACGTCGGCGTCGGCGGTGCGCCAGCGGAGGTAGGTCTCCTGCGCGACGTCCTCGGCCTCGGTCACGGATCCGGTGATGTCGTAGGCGATGGTGAAGACGAGTCCGCGATGCCGGTCGAACAGCTGCTCGCGGGTCATCTCCACGCTGCCTCCTCCTCGATCGTCGGCGCCGCCGTCTCCGGGCCCCGCGGCCAAGAGTACGAGCCGCCGCGCCGCGCCTCCCCGCGGAGCCACCGGAGCGTCTGCCGGCACACGGCCTCCTTCACGAACGCGGCGGACCGTCCGGACAGCGCGAGGCTCCGGGGCCGGTCGTCCGCGCTGACGGCCTGGATGAGCCCGTCCCGCCGGCCGAGGCTCAGGCACTGGGCGACGAAGCCGGCCGAGAGCGGCAGGGGTGCCTCCCCGGCGATCACCCGGAGGACGTTGTCGGCCGCGTGCGCGCCCATCGGGAGGGCGGAGGCGCAGCCCATCCGGTGGTGCGCGTAGCGGCCGTCCTCGATGACCGCCGCATCGCCCGCCCCGAAGACGCGCCCGCTGCCGCTGCCGCTGCCGCTGCCGCTGCTGCCGTTGCCGCTGACGACGGCGAGCGTCGCATCCACCCGGAGGCGTCCGTCGGCGGTGACGGGGAGGCCGCTGTCCGCGGCGAGGGCCGCACCCCGGAATCCGGTGCACCAGACGACGGCGTCGGCGCCGAGCGCGGCCCGCACGTCGCCGGTCGTCGCGACGGGGGCGTGCTCCTCCAGCCCGACGCCGTGCCGGGCGAGGTGACGCCGGATGCGCGCGCGGCTCCGCACCGAGACCCCCGGGGCGAGCTCCCCGCCGGTGCGCAGCCGCACCGTCAGCGACGGGTGCCGCTCCGCGATCTCGGCGGCCGCCTCGATCGCGGTCGGGCCGCCGCCGACGACCACCACCACCGCGCCCGGCGGGAGCGCCTCGAGGGCGGCCCGCGAGCGCGTCGCAGCGCGCAGGTCACCGATCGCGTGGACGCCGTCGCCCTCCGGCACGCGTCCCCGGCTCCCCGCGGCGTACACCAGGAGGTCGTACGGCATCCGGGATCCGTCCGTCAGCTCGAGCACCTGCTCGGCCGCGTCGATCCGATCGACCGCGCGCACGCGCACCCGCACCGCGGGATGGAGCAGGGACGCGAAGGGGACCGTCGCCGACGAGGCCGCCCCCGACGCGTGCTCGTGGAGGCGGATGCGCTCCACGAAGGCATCGGCCTCGGTGACCAGGATCACCTCCAGACCTGCGCTCCCGCGGCTCGCCGCCACCCTGTTCGCGGCCATCACTCCCGCATACCCTCCACCGATCACCACGACGCGCACCGACATCTCGTCTCCCTCCGGAACTGCTCCGACCATGGGACACCGGCCGGTCGCGGTCTGTGACCGGACGGCGTGGCGCATCGTCCCGAGACGACCGCCCCACCCGCTCGGGGGTCGTGCCGTGCGCCGGGTCGCGTGCCCGTCACCGGCAGGGCGGGTGGCTCCGGATCCGGACGCCGCTTCGGCCCCAGCCGCCACCCGAGGAGCACCATGACCGCGCCGAAGACGTCCCGCACCGTCCGCACGCGTCGCGGGTCGATGGCCTCCACGGGGGTGCTCATCGCCGTGGTCCTCGTCCTCGCCGCCGGGCTCCTCGTCCCCATGGCGCGTCCGGAGTGCGTCCGGCCGCTCGTCCTCGTCCTCGCGGTCGGGGTCGCCGTCGCGCTGGCCGTGTCCGCGATGCGGGCCGGGATGCTGCCGTGGCTGGCGGGGCTCCTCGTCGGGTCGTTCCTCTCGCGGGACGAGTGGCCGTGGCGTCGCACCCCGGAGGACCGGCTGCGCGAGCGCCAGCCGCGGCCGCTCTCGAGCATCCGGCCGTGGTCGGGATCGGGCCTCGCGGCATCGTTGACCGACGTGCCGATCGGGCTGCGGGGCGCGACCGAGACCGGCGTGCTGCGGGAAGCGGGCGAGGTGTCCGCGCAGTTCCGCGTCGACGAGCTGCACCAGGTGGTGAGCGACCGCGGAGGGCTGGCGGAGTCCGTCGACGCCGACCCCGCCGACGTCCCCGGCGGCACCGTCCACCTGACGCGCGTGGATGTCGCGTCCCCCGACTCGACCGTCGGCGAGGTGCTCGTCGGCCTCCCCGCCGACGCCCTCGCCCTCGTCCCGATCCGGGAGCCCCTGCCCGGCCCGGTGGCGGTGCTCACCGGATCCGACCTCGCATCGTTCCGGGCGTGGGCGCGGACGATCCCGGCGCCCTAGTCCGGAGCGACTCGTCGTCCGAGCAGCTCGGCGACCGCGGAGGCGACCACCTCGGGATCCGTGACCGGCACCATGTGCGCGGACCGCGGCGCGGGGAGCCATCCGCCCTGCTCGAACGCGTCTGCCGACGCCCGGTGCGCGCGCACGAGGTCCGCGCGCTGCAGGCGCGCGAGGCGTCCGGTGCCCGTGCCCGAGACGATGCGGACGGGGACGCCGGGCAGCGTCCGGGTCGGTGCGGCCAGCGCGGCGAGGCCGGGCAGGACGTGCCGCTGCTCGGCGGCCGTGGCACGTGCCGCCGCGACCGAGCCGGCGGCGTCCGAGGCCGCCGTGAGGACGGGCCGGGGGAGGCCGGCGAGGGCGATCCGGTGCAGGGGCCGCAGCAGGCCCGTCCGGGCGAGCGGCACGAGGAGCGCCGCCTGGACGCCGAAGGCGAACCGCGTCGTGGAGGACGCGTAGGCGTGCGCCCGCTCATCGCTCGGATCGGCCAGAACGACGCCGAGGGTGTCGTCCCCGCGCGCGATCCGACGCGACGCGACGACTCGCACGATCGGCCCGCCCCAGCTGTGCCCGGCGAGCACGAGCCGACGGTGCGGAACGGATGCCACGACGGCCTCCAGGTCGTCGGCGAGGCGTTCGAGGTCGCGCGGTGCCGGATCCGGGTCGCTGCTCCCGAGGCCGGCGCGGTCGTAGGCAAGGACGCGGCTGGTCCGCGCGACCCGCTCGAGCACGGGGCCCCAGGTGAGCCCGCTGCCGCCGAGCCCGGCTTCGAGGACGACGAGGTCGTCCCCGGTGCCTGCCAGGACCCCGCGGAGGCGGCGGCCGTCGGGGGTCGCGACCACGATGTCCTCGCCGAGGAGCCCGAGGCTGTGACGGTCGCCGCCGCGCCGCGCGCAGCTCACGCGAGCACCGGCCACGGCCGCGGAGCGCGGTCGTCCGTCGCGAGGAGGCCGGCGAGCCAGTCGTCCTCGCGGCCGTCGCGGCCGAGCGCGCCGAGCCGGGTGACGCCCTCGAAGCGGAAGCCGAGGGTGCGGGCCACGGCGGCGGATCCGGTGTTCCCCGCGTACGCGCGCCAGCCGATGCGGGCGAGGCCGAGGCCGGATCCGGCGTCGACGCCGTGGTCGACGACCGCCGAGGCCGCCTCGCGCATGATCCCGCGGCCGCGCGCACCGGGAGCGAGCCAGTACCCGATCTCCGCGGCACCGTCCGCGACGGCGTGCAGGCCGGCCGTCCCGACGAGCTGCCCGCCCTCGACCACGGCCCACGTCAGGCGCTCGCCGGATGCCCAGCCGTCGGGGCAGAAGGAGGTCACGTAGGAGACGGCGTCGTCGCGCGTGTACGGCACGGGGACGGGGACGTACCGCTGGATCCCCGGGTCCTGGCACGCCGCCGCGATCGCGTCGACGTCACCGGGCTCGGGCGGGCGGAGCGTCAGGCGCGCGGTGCGGAGGGTGACGGGATCCATCGGGCCACGCTATCGGCCGGACGACGGGCCGCCCCCGACGCGACGACGGCCCGCCCCCACCTGGATGGGGACGGGCCGTCGGCGGCGCGGACGCGGGTCAGTCGCGGGGCTTGCGTCCCCGGCGCTCGGGGGCCGCGCCGCGCTCGGCGGCACGGGGGCCGCCGCGGTCGGGGCGGATGTCGATCGGCCGGCCGTTGATCTGCGTGCCCGACAGGCGGTCGAGCCTGTCCTGGTCGAGGCCGGCGGGCAGCTCGACGAGCGAGAAGTCCGGGCGGATGTCGATGTGCCCGAAGTCCTCGCGGCTGAAGCCGCCCTCGTTGGCGAGCGCGCCGACGATCTGCCGGGGCTCGACGCGGTGGCGGCGACCGACGTCGATGCGGTACGTGGCCATGTTGCCGCTGCCGCGCGCGGGACGGGCCCGGCGCTCGCCGCGGTCGTCGCCGTCGCGGCCCGGGCGGTCGTCCCGGCGCTCGCGCTCGACGCGCGGCGGGCGGAGGTCGTCCGCCGAGAGGAGGAGCGGGGTGTCGCCCTGCGCCACGATGGCGAGCGCGGCGGCCACGTCGGACTCGACGACGTCGTGGTGGTTCACGTAGTGGCCCACGATGTCGCGGAACGCGTCGAGGCGCTCGCGGTCCTGGAGCGCGGAGGTGATGGCGTCGTCGAAGCGGGTGAGGCGCGTCACGTTGACGTCCTCCGCGCTCGGCATGCGCATCTCGGTGAGCGGCTGGCGCGTGGCCTTCTCGATGGCGGTGAGGAGGCGGCGCTCGCGGGGCGTGACGAAGCTGATCGCCGCGCCGCTGCGGCCCGCGCGGCCCGTGCGGCCGATGCGGTGCACGTACGACTCGGTGTCGATCGGGATGTCGTAGTTGACGACGTGGCTGATCCGCTCCACGTCGAGGCCGCGCGCCGCGACGTCGGTGGCGACGAGGATGTCGAGCTTGCCGGACTTCAGCTGCTCGACCGTGCGCTCGCGCTGCGCCTGCGCGACGTCGCCCGAGATGGCGGCCGCCGCGTACCCGCGGGCACGCAGCTTCTCGGCGAGCGTCTCGGTCTCGTTCTTCGTGCGGACGAACACGATCATGCCCTCGAAGTTCTCGGTCTCGAGGATGCGCGTGAGGGCGTCGACCTTCTGCGGGTACGACACCATCAGGTAGCGCTGCGAGGTGTTCGCGGAGGTCGTGGTCTTGTTCTTGACCGTGATCTCCTCGGGGTCCTGCAGGTACTTGCCCGAGATGCGGCGGATCTGCGCGGGCATCGTGGCCGAGAACAGCGCGATCTGCTTCGACTTCGGGGTGTCCGCGAGGATCGTCTCCACGTCCTCCGCGAAGCCCATCTTCAGCATCTCGTCGGCCTCGTCGAGCACGAGGAACTTCAGCTGCGACAGGTCGAGGGTGCCCTTGTCGAGGTGGTCCATGATGCGGCCGGGGGTGCCGACGACCACGTGCACGCCGCGGCGGAGGGCCGACAGCTGCACGCCGTAGCCCTGGCCGCCGTAGACGGGCAGCACATGCACGCCGCGCATGCCGGACGCGTAGCGCTCGAACGCCTCGCACACCTGGAGCGCGAGCTCGCGGGTGGGCGCGAGCACGAGGGCCTGCGGCGTCTTCTGCGACACGTCGAGGTTGCTGAGGATCGGCAGCGCGAACGCGGCCGTCTTGCCGGTGCCGGTCTGGGCGACGCCGAGGACGTCGCGGCCGGAGAGGAGGGAGGGGATGGTGGCCGCCTGGATCGCGGAGGGCGTCTCGTAGCCCACGTCCTTGAGGGCCTTGAGGACCTGGTCGGAGAGGCCGAGGTCGCTGAAGGTCGTGCGGGGGGCGGCGTCCGCGTCGGGGGTGGATGCGGTGTCGTCAGTGCTCATGCCTCAACGGTAGGGGGTCCGCGGCGCCGCCGGCCCCACCGCGCGCGGATCGGGGACGCATCCGCGGACGCGTCGCGTCGCGGGAGACGGCGGCCGCGACGGCGGCGACGAGCAGCACCAGGGCCGCGAGTCCCACCTCGGCGCCGATGACCGTCTCCGTCCAGGGCGTGGTGTCGTAGGAGGTGTCGCCGTGGATCAGGGGCGCGATGAGGAAGGCCGCGGCGAGGTAGCCGGGCAGCGCGGGCGCGGTGAGGAGCACGAGCGCGACGGCGTCGAGCAGGGAGGCGTGCGCCCGGCACGGCCGGATGACCGCGACCGCCACGAGCCCCGCGACGCCGAGGAGCGCGGGCAGGAGGGACGCCCCGGCGAGGGGCGAGGGCGCGCCCGCGATCCCCGACCACAGGGCGTGGACGCCCGCGAGGCCGAAGGGCGCGGCCACGGCCAGCGTGACGAGCGCGCCCGTCCACCCGCCCGCGCCCACGGCCACCGCGAGCGCGACGACGGCGAGGGCCAGCAGGATCATGCCGATCCCGTGCCGCTGGGCGGCGTCGCCGAGGGGCACCCACCCCGCGGTCGGGGTGTCGTAGTCGTGCTCGTGCGACTCGATCGCGTCGCGTCGGAAGGCCGGCAGCGCGCCGCGGGCCGTGACCCAGCGCTGGAGCGAGGCGTCGATCTGCAGGGCGGCGGATCCCGCGAGCAGGAGGGCGGCGAGGAGGCGCCCGCCGACGGCGCGGAGGCGCCCCGAGCTCGCGGGCGCGGGCCATGGCGGGGTCGCGGCCCGCACCGGGGTCGTGCGCATCACGCGGCCTCCTCCGCGGGCACGTCGCGGGGGACGAGGGACCCTCGGTCTCGGCGGTGGCGGGCGAGCAGCGCCGAGACGAGCATCGCGACCCCGGCGCAGGCCGTGCTGGTGGCGACGACGCTCTCGGTGTGGATCGGCGTGTCGGAGTACGTGCCACCCCAGATCACGGGGGCGATCGCGAAGAGCGCCACCAGCTGCCCGACGGGGAGGGCGCCGACGACCAGCACGGCACCGAGCGCATCCCACGCCGTCCCGCGCGGCGCCCGCCCCCGCACGACGGCCACCGCGACGGCGACGCATCCGGTGGTGCTCAGCGCGAGCATCGGGAGGTACGTGCCGGCGAGGGGCGAGGGCGTCCCCGTGATGCCCGAGAGCAGCGCGTGCGCACCCACCGCGGCCGAGGTCGCGGCGATGACGGCCGTGCCGGCGAGGCCCGCCGCCCCCGTGATCCCCGTGGCGCGTGCGACGGCGACCACCGCGAGGGCGAGGAGGAGCAGGCCGACGCCGTGCGTCTCCGCCGCGTCGCCGAGCGGCTCCCACTCGCGTGAGGGGAAGGCGTGGTCGAAGCGGCCGTCCTGGATCCCGGCGTCGTCGAAGACGCGGGTGGTGGCGGCGACGATCCACCGCTCGGTCGCGGCGTGGAGCTGCAGCAGCGCGCTGCCCATGAGCAGGGCGGCCGCGGCGAGGCGCCAGCCGGTGCGGGGGCGGCGATCCGGCCACGCGGCGGTGGGCGGCCCGGGGTCGCGCGGGACGGTTCCCGGTCGGGCGTCCGCGCCGGATGTGCGGTCGAGGGGGGTCATGGCCCAGGACTACCCGAGTCGGCGGCCGCGCGGGGCAACGCGGCGCGTCCAATCCCCCCACCCGGGTGAACGGCCGATGGCGCACCGGCGCCGCGGGTCAGCGCGGACGCCGGCCCACGTACGCGGTGCGGGTGCCGCGGAGGCGCAGGTCCGGGATCCGCTCGAGGGCGTGCGGGCCGTCCGGGTCGAGGAGGGCGTCGAGCGCCATGCGGTCGTCCGCGTCGAGGCGGTCGGCGGAGCGGTCGCGGACGCGGGACAGCCATGCTCGGGCGTAGGGGAGCGTCGCGGCCGCGGCGACCGGATCCGCCGGATCGGGATCGACGGGGAAGACGCGCGTCTCGACGTCCACGAGCCCGGCCGCCTCGAGCCACGGCGCCCAGTCCGGGTGCGACGGGCCGCCGGTCCCGCCGTGCGTGACCGCGTCGTCGAGGCGGTCGGCGAGGCCGGGGCGGCCCAGGGCGGGGTCGAGCTCGTCGGGCAGGAAGCGGGGCGGCCCGTCCATCTCGACGACGGCGAGGATCCCGCCCGGCACGAGGCCGTCGCGCACGCGGCCGAGGAGGCGCGCGGGATCGGCGACCTCGTGCAGCATCAGCGAGGCCCACACGAGGTCGGCGGGCGGCAGGGCCGGCCAGCCCGCGTCGAGGTCGGCGCGCACCGTGCGGATGCGGCCGGCGAGCCCGTCGACGACCGCGCGTTCGGCGACGCGGTCGAGCATGGGAGCGCTCGCGTCCACCGCGATGACCTCGGCCGCGTCGAACCGCCGCGCGAGGGCGACCGTGCCGGTGCCCGTCCCCGCGCCGAGGTCGACGACGACACGGCCGGCGGTGTCGCGGGCGAGGCGGCGGATCCAGGTGGTCAGCTCGAGCTGGTGGCGGTGCAGGATCCAGGCGTCGAGGTCGAGCATGGCGGCGAGCGGCGCGTCGGCCACGCCGTGGGGGTGGCGGTCATCCGTCCCGTGCGCGTGCGCGTGGCCGTGGCCGTGGCCGTGGGGCGGCCCGGGGAGGCGGGCGTCGGGGTGGACGAGGGGACGGGCGGGCGGGTGCGGCATGGACCCATGGTCGCGTGCGCCTGCTCATGGCGCATAGCATCTTGCCCATGACGCAAGACACGGATCTCGACGCCCTCGTCCGCCAGCGCATCCGGAGCCTCCGCGAGGCGCGCGGCTGGTCGCTCGACGTGCTCGCGGCCCGCTGCTTCCTCAGCCCGTCGACGCTCAGCCGCATCGAGACCGGGCACCGCCGCATTGCGCTCGACCAGCTGGTGCCGATCGCGCAGGCCCTCGAGACCTCACTCGACGCGCTCATCGAGTCGGGCGACGACGCCGACGTGGTCATCCGGCCGCAGCGGGACGAGCAGGCGGGCCGGACGACGTGGATCCTCTCGCGCGGTGGCGCCAGCGGATCGGGCGTGTTCGTCGCGAAGATGCGCATGACGCCGACGCGGCCGTTCCCCGTCGATCAGCTCGGCGTGCACCCCGGCCGCGACTGGTTCACGGTGCTGTCGGGGACCGCGCGCCTGCAGCTGGGGGAGCGGACGATCCTCGTCGAGGCGGGCGATGCCGCCGAGTTCTCGACCATGGTGCCGCATGGCATCAGCGCGCACCGCGGGGTCACCGAGGTGCTGACGATCCTCGACCGGGACGGGGAGCGCGCGCACCTGCGGACGACGGGCGGGGCCGCCGCCGCGGTCGACGCGGCGGCGGACGACGAGGCGGGCTAGCCCTCGACCGGCGGGAGCTCGGGCACCGGCTCGCCGCCCGTGCCGGGATCCACCGGCGGGATTGTCGGCTCGACGGGCGGCTCGACGGGCGGCTCCACCGGCGGCTCGACCGGGGGCTCGACGGGCGGCTCGACCGGCGGCGTCGTGGGCTCGACGGGCGGATCCGTCGTCGGCACCGGGTCGGGGCTCGGCGGCGTCACCGGGTCGGTGGTGGGCTGCGGCGCGGGATCGCTGGGCGTGGTCGGGCCGGGGCCGGCCGGCGAGCCGCCGTTCCCGCCGTTCCCGTTGCCGCCGTTCCCCGTGCCGGGGTTCGACGGCGTGCCCGGCTTCTGCGTGCCCGGGCGCGTGCCCGGCCGGGAGGGGACGTCCGGGGCCTTGGGGACGATCGGCAGCGCGATCCGCTCGGGCGCGGGGGCGGAGAGCGTGAGGGTCACGGTGGTGCCGGGGGCGACGCGCGTGCCCGCGGCGGGGTCCTGGCGCGCGACGATCCACACGTCCTGGCGGACGAGCGCGCCGCCCGCGGCGTCCGCGAAGGCGATGCCGAAGCCCGCCGCGGCGAGGGTGTCGCCGGCGTCGACGCCGCTCATGCGGGTCACGTCGACCATCTCGACCAGGCCGTCGGCCGACACGGGGAGGGGGTTCGCGGGATCCGTGGCCTGGGGCACGGGGCGGGAGTCGGAGATCTCGATGGCGTCCGGGTCGGCGACGTCCTCGCTCGGCGTCGGCACCGTGGAGGCGTACGCGCCGCCCGCGATGAGCACGAGCGCGAGGCCGGCCGCGACGCCGCCGGTGGCGCGGCTGCGGATGCCGGGGATCCACGCGGTCCCGGAGCGGATCAGCGGGACGAGCCCGGCGACGAGCGCCACGACGCCGAGGGCGATGAGGAGGCCCGGGATCCCGGCGATGACGGCGGCCGCCACGACGAGCACCGCGGCGACCGCGAGCGCGGCCCACGGCCAGGTGCTGCGGCCGCGGAGCGCGGGCGCGGTGCCGGCGCTGCGCGCGGTGGGCGCGGAGGCGGCGGTGGTCGCGGCGCGCGGCGGGGCCGGCACGGCGGGCGTCGGGGCGAAGGTGCCGGCGACGGAGGTCGAGCGCGGGGCCGGGATGGGCGCGTCCACGGGCGGGCCGGCGGGCGGCGCGACGGGCGCACCGGTCGGCGGCGCGACGGGGGCTCCGGTGGGCGGCGCCACGGGGGCACCGGTCGGTGGCGCGAGCGGGTAGCCGGCGGGAGGGGCCACGGGCGATCCGGTGGGCGGCGCGAGCGGCAGGCCGGCGGGCGGCGCGTCCGCGACGGAGGCGGCGGATCCGGCACCCGCGGCACCCGCGGCGGCGACGCCGGGCGCGTAGTCGGCGGGCAGCGGCGACTCGCTCACGAGGCGGGGCTCGGGCGTCGACGACGCACGGCCCGGGAAGACGCGGCGGCTGGAGACCTGCGTGGTCCAGCGGGATCCGTCCCAGAAGCGCTGGTTGCCCTCGCCGTCGCCGAACCAGCCGGGCTCGTCGGACGACGGGGTGACCGACGTCGGGGAGGCGGGCGGCGGGGTCGACGACATGATGCTCCTCAGGTGGAGAAAAGTCTCCGTGCCCACAGGCTAGGCGGCACCGCGGTGCGCGGGAAGCCCGCGCGCGGCGCGCGGACGGGTCGGGCACCCCCAATCAGGGGCGCGGCGTGCCCGCGACGACGGATCGGCGGCCCGTGGCACGCGCCCGCCCGTGCCCTCAGGCGGTGGTCGCCGGGGCGGGCGATCCGACGACGACCGCGGCACCGCGTTCGGGTCGCGGACGCGTCGCGCGGTACCAGCCGGCGCAGAGGAGGAGGACGAGGACCGCGTCCACCGCGTCGCCGCCGTAGTACATCACCTGCGCGGCGAGCTCGGCCTCCGCCCGGGGCACCCCGGCGGGCGGGACGGCGTAGAGCGACTTCGCGAGGATCCCGTGCGCGGCCATCGCCGCCACCAGCACGAGCGCGCGGTGCGGGGGCGACGCCCGGTGCGGCGACGGGTCCACGCCCACGATGGCGTACGTGAACAGGCACCCGGCGGCGAGGACGTGCAGCTGCACCACGGCGGCGAGCAGCGGATCCTCGTGCATGCGCGTGAGCACGGGCGTGCCGTAGACGACCCACATGCCGCCGACGTTCAGGACGGCCGCGGGGAGCGGCTGCGACAGGATCCGCACGGGCCGCGCGCGCAGGAGCGCCGTGAGCCGGCGGGCGGGCACGACGTCGAGGCTCCGGAGCGCGAGGGTCACGGGGGCGGCGCGCACGAGGAGGAGCGGGGCGAGCATCCCGAGGAGGAGGTGGCCGACCATGTGGGCGACGAGGTCGTCGTGGCCCGCGTCGGCGAGGGGTCCGGTGACCGCGGCGACCGCGGCGGCGAGGCCGAGGATCCACAGCGCCGTGCGGTGCGCGGGCCACGCGCGTCGACGCCGGTCGCGCCAGGCGGCGGACGCGTAGGCCACCGCGAGCAGGAGCGCGAGCGCCGCGGGGGCCAGGGCGAGGGCGCCGGCGGACCCGGCCCCGTGGTCATGCACCGGGAGTCCGCCCGACGCCGCGCTCGCCGACGGAGGATCCCGCGGAGGCGCGTCGCGCGGAGGCGCGCGTCCGCCGGATCAGCACGAGGCCCGCCAGGAGCAGCACCGCGCCGACGCCGTTCCAGACGAGGTCGTACGCGAGGAGGTCGACGCCGTAGCGGATCTCGTGCAGGCCCATGACCTTGTGCTGGATCGTGCCGTCGTACAGCTGGAACCCGCCCGCGCCCGCGAGCAGGCCGCCGGCCCAGCGCGGCCAGATGAGCGCCCGGCGACGCCGGAGGTCGGCGAACAGGAACATCGCGCCGATGGCCGCGGACCAGCCGACGGCGTGGAGGATCCCGTCCGAGATCAGCCCGACCTCGGTGGTGGATCGGTCGTAGAAGTGGTGCCAGCGCAGCAGCTGGTGGAAGACGGTCTCGTCCACGAAGGTCGCCGTGCCGAAGCCGAGCAGGAGGCCCGCGACGAGGTTCCGGCCGGGCAGCCGCTCGGCGTCGCGGGAGGGGGAGGCGGTCGTGCCGCTCGTCGTCGCGCTCATGCCTCGACGCTAGGCGCGTCCGCGGCGGACGGCACGATCCCGTGCTCAAGGCGGGAATGGGACCGCGAGTCCGGGGAGGGCGCGTCCCGGGTCAGGCGGCGAGCAGCGCGGCCGCGGCGCGCGCCGGCGCGAGGTCGACCTCGAGGGTCGACGTGCCCGCGTGGCGGAACGCGCCGGTGGACGAGAACGCGACGCAGGCCGGGTCGCCCGGGCGGGGCGCGGCCGGCTGCGCGGCGGACACGGGGACCGCGGGGGCGGACGGGGCGGTGGGGGCGACGGACACGGGCACGGGATCCTCCTGATCGACCACCCGGGCGGGCGGTGACCCCAGGCTCGCGGACCCCGCCGCGGCGCGCGTCCTCCTCCCGGCCCCCGCCCCTCCTCCCGCGGCAGGAGATGCGCGGGTCCGGAGGACCACGCGCGGGTCAGGCGGTGGTGAGCCGGTACCCGCGCTTGATGACGGTCTGGATGATCCCGCCGTCGGGCAGCGACCGCCGCAGCCGGGAGATCGCGACGTCGACCGCGTGGTCGTCGAGCACCTCCGGGGTCGCCCGGGCGAGCACCCGGCGAGGCACCGTCGCGCCCTCGGCGGAGACGAGCGCGCGGAACAGCGCGAGCGGCACGGGGCTCAGGGTGAGGCGCTCGCCGTCGATCACCACGAGCCGCCCGCGGAGCTCGACCGTGCCGTGCTGGGTCGCGAGGCGCGCGACGCCCGACTCCTCGAGGTGCGCGCACACGAGCCGGATGAGCGCCCCCATGCGGAAGCGGTCGGGCGTGATCGGGAGGATGCCCGCCTCGACGAGCGGCGCCGCGGTGACCGGGCCGACGGCCGCCGCGACCACCATCGTCCGCAGCGCCTCCTGGAGGTCCTCGAGCCGGCCGGCCGCGTCCGCCGTGGTGAACAGCGCCTCGACCGCGGGCGCGCTCGTGAAGGTGACCGCGTCGATCCCACCCGTGCACAGCGCCTCGACGAGCCGCAGCACGCGCGCTGAGTCCTCGTGCACCGTCCAGCGGTAGGGCGCGACGGTGAGCACCCGGGCCCCGGCCGCCTCCAGGCGCGCGAGCTGCACCGGATCCGTGAAGCCGTGCAGCTGCACCGCCACCGTGACGCCGGCGACGTCCCCGCGGAGCACCAGGTCGACGAGGGACGTGGTGGTCTCGCGCTCGCTCATGCCGTGGTCGTCGAGGCTGGCGGCGCGGATGGCGCCGCGGGCCTTGGGGCCGCGGACGAGGATCCGCGCCTCGGCGAGCACCTCGGTGAGCTCGTCGCCGATGCCGGCGGCGTCGGCCGCCTCGAACCAGCGGCTGATCCCGTAGGAGGTGGTCGCGAGGAGGATCCCGGGCCGCTCCCGGATGATCGCGCGGGTCTCGGCCTCGAGCGCGGAGTCGTCGCTGACGCCCGTCATGCGGATCGTGGGGGCGTGCACCACGTCGGCGCCGCGGCGCTCGAACGCGGCGATGAGGTCCTCGGAGCGCCGGTCGGAGGTCACGGCGATGCGGAAGCCCTCGAGCTGGTCGGGCCGGAAGCCGGGCTCGGCGTCGGATCCGGTCATGGCGGGCGCTCCCTCGGCGGTCACGGCGTCGCCCGTGCCCGGCGGCCATCCTCCCACGGGGCGTGCCCGGAGGCCGCGGCCTCCTCGGCCCAGCCCGGCACGCGCACGACCTCGCCGACGACGATGACCGCGGGCGAGCGCGGCGCGACCGTGCCGAGGAGCCCGGCCACGCCGGAGACGGTGGTGACCGTGGTGCGCTGGTCGATCGCGTAGCCGCGCTCGACGATCGCGAGCGGCATGTCGGCGCGCATCCCGTGCCGCTGGAGGCCGGCCACCAGGTGCGGCAGCGTGCCGACGCCCATCAGCACGACGAGGGTGCCGCCGAGGCCGACGAGGTGCGACAGCTCGTCCTCGCTGAAGGGCACGTGGCCGGAGACCACGGTGAACGCGCGGCTCACCTCGCGGTGGGTCACGGGGATCCCGGCCGCGGCGGGCACCGCGACGGCGCTCGTGACGCCGGGGACGACGGTCACGGGCACGCCCGCGGCGCGGCACGCGATGACCTCCTCGCCGCCGCGCCCGAAGACGAACGGGTCGCCGCCCTTGAGGCGCACGACGCGGAGGCCGCGGGAGGCGTGCTCGACGAGCAGCTCCTCGATCCGGCGCTGCGGCACGGCGTGGTGGCCGGGGGTCTTGCCGACGTCGATCAGCTCGGCGCCCGGGGCGAAGGCCGCCAGGTCGTCGGTGGGGCCGAGGCGGTCGTGCAGCACGACGTCGGCCTCGGCCAGGGCGGTGCGCGCGCCGACGGTCATGAGGGCGGGATCCCCGGGGCCGCCGCCCACGAGGGTCACGTGCCCGAGCGGCGTGGGCGCGGTGCCCTCGACCGCCTGGAACCAGACGCGCTCGGCCCGGCAGGCCTCGGCGACGGCGGCGCGGCGGACGGGGTCGCCCTCCACCCACAGCACGAGGTCCGGGAGCGCGCGGGCCGGCAGCGCGGCGGCGTCGAGCGCGGCGCCGGCCGCGTGGTCGGGCACGAGCTCCACGTCGGCGCCGTCCGCGGCGAGGGACGCCGTGATCCGGCGGGTGGCGGCCGGCCCGCCGACCACCACGACGCGGCGGCCCTGGACATCGAGGGGGATCGGCACGGCTCACACCTTCCGGACGGGGATGGACGGTCCCGACAGCATGACGGATCCGTCGCGCTCCTCCGGGAAGGCGGGCCGCCGCTGGCCGCGCTCCTCGACGCGGGCGAGCGACGGGTCGGGCGTGGCGGGCGCGTTGACGAACGAGCGGAAGCGGCGGAGCCGGTCGGGGTCGGCGAGCGTCGCCGCCCACTCGTCCTCGTAGCCGTCGATCTGCAGCGCCATGGCCGCCTCCAGCTCCGCGGCGATGCCCAGCGAGTCCTCCACGACCACCTGGTGCACGTGCTCGAGGCCGCCCTCCAGCTCCTCCTGCCAGCGCGCGGTGCGCTGCAGCCGCTCGGCCGTCCGCACGTAGTACATGAGGTAGCGGTCGATGTAGCGGATGAGGGTGTCGTCGTCGAGGTCCTTCGCGAGCAGCTGCGCGTGGGCGGGCGTGAAGCCGCCGTTGCCGCCGACGTAGAGGTTCCAGCCGGTCTCCGTCGCGATCACGCCGATGTCCTTCGCGCGGGCCTCGGCGCACTCGCGCGCGCAGCCGGAGACGCCCATCTTGAACTTGTGCGGCGAGCGCACCCCGCGGTACCGGAGCTCCAGGTGCACGGCCATGGCGACCGCGTCCTGCACGCCATAGCGGCACCACGTGGATCCGACGCACGACTTCACGTTCCGGAGCGCCTTGCCGTACGCCTGGCCCGACTCGAACCCGGCGTCGACGAGGATCCGCCAGATCTCGGGCAGCTGCTCCAGCCGCGCGCCGAACATGTCGATGCGCTGGCCGCCCGTGATCTTCGTGTAGAGGTCGTATCTCTCCGCCACCTCGGCGATGACCTTGAGCTTCGCCGGCGTGATCTCGCCGCCGGGGATGCGCGGCACCACCGAGTACGTGCCGTCCTTCTGCATGTTGGCGAGGGCGCGGTCGTTGGTGTCCTGCAGCGGGCCCTGGCCGGCGTCGAGGATGTAGCCCTTGGTCTGCGTGGCGAGCACGGACGCGACGACGGGCTTGCAGACGTCGCAGCCGAGGCCCGACCCGAGGCGGTCGAACACCTGCGCGGCGGAGGTGAGGCCGAGGATCCGCACGGTCTCGAACAGCTCGCTGCGGCTCACGGCGAAGTGCTCGCAGAGCGCCCGCGACACCTCGACGCCCGCGGCCTCGAGCTCGGTGTCGAGGATCTTCTTCACGAGCGGCACGCACGACCCGCACTGGGTGCCGGCGCGGCTGCAGGCCTTGAGCGCCGCGAGGTCGGTGCAGCCGGGGACGCCGTCGGATCCGCGGACCGCGTGGCGGACGTCGCCCGCGCTCACGTCGTTGCAGGAGCAGACCTGCACGTCGTCGGGCAGGTCGGTGGCCGCGGGCGGCTCGGCGCCGGCCGCCGAGAGGTAGGCGCCGGGCTCGGATCCGAGCTCGCGGCCGAGCAGGGGGCGGAGCGCGCTGTACGGGCCCGCGTCGCCGACGAAGACGCCGCCGAGGAGGGTCCGCGCGTCGTCGCTCATCACGATCTTCTGGTACAGCCCGCGGGCTGGATCCGCGTAGACGACCTCGAGCGCGCCCTCCGAGCGGCCCATCGCGTCGCCGAAGGACGCGACCTCGACGCCCGCGAGCTTGAGCTTCGTCGCGTCGTCGATCCCGGGGAACACGGCCTCGCCGCCCGTGATCCGGTCGGCGACGGTCTCCGCCATCGCGTTCGCGGGCGCGACGAGGCCGACGCACACGCCGTCGACCGCTGCGACCTCGCCGATCGCCCACACGTGCGGGGCCGAGGTGCGGCAGGCCGCGTCGATCGCGACGCCGCCGCGCGGGCCGATCTCGAGCCCGGCGTCGCGCGCCAGCTCGTCGCGCGGCGTGATCCCGATGGAGAAGACGACGACGTCCGCCGAGATCGTGCGCCCGTCCGTGAGGGTCACGCCGATGACCCGGCCGGTCGGCGTCGTGAGGACCTCGGTGGGCCGGACGCCGAGGTGCAGCTCCACGCCGCGACCGTGGACGATGCGGCCGAGCGCCTGCCCCGCGCCCTCGTCGAGCTGGGACGACATGAGCCAGCGCCCCGAGTGCACGACCGCGGAGCGTGCGCCGAGCGCGTGCACGCCGCCCGCGGCCTCGAGCCCGAGGAGCCCGCCGCCGACCGTGACGACGTCCACCGGCCGGCCGTTCCGCTCCCGCAGCTCCGCGATCTCGGCCACGAGGTCGGCGACGTCCCGCAGCGTCCGGTACACGCGGCCGTGCTCGGCGCCCGCGATGGGCGGCACGGTCGCGGTGGATCCCGTCGCGAGCACGAGCTCGTCGTAGGGGAGGACGTCGCCGTCGTCGAGGGCGACCGTGCGGGCGACCGGGTCGATGCGCGTCGCGAGGCGGCCGGGCCGGCAGTCGAGGGCCACGTGGTCCCAGAACGCGGCCTCGCCGAGGGTCAGGTCCACGTCGCCGTGCAGGCGCTTCGAGAGCTGCACGCGGTCGTAGGGGAGGTGCGGCTCGTCGCCGACCACCGTGATCCGGAGGTCGGGCGTCGACGCGTCCACGCGGGATGCGAGGGACTCGGCGAGGCGGTGGGCCGCGGGACCGCCGCCCACGATGACGACGCGGCGGACCCCGTCGGGCCCGGTCGCGGGCGACGCGGACGCGCCCGTCGGGACGGCGTGCGGGTCGGACGTCGTGGCACCGGATGCGCTCATGGCTGGCCTCCTCCTCGGGTGTCCTCCCACGCTATTCAGGGCCCGTTTCGGCGTCGTTGCCCCCGTGTCACGCCGTGTGACGGGCGCCTCACGCCGATGCCGCGCGGCCGAGAGGTCTTCGTTACGCCGCCGTCACGGCGGCGGTCGGAGACGGAAACACCGCCTCCCTAGCGTGGCCGACACGAGCCGCCCGGATCCCGGGCCGGCCGCACCATCCGCCGCTCCACCCCGCATCCGACCGCGAGGAGACCGCATGACCATGACCGAGGTCGCCGCGTCCGCGCCCGGCACGACGTCGACGGGCCCCTGGCTCGCCGTGTGCCGGCTCGACCAGCTGGAGCCGCTGTGGGGCGAGGCCGCGCTCGTCGGCGGCGAGCAGGTCGCGCTCCTCCGCCTGCCGGACGACAGCGTGCGGGCCGTCGGCCACGCGGATCCCGCCACCGGCGCCCACGTCATGGCCCGCGGCATCGTCGGATCCCGCGGCGGACGCACGACCATCGCCTCACCGCTGCACAAGGACGTCTTCGACCTCGACACGGGGGAGTGCCTCACGACGCCGTCGCTGCGCCTGCCCGTGTGGCGGAGCCGGGTGCGCGACGGCGTGGTGGAGGTGGCCCGCTCGGCGGCGCTCGTCGCGGCGTCGCACGGCACCTCGGATCCCGCCGGCCGCCGGGCCGTCGCCGCCCTCGTGCAGGCCGTGCGGGAGGCCCGGCCCGACCTCCTCGTCGTGGACGCCCACGTGGACGTGCAGCAGCCCGACGTGCCCGCCGCCATGGACGGGCTCGACGACCCGGACCGCGCGGTCGTCGTCGTGCCGCTCCTCCTGAGCGCCGGCTACCACGTGCACGTCGACCTCGCTGAGGCCGCCGCGGACGCCGCGCCGCGCGAGGTGCGGGTGACGGGGGCGCTCGGGCCGGATCCGCGCCTCGCCGTCGTCCTCGCCCGCCGCCTCCGCGAGGCCGGCCTCCGCGAGGGCGACCGCGTCGTGCTCGCGGCGGCCGGATCCAGCGACGCCGGCGCCGTCGCCGACTGCCACGCCGTGGGCGCGCTGCTCCAGGCGGAGCTCGGCCGCGAGGTCGTCACGTCGTTCATCTCCGCCGCGCGGCCGCGCGTGCCCGCCGCCGTGCGCGACGAGCGGGAGGCCCACCCGGGATCCCGCGTCGTCGTCGCCACCTACCTCCTCGCCCCCGGCTACTTCGCCACCCTCGCCGAGCGCGCGGGAGGGGACGCCACGAGCGCCCCGCTCCTCGTCGACGGCGAGGCGCCGCCCTCGGAGCTCGTCGACATCGTCGTCGAGCTGCACGCGTCGGCGGCCGTGCCCGTGCGCTGACCCGCGCCCGGCCCGCCATCGCCGCACCCGCATCCCGGGGGCGGCCCTCCCGCCGCGCCCGCGGCCTCCATCTCGCACCGCACCGCACCGACCAGGAGAACCGCCATGACCGAACTCCTCCCGCCCGCGACCGGGCACACCGCCCCCGCTCCCGCGCAGCCGACCACCCCGCCCGGCGCTCCCGCGCCCGGCGCCCCCGCGCCCGGCGCCCGCACCGTCGACGCGCACGGCGCGTCTGCGCCCGGCCTCACCTTCCGCGACGGCGCCGTGATCGACGGCTGGGACCCGGAGGACGCCCGCCAGTGGGAGGGCGGCGGCGCGCGCATCGCGGGCCGGAACCTCCGCTGGTCGATCCTCGCCGAGTTCCTCGGCTTCGTCGTCTGGCAGCTGTGGTCGATCGTGGTGGTGCAGCTCCCCGCCGCCGGCTTCGACCTCACCACGGGCGAGGTGTTCTGGCTCATCTCGATGCCGAGCCTCGTGGGCGCGACGCTCCGCTTCCCCTACACGTTCATGGTCCCGCGCTTCGGCGGCCGCAACTGGACGGTGATCTCGGCGCTCCTGCTGCTCATCCCGACGATCGCGCTCGCCCTGTGCGTCGGGAACCCGGAGACCCCGTTCGGCGTGCTGCTCCTCGTCGCGGCGCTCGCGGGCCTCGGCGGCGGCAACTTCGCGAGCTCCATGTCGAACATCACCTACTTCTACCCGCAGAGCCGCAAGGGCTGGGCGCTCGGGCTCAACGCCGCGGGCGGCAACCTCGGGGCGTCGGTGGCGCAGCTCGTCGTGCCGCTCGTGATCACGGTGGGCGCGGCGGCGACGCTCGACCTGCCGCTCGCCGGCTGGGTCTGGGTGCCGCTCATCCTCGTCGCGGCCTTCGGGGCGTGGCGGCGGATGGACAACCTGTCGCACGCGAAGGCGGACCTCACGGCGTCGCTCGCGGCGCTCAAGGAGCCGCACCTGTGGATCCTCGCGTTCCTCTACGTCGGCACCTTCGGCTCGTTCATCGGCTTCGCGGGCGTCTTCCCGAAGCTCATCTCGGACGAGTTCCCGGAGCTCTCGACGTTCGCGGTCGGCTCGGCCACGCTGTCGCTCGCGTTCCTCGGGTCGCTCATGGGATCGATCGCCCGGCCCCTCGGCGGCCGCCTCGCGGACCGGCACGGCGGCGCCGCGGTCACCATGGGCGCCTTCGTCGTGATGGGCCTCGCCGTGGTCGCGGTGATCGCCACCCTCCCGCTCGGCAGCTTCCCGCTCTTCCTCGCGCTGTTCCTCGTGCTCTTCACGGCGAGCGGCATGGGCAACGGCGCGACCTACCGCATGATCCCCGCGGTCTTCGCCCTGCGCTCCGGCACGGTCCGCGCCGGCCGAGGCTCGGGCGACGTGGGCACGCAGCGGAAGACCGCGGCGGCGCTCGGCCTCATCTCGGGCCTCGGCGCGTACGGCGGCTTCATCATCCCGCAGGTGCTGAGCCTCTCGAAGACCGAGACCGGCGGCTACACGACCGGCCTCGGCGGCTTCGTCGTCGCGTACGCGGTGATGCTCGCGGTGACCGGGCTCGTCTACCTGCGGGCGGGCGGGATCCGCCGCGGGACCGACGCCGGCGCGCGCGTCTGATGCCGGCGGTCGCCGAGGCGGGCGCGGGCGGAGGCGCCGGCACGCGGGGGCACTGCCCGTACTGCGCGCTGCAGTGCGCGATGACCATGACGCCCACGGGGGCCGGGGCCGCGGTGCCCGCCAGTCCGCCGCTGGCGATCGCCGGCCGCGACTTCCCCACGAACCGCGGCGGCCTCTGCCGCAAGGGCTGGACCAGCGCCGAGGTGCTCACGGCGGCGGGGCGGCTCACGCACCCGCTCGTGCGCGACGCGTCGGGCGAGCTCGTCCGCGCGACGTGGGACGACGCGCTCGACCTCGTCGCCGACCGGCTCCGCGACAGCCGCGCGCGCTTCGGCGCGGACTCCGTGGGCGTCTTCGGCGGCGGCGGCCTCACCAACGAGAAGGCCTACCAGCTCGGCAAGTTCGCGCGGATCGCGCTCGGCACCTCGCGCATCGACTACAACGGGCGGTTCTGCATGTCGTCCGCGGCAGCCGCCGGCAACCGCGCGTTCGGCGTCGACCGCGGCCTGCCGTTCCCAGTGGCGGACCTCGACGGCGCGTCCACCATCCTGCTGCTCGGCTCGAACGTGGCCGCCACCATGCCGCCCTTCATCGGCCACCTCGGCGGGGCGCGGGCCGCGGGCGGGCTCGTGGTGGTGGATCCGCGCCGCTCGGCCACCGCGCACCTCGCGGACGACGGCCAGGGGATCCACCTGCAGCCCGCGCCCGGGACCGACCTCGTGCTGCTGCTCGGGCTCATCCACGTCGTGCTCGCGGAGGGCCTCGCCGACGACGCCTACATCGCGGCCCGGACCACGGGCGTCGACGCCGTCCGCCGGAGCGCCAACGCGTGGTGGCCCGAGCGCGTGCAGTCCGTGACGGGCGTGCCGGTCGCGGAGCTGCGCCGGGTCGCCAGGCGGCTCGCGGACGGGCGCGGCACCTTCATCCTCACGGGCCGCGGCGTCGAGCAGCACGTCGACGGCACCGACACCGCGACCGCCGCGATCGACCTCGCGCTCCTGCTCGGGCTCCCGGGACGGCCCGGATCCGGGTACGGCACCCTCACCGGCCAGGGCAACGGGCAGGGCGGGCGCGAGCACGGGCAGAAGTGCGACCAGCTGCCCGGCTACCGGCGCATCACCGACCCGGCCGCCCGCGCGCACGTCGCCGCGGTGTGGGGCGTCGAGCCCGACGCGATCCCCGGGCCGGGCGTCCCCGCCGTGGAGCTGCTCGGCGAGCTGGGGGAGCCCGGCGGGATCCGCTGCCTCCTCGTCCACGGCTCGAACGTGGTCGTCTCCGCGCCCGACGTGACCGCCGTCCGGCGCGGCCTCGCGCGCCTCGACCTGCTCGTCGTGTGCGACCTCGTGCTCTCGGAGACCGCCGCGCTCGCCGACGTGGTGCTGCCCGTCACGCAGTGGGCCGAGGAGGAGGGCACGACGACGTCGCTCGAGGGCCGCGTGATCCGCCGCCGTCGCGCCCTCGCCCCGCCGCCGGAGGTGCGCGGCGAGCTCGAGGTGATGGCCGAGCTGGCGCGCCGGCTCGACGCGCCCTCGACCTGGCCCACCGACCCCGCCGTCGTGTTCGACGAGCTCGCGCGCGCCTCCGCGGGCGGGATCGCGGACTACTCCGGCCTCAGCCACGCCCTCCTCGACGACGACGCCGTGGAGGCCTTCTGGCCGTACCCGGCCGGATCCACGGGCACGCCCCGCCTCTTCGCCGACCGGTTCGCGTACCCGGACGGCCGCGCGCGGCTCGTCGCGGTGACGCCGCGGGACGTGACGGCCGGGGATCCGGCGCCCGTCGGCGGCGCGCTGACGCTCGTCACCGGGCGGCTGCTCGAGCACTACCAGTCGGGCGCGCAGACCCGGCGGGTGCCGGAGCTGCAGGGCGCGCAGCCCGTGGCGCGGCTGCAGATCCACCCGTCGGCGGCCGTGCGGCTCGGGATCGTGCACGGCGCGCCCGTCGCGGTGGCCAACGCGCGCGGGGAGGTGCGGGCGGTCGCGGAGGTGACGGCGGGGATCCGGCACGACACGGTGTTCCTGCCCTTCCACTACGCGGGATCCGAGTGCGCGAACCTGCTCACGGCCGCCGCCGTCGACCCCGTCTCCGCCATGCCCGAGTTCAAGCGCACACCCGTGACCGTCCGCGCGCTCGCGACGGCCGAGGAGGCGGCGCGTGGCTGACGCGGACGGCGGCGCGATGCGCGTGCTGGTCGTCGGCCACGGGCCCGTCGCCGCGCGGCTGGTCGAGGGGCTGCTGCCGGCCGTGCGCGCGGGGATCCTGCGGGTCGTCGTCGTGGGGGCCGAGGACGAGGACCCGTACAACCGCGTGCTCGTCGCGGAGCACGCCGTGGGGCGCGCCGACCGGGCGCGCCTCGAGGTGGCCGACACGGCCGCCGCGGAGGCCGCGGGCGTGCGCGTGGTCCGGCACGGCGCGGTGGTCGGGATCGACCGCGCGCAGCGGACCGCGACCCTGCACACCGGCGAGGTCCTGCGCTGGGACCGGCTCGTCCTCGCCACGGGTGCCCGCGCGCACGTGCCGCCCATGGACGGGCTCGATGCGTCCCGGCACGTCCGCGGCGACGTCCCGCGCGATCCGGACGGCCTCGACCACGGACGCCACCCGCTGCCCGCGGGCGTCGTCGCGCTCCGCGACCTGCGCGACGCGCGCGCCGTGCTCGCCGCCGTGACGGCCGGGCGGCGCATCGTCGTGCTCGGCGCGGGGGTGCTGGGCATGGAGCTCGCGCTCGCCGCGGCCGAGCAGGGCGCGGACGTCGTGGCCGTGCACCACGGCGACGTCCCCATGGCGCGGAACCTCGACCGCGGCGGCGGCCGCACGCTCAGCCACGCGGCCGACGCGGCGGGCGTGGCGATGGCGGCGCACGCGCGGGCCGAGGGCGTCCTGCTGCACGACCGCGGGACGGACGACGAGCGGTTCCAGGCGCTGCTGCTGGCCGACGGCGGGCGAATCGACGGCGACCTCCTCGTGCTGTCCTGCGGGGTCACGGCGCGCGACGAGCTCGCGACCGCGGCGGGCCTCGCCGTGGGGCGCGGCGTGCTCGTGGACGCGGACCTCCGCAGCTGGACCGACCCGGCCGTCCTCGCGATCGGGGACTGCGCGCACGTCGCGGCGCCGGGATCCGCGCGGCCCGACGGCCAGGTCCCGGGCGGGCCGTCGGGCCTCATCGGGCCGGGCTGGCGGCAGGCCGACGCGCTCGCCGGGCTGCTGGCGGGCGAGGCGGAGGCGGCGTCGGGATGGGCGGCGGGATCGGCCGGCGGGGGCACGGCCGCGACGGTCGGGGTCTCCGCCCTCGCGGGTGACGCCGGTCGCCCTCCCGTCGTGATGCTCAAGGCCGAGGGGGTCGACGTGGTCGCGGGCGGCGACGTCACCGCCGAGCCGTGGGACGACCCGCCCGCGCGGCGCCGGCGTCCCGGTCTCGTGCACGCCGCGTCCTGCGGGGCGGAGGCGCCCGACGCGGACGCGCCGTCCCCGCGCGAGGTGGCCGTGTGGACCGACCCGGCGCGCGGCGCGTACGTCAAGACCGTGACGCGCGACGGGATCCTCGTGGGCTTCGTCTCCGTCGGCATGCCCCGCGCGGGTGCCGAGCTCACGCTCCTCTTCGAGCGCCGCGGCGAGCTCCCGGCCGACCGGTCCGTGCTCCTCCGCCTCGACGCCGCCGACGCCGGGGCCCTGCCGACCGGCGATCCGCTCGCGCCCGACGCGACCGTGTGCTGGTGCAACGGCGTCACGGCGGGGACCATCGCGGAGGCGGCCGCGGGCGGCGCCGGGACGGTCGAGGAGATCGGCGCGTGCACGCGCGCGGGCACCGGCTGCGGGACGTGCCGGGGGCGGATCCAGGAGGTCCTCGCGTCGGCGGGCGGCCGGACGGCGGCGCTGATCTGAGGTCGGGTTCGGCAGGGGTCGGCCTCGTCGGCGTGGTCCGCCCGGTGATGCGGGTGGCGCTCCCGGCTCGGGCGCGGGTCAGCCGGGCAGCGGGATCGCCCGCACGGCGTCGCCCGCCCGCGTCCCGGCCGACGGCACGACCGCCAGCGCGTCCGCGGCGGCGAGGCCCCGGAGCATCCCCGGTCCCTGCGCGGCGACGGGGACGAGGCGGCCGTCCGCGTCGAGGGCGCACGCGACGAGCCGGGTCGAGGATCCGCCGCCCGGCAGTTCGGCGCCCGCCGTCCACCGCGGCAGCGCGGGCGTGGCGCGTCCGGCGAGGCCGTCGGCGAGCGGCGGCGCGAGCGAGAGCAGGCAGGCGACCGCGGCGAGGGGGTTGCCGGGGAGGCAGAGCACGGCGCGCCCGTCGGGGAGCTCGGCGAGCATCACGGGGTGGCCGGGGCGCATGCGCACGGCGTCGACGACCAGGCGCGCGCGCAGGGCGTCGAGGGCGGCGCGGACGTGGTCGGCGGGGCCGCGGGAGCTGCCGCCCGTCGTCACGACGAGCGGCGCGGTGCCGCGGGCGATGGCGTCGCGGGCGACGGCGTCGCGGGCGATGGCGTCGCGGGCGATGGCGTCGCGGGTGGCGCGGGCGTCGTCGGGGACGCGGGTCGCGGATCCGGCCGCGAGCCCGCAGGCGGCGAGCAGCGCGGGAAGCGCGGGGCCGATGGCGTCGCGCACGCGACCCGGTGCGGGGACGCCCCGCGCGACGACCTCGTCGCCCAGGTGGATCACGTCGGCCGGGCACGGCGCGCCCACCGGCAGGAGGTCGTGGCCCGCGGCGGCCGCGAGCCCGAGGCGCACCGCCGTCATCCGGGTGCCCGCGCGGAGCAGCGCGTCGCCGCGCCGGGCCTCCTCGCCCGCGGGCCGGATCTCCGCCCCGGTGCGCGCGCCGCCCGCGGGCGCGAGCGCGTTGGGCCGGAGGACGCCGCCCGCGACGTCGCCGTGCTCACTGCGGAGGACACCCGCGGTCGCGGGCGGGACGGGCGCGCCGGTCGCGATGGGCCGCGCGTCGCCCGGGCCGAGGGGGACGGCGGAAGGGGCGTGCCCCGCGAGCACGGGCGCGCCGACGCGCCACGGGCCGGACCCGCAGGATCCGACGGCCCAGCCGTCCATCGCGGAGACCGCCGTCCCGGGGAGGTCCGCGCGGGCGCGGAGGTCGTGGGCGAGGATCCGCCCGCCCGCGGCGTCCAGCGGCACGAGCTCCGGGGCGACGGGACGGTGCGCGGCCATGCGCTCGCCGAGCCGGTGGGCCGCCGCGCGGGCGTCGTCCCAGGACGCGTCCCGGAGGGCGATCGGCGGAGCGGTCGCGCGCGCGGAGGCAGCGTCGGCGGGGGCTTCGTCGGCGGGGGCCGTGCCGACGCGGGTCGTGCCGACCGCGCGGGCCGCCGTCACGCGCGGCCGCCCAGGTCGGACTCGGGCACGGGCGGCGCCTGGTCGGCGCGCAGCAGGTCCTCGCCGAGCGCCGCGCCGCCGACGGGCGCGACCGGGCCGACCGGATCCCGCATGTGGTCGATCTCGGCCGTGATCTCCGCCGCGAGCCGCCGCGCGTCCGCCGCCCCGCCGCCCGCGCGGCCGACGGCGAGCCCCAGCAGGAAGGTCGTGAGCGGCGCGGCCGGCCGGGCGATCCCGTGCGCGGCGTCGCGCGCCAGGTCGAGCACGAGGGCGACGTCGACCTCCTGCGCGGGCAGCTCGAGGAGCGCGGCCACGCGGTCGACCCAGCCGTCGAGGACGGCCGGGTCCGCGGGCGCGGGCGTCGCGGGCGCACCGGCGGTCGGTGCGGTGGCGGCGGTCGGCGCGGCGGCGGGGGAGGCGTCAGCGGTCATCGGGGATCCTGTCGTCGGGGAGGCGGAGCCCGTGCGCGAGCGCGTCGTCGGGCGTGTCCACGTCGGCGCAGAGCCGGGCGGGGAGGTCGGCGTACGCGATGCGGTCCGCGTCGAGGGCGGCGAGCACGCGGCGGACGGACGCGCCGTCGAGGCCCGCGTCCGCGTCGACCGCGGCGAGGGCCGCCCGGAGCGGCGTGGCGCGGTAGAGGGCGAGGAGCGGCTGGACGCGCCCGCCGGGGTCGCGGGCGAGGATCGCGTCGCGCCCGGCGGCGTGCGCGGGGTCGCGCCGGAGCGGCAGGAGCGCGGCGACCGCCTCGGGGGCGCGGGCGAGGTCGGCGGCGAGCACGAGGATCCACGCGGTCGGGGCGGCGCGCGCCAGGTCGCGGACCCCGGCGGCGAGGGCCGCGGCGGGCCCGCCGTGCGCGGGATCCTCGTCGACGAGCCGCGCGGATCCGGCCGCCCGCCGCTGCGCGTCCGTCGCGCCGCCCGGTCGGTTGCCCGCCCCGACGACGACGGTGCGCGCGCACCCGGACGCGGCGCGCACGGCCTCAGCGAGCAGCGAGGCGCCGTCGCGGGCCAACGCGGTCTTGTCGATGCCGCCGAGCCGCCGGGCGCGGCCGCCGGCGAGGACCACGGCGGCCGTGTCGGCGGCGGGGAGCGGGTGGGCGTCCGGGTCGGCCGCGGACGGCAGCGCTGCCGGGGTCACGCGCACGGCGCGCACGTCGGTCGCTGCTCCGCTCACGGGTCCTCCGGCCTGGTGCGCCCGGGGTCCGGGTGGTCATCGGTTCCCGGCCGACGCTAGCGCCCCGGCGTTTCCGGCGCGTTGCGCGGCGCGCGTCGCCGCGTTGCCGGGACCTCTCAGGGCGCGGTCCGCGGCGTGAGGCCGGATCCGTTCCGCGCGCCCGGTCCGCCGGGTGCGGCCGGGATCCGGTCACCTCGCGCGATCCGGCCGGCGAAGCGGGGATCCGCTCAGCGCGCCCCGTCCGCCTCGCGCCGGCCGAGCGCCACGTCCTCCGCATCGATCATCCCGAGCACGGCGCGCACCGCGATCTCCGGGTAGCGGCCCTCGCGCCGGGCGACGAGGACGGCGGTCCGCTCGGCGTCGATCATGCGGCGACGGACCCGGTCGTGGGTGAGCCGCTCGGCGGTGGTCTCGGGCAGCGCGTCGTCGCCCGGACCCTCGTCGCCCTCGCGCAGCGCCTGGTCGCGCGCCGCGAGCCCCGCCCCGCGGGCCTCGTCGAGCAGGCGGTCGCGGTCGGAGCGCTCCTGGTCGTCGGCGGAGTGGCCGAGGTGGAGGCGGCGGATGATCGACGGCAGCGCGAGCCCGCCCAGGAGCGTGCCCGCCACCATCACGAACGCGAGGAACTGGAGGAGCTCCCGCTCGGGCGTCTCCACGGGCAGGAGGAATGCGGCGGCGAGCGTCACCACGCCGCGCACCCCGGCGGAGGAGACGGCCGTGACCGTCCGCCAGGTCCAGGTGCGCGCCCGCAGCCGGGGCGGACCGTGGTCGAAGAGCACCTTGGCGAGCGCCACGGAGGCGAAGCGCGCGGCGGTGAGCACCGCGAGCAGGAGGATCGACACCCCGGCGATGGCCCAGCCGTCGAGGCTCGACTCGGGCAGCCCCCGCACGATGCCCGCGAGGCTCAGCCCGATGAGGAGGAAGACGGCGTTCTCGAGGAGGAACTGGATCGTCCGCCAGTTCACCGACTCGGCGATCCGCGCCTCGGCCGACTGGATCAGCGGCGCGCGGTACCCGAGCACGAGTCCCGCGGCGACGACCGCGAGCACGCCGGATCCGCCGAGCTCCTGCGCCGGGATGAACGCCACGTACGGGATCGCGAGCGAGAGGCTCGTGTCGAGCACGGCCGAGCGGAGGAACCGGCGGACGGCCGAGAACAGGAACGCCACGGCGAGGCCCACGGCGACGCCCACCAGCACGGCGACCGCGAACCCGCCCGCGACGTCGACCGGGTGCACGATGCCGACGATCGCGGCGATGGCCGTGTTGAGGGCGACGAGCGCGGTCGCGTCGTTGAGGAGGCTCTCCGTCTCGAGGATCGACATGACGCGCCGAGGGAGCCGCACGCGCCCCGCCACGGCCGACACCGCGACCGCGTCCGTGGGCGCCACGACCGCGCCGAGCGCGAGCGCCGCCGCCAGCCCGACCGCGGGCACGAGCGCCCACAGCGCGAGCCCGAACACGAGGAGGGTCACGACGACGACGCCCACCGAGAGCACGACGATGCTGTCGCGCCGGGCCCGGATGTCCGCGAGCGGCGTGCGGATGGCCGCGGCGAACAGGAGCGGCGGCAGCAGCCCGTAGAGCACGGCGTCCGGCTCGATCTCGATCTGCGGCACACCCGGCACGAACGACGCGACCGCCCCCACCGCCACGAGCGTGACGGGCGCCGACCACCCCGCGCGGCCGGCGATGCCGGACACCGCCACGGTGACGACGACGAAGGAGACGACCCAGGCGATGATCTCGGGCATGCGCGGCTTCCGTTCGGGAGGGGCGGGAGGGGCGGAGGGGGAGGGCGTGCGGGCGGTGCGGTCGTCAGTCGGCGCGGATCCGCGCGCGGGCCGCGTCGAGGTCCCGCGCGTCGAGCCCGTGGCCGCCGGGGCGCACGTGCGAGACGACGTCGGCGCCGCGGGCGATCGCCTTGCGGACGGTCCGCTCCACGTCGACGAGCGGCGCCATGGCGTCCGCGTCGCCGTTGAGCAGGGTGATCCGCGTCCCCGCGAGGTCCGTCGCCGGCACGCGGTCGCCGAGCGGCCACCGCGCGGAGAACGCGATGGTCTCCGGCAGGGCCGCCGGATGCAGCAGGGTGGTCGCCAGCGCCATGTTCGCCCCGTTCGAGAACCCGACCGCGACGATCGCGCGCCCCTGGAGATCGTAGGCCGCCCGGGCCTCGGCGACCAGGTCGGCGAGCTCGGCCGCGCGCGCGACCACGTCGTCGACGTCGAAGACGCCCTCCGCGTGGCGCCGGAACCAGCGGGCCGCGGATCCCTCGCGCACGCTCCCGCGCGGCGCCAGCACGGGCTGCCCGGGCGCGACGAGCCGCGCGAGCTCGAGGCCCTGCCGCTCGTCGGCGCCCGTGCCGTGGAGGCCGAGGATCACGGGGCCGTCGTCCGCGCCCGGCTGGAGCACGTGCGGCGTGCGGTCGAGGATGCCGCTCACGCGACGGATCCCGTGGTCGCGTCGTCCGCGCCGCCCGCGACCGGCGCGGGCTCCTCGTCGGGCAGGCGCAGCGGCGGCACGGCGGCCTCGATGTCGGCGCGGCTGGGCTCCAGCCACGGCGGGAGGCGGAGGCTCCGGCCGAGCTCGAGCAGCGGCTCGTCGATGTCGAACCCGGGGGTGTCCGTCGCGATCTCGAACAGCACGCCGCCGGGCTCGCGGAAGTAGACGGAGGTGAAGTACTGCCGGTCGAGGATCTGCGTCACGTGGTGCCCGCGGTCGGCCAGCTCGTCGCGCCAGGCCTGCTGCGTGGCGCGGTCGGGCACGCGGAAGGCGACGTGGTGCACGGTGCCGCCCGCGGTGAGGCCCTGCGGCGCGCCCGGCTCCGCGACGAGGTCCACGATCGCGCCGGCGCCGCCGTCGCCCGCGGCGAAGCGGAAGCGGCCATCGCGCTCGTCGACGAGCCGGAGCCCGAGGTCGTCCGTGAGGACGGCGGCGGTGCCCGCGGGATCCCGGACCGTCAGCACGGAGGAGTGCTGGCCGCGGATCGCGTGCTCGGCCGGGACGTCGGCGGAGTCCCAGGGCGCGCGGGGGTCGACGACGGAGGACGCGACGAGGTCGATCCGCAGGCCGTCGGGGTCGCGGAGCGAGAGGCGCTCCTCCTCGGAGGAGGTCGTGCTGATGGCGGACGCGACGCCGAGGCCGCGGAGGTGCTCCGTCCACCAGCCGAGGCTCCCGGCGGGCACGGAGAACGCGGTGGTCGTGGACTGGCCGGCGCCGACGCGGCCCGCGGGCACGCCCTGCCAGGGGAAGAAGGTGAGGAGCGATCCGGGGCGGCCCTCGGCGTCGCCGTAGTAGAGGTGGTACGTGCCGGGGCTGTCGAAGTTGACGGTGCGCTTCACGAGCCGGAGGCCCATCGCGCGGACGTAGAAGTCGACGTTCCGCTGCGGGTCGCCGCCGATGGCGGTCACGTGGTGCAGTCCCTGGGTGGTGGCGGTCATGAGGCGCTCCCTTCGCGCGGCCCGGTCGGGCCATGTCCATGCAAACGCATGGGACGCGGGATCATTCCCGGCCGGTCCCGGGGCCGCGGTGGGCCTCGCGCAGGTCGTCGAGGAGCGCGCGCGTCGCCGCCTCCAGGACGGCGTCACGGCGGACGGCCATCGACAGCCGCCACGGCGCGTCGAGCCCCGCGACGCGGTGGACGGCGCATCGACCGGGGTCGGCGAACAGCGGCACCAAGGCGACGCCGAGGCCGGCCTCGACGTAGCGGGGGATCGCCGTGAGGTCGGCGACCTCGATGCCGACGCGCCGACCGACGTCGCGCGCCGCGAGCAGCCGGTCGGCGTGCACGCGGTTGCCGAACCCCGGGGGCGTGTCGACGAACACCTCGTCGGCGAGGTCGCGCGCGTGGACCCGGGCCCTGGCGGCGAGCCGGTGCCCGGGCGGCAGCAGCAGCACGGTGGGCACCTCGAGCACGGTCTCGAGCCGGAGTCGCGGGAGGTCGCCGGGCGGCAGCCCCACGAAGGCGATGTCCAGGCGCCCCGCCGCGAGGTCGTCGGCGAGGCCGCGCGTGCCCTCCGCGCTCGTGATGAGCTGCAGGTCGACGGCCGGGTGCGCGGCGTGGAAGGCGCCGAGGACGCGGGGGAGGTCGACCAGGTCGATGTTGGCGAAGACGCCCAGGCGCACGCGGCCGCGCAGCTCGTGCCCCGTCTCCCGTGCCTCCGACTCGAGCCGGGCCGTCGCCGCCACGGCCGCGCGGGCGAGGGGGAGGAGCCGCTCGCCCGCGGCCGTGAGCGACACGGGCGACGTCGAGCGGTCGAGCAGCACCGTGGCGAGCGACCGCTCGAGCGCCTGCACGGAGGCCGAGACGGTGGACTGCGTGGCGTGCAGGCGGCGCGCGGCGCGCGTGAAGCCGCGCTCCTCCGCGACGGCGACGAGGTACTCGAGCTGGCGGGTCTCCATGGGACCATCATCGCCCATGGCGATGGGGAGCACCGAGAAGATCCGTTGGACACGATGGGTGCGCGGGTGGATCCTCGCACCATGACCACCGAGCTCCTCGCCTCGCCCCCCGCGCCGTCCGCCGCGCGCCACCGCCTGCCGCACGCGGCCGGCTTCTGGACCGCCGCCGTCGCCTTCGCCGTCGTGATGGCCTACGCCACGGTGCCGACCCCGCTCTACGCGCTCTACCAGCAGCGCGACGGCTTCCCGACCTGGGTGCTCACGGTCGTCTTCGCCGCCTACGCCGTCGGCGTCGTGGCGAGCCTGTTCCTCGTCGGCCACCTCAGCGACCAGGTGGGACGCCGGCGCCTGACGATGCTCGCCGTCGCCGTCGAGGTGCTCTCCGCCGTGCTGTTCCTCCTCTTCCCCGAGGTGCCGGGCCTCGTCGTCGCCCGCCTCGTCAACGGCGTGGGGGTCGGGATGCTGACCGCGACGGCCACCGCGCACCTCGGCGAGCTGCACGCGGCGGCCCGGCCGGACGCCTCACCGCAGCGTCCCGCCACCGTCTCGGGCGTCGCCAACATCGGCGGCCTGGCGCTCGGACCGCTCGCGGGCGGCCTCTTCGCCGAGTACCTGCCGGCCCCGCTCGTCCTCCCGCACGCCGTCTTCCTCGTGCTGCTCGTCCTCACGCTGGTCGCCGTCATGCTGGTTCCCGAGACCGTCCGCGAGCCCGCGCTCCGGCGCCCGTACCGGCCGCAGCGCGTGTCCGTCCCCGCGTCGGCGCGCCGGGACTTCGGGGCGGCGGCGGCCGCGGCCTTCGCGGCGTTCGCCGTCTTCGGCCTCTTCTCCTCGCTCACCCCGACCTTCCTCGCGGCCACGCTCGGCCAGACCGACCGGCTGGTCGCGGGATCCGTCTCCTTCGCCGTGTTCGCGGCGGCGGCCGTGTCGCCGATCGTGTTCGCGCGCGTCGGCCGGGAACGGCAGATCGCGCTGTCGCTGGCGCTCCTGCCCGCCGGGCTGGTGCTGCTCGCGGCGGGCGGGATCCTGGCGTCGCTCGTCCTGTTCGTGGCGGGCGGCGTGGTCGCGGCCGCGGGCGTCGGCCTGTCGTTCCGCAACGCGCTCGCGACCGCCGCGTCGCTCGTGACTCCCGCGCAGCGCGGTGAGGTGCTGGCCGCGGTGTTCCTCGTCGCCTACGCGGGCATGGCGATCCCGGCCGTGATCGCGGGCGTCGCCCTCTCCTGGGTGCAGCCCGTCGTCGTGCTGACCGCGTTCTCGGCGGTCATGCTCGTGACGACGGCGGTCTCCGGGGCCGCCCTGCTGCGGGTGGCGCGGCGCGGCTGACGGGCGGCGCCGGGTGCGGCCTCAGTCGTCCAGGTGCGCGATGGCGTAGTCCGCCTCCGCGGCGGTGAACTCCTCGCCGTACTCGCTCGTGAGCTGGTCGCGGATCGCCGCGGGGGACATGGCGGCCATGTCCCGGTAGGTCCGCGCCTTGGCGAGCGCGTACGCGTTCCAGTCGGCCTGCACGTTGTCGACGGCGTACTGGGCGGCCTCCGGCGCGAACTGCTCGCCGTACTCGCTCGTGAGCTGGTCGTAGAGACCGGCCTTGCTCATGTCGAGGCCGTTCGCGTAGGTGTCGGCCTTGATGAGCGCGGTCGCGCTCTCCGCGGGGACGGCCGGCGCGGCGGGCGCGGCGGGCTCGGCGGCGGCCGTGGTCTCCTCGACGGGCGGCACGGTCGCCTCCGGAGCGGGCAGCGCCTCCGCCGCGGGGGACTCGACCACCTCGGCGGTACCCGTGGTCTCTCCCGCCGTGCTGATCGCGGCCGCGAACGCGAGGGTGACGAACAGCGACGTGATCGCGGCGACCGCACCGAGGGACAGGCCGGTGACGGCCAGGCCCGTGCTCTGGCGACGGCGCAGGGCGAGGATCCCGAGCACGACCGCCGCCGCGCCCGCGATCAGGCCGAGGACCGGGACCAGGCCGGAGAGGAAGGCGACGATGCCGACGACGAGGGCGCCGATCGCGAGGCCCTTCGGCTGCACGACGTAGGGGTGCGGAGGCGGGTACGCGGTGGCGTTCCCCCCGGGTGCGGGCGGGCCGTAGGGGCTGGGCGGTCCGTAGGGGCTGGGCGGCGGGGGCTGGTGCGGGTCCGGGGACGGGCATCCCGGCTGCTCGGGGGCGGTCATGCCCGCAGCCTCGCAGGTGAGCGCTCGCCGCGACGCCGGATCGCGGTCGGGCGGACCCCCACTTCGCGGGCGTCGGCCCTCCCCGTGGCCGTCCGCGCAGCGCCCTACCCTGGATCGACGAGGGGGACGCCGATGGACCTGCGCTGGCTGAGCGCGCCCGACGACGAGGTCGCGGAGGCGATGCGCGCCGTGCGCACCAGCGGCCGGCCACGCTGGGTGCCGTCGCGGCGCGAGGTGCTGGCGCGGGTGAACGACTCGCTCATCCTCTGGTACGTGTGCCTCGTCCTCATGTACTGGGGGATCGTCACGGACGACCTGGGCGACGGCACCGTCACGCCCGCGGTCGTCGCCGGGCTCGCGGGGGCCGCGGCCGTCCTCGCGGCGTGGCTCGGCGGATCCCTCCTCCTCCACCGCTGGGCCGCCCGGCCCCCGTCGCCGCGCGCCCGCGGGCGGGAGTGGCGGCAGCACCTCACGGCGCTCGCGAACGGCTTCGTCCCGCAGCCGAGCGGAGGGCGGACGTTCCGGGCGCTCATCACCGAGGAGGTCGGGGGCGTCGTCCACCAGCCGCGCTTCCGCGCGTCCGGCGTCGAGTTCGGCGTCGTCCGGCGTCGGCGCGCGCGCCGCGGGGGCTGGACCTACGTCGCCGTCACGCTGCCGGTGCCGCTGCCCCACCTCGTGCTCGACGCGACCGCGAACGACCGGCACGGAAGCGACCTGCCGGCCAGCGTCCGCGGCGCGCAGCGCCTGTCCCTCGAGGGCGACTTCGACCGGTCCTTCCGCCTGTACGCACCCGCCGAGTACGAGCGCGACGCCCTCTACCTGCTGACGCCGGACGTCATGGCCGCGCTCGTGGACGACGCCCGCGACTTCGACGTGGAGATGGTCGACGACACGCTCGTGTTCTTCCGCCGGGAGCTCGCCGACTACGCCGAGCCCGAGCCGTGGATCGCGGTCGGGCGGATCCTCGACGGGGTCGCCGCGCGCATCCGCCGGCGGGCGCTCCGGTACCGCGACGAGCGCGTGCTCCTCGGCGACGGGGGACCGGCCGCACCGCTCCGCGCCGACCTCGACGAGCAGCCCCCGGATCCGCGCGCCCCGCGCATCGCCGCCGACGGCCGCCGCCTCGACGTCCACGACCGCCGCACGGGCGCGCTCGCCGTCGTCGGCTGGCTCGCGTGGCAGGCGTTCCGCTTCCTGCTGGTCTTCGTCCCCGCGGTCTTCGCCTTCGCCGGCTTCATGTCGATCGTCGACGGGCGCTGAGGCGCGCGCCGGTCGCGTCAGCGCGTGGAGGCGGCCCGATCCCCGCGGCGCAGCGTGAGGGCGTCGAGCGTCGGACGCCGCTCGAGGAGGCGACGCAGCGCGCCGATCGCGGCCGCCAGCTCCTCGTCGTCAAGGGCTCCGGCGATCGCGTCGTGCACGCCGGCCTCGGCCGCGCGCACCGCGGCAACGCGGCTCGCGCCCTCCTCGGTGAGGCGCAGCACGACGCTGCGGCGGCTCCGCGGATCCGGGTCCCGGTGCACGAGGCCCGCCCGGACGAGCGCGTCCACGAGCCGGCTCGGCGACCCGGCCTCGCAGACGAGCCGCGCCCCGAGCGCGGCGAGGCTGATCCCGGGCGCCTCGTCCAGCACGACGACCGCCTCCGCCTGCGCCGGGGTCAGGCCGGTGGACGCGAGGGCCGCGGCGTAGGCGCGCGCGCCCTCGCGCTGCGCGCCGAGGATCAGGTACCGGAGCTCCTCGGCCGGGGTCACGACGCGCCCGCCGCGGACTCAGCGGGGGAGCGCACCTCCGCGCGCACGAACGCGTCGACCTCCTCGGCGTACCGCTCCGGGTGCGTGAAGCGGAGCATGTGTCCGGTGCCGGGGATCACGACCTCGCGGGCGTGCGGCAGGCCCGCGCGGAGGGCGGCCGCGGCCTCGGGTCCGACGAGCCGGTCGTCCTCGGGTGTGATCAGGAGGGTCGGCACCTCGATCCGGTGCAGCCGCGCCCGCACGTCGAAGCCGACGACCGCGCCGACGCGCGCGGCGTAGGCGGCCGCGGGCGTGTGCACGCGGAAGAGCTCCCGGTAGTCGCGGCGCGTGCGCGGGTGCGGCGCGGACGCGTCGAACCGCGACGCGAGCTGCGCGGCGTGGAAGCGGAGCACGCCCTGCTCGTAGGCCGCGCGCGGCAGGTGCGCGGCGAGGGAGGCGGCGCGCGTCTTCCACGCGGGCGTCGGATCCGCCGCGAAGCCGCCCGAGAGCACGAGACCGGCGAGCCCCGCGGGTCGGCGGAGCGCGAGCGCGAGGCTCACGACCGCGCCGAACGAGTCGCCGACGAGCACGTAGCGGGGCAGATCGGCCACGGCGTCCTCGAGCGCGTCGGCGGCCTCCTCGACGGACGCGGCGCCGTCGGGCAGCCGCAACGTCGAGGTCGGGTAGGCGGTGAGGGCGACGAGGGGCGCGAAGTCCCAGGGCGCGCCGGAGAAGCAGGGGACCCCGACGAGAGCGGGCGGGGAGTTGACCGATGACATGTCATCAATCTAGGGGGCCGGCACGCCGCCGGGCAGCCCCTAAGAGGGTGAGGCGCGGATCAGCCGCCCACGGACCTCCGCAGCAGCTCCGCGACGCGCTCCTCGTTCGCCGGGTCGACGGCGGTGAGCGCGTACGACGTCGGCCACATGGTGCCCGCGTCGAGCTGCGCCGGATCCTGGAAGCCGAGCGTCGAGTACCGGGTGCCGAACTTCGAGCCCGGCTGGAAGAACACCACGGGCTTGCCGTCGGCGTCCGCGTAGGCGGGGAAGCCGTACCAGGTCTTGGGCGCCAGGTCGGGGGCGTGCCGCAGCACGAGGGCGTGCAGCCACTCGGCGATCGCGCGCTCCTCCGGCGGCATCGCCGCGAACGCGTCGAGCACGCCCTGGAGCGCGGCCTGGGCCTTGTCGGTCGCCTTCTGCCGCTTGGCCTCCTCGCGCAGCTCGCGGGCGCGCTGCTTCATCGCCTCGCGCTCGTCCTTCGAGAATCCCCCGTCGGTCATGTCCGCTCCTCGCGTGGTGGTGTGGCTGGAGCGTGACACGCCCGCGGCGCGCGGACAAGCGCGGCGCGGATCCGCCGCCCGGCCGGACGGCGTACCGTCGGACCATGAGCACCAACGAGCAGGACCAGCCCATCATGGACGGCGCCCTCGAGGCCTCCCAGGAGGAGAAGCGCGCCGGGCTCGCCGAGCAGGTCGCGTACGACCACCGGGAGACCGGATCCGAGGCGATGGCCGACGACCTCGACCGCCGCACGGCCGACGCCGGCCTCGGCGACGAGGACGCCGACCCGTCCGCCACCCAGACCATGTCCACCGGGCGCGAGGGCGTCGACGGCGAGGCCGAGGCCACGACCGACGGCACGCACCCCAACCGCCCCTGATCGACACGCCCGCGAGGAGCCGCCCGGAATGCCCGGGCGGCTCCTCGTGGTTGGGGCAGGGGATGACCGACACGCGAGAGACCCCCGCCCCCACGTCCGCCGCCCCCGCGCCCGCCGTCGCGCCGCGATCCGACGGGACCGGCCGCACGGCCCTCGTCGTCGGCGCGACCGGCATCAGCGGATCCGCGCTGGTCGACCAGCTCACCGCCGAGGGCTGGGACGTGCTGGCGCTCAGCCGCCGCGCGGGTGCCGACCGCCCGGGCGTCCGCTGGATCAGCGCCGACCTCCGCTCCGCCGCCGACCTCCGCCGCGTCCTCGCGCCCGAGCGGCCGACGCACGTGTTCTTCACGGCGTGGTCGCGCCAGGCCACCGAGCAGGAGAACATCGACGTCAACGGCGGCATGGTCCGCGACCTCCTCGCCGCCCTCGACGGCGCGCCCGTCGAGCACGCGGCCCTCGTGACCGGGCTCAAGCACTACCTCGGCCCGTTCGAGGCGTACGGCCAGGGATCCATGCCCGACACCCCGTTCCACGAGGACGAGCCGCGCCTCGACGCCCCGAACTTCTACTACGCGCAGGAGGACGAGCTGTTCGCCGCCGCCTCCCGCCAGGGCTTCACCTGGTCGGTGCACCGCTCGCACACCGTCATCGGCCACGCGGTCGGCAACCAGATGAACATGGGCCTGACGCTCGCGGTCTACGCGTCGATCTGCCGCGACCTCGGCCTGCCGTTCGTCTTCCCGGGGAGCGCCACGCAGTGGGACGGGCTCACCGACGTGACCGACGCCACCGTCCTCGCCGACCAGATGGTCTGGGCGTCCACCGCGGAGGCGGGCCGCGACGAGGCGTTCAACGTCGTCAACGGCGACGTCTTCCGCTGGCGCTGGATGTGGCCGCGGCTCGCCGCGCACTTCGGCGTCGAGGCCGTCGGCTTCGAGGACGCCCCGCGACCGCTCGAGCAGCAGATGGCGGGCTTCGAGGACGAGTGGGCGCGCATCGCCCGCGACGCCGGCCTCGTGGAGCCGGACCTCGGTCGCCTCGCCTCCTGGTGGCACACCGACGCCGACCTCGGGCGGGACATCGAGGTCGTCACGGACATCAGCAAGAGCCGCCTCGCCGGGTTCACGACGCACCACCGCACGCTCGACAGCTTCCTGGGCCTGTTCGAGCGCTACCGCGCCGAGGGGCTCATCCCGCGCTGACCGGCGCGACGGGTCCCCGGGCCGGGCGGCCGTACGCGAGGCGGCGGATCGCCCGCTCGGCGGGACCCGGCAGGCCCCGGCGCTCGAGCGCCACGGCCACCGCGACGGTGACGAGCCACACCCCGATCGCGATCAGCGCGATGCGGGCCGTCCCCGCGCCGACGCCGAGCCCGAGCGACCACGGCTCCAGCAGGATCGCGAACAGCAGCGACTGGAGCAGGTAGCAGGTCATCGAGCGGCGGCCCACGGCCACGAGCGCGCCGAGCACGGGGCCGGGCGCCGGATCGCCGCGGCGGATGCGCGCGGCGACGGCCCACCCCATGAGGCCGAGCAGCCCGAGCGCCCCGCCCACGCCGGTCGCGCCGTGCAGCACGCCGAGCAGGTACAGCGTCACGGGATCCGCGTCGATCGCGCCCACGGTGACGACCACGAGCGGCAGGGCGCCGAGCACGCTGACCGGCATCCCGACGAGCGCGAGCCGACGGAGGAGCGGCAGGTTCCCGACCGGGTCCTCGAGCACGCCCCGTCGCCCGAGCAGCACGCCGATCGCGGCGAGCGGCACGAGCGCGCCCACGAGCACCGGGGTGGCGACGACGACGGCGACGAGCGTCACCGCCCGGCCGGCGAGGTCGCCGAGGAACGTGCCGTCGTCGCCCGGCAGGAGGGATCCGCTGCCTGCGTCCGCCGCGAGGCCGTCCGTCCCGGCGACGAGGAGGAAGACCACCGCCGTGGTCCACACCAGGGACCGGTACGCGCGGTCGGGCGCCCGGTACAGGGCGGCGAGCGCGAGGCCGAGGATCCCGTAGCCGAGGAGGATGTCGCCCTCGAACAGCAGGATCACGTGGAGCGCGCCGAACAGCATCAGCCCGAGGCTCCGGCGGAGGAGCAGGCGCCGGGCGCGCGGCCCGTCGACGCCCGCGGCGGCCTGGCGGCGGAGGATCACGGTGAACCCGTACGCGAACAGCATCGTGAACAGCGGGAAGGCGCGGTTGTCGACGAGCGTGCCCACGAGGGCGTCGGCGACGTGGTCGAGGGCGCTGCCGTCCGTGGGGCGGGCGAGCGGCCCGAGCGGCCGGTCGGCGATGAAGTAGACGGAGTTGGCGAGCGCGATCCCGAGCAGCGCGATCCCGCGGAGGAGGTCCGGCGCGAGCATGCGCTCGGCGGCCGCGACGGGCGGGACGTAGGCGACGGGCGCGGGGGAGTCGGGGCTCGGGGTCACGGGCCCAGCCTGCCCGGCGGAACCGCGCGGTGCCACCGCCCCGCCGCGCGCGCGGCATCCACCGATCGGCCGATGCCGGGGATCGACCGCTCGGCCGTTCCGCTCCGCACGTCCGGCCGCCACGCTGGACCCATGACCACAGCAGCCGTCGAGGAGCACGTCCGCGTGCGCGACCTCGCGAAGACCTACGGCACGACCACCGCCCTCTCGGGCGTCACCTTCGACATCCACCGCGGCGAGACGTTCGCCCTCCTCGGCCCGAACGGCGCGGGCAAGTCCACGACCATCGAGATCCTCGAGGGGTACCGGCTGCGGTCGGGCGGCAGCGCGTCCGTGCTGGGCGTCGACCCCGCGAAGGGCGGCCGGGCCTGGCGCGCCCGCATCGGCATGGTGCTCCAGTCGAGCTCCGAGAGCGGCGCCATGACCGTGCGCGAGCAGGTCGCGAACTTCGCCCGCCTGTACCCGCGGCCGCGCGACGTCGACGCGACCATCGCGGCCGTCGGCCTCACCGAGAAGGCGGGCACCCTGCTGCGCGCGCTCTCGGGCGGCCAGCGCCGGCGGGTGGACGTGGCCCTCGGGATCATCGGCCGCCCCGAGCTGCTCTTCCTGGACGAGCCGACGACGGGCTTCGACCCCGAGGCCCGGCACCGGTTCTGGGACCTCGTGCGCGAGCTCAAGGCGGAGGGCACGACGATCCTCCTCACGACGCACTACCTCGACGAGGCGGCGCAGCTCGGCGACCGGGCCGCCGTGATCGCGGGCGGACGCCTGGTCGCGATCGGCGCGCTCGACGAGATCGGGGGCGAGGAGGCCCGCGTGCCGCGCGTGCTCTGGCGCGACGACGACGGACCGCACGACGAGCGGACCCGGACACCCGGGGAGTTCGTGGCGCGCCTGTCCGCCGCCACGCCCGGCGGCGAGCCGCGCGACCTCCGCATCGTCCGGCCGAGCCTGGAGGACGTGTACCTGGGCCTCCTCGCCGAGGCCGGGGCGGCGGCGGATCCGCCCGGGCCCGGCGCCCACGGGTCGGCGTCGACGTCCCCGTCCACCGCCGTCGTCGAGGGGGCCGCCGCGTGAGCGCCGTCCGCCCGTCGGCGTCCGGCTCCGACGACGCCGCGGGTGCCGCGACGCCCGCGCTCCCCGGCGTCCTCCCGCTCGGGATCCACCGCATCCGCTACGAGGTGCGCCGCTACTTCCGCCAGTCCGACACGGTCATCTTCACGTTCCTGTTCCCGGTCATCATGCTGTCGATCTTCTCGGTCGCCTTCGGCTCGGCCGGCAACCTGGGCACCGCGCCCGACGGCTCGGGCGGCGTGAGCGCCGCCGCGTACTACCTGCCGGGCATGATCGCCGCGGGCATCCTCCTCAGCGGCGTGCAGAACCTCGCGGTCGACATCGCGATGGAACGCAGCGACGGGACGCTCAAGCGCCTCGCCGGATCCCCACTGCCCGTCCTGTCGTACTTCATCGGCAAGGCCGGCCAGGTGATCGCCACCTCGGTCCTGCAGGTGCTCGTGCTCCTCCTCGTCGCGCGCTTCGCGTTCGGCGTCGAGCTCCCGACCGATGCCGGCCGCTGGGCGACGTTCGCGTGGGTCTACGCGCTCGGGATCACGACCTCGGCCGTGCTCGGCATCGCCCTGTCGCGCATCCCGCGCTCGGGCGCCTCGGCCACCGCGGTCATCACGCCGATCGTCCTGGTGCTCCAGTTCATCAGCGGCGTGTACCTGGCGTTCACGATGCTGCCGACCTGGCTGCAGGACGTGGCCTCCTTCCTGCCGCTGAAGTGGATGGCGCAGGGCATGCGCGCCGTCTTCCTCCCCGACGCGCTCGCCGCCGTCGAGCGCGGCGGCGCGTGGGACCTCGGCGGCGTGCTGGCGGTGCTCGCGATCTGGCTGGTGGGCGGGACGATCGCCGCGATGGCGACCTTCCGCTGGATCCGCCGGGACTCCTGAGCGTGCGCGGCCGGCGGGCGCCTGCCAGGCTCGGGTCATGATCTCCGTCCGCTGGGTGCACGTCGCCTACGCGGTGACCATGGCGCTGCTGGCCGTGCTGTCCGTCACCGTGCGCGGCGCGGACGCAGGACCCGCCCTCGCGTCCGTCGCGCTCCTCGCGGCCGCCTACCTCCTGATCGGCCGTCGCGCGCTCGCCGACACGGACGCCGCCGAGGCCGTGGCGGACGTGCCGGGCCGTCCGGTCCCGCTCGCCGTCGTCTTCCTCGCGGTCGCGATCCCCGCCGCGGCCTGGGCGGTGGCGCTCCTGCCGTCGCTCGCGGTCGTCCAGTGCGTGCTCTGCCCGCTCGTCTGGCTGCTCATCCCGCGCACCCGGGACGCGGTGGTCGGCACGCTCGTGCTCACCGGATCCGTCGCCGCGGGGTTCCTCCTCGGCTTCGGCACCGGGCCGGCGTCGCTGACGACCGTGGTCGTGTCGCAGGGGCTCAGCCTCGCCGGGAGCATCGCGCTCGGCCTCTGGATCACGCGCATCGAGCAGCTCAGCCGTGAGCGGCTCGAGCTCCTGGAGGGCCTGCGGGCCGCGCAGGCGCAGGTCGAGGACCTCGGCCGGGAGGCCGGCGCGGCCCGCGAGCGGGCACGGCTCTCGGCGGACCTGCACGACACCGTCGCGCAGGACCTCACGGCTCTCGTGATGCTCGCCCAGCGCGGCCGCCGCGAGTTGCGCGCCGGCGACGACGAGCGCGCCGCCGGGACCCTCGACGCGCTCGAGGCCGGGGCGCGCGACGCCCTCACCGAGACCCGCGCCATCGTCGCGGCGACCGCCCCCGTGCAGCTCGAGGACGGCGTCGGCCCCGCCCTCGCGCGGCTAGGCGCCCGCTTCTCCCGCGAGACGGGGCTGCCGGTCGAGGTGGACGCCGACGGCACCGCGCCGCTCGACCGCGACGCCGAGGTGATCCTGCTGCGCTGCGCCCAGGAGGGCCTCGCGAACGTCCGCCGCCACGCCGACGCGACCTCGGTCGGGCTGTCGCTCGCGCGGGACGGCGGGGAGGCGGTGCTGCGGATCCGCGACGACGGCCGCGGCTTCGACCCCTCGCGCGCCGCGGCCGGCTACGGCCTGGAGGGCATGCGCCGGCGCCTGGGCGAGGCGGGCGGCCGCCTCGACATCGCGAGCGGACCCGACGGCACGGTCCTCACGGCGCGGATCCCGAGCCGCGCGCCCCTGCCCGCCGCCGCTGCTGCCCCTGCCTCGCCGCGTCCGGCCGCGTCCCTCCCCGCGACGGCCGGCGCATGACCGCCGCCCCGATCCGCGTCGTCGTCGCCGACGACCACCCCGTCGTCCGCGCCGGCCTCGCCGCCCTCCTCGCCTCCGCGCCCGACATCAAGGTCGTCGGCCAGGCACCGGACGGCGAGGCCGCGGTCGCCCTGGCGCGCGCCGAGCGGCCGGACGTCGTGCTCATGGACCTCCGCATGCCCGTCCTCGACGGCGTCGGCGCGACCGGGCGCATCCGCGACGAGGCCCCGGACGTGCGCGTCCTGGTGCTCACGACCTATGAGACCGACGCGAGCATCCTCACCGCGATCGAGGCGGGCGCGAGCGGCTACCTGCTGAAGGCGGCGCCCGAGGAGGAGATCCTCGCCGGCGTCCGGGCGGTCGCCCGCGGCGAGGTCGCCCTCGCCCCGGCCATCGCGGCGCTGCTCGTGCGGCAGGTCGCGCGTCCCGCCCCGGATCCGGTCCGGCCCGCGCCGACCCTCAGCCCGCGCGAGACCGAGGTGCTCGCCCTCGTCGCCGCCGGCCGCACGAACGCGCGCATCGCCCTCGAGCTGCACGTCACGCCCGCGACCGTGAAGACGCACCTGCTGCACGTGTTCGAGAAGCTGGGCGTCGGCGACCGGACCCGCGCGGTCACGCTCGCGATGGAGCTCGGCCTGCTGCCGCCCGCGACCCCGCGGTAACGCTTGGATAACGTCTCCGGGAAGCCTCATCGGCGACTGCGGAAATGGATATGTTCTGACCGACGACGAAAGCACGGATCCCCGCCCACGCGCCGATCCGACGCCCGTCGCCTCGCACCACTCCCAGCACCCCACCACAGCAGCACCCGACTCGAGGACGCGTCGGCGCACCGCACGGCCCTCGCGAGGACGCGACCGCCCGGGTGCCCGCACGACCCGATCGGGCCACCCGAGAGGACCCGCCCCAGATGGCATCCGGACGCAACGCACGAAAGATCAGCTCCCTCCTCCTCCTCGCCGGCGTCGCCGTCGGCATGACCGCGTGCGCGCCCCAGGGGGCGACGAACACCGGCTCCGCCGGCGGCGGCGACGACTCCGGCACCGAGTGCAACGTCGGCATCTCCATGCCGACCCGCAGCCTCGAGCGCTGGATCAACGACGGCGAGGGCCTGAAGACCAAGCTCGAGGGCGACGACTGCACCGTCGACCTCCAGTACGCCGACAACAAGACCGACGCGCAGATCAGCCAGATCCAGAACCAGGTCGCCGGCGGCGCCAAGATCCTCGTGGTCGCGGCCGTCGACGGCAAGACGCTCGGCCCGGCCCTCGAGGACGCGAAGAGCCAGGGCGTCACGGTCATCGCCTACGACCGCCTCATCAACGGCACCGACGCCGTCGACTACTACGCGACGTTCGACAACTACAAGGTGGGCCAGCTCCAGGGCGAGTTCATCAAGGAGCAGCTCGACCTCGACAACGCGGCCGGCCCGTTCACGCTCGAGCCCTTCGCCGGCAGCCCCGACGACAACAACGCCGGCTTCTTCTTCGGCGGCGCGTGGGACGTCCTCCAGCCCTTCGTGGAGAGCGGCAAGCTGACCGTGCCCTCGGGCAAGTCGCCCGCCACGAGCGCCGACTGGCAGGCCATCGGCATCCTCGGCTGGGGATCCGACGACGCGCAGGCCGAGATGGACAACCGCCTGCAGTCGTTCTACACGGGCGGCCAGAAGGTCCAGGTCGTGCTCTCGCCCAACGACAGCCTCGCGCTCGGCATCGAGGCGTCGCTCTCCAGCGCCGGCTACGCGCCCGGCGCCGACTGGCCCGTCATCACCGGCCAGGACGCCGACAAGGCGAACGTGCAGGCGATCCTCGAGGACAAGCAGTCCATGACCGTCTGGAAGGACACCCGGGCGCTCGGCGACCAGGTCCAGAAGATGATCGGCGAGATCGTCGCCGGTGACGACGTCACCGTCAACGACACCGAGTCGTACGACAACGGCAAGAAGGTCGTGCCGTCGTTCCTGCTCGACCCGCAGGTCGTCGTCAAGGACGACGTGCAGAGCACGCTGATCGACTCCGGCTTCCTCAAGGCCGCCGACGTCGGCCTGTAGCCCGCATGGCGGCCGACGGGCGCCCGGCACCACGCCGGGCGCCCGTCGGCCGCGCATCCGTCTCCACCCGGCGCGCGCCGACCCGGCGCGCGCCACCGACCCGAACGGGAACCAGGAGCCACAGGAATGAACGACGTCATCCTGCAGATGACCGGCATCGTCAAGGAGTTCACCGGCGTGCGCGCCCTCGACGGCGTGGACGTCACCGTCCGCCGCGGCGAGGTGCACGCCATCTGCGGCGAGAACGGCGCGGGCAAGTCGACGCTGATGAAGGTGCTCAGCGGCGTCTACCCGCACGGCTCGTACGAGGGCACCATCACGATCGACGGCCGCGAGGTCCGCTACGGATCCATCAACGACAGCGAGCGCGACGGGGTGGTCATCATCCACCAGGAGCTCGCGCTCAGCCCCTACCTCTCCATCGCGGAGAACATCTTCCTCGGCAACGAGATGTCGCGCGGCGGGGTCATCGACTGGAACAGGACCAACCTCGAGGCCGTCAAGCTGCTGAGGCGCGTGGGGCTCGACGAGAACCCGGCCACGCGCGTGCTCGAGCTGGGCGTCGGCAAGCAGCAGCTGGTGGAGATCGCGAAGGCGCTCTCCAAGGAGGTGAAGCTGCTGATCCTCGACGAGCCGACCGCGGCGCTGAACGACGACGACTCGGCGCACCTGCTCGGCCTCATCGGCCAGCTGCGCGACCAGGGCATCACGAGCATCATCATCAGCCACAAGCTCAACGAGATCCGCGCCATCGCGGACGAGGTCACCGTCATCCGCGACGGCAGGACGATCGAGTCGTTCCCGGTGACCGACACCGACGAGATCGAGACGCGCATCATCCGCGCGATGGTCGGCCGCCCGCTCGACGCGCAGTTCCCGCCGCGCGACCCGCACATCGGCGCGGAGAAGCTCCGCGTGGAGGACTGGACCGTGCACCACCCGGTGGACGTCGACCGCGTCGTCGTCGACAACGCGTCGTTCACGGTCCGCGCGGGCGAGGTCGTCGGGTTCGCCGGCCTCATGGGCGCCGGCCGCACGGAGCTCGCCATGAGCATCTTCGGCCGCTCCTACGGCTCCGGCATCAGCGGCCGGATCTACAAGGACGGCAAGGAGATCCGCACCCGCACCGTGAGCGAGGCCATCAAGAACGGCATCGCCTACGCGACCGAGGACCGGAAGCGCTACGGCCTCAACCTCATCGGCAGCATCACGGTCAACGTGTCCGCCGCCGCGCTGTCGAAGCTCGTCAAGCTCGGCGTCATCGACCGGCACCGCGAGTACGCGGTCGCCGACGACTACCGCAAGCGGATGAACATCAAGACGCCCGACGTCTCGGGGGTGGTCGGCAAGCTGTCCGGCGGCAACCAGCAGAAGGTCGTCCTCAGCAAGTGGATCTACTCGGGTCCCGACGTGCTCATCCTCGACGAGCCCACCCGCGGCATCGACGTCGGGGCGAAGTACGAGATCTACGGGATCATCAACCAGCTCGCGGCCGAGGGGAAGGCGGTCATCGTCATCTCCTCCGAGCTGCCCGAGCTCATCGGCCTCTCGGACCGGATCTACACGATCGCCGAGGGCCGGCTCACCGCGGAGGTCGCCCGGGCCGACGCGACACAGGAGGAGCTGATGCGGCACATGACCGCCAGCCGGAAGTCAGGAGCGCAGAAGTGACCGTCATGCCCGAGCAGGCCACCGCGCCGAACGTGCCCACGCCGGACGGGATCAAGAAGCGCCCGCGCCGCCGGATCGACCTCCGGCAGTACGGGATCCTCGCGGCCCTCGCCGTGATCATCCTGCTGTTCCAGGTCCTCACCGAGGGGCGCCTGCTCTACCCGGGCAACGTGGCGAACCTCATCCAGCAGAACGCGTACGTGCTGATCCTCGCGATGGGCATGGTCATCGTGATCATCGCGGGCCACATCGACCTGTCGGTGGGCTCGGTCGTCGCGACCGTCGGCGCCGTCGCCGCGCTCAGCATGAACGAGTGGGGCCTGCCGTGGGGTGCCGCCGTGGCGCTGTCGCTCGTCGTCGGCGCGCTGATCGGCGCCTGGCAGGGCTTCTGGGTCGCGTTCGTCGGGATCCCGGCGTTCATCGTGACGCTCGCCGGCATGCTCGTGTTCCGCGGCGTGGCGCTCGTGCTCCTCACGGGCGGCACGATCTCGGGACTCCCGGCCGAGTTCAACTCCATCGGCAGCGGCAACCTGCCGACCACGGGCACGCCCGACCTCATCACGCTGGGGATCGGCGCGCTCGTGTCGATCGCGCTCGTGGCGCAGCAGCTGCGCACCCGCGCTACGCTCCGCAAGCTCGAGCTGCCGCGCGAGCGGGCCGTCTCGTTCTGGATCCGCACCGCGATCGCCGTCTTCGCGATCATGTACCTCTGCTACCTGCTGGCGTACAACCGCGGGACGCCGATCATCCTGATCATCCTGGCGACCCTCGTGCTCCTCTACTCGTTCCTCCTCACGCGCACGGTGTTCGGCCGGCACGTGTACGCGATGGGCGGCAACCTGTTCGCGGCGATGATGTCGGGCGTCAAGACCCAGTGGGTCAACTTCTTCATCTTCGTGAACATGGGCCTGCTCGCCGGCCTCGCGGGCGTCGTCAGCACGGCGCGCGCCGGCAGCGCGGTGGCCTCGGCAGGCGGGAGCTTCGAGCTCGACGCCATCGCCGCGGTGTTCATCGGCGGCGCGGCCGTGCAGGGCGGCGTCGGCACGGTCGTCGGCGCGGTCATCGGCGGCCTCGTGATGGGCGTGCTCAACCAGGGCCTGTCGATCCTGTCGGTCGACGCGGCGTGGCAGCAGGTCATCAAGGGCCTGGTGCTGCTGCTCGCGGTCGCCTTCGACGTCTACAGCAAGCGGCGCTCCGGGCGCTGACCCGGCACGCCGGATCGACGACGGCCCGGCCGCCCCCTCGGGGAGCGGCCGGGCCGTCGTCGTGCGCTCAGCGGCGGTGGCGCCCGCGGGTCGGGGCCGGGCTGGCGCTCGTGGCCGTCGCGGGCAGGGCGGCGGTGCCGGCGCCGGGGTGGGACGGATCCGCGGCGGCCGCCTCGGCGACGCCCGCCGCCATCCGGTCGGAGTGCTCGTGGTCGCCCGCCGCGTCCGCGTCGTCGGCGGCCGACGCCTGGCGCTTCCGGCGCGCCTGCACGGCGCCCGTCAGGATCGTGACGGCCGCGTAGACGAGGAGCGCCACCGCGGCGGCGGGGATGATCCAGCCGCGCGCCTGCCCGTTGACCGCCTGGTTCGCCCAGCCGACGAGCGGCACCGAGTACCAGACCTCGCCCTGGATCTGCGCGGGCGTCACGGCCTTCGAGTCCGGCTCGGCGTTGTTGTCGCCCTTGAACGTGAAGGAGCGGGTGCCGTCGGACTCGGACGCGATGGCCGTGATGCGGTGGGTGATGACCGCGGGCTCGCCCGACCGGATCTGGTACGTCGCGACGTCGCCCACCTGCAGGTCGTCCGTGTCGACCGGGCGCACCACGATGAGGGTGCCGGGCGGGAGGGTCGGCTCCATCGACTGCGTGAGGATCGTGAGCGGCACGGATCCGGAGACCTTCGGCACCACGAGCAGCACGGCCGCCAGCCCGATGACGACGAGGAGGATCCCGACGCTCAGGCCGACGCCCGCCGCGCTGAGGATCTGGCGGACGGGACCCCGGGCCGGCGTGCCCTCGTCGGGGTCGACGCGCGCCATGTCGTCGGCGGGGCGCGCACCGGCGGTGGCATGACGAGCGCGGCGACGGGGGAGGAGGCGGGCCATGGTGATGTCGTTCCGTGGGGGTGGGGGCTCAGCTGCAGCGGAAGCCGCGCGTGCCGTTGTTGGTGAAGGCCACGATGGTGCCGCTCGCGACCTGGCGGACGCTCACGCCGTTCCGCAGGAGGTCGACCGTCACCTTGACGGTGCCGTCCGGGGCGAGGGTCGTGGGGACCTGGTCGCGGGTGATGCCGGTCATGGGGTAGTAGCCCGTCGTGGTGGCGATGCGCGTGCCGTTCACCATGACGCCGTAGGACTCGGACTGCGCGGCCGTGGAGGCGTCCCACGACACGAAGACGTACCAGTCGCCCTGCGTGGGCGTGCACTGGAAGCCGCCGGTGACGACGGGCGCGGTGGTGGTCTGCACGGCGCGCGAGGTGTCGCGGCCGGTCCAGGCGCCCGTGCCGAGCACGGTCGTGAGGGTGGCGTCGACCTTGGCGGTGGCGGGCTTCGAGAGGTTGCCGACCGCGCGGACGCACCAGGTGGCGGCGGCGCCGGCCGAGAGCGAGCCGGAGAGGGCGGGCGGCGAGGCCCAGGATCCCGTGACGGCGCCGGAGGCGGGGGAGGTGCTGGCGGCGCAGGTGCCGGTGGTCGACGCCCAGGCGGTGACCATCGTGCCGGAGGCGAGGGTGCGGTCCGCGTCGTTGGTCGGGGCGGTCGTGATCGTGCCCTTCCACGCGCCCGCGGTGGATCCGGTGTTCGTGACGACGACCGCGGTGGTGCGCGCGGGGGCAGCGGCGGTGAGCTCGCCGGCCAGCTTGTCGAACCCGGCCTCGGTCACGGCGACGCTGGCCGAGCGGACGTTCGTCGCGGTGGTGGCGGTGGACGCCCAGAGCGCGTGCCCGGCGGTCGCGCCCGCGCCCAGGAGGAGGACCGTGAAGCCGACGAGGAGCGCGGCCCGATGCCGGGGCTGGCCTCGACGGGCACGGGTCACGGCTGCACCTGCGTGCCGACGAGGGTGAAGGCGAGCTGCGCGGTGGAGCCCTGGACGGTCTGGGGGGCGTCGGCGTCGAGGACGACCTGCACGCACGTGATGGAGGAGGCGCCGGGCTGGACCCGGGCGAACGCGTTCGTGGTGGCGAGCTGTCCGGGCCGGCCGGACCAGGTGGTGGCCCCGGCGACGCAGGCGCCCGTGGAGGAGACGGATCCGAGGCGCACCGACAGCTCGCCCGGGAAGGCGGCGTTGGAGGAGGTGCCTCGCACCGAGATGGCCACGTCCAAGGCTACCGTGCCGGTGTTCTTCGCGGTGAAGGTGCCGAGGACGCCCTGGCCGGGGAGGAGCGCCGAGAGGTCGAGCGCGGACTGCTGGGTGACGACGAGGCCGCTCGTGCCGCTCGTGACCGGCGCGGCCGCGGTGCTGGCCGTGCCGTTCCAGAGGGCGTAGCTGCCGCCGGTCGCGGCGAGCGAGGCGACGAGCACGGCGGTGAGGAGCCCGATGGTCGACCAGGCCGCGCGCAGCGGGGTGCGGCGCGCGGCCGGGCGGGTGGAGCGACGACCGTGGGCGGGACGCGGGGCGGATGCCTGCTTCCGGCTCATGGTCGTGCCTTCCTGTCGGTGCTTCCGGTGCGGGTGGGGATGCGGGTCGTGCGGGTCGTGCACCTGGTTCGGTGCGGGGCACCGGGGAGATGGGAACCCCCTCCCCGCGGGTGACGTCACCGCGAGGAGGGGAGCCGGGGACTAGAGCGCGCGCTGGGTGAGCGTGAAGGCGAGCTTGTCGAAGGAGAGCGTGCCGTTCTGGCCGGTGGTCGCGGAGGAGGGGAACGTGACCGTGAGGACGACGTTGACCTTGGAGGCGGCGGTCGAGGGCTTGACCGTGAAGGTGTTGGCCGCGGTGCCGGCGGTGATGCTGGCGTCGGTCGAGGTCACGTCGAGCTTGGTGGTGACGGCGGCCTTGAGGGCGGCGTCGCCGCTGATGGAGAGGGGGTTGTACGTGAGGTCGGCGGCCAGCGAGTCGCCGGTCGCGGTGACCGTGAGGGCGCTCTTGTACTGGAGGACGTTGCCCGGGACGATGCGGTAGGTCGCGGGGTCGATGACCTTGGGGGTGCTGGGGTTCGTGATGTCGGTCCAGACGCCCGTGGTGTCGGCGGCGAGGGCCAGGTTGCCGGCGGAGACGCTCGAGGCGGCGACCGTGGCGTTGGCGTTCCACAGCGCGAAGCTGCCGGCGCCGCCGAGGAGGAGGACGATTCCAGCGGCACCTGCGACGGCACCGGAGACGATCTTGTTCATGGGGTTTCCTGTTCTCTCACGCGGTGTGCCGCGCATGTTCGTGGGGGAGGCGGCGGGTGGGGTCCTGCCGGTCGTCTCCGGTGCTCCGCCGGCGCCTGGTCGGCGCTCCTGCGGTGTCGATCCGGTGTTCCTTCGACGAACACCACTCTGACGGAGCGGCCTCAAGCGACCCGCTGGGCTTCTGCAAGTCCCTCCGAGCTTTGCCTCAAGCCGTCCCCGGCTCCACCTCAAGCGCGTCCCAGCTCCGGCTCAAGCCGCCGCGCCGCCGCGTCGAGCAGGCCGGACCGCGACGACGGGGGCCCCGCGGGCCCTGCGGGGCGGGCCGTCCGGTCTAGGCTCGGGCCACGGCGGGCACCGCCGGTCGACGGAGGAGGGGCACGCATGTCCTCTGCCGTGCTCCCCGTGCGGTCACCCGCGGACGAGCGGCGGCGGCGGTCCGCCCGTGCGCAGGTGCCCTTCGTCCTCAGCTGCGTCGTCGTGGGCGTCCTCGTCGCCGTGGTCGAGCCCGAGGTGCAGGCCGACGCCTGGTACCTGTCCGCGCTCGCCGTGGTGGCGGTCTCCTCGGTCCTCGCCGCCGTCCTCGCGGTCGGCCGCGCCCCCTCGGCCCTCCTCATCGCCGTGCCGGCGGTCGACCTGCTCGCGGTCGCGGTGCTCCGTGACGCCACCTCGGCCACCCTCCCGGCGGCCACCCTCCTCGTGGTCTTCCCGCTGCTCTGGCTCGTCTTCGCCTTCCCCACGGGGGGCGTCGCGGTGGCCATCGCGGGCGCGCTCGCCATCACCCTCTTCCCCCTCCTGCGCGACGGCGAGCTGCCCGCGACGACCATCGCCTGGGCGGACCTCGGCGGCGGGCTGCTCCTCATGGCCCTCCTGGTCACCGCGGCCGCGCAGGCGGCGGCGACCCAGCGGCGGGACCGGCGCGAGCTCGCCGAGGCGACGGAGGCGCAGGCGCGCCTCCTCCACGAGTCGCGCGAGCAGACCGCGACCTTCCGCGACGTCGCGGACGCCGTCGACGTGGGCATCGTCTTCTTCGACGCGGAGGACCGGCCTGTCCTCCGCAACTCCGCGGTCCGCGAGCTCCTCCAGATCGCGGGATACGACCCCGTGAGCGGCCGGGCCACGGCCGTCTACGGATCCGACCGCGTCACGCCCGTGGCCCGCGACGGCAAGGTCCTGCTCGAGGCCCTCTACGCCGACAAGGTGCACGGGCCCGTCTACTGGGTGGGGGAGCCGGGCAACCAGCGCGCCCTCGTGCTCTCCGTGCGGGCCATCGGCCGTCGCCCCGGCCAGCGCACGGGCACGGTGCTCGCGGCCTACGACGTCACCGACCTCGCGCAGGCCGTGCAGGTGCGCGACGAGTTCCTCGCCACCGTGTCGCACGAGCTGCGGACGCCGCTCACCAGCATCGTCGGCTACCTCGACCTCATCGGCGAGCTGCACGATCCTGATGCGCTCGGCATCGCGGGCGAGGTCGCCGTCATCCAGCGGAACGTCGACCAGCTGTCCGGCCTCATCGGCTCGCTCCTCGCGGGCGCGGACCAGGGTCCCGCCCTCACGCGCGGACCCGTCGACCTGACCGCCCGCGTCGACGCGGTCGTCCGCGCCGCCGCCGACCGCGCCGCCGAGCGCGGCCTCGAGCTCCACGCGCGCCTCGAGCCCGGCGTGCTGCTCGACGGCGACGCCGACCGGCTCGCGCAGGTGGTCGAGGCGCTCGTCGCCAACGCGATCGCGTTCACCCCGTCCGGCCGGATCGACGTCGACCTCGGGCGCGAGGGGGACGACGCCGTGCTCGCGGTCGCCGACACGGGCGTGGGCCTCAGCGAGGAGGACCAGCGCCACGCCTTCGACCGCTTCTTCCGCGCGCAGTCGGCGCGCGACGGCGCCGTCCCGGGCCTCGGCCTCGGCCTCTCCATCGCCCAGCGCACGGTCGTCGCGCACGGCGGATCGCTGCGGATCGCCAGCCGCCTCGGCCACGGGACGCGCGTCGTCGCCACCCTCCCGGCAGCCCCGCGCGAGCCCGTCCAATACCGTTCCTCATAGCGGATGGCAAGACCGGAGCGCGAATCGACCCTCCGCGCGCGGTCCGCCTAGACTCGGCCGGTCGCTCGCGGGACCCCTGCGGGCGATGCCCATGCCCTCCAGCCCTCAGGAGCCCATCCCCTCCATGACCTCCACGCGCACGCCCGCAGAACGTCTCCTCGACCGTCTCGTCCCGAAGCGCAGATCGGGTCCCGACGGGACGCGGCCCACCCGCCGCGACCACTCCGACCACCGCCTCCTCGAGGCCCGGTTCACCGGCTCGGTCGACCTCTACGAGCCCGAGCACCCGAAGATCGACCGCCTCGTCTTCGGCATCACGGCGGTCCTCGCGGTCGGCTTCGTCGTGTGGGGCATCGTGAGCACCGACGGCCTCGCCTCGGTGTCCGGCGCCGCGCAGAGCTGGGTCATCGAGAAGACCGGCTGGCTGTTCGTGCTCGCCGCGAGCTTCTTCGTGATCTTCGTCATCTGGCTGGCCGCGAGCCGCTACGGCCGCATCAAGCTGGGCGCCGACGACGAGAAGCCGCAGTTCAAGACCGTCTCGTGGATCGCGATGATGTTCAGCGCGGGCATGGGCATCGGCCTGATGTTCTTCGGCGCCGCCGAGCCGCTCAGCTTCTTCGTCTCCCCGCCGCCCGGCACCACGCAGCCGGAGTCGGAGGCGGCCATCCGCACCGCCATGGCCACCGCGATGTTCCACTGGGGCCTCCACCCCTGGGCCATCTACGCGGTCGCCGGCATCGCGATCGGCTACGGCACCTTCCGCAAGGGCCGCAAGCAGCTCTTCTCCTCCATCTTCCAGCCGCTGCTCGGCACGAAGCGCACCGAGGGCTGGGCGGGCCGCGTCATCGACATGCTCGCGATCTTCGCCACGCTCTTCGGCTCGGCGGCCTCGCTCGGCATCGGCGCCACGCAGATCGGCGCCGGCCTCGAGTTCAACGGCTGGGTGGACGAGGCCACGGCCCCGCTGCTCATCGGCATCATCGTCGTGCTCACGATCGCGTTCATCTTCTCGGCCGTCTCGGGCATCGCCCGCGGCATCCAGTGGCTGTCGAACATCAACATGGTGCTGGCCGTCGTGCTCGCCGTCTTCGTGTTCGTGGTCGGCCCGACGCTGCTGATCCTCAACCTCATCCCCGCCACGCTCGGCGCCTACCTCGGCGACATGACCGAGATGGCGTCGCGCACCGCGGCGACCGGCGGCGACGAGATGAGCGCCTGGCTCTCCAGCTGGACCGTCTTCTACTGGGCCTGGTGGATCTCGTGGACGCCGTTCGTCGGCATGTTCATCGCACGCATCAGCCGCGGCCGCACCATCCGCGAGTTCGTGGTCGGCGTGCTCCTCGCGCCGAGCCTGGTGGCCCTCATCTGGTTCTCGATCTTCGGCGGCTCCGCGATCCACGCGCAGCAGGTCGACGGCGACATGACCGTCGACGGCGCCGTGGTGTCCGACAACACGCTGTTCCAGCTGCTGAACCACTACCCGCTGGCCAGCGTCAGCACCGTCCTCGTCATGCTGCTCGTGGGCATCTTCTTCGTCTCCGGCGCGGACTCCGCGTCGATCGTGATGGGGACGCTCTCGCAGCGCGGCGCCCTGCACCCGAGCCGCAAGGTGGTCGTCTTCTGGGGCGTCGTCATGGGCGCGGTCGCGGCGATCATGCTGGCCATCGGCGGTGGAGGCACCGAGGCCCTCACGGGCCTGCAGAACCTCACGGTCGTGGCCTCGCTGCCGTTCGTGATCGTGATGCTCGTCGCCTGCTACGCCCTCTGGAAGGAGCTGCGCACGGATCCGCTCATCGTGCGCCGCCAGGTCGCGGTCGAGATGATGCGCGACGCGGTCGTCAACGGCGTCGAGCAGCACGGCGACCACTTCCAGCTCTCGGTCGACCCCATCGACCCCGAGGACGCGGAGATCCGCGAGCCCCTCGGCGACGAGGACGAGGCCCGGCGCTCCTGACGCGCCGCTGACGACGACGATGCCGACCCGCGCCCCGCGCGCGGGGCGGCATCGTCGTCCGCGGGCCAGTCGGCCGCCCGGCATCCGGGCGGCCCCGTCACTCCTCGGCGGCCGCGCGCGTCGGTAGGGTGACCATGATGACGACCTCCACCCCCGCCTCCGCTCCCGCACCATCGCCCACCGACGGGTCGGGTCGCCGTGCCGCCGTCGTCTACAACCCCATCAAGGTCGACCTCGACTCCCTGAAGGCGAAGGTGGCGCAGGCCGCCGGCACCGCGGGCTGGGAGGAGACCCTCTGGTTCGAGACCAGCGAGGACGACCCGGGCAAGGGCGCCGCTCAGGAGGCGCTGTCCCACGACGTCGACATGGTCATCGCGGCCGGCGGCGACGGCACCGTCCGCGCGGTCGCCGAGGGCATGTCCGGATCCGGCGTCGCGCTCGGCCTCCTGCCCTCCGGCACCGGCAACCTGCTCGCCCGCAACCTCAAGCTCACCCTCAACGACGTGGAGCACTCGCTCGAGGCCGCGTTCTCCGGCCACGACCGGAAGGTCGACCTCGCGGCCATCGAGATCCTCCGCCAGGACGAGACGCGCGACAAGCACGTGTTCGTCGTCATGGCCGGGGTCGGCATCGACGCCAAGATGCTCGCCAACACCGACTCGGAGCTGAAGAAGAAGGTCGGCTGGCTCGCCTACGTCGACGCGATCTTCAAGGCCCTCCGCGACCGCGACCAGCTGCGCCTGCGCTACCGCCTCGACGGCCGCAGCACGCACCGCCGCCGCGCGCACACCCTCATCGTCGGCAACTGCGGGTCGCTGCCCGCCAACATCCTGCTGCTGCCGGACGCCGCGGTCGACGACGGCATCCTCGACGTGGTGCTCATGCGACCGGAGGGCATCCTCGGCTGGATCCAGATCTGGGTCAAGGTCGCGTGGGAGAACGGCGTCGTCCGCCGCACCGCCGCGGGCCGCCGCCTCATGGGGCCCGAGAAGGAGGTCCGCGCGCTCGAGTACCGGACGGCCGAGGAGGTCGTGGTCCGCCTCGAGAAGGAGGAGGACATCGAGCTCGACGGTGACCCGTTCGGCCGCGCCGTCGGCTTCAAGATCCAGGTGCTGCCCGGCGGCCTCACCGTGCGGGTGCCGCAGGACGCCTGATCCGCGGCTCGCGGTCGCGCTCCCGGGCCTCTCGTCTGCGACCTGAGGCGCAGGGGCCGCGCGGCAGGTGCGACCCCGGGGGGACGACGGCTGTCGGGGGCCCGTGGGAGGGTCGCGGCATGATCCGCACCCTCGCCGTCTCCGGCTACCGCTCCGTCCGCGACCTGGCGCTCCCGCTCACCGGCCTCGACGTCATCACGGGAGCCAACGGCAGCGGCAAGTCCAACGTCTACCGGGCGCTCCGCCTCATCGCCGACATGGCGCAGGGCGGGGCGGTCGGCGCGCTCGCCCGCGAGGGCGGCCTCGAGGCCGTCCTGTGGGCGGGCCCCGAGGGCCTGTCCCGCGCGATGCGCGACGGCGAGCACGCGGTGCAGGGCACCGTGCGGAAGGGCCCCATCGCGCTGCGGCTGGGCTTCGCGGGCGACGACCTCGGCTACCTCGTCGACCTCGGCATCCCGCAGAGCGATCCGTCGGCCCGGCCGCCGACCATGTTCGGGCGGGATCCGGAGATCAAGCGCGAGCTCCTCTTCAGCGGTCCCGTGGCCCGGCCGCGGTCCCTCGTGCTCGAGCGCCGCTGGCAGGACGTGCGCGTGCGCGACGAGGCCGACGGGTGGATGCACGTGCCCGCCATGGTGCCGCCGCACCTCAGCGTGCTCAGCGAGGTGGCCGACGCGGTCACGAGCCCCGAGGCGATGATCCTCCGGCGTCGGATGAGCGGCTGGCGCTTCTACGACCACCTGCGCACGGACGCCGACGCGCCGGCCCGTCGGCCCCGGGTCGGCACGCGCACCCCCGTCCTCGCGAGCGACGGGTCGGACCTCGCGGCGGCCGTGCAGACCATCTGCGAGTGGGGCCGCGGCGACGCGCTCGACGCCCTGGTCGACCGGGCGTTCCCGGGATCCCGCATCGTCATCCGCTCCCAGGACGGCATCCTGACGCTCGGCCTCGAGCAGCCCGGCGTGCTGCGCGTGCTCGACGCGGCCGAGCTCTCGGACGGCACGCTCCGGATGCTCATGCTCACGGCGGCGCTCCTCACCACGGAGACGCCCGAGCTCATGGTGCTCAACGAGCCGGAGACGAGCCTGCACCAGGACCTCCTGCCCGCGCTCGGCGAGCTCATCGCGGAGGCGTCGCGCCAGATCCAGATCCTCGTGGTCACGCACGCCCCGGGCCTCGCGGCCGCGATCTCGGCCCACGCGGAGGCGGGGGAGCTCGTGCTCGAGAAGCCGCACGGCGAGACGACGCTCCGCGGGCAGGGGCTGCTCAGCACGCCGTCCTGGGACTGGGGCAGGCGCTAGTCCGCGTCGGGGGCGGCGGCGTCCGGACCGCCGGACGCCGCACGCACGACGACGCCTCCCGGTCGCGGCCCGGAGGGCGGCGCGCGGGAGGCGTCAGGTGAGGCGGAGCGGCCGCCGGGTGTCAGCGTCCGAAGGACGCCGACGCGGGGCAGTCGAACGGGTCGCCGCCGGCGGAGAGGCCGACCCGGTTGAGGTAGGCGACGACGATGCCGTACGAGGCCAGGAGGGTGGTCTCGGTGTACGGGATCGAGTGGGTGGCGCAGTACTCCTTGGCGATGACCTGGGCCTTCTTCAGTGCCGGGCGGGGCATGTTCGGGAAGAGGTGGTGCTCGATCTGGTAGTTGAGGCCGCCCATGTAGATGTCGGTCAGCCAGGTGCTCTTGATGTTCCGCGACGTGAGGACCTGTCGGCGCAGGAAGTCGACCTTGGAGTCCTTGGGGAGGACGGGCATGCCCTTGTGGTTCGGGGCGAAGGAGGCGCCCATGTAGACGCCGAAGACGGCGAGCTGGACGCCGACGAACGCGAACGCCATGCCGAGGGGGAGGAAGAAGAACACGACGGCGAGGTAGGCGATGATGCGGGTGGAGAGCATCGAGATCTCGAGCCAGCGCTTGTCGACCTTGCCGCGACCGAACACGGTGCGGAAGCCGTGGACGTGGAGGTTGAGGCCCTCGAACATGAGGATCGGGAAGAACGCGTAGCCCTGGTGGCGCGTGAACCAGCCGTAGACGCCCTTGGCGCGGGCGGCATCCTCCGGGGTGAAGGAGATGACGTCGCGCTCGATGTCCGGGTCCTTGCCGAGGACGTTCGGGTTGGCGTGGTGGCGGGAGTGCTTGGTCATCCACCACGAGTAGCTGATGCCGACGAAGAGGTTCGCCAGTGTGCGGCCGGCGATGTCGTTGGCCTTGCCGGACTCGAACACCTGTCGGTGGGAGGCCTCGTGGGCGAGGAAGGCGAACTGGGTGAAGATGATGCCGAGGCCGGCGGCGATGAGCAGCTGGAACCAGCTGTCCCCGAGGAGCACGAAGCCGGCGCCGAGGCCGACGAGGGCCGCGGTGATGCCGGAGAACATCAGGACGTAGAACCCGACGCGGCGGTTCAGGAGGCCGGCGTCGCGGACCGTGTTGAGGAGGCCCGAGTACTCGGTGGTGGGGTTGGCTCCGCCGCCGCGCTTGGGGCGGGTGAGCACGATGCGAGGTGCTGCGGTGGTGTCAGTCATGGTCAGCTCGTTCGTCCGTGGCCTCTCGGCCAGGTGGAGCGGGCCGCCGTGGCGAGCCGCTGTATGTCGACGTCACGTGGGCACATGACGCAGGCGGCCGGGATCTGGGGCAACCAGGACCCACACTCCCATAGGGACGGGCACGTCGCACCAGGGAGACTCACAGCGCGGGCGGCGTGTCGCTGTCGATGGGCGACACCGCCGCGCCAGTCCGCGGGTTACAGGCTGCTGGGCGGCTAGGGCACGATGACCGCGCGGCCGCGGACGGCACCCGCGGCGAGGGCGGCGTAGGCGTCGGGTCCCTCGTCGAGGGAGTAGCGCTGCGTCTCGACCGTCACCTGTCCGGAGCGCGCCAGGTCGAGCACCTCGATGAGCTCGGAGCGGCTGCCCCAGTAGGGGATCCGAATGGCGGCGTCGAACGCGATGCGTCCGAACCCGACCTCGACCGCGCCGCCGCCGATGCCGACGATCGTGACGTCGCCCCCCGGCTCGACGACCTGCACGGCCGTCGCCATGGTCGGCGTCGCGCCGACGAAGTCGAACACGGCCTGCACGCCGCGTCCGCCGGTGATCGCCCGGATGCCGTCGGCCGCGGCCGCGTCGCTGATGACCGTGTGGTGCGCGCCCACGTGGCGGGCGAGCTCCAGCTTCTCCTCGTTCACGTCGAGGGCGATGACCGTGGCACCGCTCAGGGCGCGGAGGATCTGGATCCCCACGTGACCGAGTCCGCCCGTGCCGATGACGACCGCGAACGTGCCCGCGCCGAGCTTCGGCAGGGAGGTCTTGATGGCGTGGTACGGCGTGAGGCCCGCGTCGGTGAGGGACACGTTCTCGATCGGGTCGAGGTCGCCGAGCGGCACCAGGTGGCGCGGGTCGTCGACGATCATGTACTCCGCCATCGAGCCGGGGGCGCCGAGCCCCGGGGGCTTGATCCCCTCGGCGGCGGCGTTCTCGCAGTAGTTCTCTCGTCCCTCGGCGCATGCATGGCAGCGGCCGCAGCCCCAGGGGCCGTAGACGGCGACGGCATCCCCGACGGCGAGGTGCTCGACGCCCGCGCCCAACTCCTCGACGACGCCCGCGCCCTCATGGCCGAGCGTGAGGGGGAGCGCGTACCCGGCGGCGTGGTACTCCTCCTCCGACAGGCCCATGACGTACTCGTCCGAGTGGCACACGCCGGCGGCGGTGACGCGGAGGAGGACCTGGCCGGGACCGGGGGTCGGCCTCTCGATCTCGACGACCTCGGGGTGGGATCCGATGCGGGTGTACTGGAGTGCCTTCATCCGTCCCACGGTATTCCCCTAGTGGGGGAACCTGCTGGGTGCCGCGTCGCGCGGGTCAGGGCAGGCGGCTGCCGTGCGGGGGATCGACGGGCGGGGCCACCGGGCGCTCGGACTCGGGGAGGGCGAGCTCGGCGTCGGCGGCGTCGCGGAGGAGTGCCATGGGGCCGGCGGCGCGGGCCATCGTGTACAGCGTGGAGGCGCTCGTCACGATGTAGAGCGGCACGATGAGCATCTGCACGGTCGCCGTCCCCTGCAGCAGCACGACGGGCGTGGCGATCAGCACGGTGACCAGGAGGATGAGCGCGCCGGGCACCCCGACCGCGGACGACGCGATCGCGCGGCGGGACTCGACCGCGATCCGCTCGGCGGTCCCCGGAGCGAGGGCCACGCGGCCACGCGCATCCACCGACCGATCCAGGAGCGCGGCGTCTCGCCAGTGCGGATGCGCCCCCGTCGCGGAGCGGATGCGGCGGGACGCACGCGAGAGCCACGTGGTCAGGGGGACGGCGCCCGCGACGGCCCCGATCACCAGGCCGAGGGCGGCGGCGAGCACGGTCTCGTCCCCGTCGGAGTCGTCCGCGTGCAGGAGCAGGGCGCGCAGCAGCAGGGTCACGATGACGCCGGTGGTGATCCCCACGACGAGCGCCGTGAGGCGGCGCCGCGGAGTGAGGACGTGGGCGATCCACGTCGTGAGGGCGTCCCATCCGACGCGCAGGAGCTCACGGGTCTCGTGGCCGGGGTCGGCGGGTGCCGCGTCGCGGTCGGCGGTCGTGTCGTCGGCGGTCATGCGGCCCTCTCGTCGGGGCTCCCGCCCGCGTCCATCCTGCCGTCGGCCGCACCCGGTCCGAGGCCGCGCCGGGCCCCCTGTCCGGGGCGGGATCCGCCGATCAGCCGCCCGTCGAGGCGCGGACCACGAGGCGCGTCGGGAGCTCCACGTGCGCGTCGGCCGGGGATCCGGTGCGGGCCACGTGCACGAGGTCCACGGCGCGCGCGGCCATGGCGGCGAGCGGCTGGCGGACAGTCGTCAGCGGGGGCCGGGCGGCGGCGGCGCGCGGCTCGTCGTCGAAGCCCACCACGAGGAGGTCGTCCGGGATGCGGAGGCCGGCCGCCGTGGCGGCGCGGTAGACGGCGAAGGCCATGTCGTCGGTGACCGCGAAGACGCCGAGGGGGCCGCCCGCCGCGGCAGCGACGGCGACGGCGCGGGCGAGCTCGGCGGGGTCGATAACCTCGTCCGCGGACCAGCCCGTCGTGATCCGGTGGAGGGGCACCACGGGCCGGGCCGCCCGCACGGTGTCGCGGAAGCCGGCCTCGCGCGCCCGGCCGAAGCGGAAGCGCGGCGCACCCGCGACCACGAGGAAGGCGGTCGCGCCGCGCTCGGCGAGGTGCGCGCCCGCGTCCCGGCCGCCCGCGCGGTCCGTGGTGCCGACGGACGTCGACCCCGCGGGCACCTCGGCGCGGGGATCGAGCAGCACGAGCGGGATGCGGAGGTCGCGGAGGGCGTCGCGCTCGGCGGCCGTGGGGGTGGTGACGCCGAGGATTACGCCGGAGGAGCGGCGGGCGACGACGCGCGCGCACCAGTCGTCGGCGGGATCCGCGCGCTCGACCGTGAGGGCGAGGTCGTAGCCGAGGGCGGCGGCGCGGTCGCGGGCGGCCTCGGCGACCGTGCGGGTCCACGGGTTGCCGAAGCGTCCCACGACGAGCTCGATGAGGCGGGGCTCGTGCAGCGCCGGCCGGCCCCGGCGGGTGTCCGTGCGGCGGTAGCCGAGGTCGGCGGCGGCGCGCAGGATCCGGGCGCGCGTCTCCGCCCGCACCTCGCCCCGGCCGCCCAGCACGCGGGAGGCGCTCGAGATGGAGACGCCGGCGCGGAGGGCGACGTCGGCGAGGGTCGGCGGGTCGCCCCGCTCCGTCCGGTCGTCGTCCGCGTCCTCGTGCACGACGCCATTTTCGCGCAAATGCGTGGACCTCGGCGGCGGGGTGGGCCAAGGTCGTCCCAGCGACGATGCGCCGGGGATCCGTCCGCACGCCGCGGGACGGAGCGGTCGCCATGCAGGAGCACACGCGCATGCAGCCCGGGGCGGAGGCGGGCGCGGATCCCGCGGCGCCCGGCGCGCTGCCCGAGGACGCTGACCGGGCCGTCCTCGTCGGACGGGTCTGGGATCCGCGCACGGGCGGCCCGTCGCCCGTGGTCGTCCGCGACGGCGTCGTGCACGACCTCAGCAGGGTCGTCGCCACCGTCAGCGAGCTGGCCGACGCGCCGGATCCGGTCGCCCTCGTCCGGGAGGCGCCCGCGCGTCCGCTGGGCACGGTCGACGACGTCGTCGCCAACGCGCGGCCGGATGGGCGGGACCCCGCGCGCCCGTGGATCCTGTCGCCCATCGACCTCCAGGCGGTCAAGGCCGCGGGCGTGACCTTCGCGGCGTCGCTCCTGGAGCGCGTCATCGAGGAGCGCGCCGGGGGAGACCCGACGGCGGCCGCGGCCGTGCGCGACGAGCTCACCCGGCTGCTCGGCGCCGAGATCCGCGACGTGGTGCCGAGCTCGGATGCCGCCCTCCGCCTCCGGGACGCCATGCTCGCCCAGGGCACCTGGAGCCCGTACCTCGAGGTCGGCCTCGGCCCGGACGCCGAGATCTTCACCAAGGGGCAGCCGCTGTCGACCGTGGGGACGGGCGAGGACGTGGGCGTGCTCGCCGCGAGCGCCTGGAACAACCCCGAGCCCGAGGTCGCGCTGGTGGTCGCGTCGACGGGCCGGGTCGTCGGCGCGACGCTGGCGAACGACGTCAACCTGCGCGACGTGGAGGGCCGCAGCGCCCTGCTGCTCGGCCGCGCGAAGGACGCCAACGCGTCCGGCGCGGTCGGGCCGTTCATCCGGCTGCTCGACGATGCCTTCGGCATGGACGACGTGCGGGCGCTCCGGGTGTCGCTGCGCGTGGACGGCGCCGACGGGTTTGCACTCCGGGCCGTGTCCGACATGTCGCTCATCTCGCGCGACCCGCTCGACCTCGTGCGCCAGCTCATCGGCCCGCACCACGCCTACCCGGACGGCGCGCTGCTGATGCTCGGCACGATGTTCGCGCCCACGGAGGACCGGGACGCCCCGGGCCGCGGCTTCACCCACCACGCGGACGACGTCGTCCGCATCTCGTCGCCGCGGCTCGGCACGCTGGAGAACCGCGTGCGCGCCGCCGAGGACTGCGCGCCCTGGACCTTCGGCGTGCGCGCCCTCCTGCAGCACCTGGCGGGGAGGGGATCCGCATGACCGGCGCCGCCGCCGTCACCGACGGCACCGCCGCCACCCGGAAGCAGGGGACCCCGTGAGGATCACGCGCGTCAGCACCGTCGTCGTCGACTTCTACCGCACCAACCTCGTCTTCCTGCGCGTCGAGACCGACGAGGGCCTGACGGGCGTCGCCGAGGCGACGCTCGAGGGGCAGGAGCACGCCGTGCAGGGCGCCGTGCAGGTGCTCGAGCGGGCGGTGCTCGGGCGGGATCCGCGGCGCATCGCCGAGACCGTGCACGAGGTCTCCCGCGACGCCTACTGGCGCGGCGGGCCTGTCACGGGCACGGCGCTGAGCGCCCTCGAGACGGCGCTCTGGGACATCTCCGCGCGCGAGCTCGGCGTGCCCGTGCACCGGATGCTCGGCGGCCAGGTGCGCGACCGGGTCCGGGCCTACGCGAACGGCTGGTTCAGCGGGATCAGCGCGCCCGAGGACTTCGCGGCCGCCGCGGTCGCCACCGTCGCGACGGGCTTCCGCGGCCTCAAGTGGGACCCGTTCGAGGCGGCCGAGCGGCACGCGACGGATCGCGACATCGACCGCATGCTCGAGTCCGTCGCCGCCGTGCGCGACGCGGTCGGCGGCGACGTCGAGCTCTTCATCGAGGGGCACGGGCGCTTCGACGTGCCCACCGCGATCCGCATCGCCCGGCGCCTCGAGCGCTACGACCCGGTCTTCTTCGAGGAGCCGTGCCCGCCGGAGGGCGTGGACGCGATGATCGAGATCCGGTCGAAGTCGCCCGTCGCGATCGCCGCGGGGGAGCGCTGGTACGGCCGGCAGGGGTTCGTCTCCCCGCTCGCGCGCGGGGCCGTCGACTTCGTGCAGCCCGACGTGACGCACGCCGGCGGGCTGATGGAGCTGTCCTTCATCTCCACGCTCGCCGCGCACCACCACGTGCCGTTCGCGCCGCACAACCCGAGCGGCCCGCTGTCGACGGCCGCGACGCTGCAGCTCGGCGCGACGCTGCCGAACTTCCGGTACCTCGAGATCATGGCGGTGGACGTGCCGTGGCGCTCCGACATCTCGGACGAGCGGCTGGAGCTCACGGCGGAGGGCGACGTGATGATCCCCGAGGGCGTGGGCCTCGGCATCGAGCTCGACCTCGACGCCATCGCGGAGCACCCGTTCACGCCGCACCCGATGCGGCTGTTCCAGGACGCGGTCGCCGACATCCGGCCGCGGGACGCCCGCATCTACTTCACGCGGGGCGGGGAGCCGATCGCGCCGCGGGGGCCGGACGTCGCGTCCGCCTGACGCGCGCCCGCCCGCCCGCCCGCCGCCGTCGTGGTCGCGGGTCAGCCCCGCGCGAACCGCAGGGTCGCGATCTCGAACGGCCGCAGCGTGATCGGCACGCCCTCCCCGGCGGGGACGACGGCGTGGTCCTCGAGCGTCCGCTCCAGCAGGTCCGTGCGGCGGGCGGCGCCGAGCCCGGCGTCGGGATCCACGCGCACCACGGCCGCCTCCCGGCCGCCGCGCGCCTCGTAGAGCCGCACGACCAGGTCGCCCGAGCGGTCCTCGGCGAGCTTCACGGCCTCGATCACGACGGCCGGCGACGACGACGTCACGAGCGGCGCGACGCCGTGGTCGCCCGTCACCTCGCGCACCGGCAGGTTGAGCCGGTAGCCCGCGTCCGCGGCGTCGAGCACGTCGGGCGCGACCCGGACCGCCGAGCGCAGCACGTGCCGGCCCTGGTCGGCGTGCGGGTCGGGGAACACGGGCGCCCGCAGGAGCGACTGGCGTACGAGGGTCGCGCTGCCGCCGTCGGGGCGGGGGATCCGCGTCACGTCGTGCCCGTAGGTCGCGTCGTTCGCGACCGCCACGCCGAAGCCCGGCTCGCCGACGTGCACCCAGCGGTGCGCCACCGTCTCGAACCGCGCCGTCTCCCACGACGTGTTGGCGTGGGTCACGCGCTGCACGTGCCCGAACTGCACCTCCGAGGCGGCGCGGTCGGCGTGCACGTCGAGCGGGAACGCGAGCTTCAGCAGCTTCTGCCGCTCGTGCCAGTCGACGTCGGTGACCACCTGCAGCTCCGGCTCGCCGGCGGGCAGGGTCCATGTCTGCGTGACGCGCGAGGCGCCGAACGCGCGCTCCACCACGAGCGAGGCGCCGTCGACGCGCACGGCCTCGACGTCCGTGAGGTCGGTGCGGTTGCGGCGGTACGCGTCGTCGATGTCCCACGCGTCCCACTGGTTCGGGGTGTCGCGGAACAGCTGGAGGAGGCCGAGGCGCTGGCCCGGGGCGACGAGGTCGCGACCGGACGCGGCGTCCACGAGCGAGGAGACCGTGCCGTCGGCGGAGAACCGCGCCCGGACGAGGCCGTTGTCGAGGACCCAGCCGTCGCCGTCCGCGACGGGCGCGGGGGAGCCGTCGGCGGGATCCACGGCCGCGGCCGACAGCGCGGCGACGCCCACCGCGTCCACCGGCGCCGCGTTGAACGCGATCCGCCGGTCGCCCGCGCCCGCGAGCGCGCCCTGCGCCTCGGCGACGAGCGCGCGCAGCCGGCCCTGCACGCGCGCGTGCTCGCGCTCCGCCTCCTGGTGCACCCACGCGATCGAGGTGCCCGGCAGGATGTCGTGGAACTGCAGCAGGAGCACGGTGCGCCACAGCGCGTCGAGCTCGTCGTGCGGGTACTCCGCGAGGCCCCGCACGGCCGCGGTCGCGAGCCACAGCTCGGCCTCGCGCAGCAGGTGCTCGCTCCGCCGGTTGCCCTGCTTCGTGCGGGCCTGGGACGTGTAGGTGCCGCGGTGGAACTCGAGGTACATCTCGCCCGACCACACGTGCGGATCCCGGATCTCGGCCTTCGCGGCGTCGAAGAAGTCGAGCGGGCTGCCGAGCGTCACACGGGGCGACCCCTCGAGGTCGCGCGTGCGGTGCGCCGCCGCCGTCATCTCGCGGGTCGGCCCGCCGCCGCCGTCGCCCCAGCCGAACGGCACGATCGAGGAGTTCGCCACGGCCTTCTCGGCGTGCTGCCGCTCGGCGCGCGCGAGGTCCTCGCCGGAGAGGTCGGAGTTGTAGGAGTCCACGGGCGGGAAGTGCGTGAAGACGCGGCTGCCGTCGATGCCCTCCCAGAGGAAGGTGTGGTGGGGCATCGTGTTCGTCTCGTTCCACGACTGCTTCTGCGTGAAGAAGTACTCGGCGCCCGCGCCGCGCACGATCTGCGGGAGCGCGCCCGAGTAGCCGAACGAGTCGGGCAGCCACACCTCGCGGTTGTCGATCCCGAACTCCTCGAGGAAGAACCGCTTGCCCTGCACGAGCTGGCGGACGAGCGCCTCGCCGCCCGGCATGTTGGTGTCCGACTCGACCCACATCCCGCCGACCGGCACGAAGCGGCCCTCGGCGACGCGCTGCCGCAGCCGCGCGAAGAGCTCCGGGTGGTCCTCCTTGAGCCACGCGTACTGCTGCGCGCTGGACGCGGCGAACACGAAGTCGGGATCCTCGTCCATGAGCGCGAGCACGTTGGAGAAGGTGCGCGCGACCTTGCGGCGGGTCTCCCGGACGGGCCACAGCCACGCGGAGTCGATGTGCGCGTGGCCGACCGCGGTCACGCGGTGCGCGCTCGCGTGGGCAGGAGCCGCCAGCACGGCCTCGAGCTCCCGGCGGCCGGCGGCGGCGGTGCCGGCGACGTCGTCGGGATCCACCGCGTCGCACATGCGCTCGAGCGCCGCGAGGATCTCCGCGCGCCGGGAGGAGGCCGGGTCCAGCTGGCCCATCAGCCCGCGCAGCGTCCAGACGTCGCGGTCGAGCTCCCACACGGTCTCGTCGCGCCAGGCCAGGTCCATGGTGCGCAGCCGGTAGATGGGCTCGTCGCCGGCGGTCGCCGGGTCGCCGAGCGGCGTCTCGCCGTGGAAGGTGTCGCCGCCGATGTCGGGGTTCGACGCCGCCTCGATCCAGAGGTCGATGCGCGTGCCGGGCGCCGTGCCCGCGCCGACCGCCGCGAGCGGCACGTAGCCGTTGTACGGCTCGATGGCCTTCACGACGCTGCCGTCGGGCCGGTGCACGAGGCCCTCGGCCTGGAACCCGGGCTGGCGGTCGCTGAAGCCGAGGTCGACGAGCACCTCGAGCGCCGTGCCCTCCATCGCGCCGTCCGCGGGCACCTCGCCCCTGACGTGGAACCACGTGGTGCCCCACGCCCGGCTCCACGGCGTGCCCACCGCGAAGGGCCGGAGCTCCTGCCGCACGGCCTCGGCGAACGGCACGGGCTCGCCCGGCGCGTCCCACGCCTCGATCGCGAGCGGCATCCGACGGCGGTGCACGTGGGGGAGGAGGCGGTCCTGCACGAAGCGGGCGATGCGGGCCTCGGCGAGCGCGGTGGTGGGGGGCATGGTCATCTCCAGTCGATGGCGCGGGCGGGCCGCGGGCGGGCGGATCGGTGGTGCGGGTGGAGCGGGTCGTGCGGTGGAGCGGTCGTGCGGATGGTGCGGTCGGGATCAGCCCTTCACGGCGCCGGCCAGGGCGTTGGACCCGCCGAGCGTGCGCGACACGAGCACGTACAGCGCGATGACGGGCACCGAGTAGACGAGCGAGAACGCCGCGAGCTGCCCGTAGGCGACCGACCCGTACTGCCCGAAGAAGTTGAAGATGCTCACGGCGGCCGGCTGCTTGTCCGGGCTCAGCAGCAGGATGAAGGGCACGAAGAAGTTCCCCCACGCCTGGATGAACACGAAGATGAACACCACCGCGATCCCCGGCCGCATGAGCGGCACGACGATGTGGGTGAGCGTGCGCATCATCGACGCGCCGTCCGTCCACGCGGCCTCCTCGAGGGAGATCGGCACCGAGTCCATGAAGTTCTTCGCCATCCAGATCGCCATCGGCAGGCTCGTGGCGGCGAGGAAGAAGACCGTGCCGCCGATCGAGTCGATGAGGTCGAGCGTGACGAAGAGGCTGTAGACGGGCACCATCATCGCGGTGATGGGGAGGCACGTGCCGAACAGGATCCCGTAGAGGAACGGCTTGTTGATCCGCATCCGGTAGCGCGACAGCGGGTACGCGGCGAGGATCGCGACCACCACCGTGACGATCGCGCAGCCGCCCGAGAGCACGAGGCTGTTCATCAGCGGGATGAACGAGATCTCCGGCGTGAGCACGGCCGTGAAGTTGTCGAGCGTGAACTCCTCCGGGATCCGGGCGGACAGCGTCGCCGACCGGTCGACCGAGGCGAGCACGAGCCAGACGAGCGGGACGGCGAAGCACAGGGCGACGACGACGAGCACGCCGTTCGCGACGACGCGCATCACGCGCCCGCTCGGGGAGGTCATGCCGGTCCCGGACGCGCGGGCGGCGCGGCGGTCCGCGCGGCGGGGGCGGGAGGCGCGGGCGGGTGCCGGCGCCGTCGTGGTCACGGCCATGGTCAGTCCACCTCCGGGCGCAGGGCCCTGATGTAGATCACCGAGAACACGGCTCCCACGAGGAGCATGATCGTGGCGATCGCGGTGCCGAAGCCCAGCTGGGAGAACTGGAACGCCTCCTGGTAGGCGAGGATCGGCAGGGTCGAGCTGCTGGTGCCGGGGCCGCCGCCCGTCATCACGAAGATGAGGGTGAAGACCGAGAGCGTCTGCAGCGTGGTGAGCATGAGGTTCGTCGAGATGCTGCGGCGGATCACCGGCAGCGTGATGAAGACGAGCCGCTGCCAGCCGGTCGCGCCGTCCACCTCGGCCGACTCGGTGATCTCCGGCGGCACCTCCTGCACGGCCGCCGAGTAGACGAGCATCGAGAAGGCGGATCCGCGCCACACGTTCGCGAGGATCACCGACAGCAGCGGCAGGCCGTAGAGCCAGTTCGCGCCCTCGATGCTGACGGCGGCGAGCATCGTGTTGAGCGTCCCCGAGTCGTTGAAGAACGCGTACGCGGCGAACGCGGCGACGATCTCCGGCAGCACCCACGCCGCGATGACGAAGGTGCCGACGACCGCGCGGACGACCCGGTTCCCCTGCCGCATGAGGAGCGCCAGCCCGAGCCCGACGACGTTCTGACCGACGACCGCGGAGAAGAAGACGAACGCCAGCGTGAGGAGCACCGACTTCGGGAAGTCGGGATCCGCGAACAGCGCCGTGTAGTTGTCGAAGCCGATGAACTGCGCCCCGCCGGCCGCGTACCCGGTGAGGGACGCGTCGGTGAAGGAGCCGTAGAGGCTCGAGATCACGGGACCGAGGAGGAACAGGGCGAGCAGGACGATCGAGGGCAGCAGCGGGATGGTGCGCGCGCCGGTGCGGAGCGCGCGGGCGCGGGCCCGGCCCGGCCGGACCGGCGACGGCCCGCCCGAGCCGGGGCCGTCACCCGGCGCCGCGGCGCCCCGCCGGCCGGCCTCGCGGCCGACCGGGACGGGGGCGATGGTCGCCACGGATCAGTCCTCGGCCTTCTGGGTCCCGTCCTCGCCGACGATCCCGACGAGCGCCTCGTCGTACGCGGCCGCCGCCTCCTCGGGCGACTGCTGGCCGGTCATCACCGACTCCATCGCCACCGTGATCGCGTTGGAGATGCGGCTGTAGTCGGTGGTCGCCGGGCGGAAGTGCGTGACGTCGACGATGGAGGAGAAGAACTCGAAGGTCGGGTTCGAGGACACGTACTCCGGGTCGTCGGCCACGTCGCTGCGCACCGCGATCTGGCTGGCGGCGATGTCGTAGGCCTTCGAGCCGTCCTTGTCGAGCGCATCGGCGATGAATGCGAACGCCTTGTCGGGGGCCTTCGTCTTCGCGCCGACCGCGAGGGTCCAGCCGCCGGACATGCTGACCGCGCCGGGGGCGGCGCCGTCCTGCGTCGGCATGGGCGCCTGGCCCATCACGTCGCTCCACTCGGGCCAGGGGTTCGTGCCGGTCTCCAGCCACGTGCCGCTCAGCCAGGATCCGTCGAGGTCGATCGCGAGCTTCCCGGCCGGCAGCCACTCGCCGCCGACGATGGTGGAGATGTTCGTGTCGAGGGCCTCCTCGGGCTTCGGGCCGATGCCGCCCTGGTAGACGTCCTCGATGAAGCCGAGCGAGTCGATGAAGCCCTGCGAGCCGGTGAGCCACTTGCCGCTCGCGTCGTCGAAGAGGGTGCCGGTGGGGGTGCCGTAGTGCAGCATCTCGAAGCCCTGCATCGTGGCGCCCTCGCCCTGCGGCTTCCCGGAGTAGACGTTGATGGGCACGACGTCCGGCAGCTTCTCCTTCACTGTCCTCGCCGCGTCGAGCACGTCATCCCACGTCCTCGGCTCCCACGGCACGGGCAGGCCGGCCTGGGCGAAGAGGTCCTTGTTGTACCAGAGGGCGCGCGTGTCGGTGCCCATCGGGATCCCGTAGACCTTGCCGTCCTCGCCGACGCCGGCCTCCTTGGCGGAGTCGAAGAACATGTCCCAGTCCTCCCAGCCCGCGACCTGGTCGTCGAGGGGGAGGAGGTAGCCGGCGGCGGCGTCGGACTTCACCTTGAAGGTGTCCTCGTACATCACGTCGGGGGCGGTGGACGCCGAGCGGTTCATCAGCGCGAGCTTCGTGAAGTAGTCGTCGTTCTGCGCGGCGATGGGCACGAGCTCCACCTTCATGCCGGGGTTCGCGGCCTCGAAGGACGCCGCGGTCTCCTTCATGTGGGCGTCCATCTGCGTGAACGTGCCGAACTTCTGGTACGCGACCTTGAGTGTCTTCCCGTCCCCGCCGCCCGCGCCGCCCGAGCAGCCGGTGGCGAGGAGGAGGGCGGCGACGGACGCCGCCGTGATGGAGAGGACGCGGGCTCGCGTCCTGCGGTGCGGCAGGTGGTTCGTCATGGTGCTCCCTTGCTCCACTGGATCGGACGGGCGGCATCGTCGCGGCTCGTCGGGGTTAGCCAAACGTATGGACTAATCCATGTCAAGACATCGGCGGTGACGATCCGGTGACGGCGTCGCCGCCGCACCGCGCGGATGCGGACCGGTCTCGGTCCTGCCCGCCGCACGCGGACGCGGGTCAGCCGCGGATGAGCATGGCCGACGGACGCGGCGAGAACGCGTTGTCGAGCACGAGGCACGCGGCGCCCACGGCGGCGACGTCCTCGCCGACCGCCGACTCGACCACGCGCACGGGGTGCTTCGCGATGAGCGCGGGGGACCGGCGCACCTCCTCGGGCAGGGTCGCCAGCACGAGACGCGCGATCGGGGGCCAGAACGGGCCGCCGCACACGACCTCGTCGAGGTCGAGCAGGTTCACCTGGATCACGATGGCGCGCGCGAGGTGCCGGGCCGCGGCCTCCACGATCCGCCGGGCCGGGCCGTCCTCCGCGTCCGCCCGGGCCGCGAGCGCGTGGAAGGCCTCACCGATGAGCCGCATGTCGACGGCGTCGCCGCTCGCCGCGGCCTCCGCGAGCGCGGCGTCCGACACGTCACCGGCCGTGAGCACGCCGCCCTCGACGGCCTGCCGCACGAGCGCGTGCGGCGTGATCAGCTCGCCCACGCAGCCGACGCGCCCGCACGTGCACCGCCTCCCGCGCGACGCGACCATGATGTGGCCGGAGTCCCCGGCGTTGGAGCTCGCGCCGCGCACGGGCTCGCCGCCGAGCACGAGCCCGGTGCCGAACCCCGTCCCGTAGTAGACGAACGCGAGGTGCCGGCGGTCCCCGGGGCCGAACCACAGCTCGGCGACGGCGGCCGCGGTCACGTCCTTCTCCAGGAGCACGGGCAGGCCCGTCGCGGTGCTGAGCGCGGAGCGCAGCGGGACGTGGCGCCAGCGGGGGAGCATCGGCGGATCCAGCACCAGGCCCGCGCCCACGTCGATGGGGCCGGGCGCGGCGAGCCCGACGCCCAGGACGGCCGTGCGGTCCACCCGCGCGTCGGCGATGAGCCCGTCGACGAGGCGGGCCACGAGCGCGACCACCTCGTCGGGCCGCGACGCGGACGGCGTCGGGCTGCTGACGTGCCGGAGGACCGTGCCCTCGAGGTCGAGGAGCACGGAGGTGATGACCGCGGGATCCACGTGCACGCCCACCGCGAAGCGTCCGTCGGCGACGAGGTGCAGGAGCGTGCGGGGCTTGCCGGGGCCGCGGATCACCGTGCCGCCCTCCCGCACGAGGCCCTCGTCGATGAGGCGGCGCGAGACGTTGGTGACGGTCTGCGCGCTGAGGCCCGTGCGCTCGGCGATCTCGGAGCGGCTGGCCCCCTCGGCCGCGCGGCGCACGGCGTCGAGGACGACCGTGCGGTTGTAGCCGCCGATGGCGGGCAGGTTGGTGCCGCGTCGCATGGGGCACCTCCTCGCGCCGGCGTCGCCCGTCGCGCGCGGGCCTCCCGGCAGTATCCCGGATGCGCGGGCCCGGTCGCGCCGCCCCGCATCCGCGCGCTCCTCCTTACCGCTCCCCGGGGGTACCGCCGACACGCCCGACCCGGCCATGGGGGGTCGAGGCAGGGTGGACCCATGACCGATCTGCTCGCCACCGCCCACGAAGCGGTCCGCACCCGTCCGTCCCCCCTCCCCGCCGCGCGCGGCCCGCTCAGCGCCGCGCTCCTCGCCGACCTCGTCGGCGCCGACGTCGCGCCCGGATCCGGGGTCGGCACCGCCGCCGACGGGCTCGCCATCGCGGCCGGCCCCGACCTCGCCGCGCTCGCGATGCAGGCGCTCGCCGCGACCGACGACGTGATGCGCGACGACGACGTCCAGCTGGCCCTGTTCTGCCTGTACGAGCTGCACCACGCGGGCCTCGAGGGCGTCGACGACGACCGCGAGTGGGACCCCCGCCTCCTCGCGGTCCGCGGGATCCTCGAGCGCGCCGTCGAGGCCGCCCTCCGCGAGCGCGTCACCGTCCCCGAGCTCCCCGAGCCGACCTCCGCCGGCGTCGCCGCGGCGCTCTTCGCCCTCACCTCGGCCGACTCCGGCCCGTCCCTCTCGCGCTTCGTCGCGAAGAAGGCCAGCGTCGCGCAGCTCCGTGAGCTCCTCGTGCAGCGCTCGGTCTACACGCTCGGCGAGGCCGACCCGCACTCCTGGGCGATCCCGCGGCTCCGCGGGCGCGCGAAGGCGGCGCTCGTCGAGATCCAGGCCGACGAGTACGGCGGCGGCCGCCCCGAGCGCGTGCACGCGACGATCTTCGGGACGACCCTCCGCGGCGTCGGCCTCGACGACCGCTACGGCGCCTACCTCGACGACGTCCCCGCGATCACGCTCGCGTCGTCGAACACCATGTCGCTGTTCGGCTTGCACCGCCGCCTCCGCGGTGCGATCGTCGGCCACCTCGCCGCGTTCGAGATGACCTCGAGCATCCCGAGCCGCCTCTACGCCAGCGGGATCCGCCGCCTCGGCTTCGGCGACGACGTCGCCTGGTACTACGACGAGCACGTCGAGGCCGACGCCGTCCATGAGCAGATCGCGGCGCACGACCTCGCGGGCGGGCTCGTCGAGTCCGAGCCGCACCTCCTCGGCGACGTGCTGTTCGGCGCGGCCGCCTGCCTCGAGGTCGAGGGCTGGGTCGGGACGCACGTCCTGTCGAGCTGGACGGCCGGGCGCTCGTCCCTCCGGCCGGGGTCGACGGCCGTCGCGGACGCCGTCGCGCCGAGCGCCGCGTGAGCGCGCTGCCCGCGGACGACGACCGGCCGGTCCGGCCCGTGCCCGTGCCCGCGCCCGTGCGGTCGCCCGCCGCCGAGCCGCCGCGCATCATCGCGTACCCGGACGGCCCGCTGCTCGTGCGCGGGGAGTTCGAGATCGTGGATCCCGAGGGCCGGCCCCTGCCGCGCACCCGCAGCACGGTCGCCCTCTGCCGCTGCGGCGTGTCCTCGATCAAGCCCTACTGCGACGGCACGCACCGGCTGGTCGGCTTCCGCACGGATCCGCCCGCGCCCGCCGAGGGCTGACGCCGGCGCGGCGGCCGCGGCACCCGGTGCGGCCGGGCGTCAGAGGCGCCCGGCCGGCACCGCGAAGGTGTCGCACGCCGCGGGACCGCCCGCGCGACCGGCCTCGAACCAGCGCTGGCGCTGCTCGGCGGATCCGTGCGTCCAGGTGTGCGGGTCGACCTCGGCGCCGCTCGCCTCCTGGATCCGGTCGTCGCCCACGGCGGCGGCTGCGTCGAGCGCGTCGGCGATCTCGGTCGGCGTGACCGGCTCGAGGAACGCCGTGCCGCCGTCGTCCCGGATCTCGGAGGCGGCCCCCACCCACGCGCCCGCGTAGCAGTCGGCCTGGACCTCGAGCCGCACGGAGTCGGACTCGGGACCCGTGCCCGTGCGGTCGGCGCGGTCGAAGGCGCCCGACAGCTGCTGGATGTGGTGGCCCCACTCGTGGCCCACGACGTACATCTGCGCGAGCGGCCCGCCGGACGCGCCGAAGCGGGAGCGCAGCTCGTCGAAGAACGTGGTGTCCATGTAGAGGCTGCGGTCGGGCGGGCAGTAGAACGGGCCGGTCGCGCTCGTCGCGTCGCCGCACGCCGTGGTCGTCGCGGCGTCGAAGAGCACGAAGCCGGGCGTGCCGTAGTCGCCGATCCCGACCTCGGGCGCCGTCGCGGTCCAGTACGTGTCGAGCGAGTCGGCGGCGCCGGCCATCCGGCACTGGATGTCCGCGTTGGCGTCGGCCCCGGTGTCGCAGCCCGTCAGGGCCTCGTCCTGCTGCTCGGAGGATCCGCCCCCGCCGCCGCCCGCGCCCCCGACGAGGCCGGAGATGTCGACGCCCGTGAGCTGCTGCACGAGGACCACGGCGACCACCACGAGGAGCCCGCCGCCGCCCGCGGCGATGCCGGTGGTGCGTCCCCGGCCACGGCGACGCGTGACCTTGCTGCTGTCGATGCGGGCGTCGTCGTCGAAGGTCATGTCCCGACCGTACCGGCGGGCGGGCGGGACGTCCGGGCGGGCGCCGCGGGCGGCCAGGCGCCGCCGGCGTCCAGCGGCCGGGGACGCTCAGCCGCCGGGGACGGGATCCGCGGCGAGGTCGGGCCGCGCGTCGCGCACGAGCTCGCGCACGCGGTCCACCGCCTCCCGCACGACGTCGTGCCCGCCGCGCGGCGCAGTCCGGGCCGCCCGGGCGCGGCGGAGGAAGCCGTCCCAGTCACCGCCGCCCGCGCGGAGCGGCCGGGACGGGGAGAGCAGGGCCGCCCGGCGCAGCCACACGTCCGCCTCGCCCGCCCAGCGGTCGAGCGCGGCGTCGGCCTTCACGCGCGACGGCCCGGCCAGGCGCTCGACGAGCGGGCCGATGACGTCGAGGGCGAGCGGATCCACCAGCACCCGCAGCCGCGCATCCCGCACGAACCCCTCGATCCGCGTCAGGTCGCCGTTGTCGAGCCGGTCGACATGGGTCTGCAGCAGGACGACCGCCGCCAGCCGGCGCTCGTAGACCCGCGAGCGCCACAGCTCCGACGCGAGCGCGACCGCCTCGTCCCGGCTCATGCCCGGATGCCGCCGCCCGAGGTCCCGCACCGTGCCGCGGACGGCGCCCACGGACGCGCCGACGAACTCCAGGTCCGACCGCAGCCGCTCCCGCTCCGCCTCCGCGCGGTACCCGTCGCCCTCGCGCTCGAGCGCGGCCGCGATGAAGTCGGCGTCCGCGGTCATCCGGCGAGCGGCGCCGAGCCCTCGCGGCCGGTGCGGTGGACGAAGGCGCGGCCGAACTCGGCGAGGACGTCCTCCGCGCGGTGCGTCGGCGTCCACCCCAGCACCTCGCGGGCGCGCTCGGTCGACATGACGGGCACGTTGGCGGCGATGTCGATCCAGCCCGGGTCGGTCCGCTGGATGCGCAGCCGCCAGCTCGCGGACACGAGGGCCCGGAGCGCCGGGAGGGGGACGGTCACGACGCGCGCGTCGAGCAGGCGCCCCACGAGTGCGGGATCGACGACGGGGTCGGCCGCGATGTTGAAGGCGCCGGGCGCGCGCCGCTCGACCGCGCGCCAGAACGCGTCCGCGACGTCCTCGTTGTGCACGACCTGGGACACGAGCTGGCGGGGGAGCGGCAGCACCGGGGTGCGGGTGGCGAGGCCGAGCCAGCGGGTGGGGATCCGGCGCCCGAGGAACAGGCGGGCGATCTCGGCCGCGGCCTCGTCGTGCATCACGAGGCCCGGCCGCATGCGCGTCACCACGACCTCGGGGTGGGCTGTCTCGAACGCGTCCATCGCGCGCTCGTTCTCGGCCTTGTGCCGGGAGTAGTGGGAGGTGTGTATCCCGCCGGTCGGCCACGACTCGTCCCGCGGCCGGTCCTTGGGAGCTGCGCTGTACGCGCCGACGGAGGAGGCGACGACCACCTGGGGCACGCCCGCCTGCGCCACGGCCTCGAGCACGTGCGCGGTGCCGACGACGTTGGTGCGGTGCATCACGCGCTCGCGGTGGTTCGGCTGCAGGGCCCAGCCGAGGTGAATCACGGCGTCCGCGCCGCGCAGGGTCGCCGCGAGGCCGGAGACGGCGCCCGCGGCGCCGATGTCGGCGAGCCGCCAGGTGACGCCGGAGTACGGCTCGAGGGAGGCGTCGGGCATGCGCCGCGCGACCCCCACGATGTCCGCCCCGGCGGCGTGGAGGCGCCGCAGCACCCCGGTCCCGAGGTTCCCGGTCGCTCCGATGACGACGACGCGCATGCTGCTCCTCTCCTGCGGACACGGCCCATCGGGCCGGCGGGTCCGCGGGTCCCCTCCATCATGCTCGCCGAGCCTGCGGAGGGGCCGGGGTCAGCGGTCGACGGCCTCGATGAGCGACCCCTGCGCGAAGCTCAGCCAGTCGTACAGGCTCGCGCTCTCCCGCGGAGCGCGGTCGCGCCAGCCGTCGGCCTCGTCGATGCGGAGCGGCACGGAGATCGCGAGCCGCAGGTCGTTGAGGGTGCGGAGCCAGGCCTGCGCGCCCGCCGGATCCAGGACCACCAGGAGCCCGCGCCGCCCGGCCCCGCGGGCGTCGGCCTCCGCGAGGGTCGCCTCGACGGACGTCGCGTCCGCGGCCTTCCCCGCGACGAGGTCCGATGCGGTGAATCGGCGGAACTCAGCGGACGCCTCGGCGTCGCCCGGGTACGCGTCGGGCAGGAGCCGTCCGGCGACGGGGGAGGGGGCGCCGTCGCCCGCGGCCCCCTCGTCGAGGATCCCGCGGAGCTCGTCGAGCAGCCCCCGCAGCATCGCGACCTCGTGCGGCTCGACGTGGGCCGCGACCGTGCCGTCCGGCCGCGGGCGGAACGCCCTCACGCGTCGACCCGCTCGAGCGTGGCCCAGAGGCCGTAGCCGTGCATGGCGAGCACGTGGCGCTCGATCTCCTCGCGGATCCCGGTGGCCACCACCGCCCGGCCGTCCTCGTGCACCCGGAGCATGAGCTCGTCGGCGCGCTCCCGCGGGAAGCCGAAGTAGCTGCGGAACACGTACGAGACGTAGGTCATGAGGTTCACCGGGTCGTTCCAGACGACGCAGCTCCAGACCGGAGGCGTCGACGCGCGCTCGAGGAGGCTGGTGTCGGCGCCCGTGCTCGTCCCCGCCCCCGGATCGCCCGCGGGCGGATCGGCGGCGCGTCGCGCCCGGGGGAGGGGGACGCGCGCGTCCTCGGCGGTGGTGGTCATCGCGCTCCTGTGGGTCCGTCCCGGCGTGCGGCCGGCGGGTCCATCCTCTCCCGCCGCGCGGGCCCCCGGCGACCCGGCCCGCGCGTCCTCACGCACCGGGCCGCACGAGCCCGCAGTCGTACGCGAGGATCACGGCCTGGACGCGGTCCCGCACGTCGAGCTTCGCGAGCACCCGGCCCACGTGCGTCTTCACCGTCGACTCGGACAGGTAGAGCCGGCCGGCGATCTCCTGGTTGGTGAGCCCCTCGGCCAGCGCCGTGAGCACCTCCAGCTCGCGGGAGGTCAGGGGACGGAGACGCGGGTCGGCCGCGCCGTCGCCCGTGCCCGCCGCGGCACCTGCCGCGGGCATCGCGGTGCCGAGCAGCTCGATCATGCGGCGCGTCACCCGGGGGGAGATGGCGGCGTCGCCGTCGGCCACCGCGCGGATCGCCTGCATCAGGTGCTCGGGTCGCGTGTCCTTGACGAGGAAGCCGCTCGCGCCCGCGCGCAGCCCCGCGAACGCGTACTCGTCGAGGTCGAACGTGGTCAGGACGATCACGCGGGTCGCGGGGTGCCGCGCCACGATCTCGGTGGTGGCCTCGATGCCGTCCATGCCCGGCATGCGCACGTCCATCAGCACGACGTCCGGCCGGAGCTCGCCGGTGCGCGTCACGGCGGCGCTCCCGTCGGCGGCCTCGCCCACCACCTCGATCCCGGGCTCGGCGTCGAGCACCATGCGGAAGCCCATGCGCACGAGCGCCTGGTCGTCCACGATGAGCACGCGGACGGGGGTGCGGGTGTCGGTCATCGGTCCTCCTGGATGCGGGGGCGGGCGTCGGCGGTGGGGGCGGGGGATCGCGTCGCGTCGCCGGGCCGGACGTCGTGGAGCCCGCCGGGCAGCCGGGCGTGCACGCGCCAGCCGCCGTTCTCGCGTCGGCCGGCGGACGCCGTGCCGCCGTAGACGGCCATGCGCTCGGAGACGCCGACCAGTCCGCGCCCGCTGCCGGGGACGGGCGGCACGACCGGGCCGGTCACGTCGTCGTCGGTCACCTCGACCACGATCTCGTCGGGCCGGTGGTCGACCCTGACGTCGACGCGGTCGGCGTTGGGCGCGTACCGGAGAACGTTGGTCAGCGACTCCTGCACGACGCGGAAGACGGCGAGCTGGCGGCCCGGGTCGTCCGGCGGCGTGCCCGTGCTCGTGAAGCGCACCGGCAGGCCCGTCGAGCGGAACGAGTCGACGAGCGCGGCGAGGTCGGCATGGCCGGGCTGCGGTGCGCGGAGCGACGGCGCGTCGGCGGCGACGTCGCCGGGATCCTCCGCGAGCACGCCGAGCATCCGGCGCATCTCGGAGAGGGAGGTGCGGCCGGTGTCGGCGACCTCTCGCATGGCGTCCCGCGCGAGCTCCGGCCGGGCCACGGCGCTGGCGCTGGCGCCGTCCGCGAGCGTGACCATGACCGTGATCCCGTGGGCGACGATGTCGTGGATCTCCCGGGCGATGCGCGTGCGCTCCGCCGCCGTGGCGAGCCGCGCCTGCTGGTCGCGCTCCCGGGCGAGCTGCACGGCGAGGTCCCGGAGCGCCTGCACGTAGCGCTTCCGGCCGCCCACGTTGGTGCCGATGAGCGTCGCGATGAGCATGGGGATCAGGCTGACGATCAGCATGGTCGCGGCCGACAGCTCGAGGGGCCCGGTGCCTGCGGTCACGGGCACGATCACGGCGGCGAGGAGGGCCACGCCGCCGAGGCCGATCCAGGCGCGCCGCGAGGATCCGTGCACGGCGACGGCGTACAGCGCGAAGGGGATCGCGCCGCCGTCGAAGGTGCCGGAGATGATCGCGACGGCGACGGCGCAGGCGACGCTGACCGAGAGGACGGTCACCGGGCGGCTGCGGCGGAACATGAGCGCGGCGCCCATGAGGAGGGACAGCAGCACGAGCACGATCCCCGCGGAGGGCACGGTCGACCGGCTGCCGAGGCCGACGCCGGTCGCGATGGAGCCCCACGTGAACAGCAGCGCGATGGCCGCGTCGACGACGCGCGGGTGCCGCGCCATCCAGCCGCGGATCGCGCCGGGCGGGGTGGGCAGGCGGACGCCGTCGAGCGCGGCGACGTCCGCCGCGCCCGACGGCGCCCTCCGGCCCGCGTCGATCAGGCGTCCCGCTTGCGGGCGAGCACGAGGGCGGGCACGAGGATCACCGCGACCCAGCCGAGCATGACCAGCAGCGCCTGCCAGAACTCGAGCGAGCCGGGCGCCGCGGTGCCGGTGGCGTAGAGCCGGTTGCCCGCGCTGAGCGGGAAGTACGGCTCGAGGTCCGCGACCCAGTCGAGCACGCCGCCGAGCAGCGATCCGACGATCGGGACGACCAGCACGAGGCCGACGAGGGCGCCGATGCCCGCCGCGCCGTTGCGCAGCAGCAGGCCGAAGCCGAAGCCCATGAGGCCGATCAGCACCACGAAGAGCACGCCGCCGAGCGCGGCGAGCAGGAGGTCGCCCGACAGCAGGTCGACGTCGGCGCCGGCGGCTCCGAAGTACCCGCGGGCGATGACGAGCGCGGCGGCGACCGCGACGGCCGTGACGACGAACGTGACGACCGTGTAGACGATCGCCTTGGCCGCGATGACGCCGAGCCGGCGGGGCGCCGCGCTGAAGGACGAGCGGATCATGCCGGTCGAGTACTCGCCGCTGATGACCAGGACGCCGAGCACGCCCGCGACGAGCATCGAGAGCGTGAGGCCGCTGAGGCCCACCGAGACCAGCAGGTCCGACGCGGGGACGCCGGGCAGCGAGAGCTGGTCCCGCAGCTGGTCCACCACGAACGGGGTGAACAGCGCGGAGAAGCCGGCGAGGAGGAGGAAGACGAGCGCGAAGCACCAGATGGTGGAGCGGAGGGTGCGGAGCTTGATCCACTCGGAGCGCATGAGGCGCGCGAGGGTCGGGCGTCCCGTGGTCACCGGGGCGGGGGCGTAGGTCGTGGTGCTCATCGTGCGGTCTCCTGCTCCGTCGTGCCGATCGCGGCGCTGTGGTACTCGACGTCGCCCTGCGTGAGCGACAGGTAGGCGTCCTCGAGGGACGCGGTGACGGGCGTGAGCTCGTGCAGCACGACGCCCGCGGACAGGGCCGCGTCGCCGACCTGCGCGGCCGTGAGCCCGGTGATCTCGATGACGTCGCGCTCGACGCTCGTGACCACGACGTCGGGCCGCGCCACCGCCTGGCCGAGCCGGTCGGCGTGCGGGGACCGGACGCGGACGAGGCCGCTCGTGGCCCCGGCCACCACCGCGGCGACCGGCGCGTCCGCGAGCACGCGTCCGCGGCCGAGGACGATGAGGTGGTCGGCCGTCTGCGCCATCTCGCTCATGAGGTGCGAGGAGAGGAGGACGGTGCGGCCCTGCCCGGCGAGGTAGCGCGTGATGTTGCGCACCCAGAGCACGCCCTCGGGGTCGAGGCCGTTGACGGGCTCGTCGAGGATCAGCGTGCGCGGGTCCCCGAGGAGCGCCACGGCGATGCCGAGCCGCTGCCCCATGCCGAGGGAGAAACCGCCGACGCGCTTCTTCGCGACGGGCTGGAGGCCCGTCATCTCGATGACCTCGTCCACGCGGGTGCGCGGGATCCCGTGCGTGGCCGCCATCGCGAGCAGGTGGTTGTAGGCGCTCCGGCCCGTGTGCACGGCCTTGGCGTCGAGGAGCGCGCCGACCTCGTGGAGCGGTGCCTGGAGGTCGCGGTAGCGGTGGCCGTTGACGGTGACGGAGCCGGAGGTGGGGCTGTCGAGCCCCACGATCATGCGCATCGTGGTGGACTTGCCGGCGCCGTTCGGGCCGAGGAATCCGGTCACCATGCCCGGCTGGACGGTGAAGCTCACGCCGTCCACGGCGGTCTTCGCGCCGTAGCGCTTGGTCAGGTTCTCAGCGACGATCATGCGCGCTGCCTCCTCAGGGTGGTTGCGCGGACCCAGCGCCCGCGTGAGCAACGTTAGGTGCGGGGTCCTCGGATCTGCGTCCCCCCTCCGGACCCCGCCGCGGCACCGCGGTGGTACCAGGGTGCCGGCTCAGGCGGTCCCGTCCCCGAGGGCGGCGAGGCGCGTCGCCGCCTCCTCGAGCACGTCGATCCGCTTGCAGAACGCGAAGCGCAGTAGCGACGCGTGCTCCTCCGCCAGCGGCGGTCGGCAGAACGCGGACAGGGGCACCCCGACGACGCCGACCAGCTCGGGCAGCCGCAGGCACAGCTCGCGGGCGTCGGGGAAGCCCAGGGGGGCGGCGTCGGCGACGATGAAGTAGCCCGCCGCCGGCAGGTGGATCCGGAAGCCCGCCGCCGTCAGACCCGCCGCGAGGATGTCGCGCTTGCGGCGCAGGTCGGCGGCGATCCCGTCGAAGACGGCGTCCGGCAGGGCCAGCCCGGTCGCGATGGCGGGTTGGAACGGCGCGCCGTTGACGAACGTGAGGAACTGCTTCACCGCGAGGATCGCCGACACGAGGGGAGCGGGCGCCGTCAACCAGCCGATCTTCCAGCCCGTGGTCCGGAACGTCTTGCCGCCGGAGGAGATCGTCACCGTCCGCTCGCGCGCGCCCGGCAGGGTCGCGATGGGCACGTGCGGCGCGTCGAAGACCAGGTGCTCGTAGACCTCGTCGGTGACGATCACGGCGTCGTGCGCGACGGCGAGCTCCACGACGAGCGCGCGCGCCTCGGGGCTGAGCACCGTGCCGGTCGGGTTGTGCGGGTCGTTGAGCAGGATCACGCGGGTGCGGTCCGAGATCGCGCGGCGCAGGTCGTCGGGGTGCGGCTGGAAGCCGGGCGCGCGCAGCGGAACCGTGCGGTGGATCCCGCGGGCGAGCGAGATGAGGGCGCCGTACGCGTCGTAGAACGGCTCGAGCGTGACGACCTCATCGCCCTCCTCCACGAGGGCCAGGAGGGTCGCCGCGATCGCCTCGGTCGCCCCCGCGGTGACCAGCACCTCCGTGGCGGGATCCACGGCGAGGCCGTAGAAGCGCTCCTGATGCGCGGCGACGGCGTCACGCAGCTCGGGCGTCCCGCGTCCGGGCGGGTACTGGTTCATGCCGGCGGATATCGCGGCGCGCGCGGCCTCGAGCACCTCGCTCGGCCCGTCCTCGTCCGGGAACCCCTGCCCCAGGTTGATCGCGCCGGTCGCCGCCGCCAGCGCGCTCATCTCCGCGAACACGGTCGTGCCGGGCGTGCCGTCCGGCGCCAGCAGCATGGCCCCGCGGGCCGCGCGCACCCACGCGCCGGGAATCGTCATGCGCCCATCATGGCGCGGCCGCGTCGCCGCGGTCCCCTCACAGGTGGTCGACGTCGTGGTGATTCCGGCCGTGTGGAGCCTTTCGAGCTGGCGTCCCGGACACCCGTTACGTTTCCTCCACCCGCGGCGCCTTGGTCGTGCATGCGCACCCAGACGCGCGGGATCCGAACGGCCGGGGGAGAAGATCTTGCACCAGCGATGGCATGGCCTACCTGTCGGAGGACGGGGATCGGCAGCGTCGACCCTCGTGGTCATCACGTGCTTGTCCGTCTTAGGGGGATGCTCATCGACTGCGGAAGCTCCGCCTACCCCATCGACGACGCTGACCCGGCAGGAGCAGGACGATGCGACCTTCAAGAGCCTGTACTCGGCCTACCTCGACCTCCCCATGGAGACGGAGACAATCGATGAGCTGCGAGGCTTCCTGACCGGAACCGCGCTCTCGTCGGACGCTGACAGCCTCGAATCCGACCACCAGTCGGGTCGTCGAATCGTCGGCAAGGACACCTTCCGCGGCTTCGAGGTCACTGATCGAGGAAGCGACGCCCAGGGGCGCGCCTACATGGACGCGCAGGTGTGTCTCGACGTGAGTGGCACGCGCGTGCTCGATGCATCAGGTGCGGACATCACGCCCGAGCGGGACAACCTCGTCAGCCTGCAGATGAAGGCGGTGAAGATCGAGGATGGCAGCTGGCGGATAAGCGACTTCGTGCGCAATGACAGGGTGCACGCATGCGGATGAGCTCACGGCTGTTCGTCGTCGCGACGCTCGCCGTGGTCTCGCTGACGCCGGCGGATGCGGCATCCGCCTCGGACGCCGGGTGCAGCTCGCGTACGACCAGTAGCGGGGCATGCGCCGCTGGTGCGATCAGCGGAGCGTCGGTGCAGCTGACGGGGAGCGCGGCTGTCCCGCGATCCGCCTCTGGTGACGGTCGGGCAGCGAGTTCTCCCGACGATGAGGGGTCAAGTGCGCCGGTGGTGCCGCATCCGGTGCCGAGGCAGGACCGCCTCGCGGCAGACGTCGACACGGCCTGTCGGCCGGGGAAGGGCACCTGCCTGGACGGGCAGCACGCGTTCCTCCCGCCCGCGCAGCCGCCCGTGAAGCCGGCCGATCCGGCCCCGGTCGCGCCCGCTGGCCCCGGGGTGACGCTGGAGGACGTGGCGCAGTTCGTGCCGCGGTCGGCGTCGATCCGGTCGCAGCCGAACGGGTGGGCATTGGTCGGGGCGCCGGTGAACCTGCTCACGGACGCAACTCCGCAGGTGGTCGACGGGACGCTGCTGGGTCGGCCGGCGCAGGTGCGGTTCGTGCCGGTGTCCTTCACGTGGGATCACGGCGACGGGACGTCGACGACGGTCGAGGGTCCGGGGGCGTCCTGGAGGCAGCTGGGCCAGCAGGACTTCAGTCCCACTGACACGAGCCACGTGTATCCGAGCGTCGGTGACCGGCAGATCAGCCTGACGATCGCGTATTCGCCGTCGTACAGGTTCGACGGGGGTGGGTGGCAGCAGATCCCGGGCGTCCTCCCGGTGCTCATCGGGCCGGTCACGCTCCATGTCCTCCAGGGTTCCACGGTCCTGGTCGGCGGTGCATGCGGATCGGCTCATGCCGGACCCGGCTGCTGACGGAGAAGCGAGGGCAGGTCAAGCCCCCTGCCCGCGGTCCCCGCGTCCGATGCGACGCGTACGCTCGGACCAGCAACCGGGTCATGCGGGAGTCGTCCTGAGAACCGGCGGATCCTCCGCCGGGGTCAGGAAGGCCCGCTGTCAGGGCAGCCATAGAGAACGCCCAGACTCGCCCGGAATGCTGGCAGGACCTGAGAGGAGCAGCACCGATGACCGACAGAACCCACGGAGCAGACGAGCACGAGGGCCGCCGAGACATCGACGGCAGCGCCGACGGCTCCTCGGACGGCCCGGCCTCCGCGCCCGCGCCGTCATCAGGCGACGCCGCGGCCTGGCCCGCACCCGCCGGCCCCGCAGCTGCAGCCCATCCCGCTCCGTCCGGCGCCGATCAGCGCGACACGCTCGCCTACGGCGCGGCCCCGGTCGCGCCGTCCTCCTCCGACTCCGACCAGGCGTCGGCCCCCGTCACCGGCACCGACGGCGCCACGACCGCCGCTCCTCCGCGCCGAAACAAGACCGCCAAGGCGCTGCCCCTCGTCGCCATGCTCGCCGTGGGCGCGCTCATCGGCGGCGCCGCAGGAGGGCTCACGGCCTGGACGGTCGCCCACGATGAGGACGCCACGGAGTCGGTCAGCCAGTCGCCCGCCAACATCACCGTCAACGACCCCGACGATGCGACCCCGATCACCGCCGTCGCCGCGAAGGTCTCCGGCTCCGTCGTGACCATCGAGGTCGCGGGCGCGCAGGGCGGAGGCACCGGATCCGGGGTCATCCTCTCCAGTGATGGATACATCCTCACGAACACGCACGTGGTGACGCTCGACGGCCAGACGGGCGACGCGACCATCCAGGTCAAGACGGCCGACGGCGCCCTCTACACGGCCCAGCTCGTCGGCACCGACCCCGTCGTCGACCTCGCCGTCATCAAGCTCGACGGGGCGAGCGGCCTCACGCCCATCGAGTTCGCCGACTCGTCGAAGCTCAACGTCGGCGACACGGCCATCGCCATCGGAGCCCCGCTCGGGCTCTCCGGCACCGTGACCGACGGCATCGTCAGCGCTCTCGACCGCAGCATCCAGGTCGCGTCCTCCGCCGCTCCCGAGACGCCGGGCGACGGCAGCCAGAGCGACGAGACGCCGTTCAACTTCTGGCCCTTCGGCAACGAGGGCCAGGGCGGATCCGGCGGACAGGGCGGTTCCGGCCCCCAGGGCCAGGCGGCGGCGACGATCAACCTCGCGGTCATCCAGACGGACGCGGCGATCAACCCCGGCAACTCCGGCGGCGCCCTTCTCGACGGCGAGGGCAAGCTCATCGGCGTCAACGTCGCCATCGCCAACGCGGGCGGCACCAGCTCCACCGCGGGCAGCATCGGCGTCGGCTTCGCCATCCCGTCCAACCTCGCCAAGCGGGTCGGCCAGGAGATCATCCAGGGGGGCAGCGCCTCCCACGGCCTGCTGGGGGCGAGCGTCCGCGACGTCGCCACGGGCGACTCCACGACCCCGGTCGGTGGGGCCTTCATCGCCGAGGTCCAGAGCGGCGGTGCCGCGGCCTCGGCGGGGCTGAAGCAGGGCGACATCGTCACCGCGTTCGGCAGCATCCCGATCAGCAAGGCGAGCGACCTCACCGCGCAGGTCCGCGCTCTCGCGGGCGGCAGCGACGTGGAGCTGACCGTGATCCGCGGCGGGCAGAAGCAGCAGATCGACGTGAAGCTGGGCACGCTCCAGCAGTAGGTCCACGCATCACGAGGGGCGGATCGGCGGGTGCCGGTCCGCCCCTCGTCGTCGTGGGCGGGGCCGGACGAGGAGGCTGGTAAAGTGCTGCGAGGCTCGGCCACTGACAGGCCCCGGCCGCACCTCCCTCACGAGATCGGCTCAGATGGCGCACCTCCCGCGACGCGAACCCGTCGCCGGCAGCACCGGCGGACTGCCCGCCGTCTCGTACGTCATGCCGATCCTCAACGAGGCGGCCCACGTCCGGGCCGCGGTCGAGAGCATGATGCAGCAGGACTACGCGGGCGACGTCGAGGTCGTGCTGGCCCTCGGGCCGAGCACCGACGGCACCACGGAGGTCGTCCGCGAGATGGCCCGAGCGGATCCGCGCATCACGAGCGTCGACAACCCCACGGGTTCCACGCCCGGCGGCCTCAACGCCGCCATCCGCGCCACGCGGCACCCCATCGTGATCCGCGTCGACGCGCACTCGCTGCTGCCGAGGGACTACACGCGCATCGCCGTCGAGACGCTCCAGGCCACGGGCGCCGACAACGTCGGCGGACTCATGTCGGCCGAGGGACGCACCCCGTTCGAGAAGGCCGTGGCCCGGGCCTACGGCGCGCGCGTCGGGCTGGGCGGCACCGCGCACCACGTGGGCGGCAAGGAGGGACCCGCGGAGACCGCGTACCTCGGCGCGTTCCGCCGCGACCGCCTGCTCGAGGTCGGCCTGTTCGACGAGGGCGTCCGCCGCGGCCAGGACTGGGAGCTCAACCGGCGCCTCCGACAGACCGGCGGCCTCGTCTGGTTCACCCCGCGCATGAAGGTCACGTACCGCCCGCGCTCCACCTTCCGCTCGCTGATCCGTCAGTTCTTCGCCACGGGCCTCTGGCGCGGTGAACTCGCGCGGCGCTACACGCGGCAGAACTCCGTGCGCTACTTCGTGCCCCCCGTCGCGGTGGCCGGGGTCGCCGCGGGCCTCGTCCTCGGGATCGCGGGCCTGGTCGGACCGGCCGTCGGCCTGCCCGCCCTCCGTCGGCTCGTCGCCGCGTTCGTCGTGCCCGGCGTCTATGCCGGCTTCGTCCTGGTGAGCACCGTCACGGTGGCATCGCGGGACGGCGCCGCGACGATGCTGCGGTTCGCGGCGGTCCTCCCGTCCATCCACTTCAGCTGGGGCACCGGCTTCGTTCTCGGCTTCCTCGAGCTCACCGACGACCTCGACGGGCACACGGGCCGATGACCGCCTCTCCCGGCACCGGCGACCGCGGCCTGCCCACCTCCATCGCCGAGCTGCGGCGAGTGACGCAGCCGCCCGAGGTGCGGCTCCGCGCCAACGCCGAGCACTGGACGGCGCACCTCTACCTGCGCGACCTGTCGCCGTACCTCACGTGGCTGCTGCTGCGCACCCGGATCAGCGCGAACGGCGTCACCGTGGTCATGATCCTCACGGGCTGGGCCGCGGCGGCGGCGCTGCTCATCCCCGGCATCGGCGGCGCCGCGCTCGCGCTGGTGCTCGGCCAGCTGCAGATGCTCGTGGACTGCTGCGACGGGGAGGTCGCGCGCTGGCGCCGCACCTCCTCGCCGGTCGGGCACTTCCTCGACGCCGTGGGCCACTACTCGACGGAGACCCTGATCGCCCTCGCGCTCGGGATCCGCGCGGCCGCCTACCCGTTCGAAGCGCCCGGCGACCTGCCGTGGACGACGCTCGCCTTCGCGCTGGCGCTGGTGATCGTGCTGAACAAGGCCCTGAACGACATGGTCCGGGTCGCTCGCGCATCCGCCGACCTGCCGAAGGCGCCCGTCGGCGCGAGCACCGTCGCGTCGCGGCAGTCGCTCATCGCCGTCGCGCGTCGGGCCGTGCGCTTCCTCCCGTTCCACCGCATGTTCCACTCGGTCGAGCTCACGATCGTCGTCTTCGTCGTCACGCTCGTCGGCATCGTGGCGGGGCAGCCCGCGACCGACCGGGTCCTGCTCGCCGCGCTCGTGCCGCTGGCCGTGCTCGCGCTCGTCGGCCACTTCGTCATGATCGTCACCTCCCGTCGGCTGACCTCCGCGTGACGGACGGCCTGCCCCGCGTCGGCGTGGTCGTCCTCAGCCAGGGACGACGACCCGAGGGGCTCGCGGCGTCGATCGCCTCGGTGCTCCGGCAGGAGGGCGTCGAGCTCGACGTGGTGGTGGTCGGCAACGGCTGGGATCCCGAGGGACTCGCCGCGGGTGTCCGGGGCCTGCACCTGCCGGAGAACCTGGGCATCCCGGCGGGACGCAACGCCGGCGTCCCGCACGTGGCGGGGGAGACGCTGTTCTTCCTGGACGACGACGAGACGGTGCCGAGCGCGACCTTCCTCGTCGACTGCCTCGCCCTCATGCGCCGGCTGGGCGACGTGGCGCTCATCCAACCGCGCATCGTCGACCCCACGGGAGCGGCGACGCCCCGGCGCTGGATCCCGCGCATCCGCAAGGGCGATCCCGGCGAGTCGAGCGCGGTCTTCTCCGTGCTCGAGGGCGCGGTCGTCGTGCGTCGCGACGCCTTCGAGGCGGCCGGCGGGTGGGCAGGCGCGTTCTTCTACGCGCACGAGGGGATCGAGCTGGCGTGGCGCGTCTGGGACCAGGGCTTCCGCGCCTGGTACGCCGGCGACCTCGTCGCCCACCACCCCGCCGTCGCGCCCACCCGCCACGCGGAGTACCACCGCCTCAATGCGCGGAACCGCGTCTGGCTGGCCCGGCGCAACCTCCCGCTGCCGCTCGTGCCCGTGTACGTCGCATCGTGGACGGCCGTGCAGCTGATCCGCAGCGCGCGGAACCGCGACGGGCTGGGCACCTGGATCCGGGGCTGGCGTGAGGGCTGGACGATGTCGCCCGGCGCGCGCCGACCCATGTCGTGGCGGACCGTCGTCCGGATGGCGCGCGCGGGCAGGCCGCCCGTCATCTGATCGTGACCCGGCCGCGGTCGGTCACGATCCCACACCGTTCCGCGCCCCCGAGCGGGGCGCGTCCGGAGCCGCTCCGAGCGCTGGCTACGGTGGATGCATGGGTCTCCTGAACGACGCTCGCCTGGGCGCACGCGCTGTCCGCTCTCTGGTCCAGCAGCGCCGTGCCCGCGGCTCCCTGCAGCGCAAGCTCGCGCTCCGCGCCCCGTCGCCGCAGGGCGAGTACCGCGTCGCCGTGTACTTCGCCGACTCGGCCGTGAACATGTACCAGATCCGCCAGTGGTACCGGCCGCTCCTCGAGCTCGCCCGCACGCACCCGGTCGTGATCCTGAGCCGGCACCCGAGCGGAGCGGACGCGCTGCTCGACGAGAGCCCGCTGCCGGTCGAGTACGTGCGCCGCGTGGCCGACCTCGAGCGGGTCATCGCGGAGCAGGACATCCGCATCGTGCTCTACGTCAACCAGAACACGCGCAACTTCCAGATGATGCGGTACGGGCGCCGCTGGCACGTCTTCGTCAACCACGGCGAGTCCGACAAGATGTACATGACCACCAACCAGTTCAAGGCCTACGACTACAGCCTCATCGCCGGCGACGCCGCCCGCGCCCGGCTGGGCAAGGTGCTCTGGGACTACGACCTCGACCGCCGGGCGATCCCCATCGGCCGCCCGCAGGCCGACCACTACTCGGGTGAGCTGCCGTACACGCCGGACGACCGGACGGTCGTCCTGTACGCGCCGACCTGGGAGGGGGACCGCGCGGCCGCCGCGTACGGGTCCATCGCCTCGCACGGCGTGCCCCTAGTGCGGGACCTCATCGCCACCGGGCGGCACCGCGTCGTCTACCGTCCGCATCCCCGATCGGGCGTCGTCGACCCCGAGTACGCGCGCGCCAACCGCGAGATCGCGGCCATGCTGGAGCGGGCGAACGCGCAGGATCCCGCGGCGCAGCACGTCGTGGACCGCTCGCGCGAGCTCGCCTGGCAGCTGTCCGCCGCGGACCTCGCGATCGTCGACATCTCCGCGATGGTCTACGACCGCCTAGCCGCCGGGCGGCCGCTCATGGTGACGCGGCCCGTGCGCGCCGAGGCGCAGATCGACACCGACGGCTACCTCTCCGACTGCGAGTGGCTGACCGCGGAGGACGCGCGCGACATCGTCACGCGGCTGGACGCGCTGCAGCACGACGACGCGGCGGACCGTCGCCTCGCCGCGTGGGTGCGGCACTACTTCGGCGACGCCGCTCCGGGCGCGGCGACGGCACGCTTCCACGCGGCGATCGAGCGCCTGATGGGGGAGTGGGACCGCCACGCCGCGCTCCACGCCCGCGACGGGGAGGTCGCCCCCGCCGACGAGCAGATCGACGACGAGGACGAGGAGTCCTGACCGTCGGGACCCGGCCGGGCCGAGGCGAGCGCCGGTGGGGAGCTAGCGCTTCGCGGCCTTCTTCTCCGCGATGCGGATGACGCGGGGCTTCTTCTCCGGCACGGCGAGCTCCGCCGGGAAGTCCGCGGGTGCGGGGCCGAACGCCTGCCGCGAGCTGGCCACGATCTTGCGACCGAGCATCCGGTTGCCGGTGCCGCCGATGACGGCGCCGATGCCGAAGGGGACCGCGCGCCCGATGGCGCTCGCGCCCTGGTTCACGATGAAGCGCTTGATGAACGCGTGCTTGATCCGGTCGGCGATGGGGCCGATGGCGAACGAGGGGAGGCCCGACGTGATGGCGCGTCCCCAGTTCGCGTTGCGGTCGACGGGCTGGCCCTGGAACTGGCCCGTGAACTGCTGGATGACCTGCGCCCCGGGCGCCCCGAGCATCATGGTCATGACGAGCGCGCGGGCACGCGCGGGATCCTCGACCGTGATGCCGTGCACCTCGGTGACGGACTGGGCGAAGAGGGCGCTGGCCTCGAGGAAGCCGGCGGTCTCCACGCCGGTGAGCGCGAGCGAGATGCCCGTGCCGACGCCGGGGATCACCGCACTGGCGCCCACCGCCGCGCCGCCGGCCGTGACGGCCGCGAGGAAGCGGCTCTCGAGGATGGCGATGATGCGGTCGGGGGAGGCCTCGGGGTGACGGGCCCGGATCGATCGGATGTGGGCGAGCACGACGGGCCGCTGCACGGACAGGAGACGATCTATGCCGGTGGCCACGGTCGGGTCGAGGTCGGGAGCGTCCTTCATGCTCCGAGCCTACGCGCGGGGGCGGTCGGGGTCGCGCCGGCCTCGTCGAGCACGACCCGCCCGTGATCGCGACCTATCCGCTCAGCCGCGGGCATGGAAGCATGGGCCGGCTGCGCTCTGATCTTTCCCCCACGTGGCGGATAGGCATGGGGGATGGTCACCACCGTCTCCGACGCCGCAGCCGAGTTCGGCTCCCGCGTGCGCGAGCAGCGCCAGCGCATCGGCATCAGCCAGGAGACGCTCGCGGAGCTCTCCGGCATCCACTGGACCGCCCTCGGCAAGATCGAGCGGGGCCAGCGCAACCCGAGCCTCCGCAACATCATCAAGATCGCGAGCGGCCTCGACGTGGACGCCGGGCTGCTCGTGACCGGGCTCACCGCCGACATGCTGCCGCAGGACGACGGGGACTCGCCCGCCGACCTCATCCGCCTCGAGCGCGAGCGCGACCGGCGCGGCACCACGCCCGTCAGAAGCTGACGCGCCACAGGTACTCGCCCCCGTCCGGCCGGAACCAGCGCACCACGAGGATCGTGTCGAGCGCGAGGTCGTCGCCGCGGATGGTGGTCGACAGGCGCTCCCCGGGTCGGACGGTGACGGGAGCGCGCGACAGCATCGTGCCGGAGCCGAGCAGGTGCAGCGAGATGGCGTGCAGCACCTCGTCCCCGACGTTGACCAGGGCGAAGCGCGGGCGCTCCAGCGTGCGGTCGAAGTGCCAGGGCACGCGGTACGCGGGCTCGGGATCCGGACGGGCGGGCAGGGGCGGGACGGGTCGCAGCATGCGTGCACGGTAGGGGCGGCGTGCGACGTGCGGGGGCGTGGGCCTGTGGAAGGGCCGTGCTGGGGAGGAGGGGCGTTCAGCCCGCCGTCGGGCTCGCCGCGGCCGGCGGGTCGTGGTCCGCGTTGTAGGCGTCGACGACCCGGTCGATCGGCCCGTCGAGCACGAGCGCGCCCTTGTCGAGGTACAGGCCGCGCGTGCAGAAGCGGCGGAGGTCCCGCTCGTTGTGCGAGACGAAGAAGAGCGTGCGTCCCTCCGCCAGCATCTCCTCGATCCGGTGGTAGCACTTCTCGCGGAACGCCTTGTCGCCGACGGCCAGGACCTCGTCCACGAGGAGGACCGGCTCGTCGAGGCGCGAGATGACGGCGAACGCGATGCGGACCTTCATGCCGCTGGAGAGGTGCTTGTAGGGCGTGTCCACGAACTCGGGGATCTCCGCGAACGCGATGATCTCGTCGAACTGCGCGTCGATCTCCGCCTTCGACATCCCGTGCAGCCCGGCCGTGAGGTAGATGTTGTCGCGCACCGTCAGGTCGTTGACGAACCCGCCCGTGATCTCGATGAGCGGCGCGACGCCCGCGTGCACGCCGATGGTCCCCTCGTCGGCGATGAGGACCTCGGCGACGAGCTTCAGGAGGGTCGACTTGCCCTGGCCGTTGCGGCCCACGACGCCGATCGCCTCGCCCGCGCGGACCTCGAACGAGACGTGGCGCAGGGCCCAGAACTCGCCCGGGCGCGACCGGCGCGCGGATCCCGCGAAGAGGTCCTTGAAGCTGCGACGGGCCTTGCGGTTCCGGCGGAAGCGGATGCCCGCGTCCTCGACCGTGATGACCGGGCGTCCGGGCGGGTCCTCGTGCGGTGCGGCCATCAGATCTCCTTCAGCACGGCCGGGAGCGAGCGGCGGAACACGAGCGCGCCGACGAGCAGCAGCGCGGCGGAGATCGCGGCGGACACTCCCACGGCGTACCAGTCGAGCTCCCCGGGGAAGAACGCCGACCGGTAGAGGCCGAAGATGCCGGTGAGGGGGTTGAGCGCCGCCCACGGCTGCAGCTCCGGCGGGAGGTCGCGTGCCGAGTAGACGATGGGGGAGGCGTAGAAGAGGAAGCGCAGCACGAGCTTGACGGCGCGCTCGAGGTCGCGGAAGAACACGACGAGCGGGGCGATGATCAGCCCGATCCCGAGCAGCAGCGCCGCCTGCAGGATCGCGGCAAGCGGGAAGAGGAGCACGTGCACGTCGAGGCGGGCGCCCGCGACCACCGCGAAGACGGCGAGGACGGGGAGGCTCGCCAGGAACTCGAACCCCTTCGCGAAGACCAGTCGGAGCACCCAGATGGTGCGCGGGATCCGCGTGGACCGGACGAGCTTGGCCTGCGAGCTGAACGCCTTCGTGAAGTCGCTGGTCGCGCCGGTGAACCACATCCACGGCAGGAGCGCCGCCAGGAGGAACACGATGTACGGCTCCTGGCCGACGTCGCGGGAGAACACGACCGTGAAGACGAACCAGTAGATGCCCGACATGACGAGCGGGTCGAGGATCGACCAGAACCAGCCGAGGGCGCTCGTCGAGTAGCGGACCTTGAGGTCGCGGGTCGTGAGGAGCCAGAGCGAGCGGCGATACCGGGCGGCGGGGGTGCGGGAGGCACGGCCGGGAGCGGCATCGGGCACGACGGGGATCCTCTGCGTCAGCATCCCCGAGGCGGTCTAGACGAAGAGGTTGGCCCTCTCGAGGTCCTCCGCGAAGTCGACCTCGACCGCGTACAGGTCGGAGATGTCTACCGGTTCGACGAGCAGGGAGTCCTGCTCGATCGCCAACTCTATTCCACGCTCGAAGTAGTCCTGGTCGCCGACGCGGGCGAGCTGGCGGATGAGGACCGGCTTGTCCGCCTTGGAGACGTAGTTGATGCCGACCGCCTCGCCGAGGCCGCCCTTCACCGTCTTCGACAGCTCCCGGATGTAGCCCTCGGGGCTGGTCGTGTACTTGACCTCCTCGTCGGAGACGCGCGAGGTGTTCACGGTGACGAAGGACTGGTCGCGCGCGATCATCGCGGCGGCGCGGCGGAGGATCATCGGGTCGAAGACCACGTCGCCGTTCATCCAGAGGACGCCGCCGGGGCCCGAGGCGCGGAGGGCGCGGAGCAGGCTCTTGGACGTGTTCGTCTGGTCGTACTGCTCGTTGTAGATGTAGTCGGCGTCCGGGAAGGCGTCGATGATGTGGTCGAGCTTGTAGCCGACGACGATGCTCACCTTGGCGTCGTCGCCGAGGCCGAAGCGGATGTTGTCGAACTGCTGGCCCATGATGGTGCGGCCGTCGCTCAGCTCGGTGAGGGGCTTGGGGAGGCTGCGTCCGAGACGGCTGCCCATGCCTGCCGCCAGGATGACTACCTGCGTGGTCATGTGTTCTCCGTTCGATGCGGGTGCCGAGTGCGCCGGGACCCTCGGACGTCGAGGGTTCGCCGGGTCTTCACCCGCGGGTTTCCTGTTCGACACTCCGTCATGCCTCCTCCATCGTAGGCCGCAGGCGGGGAAATGGGCGGGATCCCGCGTGCTGTCGTGTCCCTTTCGTGATGTGGCCAGCCGCGGGGACGGTGGGCGCCGTCTCCCTCACGGCCTCCGGTGAGGGGCGTCACCGCCCCGTCGAGGACGGCGGGGTGGGCACGGAGGGGTGCCTTGCTAACGTGGGCGCGTGACCGACGCCCCCGACGAGACGACCTCCCCCGACGCCACGTCCGACATCGGTGCGCAGCCGCGGGACGGCGCATCGGACCGCGCCGCATCGGCCGCCGACGCGCCCGCCGCCACCGGTCCCGAGGTCGCGACCGACGCCTCGAGCACCGGAACGCCTGCCGCCGTCCCGCGTCCGCCGCGCCCGGGACAGCGGGTGCCGCGTCGCGCCACGGCGCCGTCCCCGCGCACCGCGCCCGCCGTCGTGGTGTCACCCACCCCGCCCCGTGTGAAGTCCTCGCCCGTCGTCGCGTCGACGGTGCGCCCGGGTGCGGACGCCGACACCGGGTCCGAGGGCGATGCGACGTCTCCGCGTCCGCCGCGCGTGCGTCGCCGCACGCGCGTCCAGCGCCCTGCCGGGAGCGCCGAGGGCGCCGTCGCGGCCGGTGCCGGAGTGGACGGCGGTCCTGTGGCGGAGTCGTCCGAGTCCGCTCCCGCAGGGGCCGTGCCCGCCGACGCCGCGCTCCTCGCGGATGCCGCCTCCGCCTCCGAGGAGGAGGGCCCGGCGGCCGCCGAGCGGGAGCAGGGTGGGCTCGAGGAGCTCCGCGATCTGCTCGCGGATGACGACGATCCCGCGGACGGCGACGCCCTCGAGGCTCCGGTGGCCTCGGCGTCCCCGGACGAGGGCGTGGCGCACGAGGACGTGGACCACGAAGCCGGCGCGACGCGAGCGGATGACGTGAGCGGGGCGGATCCTGTCGCACCCGAAGAGGACGCGACCGCGATCCACGACGACGACGACGCCGACAGGGCGTCGGGCGAGGTCGCGGACGACCGGGAGCCGGCGTCCGGCGATGCTGCCGCGTCGGTCGCCGCGACGACCACACCCGAGCCCGAGCCGACGGTCGAGCCCGAGCCGGTCCCCGTCGCCCCCGCGCGCGCCGTGACCGTGCGCACCGACAGCCTGACCTCGCCGCGCTCAACCCGCCCCGGCCTGCCCGGGGTGGGGGAGACGGCCCTCACGCCCTCGGTGCGCGGGGAGCGCGCCGCCGCACCCGAGCTCGGGGACGACGTCCTCGTGATCGAGGGGCTCACCAAGCGCTTCGACGAGAAGGTCGCGGTCGACGCCATCGCGCTCACGGTGCGCGCGGGATCCTTCTACGGGATCGTCGGCCCGAACGGCGCCGGCAAGACCACCACCATGTCCATGGTCACGGGGCTCCTCCGGCCCGACGCCGGCACCGTGACCGTGAACGGCATCGACGTGTGGCGGGACCCGCTCACCGCCAAGCGCAGCATCGGCGTCCTCCCCGACCGCCTCCGCCTGTTCGACCGCCTCACGGGCGCGCAGCTGCTGCACTACTCGGGTGCGCTCCGGGGGCTCGACGACGCGGAGATCCGCAGCCGCTCGGCCGACCTCATCGAGGCCTTCGGGATCGAGGACGCCGTGGGTCGCCTCGTCACCGACTACTCGGCGGGCATGACCAAGAAGGTCGCATTGGCCTGCGCCATGATCCACTCGCCGCGCATGCTCGTGCTCGACGAGCCGTTCGAGTCGGTCGACCCGGTGTCGGCGGCGAACGTCGTCGAGATCCTCCAGGACTACGTCGCGCACGGGGGCACCGTCGTGCTGTCGAGCCACGGCATGGACTTCATCCAGCGCATCTGCGACCACGTCGCGATCATCGTCAACGGCCGCGTGCTCGCCTCGGGCACCATGGACGAGGTCCGCGCGGGCCGTTCGCTGGAGGAGCGCTTCGTCGCCCTGGCCGGCGGCCGACGCACGGCGGAGGGATTCTCGTGGTTGCACTCGTTCTCCGACTGAGGCTCGCCCTCCTCGCCAACGCGTTCCGCCGCAGTCCCTGGCAGGTGCTCGGCCTGGTCGCGGCCGGCGTCTACGGGATCCTCGTCACGGTGCTGGCCGTGGGCGCGCTCGCGGGTCTCCGCGACGCGGACGTGCCGGCCGCGCGGGACCTCGTCGTGGCGGGGGGCGCGCTCGTCGTCCTCGGCGCGCTGGTCGTGCCGCTCGTGCTCGGATCCGAGGACGCCCTGGATCCGCGGCGCTTCGCGCTCTACGGCATCGCGTCCCGGCGGCTCGCCCTCGCGCTCGGCGTGGCCGCGCTCGTCAGCGTGCCCGGCGTGATCCTCGTCGTCCTCGCGCTGACCACCGTCGTCACGTGGGCGCGCGACCCGGTCACGGCCCTCGTCGCCGTCCTGGGGGCCGTCGCCGCCGTCGTCACGTGCGTGCTCGTCGCCCGCATCAGCACCGTGCTCGCCTCGGTCCTCCTCAGCACGCGCAGAGCCCGCGAGGCGACCGGCCTGCTGGCGGGCCTCGTCGCCGTGCTGCTCGTCCCGGCCGTCGTCGCCCTCGCGCAGGCGGATCTCCTCGACGACGGGCTCCGACCCGCGCGCGGCCTGCTCGACGTCCTCGCCTGGACCCCGCTCGGCGCCGCCTGGGCCGCCCCCGCCGCGGCGGTCGCCGGCGACGCGGGCGACGCGGCCGGCATGCTGCTCGTGGCCATCGCCTCGGCGGCGCTCCTCACTCTCCTCTGGATCCGCGTCGTGCCGTGGGCGCTGACCGCTCCCGACCGCGCCGGCGGCGGCCGCGCGCAGACCGGCCTCGGCTGGTTCGGTCGCTTCGGGGCGTCGCCCGCAGGGGCGGTGGCCGCGCGCAGCGTCACGTACTGGATCCGCGACCCGCGCTATCGCGCCACGCTCGTCCTCATCCCCGTGCTCCCGCTCGTGCTGCTCGTCCCGCTCGTCATCGTCGACGTCGACGCGCACGTGCTCGCGCTCGTGCCGCTGCCCGTCATGGCCCTGTTCCTCGGCTGGAGCGTGCACAACGACACCGCGCACGACCACACGGCCGTCTGGCTGCACGTGGTCTCGGGGATCCGCGGCGTCGCCGACCGCGTCGGCCGCATCGTGCCGGTGCTCGCCATCGGGGTCCCGCTCGTGGCGATCGGCGCGCCGCTCAGCGCGCTCGGCTTCGGCGACGCGTCGGTCCTGCCGTCGGTCGTCGGCGTCAGCGGCGGGGTCCTGCTCGTCGGCGTCGGGCTGGCGTCGCTCTTCTCCGCGCGCTTCCCCTACCCGGCGTCGCGGCCGGGGGACAGCCCGTTCCACGCGCCGCAGTCCGCGGGCGCGGGGGGATCCACGGTCCCGACGCTCACCTTCCTGGCCACGGTCGTGCTGGCGCTCCCGTCCGCGTGGCTCGGCTGGATGGGCCTCGTCCACGGCGGCGCCTACCCGGCGTGGTCGCTCATCGTGGGCCTCGGCATCGGCGCGCTGACGCTGGTCGCGGGCCTCGTCGGCGGCGGCCGCGTGTTCGAGCGGCGCGGCCCGGAGCTCCTCGCGTTCGCCCAGCGGCACTAGCGAGGACCCCGCCGACGCGCCCGCCGGATCCCGCGCGCGGCAAAACTAGACTGGGGGCATGGTCATCCTCAGCATCGAACAGGATCCCGGCCGGCCCACGCAGGGCGGCGGGACCGACACCCTCGACCGCGAGCTCGAGGAGCTCCTCGAGCAGGAGACGATCGAGCCCGGCGATCACGAGCGCTTCTCGCACTACGTGAAGAAGGACAAGATCCTCGAGTCCGCCATCAGCGGCAAGCCCGTGAAGGCGCTCTGCGGCAAGAAGTGGCTGCCCGGCCGCGACCCCGAGAAGTTCCCCGTCTGCCCCGACTGCAAGCGCATCTACGAGGGCATGAAGCCGGAGTAGCCCGATCGTCCGCCCGTGCGCGCCTGGCCGGCGTGCGGGTCGGCCTCAGGCGGGCGCGCCCTCCTCGGTGGGGATCGCCGGGTCGCCCGCGCGCAGGCGGAACGCCTGCACCGGCAGGTCGCGCACGACGCGGGCATGGTGCTCGCGTGCCGCGGCGGTGCCCGCGGGACCGAGCCAGCGCGGATCCGGCTCCCCGTCCTCGACGAGCGTGACGATGAGGTCGCGGTCGCCGGGGAGCTGCTCCGGGTGCGGCCCGACCGTGACGAGCTCGGACGTCGCGACGCCCGTCGCATCGTGCCGGCGCAGGGCCCCCTTGAGGCCGCCGCGGCTCTGCTTGCCCGTGGACCGCTTGGCGACGGCCACCCACTCGCCGCCGCCGGCGGGGCGGTGCGCGACCAGCTTGAAGACCATGCCGGCCGCGGGGGCACCGGATCCCGTGACGAGCGAGGTGCCGACGCCGTAGGAGTCGACGGGCGAGGCCGCGAGGCCCGCGATGCCGTGCTCGTCGAGGTCGTTGGTGACGGTGATCCGGGTGCGCGTCGCCCCCAGCGCGTCGAGCTGCGCGCGCACCTCGCCGACGAGGACGGGGAGGTCGCCGGAGTCGAGCCGCACGGCGCCGAGGCCCGTGCCCGCGACGCGGACGGCGGTCTCCACGCCCTGCCGGACGTCGTAGGTGTCGACGAGGAGGGTCGTCCCCGCGCCCAGCGCGTCGACCTGCGCGCGGAAGGCCTGCTCCTCGGTGTCGTGCAGGAGCGTGAAGGAGTGCGCGGCCGTGCCCATGGTCGGGACGCCCCAGGTGCGCCCGGCCTCGAGGTTCGACGTGGCGCTGAAGCCCGCGATGAACGCGGCGCGCGCGGCGGCGACGGCGGAGCGCTCGCCCGTCCGGCGCGATCCCATCTCGGCGAGCGGCCGCCCGCCGGCCACCTGCACCATGCGGGCGGCGGCGCTGGCCACGGCCGAGTCGTAGTTGAGGACGCTGAGGACGAGCGTCTCGAGGATCACGCCGTCGGCGAAGGGCGCCTCGACGGTCAGGAGCGGCGACCCGGGGAAGTACGCCTCGCCCTCGCGGTAGCCCGTGATGCGGCCGCGGAAGCGGTAGTCGGCGAGCCACGCGAGCGCGTCCTCGCCCACCACGCGCTCGGCGCGGAGGTACTCGAGCTCCGCCTCACCGAAGCGGAAGTCGCGGATCAGCTCGAGGAGCCGTCCGGTGCCCGCGACGACGCCGAAGCGGCGGCCGGTGGGCAGCCGCCGGGCGAAGCACTCGAAGACGCACTCGCGGTCGTGGGTGCCGGCCTTGAGCGCTGCGTCGAGCATCGTCAGCTCGTACCGGTCGGTGAGGAGGGAGGTCGCCTGGTGCACGCGCCCAGCCTAGGACGGCGCCCGCGGGTCGGGCCGATCCGGCTAGCGCACGCGCGGCGGCGATGACGGGGGTCCCGCCTAGGTTCGTGCCATGGAGCGCACGCGATGGATCCTCGCCGACCAGCTGGGCGACCACTTCGACGACGGCGGGCCCATGCTGCTCATCGAGTCGCGCGGCCTGCTGGCGCGGCGGCCGTACCACCGCGCGAAGGCGCACCTCATCCTGTCCGGCATCCGGCACCGGGCCCGCGCGCTGGGCGACCGCGTCGAGTTCCACCAGGTCGACCACTACCGCGAGGTCGTCGAGGGCCGGCGCGACCTCGAGGTCATCGACCCCACCTCGCGAGGGCTCCGTCGCCTCGTGGCCGAGATCGGGGCGGAGGTGCTGCCGAGCCGCGGCTTCGTCACAAGCGAGCAGGAGTTCGCCGAGTGGATGGCGGGCCGCACCTCGAACCGCCTGGTGATGGAGGACTTCTACCGGTGGTCCCGCGCCCGCACCGGCATCCTCATGGACGGCGACGTCCCGGTCGGGGGACGCTGGAACTACGACCACGACAACCGCGAGCGCCCGCCCCGCGGTGCCGCGAGCCTGGGGCTCCCGGAGCCCTGGTGGCCCGTGGAGGACGACATCGACGCCGAGGTGCGCGCCGACCTCGACGCGTGGGAGCGGAAGGGCCTCGTGCGGTTCGTCGGCGAGGACGGGCCGCGGCGCTTCGCGGTCACCCCGGAGGAGGGTCGCCGGGCGCTCGACGACTTCGTGGCCAGCCGCCTCAACGACTTCGGGCCCTTCGAGGACGCCTCGCTGCGCGGCGACTGGACCATGGCGCACTCGCTGCTCAGCGCCACCATGAACATGGGCGTGCTGGATCCCGCCGACGTCATCGAGCGCATCACGGCGGAGCACGCCGCCGGGCGGGCGCCCATCCAGAGCGTCGAGGGCATCGTGCGGCAGATCATGGGCTGGCGCGACTACGTCTGGCACCTCTACTGGGCGTTCGAGGACGACTACACGTCCCAGAACCGGCTCGACGCGCACCGCGGCGTCCCCACGGCGCTGCAGGCGCTCGATCCGTCGGGCATCGAGGCGGCCTGCCTCTCCCACGTGGTCGACAAGGTCCGGACGCACGGCTGGGCGCACCACATCGAGCGGCTGATGATCCTCGGCAACCTCGCGCTCCAGCGCGGCTACGACCCCCGCGCCATGAACGACTGGTTCATCGACTCCTTCGTCGACGGCACGCCCTGGGTCATGCCGGCGAACGTCGTGGGCATGGCGCTGCACGCGGACGGCGGACGGATGGCGACGAAGCCGTACGCGGCCGGCGGCGGGTACATCGACCGCATGAGCGACCACTGCGGCGGCTGCCCCTTCGACCCGAAGGTCCGGGTCGGGCCCACGGCGTGCCCGTACACCGCCGGCTACTGGAGGTTCCTCGAGCGGCACCAGGAGCGGCTCCGCGGGAACGCGCGGATGAACCAGCCGCTGGCCGGCCTGTCGCGGCTGAAGGACCTGCCGGAGCTCGTCGCGCAGGAGGACGCGCGGACGTCGCTCTGACCGCCGGCGCCGGTCCGCTCCCGAGGGGCCGGGCTCCGGGGGCGGCCGCACCCGCCGGTAGGCTGGCGGGATGAGCGACGCGCCGATCGGGATCTTCGACTCAGGCGTCGGCGGCCTCACGGTGGCCCGAGCGGTGGCGACCCTCCTGCCGCGGGAGTCCATCGTCTACATCGGCGACACGGCGCACACGCCCTACGGCGACAAGCCCATCGCGGACGTCCGCCGCTACGCCCTCGCGGTCCTCGACGACCTCGTCGACCGGGGCGTCAAGATGCTCGTCATCGCCTGCAACACCGCCTCCGCCGCCATGCTGCGCGACGCCCGCGAGCGCTACGACATCCCCGTGATCGAGGTGATCCAGCCCGCCGTGCGCACCGCCGTGAGCGTCACCCGCAACCACCGCGTCGGCGTCATCGCCACGCACGCCACCGTCACGAGCCGCGCCTACGACGACGCGTTCGCCGCGGCGCCGCACCTCGCGCTCACCTCCGCGGAGGCGCCCGACTTCGTCGGCTTCGTCGAGCGCGGCATCACCTCGGGTCCCGAGCTCATGGCGGCGGCCGAGCGGTACCTCGCGCCGCTGAAGGACGCCGGCGTCGACACGCTCGTGCTCGGCTGCACCCACTACCCGTTCCTCGAGGGCGCCATCTCGCTCATCATGGGCCCGGACGTCACGCTCGTCTCGAGCGACACCGAGACCGCCAAGGACGTCTACCGCGAGCTCGTCTCCGCGGGCATCGAGCGCCGCTCCGACGCCCCGCCGGTGATCCGGTACGAGGCGACCGGCGGCCGGGCGTCCGACTTCGAGGACCTCGCGCACCGCATGCTCGGCACCGGCGTCACGCACGTCGAGCTGGTCGCGACGGGCGCCATCACCCTTCCCCGCCGGATCCGCGAGGACGCGTTCGCCGCGTCGACCGCGTCCGGCACCCCCTCCATCCCCGACCAGAGCCGAGGCCGCACATGACCGACGAGACCACCCGCCACGACGGCCGCGCCGCCGACCAGCTGCGCGAGATCAGCATCGAGCGGAACTGGAGCGAGCAGGCCGAGGGATCCGCCCTCATCTCCTTCGGCCGCACCCGCGTCCTCTGCACGGCGTCCTTCACCAACCGCGTGCCGCGCTGGATGGCCGGGAGCGGCCAGGGCTGGGTCACCGCCGAGTACGCGATGCTGCCGCGCGCCACGAACGAGCGCATGGACCGCGAGGCCGTCAAGGGCAAGGTCGGCGGCCGCACCCACGAGATCTCGCGCCTCATCGGCCGGAGCCTCCGCGCCGTGGTCGACATGAAGGCGCTCGGCGAGAACACCATCGTCATCGACTGCGACGTGCTCCAGGCCGACGGCGGCACGCGCACCGCCGCGATCACGGGCGCGTACGTCGCCCTCGCCGACGCGCTCGAGTGGGGCCGCGAGCGGAAGTTCATCGCCCAGCGGGCCACGCCGCTGAAGGACAGCGTCGCCGCCGTCTCCGTCGGCATCGTCGACCAGAGGCCGCTCCTCGACCTCGCGTACGTCGAGGACGTGCGCGCCGAGACCGACATGAACGTCGTCATGACGGGCAGCGGCTCGTTCGTCGAGGTGCAGGGCACGGCCGAGGGCGCGCCCTTCGACCGCGCCGAGCTCGACGCGCTGCTCGACCTCGCCCTCGGCGGCGGGGTCACGCTCACCGCCCTGCAGGCGCAGGCGCTCGGACGCTGAGGCAGACGCCCGTGATCCCGCTCGTCCTCGCCACGCACAACGCCCACAAGGTCGAGGAGCTCCGCCGGATCCTCGGCGCTCGCCTCGACGGCATCGACCTGGTCGCGTACGACGGACCGGAGCCCGTGGAGGACGGCACGACCTTCGAGGAGAACGCCCTCATCAAGGCGCGCGCGGCCGCCCTCCACACCGGGCACGCGGTGCTGGCGGACGACTCCGGGATCGGCGTCGACGTCCTCGGCGGGTCGCCCGGCATCTTCTCCGCGCGCTGGTCGGGCCCCGCCCGCGACAGCCGGGCGAACCTCGAGCTGCTGCTCTGGCAGCTCGGCGACGTGCCGGACGCCCACCGCGGCGCGCGCTTCACGTGCGCGGCCGCCCTCGTCGTGCCGACCGACGGCGGCCTCGTCGAGCGCACGGCGCTCGGCGTCTGGGAGGGATCCGTGCTCCGCGCGGTCGAGGGGGAGGGCGGCTTCGGCTACGACCCGATCTTCCGACCGGCGACCGGCGGCGCGAGCGCGGCGGCCCTGAGCGCCGACGAGAAGAACCGCGTGAGCCACCGTGCGCTGGCCTTCGACGCGATCATGCCGGTGGTCCGGCGGGAGCTCCTCGGCCGGGGCTGAGCACCCGCGCGCCCTCCTGAGAGCGGGACTCGTTCCCGACTGCGCGGCCGGCTGGATCCGTCCGCTCGTGCGCCCGTACGGTGGGGGCATGGGTTCCGGATCGCACGACCACGGCGCAGCCGTGACCGACCGTCGCCGCCTCGTCATCGCGATCGCCATCACCGCGTCGGTGCTCGTCGTGGAGGTGGTCGGCGCGCTCGTCTCCGGCTCCCTGGCGCTCCTCGCGGACGCCGGTCACATGACGAGCGACCTCCTGGGGCTCGGCATCGCCCTGGTCGCCACGGTCGTCGCCTCCCGTCCCGCGACCGACCGGCACACGTTCGGCTTCCAGCGCGGCGAGGTGCTCGGCGCGCTCGTCAACGGCCTGATCCTCGCGGTCGTCGCCGTGTACGTCGCGGTGCAGGGCGTCCAGCGGCTGCTCGCGCCCGAGGGCCCGGAGGTCGACGGCGGCGTCATGCTGCTCGCCGCCGGCATCGGCCTGGTCGCCAACGTCGCCGCGCTCCTCGTGCTGCGCGGGGGAGCGGGCCGCTCCATCGGCCTGCGCGGCGCCTACCTCGAGGTGCTCGGCGACGCGTTCGGATCCGTGGCGACCATCGTCGCGGGCGTCGTCATCGCGCTCACGGGCTTCGGCCGGGCCGACGCGATCGCGTCGCTCGTCATCGCGGCGCTCATCGTGCCGCGCGCCGCGGTGCTGCTGCGGGACGTGGTGCGGGTGCTGAACGAGTCCACGCCCGTGGGCACCGAGCCCGAGCGGATCCGCGCGCACCTGCTCGAGACCCCGGGCGTCACGGCCGTGCACGACGTCCACGTGTGGGCCATCACCTCGGGATCGCCCGTGTTCACCGCGCACGTCGTGGTGGAGCAGGAGGTGTTCCGGGAGGGACGCACGGGGGAGCTGCTCGACCGGCTGGCGGGCTGCCTCGACGACCACTTCGACGTCGAGCACAGCACGTTCCAGCTGGAGCCCGAGGAGCATGCCGGGCACGAGCACCGCCACCACGTCTGACCCGCGGAGGGGCACGCCGTCAGTGGGCGCGTCCGCAGCCCGCGGCCCGCGCGGCGCCCGTGATCACCGTCCGCCTCAGCGGCGCGGGTCGTTCGACGGGTCCTGGTCGAAGTACTCGGGCGCGAGCGCGAGGTCCGCGCCGTCGTGCGCGACGCCGGCCTGCTCCTCGTCGCGCGCGTGCTTGCGGGCTCGGAGGAAGTGGATCGCCGTGGGCACGAGCGTGACGACGACCGCGCCGAGCAGGACGTAGTCGATGTAGTGCGTGACGAAGTCGCGGATGGGCGGGAAGCCGTTGAGGAGGTGGCCGAGCCAGGTCAGCCCGGCGCCCCAGATGATCGCGCCGACGGCGTTGTAGAAGGAGTACTTGCGGTAGTCCATGTGGCCGACGCCGGCCGCGATGGGCGCGAAGGTGCGGACGATCGGCACGAAGCGCGCCGCGATGACCGCGAGTCCGCCGAAGCGGGCGAAGAACGCGTTCGTGCGGACGACGTTCTGCCGGCTGAAGATGCCGGAGTCCTTGCGCTCGAACACCTTCGGGCCCGCCTTGTGGCCGATGAGGTAGCCGACCTCGCCGCCCGCGAACGCCGAGAAGGCGATGGCGAGGCAGACCCACCAGATGTCGATGCCGGTGATGCCGGGGAGCGTCAGCCCCGCGATGACGAGGAGCGTGTCGCCGGGGAAGAGGAAGCCGAAGAGCAGTCCCGTCTCGGCGAAGATGATGAGGCAGATCCCGATGAGGGCGAATCCCCCGAACGACTCGATGAGGGTCGTCGAGTCGAGGAAGTCGAAGAGCTGGGGATGCACGTGAGGGCTCCAGTCGTGGTGGGCCGACGATCGTGGGCGACCGGTGGCAGAGCACAGGATATCGGGAGCCGCCGCGAGCGCGCCGTGACCGGGACACCCCCGGTCGAGGGGTGCGCCGGGCGTCAGGCGCCGGGCGTCAGGCGCCGAGCTCGGCGTGGCCGAAGAGCCCGGGCACGCCGCCCGAGTGCCAGAGCACGACCCGGTCGTCCGCGCCGATGGATCCGCTGCGCGCCGCCGCCGCGAGGCCCGCCGCCGCGCGTGCGGTGTACGTCGGGTCGAGGAGGATCCCGGTCGTCCGCGCGACGAGCACGAGCGCGGCCCGCGCCTCGACGGTGAGGTGCGCGTACCCGGCGCCCACCCTGTCCTCGTCGATGCGGAGGCGCTCGGCCCCGATGCCCGTGCCGCGCTCCCCGAGGAACCCCGCGACCACCGCCCGCGGCTCCTCCACCGCCCCGCAGTGCACGCCGAGCACGCGCTCCGGTCCCAGTGCCTCGACGAGCCCCGCCATGGTGCCGCCCGAGCCCAGCGCCACCACCACGTGGTCGACGTCGCCGACCTGATCCCGCAGCTCGTGCCCCGCGTCGACGAACCCCTGCACGGAGTTCGCGTCGGATCCGCCGAACGCCACCAGGTGCACGCGCGTGCCCGCCGCCTCCAGCTCCGCCACGACGGACCCGGCGCGCGACCCGGCGTCCTCGTCCCCCGACCACTCGAGGCGCGCGCCGTACAGCCCGTCGAGCAGCACGTTGCCGCGCGCCGCGACCTCGTGCCCCTTGAGGACGAGCACCACGTCGAGCCCCAGCGTCGCGCCCGCGGCCGCCGTCATGCGCGCGTGGTTGCTCTGCGCGGCGCCCGTCGTGACGACCGTCGTCGCCCCGCGCGCCAGCGCCCGGCCGAGCGACCGCTCGAGCTTCCGGGCCTTGTTGCCGCCGCCGCCCCAGCCGATGAGGTCGTCGCGCTTCATCAGGAGCCGCTCGGGGTGGAGGCCGAGCGCCTCGGCCAGCCGGGGGACCGGGTGCACGGGCGTCGGCTCGGTCCAGAGGCGGATGCGGTCGTCCACGGGCTGCTCCTCGTTCGGATCGGAGCGTCGCCGTCGGGCGGATCCCGCTCGCGGCGGCCCTCGCCGTCGTGCGGGAGAAGGGACTTGAACCCTCACGCTCGAAAGCACAGGAACCTAAATCCTGCGTGTCTACCGATTCCACCACTCCCGCGGGTGCCCGACCAGCTTAGGACGACCCCTAATATGTTGATCGTGACAACGAAGACACTCGTAGCAGGCATCGACTCCTCCACGCAGAGCTGCAAGGTGGTCGTCCGCGACCTCGACACGGGCGCCCTGGTGCGCTCCGGCCGCGCGTCCCACCCCGACGGCACGGAGGTGGACCCCGCAGCATGGTGGGACGCCCTCCTCGCGGCCGTCGCCGACGCAGGGGGCCTCGACGACGTCGCGGCCATCTCGGTCGGCGGCCAGCAGCACGGCATGGTCTGCCTCGACGAGTCGGGCGCGGTCGTCCGCGACGCGCTCCTCTGGAACGACACCCGTTCCGCGCAGGCCGCCACCGACCTCCGCGACGAGCTGGGCGCCGACACCTGGGCGAGCGCCACCGGCGTCGTCCCCGTCGCGTCCTTCACCGCCACCAAGCTCCGCTGGCTCCGCGACGCCGAGCCGGAGAACGCGGCCCGCGTCGCCGCCGTCGCCCTCCCGCACGACTGGCTGACCTGGCGCCTCCTCGGCCACGGCGTCGGATCCCCGGACCTCGCCGCCCTCGCCACCGACCGCTCCGACGCGAGCGGCACGGCCTACTGGTCGAGCGTCTCGGGGGAGTACCGACTCGACCTGCTGGAGCGCGCCCTCGGCCGCGTCGTCGGCCTGCCGCGCGTGCTCGGCCCCGGCGAGTCCGCGGGCGTCACGGCGGACGGCATCCCCGGCGTCCCCGCGGGCATCCCCGTCGGGCCCGGCGCCGGCGACAACGCCGCCGCGGCCCTCGGCCTCGGCGCGGTGCCCGGCGACGTGGTCGTCTCCATCGGCACCTCCGGCACGGTCTTCGCGGTCACGGCCGACCCGATCACCGACGCCTCCGGCACGGTCGCCGGGTTCGCCGACGCCACGGGCAACTTCCTCCCGCTCATCGCGACCCTCAACGCCGCCCGCGTGCTCGACGGCGGAGCGCGCCTCCTCGGCGTCGACCACGCGCGGCTCTCGGAGCTCGCGCTCGAGGCGCCCGCCGGATCCGACGGCCTCGTGCTCCTCCCGTACTTCGAGGGCGAGCGAACGCCGAACCTGCCGGACGCGACCGCATCGCTGCACGGCATGACCCTCCGCAACAGCACCCCGGCGACCATGGCCCGCGCGCACGTCGAGGGCATGCTGTGCGGCCTGGCCGACGGGCTCGACGCCATCACGCGCCAGGGCGTGCAGGTGGAGCGGGTGCTCCTCATCGGCGGCGGGGCGAAGAGCCGCGCCGTGTGCGAGATCGCGCCCACGATCTTCGGCGTCCCGATCCACGTGCCGGACGCGGGCGAGTTCGTCGCCGACGGCGCCGCGAAGCAGGCCGCGTGGATCCTCACGGGCAGCGTGCCCGCGTGGCCCCTCGCGGGCGACGAGGTCTTCGACGCGCCGGGCGTGCCCGCGGTGCGCGCGGCGTACGCGGCGGCGAAGGCGGAGCTGGGGTACTGACGCCCGCGGGCCGGCGCTGACGCGTCGACCTGTGGACGGCCCCGGCGGGATCGCCTGCTGATTAGCATCCTGTGCGGGTGCAGACGCGGACGCCCCTCGACACCATCGCCGGTCGCGTGCGGGAGCGCCTGCGGGACGACGGATCGGCACCGGACCCGGCCGGTACGGCGGCCGTGGTGCGCGAGGAGGTCCGGCGCTTCGCGGAGCAGGCGCTCGGATCAGACACCCGGCTCCTCGACGACGAGGCGGCCACCGAGCGGCAGGTGCTCGCGCGCATCACGGGCTTCGGCGCGCTGCAGCCGCTCCTCGACGACGACGCGATCGAGGAGATCTGGATCAACGCCCCCACGCGCGTGTTCGCTGCGCGGGCCGGCGTCCCCGAGCTGACCTCGCTCGTCCTCTCCGACGCGGAGGTGCGCGACCTCGTCGAGCGGATGCTGCAGTCGTCCGGGCGCCGCGTCGACCTCTCGACGCCCTTCGTCGACGCGTCCCTGCCGGACGGCTCGCGTCTCCACGTCGTCATCCCCGACGTCACGCGCCGCCACTGGGCCGTCAACATCCGCAAGTTCTCCCGGCGGATCCGCGACCTCGACCACCTCGTGGCGCTCGGCAGCCTGCCGCTCCAGGCCGCCGAGTTCCTCCGCATGAGCGTGCGCGCGGGCCTGTCCATCGTGGTGAGCGGCGCGACCCACACCGGCAAGACCACCATGATCGACGCGCTCCTCGCCTCCGCCCGGGCCTCCGACCGCATCGTCACGGTCGAGGAGACGTTCGAGCTCGCTCCCGCGGGCCGCGACGTCGTCGCCATGCAGTGCCGGCAGCCGAGCCTCGAGGGCTCCGGCGAGATCACGCTGCGGCGCCTCATCAAGGAGGCGCTGCGCATGCGGCCCGACCGGCTCGTGGTCGGCGAGGTGCGCGAGGCGGAGTGCCTCGACCTCCTCATCGCGCTCAACTCCGGCGTGCCGGGCATGTGCTCGATCCACGCGAACAGCGCGCGCGAGGCGCTGGTCAAGCTGTGCACGCTGCCGCTGCTCGCGGGGCGCAACATCGACGCGGCCTTCGTGGTCCCCACCGTCGCGACGTCGGTCGACCTCGTCGTGCACCTCGAGGTGCTGCCGTCGGGCGCCCGCCGCGTGGTCGAGATCCTCGCGCCCGGCGGCCGGCACTCCGGCATGGTCATCGAGGCGAGCTCGGTCTTCGCGCTGGAGGACGGGATGCTGACCGCGACGGGCGGACAGCCGGCGCACCTCGGCAAGTACCGGTCGGCGGGGCTCGACCCGCTCCGGATCCTGGTGGGGGCGCCGTGAGCGCCGCCCTCGGCCTCGCCCTCGGGGCGGGCCTCGTCCTCCTCCTCGCGCCCTGGGTCTGGCCGGTGGTCGAGGGCGGCGCCGAGCGGAGTCGCGGCGTGACGGCGGCGGTGCACGACCGCCTCACGCACGCCGGGCTGGAGCGGGTGTCCGTCAGCTCCTTCCTCGTCGTCTCCGCCCTCGTCGGGCTCGCGGCCGCCGTGCTGGTCGAGGCCCTCCTCCGTGTCGATGCCGCTGCGCTGGCCGCCGGCCTCGCGGGGTTCCTCCTCCCATGGGTCGTGGTGGGCGCGCGCTCCACGGCCCGGCGGCGGGCGCAGCGCGACGTCTGGCCGGACGTGGTCGACCACCTCGTGAGCGCCGTGCGGGCGGGCATGGGTCTCCCGGACGCCGTGGGGTCGCTCGCCGTCGCCGGTCCGACCGTCCTCCGGCCGGCGTTCCAGGACTTCGCGTCCGTGCACCGCACGACCGGGAGCTTCGCCGTCGCGCTCGACGAGCTGAAGGACCGGCTGGCCGACCCCACCGCCGACCGCATCCTCGAGACGCTGCGGATGGCGCGCGAGGTGGGCGGCACGCAGCTCCCCGACGTCCTCCGCGGCCTCGCCCGCTTCCTCCGCGAGGAGGCGGCCATCCGCAGCGAGGCCGAGGCGCGGCAGTCGTGGGTGGTGAACGCGGCCAAGCTCGGGGTCGCCGCGCCGTGGATCATCCTGGCGCTGCTGTCCACCCGACCCGAGGCCGCCGCCGCGTACGACACGACCGCGGGCACCGTGGTCATCGTGAGCGGCCTCGCCGTCTCGGCCGTCGCCTACCGGCTGATGCTCGCGCTCGGGCGCCTGCCCGAGGACCGGAGGTGGTTCGCGTGACGGGAGCGGAGTCCTGGGGCGCCGTGCTCGGGTTGCTGGCGGGCCTCGGCCTCTGGTCCATGATGGGCGCGGTCCCGCGCCTGCGCCGTGCGCGCCTGCTCGACCGCGTCGCCCCGCACGTGCTCGACGTGTCCGAGGGCGCGCGCCGGCATCTCGCGCTCACCACCGTGCACCCCCTGCCCGTGCTCGGGACGCTCGGCGCCCCGGTGGTCGTCCCGCTGCGGCGCGGCCTCGCGCGCGTGCTCGGCGGGACGGAGCGGATCGAGCGGCTGCTCGGCCAGGCCGGCGTCGCCGAGGACGTCGAGCGGCACCGGTCCCGCCAGCTCGTGGGGCTCGTGCTCGGGACCGCGGCGGGAGCGGTCGCCACCGCGCTCGCCGGCGGCGCGGCCCTCGTCGCCGGGGCCGTCCCGCAGATGCAGCTGGTCGCGATCCCCCTCGTCGCCGCCGTCGCGGGGCTCGTCGCATGCGACTCCGCGCTCGAACGCCGGGCCACGCGCCGCGTCGCGCGCATCTCCGCGGAGCTGCCCACGGTGCTGGAGTTCCTGGCGCTCAGCCTCGCGGCGGGGGAGGGGCTGCTCGACGCCCTCCGCCGCGTCGCCCGCGTGGGGTCGGGGGAGCTCGCGGGGGAGCTGGGGCGCGTCGTCGCCGACGTCGGCACCGGAATCCCCGTCACCCGCGCCTTCGACGACCTCGCCCGGCGCCTGGCCCTGCCGTCCGTGTCCCGCCTCGTCGACCAGCTGGCCGGATCCCTCGAGCGCGGCACGCCCCTCGCGGAGGTCCTCCGCGCCCAGGCGCAGGACGCGCGCGAGGTCGCCAAGCGCGAGCTGCTCGAGAGCGCGGGACGCAAGGAGGTGGGCATGCTCGTGCCCCTGGTGTTCCTGATCCTCCCGCTCACCATCGTCTTCGCCCTGTTCCCCGGCGTCGTCGTCCTGCAGCTCGGGCTGTAGGCGGACGCCGACCACCGACCCACCACCGACCATCGACGGAGAGGCACGACATGACCGACGAACGAGGCATCCAGACAGGGGAGCGGACGCCCGGCGCCGCATGGGGCGACGACCGCGGGGACGTGCCCGGCTGGGTGCTCATCACGCTCATGACGGCGGGGCTCGTCGTCATCCTGTGGGGCGTCGCCGGACCCCTGCTGCAGCACGTGTTCACGCAGGCCATCGACCGGGTCACGTCGTTCTGATGCGCGACGACCGCGGCTCGGCCCCCGCCGAGTTCGTCATGGTCGGGGCGCTGCTCGTGGTCCTCGCGCTCTCGGTGATCCAGCTCGCCCTGGCGCTGCACGTGCGGACCACCGTGCTGGACGCGGCCGCCGAGGGGGCGCGCACCGCGGCGCTCGCCGGGGCGACCCGCGCCGACGGCGTCGAGCGGACGCGGGATCTCATCACGACGGCCGTGGGGGAGCGGTACGCGCAGGACGTGACCGCCCGCACGGGCACCGTGCTCGGCCACGCGGTCGTGAGCGTGACGGTCCGCACGACGCTGCCCCTCGTGGGCCTCCTCGGCGTCGACCGCGGGTTGGAGGTGACGGGCCATGCGGCTGTGGAGCGCCTGGGCTGACGATCGGGGGTCGGCGTCGCTCGAGCTCATGACCGCCGGCGTCCTCCTGCTCGTGCCGCTCGTCTACCTCGTCATCGCCCTCTCGGCCGTCCAGGGCGCGGCGCTCGGGACGGAGGGCGCGGCTCGTCAGGCGGCTCGCGTCTACGTCCGGGCCGACGACGACGCGTCCGGGCGGCGGGCGGCCCGCGCGGCGGTCGAGGTCGCGCTCGCCGATGAGGGCGTGGCGCCCGACGGCATCGCGCTCGACATCACCTGCACCCCGGATCCCCGGCGATGCCACGCGCCGCGCTCGCTCGTGCGCGTCTCCGTCCGGGTCGCGGCGGCGCTGCCGCTGGCTCCGGCCGTCGCGGGCCCGGACGCACCCGGCTCGGTGACGGTGCGGGGCGATGCCGACGAGCGCGTCTCCGTCTTCGCGCGGCCGGCGCGATGACGCCCGCGCGCCGACGGCGGCCACCGGTCGCCCCCGCGACGGGCCCGTGGGCGGCGTCCGCGGACGAGGGATCGATCCTTCCGCTGGTGATCGCGTCCTGCGCGCTCGGCCTGGCCGTGATCCTGATGGTGTCGGCGGCGTCCTCCCTCTACCTCGAGCGGGTGCGGCTCTTCTCCCTCGCGGACGCCGCCGCGCTGGCGGGCGCCGAGTCCTTCGACGTGGACGGCGACGGCCACCCGGCGGCGCCGAACGCGGACGGCGACGGCATCGCGCTCCCGCCCCTCACGGACGACGGCGTCGCCGCCGCGGTCGCGGGCTTCCTGGCCGACGAGCCGACCGACGGCCTCCACGACCTCCACCTGGACGGCGCCGTCACGCCCGACGGCCGGAGCGCCCGCGTCACGCTGTCCGCCACCTGGATCCCGCCGGTCGCGTCGCTGCTGGCCCCGGGCGGCGTGCGCATCGACGTCACCAGCACGGCCCGCAGCGTGCTGGTCGGGCCGGGAGGCGCCCCGGCGGGCCCGGCCGGCGGCGGCTGATCCGCGCGCGCGTCGCCGGGTGGGTCAGCGCGCGGGTCTCGGCTTCCGCGGCACGTACCGCGGCACGTACCGCACGAGGATCCCGGCGCCGATGAGCCCGAGCACCCCCATCACCCCGCTCGCGATCGTGAGCGACGCAGCCCCGGTGATCGCGGCGATGAGGAGCGGGCTGGCCGCGCTGCCGGCGTCGCCCGTGAACCGCCACGCGCCGAGGAAGGGCGCCGGGTCGTCCTTGGGCGCGAGGTCGGAGCCGAGGGTCATGAGGATCCCGGACCCGATGCCGTTCGCGACCGACATGAACATGGCGACGCCGATGAACCACTGCACGCTCGTCGGCAGGCCGGGCGTGAACGCGAGCACGAGGTAGCCGATGCCGAGCCCGACCATCGACGGCACGGCGCTCCACAGGCGGCCGAAGCGGTCCATGATCTGGCCGCTCGCGTAGAAGAGGGCGAAGTCCACGCCGCCCGCGATGCCGATGATGAGCGCCGTGTTCGCGTCCGAGATGCCGATGCTCACGGCCCACAGGGGGAGGAGCACGCCGCGACCCGCCCGCATCGCGCCGATGAGGGCCGCGCCCGAGCCGAGCTTCACGAGCACGCCCTTGAAGCGCCAGAGCGTCCGGCCGAGACCCGCCGAGCGCTTGGCCGCCGCAGCGGGAGCGGTGCCGGCGGCCGCGGCGACGGACTCGTCGTCCTGCGGCTCGCCGGAGGTCGCGGGTGCCGCGCTCTGCAGGTCGGCGGCGCGGTTGCGGCGCACGACGTCCATCGGGTCGGGCAGCACCAGCAGCGTCACGGCGGCCGCGAGGCACGCGACGATGTGGATCGCGAACGCCGACTGCGACGCCCCCGTCAGGTGGATCACCGCGGCCGCGAGGAACGGACCCACGAAGTACCCCGCGCGGAACGTGCCGCCGAGCGTCGACAGCGCGCGGGCCCGGTACGCCTGCGGCACGAAGCTCGTCATGAAGGCGTGCCGGGCCAGCGCGAACACCGCGGTCGAGACGCCGATGAGGAAGACGCCCACGCCGAGCACGAGCGGGTTCGGCGCGAGGAGGCACAGCACCAGGCCGCCGATGGAGACGAAGGCCGCGCCGATCATCGCGGTCCGCTCGCCGATCCGGCTCACCACGGAGCCGCTCGGGATGTCGCCCACCAGCTCGCCGAGCATGATCATGCCGCCGATGAAGGCGGCGATCGCGAGCGAGGCGCCGAGGCTGCCGGCCACGATCGGGATGATGGGGATGATCGCCCCCTCGCCGATGGAGAACAGGAGCGCGGGGAGCAGCGCCGGGAGCGCGACCGCGCGCAGGGAGAAGGGGGTCTCGGGGGTCGACATCGCCCCCGAGCCTACGCGCGGGCGCACCCGTCCCCGGACGGCCGTGACGGCCCGGACGGTAGGCTGGGCGGCACCATGATCGACCAGGACTTCTCTTCGCGGATCACAGAATTGCGCGACACCTACTCCAACATCCGCTCCGTCGTCGGCGTCGAGCGCCTGCAGCAGGAGGTCGAGGAGCTGAGCGCCCAGGCGGGCGAGCCGGACCTCTGGGACGACACCGAGAAGGCCCAGAAGGTCACGAGCGACCTGAGCCACCGCCAGTCCGAGCTGAAGCGCATCGATGAGCTGCAGCGCCGCCTCGACGACCTCGACGTGCTCGTGGAGATGGCCAAGGACGACGAGGAGTCCGCCGAGGAGGCGGTCGTCGAGCTCGACGGCATCACGAAGATCATGGACGAGCTCGAGGTGCAGACGCTGCTCAACGGCGAGTTCGATCCGCGCCCCGCCGTGGTCACGATCCGCGCGGGCGCCGGCGGCGTCGACGCGGCCGACTTCGCCGAGATGCTCATGCGCATGTACCTGCGCTGGGCTGAGCAGCACGACTACCGCGCCACCGTGCTCGACACGTCCTACGCGGAGGAGGCGGGCATCAAGTCGGCGACCTTCGAGATCGACGCCCCCTACGCCTTCGGCACGCTGTCGGTCGAGGCCGGCACGCACCGTCTCGTGCGCATGAGCCCCTTCAACTCGGCCGGCAAGCGCCAGACGTCGTTCGCGGCCGTCGAGGTCGTGCCGCTCATCGAGCAGACCGAGTCCATCGAGATCCCCGAGAACGACATGCGGGTGGACGTCTTCCGCTCCTCCGGCCCCGGCGGCCAGTCCGTGAACACGACCGACTCCGCGGTGCGCATCACCCACCTGCCCACGGGCATCGTCGTCACCTGCCAGAACGAGAAGAGCCAGATCCAGAACCGCGCCGCCGCCCTCCGGGTGCTGCAGTCGCGCCTGCTCCTCGTGCAGCGCGAGCAGGAGGCGGCCACGAAGAAGGAGCTCGCCGGCAACATCACGGCGAGCTGGGGTGACCAGATGCGCAGCTACGTGCTCGCGCCGTACCAGATGGTCAAGGACCTCCGCACGGAGCACGAGGTCAACAACCCGTCGAACGTCTTCGACGGCGACCTCGACGGCTTCATCTCCGCGGGGATCCGCTGGCGGAAGTCGCCCGAGCGCGCCTGAGAGAGTGCGGCGGACCGCTCCCCGCGGTGAGTCGATGCGGCGATTGACCGGTCCCGTGCCTAGGGTCGTACCGACATGATCAGGTTCGACCACGTATCCAAGGTGTATCCCGGCAACCCCCGACCGGCGCTGAGCTCCGTCGACCTCGAGATCCTGCGGGGGGAGTTCGTCTTCCTCGTCGGCGCATCCGGGTCCGGCAAGTCCAGCTTCCTGCGTCTCGTGCTCAAGGAGGACCGGCCCACCCAGGGCACGATCCACGTCCTGGGCCAGCAGCTGAACCAGCTATCGAGCCGCAAGGTCCCGTACTACCGGCGCAGCCTGGGGGTGGTGTTCCAGGACTTCCGGCTGCTCCCCAACAAGTCGGTGTTCGACAACGTCGCCTTCACCCTCCAGGTGATCGGCAAGTCACGCGGCTTCATCCAGGAGGCCGTCCCCGACGTCCTCGCCATGGTGGGCCTGCAGGGCAAGGAGCAGCGCCTCCCGCACGAACTCTCCGGCGGCGAGCAGCAGCGCGTCGCGATCGCGCGCGCCGTGGTCAACAAGCCCGCCGTGCTCCTCGCCGACGAGCCGACCGGCAACCTGGACCCCCTCACGAGCGCGGGCATCATGCAGGTGCTGGAGCGGATCAACGCCAACGGCACCACCGTGATCATGGCCACCCACGACTCCGGCATCGTCGACCAGATGCAGAAGCGCGTCATCGAGCTGATCGGCGGCGAAGTCGTCCGCGACGAGCTCGGCGGCCAGTACCAGACGTCGGCGATCGACCTGCCCCGGACGGCCGAGAACCCGGTCGGCGTGAACCCGGAGCACCCGCCCGTCGCCGCGCCCACGCCGGTCTTCGTGCCCGCGGCGCCGCTGCCGGCGCCCGTGCGATCGACCGCGCCCGCGGAGCCCGCCTCCGGAGCGGAGCGCCGCGAGCAGGCACGCCGCGACAAGCAGCGCCGCGCCGACGAGAAGGCGCGTGCGAAGGAGGAGGCGGCCCGCGAGGCCGCCGCCGCCAAGGCCGCCAGGAAGGCGCCGCGGAAGTCCGCGGAGAGCGCCGCGGCTCCGGCCGCCGTCGCCGCGCCCGTGACGCCGCCCGCGCCCGCCGCGTCGGACGCGGAGGCCGCGCCGATCGTCCCCGCCACCGCGCCCGCCCGGGAGGCGGAGCCCGCACGCGAGGCGCCGACGCCCCGGGCCGACGAGCCCGCGCGAGCACCCCGGGAGGACGCTCCGGCCTACGCGCCGTCGGCGTTCGCCGAGGCCGCACGCGTGGATCCCGCGCCCGAGCGCGAGGCCGACCGCGACCGACCCGTCCCGGTCCCCGAGGACCGCCCGCAGCCCGGACCCCCGGAGCCCGTGCGTCCCGAGCCCGTCCGCCGGGAGCCCGTCGAGCAGGCGCCGTCCCGCGCGATCCCGGTGATCCGGGACGAGTCGCCCGTCGCGGCCGAGGCGCCCGTCGTCGACGACGCCCCACCGGCCCCGCCGACGCAGCCCAGCCGGCGCAACGGCGGGGGAGCGGCCCCCGCGGCCCCGAGCACCGGATCCATCCGGCGGCTCCCCGAGGGGACCGGCGTGATCCGCCTCCCCGACCTGTCCGACGGGCAGGGCGGTGCCGCGCCCGCGGACGGACGCGACGACGCCGAGCTCGCCGAGCTCGGACTGGCCGAGAAGCTGGGCCTCCGTGGCCGCGGCGAGTCGCCGGACGACACCGGTGCACAGGATGTGGGGCCCACGCGATGAGACTCGGACTCGTCCTCTCCGAGGTCGGCCACGGCCTCCGTCGGAACGTCAGCATGGTCGTCTCGGTCGTGCTCGTCACCTTCATCTCGCTCACGTTCGTGGGCGCCGCCGTCCTGCTGCAGATGCAGATCGGCCAGATGAAGAACTACTGGTACGACCGCGCGCAGGTCGCCATCGACTTCTGCACCGACACGTCGGTGCCGAGCGAGACGTGCGTGAACGGCAAGGCCACGCAGGAGCAGATCGACGCAGTCGAGGAGCGCCTCGACAGCGACACGCTCGCCCCGTTCATCGACAAGTACTACTTCGAGGACCAGGACACGGCGTACGCGAACTTCCAGGAGCAGTTCAAGGGCGATCCCGTCACCGAGCTGGTGCAGCCCGAGTTCCTCAACGAGGCGTTCTGGGTGAACCTCAAGGACCCGTCGAAGTCCGACATCCTGAGCGACAGCCTCTCGGGGCTCGCGGGCGTCGAGAACGTGACGGACCAGCGGCAGTACCTCGACCAGATCTTCTCGATCCTCAACGCCGCCAGCCTCACCGCCGTCGGCATCGCGGGGCTCATGCTCGTGGCCGCCGCGCTCCTCATCGCCACCACCATCCGGCTGTCCGCGTTCTCGCGGAGACGGGAGCTGGGCATCATGAGGCTGGTCGGGGCGTCGAACCGCTTCATCCAGACCCCGTTCATCCTCGAGGGCGTGTTCGCCGCCCTCATCGGGTCGGTGCTCGCGAGCGCCGCGACGGTGGCGCTGGTGCGGTTCTTCGTGCAGGGCTTCCTGAGCTCGAGGCTCACGTCTATATCGCTCGTGAACATGGACGACGCGCTGCTCGTCGTGCCCATCCTGCTGGGGGTCGGCGTCGTGCTGGCGGCGGTGTCCGCGAACTTCGCCATCAGCCGCTACCTGCGGATCTGATCCTCCGGTAGGCTGATGGGCTGCCCGGTTCCGGGCACTCCACCCCCGATCATCGAGGAGTCCACCGTGCCCAGGGAACGTGGCGAGAAGGTGGTGGCGACCAACCGCAAGGCGCGCCACGACTACACCATCGAGTCGACCTACGAGGCGGGCCTCGTGCTCACCGGCACCGAGGTCAAGTCGCTCCGCCAGGGTCGCGCCTCGCTCGTGGACGGCTACGCGTTCGTCGACGCCGGCGAGGCCTGGCTCGACGCGGTGCACATCCCCGAGTACAACCAGGGCACCTGGAACAACCACCCCGTGCGGCGGAAGCGGAAGCTCCTCCTGCACAAGGAGCAGATCCTCAAGATCCACTCCAAGGTGAAGGAGGGCGGCTACACGGTCGTCCCGCTCCAGCTCTACTTCGTGGACGGCCGGGCCAAGGTCGAGCTCGCCATCGCGAAGGGCAAGAAGGAGTACGACAAGCGCCAGACGCTCCGCGAGCGCCAGGACAAGCGCGAGGCGGACCGCGCCATGTCGTCGCACCGCCGGCTCGGCGAGTAGTAGGCGCCCGCCCGTCCTCACGGGTGGTGCGGCCGCCTCCGGTCGGCTATCATTGAGGGCTGGTCGGGGTTCGCTCCGGCCGCGATTGACAACTCGACAGCGTGGAACATGCGACCCGGCTCGGGCACCAGCAGGTGCACGGTCGTGCATGGGGATGATCGGTTTCGACATTGCCTGCAAAACTGCGAGAAGCGGGTCGAGGATGCAGGGCTATCTCGTAAACGCTCTCTGCAAAATACAACTGCCAATAACAAGCAGTCGTCCTTCGCTCTCGCTGCCTAAGCGAGCGCACTAACAGGACCGTCGACCCGGTGATGCTCTCTATCCGGTAAGTCGGCGTCAGATTAGGGAGCTCGCTGCGCGGTCGTGCCTCAGGGCCGCGCGGGACTCGAACTGAGGCTGGGCCCGTCGGATCAGACGCCAGGAGCAAGTTCCGGGGCCGAGTAGGACGCCTTTCCTGGATACACCCGTAGAAGGCGCAGGCTTACAGCAGTGGACCGGGGTTCGATTCCCCGCATCTCCACCATCGCGTCGCATGTCCCACGCTCGTCGAGAGGCCGGATCCGTCCGGCGGAGAAGAGGCCCCGTCCACCAGGACGGGGCCTCTTCTGCGTCCCCGGTCAGCCGACCGGCGCGCGCGGCGCGGCCGGGGCGGGGGCGCCCGGGTCGGACGTCGCGAGGGCCGGCGCCGTGGTCTCCAGCGCGGGCGATCCCGTCCGGCCGCGTCGCCGCTTCCGGCCACCCGACCGCCCGTACACGAGGTACATCGTGAGGCCCATGATGATCATGAGCAGCACCGTGTAGACGAACGTGATGCTCATCGAGTCGAGGTTCGCCTCGCCCTCCGTGCTCGCCTTGATCGCGATGCCGAGCGGCTCGTACAGCGGCTGGTAGAGGAATACCGCCGCGTCGTAGTCGTCGAGCAGGCTGTTGAAGTTGAGCGCCGTGATCGCCGCGACCGTCGGGATGACGAGAGGCACCAGCACGCGCCGGAACGTCGTGAGCGACCGCGCCCCGAGGATCCGCGCGGCGTCCTCGAGCGACTGCGGCACGCTCGCGAACGCCGCCTTCAGCAGCCGGAGCGTGAAGGGCACCTTGACGATGATGTACGCCACGAGCAGCAGCCAGGTCGTGCCCGTGAGCACCTGCCCGCCGATGAGCGGCTGCGGCCGGTCGAAGGTCTGCAGGAGCGCGAGCGCGATGAGGATCGTCGGCAGGATCCACGGGATGTGCAGCAGGTACTCGATCGTCGCCGTGGCCCAGTTCCGGTTCCGCTGCACGAGCCGGGCCACGAACAGGAGCCCCGCCACGACGATCACGGCGGCCAGCGCGCTGTACACGAGGCTCACGACGAACGGCCGGAGCACGTCCGGGGAGCCGAGCACGGTCGCGTAGTTCCCGAGCGTGAACGAGTCGAGCGTGATCGTCCCCGTCTGGACGCTCTTCGAGTCGAGGAACGAGAAGAGCACGATGAGGAGCACGGGCAGCGCGTAGACGACGAACAGCGCGTAGGCGACCACGTGCACGACGGCGTTGACCACGGGGTTCCGGATGCGCTGCTTCTGCAGCGGCGTCGCGACCTTGGCGACCGAGAAGTACACGCCCGACTTCTCGACGCGGTTCATGATCGCCAGCAGCACGATCGTCGCGACGCCCAGCACGATCGCGAGGAGCGCCGCGAGGTCCCGGGAGCTGGAGCTCTTGGAGAACGTGACGATCATGGGCGCGACCGTCTGGAAGCCCGTGCCGCCGAGCACCAGGGGAGCGGTGAGCGCCCCGAGGCCGGTGAGGAACGTGAGGACCGTGACCGCGAAGATCATGGGGCGCAGCGCCGGCAGCACGATGCGGAAGAGGATCCGGCCGGTGCCCGCGCCCATGCTGCGGGCCGCCTCGATGGTCTGGTGGTCGATGGCCGCGAGGGAGGAGCGGAGGAACAGCATGTGGTTCGTGGTGGTCGCGAAGGTCATCACGATGACGACCGCGAAGTAGCCGCTGAACCAGTCGGGGTCGAGGTCCGGGAACGCGCGCTGCGCGATCGCCGTGACGAACCCGTAGCGGCCGTAGATGAAGTTGTAGCCGGCGGCCAGCACGATGCCGCCGTAGATGAGCGTCGTGGCGTAGCCGAGCCAGAGCACGCGGGATCCGCGCACCACGAAGTACTCGGTGACCAGCACGATGAAGATGCCGACCACGTTCACCGTGACGGCGAGCGTGACGGCCAGCAGCAGGCTGTTGCCGACGCTGCGCATGGCCCGGTCGGAGCTCACGAGCTTCTCCAGCGCCCGGCCGCTGAACGACCCGTCGGGGAAGAACGTGGTGACGAGGAGGTTCGCGTTCGGGAAGACGAGGAACGTGACGATGAACCACAGCGCGGCGATGAGCACCACGACGCCGAGGGGGGAGCGCAGCAGCGCGCGGACGGGGGTGCGCACGGCTACGACCGGTACCGGAGGATCGCGGACGGGTCGATGCCCACGGCGACCTCGGTGCCGGGGGCCAGCGGCGGCGCCCCCGTCTCGGCGACGAGCGCGTCGACGGTCTCGTCCCCGAGGTCGACCCGGTAGGTGCTGTACGAGCCGTGGTACGAGCGCTCGGCGACCACGCCGTCGAGCCGCACGCGGCCCGCGTCGACGGGGACGGCGTCGCGCGCCTGCACGGAGACGCGCTCGAGCCGCACGTAGGCGCGGTCCGAGGAGTCGAGGCCGGAGGCGCCGGCCGCGCGCAGGCGCGCGACGGTCGCGGTGCCGAGGGCGTTGATCGCCCCGACGAAGGTCGCGACGAACTCGGTCGCGGACCGGTCGTAGATGTCCTCCGGCGTGCCGACCTGCTCGATCCGCCCCGCGTCGAAGACGGCGATGCGGTCGCTCATCGTGAGCGCCTCCTCCTGGTCGTGCGTGACGTAGACCGTGGTGATCCCGAGCCGCGACTGCAGCCCCTTCAGCTGCTCGCGCAGCTGCACGCGGAGCTTCGCGTCGAGGTTCGACAGCGGCTCGTCGAGCAGGAGGATCCGCGGCTCGAGCACGAGCGCGCGCGCGATGGCCACGCGCTGCTGCTGGCCGCCCGAGAGCTCCGCGACGTTCTTGTCGAGCTGGGCGTCGCTCAGCTCGACCTGGTCGGCCATCGCGCGCACCAGCCGGTCGGTCTCCGCCTTGCCGGCCTTCCGCACGGTGAGGCCGAACGCGATGTTCTGGCGCACCGACATGCTCGGGAAGAGCGCGTAGTTCTGGAACACCATCCCGACGCGGCGCTTCTCGCTCGGCAGCCGGGTGGCGACCTGCCCGTCGATCACGATGTCGCCGCGGCTCGGCTCGACGAACCCCGCGAGGGTCCGCAGCGCCGTCGTCTTGCCGCATCCGGAGGGCCCGAGGAGGGTGAAGAACTCGCCCTCGTGGATCTCCAGGTCGAGCCCCGGGATCGCCACCTGGTCGCCGAAGCGCACCTCGACGTCGTCGAAGCGGATCATCAGGGCAGGTACTCCAGCTCGGTCTTCTCGACCCAGTCCGCGATGTGCTCGCGCACGAAGCCGTAGTCGACGTCCTGCTTCTCCAGCGACTCGATGAGCTCGGTCACGGCGGGGAGCGCCTTCTCCCGGGCGACGGTGTTGACCGGGTAGCTCGAGAACTCCTCCGCGAACGCGCCCTGCACGTCGGCGCCGCCGAACCAGTCGATGAAGGCCCGGGCGCGCTCCTCCTTCTTCGTGCCGGCGATCTCGGCGATCTGCTCGGTCACGAACGGCACGCCGGCCTTCGCGGGGACGACCTCGGTGGTGGTGCCGTACTGCGCGTCGCGCGCCGCGATGCCGCTCGACGGCAGGGTCCCGAAGGACACCTCGCCGCGCGACAGGCGCGCGTAGAGGTCGGTGCCCTCGACGGAGGGCGAGCCGTTGGCGAAGTAGTCCTCGACGACCTTCCATCCCTCGTCGCTGATGCCGAGGTCGCCGTCCGGGTCCTCGTACGGCGCCAGGAGGCCCGCGAGGATGAGCTGCGGGGTCGCCTCGCCGAGGCGCGTGTTCACCTCGTACTTCCCCTCGTACTCCGAGGAGTAGAGGTCGGTGGCGTCCTTCGGCACGTCGCCGCCCGAGGTCTGCTTCGCGTCGTGCACGGTGACGATCGCCTGCTCCACGAGCGGCCAGTACGCGCCGTCCTCCGGGTCGCCGGCGGCCTGGTCGACCTCGCCCGACCACGCGGGCGTGTAGGCGGTGATGGCGTCCTCCGCCTTGAGGTTCTCGAAGTACATGTTGTTGAGGCCGAACACCACGTCGCCCACGGGGTTGTTCTTCTCCGCCACGATGCGGTTGGCGAGGTCCGCGCCGCCGAGCCCGACGATCTGGATGTCGAAGCCCGCCTTCGCCGCCTCGGCCGTGACCCAGTCGCCGCGGCCGTCGCCGTTGGAGTTCGTGTAGACGATGAGGGTGTCCCCGGAGGCGGGCGACGCCGCGGGATCCGCCGGGCCGCTGTCACCCGACGAGCCGCACCCGGCGAGGACGAGCCCGGCCGCGACGGCGGCGGCGAGGGAGGCGGTGAGACGGCGGGAGCGGTTCTTCATGGTGTCCTCTCGGAGGGAGCACGTCGGTGTGCTCGCGGGCGATCGCACCGTTCCGGCACGAAGTCCCCACCCTATGAGCGGGGACCTCGGCCGCCGGATCCGGAGGTCGCTGTTGGCTCGCTGTTCAGCATAGGGACACCGACCCCATCTCCCCGGATGAGGAGGAGGCTGGTCGAGGGCAGGTCGCCCCCGCTCGCGGGAGCGGGAATACATAGCCCGTGTATGGGATTCGATATCGCATGACCGGACGCACCACCACGGGCCCGACCCCGACCGCCGACGAGGACCGCACGCGCTGGCAGGCCTTCTGGGTCTGCGTCGGCGTCGCCGCCCTCACGATCCTCGACCTCTCGAAGGTCAACGTCGGCCTGCCGTCGATCGAGGAGTCGCTCGGCGCGGGGTCCACCGACCTCCAGCTCATCGTCGCGGGCTACGCGCTCGCGTTCGGCCTCGCGCTCGTGCCCGCGGGCCGCCTCGGCGACATCCGGAGCCGCCGCCTCATGTTCGTGATCGGCCTCAGCGCCTTCACGCTCGCGAGCGCGCTCTGCGCCGTCGCGCCCGACGTGAGGACGCTCGTGGTGGCGCGCATCCTGCAGGGCGTGGCGGCCGGCATCCAGATGCCGCAGGTGCTCGGCCTCATCCAGCAGCTCTTCCAGGGGGAGGAGCGGGCACGCGCGTTCGGCCTGTTCGGCGCGGTCGTCGGCGTCTCCACCGCGTTCGGCCCCACGGTCGGCGGGCTCCTCATCCAGCTCGGCGGGCCCGAGGACGGCTGGCGCCTGCTGTTCTGGATGAACATCCCGCTCGGCATCGCGGCGATCCTCTTCGCGCTCAAGCTGCTGCCGCGCCGGCAGGCGCGGCCCGCGGGGAAAGTGGGCCTCGATCCCGTGGGCGTCGTGCTCCTCGGCGTCGCCACCTTCGCGCTCATGCTGCCCTTCGTGCTCACCACGGGCGGCCCGGACGACGACCCGCGCCGGTGGCTGTCGCTCGCGGTCGCGGCCGTCGCGGCCGGTCTCTTCGTCGCATGGGAGCGGCGCTACGCGGCGGGCGGACGCTCGCCCGTCGTCCACTTCGACCTCTTCCGGCTGTCGTCGTACCGCAACGGGATCCTCATCGCCACGGCCTACTTCGCCGCGATCCCCGCGGTCTTCCTCCTCACGACGCTCTACCTGCAGCAGGGCCTCGGCCTCGCGCCCGTCTTCGCCGGCATGGTCGGCATCCCGTTCGCGCTGTCCTCCGCGGTGACCGCGTGGATCGGCGGACGGCTCGTCTCCCGGCTCGGCCGCCAGCTCGTGGTGATCGGCCTGGCGATCGTGGCGGTCGGCATCACGCTGCTGCTGCTCGCGGCGATCCTCACCCCGCGCGAGGCGACCCCCTGGGCCATGGCCGCGGCGATGCTCGTCGCGGGCGTCGGCGCGGGCTTCGTCATCTCGCCGAACCAGACGCTGACGCTCGCCGAGATCCCGGTGACCGAGGGTGGCGTGGCCGGCTCCATGGCGCAGGTCGGCCAGCGCGTCGGCACCGCGGTGGGCGTCGCGGCCGCCTCGGCGATGTTCTTCAGCACGCTCTACGCGGAGGCCGCGGGCGAGACGGACGCGGGCCTCGCGGTGTACCACGACGGGTTCCGGAACGGCTTCCTCGTGACGATCGCCCTGGTCGCCGTGGCGCTCGCGCTCGGGCTCGTCGACCTCCGGCAGCGCCGCCGGCAGCGCACCGCGACGGCCTGAGGCACCAGGGGCCCGACGGCGGGCGCGGCTAGCGCGCGACGACCGCCAGCACGGCGTCGTGCAGGTGCCCGTTGGTGGCCAGCGCGGATCCGTGCCACGGCCCGGTCTCGCCGTCGACGGAGGTGAAGCGGCCGCCGGCCTCCTCGATCACGGGGATGAGCGCGGCCATGTCGTAGGGCTTGAGGTCGTGCTCGCCCGCGATGTCGAGGAGGCCCTCGGCGAGCAGCATGTAGGCCCACATGTCGCCGAAGTCCCGCGAGCGCTTGACGCGCGCGGACAGGTCCAGCAGCTCGTCGAGGCGGTCGGCGTCGCGCCAGCGCTGCACGCCCGCGACGCTCATCGAGGCGTCCTCGAGCCGGGCGACGTCGGAGACGCGGATCCGCCGCTCCTGGGACGTCGTGGCCTGCCCGAGCGTGTCGTCGACGTACGCGCCGAGGCCCGTCGCGCCCCACCACCGGCGACCGAGGGCGGGCGCGCTCACGACGCCCACCACGGGGACCCCGTCGACCGCGAGCGCGATGAGCGTGCCCCAGACGGGCACCCCGCGCGCGTAGTTGGAGGTCCCGTCGATGGGGTCGACGATCCACTGCCGGGACGACGACCCCGACGTGCCGTACTCCTCGCCGAGCACGCTGTCGTGCGGGCGGCTGTCGGCGATGCCCGCGCGGATCGCCCGCTCGACGGAGCGGTCGGCGTCGGTGACCCAGCTGGAGTCCGCCTTCGTCTCGACGGCGAGGTCGGCGGAGCGGAAGCGGTCGAGCGAGATCTCGTCGGCCATGTCGGCGAGCTCCCGCGCGAGCCGGAGGTCGGACGAGAGGGAGTGCAGGGGTTCGGAGGCCACGGGGTCGAGCCTAGCGATCGGCCCCCGGGCCGCCGGTCACTCGCCCTTGCCCGCGTCCGACCGGTTGCTGACCAGGTGCTGCAGGGAGTGCAGGCGCTCGCGTCCGGCATCTCCCAGCTCGCCCGCCTCCACGCGGTCGACGATCTCCCAGTCGTGCGCCTCCGTGAGCGGGATCCCGCCCGGCGGCTCGCCCTCGGGCAGGTGCGCGTAGCTGGCGAACGACCGGAGGATGTTCGCCGGATCCACGTGGCCGAGGCCGAAGGAGCGCACGCCCGGGGTGTCGATGATCCAGCCGTGCCGGCCCTCGCCCGTCTCGACCCGCATCGAGACCGTGGAGCTGGAGGTGTGGCGTCCGCGGCCCGTGACCTGGTTGACGACGCCGGTGGCCCGCTTGGCGGCGGGCACGAGCGCGTTGACGAGCGTGGACTTGCCGACGCCCGAGTGGCCGACGGCGACGGTCGTGCGGTCGGCGAGGAGGGCGCGCAGCTCGTCCAGCGGGACGTCGTCGGAGCGGCTCAGCACGATCGGCACGTCGAGCACGCGGAAGTGGGCGGCGAAGGGCGCGGGATCGGCGACGTCGGCCTTCGTGATGCAGAGGATCGGCTGGATCCCCGCGTCGAACGCCGCGACGAGGTACCGGTCCACGAGGCGCGCGCGCGGCTCGGGCTCGGCGGCCGCGACGACGATGAGCATCTGGTCGGCGTTCGCGACGATCACGCGCTCCACGGCGTCGGAGTCGTCGGCGCTCCGCCGCAGCAGCGTGCGGCGGGGCGCGATCCGGACGATGCGCGAGAGGCTGCCCTCGTCGCCCGAGGTGTCGCCCACGATGTCGACCCGGTCGTTGGTGACGACGGCCTTCTTGCCGAGCTCGCGGGCGCGCGTCGCGGTGAGCGTGTGCTCCTCGGGCGTGTCCTCGCCGACCAGCACGCCGAAGCGGCCCCGGTCGACGTTGAGCACGCGCCCCTCGACGGCGTCCGTGTGCCCGGGCCGCTGCTTGCTCCGCGGCTTGTTGCCCTTGGGGTTCGGCCGGACCCGCACCGAGGACTCGTCGTAGGCGTCCCAGACGCCGTCATCCTCCTCGGGATCCGCGAGCCAGCTCACAGGAGCCCGCCGAGCGCGCCGGGGCCGGTGAGTCCGCCGAGTGCGAGCGGGTCGACGACGGCGCGGGGAGCGCGCCCGAGGAGGGCGCCGACCCAGAGCTCCGGGAACTCGGGGAGCGTCTTCGCGGTGGTGCCGATGTCGTCGATCTCCACGCCCGGCACGGCGAGGCCGATGATGGCCCCGGCCGTCGCCATGCGGTGGTCCTCGTAGGCGCGCCACGGGCCGCCGTGCAGGGGCGCCGGCTCGATCGCGAGCCCGTCCGCCAGCTCGGTGACGGACCCGCCGAGCGCCGTGATCTCCGCCGCCAGCGCGGCCAGGCGGTCGGTCTCGTGCCCCCGGAGGTGCCCGATGCCCGTGATGCGGCTCGGCCCGTCCGCGAGGGCGGCGAGCGCCACGAGCGCGGGAGCGAGCTCCCCGCCCGTGCTGAGGTCGAGGTCGACCCCGGGGATCCGGCCGCCCGCACGGAGCCCGGGCCCCCCGTCGACGACCAGGGCGTCGCCCTCGCGCGTGACGGTGGCGCCGTACCTCGGCAGCAGGTGCGCGAGGTCGGCGCCGACCTGGGTCGTCTCCGCGGGCCAGCCCGGGACGGCGACGCGGCCGCCGGCGACGATGGCGGCGCAGAGGAACGGCGCGGCGTTGGAGAGGTCGGGCTCGATGCGCACCTCGCGCCCGGCGATGGGAGCCGGCGGCACGATCCAGAGGCCGGGCTCCGGGCTCTCCACGACGACGCCGCGCTCCGCCAGCGTGCGGATGGTCATCTCGATGTGCGGCATGCTCGGCAGGCTCGCGCCCGTGTGCCGGAGCCGCAGCCCCTCGGTGAACCGGGGCGCGGCGAGCAGGAGGCCGGAGACGAACTGGCTGGAGGCGGACGCGTCGATGGCGATCTCGCCGCCGGGCACCGCGCCCGTCCCGTAGAGGCTGAAGGGGAGCGCGCGCCGGCCGTCGTCGTTGACGTCGACGCCGAGGGCCCGGAGCGCCTCGATGGTCCCCGACATGGGGCGGCGGCGGGCGCTCGGGTCGCCGTCGAAGGAGACCGGGCCGAGCGCGAGCGCGGCGACGGGCGGCAGGAAGCGCATGACGGTGCCCGCGAGGCCGCACTCGATCGTGATGCCGCCCGCCAGCTCGGCCGGCATGATGCGGAGGTCGGGCCCGAAGGCGCCGTCGCCCTCGACCTCCTCGATCACGGTGCCGAGGGACCGCAGCGCCTCGACCATGAGGCGCGTGTCCCGGGAGCGCAGCGGCCTGCGGAGGACGGAGGGGGAGTCGGCGAGCGCGGAGAGCACGAGCTCGCGGTTCGTGAGGCTCTTGGACCCGGGCAGCGGCACGGTCGCGTCCAGCGGACCCTCGGCGACCGGCGCGACCCAGGGGCCGTCGTCCGTCGGCACCGGCTGGGTCGTCCGGTCGTCGTCGTACGGGCTGAAGGTGGGACCGGAATACCTGAAGATCTCCATGGGTTCACCAGAGTACCGGGCACGCGTCCGGCAGGCCCGGATCCCGGGCCGGGAAGGACACCCCCGTGATCACGAGGACAGCACCGGCGGCCCCGTCCGCCGAGCTCGTGCGCGCCGTAGAATCTGCCTTGATGGCCAATTCAGGGAACACCAGTCACGACGCGCAGGCCCCCACCGCCGGGGGCGACGCCCCCGTCGCGTCGGCCGCGCCCGCGGAGCTCGTGGAGGCCGTCGTGCTCTCCACCGAGGAGGCCGCGGACCAGCAGGAGGCGGAGCGCGCCGAGGCGGAGGAGCCGCGCGCGGCCCAGCCCGGCGACAACCGCGAGCTCTTCGAGGAGCAGGCGCTCCCGTTCATCGACCAGCTGTACGCCGCGGGCCTGCGCATGACGCGCAACCCCGCCGACGCGCAGGACCTGGTGCAGGAGACCTTCGTGAAGGCCTACACGGCGTTCCACCAGTTCAAGCAGGGCACGAACCTCAAGGCCTGGTTGTACCGGATCCTCACGAACACCTTCATCAACAACTACCGCAAGAAGCAGCGGGACCCGTACAACGGCACCATCGACGAGCTCGAGGACTGGCAGCTCGGCGGGGCCACCTCCGCCACCGCGACCACCACGCGCTCGGCCGAGGCCGAGGCGATCGACCACCTCCCGGACAGCACCGTCAAGGACGCGCTGCAGTCCATCCCCGAGGACTTCCGGATGGCCGTGTACTTCGCGGACGTCGAGGGCTTCTCCTACCAGGAGATCGCCGACATCATGAAGACCCCCGTGGGCACCGTCATGAGCCGCCTGCACCGCGGCCGACGGATGCTGCGGGGCCTCCTTTCCGACTACGCGCGCGAGCGGGGCATCTCCACCGCGCACCTCACTGGAGCGACCAAATGAGCGACTGCGGCTGCGACAAGGCCAAGAAGGATCTCGAGGAGTACCTGCACCACGAGCTCGACAAGGCGGACGCCGCGGACATCCGCGAGCACATGGCGAACTGCCCCGACTGCGCACGCGAGCACCGCGTGGGCGTCGTCCTCCGCGACACCGTGCGCCGCGCGTGCACGGAGGCCGCGCCGGAGGACCTGCGCACGCAGGTCATGCAGAAGCTCCGGGCGATCCAGGCCACGCACTGACCGGAGCGCGTCGGCGCGGCCGCTAATCTCGGCATGTGACCAACGCCATCCAGTCCCTCGGGACGCCCTCCCCGTCCGACCTGACCGTCATCGTCGAGCTGCTGAGGCTGCTCGACTACGAGGTCGACGAGGAGCGCGTCGCGGCGCGGCTGTCGCGGATGACCGCCGCCGCCGGCCACGAGACGTGGGTGGTGCGCGACGACGCCGGCGAGATCGCCGGGCTCGCGGGCGGCCACCTCATGTGGGGGCTCGCCGACGACGAGCCGATCGCCCAGCTGATCATCCTCGTGGTCCGCGAGGGCCGGCAGGCCGGCGGCATCGGCTCCGACCTCATCCGCCACTACGAGGCGTGGGCGCGCGAGCACGGCGCGACGCGCTTCCTCGCCACCTCGGCGGCCGCGCGCGACAACGTCACGCGCTTCTACGCCCGCCGCGGGTACCACGCGTCCGGCATCCGGTACTCGAAGCTCGGCTGACGCGCGATCCGACCGCGGCGCGCCGCCCCCGCACGACGAGAGGCCCGATCCCCTGGGGGACCGGGCCTCTCGTCATGCGGGGGCGGCGCCCGCGCGCGTCACTCGGCGGTGGCGCGCGCGATCAGGTCCGCCTGCTCGGTCGCGTGGCGCTTGCTCGAGCCCGCGGCGGGCGAGGCCGCGGCCGGGCGTGACACGACGCGCGCGGGGCGGTCGGGCAGGACCCGGCCGAGCTCCACGTGCACGAACGGCCAGGCGCCCTGGTTCTCGGGCTCGTCCTGGACCCAGACCACCTCGGCGTCCGGGTAGGACGCGACGACACGGCGCACCTGCTCCTCGGGGAACGGGTAGAACTGCTCGAGCCGCACGAGCGCGACGGACGCGTCCTGGCGCTTCTCCAGCTCACCGAGCAGGTCGTAGTGCACCTTGCCCGAGTGCAGGAGCACGCGGCGGACGGCGCCGCGGTCCTGGATGCGGACGTCGTCGATGACCGGCTCGAAGCGGCCCGAGGTGAAGGCCTCGACGTCGCTCGTCGCGCCGCGCAGCCGCAGCATGGCCTTCGGCGTGAAGACCACGAGCGGGCGGCGGGGGCGCGAGTACGCCTGGCGACGCAGCAGGTGGAAGTACGACGCGGGCGTCGACGGCCGGGCGACGGTCATGTTCTGCTCCGCGCACAGCTGCAGGAAGCGCTCGATGCGCGCCGACGAGTGGTCCGGTCCCTGGCCCTCGTAGCCGTGTGGCAGCAGCAGCACGACGCTCGAGCGCTGGCCCCACTTCTGCTCGGCCGAGGAGATGAACTCGTCGATGACGATCTGGGCGCCGTTGGCGAAGTCGCCGAACTGGGCCTCCCAGAGCACGAGCGCGTCGGGCCGCTCGACGGAGTAGCCGTACTCGAAGCCCATCGCCGCGTACTCGCTGAGCAGCGTGTCGTAGATCCAGAACCGCGCCTGGCGGTCGCTGAGGTTCGCGAGGGGCAGCCACTCCTGGCCGTTGTCCCGGTCGTGCAGCACCGCGTGGCGCTGCACGAAGGTGCCGCGGCGCGAGTCCTGCCCGGCGAGGCGGACGGGGGTGTTCTCCAGCAGCAGCGAGCCGATGGCGAGGAGCTCGCCGAAGGCCCAGTCGATGGATCCGCTCCGGCTCATCTCCAGCCGCTTGCGCATGAGCGCCTGCAGCTTCGGGTGCACGGAGAAGCCCTGCGGCGGGTTGTCGTGCGCGTCGCCGATCGCCTGGATGACGGACTCGGACACGCCGGTCGTCTCGGGCTCGCCGTGGCCGTCGTCCTGCTGGGAGTCGGGTCGCTCGAGGTCGGAGACCGCGCCGGCGTCGTCCGTCTGGATGGGGATGGACGAGGTCTGCGCCGCGTGCGTCTCGGCGAAGGCGCGCTCCAGGCGGTCCTGGAAGTCCTTCTGCGCCCCGTCGTACTCCTCCTGCGTGATGTCCCCGCGGCCGACGAGCGCCTCCGTGTACAGCTTCCGCACCGAGCGCTTCGCCTCGATCAGGTTGTACATGAGGGGCTGCGTCATCGACGGGTCGTCGCCCTCGTTGTGGCCGCGACGGCGGTAGCAGACGAGGTCGATGACGACGTCCTTCTTGAACTCCTGGCGGAACTCGAAGGCGAGGTGCGCGACGCGCGCGACGGCCTCGGGGTCGTCGCCGTTCACGTGGAAGATCGGCGCCTGGATGCTCTTCGCCACGTCGGTGGAGTACACCGACGAGCGGGACTCCGACGGCGGGGTCGTGAAGCCGACCTGGTTGTTGATCACGATGTGGACCGTGCCGCCCGTGCGGTACGCGCGCAGCTGCGAGAGCTGGAGCGTCTCGAACACGACGCCCTGCCCGGCCATGGACGCGTCGCCGTGCACGAGGATCGGCAGGACGGAGAAGGTCCCGATGGGCTTCCGGTCCTGCTTCGCGCGGACGATGCCCTCGAGCACGCCGTTGACGGCCTCGAGGTGCGACGGGTTCGCCGCGAGGTACACGGGCATCTCCTCGCCGTGGACGCCGCGGAAGGTGCCCTCGGTGCCGAGGTGGTACTTGACGTCGCCGGATCCCTGCACGGTGCGCGGGTCCTGCGTGCCCTCGAACTCGCGGAAGATCTGGCCGTAGCTCTTGCCCGCGATGTTGGTGAGCACGTTGAGGCGGCCGCGGTGGGCCATGCCGATCGCGACCTCGTCGAGGCCGTGGTCCGCCGCGCCCTGGAGCAGCGTGTCGAGGAGCGAGATGGTGGACTCGCCGCCCTCGAGGCTGAAGCGCTTCTGCCCGACGTACTTCGTCTGCAGGAACGTCTCGAAGGCCTCCGACTCGTTGAGCTTGGAGAGGATGCGCATCTGCTCGTCGTGCGTCGGCTTCGCGTAGGGCTGCTCGACCTTGCCCTGGATCCAGCGGCGCTCGTCGGGCTGCTGGATGTGCATGTACTCGATGCCGATGGTGCGGCAGTACGAGTCGCGCAGGATGCCGAGGATCTCACGCAGGAGCGCCTGGCGGCGGCCGCCGAACCCGTCCGTGACGAACTCGCGGTCGAGGTCCCAGAACGTGAGCCCGTGGTTCGTGATGTCGAGGTCGGGGTGCGTGCGCTGCTGGTACTCGAGCGGGTCGCAGTCGGCCATGAGGTGGCCGCGCACGCGGTAGGAGTTGATCAGCTCCTGCACGCGGCTGGTCTTGGAGACGCGCTCGGAGAGGTCGACGTTGATGTCGGTGGCCCACTGGATGGGGTCGTACGGGATGCGGAGCGCCGCGAAGATGTCCTCGTAGAAGCCGTGCTGGCCGATGAGGCGCTCGTGCACGATCTTGAGGAACTCGCCGGAGCCGGCACCCTGGATCACGCGGTGGTCGTACGTGCTCGTGAGCGTGATCGTCTTGCCGATGCCCAGCTCGACGAGCGTCTTGGGGGAGGACCCCTGGAACTCGGCCGGGTACTCGAGGGCGCCGGCGCCGATGATGGCGCCCTGGCCCTTCATGAGGCGCGGCACGGAGTGGACCGTGCCGATGCCGCCCGGGTTCGTGAGCGAGATGGTGGTGCCGGCGAAGTCGCCCGCGGCGAGCTTGTTGCCGCGCGCCTTCTTCACCAGCTCCTCGTACGCGACGAGGAACTCGCCGAAGGTCATCGCCTCGGCGCCCTTGATGCTCGGCACGAGGAGTGCGCGGGTGCCGTCCGGCTTCGGCATGTCGATGGCGATGCCGAGGTTGATGTGCGCCGGGGAGACGACGCTCGGCTTGCCGTCGACCTCGTCGTAGTGCACGTTCTGGCTCGGGAACTCCTTGAGCGCCTGGATCAGCGCCCAGCCGATGAGGTGCGTGAAGGAGACCTTGCCGCCGCGGGCCCGCTTGAGGTGGTTGTTGATGACGATGCGGTTGTCGATCATCAGCTTCGCCGGGATCGTGCGGACGCTCGTCGCGGTCGGGATGGTGAGCGACGCGTCCATGTTGGTCGCCAGGCTCTTCGCCATGCCGCGGAGCGGCGTGACCTCGTCCTCGCCGGGCGGGGTGGGCTCGGCGCCCTTCTTGGCCGGCGCCTTCGCCGGGGCCTGGGCGGGGATGGGCTGCTGCTTCGGGGCGATGCTCGTGGTGCGCGCGGCGGGCTGGCCGCCGGCCGCGGGCTGCTGCGCCGCCGCGTCGGGCTGGCCGGCCGACGCGGGGGCGGGCGTCGGCGCCGGGGTCCCCGTGTTGGTCGCGGCGGGAGCGGTCGTCTCGTCCGACTCCGGGATCTGCGGCTCCGCGGTGTCGTCGCCGGTGGCCGGCGTCTCCTCGCGGCCCTCGATCACGGTGCTGTGGTAGTTCTCGAGGATCGGCCACCAGCTGCGGTCGACCGAGTCCTTGTCGACCACGAACCTCTCGTACATCTCGTCGACGAGCCACTCGTTGGCTCCGAAGTCGCCCGTGGAACCGTCATCGGTCCCCGTACCAGTCACCTGGCTCGACACAGTTGATCGCCCGCTCTCTTGCTGTTGGTCGTCTGCCTCGCGCGGCCCGTTCGCGTCCGCGCGTCCACGATGACCCAGCCTAAACCTTCCCCCGGTCGGGCCGAGGGGAGCGGCGCGTCGGGCGGACGCTCCCGCCCGGCGCGCCCGGCCCTGGTGCGCGCGCGGACGGCGGTCTACCGTCGGGGCATGAGGTTCACCGGAGAGGCTCCCGCGCACGACCTGACGTACTCGGACGTGTTCCTGAGCCCGGGCCGGTCCGACGTCGGCAGCCGGATGGACGTCGACCTCGCCCCGGGGGACGGGACGCCGTGCACCATCCCGGTCGTCGCGAGCAACATGGGCTCCGTCACCGGGCCCCGGCTCGCGGCCGTGCTCGCGCGACGCGGAGGCATCGGGATCCTGCCCCAGGACCTCCGGCCGCAGGAGCTGGACGCCGCGATCCACCGGGTCAAGGACCAGCCCGTGGCCTACGACTCGCCGCTCGAGCTGCCGGCCGACGCGACCGTCGGCCAGGCGCGCGAGCTCCTGCCGCCGCTCGCGGGCCACGGGATCGTCCTGCGCGACGCCGACGGCGGCATGCTCGGGTGCCTCGAGGGGACCCAGCTCGCCGGCGTGCCCGACGGGATGCGGCTCGGCGACCTGCCGCACGGCGCGCTGGCCTCCCTCGACGCCGACGACGTCCCCACGGGCCGCGCGGCCTTCGACCTCATGCACGCCGCGGGCATCGACTTCGCGCCCGTGCTCGCGCACGGCCGGCTGGTCGGGACGCTGAGCCGCCGCAGCGCCCTCCGCTCCACCGTCTACGCGCCCGCCGTCGACGCGCACGGCCGGCTGGCGGTGGGCGCGGCGGTCGGCGTCAACGGGGATCCGGTCGGCCGGGCCCGCGCGCTGCTCGCGGCCGGCGTCGACGTGCTCGTGCTGGACACGGCACACGGCCACCAGGAGGCGATGCTGCGCGCCGTCCGCGACGTGCGCGCCCTCGACCCGCACGTGCCGCTCGTCGCCGGCAACGTCGTGACGGCCGAGGGCGCGCGCGACCTCGTGCGGGCGGGCGCGGACATCGTCAAGGTCGGCGTGGGACCCGGCGCCATGTGCACCACGCGCATGATGACCGCCGTCGGCCGCCCGCAGTTCTCGGCCGTGCTCGACACCGCGGAGGCGGCGCGCGCGGACGGTGCGCTGGTCTGGGCCGACGGGGGCGTGCGGTACCCGCGGGACGTCGCGCTCGCCCTGGCCGCGGGCGCCGCGAGCGTGATGATCGGGTCCTGGTTCGCCGGGACGGTCGAGTCGCCCGGGCGCATCCTCGTGGACGACGACGGCGGCCTCGCCAAGGAGAGCTGGGGCATGGCGTCCACCCGCGCGGTGCAGGAGCGCTTCGGCCGGCGCGAGGCGTTCGAGCTCGCACGGCGGACGCTCTTCGCCGAGGGGATCTCCACGAGCCGGATCCGGATCGACCCGCTGCGCCCCGGCCTCGAGGACCTGCTCGACACGATCACCTCCGGCGTCCGCAGCGCGTTCGCCTACGCCGGGGCGCGCACGCGGGCCGAGTTCGCGGAGCGGGCGGCCGTCGGGATCCAGTCCGCGGCGGGCTACGAGGAGGGCAAGCCGCTGCCGGTGGGCTGGTGAGCCCCGATATGATCGACGGACGATGGACGACCCCCCTCCTGCTCATACGCCCTGTCCCCGCGCGACCCACCACCTGAGGCCGGCCGCGCGCCCGGCGCCCGGGGGCCGCTCCCGTGCATGAATGGCTCCTCCTCGCCGTCGGTCTCCTGCTGACCCTCGGCACCGGCCTCTTCGTGGCCAGCGAGTTCGCGCTCGTCAACCTCGACCGCTCCGACCTCGAGAAGCGGCAGGAGCGCGGTGAGAAGCGCCTCGGCCCGCCCATCCGGGCGCTGCGCATCACCTCGACCCACCTCTCGAGCGCCCAGCTCGGCATCACCCTCACGACGCTGCTCACCGGCTACACGATGGAGCCGGCGATCAGCCGCCTGCTCGCGGAGCCGCTGACGGCCGCCGGCCTGGCCGAGGGGCTCGTCTCGCCGGTCTCGACCGTCGTCGCGCTCGTCGTGGCGACGCTCCTGTCGATGATCATCGGCGAGCTCGTCCCCAAGAACTTCGCGCTGGCGCTGCCGCGGGAGACGGCCAAGCTCGTCATCCCGTTCCAGGCGCTGTTCACGACCGTGTTCAAGCCCGCGGTGCTGCTGCTCAACAACAGCGCCAACGGGATCCTGCGGCTCGTCGGCATCGAGCCCAAGGAGGAGCTGTCGGGCGCGCGCTCGGCCGAGGAGCTCTCCTCGCTCGTCCGCCGCTCCGCGCTCGCCGGCCTCCTCGAGGACGACACGGCGATGCTGCTCAGCCGCACGCTGCGCTTCGCCGACCTCACCGCGTCCGACGTCATGACGCCGAGGCTCCGCGTGAAGTCGGTCGAGCGCACCGACAGCGCGCAGACGGTGATCGAGCTGGCCATGACCACGGGCTACTCGCGCTTCCCCGTCACGGACGACGGCGTCGACGACGTCATCGGGCTCGTGCACGTGAAGCAGGCCGTGGCCGTGCCGCGGGAGAAGCGGTCGCTCGTGCCCGTCACGGCGCTGCAGTCCGAGGCGATCCGCGTCCCCGAGACCATGAAGCTCGACGACCTGCTCGGCGAGCTCCGCGGCCGCGGCTTCCAGATGGCGGTCGTGGTCGACGAGTACGGCGGCACCGCGGGCGTCGCGACCCTCGAGGACCTGGTCGAGGAGCTGGTCGGCGAGCTCGCCGACGAGCACGACCGCACGAGGGCGGGCGTGGTCCGCTCCCGCGACTCGCTCACCTTCCCGGGCATGCTCCGGCCGGACGAGCTCGTCGAGCGCACCGGCCTCCGCATCCCCGACGAGGGCCCGTACGAGACCGCCGCCGGCTTCGTCATGAGCGAGCTCGGCCGCCTGCCCGTCGTGGGCGACGAGCTGGGCCTCGAGACGGGGACGCTGCGGGTCGAGCGCCTCGACGGCCGCCGGATCGACCGGATCCGCTTCACGCCGTTCCCCGAGCCCGTCGCCACCGCGGTGGGCACCACGCGCGCCGAGCGCCAGGCCGACCGCCAGGAGGCGCGTCAGGCCGATCGGGAGGCGGGCCGCCAGGCGGACGCGGAACGCGCCGCCAGCAGGAAGGAGCCGTCCCGTGGGTGAGTACGCCGGGGGGATCATCGCGCTCGTCGTGCTGCTCGCCGTCAACGCCTTCTTCGTCGGCGCCGAGTTCGCGGTCATCTCCGCGAAGCGGTCGCAGATCGAGCCGCGCGCGGAGGAGGGCAGCCGCGCCGCCCGCGTCACGCTCTACGCCATGGAGCACGCGACGCTCATGCTCGCGACCACGCAGCTCGGGATCACCGTCTGCTCGCTGCTGATCCTCAACGTCTCCGAGCCGGCGATCCACCACCTGCTGGAGATCCCGCTCGGCGCGACCGGGCTGCCCGAGGAGGCGATCTCCACGATCGCCTTCGTCATCGCGCTCCTGATCGTCTCGTTCCTGCACGTCGTGCTCGGCGAGATGGTCCCGAAGAACATCTCGTTCTCGGTGCCGGACCGGGCGGCCCTGCTGCTCGCGCCGCCGCTCGTCGGGATCGCGCGCGTGGTGAAGCCGCTCATCGTGGCGCTCAACGCGATCTCCAACGCCGTGCTCCGGCTGTTCAAGGTGGAGCCGAAGGACGAGGCCGCGAGCGCGTTCACGCTGGACGAGGTGCAGGGCATCGTCGACCAGTCGACGCGCGAGGGGCTCCTGGAGGACCGGGCGGGCGCGCTCACCGCGGCCTTCGAGTTCACGGGCAAGAAGGTGCAGGACATCGCCATCCCGCTCGGCGCGCTCGTGAGCCTGCCCGAGACCGCGTCCCCGTCGGACGTCGAGCGGGCCGTCGCCCGCCACGGCTTCTCGCGCTACGTGCTCGTGGACGAGGCGGGCGAGCCGTCCGGCTACCTGCACCTCAAGGACGTCATCGACCTCGACGAGGCTGACGAGTTCGTGCGGCCCGTCCCGGCCAAGCGGGTCCGCCAGCTCGTCTCGGTGTTCGAGGGCACCGAGCTCGAGGACGCCCTCGCGATGATGCGCCGCTCCGGCGCGCACCTCGCGCGCGCCTTCACCGAGGCGGGCGAGACCACGGGCGTCCTGTTCCTCGAGGACATCATCGAGGAGCTCGTCGGCGAGGTGCAGGACGCCACCCGGCGCGCCTGACCCGCGGAGACGACGACGGCGCGGCACCCGGGAGGGTGCCGCGCCGTCGTGCGTGCGGGAGGGGACGCCCGGTCAGGCGGCCCAGCGCGCGCGGTCGTACTGCTTGGGCCAGTAGTCGATCTCGACGCCCAGCTCGTGCGCGGCGCGGAGCGCGAAGTGCGGGTCGCGGAGCATCTCGCGGCCGAGCATCACGGCGTCCGCGCGTCCCTCGGCGACGACCACCTCGGCCTGCGCGGGCTCGGTGATGAGCCCGACGGCGTTGAGCGCGACCTTCGCGTGGTCCTTCACGTACTCGGCGAAGGGCACCTGGTAGCCGGGGCCGACGGGGATCGTGACGCCCGTCGTGTTGCCGCCCGTGGAGATGTCGAAGAAGTCGGCGCCGTGCTCGGCGGCCCAGCCGGCGACGGTGGCGGTCTGCGCCTCGTCCCAGCCCGCGTCGCCGGCCCAGTCGGTGGCGGAGAAGCGCACCAGGAGCGGGACGTCGGGGACCTCGGCGCGCACGGCGTCGATCACGCGGAGTAGCAGGCGCGCCCGGTTCTCGAGGCTGCCGCCGAACTCGTCGTCGCGGTGGTTGCTGAGCGGGGAGAGGAACTGGTGCATGAGGTACCCGTGCGCCGCGTGGATCTCCAGCACGTCGAAGCCGGCGTCGACCGAGCGGCGGGCGGCCGCGGCGAAGTCGTCGACGACCTTCCGGATCCCGTCGGCGTCGAGCGCGAGGGGCGTGCCGTACCCGGGGAACGGGTCGGCGGACGGGGCGACGGTCTCCCAGCCGCCCTCCTCGGCGGGCATGGTGCCGCGACCCGAGAACGAGTAGGTGGAGGCCTTCCGGCCGGCGTGCGCGAGCTGGATCGCGGCGACCGCGCCCATCTCGTGGATGAAGTCGACGATGGGCTTCCACGCGTCGCGCTGCGCGTCGTCCCAGATGCCCGTGTCCTCGGGGGTGATGCGCGCCTCGGGGCTCACGCCCGTGGCCTCGGCCATCACGAGGCCCGCGCCGCCCCGGGCGAAGGAGCCGAGGTGCGCGAGGTGCCAGGCGCCCGGCACGCCGTCCCGCGCGTCGATGCTGTACTGGCACATCGGCGCGACCCAGATGCGGTTGCGCGCGGTGACGCCGCGGACGGTGATCGGCTCGAAGAGCGGGGACGTGGTCATGGGGATCCTTCCAGGCGGGCGGCCGCGCACCTCCCGGTCGGGACGGGGGCGCGGCGCGCGGGGTCGGGCGGAGGGCGACGTCGGCCTCGTGACGTGAAGGCCGCGCGGGGACGCGGTATTCCCGCGCGCCTATCGTGAGGGGATGAGCGACGCGCACGACGACTATGTCCCCGACGGCTGGATCCGGCAGGACGGGGAGCTGACCCGGCGGGCCGTCCGCCTCCCGCGGGACGACGACGACAAGTACACGCGCGGCGTGCTCGGGGTGCGCACCGGCTCCGACCGCTACCCGGGCGCCGCGGTGCTCGGCGTCGAGGCCGCGGCGCGCACGGGCGTCGGCATGATCCGCTACCTCGGGCCCGCGGGGGCCTCCGCGTCGGTCCTCGCCCGCCGGCCCGAGGTCGTGACGGCCGACGGGCGCGTGCAGGCGTGGCTCGTCGGCTCCGGCATGGACGCCGCGCACCGCGACGAGGCGGCGACCGACGCGATCGTCGCCGCCCTCGCGCAGGGCCTGCCGTCCGTCGTCGACGCGGGCGCGCTCGACCTCGTCGGCCGCGCGACCGGCCCGGTGGTCGTCACGCCGCACTTCCGCGAGCTGTCGCGGCTCCTGGAGGGCGCGGGGCTGCAGGCGTCGCCCGAGGAGATCGCCGCCGACGCGCCGGGCTGGGCGGAGCGGGCGGCGCGCGAGCTCGGGGTGTGCGTGCTGCTCAAGGGCGCGACGACGCTCGTGGTCGGGGGATCCGCGCGCATCGCGGTCCGCGCGGGGACGCCGTGGCTCGCGACGGCCGGGTCGGGGGACGTGCTGGGCGGCGTCCTCGGCGCGCTGCTCGCGGGGGCGTCGGAGCGGGTGGCGGGCGCCCGGGATCCGCTCGTCGAGGTCGCGGGCGTCGCCGCCGCGGCGGCGTGGCTGCACGGACGGGCGGGGGAGCGCGCGTCCGACGGCGGACCGATCACGGCCCTCGACGTCGCCGAGGCGATGCCGAGGGCCGTGCGGGACGTGCTCGCCGGGGTGCGGGAGGACTAGCCCTGCGGGGTGACGTCGAGCGAGAACTCGACCGACCCGTGGTCCTCGACCGTGACGAAGCCGAGGCTCGGGGCCTCGACGCCGAAGTCCTGGAACGTGATGGGGATGGATCCGACGATCTGCCCCGCGTCCTGGGTGAAGGACGCCTGGACCTCCGCCGTCACCGGCTTGGTCACGCCGTGCAGGGCCAGGTCGCCCGTGACCTCGTAGGTCTGCGGCACGCCCGCCTCGACGCCGTTCGCGGCGATCGGCTGCGTGAGCGTGAACGTGGCCCGCGGGAAGGACTTCGTGTCCATCGCCTCGCCCTGGAAGTACGCGTCGCGGGGCGGCTGGTCCGTGGCGATGGTGGTGACGTCGACGTCGATGCTGCCCGCCGTCACCTGGGATCCCGCGACGGTCACGGTGCCCGTGACGTCGCTCGTGCGGCCGTTCACGGTGACGGGCGTGCCATTGAGCACCTCGTCCACGCGGTAGCCCGCGTAGGAGGATCCGCCGACCGTCCAGTCGCCCGACAGGTCGCCGAGCGCCGCGCCCGTGCCGGCCGTGGCCGCGAGCGACGGGGCCGCGTCGGGCGTGCCGGCGAGCTGCTTGTAGAGGGGTCCGCCGAACGCCGCGAAGGCGCCGGCGAGCACGACGACGCCGCCCGCCACCCCGATGATGATCTTGGTCTTCTTCTCCATGGCCGTGCTCCTCCGGTGCGATGCGGGCCTCCGCGCGGCGGCCGACCCGTATTTTGAACGTTCAAGTACCCGGGGAGTCTCGCGGGGATGCCGGCCCCGCGCGGGCGACCGTCCACAGGGGCGCCGCCGTCGGTACCCTGGTCGCACAGCCGGCCGACGGCCGGGCGCCGCCCGGATCCCCGCCGCCGTCGATCCTCCGGGGGTCCCCATGCTCGTCGCCTTCTCCGTCGCCCCCAGCGGGGGCGGCGCGCCCGACGCCTCCGTGCACGACGCCGTGGCCGCCGCGGTCGCCGTCGTGCGCGCGTCCGGCCTGCCGAACCGCACCGACGCCATGTTCACCACGATCGAGGGCACCTGGGACGAGTGCTTCGACGTCGTCCGCCGCGCGACCGAGGCCGTCGCGCCCTTCGGCACCCGCGTGTCGCTCGTGCTGAAGGCGGACATCCGCCCGGGCTACGAGGGCGAGCTGACCGGCAAGCTCGACCGCCTGGAGCAGGCGCTCGAGGCCCGCGGCAGCGACGCCTGACGCCGGGGCGCCCGCCGGGGCGTTCGCGCGCCGCCGGTAGGCTCGTCGGGTGAATCCCCCCTCCTCCGGGCGGGCGACCCTGTCGCCGGCCCGCGTCCGCGTCGCCCTGCTCGCCCTCGCGATGGGCGGGTTCGCCATCGGCACGACCGAGTTCGTGGCGATGGGGCTGCTGCCGCAGCTCGCCGCGGACCTGCTCCCCGAGGTGGCGGCGCGCTCGACGGAGGCCGCCAACGCCCAGGCGGGCACGCTGATCAGCGCGTACGCCCTCGGCGTCGTCGTGGGCGCCCCGACCATCGCGGCCGCGTCCGCCCGGGCGCCGCGCCGGAAGCTGCTGCTCTGGCTGCTGCTCGCGTTCACGCTCGGCACGGTGCTGAGCGCGGTGCTGCCGAGCTTCGGCCTCGTCGTCCTCGCGCGCTTCGTCGCGGGCCTGCCGCACGGCGCGTACTTCGGCATCGCCTCGCTCGTCGCCGCGCAGCTGATGGGGGAGGGCAAGCGCGCCCGCGGCGTCGCCTTCGTCCTCGCCGGGCTGACGATCGCCAACGTGATCGGCGTTCCCATCGTCACGTGGATCGGCCAGAACGCGGGCTGGCGCATCGCCTACCTCGTGGTCGCCGCGATCTTCGCGGCCACCTTCGTCGCCGTCTTCCTCGCCGTTCCCGCGCAGGCGGGGAACCCGGAGGCCACGCTCCGGCGCGAGCTCCGGGCGTTCACCCGGCTCCACGTGTGGCTCGCGCTGCTCATCGGCGCCATCGGCTTCGGCGGCTTCTTCGCCGTCTACACGTTCGTCGCCCCCATGGTCACGGAGGTGACGGGCCTCCCCGAGTGGTCGGTGCCGCTCGCGCTCGTGGTGGTGGGCCTCGGCATGACCGTCGGCAACCTCGCGGGCGGCTGGTGGGCGGACCGCGACGTGAAGCTCGCGCTGCTGTCGCTCTTCGGCCTGCTCATCGCGTCGCTGGTCGGCCTGGTCCTCACGGCGTCGAGCCCCGTCGGCCTCTTCGCCTTCCTGTTCCTCATCGGCGGGTCGGCGGCGGCGCTGTCGCCCGGGATCCAGATCCGGCTGATGGACGTCGCCCACGACTCGCAGTCGATCGCCGCCGCGCTCAACCACTCCGCGCTCAACACCGGGAACGCGGTGGGCGCCGCGCTCGGCGGCGTGACCGTGGCGGCGGGGCTCGGCTACACGTCGCCCGCGCTCGTGGGCGTGGGGCTCAGCATCGCCGGGCTCCTCATCGCGCTGGCCAGCTTCGGGCTCGACCGGCGCCGCCGCGGGGCGCGTCGACCGGTCGACGGGCCGCGACCCACCACGCAGCCCATCGGCATCGGCGGCTGAGACCGGCGGGCGGGCGGGCCGTCCTGCGCCTACTCGCCCTGGAGCAGGATCCCGTCCTGGATGGCGCGCTTCCGCAGCGCCACCTTCGTGCCCACGTCGAAGCCCGCCACGCGGTACTTCTCGCGGATCCGCTTGAGGTACGACTTCGCCGTCTCCTCCGAGATGCCGAGGCTGTACGCCACCGACTTCACGGGCTCGCCGCCGCCGTAGAGCGCCATGACCCGGCGCTCCTGCGCGCTGAGCTTGGGCACGCCGCCGACGTCCGTGCTGTTGATCGCGAGGTCGAGCTCCGAGGAGATGTACGACTGGCCGTCGGCCGCGAGGCGGATGGCGTCGACGATCATGCTGGCGTCCTCGCTCTTCACGAGGTAGCCGAGGGCGCCGGAGGCGAGGGCCTCGCGCACCACGTTGGGCTCCGAGTAGGTGCTCATGAGCACGGTCTTGACGCCCGTGGTCTTCAGCGTCGAGAGCTTGAGCGAGATCGGCAGGTTGTCCTTGAGGTCGAGGTCGAGGAGCACGACGTCGACCGGGAAGTTCGGGTGGGTCAGGAGCTCCGGCCAGGTGGACACGGCGGCGACCATCTCGATGTCGGACGCGGCGTTGCGGATCCACTCGGTGAGGGCCCCGAGCAGCATCCGGTGGTCGTCCACGATGGCGAGGGTGATCGGTCGGTCTTCAGCTGACACGTGCTCTCCGGTCCTAGTGCGGGCCCTCACCGGTCGGCGGGGTTGTCCACGACGCAGTCGATGGTGATGAGGAGGCTGGCGCCCCGGGTGCTCTCCGTGTGCGTGCCGACCTTGTCGACAGCATCCCACGTCGAGGGGTCCAGTCGCGTCCGCGGCAGGCCCGTCGTCGTGATGGCGATGGGCACGACGGCGCGGCGCAGGGGCACGGGCTGCGCGCCGGGCGGGCGCCCGCGCAGGGGCCCGAGCGCGAGCTGCACCGCGACCCCGGGCACGCCGGTGCGCCGCTCCGTCGACGTGAGCAGGAGCCAGACCGCCGAGAGCAGGCCGTCGCGCTGGCGGCGGTCGAGGAGGCCGGCCAGGGCGCTGGGGTCGCTGAGCGTCACGTCCGGGCCGAGGAACTCCGACTCGGTGATGGCGTGGTGCAGCCAGGTCTCGCGCCGGCCCTCGATGAGGTGCAGCCGCAGCTCGGTCGCCAGCGACGCCGCGCGGGAGGCGGCCAGCGGCGACAGGGGGAGCGGCTCCCGCCCGTTGGCGACGTCGTCGAGCAGCTGCTCCGCTGCGAGGTCGAGGCGGGCGAGCTCCTCGGAGGCGAGCATGCCGACGGCGTAGCGCGGGGCGGACACGGTGCTCTGCACGAGCACGCGGTCGAGCTCCATCTCCGTCACGCGCCGGAAGCCGCGGACGACCGCGACGCCGAAGGCCGCGGGCACGACCGCGCGGGCGATGGCCGAGATCTCGGGCGCGAGGTCGGCGGGGCGCACGGGATCCGCGAACAGGAACACGAGGAGCAGGACGACGCCGAGGACCGCGTCCACGACGAGCACCTCCCGCGCGGGGCGGTAGGTGACGGTGGTGAGGAGGGCGGCGCCCGCCGCGACGCCGGCGGTCGCGTGCTGCATCACGTCGCCGAGGGGCCACACGGCGACGAGGTCGAGGGCGACGACGACGCCGAGGCCCGCCACGAAGACCGCCATCAGCGCACCGGGCATGCGGTCGCGGAGGGCGCGCACCGCCACCACCGCGACGACCAGGAGGGCGACGAGCAGGATCCACGCCGTGGTCGTGAGCCCCGGCGCGGGCATGGTCCGGTAGTCGACCGCGAAGCGGACGAGGCCGTACCCCATCGCGATGGCGCAGACGACGGCGGATCCCGCGCCGAGGTAGCCGAGGCCGATGGAGGTGGGCTGCGCCGGAGTGCCGGCGGGCAGGCGGATGCGCCGGCTCGTCCGCGGGCGCGCCTCCTCCGCGGGGCGGCTCACTTGGGCACCTCGAGGACGACCGTGGTGCCGGAGCCGGGGGAGGAGAACAGGCGCGCGTTGCCGCCCACGTCGGCCAGGCGGGCGACGACCGACTCCTTGAACCCGAGCTTGGCCTGGTCGACGTGCGCGAGGTCGAAGCCGACGCCGGCGTCGGTGACCATCGCCCGCACGGTCGTGTCGTCGTCCGTGATCGTGACGTGCGCCTCCGTCACGCCCGCGTGCCGCCGGACGTTCTCCAGGCACTCCGCGAGGGACAGGAGGAACGCGTCGAGGATGTCGCTCGGCAGGAGCACCTGCCCGGTGCCGTGCCAGCTCACCTCGAGCCCCATCCGCCCGAAGCGCTGCTTGACCGACTCCAGCGTGTTGCCGAGCACCGACTGCTCGACCGGCTCCAGCGTGTAGCCGCCCGACGCCTGCGGCGTGGGGTTCGCGCCGAGGCGCAGCTGGCGGAGGAGGCGCGCGTCGTCGGCCGCCTGCTGGCGCATGGCCTGCGGCGTGACGCCGACGCCGGAGTGGGCGAGGAGGGTGAGCGTCGCGAGGACGGTGTCGTGGAGGAGCCGGGCGCCCTGGCGGCGCTGCGCCTCGAGCTCGCTCGCCATGCGCTCGGCGCGGTGGGCGCGGCCGATGTCGGTGATGCGGCGGCCGACGCGGCGCACGGCCACGCTCAGCCAGTAGCCGAGGATCGCGGCCAGCAGCCAGCCGAACACGTGGATGAGGATGACGTAGGGGAAGGCCGGCGTCGCCCAGGACGCGCCGACCGCCACGACGCTCGTGAGCACGAAGGCGGCCACGACGACCCGGAGGCGTCCCGGCCGGATGGACTCCAGCAGCGCGAGCGAGCCGACAGCTCCCGCGGAGATGTGCGTCAGCGCCGTGAGCGAGGACGCGCTCCGCCCGCCGAGCTGCGCGACGACCATGGCGGCGAGCCCGAGGGCGACGGCGACGACCATCCACGGCACGCGCGGGTCGGTGCCGAGGCGCCACTGGACGACGGCGAGCACGGCGAGCAGGGCGACGCTCGCGGCGGCGACGGGGAGCGGGATCTCGCCCGGCAGCACGATGCACGCGGCGGCCACCGCCGTGAAGCTCAGCCCGTAGACGCGGGCCGTACGCTGCAGCAGGCGCTCGCGCTCGCGCTTCATGCGATCCAAAGGGTCCCCGCTCGGAGTGCGCCGACGCCGGTGGCGTGCGCTCGGTGTGCCTCCGATCCTAGGCGGGTGCCCGGAGCAGCATGCACGTCGGCGGATCGGCCGCTCGCATCATGCCCATGTCCTACGATGACCGGCCGGGCGGCCGCGGGCGAGGATGGCGGCCCCGCTACTCCGGGGCGATCCAGCCGTGCCGGATGGCGTGGCGCCGGAGCAGGAGCTTGGTGCCGAGGTCCGTCCCCGCGTGCAGGTACTTCCGTCGCCCGCGCTTGATGTACGACTTGACGGTCTCCTCGGTGGTGCTCATGGCCTCGGCCACGTCGCGGATGGACCGTCCCCCCGCGTACAGCACGAGCGCGCGCTGCTCCTGCTGGCCGAGGCGCGGATCCTCCTCCGCGTGGAAGTCCTGCATGGCCTGCTGCACGAGCGCGGTCTGCCGGGGCGTGCCGTCGGCCGCGGCGTGGATGCTCGCGATGAGCTCCTCCGACGACTCGGCCTTCGGCACGACGGCGGACGCCCCCGCGCGCATCGCGCCGTGGATGGTCGACGGGTCGGCGTGCGTGCTCAGGAGGACGGAGGTGAGGCCGGCGCCCGTGAGCGTCCGGATCTTCTGCGCCACGGGCACGTCGTCGCGGAGCGCCAGGTCGAGGACCACCACGTCGAAGGCGTCGGGGAAGCGCTCGTCGCGGACGAGTCCGCTCCAGGTGGGGGAGGTCGCCACGACCTCGACGCCCGTCCGCGGCCGGGACAGGCGCGCGCTCAGCCCGTCGAGCAGCAGGACGTGGTCGTCGACGAGGGCCACCCGGACCCGCTGGCCCTGGCCCGTCGCGTGCAGCGGACGTCGGCTCATCGGTGCTCCCCTCGTACGCCGGTGCCCGGAGGCGGCGGCGTGCTCCCAGGGGAAGCATAGGAACGCATGATCTGCCGGGCGACGGCGGGGGCCGAACTCACCCCCGGACTGGGGCGCCGTCAGGCGTCGGCGGCGAGCAGGCGCGCGAGCTCGCGGCCCACGGCCTCGCTCTCGATGAGGAAGCCGTCGTGGCCGTAGTCGGAGGAGATCACGACGACCTCGCCGCCGTCGATCGACCCCGGCACGTGCCGGGCGACGAGGCGCTGGTCGGCGACGGGGAAGAGGCGGTCGCTGTCGATGCCCACCACGAGCGTCGCCGCCCGGACCCGCCCGAGCGCCGCCTCCACGCCGCCGCGGTCGCGCCCCACGTCGTGCGAGCTCATCGCGTCGATGAGGCGGATGTAGCTGGTCGCGTCGAAGCGCCGGGTGAACTTGTTGCCGTGGAAGTCGAGGTACGACTCCACGGCGTACCGGCCCTCGTCGCCCATCGGGCTGATGCCGCTCTGCCACGAGCGGGCGAAGCGCTGGTTCAGCTCGTCGGGGCTGCGGTAGTTGAGGAGCGCCATCCGCCGTGCCAGGGCGAGACCGCGGTGCGGGCCGTCCCCGTCGGCGGCGTCGTGGTAGTCGCCGTCGCGGTAGGCGGGGTCCATGCGGATCGCCTCGGCCTGGACCGAGTTGAGCGCGATCTGGTCGGCGCTGGAGATGGCGGGGGCCGCGAGGATCGCGAGCCGCCGCATGCGGTCGGGGTGGCCGACGCCCCACTCGAGCGCCTGCATGCCGCCCATCGACCCGCCCACCACCGCGGCCCACCGGTCGATGCCGAGGGCGTCGGCGAGCGCGACCTGCACGGCGACCTGGTCGCGGATGGTGACGTACGGGAAGCGCGCCGCCCACTCCGCGCCGTCGGGGGCGAGGGACGCGGGGCCCGTCGTGCCCTGGCAGCCGCCCAGCATGTTGGGCGCGACCACGAACCAGCGGTCGGTGTCGATCGCGAGGCCGGGGCCGACGATCCCCGACCACCACCCGCCCGTGGGCTGCCCGGGGCCCGCGGGCCCGCGGAGGTGGCTGTCGCCGGTGAGGGCGTGCAGGACGAGCACGGCGTTCCGCCCGTCGGCGTCGCGCTCGCCGAAGGTCTCGTACGCGACGCGCACGGACGGGATCCGCCCGCCCGCCTCGAGGTCGATGCCGCCGACCGAGGCGAAGAGGCGGTCGGCGACGGGGTCGCCCTCGCGCCACGCGCCCGACGCCGGCGGGCGGCCGATCAGGGAACGGATCTGCGCGTCCGTCACGAGGCTCGACGGGACGGTGTCCTCGGGTGTCTGCCAGTCCATCCCGCTCAGTGAAGCACCCGGGGCGCGCCGGCGCCCGAGTGTTACGTCCCGGGTGCCGGCGCGGACGCGCGCGCCGTCACGCTCCGTCGGCCAGCGCGCCCTGCAGCGAGGAGTCGATGGCCGCGTCCTTGACGGCACGGGCGGCGCGGAGGCCGGCCGCCAGGTCCTCGATGATGTCGTCGATGCTCTCGAGGCCGACCGAGAGGCGCACGAGCCCGGGCGTGACGCCCGCCGTGAGCTGCTGCTCGGGCGTCAGCTGCGCGTGCGTGGTGGACGCCGGGTGGATCACGAGGCTCCGCACGTCGCCGATGTTCGCCAGGTGGCTGAAGAGCTGCAGCGAGTCGACGAGCGCGCGTCCGGCGTCCACCCCGCCCTTGAGCTCGAAGGACAGGACGGCGCCCACGCCGCGCGGCGCGTAGCGGTTCGCCGCCGCGTACCAGGGGCTCGTCGGGAGGCCCGCGTAGTAGACGTTCGCGATGTCCTCGTGCGCGTCCAGCCACTCGGCGACGGCCTGCGCGTTCTGCACGTGCCGCTCGATGCGGAGGCTCAGCGTCTCGATGCCCTGGATGAGCTGCCACGCGCTCGCCGGGGCGATGGACGCGCCGAGGTCGCGCAGCAGCTGCACGCGCGCCTTGATGACGTAGGCGATCCCGTCGCCGAGCGCCTCGGTGTAGGTCACCCCGTGGTACGACGCGTCGGGGGTCGTGAGGCCGGGGAAGCGCTCCGCGTGCTCCGACCACGGGAAGCGCCCGCCGTCGACCACCAGGCCGCCGATCACCGTGCCGTGCCCGCCGAGGAACTTGGTGGCGGAGTGCACCACGATGTCCGCGCCGTGCTCGAAGGGGCGGATGAGGTACGGCGTCGCGATGGTGTTGTCGACGATGAGGGGGACGCCCGCCGCGTGCGCCCGGTCCGCGACGGCGCGGATGTCGAGGATGTTGATCCGCGGGTTGCCGATGGTCTCCGCGAAGAAGAGCTTGGTGTTGGGACGCACGGCCCGGGTCCACGCCTCGGGGTCGTCCTGGTCCTCCACGAACGTCGTCTCGATGCCGAGCTTCGCGAGCGTGTACTTGAACAGGTTGTACGTGCCGCCGTAGATCGACGAGCTCGAGACGATGTGGTCGCCCGCCTGCGCGATGTTGAGCACGGCGAACGTGGACGCCGACTGGCCCGAGGCCACGAGGAGCGCCGCCGTGCCGCCCTCGAGCGCCGCCACGCGCTCCTCCACGACGGCCTGCGTCGGGTTCTGGATCCGCGTGTAGATGTTGCCGAACTCGGCCAGCGCGAAGAGGTCCTGCGCGTGCGCGGAGTCCTTGAAGACGTAGGACGTGGTCTGGTAGATCGGCGTCGCCCGCGCGTTCGTGACGGGATCCGGCGCGGCCCCCGCGTGGATCTGCTGCGTCTCGAAGCGCCAGCCCGCTGCCCGGTCCTCGTCGTGGTCGCTCATCGTCGTGCCTTTCCTCGTGCGTCGGTGCCGCCCGTGCGGGCGCACCTCGACAGTAGGAACCGGGCCGTCGGGCGGTCAACGCGGGCCGTCGCGGGGCGTAACCCGACCGGCCGCGGGTTCCCTACGCTGGGGTCATGTCCAGCAGCAAGAGGGTCGTCGTCACGGGTGCGAGCTCGGGGATCGGCGCTGCCACCGTCCGCCTGTTCCGGAGCCGGGGGTGGGACGTCGTGGGCGTCGCCCGCCGCGAGGACCGCCTGCGGGCGCTCGCCGAGGAGACGGGCGCGACGTACGCGGTGGCCGACCTCACGGTGCAGGCCGACGTCGACGCGCTCCGCGACCACCTCCGGGAGACGGGCGACGTGCACGCGCTCGTGAACAACGCCGGGGGAGCGGTGGGCACGGACACGGTGGAGGGCGGATCCGCCGAGGACTGGGCCTGGATGTACGAGATCAACGTGCTCGCGGTGCAGCGCGTGACGAGCGCGCTCCTCCCGCTCCTGCGCGCCGGCGTGCCGGAGGGCGGGAGCGCCGACGTCGTCACCGTGACCTCGATCGCGGCGCACGTGCCCTACGAGGGCGGCGGCGGCTACAACGCCGCGAAGGCGGCCGCCCACGCGATGCTCGGCGTGCTGCGCCTCGAGCTCGCGGGGGAGCCGATCCGGGTCATCGAGATCGCGCCGGGCCAGGTGCGCACGGACGAGTTCTCGCTCGTGCGCTTCGGCGGGGACCGGGCCAAGGCCGACGCGGTGTACGAGGGCGTGCCGGGGCCGCTGTCCGCCGAGGACGTCGCCGAGGCGATCGTGCACGCGGTCGAGCTGCCGCCGCACGTGAACGTCGACCTGCTGACCCTCAAGCCCGTGGCGCAGGCGGCGCCCCACAAGCTGACGCGGAAGCCGCTCGCCGTGCGCGAGGAGCTCACCGACCGCGGCTGATCCGGAGCCGGAGCGCGCGCGCTCCGGCTCCGGCGTCAGGCCGCGGCGGGCGACCCGGCGACCGGGACCTCCGGGAGCGGCCCGGTGAGGAAGCCCTGGACGACCGGCCCGTGCAGCGCCACGACCGTCTCCCGCGACATGCTCGCGATGGGCTCGCTGCGCCAGATGTACCGCGTGATGGCGATGCCGCCGAGCGCCGCGCCCACGAGGGAGTTGCGGACGTCGACCTCCTCGGGCGGGGTGTCCGCGGGCAGCGCGCCCATCCAGTGCTGCGGTGCCGCCTCGACGAAGCGCTTGTACGCGCTGCTGTCGTGGTCGCTGCTCACGGTGACCCAGCGCATGATCGTCGACCCCACCGGGTGCTCCCACGTGTGCAGCGCCGCGTCCACCAGGGCCGCGCCGCGCTCCTCGACGGGCAGCTCGCGCAGCCGGAGGTAGGGGGCGACGAGGTCCTCCGACGGGCGGAGCGCCTCCTCGAGCAGGGCCTCGAGGGAGCCGAAGTAGTACCGGACGAGGCTCGGGTCGACGCCGGCGGCGGCGGCGATGCGGCGGGCGCTCACGCGGTCCGCTCCCGACTCGATGAAGAGCATGCGGGCCGCGTCGATGATGCTGGCGCGCGCGTCGCCCGAGGTGCGGGGCCCGCGGCGGCGCGGGGAGGCGTCGTCCCCGCCGCGGTCGGGTGCATCGAGCTCGTTCGCCGGTGCGGCCATGGGGCGTCCCTCTCGTGTCATGAGCGACCAACGTAATGCGGGGCCGACGGCCGGATGCCCCGGATGGGGGAATTGTGAACAACCCGTCGGCCGCCATGTAGTTTCGACGAGGCATGTCCGTGCCGCTCCCGTGCTGCAGAAAGCTCCCGCGTGCCCCTGGTCCTCCCCCTCCCGTTCGAGATCGTCTCGCTGACCGTCCTCGTCCTCGTCCTCGTCGCCGACCTGCTGATCGTCTACCGGCGCCCGCACGTGCCGTCGACCAAGGAGTCCGCCCTCTGGGTCGCCTTCTACGTCGGGCTCGCGCTGGTCTTCGCGGTCATCATGCTGTTCGTCGCGGGCGCCGAGCACGCCGGCCAGTTCCTGGCGGGCTGGCTGACCGAGTACAGCCTCAGCATCGACAACCTGTTCGTGTTCGTCATCATCATGAGCCGGTTCAGCGTGCCCCGGAAGTACCAGCAGGAGGTGCTGATGGTGGGCATCATCATCGCGCTCGTGCTGCGCGGCATCTTCATCCTGCTGGGCGCCGAGCTCATCGAGAGCTACAGCTGGATCTTCTACATCTTCGGCGCGTTCCTGCTCTACACGGCGATCAAGCAGGCCGTGGGCGACGAGGACGAGGAGAGCGAGGACTCGGTCTTCATCCGCTTCCTCCGCCGGCGCCTCAACATCGCGCCCGACTTCGACGGCTCGAAGGTGCGCACCGTCATCGACGGCCGCAAGGTGCTGACGCCGATGGTCATCGTGTTCGTGTCGATCGGCACGACGGACCTGATCTTCGCGCTCGACTCGATCCCCGCGATCTTCGGCATCACCGAGTCGCCGTTCATCGTCTTCACCGCGAACATCTTCGCCCTCATGGGCCTCCGCCAGCTCTACTTCCTGCTCGGCGGGCTGCTCGACCGGCTCGTGTACCTCAAGTACGGGATCGCGTTCATCCTCTTCTTCATCGGCGTGAAGCTCGTGCTGCACGCCATGCACGAGAACACGCTGCCGTTCGTCAACGGCGGCGAGGGCATCGAGTGGGCGCCGGAGATCCCGACGGTCGTGAGCCTCGTGGTGATCCTCGCGTCCATGCTGGTCGCCACGGTCGCGAGCCTCATCAAGATGCGGGCCGACGGGACGCTGGTCTCCGCGACGCCGCCCGCCTCCGTCGAGCCCGGCGACGACGAGCGGCCCGGGCGGTGACCGAGGCGCGCACCATCGTCCTCGGCGGCCGGCGGATCGACGTGTCCTGGTCCGCCCGCACCGACGTGGGCAGCGTGCGCGCCGTGAACGAGGACGGGCTCCTCGCCGACCCTCCCGTCTGGCTCGTCGCCGACGGCATGGGCGGGCACGCGTTCGGCGACCGCGCGAGCGCGACGCTCGTGGAGACGTTCGGCGGACTGTCCGGCGACGCCCCCGTCACGCGCGACCTCATCGTGGAGGCGGTCGACGCGTCCAACGACGCCATCGGCGACCTCATCACGGGCGACGACCCGCCCGGCACGGTCGCCGGGACGACGCTCGCGGGCGTCGCGCTGGTGCGCTCGGACGAGGGCGAGCCGCTCTGGATGGTCTTCAACGTGGGCGACTCGCGCGTGTACGCGTGGACGGACGGGCGCCTGCAGCAGGTGACCGTCGACCACTCGGCCGTGCAGGAGCTCGTGGACCAGGGCCGCATGACGCGCGCCGAGGCCGAGCGGAGCCCCGTGCGGAACCTCATCACGCGCGCGGTCGGATCCCACGACGAGGTCGCGGCCGACGAGTGGCTGCTACGCGTGGCCGACCACCAGGTCTTCCTCATCTGCTCCGACGGGCTCACGAAGGAGCTCGACGACGAGGCCATCGCCGCCGTGCTCCACCTGTCGCACGCGGACGGCGGCGGCGTCGACCGCGCGGCGGACGCGCTCGTCGCGCAGGCGCTCGCGTCCGGCGGACGCGACAACGTGACCGTCGTGGTCATCGAGGCGCATGCCCGGGACGCGGCCGAGGACGGGCCGTCCGGCGACGGGTCCGCGGGCGCGCCGTCGGGTGAGGAATAGCCGGGAACCCCCGGCGTTAGACTCCCATGATGCGCGAGGGCACCCTCGCGCCCCTGCCATGAGGAGAGCCGCGTGCAGCCTGCGAAGACCCTGGCCGAGAAGGTGTGGGCCGACCACCTGGTCGCCGAGGGCGAGGACGGGACCCCCGACCTCCTCTACATCGACCTCCACCTCGTCCACGAGGTGACGAGCCCGCAGGCGTTCGACGGCCTCCGGCTCGCCGGCCGCCCCGTGCGCCGCCCGGACCTCACCATCGCGACCGAGGACCACAACACGCCGACCATCGGGATCGACCGGCCCATCGCCGACCTCACCAGCCGCACGCAGATCCACACCCTCCGCAAGAACGCCGAGGAGTTCGGGATCCGGCTGCACTCGCTGGGCGACATCGAGCAGGGCATCGTCCACGTCGTCGGTCCGCAGCTCGGCCTCACGATGCCGGGCATCACCGTCGTCTGCGGCGACTCGCACACGTCCACGCACGGCGCGTTCGGCGCCATGGCCTTCGGCATCGGCACGAGCGAGGTCGAGCACGTCATGGCCACGCAGACCCTGCCGCTGCAGCCCTTCAAGACCATGGCCGTCACGGTCGAGGGGACGCTGCGCCCCGGCGTCACGGCGAAGGACATCATCCTCGCGGTCATCGCGCAGATCGGCACGGGCGGCGGGCAGGGCTACGTGCTCGAGTACCGCGGCAGCGCCATCCGCTCGCTCTCCATGGAGGGCCGCATGACGATCTGCAACATGTCGATCGAGGCGGGCGCTCGCGCCGGAATGGTCGCCCCCGACCAGACCACGTACGACTACCTGAAGGGCCGCCCGCACGCGCCCACGGGCGCCGACTGGGACGAGGCCGTCGCGTACTGGGACACGCTGCCGTCCGACGACGACGCGGTGTTCGACGCCGAGGTCTTCCTCGACGCCGACACCCTGGAGCCCTTCGTCACGTGGGGCACCAACCCCGGCCAGGGCGTCTCGCTCAGCGAGCCCGTGCCGGATCCCGCCGACGTCGCCGACCCGAACGAGCGCGCCGCCGCCGAGCGCGCGCTCGCCTACATGGACCTCGCCCCGGGCACGCCCATGAAGGAGATCGCGGTCGACACCGTGTTCATCGGCTCCTGCACGAACAGCCGCGTGGAGGACCTGCGGGCCGCCGCCGAGATCGTGCGCGGCCGCACCAAGGCCGAGGGCGTCCGCGTCATGGTCGTCCCGGGCAGCGCGCGCGTGCGGCTGGAGGCGGAGGCCGAGGGGATCGACAAGGTCTTCACCGACTTCGGCGCCGAGTGGCGCTTCGCCGGCTGCTCGATGTGCCTCGGCATGAACCCCGACCAGCTCGCGCCGGGGGAGCGCTGCGCCTCCACCAGCAACCGCAACTTCGAGGGCCGGCAGGGCAAGGGCGGGCGCACGCACCTCGTGTCGCCGCTCGTCGCGGCGGCCACCGCCATCCGCGGCACGCTCTCGAGCCCGTGGGACCTGCAGGAGGAGGGCGTGGTGGACGCCGCGTCGATCCGCCAGGCCGCCGCCGTCGGACAGGGGGCCTGAGCATGGAGCCCGTCAGCCGCGTCTCCGGGACCGCCGTCCCCCTCAAGCGCTCGAATGTCGACACCGACCAGATCATCCCGGCGCAGTTCCTCAAGCGGGTCACCAAGACCGGCTTCGAGGACGCCCTGTTCTTCCAGTGGCGCCAGGATCCCGACTTCTTCATCAACCAGCCGGTCTACCAGGGCGCCACGGTGCTCGTGGCCGGCCCGGACTTCGGCACGGGCTCGTCCCGCGAGCACGCCGTGTGGGCGCTGCGCGACTACGGCTTCCGGGCCGTGCTCAGCCCGAGGTTCGGCGACATCTTCCGCGGCAACTCCGGGAAGCAGGGCCTCCTCACGGGACTCGTGAGCGAGGACGACGTCGAGAGGCTGTGGGCCGCGATGGACGCGGAGCCCGGACTCGACCTCACCGTCGATCTCGTCGAGCGGGTCGCCACGGCACCCGGCCTGACGGTCCCGTTCGAGATCGACGAATACACTCGGTGGCGGCTCCTCGAGGGGCTCGACGACATCGCCCTCACCCTCCGGGATGAGGACGCCATCACCACCTTCGAACACGATCGGGCCTCATGGCGCCCGCGCACCTTGCCGGCCCGGCCGGCAGCTCTGGAGAACTGAATGAACTCACTAGTCAGCGACGCCAAGAAGGCCGGAGAGCGGGTGGGTCTCCTGTCCGACTCCATCGTCATCAACGGCGGCATCCCGCTGCGCGGCCGCATCGAGGTCCGCGGGGCGAAGAACCTGGCCACCAAGGCCATGGTCGCGTCGCTCCTCGGCGAGAGCCCCAGCCTCCTGCGCTCGGTGCCCGACATCAGCGACGTGCGCGTCGTCTCCGGGCTCCTCGAGGTGCACGGCGTCACGCTCCGCAAGGGCGAGCAGGAGGGCGACCTCATCCTCGACCCGAAGGACGTCGAGAGCGCCCACATGGCGGACATCGACGCCCACGCGGGCAGCTCGCGCATCCCGATCCTCTTCTGCGGCCCGCTGCTGCACCGGCTGGGCGAGGCGTTCATCCCCGACCTCGGCGGCTGCCGCATCGGCGACCGCCCCATCGACTTCCACCTCGACGCCCTGCGCGCCTTCGGCGCCGTCGTCGAGAAGCTCCCGAGCGGCATCCGCCTCACGGCGCCGAACGGCCTGACGGGCGCGAACGTCGAGCTGCCCTACCCGAGCGTCGGCGCGACGGAGCAGGTGCTCCTCACGGGCGTCCGCGCCAAGGGCATCACGGAGCTGAAGAACGCGGCGATCGAGCCCGAGATCATGGACCTCATCGCGATCCTGCAGAAGATGGGCGCGATCATCTCCGTCGAGCCCAACCGCGTGATCCTCATCGAGGGCGTCGACCGCCTCGAGGGCTACACGCACCGCGCGCTCTTCGACCGCAACGAGGCCGCGAGCTGGGCCTCGGCGGCGCTCGCCACGCAGGGCGACATCTTCGTCGGCGGCGTGCGCCAGGCCGAGATGATGACGTTCCTCAACGTGTTCCGGAAGGTCGGCGGCGCGTTCGACATCGAGGAGGACGGCATCCGGTTCTACCACCCGGGCGGCGACCTCAAGCCCGTGGTCATCGAGACCGACGTGCACCCCGGCTTCATGACGGACTGGCAGCAGCCGCTCGTCGTGGCGCTGACGCAGGCGCCCGGCGTCTCGATCATCCACGAGACCGTGTACGAGAACCGCTTCGGCTTCACGGACGCGCTCAACGAGATGGGCGCGGACATCGTCGTGCACAAGGAGGGCCTCGAGGGCCACGAGCGCCGCGTGGCGCGTCGCGACTTCGAGCAGGCCGCGGTCATCACCGGTCCCACGCACCTGCACGGCGCGGACATCACCGTGCCCGACCTCCGCGGCGGGTTCAGCCACCTCATCGCCGCGCTCACGGCCGAGGGCCGGTCCACCGTCAGCAACGTCGGGATCATCTCCCGCGGCTACGAGGACTTCATCGGGAAGCTGCGCCAGCTCGGCGCGGACTTCTCCTACGAGGGATAGCCTCGCCGGCGGCGCCCGCGCCGCCTCCGCCGACCGGGCGCGTCCCTCCGGACGCGCCCGGTCCGCCGCCGGGCGGACGACACCCGGCGGGCGACCGACGACGACCGCGACCGGACTGGAGACGCCATGGCGAACGAGAAGGCCCGACCGTCCATCTTCTGGGTGCTCGCGGCGCTCGTCCTGCCGGTGCTGAACGCGTCCGTCCGCTTCGACATCCGGAACCCCGAGCGCCTGCCGCGCACGGGCTCCTACGTGCTCGCCCCGAACCACTACAGCGAGATCGACCCCGTCGTCATGGGCGCCGTCGCGTGGAAGCTCGGGCGCCTGCCCCGCTTCCTCGCCAAGGCCTCGCTCTTCGACGTGCCCGTGGTGGGCTGGTTCCTCCGCCGCTCCGGCCAGATCCCCGTGCAGCGCGACGGCGGCGTCCGCGGCGGCCAGGCCCTCGAGTCGGCCGCCGAGCTCGCGCGCGACGGCCGCATCGTCGTCGTCTACCCCGAGGGGACGCTCACGCGCGACCCCGACCTCTGGCCCATGCGGGGGAAGACCGGGGCCGTCCGCCTCGCCCTGCAGGCCGGCATCCCCGTGATCCCCGCGGCCCACTGGGGCACGCAGGAGCTCATGGGCCGCTACTCGAAGCGCGTGCGGCTGTTCCGGCGGAAGACGATCCAGGTCGTCATCGGCGAGCCCGTCGACCTCTCGCGCTTCCGCGACCGGAGCCTCGACTCCGCGACCCTCACCGAGGCGACCGCCGTCGTCATGGCCGCCATCACGCAGCTCGTGGAGGAGCTGCGCGGCGAGACCGCGCCCGCCGAACGGTGGGATCCCCGCTCCAAGAACCAGAAGGAGACCGGCCGTTTTGAGTGACGCGACCGCGAGCCCCCGCCCCGTCCCCGCCCCGGGTCCCGACTCCGCGGACGGGGAGCGGCGCCGCATCGTCGTCCTCGGCGCCGGCAGCTGGGGCACCACCTTCGCGAAGGTCATGGCGGACGGCGGCAGCGACGTCGTGATGTGGGCCCGTCGGCCCGAGCTCGCCCGGGAGATCACCGAGGCGAAGCGCAACAGCGACTACCTGCCGGGCGTCAACCTGCCTCGGCGCCTCACCGCCGACGCCTCGCTCGAGCGCGTGCTCGCGGGCGCGACCGACGTGTTCGTCTCCGTGCCGAGCCAGACGCTCCGCGCGAACCTCGAGGCCGCGCGCGACCTCATCCCATCCGACGCCGTGGTCGTCAGCCTCATGAAGGGGGTCGAGAAGGGCACGGGCCTCCGCATGAGCGAGGTGATCCAGGAGGTGCTCGGCATCGGGCCCGAGCGGATCGCCGTCGCCTCGGGGCCGAACCTGGCGCTCGAGATCGCGCGCGAGCAGCCGACCGCCGTCGTCGTGTCCTCCGCCGACCAGGCCACGGCGGAGCGCGTAGCCAAGATCGCCCGCAGCCCCTACTTCCGCTCGTTCGTCAACACCGACGTCATCGGCACCGAGTTCGGCGGGGTCCTCAAGAACCTCATCGCGGTGGCGGTCGGCATCGTCGACGGCGTCGGGTACGGCGAGAACACGAAGGCGTCGATCATCACGCGCGGCCTCGCCGAGATGACCGCCTTCTCCGTGGCGTACGGCGCCCGGGCCGAGACGCTCGCGGGGCTCGCGGGGCTCGGCGACCTCATCGCCACGTGCGAGTCGTCGCTGTCCCGCAACAACACCGCGGGCCGCCTGCTCGGCCAGGGGTACAGCTTCACCGACGTGGTCACGAGCATGCAGCAGACGGCCGAGGGCCTCTCCTCCGTCGCGCCCGTGCTCGAGCTCGCGCGCCAGCGGGGCGTCCTCATGCCGATCGTCGAGCAGGTGGCCCAGGTGCTCGCGGGCACCCTGTCGCCGCGCGACATCGCCCCGCACCTGACCACCGACGACGACACCCCCCAGGGAGAGTGACCATGACCGACCGCATCCGGGTGGTGCTGCTGTTCGGCGGCACCTCCAGCGAGCACTCCATCAGCTGCGCCACCGCGAGCGGCGTGCTCGGCGCCATCGACCGCGAGCGCTTCGAGGTGGTCCCCGTCGGGATCACGCCGCGCGGCGCCTTCACGCTGCAGGAGGACGACGCCGCGGCGTTCGCGCTGGACGCCGAGGCGCTGCCCCAGGTCGCCGACAACGGCACGCGCGTGCGCTGGCCCGAGGACGCGTCCTCGCGCGAGCTCCGGGTCCGGGACGCGGACGGCGAGGAGCGGTCGCTCGGCCGGGTCGACGTCGTGCTCCCGATCCTGCACGGCACGCAGGGCGAGGACGGCACCGTCCAGGGCATGCTCGAGCTCGCCGGGCTGCCCTACGTCGGGTCGGGCGTGCTCGCCTCGGCGCTCGGCATGGACAAGCACTTCGCGAAGACCGTGCTGCAGGCCGCCGGCATCGCAGTGGCCCCGTGGATCACGGTGTCGCGGCACGAGTGGCAGGCGGATCCCGCGGTCGTCCGGGCGCGCGCCGCCGAGCTCGCGCTGCCGGCCTTCGTCAAGCCCGCGCGCGCGGGATCGAGCGTCGGCGTCAGCCGGGTCGCGGAGCCGGGTGCGCTCGATGCCGCCCTCGAGACCGCGTTCCGCGAGGACGACCGCGTGCTCGTTGAGGCGGGCCTCGTCGGCCGCGAGGTGGAGTGCGCGATCCTCGACGACGGGCCCGGCCGCGCGCCGCGCGCCTCGGTCGCGGGCGAGATCGTCGTGTCGGGCCGCGACTTCTACGACTTCGAGGCCAAGTACCTCGGCGCCGACGGCATCGACCTGGTGTGCCCGGCGGACGTGACCGACGCGGAGCTCGCCGAGCTGCAGGAGCTGTCGATCCGGGCGTTCCGGGCGGTCGACGGCCGCGGGCTCGCGCGCGTGGACTTCTTCCTCACGGCCGACGGCTTCGTGCTCAACGAGGTCAACACGATGCCCGGCTTCACGCCCATCTCGATGTTCCCCGCCTGCTGGCAGGCGTCGGGCCTCGCCTACCCGGACCTCATCTCGCGGCTGCTCGACGTGGCGCTCGCGTGGGAGGCGGATGGCGCCCGCGCCTGAGGCCTTGGATCGCTCGTCGCCGCGGCCCGGTCGCCGCGCGGCGATGCGCCTAGGCTCGGGCGCATGCTCGTAGGACGATCCGTCGCCCGGCCCCGCCTCCATCCGGACGCCCGGTCCGCGCCGCTCGTCCGCTCCGGCGGAGGCGATCGCGGGACCTCGGCGGCGGCTCGCCCGTCCGTGTCCGTCGTCATCCCCGTGCGCGACGACGCCGGGCACCTCCGCGCGTGCCTCGCGGCCCTCGCCGGGCAGAGCGTCGCGCCCGACGAGATCGTGGTGGTCGACAACGCGTCGCGCGACGACAGCGCCGCGGTCGCGCGGGCGGCGGGCGCCCGCGTCGTGCACGAGCCGGTCGTGGGGATCCCCGCGGCCGCGTCCGCCGGGTACGACGCCGCGCGGCACGACGTCATCGCCCGCCTCGACGCCGACTGCGTGCCGCCCGCCGACTGGATCGAGCGGCTCGGCGACGTGCTCGCCGCGCGTCCCGACGTGGTCGCCGTCACGGGCGCCGCGCGCTTCCTGGACGGGCCGCGCGCGCTCCGCCGGGTCGCGGCGGCCGCCTACCTCGGCGCCTACTTCGCCTCGGTCACGCTCGCGCTCGGGCACCCGCCGCTGTTCGGGTCCAACTTCGCGCTGCGCCGCGACGCCTGGCTCGCCGTGCGCGACGACGTGCACCGCGCGGGCACGCACCTGCACGACGACATCGACCTGTCCGTGCACCTGGGGCCGGAGCGGCGCATCGTGCTCGACCCGCGCCTCGGGATGAGGATCAGCATGCGGCCGCTCACCCGCCCGTCGACGCTGCCGCTGCGGATGAGCCGGGGCGTGACCTCGCTCACGCTGCACTGGCCGCAGGAGGCGCCGGGGCGGCGCTGGCGGCGGGCGGGACGGCTGGCGCTCGAGGAGCGACGCGTGCGGCGTGGCACGCGCGGTGGGTCGCTCGAGGAGCGCCCCGGGGATCCGGTGCCGTCCGCGACGGGCCAGCTGCCGGTCAGCTCCCCGGAGGCGGCGCGTCGCCCAGGTCCTGCGCGCTGACGCACGCGGCGGTCTGCGGGATGACCGAGACGACGCCGCTGAGGTCCGTGAGCGCGGTGTAGCTGGCCTGCGTCGAGTCGATGACGACCTCCACGGCGGGCGTGCGGCCGAAGGTCGTGTAGCGGATGTTCGGCGCGCGCGAGTCGTCCTCGACCCAGTCGACGTCGTCGTAGCTGATGCACGCGTCGGTCGTGGGGCCGGGCGTCGCGACGCCGCAGCGGAGGATGACCGTGCTCTGCGGGTCGCCCCACGCGGCGGTGCCCTGCGCGTCGGTCTCGCGGAGCGGCGCGGTGCCGAGCTCGGCGGGGAGGTGGACGACCACGTCGGCGCAGAGCGGATCCGTCGCGCCCGGGGCGGCCTCGAGCGAGACGGTGGGGGCGCATCCGGCGACGGCGAGGGCGATGCCGCACGCGGCGGCGGCGACGGCGGCGGCGCGCAGGGCGCGGGCGGGGCGGCGGGGACTCATCGCGGTCAGGCTACCGTGGCAGTCGTGACGACTCCTGGGACGCCCTCCGCCGCGGATCCGACCGACGGGGGCGCCGCGGACGCCGCGACGCTCGGCAGCGCGGGCGAGCTCGCGACCCTGGCGCGGATCCTGCCGCACCTGCCCGCCGCCGACGCCGCGGACGTGGGACCCGGCGACGACTGCGCGGTCGTGCGGGCGCCCGACGGCCGCTTCGTGATCACGACCGACATGATGATCGAGGGACCCGACTTCCGCCTCGCCTGGTCGTCCTTCCACGACCTCGGGCGGCGCGCCGCGACCTCCAACCTCGCCGACGTCGCCGCCATGGGCGCGCGGCCGTCGGCGCTCCTCGTGGCGATCGCGGCGCCCGCGCGCACCCGCGTCGCCGACCTCGAGGCCCTCGCCGACGGCCTCCGCGAGGGCTGCCGGCTGCAGGCGCCGGGCTGCGGCGTCGTGGGCGGCGACCTGTCCGTCTCCGACGCGCTGGCGATCACCGTGACCGCCACGGGCGACCTCGAGGGGCGCGACCCCGTGCTCCGCTCCGGCGCGCGCCCCGGCGACGTGATCGCCGTGGCCGGGACCCTCGGGATGGCCGCGGCCGGCGTCCGCCTCCTCTTCGACCACGCGCGGAGCGACCGGCCGGGCGGGGAGCCCGTGCCCGACGCCGGCCTCGCCCGTGCCCTGCGCGCCGCCCACCCCGCCGCGGTCGAGGCGCAGCTGGCGCCCGTCGCGCCCCTCGGCGCCGGCGCGGACGCCGCGCGGGCCGGGGCGACCGCCATGCTCGACGTGTCCGACGGCCTCCTCCTCGACCTCGCCCGGATGGCGCGCGCGAGCGGCGCGGGGATCGACCTGGGCTCGGCCGCCCTCGCGGAGGACGCGCGCCGCGTCGCCGCCGCCCATCCCTCGCTGCCGCCGGTCGCCCTCGACCTCGTGCTCACCGGGGGAGAGGACCACGCGCTCGTCGCGGCCTTCCCCGCGGATGCGGAGCTGCCCGCGCCGTTCCGGGCGATCGGCGTCGTCACGGAGCCCGGCTCCGGGGGACCGGCGGTCACGGTCGACGGCGTGCCGTACGCCGGGCCGCGCACGCCGCTCGGCGGCTGGGACCCGTACGCCGACTGGGACGGCGCGCGCTAGGCGCCCGCGGGCTGCACGGCGTCGGGCTCCGCGCCGTCGATCGCGTCCGGTCGCTCGGCCGGCGCCTCGGCCGGCTCCTCGTCCGCGGGTGCCGCCGCCTCCGCGACCGCCCACCACACGACCGTGTCGCCGTACGCCTTCCGGCGGTCGCGCGCGATCCCCGCGGGCCATGCCGGCTCGGCCGACCGCGCGCTGCGCTCGACCATGACGACCGCGCCGTCGACGAGGCGGGGGACGAGCGCCGCCAGCTCGTCCGCGAGCTCCGCGTCGCCCGCCTCGTAGGGCGGGTCGAGGAACGCGACGTCGTACGAGCCGCGGTCGCCCAAGAGGAAGGCGTGCACGCTCTGGGCGGCCACGCGGATCCGCGGGACGGCGTCGCGGGGCGCGACCCGCTCGATCAGCGCCGCGTTCGACCGGCACACGGCGGCCGCGGGCACGGCGCGCTCCACGAGGACGACGTCGCGCGCGCCGCGGCTGGCGGCCTCGAGGCCGAGGGCGCCGGATCCGGCGTACAGGTCGAGCACGCGCGCGCCGTCGAGCGCGTCCCGGGCCTCGAGCCCGGAGAACAGGGCCTCGCGCACGCGGTCGCTCGTGGGGCGGGTGCCGCTCTTGGGCACGCGGAGGACGAGGGACCCGGCGTAGCCGGAGACGATGCGGGTCACGGTCGCGGGCCCCCGGGGCGCGGGACGGTGGCGTTCGGAGCGGGGTGCACGGGCCCCCACGCTACCCGCCCTGTCCCTGCCCGGCTCCCTGCCGGATGCTCCCGGATCCCTGACGTATGCTCCACTCACGCCCACGACGCTGGAGGATCTGCGTGACGAGCCCCGAGTCCGAGTCCGTTCCCCTGCACGCCGGATCGGGCTCGCACCCCGCCCGCATCCGCTCCGCCGCGCGCCAGGCCCACGTGTCCGCCGCCCACGCCATGCCGCTCGCGGAGGTGCGCCGGCTGGCCGACCTGATCCTCGCCAACGTCGACGCGGTCCTCTCCGGCAAGCACGACGCCACGCGCATGGCGCTCACGGTGTTCCTCTCCGGCGGCCACCTCCTCATCGAGGACGTGCCCGGCGTCGGCAAGACCATGCTCGCGAAGGCCCTCGCGCGGAGCGTCGACTGCACGGTCAACCGGATCCAGTTCACGCCCGACCTCCTCCCGTCCGACGTCACGGGCGTCTCCGTCTACAGCCAGGCGGACCACCGCTTCGAGTTCCAGCCGGGCGCCGTGTTCGCGAACATCGTCATCGGCGACGAGATCAACCGGGCGAGCCCCAAGACGCAGTCCGCGCTCCTCGAGTGCATGGAGGAGGGCCAGGTCACCGTCGACGGCGTCACGCACGGCCTCCAGCAGCCGTTCACCGTGGTCGCGACGCAGAACCCGGTGGAGATGGAGGGCACGTACGCGCTGCCCGAGGCGCAGCGCGACCGCTTCATGGCCCGGATCTCCATGGGCTACCCGGACGCCGCCGCCGAGCTCGCGATGCTCCGGGACCGCGACACGGTCAGCCCGCTCGACGAGCTCCGGCCCGTGGTCGACGCGGACGAGCTCGACGCGATGATGCACGCGGCCCGCGGCGTCTACGTGTCCGACCCCGTCTCGCGCTACGCCGTGGCGATCGTGCAGGCCACGCGCGGCCACGAGGAGATCCGCCTCGGCGCGAGCCCCCGCGCCACCCTCCAGCTCATCCGCGCCGCCAAGACCCGCGCGGCGCTCGACGGGCGCGACTTCGTGCTGCCCGACGACATCGACGCCCTCGCGGCGCCCGTCCTCGGGCACCGGCTCGTCGCGACCGGCCGCGCCCTCGGGCAGGGCGGTCGCGGGCAGGCGGCGGTCGTCGAGGTCCTCGAGCGCATCGTCGCCTCCACCTCCGTGCCGCTGAGCGCCGCGGGACGGACGCGCTGAGCCCGTGCCGCCCCTCGTGCGCCTGATGCGCCGGATCGGCATCGAGGCCGTCCCGCATCCGACCCTCCGCGGCATCGCCCTGCTCGCCGCCGGGGTCGCCGCGTTCGCGGGCGCCTTCATCGCGGGCCGGCGCGAGTTCGTCTTCATCGGCGTGGCCGTGCTCGCCCTGCCGCTGCTCGCCGCCGCGTGGCTCGTCGTGGCGCGCGTGCGGCTGCACGTCGAGCGCACCTTCACGTCGACCGTCGTGGAGGCCGGCACGGCGACGACCGTCACGGTGTCCGTGGCGAACGTCGGCGCCATGCCGACCCCGCGCTCGTGGGTGCTCGACCTCGTGCCGGGCGCCGAGGGGGCGACGCCGCCCGCGGAGCTGCCGTCCCTGCGGGGCCTCGCGCGCGGATCCCGCCGGTCGTCGGTCCGTCCCGTCCTCCGCTACGACCTCACGCCCGAGCGGCGCGGGATCCACGAGGTGGGCCCGCTCGCCGTCGAGGAGCACGACCCGTTCCGCCTGATGGGGCTCCGGCACGTCGCGGGCGGCACGTCGCGCCTGGTGGTCACGCCCCGCCTTGCGGACCTCGCGGCCGAGCCCGGCGGGCAGCTCTCCTCCGAGGGCGAGTCCGAGCGCGTGCAGCGCCGCTCCGACGGCGGCGAGGACGACCTCGGCACGCGCGAGTACCGCGCGGGCGACCCGATGCGCCGCGTGCACTGGCGCGCCACGGCGCGCCACGGCGAGCTCATGGTGCGCCAGGAGGAGCAGCGCTCCAGCCCGCGCTCGCTGGTGCTGCTCGACACGCGCGCCGCGGGCTTCCCCCTGCACGCGGACGACGACGGCGACGCGGACCGCGCCTTCGAGCGCGCGGTCGCGTTCGCCGCGTCCGTCGGCGTGCACCTGCAGCGCGGCGGATACGCGGTGCAGCTCGTCGAGACCGCGGGCGGATCCGGCGCCGCGGCCACCCGCCCGGGCGACGGCGCCGCGGCGGAGGCCGAGCTGCTCCTGCACCTGGCCGAGGTGCGCCCGGCCGCGCCCGATCCGGCGCGCGACGGCGTGCAGGACGCCCTGTCGGAGATCCGCCGGAGCCGCCGGGCCGTGCCGATGCACGCCGTCCTCGGACACCTCGACGAGCACCAGGCCCGTCGCCTCGCGGGCTTCGGCGCCGCCTGCCGCCCCGCGGTCGCGTTCCTCGCGCACGCCGGGCGCGTCGACGGCCACGACGACTGGGAGGCCGTCCGGATCCTCCGCGAGGCCGGCTGGCGCACCGTCGTCCTCGGCGAGGACACGACCCCCGCCGCCGCGTGGCGCGCCGCGCGCGCCGAGGAGATGGCCCGATGACCGACCTGGACGCCGTGGGCCTCGGCGGACGCGAGCACTGGGCCGTCGAGCCGCGCCCGCTCCCGGGCGAGCGCGCGGGCGGGCCCGGCGCTCGGAGGCGCGACGAGGACGGATCCGGTGCGGGCGGAGGCCGCCGGACGCCGGGCGCCGGTCGAGCCGCCGCCCGCTGGCCGCTCACCGCCGCGCTCGGCGCGGCCCTCCTCGCCGCGGCCGCGAGCCTCCACCTCCTCGTCGAGCCGGGTCCCTGGTTCGTCATCTGCGTCGTGCTCGTCGCGGCCGTCCTCGGATCCGCCGCGCTCCTCCGTGCCGCGGGCGTGCCGCGCCTCCTCGCGTCGGCGGGCGGGCTCGTGGTCCTGGTGCTCCTGGTGACGCTCGTGTTCGCCGGGGGCACCGCCGTGCTCGGCGTGATCCCCACCCCGGAGACCCTGCGCACGCTCGTCGCGGTGGGGCAGCAGGCGGGGGAGGAGATCTACCGCCGCTCCGCGCCCGTCCCGCCGATCGCCTCCATCGTCTTCGTGGTCGTCGCGTCCGTCGGCGCCCTCGCGGTCGTGCTCGACGTGCTCGCGCACGCGCTCCGCCTGCCCGCGGTCACCGGCCTGCCGCTCCTCGTCCTCGTGTCCGTGCCCGGCGCCGTGCTCGTGGGCGAGTTCTCCCTCGCGTCCTTCGCCGTGACGGTCCTCGCCTGGTTCGCGGTGCTCGCGGCCGACGCGCGCGACGCGGACCGCGAGGGCGGGTGGCGGGGATCCGGCCTGCTCGGCGGTCCGCGCCCCGACCCGGTGCCGCGCGCGCGGTCGTCGTCCGGGCGCGCCGCCGCCTCCGCGCGCACGGCGCTCGCCTCGGCGGGCGCCCTCGCGGGCGGCGCCGTCGTGCTCTCGCTCGTCGTCCCCGCGATCGTCCCGGGTCTCACGTCCGCCACGTTCCCGGCGGCCTCCGGCTCGGGCGCGGGCGGCTCGCGCGTCGTCAACCCGATCCTCGACCTCGGCGACGACCTCCGCCGCCCCGTCGACGTCGAGGCGCTCCGGTACACCACCGAGTCGCCCACGGCGCTCTACTTCAAGGTCACGACGCTCTCGCGCTTCGAGGGCGAGGAGTGGGCGCCGTCGCCCCTGCGCCCGCCGGACGGGAACACGGTCGACGCGATCGGCCCCGACCTCGGGGCGGGATCCGACGTGCCGGTCGAGGACGTCGAGACGCGCGTGCAGGTGGAGGGCTCCTCGAGCGCCTGGCTGCCGGTGCCGTACGCGCCCCGGAGCGTCGACGGGCTCGAGGGCTCCTGGCGCTGGTCGGAGCAGGGTCTCGCGATCCGCTCGTCCGACTCCGACAGCCGACGCCAGAGCTACACCGTCCGCTCCGAGCTGCCGCGTCCCACGCGCGAGCAGCTCGAGGACGTGGCGCCCGTGACCGACGACGAGCTGCGCCCGTTCCTCCAGATCCCCGACGGGACCCCCGACGTCATCGCGTCGACGACGGCCGACGTGCTCGCCGGGCTCGACGCGCCGTACGACCAGGCCATCGCCCTCCAGGAGTTCTTCCGGGGAGGTGAGTTCCTCTACTCGGAGGAGGCGCCCGTCCAGCAGGGCTACGACGGCAGCGGCGTCGACGTCGTGGGGGAGTTCCTGCGGGTGCGGTCCGGCTACTGCGTGCACTTCGCCTCGGCCATGGCGATCATGGCGCGCGAGGCGGGCATCCCGTCGCGCGTGGCCGTGGGCTACCTCCCGGGCGACCAGGTCGCGCGCGACGGCGACCTCATCACCTACCGCGTCGGATCCCACGACCTCCACTCCTGGCCGGAGCTGTACTTCGCCGGCGTCGGCTGGATCGCGTTCGAGCCCACCCCCGGCCGCGGCCAGGCCGCGCCGTACGCGCAGCCCTCCGCCGCCCCGACCGCCGCGCCCACCCCGTCGGCCTCGCCCACCGCCGCGGCGGAGCCGACCGCGACGGCCACGCCGGTCCCGACCGCGTCGGCCGCACCCGGCGCGAGCGGCGCGACCGCCGTCCGGATCCCGTGGGCCGCCCTTGGCACCGCCGCCCTCGTCCTCCTCGTCCTGGCTCTGCTCGCGACCCCGGCGCTCATCCGTCGCGCGCGCCGCCGCGGCCGCCTCCGCGCGCTCGAGGCCGGGGACGCGCCCGCCGGCACCGCCTGGCGCGAGGCGGAGGACCGGGCCGTCGACCTCGGGATCCGCGTCCCCGACACCGAGTCGCCCCGCGAGCTGGGCCGGCGCCTGGCCGACGACGACGCGTCGCTCGCCGACCCGGTCGCCCTGCTGGTCGGCGTCCGCGAGCGCGAGCGCTTCGCCCGGGCCGGCGTGCCGGTCGACCGGGCCTCCGGCGCCGCGCAGGCGGGCGCCCTCGTCGCGCTGGGCGACGCGCTGCGCGTCCGCGCGGGCCGCCTCGACCGCGTCCTCGCGCTCGTGGCCCCGCGCTCGCTCGTCCGGCGACGCCCCCGCGGCGACGACGAGGCGGTGGGCACCGGGGCGGAGGCGACCGCCGCGGGACGCCCCACGTCGGACGCCCCTCGTACACTCGGGGGATGACCGGATCCGACGCCGCGCTCGCGGGCGTCGTGGGCGGCCGCACCGCCGGCGTGCTGCAGAAGGCCTTCGGGCTGCGCACCGTCGCCGACCTCCTCGAGCACCTGCCGCGCCGGTACGCCCGCCGGGGCGAGCTCACCGCCCTCGCCGAGCTGCCGGTCGACCAGCAGGCCACCATCGTCGCCGAGGTCCGGGAGGTCCGCGAGCGCCCCATGCGCGCGCGGCGCGGCAGCATCCTCGAGGTGAGGATCACCGATGGCCGCGGCTTCCTCACCCTCACCTTCTTCAACCAGGCGTGGCGCGCCAAGGACCTCGTGCCGGGCGTCCGCGGGATCTTCGCGGGCAAGGTCAGCGACTACCGCGGCGCCCTGCAGCTCGCCCACCCCGACTACGAGCTCTTCGACGCGCATGAGGGACCGGAGCTCTCCGGCGGCGAGCCCGACGCCGCCGCGCGCCGCTGGGCCGAGATGCCCATCCCGATCTACCCGGCCACCGCGTCGATGGCCAGCTGGCAGGTCGCCAAGTCCGTGGCGCTCGCGCTCGACGCGGTCGACGACCTCGAGGATCCCGTGCCGGCCGACGTCCGCGCCGAGCGCGGCCTCGTCCCGTATCGCGAGGCGCTCGAGGGCGTGCACCGGCCGGAGAAGGACGTCGACTGGAAGCGCGGCCGCGACGCCCTCCGCTTCCAGGAGACCTTCGTCCTCCAGACGGCGTTGCTGCAGCGACGGCAGGCGGCGCGCGCGCTGCCCGCCACCCCGCGGATCCCGTCGCCCGGCGGCCGCCTCTCCCGCCTCGACGCGCAGCTGCCCTTCGAGCTCACGGGCGACCAGCGGCTCGTCGGCGAGGAGATCGCGGCGGACATGGCCCGCACCTGGCCCATGAACCGGCTCGTGCAGGGCGAGGTCGGCTCCGGCAAGACGCTCGTCGCGCTCCGGGCGATGCTCGCGGTCGCCGACTCCGGCGGGCAGTCCGCGCTCCTCGCGCCCACCGAGGTGCTCGCCAGCCAGCACCTCCGCTCGCTCACCGCGTCCCTCGGCCCCGACCTCGCGGCCGAGCTGATGCCGACCCTCCTCACCGGGCAGCTGACGACGGCGGACCGCAAGCGCGCGCTCCTCCGCATCGTCAGCGGGCAGGCGCGCATCGTCGTCGGCACCCACGCGCTGCTCGGCGACCGCGTCGAGTTCCTCGACCTCGGCCTCGTCGTGGTCGACGAGCAGCACCGCTTCGGCGTCGACCAGCGCGAGGCGCTCCGCCGGAAGGGCGGCACGCCGCCGCACGTCCTCGTGCTCACCGCGACGCCCATCCCGCGCACGGTCGCGATGACGGTGTTCGGCGACCTCGACGTGTCGACCATCGCCGAGCTGCCGAGCGGACGCCAGCCCATCGCGTCGTACGTGGTCCCGCTGCACGAGCACCCGGGCTGGATCGAGCGGGTGTGGGAGCGCACGGCCGAGGAGATCCAGAAGGGGCGCCAGGCGTTCGTCGTCTGCCCCGCGATCGACCCGCAGGACCCCGACGCGGAGGACGAGGACGCCGCCGCGGACGCCCCGGACGACGCGCCCGCGCGCCCCGCGCTCGCGACCGTCACCGAGGTCGACGCGCTCCTCGCCGCCCACCCGCGCCTCGGATCCGTGCGCCGCGCGGTGCTCCACGGCCGCATGTCGGGGGAGGAGAAGGACCGGGTGATGCGCGCCTTCTCCGCGGGCGACATCGACCTCATCGTCGCCACCACGGTCATCGAGGTCGGCGTCGACGTGCCCAACGCCTCGACCATGGTGATCCTCGACGCCGACCGCTTCGGCGTCTCCCAGCTGCACCAGCTGCGCGGCCGCGTCGGCCGCGGCGGCGTGCCCGGCCTCTGCCTCATGGTCACGCACGCGGAGCCCGAGACCGTCGCGCGCGAGCGCGTGGACGCGGTCGCCGCGACCCTCGACGGGTTCGAGCTGGCCCGCGTCGACCTGGAGCTCCGCCGCGAGGGGAACGTCCTCGGCACGAACCAGTCCGGCGGCCGCTCGTCCCTCCGGCTGCTGCGCGTGGCGCAGGACGGCGACCTCATCGAGTCCGCGCGCGAGCACGCGCACGACGTGCTGGAGGCGTCGCCGGACCTCGCCGGGCACCCGGCGCTCGCCCGCGCTCTCGCCCGCCGGCTGGACGACGAGGAGCGCGCGTTCCTCGACAAGAACTGATCCGGGTCCGGGCCTAGGCTGGCCGGATGCAGCGGATCGCCGTCGTCCCCGGATCCTTCGACCCCGTCACGCTCGGCCACCTCGACGTCGTCCGCCGGGCCGCCCGCCTCTACGACGAGCTCATCGTGCTGGTCGTGCACAACCCCGGCAAGACGCCCATGCTCCCGCTCGAGGAGCGCGTCGCCCTCATCGAGCGCGTGATCCGCGACGCCGGGCTCCCGGACACCGTGCGCGTCGACTCGTGGGGCGCCGGCCTCCTCGTGGACTACTGCCGGCAGGTCGGCGCGTCCGTGCTCGTCAAGGGCGTCCGGTCGCAGCTCGACGTGGCCTACGAGACGCCCATGGCGCTCGTCAACCGCGACCTCGCCGACGTCGAGACCGTGCTGCTCCTGCCGGATCCCGCGCACGCCCACGTCTCCAGCTCGCTCGTCCGCCAGGTCGAGGCGCTCGGCGGCGACGTCACCCCGTACGTGCCCCTGGCCGTCGCCGAGGCGCTGGCCGTCCGACGGGACCGCTGACGACCCGTACCATGTACGGGTGTCCCGGTTCCAGAAGACCCCATTCACGGTCAACGTCCACGACATCGTGCACCGCCCCGGCGAGATGCGCGAGCTCGAGCTGACCATCACCCTCCCGGAGCGCATGGGCGAGGGCCTCATCAGCGTCCCCGAGGGCCGCGAGATGCTCGTGAACGTGCGGCTGGAGTCCCTCCACGACGGGATCCTGGTCACCGGTGACGTCGACACGGTGGCCGACGGGCAGTCCGCGCGGACCCTCGCCGACATGCAGGAGCGTGTCCAGGTCGATTTCGCGGAGATGTTCGCGTACTCTCTTGATGAAGCTTTCGACTACCAGGTCCAGGACGAGCACGTGGACCTGGAGCCGGTCATCCGGGATGCGGTGGTCCTTTCACTGCCGTTCCAGCCCGAACTGCCGGGCGAGGACCTGGATGTCGATCTGGGTCCCGGCATCAGCCTGGTCCTGGCGGACTCCGACCCGGAGCCCGTGATCGATCAGCGCTGGGCGGCCCTGTCCGGCTTCCGAGCTTCCGAAGACAGCGATGCGGCGCGTGAAGACGCCGACATCGAAACGCAGAGAGATGAGAGTTAGCCATGGCTGTTCCCAAGAGAAAGATGTCCCGATCCAACACGCGTGCGCGTCGCTCGCAGTGGAAGGCCGAGGCTCCCACGCTCGTCAAGACCATCGAGAACGGCAAGGTCGTCTACTCCATGCCGCACCGCGCGCGCGTGATCGAGGACGCCGCCGGCACGCCCCTGTACATGGAGTACAAGGGCCGCAAGGTCGCCGACGTCTAGTCGCGACCCGCACGGTACGTCGGACATGACCGACACCCCGGGATCCCGCGTCCACGGCGACCGCGACGCGCTCCGGCGCCTCCTCGCCGTGGACGTGAGCCCCGAGCTCCTCGAGCTCGCGCTCACCCACCGCTCGTACGCGTACGAGCACGGCGGCATCCCGCACAACGAGCGCCTCGAGTTCCTCGGCGACTCCATCCTCGGGCAGGCCGTCACGGTCATGCTCTACCTCGAGAACCCCGACCTCGACGAAGGCGAGCTCGCCAAGCGGCGCGCCAGCCTCGTCTCGAGCGTCGCCCTCGCGGAGGTGGCCATCGGCATCGGCCTGGGCGAGCACCTGCTGCTCGGCCGGGGCGAGGAGCTCACGGGCGGCCGCGCCAAGTCGTCGATCCTCGCCGACACGGTCGAGGCCATCATCGGCGCCTGCTACCTCGACGCCGGGGGCGAGGCCGCGACCGGTCTCGTGCTCCGCCTCATCGCGCCGCTCCTCGAGGACCCGGCGCGCTTCGGCGCCGCCATGGACCCGAAGACCGCGCTCCAGGAGAGCGCCGCGCGCCAGGGCCTGCCCGCGCCCGTCTACGAGGTGAGCGACAGCGGCCCCGACCACAGCAAGCGCTTCCACGCCGTCGTCTCGGTGGGCGACGCCGTCCGCACCACGGGCGAGGGGTCCAGCAAGAAGCAGGCCGAGATGACGGCCGCCCTCGAGGCGTGGACGCGCCTCGAGGCGCGCCCCACGGCCTGACCCGCGGTGCCCGAGCTCCCCGAGGTCGAGGTCGTTCGCGCCGGGCTGGAGCCCGCGGTGACGGGCGCCCGCATCACGGGCGTCGAGATCCTGGACGCCCGGTCCCTCAAGCGGCACGACCCCCTCGAGGGCGCGTTCGTCGACCTGCTCGTCGGCCGGGTGATCACCTCGGCCGTCCGCCGCGGCAAGTTCCTCTGGCTGCCGCTCGCCCCCGACGCCGCGCGCGACGCCACCGGGCCGCGCGCCCTCGTCACGCACCTCGGCATGAGCGGCCAGGTCCTCCTCCGCGAGCCCGGCTCCGACCCGGACGGGCTGCTCCGGATCCGCATGGGCATCGAGCACCCCGCGCACGGCGAGCTCGTGGTCGCCTTCGTCGACCAGCGGATCTTCGGGTCGATGGCCGTCGACCGCCTCGTCGCCACGCCCGACGGGCACCCGGGCGGGCGCGGATCCGACGCCGCCCTCGTCCCCACGCAGGTCGCCCACATCGCGCGCGACGCGCTCGACCCGGCCTTCGACGACGAGGAGCTCCTCGCCCGGCTCGCGCGCCGGCGCACCGGGATCAAGCGTGCCCTGCTCGACCAGACGCTCGTGAGCGGCATCGGCAACATCTACGCCGACGAGGCGCTGTGGGCCGCCCGGATCCACTACGCGCACCCCACGGACGCGCTCGGCCGGGGGCGCGCGCTCCGCCTCCTCGCGGAAGTGCGCCACGTGCTCGCCCGGGCGCTGGCCGAGGGCGGCACGAGCTTCGACGCGCAGTACGTGAACGTGAACGGCGCGTCCGGCTACTTCTCGCACTCGCTGAACGCCTACGGGCAGCAGGGGAAGCCGTGCCCGCGGTGCGGCACGCCGATCGTGCGCGAGGCCTTCATGAACCGCTCGAGCCACTACTGCCCGCGCTGCCAGGCGCTGCCGGATCCGGACGCCGCGACCGCCTGATCCCGGGCCCGACCGGCCACGCCCGTCCTCGGCCGATGCCCCGCCGACCGCTCAGCGCGCCGCGCCGACCTCGCGCAGCCAGCTCCCGCTCGTGGCGACGTGGCGGAAGCCGAGATCCTCGTTCACGGCGAGCATCGGCCGGTTCTCGTCGGCGTTCCAGGTGACGACCCGGTCGGCCTCGGGCGCCTCGCGCGCCAGGAGCAGCAGGTTCTCGACCTTGAGGAGCATGCCGAGGCGGTGGCCCCGGTGCTCGCGCAGCACGATCGTGTCCTGCTGGTACGTGTACGCGTGGCCGTCGGAGCGGCGGCCGCTGGGGGAGACGGCGATCTCGGTGAAGCCCACCAGGCGGCCGGAGGCCACGTGCTCGACGGCCGTCGTCAGCCCGACGCGGCCCGACGACGCCCGGCGCGCCTCGGCCGCGCGGAGCCGGTCGGCGTCGAAGACGTCCTCGACCTGCGGCAGGTCGCCGGGCGGGGCGTCAGTGGACATGCGCGTGTGCAGGACGGCCATGTCGTCAAGGAGGTGCGCAGGCGTCGCGTCCACCCAGGAGACGACCCGGTACGCGTCGCCCGCGGCCTCCCGGGCGCGGGCGAGGCGGGCGGGGAGCGAGGGCGCGACCTCGGTCGTGTCGAGGGAGCTCGTGCGCGCCGTCTGCCCGAGGCGGTAGCCGGAGGCCACGGCGAAGCGCGACGCGGGGTCGTCGGACCCGACCGCGCCGACTCCCGTGGGGGAGGGGATGGGCGTGCCCACCGGATCCGGGCGGTGCGTGGTGAAGGCGGTGAGGGTCCGGCAGCCCGCGTCGAGCGCGATCCGCTCCACGCGCTCCCGGAGGGCGCGGCCGATCCCGCGGCCCCGGTGCTCGGGATCCACGGCCACCGCCACGTCGGACGTCGTCGGATCGGCCAGCCACGTGCTGAGGAGCCCGCGGCCGACGATCCGGCCGTCGACGCGCGCGGCGAACAGGCGCTTCCGCACGTGGGCGACGTCGGCGTAGTCGGCGATCAGCTCCTGCGGCAGCCAGATGAAGGCATCGTGGCCGAGGTCGTGCGACTGCGCGCGGTTGACCACATCGGTCACCGCGACGAAGTCGTCCCACCCGGCGCCGCCGACGGCGGTGGGCGGCGGGACCTCCTCCACGACCCGGGCGCGATCGGCATCGGCGTGCGGCATGGTCGGCTCCCTCGTCGGCGCGGCCTCGTCGGCTCCGCGTCCCCCCACGGTAGCGGCGGCGGGATGCGCCGGCCGCCCCGCGCGCGGCTCCCGGTCGGGCGCGCGCCGTCCGGTACCGTGATCTGGACCATGAGGCGAGGAGGGCGGCGGGCGTGCACCTGAAGAGCCTGACCCTCAAGGGGTTCAAGTCGTTCGCGCAGCCGACCACGTTCCAGTTCGAGCAGGGCGTCACCTGCGTCGTCGGGCCGAACGGATCCGGCAAGTCCAACGTCGTCGACGCCCTCGCCTGGGTCATGGGCGAGCAGGGCGCGAAGACCCTCCGCGGCGGCAAGATGGAGGACGTCATCTTCGCCGGCACCTCCACCCGCGGGCCGCTCGGCCGCGCCGAGGTCACGCTCACGATCGACAACGCCGACGGCGCCCTCCCCATCGACTACACCGAGGTCGCGATCCGCCGCACGCTCTTCCGCAACGGCGGCAGCGAGTACGCGATCAACGGCACGTCCTGCCGGCTCCTCGACGTGCAGGAGCTCCTCAGCGACTCCGGGCTCGGCCGGGAGATGCACGTCATCGTGGGCCAGGGCCGGCTCGACAACGTCCTGCGGGCGACCCCCGAGGAGCGGCGCGGCTTCATCGAGGAGGCCGCGGGGATCCTCAAGCACCGCCGCCGCAAGGAGCGCACGCTCCGCAAGCTCGAGGGCATGCAGGCGAACCTCACGCGGCTGAGCGACCTGGCCGGGGAGATCCGCCGCCAGCTGAAGCCCCTCGGGCGGCAGGCGGAGGTCGCGCGCCAGGCGCAGACGGTGGCCGCGGTCGTGCGCGACGCGCGGGCGCGGCTGGTGGCCGACGAGGTGGTCACGCTGCGGCGGGCCCTCGCGGAGCACACCCGCACGGAGGAGGAGCGCACCACCGAGCGCATGGTGCTCCAGGAGAAGCTCGACCGGGCCGTCCTCCGCTCCGAGCGCATCGTCGAGGAGCAGGAGGGCGACGAGGTGGACGGCGCGCGCCGCACGGCGTTCGCCCTCGAGCAGGTGCAGGAGCGCCTGCGGAACCTGCTCTCGCTCGCGCAGCAGCGGCTCGCGCTCCTCGGATCCGCGGACGACGCCCCCGAGGCCGCCGCCGGCATCACGCCGGCGCAGGTGCAGGCGTCCCGTGACGAGGCCGAGCGGCTCACCGGGCTCATCGGCGAGGCCGAGGCGGGGTGGGCGGCCGCGCGCCAGGCGACGGCCCGGGCGCGCCAGGCGCTCGACGCGCTCGACGAGGAGATCCAGGCGCAGAGCGCGCTCGTCTCGCGGCACGACCTCGAGATCGCGGGCCTCACGGGGCGCGCCGAGACCGCGGGCTCCCGGCTCGCGGCGGTGCGCGGCGAGGTCCTCCGGCAGCAGAACGCGCTCGACGCCGCCCGCGCCCGGCTGCAGGCGGCCGAGGCGGAGCGGGAGCGCGGCGAGGCGGAGGGCGAGGCCGACGAGCAGGGCGGATCCGATCTCACGCGCGCCTACGAGGACGCCCAGGCCGACGTCGCCGCCGAGGAGTCCGCGATCGAGGCCGTGCGCGAGGAGCTGCACGCGCGCGAGCGGGAGCGCGACGCCCTGGCCGCGCGCGACGAGGCCCTCGCGAGCGCGCTCGACCAGCGGGACGGATCCAGCGACCTCGTGGCCGCCGGCCTCCCCGGCGTGCGCGGCCTCCTCGCGGAGCACGTGCACGTCCGCCCCGGCTACGAGGCCGCCGTCGCGGCCGCGCTCGGCACCCTCGCCGACGCGGTCCTCGCGGAGACGCACGACGACGCCGTCGCCGCGCTCCGCCGTGCGGTGGACGACGACCTGGGGCGCGTCGAGGTGGTCGTCGCCGGATCCTCCGAGGCCCCGGCCGGGCCGCCCGCGCCCGACGGCACGGGCCCCGTCCCGGTCTCCTCCGTCGTGGACGCGCCCGACGGCGTCCGGCGGATCCTCGCGGGCGTCGTGGTCGTCGACGACCTCGCGCAGGCGGTCGACCTGGCGCGGGGACCCGGCGCTCCCGCCACCGTCATCACCCGGGGCGGCGACGTCGTCTCCGCGCACGTGCTGCGGGGCGGGGCCGGCGCCACGCGCTCCAAGCTCGAGCTCGTGGCCGCGCGCGACGCCGCGGCCGCGACCCTCACCGGCGTCCGCGCCCGCATCGACGACCTCCGGGTCGACCTCGCGGCCGGCCGGGAGCGGGTCCGCGTCGCCCGCGAGCGCGCCGCAGCCGCCCTCGGCGGCCTGCGCGAGGCCGACGCCCGCCTCGCCGCCCACGCCGAGCGCCTCAGCCGCTCGCGCGCGCAGGCCGAGTCCGCCGCCGCCGAGCTCGCCCGCGTCCAGCGCGGCCTCGACCTCGCGAGCGCGTCCGTCGACGACGCGGTCGCCTCCTCGGACGCCGCCCGCCGCGCCCTCGACGAGGCCCGCTCCCGCCCGCGCCCCGTCCTCGACGCGAGCGGCCGCGACGCCCTCGTCGCCGAGTGGGAGGCCGCGCGCGAGGCCGAGATCGAGGCGCGCCTGCAGGTCGAGACCGCGCGGGAGCGGGTGCGGGCGGAGCAGGAGCGCACGGTCGCGCTCGAGCGCCGCCTCGCCGCCGAGCGCGCCGCCGCGGAGGAGGCCGCCCGCCGCCAGGTGATCCGCCGCCGCCAGATCGCGCGCGCCGCGTCCGTCGCCGACGCGCTGCCGGCCGTCGTCCGCGCCGCCGACCGCAGCACCGCCGAGGCCCGCCTGGTGCTCGCGCGCGCGGAGGAGTCCCGCGCCGGCCGCAACGCCGAGCTCGCCGCCCTCCGCCGCGAGGAGGCCGATCTCCGGGCCCGCCTCCACGGGATCACCGAGGACGTGCACGGCCTCGAGCTGCAGATCTACGAGAAGCGCCTGCAGGTGTCCCAGCTCCTCGAGCGCGCCGCGAGCGAGCTGGGCCTCGGCGAGGGCGTGCTCGTCGCCGAGTACGGCCCCGACGTGCCCGTGCCCGAGGAGGCGCCGCTCCCGCCGCGGCAGCGTGCGCGCGCCGCGGAGCGGGATCCGGCGGGGGAGACCGGCTCGGACGCCGGCGAGCGGTCGGCCGAGGCGTCCGGCCCGGACCCCGAGCACGAGGACGCGGGCGTGCCCGAGGACCGCGACGCGGATCCCGCCGACGAGCCCGGCCCCACGCGCCCCTTCGACCGCGAGGAGCAGCGCGCCCGCCTCGAGGTGGCGGAGCGGAAGCTCGCGCAGCTCGGCCGGGTCAACCCGCTGGCGCTCGAGGAGTTCGCGGCGCTCGAGCAGCGGCACCTCTTCCTCACGGAGCAGCTCGCCGACCTGACCGCGACGCGCGCGGACCTCCTCACGATCATCGACGACATCGACCGCACCATGCAGGGCGTCTTCGCCGACGCCTTCGAGGACACCCGGAAGGCGTTCGACCGGGTGTTCCCGATCCTGTTCCCGGGCGGCACGGGCAGCATCCAGCTCACGGATCCCGAGCAGCTGCTCACGACGGGCATCGAGGTCAGCGTGCGCCCGGCCGGCAAGCGCATCGAGCGCCTGTCGCTGCTCTCCGGCGGGGAGCGGTCGCTCGCGGCCGTGGCCCTGCTCATCGCGATCTTCACCGCCCGGCCGAGCCCGTTCTACATCATGGACGAGGTGGAGGCGGCGCTCGACGACGCCAACCTCGGCCGCCTGCTCACGATCCTCGAGCAGCTCCGCGACACGTCGCAGCTCATCGTCATCACGCACCAGAAGCGCACGATGGAGATCGCCGACGCGCTCTACGGCGTCTCGATGCGGCAGGACGGCGTGAGCGCCGTGGTCGGCCAGCGGGTCAGCCGCGACGCGCCGCCCGGCGCCGCCGCCGAGCCCGACCGCGAGGAGCGGGCCGCCTCCTGACGCGCGGCTACGCTGGGCACATGGCACGCACCCCCTGGTCCCTCTCCGGCGCGCTGCGCGGCATGTTCGCGAAGCCCACGATCGACGAGACCACGTGGGACGACCTCGAGACCGCCCTCATCACCGCGGACTTCGGGCCCGACGTCACCGAGGCGACCATCGACGACCTCCGCGAGAAGGTCGACCGCTACCGCACGACCGACCCCCGCGACCTCCAGCGCATGCTCCGGGAGAGCATCGAGGAGCGCCTCGCGAAGCACGACCCCACGCTGAAGCTCAGCGCCCGCCCCGCCGTGATCCTCGTGGTCGGCGTCAACGGCGTCGGCAAGACCACCACCATCGGCAAGTTCGCGAAGTTCCTCCGCAACTACGGCCGCACCGTCGTCGTCGGCGCGGCCGACACCTTCCGCGCCGCGGCCGTCGACCAGCTCGCCACCTGGGCCGAGCGCGCGGGCGCCGACATCGTCCGCCCGCAGCAGCCCGGCCAGGACCCCGCGAGCGTCGCCTTCCAGACCGTCGAGCACGCGATGCGCACGGGCACGGAGATGGTCATCATCGACACCGCCGGCCGCCTGCACACCAAGGGCGGGCTCATGGACGAGCTGTCGAAGATCCGCCGCGTGGTCGAGAAGCAGTCGCCCATCGCCGAGGTCCTCCTCGTGCTCGACGCGACGACCGGGCAGAACGGGCTCGCGCAGGCGCAGGCGTTCATCGAGCACGGCGGCGTCACGGGCCTCGTCATCACGAAGCTCGACGGATCCGCCAAGGGCGGGTTCATCCTCAACGTGCAGGAGCGCACGGGCATCCCGATCAAGCTCATCGGCCAGGGCGAGGGCATCGGCGACCTGACGGGCTTCACGCCCCACGTGTTCGCGCAGAACCTGGTCGGCTGACCCGCATCCCCCCGGCGCTGGCCCGACCCCGCCCCAGCGGCGGTTAAGCTGGACCCACCATGGCTACCTTCGGAACACTCTCGGACCGCCTCGCCGAGACCTTCAAGAACCTGCGCGGCAAGGGCAAGCTCAGCGCCGCGGACGTCGACGGCACCGTCCGCGAGATCCGCCGCGCGCTGCTCGAGGCCGACGTCGCGCTCGAGGTCGTCAAGGCCTTCACCGCGTCCGTCCGCGAGCGCGCCCTCGGCGGCGAGGTCAGCCAGGCGCTGAACCCCGCGCAGCAGGTCGTGCAGATCGTCAACGAGGAGCTCGTCGCCATCCTCGGAGGCGAGCAGCGCCGCATCCAGTTCTCCAAGAGGCCGCCGACGGTCATCATGCTCGCCGGCCTCCAGGGCGCGGGCAAGACCACGCTCGCGGGCAAGCTCGGCAAGTGGCTCGCGAAGGACGGGCACACGCCCATGCTCGTCGCGGCCGACCTCCAGCGCCCCAACGCCGTGCAGCAGCTGCAGGTCGTGGGCGAGCAGGCGGGCGTCCCCGTGTTCGCGCCCGAGCCCGGCAACGGCCGTGGCAACCCGGTCCGCGTCGCGAAGGACGCGATGAAGCACGCGGTCGACAAGCAGTACAGCGTCGTCATCATCGACACGGCCGGCCGCCTCGGCGTCGACCAGGAGCTCATGCGCCAGGCCGCGGACATCCGCAAGGCCACCGACCCCGACGAGGTCCTCTTCGTCATCGACGCGATGATCGGCCAGGACGCGGTCGCGACCGCCAAGGCGTTCCAGGACGGCGTCGACTTCACCGGCGTCGTGCTCTCCAAGCTCGACGGCGACGCGCGGGGCGGCGCGGCCCTCTCGGTCGCCTCCGTCACCGGCCGCCCGATCATGTTCGCCTCCACGGGCGAGGGCCTCGACGACTTCGAGCCCTTCCACCCCGACCGCATGGCGAGCCGCATCCTCGACCTCGGCGACATCCTCACCCTCATCGAGCAGGCCCAGCAGGCCTTCGACGAGGAGGAGGCGATGGAGGTCGCGCAGAAGCTCGCGAACGACGACTTCACGCTCGACGACTTCCTCAAGCAGATGCAGCAGCTCCGCGGCAAGGGCTCCCTCAAGAAGATGATGGGCATGCTCCCCGGCATGGGCGCCATGAAGGAGCAGCTGGAGAACTTCGACGAGAAGGAGATCGTCCGCACGGAGGCGATCATCCAGTCGATGACGAAGGCCGAGCGGCAGAACCCGAAGCTCCTCAACGGCTCGCGCCGCCTCCGCATCGCCCGCGGTTCCGGCATGACCGTCACCGACGTCAACGGCCTCGTGCAGCGCTTCGAGCAGGCCTCGAAGATGATGCGCACGGTCGCCCGCGGCGGCATGCCGCAGATCCCCGGCATGGGCCCGATGCCCGGCGCGCACTCGAGCCGGAAGCCCGTGCAGCAGAAGAAGAAGGGCTCGAAGTCGGGCAACCCGGCGAAGCGCGCGCAGGAGAACGCGGCGCTCGCGTCCGGCCAGCGCATCGGCGGCCCCGTGGCTCCCGCGGGCTCCGGCTTCGGCCTGGCCGGCGCGGCGAAGGGCGGCGCGAACGGCGCCCCGAGCGAGGAGGAGCTCGCCTCGCTCCAGAAGTTCCTCGGCCGCTGACCCGCTGACACCGGATCCCCGGATCCCCCGGAGGGGCCCTCCCGCGCAGGCGGGAGGGCCCCTCCTCCGCTCTCCCGGGGCTCCGCCCTCGACGCGCGGACCGGACCGTGCCAGCGTGGGGGCAGCACCGCGGCGGCCGTCCGCGGTCCCGGCGTCAGGAGCATCGCGTGTTCGCACCCGTCATCGCCTTCAGCGGATTCAGCGTGGACGACATCCCCGCCGCGCTCGCCTTCTACCGCCGCACGCTCGGCCTCGAGGTCGAGGAGGTGCCGGAGATGGGCATGCTGCGTCTCGTGCTCCCCGGCTCCGGCGCCCGCGTGCTCGTCTACCCCAAGGCCGACCACGTGCCCGCGGACTTCACGATCCTGAACCTCGCGGTCGACGACGTGGACGCGGCGGTCGCCGAGCTGGACGCGCGGGGCGTCCCGATGGCGGTCTTCCCGGGGCTGCCCACCGACGCCCGGGGGATCATGCGCGGGAACGGCCCGGACATCGCGTGGTTCCGCGACCCGGCCGGCAACGTGCTGTCGGTCGTCGCGGTGTGATCCGCGCGGCTCAGACCCCGCAGGCGCCGGAGTCGACCGGGGTGCTCGCCCCCGCCTCCTGGAGGACGGGCGCGATCTCGTCGAGGGTCATCGCGTAGCCCGTCTGGGAGTCGACGGAGGACGTCGCGAAGACCAGGCCGACCACGCGGCCCTGCGGGTCGAACAGCGCGCCGCCGGAGTCCCCCGGCCGCACCGTGCCGCGCACCGAGTAGACCTCGCGCGTGACGGGCTGCTCGTGCTGGATGTCGGTGCCGAGGGCGGCGACGACCTCGCGGATCCGCGCGCCCGTCGCCTGGTACGGCCCACCGCCGGGGTAGCCCGCGACGACCGCCTCGTCCGACGCGGCGAGCTCGCTCCCGAGCGGGAGCGGCGCGGCGGTGAGCCCGGGGACGGCGAGGACCGCGACGTCCCGCGCGGGGTCGAAGACCACGAGCTCGGCCGGCAGGAGCTCGCCGGTCCCGCCCTGCTGGACGTAGAGCTCGTCGGATCCCGCCACCACGTGCGCGTTCGTGACGATGCGCCCGTCCTGCACGACCCACCCGCTGCCGGAGGAGGACGTGCCGCACGCGGGTGCCGACGAGAGGACCTTCACGACGCCCGCGGCCTGGCGGCGCACGGCCTCCGGCACGTCCCCGTCGGGCGCGGCCGTGTCGGCGATCGCCTCCTCGCCGTTCGCGAAGACGCGCGGGTAGCCCACGTCGTGCAGGGCGTCGTCGAGGGCGGACAGGGCGGTGGAGCTCGAGATCGGGCTCGCGCGGTCGAGCGCCTGCACGATGCGGGACGACGAGGACACCTGCACCGCGGCGATCACGCCGCTCGAGCCGAGGAAGCCGCCGATGAACCAGACCGACACGGCCCAGGCCGCGAGCCCGGCGACGGCCCCGACGCCGCGGTCGAGCCCGCGCGCGGCGCCGCGGGGCCGGAGCAGGCGCGTGAGGAGGCTCGCGATCTGCGCGAGGATTCCGCTGACGAGCGAGGTCGTCACGAGCATGAGCATCGCGGCCGCGAACGTGCGCTGGATCCCGTCCGCCACCCCGAACTGGTCGAGGAGCGCCAGGAACGCGGGCGTGATGGCGAGGGCCAGGCCCACGCCGAGCACGATGCCGGCGAGCCCGGCGATCGTCACGATGGCGCCGCGACGCCAGCCGGCGATGGCCGCGAGCACGGCGACGACGAGGATGACGATGTCGACGGCGGGGCTCACCTGCCCATCCTGCCCCGCGTCACCGGCCCAAGCCTGAGCGGAGCTCCTCCACGAGGTGCGTGACGACGGGGGCGAGCGCGCCCTCGTTGTCCTCCGCCACCCGCAGCTGGCGCTGGTAGCTGGCGCCGCCGTCGACGATGTCGAGGATCCCGCGCAGCTCCGCCTCGCACCCCAGCGCGTCCGCGGTGGGGGAGAGGCGCTCCACGAGCGCACGGGTGTCGTCGCCGACGAGGGCCTCGTCGCCCGCCGCGTCCTGGATGATGATGGCATCCATCCCGTAGCGCGCCGCGCGCCACTTGTTCTCGCGCACGAACCACGGCTGCATCCGGGGCAGCTCCTCGCCGCGGTCGAGAGCGGCGGACATGTCGTGCACCAGGCACTGCACCAGGGCCGCGAGCGAGGCGATCTCCCGGAGCGTGGACACCCCGTCGAACACCCGCGTCTCGAGGGTGCCCCACTTCGGCGCCGGCCGGATGTCCCAGCGCAGCTCGCTGTGGTGGTCGATGACCCCGACGTGCGTCATGTCGCCGACGAGGCGCTCGTAGTCCGCCCACGTGATGAGGTCCGGCGGCAGCCCGGCGGTGGGCAGCTGCTGGAACATGAGCGCGCGGTTCGACGCGTACCCCGTCTCCTGCCCGGACCAGAACGGGCTCGACGCGCTGAGCGCCTGGAAGCGGGGGAGGTGCACGAGGAGCGCGTTGAGGATGGGGAGCGCCTTCGACGGGTCGTCGATCCCGACGTGCACGTGCACGCCCCAGATCATCATCTGGCGCCCCCACCACCTCGTGCGGTCGAGCAGCGTGGCGTACCTCTCGTTGCCGGGGGTGACGTCCTGGTCGGGCCAGACGCTGAACGGGTGGGTGCCGGCGCACATGAGGTCGATGCCGAGCGGGTCCGCGACGTCGACCACGCGCTCGATGAGGCGCGCCAGGTCGTCGACGGCGGAGCCCACGCGCGCGTGCGGGGCGCTCACGACCTCGACCGTGTTGGTGAGGAACTCGCCGGTCACGTGCGGGTGCGCGTCCGTGTGCGGGAAGGAGCGGAGGATCTCGGGGGCCGCCCCGGCGAGCTCCCCGGAGCCGCGGTCGACGCACGCGAGCTCCCACTCGATCCCGACGCGGGAGGGGGGCTGGCGGGCGAAGTCGATCTGCATGCGGGTCCTGCCGTCCACGGGGTCTCGGGGCGCATGCGCCGGGTGTCGTCCGATCATGCCACGCACCCCCGGGGACGGGCGGGCGATGACGCCGCGCGGCGCGCCGACGCGAGGGGTCCCGGCGCGGCCCGGCGTCTGCCATAATGATCTGTCGAGTCCGCGATCGTCCGACCCTCTAATCAGGCGCCGCGAGACCCCATCGAACCTATGCCGAGTGTGCCCCCACGCTCACGGCCGTCAGTTCACCCCACACAAAGAAATTCAGGAGAATTGTGGCTGTCAAGATCCGTCTGAAGCGCCTGGGCAAGATCCGCGCGCCGTACTACCGCATCGTCGTCGCCGACTCGCGCACCAAGCGCGACGGCCGCGTCATCGAGGAGATCGGCAAGTACCACCCCACCGAGGAGCCCTCGTTCATCGAGGTCCAGTCGGACCGGGCGCAGTACTGGCTCTCCGTGGGCGCCCAGCCCACCGAGCAGGTCGAGGCCCTCCTCAAGCTCACGGGCGACTGGGGTCGCTTCAAGGGCGACAAGGACGCCGTCTCCACCGTTCGCACCCGCGAGGCGAAGCCCGCCTACGTCGCGGACGAGAAGAAGAAGCCGGTCCTGAAGCCCAAGACCGAGAAGGCCGCCCCCGCGCCCGAGGCCGCACCGGCCGAGGCCGAGGCGACCGAGGAGCAGGCCTAGCCCATGCTCGCTCCCGCGCTCGCGCACCTGGTCAAGGGCATCGTCGAGCACCCGGATGATGTCTCCGTGACGAGCAAGGGATCACCCCGCGGCGAGGTCCTCGAGGTGCGCGTGCACCCCGAGGACCTCGGCCGGGTCATCGGCCGCGCGGGTCGCACCGCGAAGGCCCTCCGGACGCTCGTCTCGGCTCTCGCCGACGGCCAGCGCGTCCGCGTCGATGTGGTGGACACCGATTCCTGAGGATGAGGCCAGGGACCCCGCGGCGTTCCGCGTGGGCCGGCTGACCAAGGCGCACGGGCTCAAGGGAGCCGTCAAGCTCGAGCTGTTCACGGACGACCCCGACAGGCGGTTCGTCCCCGGTGCCGAGTTCACGCTGCAGGTCCCGGAGTCGTCCCCCTGGCACGGCCGCACCCTCACGCTCACCGAGCTGCGCTGGTACAACAGCCACCCCGTCGGCTTCTTCGAGGGCGTCGACGACCGCACGGCCGCCGAGTCGCTGGCCAAGGCCATCCTCTGGATGACGCCGCCGGCGGACGAGCCCGCCGAGCCAGACGCCTGGTACGACCACCAGCTGGTGGGACTGAAGGTCCTCCGCGACGGCGTCGAGGTGGGCACCGTCTCGCTCGTCGACCACTTCCCGGCCCAGGACCTGCTCCACGTCGACACGCCGTCCGGCACCGTGCTGGTGCCGTTCGTGCAGGCGATCGTCCCGTCGGTGGACGTCGAGGCCGGCACGCTCGTCGTGACCCCGCCCTTCGGTCTCTTCGAGGAGATCCCGGACGAGCGGCCCGAGACCCACGAGCGTCCCGAGGCCCCCGAGGCCCCTGCCGCCGACGACGCCGGTCCCGCCCCCGAGGGCGACGACGCCCGCTGACATGCGGATCGACATCGTCTCGATCTTCCCCGAGTTCTTCGGGGTGCTCGACATCTCCCTGCTCGGCCGGGCCCGCCAGTCCGGCCTCATCGACCTCCGCGTGCACGACCTGCGCTCCTACGCGCACGACCGGCACCGCACCGTCGACGACACGCCCTACGGCGGCGGCGCCGGCATGGTCATGAAGCCCGAGCCGTGGGGCGAGGCCATGGACGAGGTGCTCGCCGACGACACGGACCCGGTCGTCATCTTCCCGTCGCCCGCCGGCGACGTCTTCACGCAGGCCATGGCGCAGGAGCTGTCCCTCGAGTCGCACCTCGCCTTCGGCTGCGGGCGCTACGAGGGCATCGACCAGCGCGTGGTCGACCACACGGCCACCCGCGCGAGGGTCCGGCTCGTCAGCCTCGGCGACTACGTGCTGAACGGCGGCGAGGTCGCGGTCATGGCCATGATCGAGGCTGTCGGGCGGCTCGTGCCCGGCGTCGTCGGCAACCCCGCGAGCCTCGTCGAGGAGAGCCACTCCGACGGCCTGCTCGAGCACCCCAGCTACACCAAGCCGCAGGAGTGGCGGGGTCTCGCGGTGCCGGACGTGCTGCGGAGCGGCAACCACGGCGCCATCGCCGCGTGGCGGCGCGAGCAGCAGCTCGAGCGCACGCGTCGCGTCCGCCCCGACCTCCTGCCGGACTAGCCCGCCCGCGGGCTGCCCGGCTACGGGGTCATCCGCGCGCGGTGAGGATGAGCGGGCCGGACTCGGTGATCGCGACCGTGTGCTCCATGTGCGCTCCGCGCGAGCCGTCGGCGCTGCGGAGCGTCCAGCCGTCCTTGTCCGTGTAGATCTCGTCCGTGCTCTGCAGGAACCACGGCTCGATCGCGATGACGAGGCCGGGACGCAGCGGCACGCCGCGGTTCGGGCGGCCCTGGTTCGCGATGTGGGGGTCGCCGTGCATGGTGCGGCCGACGCCGTGGCCGCCGAAGTCGGTGTTGACGGAGTACCCGGCCTCCGTGGCGACGGCGCCGATGGCGGCCGAGATGTCGCCCGTGCGCCCGCCGGGCTGCGCCGCGCGGATGCCCGCCTCGAGCGCCGCGGTGGTGACCTCGATGAGGCGGACGTCCTCCGCGCGGGGCGTGCCGACGATGATGCTCACGGCGGAGTCGCTGACCCAGCCGTCCACGGACGCGGCGAAGTCGAGGCTCAGGAGGTCGCCGTCCTGGAGCCGGTAGTCGTGGGGGAGCCCGTGCAGGACCCCGTCGTTGACGGAGGTGCAGAGGACCTTGCCGAACGGCATCGCCCCGAACGACGGGTGGTAGTCGATGTAGCAGGACTCGGCCCCGCGCTCGCGGATCAGGCGGTGCGCCGTGCGGTCGAGGTCGAGCAGGTTGACGCCGACGTCGGCCTGCGCGGCCAGGGTCGTCAGCACGTGGGCCACGAACTCCCCGGCGGGTCGCATCTGGTCCATCTCGGCGGGCGTTCGCAGTTCCATCACGGGAGACGAGCCTACGCGAGCGGCGTCCGGCGGTGCCCCTCGGCGCGTCCAGGATCCGCTCGTAGCATGGGCGCATGCAGCAGCCCCCGGTCCTCGGCCTCCGCCGCGCGCTCTACCGCTGGCAGTTCGCCGCGGTCGTCGTGCTCCCCGCCTGGCTCCTCGTGGGCTGGGCGGCGTTCGGGTCCGGCGGGTGGGAGCTCCTCCTCGTGATGCTCTCGGCGGCCGCCCTCGGCATCGCGCTCCTCGCGGCCCTCGGCCTGGTGCTCGCGCGGCGCTCGGTGCGCACGGCCCGCGCGGTCTCGCCGACGGACGCCGTCGCGATGGGCGTGCTGACCCTGGCGGTCGTCGGCACCGGGACCTACTCGGTCGTCAGCACGTGGTGCGCGGTGGTCGCGGTCCTCGCGGCCGTCGCGCTCGTCGCGCTGGCCGTCCGGCAGCTCGTCCAGGAGACGCGCCAGCGCATGCAGGAGGTCATCGCCGTGATCGAGCGGGACGCCCAGCCGAGGCCGCCCGAGTGGAAGGCCGCGGAGGGCCCGGACGCCGGGCGCACCATCCGACTCGACTGATCCCACCGCCCCCGCGACCCCGCGCTTTGCGCTCGACGCGCCCGAGGTGACACAATGGGCGATCGTGCCTGCCGCCGACCCTGCCACGGGGGAGTCGGCCATCCATGCGGGCCGTTCCCCATCCAGACATTGATGCGCAGTCGACCCGTGGCGGTTGCAGAGAGCGGTACACCATGCACATCCTCGATTCCGTCGACAAGGCGTCGCTGCGGTCGGACATCCCCGACTTCCGCGCCGGCGACACGGTCAAGGTCCACGTCAACATCGTCGAGGGCAGCCGCTCGCGCATCCAGGTGTTCCAGGGCATCGTCATCGGCCGTCAGGGCGAGGGCGTCCGCGAGACGTTCTGCGTCCGCAAGGTCAGCTTCCAGGTCGGCGTCGAGCGCACCTTCCCGGTGCACTCCCCGGTCATCGACCACATCGAGGTCGTGACGCGCGGCGACGTGCGCCGCGCCAAGCTGTACTTCCTGCGCGACCTGCGCGGCAAGAAGGCGAAGATCAAGGAGAAGCGCTCCTAGCGCATCCCCACCTGTCATCCGACCGAGCTCCCGGCATCTACACTTGCCGGGAGCTCAGGCGGTTAAATGACAGACAGCACGGCGCCCGTGGAGACGAGATCCTCGGGCAAGCACAGCGGCAGCACGTCCCGGGGGTGGAAGACGTTCCTGCGGGACGTCCTCGTCATCTTCGTGGTGGCCCTCCTCGTCTCGGTCCTGATCAAGGCGTTCCTGATCCGGTCGTTCTACATCCCCTCCGCGTCCATGGAGGACACGCTGCAGATCAACGACCGGATCGTGGTGAACCAGCTCACGCCCGGCCTCATGCCCCTGCAGCACGGCGACGTGGTCGTGTTCCGGGACCCGGGCGGCTGGCTGCTCCCGTCGCCCGCCGTCGAGAAGCCGCCGATCGCGGCCGCGGTCGACTGGGCGCTCACCACCGTCGGACTGTCCGCGTCGGACAGCAACGACCACCTCATCAAGCGCCTCATCGGCCTGCCGGGCGACCACGTCGTCTGCTGCAACTCCCTCGGCCAGATGAGCGTCAACGACGTCCCCCTCGACGAGCCGTACATCAAGCTCGTCCCCGGCGACACGAGCGCCTCCGACGACCCGTTCGACGTCACCGTCCCCGCCGACTCGCTCTGGGTCATGGGCGACAACCGCGCGAACTCCGCGGACTCCCGCTACAACCAGTCGGGCCCCACGCACGGCTTCGTGCCCATCGACCACGTGGTCGGGCGCGCCTTCGTCATCACGTGGCCCATCGACCGCTGGTCGATCCTCAGCGACCACCCCGGGACGTTCGGCGACGTGCCCGATCCCGCTCCCGCGGGCTGATGCCGGTCGCGGATCCCACCCTCGAGCTGGAACGCGAGCTCCTGACGGCGGGCGCATCGCTCGTCATCGGCTGCGACGAGGTCGGCCGCGGTGCGCTGGCCGGCCCGGTCGCGGTCGGGATGGCCGCGCTCGGGTCCGACGCCGTGGCGTTCCCCGCCGGCCTCCGCGACTCCAAGATGCTCAGCGAGAAGCGCCGCGAGGCGCTCCACCCCGAGGTGTCCGCGTGGGTCCGGCACTCGGCCGTCGGCATGGCGTCCGCGCAGGAGGTGGATGAGCTCGGCATCACGGCGTGCCTCGGGCTCGCCGGCCGTCGCGCGCTCGTCGAGCTCCACCACCTGGGGGTGCCGCTCCTCGACAGCGTCGTGCTCCTCGACGGGTCGCACGACTGGCTCACGCCCGCGCTCGCCCACCCGGTCCCGGTGCGGCTGCGCGTCAAGGCCGATCGGGACTGCGCGTCCGTGGCGGCCGCGTCCGTGCTCGCCAAGGTGCATCGCGACCGGCTCATGGCGGCATGGCACGAGGAGGCGCCCGAGTACGGCTGGGCGGGCAACAAGGGCTACGGCAGCCCGGCGCACCTCGACGCGATCCGCGCGAGCGGGGCGTCCCGGATCCACCGGCGCACCTGGCTCTCCGGCGTGCTCGCGTCGCCCGCGACCTGACGCGGGCGCCGGTGATGCCGGCGGACGAGGTGCCGCCGCCCGTTGCGGCGGCGCCCCGGCGGTGAGCGGCTCCCGCGGGCGGTTAGGATCGACGGACCATGGATGACGACGAGTTCGAGGACTACGACCGCGAGGTGGAGCTCGCGCTCTACCGGGAGTACCGGGACATCGTGTCCCAGTTCAAGTACGTGGTCGAGACCGAGCGGCGCTTCTACCTCGCGAACGAGGTCGAGCTGGTGCGCCGTGACACGGAGCACGACTTCTACTTCGAGCTCAGCATGACCGACGTGTGGGTGTGGGACGTCTACCGCTCCGACCGGTTCGTGAAGTCGGTGCGCGTGCTCACCTTCAAGGACGTCAACGTCGAGGAGCTGTCGGCCAAGGAGTTCGAGCTCCCCAAGGAGCTCGCCATCGACGAGTAGGGCGCCCGAAGGCCCCTCCCCAGGCGATCTGTCGAACCGGAGCCCACGGGACTGTCCGGTGCGTCCGTCGGCATGCCCGCGGTCCCGCATCCTCCTCGCGGAGGTGCGCATGACACGCGAGCAGGACCTGGGACGACGCGGCGAGGATCTCGCCGCACGGCATCTGACCGAGCGGGGCTACGCGCTCGTGGAGCGCAACTGGCGCTGCCGCGAGGGCGAGATCGACCTCGTGATGACGCACGCGGGCACGACCGTGCTCGTGGAGGTCAAGACGCGGGCGGGCCTCGCCTACGGGCATCCGCTCGAGGCCGTCACCCGAGCCAAGGCGGCGCGGCTGCGGGTCCTGGCCGGGCTGTGGCGCGAGGCGCATCCGGAACGGCGGGGACCCGTGCGCATCGACGTGGTCGGGGTGGTCTGGCCGCGCGGCGGCATGCCCACGGTCGACGTCGTCCGGAGCGCCTGCTGATGGCCGTGGGTCGCACGCTCGCCGTCGCGCTCTCCGGCCTCGACGGGGCCCTCGTCGACGTGGAGGCGGACATCACCAGCCAGCTCCCGGGGTTCGTCCTCATCGGGCTGCCGGACGCCGCGCTGAGCCAGGCCCGTGAGCGGGTGCGCGCGGCGACCGGCAACGCGGGGTGCGAGTTCCCGGTGCGCCGCGTCACCGTGAACCTCTCGCCCGCCGTCCTCCCGAAGCACGGGTCGGGCTTCGACCTCGCCATCGCCCTCGCCGTGCTGGCGGCCGGCGGATCGGTGTCGGCCGAGTCGGTCGCCGGCACGGTGCACCTGGGCGAGCTCGGCCTCGACGGCCGACTGCGGCCGACGCACGGCATCCTGCCCGCGGTGCTCGCGGCGCGTCGGGCGGGCATCCGCCGGGTCATGGTGCCGCGATGCCACGAGGACGAGGCCTCCCTCGTGCCCGACATGCGCGTCATAGCCGTCGCGGGCCTCCGGGACGCGGCGATCCACCACGGCGCCGACCTCGAGCCGGAGCCCGACGAGGTCGTCGGGCCCCAGCTCGCCGTCCCGGGCGGCGAGGCGCCGCACGGGCTGCGGGGGGAGCGGCCCGCGGATCCGTGTCTGGGCGACGTCGTCGGCAACGAGGAGGCGGTCGAGGCGCTGGTCGTCGCCGCCGCGGGCGGCCACCACATGTTCCTGCTGGGGCCGCCGGGCGCGGGCAAGACCATGCTCGCCCAGCGGCTCCCCGGGCTCCTGCCCGACCTCGACGAGGAGGCGGCGCTGGAGGTCGGCTGCATCCGCTCGCTGTGCGGTGAGCGCCTCGGTCCCGAGCTGCCCGTCCGGCCGCCCCTGGAGGCGCCCCACCACACGGCGAGCGCCGCGGGCATCGTCGGAGGCGGCAGCGGACGCATCCGCCCCGGTGCCGCAGTCCGCGCCAGCGGCGGGGTCCTCTTCCTCGACGAGGCTCCCGAGTTCGCGGGCGCGGTGCTCGACTGCCTGCGGCAGCCGCTCGAGTCGGGCGTCATCAGCATCCACCGCGCCAACGGCGTGGCGCACTTCCCGGGCCGCTTCCAGCTGGTCATGGCCGCCAACCCCTGCCCGTGCGGTGCGTTCGGCGTCGCCGGGTCGGACTGCTCCTGTCCGCCCCAGGCGCGTCGGCGGTACCTGGCCCGCCTCTCCGGGCCGCTCATGGACCGGATGGACATCCGCCTCGGCGTGCGACGCGTGACCACCGCGGTGCACCGGGCGGCGGACGACGCGTCCCGGGTGACGACGGCGTCGGCCCGCGTGCGCGTCACCGCGGCTCGTGGGGCGGCCGCCGAGCGGTGGGCGCCGACACCCTGGCGCACCAACGCCCACGTGGCGGGCACGTGGCTCCGCCGGGAGGCGCGGGTCGCCCGCGGCGCGACGACCGCGCTCGACCGCGCCCTGGATCGCGGCCTCCTCACGATGCGCGGCTACGACCGGGTGCTCCGTCTCGGCTGGACCCTCGCGGACCTCGACGGCGCGGCGAGTCCCGACGCGGATCACCTCGGGCGCGCGCTCCTGCTGCGGGGCGGCTCGTGATCGCGGGGGAGGACGCCGGTCCGCGCCGCCGGGGTCTCGATGCCGCGGAGACACGGGTCGCGGTGGATGCGGTCCCGTCCCTGCGCCCCCGGGGGCGGCATGCCGATGGGCCGAGGAGGACGATCAGCGAGCCCGACTCGGTGCGGGCCCGGAACGTCGCACGTCTGGGCCTGCCCCCCCGGGAGCTCCGCGAGCTGATGGCGGTCCTCCGCCCCGGGCCCCGGGACCCCGACGGCGACGGCGACGAGTGGGAGCCGAGTGCGGAGGACGCGGCGGCGCGCTGCACCTGGTCCGGCATCGCGGAGCCCGGCGACCGGGTCGCGGGCGCGGTGATCGGGGTGCTCGGCGCCTGCTCCGCCCTCGCCGCCGTGGTCGACGGCGCACCGGCCGACGCCGTGGTCGGGGCCATGGTCCACGCCGGCCTCGACCTCGAGGAGGACGGGCGCGGCGCTCTCGTCGGGGAGGTGGCCGCGGCCCTCGAGCGGTGGCGGCCTCGCGTGGTGCGCAGCGAGGCGCTGGCGCGCCTGCACGCCGCCCGCACCGTCGGCGCGCGCGTGCTCGTCCCGGGCGACCCGCTCTGGCCGTCCGGCGTCGACGACCTGGGTCCCCACGCCCCGCTCGTGCTCTGGTGCACGGGATCCGCGGACGCTCTCACCGCGCTCGCGCGGTCGGTGGCGGTCGTGGGCGCACGCGCCGCGACCGGTTACGGCGAGCACGTGACCGCGGAGCTCGCCGCGGGTCTCGTCGACCAGGGTGTCGCGGTGGTGTCCGGCGGCGCGTACGGCGTCGACGGCGCCGCGCACCGGGCGGCGGTCGGATCGGGAGGCTGCACGGTGGCGTTCCTGGCCGGCGGCGTCGACCGCCTCTACCCGTCGGGGCACACGGAGCTCTTCGTCCGCATGCGGCGCGACGGGGCGGTGATCTCGGAGCTGCCGTGCGGAGCGTCGCCCACCCGCTGGCGCTTCCTGTTGCGCAACCGCCTCATCGCGGCGGTCAGCGCGGCCACGGTCGTCGTCGAGGCGGGGGCGCGCAGCGGATCGCTGAACACCGCGAACCACGCGCTCGCCCTCGAGCGGCCCCTGGGTGCGGTGCCGGGTCCCGTGACGAGCGTCTCGTCGTCCGGCTGCCATCGGCTCCTGCGGGAGTCGGGGGCGGTCTGCATCACGTCCGCGGAGGACGTGATGGACCTGGTCCCCGCGTGGGGAAGCATCGTGGGGCCGGACGGTGTCGAGGATCCCCGACGTGATCCGCCGGGCGGGGCCGAGACCGCGTCCGCGCTCGCGGGCACGACCGGCCACGCGGATCCACGCGTCACGCGCGTGCTCGACGCGCTGGCCGTGCGGCGCGGCCGGGACACCGCGGACGTCGCGGCACGCGCCGGGCTCGGCGTGGCGGAGACCTCGTCCGTGCTGGGACTGCTCGAGCTCGAGGGCGCGGTCGTGCGGCCGGACGGCGGCTGGGTGCGGCGTCCTGCGTCGCGCTGACGCGGCTCGAGGACCTGGCCGGTGCCGGTCGCGGGCGGGGCGTGAGGGCCGCGTGCTGTGCCGTCCCGTGCCATCGCGCCGGGTGCCGTCCGGTCCCGTCCTCCGCATGAGCCACGCCGCGGTGAGGCGGCGACGAGGATCCGATCCCCGTAGCCTTCCGGGATGGAGACGATGCGGACGGCGGGTGCGACGACGTCGGCCGACGCCGACCGCCCGTCGCCGGCGCCCCGGTCGCCTGACGCGACGCCGCTGGAGGCGGACATCACCGGCTTCGCGACCTCCATGAGCCGGGAGCGGGGGAGCGCCGCCCACACGGTGCGCGCCTACTCGTCCGACCTGCGCGACCTCGCCGCGCATGCCGCCCGCCTGGGGATCACGACCTCCGCGGGCCTGGACCTCGAGGTGCTGCGCGACTGGATGTGGCGCGGATCGCAGGCGCGGCTCGCCCCCGCCACGCTGGCTCGGCGCTCCGCGGCCGTGCGCGGCTTCGGGGCGTGGCTCCTGCGCTCTGGCCGGGTCGAGGCCGATCCCGCCGTGCGGCTCAAGGCCCCACGCGCCGGATCGCACCTTCCGCGCGTGCTCGCACGCGAGCAGATGAGCGCGCTGCTGGGCGACCTGGCGGAGCGCGCCGCGGATGACGACCCCGCCGCCCTCCGCGACCTCGCCGTGATCGAGCTGCTGTACGCGTCGGCGCTCCGGGTCTCCGAGCTCACCGGCCTCGAGCTCGGCGACGTGGACGCCTCGCGCCTCACGGTGCGCGTGATCGGCAAGGGCGACCGGGAGCGCGTGGTCCCGTTCGGCGTCCCGGCCGCGGACGCCCTCGACGCGTACGCGACCCGCGGACGACCGCGCCTGGTCTCCGCCCGGACCGGGACGGCGCTGTTCCTCGGTGCGCGGGGAGGGCGACTCGGCGCGCGGGCGGTCTACGGGCTCGTCGCGTCCCTGCTCGCGGACATCCCGGGCTCGGGACCCCAGGGTCCGCACGCGCTCCGCCACACGGCGGCCACGCACCTGCTGGACGGGGGAGCGGACCTCCGCACCGTGCAGGAGATGCTCGGCCACGCGAGCCTCGGCACGACGCAGATCTACACGCACGTCTCCGTCGACCGGCTGCGCCGCAGCTACGAGGGCGCTCACCCGCGCGCCTGACGGCCGTCGACCGACGCGGGCTCCCTGATCTCGATCCGCGATCCGCGATCCGGTGGCCCGGCGGGGAGCGCCGGGATCTCGACCCGGGATCGGTGGCCGGACGGGCCGGTCGTCGTCGGCCCGCTGATCCTCCGACCGGCCCGTCCGACAGCCCGTACCCGGGACGCCGTACCCCGTACCCCGTACCCCGTACCCCGTACCCCGTACCCCGTACCCCGTACCCCGGAGCCCGGAGCCCGGACCCCTCAGGGGTCCAACGGCAGCAGCACGGCGTGCCGCAGCGCGGCCAGCAGCAGGGCCGGATCCACGTACTCGCCGTGCAGCCGCGCCCCCAGGTGGAGCCCGCCGTCCGGTTCGTGGCGCGGCTCCGCGGCGACGGTCCCGATCAGCTGGCCAGCGACCACGGCGTCGCCCGCGGACACCGCGGGGACGACCGGCTCGACCGACGACACGAGCCCGTCCGCGTGCCGGATGCTCACCACGGGCCGGTCGACGACCACGCCCGCGAAGGACACGGTCCCGTCCGCGGGTGCGCGCACCTCGGCTCCCGGCTCGGCGGCGATGTCGATGCCCCGGTGCCCCGGGCCGTACGCGGTCGTCGGCGCCTCGAAGGGCCGCATCACGGTGTGCGGGGGATCCACGGGCCACCTCCACCGGGGAGCGGCCACGGGCGGCGCCGCAGCACCCGGCGCCGCAGCACTCGACGCCGCCGCAGCGACGGACGACGGCGCCGCACCCGCACGAGCGGGAGACCCGGCCGTCGCTCCTCCCACCACGAGCCCCGCCGCCAGCGCGACCGCGCACGCCCTCCGTGCCGCATCCTGCACGTCCATCCGCGCCTCCGTCCCGGGGCGCCCCGTCCCGGTCGCGCCGGCGGCATCGTGCCGTCCCCGGCGGCGGCGACCGCCGCGGTCCCCCGGGTGGCGGAGAAGTGGCAGAGTGGTCCGTTGTGAACGAGACGACGACCCCCCGGGATGAGAAGAAGCTCCAGCGACGTGCGATCGGGTTGGCCGTCTCGGCCGCGGTGGGGGGCTTCCTCTTCGGGTTCGACTCCTCGGTCATCAACGGCGCGGTCTCCGCGATCCAGGGTCGCTTCGAGCTGAGCGAGACGCTCATCGGTCTCGCGGTCGCGAGCGCGCTGCTCGGCTGCGCGCTGGGCGCGTACCTGGCCGGCCGCATCGCCGACCGGTTCGGACGCCGGTGGACGATGATCGTCGGCGCCGTCCTCTTCTTCGTCAGCGCGTTCGGCTCCGGCTTCGCGTTCAGCGTCTGGGACCTCACCATCTGGCGCGTCGTCGGCGGCCTCGGCATCGGCATCGCGTCGGTCGTCGCCCCCGCGTACATCGCCGAGATCTCGCCGAAGCTCCTCCGCGGCCGCCTCGCGTCGCTGCAGCAGCTCGCGATCACGCTCGGCATCTTCACGGCCCTGCTCTCCGACGCGGTCTTCGCCGGCGCCGCGGGCGGCGCGTCGGAGGACTTCTGGTTCGGCCTCGAGGCGTGGCGCTGGATGCTCATCGTCTGCGCCGTCCCCGCGGTGATCTACGGCGTCCTCGCCTTCCGCCTCCCGGAGTCCCCGCGCTACCTCGTGGAGAAGGGCCGCAAGGAGGAGGCCCAGGCCATCCTCGCGAGCGTGTGGAAGCAGGAGGACATCGACCGCGCGAGCCGCGACCTCGAGCGCCAGATCGAGGAGGACCGCGTCGCCAAGCGCACCGGCACCCTCCGCGGCACGAAGCTCGGCCTCCAGGGCATCGTCTGGATCGGCATCATCCTGTCCGTGTTCCAGCAGTTCGTCGGCATCAACGTGATCTTCTACTACTCGACGACGCTCTGGCAGGCGGTCGGCTTCGACGAGTCCCAGTCGCTCACCACCTCCGTCATCACCGCCGTCACGAACGTGGCCGTCACCTTCATCGCCATCGCGCTCGTCGACCGCATCGGCCGCCGCCCGATCCTGCTCACGGGCTCCCTCGCGATGGCCGTGTCCCTCGCCGTCATGGCCATCTGCTTCAGCCAGTCGTCCACCGACGGCGGCGAGGTCTCCCTGCCGCAGCCCTTCGGCGTCATCGCGATCGTCGCCGCCAACGTGTTCGTCATCGGCTTCGGCGCGTCGTGGGGGCCGCTCGTCTGGGTGCTGCTCGGGGAGATCTTCCCGAACCGGATCCGCGCCAAGGCCCTCGGCGTCGCCGCCATGGCCCAGTGGATCGCGAACTTCGTCATCACCGTCTCGTTCCCCGCGCTCTCCGCCTTCTCTCTGCCCTTCACCTACGGCATGTACGCCGCCTTCGCCGCGCTCTCGTTCGTCTTCGTCCTCACGAAGATCCCGGAGACGAACGGCATGTCGCTCGAGGAGGCCGAGACCCTGTTCGTCGACAAGCCCAAGAAGCGCAAGGACGGCGCGCGCGCCTGATCCGGCGGGCCGCCCCGCGGGTGGTAGCATCGACCAGCACCCGATCCAGGTCGGGTGACTACGCGTGCCCACCAGGCCTCCGCATCCACTCGGTCTCCTTCCGGCGATGATCCCCGTCGCCCGAGGAGCGGATGCGCGCCGGGCACCAGGATCAGCGGTCGTCCCGACCGCCGAGCGAACCGACGAGGCGTGCCGCGTGAGCGCGCGCCGGAACAGGAGTACGGCCATGGCCGTCGTCACCATCCGCCAGCTGCTCGACTGCGGCGTCCACTTCGGTCACCCGAAGACGCGCTGGAACCCGAAGATGAAGCGCTTCATCTTCACCGAGCGCTCCGGCATCTACATCATCGACCTCCAGCAGTCGCTGGCCCTCATCGACAAGGCCTACGACTTCGTCAAGGAGACCGTCGCCCACGGCGGCACCATCCTCTTCGTCGGCACGAAGAAGCAGGCGCAGGAGTCCATCGCCGAGCAGGCGCAGCGCGTCGGCCAGCCCTACGTGAACCAGCGCTGGCTGGGTGGTCTGCTGACCAACTTCCAGACCGTGCACAAGCGCCTCAACCGCCTCAAGGAGCTCGACCTCGTCGACTTCGACGACACGACGCGCGGCTTCACCAAGAAGGAGCTCCTCATCCAGCGTCGCGAGCGCGACAAGCTGGAGAAGAGCCTCGGCGGAATCCGCAACCTGACCAAGACGCCGTCGGCGATGTGGGTCGTGGACACCAAGAAGGAGCACCTCGCGATCGACGAGGCGCGCAAGCTCGGCATCCCCGTCATCGGCATCCTCGACACCAACTGCGACCCGGACGAGGTCCAGTACCCGATCCCGGGCAACGACGACGCGATCCGCTCCGTCGCGCTGCTGACGCGCATCATCGCCGACGCCGCCGCCGAGGGCCTCATCCAGCGCCACCAGAAGCCCGACGCCGAGGGCTCCGCGCCCGCCGAGCCGCTGGCCGACTGGGAGCGCGAGCTCCTCGAGCAGGGCGACGCCGCCAAGGCCGCTCTCCCCGTCGAGGAGAACGACGTCGACGCCGAGGTCTCCGCCAAGAACGAGGCGAAGTCCGAGGACGAGGTCCCCGCCCCCGTGCACGCCCCCGAGTCCGACGACGCCACCGAGGCGAAGATCGAGGCCGAGGCGACCGAGGCCGAGAAGGCTCCCGTCTCGGAGTAGTCCGAGCACACGCACCATCCCGACGGGCGGGCGCGGGGAACCGCGTCCGCCCGTCGGGCACTCACCTCCGGGACGACCCCGGATCATCACCTACAGAAGGAGTCCATGAGCATGGCGAACTTCACTGCCGCTGACGTCAAGGAGCTGCGCGACCGCCTCGGCGCCGGCATGATGGACAGCAAGAACGCGCTGGTCGAGGCCGACGGCGACATCGAGAAGGCCATCGAGATCCTGCGCCTCAAGGGCCAGAAGGGCAACGCCAAGCGCGGCGACCGCTCGACCGCCGAGGGCCTCGTCGCCGCGTCCGAGAAGGACGGCGCCGCCACCCTCATCGAGCTCGCGTGCGAGACCGACTTCGTCGCCAAGAACGACAAGTTCATCGCGCTCTCCGAGTCCGTCCTCGCCGCCGTCGTCGCGGCCGGCGCGTCCACCGTCGAGGAGGCCCTCCAGGCCCCCGCCGGCGAGCAGACCGTCGACCAGCTGATCAGCGACCAGGCCGCGATCCTCGGCGAGAAGATCGCCCTCCGCCGCGTCGCGCGCCTCACCGGCGAGCACCAGGAGATCTACCTGCACCGCACGTCGAAGGACCTCCCGCCCCAGGTCGGCGTCGTCGTCGACTACTCGGGCTCGGACGCCGAGACCGCGCGCAGCATCGCCCAGCACATCGCCTTCGCGAACCCGGAGTACCTCGCCCGCGAGGATGTCCCGGCCGACAAGGTCGAGGCCGAGCGCGCGATCGTCACCGAGATCTCGCGCAACGAAGGCAAGCCCGAGGCCGCCCTGCCGAAGATCATCGAGGGTCGCCTCACGGGCTTCTTCAAGCAGGTCGCGCTCCTCGAGCAGGACTACGCGAAGGACAACAAGCAGTCGGTCAAGAAGGTCGTCGAGGCCGCGGGCCTCACGGTCACGGGCTTCGCCCGCTTCAAGGTCGGCGCCTAGCACCACCACGGGGAGCCCGGGTCGTCCGCGACCCGGGCTCCCTTCTCCATGTCCGGGCGGGGCCGGCGGCGCGACGGGCCGCAGGCGCCGGCGGGGCGTCACAGTACATTGGGACCGGGGCCGGATCCGGCGACCGGAACGCAAGGACGGGAACAGCACCATGACCGATCAGACCACCACCCGCCGCGTCCTCCTGAAGCTCTCGGGGGAGTCCTTCGGCGGCGGCCAGATGGGCGTGGACCCGGACGTCGTCAGCGCGCTGGCCCGCGAGATCGCGGAGGCCGCGAAGACCGTCGAGGTCGCCATCGTCGTCGGCGGCGGCAACTTCTTCCGCGGCGCGCAGCTCTCGCAGCGCGGCATGGACCGCGGCCGCGCGGACTACATGGGCATGCTCGGCACCGTGATGAACGCCCTCGCCCTGCAGGACTTCCTCGAGCAGGCGGGCGCCGCCACGCGCGTCCAGTCCGCCATCTCCATGACCCAGGTCGCCGAGCCCTACATCCCGCGTCGCGCCGTGCGCCACCTGGAGAAGGGCCGCATCGTCATCTTCGGCGCCGGCGCCGGCCTGCCGTACTTCTCGACCGACACCGTCGCCGCGCAGCGCGCGCTCGAGATCTCGGCCACCGAGGTCCTCGTGGCGAAGAACGGCGTCGACGGCGTCTACACGGGCGACCCCCGCACGGACTCCTCCGCCACCCTGCTCGACACCCTCACCTACCAGGACGCCCTGCAGCGCGGGCTCAAGGTCGTCGACTCGACCGCCTTCAGCCTCTGCATGGACAACGACATGAAGATGGTCGTCTTCGGCATGGAGCCCGGGGGCAACGTCACCCGCGCGATCCGGGGCGAGCGCATCGGGACCATCGTCTCCAACTGACGTCCGGCGCCCGGCGCGCGACGTGCCCGAGGGGCCGCGTCGCGGGCCGAGCGCCTCCCCATCCGCGTTAAGATCGACCGGGCGCCCACCGCGCCCGCGCTACCGAAGGAGAACCCGTGACCGTCGCCGAAGTCCTCGCAGATGCCCGAGACCGGATGGGCAAGGCCGTCGAGTCGGTGAAGGAGGACTTCGGCACCGTGCGCACCGGCCGTGCCAACCCCGCCCTCTTCCAGAAGGTCATGGTGGAGTACTACGGCAGCCCCACGCCGCTCGGCCAGCTCGCGAGCATGAACAACCCCGAGGCGCGCACGCTCATCGTCACGCCCTACGACAAGACGGCCCTCAAGGAGATCGAGAAGGCCCTCGTCAACGTCCCGAACCTCAGCGCCACCGTCGGCAACGACGGCGAGATGGTGCGCCTCACGCTCCCGGAGCTCACGGAGGACCGCCGCAAGGAGTTCGTGAAGATCGTCCGCGGCAAGGCGGAGGAGGGGCGCGTCAGCGTCCGCAACATCCGCCGTCGCTCGAAGGACGAGCTGGACGCGCTCAAGGGCGAGGTCGGCGACGACGAGGTCGCGCGCGGCGAGAAGGAGCTCGAGGCCCTCACCAAGACGCACACCGACCAGGTCGACGACGCGCTGAAGCGCAAAGAGACCGAACTCCTCGAGGTCTAGGTGGCCAGCCCCGAGGATCCCGTCGAGCGGGCGCCCGTCGTCCCGCCCGCCCCGGGAGCCGACGGTGCCCCGCGGATCCGCCGCCACCGCGGCCGCGTGACCCGCGCCGAGTTCGAGGCGCAGGTGCAGGCGACGCGCGCCGACCTCACCGCCCAGGTGCGGGCGACCCGCGCGTCGCTCGAGGCGACCAACGACCGCATCAACGCGCGGACGGGCCGCAACCTGCTGTTCGCGGTGTCGGTCGGGCTCCTGCTCGGCGGCGTCGTGCTCGTCAGCCTCGTCGTCGTGAAGCAGCTCTTCCTGCTCATCGGGATCGCGCTCGTGGCGTTCACCGCCTACGAGCTCGCCACGGCCCTCCGCCAGGCGGGGCGTCGCGTCCCGCGCGTGGGATCCGTCATCGCGGTCGTCGCGCTCGTGCCGATCACGTACTACGGGCAGCCCGACGGCCAGTGGCTGGGGCTGCTCGGCGGGATGGCGTTCCTCGCGCTCTGGCGCGTCGTCGAGCAGGCGGTGCCCGCGCGGCGCACGTCCGCACGCGCGCTCGTGGGCGACATCGGCTCGAGCGTCTTCCTGCTCGCCTACGTGGGGCTCCTCGGCTCGTTCGCGGTGCTGCTCACCGCGGGCGACGGCGGCGAGTGGTGGACGCTGGCGTTCCTCATCCTCGTGGTCTGCTGCGACACGGGGGCCTACGTCGCCGGCCTCAACTTCGGCAAGCACCCCATGGCGCCGACCATCAGCCCGAAGAAGACGTGGGAGGGGTTCGCCGGAGCGGTCGCCGCGGCGGTCATCGCCGGCATCCTCCTGTCGGTGTTCATGATCCACGAGGCCTGGTGGTTCGGGATCGTGCTCGGGCTCGTCATCGTGGTGACCGCCACGCTCGGCGACCTCGCCGAGTCGCTGATGAAGCGCGACCTCGGCGTCAAGGACATCAGCTCCTGGCTCCCCGGCCACGGGGGCTTCCTGGATCGGCTCGACTCCGTGCTGCCCTCGGCCGCCGTGGCCTATGCGCTGTTCCTCATCGTCACGGGCGGTTCCTCGTAGGATGTCCCGGATGACCACCACCTTCCCGAGCGCCGGCCGCCGTGAGCGCGGCTACGACCCGGACCAGGTCGACGCCTTCCTGCGCGACGCGCGCCGCTGCTACGACGACGAGGCCGACCGGTCGCTGACCTCCGAGACCATCCGCCGGGTGTCCTTCGACATGCGCCGCGGGGGCTACTCGGCCGCCGCGGTGGACCGGGTCCTCGAGCGCCTGGAGGACGCCTTCGCCGTGCGCGAGCGCGACCGCACGGTCGCGCGCGTGGGCGCCGAGGCCTGGAACGCGGAGGCCCGCCGTGCGGCGCAGGAAATCCTCGACCGGGTCAGCCGTCCGGCGGGGGAGCGGTTCGACCGCGCGGGACTCCTCACCACCGGGTACGACCGGCGCGAGGTCGACCGGTTCGCCGACCGGGTCGCGAAGTACTTCCGCGGCACGAAGCCCATGAGCGTCGACGACGTCCGCACCGTGGCGTTCCATCCCCGCCGCGGCGGGTACCGCGAGGCGCAGGTCGACCTGCTGCTGGACGCGGTCGTCGACGTCATGAACGCGGTCCGCTGAGGCCGTCGCGCCGCTCCCTCCCCATCGCCCGCCCCTGGCAGCACGCCCCCGATCGGGCGGAGGAGTCGCCGATCGCGGATCGGTTGGGTAGAGTCGAGCGGAGTCATGGGTAGCCACACGAACGTCCCCGCTCCTCGCCCGCCGCTCACCGCCGCCGCGAGGCCCGCTCCGCGACGGCGCTCCGCGTTCTCGCGCGTGGTCGCCCCGACGATCGCGTTCGGGGCCGCCGCCGCGTTCATGCTCGTGAACGTCGTGGATCCCACGTCCGGCGCGGTCGCGAACCCGCAATACCAGGAGTACCAGACCACCGTCGCGCAGCTCGCCCGCGCCGACGCCCAGAGCCTCCAGGTCGCCAGCGTCGACACCGCCGTGGAGATCGAGCCCGGCTTCAAGTCCATCGCGCCGCCGCCTCCGCCGCCGCCCCCCGTGGCGACGCCCGCGCCGGCCGCCGGCTCGGACGCGAAGGCGTCGGGTGGGGCGAAGGCGCCCACGGGCGGCAGCGGTGCCGTCGCGATCCCGGATCCCGGCAGCGCCAAGGGGATCGCCCGCAGCATCCTCGCGTCCCAGGGCATGGGGGACGACCAGTACGCCTGCCTCGACTACCTGTGGACCAAGGAGTCCGGCTGGCGCGTCAACGCCTACAACCCGAGCGGCGCCTACGGCATCCCGCAGGCCCTCCCCGGCAGCAAGATGGCGTCCGTCGGAGCCGACTGGCAGACGAACCCGGCCACGCAGATCACCTGGGGCCTGCAGTACATCGACGCGCGCTACGGCTCGCCGTGCGGCGCGAAGGCGCACAGCGTCCTCAAGAACTGGTACTGACGGCCGTACGCGCGGCGCGCACGCGCCGAAGCGGCGGCCTGTCCGCGCGCTGATCGGCTCGGGCCCGAGCACGGGGGATCCGATGCGCCGCGCGCGGGCAGCGGAACGCCCCATCTCCCGCTGCGCCGCCGGGTGCCGGTGCGGGCCGGCTGCGGAAGGGGTCCCTGGCGCGGCCTAGGATCGGATCATGCCGCGCAGCAATCGACCCCGGGGGAGACGTCGCCCGGGGGACGACGACGAGGACGTGCTCACGCGACTCCTCAGCGGCTCGCAGCGCACGGAGACGCGGCGGGGACGCATCTGGAAGGTGCAGCCCGTCTCGGCGGCGCGCGCGCTCAAGGTCTACCGCTGCCCCGGCTGCACCCTCGACATCGAGCCCGGCCACGCGCACGTCGTGGCCTGGCGCGCCGACGGCATGATGGGCGAGGAGAGCGACCTCGCCGCCCGCCGCCACTGGCACACCCACTGCTGGAAGGTCTCATGACGGACACCGCGCCCCGCCCCATCACGAGCTCCACGGAGCTGCCGGCCCGCCGCGAGGACGTCGAGCTGGTCACGGCCGACGGGCTGCGGCTCGTGGGGGAGCTCGCGCTGCCGGCCGATCGGGATCCGGTCGCGACGCTCGTCACGCTGCACCCGCTGCCCACGGCCGGCGGCTTCATGGACTCGCACGTCCTGCGGAAGGCCGCGCTCCGGCTGCCCGCCCTGGCCGACCTCGCCGTGCTGCGCTTCAACACGCGCGGCACCACGTCGGCGCGCGGCACGAGCGAGGGCGCGTTCGACGGCGGCGACGGCGAGCGGCACGACCTGGCCGCGGCCATGGACCTCGTGGCCGCCCGCGGGCTCCCCGCGCCGTGGATCGTCGGCTGGTCCTTCGGCACGGAGGTCGCGCTGAAGCACGGGCGCGTCCACCCCGTGGAGGGGGCGATCCTCCTCTCGCCGCCGCTGCACCGGGCCACGGCCGACGAGGTGGCCGCGTGGCACGGCGATCCGCGTCGCCTGGTGATCCTCGTCCCCGAGCACGACGACTTCCTGCAGCCCGCGGAGGCGCGCGAGCGCTTCGCGTCGGTGCCCGAGGCCGAGCTGATCGCCGTCGACGGCGCCAAGCACCTGTGGGTGGGGGAGACGCAGGTCTCGCGCGTCCTCACCGAGATCGTGCGGACCGTGAACCCGGCGGCGCTCCCGCTCCCGACCGAGTGGCCGCCGGCGGGCTGACGCCCACGATCGACGTCCGCCGAGCCGTCGGACGCCGCGCGGACGGCGGCCGGTCGACCGCGCCGCGGACCGCCCGGCTCAGCGCTCGTTCTGCAGGGGGATCGCGACCTGCCGGATGATGAGCAGCACCGCGGCGGCGACCGGCACGGCGATGAGCGCGCCCAGCACGCCCAGCAGCGTCCCGCCCGTGAGCGCCGCGATGACCACCACGACGCCCGGCACCTTGACGGCGCGGTTCATGATGTTCGGGCTGAGCACGTACGCCTCGATCTGCATGTAGACGAGGTAGTAGACCGCCACGGCGATCCACGTGTTCATCGACTCGGGCAGCAGCACGATCTGGCCCAGCACGATGAGCGCGGAGCCCGTGATCGTGCCGACGAGGGGCAGCAGCGAGAACAGGAACGCGATGAAGGCCCACACGGCCGGCAGCGCGGCGCCCACGATGCTGAGGTAGATGAAGCTGAGGACGCCGTTCACGAGCGCGAGCCCGACCTGCCCCGTGACGTAGCGGCCGACCGACTGCGTGATCTGCTCGGCGATGTCGGCGAAGCGCGCGCGCCGGGTGGCCGGGATCAGCTTGTAGAGGCCGCTCTTGAAGGAGTTGAGCGAGGCCGTGAAGTACATCGTGAGGATCACGATGACGACCATGCCGAAGAGGGCGTTGCCGATCGTGAAGGCCACCGTGAGGACGTTGCCGGTGATGGTGGCGACGTTCGACGCGTTCGAGAGGTACTCGATGAGCTGGTCCGCGCCGCTCTGCACGTCGAAGACCTCGCGCGGGACGAACGACTGCAGGTTCTCGATGAACTGGTCGCCGCTGACGCTCTGCGCGTACTGGACGATCTGGGTGACCAGCGCGCTCGCCTGGTTGACGACGACGGGGATCACCGCCAGCAGGATCCCGGCGAGGGACCCGAGGAGCACCAGGAAGATGACGAGGATCGCGAGCGGGCGGGGCACGCCCTTGCGCTCGAGGAAGGTGACGAGCGGGTCGATGCCGAGCGCCAGGAAGATCGCCGTGCCCACGTAGGTGAGGACCGTGCCGAGCGAGACCAGCGCGCCGCCGATGACGAGCGCGGTGAGCACGCCGAGTCCGGCGAGGAGGCCGAGGCGGTAGGGGTTCTGGATCTTCACGTCGGGGCCTCCGAGTCGGAGCGCGCTCAGCGCACGGTGCGGGAATCGTCGGAGGAGGAGGCGTCGTCCGCCTGGGTCAGCACGCCGCGGACGTTCTCGAGGTACGCGGCCACCGCCTCGCGCTCGATCCTAATGCGGTCCAGGCGCTCCTCCGCGTCGGCCACGGTCTCGCGCGCGCGGCGCTCCGCGTCCGCCACCGTCTCGCGCGCGCGGCGCTCGGCGTCGGCGAGGGCGGCGCGCGCGTCGTGGTCGGCGTCGTCCCGGGCCTTCCGCGCGGCCTCGCGGCTCTCGACCGCGAGCGTCTCGGCCTCCTCGCGGGTGGACGCCAGGAGCGCCGTGACCTCCTGCAGCCGCGCCTCCGCCTCCCCGAGGTAGGCGGCCGTGCGCTCGGCGGCGTCGCGCTGGCGCTCGGCGGCGTCGCGCGCGTCGTGGTCGCGGCGCGCGGTGATCTCGGCGTCGAGGTCGAGGTGGCCCTGCTCGATCTCGCGGCTGAGCCGCAGGCGCGCCTCCTCGGCCTCCGCGGCGAGCTCGCGGCGCACGGCGGCGGCCTCGCGCTCCAGGCGCAGCCGCTCGGCCTCGCGGCGGTCGGCCTCGAGGGCCTCCGCCTCGGCGACCTCGCGCTCGAGGGCGGCGCGGGCGGTGACCGCCTCGAGCTCCAGCTGGGCGCGCGTCGCCCGCGTCTCGCGATCGAGCGCCTCCGTCCCCTGCGCGATGTCACGGGCGAGGTCCGTGCGGGCCTCCTCGACGTCGCGGGCGAGGTCGCCGCGGATGGTCGCCACCTCCAGCTCGAGGGCCTCCCGCGTCTCGGCGATCTCGCGCTCGAGGGCCGCGCGCGTCTCCTCCACGTCGCGGTCGAAGGCGGTGCGCTCGGCGTGGATCCGGCGGTCGAAGTCGTCGCGCGACGCCTGCAGCTCGCGGTCCCAGTCGGTGCGGGCCTGCTCGATCTCGCCGTCGAGGTCGGCGCGCGTCTGATCGCCCAGCAGGGCCAGGGCCGCGCGCTGCGTCTCCTCGTCGAGGCGGATACGCTCCTCGGTGTCCCGCACGTCGCGGTCGAGGTCGGCGCGCTCCTCGGCGACGGCCTCGTCGTGCCGGGCCCGGGCGTCGGCGAGCTCGCGCTCGAGGGCGCCGCGGCCGAGCGCGGTGGCGCGGGCGAGGTCGGCGGCCTCGCGGCGGGCCTCGTCGGTCTCGCGGTCGACGCGGGCGCGGAGCTCGGCGACCTCGCGGGCGGCCTCGGCCCGCAGCGCGTCGGTCTCGCGCTCGGCGGTGCCCCGGAGGTCGGCGACCTCGGTGCGCGTGCGCAGGAGGAGCGCCGCGGCCTCGCGCTCGGCGTCGCTGCGGAGCCCCTCGGCCCGGTCGTCGGCGCGCTCGCGCAGGTCGTCGGCCTCGCGGCGGGCGGCGTCGAGGATCTGCGCGGCCTGCGCGCGGGCGGAGTCGACGAGGTGGCGCGCGGTCGCCTCGGCCTCGGCCCGCTGCGCGTCCGTCTCCTCCTGCGTGGAGCGGCGGAGCCGGGCGGCGTCGGCGTCGGCCTGGGCGACCAGGCGGGTGGACTGCTCCTCGGCGACGCGGAGGGTGGCCTCGAGCCGGCTCCCGAGGCCGGCGAACGTGGGGCTGCCGACCTCGTCGAGCTCGTCGCGCAGCTCCTGCTCGCTGCGGCGGAGGCGCTCGACCTCGGCCCGCAGCTCGGCGCCCTGCTGGTTCGACCGGATGAGCTCGCGACGCAGGTCGCCGACGGCCCGGTCGACCTCGTCGCGGTTGTAGCCGCGCATGGCGGGGGTGAACGGCGTGTCGTCGTGGGGCACGGGGACTCCTTCGCGGGGCGGCTCGCGGACGCCGGGCGGGGCGCGGCAGGTGCCGATCCTACCGAGTCGGCGTCCGCGGCCCGGGGCGCAGTGACACCCCCCGGGGCCGGCGGGGGAGGCGCTCCCAGGGTCGTCCGGTATCCTTCGATGTCGTCGTCCGCCGCCGGTCCGCCCGCAGCACGGCGGAACGTCGCGAGAGCACCCGTGCTCGTCGGCCGCCGCGGTCGGCACCTCGACCGCCACCACGCGGCCGCGCGCGACGACACGAGAGGAGACACCCGTGCGATTCGTCCTGGCGATCGCGACCTTCGTGGTCGCGGCCCTCATGATCGGGCTGGGGATCGCCCAGCACACGTTCCTGGCGGGACCCGACCGCATCACCGCGGCCACGTCCTCCGCCGGCGGCGCCGCGTACACGGTCCTCGACGGGAAGACGCTCAACGCGCACCCGGGCCTGCAGGACACCGTCGTCCGCGGCTCGGGCGAGCTGTTCGCGGCCTACGCCCCCACGACCGACGTCGAGGCGTGGGTCGGCAGCAGCCCGTACACGCGCATCGGCATGGACGACGAGGGCGCGCTGACGACCGAGGTCGTCGAGCCCGAGGCCACCACGCCCGCGCCCAGCCCCACGCCCACCCCGAGCGCGCCCGCGGAGGGGTCCGGCACCGACGCCGCGGCGACGTCCACGGTGACCGACCCCCGCGGGTCCGACCTCTGGCTCTCCGAGCAGACCGGCCAGGGCGAGCTGTCCCTCAGCACCAAGCTGCCGGACGACGTCAGCGTCCTCCTCGCGACGGACGGCCAGGCCGCCGCCCCCGCCGACGTCGCCGTGTCGTGGCCGTCCGAGGGCGAGTCGCCCTGGGTGGTCCCGCTGGTCGTCGGCGGCATCGTGCTCCTGGTCGTGGGCCTCGTCCTCTACCTCCTCGCGCTCCGCCACCTGCGCCGCAGCCGCGGCCCCCGCCGCAACCTCCCGCCCCGCGGCGGCCCGCGCATCCCGCGCATCGGCCCGGCCGCGCGACGTGCCGCGCTCACCGCCGGCACCGGATCCGCGCCCGCCCCGCGCGCACGCGGTCGCCGCAGCCTCGTCGCTCTCCCCGTCCTCGTGGTCACCGGCCTCGCGCTGAGCGGCTGCACCGCCCAGGGTGCGCCCGCCGACCTCACGGCCGGCGCGGGCTCCACGGCCACGCCGACGCCCACCTCGTCCCTCGACGCCGCCCGCGAGGCCGAGGACGCGGATCCGCCCGTCGTCACGGAGGACCAGGCGGAGCGCATCGTCTCCCGCGTCGCCGAGGTCGCCACGGCGGCCGACCAGTCGCTCGACGCCGCGACGCTGGCGCCCCGGTTCGCCGGCCCGGCCCTGCAGGAGCGCACCTCCGACTACCAGGTGCGGAAGGCCAAGCCCGACATCGCGGCGGTCCCCGCCATCCCCGCGGGCGACCTGCAGCTCACGCTGCCGCAGGCGACGGTCGCCTGGCCGCGGACCATCGCCGCCGTGGTGAAGGACCCCGACACCGAGGACGCGCCCACCCTGTCTCTCACGCTCGTGCAGGAGAGCCCGCGGGACAACTACCGCGTCCTCTACGCGATGCCCGTGTCCACCACCGCGGCCCTCCCGGACGTGGCCCCGGCCGCCATCGGCGCGGCGCGCCTGGCTCCGGACGTGAAGCTCCTGGCCGTCCAGCCCGACCAGCTCTCGGCCGCGTACGCGGACGTGCTGAACAAGGGCGACGCCAGCGAGTTCGCCGGGCTGTTCGACCCGACGGACGACGGCGTGCGCGCGCAGGACGCCAAGCGGAAGGTCGACTTCCCGGCCTCCATCGGCGAGACGGGCACGGTCGAGTTCGCGGCCACCGCGGACACGACGGCGCCCGTCGCGATGTCCACGGTCGAGTCCGGCGCGCTCGTGAGCGTGACCGTGCAGCTCGGCATCGTGGCGAAGCCCACCACCGAGGGCGCCAAGGTCAACGCGAATCCGGAGGTCCAAGCGATCACCGGGCTCACCGACTCGGCCAAGGGCTTCGACACCGTGCGCACGGCACAGATGCTCATGTACGTCCCCCCGGTGAACTCGGGCGAGAAGATCCGCCTCTACGCGTCCAGCACCCACATCACCTCGGCCAAGGAGCTCCCATGACGAACGTGCCCCCCTCCGCCGCGAGCCTCCGCGGCGCCGTCGACCTGTCCTCGCTCGTGAACCGCGCGCAGGCCCCTGCCGCGGCGGCCGGTGCTCCCGGTGCTCCGGCGGCCGGCGCCCCGGCGGGTCCGGCGGGTGCGCCCGGCGCCCCGCAGACCGTCGACGTCCCCGGCCTCGTGCTGGCGGCCGACGACGCGACGTTCACGCAGTTCCTCGACATCTCCGGCATCGTGCCGGTCATCGTGGAGCTCGTCTCGACGGGCCTCGCCTCGAGCCGCGAGCTGTCGCCCGTCCTCGAGCGCGTCGTCACCGAGCAGGCCGGCCGCGTGCTCCTCGTCCGCATCGACGTCGACCAGAGCCCGCAGCTCGGCCAGGCGTTCCAGGCGCAGACCGTGCCCACGGTCGCGGCCCTCATCGGCGGGCGGCCCGTCGGCCTCTTCGCCGGCGTGATCCCCGAGGACCAGGTGCGCGACGTCATCCAGCAGGTGCTGGAGCTCGCGCAGCAGAACGGCGTCACCGGCACGGCCGTCGCGCCCGACGGATCCGCCGCCCCCGCCGCCCCGGTGGAGGAGCCGCTGCCGCCGCACCACGCCGAGGCCTACGCGTTCATCGAGCAGGGCGACTACGCGGCGGCCGCCGCCGAGTACCGCACCGCGATCGCGCAGAACCCGCGCGACGCCCTGGCGGTCGCGGGTCTCGCGCAGGTCAGCCTCCTGCACCGGCTCGACGGCACGGCGGCCGACAGCATCCGCAGCGCTGCCGCGGCTGCCCCGGACGACGTCGACGCCCAGCTCCTCGTCGCCGACCTCGACCTGTCGGGCGGGCACGTCGAGGACGCGTTCGACCGGCTCCTGACGCTCTTCCCGGGCCTCGACGCCGAGGGACGCGAGGCCGTGCGCCAGCGCCTCCTCGAGCACTTCGAGGTCGTGGGGCTCGAGGACCCGCGGGTCGCCGTGGCACGACGCCGCCTCACGCGCCTGCTCTACTGACGCCCCGCACCACCGACGACGACGGCGCCGCACCCCCGAGGGGATGCGGCGCCGTCGTCGTCCGCGGTCGCGGTCGCGGTCGGTCAGACCGTGGGCACCGGCGGCGTGCCGTCGTCCGAGGCCGGAGCCTCGCCCGTCGCGGACAGGCCCTCGACCGGCGGCTGCGCGTCGGCGGACTGCGGCAGGACGGCCGCGTCGGCCGCGTCACCGAACGGCGTGCCGTCGACGGGCGACTCGTCCGCATCCGGTGCCGCGTGCGCGGGCGCCTCGACGGGCGTGAGGTCGGCCGGGTCCTGTCGCAGGCGCAGCCAGAGGCCGGCCAGCGGCGGGAGCGTCAGCTCTGCGGAGGCGGGACGGCCGTGCCAGCCCTCGTCGCCCGCGTGCACGGCGCCGAGGTTGCCGACGCCGGATCCGCCGAACTGCTCGGCGTCCGTGTTGAGGATCTCCTCCCACACGCCCGCCTGCGGCAGCCCCAGCCGGTAGCCCGAGATGGGCGCGCCGGAGAAGTTGTGCACGACGGCGACCTGGTTGCCCTCGCGGTCGCGACGCAGGAACGCGAGGACGTTCTGCGCCGCGTCCCCGGCGTCGATCCACTCGAAGCCCGCGGGGTCGTTGTCGAGCGCCCAGAGGGCGGGCGTGTCGACGTAGGTGCGGTTGAGGGCGCCCACGAGGTCGAAGAGGGCGCGGTGCACGGGCTGGTCGAGGATCCACCAGTCGAGGCCGCGCTCCTCGCTCCACTCGGACGGCTGGCCGAACTCCTGGCCCATGAAGAGGAGCTGCTTGCCCGGGTGCGACCACATGAACGACAGGTAGGCGCGGACGTTGGCGAGCTTCTGCCAGTGGTCGCCCGGCATCTTGCCGACGAGCGAGCCCTTCCCGTGCACGACCTCGTCGTGGCTGATGGGGAGGAGGAAGTTCTCGGTGTACGCGTAGACCATCGAGAACGTGATCTGGCCGTGGTGGTGGGCGCGGTACATGGGGTCGACGGCCGAGTAGTCGAGCGTGTCGTGCATCCAGCCCATGTTCCACTTGAGGCCGAAGCCGAGGCCGCCCTCGCTCGTGGGGCGCGTGACGCCGGGGAAGCTCGTGGACTCCTCCGCGATCATCACGATGCCGGGGTGGGTGCGGTACGCCGTGGCGTTGACCTCCTGCAGGAAGCTGATCGCCTCGAGGTTCTCGCGGCCGCCGTGCACGTTCGGCAGCCACTGGCCCTCCTCGCGGGAGTAGTCGAGGTAGAGCATCGAGGCCACGGCGTCGACCCGGAGGCCGTCGATGTGGAACTCCTCGAACCAGTACAGGGCGTTCGCGACGAGGAAGTTGCGGACCTGCGAGTGGCCGAAGTCGAAGACCAGGGTGCCCCAGTCCTGCTGCTCGCCGCGGCGCGGGTCGGTGTGCTCGTAGAGCGGCTGGCCGTCGAACTGCGCGAGCGCGAACACGTCCTTGGGGAAGTGCGCGGGGACCCAGTCGACGATGACGCCGATGCCGGCCCGGTGCAGGGTGTCGATGAGGAACTTGAGGTCGTCCGGGCTGCCGAAGCGCGAGGTGGGCGCGTAGTAGCCGGACACCTGGTAGCCCCACGAGCCGCCGAAGGGGTGCTCGGCGAGCGGCAGGAACTCGACGTGCGTGTACGCGAGCTCCTGCAGGTAGGCGACGAGCTCGCCGGCGACCTCGCGGTAGCCGAGGCCGGGGCGCCAGGATCCGAGGTGCATCTCGTAGACGCTCATGGGGGAGTCGTGCGGGTCGCGGGCCGCGCGCTGCTCGAGCCACGCGCCGTCGTCCCACGTGTAGTCGCTCGTCTCGACGCGCGAGGCGGTGGCGGGCGGGACCTCGGTCATGCGGGCCATGGGGTCCGCCTTCTCGATCCAGCGGCCGTCCTGCGTGAGGATCTCGAACTTGTACGAGACGCCGGGCTCGACGCCCGGGACGAACAGCTCCCAGACGCCGTTCGCGTCGAGGCGGCGCATCGCGTGCTGCACGCCGTACCAGCCGTTGAAGCCGCCGATGACGCGGACGGCGCGGGCGTGCGGCGCCCAGACAGCGAACGAGACGCCCGGGTAGGTCCGCGCGACGCCCCAGTGCTCGCGGTGCTGGGCGCCGAGGACGTCCCAGAGGCGCTCGTGGCGCCCCTCGCCGAAGAGGTAGAGGTCGAGGTCGCCGACGGTGGGGAGGAAGCGGTAGGGGTCCTCGGCGGTCCAGGTGCCGCCGTCGCCGTAGCGCGCCTCCACCTGGTAGTCCTGCAGGCCGAGCACGTGCGCGCCCTGCCAGACGCCGTGGCCGAGGTGGGCGAGCTCGACGCGGGCGCCGGTCGAGAGGACCACGGCGACGCCGTCGGCGAGCGGGCGCAGGGCCCGGACGACGACGAGGTCGTCGCTCACGCCGTCGATCGCGACCGGGTGCTGGCCGAGGATCGAGTGGGGGCCCGAGTGGACGCCCTCGGCGACGGCGCGCAGGTCGTGGTCGGCCACCTCGGGGAGGCGGACGGGGTCGTCGGAGCGGGCGGGCGCGTCGGCCTCCGGGGCCGGGTCCTCGACCGGGGGCACGACGACGTCGGCACCGACCTCGGGGCGGGCCTCGGCGGCGGGCGGCACGACCACGTCGGCGCCGTCCCGGATGTCCGCGGCGCTCTCGTCGCGGGGGTCCTGCTGGGGGGTGGTGTCGGTCATGTCCGTCATCCCTTCGATGCGGTCGGAGTGACGCGGAACACGTGCACGGGGTGCGTGAACGCGTCGAGTCGGACGAAGTTGGAGGTGGACCAGGTGTAGACGTCGCCCGTGAGGAGGTCCTCGACCTCGAACACGGCGTCCTCGGCGAGGCCGAAGCGCGTGGGGTCGAGGTACACCTGCGTCTCGCGCGCGGAGTGCGGGTCGACGTTCGCGACCACGAGGATCGTGTCGGCCTCGCCCGTGCCGGTGTGCTCGGCCGCGAGGTGCTTGGAGTACACGAGGATCGAGTCGTCGTCGCTCCAGTGCACGTCGAGGTTCCGCAGCTGGCGGAGCGCGGGGTGCTGGCGGCGGATCTCGTTGAGGCGCGTGATCTCCGGCGCGATGGATCCGCCGAGCTCCTCCTGGCGGGCCCAGTCGCGCGGCTTGTACTCGTACTTCTCGTTGTCGATGTTCTCCTCGGCGCCGGGGCGCGCGACGTTCTCGATCAGCTCGTAGCCGGAGTAGATGCCCCACGACGGCGACGCGGTCGCCGCGATGGCGGCGCGGATCCGGTACGCGGCCCGCCCGCCGAACTGCAGGTACGGCGTGAGGATGTCGTGCGTGTTCGCGAAGAAGTTCGGGCGCAGGTAGTCGCTCGTCTCGTGGCTGACCTCGGTGAGGTACTCCTCGAGCTCCTTCTTCGTGTTCCGCCAGGTGAAGTACGTGTACGACTGCTGGAAGCCGATCTTGGCGAGCGTGCGCATCATCGCGGGGCGCGTGAACGCCTCGCTGAGGAAGATCGCGTCGGGCTCGTCGCGCATCACCTGGTGGATGAGGCGCTCCCAGAACACGAGCGGCTTGGTGTGCGGGTTGTCGACGCGGAAGATCTTGACGCCGAGGCCGAGCCAGACCCGCATGACGCGGAGCATCTCGCGGTACGAGCCCTCCGGGTCGTTGTCGAAGTTCAGCGGGTAGATGTCCTGGTACTTCTTCGGCGGGTTCTCGGCGAAGGCGATGGACCCGTCGGGGAGCGTCGTGAAGAGCTCCGGGTGGGTCGTGACCCAGGGGTGGTCGGGCGAGGCCTGCAACGCGATGTCGATCGCGAGCTCCATGCCGTGGTCGGCGACCGCGCGGACGAACTCGCGGAAGTCGTCCACGGTGCCGAGCTCGGGGTGGACGGAGTCGTGCCCGCCGTCCTCGGAGCCGATGCCGTACGGCGATCCCGGGTCGTGCGGTCCGGCGGTCAGCGTGTTGTTCGGGCCCTTGCGGTTGGTGCGGCCGATGGGGTGCACCGGCGGGATGTAGACCACGTCGAAGCCCATGTCGCGGATCGCGGGGAGGCGGCGCGCCGCGGTGGCGAAGGTGCCGCTCGTCCAGGAGCCGTCCTCGTGCTCGACGGCGCCCTCGGAGCGGGGGAAGAACTCGTACCAGGAGCCGACGGCCGCGCGCTCGCGCTCGACGACGATGGTGCGCACCGGCGACGGGGTCACCAGGCTGCGGACGGGCACGCGGTCGATGGCGGCGAGCACCTCGGGGGAGGTGGCGACGGCGAGGCGCTCCTCGGCGGTGCGGGCGGTGTCGGCGATGCCGGCGAGGGCGTCGCGGAGCACGCGCTGGTCGTCGGCGCCGCGGGCGTCGTCGGCGGCGGCGCGCTCGAGGACCTCGGCGCCGAGGGCGAGCATCACGTCGACGTCGAGGCCCGCGGGGACCTTGATCTCGGCGTTGTGCAGCCAGGTGCCGAAGTCGTCGGACCACGCGCTGACGCGCCAGGTCCAGACGCCCTGCGTCTCGAGCTGGGCCGTGGTGACCCAGCGGTCGAGGCCCGGCTTCGTCAGGTCGAGCGCCATGCGGTGCGACGTGACGGCGCCCGACGGGTCGGTCAGCTCGACGTCGGCGCCGATCAGGTCGTGGCCCTCGCGGAAGATGGTGGCGCCGAAGGGCACGACGTCGTGGACGAAGCTCTTGGCGGGCCAGAGGTCGTCCTCGATCTGCGGGGTGAGCGACAGGATCGGGATGCGGCCGATGACGGGGACGTAGTCGTCGTCGTCCGCGGCGGCGGGGGCGGGGGCAGAGGCGGCAGGCGTCGGCTCGGCATCGACCTCGGCGGCCGGGGCGGCGTGCCGGGGCGCGGCGGCAGGTGCCGGTGCGGAGGCCGGCGCGGGCTCGACGTCGGCAGCGTGCGCAGGAGCGGCGGAGGGCGCCGAGTCCGCGGCGGCTTCGGGCACGGCGGGCGCGGAGGCCTCGGGCACAGCCGGCGCCACCGGGACGACCGGCGTCGCGGGGATCACGGGCGCCTCGGGTGCCGGCGCCTCCTGTGCGGGCACCTCGGGGATCAGCGGGGGCCGCGGCTCGGGCGGCTTCTGGGCGTCCTGGAGCTTCTGGGCCTTGGCGAGCTTGCGGGCTGCACGGCCGCGCACCGGGCGGGGGAGGGGATCGGGTCCGTCCTGGGGTGTGGTCACTGTTCGACCGTAGCCCGTGCGCCCGGCGCCTGTCGCTCGACGCGGCGGCGACGGACGCCGTTCGGACGACCGCCGCCCGCCCGACACCGCCTGTCCGGCCGGGTGCCGTCCGGGTCGGGGACCCTGGTGCCGAGCACCCCGCGCCCCTAGGCTCGGGTCCCATCCGCGCGGGTCCGCGCGCTGCATCTCGGTCCGAGGGAGTCCCGTGAAGGCCATCCGCAGGTTCACCGTCCGCGCCGTCCTCCCGGAGGAGCTGTCCGCATTGGACGAGCTCGCCGGCAACCTGAGGTGGTCCTGGTACGAGCCCACCCGCCGCGTGTTCGCGCACGTGAGCCCGGAGCTCTGGGAGGGGACGGGACACGATCCCGTCGCGCTGCTCGGCGCCGTCGACCAGGACCGGCTCCGCGAGCTCGCCGCCGACGAGGGCTTCGTCGCGTGGGCGGAGGAGCAGCGCGCCGATCTCCGCGCCTACGTGCGGGAGCCCCGCTGGTACCAGTCCCTCGAGGGGGACGTGCCCGAGGCGATCGGCTACTTCTCGCCCGAGTTCGGGATCGCCGCCGCGCTGCCGCAGTACTCGGGGGGCCTCGGCATCCTCGCGGGGGACCACCTGAAGAGCGCGTCCGACCTCGGGGTCCCGCTCGTGGGCGTCGGCCTCTTCTACCGCTCGGGCTACTTCCGCCAGGGGATCTCCTCCGACGGCTGGCAGCAGGAGACGTACCCCGTCTTCGACCCGGACGGCCTGCCGCTCCAGGTGCTGCGCGACGCCGACGGGGCGCCCGTGCACGTCGAGCTGGGCCTGCCCGCCGGCCGCACGCTGCACGCGCGCGTCTGGACGGCGCGCGTCGGCCGGATCCCGCTGCTGCTCCTCGACACGGACGTGCCCGAGAACGACGACGACCTCCGCGGCGTCACCGACCGCCTCTACGGCGGCGGCGGCGAGCACCGGCTGCACCAGGAGCTGCTGCTCGGCATCGGCGGGGTGCGCGCGATCGCGGCGCACTCCCGCGTCACCGGGTCGCCCGTGCCGCGGGTGTTCCACACCAACGAGGGCCACGCGGGCTTCCTCGGGCTCGAGCGGATCCAGGCGCTCATGGCCGACGGGCTCGACTTCGACGAGGCGCTGCAGGTCGTGCGGGCCGGCACGGTCTTCACGACGCACACGCCCGTGCCCGCGGGCATCGACCGGTTCGACGTCGGGCTCGTCCACGCGCACGTGACCGACGCCCTCCTGCCGGGCGTGCCCGCCGACCGCGTCCTGGAGCTCGGCGCGGAGGCGCACGACGGCGGCGACCCGGGCGTGTTCAACATGGCGCTCATGGGCCTCCGCCTCGCGCAGCGCGCCAACGGCGTCTCGCAGCTGCACGGCGAGGTGAGCCGCGGCATGTTCGCCGGGCTCTGGCCGGGGTTCGACACCGAGGAGGTGCCGATCACGAGCGTCACCAACGGGGTGCACGCGCCCACGTGGACGGATCCGATGCTCATGTCCCTCGCCCGCGAGCGGCTCGGCACCTGGGACACCACGGAGGCCGACTGGTCGGATCCAACAGTGACCGACGGCGACCTGTGGGACGTGCGCGGGCGCATGCGCCGCCAGCTCGTCGCCGACGCCCGCCGACGCGTCACGCGCGCCTGGCGCGAGCAGAACCCGGGCGCGGTCGAGCCGGCGTGGCTCGAGGACGTGCTCGACCCCGAGGTGCTCACCATCGGCTTCGCCCGGCGCGTGCCGACCTACAAGCGCCTGACGCTCATGCTCCACGACCGGGAGCGCCTCCGCCGGATCCTCACCGACCCGGACCGGCCCGTGCAGATCGTCGTGGCCGGCAAGTCGCACCCGGCGGACGACGAGGGCAAGCGCCTCATCCAGGAGCTCGTGCGCTTCGCGGCCGAGCCGGAGATCCGCGGCCGGCTCGTGTTCCTGCCCGACTACGACATCGGCATGGCGCAGCTGCTCTACCCGGGCACCGACGTGTGGCTCAACAACCCGCTGCGGCCGCTCGAGGCCTGCGGCACGTCCGGCATGAAGGCGGCGCTCAACGGCGCGCTCAACCTGTCGATCCTCGACGGCTGGTGGGACGAGTACTTCGACGGCGTCAACGGCTGGGCCATCCCGTCCGCCGACCGGGCGCACGACGGCGCCGAGCGCGACGCGATGGAGGCGACCGCGCTCTACGACCTCATCGAGAACCGCATCGCGCCGCGCTTCTACGAGCGCGACGCCGACGGCGTGCCCGCGGGCTGGGTGCACGACATCCGGCACACGCTGCGGACGCTCTCGCCCGAGCTCAGCGCTGACCGCATGGTGCGCCAGTACGTCGAGCGGCTGTACGTGCCGGCGGGCCGGGCGCAGCGGATCGTCGCCGCCGACGATCACGCGCGGGCCCGGGAGCTCGCCGCATGGCGGGGACGGGTTGCGGCCGCCTGGCCGTCCGTGCAGGTCGCGCACGTCGAGTCCGAGGGCGTCGCGCAGCAGGCGCAGGTGGGCGACGAGCTGCGGGTCCGCGCCTGGGTCGCGCTCGGCGGGCTCGACGTCGACGACGTCACCGTCGAGGTCGTGCACGGGCGGACGGGCGACGGCGACGTGCTCACGGACGTCGTGCGCCACGCGCTCGCGCCCGTCGGCGGATCCGGCGGCCAGCAGGAGTACGTCGGCACCGTCCCGCTCGCGAGCGCCGGTCCCTTCGGCTACACCGTGCGCGTGGTGCCGCGGCACGAGCTGCTGGCGTCGAGCGCGGAGCCGGGGCTGGTCGCGGTCGCGAGCTGACGCGGGCGGGCGGGCGCGCGTCCTCGCGCTCCCGCCCGCGACGCTCCCGTGGGCCGGGCCGGGCCGGGCCTGGCCTGGCCGGGTCAGGCCGGCGTCGCGGTGAGCTTCGCGGCGAGCACCTCGGCGAACCGCGCGTACCCCTTGTCGTTCGGGTGGTTGCCCGGGCCCATCCAGCCGTACGGGTCGGACGCGCCCTCGCCCACCATGCGCGGGATGTGGGCGCCGATCTCGAACACGTCGGCGAGCGGATCCACGGACGCCGCGTCGCGCAGGGCCCCGATGTAGTCGGCCCAGGTGGTCCCGGGGATCGGCAGCGTCGTGCGCTCGTACGGCGGCGTGAAGAGGATGGGCGCCTCGCTCGTCGTGCGGATCAGCTCGATGAGCACGGCCGCGTCGGAGCGCACCTGCTCGGGCGTGCGGACAACCACGTCGTTGATGAGGTGCTCCGGCATCCACAGGTCGAGCTCGAAGCGCGGGGCCGAGCGGATCCACGTGCTCACGCCGTCCGGCCGCGCCTTCTCCGAGAGCTGCCAGAGCTGCGAGCCCGAGTTGCCGCCCTCGATGACGTGGACGCCGCGGTCCTCGTCGCCGTCGAACAGCCACGCGCCCTCGAGCTCGGGCCGGCCGCCCGCCCACGCCACCTCGATCGTGTGCTCCGCGGAGTCGAGCGCCGGGCTCGTCCAGGTGAGGGACCCGCCCGCCTCCGCGCGCACGGTCTCGGGCGCGCCGTCGTCGACCGCCACCGTGATGGCGGCGTCGAGGCCGGGTGCCCACCAGCAGACCCGCGCCGAGGTCATGCGCGCGGTGTACGTGCCGGGGCCGGACGCCTTGGTGAGCGGGACGACGCGGCGCCCCCAGCCGTGGCGGCCGCCCGGCTCGGGCTGCCCGGCGAAGCGGAAGCCCTGGTCGGCGGGGACCGTGATCTGGTGCCGGGACGCGACGTAGTCGAGCCCGCCGCGCGCGCCCGACGGGTACGCGCCCCGCAGCCGGTCGCGGAGCTGGGCCGGGTAGGCGTGCTGCAGGGTGGACGCGCCCTGCCCCTCGGTGATGCTGTCGCCGAGGACGCCGACGGTGAGGCGGCGCTCGCGCACGCGGTCGCGCAGCGCGTAGAAGCCGGCGAGCGCGTCGTCGGGGGCGTAGGTCATGGGGGCGATGGGCGGGCCGCCGGACGCCGTGACGGGCGGGGCGGCCGGGTCGCCGGGATCCGGGGAGGGGGTGCCGGATGCGCTCGCCGTGGGGTCGGTCGGGCGCGGGGTGGTCGTGCAGCCGGCGACGGCGGCGACGGCCGAGAGCGCGGCGAGGCCCCCGCCGGCGACGAGCGCGCGGCGGGTGAGGGTGCGGCGACGGGCGGGGCCGTCGGGGTCGGCGGGCGGGGCGGGGGACTCGTGGGTCACGGGCGGCGTCCTCGGTCTCGGGCGCGGCGGGCGCGGCGGATCGTGCGGGCCCGTCCAGGAGAGCACACGAGCGGCGGGGGACGCGAACCCGCCGCGGCCCCCGTCCGGGTCGGACGCCGTGACAGCCGCGTCTGATCGCGTCGGCCCCCGTCCCCGTCCGGCCCGCTGCGCTCAGCCGGCGCGGTAGATCCGCAGCGCCGGCCCGTCGACCTCGACGCGGTCGCCGGGCGCGTCGTCCGCGGTCACGACCTCGGGCCGCTCCCACTCGCTCGTCCACAGCAGCCGCCAGGAGGTCACGCCGTCGTGCACGGGCAGCGTCACGGCCTGGCGGGTCTCGAGGCCGTGCACCACGACGAGCACCGTGCTCGGGTCCTCGGTCTCGGGGGTGGAGGTGGAGATCCACTGCAGCGTGCGCGTGGCCGTGGACTCCCAGGCGGCGTCGGTCATGGGCGCGCCGTCCGCGTCGCGCCAGGCGAGCACGGACGCGCTCGGCACGTGCGCGTCGGGCGCGGCGTAGCGCACGGGCCGGAGCGCGGGGTTCTCCCGGCGGATGCGGAGGAGGTGCCGCGTGGTCGCGTGCAGGTCGAGCCGCCACGCGTCCTCGTCCCAGTGCAGCCACGTGGCCTCGTTGTCGAGGCAGTAGCCGTTGTTGTTCCCGCGCTGGGTGCGGCCGCGCTCGTCGCCCATCGTGAGCATGGGGACGCCGGCCGACACCAGGAGCGTCGCGAGGAGGTTCCGCGAGGTCCGGCGACGGGCGGCCAGGACGGCGGCGTCGCGCGTCGGCCCCTCCACCCCGTGGTTCCAGGAGCGGTTCGTGTCCGTCCCGTCGCGGTTGGACTCGCCGTTGCCGCTGTTGTGCTTGCGGTCGTACGAGGTGAGGTCGGCGAGCGTGAACCCGTCGTGGGCCGTGACGAAGGACACCGACGCGAGCGGCCCGCGCTCGGCGGCGAACGTGCCCGAGGATCCGGCCAGGCACGACGCGAGCGCCCCGACGCCGTTCGGCGCGCGCCCGGAACGGCGGGCCTCGCCGACGTCCGTGAGCCAGAAGTCGCGGACGCGGTCGCGGTAGCCGTCGTTCCACTCGCTCCAGCCGGATCCGAACCCGCCGGTCCGCCAGCCGCCCATGCCGACGTCCCACGGCTCGGCGATCATGAGGAGGCCCTGGAGCGCCTCGTCCTCGACGATGGCGCGGAGGAGCGGGTGGTCGGGGTCGAAGTCGACGTGCTCGTCGCGGCCGAGGGTCACGGCGAGGTCGAACCGGAAGCCGTCCACGCCCATCACGTCGGACCAGTGCTCGAGCGAGTCGAGCACGAGGCGCTGCGCGTCCGGCCGGGACAGGTCCACTGTGTTGCCGCAGCCGGTGACGTCGATGGGCGTGCCGTCCGGCGCGTGCCGGTAGTAGCGGGAGCCGTCGATCCCGCGGAGGCTCGTGACGGGCCCGTCCGCGCCCTCTTCGGCCGTGTGGTTGTACACGACGTCCAGCACGACCTGGATCCCGGCCGCGTGCAGCGCGTCGACCATGCCGCGGAACTCGGCGGCGACGGCATCGGCCCCCGCGTCGCGCGCGCGACGGGTGGCGTAGGGCGCGTGCGGCGCCAGGTAGGCGAGCGTGTTGTAGCCCCAGTGGTTGATCCGGCCCTGCGCGCGCAGCCGCTCCTCGCTCGTGGACGCGTGCACGGGCAGGAGCTCGACCGTCGTGATCCCGAGGTCGACCAGGCGCGCGACGGACGCCTCGTGCCCCAGGCCCGCGTACGTGCCCCGGAGCTCCTCCGGCAGCCGCTCGTCGAGCTTGCTGAACCCCCGGACGTGCAGCTCGTAGAGCACCTGCCGGTCGCGCGGCACGTCGGGTCGCGCGGCGCGGCGGGCGGCGCGCTCCGCCGCGGGCACGTCGCTCGTCACGACCGAGCGCCACGCGGCGGGGCCGACCTGCACGAGGCCGCGCGCGTACGGGTCGATGAGGTGCCGGGTCGGGTCGAAGGAGTCGCCGGGCGCGGGGTCGCCGTCGACCCGCACGGAGTACGCCGTGCCCGGCACGAGCCGCGCGCTGGATCCCGTCCACACGCCGCCGTCGCCGCGCTCCATGGCGACGACCTCGGCCACCCGCCGGGGGTCGTCGACGGCCGAGACGGTGAGCTCCACGGCGGACGCGCCGTGGCTCACGAGGCGCAGCGTGCCGCCCTGGTCGGAGAGCGTCAGCCCCAGGGGCTCGGGCGATCCGGGGCGCGGCATGCGACCTAGGCTAGGGCCATGACGGTGTACCTCGACCACGCCGCGACCACCCCGATGCGGCCCGAGGCGATCGCCGCGCTCGCCGGGGCGCTCACCCTGGTGGGGAACCCGTCCTCCATCCACTCGCACGGCCAGGAGGCGCGGCGCGTGCTGGAGGAGGCGCGCGAGGGCATCGCCCGGGCGCTGGACGCGGATCCCGTGGAGGTCGTGCTCACCTCCGGCGGCACGGAGGCCGTGAACCTCGGGATCAAGGGCCTGCACGGCGCGCGCGTCGCGGAGGATCTCCGGCGCACCCGGATCCTCGTGCCCGACGGCGAGCACCACGCCACCGTCGACACGGTCGCGTGGCTCGAGCGGCGCGGGGCCGTCGTGGAGCGGCTCCCGATCGACGCCCTCGGACGCATCGAGGTGGACGCCGTGCGCGCCGCGCTCGCCGCGGACCCCGCCTCGGTCTCCCTCCTCACCTTCCTCGCCGCGAGCAACGAGGTCGGCACCATCCAGCCCGTCGAGGAGCTCGCCGCGCTCGCCCGCGCGCACGGCGTGCCCGTGCACGTCGACGCGGTCGCGGCCCTCGGGCACATGCCCGTCCCGTTCCGCCGCTGGCGCGACGCGGGCGTCTCCGCGGTGAGCGTCTCGGCGCACAAGGTCGGCGGGCCGGTCGGCGTGGGCGCGCTCGTGCTCGCGCGGCAGGCCCGGGTGGACGCGCAGATCCACGGCGGCGGCCAGCAGCGCCAGGTCCGCTCGGGCACGCAGGACGCCGCCTCCGCGGTCGCGTTCGCCGCGGCCGTCACGCTCGCCGTCGCCGAGCTCGACGCCGAGAGGATCCGGCTCCGGGCCCTCCGCGACCGCCTCGTGGCGACCGCGCTGCGCGACGTCCCGGGCGCCGTGCTCCGCGGCGACCCGGACCCCGCCGGCCGCCTCCCCGGCAACGCGCACCTCACCTTCGCCGGCTGCCAGGGCGACTCGCTGCTCCTCCTCCTCGACATGGCGGGCGTCTCGGTGAGCACCGGGTCCGCGTGCCAGGCCGGCGTGCCCGAGGTCTCGCACGTGCTCCTCGGCATGGGCGTCCCCGAGGACGAGGCCCGCGGCGCGCTCCGCTTCACGCTCGGCCGCACGACCACCGACGCCGACGTCGACGCGCTCCTCGCGGCCCTCCCGGACGCCGTGGCGCGGGCCTCGCGGGCGGGCCTCGCGGGCCGGGCGGCGCGTAGGCTCACGGGGTGAAGATCCTCGCAGCGATGAGTGGCGGAGTCGACTCCGCCGTGGCCGCCGCCCGCGCCGTCGACGCCGGGCACGACGTGACGGGCGTGCACCTCGCGCTCAGCCGGATGCCGGGCACGCTCCGCACCGGATCCCGCGGCTGCTGCACGATCGAGGACTCGATGGACGCCCGCCGCGCCGCGGACCTCCTCGGGATCCCGTTCTACGTGTGGGACTTCTCCGAGCGCTTCGCCGCCGACGTCGTCGACGACTTCGTCGCCGAGTACCAGGCGGGCCGCACCCCGAACCCCTGCATGCGCTGCAACGAGCGGATCAAGTTCGCCGCGCTCCTGGAGAAGGCGCTCGACCTCGGCTTCGACGCGGTCTGCACGGGCCACTACGCCGACGTGATCCCGGGCCCCGACGGCCGGCCCGAGCTGCACCGCGCGGCTGCGTGGGCGAAGGACCAGTCGTACGTCCTCGGCGTGCTGACGGCCGAGCAGATCGCGCACTCGTACTTCCCGCTCGGCTCGACGCCCTCGAAGGCGGAGGTGCGCGCGGAGGCGACGGCGCGCGGGATCCAGGTGGCGCAGAAGCCCGACAGCCACGACATCTGCTTCATCCCGGACGGCGACACCCGCGGCTGGCTCGCCGACCGCGTGGGGGCCGCGCCCGGGGACATCCTCGACGGCGCGGGTGCCGTGATCGGCACGCACGCCGGCGCCGCGGCCTTCACGGTCGGGCAGCGGAAGGGACTCGCGATCGGCACGCCCGCGGCCGACGGGCGCCCGCGGTTCGTGCTGGAGATCCGGCCGAAGGACAACACGGTGGTGGTGGGGCCGCAGGAGGCGCTCGCCATCCGCGAGATCGCCGGATCGTCCTTCAGCTGGGCGGGGACGCCGCCCACGCGCCCCGACCAGCCGTTCGACTGCGACGTGCAGATCCGCGCCCACGCCGACCCCGTCCCCGCGCGCGCCGCGGTGTCGGTGGTCGACGGCAGGGTGGAGCTCGTGATCATTCCGCGAGAGCACCTGCTCGGCGTCGCCCCCGGGCAGACCGCCGTCGTCTACGCCGGCACGCGCGTGCTCGGCCAGGTCACCATCGACCGCACCGTGAGCGCCGTCGCCGACGCGCGGCCGCCCGCGCGATCCGACCTCGTCGGCGCGACGGCGGGGGAGTGACCGGGCCATGAGCGACGCCACCACGGGATCCGCTGCCGCCACCGCTGCCGCCGATGACGCCGCCTCCGCCACCACGCCGCTCGCCACCACGCCCCCCGACGTCGCGGCCGCGTCCGCGCGCGTCGACGAGCTGCGCGCCGAGATCGAGCGCCACCGCGACGAGTACTACGAGGGCAACGCGAGCACCGTCAGCGACGCCGAGTACGACGCGCTCGTGCACGAGCTCGAGGCGCTGGAGGAGGCGCATCCCGAGCTCCGCAGCCAGGACAGCCCCACCCAGCGGGTCGGCGGCCGGGCCGAGACCACGCTCTTCGCCCCCGTCACGCACGCCGAGCGGATGCTCAGCCTCGACAACGTCTTCAGCGAGGAGGAGCTCGCCGAGTGGGCGGCGAAGGTCGAGCGCGACGCCGGCAGCGGCCGGGTCCGCTACCTGAGCGAGCTCAAGATCGACGGGCTCGCCATCAACCTGCGCTACGAGCACGGCGTGCTCGTCACGGCGGCCACGCGCGGCGACGGCGTCGTCGGGGAGGACGTCACGCAGAACGTCCTCACCATGGGCACCGTCCCCGAGCGCCTGGCCGGCACCGGCCACCCGCCGCTCGTGGAGGTGCGCGGTGAGATCTTCTTCCCCGTCGCCGAGTTCGACGAGCTCAACGCCCGGCAGCTGGAGGTGGGCGAGCGCGTCTTCGCGAACCCCCGCAACGCGGCCGCCGGATCCCTTCGTCAGAAGGAGGAGGGGAAGACCGCGGCGCGCCTCGAGCTCATGCAGGCGCGCATCCGCCGCCTCCGCATGCTCGTGCACGGCATCGGCGCGTGGCCCGTGCGGGAGCTCGAGCGCGACGCGCACGTGTCCGCGCAGTCGGAGGTCTACGGGCTCCTCGCCGGCTGGGGCCTGCCCATCTCCACGCACTTCCGCGTCTTCGACGACGTCGCCGACGTCGTGGCCTTCGTGCGCCGCCACGGGGCGCACCGCGCCGAGGTCGAGCACCAGATCGACGGCATCGTCATCAAGGTCGACGACCTCGGGCTCCACGAGGAGCTCGGCGCCACCAGCCGCGCGCCGCGCTGGGCCACCGCGTACAAGTACCCGCCCGAGGAGGTCAACACGAAGCTCCTCGACATCGTCGTCAGCGTCGGCCGCACCGGCCGGGCCACGCCGTTCGCCGTCATGGAGAAGGTCGAGGTGGCCGGATCCGAGGTGCGCCAGGCCACGCTGCACAACCAGCAGGTCGTGAAGGCCAAGGGCGTGCTCATCGGCGACACCGTCGTCCTCCGCAAGGCCGGCGACGTCATCCCCGAGGTGCTCGGCCCGGTCGTCGAGCTCCGCGACGGCACCGAGCGCGAGTTCGTCATGCCGACGCTCTGCCCCGAGTGCTCCACGCCGCTCCGGCCCGCCAAGGAGGGCGACATCGACCTCCGCTGCCCCAACGCGCGCAGCTGCCCGGCGCAGGTGCGCGGGCGCGTCGAGCACGTCGCCTCCCGCGGCGCGCTCGACATCGAGGGCCTCGGCGAGGTCGCCGCGGCCGCCCTCACGCAGCCGCTCGAGCCGGAGGACCCGCCGCTGGAGACCGAGGCGGGCCTGTTCGAGCTGACCATGGCCGACCTCGTCCCCATCACGGTCGTCGTCCGCGACGCCGAGACCGGGATGCTCAAGGTGGACGAGAGGACGGGCGAGGCGAAGCGCGTCACCCCGTTCCGGCGTCGCCGACAGAAGCGCGACGGTGAGTTCGACCCGGCCGCCCCCTGGGGCGACCCCGACAGCGTGCCGTCGAAGTCGGCCGAGGTGCTCCTCGAGAACCTCGAGAAGGCGAAGACGCAGGACCTCTGGCGCATCCTCGTGGCGCTCAGCATCCGTCACGTCGGCCCGGTCGCCGCGCGCGCGCTGGCCGGCTGGTTCGGCTCGCTCGACGCGATCCGCGCCGCCAGCCGCGAGGAGCTCGCGGCCGTCGACGGCGTGGGCGGCATCATCGCCGACGCGCTGCTCGACTGGTTCGAGGTCGACTGGCACCGCGAGATCGTGGACCGCTGGGAGAGGGCCGGCGTCGTCACGGCCGTCCCCGGGCACCCGGGGCCTGGTGCCGCGGCGGCCGCGGGCGGCGTGCTCGCGGGCCTCACGGTCGTCGCCACCGGATCGCTCGAGGGGTACACCCGCGAGGGCGCGCTCGAGGCGATCATGGCGGCGGGCGGCAAGGCCGGATCCAGCGTCAGCAAGAAGACGCACTACGTCGCCGCCGGCCCGGGCGCGGGCTCGAAGCTCGGCAAGGCGGAGGCGCTCGGCGTCCGCATCATCGACGCGGCCGAGTTCCGCCTGCTCGTGGAGCAGGGGCCGGACGCCATCGCGCTGCCGGAGGCCGAGCCCGCGGGTCCCGCGGACACCGACGCCGACGCCGCCCCGGTCGAGCCGAAGCCGAAGCGCGCGCGGAAGCCGAAGGCTCCGGCGGACGCCGTCCCCGCGGAGGGCGCCGTCCTGGCGGCGGAGGCCGCCGCGGACGCAGCCCCGAACGGGGACCCCGACCCCGCCTGATCGGGCCTCCCGATGCGCTCCCCTCGCCGATAGCATGGGAGCGCATCGGCGCAGGGCCCGCCACCCTCCGGCGCCGGCCCGCCCGCGCCGGGTCACTGGGGGCTCTCCGATCGTGTCATCTCGCGTCCGCGCGGTGCTCATCGCCTCGGCCATCGCCTGCGGGCTGGTCGGGGCCGTCGTCGTGCCCGCGGCTCCGGCTGCGGCGGCTCCCGGCCCGACCGCGGTGCTCGCGGGTCCCGGCGCGGCCGACCCCGCGACGGGCGCGCACGTGCCGAGCCCGGCGCGCGTGGTGGCGCAGCTCCGGGACGCGCGCGTGTCCGACGCGGCGCTCCGCGGCACGTCGCCCGTCGCCCTCCTCGGCGCGCTCCCGGCGCTCGACGTGCCCGAGCTGCAGCGCCTCGCCCGGGCGATCCCCGGCACGGTGCGCGAGCTCATCCGCCGCCCGCCCGCGGTCTCCGGCGTCGTCGCCTGGTGGGCCGCCCTCGCGCCCGCCGAGCGCCGCGCCCTCGCCGAGGGGATGCCCGAGCTGGTCGGGAACCTCGAGGGCGTGCCGTTCGCCGAGCGCGACGCGGCGAACCGGCGCTACCTGGACCAGCGGGAGCGCGAGCTGCACGCGACGGCGGCGGCCACCCCGGGGCGCGGGGCGCAGCGCGCGCTCGGGCGGGACCTCCGTCTGCTCGCGCAGGTGCGGGAGGCGCTCGAGCCCCAGCCCGGCGGCCCCGCGCGCTCCCTCCTCGCGCTCGACGTGGTGTGGCCGGGCCGCGCCGGCGTCGTGATGGGCGACCTCGCGACCGCGTCCTACGTCGACATCGTCGTGCCCGGCATGTACTACTCGGTGTCCGACCGCCTGGTCGACTGGACCGACGTCGCCGCGCGCCTCCAGCAGCAGCAGGCGACGCTGCTCGGCAGCGGCGGCAGCAGCAGCGGCGCGGGCGCGGCGGGCGGCGCGGCCACCATCGCCTGGATCGGCTACCGCACGCCCGACCTCCTCGGCATCGGGACGCTCGACCTGGCCGAGGAGGGGGCGGCGTACCTGGAGGACGCGATCCAGGGGATCCAGGGGCTCCGCCGCGAGGACCCGCCGCACCTCAGCGTCATCGCGCACTCCTACGGCTCGACGGCGGCGCTGCTCGCGCTGTCGAGCGGGCGGGCGTCCGTGGACGCCCTGGCCGTCGTCGGCTCGCCGGGCGGCGGCGTGCGCACGGCGTCCCAGCTGGCGGTGCCCGCCGGCCGCGTGTTCGTCGGGCAGGCGCCGTGGGATCCGGTCGTGGGGTCGAGCTGGTTCGGCTCGGACCCCGGCAGCCCCCGCTTCGGCGCGGAGGGCTTCGACGTGGGCGGCACCCCCGGATCCGCGGGCGTCTCGGCCGACGGCGGCCTGGAGGGCGTCGTCGGGCACAACAGCTACTTCGACCGCGGCACGGAGTCGTTCCGGAACCTCGCGCTCATCGGCATCGGCCGGCAGGTGCTCGATGACCTGACGACGGCCGCGAGCGGGCGCTAGCACCCACGCGGCCCACGGCGCACGGCCCGCGGCCCACGGGCGGCGCGCGACGGGCAGCAGCAGCCCGCCCGCCGTCAGCGCCGGCTGCGCTCGGCGTACTCCAGGCGGACGTCGCCGCCGCTCGCGACGAGGTGGCCGTCCTCGACCTCGAGCGAGGAGACCCGCACGATGTCCCGGAGGTAGCGCGCCTCGAGCCCGCCGTCGCCGCAGGGGAGCGTGCCCGGGACCACGCCGGCGAGCATGCCGTCACCCGCGTCGCCGAGCGGGCCGCGGTAGTCGTTGCAGGGCCCGCGTCCGCTGATCGCGCCGCCGCCGACGCGCATCGTGACCAGCGCGTCGCCCACCCCGAGGTCCCCCGCGGCGTCGGACCCGGCGACGAGGTGCCAGTTGCCGCGCACGTCGCTGACGGGCGCGCAGCCGGCGAGGGGGAGGAGCACCAGCGCGGCGACGGCGGCGACCGGGAGGCCCAGGCGGCGACCGGATCGGCGTCGGGCGGGGATCCGGGCTGCGGTGGGCATGGGGGTCACGCTAATAGAATCTCCCGGTACCCCCGCACACAGTCCTTTGGAGACGCATGCCCGACACCCGGCCCGAGCCCGCCGACGCGACCAGCGGGGACGAGACCCCCCAGGCGCCGACCCCGATGGAGCAGATCAGCCGGGAGCAGGTGCAGCACCTCGCCGGCCTCGCGCGCATCCGCCTGAGCGACGAGGAGATCGACACCCTCACGGCCGAGCTCGGCCTCATCGTCGAGTCGGTCGCGAAGGTCACCGCGGTCGCGACGCCCGACGTCCCCGCCACGAGCCACCCGATCCCGCTGGTCAACGTCTACCGGCCCGATGTGCCCGGCGAGACCCTGACCACCGCGCAGGCCCTCGCCGGCGCGCCCGAGCACGACGGCAGCCGCTTCAGGGTGTCGGCGATCCTCGGCGAAGAGCAGTAGGAGCACCATGACCGACGACCTCACGCGCCTCAGCGCCTCCGCCCTCGCCGACCGCCTCGCATCCGGCGACGTGTCGAGCGTCGACGCCGTGCGCGCGCACCTCGATCGCATCGACCACGTCGACGGCGACGTCCACGCGTTCCTGCACGTCTCCGGGGAAGCCGCCCTCGGGCGCGCCGCCGAGATCGACGCGCAGCGCGCCGAGGGGGCCGCGCTCGGCCCGCTCGCCGGCGTCCCCATCGCCATCAAGGACGTGCTCTGCACGATCGACATGCCCTCCACCGCGGGCTCCCGCATGCTCGAGGGCTGGACCCCGCCCTACGACGCCACCGTCGTGCAGCGCCTCCGCGCCGCGGGCCTCGTGCCCCTCGGCAAGACCAACATGGACGAGTTCGCGATGGGCTCCTCCACCGAGCACTCCGCGTTCGGCGCCACGCACAACCCGTGGGACCTCGACCGCATCCCCGGCGGCTCGGGCGGCGGATCCGCGGCCGCGGTCGCCGCGTTCGAGGCGCCCGTCGCGCTCGGCTCCGACACCGGCGGATCCATCCGCCAGCCCGCGGCCGTCACCGGCTCGGTCGGCGTCAAGCCCACCTACGGCGGCGTCAGCCGCTACGGCGCCATCGCGCTCGCCTCCAGCCTCGACCAGGTCGGGCCCGTGTCCCGCACGGTGCTCGACTCCGCGCTCGTGCACGACGTCATCGGCGGCCACGACCCGCGCGACTCCACGTCGCTCACCGACGCCTGGCCCTCCTTCGCGGAGGCCGCGCGGGCCGGGCAGCGCGAGGGGGCCCTGAAGGGCGTCCGCGTCGGCGTGGTGAAGCAGCTCGACGGCGAGGGCTTCCAGGCCGGCGTCACGCAGCGCTTCCGCGAGGCGCTCGCGCTCCTCGAGCAGGCCGGCGCCGAGATCGTCGAGGTGTCCGCCCCGAACTTCGAGCACGCCATCGCCGCCTACTACCTGATCCTCCCGGCCGAGGCGTCGAGCAACCTCGCCAAGTTCGACTCGGTGCGCTTCGGCCTCCGGGTGAACCCGCCCGGCGGCGGCACCGTCGAGGACGTCATGGCCGCGACCCGCGAGGCCGGCTTCGGCCCCGAGGTCAAGCGCCGCATCATCCTCGGCACCTACGCCCTGAGCGCGGGCTACTACGACGCCTACTACGGCAGCGCGCAGAAGGTCCGCACGCTCATCCAGCGCGACTTCGACGCCGCGTTCCAGCAGGTCGACGTGCTCGTGACGCCCTCCGCGCCCACCACGGCGTTCAAGCTGGGCGAGAAGCTCGACGACCCGCTGGCGATGTACCTCAACGACCTCACGACGATCCCCGCGAACCTCGCGGGCGTCCCCGGCATCGGCCTCCCCATCGGGCTCGCGCCCGAGGACGGGCTGCCCGTCGGGATCCAGTTCATGGCGCCCGCCCGCGAGGACGCGCGCCTCTACACGGCCGGCGCCGCCCTCGAGCAGATCCTCGAGCGGCAGTGGGGCGGGCCCCTGCTCGCCCAGGCACCCGAGCTCGCGCGCGCCGCGCGCCGCACCACGGACGGAGACACGCACTGATGGCCAAGGCCGAGCTGATGGACTACGACGAGGCCATCGAGATGTTCGAGCCCGTGCTCGGGTTCGAGGTGCACGTGGAGCTGAACACGCGCACGAAGATGTTCTCCGACGCGCCGAACTTCTTCGGCGGCGAGCCCAACACGAACATCACGCCGGTGGACCTCGGGCTGCCGGGCTCCCTGCCCGTCGTGAACGAGCAGGCCGTGCGGTACTCGATCAGCCTGGGCCTCGCGCTCGGCTGCGAGATCGCGCCGAGCTCCCGCTTCGCCCGGAAGAACTACTTCTACCCGGACCTCGCGAAGAACTACCAGATCAGCCAGTTCGACGAGCCCATCGCGTTCCGCGGCTCGGTCGAGGTGGAGATGCCCGACGGCCGCATCGTCACGGTGCCGATCGAGCGCGCGCACATGGAGGAGGACGCCGGGAAGCTCACGCATGTGGGCGGCGCGACGGGCCGGATCCAGGGCGCCGACCACTCGCTGGTCGACTACAACCGCGCGGGCGTTCCGCTCGTCGAGATCGTCACGGACATCATCTACGGCGCCGAGGCGGAGGCGCCCGAGCTCGCGAAGGCGTACGTCTCGACCATCCGCGACATCGTCGTGGCGCTCGGCATCTCGGACGCGAAGATGGAGCGCGGCAACCTCCGCTGCGACGCGAACATCTCGCTGAGCCCGCGCGGATCCGGCAAGCTCGGCACCCGCACGGAGACGAAGAACGTCAACTCGCTCCGCTCCGTCGAGCGCGCCATCCGCTACGAGATCCAGCGCCAGGCGGCCATCCTCGCTTCCGGCGGCACGATCACGCAGGAGACGCGGCACTGGCACGAGGACACCGGCCGCACGTCCGCCGGGCGCCCGAAGAGCGACGCCGACGACTACCGCTACTTCCCGGAGCCCGACCTGCTGCCCGTGCAGCCGAGCGCGGAGCTGATCGAGGAGCTGCGGGCCGCGCTGCCCGAGGCGCCCGCGATCCGCCGCCGCCGGCTGAAGGCCGAGTGGGGCTTCACCGACCTCGAGTTCCAGGACGTCGTGAACTCCGGGCTCCTCACCGAGCTCGTCGGCACGGTCGAGGCGGGCGCCGCGCCGCAGGCCGCGCGCAAGTGGTGGACGGGTGAGATCGCCCGCATCGCCAACGCGCGCGGCGTGGACGCGGCGACGCTCATCACGCCGGAGCAGGTCGCCTCCGTCATCGAGCTGGTCGAGGCCGGCACGCTCACGAACCGCCTCGCGCGCGACGTGCTCGAGGGCGTCATCGACGGCGAGGGCACGGCCCAGGAGGTCGTGGACGCCCGCGGCCTCGCGGTCGTCTCCGACGACGGGCCGCTGATCGAGGCGATCGACGCCGCGCTCCAGGCGCAGCCCGACGTGCTCGCGAAGATCCGCGACGGCAAGGTGCAGGCCGCGGGCGCCGTCATCGGTGCCGTGATGAAGGCCATGCGCGGCCAGGCGGACGCGGCCCGCGTCCGCGAGCTCGTGCTGGAGCGCGCGCAGGCCTCGTGACCGCCACCCTCGTCGCCCGCGGCCTCGCCGGAGGCCACGGGCACCGCACGCTGTTCTCCGGGCTCGACCTCACGGTCGCGCCCGGGGACGTCGTCGGCCTCGTCGGCGCGAACGGCGCCGGCAAGAGCACGCTGCTGCGGCTCCTCGCCGGCGTCGACGCGCCGCAGGACGGACGCGTGCTGCTCTCGCCCGCCGACGCGTTCATCGGCTGGCTGCCGCAGGAGCACGAGCGGATCCCGGGGGAGACCGTCGCGGGCTACGTCGCCCGCCGCACGGGCTGCGCCGAGGCGTCCGCGGAGCTCGACCGCACGGCCGTCGCCCTCGGCGAGGGCCTGCCCGGCGCCGACGACGCGTACGGCACCGCCTTCGACCGCTGGATGGCGAGCGGCGCGGCCGACCTCGACGAGCGCCTGCCCGTCACGCTCGCGGAGCTGGGCCTCGACCTCGACCCGGAGCTGCCCACCGCCGGCCTCTCCGGCGGCCAGGCCGCCCGCGTCGCCCTCGCCGCGCTCCTCCTCAGCCGCTTCGACGTCGTGCTCCTCGACGAGCCCACCAACGACCTCGACCTCGACGGCCTCGCGCGCCTCGAGTCCTTCGTGCGCGGACTCCGCGGCGGCGTCGTGCTCGTCTCGCACGACCGCGAGTTCCTCGCGCGCTGCGTCACCACGGTCGTCGAGCTCGACCTCGCGCAGGACAGCGTCCGCGTGTACGAGGGCGGCTACGACGCGTTCCTCGAGGAGCGCCAGGTCGCCCGCCGCCACGCGCGGGAGGCGTACGAGCAGTTCGCGGACACCAAGGCCGACCTCGTCGCGCGCGCCCGCACGCAGCGCGAGTGGTCGTCGCAGGGCGTCCGGAACGCGATGCGCAAGGCGCCCGACAACGACAAGATCCGCCGCAAGGCCTCGGCCGAGTCGAGCGAGAAGCAGGGCCAGAAGGTCCGGCAGATGGAGAGCCGCATCGCCCGCCTCGAGGAGGTCGAGGAGCCGCGCAAGGAGTGGGAGCTGGCCTTCACGATCGGGCAGGCGCCGCGGTCCAGCGCCGTGGTCGCGACGCTCCGCCAGGCGACCGTGACCCGCGGCGCCTTCACGCTCGGACCCGTCTCGCTGCAGGTCGACGGCGGCGACCGGATCGGGATCACCGGCCCCAACGGCGCGGGCAAGTCCACGCTCCTCGGCCTGATCCTCGGCCGCATCGCCCCCGACGGCGGCGAGGCGTCGCCCGGGCGCAGCGTGCACGTCGGCGAGATCGACCAGGCGCGCGCGTCGCTGCGCAGCGATCTGCCGCTCGCCGAGTCGTTCGCCGCGCAGGTGCCGGACATGTCGCCCGCCGAGGTCCGCACGCTGCTCGCGAAGTTCGGCCTGCGCGCGGACCACGTGACGCGTCCCGTGGACGGGCTGTCCCCGGGCGAGCGCACGCGCGCGGGACTCGCGCTGCTGCAGGCGCGCGGCGTCAACCTGCTCGTGCTCGACGAGCCGACCAACCACCTCGACCTGCCCGCCATCGAGCAGCTCGAGCAGGCGCTCGACTCCTACGACGGCACGCTGCTGCTCGTCACGCACGACCGGCGGATGCTCGACGCCGTGCGCCTCGACCGGCACTGGCACGTCGACGCGGGTCGCGTCACCGAGTCCTGACCGGCCCGCCCGGCCGCGCCCCTACTGGTACGTGACGAGGTCGGGCACGGGCGACACGTCGCGCATCGTCTGCTCGGGCGTCAGCATGGGCGTGTCCTCGTCGATGAAGTTCTTCCAGCCCCACGCGAGGCCGGCCGGCGCGTCCGCGTGCAGCGCCCGCCACGTGGCCTGCTTGTCGGGCTGGCCGCCCTGCCCGTCGGCGTGCACGAGCATGGCGAGCTCGGGGTGGGCGGTGTCGAGCGCGGCGCGGTCCTGGATCATGCTCAGGCGGAACTGGTGCAGCACGAGCATCTTCTGCGGGAGACCGCGGTCGCGCACGAGCCCGGCGAGCCAGTCGGTGGTCGCGTCGACCTCGGCGGCGGACACGCTGCCGATCTGCTTCAGCGGCACCTGGTCCGGTCCGAGCCGCCACTCGGGGTCGAGGGCGAGGCCGACGCCCGGCTGTGCGAGCACGGACTCGTAGCGCTTCGCCTGCGTGAGGAAGTCGGTGCGTCCCGGCTGCAGGTCGATGACGACGTAGACGCCCGCGTCCCGCGCCGCGTCGATCCACGGCTGCAGGGTCTCCACGGGGATCTCGGAGGAGTAGTCGCCGTCGGGGCCCGCCGAGCCCGCGGCGACCGTCGCGATCAGCTCGAACATGGGGATCACCGGCTCGTCGGAGAAGGGCTGGTACGCGGCGGCCTGCGCCTTGGCGCGCGCCACGGCGTCCGCGGGGCCCTGCTCGCCGAGCACGCCGAGCGCGCCCGTGCCCGCGGCGCCGTAGAGCGCCACGTACCGCTTGCCGGGGAGGACGAGCTGGCCGCCGCCGGGCAGCTGGTCGCCGGTGGAGGCGGCGCGGATCCGGCCCTCGAGGGAGGCGTCGTCCGCGTAGGCGGCGCCGACGGCGATGGTGCGCGTGGCGCCCGCCTCGTGCAGCGCCGCGACCGCGTCGGCGGAGGCGCGGGGATCCGGGGCCGCGTCGGGCACGACCGTGACGCCGACGCCGGCCGCGCGCGCCGTGGCGACCGCGGCGAGGGACGACGGGGCGTCGGTCGCGAGGGCGTGGGTGCCCGCGAGGGCGTCCGCCGGCGCGGTGGGCGGGAGGGCGTCTCCGGCGGGCACCGACGGTGACGGCGCGGGGGAGGCGTCGGCCACGGGCACGGCGAGCCCGGCCACGCGCGTCACGGCCGCGGCGGGGTCGGCGCCCGCGGCGTCGGCGACGTCCGCGCCCGTCGCGCGGGCCACGTCGGCCGCGTGGTCGGCGCGCACGACCGTCGTCGTCTCGGGCAGGCCGGCGGTCGCGTCCTCCGCGAGGTCGCCGACGGCCAGCACGCCGGAGGACCCGAGGCGCTGGATCTCGGGCAGGGCGCCGGACCCGGCGACGATCAGCGGGGCGCCGAGCGCGACGGCCGCCTCCGCGCCGAGCTCCTGCGCGGCCGGATCGCCGGACGGAGCCAGCACCGCGACGGGGGCCGAACGGAACAGGCTGCCGCTCATCGCCACGGACGCGCCCGAGTCGTCGGCCTCGCCCACCACGGTGAGCGGGGCGTCGGGGGCGGCGGTCACGGGGCGCGTCACCTCGGGGGCGCGATCCTCCGCGGTGCAGGCGCCGAGGCCGACGACGAGGCCGGCGGCGGCGATCACGGAGAGGGAGGCGCGGAGGGACCGGGGGAGGCGGAGCGAGGACGGCACCCGACCACGGTACGGGACGCCCGGTCCACGCGTGCGGATCGCCCGCCCCGCGTGGACGGACTCCTCCGCCCGGCCGTCGGGCGTCCGCCGGGCACGGCGGCGCGGGCCGGGCGAGCCGGGCGGGCCGCCTGACGGCGGTCGCCCGGGCGTCGTCCACGCGCCTCCCACGCGCCTCCCTGCCGCGCCGGATAGCGTGACGCCTGGCTGATGCGCTCGGCGACCCCCGCCGATCCGGCCCCTCAGAGAGGCACCACCATGGGATTCCTGGACAGGCTCCTGGGCCGCGACGAGCAGCCCGCCGATCGACCCGGCCGTGCAGCCGGCGACGCCCCGCAGGAGCGCAGCGCGGACGAGGTCGCCGTCGAGCGCTACCGCTACCTCCTCCGCACGGCGCCGCCCGAGAAGATCGAGGAGGTGCACCTCGAGGCCTTCCAGAAGCTCACCCCCGACCAGCGCGAGATCCTCTTCCGCCAGCTGAGCGCGGACGCGGCCGACGGGGACGCCCCCGTCGACGACCGCCCCGAGTCGCTCGCGCGCTCGGCCACCCGGTCCGAGATGCGCGCGCCCGGCACGCTCGAGCGCACGCTCGGACCGCGCGGCGGCCTCGCGGGCGGCGGCGGGGCCGGCATGGGCATGGGCGGCATGATCGCCGGATCCATGCTCGGCACCATCGCGGGCGTCGTGGTCGGCTCGGCCATCGCGCAGGCGCTCATCCCCGACGCGGTCGGCCAGGACCAGGCGGGCGCGGACGGCGGCGACGCCGGGGCGGACGCGGGTGCCGAGGGCGGCGACGCGGGAGCGGGCGCGGGCTCGTCCGACGCCGGCGCAGGCGACGCGGGTGCCGGCGACTTCGGCAGCGGCGACCTCGGGGCCGGCGACTTCGGCGGCGGCGCGGACCTCGGCGGCGGCGACTTCGGCGGCGGCGACTTCTTCTAGCCCGGGAGCGGCCGCCGGGGATATCCTCGGCGGCCGGCCGTCACCCCGCCTCGACGATCCCCTCGCGCACCTTCCGGCGCAGCACCTTCCCGAGGAGCGACGTGGGCAGCTCGTCGAGCACCACGATCCGCCGCGGCACCTTGTAGCCCGCGAGCTCGCCGCGGAGCGTCGCGCGGGCGGCCTGCTCGTCGAGCGTCGCGCCCTCCTCCAGCACGACGGCCGCGACGACCTCCTCGTCGCCGCCCTCGCGGGGGATGCCGACGACGGCCGCGTCGCGCACCCCGTCCAGCTCGCGCACGGCCTCCTCCACCTCGGACGGCGAGACGTTGAAGCCGCCCGTGATGATGAGCTCCTTGATCCGGTCGGCGATGCGCACGAAGCCGTCCGCGTCGATCGTCACGACGTCGCCCGTGCGGAACCAGCCGCCCTCGAGGAGGACGGCGGCGGTCTCGTCGGGTCGGCCGTGGTAGCCGCGGAACACCTGGGGTCCGCGCACGAGCAGCTCGCCGGGCTCTCCCGCGGGGCGGTCGACGGACGGGTCCTCGGGATCCACGACGCGCACCTCGGTGTTGGGCAGCGGCAGGCCGACGGTCCCCGCGCGACGCGTGTCGCCGACGGGGTTGGCCATGAGCACGGGCGAGCACTCGGAGAGGCCGTAGCCCTCGACGAGCCAGCCGCCGGTCTGCTCCTCCCACGGCACCACGACCGACTCGGGCAGCGCCATCGCGCCCGAGATGGAGATCGAGATGCCCGCGAGCGAGACGCCCTCCGCCGCGGCGGCCTCGCGGAGCCGCGCGTAGATGGGCGGCACGGCGGGGAGGAACGTCGGCGGGTGGCGGCGGATCGCCTGCAGCACGAGGTCGGGCTCGAAGCGCGGGAAGAGCACGAGGCGCGACCCCATGCTCATCGCGAAGGTGATGCAGAGGGTCAGGCCGTACGCGTGGAACATCGGCAGCACCGCGTAGACGACGCTCGTGCCGCGGGGGACCGTGGGCACCCATGCCCGGGACTGCGCGGCGTTCGCGCTGAGGTTGAGGTGCGTGAGCTCGGCGCCCTTCGGCGTGCCGGTGGTGCCGCTCGTGTACTGGATCACCGCGAGGTCGGACGCCCGGGGCCGGGGGTGCTCGGTCGGCAGGGGCGCCGCGGCGGCGATCCGCTCCCACGTGGTGGTGCCGGTCACCTTCGCGGCGATGGCCGCGCGCGCCGCCCGCGCCTTCGGGATCGGCAGGCGGAGGAGCAGCCGGGTCCTCAGCGGCATGGCGCGTGTGACGTCGACCGATACGATGCGCTCGGGCCGCACGCCGTCCGGCAGGGCCTGGATGGTCGCGACCGACCTGTCCCACGCGATGACCGTGCGCGCGCCGTGGTCCTCGAACTGGTGCTGCAGCTCGCGCGGCGTGTACAGCGGGTTGTGCTCGACGACCACCGCGCCGAGGCGCAGCACCGCGTAGAAGGCGACGACGTGCTGCGGGCAGTTGGGCAGGACGATCGCGACGGGATCCCCCGCGCGGACGCCGGCGTCGTGCAGGCCCTGCGCGGCCCGGGCGATCAGCTCGCCGAGCTCGCGGTAGCTGGTCTCCTCGCCGAGGAAGTCGAGGGCCGTGCCGCCGGGGAAGCGGAGCACCGACTGGTCGACGATGTCGACGAGCGATCCCTGCGGCAGGTCGATCTCGTGCGGGACGTCGGGCGCGTAGCTGGCCAGCCAGGGCCGGTCGGTGGGGGTGCTCACCCCTCCCACCCTAGGGCGCGGGGGTCGCCCGGCCGGTGACGCGGAGGCGACGGCGCGGAGGCGACGGCGCGCTCCGGGTGCGTCCGCGGCGGCGGGGCGCCGCGGGGATCAGGCGCGGCCGGCGCGCCGACCCTCGGCGAGGAACGCGAGGCGGCGGAGCGTCTCGACGTTGCGGGCGTGCAGCATCAGGTCCATGAGCGGGCCGGGCACGAGGCGCCCGGGTCCGCGCACGGCCTCCTCGGTCATGCGCACCTCGCAGCCGTCGGGCAGGGTCCGCACCTCGATCGTGACGCGCGCCTCGCCGATGGGCCAGCCCTTCGGCTGCATCACCATGCGGCGCGGGGCGTCCCACTCGAGCACCGTGGTGGCGTCGTCGATGAGGACGGGCCAGGAGCCGAAGGAGTGGTGCAGCTTCGCGCCGACCGCGGGCCAGGCGTCGTCGACCGCGCGCATCCGGGACGCGCCGACGACCCACGCGGGGAACAGCCAGCCGTCCGAGATGACCTCGGCGACGTCGGAGGGGGAGCACTTCATGCGGCGGCGGGTGACGGACATGCCCCCAGTCTGCCGTCCGCGTCCAGGCTGCGGTAATCCGTCGGAGCTCGGCCGGCTCGACCGGCTCCGCCGACGCCGCTAGAGCGAGAGGTCGGGCCCGCGCTCGATCCCGAACTCGTGCCGCAGGGCGCTCCGGGCCGCCTGGTAGCCGGCCATGCCGTGCACGCCGGGCCCGGGGGTGGCCGAGCTCGACGCGAGGTAGACGCCCGCGGCGGGCGTCCGCCAGGGATCCGGCGAGAGCACCGGTCGCGCGAGCAGCTGCCACACGCTCGCGGCGCCGGACGCGATGTCGCCGCCGATGTAGTTGGGGTCGTGCTCCTCCATGCCCACGGCGTCGACGCTGTGGGACGCGAGGATCAGGTCGCGGAAGCCGGGGGCGAAGCGCTCGATCTGGCGGGTGATCGCCTCGGTCTGGTCGACCGTGGATCCCGCGGGCACGTGCGTGTAGGCCCACAGCACGTGCTGCCCCTCGGGTGCCCGGCCCGGGTCGTCGATGGACGGCTGCGCGACGAGCACGTACGGGTCGTCGCTGTGGCGGCCCGCGGCCACGTCGTGCTCGGCGCGCTGGATCTCGGCGCGCGTGCCGCCGACGTGCAGCGTGCCCGCGCGGCGGAGCTCGGGGTCCGTCCACGGCACGGGGCCGGACAGCGCGAAGTCGACCTTGGAGGCGGCGTTCCCGTAGCGGAAGCGGCGGATCGCGCGGAGGTAGCGCGCGGGGAGGCGGTCCTCGGCGATGCGCGCGAGGGCGCGGGCGCTCGTGTCGAGGAGGACGGCGCGGGCGGGCGGGAGCTCGCGGAGCGTGCGCACCTCGGACCCCGTGACGACCTCGCCGCCGTGGGACCGGAGGTCGTCGACCATCGCGTCGACGATGGCCTGGCTGCCGCCGATCGGCACGGGCCAGCCGCGCGCGTGGGCGTAGGCGCCGAGGGAGAGGGCGGCCGCGGCGGTCGAGACGCTCGGCATGGTCTGGATCGCGTGCGCCGCGACGCCCGTGAACATGGCGGGCGCGACGTCGCCGTGGAAGCGCGCGTTCCAGAGGGGCGACCCCTGCTCGAGCGCGCGGAGCCCCAGCCGGATGGCCGTCGGCGGGTGCCGCGGCACCTGCAGCAGCGGCCCGTTCGTGAACTGGGCCACGCGGTCGGCGGTCGCCGCCAGCGGTCCCATGAGGCTCCGCCACGCGGGGCCGTCGACGCCGAGCGCGTCGACGGTGCGCTCGATGTCGAGGTACGCGATGCCGGAGCGGCCGCCGTCGAGCGGATGCGCGTAGGAGATCTCGGGGACGACGAGATCGATCCGCCGGTCGAGCTGGAACGCCCGGAAGAACCCGGACGCGAGCGCCATCGGGTGCACCGCGGAGCAGACGTCGTGGTGGAAGCCGGGGAGCGTGAGCTCGGCCGTGCGGCTGCCGCCGCCGATCGTGTCCGCGCGCTCGTGCACCTCGACGCGGAGTCCGGCCCGCGCCATCGTCACGGCGGCGGCCAGCCCGTTCGGCCCCGAGCCGACCACGATCGCGTCGATGTCACCCATGCGTCGAGGCTAGCGGCGACGGAGCGCGGCGGCACCGGCGACGACGCCCGAGAGGAGCGCGCCCACGCCGATGGCGACGGTCTTCGCCCGGTTGCGGACGATCCAGATCTGCGGGCTCATCGTGCGGGCCTGGTCGCTGAAGATGCCGCGCGCGCCGTGGTCGCCCGGGGTCGGCGTGTAGAGGTTGGTGGGCAGCATGGGCTGCGTCTTGTCGGGCGCCTGCTGGCCCGAGTAGCCGACTTTCGCGAGGTAGCCGTCGAGCCAGTTCGCGACGAAGCGGTTGCCGAGGACGGTCTTCACCGTCGGCTCGCCCACCCAGTTGCGGCGCTTCGGCTTGTCGGCGACCGCGGCGATGGCCTGCGCGCCCACCTCGGGCTCGAAGATGGGCGGCACCGGCTGCGGGTGGTGCGGCAGCTGCGACTTGACCCAGTTGAACTGGATGGTGTTGAGAGCGGGCATGTCGACGGTGGAGATGACGACCGCGCTCCCGTTGTGGATCAGCTCGGTCGTCACCGACTCGGTGAAGCCCTGCACGGCGTGCTTGGCCGCGCAGTAGGCGGCCTGCAGCGGGATCCCGCGGTGGGCGAGCGCGGAGCCCACCTGGATCACGTGCCCGCGGTCGCGCGGCACCATGCGGGAGAGCGCGGCGCGCGTGCCGTTGACGAAGCCGAAGTAGTTGACGGCCGTGGCGCGCTCGAAGTCGGCCGGGTCGGTCGTGAGGAACTCGCCGAAGACGCCGACCATGGCGTCGTTGACCCAGAGGTCGATGGGGCCGAGCTCGTCCTCGACGCGGTCCGCCGCGGCCTCGACGGCGAGGCGGTCGGCGACGTCGGTGGGGATCCCGAGCCCGCGGCGTCCGCGGGCTTCGATGTCCGCGACGGCACCGGCGAGCCCGTCCTCGCCCCGGGCGAGCACGGCCACGTCCCAGCCCCGGTCCGCGAGCTCCCGGACGGTGGCCCGTCCCAGGCCTGCGGTTCCTCCGGTGACGACGGCGATGCCTCGGGTCATGGCGCTCCTCAGTTCGTTGGTGCACGAAACGTGCTCCTCCACCGTAGGGCGGCCGCGTCTCCGAGGCCGCCCGACGGCACGACCTGCCAGGCGGCGGTCAGCCTTCGCGCTGGAGGTCCTCGCGCACCTGGCGGCGGAGCACCTTGCCGATGAGCGAGGTGGGCAGCGCGTCCACCTGCACGACGCGGCGCGGCACCTTGTAGGCGGCGAGATGGGTGCGGCAGTACTCGCGGATGGCGGCCTCGTCGAGGGTCGCGCCGGGCTCCAGCACGACCGCGGCGGTCACGTCCTCCCCGCCGTTCGCGGACGGCAGGCCGACGACCGCGACGGACTGGACGCCGGGGGCCTCGCGGACCGCGTCCTCGACCTCGCTGGGGGAGACGTTGAAGCCGCCCGTGATGATGAGCTCCTTCATCCGGTCGACGATGGTCGTGAACCCGTCGGCGTCGACGCGCACGATGTCGCCCGTCCGGAACCAGCCGCCGTCGAGGAGCGCCGCGCGCGTCTCGTCGGGCCGGCGCCAGTAGCCCTGGAAGACCTGCGGCCCGCGGATGAGCAGCTCGCCCTCCTCGCCGGCGGCCCGGTCGACCGTCGGGTCCTCGGGGTCCACCACGCGCACCTCGGTGCTCGGGAACGGGACGCCGACCGTGCCGGGCCGGCGGGACGGGCCGATGGGGTTGCCGAGCGCGACGGGCGAGGTCTCGGTGAGGCCGTAGCCCTCCACGAGGTAGCCGCCCGTGAGGTCCTCCCACAGCTGGACGGTCGAGACGGGCAGGTTCATGGCCCCGGAGATGGAGAACCGGACGCCCGTGAGGTCGACCCCCTTCTCCTTCGCGCCGCGCGCGAGCCGCTCGTAGATGGGCGGGACGGCGGGGAGGAACGTCGGCGGGTGCTTCCGGGCGGCGGCGAGGACGAGGTCCACGTCGAACTTGGGGAAGAGCACGAGGCGCGCGCCGATGGCCATGGCGAAGGTGAGGCAGAGCGTGAGGCCGTAGGCGTGGAACATGGGCAGGACGCCGTAGACCGTCTCGCCGCCGTCCGCGAGGCCCGGCACCCAGGCGCGGCCCTGCATGGCGTTGGCGTGCAGGTTGCGGTGGGTGAGGATCGCGCCCTTGGGCGTCGCGGTGGTGCCGCTCGTGTACTGGAGGATCGCCGTGTCGTCGAGCTCGGGACGCGGGCGCGAGGCGGCGATGCGGCGGTGGGAGACGAGCTCCTCCCAGGTGACCGTGCCGGTGACGGGCGCGGTGATGGCGGCGCGGGCCCGGCGCGCGGCGGGGATCGGCAGGCGCAGCTTCAGGCGCGTCGCGAGCGGCATCGCACGGGTCAGGTCGACGGAGACGATGGTGTCGACGGGCACGTCGCGCGGCATGTCCTGGATGGTGCCGACGACCGTGTTCCACGCGATCACGACGCGCGCGCCGTGGTCCTCGAACTGGTGGCGGAGCTCGCGCGGCGTGTAGAGCGGGTTGTGCTCCACGACGATCGCGCCGAGGCGGAGCACCGCGTAGAACGCGACGATGTGCTGCGGGCAGTTCGGCAGGACGAGCGCGACGCGGTCGCCCTTCCGCACGCCGAGTCGGCGGAGTCCCTCGGCGGCGCGGGCGATCTGGTCGCCCATCTCGCGGTAGGTCGTCTCGCGGCCGAAGAACTCGAGGGCGACGGCCCGGGAGTGCCGCTGGATGGAGCGCTCGACCATGTCGACGAGGGATCCGATGACGGGAGGGATGTCCGCCGACACCCCGTCCGCGTAGCTGCGTACCCAGGGCCGGTCGGCGTCGATGCTCATGTCCCCACCATAGGGAATGCGCCCGGGGGTGACCCGGGCGCATCGGACCTGCGTCGGTCGCGGGCTAGGCGGGGAAGACGACCCCGGTCAGCTGCTCGGACGCGTCCCACAGGCGGCGGGCGAGCTCCGGGTCCTTCGACCACGGGCTCGACGCGGCGAGGTGCGGCATGCCGCTCATCCCGCCGGGGCCCGCCGGGCCGTAGTAGTCGCCGGGGTGCACGCCGAGGCCGGTCGCGGCCTGGATCTGCGGGAGGGCTCCCACGCGCACGTCCTGGCCCATGGCCGCCGGCCCGAACTTCGCCGCCAGGTCGCTGGCGACGCCCCGCGGGCCGGATCCGGGTCCGTTCTTCGCGAGGTTCGTGGAGGTGATGCCGGGGTGCGCCGCGGCCGCCGTGAGGCCCCAGTCCCGCTCGTCGGAGAGGGCCTGCAGGCGGCGCATGAAGAGGAGGTTCGCGAGCTTCGCCTGGCCGTAGGCCGCCCAGGGGCTGTACCGCTGCTCGGACTGCAGGTCGCCGAACGCGATGCGGCCCATCCAGTGCGCGAGGCTCGAGACGACGACGACGCGGGGCGCCTCGGCCGCCCGCAGCGCCGGGAGGAGCAGGCCGGTCAGCGCGAAGTGGCCGAGGTGGTTCGTGCCGAGCTGGATCTCGAAGCCGTCGCGCGTCTCGCGTCGGTCCGGCGGGGCCATGACGCCGGCGTTGTTGACCAGGATGTCGATCGGCCCGCGCGCGACCTCCCGGTCGGCGAAGGCGCGCACGGAGGCGAGGTCGGCGAGGTCGAGGGATCCGACCTCCACGTGCACCCCGGGGTGGCGGTCGCGGATGGCGCCGGCCGCGTCCTCGCCGCGCTCCGGGTCGCGCGACGTGAGGACCACGGACGCGCCGGCCGCCGCCAGGCGCCGGGCGGTCTCGAGGCCGAGGCCGCTGTTGCCGCCGGTGACGACGGCGCGCTTCCCGTCGAGCGGGCTGATGATGATGTCGGTGGGACGGGGCACGCGGACTCCTTGTCGGGTGGGATCCCCACGGTACCGACGTCGGCCGGGCGTCGGCCGTGCGGCGGCGGCACCGGCCTGCAGGGTCGTCGCGGGCCGCGCGCCGGAGCCGCCGCAGGGGCGCCCGATGGGACGATGGGGGCATGTGGATGAGACGCGGCCGGGACGGATCCGAGGACGAGCGGGGCGGCGCGGAGTCGCACGCGATCGGGGTCGGGGCCGTGGTCGTGATCCTCGACGGCGCCGCCGCGACGGGCGACCCCGCGCTCGACGGCGAGCCCGTGGGCCTCGTGGTCGCCTCCGCCTCCGACGGCCTGCGCAGCGTCAGCCCGGTGCCGACCGCGCGCGGCCGCGCCTGGGTCGTCGAGCTCGGGTCGGACGACGACGACGACGACGGCACGGCCAGCCGCCGGGTCGTGGTGCCGCAGAGCGCGCTCCGCCTCCTCGATGACGGCGACGGGGCCGTCCCCGCGCTGCCCGCCGACGACCTCCCGCCGCGCGCGTGAGCGGCCCGGACCTCGGCCCCGCCGCGGACGCCGCCGCCGGGCCCGCGGACCCCGTCGACCTCGCCGCGGAGCTCATCCGCATCGACTCGACCAACCCGGACCTCGTGCCGGGCGCCGCGGGGGAGGCGGCCGTCGCCGCGCACGCCGCCGCGTGGCTCCGCGCCCGCGGCTTCGAGGTCCGCGTGCTGGAGGAGTCCCCGGGCCGCCCGACCGTGCTCGCGACCGCGCGCGGCACGGGCGGCGGCCGCACGATCCTCCTCGACGGCCACCTCGACACCGTCCCGCCCGGCGACCCGGAGCGCGGCGGCCTCCTGCCGCGCATCGAGGACGGCCGGCTCCTCGGCCGCGGCGCGTTCGACATGAAGGCGGGCCTCGCCGCGATGATGGTCGCGGCCGACCGGGCCCGGCGCACGGGGACGCGCGGCGACGTCGTGCTCGCCCTCGTCGCCGACGAGGAGTTCGGGAGCATCGGCAGCGAGGAGGCGCTCCGCGCCCTGGCCGCCGACGGCACGCGCGTCGACGGCGCCGTGATCTCCGAGCCCAGCCAGTCGGAGGCGATCGTCGCCCACCGCGGGTTCGGCTGGTACGAGATCCGGCTGCGCGGGCGGGCGGCGCACGGATCCATGCCGGAGCAGGGCGTGGACGCCGTCGCGCACGCGGGCCTCGTGCTCCGCGAGCTGGACGCCCTCGCCGCGCGCCTCGCCGCCGGGCCCCGGCACCCGCTCCTCGGGTCGGGCGCGGTGCGCGTGTCGCGGATCCACGGCGGGTCGGACGCGGCGACGGTCGCGGACTCCTGCGTGCTCACGGTCGAGCGGCGCTTCCTCCCGGGCGAGTCGCCCGCCGACGTGGAGGCGGGCCTCCGCGCCGCCGTCGACGCCGTCGCGGCCCGCACCCCGGACATGGACGCCGAGCTCGAGGTGCTCGTGGCCCGCGCAGCCTTCGAGGCCGACGTCGAGGGTCCGCTCGCGCGCGCCGTCCTCGACAGCGGCGAGCGGATCACGGGCGCAGCCGTCCCGCACCGCGGCGAGCCCTTCTGGACCGACGCCGGCCTCGTGCAGGAGGCCGGGATCCCGTGCATCCTCCTCGGCGTCACGGGCGGCGGGGCGCACGCGGCCGAGGAGTGGGCCGAGGTCGACTCGATCCGGCGGCTGGCGGACGTGCTCGAGGGCGCGATCCTCGACTTCTGCGGCCGTGCCGACGGCCCGGTGCCGGGAGCGCCCGCCGCGTAGGCCCTAGTCGCGCGTGGCCGACCGGTGCAGCTCGACGTCGAGCCGCCCCGCGTCGGCCGTCGCGGTCATCCAGGTGAAGTCGGGCTGGCGGCGCCGGTCGGTGGGGGAGCCGGGGTTGAGGAGCCGCAGGCCCGCGGGAGTGACGGTGTCCCAGGGGATGTGGCTGTGGCCGAACACCAGCACGTCGGTCGCGGGGAACGCGGCGTCCATCCGCCGCTCGCGGCCCGTCGACGCGCCCGTCTCGTGCGTGACGGCGAACCGGATCCCCTCGATGGTCGCGCGCGCCGTCTCCGGCAGCCGCGCCCGCAGCCCCGCGGGGTCGTTGTTGCCCCAGCACGCGAGGAGCCGGGCGGAGCGGGCCTCGAGCGCGTCGAGGGCGGGCTCGTCGACCCAGTCGCCCGCGTGCACCACGACGTCGGCCGCGTCGATCGCGCGCCAGAGCGCCCGCGGCAGGTCCCGGGCCCGCTTCGGGAGGTGGGTGTCGCTGAGGAGGACGAGCGATGCGGTCACGGATCCCACGGTACGCGGCTCCCGTACCCTCGATCCGTGACCCCCGCCACCCGCGACCTCGTGCCCGCCGAACTCGACTGGATGGTGCCGCTCAACAACGCCGCCGTGCCCGCGGTCCCGCCCATGGACGCCGCGTCGCTCGGCGCGGTGCTCGCGCACGCCGACCTCGCGATCGCCGTGGTCGACGCCGACGCGCCGGACGCCCCGCCCCTCGGCATGCTGCTCGCGATGCAGCCGGGCGGCGCCTACGACAGCGCCAACTACCGCTGGTTCGAGGAGCGCGGCGCCGACGGCCTGTACGTCGACCGCATCGTCGTCGCCGACGGGCACCGCGGGCTCCGGCTCGGCCAGGTGCTTTACGCCCGCGTGTTCGCGGAGGCCCGCCGCACCGGCCGCGCCGCCGTCACGTGCGAGGTCAACACGCTCCCGCCCAACCCGGGGTCGCTCGCCTTCCACGGGCGGCTCGGCTTCGCCCGGGTCGGGGAGCTGGTCGACGACGACGGCCTGCACGCGGTCGCGATGATGTCCGCCCCCGCGGATGCGTCCGCGTCCGACGCGGACGCGTCCGTGTCCGACCCGGCCGTCGGCTGACCCGCGCGGCATGATGGATGCGACCCCCGTCCCGATCCGCCCCAGCAGGAGGCGCCCATGACCGGCATCACCCGCGGCTTCGTCGGCCGCCCCCGGAAGGGCGCGGCCGACCGGCTGCCGCCCGGCCAGTACGACACGCAGGGCGGCTGGCCCGTCCTCACGGCTGAGGCCGTGCCGAACCTCCCCGAGTCGCGCTGGTCGATCGCGGTCGACGGCCTCGTGGAGCGCCAGACCTCGTGGGACTGGGACCAGGCGCACGCGCTGCCCCGCTCCGAGTACGCGGGCGACATCCACTGCGTCACCACCTGGACCCGGCTCGACACGCGCTTCGCCGGGGTCAGCGTCGACACCCTCCTCGACGCGGCCGGCCCGCTGCCCGAGGCCCGCTTCGTCCTCGCGACCTCGCACTCGGGCTACACGACGAACCTCCCGCTCGACGACGTCCGCGGCGGCCGCGCCTGGATCGCGTTCGAGGCCGACGGACGCCCGCTCGCCGCGGACCACGGCGGACCCGCGCGCCTCCTCGTGCCGCACCTCTACTTCTGGAAGAGCGCGAAGTGGATCGCCCGCCTCACGCTCCTCGACCACGACCAGCAGGGCTTCTGGGAGCGCAACGGCTACCACGACCGCGGCGACCCGTGGCGCGAGCAGCGCTACCAGGGCGACCGCTGAGCGTGCCCGTGCCCGTGCCCGTGCCCGCGGTCCCCGCCTCGGTCGGGGGCGAGTGGCGGACGGCGACCGTCGTCGCGCTCGAGCACCCGACGCCCGCGACCGTCCTCGTGCGCTTCGACGTGCCCGACCGGATCCCGCACCTGCCCGGCCAGCACTGCGTCGTGCGGCTGCGCGCGGAGGACGGCTACACGGCGCAGCGCTCGTACTCGATCCTCTCGGCGCCGCACGAGGCGGGCGTCGAGCTGCTGATCGAGCGCTACGAGGACGGCGAGGTCAGCGGGTTCTTCGCGGACATCGCGGAGGTGGGCGACGAGATCGAGATGCGGCTGCCCATCGGCGGCTTCTTCGTCTGGGACGGCGCGACCCCCGCCGTCGCGCTCGGCGGCGGGACCGGCGCGGTGCCGCTCGTGTCCATGCTCCGGCACGCCCGGCGCCTCGGCGTCCCGCACCTCGTCCGGGCGGCCGTCTCGGCGCGCACGGCCGCCGACGTGCCGTGCCGTGCGGAGCTCGAGGCCGCGGGGGCGCTCGTGGCGACGACGCGCGAGCGGCACGGCGCGCGCGGCTTCGGGCGGCTCAGGGTCGAGGAGGTCGCGGGGCTCGCCGCGGGCGCCGGCGTGGCGTTCGTCTGCGGATCCACCGCCTTCGCGGGCGGTGCCACGCGCCTCCTCCTCGACGCGGGGGTCGACCGCGACGCGATCCGCATCGAGCAGTTCGGCCCGTCCGGGGACTGAGGGCGCGGCCCGGTCGGCCGCTCGCGCCCCGGCGGTTCCGCTCGTGCGCGGACCGCGCCACACTGGTGCGGACGGCGACGGCGCCGCGGGGAGCGGGTGGCAGGTGGAGCGGTCGGTCGTGCTGCTGCGGGGGATCAACGTCGGGCGCGCGAAGCAGGTCCCCATGTCCGCCCTCACGGCCGCGCTCGAGGGGCTCGGCTACCGCGGCGTCCGCACGCACCTGCGCAGCGGCAACGCCGTCGTCGACCACGAGCGCCCGAGCGGGCTCGGGGCCGCGGTGGCGATCGAGGACGCCGTGCGGCTCGCCACCGGCGTCACGGCCGACGTCCACCTCGTCGCGGCGGACGACTTCCGCCGGATCGCGGCCGGGATCCCGTTCGGCCCGGTCGCCGACGATCCCTCGCGCCTCCTCGTCTCCTTCCTCGACCGCCCGCTGGATCCGGTGCCCAGCGCCCCGCCCGCCGCGTCGATCGCCCCGGACCTCGTCGCCATGGGGGACGGCGCCGTGTACTCGTGGCACCCGGACGGCGTCTCCGCCTCGCGCGTGCCCCCGGCGTTCTGGCGCGGCCTCGGCGCATCCGTGACGGCGCGCAACGCCCGGACGGTGGCCGCGCTCGTGGCGCTGCTCGACGCATGACGGGCCGCCCCGCGAGCCTCGCGAGCCATGACGCCCGCAGCCCGTCGCCGCATGCCCCCCGCACGGGGGTGGGCTCAGGCACCCGTCACGCCCCCGAGCCCGATCCCGGGCGCGGGGGCCTCCTCACGGCGCGGACGGGGGGATAGGTTCGTGGACGTGAGCAGATTCGCGGACCGCTGGAAGTCCCACATCCTGGAGACGTTCTCCGCGGATGCCGAGGGGCGGCCCCAGTGGATCCAGGACCTGGAGAAGGGCGACGACGAGGGCTGGTTCGGCCCCGGCTCCGCCGTCTGGGCCGTGCACGGCGGGATGCCGTCGCTCGTCGCCGGGATCCGCGCCCTCCTCATGCAGACGCTCCACCCGGGCGCCATGGCCGGTGTCCACGACTGGTCCCGATATCGCGAGGACCCGCTCGGCCGCCTCGCGGGCACGGTGCGCTGGGTCGTCACGACGTCCTTCGGCGACCGGGACACCGCCGTCGACGTGAGCCGACGCGTCCGCGGGTACCACCGCAAGGTGCAGGGCACCTTCGTCGACGGCCGCGGCGTCGAGCGCCCCTACAGCGCCAACGACCCCGACCTGCTGAGCTGGGTGCACATCGTGTTCACCGACGCGTTCCTCAGCACCCACCTGCAGTGGGGGCCGCCCATCCCCGGCGGGCCCGACCGCTACGTCGCCGAGTGGGCCAAGGCCGGCGAGCTGATGGGCGTCGAGGCGCCGCCGCGCTCCTACGCCGAGCTGCACGCCCAGATCGACGCCTTCCACGACCAGGGACTCCTCCGCGCCGACGAGCGCACCCGCGAGACGATCTCCTTCCTCCGCGAGCCGCCGCTCCGTGCGTCGATGCTGCCGGCGTACCGCGTCCTCTTCGCCGGCGCCGTGGCCTCGCTCGAGCCGCGCTACCGCGAGCTCCTCGGCCTCGACAAGGCGTCCTTCGGCCCGTTCCCGCTCCCGGCGCTCGCGTCGACCCGGGTCATGCTCGGCGTCGCCGGGCGCGTGATGGGCGAGCAGTCGACGAGCCACGAGGCCGCGCTCAAGCGCATCGCGCGGCTGCGGGGCGAGCCCGTGGCGGACGCCACGATCGACCCCTGCCCCCGCCGCGACCGCGGCGACGCCGGGCACCGGGAGCGCCCGGCGGCCTGATCCGGCCGGATCCCGCGCGTCCCGCCGTCTCCCGCCCGCGGACGGGCGATGTCGGCGGCGCGGGCTAGCGTGGACACGACATGAGCAGGCAGGACGGATCCACGAGGCGCACGTCCGACGCGAGCGCGGACGACTCCGAGGCGACCATCCTCCACGTCGACATGGACGCGTTCTTCGCGGCCGTCGAGCTGCTCGAGCGCCCGGAGCTCCGCGGCACGCCGGTCATCGTGGGCGGCTCCTCGGGCCGCGGCGTCGTCACGAGCGCCACCTACGAGGCGCGCCGCTTCGGCGTCCGCTCGGCCATGCCCATGGCGCAGGCGCTGCGCCTCTGCCCGCAGGCCACGGTCATCGGCGGGCACATGGAGAAGTACGTGCACTGGTCGATGGTCGTCATGGGCGTCTTCCGCGACGTCACGCCGCTCGTCGAGCCGCTCAGCATCGACGAGGCGTTCCTCGACGTGGCCGGCGCGCGCGGGCTCTTCGGGTCGCCGGCCGAGATCGGCGCCATGATCCGCCGCCGCGTGCACGCCGAGACGGGCCTCACCTGCTCGGTCGGCGCGGCGTCCACCAAGTTCGTCGCCAAGCTCGCGAGCACGCGGTGCAAGCCGGACGGCCTGCTCGTCATCCCCGCGGCGGAGACGCTGCCCTTCCTGCACGCGCTGCCGGTGGGCGCGCTGTGGGGCGTCGGGAAGACCACCGAGGAGTCGCTCCTCCGCCGCGGGCTCCGCACGGTCGCGGACATCGCCGACACGCCCCTGCCCACGCTGCAGTCCATGCTGGGCGAGTCCGCGGGCGCGCGGCTGCACGACCTCTCCTGGGGGCGCGACCCGCGGCGGGTCAGCACCCACCGCGAGGAGAAGAGCATGGGCCACGAGAACACGTTCCACGACGACGTGACGGATCCGGGCATCGTCCGCCGGGAGCTCCTCGGCCAGGCCACGCGCGTCGCCGAGCGGCTGCGGCGGGCCGGGCTCACCGCCCGCACGGTCTCGCTCAAGCTCCGCTACTCCGACTTCCGTACCATCACGCGCTCGCGCACGCTGTCCGAGCCCACCGACGTGGCGCGCCGCATCTACGACGAGATCCGCGACGTGTACGACCAGGTCGCGCGGCCCGGCGACCGCATCCGGCTGGTGGGCGTCCGCGCCGAGCAGCTCGACGACGCCGACAACCGCGCGGTCGCCCTGTGGGACGCCGACGAGGGCTGGCGCGAGGCCGAGCGCACGGTCGACCAGGCGGCGGAGCGCTTCGGCCGCGGCGCCATCGGCCCGGCGTCGCTCCTCCGCCGTCCGGGCGCGAAGCGCACCGCTGTGTCGGATCCGCGCTCGGAGGCGACGTCGCGCGGTACCGTCCCGGGACACCCGCCCGACTGACGAGGACCACCATGACCGATCCCGCCGCGCCCGCCCCCTCCCACCCGTCCGCCGAGGAGGGATCGCGGGCACCGGGGTCGCCGCCCGCCGGGGCGCCCGTCCCGCCGCCGGCCCCGCCCGTCGCGCCCTACGGCCTGGCGCCCGCACCGGTCCCGCCCACGCCGGCCGTCATCCCCTGGGGTCAGCCCGTCTACGCGGCGGCGCCGCCCAAGGGCCTCAGCATCACGTCGATGGTGCTGGGCCTCGTCTCGCTGGTCCTCTTCTGGACCGTCGTGTGCCCGATCGTCGGGCTCATCCTCGGCATCGTGGGCGTGCGCAAGGAGCCGGCCGGCCGCGGCTTCGCGATCACCGGGCTCGTGCTCAACGGCCTCCTGCTGCTGATCCCGGTGGCGGTGATCCTGTTCCTCCTGGCCGCGGGGACGACCGTCGCGGGTGTCGCCGCGACGAGCGGCCGCTGACCGCAGGGCGGCGTCCGCGTCGTCCTACGGCCGACCCATGCCCCGGTAGCGCCACCCGGCGGCGCGCCACGCGACGGGGTCGAGGCAGTTGCGGCCGTCGACGATGACGGGCGTGGCCACGATCGCCTTCAGCTCCGCGGGGTCGATGGCGCGGTACTGCTTCCACTCCGTCAGCACCATGACCGCGTCGGCGTCGCGCGCCGCCTCCTGCCAGGTGTCGACGTAGGTGAGCTCGGGGAACCGGCGCCGCGAGTTCTCGTTGGCATAGGGGTCCGTGGCCAGCACGCGCGCGCCCTGCAGCTGCAGCTGCGCGGAGATGCTCAGCGCGGGGGAGTCGCGCACGTCATCGGACTCCGGCTTGAAGGCGAGGCCGAGAACCGCGATGTTGCGGCCGAGCAGGGATCCTCCGCACACCTCGCGCGCCACGTCCACCGCGCGCACCCGCCGCCGCATGTTGATGGAGTCCACCTCGCGGAGGAACGTGAGCGCCTGGTCGGCCCCGAGCTCGCCCGCGCGCGCCATGAACGCGCGGATGTCCTTCGGCAGGCAGCCGCCGCCGAATCCGATACCGGCGTTCAGGAACCGGCGGCCGATGCGGTCGTCGTACCCGATGGCGTCCGCGAGCTGCGTGACGTCGGCGCCGGTCGCCTCGCACACCTCCGCCATGGCGTTGATGAAGGAGATCTTGGTCGCGAGGAACGCGTTGGCCGACACCTTGACGAGCTCCGCGGTCTCGTAGTCGGTCGTGACGCGCGCGGTCCCCGTGGCGAGGGCCGTGGCGTAGACCTCGTCGAGCGCGGCGCGGGCAGCCTCGCCGGCGTCGCCCGCGGGCAGGCCGTAGACGAAGCGGTCGGGCGTCAGCGTGTCCACGATGGCGAAGCCCTCGCGGAGGAACTCCGGGTTCCACATGAGGATCGCCCCGGGCACCCGCGCGTGGACGCGCTCGGCGAGGCGGCGCGCGGTCCCGACGGGCACAGTGGACTTGCCTGCCACCACGTCGCCGTCGGCGAGGTGGGGGATGAGCGCGTCGATCGCGGCGTCCACGTACGTGAGGTCGGCGGCGTTCTCGCCGCGCCTCTGCGGCGTCCCGACGGCGACGAAGTGGACCCGGGCTCCTGCGGCCTCGGCGATGTCCGTCGTGAACCGGAGGCGGCCCGTGGCGAGCTGCTCGGTGAGCAGCTCCGGCAGCCCGGGCTCGAAGAACGGCGCCACGCCCGACTGGAGGGCGGCGATCTTGGCCGCGTCCACGTCGACGGCGACGACCTCGTGGCCGAGCCGGCTCATGCTCGCCGCGTGGACGGCGCCGAGGTATCCGCAGCCGATGACAGAAATGCGCACGAGTGTCCGTTCCCTGGAGTTGGAGCCTCCGGCTGCACATGCGGGAACAACGTCGGCGTGCCCCCCAGCCCCGGCCAGGACGAACCTAGCACGCACGAAGGACGACGAAGGGCGGGGCCCGACGAGCGCTCGCGCGCCGCGTCGGACCCCGCCCCGGGTGCGGTGGATCAGGCCAGCAGGGCCTCCGCGGTGTCCGTCACCGGGCCGAGGATCGCGGCCGTGCGCGCGGGCAGCACGACCTCGTCGTCACCCAGCGCGACGCCCGGCGCGGTGCGCAGCAGCAGGGCGGGACGCTCGCCGACGACGGGCACGCGGCGCTCCTCGTCGGACAGGTTCACGACGATCGAGAGCTCGCCGCGGTCCATCACCAGGAGGCGCGCCTCCTCGTGCACCTCGACCTCGACCTCGGCGAACCGGGGGTCGGTGAGGTCGGGGTGCGCACGGCGGAGGCGGATCAGCTCGGAGTAGAGCGCGAACAGGCGCGCGTGCGGCGAGTCCGCGTCGGCCGCGCCGTACAGCTCCGACCAGTCGAGCTTCGAGTCCTGGAAGGTCGAGAGGTCCTGCGGGTTCGGCACGACGGACTCGTCCCAGCCCATCTTCTCGAACTCCTCGATGCGGCCCTTCGCGGTCGCCTCGCCGAGGTCGTGCTCGGGGTGCGACGTGAAGAACTGCCACGGCGTGGTCGCGCCCCACTCCTCGCCCATGAAGAGCATCGGGGTGAACGGCGACGTGAGCGTGAGGACCGCGGCCAGCGCGAGCCCGCCCTCGTCGAGCGTCGCGGTGAGGCGGTCGCCCGTCGCGCGGTTGCCGATCTGGTCGTGGTTCTGGTTCGCGACGACCAGGCGGTGCGCCGGGATCCGCTCGGTGTCGAGCGGGCGCCCGTGCACGCGGCCGCGGAACGACGACCACGTGCCGTCGTGGAAGAAGCCGCGCGTGATCACCTTGGCGAGCGCCCCGAGCGAGGCGAAGTCCGCGTAGTAGCCCGTGGTCTCGCCCGTGAGCGCGACGTGGACCGCGTGGTGGAAGTCGTCGCTCCACTGCGCGTCGAGCCCGTAGCCGTGCGCCTCGCGCGAGGTGATCAGCTTCGGGTCGTTGAGGTCGGACTCCGCGATGAGCGTGAGCGGGCGACCCACGTGCGCGGACAGCACGTCGACCTGCACCGCCAGCTCCTCGAGGAGGTGCGTGGCCGTGTGGTCGACGAGCGCGTGCACCGCATCGAGCCGGAGGGCGTCGACGTGGTAGTCGCCGAGCCACATGAGGGCGTTGTCGATGATGTACTCGCGGACGGGGCCGGAGTCCTCGCCGTCGAGGTTGAGGCTGGAGCCCCACGTGTTCGCGGACGCCTCGTGGAGGTACGGGCCGAACTCGGGCAGGTAGTTGCCCGACGGTCCGAGGTGGTTGTAGACGACGTCCTGCACGACGCCGAGGCCGCGCGCGTGGCACGCGTCGACGAAGCGCTGGTACGCCTCGGGTCCGCCGTAGGTCTCCTGCACGGCGTACCAGAGGACGCCGTCGTAGCCCCAGTTGTGCGTCCCGTTGAAGCCGTTGACCGGCAGCACCTCCACCAGGTCGACCCCGAGCGCGACGAGGTGGTCGAGCCGGTCGATGGCGGAGTCGAGCGTGCCCTCGGGCGTGAAGGTGCCGATGTGCATCTCGTAGATGACGGCGCCGGCGAGCTGGCGGCCGGTCCACGCCTGGTCCGTCCACGCGAAGGACGACGGGTCGTAGGTGCGCGAGCGGCCGTGGACGCCCTCGGGCTGGCGGCGGGAGCGCGGATCCGGCAGCGGGGTGTTGGAGTCGTCCACGAGGTAGCCGTAGTCGAGGTCGCCGGAGGGCAGGGCCTCGGCGCGCTCGGCGTCGAGGGTCCACCAGCCGTCGCCCACGGGCGAGAGCGGCAGGCGCTCGTCGCCCACGGACAGGGCGAGGGTGCGGGCCTTCGGGGCCCAGATGTCGAAGCGGTCGTCGGTCATGTCAGCTCCCGGGGGTGAGATCGGCGGCGGTGGAGGCGGGCGCGAGGATCGCGACCGGGTAGTCGGCGAGGAGGGCGGCGACGGACACGCGGCCGCCGTCGACGCGGCGTCCGCTGACGTGGTCGACGAGCTCGCCCTCGGGCAGCGTCAGGGACGTGCTGCCCCATCCGCCGCCGGTCTCGAGGCCCACGGGGAGGCGGGTCGCGACCGTGATCGCGCCGCCCCGGTCGAAGGCGATGACGTGCGACGCGGCGTCGCCGGTCGCGTGCACGGGCTCGTAGCCGGTGAACAGCTCCGGGTGGTCGCGGCGGAGGCGGAGCGCCCGCGCGGTGACCAGGAGCTTCGCGGCGCCGGTCTCGTCGATCCCGGGCTCGGCGCCCTTGAGCACGGCGTCGAGGGCGGAGCGGCGCATGCCGAAGTCGACCTCGCGGCGGTTGTCGGGATCCACGAGGCTCGTCTCCCACAGCTCGCTGCCCTGGTAGACGTCGGGCATGCCCGGGGCCGTGAGCTGGATGGCCTTGGCCGCCAGCGAGTTCGACCAGCCGGGACCGGAGAGCCGGTCGTAGAGCCCGGCGACGATGGTGCGGGCGCGCGGGTCGTCGAAGGCGGCGTCGACGAGGGCGTGCATGCGCTCCTCGAAGGCCTCGTCGGGCGCGGTCCACATGGTCGAGTCGCCGGCCTCGCGGGAGGCCTTCTCGGCGTACGCGTGCAGGCGCTCGCGCGAGGCGGGCCAGGTGCCGACGAGCGTCTGCCAGAGCAGGTTCTCGAACGGGCCGTCGCCGGTCGGGGCGACCTCGCGCAGCTGGCCGAGCGCGTCGCGCCAGGCCTCGGGCGTCTCGGAGAGCACGTCGATGCGGGCGCGCACGTCCTCGCCGCGCTTGGTGTCGTGCGTCGACAGCGTGGTCATCGCGTGCGGCGCGATGCGCTGGCGCTCCTGCTGGCGCGCGTGGAAGTCGTCGACGTCGATCGCGAAGATCGACGGGTCCGCGCCGACCTCGTTGAGCGAGACGAGGCGCGAGTAGCGGTAGAACGCCGTGTCCTCGACGCCCTTCGCCATCACCATGCCGCTCGTCTGCTGGAAGCGCTGCGCCACGAGCGTCGTCGGGTCGGACAGCTGCGGCATGAGCGCGCCGATGGTCGCGACGAGGTCCGGCCGGCTGAGGCGGGCGGCGTCGGCGGCCTGCTCGAGGTGCTCGATCCCGCCGGGCAGGTAGCTGCGGTAGACGGGGAAGGTGGCGAGCAGCTCGGCGATGGCGTCCGCGGCGTCGGCGGGCGCGTCCTCCACGAGGCGCTCGAGGCGGAGCACCTCGCTGCGGAGGATCCCGTCGGCGATGGCGCGCTTCGTGCCGCGGATCATGTCGGCCCAGTTCGTGAGCTCGCCCTGGGGCAGGCCGCGGAGCGCGGCGTCGAGGTGGTCGAGCTCGACCTGGCCGTCGGGGTCGACGAGCACGCGGTCGATCTCCGCGAGCGCGTCGTAGCCCGTCGTGCCGGCGGTCGCCCAGTCGGTGGGCAGCGTCTCGCCGGGCTCGAGGATCTTCTCCACGAGCACGTACGCTCCGCCCGTGAGCCGCGCCAGGTCGTCGAGGTAGCCCTTCGGGTCGAGCAGGCCGTCCGGGTGGTCGACCCGGAGGCCGTCCGCGAGGCCCTCGCGGAACCAGCGGGAGATCTCCTCGTGCGACTCCTCGAAGACCCGCGGGAGCTCGACGCGGATGCCCGCGAGCGTGTTGACCGCGAAGAAGCGGCGGTAGTTGAGCTCGGCGTCCGCGCGGCGCCAGTTGACGAGCTCGTAGGACTGGCGCTCGTGCACCGTGCGGGCGTCCGCCGCGTCCTCGGCCGTGCCGGGCGCGACGGGGAACCGCTGGTCGTAGTACCGGAGCTCGACCGTGCCGTCGTCGCCGCGGGCCAGCTGCAGCTGGTCGAGCTCGTCGTCGCCGTCGCCGAGCACGGGGATCCGCACCTTGCCGCGGCCGAAGTCCCAGTCGATGTCGAAGGCGTCCGCGTAGCGGCTCGCGGTGCCGTGCGTGAGGAGGTCCCACCACCACAGGCTCTCCACGGGCGTGGCGACGCCGACGTGGTTCGGGACGATGTCGACGAGCACCCCCATCCCCAGCTCGTGGGCCCGGTCGGCGACGGCCTTCAGGCCCGCGGCCCCGCCGCGCGTCGGGTCGACCTGCGAGTGGTCGACAACGTCGTAGCCGTGGTCGGATCCGGGCTCGGCCGTGAGGATCGGGCTGAGGTACACCCAGTCCGCGCCGAGGTCCTTCACGTAGGGCAGCTGCTCGGCCACGGCGGCGAGGTCGAACGACTCCCGCACCTGGAACCGGTAGGTGGAGATGGGGGTTCTCAACTGATGTCGCTCCTTGGATCTGCGGCGGGCCGGTCGGCCTGCGAGTGGGTGAGGACGGCGAGGCTGGCCGCGACCGAGTGGTCGGGCTCCACCTCGGGCTCGGTGTAGGCGCGCAGCACCACGAGCGCCTTGGCCGCCACATCCACGACGCTACTCGCGCGGAGGGCCGTCGAGTCGGCTCCGACGCCCGCGGTGTCGATCACGGTCTCCCACGCGTCCGCGTACTCGTCCGACGGGAGCGTGAAGGACACCGGCTCGTCGTGCGCGTTGAAGTAGAGGAGGAAGTGGGTGTCGTAGATGTCCTCGCCGCGGCGGTCGCGCCCGCGGATCCCGTTGCCGTTGAGGAACATGCCGATGGCGCGGAGGCCGGACTCCCAGTCGTCGTCGACCATCGGCGTCGCGTCGGCGTCGAGCCACACGATGTCGGGGAGCGGCTCGCCCTCGCCGCGGCGCACGGGCCGGCCGTCGAAGAAGCGCCCGCGCCGGAAGGTCGGGTGCTCCTTGCGGAGGCGCACGACGCTCGCGGTGAACTCCGCGAGCGGCTGGTCGGCCTGGTCCCAGTGCACCCAGCTGATCTCGTTGTCCTGCGCGTAGGTGTTGTTGTTGCCCTGCTGGGTGCGGCCGAGCTCGTCGCCGTGCAGGATCATCGGCACGCCCTGCGAGAGCAGCATCGTGGCGAGCATGTTGCGCTGCTGGCGGCCGCGGAGCGTGGCGATCACCGGGTCGTCCGTCGGACCCTCGACGCCCATGTTCCACGAGCGGTTGTGGCTCTCGCCGTCGTTGTTGTCCTCGCCGTTGGCCTCGTTGTGCTTCTCGTTGTACGAGACCAGGTCGGCGATGGTGAAGCCGTCGTGTGCGGTGATGAAGTTGATCGACGCGACCGGGCGGCGGCCGGAGTGCTCGTAGAGGTCGGCGGAGCCCGTGATCCGCGCCGCGAACTCCCCGAGGGACGACGCCTCGCCGCGCCAGAAGTCGCGCACGGTGTCGCGGTACTTGCCGTTCCACTCGGTCCACTGGGGCGGGAAGTTGCCCACCTGGTACCCGCCGGGGCCGACGTCCCACGGCTCCGCGATGAGCTTGACCTGCGACACCACCGGGTCCTGCTGCACGAGCTCGAAGAAGGTGGCGAGCTTGTCGACGTCGTAGAACTCGCGCGCGAGCGCCGACGCGAGGTCGAAGCGGAAGCCGTCGACGTGCATCTCGGTCACCCAGTAGCGCAGCGAGTCCATGATCAGCTGCAGCGAGTGCGGGTGGCGGACGTTGAGCGAGTTGCCGGTGCCCGTGTAGTCCATGTAGTAGGTGGGGTCGTCCTCCATGAGCCGGTAGTAGGCCTGGTTGTCGATGCCCTTGAACGAGAGCGTCGGCCCGAGGTGGTTGCCCTCGGCCGTGTGGTTGTAGACCACGTCGAGGATGACCTCGATGCCGGCCGCGTGCAGCGCCCGCACCATGGACTTGAACTCCTGCACCTGCTGGCCGAGCTCGCCCGTGGACGAGTACGCGTTGTGCGGCGCGAAGAACCCGATCGTGTTGTAGCCCCAGTAGTTGCGGAGGCCCTTCTCCAGCAGCGTGTTGTCCTGCACGAACTGGTGCACGGGCATGAGCTCGATGGCGGTGACGCCGAGGTGCTGCAGGTGGTCGATGACCGCGGGGTGCGCGATGCCGGCGTACGTGCCGCGCAGCTCCTCGGGGATCCGCGGGTGCAGCTGGGTGAGCCCCTTGACGTGCGCCTCGTAGACGACGGTCTCGCTGTAGGGCGTTCGGGGGAGGCGGTCGCCGTCCCAATCGAAGAACGGGTTGACGACGACGCCGAGCATCATGTGCGGAGCCGAGTCCTCGTCGTTGCGGCTGGACGGGTCGCCGAACTCGTAGGCGAACAGCGACGGGTGCCAGTCGAACTCGCCGCAGGTGGCCTTGGCGTAGGGGTCAAGCAGGAGCTTCGCGGGGTTCGACCGGTGGCCGTTCTCCGGCTCGTAGGGCGCGGTCACCCGGTAGCCGTAGCGCTGGCCCGGCTGCACGTGCGGGAGGTAGCAGTGCCAGACGTGGGCGTCGACCTCGGTCACGTCCACGCGGGTCTCGGTGCCGTCCTCGTCGATGAGGCACAGCTGCACGGCGTCGGCGATCTCGCTGAAGAGGGCGAAGTTCGTGCCGCTCCCGTCGAAGGTCGCGCCGAGGGGGTAGGGGTTTCCGGGCCAGGTGTGCAAGTGGTCCTCCAGTTGGGTCGACTCGTCCACCGGCGGGGCGCGCGTGCGCGGGTCCGTCGGGGGCGGGGCAGGCGGTGGATCCGCGTGGGCCGCAACGGCGGGAGGCCGGATGCGACGCAGCGACGCACCAGGGGCGAGGGTACCGCGAGGACCCGGATCGACCCGCATCCTCCGCGGGCCCGCGGGGTACGGTGGGACCCATGACCAACCTCGTCGCACAGCTCGCAGAGAACGTGAAGAACGCCGGAGTGGGGACGGTCTACGGCGACCCCCTCGACATCGACGGCTCGACCATCGTGCCGGTGGCATTCGCCTGGTACGGCTTCGGCGGGGGCAGCGACCTGCCCGACTCCGACGGCAACGTCGCGGGCGGCGGCGGGGGCGGCGGCGCGACCTGGCCCATCGGCGCGTACATCGCGACCGACGGCGAGGTGCGCTTCCAGCCGAACGTGATCGCGCTGCTCGCGGTCGCGACGCCCGTCATCTGGATCTCGGGCAAGGTGCTCGTCAAGCTCATCAAGACGCTCAAGTAGCGCCTCCCCACCGTCCGCCGCGGAGCGCGGGTGCCCTCGGGCGTCCGCGCTCCCGTGCGTCCGGGGCGTGCCGCTCGCGCTAGGATCGCGGTGAACACGGGAGTCCGGTGAGCCGGGCTGAGAGGAAGATCCCCAATCTTCGACCGTCGAACCTGATCTGGATCATGCCAGCGCAGGGAGGCTTTCATCTCGTACCCGTGCCCTCTTCCGCATACCAGAAGGGCACGACAAGTGACCGCATCACCCTCGTCCACCGCATCCGCCTCCGTCGACGCGGACCCCCGCGTCCCGCGCTCCGGCCTCCGGGCCCGCTGGCGCGTCATCGACATCGTCGTGGCCAGCGTCCTCGGCGTCGCCTCCGGGCTCGTCTTCGTCGTCTGGAACACGGCGTCCGTCCCCGTCAGCGGCCTCTTCGAGCCCCTCCTCCCGGGTCTCCAGGCCCTGGCCGGCGGCGGGTGGCTCTTCGCCGGCGTCCTCACCGGCATCGTGATCCGCAAGCCCGGCGCCGCCCTCTACGGCGAGCTGCTGGCGGCGTTCGTCTCGATGCTCGTCGGCAACGTGTGGGGCGTCGGGACGCTGCTCTCGGGCCTCACGCAGGGGCTCGGCGCGGAGCTCGTCCTCCTCGTCTTCCTCTACGCGAACTGGCGGGCCTACGTCGCCGTCCTCGCGGGCATGGGCGCGGGGCTCGGCATGGCGATCACCGACCTCATCACCTACTACCCGGGATCCAGCCCCCTGTTCGTCGCGATCTACACCGGCGCGGCGCTCGTGTCCGGCGCTGTGATCGCGGGCATGCTGTCCTGGCTCGTGGCGCGGGCGCTCGCCCGCACGGGCGCGCTGTCGCGCTTCGCCTCGGGCCGCGACACCGCGGCCCGCGTCTGACCGTGCGGCGTCCGGGCCGCGGGGCGCCGCCCGCCCGGGTCCCGCTCCCCGGCGTGGAGGTTTCGGCCGACGTCCGCGGCGGGGCGTCCGTCCGCGCCGCCGGGTGGGGCTGGCGCCACGCCGGCCGGAGCGCCTGGGCCGTGCGCGACGTCGACCTGGCGATCGAGCCGGGGGAGCGCGTGCTCCTGCTCGGCGCGTCCGGGGCCGGCAAGACGACGCTCATGCACGCGCTGGCCGGGGTCCTCGGCGGCGACGACGAGGGCGAGACGCGCGGATCCCTGCTCGTGGACGGCCGCGATCCGGCGTCCCAGCGGGGCCGCGCCGGGCTCGTCCTGCAGGACCCGGACGCCCAGGTGATCCTCTCCCGCGTGGGCGACGACGTCGCGTTCGGCTGCGAGAACCTCGGCGTCCCGCGCGACGAGATCTGGCCGCGCGTGCGCACCGCTCTCGACGCCGTCGGCCTCGACGTCGCGCTCGATCGCTCGACGACCGCGCTGTCCGGCGGGCAGAAGCAGCGGCTCGCCCTCGCCGGCGTGCTGGCGATGCGGCCGGGGCTCCTCCTCCTCGACGAGCCCACCGCGAACCTCGACCCCGAGGGCGTCGGCGAGGTCCGCCGGGCCGTGGAGGCGGTGGTCGAGGCGACCGGCGCGACGCTCGTCGTCATCGAGCACCGCGTCGCCGTGTGGCGGGACCTGGTCGACCGCGTGGTCGTCCTCGCCGCCGACGGCGGGATCCTCGCCGACGGCGCACCGGACGACGTCCTCCGCGAGCAGGGCGCGTCGCTCGCCGCGGTCGGCGTCTGGGTCCCCGGGCGCGAGCCCGCGGCGCCCGTCCGCGTGGCCGCCGCCCCCGTGCCGCTCGTGCGGGCGGAGGGCCTCGCCGTCGGGCGGGGTCGCGGCGCGGCCGTGGCCGACGCGATCGGCGTCCGCCTCTCCGCGGGCCGGACCACCGCGCTCACCGGCCCCAACGGCGGCGGCAAGAGCACGCTCGCCCTGACGCTCGGCGGCCTGCTGCCTCCGTCGTCGGGCCGCGTCCGCGCCGAGCCGCGGCTGGCCGACGGCCTGGCCGAGGATCCCGCCGCCTGGCGCTCCCGCGAGCTCGCCGCCCGCATCGGCACCGTCTTCCAGGATCCCGAGCACCAGTTCCTCGCCGCCACCGTGCGCGAAGAGCTCGAGGTCGGCCCGCGCGCCGTGGGCATGGACCCGGCGGAGGCCGCGCGCCGCGTCGACGAGCTGCTCGTCCGCCTGCGGCTCGACGGCCTCGCGCGGGCGAACCCGTTCACGCTCTCCGGCGGGGAGAAGCGCCGCCTGTCGGTGGCGACGGCCCTCGCGACCGCGCCGCGCCTCCTCGTCCTCGACGAGCCGACCTTCGGGCAGGACGCCCGCACGTGGGCCGAGCTCGTGGCGCTCCTCGCCGACCTGGTCGACCGCGAGGGCGTCGGGGTGCTCGCCGTGACGCACGACGCGGACCTCGTCCGCGCGCTCGCGGACGACGTGCTGCGCCTCGATCCCGTCCCCGGCGGGCCCGCGCGGCTCGAGGTCGTGCGATGAGCGCCGCGCCGCCCGAGGTCCTGCCCGCTTCCCGCGCCACGGGTCTCGCGTCGGTGAACCCGGTCGCCCGGCTCGCCGCCGCCCTCGCGCTGACGCTCGTCCTCGTGCTCAGCCTCGACGTCGTGTCCGCCGGCACGGCGCTCCTGCTGGAGCTGCTGCTCCTGCCCGCCACGGGGATCCGGCCGCGCGCGCTCCTCGTGCGCGGCATCCCCATCTGGATCGCGGCGCCCGGTGCAGGGATCACGATCCTGCTGTACGGCCGCACGTCGGGCGACGTGTACGCCCAGTTCCTCCTCGTGGTGATCAGCGAGGGCTCGGTGCTGCTCGCGGTCGCCACGACGCTCCGCGTGCTCGCGATCGGCGTGGCGTCGCTGATCCTCTTCTCCTCCGTCGACCCGACGGACCTCGCCGACGGCCTCGCGCAGGTGTGGCGCCTGCCGTCGCGCTTCGTCCTCGGGGCCCTCGCGGGCGTCCGTCTGGTCGGCCTGCTCCTCGACGACTGGCGGTCCCTGGAGCTCGCGCGCCGTGCGCGCGGCGTGGCCGACCGGGGCCGGGTCCGCCGCTTCGCCGGCCAGGCGTTCGCGCTGCTCGTGCTCTCGATCCGCCGCGGCAGCAAGCTCGCGACCGCGATGGAGGCGCGCGGCTTCGGCGGTCCGGGGGCCCGGACGTGGGCCCGGCCCAGTGTCGTCGGGCGGCGCGAGGCCCTCGTGCTGGCCGTCGCGGTGCTGGTGGCCGCCGCGTCCGTGACGGCGTCGGTGGCGGCCGGGACGTGGGACTTCATTGCGGCCTGACGCGGGGGAGCGGCGCCCGGCGCTGGTCCTCGTCGACGGCCCGTCCGGATCCGGCAAGTCCACCCTCGCGGACGCCCTCATCCGCGAGGGCGACCCCGCCGCGCACCTGGCGCCCGGTGCGCAGCTCCTCCGCCTCGACGACGTCTACCCGGGCTGGGACGGCCTGGAGGCCGCCTCGCGCCACCTCGAGGCCGTGCTCCCGGAGATGCGCCCGGGCGGTCGACCTCGGTGGCGCCGCTGGGACTGGGCGGCTGACGCCCCCGCGGGATGGCACGACCTGGATCCGGCCCGCCCGCTCGTCGTCGAGGGCTGCGGCTCCCTCACCCGCGTCTCCGCCCGCCTCGCCACCCGCCGCGTGTGGGTGGAGGCCGACGACGCCGTGCGCCGGTCCCGCGCCATCGCCCGCGACGGCGCGTCCTTCGCCGTCGAGTGGGAGCGGTGGGACGCCCAGTGGCGCGCCCACCTCGCGCGGGAGGATCCGCGTGCCCTGGCCGACGTCGTCGTGCGCACGGACGCCGTCGCGACGGCCGGGTAGCCTGAGCCCATGACCGATTCCGCACCCACCGACGTCCGCTACCTCGCCGTCTTCGCTGACGGCCCCCTCGAAGGCACCACCGAGACCCGCGTCCTCGTGGACGGCCAGCACGACGAGACCATCAGCACGATGTCCGCGGTGGAGGGCAAGGAGTCGCTGTTCCAGTACCGCGCCGGCGCGGTCTCCGAGGTCGCGGGCGAGCAGCGCGTCACCTACACGTTCGTGGCCGACGGCAGCGACGACGTGCTCGGCGAGGGCGACGACGAGTCCCTCGAGCTCTGACCCCTCTCCCTCCCGGCGCGCGAGCGCCTCGACGACGACCCCGGCCCGCCACGCGGCACCGGGGTCGTCGTGCGTCCGGCGTCGTGCGTCCGGGGTAGGCGATGACCGGGCGAGGGGCCGTCGAGCTCAGGCCCAGCCGAGCTCGTGCAGCCGGTCGTCGTCGATGCCGTGGAAGTGCGCGATCTCGTGCACGAGCGTGACGTGGACGAGGTCGCGCAGGTCGTCCAGGTCCTCGGCCTCGTGCAGGTGCGGCTCGCGGTACACGACGATCCGGTCGGGCATCTCGCCGAACCCGTACTGGCCGCGCTCGGTCATGGCCACGCCGTCGTAGAGGCCCAGGAGGTCGAGCGAGCCGTCCTCGGGCCGGTCCTCGACGACGAACACGACGTTGTCGAGGCCGTCGACCATCTCGTCCGGCAGCTCGTCGAGCTCGTCGACCACCAGTCGCTCGAAGTCCTCGGGATCGCAGTGCAGCACGGGTCCACCCTCGCACACGCCGTACGGGCGGATCCCGCCGCGGCAGCCTGCCGGGGCCGGTCGCGCGCAGACGACGGCACGGAGACGACGGAAGGGCCGGGACCCTCTCGGATCCCGGCCCTTCCCGGTGGGGTGGACGACGGGGCTCGAACCCGCGACTTCCGGCTCCACAAGCCAGCGCTCTGCCAACTGAGCTACGCCCACCATGCGGCCGATCCCGCTCTCGCGGACGGCCATGACGAGGATACTACAGCCGCGGGGCCCACGCGGACGTGACGTCCGCGGAGATGGCCTGCACGTCCTCGGTCGCGGGGCCGGGTGCCGGCACGAAGGCGGCCCGGCGGTAGTACTCGAGCTCGCGGATCGACTCGAGGATGTCGGCGAGGGCGCGGTGGCCGCCGTTCTTCGCGGGGGCGTTGAAGTAGATCCGGGGGAACCACTCCTTCGCGAGCACCTTGATGGAGGAGACGTCGACGCTCCGGTAGTGCAGGTGCGCGTCGACCCGCGGCATGTACTTCGCGAGGAACGCGCGGTCGGTGCCGATGGTGTTGCCGGCGATCGGGGCCTTGCCACCGGTGGGCACGTGCTGCAGCAGGTACTCGATCACCGCGAACTCGGCGTCGGCGAGGCTGACGCCCGCGGGGATCTCGTCGAGGAGGCCCGAGGAGCGGTGCATGTCGGTGACGAACTCGCCCATGTTGGCGAGGGCAGCGGGGTCCGGGTTGATCACGATGCTGAAGCCGTCGTCCACGGGCACGAGGTCGAAGTCGGTGACGACCACCGCGACCTCCACCAGCTCGTCGATCGCGAGGTCGAGCCCCGTCATCTCGCAGTCGATCCATACCAGCCGGTCAGCGTTGTTGCCCATCCCGCGATCCTATCGGCGGCCTCGGACGGCACGGATCCCGGCCGCCTACCATGGGGGAGTGATCACCCTCCTGGCCGTCCTCCTGGTCGTCAACGGCGTCTGGAACGTCATCGTCTGGCCGCAGTTCCTGAAGCGCGTCGCGAAGGATCCGCGGGCGCGCGCCGCCGACGGATCCCGCACGCCGTTCTTCACGGTGCACCTCGTGCTCGTGTCGGTGTCGCTCCTCCTCGCGCTCGTCTCGATCGTCGCCGCCGTCGCGGGGTTCCTCTCCTGACCGCCGGCGATCCCGCGTCCGGGGCGACGGGTCCCGCGGCGGCCGACGGCGTCCGTGTCGTCATGTTCTCCTCGCTCTTCTGCGTGCCCTGCCAGGCGACGCGGAAGGTGCTCGCGGAGGTCCAGCGGCTGCTGCCCTGGCTCCCCGTCGAGGAGCTCGACGTGGCGGCGCATCCGGACCGGGCCGAGGAGGAGGGCATCCGCTCCACGCCCACGATCCTCGTGCTCACGGACGACCGCGAGGTCCTCCGCGCCGAGGGCGTCCCCACGGCGCCGCAGGTCCTGCAGGCGGTCGCGCGGGCGCTGGACGAGGCCGCGACCGGGGCGCCCGCCGCTCCGGGTCCGTCGGACCCCGCGTAGTACCCTTCTCACGACCCCCCGTAGCTCAATGGATAGAGCATCGGCCTTCTAATCCGACGGTTGCGCGTTCGAGTCGCGCCGGGGGGACCCCCGCTGTCGCGGCCCGCCGGATCCACGTAGATTCGACGCATGCGCGACATCCAGTCACAGATCATCGCCGCCCTCGAGGTGCGCCCGACCATCGATCCCGCCGACGAGGTCCGCAAGCGCGTCGACTTCCTCAAGGCCTACCTCCGGTCGACCGGCGCGGAGGGCTTCGTCCTCGGCATCAGCGGCGGACAGGACTCCTCCCTCGCCGGACGCCTGGCCCAGCTCGCGATCGAGGAGCTCGCGGCGGAGGGGCTCCTCGCCGAGTTCGTCGCCGTGCGCCTCCCCTACGGCGTGCAGGCCGACGAGGAGGACGCGCAGCTCGCGCTCCGCTTCATCCAGCCCAAGTCGAGCGTCGTGTTCGACATCAAGCGCGCGGTCGACGGGTTCGAGGCGGAGTACGCCGACGCCGCCGGGCACCGGATGCTCGACTTCACGAAGGGCAACGTCAAGGCGCGCTCGCGCATGGTCGCCCAGTACGCGCTGGCCGGCCAGGCCCGCCTCCTCGTGATCGGCACGGACCATGCGGCCGAGGCCGTCACGGGCTTCTTCACGAAGTACGGCGACGGCGGCGCGGATGTCCTCCCGCTCACCGGGCTCACCAAGCGCCAGGGCCGCGCCCTGCTCGAGCACCTGGGCGCGCCCGAGCGCCTGTACCTGAAGGCGCCGACGGCCGACCTCCTCGACGAGACGCCCGGCCAGACCGACGAGGCGAACCTCGGCCTCACCTACGCGGACATCGACGACTTCCTCGAAGGCGGCGAGGTCGACGACGAGGTGGCGGAGGCCATCGAGGCGCGCTACCTCAGCACCGAGCACAAGCGCCGCGTGCCCGCCTCGATGTTCGACGACTGGTGGAAGTGACCCCGTCCCTCGCGGACGCCACGACGCCCCGCCCCTCCGAGAGGGGCGGGGCGTCGTCGTGCGGGGGCCGAGGTCAGCGGCGCTCGCCCTCCGCGGCTCGGGAGTTCGCGGCCGCCGAGTAGGGGACGGGCGGGCTGTACTGCTCGTCGGGCGACTCCACGCGGCGCTCGGCGGCGGGCTGGTCGTCCGATCCGCTGCGCCAGGGCACCGGGACGGGGGAGACCGCGGTCTGCTCGGGCTGCCGTGCCTCGGAGCGGGAGGGCCCGCCGTCGGCGGCGGGCTGGTCGTCCTCGAACTGCCAGCGGGCGATGTCGCCCTGGAAGATCTTGCGGGCGCGCCCCGGGTGGTGCTGCCACTCGACGATGCGGTCGCGGAACTCGGCGAGCTGCGCGTCGAACTGGAAGCCGAAGCTGCCGCTCCCGCGCTTGAACTCGGTGATCTCGTGCGCGGCCCAGGTGGCGGCCGTCGCGGCGCCCTTCACGGGGAGGAGGCGGATGCGGATGTCGGCCTCGCCCGCGGCGCGGTCGGCGAGGACGCGCTCCTGCGCGGTGAGGCCGTCCCAGACCGAGGCCTGGCGCGCGGCGTCGACGAGCATGCCGATGGCCGCGGCCTTCACCTCGCGGTCGTGCCGCACGAGGATCCGCTGCGTGGCGCCGCGCGCGATGAGCGCGGCGAGGACGCCGGCGACCACGATGGCGACGAAGGGGACGACGACGCCCGAGAGGAGCTGCGTGCCCCGATCGGACGCGAGGGCATCGAGGAGATCATTCCACCACTGCATGCGGTGACCGTACCCCGCGTGCCGGGCGCCGTCCGGGAGGCGGCGCGGGCGCGTCGCGCCGCGTGCTCATCGGCTGGCGCGACTCAGAAGCGGAGGCAGTCGACGGCGTCCTGCAGCGCCCAGAAGTCGCCGAGGGGCACGAAGCCCTGGGCATCCCGACGGAGCCGCTTCGCCCGGAACCGCTCGCCCTGCGGCTCGTGCATGCGCTCGACGTAGCCGAGCACCGCGCCGTCCGGCCGGGTGACGCGCAGCAGGCCGTCGTGCAGCTCGCGCACCTGCACGGCGGTGCGCGCGAGGGGGGTGTAGGTGATGCTGGGCATGGTGTCCTCCGTCCGCGTGCCGCCGGCCCGGCGGTGTCTCGATGTCCCCGAAGCTACGGGGCACCACCGACATCGCGGGCGGCTGGAATGGGCGGCGGCCGATGACGGTTCCCTCCCATGTCGACCGCCGCGGACCTCGCGCGCATCGACGGGAAGTAGGTTCATCTCTCATGCAGACATTCATCCTCGCCGGCGGCTGCTTCTGGTGCCTCGATGCGGTCTACCGCACCCTCGACGGCGTCCAGGACGTCATCTCCGGCTACATCGGCGGCCACACCGCCCACCCCTCCTACGACGCCGTGTGCACGGGCGCGACCGGGCACGCGGAGGCGGTGAAGGTGGTCTTCGACGAGGAGGTCATCCCCGCCGACGTCATCCTCGACGTGTTCTTCACGCTGCACGACCCGCGCCAGCTCAACCGCCAGGGCGCCGACGTCGGCACCCAGTACCGCTCGGCCATGTTCCCCGCGGACGCCGAGCAGGAGCAGCTCTTCCGGGACGCCATCGCGCGCGCCGGCGAGCTGTGGGACGGCACGGCGGTCACGACCATCGAGCCCGTCGGCACGTGGTACGACGCGGAGGAGTACCACCAGGACTTCTTCGCCAAGAACCCGGGCCAGGGCTACTGCAACGCCGTCGCCGTGCCCAAGGTCAACAAGGTGCGGAAGTCGTTCGCGCAGTACGTGCGCGCCGCCTGATCCACCTCCCCACGACGCCCCGCGGCCTGTACGGCCGCGGGGCGTCGGCGTACCATCGGCACGTCCGGGCGACGGAGCCCGGGGAGGAGAGGCGACGACGATGTCGATGACCACCAGCACGACGACGAGCGGGGTCCCGCGCACCGCGGGCAAGACCTGGGTGGCCTTCGGAGCCACGGGCGCGCTCGCCTCCATCCACTCCCACGAGGACGGCTACGAGGTGCGGTCGTTGCACCGCGGCGTCGTCGCCGGCACATACCCCACCCTGGAGATCGCGAAGTCCGCCCTGCGCGCGGGTCGGGACGAGGACCTCCGCTTCTCCGAGCACTGAGCGGCGGGCTGCCGCCGCTCCTCCCCAGGGACCGGCCCGGGCGGCCCGCCGCGCATGTCGCGGCCGTGGCCCGGTCCCGGCGATCCGGCGCGCATGATCTCCCCGCGGTCGTCCGACCGCGGTACAGGGGAGCGGCATGGCGGACAGCACGGGCATCGCGGGGGCCGACCGACGAGCGGAGGCACGGGTCGCCCTGCACGGATGCGTCGCCGGGCCGCCGCGAGCGCTGCGCACGACCGACGGCTGGGAGGTGGCCAGCCTCCTCGTGGGCGGTCGCGACGGCACGGGGGACCCGCACGCGACCGGCGCACCCGCCGTGCTCGCCGTGTGCGCGGGAACCGGCGCGGCCGTCATGCTGGACGCCCTCGGGGTCGGGGACGAGGTGGTGGTCGTCGGCCGGCTCCGGGCCCGACGGGCTGCGCGGCCGGAGGACGACGCGGTGGAGCTCGACGCGGATGTGGTGCTCGCCCGCTCCGGGCCGGTCTCCGCCACTGCCGTACCGCCGGAGCCTAGGATCGCACCATGAGCGGATCCCCCCGGTGGCTCGAGCCGGACCAGCAGCGCGCCTGGCGGACCGTGATCGTCGCCCTGAACCACGTCAGCGAGCGCATCGAGCGGGAGCTCCTCCGGGACGCCGGCATGCCGCACGCGTACTACATGATCCTCGTCCGGCTCTCCGAGGCCGAGGGCGGCGCGCTCCCGATGAGCGTGCTCGCCCGGGCGCTGCAGGCGTCGGCCAGCCGCACGTCCCACGCCGTGACGCGCCTGGAGCAGCTGGGCTGGGTCCGACGGTCGCGGTCGCCGCACGACGGCCGGAGCCTCCTCGCCGAGCTCACCGACGAGGGCCGCGCCACCCTCGTGGCGGCCGCCCCGGGACACGCCGAGGAGGTGCTCCGCACGGTGTTCGACCCGCTCACGTCGGAGCAGACCGCGCAGCTCGAGCGCATCGCGCGGGATATCCTCACCAGCATGCGCGCATCCTCCCTCGACGACGGCCGGGGGAGCGCCGACGGCGACGACCTGGCCATCCCCCCGGCCACCGACCACGACGCCGACCGGTCCTGCGCGGACGAGTCCGCGGCGTGACCCGCGCCACCCGCGCCCTCGTGGCGCCCGTGCTCGTCGCCGCCCTCCTCCTCGCCGGCTGCACGTCGGCGCCCGCGCCCGCACCGGCCGAGCCGACGCCCGCCGCGGTCTCCGGGAGCCCCGGCGCCGAGGCGCCCTCCGCCGCGCCGACCATCCCGCCGGTCGACGCGGCTGGGACGGCGGAGGAGAACCTCCCCGCGTTCGAGTCCACCGCACGCGCGGTCGTGGAGGGCGACCCCAACGCGCAGGGCCGCGACCTCGTCGACGCGCTCGTGGGCGCCGGGTTCCCGAAGGACCGCATGGAGGTCACCGCCGACCGCACGCCGCTCGGCAACTCGGTGGACTCGATCCTCGTCTCCGTGCACCTGGCGGACGCGTGCCTCATCGGGCAGCGCGCGCAGGACGGCTTCAGCGCGCACGTCGAGCCGGCGCTGTCGTCCGGCCGCTGCCTCGTGGGGCAGACGCGCGCCATCGACTGGTGAGCGCCGCACCCGACGGGCGCGCGGCGGCATCCCGGGACCGGTGGCACTCAATAGACTCGGACCATGGCTGAATACATCTACTCGATGGTCCGCGCCCGGAAGGCGGTCGGCGACAAGCTGATCCTCGACGACGTGACCATGTCGTTCATCCCCGGCGCCAAGATCGGCGTCGTCGGACCGAACGGCGCGGGCAAGTCCACGATCCTCAAGATCATGGCGGGTCTCGACACCCCCAGCAACGGCGAGGCCAAGCTGTCGCCCGGCTACACGGTGGGCATCCTCATGCAGGAGCCCGAGCTCGACGAGTCGAAGACCGTCCTCGAGAACGTCCAGGAGGGCGTCGGCCCGATCAAGGCGCAGATCGACCGGTTCAACGAGATCTCGGCGGCCATGGCCGAGCCCGACGCCGACTTCGACACGCTGCTCGCCGAGATGGGCACGCTGCAGGAGGCCATCGACGCCGCCGACGCGTGGGACCTCGACTCACAGCTCGAGCAGGCCATGGACGCGCTGCGCACCCCGCCGGGCGACGCCTCGGTCGCGAACCTGTCCGGAGGCGAGAAGCGCCGCGTCGCGCTCTGCAAGCTGCTGCTCCAGAAGCCCGACCTGCTGCTCCTCGACGAGCCCACCAACCACCTCGACGCCGAGAGCGTGCTCTGGCTCGAGCAGCACCTCTCCAAGTACCCCGGCGCCGTCCTCGCCGTGACCCACGACCGGTACTTCCTCGACCACGTGGCCGAGTGGATCGCCGAGGTCGACCGCGGGCGCCTCTACCCGTACGAGGGCAACTACTCGACCTACCTCGAGAAGAAGCAGGAGCGCCTCAGCGTCCAGGGCAAGAAGGACGCGAAGCTCTCCAAGCGCCTCGCCGAGGAGCTCGACTGGGTCCGCAGCAACGCCAAGGGCCGTCAGGCCAAGTCGAAGGCGCGCCTCGCGCGCTACGAGGAGATGGTGACCGAGGCGGAGCGCACGAGGAAGCTGGACTTCGAGGAGATCCAGATCCCCGTCGGCCCGCGCCTCGGATCCCAGGTCATCGACGCGTCGAAGCTGCACAAGCAGTTCGGCGAGCGCGTCCTCATCGACGACCTCTCGTTCACGCTGCCCCGCAACGGCATCGTCGGCGTCATCGGCCCGAACGGCGTCGGCAAGACCACGCTGTTCAAGACCATCGTCGGCTTCGAGCCGCTCGACAGCGGCGACCTTCGGATCGGCGACACGGTCGACATCTCCTACGTCGACCAGAGCCGCGGCGGCATCGACCCCGAGAAGTCCCTGTTCGAGGTCGTCTCCGACGGGCAGGACTACATCCAGGTCGGCAAGCAGGAGGTGCCTGCGCGCGCCTACGTCTCCACGTTCGGGTTCAAGGGACCTGACCAGCAGAAGAAGGCCGGCATCCTCTCCGGTGGAGAGCGCAACCGCCTCAACCTCGCGCTGACGCTCAAGCAGGGCGGCAACCTGCTGCTCCTCGACGAGCCCACCAACGACCTGGACGTCGAGACGCTCGGCAGCCTGGAGAACGCGCTCCTCGAGTTCCCCGGCTGCGCCGTGGTCATCACCCACGATCGGTGGTTCCTCGACCGGATCGCGACCCACATCCTGTCGTACGAGGGCACGGAGGAGGACCCGGCCAACTGGTACTGGTTCGAGGGCAACTTCCAGGCGTACGAGGAGAACAAGGTCGAGCGACTCGGCCCGGACGCGGCGAAGCCGCACCGCTCCGCGTACCGCAAGCTCACGCGCGACTGATCCCGTGACCCGGGTCCACGTCCCGGTCCACCTCCGGTGGGCCGACCTCGACGCCTACGACCACGTGAACAACGTGGAGGTGCTGCGACTCCTGGAGGAGGCGCGCGTCCGCGCGTTCTGGCGCGGCGATGCTGACGGCGACGGCGTGGACCCGGGCATGGCGCTCATCGACGCCACCGCGGGCGCGGCCACCATGACGATGATCGCGCGGCAGGAGGTCGAGTACCTCCGGCCGATCTCCTACGGGCGGCGGCCGCTCGACGTCCAGGTGTGGCTCGGCCGCCTCGGCGGATCCAGCCTCGAGGCCTGCTACGAGCTCCGCTCGCCCGCGGGCGTCGAGCCGTCGGAGCTCTACGCGCGCGCGTCGACCACCATCGTGCTCGTCGACGCCGCGACGGGCCGCCCGCGTCGGATCACCGACGACGAGCGCGCCGCGTGGGCGGACTACGTCGAGGAGCCCGTGGCGTTCAGCCGGCGCGGCTGAACGCGACGCGGCCCGCGGGTCAGCCCTGCGCCTCGGGCGGCACCCGGACCATGCCCTCCTGGGCGACGCTCGCCAGCAGCACGCCGTCGCGCGAGTAGATGCGGCCCAGGGACAGGCCGCGGCCGCCCTGCGCGCTCGTCGACTCCTGCACGTAGAGCATCCACTCGTCGGCGCGGCCGGGTCGGTGGAACCACATCGCGTGGTCGAGGCTCGCGGTCTTGATGCCGGGCGTCGCCCACGAGAGGCCGTGCCGGCGGTAGATGGACTCGAGGATCGAGTAGTCGCTCGCGTACGCCATCGACGCGAGGTGCACCGCGGGGTCGTCGGGGAGGCGGCCGATGGCGCGGATCCAGACGGCCTGGTGGGCGACGCGCTCCTCGGCGGCGCCGAAGTAGACGGGCTGCTCGACGTGCCGCATGTCGAACGGGCGGTCGTTCGCCCAGTGCTTCGCGACGGGGTGATCGATGCGGGACAGGACGTCGTGCGCGCTCGGCAGCGATTCCGGCTCCGGGATCCCCTCGGGCATGGGCGCCTGGTGCTCGAGGCCCTCGTCGGCGTCCTGGAAGGACGCGATCATCGAGAGGATCGGGCGGCCGTCCTGGTAGGCCTGGGTGCGGCGCGTGGAGAACGAGCGGCCGTCGTGGATGCGGTCGACCGAGAAGGTGATCGGCTTCGTGACGTCACCGGGCCGCAGGAAGTAGCCGTGCATGCTGTGCGGGCGGCGGTCCGGGTCGGTGGTGCGCATGGCGGCCACGAGCGACTGCGCGAGCACCTGGCCGCCGAAGACGCGGCCCATGGGCATCCACTGCGAGGGGCCGGTGGAGATGTCCTCGCTCGTGCGGGCGCCGGTGTCCGTGAGGTCGAGGGCGGTGAGGAGGCCGGCGAGCGGGCCGTCGGCCGGGGTGTCGGATGCGTGGTCGGTCATGGGTCCTCCGCCTGGCGGGCCGACCTCGGGCGGTCGGGCGCCCGGCGGAACGCGTGGGCGCATCCAGTAGCTTAGACAGGCCATGACGCCCTCCTTCGCCCTCCGGGACGCCCTCGCCCTCGGCGATCTGCAGACCTTCCTCGGCCGCTCCGCCCGCGTCGACGACGGGGCCGTGCGCCTCATCGGATCCGGGGGCGTGCTCGCCGTCTACACCTCGGTGCTGCAGCCCGCCGGCCTGCTCGACCGCGCGCCGACCGTGCTCGGGCTCCGCACCTTCGCCGCGGAGACGCAGGCGCCCGTCGACAGCGTCGTGCCCATCCGGGCCCTCCTCGACCGCCTCGCGCGCCTCGAGGGCCCGGCGACCGGATCCCCGGGCGAGCCCGTCGGCGTGCTCGTGCCGCCGGACACCGCCACCGCGCCGTGGGCGGGCATCTCGCCGCCGCGCGCGGGGTGGGAGCGGATCGCCGACGTGGCGGCGTCCGCCCTGCGGGACGCGGCGCGCGCCGGCATCGAGGAGGTGGCGGCGGCCGTCCCCACCGGCATCGGCGAGCAGATCGTGACGCGCGTGCGCGGCGAGGTGTGGGGACGCCCCGTGGAGGGGGCGCCCGACGTGCTGGCCGGCGGCGCCTTCGCGGCCTACAGCCTCGGGTTCCTGGGGCCGGATCCGGCGCCCGACGCCGCGGCGGACGACGGCGAGGCGCCGGTGGCCGTGTTCCGCACGGGTCCGTGGACCCGCCTCACGACGTCGCGCGGGCACGTGCTCGTGCGCCGGCTCTAGGCGCGCGTCTCCCGGGGTCACGCCGGCGCGCGGCTCCGCGACCGCGCGCGGCGGCCGGGGCGTCCGGCGCGCCCCTCAGGACTCGTCGAAGGTGTTGACCATCGCGTGCGCGGCGCGCTCGAGGTAGTCCCAGAGCTGGGCCTCGTGCATCGGCGGCAGGTCGAGCGAGTCGACGGCCACGCGCATGTGCGCGAGCCAGCGGTCGCGTGCGTCCGGGTTCACGCGGAACGGCATGTGCCGCATGCGCAGGCGCGGGTGGCCGCGCTCCTCGCTGTACGTCGTCGGGCCGCCCCAGTACTGCTCGAGGAATCCGGTGAGCCGCTGGATCGCGCCCTCGAGGTCCTCCTCGGGGTACATGGCGACGAGCACCGGATCCTCGGCGACGCCGCGGTAGAACACGCGGACCAGCTTCTCGAACGTGGGGCGGCCGCCGACGTCGTCGTAGAAGGACTTGGCGAGCAGGTCGGCCATCAGGACTCCTCGGGCGGCGTGGTGGGCTTCCGCGGCACGCGCGGGGCGCGGGGCGGCTTCGGCGGGGCGGTGGCGGGGGAGCCCGACGTGGTCCCGGGCTCGGCGTCCGTCGGCGCGGGGGACTCGGGCAGGACGGTCCAGGTCGCGGTGACCTCGTCCTCGTCCTCGGGGCGGTCGGGGGCGGCGTCCTGGGCGGGCACCGTGCGGGTCGCGCGCGGGTCGACCGGCGCACCCGCGGCACCGCGGACGACCGGGGTGGCCGGCCCGGCCGAGGGGCTGGCCGGGTCGCGGTGCACGAGCTTGCGACCGGTGCGCTTGCGGGTGGCGGGCGCGTCGGGCTGCTGGACGGGCGTGGACGCCGTGCGGGGCGGGTGCGCGCCGCCGACGCTCGCGGCGCTGTCGAACCCGGTGAGGACCACGGCCGTGAGCGACGGGAGCGTGACGCCCATCGCGTCGAGGGCCGACTTGAGGCGCGCGCGGAGCTCGCGCGACACGTCGTCGCGGGCGTTGCTGCGGGTCTTGACGACCACGCGGATCACCACGGCCGACTCGGAGATCGACTCGATGCCCCAGAGCTCCGGCTTCTCGACGATGCGCGAGCGCCACTTGGGCGTGGTCGCGAGCTCCGTGGCGGTGGCGAGCGTGCGCTCCTGCACGGCCTGCACGTCGGTGTCGTAGGGCACCGCGAGGTCGATGACGACGCGCGCCCACCCCTGGGACATGTTGCCCACGCGGAGGATCTCGCCGTTGCGCACGAACCAGAGCGTGCCGTTGACGTCGCGGAGGGTGGTGATCCGGATGCCGACGGTCTCGACGACGCCCGTGGCGGGACCGACGTCGACGACGTCGCCGACGCCGAGCTGGTCCTCCACGACCATGAAGAGGCCGTTGAGGATGTCCTTCACGATGTTCTGCGCCCCGAAGCCGAGGCCGGCGCCGAGGGCGGCGGTGAGGAGGGCGAGGGAGCTGAGCGCTCCCGGCAGGGCGATGTTGATGACGAGGGAGACCACGATCACCACGATCACGACCGTGGTGATGTTGCTGAGGACGCTGCCGAGCGTCCGCGTCCGTTGCACCACGCGGACGGCCGTGAGGGGGGAGGCCTGGATCGACTGCGTGTCATCGACGTTCTGGCGCTTCTTGACGCCCGAGACGATCTGGTCGACCGTGTTCCGGATCACCACGAGCAGCGCCCAGCGGGCGATGATGCCGCCGATGAGGACGGCGAGGACCTGGATGAGCGTGCCCCAGGTGGAGAAGAACGAGCCGTCGCCGCAGCACACCATGCTCAGGTCCATCGCGACGCGCTTCCGACGGGGAGGAGGAGAGGGGTGGTCATCCGGACGAGTGTAGCCGCGGGCTCCCTGGCCGATCCTGGATCCGCGCGCAGGTCGCGGGAGCCCGCGGGACGCGCACGGAGGAGCCCGCGGAGACGACGACGGGGACGGCCGCCAGGGCGACCGTCCCCGTCGGGGTCCTGCGGGTGGTGCTACTCGGCGTCCTTCGCCTGCGCCCGGAGCGCGCGCTCCACGCCCGACAGCAGCTCGCTGACGAGGCGACGGAGCGCCGGCGGCTCGGGGTTGGCGTCGAGCCAGGCGACGGTCGCGTCGCGGAGCTCGGCGTCCGCCAGCGGCGACGGGTAGAAGCCGCCGATGAGCGCCGCCGCGATGGCGTAACTGCGCGACTCCCACACGCCCTGCAGCGCGTCGAAGTACGCGCCGACGAACGGGCGGAGCAGCTCGACGTCCGCCGCACGGCGGAAGCCGAGGCCCGTCGTGCGGACGATCGTGTTCGGCTCGGTGTCCGCCTCCCACACGGACGCCCACGCCGCGCGCTTGCCCTCCGCGGTGGGGAGCGCGGCACGCGCCTGCGCCGCGGACTGCGCGCCCGTCGCCGTGCGGTCCGCCTCGAGGGTCGCGTCGATCTCCGGCGTGCCGGCGCGACCGCCCGCGACGAGCGCGGTCAGCAGCTCCCAGCGGAGGTCCGCGTCGATCTCGACGCCCTCCAGCGTCTCCGTGCCGTCGAGCAGCGCCTGCACGTGGTCGAGCTGCGCGGGCTCGGAGGCCACCTGCGCGAACGTGCGGAGGAACTGGAACTGGTTGTCGGATCCGGGCGCCGCCTGCGACGTGAGCGCCCACAGCTCGGCCGCGACCGTCGCGAGCAGCTCCTCGCGGTGGTCGGGCGCCGAGTACGACGACGCGGCGACCGTGAGCTGCGCGAGCGCGTAGCGGAGGGCCGTGGACTCGTCCTCGGTGGCGACGTTGTCGAGCACCAGACGCGCGTAGTCGCGGGCGCGGATCTCGCCGTCGCGCGTCGCGTCCCACACGGAGGCGAACACGAGCGAGCGGGCGAGCGAGTCCTCGAACGCGGCGAGGTGGCGCATCGCGACCTCGAGGGACGCGGGATCCAGGCGGATCTTCGCGTAGGTGAGGTCGTCGTCGTTCAGCAGCACGAGCGCGGGGCGCGCGCGGCCGACGAGCTCCGCGACCTCGGTGCGGTCGCCGTCGACGTCCAGCTCGAAGCGCTCCGTGCGGACGAGGTGCGCGTCGCGGAGCTCGTAGAAGCCGATCGCGAGGCGGTGCGGGCGGAGCGTCGGGTAGTCCGCCGCCGCCTCCTGCAGCACGGCGAACGAGGTGATGACGCCGTCCTCGTCCGTCTCGATCTCCGGCCGGAGCGTGTTGACGCCCGAGGTCTTCAGCCACAGGTCGGTCCAGCGCTCGAGGTCGCGGCCGCTCGTGCCCTCGAGCTCGCGGGTGAAGTCGCGGAGCGTGGAGTTGCCGAACGCGTGGCGCTGGAAGTACGCGGCGACGCCCGCGAGGAACTCGTCCTGGCCGACGTACGCGACGAGCTGGCGGAGCACCGAGGCGCCCTTGGCGTACGTGATGCCGTCGAAGTTGACCTGCACGTCCTCCAGGTCGTTGATGGTCGCGTAGACGGGGTGCGTGCTCGGCAGCTGGTCCTGGTTGTACGCCCACGACTTCTCGCCGGCGTTGAACGTGGTCCAGGCGCCGGTCCACTCGGTGCCCTCGGCGGTGGCCAGGGTCGAGATGTAGGTGGCGAAGGACTCGTTGAGCCACAGGTCGTCCCACCACTTCATGGTGACGAGGTCGCCGAACCACATGTGCGCCAGCTCGTGCAGGATCGTCGTGACCCGGCGCTCCTTGACCGCGTCGGTGACCTTGGAGCGGAAGACGTAGCTCTCGACGAACGTGACGGCGCCCGCGTTCTCCATCGCGCCGGCGTTGAACTCCGGGACGAAGAGCTGGTCGTACTTCGGGAACGGGTACGGGTACGCGAAGCGCTCCTCGTAGAACGCGAAGCCCTCGCGGGTCTTCTCGAAGACGTAGTCCGCGTCGAGGTGCTCCATGAGCGACTTCCGCGCGAAGACGCCGAGGGGGATGGTGCGGCCGTCGCTCGAGGTGAGCTCGCTGCGGACGACGCCGTAGGGGCCCGCGATGAGCGCGGTGATGTAGCTGGACATGCGGAGCGTCGGCTCGAAGGTCCAGGTGGAGGCACCGTCCGCGGCGGCCGTGGGGGCGGGGGTCGGCGAGTTCGACACGACCTCCCAGTGCGCGGGCGCCGTGACCGTGAAGCGGAAGACGGCCTTGAGGTCGGGCTGCTCGAACACCGCGAACATGCGGCGCGAGTCCGGCACCTCGAACTGCGAGTACAGGTAGACCTCGTCGTCGACGGGATCCACGAAGCGGTGCAGGCCCTCGCCCGTGTTCGTGTACAGGGCGTCGGCGACGACCGTCAGCTCGTTCTCCTGCGCCAGGTCGTCGAGGCGGATGCGCACGCCGTCGTTGACGTCGGCCGGGTCGAGCTCGCGGCCGTTGAGCGTGACGGCGTGCACCGTGCGCGTGATCGCGTCGATGAAGGTGGACGCGCCCGCCGTCGCGGTGAAGCGCACGGTCGTGGTGGATCCGAACACCTCGGCTCCGCGGGTGAGGTCGAGCGTCACGTCGTACTCGGACACGTCGAGGAGCGCGGCACGCTCCTCGGCCTCGACGCGGGTGAGGTTCTCTCCTGGCATGGTGCTCCTGCTCGTCCGTGAGGTGGGTGGGCCGTGCGTGCGGCGCGCCTCGCGTGACGGTGCACCGGGGTCGGGGACCGGGGGTGCCGCGGGCGGAGCGGCGCCGCTTCGGAGCCGATCCTATTCCGTCGGCTGACCTAGGCTGGCGGCATGTCCGACGTTCAGAACAGCCCCCGCACGACCGCCGTCGAGTTCTGGTTCGACCCCTCCTGCCCCTGGGCGTGGATGACCTCCCGCTGGGTCGACGAGGTCGCCCGCCACCGCGACCTCGACATCACCTGGCACGTCATGAGCCTCGCCGTCCTCAACGAGGACAAGGCCGACGACCCGAACTTCGCCGCCTTCCTCCCGCGTGCGCTCCGCTTCACGCGCCTCGTCGCCGCCGTCGAGGCCGAGCACGGCGCCGCGCACGTCAAGCCGCTGTACGACGCGCTCGGCACGCGGATCCACCTGCGCGACCAGAAGGACGCCGACGTCGTGATCCCCGAGGTCCTCGCCGAGCTCGGCCTGCCCGCGGAGCTCGCCGAGACGAGCCGCACCGACCGCTACGACGAGCCCATGCGCGCCAGCCACTTCGACGGCATCGAGCGCGTCGGCCAGGACGTCGGCACGCCCGTCATCTCCGTCGACGGCGTCGCGTTCTTCGGGCCCGTCATCTCGCCCGCGCCGAAGGGCGAGGAGGCCGTCAAGCTCTGGGACGGCGTCGTCGCGGTCGCCGCCTACCCCGGCTTCTTCGAGATCAAGCGCTCGCGCACCGTGGGCCCCATCTTCGACTGATCCACCATCCCGCCGTGCGCGCCGCGGCCGGACGTCCCCGGGCGTCCGGCCGCGTCACGCCGGCACCGCCCGCGCCGCGGGCACGACGCCGCCTGGCGGCAGGAGGAGTGCACCGATGCGCATCCACATCGCGACCGACCACGCGGGCCTCGACTTCTCGAGGTACCTCACCGACCACCTGACGGCCGCCGGGCACGACGTCGTCGACCACGGGCCGAGCGCGTACGACCCGCTCGACGACTACCCGTCGTTCTGCATCCGCGCGGCCCGCGCCGTCGTCGCCGACCAGCGGGCGGGGGAGACCGCGCTCGGCGTGGTGTTCGGCGGATCCGGCAACGGCGAGCAGATCGCCGCGAACAAGGTCGAGGGCGTGCGCGCGGCGCTCGTCTGGAACCCGTCGACCGCCGTCCTCGCGCGCCAGCACAACGACGCCAACGTGATCTCCATCGGCGCCCGCCAGCACACCGTCGAGGAGGCCACGGCCTTCATCGACGCGTTCATCGCCGAGCCGTTCTCCGAGGAGGAGCGGCACGCGCGCCGCATCGCGCAGCTCGCCGAGTACGAGACGACGGGCGCCATCGCCGGCCACCCCGTCACCGACTAGCCGCCGTGCCCGAGGGCCATTCGATCCACCGGATCGCGAAGCAGTTCGAGGCGCACTTCGTGGGCGACGTCGTGCGGGCGTCGTCGCCGCAGGGCCGCTTCGCCGAGGGCGCCGCCGTGCTCGACGGTCGCCGCCTCCTCGCCGCCAAGGCCGTGGGCAAGCAGATGTTCCTCGAGTTCGACGGCGGCGTGTGGCTCCGCGTGCACCTCGGTCTCTACGGCGCGTGGGACTTCGCGGGCGACGTCTCGACGCTCAACCGGATGGGGCAGAACGGGATGCGCGGCGACGTCCCCGTGGACGACCGCGTCGACGACGCGCCGGTCGACGCCGACGCCGAGGACTCCCTCGCCAGCATCGGCGCCCCGCGGCGCGCGCGACTGCGCATGGCCGAGCAGGAGAAGGTGCACGACCCGTTCTCCTCGGAGACGTGGCCGCCCGAGCCCGTGGGCCAGGTGCGCGTGCGCCTGCTCACCGAGCGCGCGGTCGCGGACCTCCGCGGGCCCACCGCCTGCGTCGTCGCCAGCCCCGAGGAGGTGCAGCAGGCCATCGACAAGCTCGGGCCGGATCCCCTCGTCGACGGCGGCAAGCGATCCGAGGACCGGTTCACGGCGACCGTCCGGAGGAAGCCGACCGCGATCGGCCTGCTGCTGATGGACCAGTCCGTGGTCAGCGGGATCGGCAACGTCTACCGCGCGGAGCTCCTGTTCCGCGCTCGGCAGAACCCGCACACCCCCGGCCGCGACGTGCCCGAGGACGTCGTGCGGGGGCTCTGGAAGGACTGGTCGAGGCTCCTGCGCAAGGGCGTCGAGGTCGGGCAGATGATGACCATGGACGGCCTGCGCGGCAGGAAGCTCGAGGCGGCGCTCCGCAACCGCGCGGACCGGCACTGGGTCTACCACCGCGAGGGCCTGCCCTGCCGGGTGTGCGGGACGCACATCGTGATGGAGGAGGCCGCGGGCCGGAAGCTCTACTGGTGCCCGTACTGCCAGGCGTGACCCGCCCGTGAGATGACGGAGGGGCCCGGATCCGTTCGGATCCGGGCCCCTCGACCGTCGTCGGCTGCTGGTGCTGGTGCTGGTTCTGGTGCTGTGCGGCGGTGCTACTCGCTGATGTGGGCGAAGAGGAACCAGCGGTCCTTCTCGAGCCCGCGGGCGATCTCGATGGCGACGTCCTGGCTGTTGACGTCGATCTCGCCGAGCTCCTGCACCGCGCGGTTGACGAGCTCCATCGTCGCGTCGATCTGCGCGATGACCTCGGCGATCGTGGCGCTCGACTGGCGGAAGCCGGGCGTGAGCGGCGCGGTGGTCGTGGCGGCGGCGACCGTCTCGATGCGGGCGTCGATCGGAAGGCCGAGGGCGACGACGCGCTCGGCGGCCGTGTCGGCCCAGCCCTGCGCGTGGGCGACGAGGACGTCGAGGAACTCGTGCACGCCGATGAAGTTGGCGCCGCGGACGTGCCAGTGCGCCTGCTTGCCGTTGACGGCGAGGGCCTGGAGGTTGACGACGACGGGGCTGAGGAACTGCGCGACGCCGGCGGCGACGTCGGCCGAGGTGGAGCTGGTGGGGACGTGGACGGTGTCGGTCATGGGTTCTCCTCGAGCGTGACGGGTCTGCGGTCTGCGGACGGTGCCCTCAATCTCGCGCACGGCGGGCGGCGCCGCAAGCAAGCTGAGGCATCGCTTACCCGGGCGCGGCGCGGTCAGCACGGGAGCCGAGCGGGGCGCGCGGTGACTCCGGACCCGGTCCGTGCTGCCGCGTGCCGGCCCCCGTGCATCCCGCGTCCGCGATCCGGTCAGCGCAGCGCGGACACGCGGGCGGCGACCTCGCGGAGATCGCGCACGCGCCGCTCGTACCGCGCGGCGACCGCGATGAGCACGACGCCGCCGATCCCGGCCCACGCCCACCACGGGACGGTCGCCGAGGCGTCGCGGATCCACGGCCAGAGCTGTGCGACGGCGTGCACCAGGAGAACCGCGGACCCGATGAGGAACGGCGCGCGGAGGCGTCGGGAAGCTCCGACGAGGAGCGTGGCCAGGGCGACGGCGCCGAGACCGACGATGCGCCACGCCGGGCTCGGGCCGAGGTCGGCGAGGAGCGGTGGCACGAGGAGGACGAGGAGCCCGGGGGACAGGTGCCGCATGCTGCCCGCTCGGGCGTCGTGCGACAGCCGGCGTGCGCCGACCACCAGCAGCGCGAGGGCCACGGGAACGGCGACCCACTCGACCGGATCCGCCGCACCCGTCGCCGCGAGGACGCCGGACGCCAGCACCGCGGCGACCAGGGCGGTCACCGCGATCCCGACGTCGCGGAGCGCGTGCGAGGACGACGCGGCCTCCGCGGGCAGCGCGTCGGAGCCGGTCCGCCGATCGTCGTCCTCGCGTGCCGGGCGTGGACGGGTGTCCGCAGCCGCGACGTGCAGCAGGCCGAGCAGGGCCACGAGGACGGCGGACCTGACCGTCGTGCCGGCGAGGACGGCCTCGTGCGCGATGACGATGGCGGCGGTGCCGACCCCGGCGGTGGCGAGGACGGACACGAGGGCCAGGGCGCGGGGAGTCGCGGCCTCCAGCGCCGCGAGCGCGGACCTCGGGCGGGCGTCGCCCGGTACGTCGGGCGACGCCGTCGCGTGCCCCGTCGTCTGCCCGTGCAGCGCGACGGCGAGGACCAGCACGATCCCGGCCGCGAGCGACCACAGGTCCGTGCGGCCGATGGTCGGCGGGAGTCCCTGGACCAGCTGCGCGAGCGGTCGGCCGTAGCCGACGAGGAGCACGGCGAGCGCCGCCGGACCGGCCGTCGCGAGGAGGAGCGCTCGCGGATCCGTGGCCGTCGCGCCGGAGGTGACCCCGGGCGCGACGGGGAGTCGGCCGAGGGACGCGGCGACGAGGATGAGGCCGACCCCGCCGACCCCGCCGAGGACGAGCGCCCGCACGGGATCGCCGCCCCAGGAGGCCACCGCGGTCGGGACGACGGCGAGGAGCAGCGCCGCGAGCACGAGCGGCGCCCCGCTCGCCCGCCGGCGCTCCGGGCGCCGGGCGAGCCGCAGACGGGCGGGGAGTCCGAGCTCGAGGGCGGCGGCCACGAGCAGCAGCACCCCGGCGAGCGGCAGGACGTAGGGCTCGACCGCCTCGACGGCACCGCGCCCCAGCGCGACCCACAGCGCGGCCGCTCCGAGCGCGAGCGCGACCCAGCCCATCCGCCGACGTGCCGCGGACCGCGGGTCGAGCGCGACGAGGACCACGGCGGTGGCGGACAGCAGGAGCGCCGACGGGAGGCCCCGCGCGTCCGTGGCGCCCGCCGTCGCGACGGTGATCGCCGTCAGGAGTCCGACGGCGACATCGGCCGCCGCGTGCGAGAGCGAGGGCGTGCCGTCCGTCGCCGCGGTGTGTCGGCGGAGTCGCTCCGCGGCGCCCAGGGCCGCCACCAGCACCGCCACGACGGCGGGGACGGCGAGCGCGCCCGCATCCGAGACGGGCGAGGCGCCGCGCAAGGCGGACAGGGCGACGACGACGACCGCGACGTGCGCGACGGCGGCCACCAGGTCGAGCGTGCGCCGATGCGACGAGCGGAGCGCGAGCAGCAGACCCGTGAGCGACACGAGGAGCACGGCGGCGACGAGCGGCCGCACCACGCCCTGCCCGGGCCGGACCGACAGGACGAGCACCAGGGCGGTCAGCACGGGGACGGCGGCCAGGGCCGTGCCGGCGACCCGCGTGTCCGCGGAGTCCCGGGCGGCGCGGAGCACCAGGACGCCGGTGGCGCCGAGGAGGAGCGCCGTGACGAGGAGCTGCACGTCCACGGCGGGAGTCCGGTCGGCGTACCCGGCCGTGAGCCGGAGCGCGCGGGTGGCCCCGACGGCCAGCAGCCCGAGCCCGCCGCCTGCGACCGTGGCCCGGAGGAGCGGTCGCACGGGTCCGGGGGCGCGGCGCATCAGAGCGGCGGGCACCAGGGCGAGGACGGCCAGCACCACGGTCAGCGCCAGCGGGCGGACCACGTCGTCCGCCCGTCCCGCGGGGGCGAGCGGGAGCGCGGCCGTGAGGATTCCCGCGAGCACGAGCGCCGACACGCCCCGGCGCACGCGGGGCCCGCCGCCCTCGCCCTCGTGCGCGTCGACGCGGAGGGCCGCCCGGTGGACCAGGGCCGCGACCAGGAGCAGGGTCCCGGCGACGGGCAGCACGTACGCCTCGGGCAGTCGGACCTCCCCTGCGAGCAGCCGCGCCCACAGCGCCGCGATCCCGATGCCGAACGCGGTCCACGCCCACGCGCGACGCACGCTCCGGGACAGGAGCAGGCCGTCCGCGGCGGACGCCAGGACGAGCGCGGTCACGGCCAGGATCAGCAGCGGGATCCACAGCCGGTCGTGCGTGCCGTCGACGGCACGACCCGCGACCGCGACGAGCAGGCCGACGGCGCCCACGGCGCCCGCACCGGCATCCAGCGCGACGCGGAGGGCCGCCGACGTGCGCAGGTAGGCGAACCGGCCCAGCAGGGCGACTGCCAGGGCGACGGCCGCGGGGACCGCTCCCGGCACGTCGCCGCGAGAGGGCACGAGCGCGGCGATCGTGACCACGGCCGCCAGGAGCACGGGCGCGAGCAGCACGGCGGTCGCCAGCCGCCATCCGCGCTCGGGAGCCGGGGACCCGATCGGCGCCGGACTTATCGCGGATGTCATGCGTCCGGTGGGCGCCGGCCCCCCGGGGTCGACGGCACGGTGGGCGACCGACGGGCCGGAGGACATGGACGGCGGCGCGGAGTGCAGGGGAGAGGACGCCACGGGCGCGGGCAGCGGGCGCCGGGCCCGCCCGCCGACCGTCCAGGACGCGAGCGCGGCGACGAGGAGCACCTGGGCGACGATCGGCCAGACGGGGGCCGCGGTGAGGCTGCCGCCCGCGTGCTCCGCGCCGCTCACCGACACCAGCACGGAGGCGAGGAGCGCGGGGAGGAGCGCCGTGGCCAGCGCGGCCCGCCGCCGGACACCCGGCGCGCTCCGGAGGATGCCCGCACCGAGCAGCAGGAGGCCGGCCGCCGCGAGCACGAGGACCGCGGGATCGGCGACCGGGCCGAGGTCGGCGGAGGCCGGAGCAGGGCCGATGGTGCCGGCGTCGCGCAGCGAAGGCGCCAGGGCGGCCACGGACAGCAGCGTGACGAGCACGGCGGTCACCGTCGAGAGGCGACGCACGCCGTCGGTGCGCGCGGCGCGAGAGGAGGCGACCAGCAGGGCCAGCAGGACGGGGGTCGCCGACCACCAGGTGGGCGCGCTGCCCCATGAGGCGAGCCAGCCCATCGAGCCCGCGGCGATCCCGAGCGCGGTCAGCGGCGCCGTGCGCGGATCCAGGGGGCGCGGTCGCCCGGCGGGGACGGGGGCGTCGAGGGCTTCCGCGTCGGGAGCGGTGGTGGCCGACACGGCCGTACGTCCGACCCGGAAGCGCAACACGGAGGCGGCGACGGCCACCGCGACGTACGCGGCGACCACGGCGGCGAGCGGGCCGAGCGCCGGTACGGCGGCGACGACCACGCACGCGCCGGCCCACGCGAGCGGCCCCCGACGTGCGGCCGTCCGGGGACCCACCGCGGACGCGGCCACCGCCAGCAGCCAGACGAGCACGAGGCCCAGGGACGCGGCACGCGCGTCCTGCGCCAGGGCGAGGATCCCGCTGTCCCTCCCGAGGTCGAGCACGGGATCGCCCCCGGGGCCGAGCGCCCACGGGGGGAGCCCGGCGATCGCCGCTCCGGCGACTCCACCCGCCGCGGAGAGCGCCACGGGGAGCGCCGCGACGATGGCCACGACGCCCGCCGCCGCGCGGGCGACCCGCGTGGTCCCCGCGAGGCGAGGCGCCGCGATCCGCCGGGCTGCCACGTCGAGCACGGCGACGACGAGCGCGGCGGCGGCCACCTGCCCGCAGAGCGTGAGGAGGACGGGGCCGCCGGTGACCGCGGTCATGGGGACGGCCAGTGCCGCGCTCGTCCCCGCGACCGCGGCGGCGAGGACGCGGAGCGGATGCGCGCCGGCCGCCTCGGCCGCCTCGGTCGTCTCGACCACCGCAGCCTCCGGGGTCGGCTCCTGCGGATCCGTCGCGGACGGCGTGCGCGACGGCGACGACGAGAGGATCCAGGCATGGGCCCCCGCCGCCGCGGCCGCGACCAGGAGCGGGAGCGCAGGGACGGCGTCCCGATCGGCGGCGCTGGCTGCGCCGGCGACGAGCGCGAACGCGGCGGAGGCCACTCCGGTGATCCGCAGCACGAGCCGCTCGAGGCCGTCGGGGGCCACGAGGGGGCGGACTCGCGGCATGGCGTGCAGGAGCGCGACGGCGGAGGCCGCCGCGAGCGCGAACGCGGTGCGCGTGCCGGCGTCCAGGGCGGGCACCGCCGCGACCAGCAGTCCCGCGGCGACGGGCAGACCCGCCCAGGCGGCGAGGCCCGCGGACCGCACGCGGATGACCGGTCGCGACGCGAGGAGGACGGCGGACGCGAGGAGGGTCCCGACGCCGAAGTACGCGAACGGCTCCGCGGATCCCGCGCCGCCCAGGTCGTAGGCGCGCACCGCCCACACATCGAGGTGGAGGAGGACGACGCCCACGACGCCCACGGCCTCCGCCGTGCCGATGAGCCTCCGCCGGGACAGGATCGCCGACGCGACGAACGCGGCGAGCGTCACGCCGCCCGTGATGGCCGCGCGCACCAGGAGCCCGTAGGTGACGAAGGCGTAGACGACGTAGAAGACGGCGGCGACGGAGAGCAGCACCACGCCGATGCTCAGCATCACGACGGGGACGCTGAGCCGGCGACGAGGGGGATCGCTCGGCAGGGGCCGCTCCGGTGCGGCGGGCACGGCCGCGGCGGTGGGCGCGGCCGCGGGGACGCGCGGCACCGCCGACGGAGTGGTCGAGCGCCATGCGGGGGGAGCGAGGCCGGCGGGCGTCGCCCCCGCAACGGCGGGCCGGGGCGGGGGCGACGCCGCTGGCGCTTCCGCCGGCGCTGCGGCAGGTGATGCCGCCGCTCCCGTCGAGGCGACCGAGGCCGTCGAGGCCGCCGACGCCGTCACGGCGAGCCGGGCGGCGGCCCATCCCCGCATCGAGCCGAGGAGCCGATCGCGGTCCTGGGCGAGGCGCACGATGCCCTGCGACGCGGCCAGCACGTCGGCGGCCTCGGGTGCGCGCACGTCGAGCCCGCATCGCGCGCAGACGAGGGCGCCGAGCGGGGCGAAGCACGCGGGGCAGAGGTCGGTGCGGACGAGGTGCTCCGGGCTGGCCGGCCATGACCGATCCGTCCACCGCGCCGCGCCCGCGTCCTCCGTGACCATGCCGCCCCCTCGCTCCGACGGCGATCCGCCCCGGCCGCCGCTCAGGACGCTATCGGCAAGCCGGTCGCCGAGGGGCCGTGCGACCCCGAACGGGGGCCGCCCGCGCACCGGGGACCTGGGGAGGAGGGGGCGGACGGCGACGAGCGACGCCGCGGACGCAGAGGTCGGAGACGACGAGACGGGCGACGCCGGGCAGGGCGCAGGAGAGGGGATGACGGGAATCGAACCCGCGTGATCAGTTTGGAAGACTGAGGCTCTACCATTGAGCTACATCCCCGCGATGCCGGCACCACCGCCCCCGAGGGGCCGTGCGCCGGATGCGCGGGATCCAGCGTAGCGCAGCCTCCCGCCGCCGGTGACCAGCGCCCGGCACGAGTCGGATAGGCTGTGCCACGGTCGGATCGGCTTCCGCGCGCCTGCACGTCGAGGCGCACGGCGCCCGCCTCGGCCGAGGGAATGCGTGGCAGCCGGGGCGTAGCGTAGTGGCTAGCGCGTCCGCTTTGGGAGCGGAAGACCGCAGGTTCGAGTCCTGTCGCCCCGACCACATCCCCGATGACGAAATGCCGTCTCAGCCGAGGCGCGTACCGCGATTACAGGAGAACTCCACACGTGAAGACCACGGTCGAAAAGCTGAGCCCCACGCGCGTCAAGCTCGCGATCTCTGCGACCCCCGAAGACCTGAAGCCGCACATCGACCACGCATACGGCCACATCGCCGAGCAGGTCAACATCCCCGGCTTCCGCAAGGGCAAGGTGCCGCCCGCCATCATCGACCAGCGCGTCGGCCGCGAGGCCGTGCTGGAGCACGCCGTCAACGACGGCATGGACGGCTTCTACCAGGCCGCCGTGAAGGAGACGGACATCCGCCCCCTCGGCCGCCCCGAGGCGGACGTCAAGGAGTGGCCCGGCAAGGACCTCACCGGCGAGCTGCTCCTCGAGATCGAGGTCGACGTCCGCCCCGAGTTCGAGCTGCCCGCCTACGAGGGCCTCGAGCTCACGGTGGACTCCGTCGAGGTCACCGACGACGAGGTCGGCACCGAGCTCGACAGCCTGCGCAGCCGCTTCGGCACGCTGATCACGGTCGACCGCCCCGCGAAGACGGGCGACTTCGTCCAGATCGACCTCACCGCCACCATCGCCGGCAACGCCGTCGACACCGCGAGCGGCATCTCCTACGAGCTCGGCTCGGGCGACCTCATCGACGGCATCGACGAGGCCCTCGAGTCCCTCACCGCCGGCGAGAGCACGACCTTCGAGTCGAAGCTGCTCGGCGGCGACAACGAGGGCGAGACCGCGGAGATCGCCGTGACCGTCCAGTCCGTCAAGGAGCGCGAGCTGCCCGAGGCCGACGACGACTTCGCGCAGATCGCCAGCGAGTTCGACACCATCGACGAGCTGCGCGCGGACCTCAAGGTCCAGGTCGGCAAGTCCAAGGTCTTCGGCCAGGTCACCCAGGCCCGCGACCAGATCGTCGACAAGCTCCTCGAGGGCGTCGAGATCCCCGTCCCCGAGAAGCTCGTCGAGGACGAGGTGCACCGCCACCTCGAGAACGAGAACCGCCTCGAGGACGACGTGCACCGCGCCGAGGTCAAGGAGTCCAGCGAGAAGGCGTTCCGCCAGCAGCTGCTCCTCGACGTCATCGCCGAGAAGGAGGAGCTGAAGGTCAGCCAGGACGAGCTGACCCAGTACCTCATCCAGGGTGCGCAGCAGTACAACATGGAGCCGAACGAGTTCGTCCAGGTCCTGCAGCAGAACAACCAGATCCCCGCCATGGTCGGCGAGGTCGCGCGCAACAAGGCCCTCGCGGTCGTGCTCGACAAGGCCAAGGTCGTGGACGCGGACGGCAAGGTCGTCGACGTCACCGAGTTCACGCAGCCCGTCGTGCGCGACGCCGACGCCGACGCCGTCGTCGAGGAGCCCGCGGACGCGGACGCCGAGGCCGTCGTCGCCGACGCTCCCGCGGAGGAGGAGGCCGCGGCCCCCGCGGCCGAGGAGGCGCCCGCCGAGAAGCCGAAGAAGAAGGCGCCGGCGAAGAAGAAGGCCGCCGAGAAGGCCGCCGACTCCGAGTAGTCGCATCCGCGGGACGCCCAGGGCGTCCCGCACCACGAGGGCCCGGGGAGCGCATGCTCCCCGGGCCCTCGTGCGTCCGGGGACCGCAGCGCTCCGCCCGCGGCGGCTGTGCGCTCCGCCCGCGGCGGCTGTGCGCTCCGCCCGAGGCGGCTGTGCGCTCCGCCCGCGGCGAACACGGCGATCGGGGCGATGCCGCTCCGATAGATTCATGACTCGAAGCGACGAATGAATGGGAGCTCGAACAATGGCCGAACCGACACTGGTACCCGGTGTTTTTGACCGACTGCTGAAGGACCGCATCATCTGGCTCGGATCCGAGGTCCGCGACGACAACGCGAACGAGATCTGCGCGAAGATCCTGCTGCTGGCGGCGGAGGATTCCGAGAAGGACATCTTCCTGTACATCAACTCGCCCGGCGGTTCCATCACCGCAGGAATGGCCATCTACGACACCATGCAGTTCGTCCCCAACGACATCGTCACGGTCGGCATCGGCATGGCCGCGTCCATGGGTCAGCTGCTCCTCACGAGCGGCACCAAGGGCAAGCGCTACATCACGCCGAACGCGCGCGTCCTGCTGCACCAGCCCCATGGCGGCTTCGGCGGCACGTCGAGCGACATCCAGACGCAGGCCCAGCTCATCCTCTCGATGAAGCAGCGCCTCGCCGAGATCACCGCGGGCCAGACCGGCAAGACGGCCGAGCAGATCAACGAGGACGGCGACCGCGACCGCTGGTTCACCGCCCAGGAGGCCCTCGAGTACGGCTTCGTCGACCACATCCGCGAGTCGGCGACCGACGTCGTCGGCGGCGGCGGCACCGAGACCTCCTAGAGCCCGCGACAGAGAAGACAGGTAAGAGAAGAGAACATGGAACTCCCCACCTTCGGCGGCGCCCGCGGCGCCGGCTCCACCGCCACGAGCCCGTCGTCGCGGTACATCCTCCCCAGCTTCGAGGAGCGCACTGCCTACGGCTACAAGCGCCAGGACCCGTACGCGAAGCTCTTCGAGGACCGCATCATCTTCCTCGGCGTGCAGGTCGACGACGCGTCCGCGGACGACGTCATGGCCCAGCTGCTCGTGCTCGAGTCGATGGACCCCGACCGCGACATCGTGATGTACATCAACTCGCCCGGCGGCTCCTTCACGGCCATGACGGCGATCTACGACACGATGCAGTACGTGTCGCCGCAGATCCAGACGGTCTGCCTCGGCCAGGCGGCCTCCGCGGCCGCCGTGCTGCTCGCGGGCGGCGCGCCCGGGAAGCGCCTCGCGCTCCCCAACGCGCGGGTGCTCATCCACCAGCCCGCCACGGGCGAGTCGAGCGGCGGGCAGGCGTCCGACATCGAGATCCAGGCCGCGGAGATCATGCGCATGCGCTCCTGGCTCGAGGACACGCTCGCGAGCCACACCAACCGCGACCGCGAGCAGATCAACCGCGACATCGAGCGCGACAAGATCCTCGGCGCGAACGAGGCGCTCGAGTACGGGCTCATCGACCAGGTGCTCACCTCGCGCAAGAACCTGACGGCGGCGCTCCCCGCCCGCTAGGCCCGCACGGACGAGAGGGGCGGTCGGCATCAGCCGACCGCCCCTCTCCGCGCGTCCGGACGCGTCAGGCCGCCGGCTCCTCGATCTCCCCGCGCTCGATGGCCTCGCGCTCGAGCTCCCGGACGATGGGCAGGATCCGCGTGCCGAAGTCCTCGATGTCCTCGAGGTAGTGCAGGAAGCCGAGCAGCAGCAGGTCCACCCCGCGCTTGCGGTACTCCACCATGCGCCGCGCGATCTGCTCCGGGGTGCCGATGAGGCCCGTCCGGAACCCGTCGTTGTACTGGACGAGGTCGCGGAACGTGGAGTCGGACCACATGCCCTTGCCGTCCCCGGTGGACGCGCCCGCCTGCTTCACCGCCTGGCGGAAGCCCTCGACCGCGTCGGGGTTCGCCTTGGCGATGATCTCCTCCAGCACGTCCTGGGCCTCGCGCTCGGTGTCGCGCGCGATGACGAAGCCGTTCAGCCCGAACCGCACGCGGTCCGTGCGGCCGGCAGCACGGGCGGAGGCGAGCACGTCGTCGCGCTGCTCCTCGAAGCCCGCGAAGTCCTTGCCGTTCGAGAAGTACCAGTCCGTCACCCGTCCGCCCATCTCCCGGGCGTCGGTGCTGTTGCCGCCCATGAAGATCTCGGGGTGCGCGCGTCCCGGGACGGCGACGGGCGGCGGCTTGAGCGTGAAGTCGTGGATCCGGTAGAAGTCGCCGAGGTGCGTGAAGTCCTGCTCCGTCCAGAGCCCGCGCAGCACGCGGATGAACTCCTCGGTGCGGCGGTAGCGCTCCCCGTGCTCCAGCCACGGCTCGCCGAACCCGACGAACTCGTCCTTGAGCCAGCCCGACACGACGTTCACCGCGGCGCGGCCGTGCGACATGTGGTCGGCCGTGATGATCCACTTCGCGAGCACGCCCGGGTGCCAGAGGCCGGGGTGCACGGCGGCGATGACCTTGAGGCGCTCGGTCGCGAGCAGGAGGCCGAGGGAGAACGACGTCGACTCGTGCTGCTGGTCGGCGCCGTAGGAGGCGGCGTACCGCACCTGGCTCAGCGCGTAGTCGAATCCGCTGCGCTCGGCGAGCTGCGCGACGCGGACGTTGAAGTCGAAGTCGAAGTGGGTGCGCTGCTCGATGTCGCTCGTCACGAGGCCGCCCGAGACGTTCGGGACCCAGTAGGCGAAGGACAGCGCGTCGGGGGATGCGGGGGCGGTGTCATCGGTCATGCGGACATGGTGGGTGCGGACGCCGCCGCGCACCTGGACTGTTGCGCCGTGTGACGACTACCACGCGACGGGCCGTGCTCCCAGGGGTCCGGGCCATGTCCGATGCACGGGTTAGGCTCGTGGCACACCGCACGACTTCCGGGGAGGCATTCATGGCACGCATCGGCGAGAGCGCGGATCTGCTCAAGTGCTCCTTCTGCGGGAAGAGCCAGAAGCAGGTCCAGCAGCTGATCGCGGGACCGGGCGTCTACATCTGCGACGAGTGCGTGGAGCTCTGCAACGAGATCATCGAGGAGCGCCTGGCCGAGGCCAGCGAGGAGACCACGGGCGAGTTCGACCTCCCCAAGCCGAAGGAGATCTTCGGCTTCCTCGACGAGTACGTCATCGGGCAGGAGGCCGCCAAGCGCGCGCTGTCCGTCGCGGTCTACAACCACTACAAGCGCGTCCGCGCCGTCGGCACCATCGGCCCGGCTGAGACGGTGGGCGACGAGATCGAGATCGCCAAGAGCAACATCCTCCTCATCGGGCCCACCGGCTGCGGCAAGACCTACCTCGCGCAGACGCTGGCGAAGCGGCTCAACGTGCCGTTCGCCGTCGCGGACGCGACCGCCCTCACCGAGGCGGGCTACGTGGGCGAGGACGTGGAGAACATCCTCCTCAAGCTCATCCAGGCGGCCGACTACGACGTGAAGCGCGCCGAGACCGGCATCATCTACATCGACGAGGTCGACAAGATCGCGCGCAAGGCCGAGAACCCGAGCATCACGCGCGACGTGTCGGGCGAGGGCGTGCAGCAGGCGCTGCTGAAGATCCTCGAGGGCACCGTGGCCTCGGTGCCGCCGCAGGGCGGGCGGAAGCACCCGCACCAGGAGTTCATCCAGGTCGACACGACCAACGTGCTGTTCATCGTGGCCGGCGCGTTCGCCGGGCTCGAGGACATCATCAGCCAGCGCGCGGGCAAGAAGGGCATCGGCTTCGGCGCCCCGCTGCACCGCAAGGACGTGAACGCCGACGTGTTCGGCGAGGTGCTCCCGGAGGACCTGCACAAGTTCGGGCTCATCCCCGAGTTCATCGGGCGCCTGCCCGTGGTCACGACGGTCACGCAGCTGGACCAGCGCGCGCTCATGGAGATCCTCACCAAGCCCCGCAACGCGCTCGTGCGCCAGTACCAGCGCATGTTCGAGCTCGACGGCGTGGAGCTGGAGTTCGAGCAGGGCGCCCTGGAGTCCATCGCCGACCTCGCCGTCCTGCGGCAGACGGGCGCCCGCGGGCTCCGGGCCATCCTCGAGGAGGTGCTCGGGCCGATCATGTTCGACATCCCCTCGGACGACGAGGTGGGCCGCGTGGTCATCACCCGCGAGTCCGTCGTGCAGAACGCCGCGCCCACGATCGTGCCGCGCGCCTCGATGCTCCGTGCGGAGAAGTCCGCCTGATCCGCGGGGCCGCGTGCGGCCCGGACGACGAGAGCGCCGCACCCCGCGCGGGGTGCGGCGCTCTCGTCATGCCGGGAGGTGGATCAGTCGGCGAGACCGCGGCGCTCGAGGAGCGGCTCGATCACGGCGTCGCGGCCGCGGAAGTCGCGGTACGCCTCCAGCGGGTCCTTCGATCCGCCGACGCCGAGCAGGCGCGCGCGGAACCGGTCGCCGTTCGCGCGCGTGAGGCCGCCGTTCTCGTGGAACCACTCGACGGTGTCGGCGTCGAGGACCTCGCTCCAGATGTAGGAGTAGTAGCCGGCGTCGTAGCCGCCCGCGAAGGTGTGCTGGAAGTAGCTCGACGCGTAGCGGGGGAGGACGGCCGGCACGTCGAGGCCGACGGAGGCGAGGGCCTCGGCCTGGAAGGCGTCCACGTCCTCGACGACGTCGTCGACGCCGATCCGGTGCCACGCCTGGTCGAGGAGCGCGGCGCCCAGGTACTCGCTCGTGAGGAAGCCCTCGTTGAAGGCGCTCGACGCCTGCACGGCGGCGACCAGCTCGTCCGGCATCCGCTCCCCGGTCTCGTGGTGCACGGCGTAGGAGGCGAGGATCTCCGGCCACAGCATCCACATCTCGTTCACCTGGCTCGGGAACTCGACGAAGTCGCGGAACACGTTGGTGCCGGCGAAGCGCGGGTAGGTCACGCGGGCGAAGAGGCCGTGCAGGGCGTGGCCGAACTCGTGGAAGAGCGTGTTCGTCTCGTCGTAGCTGAGGAGGGTCGGCTGTCCCGCGGGCGGCTTCGGCACGTTGAGGTTGTTGAGGACGACCGTGGGCGTGTCGAGGAGGTCGCTCTGCGAGATGAGCGGGTTCATCCACGCGCCGCCGCGCTTCGAGTCGCGCGTGTGGAGGTCGAGGACGTAGAGGCCGACGGGGGAGCCGTCCTCGTCGCGGACCTCGAAGACGCGGGCGTCCGGGTGGTAGGACACGATGTCCGGGCGCTCCGAGAAGGTGACGCCGTACAGGAGGGTCGCGGCGCGGAATACGCCGTCCTGGAGGACGCGCTCCGACTCGAGGTACGGGCGCATGCGCTCGGTGTCGACGTCGTAGCGCTCCGTGCGCACCTTCTCGCTGTAGAACGCCCAGTCCCAGGCCGCCAGCTCGAACGTCGGCTCGCCGCGCTCCTCCTGGGTCCGGTCGATGACGCGCTGCAGCTCCACGGCCTCCGCGCGGGCGTTGCGGGCGGCGGCGGGTGCGAGGCGGCCCAGCATGTCGGCGATGGCCTCGGGCGTGCGCGCCGTCTGGTCCGCGGTGACCGCGGCCGCGTGGCTCGGGAAGCCGAGGAGGGCGGCGCGCTCGGCGCGGAGCCGCGTGATCTCGAGCACGAGCGGGCGGTTGTCGTGCGCGTTCCCGCGGGCGCCGCGGGCGAGCGACGCCTCCATGATCCGCTGGCGCAGCCCGCGGTCGGTGAGCTGCGACAGGTACGGGTGCCCGGTCGGGAGCACCAGCGTGATGAGGTGCTTTCCCTCCAGCCCGCGGTCGGCGGCGGCCTGCGCGGCGGCCGCGACGGCGCCCGCCCCCAGCCCGTCGAGCTCGGCCGGGTCGTCCACGACCACGGCGAGGTCGTTCGTGTCCTCCAGCAGGTTCGACTCGAAGCGCGTCGTGAGCGTGGAGAGGCGGCGGTTGAGGTCGCGCAGGCGGTCCTTCGCGTCGTCGTCGAGGCCGGCGCCCGCGACCGTGAACTCGGCGAGGTACCGCTCGACGAGGTAGACGGACTCGGCGTCGAGGCCCGAGTCGTGGCGGGCGTCGTGCACCGCGCTGATCCGGGCGTAGAGGGCGGAGTCGAGGCGGATCGCGTCCTCGTGCGCGGCGAGCTCCGGCGCGATCTCCGCGTCGAGCTCGCGGGTGAAGGGGGAGCTGTCGGCCGACGAGAGCGTGAAGAAGACGTGGCCGACGCGGTCGAGGACGCGGCCGGAGCGCTCCAGCGCGACGAGGGTGTTCTCGAACGTGGGCGGCTCCGTCGACCCCGCGATGGCGCGCACCTCCGCGAGGTGCTCGGCGATGCCGGCCTGGAACGCGGGGCGGAAGTGCTCCTCGCGGATGTCGGCGAACGGGGGCATGCCGTAGGGGAGCGAGCTCGGCTCGAGGAAGGGGGTCGGGGACGTCGTCATACGGCGAGCCTAGGCCGGGCGCCGACCTAGGCTCGGAGGGTGAACAGCGAGCGATACACCCACGGCCACCACGAGAGCGTCCTCCGCGTGCACAGCGCGCGGACCGTCCGGAACTCCGCCGCCTACCTGGAACCGCACCTGCGGCCGGGCCTCGACGTGCTGGACGTGGGGAGCGGCCCCGGCACCATCACGGTGGAGCTCGCCGACGCCGTGGGGCCCGGCCGCGTCGTAGGGCTCGACATGTCGGAGGACGTCGTGCGGCAGGCGTCCGAGCTGGCCGCGGCCCGCGGCACCGCGAACGTCGAGTTCGTCACGGGATCCGTGTACGAGCTGCCCTACGCCGACGCCTCCTTCGACGTCGTGCACGCCCACCAGGTGCTCCAGCACGTCGGCGACCCCGTGCGCGCCCTGGCGGAGATGCGCCGCGTCACGCGTCCCGGCGGGCTGGTCGCGGCCCGGGACGTCATCTACTCGAAGGTCGCGCTCTTCCCGGAGACCGACGGCCTGCGCAGGTGGGCCGACGTCTACCTGCCGGTGCACCGCGCGAACGGCGGGGAGCCCGACGCCGGATCCCGCCTCAAGGCGTGGGCGCGGGAGGCCGGCTTCACCGACATCGCGTCGAGCGCGTCCGTCTGGTGCTTCTCGTCCGACGACGAGCGCGCGTGGTGGGGCGGCGCCTGGGCCGACCGGGCGGTCGCCTCGTCGTTCGCCGGCCAGGCGCTCGAGGGCGGCTTCGCGAGCGACGACGACCTGCAGGAGATCCGGGCCGGGTGGCAGGACTGGGCGGTCGACGCGGACGGGTTCCTCGCGATGCCGCACGGGGAGATCCTCGCGCGACGCTGACGCCGACGGGCCCGGCACCCCGCACGCGACGGACGCGCCGGCCCGAGGGCCGGCGCGTCCGTCGTGGAGCGGGTCGTGCGGGACCCGTCAGTCGTCGAAGGGGTCGTCCGTCGACTCGCCGGGGATCGTGATGGTCGCCGCGTCCTCGGCCGGGTCGTAGCGGATCACGGTGCCGTCGTCGAGCTCGACGACGGGCTTCCGCTCGAGCCAGGTGAGGGTCCAGCGCCACTGGGAGGTGTCGGTGGCGAGGTCGACGATGTCCTTCTCGACGGTCTTCACCGCGAGGAGGACGACCTCGGGCAGCTCCGCGGGGGCGGTGCCGCCGATGGGCCAGCGCGTGCCGAGCTGCATCAGACGTCCTGCTCGTAGGTGACCCACGTGGTGCGCCGGGCGACCCGGTCGTAGAGGCGCTGCGCGTCGGCGTTGTCCTCCGCGGTGATCCAGCGCAGCATCGTCGCGCCCTCGCGGCGGGCGACGTCGGCGACCGCGGCCAGCAGCTGCTCGCCCACGCCCTGGCGACGCGACACCTCGCGCACGTACAGGTCGTCGACCAGGAGGCCGTCGGTGCCGCGGGCGAGGCGCGCGAAGCGGTGGGAGTGCGCCAGGCCGACGAGGGCGCCCTCGTGCGCGTCGTCGACCGCGACGAGAGCCGTGCTCGCGTGCGCGTCGTCGATGAGGTGGCTCCAGGCCAGCACCGCGGCGTCGTCGGTCAGCTCGGTGCCGTAGAACGCCGCGTACTCGGCGAACAGGTCGAACCAGGGGAAGAAGTCGCCGTCGCGGACGGGGCGGATCGAGATGGTCATGCGCGGTTCTCCTCGGGCTCGACGGGTGCGAGCGTGATGCGGGCGACGGCGGGGCCGTCCCCCTCGATGAACGTCAGGTCGGTGATGCGGCCCACGGCGCGCAGGTCGCGGGCGACCAGCTCGAGCGAGCGGATGTCCTCGGCGGACGCGGACACCACCGCCTCGGCGACGGGGGTCTTCTGCGAGGCCTTGGCGTCGGTCTTGGCGCGGCGGATGCCGACGAGCGCCCGGCCGGCGAGGGCCAGCAGGCGCGGGTCGGCGGCTCCGCCGGTGGCCGGCGCGTCCGGGGCGGGCGCGGTCGGCCAGGCGGCGGTGTGGATCGAGCCGTCGTGCGACCAGCTCCACGCCTCCTCGGCCGCGAACGGCACGAAGGGCGCGAACAGTCGCAGCAGCACGTCGAGGGCCTCGCGGAGGGCCGCGACGGCGGATCCCCGGTCGGCCGGGTCGGCGTCAGCGGAGTACGCGCGGTCCTTGACGAGCTCCAGGTAGTCGTCGCAGAAGGTCCAGAAGAAGCTCTCGGTGACCTCGAGCGCGCGGGCGTGGTCGTACTCCTCGAGCGCCGTGGTCGCGGTCTCGACGACCTCGGCCAGGGCGGCGAGCATGCCGACGTCGATGGGGTGCGTGGCACGTGCGCCCTGCGGCGCCTCGAAGGACAGGATGAACTTCGCCGCGTTGAGGACCTTGATCGCGAGCCGGCGGCCGATCTTGATCTGCGTCGGGTTCTGCGGGTCCATCGCGGCGTCGACGCCGAGGCGCGCGGACGCGGCCCAGTAGCGCACCGCATCCGAGCCGAACTGCTCGAGCGTCGCGGCGGGCGTGACGACGTTGCCCTTGGACTTCGACATCTTCTTGCGGTCGGGGTCGAGGATCCAGCCGGAGATCGCCGCGGTCTTCCAGGGGGAGGTGCCGTGCTCGAGCTCGGCCCGGAGGACGGTCGAGAAGAGCCACGTGCGGATGATGTCCTGGCCCTGCGGGCGCATCGAGAACGGGAAGACGAGGTCGAACAGCTCCGGGTCGCGCTCCCAGCCGCCGGCGAGCTGCGGGGTGAGGGACGAGGTGGCCCACGTGTCCATCACGTCGAGCTCGCCCTGGAAGCCGCCGGGCACGCCGCGCTGGTCCTCGGAGTAGCCGGGGGCGGGATCCGACGACGGGTCGACGGGCAGCTGGTCCTCCGACGGCGTGATGGCGCGGTCGAACTCGGGGTTGCCGTCGGCGTCGAGCGGGTACCAGACGGGCAGCGGCACGCCGAAGAAGCGCTGGCGGGAGACGAGCCAGTCGCCGTTGAGGCCGCCGACCCAGTTCTCGTAGCGCACGCGCATGAAGTCGGGGACGAAGCCGATCTCGCGGCCGCGGCCGATGAGACCCTGGCGCAGCTCCTCGTCCCGGCCGCCGTTGCGGATGTACCACTGGCGGGTCGAGACGATCTCGAGGGGCTTGTCGCCCTTCTCGTAGAACTTGACGGGGTGGGTGATCTTGCGGGGCTCGCCGATGAGCTCGCCGGACTCCGTGAGGAGCTCGACCATCGCGGCCTTCGCGGAGAACACCGTCTTGCCGGCGATGGCGGCGTAGGCCTCACGGCCGGCGTCCGACGTGATGGCGGCGGGCGCCTCGGAGACGACCCGGCCGTCGAAGCCGACGATCGCGCGGTTCTCGAGCTGCAGCTCGCGCCACCACACGACGTCGTTGAGGTCGCCGAAGGTGCAGACCATCGCGATGCCGGATCCCTTGTCGGGCTGCGCGAGGTGGTGCGCGAGGACGGGGACCTCGACGCCGAAGACGGGCGTCGTGACGGTCGTGCCGAACAGGCCCTGGTAGCGCTCGTCGTCGGGGTGGGCGACGAGGGCCACGCACGCCGCGAGGAGCTCGGGGCGCGTGGTGTCGATGATGACGTCGTCGCCGCCGGGGCGGTGGAACGCGAGGCGGTGGTACGCGCTCGGCTGCTCGCGGTCCTCGAGCTCGGCCTGCGCGACCGCGGTGCGGAAGGTGACGTCCCACAGCGTGGGCGCGTCGGCCTGGTACGCCTCGCCGCGGACGAGGTTGCGGAGGAACGCACGCTGCGAGGCGACCTGCGCCTCGGCGCCGATGGTGCGGTAGCTCTGGCGCCAGTCGACGCTCAGGCCGAGCGTGCGGAAGAGGTCCTCGAACTGCTTCTCGTCCTCCTCGGTGAGGCGCTCGCACAGCTCGATGAAGTTGCGGCGGGAGATGGGCTGCTGGTCGCCGGGCTTCGACGTGCCGCCGGTCTCCGACGGCCGGTAGTCGGCGTCGTAGGGGAGCGTCGGGTCGCAGCGGACGCCGTAGAAGTTCTGCACACGGCGCTCGGTGGGGAGGCCGTTGTCGTCCCAGCCGAGCGGGTAGAAGACGCTCTCACCGCGCATGCGGCGGTACCGGGCGATCACGTCGGTGTGCGTGTAGCTGAACACGTGGCCGATGTGGAGGGATCCGCTCGCCGTGGGCGGCGGGGTGTCGATGGAGAAGACGGTGCCGGCGGCGGCCTCGTCGCGGCGGAAGTCGTACGTGCCGTCGGCCTGCCAGCGGTCGCCCCACTTGGCCTCGAGGCCCTCGAGGGCCGGCTTGTCGGGGACCCGGGCGACCTGTGCGGCCTGCCCCTCGGCGGTGTCCGGACGTCGTTCGTCTGCCATGCGTGCTCCGGTTCCCTCAGTGTGGACGGCACCGTGTCGATGGTGAGGTGCCTCCTGTGCGGGGTTCACGCTACCGGATGGGGGCGCGACGGCCGGATGCGGGGCCCTCGGGGGACCCGCGCATCCGGCGGCCGGCTATGCGGGGGCGTCCGCGGAGGCGTCCCCGGCGGCCTCGCGGAAGGCGCGGCGCATCGCGTGGACGCGGTCCGTGAGCTCCGCGGGGACGCGGTCGCCGAAGCGGGCGAAGTGGGCGTCCACGGCGTCGAGCTCCTCGAGCCAGAGGGCGGGATCCAGCGCCAGGAGCTCCTCGAGCGCGCCGTCCGCCAGGTCGAGGCCGGCGACGTCGAGGTCCGCGGGCACCGGCAGGCCGCCGACCGGGGACGGGCGGACGGGGACGCGGCCCTCGATCCGGCGCACGATCCACTCGAGCACGCGCGCGTTCTCGCCGAAGCCCGGCCAGAGGAAGGACCCGTCCTCGCCCTTCCGGAACCAGTTGACCTGGAAGACGCGGGGCGCGCCGTCGCCGAGCCCCCGCCCGACCTCGAGCCAGTGGCGCCAGTGGTCCGCCATGTCGTAGCCGCAGAAGGGCTGCATCGCGAAGGGGTCGTGCCGCAGCTCGCCGACCCGTCCCTCGGCCGCCGCGGTCCGCTCCGACGCCATCGTCGCGCCGACGAAGACGCCGTGCTCCCAGCCGTCCGCCTCGGCGACGAGCGGCACGTTCGTGGCGCGGCGGCCGCCGAACAGGATCGCGTCGACGACCACGCCGTCCGGGTCGTCCCAGTCGTCCGCGAGCGACGGGCACTGCTCGATCCCCACCGTGAAGCGCGCGTTCGGATGCGCGGCGGGCGTGCCGGAGGCGGGCGACCACGGCTCGCCGCGCCAGTCGACGAGGCCGGCCGGCGGCCTCGCGGTCATGCCCTCCCACCAGACGTCGCCGTCGGGGCGGAGGGCGACGTTGGTGAAGATCGCGTTGCCCCACACGGTCGACATGGCGACGGGGTTGGTGTCCTCGCCCGTGCCGGGGGCCACGCCGAAGAGGCCGCGCTCGGGGTTGACGGCGCGGAGGCGGCCCGCGGCGTCGGGCCGGAGCCAGGCGATGTCGTCGCCGAGCGTCTCCACCGTCCAGCCGGGGATCGTGGGCGTGAGCATCGCGAGGTTCGTCTTGCCGCACGCCGACGGGAAGGCGGCCGCCACGTGGAAGCGGCGGCCCTCGGGGCTCGTGATCCGGATGAGGAGCATGTGCTCGGCGAGCCAGCCCTCGTCGCGCGCCATGGCGGAGGCGATGCGCAGCGAGAAGCACTTCTTGCCGAGGAGCGCGTTGCCGCCGTAGCCCGAGCCGAACGAGATGATCTCGCGGTCCTCGGGGAAGTGGCAGATGCGCTTGTCGGCGTTGTGCGGCCACGGCACGTCGCGGGTGCGACGTCCGGCGTCGTCGACCAGGGGCGCGCCGAGGCCGTGCAGCGCGCGGACCCAGGCCGTGTCGGGGCCGATGAGGCGGAGCGCGTCGTCGCCCATGCGGGTCATGAGCGCCATGCTCGCTACGACGTAGGGGCTGTCGGTGATCTGCACGCCGAGCTGCGAGATCGCGCCGCCGAGCGGGCCCATGGAGAACGGGACGACGTAGAGCGTGCGGCCGCGCATGGAGCCGGCGAACAGGTCCCGGAGCTCGGCGCGCGTCTCCGCGGGGTCCCGCCAGTTGTTGGTGGGGCCGGCGTCCGCGGGGTCGGCCGAGCAGATGAAGGTGCGGTCCTCGACGCGCGCGACGTCGGCCGGGTCGCTGCGGGCGAGGAAGCTGTGCGGCCGCCACTCCGGGTTCAGCCGGATGAGGGTGCCGTCCTCGACCATGCGGCGCGTGAGGCGGTCGTACTCGGCGACGCTGCCGGTGCACCAGACGACCCGGTCGGGGAGCGTGAGCCGCGCGACCTCGGCGACCCAGTCGGCGACGCGCGGGTCGCGGCAGTGCGCGGGGGCCGCGGCGCCGGGCGGGAGGGGAGCGGCGCCTGCCGCCTGGGCGGCGGCGGGGCGGGCGGCGGGGTCGACGGCGCGCGTGCGGCCGGCGGCGGTGTGCGGGGGTGCGTCCTGGATGGTGGTCATGTCGGTCCGTCCTCGTCGATCGGTCTGTTGTTCCAGCCTGCGACCCGTCAGGATGGGGTTCGGGGATCCGCCGGCGTGAAGAAGCGCCGATGTTCACGGAGAGGTGAAGGAATGGACCAGCTCGTCATCGGCCGCCGCATCCGGCACGCGCGGAAGGGCGCGGGGCTCACGCTCCAGGCGCTGGGGGAGCGGGCGGGGATCCTGCCGAGCCAGCTGAGCATGATCGAGAACGGCCGTCGCGAGACGCGGCTCTCGACCCTCGGGCGGATCGCGGGCGCGCTCGGCGTCGACGTCACGCACCTGCTCGCGGCCGACGCCCCCGACGCCCGGTCCGCGCTCGAGATCGAGCTTGACCGGGCCCAGCGCTCGTCGCTGTACGGGTCGCTCGGCCTCCCCGCGGTGCCCGCGAGCCGCGCGCTGCCGCAGGAGACGCTCGAGGCGCTCGTGGGCCTGCACCGGGAGCTCGCGCGCCGGGCACGCGAGTCCATCGCGACGCCCGAGGAGGCCAGGCGCGCGAACACCGAGCAGCGGCTCATGATGCGCGAGCGCGACAACCACCTCCCCGCGATCGAGGAGCTGGCCGAGCGGATGCTCGCCGACGTCGGCCACCGCAGCGGCGCCCTCTCGCACCGCAGCGTCAGCCGGATGGCGGAGGGGCTCGGCTTCGAGCTCATCTACGTGGACGACCTGCCCCGCTCCACGCGCTCCGTGACCGACATCGGCGAGGGGCGGATCTACCTCCCGCCCGCGTCCATCCCCGGCGGCCACGGCCTCCGCTCGATGGCGCTGCAGGCGATGGCGCACCGCGTGCTCGGCCACGAGGAGCCCGCGAGCTACGCCGACTTCCTGCGGCAGCGGCTGGAGATCAACTACTTCGCGGCCGCGTGCCTCATGCCGCTGACCCAGTCGGTCGCGTTCCTCGCCGAGGCGAAGGCGCGCCGCGACCTCGCGGTGGAGGACTTCCGCGACGCGTTCGGCGTGACGCACGAGGCGGCCGCGCTCCGGCTCACGAACATCAGCACCACGCACCTCGACCTCCGCGTGCACTTCCTCCGGGTCGGCGGGGACGGTGCGGTCTACAAGGCGTACGAGAACGACGGCCTGCCGCTGCCGGTCGACGTCACCGGCGCGGTCGAGGGGCAGCCCGTGTGCCGGGAGTGGGCGGCGCGCGGGGCGTTCGACCGCACCAACCGCACGACGGAGTTCCACCAGTACACGGACACGCCCGCGGGCACGTTCTGGTGCTCGACGCAGACGGGGTCCACGGCCGAGGGCGAGTACTCGATCACGTTCGGCGTGCCGTTCGCGCACGCGAAGTGGTTCCGCGGCCGCGAGACGACGGCCCGGAGCGTCTCGCGCTGCCCGGACGAGTCGTGCTGCCGGCGGGCGGATCCGGAGGACGCGGACCGGTGGCGCGACCGCGCGTGGCCGAGCGCCCGGCTGCACGCGCACATCCTCGCGCCGCTGCCGCGCGGGTCCTTCCCCGGTGTGGACGACCGGGAGCTGTACGCGTTCCTCGACCGGCACGCCGGCGCGTGACGCGGCCCGTCCCGCCGGTCAGCGCGGGGCGGCCCCGGGATCCAGCCGCGGGACGGCCGCGAGGAGCGCCCGTGTGACGGGATGCGTGGGGCGCTCGAGCACGTCGGCGGCGGATCCGCGCTCGACGATCCGCCCGTCGGACATGACGGCGACCTCGTCGCTCATGTGCGCGACGACGCCGAGGTCGTGCGAGATCAGCAGGAGGCCGAGGCCGAGGCGCCGCTGGAGCTCGTCGAGGAGGTCGAGGACCTGCGCCTGCACGGCGATGTCGAGCGCGGAGACGGGCTCGTCGCAGATCAGCACGTCGGGCCGGGCCGCGAGGGCGCGCGCGATGGCGACGCGCTGGCGCTGGCCGCCGGAGAGCCGCGCGGGGCGGCGGGCGAGGAGCGCGGGATCGAGGCCGACCTGCGCGAGGAGCGTCCCGGGGGAGTCGAACGCGTCGACGCCCGGGGGGCCCGCGACGGCGAGGGCGTCGCGGAGGATCCGGTCGACGCTCCAGCGCGGGTCGAACGATGCCAGCGGGTCCTGGTAGACGGCGCCGACGCGCGGGCGGCGGCTGCGGCGCGCCCGCTCGGGGATCCCGCTCCACGGCTCGCCGTCGAGCGTCACGTCGCCCGCGTCGGGCTCCTCGAGCGCGAGCAGGAGCCGGGCGACCGTGGTCTTGCCGGAGCCCGAGCCGCCGACGAGGCCGAGCGTGCGGCCGCGGCGGACCTCGAGCGACACGTCGTCGACGGCCGTGCGGACGGATCCGGCCGGACCGCGGTAGGAGCGGGTGAGGCCCGTGGCGCGGAGGACCACGCGGTCGTCGGGCGGCGTCGCGGCCCCGGGAGGGGATGCCGCCGTGGACGGGGACGCCGGAGCGGTGGCGGCGCGCGTGGCCGCGGCCTGGAGGCGCGCCTCCGACAGCGGCACGCCGCGCGGCACCCCGGTCGGCACGGCCGCGACGAGGGCCCGGGTCCGGCGGTGGGCGGGAGCGCGGAGGACGTCCGCCGTCGGGCCCTCCTCCACGATGCGGCCGTCGTGCATCACGGCGACGCGGTCGGCGAGGCGCGCCACGACGGCGAGGTCGTGGCTCACGAGGAGGGTCGCCTGGCCGCGCGTGCGGAGGTCGGCGAGGAGGTCGATGATGCGCGCCTGCACGGTGGCGTCGAGCGCCGTCGTGGGCTCGTCGGCGACGAGGAGCGGTGGATCCAGGGCGATCGCGGCCGCGAGCAGCGCGCGCTGGCGGAGGCCGCCCGAGAGCTCGCCCGAGCGTTGGTGGGCGCGGACCTCGGGATCCGGCATCCCGACGCGCTCGAGGAGCTCCCGCACGCGCGCCTGCCGGGCCCGCGCGTCGCGCATCCCGTGGAGGCGGAGCGCGTCGCCGATCTCGCGGCCGATCGGCCGGAGCGGGTCGAGCGACGAGAGGGCGTCCTGGAGCACGAGGCCGACGCCCGTCCCGCGGACGCCGCGCCACTCGCGGGGACCCGCGTCGCGGAGGTCGCGGCCGCCGATCTCGAGCACGTCGGCGCGGACGTCGGCCCCGGCACCAGCCAGGCCGAGCAGGCTCCGGGCGGTGACGCTCTTGCCGGAGCCGGACGTGCCGACGAGCGCGAGGCACTCGCCCGGCGCGATCCGCAGCGAGACGCCGTGGACGACGCTCTCGCCGCCGAAGGAGACGCGGAGGTCCTCGACCCGGAGCGCGAGCGGGGCCGCGGGGGAGCCCGGGACGCCGGCGGAGCCGCTCACGACGCGCGCACCCGTCGCTCGAGCGCCCGGCCGAGCACGGTCGACGCGGTCGCGGTGAGGACGATCATGAGCCCCGGCACGACCGTGAGCCACGGCGCGGAGCCGATGTAGGTGCGGCCCGCGGCGAGCATGGCGCCCCACTCGGGATCCGGCGGGACCGTCCCGAGCCCGAGGTAGCTGAGGGACGAGGCCCACACGATGGCCTGCCCGACGCCGAGCGTCCCGAGCACGAACAGCGGCGCGGCGGTGTTCGGCAGGATGTGCCGCGCGAGCACGACGAGCGGCGGCCGCCCGAGCACGGTCGCGGCCTCGACGTACGCGGAGCGGCGCACCGACATGACCCGGCCGCGGATGATGCGCGCGTAGCCGGGCGCGGCCGAGATGCCGACCGCGAGCGTGGCGCTGCCGATGCCGGGCCCGAGGATCACGATGAGGAAGAGCGCGAGCAGGAGCCCGGGGAACGCGAACACGACCTCGATCACCCGGTTGACGGCGAAGTCGGCGACGCGCCCGAGGAGCGCGGCGGCGAGCCCGAGCACGGCGCCGAGGCCGAGGCCGATCGCGGTCGCGCTCACGCCGATGACGAGGCTGGGCCCCGCGCCGTGCACGACGCGCGTGAGGACGTCGCGGCCGGATTCGTCCGTGCCGAGCAGGTGGCCGGGGCCGGGCGCGCGGAAGGCCTCGGCGGGCGCGATGGCGAGCGGGTCGCCGGGCGCGAGGAGGCCGGGCGCGAGGGCCGCGGCGAGGAGCAGGACGACCACGAGCGCGGCGCCACCCGTTCCGGCGGCCGCGAGGATCCGCACGGGCGGCCGGGAGGGCGCCGCGATGAGCAGCGTCTCGGCGCGCGGGTCGCTCATCGGCCGGCCGCCGCGGGGGTGGCGGGCGACGCCGCGGCGGAGTCGCCGGCGGGTGCCGCGGACGGGACCGGTCCGGTGCGCGCGTCCACGAGCCGCGGGTCCACGAGCCGCGCGAGCAGGTCGGTGACCGCCGTGAGCACGATGTAGACCACGGCGACCACGAGCACGACGCCGACGATCACGGGCACGTCGCGGCTCATGACGGCCGAGAGGGCGGTGCGGCCGAGGCCGGGACGGGCGAAGACCTGCTCGACGACGACGGCCCCCGAGATCAGGAAGCCGAAGGCCCAGCCGGACAGCGCGATGCCGGGGGCGGCGGCGTGCCGGAGCGCGTGCCGGAGGCGCACCCCGGCCTCGGACTCGCCGCGCGCTCGGGCGGCGAGGGCGAAGGGGGAGTCGAGCGCGTCGAGGAGCGCCTCGCGCATGATCTGGCCGAGGAACCCCGCGAGCGGGATGGCGAGGGTCAGCACGGGCAGCACGAGGCCCGCGGGCGAGGATCCGCTGACCGCGGGCAGCCAGCCGAGGCCGGTGGAGAACACGAGGATCAGCACCACGCCGATCCAGAAGTGCGGCAGCGAGGCGGCCACGATCTCGACGCCCGCGCCGATCGCCCCGGCGACGCGCCCCGCGCCCGTGGAGACGAGCGCGAGCGCGAGCGCGAGGATCCACGCCACGGCGAGCGCGAGCACCGCCAGCAGCAGCGTGCCCGGCAGCTGCCGCGCGAGCACCGCCACGACGTCCTCGCGGAGCGCGTAGGAGCGGCCGAGGTCCCCCTGCGCGAGGCGGCCGAGCTGCGCGAGGTACTGCACGGGGAGGGGCTGGTCGAACCCGTACTCGGCGCGCACGGCGGCGACCGCCTCGGCCGGTGCCTGCGAGCCCGGCCCGCCGAGGATCGCCTGCGCGGGGTCGCCCGGGATCAGCCGGACGGCGAGGAACGTGACGGTCGCGACCGCCCAGAGCACGAGCACCGCGCCGCCGATCCGGGCCCCGACGGCCCGCAGGAGCGCGGGTCGACGGGAGCCGGACGCGGGGAGGGCGCGGGCCCTCGTCACCGGGCGAGCCAGGTGTCGTACAGCGTCGGGGTCGCGACGGACGGCAGGGCGCGGAGGCCCTGGACGGCCGTCCCCAGCAGGAAGTGGTTCTGCTGGTCGTAGAGCGGCAGGATCCAGTACCCGGCCATTACGCGCTCCTGCACGTCGGCGTAGAGCTCGGTCCGGCGCTCGAGGTCCGTCGTGGAGCGCGCCTCGGCGAGCGCCTGGTCGATCTCGGGCACCGAGACCTTGGCGTGGTTCGCGAAGTAGCCGCTCGGCGCGGGCGTGATGCCGGAGGTGTCGTAGAGGATCCGGAGGACGTCCGGCCCGGCCTTCGTGTACGGCGCGCTGACGAGCTCGTACTCGTCGTCGCCGAGCGCCTCGTACCAGGTGCCGAGGTCCATGGGCTCCAGCTGCACGTCGAAGCCGACCGCCTTGGTCGTCGCCTGGATCTGCTCGAACAGCGACTGCTCGGCGGGGATCGACTGGTTGGTGCTCACGGGGAACCGGAGCGTGAGGCGCTGGCCGTCCCGCGTGCGGATCCCGTCGGCGTCCTTCGTCGACCAGCCGGCCTCGTCGAGGAGCTCCGCGGCCCGGTCCGTGTCGATCGCGAACAGGTCGGGGTCGGAGACGGCGGCGGGCTCGGTGCTCGCGAGCGGCGAGTGGGAGCGCTCGGCCGTGCCCTGGAAGAGCGCGGCGATGCCGGGGTCGACGTCCGCCGAGCGGATGAACGCCTCGCGCACGCGCTCGTCGTCGAAGGGCGCCTGGCCCGAGTTCAGCTCGATGCGGTTGGAGGCGCCGGGCCGCGGGGCGTCGAGCTCGCCGAGCGTGCCGGCCGAGGACGCGGACGCGATGGCGTCGGGCTGCGCGTTGTCGATCACGTCGACCTCGCCGCTCTGCAGGGCCGCGTAGCGCGAGGCGGCGTCGGGCAGGAAGCGCCAGTCGATGCGCTCGAGGTACGCGGGGCCCTCGTGGGCCGCGTCCGCGGGCGGCGAGGAGTAGTCGTCGTTGCGCACGAGCGAGATGGACTGCTGGCGGTCCCAGCGCTCGACGCTGAACGGGCCGGTGCCGATGGGCTGGGCGCAGTTCGCGTCCGTGCCGCGGGCGATCCCGGCCGGCGACTCCATCGCGAGCCACGGCTGCGACAGCGACTCGAGCAGCGCGCTGTCGGGCGTCGAGAGGGTGAGCTGCACGGTCGAGGCGTCGACCGCGGTCGCCTCCGTGATCGCCTGCAGCGCGAGGTACCCGGTGGAGGAGAGCGTGGCGGGATCCTGCACGTGGCGGATGTTCGCGACCACCGCCTCCGCGTCGAACGGCGTGCCGTCCGTGAAGGAGACGCCCTCGCGGAGCTCGAGGGTGAGGCCGAGGCCGTCGTCGCTCCAGGTCCAGCTGTCGGCGAGCCACGGCGTGATCCCGCCCTTCCCGTCGAGCGACACGAGCGGCTCGAGGAACTGGGACGAGACGAGGGCCTGCGGGTAGTTGCCGCCGACGTGGGGGTCGAGGCACTCGGGCTCGGCGTCGCCGGACGCGTAGACGAGGGTGCCGCCCGAGACGGGCGTCGTCGACGCCTCCGGGGTGTCCGACGTGCAGCCGGAGAGGACGAGGGCGGACGCCGCGAGGGCGCCAAGGCCCGCGAGGGCGCGGGCGCGCGAGGTGGGGATCATGGGTGCTTCCGATGTGCGCGCCGCTCGGGCGCTGGTGCGGGTGGTTTCTGTACCGCGTCCAACAATACGCGCACCTGAGTGCCCGGATCCGCCAGGATGGTCGGATGACCTCCGCCCGTCCCGCCGGCCGCCCGCGCCGCTCGTCCCGGGCGACCCTCGAGGAGGCCGCCGCGGAGCTGTTCCTCGAGAACACGTACGCCGCCACCACCGTCGAGCAGATCGCACAGCGCGCCGGGGTCAGCCGCGCCACGTTCTTCAACTACTTCGCGTCCAAGGCCGACCTGCTGTGGGCGGGCCTCGACGACACGCTGCGCGCGTTCGGCGAGGCGCTCGCGTCGACGGATCCGGAGGAGCCGGCCGTCGACGCCGTCGTCGACGCGCTCGTCCGCGCCGCCCGCACGCGCGGCGAGGGCTGGCTGCCGCTCGCCCTCACGCAGCACGAGGTGATGGGCCTCGGGCCCGACGTCGCGGGGGAGGGCGTGACGCGCGCGGCACCGCTCGTGGATCCCGTCGCCCAGGCGCTCGCGCGGGCGTCCGCGCACCGGGCGTCGGCCGCGCCCGTCCGGATCGCCGCGGCCGCGCTCGCCGCGACGACGGCCGCCGCGGTGATCGCGTGGGCGGGGGAGGGCGTCGGGCGCGGGCCGCTCGACGACGCCGTGCGCCGGGCCCTGGATCCGCTCCGCGACGGCCTCGCCGCGACGCTGGCCTGACGCGCGCCCGGCCCGCGGGCACCGCGCTCCCGCCCTCCCGCGGGCCAGGATGGGCGCATGACCGCCGACGCCGCCCCGCATCCCGACCACGCCGCCCTCGCCGCCTCGTTCGGCGCGGTCGCCGCGCAGTACGACCGGGTCCGTCCCGGCTACCCGGACGCCGCCCTCGCCTGGATGCTCCCCGCCGGGGCCCGCCGCGTGGTCGACCTCGGCGCGGGCACCGGCAAGCTCACGCGGCTCCTCGCGGCGCGCGGGCTCCGGGTCACCGCGGTCGAGCCGGACCCCGGGATGCGGGCCGTCCTCGCGGAGGCGTCGCCGGGCGTCGACGTGCGGGCCGGCAGCGGCGAGTCGATGCCGCTCGACGACGGCGAGGAGGACGCGGTGCTGGTCGCGCAGGCGTGGCACTGGATGGACGCGGGCGACGCGGCCCGCGAGGCCGCGCGCGTCCTCCGTCCGGGCGGCCTGCTCGGCATCGTCTGGAACGCCATGGACCTGGAGGTCGACTGGGTCCGCGAGCTCGACGCGCTCCTCCAGCCGGGCGGACGGTCCTCGGGCCGCGCCGTCGAGCCCGGCCCGTTCCCCGGCTTCGGCCCCGTGGAGCACGCGTCCTTCCCGCACGTCCACCGCATGGGGCCGGAGGACGTCGTCGCGCTCGCGGGATCCATCAGCCGCGTCATCGTCCTCCCCGACGACGAGCGCGCGCGCCGCCTCGACGACGTCCGGACCCTCCTCGCCGGCCACCCGGACACGGCGGGCCGCGACGAGCTCGACCTGCCGTACCGGGCGGACGCGTACCGCGCCCAGCTCGGCGGCTAGGCGCGGCGGCTAGGCGCGGCGGACGCGCGGCGCCCGGACGGCGCGGGCCGTCCGGAGCGTGCGGCTACTCGTTGTCCCCGCCCGTGGACGACGCGATCGAGACCTGGCCCACGCCCACGTTCGCCGCGTGCACGCTGCCCGTGACGCTGTCCGCCCACGTCCAGTCGGCGACGACCGGGATGTCCTCGCCGTGCTCGCGCGTGTACTGGCGCGCACGGAGCCGGGCGTCCTGCATGCGCTGGCGGAGCGGGCCCTGCGTGCGGCTGAGCCCCGGGGTCCGGTCGATGGCGTCGATGACCAGGTGGTACCGGTCCATGTCGTTGAGCATCACCATGTCGAACGGCGTCGTCGTGGATCCCTCCTCCTTGTAGCCGCGCACGTGCAGCTGCGCGTTGTTCGCGCGGCGGTAGGTGAGGCGGTGGATGAGCCACGGGTAACCGTGGTACGCGAAGACCACCGGGATCTCGGCCGGGAACAGCGCGTCGTAGCCCGCGTCGGACAGGCCGTGCGGGTGCTCGCCCTCCGACTGGAGGCGCATGAGGTCCACGACGTTCACGACGCGGATCGCGAGACCCGGGATCTCCTCGCGGAGGATCGACACCGCGGCGAGCGTCTCGAGCGTCGGCACGTCGCCGGCGCAGGCCATGATCACGTCGGGCGCGCGACCGGCGACCTCGGTGCCGGCCCAGTCGAAGATGCCGATGCCCCGCGTCATGTGCGCGATGGCGTCGTCCATCGACAGCCAGTCGAACGTCGGCTGCTTGCCGGCGACCACCACGTTCACGTAGTCCTCCGAGCGCAGGCAGTGGTCGTAGGTGGACAGCAGGGTGTTCGCGTCGAACGGCAGGTAGACGCGCACGACGTCGGCCTTCTTGTTCACGACGTGGTCGATGAAGCCCGGGTCCTGGTGCGAGAGGCCGTTGTGGTCCTGGCGCCAGACGTGCGAGGAGAGCAGGTAGTTGAGCGACGCGATGGGGCGGCGCCACGGGATCCCCTTGGACACCTTCAGCCACTTCGCGTGCTGGTTGAGCATCGAGTCGACGATGTGGATGAAGGCCTCGTACGACGTGAAGAGCCCGTGGCGACCGGTGAGGAGGTAGCCCTCCAGCCAGCCCTGGCACTGGTGCTCGCTCAGCATCTCCATCACGCGGCCGGCGCGCGCCAGGTGCTCGTCGGTGGGGCGGAGCTCGCCCGCGAACTGCTTGTCGGTGACCCGGAGGACGCCGCCGAGCCGGTTGGACGCGGTCTCGTCGGGGCCGAAGATCCGGAAGTCCCGCGGGTTCCGCACGACGACGTCGGTGAGCCAGTCGCCGAGCACGCGCGTGGGCTCGTGCACGGATCCGCCGGGCGTCGGCACCTCGACCGCGTAGTCCCGGAAGTCGGGCAGGTCGAGGTCGCGCTTGAGGAGGCCGCCGTTGGCGACGGGGTTCGCGCTCATGCGGCGCGCGCCGACCGGGGCGAGCGCGGTGGCGAGCGCGACCGGGGCGCCCGCGTCGTCGAACAGCTCCTCGGGGCGGTACGACCGCATCCAGCCCTCGAGCACGCGGAGGTGGTCCTCGGTGTCGCGGGCGCTGGCGAGCGGCACCTGGTGGGCGCGCCAGTCGTCCTCGGCCGGGTGGCCGTCGATCTCCGGCGGGCAGGTCCAGCCCTTCGGGGTGCGGAGGATGATCATCGGCCAGGCCGGGCGGCCCTCGAGCGTGCCGTCGGCCGCGGCGGCCTTGATGTCGGCGATCTGCTCGAGCACGAGGTCCATCGTCTCGGCCATGCGGCGGTGGACCGCGGCCGGATCCTCGCCGTGGAAGCCGCCCGAGACGACGTAGGGCGTGTGGCCGTAGCCGCGCATCAGGTCGAGCAGCTCGGACTCGGGGATGCGGGCGAGGACCGTCGGGTTCGCGATCTTCCAGCCGTTGAGGTGGAGGATCGGCAGCACGACGCCGTCCTCCAGCGGGTCGAGGAACTTGTTCGAGTGCCAGCTGGTGGCGAGCGGGCCGGTCTCCGCCTCGCCGTCGCCGACGACCGCCGCGACCAGCAGGTCGGGGTTGTCGAACGCGGCGCCGTAGGCGTGGGAGAGCGCGTAGCCGAGCTCGCCGCCCTCGTGGAAGGAGCCCGGGGTCTCGGGCGCGACGTGGCTGGGGATCCCGCCGGGGAACGAGAACTGGCGCAACAGGCGGCGCACGCCCTCCTCGTCCTGCGTGATGCGCGGGTAGACCTCCGTGTAGGTGCCGTCGAGGTACGCGTTCGCGACCATGCCGGGGCCGCCGTGGCCCGGGCCGATGACGTAGACGGTGTCGAGGTCGCGCTGCTGGATCACCCGGTTGAGGTGCGCGTAGATGAAGTTGAGTCCGGGGGTCGTGCCCCAGTGCCCGAGGAGCCGGGGCTTCACGTCGTCGCGGGTGAGCGGGCGGCGGAGCAGCGGGTTGTCGAGCAGGTAGATCTGGCCGACCGAGAGGTAGTTCGCGGTGCGCCACCACGTCTCGAGGCGGGCGAGCTCCTCGTCCGCGAGCGCGGCGGGTGCGCGGTGCGGGAAGGCGGCGGGGATGGCGGGGGTGACGGGGACGGGGGAGGCGCTGGTGCTCATGGCGCCAGCGTGCGCGTGCGGCCGACGGCCGGGGAGGGGCGAAGGTCCCGCGGCGTCCGGACCGTGCCGGAGCCCATGGGACCGATGGCCCTGTCGCGGCCGCGGGGACGGCGCTTGCCTGGGATCACACGACGAAGGACGAGGCACGCCATGACGGATCGCACCGCGCACACGAGGGACCCCGAGCACTGGAACCAGCTCAAGCGCCGGACGCGCGCGCACCTGGCCGCCACCGGCCACCTCGCGGAGCCCCTCGCCCCCGGCGAGCACGACGTCGCCTACGACACGCACCGGACGCGGGCGGAGCGCGAGCAGGCGGACCGGTAGCTGAGCGCCCCGCGGTGCACGGGCCGGGCGCGCGGCCCGCGGGACCTCCGCCCCTGTCGGCCCCGCCCGAGGCGCGCGACCCTCGGAGCGTGGCCGACCGGCCACCTGGATCCCGAGGAGCACCCCATGTCCGCACGCACCGCCTCCCGCACGCCGTCCCCGGTCGGCGACCGCCAGGCCGTCATCGCCGAGGCCGCGGCATCGCTCGCGACGCGCTTCCCCGCGGTGCCGCGCGACAGCGTGATGCGGGTCGCCGGCGACGTCCACGACGCCATCGTCGGGAACGGCGTCCCCGTCCGCGGGTACCTGCGGAACCTCGTCGTGCACGACGCGCGCTCGCGCCTGGCGGCGGAGGAGCGGGCGACCGGCGCGGACCGCGACCGGACCCCGGCGCGGCCGCCCGTGCCGGTGGGCAGGTGGGCGCAGGAGGCGACCCGGCCCCCGACCGTCACGGCCCCCTCGACCGGCACCGCCACGTCCACCGCGACCGCGCCGGCACCGACCGCGACCGTCCCGTCCGCGGACGCGCGGCCGGTGGTCGCCGGCGTCGACGGATCCCCCGCCTCCGAGGCCGCGCTCGACCGCGCGCTGGTGATGGCCGAGGCCCTGGGCGTGCCCCTGCGCGTCGTGTCGGCCTGGCGCTTCCCGATGGTCTCGGAGCAGCTCCCGAGCAGCGACACGACGCCCGAGGAGGACGTGCGCTCGGTCATCGACGACTCCCTCCGCGCGCGGTTCGGCGACCGGATCCCCGCCTGGATCTCCGTCGCCACGCCGCAGGGTCCGCCCGCCCACGCCCTCGTGGAGGAGAGCCGCGCGGCGCAGATGCTGGTCGTCGGGAGCCGCGGTCACGGGGGCATCGTCGGCCTCCTGCTCGGCTCGGTGAGCGCGTCGTGCGCGGAGCACGCGCACTGCCCGGTGCTGGTGATGCACGACCCGCGCCGCGAGCGCGGCGCGCGGCCCGGCGCGACGGCCTGAGCGGATCCGGCCGAGCCGGCGCCGATCGCCGGGCGCCGCTCGGCCCGGTCGTGCCGTCCCGGCGGCCGCGACCTCAGATCACCTCCACCGCCTGCCGCGCGATCTCCCACTCCTCGTCCGTCGGCACCACGAGCACCTGCACCGGCGAGCCCTCGGGCGAGATGCGGCGGGCGTGGGTGGAGGCGAGCTCGTTGCGGTCGGGATCCACCGCGATGCCCAGGTGCTCGAGCCCTGCGAGGCTCCGGCGGCGCAGCAGCGAGTCGTGCTCGCCCACGCCCGCGGTGAACACCACGGCGTCGAGGCCGCCGAGCTCCGCCGTGTACGCGCCCACGTAGCGGCGGATCCGGTGCCGGTAGACCTCCAGCGCGAGGGCGGCGCGCGGGTCGCCGTCGAGCTCGGCGGCCTGCACGTCGCGCATGTCCCCGGATCCGGTGAGGCCGAGCAGCCCGCTGCCGCGGTTGAGCAGCGTCTCCAGCTCGTCGAAGCCGAGTCCCGCCCGGCGGTGCAGGTGGAACAGCACGGCCGGGTCGATGTCGCCGGAGCGGGTGCCCATCACGAGCCCCTCGAGCGGGGTCATGCCCATCGAGGTCTCGATGGAGCGGCCCCGGTCGACCGCGCAGGCGGACGCGCCGTTGCCGATGTGCAGCACGATCATGCGGGTCTCCTCGATCGGACGACCCAGGAACGCGGCCGCGGCGCGCGAGACGAAGCGGTGCGAGGTGCCGTGGAAGCCGTAGCGGCGGATGCCGTGGCGCGCGGCGAGGTCCGCGTCGATCGCGTAGGTGGACGCGGCCTCGGGGATCGTGCGGTGGAACGCGGTGTCGAAGACGGCGACGTGCGGCACGTCGGGCAGCACGGCGCGGGCGGCGCGGATCCCGGCCAGGTTCGCGGGGTTGTGCAGGGGAGCGAGGGCGGACAGGTCGTCGATGGCGGCCTCGACCTCGGCGTCGACGACCACGGCGCGGTCGAACAGGGATCCGCCGTGCACCACGCGGTGGCCCACCGCGACCGGCGGCTCCGCGTCCTGGCCCTGCAGGCGGTCCAGGGCGAGGCGCACCGCCGACTCGTGGTCGGGCACGTCGCCGCCGTGCTCGCCGATGCGCTCGATGGTGCCGGAGACGCGGGCGGCGCCGGTGGCGGGGTCGACGGCGCGGTACTTGAGCGACGAGGATCCGGCGTTGAGCACGAGGACGAGGGCGGCGGGGGAGGCCGCGGCAGGCGCGACGGGAGGCGGGGTGGGCATGCGACGACTCTGCGGATCCGGGTGGCCGGTGACCAGGGGCGAACGTCCCCCTGACGGACCGGGGCGCGGGCCCGGGCGTCGTGCACGTCGCGGGACCTTGGGCCCTGCCGGCCCGCGCCCGGCGGGACGAGCCTGGATCCATCAGGCACCATCCGCCGCATCGCACCGAAGGGGAACGACCATGACCGCCCACACCGTCACCACCACCGCATCCGGGGCGGGACGGACCTCGAGCACCGCATCCGCATCCGCCCTCGCCGTCGACGAGCGCACCCGCGTCACCACCGGGCGGGGCCGCATCGCGCTCGCCGTGCTCCGGATCGCGACGGGCTTCGTCTTCCTGTGGGCCTTCCTCGACAAGACGTTCGGCCTCGGCTTCTCCACCCCGGCGGAGCGCGCGTGGGTGAACGGCGGGACGCCCGCACAGGGCTTCCTCACCAGCCCCGCCGTCACGGGTCCGCTCGCGCCGTTCTTCGCCGGGCTCGCCAACCCGCTCGTGGACGTGCTCTTCATGCTCGCGATGCTGGGCATCGGCCTCGCGGTGGTGCTCGGCATCGGCCTCCGCGTGAGCGCCGTCGTCGGCTCGGCCGTCATGCTCATGATGTACCTGGCCGAGTGGCCGTTCACGGCGGGGACCGCGTCCACCAACCCGCTCGTCGACTACCACATCGTCTACGCGCTGGCCCTCGTCGCGATCGCGTTCCTCTCGGCCGGCGACACCCTCGGCCTCGGGCGCGCCTGGCGCCGTCTGCCGGTCGTGCGGGACCAGCGCTGGCTCATCTAGCCCGCGTCACGGGAGGGCCGGGATCCGCGAGGGTCCCGGCCCTCCCGTCGTTCGTGCGCCCGTCGTCGGGATCGGCCGACGTCCGCGGACGGGAGCGTCCGACGATCGCCGACGCGCGGCGCCGGATCAGGCGGACTCGGGTGCAGGCGCGGCCGCGTCGTCGAAGCGCCGGCGGTTGTCGGCGATCACGTGCTGGTGCTCGCCGACCCACTCGCCGACCGTGAAGGCGACGCGCTGCAGGGAGTGGCCGAGGTCGGTGACCTCGTACTCGACCCGCGGCGGGACCTGGGCGTACACGGTGCGCGTCACCAGGCCGTCCCGTTCGAGGGCGCGCAGGGTGACCGTCAGCATCCGGCGGGAGATCCCCGGGATCATGTCGGCGATCTCGGTGAAGCGCTGGCGATCGTTCCCGAGGACGCCGATGACGAGCAGCGTCCACTTGTCCCCGACCCGCGACATCAGCGATCGGAAGAGCTCCGGGCTCTCTCCCGAGCAGAGCGCGCGCATCCGGGGCATGGACTCCACGAGCCGGTCCTGCAGGGCCTGGCCGCGCGCGTCGATCGACATCGGTGCTCCTTGGGTGACGGCGAGGTAACGGGGGCTCGCTTGAGGTAACAGGTACCCACAGTACATAGTCACTCCTCGTAACCATCGCACTCTGAAGGAGAAGAATGACCCTGTTCCGTCTCGACGCCAGCATCCGCATCGACGGCTCGACGAGCCGCGCCCTCGGCGACATCGTCGAACGCGAGTGGCGCGCCGCTCACCCTGACGCGGAGATCACCCGTCGCCACCTGGGCACCGAGCCCATCCCGTCGACCTCCTGGGCGGAGGCCGTCGCCGGATCGATGACGCCCGCGGACGCGCGCACCCCCGACCAGCAGGCCGCCGCGGCCCTGGCGGCGACGCTGACCGACGAGCTCGCCTCCGCGGACGCCCTGCTCTTCGCCGTGCCGCTCTACAACTTCGGCGTCTCCCAGCACTTCAAGACGTACGTCGACCTCGTGTCCACCGACCCGCGCATGGCCCCCGGCCAGCCCTCCGCCATCGCGGGGAAGCCCGCCGTCCTCGTGACCGTCCAGGGCGGCAACTACGCGGCCGGGACCCCGCGCGAGGGCTGGGACCACGCGACCGCCTGGATGCGCCGCATCCTCGAGGACGTCTGGCAGCTCGACGTGGAGGTCGTCACGCGCGAGTTCACGCTCGTCGGGGTGAACCCGGCACTCGACCAGTTCACGGACATGGCCGCGGAGCTCCGCACGCTCGCCGAGACGCGCGCCGGGGATCACGGACGCCGCCTCGCGACGCGCATGGCCAGCTGACCGACCTGGGCGCCCGCGCCGGCGGCGGTGCCCGACCGGCCGGTCAGGCCCGCGGCCGCCGCGGGTGCGTCAGCCCGTACACGGCCGCCTGCGTGCGCCGCTCGACGCCGATCTTGTCGAGCAGGCCGGAGACGTAGTTCTTCACGGTCTTCTCGGCGAGGCCGAGGCGCTCGCCGATCTGCCGGTTGGTGAGCCCCTCGGTGATGAGCGCGAGCACCTGGCCCTCGCGGAGGGTCAGCCGCACGTCGTCCGCGGGCTCGGCCGCCACCGCCATCAGCCGCGCGCGGGCGCGGCGCACCACGTCGCGGTCCATGAGGTCCGCGCCCGCGGCCACGCGGCGGATCGCCTCCACGAGGCCCGCCCCGCGGATGTCCTTCAGCAGCCAGCCCTGCGCGCCGGCGAGGACGGCCGCCTCGAGCGCGGTCTCGTCGTCGAACGCCGTGAGCATGATGCACGGCAGGTCGGGGTGGCCGGAGCGGATGGCGCGGCACGCGTCCACGCCGGATCCGTCGGGCAGCCGCACGTCGAGCACGGCGACGTCGGGCCGGAGCGCGTCGACGCGGGCCACGGCGTCGCGCACCGTCCCGGCCTCGCCGACCACCGTGAGGTCGTCCGCGCGCTCGATCACGTCGGCGATGCCGCGGCGCACGAGCTCGTGGTCGTCCAGCAGGAACACGCGGGTCATGGGGTCGTCTCCTCGGGGTGCGGGTCGTGGTCGGCATCGTGTCGCGGGGCCCCGGGCGGGACCGCGGGGACCCGCCAGGTCAGCACGCTGCCGCCGTCGGGGCCGGGCTCGAGGGAGCCGGATCCGCCGCGCGCCGCCGCCCGCGCGCCCAGGTTCGCGGTGCCGCTCGCGCGGGTGCGTCCGGCCGGACCCACGCCGTCGTCGACGACGCGCACGACCGTGTCGCCGTCCTCGCATCCGACCTCGACCACCACGGCGGTCGCGACGGCGTGACGGACGGCGTTCGCGAGGCCCTCGCGCACGACGGCCTCCACGTCGTCGAGCAGCTCGCCCGTCACGACGTCGTCGATGTGACCGTGGAAGGCGATGCGCGGCGGGGTGGGGAACGCGCCCGCCACCTCACTGACGACGTCGAGCAGGCGGTGCCGGGCGCCGACGGCCCGCGGCTGGGACGCGCGCAGCGCGAACACGGAGGTGCGGATCTCGGCGATCGCGTCGTCCAGGAGCCCGGAGACGCCGTCGATCCGGGCGCGGGCGTGCGCGGGCAGCGCGTCGAGGTCGAGCCCATTGAGGGACAGCCCGGCCGCGAACAGGCGCTGGATCACGTTGTCGTGCAGGTCGCGCGCGATGCGCCCGCGGTCCTCGAGCAGGCTGACGCGCGCCCGGGATGCCCGGGCCCCGCGGAGCTCCAGGGCGACGCTCGCGTGCGCGGCGAAGTCGGCGATCATGTCGAGGTCGAGGTCCACGAACCGGGCGGATCCCGCGGCCCGCGACACGATGAGCGCCGCGTCGAGCCCGCTGGGCCGCGCGAGCGGCACCGTCATCGAGCTGCCCGTCGACGCCTCGCCGTCGGGCGATCCGGGATGCGCGAGCCCCAGCGACAGGGCGGGGTTGCCCGACGCGATGACCTGGGCCGCCGGCGTCTCGTCGGCGCTGTACACGCGGCCGACGTACGCGTCCGCGTCCCGGCCCCACGCGTCCTCCGTCGTGTAGGCGCCGGAGGGGGTGCGGGTGACGACCGCGACGACCGCGGCGTCGGTCAGCCGGATCACGGACGACGCGATGAGGCCGAGCGGATCGTCGCCGTCCTCGTCGAGGAGCGCCGAGGAGACCTCCGCCTGCGCCAGGGCCCAGCCCTGCCGGCGCTCCGACTCGCCGAAGAGGCGCGCGTTGTCGATGGCGATGCCCGCCGCCGCGGCGAGCGACATGAGCAGCTCCTCGTCCTCCGCGCTGAACGCGCCCGTGGGGTGCTCGGTGAGGTAGAGGTTGCCGTACACCTCGTCGCGCACCCGGATGGGGACGCCCACGAAGCTGTCCATCGGCGGGTGCTGCGCCGGGAAGCCGGCCGAGCGCGGGTCGTCGGCCAGGTGCTCGCGCCGCACGGGACGCGGATCCTCGATGAGCGCGCCCAGCACGCCGAGCCCGCGCGGCAGGTGCCCGATGCGGGCCGCCAGCTCGTCGTCGATGCCGACGTGGATGAACTGCTCGAGCCGCCCGTCCGGCCCGATCACGCCGAGCGCGCCGTAGCGGGCGCCGACCAGGTCGACGGCGGCCTGCGCGATGCGGCGCAGCACGACCTCGAGGTCGAGGTCCTCGGCGACGGACCGGGTCGCGGCCAGCAGGCTGCGGAGCCGGCCCTGCGTCCGCAGGACGCCCTGGGCCTTGTCGACGAGCTCGCCGATGGCCCGCTCGAACTCGGACCGGGGGAGCTCCGGGAAGCCCAGCGAGTGCTCGGTGCGCACGGATGCCCCCTCCCGTCCGGCGATCCCGACGGGACCTCCGGCCCTACGCGACGGTGACCCGCCGCGCGACGCTCGAAACCTACCAGCTGTTCGGTGAACGGAGACGACCATGGACGAGACGACGACGGCACGGGCGCGACCCGCGGGGGACCTCCTCGCCGGCCTCCCGGCGCACCTCACCCGACGCCTGCTCGTGGGCCTCGACGGCTCCTCGGCGAGCGCCACCGCCCTGGACTGGGCGGTCCGACGCGCGATGCGCGCCGGCGCCGAGGTGCAGCTCGTCGGGGTCGTGGACGACGACGCGGGGGCCATGGGATCCGGCTACGCCCAGCAGAGCGAGCGCGAGCACGCGCGCCTCCTCAGCGCCACGGCCGCGCGCGTCGCGGCCGAGCACCCGGGCGTGGCCGTGACGACGCGGCTCGTCGACGGGCCGGTCGCCCTGGCGCTCGCCGGAGCCGCGCGCGCCGACGACGTCGTGGTCGTCGGGTCCGACAAGACCGGCTACGCCCGGGGCCGCCTCTACGGCGTGCGCAGCGTGCAGCTCGCCGCCCTCGTCCCCGGCCCGCTCGTCGTGGTCCCCTCCGCCGACCTGCGGCTGCGCGACGGCATCGTGGTCGCGCTCGACGGCACCGCGACCTCCGCGGAGCTCGCCGAGGCCGGCGCGGAGGAGGCGTCGGCGTCCGGCTGCCGCGTGAGCCTCGTCCACGCGATCCCCGCGGAGGGCGGACCCGACGCCCGCCACCGCGGCGACCGGGTCCTGCACGACGCGCTCGACGCGGCGCACGCGGTCGACCCCGGCCTCGAGGTCACGAGGCACCTCACCTCCCGGCGCCCCGCCGAGGCGATCCTCAACCTGTCCCGCGACCGGGCCCTCCTCGTCATCGGCCGGTCCCGGCGCACGCCCGCGCCGGGCATCGGCGGCACCCTCCACGAGGTCCTCCTCAACGCCAACGTCCCCGTGATGATCCTCCCCGGCTCATCCGCGCCCCTCGGATCCGATGACGCATCCGCATCCGCACGACCCGCCATCGAGACCGAAGAGGCCTGACCATGAGCACGAGAGAGAACAGCAAGCTGACCGTCGTCGGAGCCGGGAGCGTGGGCGCGAGCGTCGCGTACGCCGCCCTCATCCGCGGATCCGCCCGCCACGTGGCGCTCTACGACATCGCCGCCGAGCGCGTCGAGGCCGAGGTGCTCGACCTCGCGCACGGCACCCAGTTCACGGGCGCCAGCGAGATCACGGGCGGATCCGACCTGCGGGTCGCCGAGGGCTCGCACGTCGTCGTCATCACGGCGGGCGCCAAGCAGCGGCCCGGCCAGTCGCGCACCGACCTCGCGGGCGTCAACGCCGGGATCATCGAGGGGATGATGCCCGGCCTCCTCGAGGTCGCCCCCGACGCCGTGTACCTTCTCGTCACGAACCCCTGCGACGTGATGACCGTGGTCGCGTCCCGCGTCTCGGGCCTCCCGCGCTCCCGCGTGTTCTCCTCCGGCACGGTGCTCGACACCTCGCGCCTGCGCTGGGAGCTCGCGCGCCGCGCCGGCGTCTCCACCAGCAGCGTGCACGCGCACATCGTGGGCGAGCACGGCGACACCGAGTTCGCGCTCTGGGACGAGGCCATGATCGGCACCGTCCCGATCCTCGAGTGGGAGTCCGAGGGCCACCCGCGCATGACGGTCGACGAGCTCGAGATGATCGCCGTCGACGTGCGCGACGCCGCCTACCGCGTCATCCGCGGCAAGGGCGCCACCAACCACGCCATCGGCCTCTCCAGCGCGCGCATCGCCGAGGCGATCCTGCAGGACCAGCGGGCCGTGCTGCCGGTCAGCACCGTGCTCGCGGACTTCCACGGGATCGACGGCATCGCGCTGTCCGTGCCGTCGATCGTCGGCGCGACGGGCGCGGTCCCCATCCGGAACACCCCGTTCTCGGGCTCGGAGCTCGAGAAGCTGCACGTCTCCGCCGACGCGCTCGCCGCCGTGCTCGCGACCGTGGAGGCCTGAGCGCCATGTGGACCCAGGACCCGGATCCGCTCGGCATCCCGTGGCTCTCGGCGATCGTCGCCGCGATCCCGATCCTCCTGTTCCTGTTCTGCCTCGTGGTCGTGAAGCTCACCGGGCTGCAGGCCGCGGGCGTCGCGCTCGTCGCGGAGGTCGTCGTCGCGCTCGCGACGTTCGGCATGCCGGTCCCGGCGCTCGCGGGCGCCGGCCTCCTCGGCCTCCTCAGCGCCATCTGGCCGATCGCGTACATCATCCTCATGGCCGTGTGGCTCTACCGGCTGGCGGTCGCGAGCGGCAAGTTCGACGTGATCCGGGCGTCCATCGCCGCGATCTCGCCCGACCAGCGGATCCAGGTGCTCCTCATCAGCTTCTGCTTCGGCGCGTTCCTCGAGGGCGTCGCCGGGTTCGGCGTGCCGATCGCGATCTGCGCCGCCATGCTCGTGACGCTCGGCTTCCGGCCCGTGCGCGCGGCCATGATCAGCCTGGTCGCGAACTTCGCGGCCGGTGCCTACGGCGCCGTCGGCATCCCGGTCATCGTGGGCGCGCAGGTCGGCGGCATCGACGTGATGGACCTCTCGCGGGACCTCGCGCTCATCCTCCAGCCGGTGACGCTCCTGATCCCGTTCCTCCTCGTCATGATCCTCGACGGGTTCCGCGGCCTCCGCGAGACCTGGCCGGCGACCCTCGTCGTGACCCTGGTCTTCAGCGGCACGCAGGCCGCGGTGCTCCTGTTCCTCGGACCCGAGCTCGCCGCGATCCTGCCGGGCCTCCTCGGGATGGTCGCGCTCGCCGCGCTGCGCCTCGTCTGGCAGCCCCGGCACGTCTTCCACGAGGGCGAGCCCCGCGCCGCTGCGCCCGCCCGCGGGGACGGCGCGCAGCCGGCCGCCCGAGGCGGGGGAGCCGCCGCGACCGCGACGCTCACCGCGCCGGTCGTCACGACCCCGACGGCGGAGCCCGTGCGGCGCTCGGCCCGCGAGGTCCTCGCCGCCTGGAGCCCGTTCTACGTGCTCACGGTGCTGGTCTTCGTGTGGAGCACGCCCGCCTTCAAGGCGCTCTCCGCGCCCGGCGGGCCGCTCGCCTGGGCCGTCGTCACCGTGCCGATGCCCGGCGTGACCGGGCGGATCACCACCGCGGGCGGCGTCGTCGTCGCGAACGCGTGGAGCTGGACGCCCCTCGGCGCCACCGGCACCGCGATCCTCCTCGCCGTCGTGATCACCGCGCTCACCTCCCGCGCGCTCACCCGGGCGGTGGTGCTCGAGCAGCTCCGCGGCACGTGGCGCGACCTCCGCATGGCGCTCCTGCTCATCGCCGCGATCCTCGTGCTCGCGCAGATCGCGAACCTCTCGGGCGGATCGGCGGGCATCGGCGGCGCGCTCGCCGGCGCGGGCGCCTGGTTCCCGCTGCTCGCGCCCGTCATCGGCTGGGTCGGCGTGTTCCTCACCGGGTCCGTCGTGAACAACAACACCCTGTTCGCGCAGCTGCAGGCCACCACGGCCGGCCGGATCGGGGTCGACGCGACCCTGCTCGTCGCCGCGAACACCGCGGGCGGCGCGGCGGCGAAGGTCATCTCGCCGCAGTCCATCGCCATCGCGGCGGGCGCCGTCGGGCTCACCGGGCGGGAGAGCGAGATCCTCCGCGCGTCCATCGGCTACAGCCTCGGGATCCTCGCGGTCCTCAGCGTCTGGACCCTCGGACTCACCCTGCTCGCGTGACGGGCGGCGCCCGGCGCAGAGCGCCGGGTGGAGCGGGCCCGCCGTGATCCGCACGGCGGGCCCGCGCGCTAGGATCTGTGGCACAGGCGCCGATCCGGCCATCACCGGGGAGCCTTCGGAAGAGCGCCCCGCACGCACGTCGCGGGGCAGGTAGAACCGAACGGGTCGGGCCCGTCATCGCCTCAGGAGAGTGGCCGCGCGTCGCGTGGCAAGCGGGGTGGTACCGCGCTCGGGGATCCGCACACGGATCCGGGCGTCCTCGCGGAGAGCCGACGCCGCAGGAGATGCCATGACCTACCCCCGTCCCGTCCCCGACGACCCGCACGCCCCCGACCAGGTCGCGGCGAGCCCGCGCTTCCCGGAGATCGAGACGGGCATCCTCGCGTTCTGGAAGCGCGACGACACCTTCCGCGCCTCCGTCGAGCAGCGCGAGGGATGCGACGAGTGGGTCTTCTACGACGGCCCGCCCTTCGCCAACGGCCTGCCGCACTACGGGCACCTCCTCACCGGCTACGCCAAGGACGCGTTCCCGCGCTTCCAGACCATGCGCGGCAAGCAGGTCCACCGCCGCTTCGGCTGGGACACGCACGGCCTCCCCGCCGAGCTCGAGGCGATGCGCCAGCTCGGGATCACCGAGAAGAGCGAGATCGAGGAGATGGGCGTCGAGCGGTTCAACGCCGTCGCGCGCCGCTCCGTGCTCGAGTACACGGGCGAGTGGGAGGAGTACGTCACCCGCTCGGCGCGCTGGGTCGACTTCGAGGACGACTACAAGACGCTCGACGTCGACTTCATGGAGTCGGTCATCTGGGCGTTCAAGGAGCTGCACACGAAGGGCCTCGCCTACGAGGGCTTCCGCGTGCTGCCGTACTGCTGGCACGACCAGACGCCGCTGAGCAACCACGAGCTGCGGATGGACGACGACGTCTACCGCATGCGCCAGGACCAGTCCGTCACCGTCACGTTCCCGCTCGTCGGCGCCAAGGCCGAGTCGCTCGGCCTCACCGCCGTCCGCGCGCTCGCCTGGACGACCACGCCCTGGACCCTGCCCACGAACATGGCGCTCGCGGTCGGCCCGGACATCACCTACGCCGTCGTGCCCGCGGGTCCCGCCGGGACGCCCGACTCCGAGGCGCCCGACTCGCTGCCCCGCGCCTCCTCCGTGCAGCTCGCGGCCGAGGTGCTCGGATCCGAGTACCTCATCGCCCAGGACCTCGTCGGGAACTACGCCAAGGACCTCGGCTACGCGTCCGCCGACGAGGCCCGCGCCGCCGTCTCCCGCACCGTGCTCGGTCGCCAGCTCGAGGGCGTCGCGTACGACCGCCTCTGGGACCACTACGCCGACACCGAGCGGTTCGGCACCGAGAACGCGTGGCAGGTGCTCGTCGCCGACTACGTCACCACCACCGACGGCACGGGCATCGTGCACCAGGCTCCGGCCTACGGCGAGGAGGACCAGCAGGTCTGCGGCGCCGCCGGCATCCCGGTGATCCTGTCCCTCGACGAGGGCGGCCGGTTCGTCGACACCGTGCCCGAGGTCGCGGGGGAGCTGTGGTCGGACGCCGGCAGGACGCTCACGCGCATGCTCAAGGCGCAGGGCCGCCTCATCCGCCAGGCCAGCTACGAGCACTCCTACCCGCACTGCTGGCGCTGCAAGAACCCGCTCATCTACAAGGCCGTCTCCAGCTGGTTCGTGCGCGTCACGGACTTCCGCGACGACATGGTGCGCCTCAACCAGGACATCTCGTGGACGCCCGAGAACGTCAAGGACGGCCAGTTCGGCAAGTGGATCGGCAACGCGCGCGACTGGTCCATCAGCCGCAACCGGTTCTGGGGCAGCCCCATCCCGGTCTGGAAGAGCGACGACCCCGCGTACCCGCGCGTCGACGTGTACGGCAGCCTCGACGAGCTCGAGGCCGACTTCGGCGTGCGCCCGACGGACCTGCACCGTCCCTTCATCGACGAGCTCACGCGCCCGAACCCCGACGACCCGACGGGGCGCTCCACCATGCGCCGCATCGAGGACGTGCTCGACGTCTGGTTCGACTCGGGATCCATGCCCTTCGCGCAGGTGCACTACCCGTTCGAGAACCGCGAGTGGTTCGAGGAGCACAGTCCCGCGGACTTCATCGTCGAGTACATCGGCCAGACCCGCGGCTGGTTCTACACGCTGCACGCGCTGTCGACGGCCCTGTTCGACCGGCCCGCGTTCTCGAGCGTCGTCAGCCACGGCATCGTGCTCGGCAACGACGGCCAGAAGATGTCGAAGTCGCTCCGCAACTACCCGGACGTCAACGAGGTCTTCGACCGCGACGGATCCGACGCCATGCGCTGGTTCCTCCTCGCGAGCCCCGTGCTCCGCGGCGGCAACCTCGTCGTCACCGAGGAGGGGATCCGCGAGGGCGTCCGCCAGGTCCTCCTGCCCCTCTGGAGCACCTGGTACTTCTTCTCGCTCTACGCCAACTCGGCGGCGCCCGGCGGCTACGACGCGCGCCGCGACACGACGAGCGACGACGTGCTCGACCGCTACATCCTGGCGCGCACCCGTCGGCTCGTGACCGACGTCACGGAGCACATGACCGCGCTCGACTCGACGCTCGCGGCCGCCGCGCTCCGCGACTTCGCCGACGTGCTCACCAACTGGTACGTGCGCCGCAGCCGCGACCGCTTCTGGGCGGGCGTCGAGGCCCAGGCGGACGGCACGGTCCGCGGCACGCAGGCGTTCGACACGCTGTACACGGTCCTCGAGACCGTGGCGCGCGTCGCGGCGCCGCTCCTGCCGCTCGTCTCCGAGCGGATCTGGAAGGACCTCACCGGCGGGCGCAGCGTCCACCTCGAGGACTGGCCGGACCCCGCGGACCTGCCCGCCGACGACCGCCTCGTCGAGGTCATGGACCGCGTCCGGCAGGTCGCGTCCACCGCGCTGTCGCTCCGCAAGCAGTCGGGCCTCCGGGTGCGCCAGCCGCTCGCGCGCCTCACCGTCGTGAGCGACGACGCCGAGGGGCTCGCCCGGTTCGAGGACATCCTCCGCGACGAGCTCAACGTCAAGGCCGTCTCCGTCGAGGAGCTGACCCCCACGAGCGCCGCCGACGCGGGGATCACGCGCCGCCTCACCGTCAACGCGCGCGTCGCGGGGCCCCGCCTCGGCAAGGGCGTGCAGCAGGTGATCCAGGCCGCGCGCCAGGGCGACTGGACCGAGGCGGACGGCGAGGTCGTCGCGGGCGGCGTGCCGCTCGTGGCCGGCGAGTACGAGCTCCTGCTGGAGGTGGCGGGCGACCGCGCCGACCAGGCGCTCGCGCTCCTGCCGGGCGGCGGCTTCCTGCTGCTCGACACCGCGCTGACGCCCGAGCTCGAGGCCGAGGGCCTCGCGCGCGACGTCGTGCGGAACGTCCAGGACGCGCGGAAGGGCGCGGGGCTCGACGTGAGCGACCGCATCGCGCTCGTGATCCGGCTGGACGCCGCGGGCGCCGAGCAGGCCGAGCGGTTCCGGGACCTCATCGCCCGTGAGACCCTGGCGGTGGCGCTGCGCATCGACGTGGCCGCCGAGCCGTCGGCGTCCGGCATCACCGTGGGCGGCGGTTCCCCCCTGGACATCGAGGTGGAGCGAGCATGAGCGACCAGCAGGGCGGACGGCCCTTCGACGACGACGACATCCGACGCGACGACGACTTCGAGCCGGAGACGGACGAGGGCGTCGACGCCGCGGCGCGCGCCCTCGACCCCGACGTCGACGGCCTGAGCGACGACCAGCTCTTCGCGGACGACGCGGCCGAGCTCCGCCGCGAGGCCGAGCAGTCCATCGTCGCGGGCCGCGAGGTCGAGGACGAGAACTACTTCGAGCGCGAGGGCGACCAGGTCTACCAGGCGCTCCTCGCCCGGGTGGGGGAGCAGGCGCCGCAGCCGCGCCTCTCGGCCACCCGCCGGGTCGTCGAGCTGCTCGGCGACCCGCACCGCGCCTACAAGGTCGTGCACGTCACGGGCACCAACGGGAAGACCTCGACGAGCCGGATGACGGAGAGCATCCTCCGCGCCGCCGGCCTCCGCACGGGCCTCTTCACGAGCCCGCACCTCGTGCGCCTCAACGAGCGCATCGTGGTCGACGGCCGGCCGATCACCGACGAGGCGCTCAGCCGCAACTGGGCCGACGTCGAGCCCTTCATCGACCTGGTCGACCAGGAGCTCGTGGCCGCGGGCGAGCAGCCCGTCACGTTCTTCGAGGCGCTCACGGTGCTCGCGTTCGCCTCCTTCGCGGACGCGCCCGTCGACGTCGCCGTGATCGAGGTCGGCATGGGCGGCGAGTGGGACTCCACCAACGTCGCCGACGGCGAGGTCGCGGTGTTCACGCCCGTCTCGCTCGACCACACGCAGCGGCTCGGATCCACGGTCGCGGAGATCGCGCGCACCAAGTCCGGCATCGTGAAGCCCGCCTCCGACGTCGTGTCGAGCGCGCAGGTCCCCGAGGTCGTGGCCGAGCTCACCCGCGCCGCGGAGCTCACCGAGTCGACCTGGTCCATGGAGGGGGAGCGCTTCCGCCTCCTCGACACGACCCTCGCGGTCGGGGGCCAGGTCATCTCCGTGCAGGGCCTCGCGGGCACCTACCGGGACGTGTTCCTGCCGCTCTTCGGCGCGCACCAGGCGCAGAACGCGGCGGTCGCCATCGCCGCGGTCGAGTCGTTCCTGGGCGGCGGCGACCACGCGATCCACGAGGACGTCCTCGCGGAGGGCCTCGCCACCGCCACGAGCCCCGGCCGCCTGCAGGTCGTCGGCACCGAGCCGACCGTGCTCGTCGACGCCGCGCACAACCCCGCGAGCGCCGCGTCGCTCGCCGCCGCGCTGCCCGTCTACTTCACCTTCGACCGCGTGACGGCCGTCATCGGCATCCTCGAGGACAAGGACGCGGAGGGCATCGTGCGCGAGCTCGCGCCCGTCGTCGACCACTTCATCGTCACGCGCTCCGCGTCGGAGCGCTCCGTGGATCCCGACGAGCTCGCCCGCGTCGTGGTGGGCGTCGTCGGCCGCGACCGCGTCACGGTCGAGCCCGACCTCCGCACCGCCCTCGACGACGCGCGCGACTCCGCGGGCGAGACCGAGAAGGGCGCCGCACTCGTCACGGGGTCGATCCTGCTCGTCGGCGAGGCCATCGCGCACGCCCTCGACGAGGGCTGGAAGACCGCGTGAGCACCGACGGCCGCCCCGCGCGCACCCGGCGACCGCGTCCGCCGCGGACCACGGTCGAGATCCTCGGGTCCATCGTCATGGGCTTCCAGGTCATCGTCGTGTTCCTCGCGAGCCTCGTCGCGTTCGGCCTCGAGGCCCTGCCGGCGCTGCCCGCGCTCGGCGGCGGCGCGCTCCTCGTGCTCGCGATGCTCACCGTCGTCGGATCGCTCCGCACCCGCGCGGGGATCCGCGCCGGCTGGGTCGTGCAGGTGCTCGTCGTCCTCACGGGCCTCGTGCTGCCGGCCATGTACGCCGTCGGCGGCTTCTTCCTGCTCCTCTGGGTCTACGCCATGGTCCAGGGCACCCGCATCGACCGCGAGAAGGCGGCCGCCCGCGGCGCCTGGGAGCAGGCCATGCTCGACGAGCAGGCGGCCGCGCGCCCCGACGGCGTCCCGGGTCCCGACGACGGACGCCCCACCGACCACCGACCGACCACCGAGCCGCCGGCTCCCACCCCGTAGGAGAGACACCCATGACCGCTCCCGTCCAGGAGACCCTCGTCCTCGTCAAGCCCGACGGCGTCGCCCGCGGCCTCACCGGCGAGATCCTCCGCCGCATCGAGGCCAAGGGCTACCAGATCGTCGACCTCCGCATGGTGCAGGCCGAGCGCACCCTGCTCGAGCAGCACTACGAGGAGCACCAGGGCAAGCCCTTCTACGAGCCGCTCGTGGAGTTCATGGAGTCCGGCCCCGTCGTCGCGGTGCGCGTCGCCGGGAACCGCGTCATCGAGGGCTTCCGCTCGCTCGCCGGCACCACCGACCCGACGGGCGCCGCTCCCGGCACGATCCGGGGCGACCTCGGCCGCGACTGGGGCCTCGCCGTCGCGCAGAACCTCGTGCACGGCAGCGACTCGCCCGAGTCCGCCGCGCGCGAGCTCGCCCTCTGGTTCTAGGCGTCGCACGACGAGGGGCCGACCGGATCATCCGGTCGGCCCCTCGTCGTCCCTCCCGCTCCGCTCAGCCGAGGAGCGTGGGGAGGAGCGCCGGGAACGTCGCGATCACGGCGACGACGATGATCGCGTAGTTGAGCACCACGACCGCCCACGTGTAGGGGGCCACGGCGTCGGCCGCCCGACGGATCCCCGACGGCACGGGGATCAGCCCCGAGCGGGCGGTGGCGGCGAGCGTGCCCCACCACAGCGGGATCATCGCGCTCCACACGAGCAGGCAGTAGGGGCAGAGCGCGCCGATCACGAAGACGCTCTGCGTGAAGAGCCACGTCACGAAGAGCCAGCCGCCGAGCGTGCCCAGCGCGAAGAGGGTCCAGAACCAGCGGGCGAAGCGGGCGCCGGCCAGCAGCGCCATCCCGAGGACGATCGGCACGACGAACGCGGCGACGCCGATGAGCGGGTTCGGGAACCCGAGCAGCGACCCCTGCGGTGATCGGATGACCGTCGCGCAGGAGATGAACGGGTTGATGTCGCACGAGAGCGACGCGCCCGGGTTCTCCAGCAGGTTCAGCCGCTCGAGCACGAGGACGAACGACCCGATCCACCCGACGACGCCCGTGACCACGAGCAGGAGGGCCAGGGAGCGGGGGTGCACGGGGGCCCGGGTCGCGGTCATGCGGCGATCATGGCAGACGGCGGACCGCCGACCCTGACGGCCGCACAGGCGTCGGCGTGCGATACTGGCTGGCAGGTCGGACCGCCGCGCGGGACGACCGCCATGAAGAGTCTTTCCCGGGGCAGACCCGGGCCGCACGGCACGTCCGGCGGCGGATAGCCAGTTCCGTACCAGTGCGCACGACCGAAGCCTCGGGCCGGACGTCGCAGACCAGGATCGACGGAGAACCGCCCAGGCGGGGATCCACTCGGAGAGCTACCGGGGTACGGCGCGGCCGTACCGACCGGTTGAGGAGTGCACCAGAGATGGTGGAGAGAGACGAGAACACCGGCAGGAGGCGTCCCAGCCTCTTCGAGCGGCTGACCGGCCGCCGTGCCGAGCCGAACGCGGCACCGGAGACGGACGGCGCGCCCGTCCTCCCCGCGACCGCGACCCCCGAGGCGAGCGGCACGCCCGCCGCCTCCGAAGCGAAGGGCCTCACCCTGAACGAGAACGACGACACCCAGTCCACGCCGGAGCAGCCCGAGACGCCGGTCGCCCGACGCTCGCGTCGCGCCGGCACCAGCACCGCATCCGCTCCCGCGGCCTCCTCGTCGGAGGGCGCCAGCGTCGACGCGTCCGCCGAGGCGCCCGCGTCCGGATCCGATCCCGTCGCGCCTCCCGTGGAGGAGGCCGCCGCGCCTGCCGCCCGGGCGCCCCGCAAGCGGGCCCCCCGCAAGGCCGCCGCCGCGCCCGAGGAGACGGTCCCCGCCGACGTCGACGCGCCCGCCGACGTCGACGCACCCGCCGCGGAGGCACCCGAGGACGAGGCGGCCCCGGCCGCTGCAGCCGAGGCGCCCGCCGCCCCGGCCCGCACGCTCCCGTCCCTCTCCGTGTTCTTCCAGGCTCCGGACATCGCGCCGCTGCCGGCCCGCCGCGAGCGTGACGACCGCCGCGACGACCGCCGCGACGACCGCCGCGAGGAGGAGGACGACCTCGACCGCGACGAGCGCCCCTCGCGCTCCTCGCGCCGCGGCGGGCGCGGCCAGGACCGCAGCACCGGCCGCGACGGCCGTGACAGCCGCGACCGCGACGACGACCGCGACGAGGAGGACGACGCCCCGTCGGTCCGCCGCCGCGCGCGCCGCCGCTCCGGCGAGGAGGGCCGCGACGGCGACGACGCGCCCGGCACCGTCGTCAAGGTCCGCACGCCCCGCGAGCAGCCCGAGCTCATCACCGAGCCGCAGCGGATCAAGGGATCCACGCGCCTCGAGGCCAAGAAGCAGCGCCGCCGCGACGGCCGCGACGCCGGACGCCGCCGCCCGGTCCTCACGGAGTCCGAGTACCTGGCCCGCCGCGAGTCGGTCGACCGCAGCATGATCGTCCGCTCGCGCGACGGCAAGATCCAGATCGGCGTGCTCGAGGACCAGGTGCTCGTCGAGCACTACGTCGCCCGCGCTGACGAGGCGTCGCTCATCGGCAACGTCTACCTCGGCCGCGTCCAGAACGTGCTGCCGAGCATGGAGGCCGCCTTCATCGACATCGGCCGCGGCCGCAACGCCGTGCTGTACTCCGGCGAGGTCGACTGGGAGGCCGCGAACGCCGACAAGGGCGGCGGCAACCACGCGCGCCGCATCGAGGTCGCGCTGAAGCCCGGCGACCGCGTGCTCGTCCAGGTCACGAAGGACCCGGTCGGCCACAAGGGCGCGCGTCTCACGAGCCAGGTGAGCCTCCCCGGCCGCTACCTCGTCTACGTGCCCAACGGGTCCATGAACGGCATCAGCCGCAAGCTCCCCGACACCGAGCGCGCGCGCCTGAAGAAGACGCTCAAGGAGGTGCTGCCCGACAACGTGGGCGTCATCGTCCGCACGGCCGCCGAGGGCGCGACCGAGGAGCAGCTGAAGCTCGACGTCGAGCGCCTCACGTCGCAGTGGGCCCAGATCAGCAGCCAGGTCGAGAAGGCGCAGGCGCCCGCGCTCCTGCACTCCGAGCCCGACCTGCTGCTGAAGATCATCCGCGACGTCTTCAACGAGGACTTCCGCGAGCTCGTGATCGACGGCGGCGACGCCCAGGAGATCATCGAGGGCTACCTCCGCGGCGTGGCGCCGGACCTCATCGACCGGGTGCAGACGTACCGCGGCGAGAAGGACTCCTTCGACGAGCACCGCATCAGCGAGCAGATCGAGAAGGCGCTCGACCGCAAGGTCTGGCTGCCCTCCGGCGGCTCGCTCGTCATCGACCGCACCGAGGCCATGACCGTGGTCGACGTCAACACGGGCAAGTTCGTCGGATCCGGCGGCAACCTCGAGGAGACGGTCACCAAGAACAACCTGGAGGCGGCGGAGGAGATCGTCCGCCAGATGCGCCTGCGCGACATCGGCGGCATCATCGTCGTCGACTTCATCGACATGGTCCTCGAGACCAACCGCGACCTCGTGCTCCGCCGCCTGGTGGAGTGCCTCAGCCGCGACCGGACGAAGCACCAGGTCGCCGAGGTCACCTCGCTCGGCCTCGTGCAGATGACCCGCAAGAAGCTGGGCCTGGGGCTCCTCGAATCGTTCTCGGAGAACTGCGAGGCGTGCGCCGGCCGGGGGATCATCATCCACCACGACCCGCTCATGGCCCACAAGCAGACCCCCCAGGAGCCCGTGCAGGGCCAGGGGCGTCGTCGCGGCGGCAAGGGCCAGGAGCACGGCGCCGGCGGCAACGGCGGCAACGGCAACGGGTCCACCGGCGGCGGTCGGGGCAACGGCGGCGGCCAGGCCCAGCAGCAGCAGCAGCGGACGCCCGCGGCCAGCACCCACAGCATCACCGAGGACGCGCGCTCGGCCCTCGCGAAGATCGCGACGAGCACCATCCAGACGGTGAACGACGCCATCGACCGCGTCGAGGACGTCGTGCGCACGCCGGAGGAGACGCCGGACGCCGGACGGACCGCACCGGAGGCCGCGGCCGCGGAGGAGCAGCCGCGCGGCGACCGCCCGCGTCGCAGCCGGGGCGGCCGGGGACGCGCGTCGTCCGCGACCGTGGAGCAGGAGCGCTCGGAGCCCGTGGCGCCCGTCGCCGAGGAGCCGACGGCCCCCGCCGAGGACCCGACGCCGGCGGACACCGCCGTCGAGGAGCCCGCGCTCTCGACGCTGGAGCCGCGCGAGGCCATCCGCCTCGAGCCCGTGCAGATCCTCGACATCCCGGTGGCGAGCGCCCGCACGGCCCCGCGCCGCGTCAGCTCGGCCGACGCGGAGCAGCTCCTCGGCTCCGTGCTCGACGCGCTGCCGCAGCCCAAGGAGCCGGGTCAGGGCCGCTCGCGCAGCCGCCGCGTCTCGACCGCGACGCTGACGACGCCGGCCCCGTCGGACGACGCCAGCTGATCCGCCGGCCGTCCGCGACGGCCGCAGACGTGAGGGCCCGGAGCATCCGCTCCGGGCCCTCGGTCGTCCCGCGGCGCGTTCGGCCCTCAGGCGCCGGGCAGGCGCCGCTCGCGCTGCGTGACGCGGAGGCCGCTCGCCTGGAGGCGCCGCACGAGGTCGCGGTTGGAGACGGGCTCGGCTCCCCGGGCGACCAGCTCGTCGTAGCGGGCGGCCGGCACGTCGTAGTGGTCGCGGTCGAAGCTCCGCTCGGGGACGCCGGCCGCGCGGGCGAACGCGTGCAGCTCCTCCAGCGACGCGTCGCTCACGAGGTGCGCCCACAGGGTCCCGTGCGCAGGCCAGGCGGGACGGTCGAGGAGCACGCTCATCCTGCGAGCATAGGCAGGCGTCGACGCGATCCCATCCGCAGACCGCCGCGACGCGCCCGGCGCGGTTGCGGCCCGGCGGCCGGACCCTCGCGTATGATCGACGGAGGACGCCCGGGGTCCGGAGTTTGACCCCTGTCCGGCGTTCCGGTAACGTGAGTCGCTGGCATGCGCCGATCCCCGAGGGGTCGTGCGTCTGCGGCAGACTTCCTCCAATGATTCGGGCCACAGGGCGTCAAGTCCCTAGTGAGTCAAGCCCGCGAGAGAAAACAGGTACGGAAAAGTGGTTTACGCAGTTGTGCGCGCCGGCGGTCGGCAGGAGAAGGTCGAGGTCGGGACCATCGTCACGATGGACCGGGTCAAGAACCAGCAGAGCGGCAAGGTCGTGCTCCCCGCGGTCCTGCTCGTCGACGGCGACACCATCACCACGGACGCCGCCAAGCTCGCCGACGTCACCGTCAGCGCCGAGATCCTGAACGACCTCCGCGGTCCCAAGATCGTCATCCAGAAGTTCAAGAACAAGACCGGCTACAAGAAGCGCCAGGGGCACCGCCAGGACCTCACGCGCGTCCAGGTCACCGAGATCAACTAGCACTGAGAACGCAGGGAGAAGCAGATGGCACACAAGAAGGGCGCGAGCTCTACCCGCAACGGCCGTGACTCGAACGCGCAGCGCCTCGGCGTGAAGCGCTTCGGCGGCCAGGTCGTCGGCGCCGGCGAGATCATCGTCCGCCAGCGCGGCACGCACTTCCACCCCGGCGTCAACGTCGGCCGTGGCGGCGACGACACGCTGTTCGCCCTCTCCGCCGGTTCGGTGGAGTTCGGCGTCAAGGGCGGCCGCAAGGTCGTCAACATCGTCGTCCCGGCCTGACGCAGGCCGACAGCACGACACCCTGCAGCGGCATGACCGCGCAGCACATCAAGGGCGGGCCTCGGCCCGCCCTTGCGTGCGTTCTGCAGGGACACCTCTAGAAGAAACGAGCTCCACCCATGGCGACATTCGTCGACACCGTGACCCTCCACCTGCGGGCGGGAAACGGCGGCAACGGCTGCGTCTCGGTGCGCCGGGAGAAGTTCAAGCCCCTCGCGGGCCCGGACGGCGGCAACGGCGGGAACGGCGGCGACATCGTGCTCGTGGCCGACCCCCAGGTCACCACGCTCCTCCCGTACCACCGCGGCCCCCACCGGTCCTCCCGCAACGGCGGCCCCGGCATGGGCGACCACCGCCACGGCACGCTCGGCGAGGCCCTCGAGCTCCCCGTGCCCGTCGGCACCGTCGTCAAGGACGTCGACGGCAACGAGCTGGCCGACATGGCCACGCCCGGCATGCGCTACGTCGCGGCCGAGGCCGGCCAGGGCGGGCTCGGCAACGCGTCGCTCGCCACCACCAAGCGCAAGGCGCCCGGATTCGCGCTCCTCGGCACCCGGGGCTACGAGGGCGACGTCGTCCTCGAGCTCAAGGTCGTCGCCGACGTCGCGCTCGTGGGCTACCCCTCCGCGGGCAAGTCGAGCCTCGTCGCCGCCATCTCGGCCGCGAAGCCGAAGATCGCCGACTACCCCTTCACCACGCTCCACCCGAACCTCGGCGTCGTCGAGGTCGCGGACTCGCGCTACACCGTCGCCGACGTGCCCGGCCTCATCGAGGGCGCGAGCGAGGGCAAGGGCCTCGGGCTCGAGTTCCTCCGTCACGTCGAGCGGTGCTCCGCGCTCCTCCACGTGCTGGACTGCGCCACGCTGGATCCCGGTCGCGACCCGATCTCCGACCTCGACATCATCCTCACCGAGCTCGCGGCGTACCCCGTCCCCGACGGCCAGGTCCCGCTGCTCGAGCGTCCCCAGCTCATCGCGCTCAACAAGATCGACGTGCCGGAGGCCAAGGAGCTCGCCGAGCTCGTGCGGCCCGAGCTCGAGGCCCGCGGCTACCGCGTCTTCGACATCTCCACGGTGAGCCACGAGGGCCTGCGCCAGCTGTCCTTCGCCCTCGCCGAGCTCGTCGAGGACGCCCGCACGAAGGCGGCCGAGGAGCCCGAGGCCCCGCGCATCGTCCTCCGCCCGCGCGCCGTGGACGAGAAGCCCTTCCGCATCCGCGTCGACGGCGGCAGCTACGGCGACATCTTCCGCGTCCTCGGCACCAAGCCGGAGCGCTGGGTGCAGCAGACCGACTTCACGAACGACGAGGCCGTGGGCTACCTGGCCGACCGGCTCGCGAAGCTCGGCGTCGAGGACGGCCTGTTCAAGGCCGGAGCCGTCGCCGGATCCAGCGTCGTCATCGGCGAGGGCGACGGCGTCGTCTTCGACTGGGAGCCCACGCTCACCTCCACCGCGGAGCTCATCACGAGCCCCCGCGGCGCCGACTCCCGCGTCGACCCGCTCAACCGCCGCACCAACCAGTCGCGTCGCGAGGACTACTTCGCGCGCATGGACGCCAAGGCCGAGGCGCGCGCCCAGCTCGTGCGCGAGGGCGAGGCCGGCCTCTGGGCGGACGACGACGCGACGGACGAGGACGCGGCCTCGGACGACAAGGCCTAGCGGGTGGGCACGACCTCGCGCGCGGGCATCGCGTCCGCGCGGCGCATAGTCGTGAAGGTCGGCTCTTCCTCCATCAGCGGGGAGAACGCCGGGCAGATCGCGCCCCTCGTGGACGCGATCGCCTCCGCCCACGCCCGCGGCGCGGAGGTCGTGCTCGTCTCGTCCGGCGCCATCGCCACGGGGATGCCGTTCCTCCGCCTCGACGACCGTCCCGCCGACCTCGCCACGCAGCAGGCCGCCGCCGCGGTCGGCCAGAGCGTGCTCGTCTTCCGGTACCAGGAGAGCCTCGACCGCTACGGGATCGTCGCCGGGCAGGTGCTCCTCACCGCCGGCGACCTGGCCGCGCCCGACCACCGGGAGAACGCGCAGCGCGCCATGGAGCGCCTGCTGGGCCTCCGGCTCCTGCCCATCGTCAACGAGAACGACACCGTGGCGACCCACGAGATCCGCTTCGGCGACAACGACCGGCTCGCGGCGCTCGTCGCCCGGCTGGTGCACGCGGACCTCCTGCTGCTGCTCTCGGACGTGGACGCGCTCTACACGCGCCCTCCCCAGGAGCCCGGGGCCCGGCGCATCGAGCACGTCGACTTCGGCGACGAGCTCGCGGGCGTCGAGATCGGGAGCACCGGTACGGGCGTCGGCACCGGGGGAGCGGTGACGAAGGTCGCCGCCGCGCGGTTGGCCGCCGAGGCGGGCGCGGGCGTCCTGCTCACGTCCACCGCGCAGGTCGCCGAGGCCCTCGCCGGTGCGCACGTCGGCACCTGGTTCGCGCCCCGCGCCTGATCCGCGCGCCCGCCGGCGACGGCGGCGCGGCTGGCTAGGCTGCCGGTCATGCCCACGATCGCCTCCGGCGTCCCCGACGTCGTCCCCGCCACCGCCGCGTCCTCCCGCCCGGACGACCTGCCTGACGCCGCGCTCGAGGCCGTCCTCCACGGCGCCCGCGCCGCCTCCACGCGGCTCGCCGCGAGCACCGCCGGGCAGCGCGACGCCGCGCTCGACGGCATCGCCGCCGCCCTCCTCGCCGCGAGCGACCGCATCGTCGCCGCCAACGCCGAGGACCTCGACCGCGGACGCGCGTCCGGCCTCGCCGCCGGGCTCCTCGACCGCCTGACCCTCGACGCCCGCCGGGTCGCGTCCCTCGCCGACGCGGTGACGGGGATCCGCGGCCTCGACGACCCGCTCGGCCACGTCGTCCGCGGCCGCACCCTGCCGAACGGGCTGCTGCTCTCGCAGGTGCGCGTGCCCTTCGGTGTCGTCGGTGCCATCTACGAGGCCCGGCCCAACGTCACGGTGGACATCGCCGCGCTCGCGCTGAAGAGCGGCAACGCCGTGGTGCTGCGCGGCGGGTCCGCCGCCCTCCGCACGAACGCCGTCCTCGTCGAGGTGATGCGCGGCGCCCTCGAGCGCGCCGGGCTGCCCGCCGACGCCGTGCAGACCGTCGACGCCCACGGCCGCGCCGGCGCCGCCCGCCTCATGCGGGCCCGCGGACTCGTCGACGTGCTCGTGCCCCGCGGGTCCGCCGACCTCATCCGCGCCGTGGTGGAGGAGTCGACCGTCCCGGTGATCGAGACCGGGGCGGGCGTCGTGCACGTCTACCTCGACGCCTCCGCTGACACGCGCATGGCCGTGGACATCGCGGTCGACGCGAAGGTCAGCCGCCCGAGCGTGTGCAACGCCATGGAGACGCTGCTCGTGCACCGGGACGCAGCTCCCCGGATCCTCCCCGGCGTCCTCGACGCGCTCCGCGATCGCGGGGTCACGGTGCACGGGGACGACGCGGTCCGCGCGCTCTGGCCCGCCGCCGTGCCCGCCGACGACGAGGACTGGGCGGCCGAGTACCTGTCGCTCGACGTCGCCGTCCGGGTCGTGGACTCCGTGGAGGACGCGGTCGCGCACATCGCCCGCTGGTCCACGCACCACACCGAGTCGATCGTCACCTCCGACCTGGCGGTCGCCGAGCGCTTCCTCGCCGCCGTCGACTCCGCGGTCGTCATGGTCAACGCGTCCACCCGGTTCACCGACGGATCCGAGTTCGGCTTCGGCGCCGAGGTCGGCATCTCCACGCAGAAGCTGCACGCGCGCGGGCCGATGGGGCTGCAGGAGCTGACGAGCACGAAGTGGATCGTGCGGGGGAGCGGGCAGGTCCGGGGCTGACCGGCGGCGGACCCGCGCGCCCCGGATCGAGCCGACGGCACGCCCGCCGTGTGGCCTCCTCGCACGGGGCCCGTCGATAGGATGGCAGTCGCCGCCTCCGCGCCACGGGGCGTGCCACGAACGGAGATCCCATGCACGCGCTGACCACCACCCTCCTCGCCGAGACCGAGCACGCCATGGAGCTCGCCGCCCCGCTCTGGGTCTTCCCCGCGGTCGCCGCCGTCGCGTTCGTCGCCCTGGGCGTCGTCATGTTCAGCTTCCGCGACGTGAGCAACCGCCACTCGGAGAAGTGGGCCAAGACCCCCGTCGCCGAGCAGGGCCACGGCACCGCCGACCAGACGCACTGAGCGCGAGCACCGGCCAGATGACGACACCCGCGACCCCGCGCCTCCGCATCGGGGTCATGGGCGGGACGTTCGACCCCATCCACAACGGCCACCTGGTCGCCGCGAGCGAGGTGCAGCAGCACCTCCAGCTCGACGAGGTGATCTTCGTGCCCACGGGCCAGCCGTGGCAGAAGCAGACGGTGACCGACGGCGAGCACCGGTACCTGATGACCGTGATCGCGACCGCGGCCAACCCGCGCTTCACCGTCAGCCGCGTCGACATCGACCGGGGCGGCACCACCTACACGATCGACACGCTCCGCGACATCCGGCGCATGCACCCGGACGCGGAGCTGTTCTTCATCACGGGCGCGGACGCGATCCAGCAGATCCTCGGCTGGAAGGACGTCGCCGAGCTCTGGGACCTGGCGCGCTTCGTCGCCGTGACCCGTCCCGGCCACGACCTCACCGAGAGCGGCCTCCCGCACGCCGACGTAAGATTGCTGGAGGTCCCGGCGTTGGCGATCTCCTCGACCGACTGCCGGAGCCGAGTCGGACGGGGCTTCCCCGTGTGGTACCTCGTCCCCGACGGAGTCGTCCAGTACATCTCCAAGCACCACCTGTATCGGAGCCCGCAATGACCCCCTCCCACGACGCGCCCGACACCGGGCCGACCTCGTTCGACGACGGTCCCGCTCCCGCGACCCTCGGGCTGAGCCGCCGCGAGATGCGCGCCGCGGAGCGCGCGCGGGCCCAGGCCCTCGGCATCGACGAGGCGGACGACGCCCCGGCGGACGCCGCCGCCGCGGAGGGCGAGCACGCCGCCGCGACCCCGTCCGAGCAGCCCGCCGTGGCGGAGGGGTCCCCGCAGGAGGAGCCGCCGGCGGTCCCGGCTGACGGCGCATCCGCGCATCCGACCGACGAGTCGCCGACGCCCGCCGCCACGCCCACGTCGCCCGGCGTCGGCCCCGAGACCTCCGCGATCCTCCTGTCGGGCGGGGTGCTCACCCGCCGCCAGCTCCGCGCCATCCGCGAGGCCGAGGAGGCCGCGCGCCAGCAGCGCGGACACGAGCACGGCGACGACGCCGCGGACGGCGCCAGCGCCGCCGAGGAGTCCGCGACCGAGGAGCCCGCGACCGAGCAGCCCGCGACCGAGCAGCCGACGACCGAAGAGCCCGCGACCGAGGAGCGCCCGGTCGACGCGCGTCCCGCCGTCGACGACGCCCCTGCCGCCGCCTCGTCGGACGGCGACGTCCCGCCGTACGTCCGCTACGGCCGCGGCTCGCGCGCCACGCCGCGTCCGCGTGCTCCCTACGGCAGCGCCTACCGCCGCACGCCCGCCGCCGACGTCCCCGAGACGGCGGCCGTGGACATGTCCGAGGTCGAGGGCACCGACGCGACCCCGACGACGGATGCCACCGACGGCCCCGCCGCGGACGACACCACCGCGCGCGAGCCGGAGTCCGCGTCCGCGACGCCGCCCTCGGCCGAGATGGCGTCGTCCGAGACGCCCTCCGCCTGGCCCTTCGCCCCGATCGTCCCCTCCGGTGACGCGGCCGACCGCGACGTCGACACGTCGGGTGAGCAGCCGACCGTCCCGCCGCTGGCCGCGCACGCGCCGAGCCGCGACGAGGATCCGCGCCCGGCCCCCGTCCTCGAGCCCGTCCCGTGGACCACGGGCGCCGCCGCCCCGACGCTCGAGCCGGCGTTCGGCACCCGTGCGGCCGCCGCCGCGCAGGAGCCCGACGGCGACGACGCGTCCGACCGCACCGCCGCGGAGGCCCGTCCCGTCGCGGAGGCCCCGGTCGCCGACGTCCGCACGCCGTTCACCCCGCCGACGGGCCACTGGTCGGTGCAGGACCAGGTCGACGAGGACCAGCCGCACACCGGCAACCACTTCATCCTCCCGTCCGTGCCGCATTCGGCCGACATGCAGCAGGCGCTGAACAGCACGGGGGAGATCATCATCACCGGCTCCATCGACCTGCCCCGCAGCCTGGGCTCGATGGGCACGCACCCCGACCGGTTCGACACGGCCGACATGGACCGGATGCTCGAGCAGGGCGACGACCACGACCACGCGCACGCGGGGTCCGACTCGGAGCCCGTGCGCGCGAGCCGTGCGGTGAGCACCCACACCTCCACGCGCGCCGTCGTCCAGCCGCCGCCCCGCAAGCGCTTCACCGCGCCCGTCGTCGCGGCCGTCACGGCCGGCGGCGTCGCGGTCATCGGCGCCGGACTCGTCGTCGTCGCGTTCATGACGAATGTATTCTGAACACCTGATGCACCATCCCACCCGTCCCGGAAGGACTCTGTGACCGCTTCTCCCCGCGCCCTCGACCTGCTCAAGGTCGCCGCCTCCGCTGCCGACTCCAAGCAGGCCATCGACCTGGTCGCGCTCGACGTCTCCGGGCCCCTGCCCCTCACCGACGTCTTCCTCATCGCCTCGGCCCGCAACGAGCGCAACGCGCAGGCGGTGGCCGACGAGATCGAGGACAAGATGATCGAGGCGGGCGCCAAGCCGCTGCGCCGCGAGGGGAAGAGCGAGGGCCGCTGGATCCTCCTCGACTTCGGCGACGTCGTCGCGCACGTCTTCACCGAGGAGGACCGCATGTACTACTCGCTGGAGCGCCTCTGGAAGGACTGCCCCGTCGTCGCCCTCGAGATCGAGCCGACGGCCTCCGCATCCTGATCCGCGTCCGTCCCACCCGCGAGGAGCTCCCCGCATGAAGTGCCCCAACGACTCCGCGACCCTCGTGATGAGCGAGCGCAGCGGCGTCGAGATCGACTACTGCCCCGACTGCCGCGGCGTGTGGCTCGATCGCGGGGAGCTCGACAAGATCCTCGACCGCGCCGAGCAGGAGACGCGGCCCGCCCCGGCGGCCGCGCCGTCCGCGGCTCCGGCCGCGCCGCTCGGCGGGTACCCGGAGCCGGGTCGCGACGACCGGCGTCGAGATGACGACCGGCGTCGCGACGACGACCGCCGACGTGACGACGACCGGGACCGTCCGTATGGCCGCGACGACCGCGGCTACGGCGGCGGCTACGCGACGCCCGGCGGCTACCAGCAGGGCGACGCGTCCGGCGGCAGGCGCCGCAAGAAGGAGAGCTGGCTCAGCGAGCTCTTCGACTGAGCAGGCCGCCGAGCGGGTCGACCGGGCGGAGGATGCCCTGGTCATGAGGCGGTCGGAATGTGTAGTAATGTAGACGAGTCGCTTCCGCAGGGAAGCGGAGAACGGGTCTGTGGCGCAGTTGGTAGCGCACCTGCATGGCATGCAGGGGGTCAGGGGTTCGAATCCCCTCAGATCCACCCTCGAGCCCCGCTCCTCCTCACGGAGGGGCGGGGCTCTTCGCATGTCACGGCGCCGAGCGCGCGCGGAGGCGTGCGGCCCGCCGGAGCGGACCGCACGCCTCCCACGTCAGCGCGGCTGCGCCGGGTTCGTCGGGTCGCCCTGCGACGGCGGGTTGATCGGCGGCCCGCTCGTCGCCGGCGTCACCTGCTCCCGGTGGCCGCCCTGCGACACCTCGGGCATCACGTCGGGGATCGCGCCCGTGGGCTCCGCGCCGTCGCGCAGCGCCTCCAGCCGCCGCTCCAGCACCTGCATCACGGGCAGGCGGTCGCCGTGTGCGCGCTCGTAGGCGACCAGCAGCAGCACCTGGCGCTCGTCGAGCGGGTGCAGGCGCTGGGGGAGCGTCCCCAGCGGGATGTGGTCGAACTCGGGCAGCGGCAGGTCCTCGTGTCGGGGTGCGTCGGTCATCGTTCCTCCTCCGGTGTCGTGGTGCGGGTCCTGGGTGCGCGGCGGGCCGCGGGGACGGGGGTCACGCGACGGCCCCGGTGCCCGGGATCGCGGGTCCCTCGGGCCAGCGCAGCAGGGCGGCGACGGAGCCGCCGCCGGGCAGCCCGATCGCGTCCTCGCCGTCCGGCGCGCTCGTGGAGTCGGTGAGGACGACGCGCGCGTCGGTGAGCAGGGCGGCCCGGGTGAGCGCGACGTGCGCCGGAACCCGCCCGAGGATCTCCGCGCCGAGCGCGTCCTCGGGGGCGGTCGCGATCCACGGCGCCTCGGAGAGCGCGAGGAGCCGCTCGTCTCGGAGGGCGTCGGCGTCGAGCACCAGCGTGTCGACCTGCGCGCTCGCGAGCGCCCGGACGACGGCGCCGACGCGCGTCTCGGCCCAGCCGTCCCCGCGTCCGTCGTGCTCGGCCACGCGGTCGAGCACGTCGCGCTCGCCCTCCGCGAGGATCCGCTGCAGCTCCGTCCGGATCCGCTCCTCCAGCGCCGTGGGGTCCGCGCCGTCCGCGCGGGTGTTGGTGGGCTCGACGGCGAGGATCGCTCGGGACTCCGGTCCCAGCTCGCCCTCGAGGAGCTGGCGCGCGCGGATGTCGCCCGCGACCACCAGGAGCCGGGGCCGGTGGCGGCGCACGACGTCGTCGATCCGCTCCGCGAGCTCGCCCTGCGTCTGCCGCCAGATCTCCTCGGCGTGGTGCTGCAGGTGGTCCTGCCGCCAGCCGCCCGTCTTCACGGCGTGCAGCGTGTCCGTGCGACCCTGCACGGCGCGCTCCGCGATCAGCTCGTCGGCGCCGGCGCGCAGGACCCGCACCTCGCCGCCGTCGCGGCTGGTCTCCACGACGACGTAGAGGAGGCGCTCGGGCTCCCGCTCGAGGAGCGGCACGAGGTCGGGGACGGGCACGACGCCCGCCTCCTCGGGCTCGGTCGGGATGCCCGGGATGGACTCGTCGACGACCAGCTCGCCGGACTCGACGAGGATCACCCGCGTGCGCGCGCCGCCGGGCGCCGGCTCGTGGGCCAGCGCCGAGGACACCAGGGCCAGGTCCTCCTCGGACGCGCCGTCCCGGGCGAGCCGGTCGATGACGCTCTTCCGCCGGGTCTCGAGCACCTGGGGCGGGTCGGCGGTGTCGACGGAGTCGTCGAGGTGCACCTGGACCCAGGGGCCGGGGCGCCGCAGCAGCTCCGCCCAGGAGGGCCGGTCGGGGGTGGGGTCGGTCATGGGATGCCTCCATCTCGTCGCGATCGTGCATCCACCCGACGCCTCCGCGGGCGGGCGCGCCTAGGGCCTTGACACGGCGGGGCGCGGACGTCGTCTCCCCGATCGGGGGGCTGTCCTCCCTTCGGGGGACCCGGGTACCGTGGCGTAGGTCATCGACCCCCTGGAGCTCCACCATGTCGCACGCCACCCTGCACCGGACCCACGCCGCCGACCCGCACCGCACGTCGGTGGTCGGCTCGGCGGTCCTCGGGTTCCTGGCCGCGTTCGTGGTCGGCGCGGCCGTCATCGTGACCCTCCTCGTCACCTCGTTCGCCCAGGGCACCGAGGGCTACGCGGGCCTCGACGTCCCCGGCGTCGTCAGCACGCGGATCGACCACGGCAGCGTCGTGACCCAGATCGGCCCGGGCGGCTTCCTCTTCCCGCTGGCGGCCGGGCTCGTCGTCGGCCTGATCGTGGCGGTCGTCGCCTACGCCCGCCAGCGCCACGTCGAGGACTGACCGGCGCTTCCGGATCCGGCCCCGCGCGTAGAGTCGAGGGGATGGATGCCCCGACCGCGCGACCCATCCGGTCGCGACGCCGCCGGGTCCCGAGCACGTCGCACCGACTCCGGTCCCTCGGGCTCGCCGCAGCGGTGGCGGCGCTGACGCTCCTCGCCACCGGGTGCACCGGATCCGCGCCCGTCGTCCTCCCGACGGCCCCCGCGCCGCTGCGCGTCGTCTCGCTCGGCGACTCCTACTCCACCGGCACCGGACCGGCCGCGCCCGTGCCGGGCGACCCCGGCGTCTGCGGCCGGACGGTCACCGCGTCCGTCCGCGTGGCGGTCGCCGCGGTCGGAGCCGACCTGGTCGACGCGGCCTGCGACGGCGCCACGACAGCCGACCTCGTCACCCCGCGGGAGCGCGGCGGGCAGACCGTCCCCGCGCAGCTCGACGCCCTGGGCGACGGCGCCGACGTCGTCCTGGTGCGCCTCGGCGGCAACGACCTCGGGTTCCCGGCGCTCGTGGGCGGGTGCCTCGCGCGCGACCCGGCCGGCCCCGTCGCCGCTGGACCCGCGACCTGCGTCGACGCTCTCGCGCCCGCCGGCGGGACCGACTCCGTCCGCGCCCGCATCGACGGCGAGGTCGCGACGCGCCTCGCGGAGGCGTTCGACCGGATCCGCGCCGCGGCCCCCGAGGCGCGGATCGTGGCGCTGGGCTACCTCACCGTGCTCGGCGACCCCGACGCGCTGCCGCGGGAGGGCTGCCTGCGCGCCACCGCGTCCTCGCCCGTGAACGGGCAGGTGCTGCTCACGGACCGGGACGCGGTCTGGCTCGCGGGTGTGCAGCACGCGCTCGACGACGCGATCGCCCGCGCGGCGGCGGAGGCGGGCGCGCGGTTCGTCGACCAGGCGACCCCGACCGCCGCGCACGGCTCCTGCGCCGGCGACGCGGGGGATCCGTACGTCGCGGGCCTCGGCGGCAGCGCCGGATCCGTGCCGCTGCACCCCAACGCGGCGGGACTCGCCTGGGAGGCGGGCGTGATCGCCGACGTGCTCCGCGAGGAGACCGCGGCGCTCGGGCGCTGAGTCCCACGCGCGGCGACGTTCCCGCCACCTGGGAACGTGTGGGTTCGTGTGGGAACGTGTTGCTTCGTCTGCGGATGCGGGCTACAGTGCGAGGACGCGCGGTGCACCCGCCGCGCGGAGTCGAAGGAGACCGCCCATGTACGCCGAGGAACGCCAGGACAGGGTGGTCGCCCTCCTCGAGCGCACCGGCCGTGTCGCGGTGGTCGCCCTGGCCCGCGACTTCGACGTCACCACCGAGACCGTCCGGCGCGACCTCGCCCAGCTGGAGACGCGCGGCGTCCTCCGCCGGGTGCACGGCGGCGCCGTCCGGGCGAACCGCTCGACCCGCGCCGAGGAGAGCCTCGACGCCCGCGGCGCGCGCAACACCGACGCCAAGGCGCGCATCGCCGACGCGGCCATGGCGCTCATCCCCGCGAGCTTCCAGGGATCCGTGGCCGTCGACGCCGGCACGACCACCGGGCTGGTCGCCGAGCGCATCGCCGCCTGGACCCCCGACGTCGCCGGCCGCACCCTCGTCGTCGTCACCCACTCGATGGTCGTGGCCCAGACCGTCAGCCGGAACCCCGCCGTGGAGGTGCAGCTGCTGGGCGGCCGCCTCCGCGGGATCACGAGCGCCGCGGTCGGGCCCGCGACGCTCGGACAGCTGTCGCGCCTGCGGCCGGACATCGCCTTCATCGGCGCGAACGGCATCCACGCGGAGTTCGGCCTGAGCACGCCCGACGAGGAGGAGGCGGCCGTGAAGACCGCGTTGACCCGAGGATCCCGCCGGGCCGTCGCGCTCGTCGACGCGTCGAAGGCGGGGGAGGAGGCGCTCGTCGGCTTCGCGGCCCTCGACGACCTCGACACGCTCGTGACGGACGAGGCGCCGGACGGCCCGCTCGCCGATGCGCTGGCCGCCGCCGAGGTGGAGGTGATGGTCGCATGATCCTCACCCTCACCGCCAACCCGAGCCTCGACCGCACCATCGACCTCGCCGGCGCCCTCGCGCGCGGCGCCGTGCAGCGCGCCCGCGGCGTGGCCGAGCAGCCGGGCGGCAAGGGCGTCAACGTCTCCCGCGCCCTCATCGCGTCGAGCCTCGACACCCTCGCCCTCCTGCCCGGCCGCGTCGACGACCCGATGCTCGTGGCGCTCTCCGCCGAGCGGATCCCGCACGACCCGCTCGACATCGCCGGGCGCGTGCGGCAGAACGTCACCCTCACCGAGCCCGACGGCACGACGACCAAGGTCAACGAGCCGGGCCCCGTGCTCACGTCGGCCGAGGCCGACGCGCTGGTCGCCCTCGTCATCCGGCACGCGCGCGCCGCCCGCTGGCTCGTGCTCGCCGGATCCCTGCCGCCCGGACTCGACGACGACTTCCACGCCCGCGTCGTGCAGGCCGTGCGCGCCGAGCTCGGCGACGCCGCCCCGCGGATCGCCGTCGACTCGTCGGGCGCGCCCATGGCCGCGCTCGTCGCGTCGGGCGCCGTCGTCGACCTCGTGAAGCCCAACGCCGAGGAGCTCGCCGAGCTCGTCGGCCTCGACGACCCGGACGCGCTCGAGGCCGACCCGCGCCTCGCCCATGACGCGTCCCGGTCCCTCGTCTCCCGCGGCTGCCGGGCGGTCCTCGCGACCCTCGGCGCGCGCGGGGCCGTCCTCACCACGGCCGACGGCGGGTGGCTCGCCACCATGCCGCCGATCGTGCCGGTGAGCACCGTGGGCGCGGGCGACTCCTCGCTCGCGGGCTACCTGCTCGCCGACCACCGCGGTGCGGGACCCGAGGGGCGGCTGGCGCAGGCCGTCGCCCACGGATCCGCCGCCGCGAGCCTCCCCGGCAGCACCATGCCGTCCCCCGACCAGACCCGGCCGGACAGCGTCACCGTCCAGCCGCTCCTCCCGATCGCCGCCGATCGCTGACCCGTCCCACCTGGAGAAGAACATGCCATCGCTCATCACGAACCGCCTCGTGCTCCTCGACGCCGACCTCGGCGCCGACCGCGAGCACGCCGTCCGCACGCTGGCCGAGCGCGTCGTCGCCGAGGGCCGCGCCACCGACGCCGACGCCCTCTTCGCCGACGCGTGGGCGCGCGAGTCGCAGACCGACACGGGCATGGGCGGCGGGCTCGCCATCCCGCACTGCCGCTCCGCCGCGGTGACGGAGGCCACGCTCGTCATGGCCCGGCCGCGGCCCGCCGTGGACTTCGGCGCGCCGGACGGCCCCGCCGACCTCGTCTTCTTCATCGCCGCGCCGGACGGCGCCGACCAGGAGCACCTCGTGCTCCTGTCGCGGCTCGCCCGGTCGCTCATCAAGCCGGAGTTCGTCGACGCGCTCCGCACGGCCGCGTCGGAGGACCAGGTCGTCTCCCTCGTCGAGAGGGCGCTCGAGGACGAGCCGGCCTCCTCGACGGGCGCGCCGGCCGCGCCGTCCGCCGCCGCGTCCGAGCCCGCCGCCGTCGCGGCCCCGGCCGCCGACGCGCCCGTGCTGGTCGCGGTCACCGCCTGCCCGACCGGCATCGCGCACACCTACATGGCCGCGGACTCGCTCGTCGCCGCCGCGAAGCGTGCGGGCGTCGAGCTGCACGTGGAGACGCAGGGATCCTCCTCCGTCACGCCCGTGGACCCCGCGATCATCGCGCGCGCCACGGCCGTGATCTTCGCCGTCGACGTCGACGTCCGCGACCGTGCGCGCTTCGCGGGCAAGCCCGTCATCCAGGCGCCCGTCAAGCGCGGCATCGACCAGCCCGACCAGATGGTCGCCGAGGCCGTCGCCGCCGCGAAGGACCCGAACGCGCCGCGCGTGCCGGGCGCGGGCGCCGCGTCCGGCGGATCCGAGCAGGCCTCCCCGCAGGCGTCCCAGGGCGTCGGCGCCCGCCTCAAGCGCTGGCTGCTCACGGGCGTCAGCTACATGATCCCGTTCGTCGCGGGCGGCGGGCTCCTCATCGCCCTCGGCTTCCTGCTCGGCGGGTACCGGATCACCGAGACCGCCTCCGACGTCGTGCTGCAGAACTCGCTCGCGAACCTCCCCGACGGCGGTCTGCTGCAGTACCTCGGCGCGGTCGCGTTCGTCATCGGCGGCGCGTCCATGGCGTTCCTCGTGCCGGCCCTCGCCGGGTACATCGCCTACGCCATCGCCGACCGACCGGGCATCGCGCCCGGGTTCGTCGCCGGATCCGTGTCCGTGATCATGGGCGCGGGCTTCCTCGGCGGCCTCGTGGGCGGCCTCCTCGCGGGCGGCATCGCCTACGCGATCGGCCGCATCGACGTGCCGCGCTGGCTGCGGGGCCTCATGCCCGTCGTGATCATCCCGCTGCTCGCGTCCATCGTCGCCTCCGGACTCATGGTCATGGTGCTCGGCGGTCCCATCGCGGCCCTCACGCGGAGCCTCAACGACTTCCTGTCCGGCCTCTCCGGCGCGTCCGCGATCCTGCTCGGCGTGATCCTCGGCGTCATGATGTGCATCGACCTCGGCGGCCCCATCAACAAGGTCGCGTACTCGTTCGCGGTCGCGGGCCTCGGCGCCGGTGCCATCGACAACCAGGCCCCGTGGGCGATCATGGCCGCGGTCATGGCCGCCGGCATGGTGCCGCCGCTGGCACTGGCCCTCGCCTCCACCGTGATCGACCGCCGCCTCTTCAGCCCGGCCGAGCGCGAGAACGGCAAGGCCGCGTGGCTGCTCGGCGCCGCCTTCATCTCCGAGGGCGCGATCCCGTTCGCCGCGGTCGACCCGCTGCGCGTCATCCCCGCGAGCGTCGTGGGCGGCGCGGTCACGGGCGCCATGGTGATGGGCCTCGGCGTCGTCTCGCAGGCCCCGCACGGCGGCGTGTTCGTGCTCTTCGCGATGAACGGCACCTTCCTCGGCTTCCTCGCCTCGGTCGCCGTCGGCACCGTGATCTCCGCGTTCCTCGTCGTGCTCCTCAAGCGCGTCACGGCGAAGCGCCCGGAGGCCGTCGCCGAGGCGGCGTCCGCCGACCAGGGCGTCCCCGTCACGGCCTGACCCGCGTCCCCCGACCGACCCGCACCCCGTACCCCGCACCCCGCACGAAGGAGATCACCATGACCGAGCGCACCGCCACCATCGGCAGCCGCGTGGGCCTGCACGCCCGACCCGCCTCCCTCTTCATCGAGGCGGTGCGCCGCACGGGCGTGCCCGTGCGGATCAGCAAGCCGGGCGGCACGCCGCTCGACGCGACGAGCATCCTGTCGCTCATGAGCCTCGGCGCCGCGAACGGGGACCAGGTCGTCCTCACGGCGGAGGGCGACGGCGCGGACGCCGCGCTCGACGAGCTGAAGGCGCTCCTCGAGTCGGATCTCGACGCCGTCGAGTAGGCGCCCGCACGACGGGAGGGCCCGGTCACCGCGATGCGGCGGCCGGGCCCTCCCGTCGTGTCAGGACCCGTGCGTCACCACTCGGCGACGCGGTAGTCCTTGAGGAAGACGCCCGAGATGTCCTCGCCGGCCTGGCCCGTCACGATGGGGTCGTAGACGCGGGCGGCGCCGTCCACCAGGTCGAGCGGCGCGTGGAAGCCCTCCTCCGCGAGCCGCACCTTGGTGGGGTGCGGGCGCTCGTCGGTGATCCAGCCGGTGTCGACGCTCGTCATGAGGATCCCGTCGGTCTCGCGCATCTCGCGGGCGGACGTGCGGGTCATCATGTTGAGCGCGGCCTTCGCCATGTTCGTGTGCGGGTGGCCGGGGCCCTTGTACGCGCGGGCGAACTGGCCCTCCATCGCGCTGACGTTGACCACGTACTTGCGCCGGGCGGTCGACGCGGCCATGGCGGGACGCAGCCGGCTGACGAGCAGGAACGGGGCCGTGACGTTGGCGAGCTGGACCTCGAGCATCTCCAGCGGATCCACCTCGTGCACCACCTGCGTCCAGCTGTTGGCGTGGTGCAGGTCGGGCACGAGGCCGCCCGCGTCGATCGCGGTGCCGGCGGCCAGGCGCGCGAGCGAGGACGACCCGGCGGTCATCGCGAGCTCGGTGACCTCGGCCGCGGTGATCCCGGTGGCCGTCGAGAGGATCGGGTGCGCCGCGACGCTCGCGGCCAGCGCGGCCGGGTGCGCGTCGTTGGTGTGCCCGAAGGTGAGGAGCTCGGGGATCGGCCCGTCGGGCAGCGGCGCCGACTCGGCCTCGGACAGCGGGGCGTAGGAGCCGGGGGAGCGGCGCACGGTCTGCGCGGCGTTGTTGATGAGGATGTCGAGCGGGCCCGCGGCCGCGACGGCGTCGGCGAGGCCGATGACCTGGGCGGGGTCGCGGAGGTCGAGACCCACGACGCGGAGGCGGTGCACCCACTCGTGCGCGTCCGGCAGGCCGGCGAAGCGGCGGACCGCGTCGCGCGGGAAGCGGGTGGTGATGGTGGTGTGCGCGCCGTCGCGGAGGAGCCGCAGCGCGATGTGCATGCCGATCTTCGCGCGCCCGCCGGTGAGGAGCGCGCGCATGCCCGTCAGGTCGGTGCGCGCCTCCCGCTTGGCGTGGTTGAGCGCCGCGCAGTCCGGGCAGAGCTGGTGGTAGAACGCGTCGACCTGCGTGTAGTGCTGCTTGCAGATGTAGCAGGGGCGCGAGCGCAGCAGCGTGCCCGCGGTGGGCGCCGCCGTCGTGATGGCGAGGGGGATGCCGCGGGTCTCGTCGTCGATGCGGTCGGGTGCGCCCGTCGCGGTGGCCGCGACGACCGCGCGGTCGGCGCTGGCGACGGCCTCGCGCTTCTCGAGGCGGCGGGCCTTCTTCACCGACTTGAACATGGACGCCGTGGCGCGGCGGACCGCGACGAAGTCGGGGTGGTCCTCGTCGATGTCGGCGAGCGAGCCGAGGACGCGGAGCGTGACGGCGAGGTCGGCGGGGTCGATGGCCGCGTCGGCTGTGGGGGCAGAGTCGGCGGCGGGGGCAGAGTCGGCGGCGGGGGTGACGGGATCCGCGGGGGCGGCAGGGTCGTCGGGCAGGGCGTCGGAGGGCACAGGAGATGATACCCGGGCCGCAGGGCCCGACCGGGCCCGCGACCGGAGTGCCCCGCACCACTACATGGTGGTGGCGAAGCCGACCGCGGCCGCGATGACCGCCCAGAGCGCGATCGTCACGACCACGAGGGCGATGAGCCCGGTGCGGCGGTCGCGCCAGCGCGCCCGCTCCGCCTCGGGGTCGACCGGGACGGCCTCCGGGGCGCGCGGGGCGGCGGTCGGCGTGCCGGCGGGCGAGGCGGTGGCGTCGTCGTGCGCGGCGGGCACGTGGTCGGTGGGAGCGGGTGCGGCCGCGGCGTCGGCGGGTGCGGGGTCGGGTCGCGGGTCGAGCGGGAGGGACGGCATCCGGCGACCGTACGGGGTGGCGCCCCGCGGATCCTGCCGCCTGTGGAGAACTCCGGGCGGGCGGGTGGGGGAGGATGGACGCATCATGTCCGACACCGCCCTCGCCCCCACGCTCACCGAGGAGGCGGCCCGGCTGGCCGTGGACGGGGCGACCGACGACGCGATCTACGACGCGTTCGCCGAGTGGGCCCTGTCGCGGGGCATCGAGCTGTACCCGGCGCAGGACGAGGCGGCGCTCGAGATCGCGTCGGGCGCGAACCTCATCCTCTCGACGCCCACCGGCACGGGGAAGTCGCTCGTCGCCGTCGCGGCGCACTTCGCGGCCCTCGCCCGCGGCCGCCGCTCCTACTACACGGCGCCCATCAAGGCGCTCGTGTCGGAGAAGTTCTTCGCCCTCGTGGAGCTGTTCGGGGCGGCTCAGGTCGGGATGGTGACGGGCGACTCGTCGGTGAACCCGGACGCGCCCATCATCTGCTGCACCGCCGAGATCCTCGCGAACCGGTCGCTCCGCGGCGGCGCGGACACGCCCGTCGACCAGGTGGTCATGGACGAGTTCCACTTCTACGCCGATCCGCAGCGCGGCTGGGCCTGGCAGGTCCCGCTCCTGCTCCTCCCGCGCGCGCAGTTCGTGCTCATGTCGGCGACCCTCGGCGACGTCACCGACCTCGCCGAGGACCTCACCCGCCGCACCGGCCGCCCGACCGCGCGGATCACGGGCATCGAGCGGCCCGTCCCGCTCTTCTTCCACTACGCCGTGACGCCCGTCCAGGAGACGGTCGAGGAGCTGCTCGACACGAAGCAGGCGCCCGTCTACATCGTGCACTTCGCGCAGGCCGCGGCGCTCGAGCGGGCGCAGGCGCTGTCGAGCATCAAGATCGTGACCCGGGAGCAGCGGGACGAGATCGCCGAGCTCATCGGCGCCTTCCGCTTCAGCACCGCCTTCGGCAAGACGCTCTCGCGGCTCGTGCGCGCGGGCATCGGCGTGCACCACGCGGGCATGCTGCCGAAGTACCGCCGGCTCGTGGAGCAGCTCGCGCAGCAGGGCCTCCTCCGGGTGATCTGCGGCACGGACACCCTCGGCGTCGGCATCAACGTCCCCATCCGGACGGTGCTCTTCACGGGCCTCACGAAGTACGACGGCACCCGGATGCGGCAGCTGAACGCCCGCGAGTTCCACCAGATCGCGGGGCGCGCGGGCCGGGCCGGCTACGACACGGCGGGCACCGTGGTCGCGCAGGCGCCCGAGCACGAGACCGAGAACATCAAGATGCTCGAGCGCGCGGGCGACGACGTGAAGAAGCGCCGCAAGCTCGTGCGGAAGAAGGCGCCCGAGGGCTTCGTCTCCTGGGGCGAGCCGAGCTTCCGCAAGCTCATCGACGCGGAGCCGGAGCGGCTGACGTCGAGCATGCAGGTCAGCCACGCGATGATGCTCAACGTCATCGCGCGCGGCGGCGACGTGTTCGCGAACATGCGCGCGCTCGTCGAGGACAACCACGAGCCGCGCGCCCGTCAGCTCGCGCTCGCCCGCCGGGCCCTCGCGATCTACCGGACGCTCCGCACCGCGGGCATCGTGCAGCAGGAGGCGGACCCGGACGGCGGGCCCGCGCGGATCACGCTCACGGTCGACCTGCAGGCCGACTTCGCGCTCAACCAGCCGTTGTCCCCGTTCGCGGTCGCGGTGTTCGAGCTGCTCGACCGGGAGTCGCCGACGTACGCGCTCGACATGGTGAGCGTGGTCGAGGCGACCCTCGACGACCCGCGGCCGATCCTGTCGCAGCAGCAGTTCAAGGCGCGCGGCGAGGCCGTGCAGGCGATGAAGGCCGAGGGCATCGAGTACGACCAGCGCATGGAGCTGCTCGAGTCGATCACGCACCCGAAGCCGCTGGAGGAGCTGCTCGACCAGGCGTTCACGACCTACGCGGCCAGCCAGCCGTGGATCGGCGACTTCGCGCTCAGCCCGAAGTCCGTGGTCCGCGACATGTACGAGCGCGCGATGAGCTTCAGCGAGCTGATCTCCTTCTACGGGCTCATGCGCTCCGAGGGCCTCGTGCTCCGCTACCTGTCCGACGCGTTCCGCGCGATGCGGCAGACGATCCCGGACGAGGCGAAGACCGAGGAGCTGCTCGACGTGATCGAGTGGCTCGGCGAGCTCGTGCGCCAGGTCGACTCGAGCCTCCTCGACGAGTGGGAGGAGCTGTCCCACCCCACGCAGCCGCCGGGCGACGCGCCCGTGCTGCCGCCCGCGCCCAAGCTGCTCACGTCGAACACGCGCGCGTTCCGGATCCTCGTGCGGAACGAGATGTTCCGGCGCGTGCAGCTCGCCGCCCGCGAGGACCTGCACGCGCTCGGCGACCTCGACGCCGCGGCCGGCTTCGACGCGGACGCCTGGGGCGACGCGCTCGACGGCTACTTCGGCGAGTACGACCGGATCCTCACCGACGGCGACGCCCGCAGCCAGGCGCTCGTCACGATCACGGAGGGACCGACCGAGTGGACCGTGCGGCAGGCGCTGCACGACCCCGAGGGCGACCACGACTGGGGGATCGAGGCGGTCGTCGACCTCGACGCGTCGAACGAGGCCGGGGAGGCCGTCGTGCGCGCGACCCGCGTGGGCACCCTGTCGTGACCGCGGCGCCCGTCCTGCCCGACCTCGCCGGCCGGACGATCCTCGTCACGGGCGCGAACGGCGGCATCGGCTTCTGGACCTCGACGCAGCTCGCGGGCGCGGGCGCCCGGGTGCTCCTGGCCTGCCGCTCGGCCGAGCGCGGGGACGCCGCCGCGCGGGCCGTCCGCACCCGCGTGCCCGGTGCCGACGTGGACGTCGTCGCGCTCGACCTCGCCCGCCTCGCGAGCGTGGACGCGTGCGTCGCCGCCGTGCGCGAGGACCTCGACGCGGTCGTCGCCAACGCCGGGCTGACACCCGCGGGCGGCCGGGCCCGGAGGCGGCGGACGACCGTCGACGGGTTCGAGGAGCTCATGGGCACGAACGCGCTCGGGCACTTCGCGCTCGTCGCCGGCCTCGCGCCGCGGCTGCGGGCCGGCGGGCGGGTCGTGATGCTCGGATCCCTCGCGCACCGCTTCTCGCCCCTCGACCTCGGCGACCTCGCGGGGGAGCGGCGCATGCCCGCGCTCGTGCGGTACGGACGGTCGAAGACGGCCTGCATGATGATCGCGGCCGAGCTCGACCGGCGCTGGCGGGCCGCGGGATCCGACCGCATCGCGCTCTCCGCGCACCCCGGCTACTCGGTGGACGCGCTCACGCCGCCGCAGGATCCGACCGCCCGTCCGCGGGGCGTCGCCGCCGCCCGCCGCCTCGTCGCGGGGGCTGGGCGCGTCCTCGTGCAGGGCAAGGACGCGGGCGCGTGGCCGGTGGCGCACGCGGCGGCCGCCCACGGCGTCACGGGCGGCGCCTTCTGGGGACCGGCCGGGCCGCTCGAGCTGAAGGGCCTGCCTGCTCCCGCCTTCGTCGCGGAGCACGCCCGCTCGCGGGCGGTGGCCGAGCAGCTGTGGTCGGCCGCCGAGGACGCGACGGGGATCCGCTTCCGGCCCTGACCGCGGACCGTGGAGACGGCTCGCGGCCGACGCGGGTCAGCCCCGGGGCGTCCCGAGGACGTCGTCGAGCGCGTCGCGGAAGGCCGCCGTCTCCTCGGGCGTGCCCACGGAGACGCGCAGCCAGCCCTCGGGGCCCGTCTCGCGGATCAGCACGCCCCGGTCGAGCAGCCCCTGCCACACCGCGTGCCGGTCGGGGAACCGGCCGAAGAGCACGAAGTTGGCGTCCGACGGCGCGACCTCGAACCCGCGTCCGCGGAGCCAGGCGACGAGCCCGTCCCGCTCCTCGCGGAGCGACGCGACCTGCGCGAGCAGCACGCCGCGGTGGCGGAGGGCGGCGGTCGCGCTGACCTGCGTGATCCGGGACAGGTGGTACGGCAGCCGCACGATCCGGAGCGCGTCGACGACCGCGGGCGCAGCCGCGAGGTAGCCGAGACGACCGCCCGCGAACGCGAACGCCTTGCTCATGGTGCGCGACACGATGAGGCGCGGGTGGTCGGGGAGGAGCGAGATCGCGGTCGGCACGCCCTCGCGGCGGAACTCGGCGTACGCCTCGTCGATGACCACGACGCCGGGCGCGACCGAGAGCACGTGCTCGATCTCCCGGGTCGTCAGCGCGGTGCCCGTCGGGTTGTTCGGGCTGGTGAGGAAGACGACGCTCGGCTGGTGCCGCGTGACGAGCTCCGTGACGTCCTCGAGGTCGAGCGTGAAGTCCTCCTGGCGGCGGCCGGAGACCCACGTGGTGAGCGTGTTCCGCGCGTACTCGGGGTACATCGCGTAGTGCGGGGCGAAGGACAGCGCGACGCGGTCGGTGCCGCCGAAGGCCTGGAGCACCTGCTGCAGCACCTCGTTCGACCCGTTCGCGGCCCAGACGTTCTCGGGACCGAGCGGGAGGCCGCTGTCGGCCGTGAGGTAGTCGGCCAGCTCGGTGCGGAGCTCGAGGAACTCGCGGTCGGGGTAGCGGTTCAGCCCGCGCGCGGCCTGGAGCACGGCCTCGCTGACGGCGACGGCCACCTCCTCGGGCAGCGGGTACGGGTTCTCGTTCACGTTGAGGAGCACCGGCACGTCGAGCTGCGGGGCGCCGTACGGCTCCTCGCCGCGGATCCCGTCGCGGAGGGGCAGGTCGGCGAGGGTGGTCCTCGACCAGTCGGGCGTCATCGGGTCTCCTCGGGGTCGGCGGGATCCCATCCTCCCATCGCGGGGGAGGGCGAGCCGCCCGCGGCCGACGCGCACCCGGGCGTCCGCACGGCGACGGGCGGCTAGGGTCATCGGATGCGCTCCCCCCTCGCCCGGCTCACCCGCGTCCGGCGACCCGGTGACGTGCACCGCACCGCGTCCGTCCCGCCGCGCTGGCTCCTCGTGTCGCCCCGCTACCCGTCGCGGTCGATCCCCGTGGACCACGACCTCGAGCGCCGCACGGTCCTCGGCTTCCGCGTCGCGATCAAGGTCTTCCGCTCGGCGGGCGCCAACGCCGGCCGCACGCTGTCGAGCGCTCCCGCGGGCATCGGATCCGCGGGCCGCGCCGGAGCCGCGGGTGCCGCGGGCCGCCGCCCGTCGTTCGTCCTCGTGCACGGGATCGGCGTGTCGTCCCGGTACTTCCACCCGCTCGCCGCGCTCCTCGCCGAGCACGGCGACGTCTACGCCGTCGACCTCCCCGGCTACGGCGAGTCGCCCCGGGTCCGGCGCGACGTGACGCTCGCCGACCACGCCGCCGTCGTGGCGGAGGTCGTGCGGATGCACGGCCTCGTCGACCCCGTCATCGTCGGCCACTCGATGGGCGCGCAGATCGTCACGCAGCTCGCCGTCGACCAGCCGGGGATCGCGGACCGCATCGTGCTCATCGGCCCCACCCTCGACCCGCGGAAGCGCGGCGTCGTCCGCGCCGGCCTCGCGCTCGGCCGGGACACGCTCCGCGAGCCGCTGATGTCGAACGCGGTCGTGCTCGGCGACTACTTCCTCCGCTGCGGCATCCCGTACTACCTCCGGCAGCTGCCGCACCTCATCGGCGACCGCATCGAGGACCGGGCGGGGCGGATCCGCGCGCGGACGCTCGTCGTCGTCGGCCATCGCGACGCCGTGGTCGACCGGTCGTTCGCGGAGGACCTCGCGGGCCTCATCCCGCGCGGCTCCGTGCACGTCGCCCGCGGTCCGCACGTCGTCATGTTCACGGATCCCGAGGGCGTCGCCCGGGCGATCGTCGAGCATGCCCGCGTCGACTGACGAACCGATCCCGGAGCCCACCGGCGTCCCGGCCGTCCCGCCCGCACGCGAGCAGGATGGAGCGGTGACCGCCGACGGACCCGACGCCCTCCCGCCGCTGACGGCCCTCCGCAAGGCCTGGGACTGGGCGCTCGACTACGCGTACGTCCTCCGCTGGCAGGCCGCCGCCACGCTCTCCCGCGACGACGCCTCCTCGTTCGAGGACGGCCGCGACGACCGGCCGACGATCCTCGTGCTGCCGGGCGTCTACGAGCGCTGGCAGTTCATGCTCCCGATCATCCGGCGCCTGCACGCCCGCGGCCACGGCGTCCACGTGGTCGGCTCGCTCGGCGCCAACGTCGGCCGCGTCGCCGAGATGTCGCGCCGGGCGCGCGCGTACCTCGAGGCCGAGGACCTGCGCGACGTCATCGTGGTCGCGCACAGCAAGGGCGGCCTCATCGGCAAGCACCTGATGGCCTTCGGCGACCCCGACCGGCGCATCCGGGCCATGGTCGCGATCAACGCGCCCTTCGCCGGATCCTCGTACGCGCGCCTGTTCCCCGTCCGCAGCATCCGCGACTTCTCGCCGCGGAACGCCGCGCTCGTGGAGCTCGGCCGGTCGCGCGAGGTGAACGCCCGGATCACCAGCATCTTCGCGCGCTTCGACCCGCACATCCCCGGCGGCAGCTCGCTCGACGGCGCCACGGACGAGCGCGTCGCGGCGTCCGGCCACTTCCGGATCATGGGCGACGAGGACGTGCTGCGCCGCGTCGAGGCCGCGATCGACCGCGCCGGATCCTCGACGGCACCGCCCGCCTGATCCGCCCGCGTCCGCGTGGACCGGCCGCGGCCCGGCCGGGCCGCATACTGGGCACATGACCGAGCCCGTCGCCCCCGCACGGGCGGGTGGCGCCGCCGACGGACGCGGCCGCACGGTCCTCGCCGTCGCGATCCTCGCCTCCTTCGTCGCGTTCCTCGACGGCACGGTGGTGAACGTCGCGCTGCCCGCCATCGGCGAGGACCTGGGCGGCGGCCTCGTCGTCCAGCAGTGGGTCGTGGACGCGTACCTCATCACCCTCGGCGCGCTGATCCTCCTGGCCGGCTCGCTCTCCGACGCCTTCGGGCGCGTGCGCGTGCTCCGCTGGGGGCTCGTGGGCTTCGGGGTCACGTCGCTCGTGTGCGCGGTCGCCCCGACCGCGGGCGTCCTCATCGCCGCGCGCGCGGCCCAGGGCGCGGCGGGCGCGCTCCTCGTGCCGAGCTCGCTCGCCCTCATCGCGCAGGCGTTCCGGGGCCCCGCGCAGGCGAAGGCCATCGGATCCTGGACGGCGTGGACCGGCACGGCCATGCTCGTCGGCCCCGTCCTCGGCGGCGTGCTGGTGGACGCGCTGGACTGGCGGCTCGTGTTCGGGATCAACGTGCTGCCCATCGTCGTGACCCTCGTCCTCCTCGCCCGGCTGCCGCACGACGCGCCGGCGGCGGCGGGCACGCGCGTCGACGTGCCGGGTGCGGTGCTCGGCGCCCTCGGGATCGGCGGCCCCGTCTTCGCGCTCATCGAGCAGTCGCGCCTCGGCGTCGGCCACCCGCTCGTGGTGGGCAGCCTCGTCGTGGGCGTCGCGTGCCTCGTGCTCTTCGTGCTCCGCGAGCGGCGCACCGCGCATCCGATGCTGCCGCTGTCGCTCTTCCGCGAGCGGGACTTCCTGGTCGGCAACATCGCGACCGTCGGCATCTACGGCGCGCTCTCGCTCGGCGGCTTCGTCATCGCGGTGTTCCTGCAGCAGACGGGCGGGCTCTCGGCGACGGCCGCGGGCTTCGCGCTCGTGCCGACGACCGTGATCATGCTGCTGCTGTCGACGCGCTTCGGGGCGCTGGCCGGGCGGATCGGGCCGCGGCTGCTGATGGGCGTGGGCCCGATCGTCGCGGGCGCCGGCTACCTGCTCATGCTGCGCGTGGCCGAGCCGGTGGACTACTGGGGGCAGCTGCTGCCCGGCATCCTCGTCTTCGGGCTGGGGCTGTCGATGACGGTCGCGCCGCTGACCTCGACGATCCTCGAGGCCGTGCCGTCCGCGCAGGCGGGCATCGCCTCGGCCGTGAACAACGCGGTGTCGCGCGTCGCGGGCCTCGTCGCGATCGCCGCGATCGGTCTGGTCGCCGGGCCCGACCTCGACGTGGCGGCCTTCCACCGGGTGGTGCTCGTGACGGCGGCGCTCCTCATCGCGGGCGGGCTGGTGTCGCTCGTCGGCATCCGCTCGCGGCGCCCGGTGCCCGCGCCGACGCCGACGCCCGCGCCGACGCCGACGCCCGCGTCGGACGGCGCCCGCTAGAGCGCCAGCAGCACCTTGCCCACGTGCTGCGACGACGCCACGCGGGCGTGCGCGGCGGCGGCCTCCGCGAGCGGGAGCACGCGGTCGACGACGGGCCGCACGGATCCGTCGGCCACGGCGGGCCACACGTCCCGTCGGACGGCGTCGACGATGCGCGCCTTGTCGTCGGCGTCGCGGGCCCGGAGCGTCGTGCCCCAGATCCGCCCGCGGCGGGCCATGAGCTGGCCGATGGCGATGCTCGTCGGGGCGCCGCTCTGCGCGCCGATGACCATGATCCGGCCGTCGCGCGCGAGGGCGCGGATGTCGCGGTCGATGTAGTCGCCGGCGATGGCGTCGAGGACCACGTCGGCGCCGTGCCCGTCGGTGGCCTCGAGGAGTGCGGTCACGAAGTCCTGCTGCCGGTAGTCGATGAGGATGTCCGCGCCGAGCGCGCGGCAGGCCTCGAGCTTGGCCGGGCTGCCGGCGGTCACGGCCACGCGGGCGCCGAGGCGCGTCGCCAGCTGGATCGCCATGGTGCCGATGCCGCTCGACCCGCCGTGCACGAGCAGCGTCTCGCCCGACCGGAGCCCCGCGTCGAGCACGACGTTCGACCACACGGTCGCGACGACCTCGGGCAGGCCCGCGGCCTCGACGAGGTCGAGCCCGTCCGGCACGGGCAGGACGTGGCGCTCGTCGACCGCGACGAGCTCGGCGTAGCCGCCGCCCGCGAGCAGGGCGCACACGCGGTCGCCGACCGCCCAGCGGGTCGCGCCCGGGCCGACCGCCGCGATCGTCCCTGACACCTCGAGGCCGAGGTGCGTCGGCGCCCCCGCGGGCGGCGGGTACGCGCCCTCGCGCTGGCTGAGGTCCGCGCGGTTGACGCCCGCCGCGGCCACGCGGATCAGTACCTCGCCGGGCCCCGCCACCGGATCCGGCAGCTCGGTGAGGGAGAGGACGTCGGGGCCGCCGGGGGAGTCGAAGGTGATGGCACGCATCCCGCCACGGTACGCCCGCGCCCCGGAGCGGACGGACGCGCGACGGGCGCCGGGCACGGGGGCGACGGGCACCGTCAGGAATACATGAACTCGCAACGAAATGTGGGAATGGATGTCGGATCCATGCGCTTGCATATCCCTGAGGCCGTCGGCCTCCACCCTCGACCCCGTACGAAAGGCACGAACATGAGCGACACCACGACCGTCCCCGGATACATCGCCGGCACCTGGACCATCGACAAGACCCACAGCTCCGTCGGCTTCAGCATCCGCCACATCATGATCAGCAAGGTCAAGGGCACGTTCAAGGACTTCGACGCCGAGATCGTCACGGGCGCCACCCCCGAGCAGAGCTCCGTCAAGGCCCACGCGACCATCGTCTCGATCGACACCAACGAGCCGAACCGCGACCAGCACCTCCGCACCAACGACTTCTTCGACGCCGAGAACCACCCCACCATCGACTTCGTCTCCACCGCCGTGCGCGTGGAGAAGGACGGCGACGCGAAGATCGACGGCGAGTTCACGATGCGCGGCGTCACCAAGCCCGTCACGTTCGACGTCGAGTTCGGCGGCTTCGGCCAGGACCCGTACGGCCAGACCAAGTTCGGCGCGACGGCGACCACGGTCGTCAACCGCGAGGACTTCGGCCTCACCTACAACGCGGCCCTCGAGACCGGCGGCGTGCTGCTCGGCGACAAGGTCACCATCACGCTCGACATCCAGGCGGTCCTCGCGACCCCCGCGGCCTAGCGCCCACCGGTCGGGCCCCGGCCCGACCGCGTCCGCCCCGCGCGGATCCGACGCCCCCGTTCCCTCCTGGGACCGGGGGCGTCGTCGTGCCGGGAGCGCCGTCGTGCCGGGAGCGCCGTCGTGCAGGCGGGCCCGCGTCAGGGGAGGCGACCGAGCGCGCGGAGGGTCTCCGCGGGGCGCTCGACGTGCGCGAAGTGGCCGGCGTCCGGGATCACCGCGGAGCGGAGGCCCGTCACCGTACGCGCCAGGAGCCCGAGGTCGGCCGGGGAGACGAACACGTCGTCGTCGCCGCGCACCGCGGATACCGGGCACGCGATCCGCGACCACAGCGCGTCCGCGTCGTAGCCGCGCGTGACCTCCGCCGCGAGCGAGAACGCGCGCGGCCGGGCCTCGGTGGCGATGGCGTCGACGATCGAGCGCCGGACGTGCCCGCCGTGCGCGAAGAGCGGCCGGGCGACCGCGCGCATGAGGCCGAGGCGCCCGGTGCCGCGGATGAGCGCCGTGCCGACCCCGCCCAGGCGGCGCAGGGTCCGCATGACGGCGAGCATCATCGTGAAGCCCGGGATGACGCGGAACGCGCGGATCGGATGCGCGACGCTCCGGATGACCGAGTAGGTGGTGGGGGAGACGAGCTCGACGGAGACGGCCCGCGCGGGATCCCGGGCTGCGAGGTGCAGCGCGATGAAGCCGCCCATCGAGTGGCCCACGAGGCGCCAGCGCGCGTAGCCGAGGCCGTCGACCACGCACGCGACCGCGTCGGCGATGGCGTCGACCGTCGCGTCCGCGTCGTCCGCGTCGAGCGCGGAGCCGCCCCAGCCGGGCAGGTCGATCGCGACGACGTCCGCGAACGGGACGCCGGCCTCGCGCGCCGTGCGGATCAGCGGCGTCCAGGTGGTCCACGATCCGGCGGCGCCGTGCAGGAGGACCGTCGCGGTGTCCGAGGACCGCGCGAGCGCGTGGTGGTGCTGCACCGTGCCGAGGGGCGTCGGCGTCGTGCCGCGCACGAGGCCGGAGGCGCGCGGGTCGGGGTCGAGCTCGAGCGGGCTGTAGCCCGGGAGCGGACGCGTCACTCGGCCCCGCCGATGATCTCCGAGCGGATGCGGCGGATGTCCTCCAGCAGCGAGCCGATGAGGATCCAGTGCTCCTCGCTCGGCTCCAGCACGACCAGCGGCGCCGTGAGGGCGGGCTCCTCGTCCGGCGCGTCGCCGTCGGCGCCGTCGCCGGGGAGCGCGTGCTCCGCCAGCAGGCGCACGTCGTGGGCGGCCCGCGTGAGCTCGGTCGCGATGCCGCGGACGACGGGTTCCTCCGCGAGCGACGGGTCGTAGCGGTCGTGCACCGCGCGCGTCATGCCGACCACGCGGTTCACGAGCACCGTGAGCGTCGCGAGGAGCTCCCGGTCGGCCTCGAGGAGCGCGCGGTGCCGGCGTCGACGCGGGTTGAGGGTGAGGCTCTCGAGCCCCCTGTCGACCTCGGCGACGGCCTTCGTGTGCAGCGGCCGGAGCTCGCGCGCCCGGGTGAGCATGCGGGCGAGCTCCGCGCGGTCCACCGGCTCCGACAGCGCGCCGGCGAGGCGGTCGAGCGCGGCGGCGCACTCGCCCGCGAGCCCGACCACCGCGCGTCGGCTCGCCGCGTGCAGCACGGGCGGCGCGATCGCGACGTTGACGGCGACGCCGATGGCCGCGCCGAGGATCGTCTCGACGATGCGGTCGAGCGCGTACACGGGCGAGAGCTGCCCGATGGCGAGCACGAGCATGGCGCTGATGGGGATCTGCGTGCTCGACCCGGGCGTCAGCCGGAACACCCAGCCCACCAGCACGGCCACCACGACGGCCGTGAGCACCACCCAGCTGGATCCGCCGAACGCGAGGCCGAGCGCGAGCGCGAGCAGCACGCCCGTGATCACGCCGAGGCTGCGCTCGACCGCCTTGCCGAAGGTCTGGTTGATGCTCGGCTGCACCACGAGGAGGGCCGCGATGGTCGCGAAGATCGGCAGCTGGGCCGGCAGCAGCGCGACGCAGGCGAACCAGGCGAGGACCGCGGCGACGGAGGTCTTGACCACCTGGACGAACGGGATCCGGGTGGTGGTGCGGACGGTCGTGGTGATGCGCACGTGCGGCCTCCGGCGGCGGTCTCGGGTCCTCCCATCATCCCGCCCGCGACGGGCCTCAGGCGACCGCGTCCTCCGCGTCGACCCCGCCGCCGGCCTCCGCGCCCTGCCGCCGGGCGGCCAGCCACCTGGCCCACATCTCCTTGAGGTCCCACGCGTCCTCCGCCTGGATGGAGACGCCGCGCTCGCCCGTGCGCCGGGTGCGCCCGCGGATGACGAGCAGCCGCGTGCCGAAGAGCATGGGCCCGGCCCTCTGCTGCGCCTCGTCGAAGAAGGTGGAGTCGGAGCAGCCCGTGCCGTCGTCGAGGCTGATGAAGACGACGCGCTTGCCGCTGCGCATGGGCGGGGTCTGCGTGGCGATGCGGATCCCCGCGACCACCACCTCCGAGCCGCTGCGCACCTCGAGGAGCTGGCTCGCGGGGATCACGCCGAGCTCGTCGAGCATGGGCCGGTAGCTCTCGAGCACGTGCTCCGTGACCTCCATCTGCAGGATGTCGAGCTCGGCGCTCACCCGCTCGCGGCCGTCGGGGTCGGGCGAGCCGCGCGGGATGAGGTCGCGGTCGTCGACGAACAGCGGCAGCTGCCCGGCCGGATCCGCGGGCCGGGCCGCGCGCGCCGTGAGCCGCCGGACGAACGCCATGACGTCGCCGCGGGACGCCGGCCCGCGGGCGGCGAGGTCGTCGGCCGAGGTGGCCAGGGAGTCGAGCGCGCCCACGGCCGCGAGCCGCTCCAGCAGCGCGCGCGACGGCTGCGCCTTCGCGTAGAAGTCGGTGATGGAGTCGAACGGCTGGCCGGCCTCGATGCGCGCGAGCTCCGCCTCGCTCATCCCGTGCACGTCCTGCAGCGACAGCCGGATCCCCAGCTCGCCGATCCGCGTGCGCCCGGTCGTCGCGTCGCCCTCCACGCGCTCCACCCGGTAGACGCCCGTGGACCTGTTGACGTCGAGCGGCAGCACGGGCACGCCCATGCGCCGGGCCTCGGTGAGCAGCAGGCGCTTGGGGTACATGCCGGGATCGTGCGTGAGGATCCCCGCGAGGAACTCCGCCGGGTAGTGCGTCTTCAGCCACGCGCTCTGCCACGTGGGCAGCGCGAAGGCCGCGCCGTGCGCCTTGCAGAAGCCGAACGAGCCGAAGCCCTTCAGCGCCTTCCAGATGCGCTCGACGTCGGCGTCCGAGAACGGGCGCTCGCCCGTGCGCCCGTCCACGTGGGCGGCCGTGCGCTCCCGGAACGCGGCCTCGACCACGGTGTCCTGCCGCTCCATGTTGCGGCGCAGCTCGTCGGCCTCCGCGAGGGAGACCTGCATGCAGTCGGCGAAGATCCGGATGACCTGCTCGTGGTAGATGACCACGCCGAAGGTGGGCGCGAGGAACGGCGCGAACCGGCGGTGCAGGTAGTCGGGCCGGGTGATGCCGTGCTTCGTGTCGAGGAACGGCGCCACCATGTTGCCCTTCATGGGCCCCGGCCGGAACAGCGAGATGTCGGCGATGAGGTCCTCGTACACGTCGGGCTGCATCTTGCCGATGAGCTCGCGCTGCCCGGGCGACTCGATCTGGAACATGCCGAGCGTGTGCGTCGTGCGGATGGCGGCGAAGGTCTCCTCGTCGTCGTGCGGGATCTCGTCGAGCTCGATGCGCCCGTCGCGGTGCACGTAGCGCGCGTCCACCGGGATGCCGCCCGCCACCGCCGAGCGCGGGCCGTGGATGCGGTGGATCTCGTCGAGCGCGTACGCCATGGTGCTCTGCATCCGGACGCCGAGGATGTCGAGCTTCAGGAGCCCCATGTCGTCGATGTCGTCCTTGTCGAACTGGCTCATGGGCAGTCCCATGCCGCTCGGCTGCACGGGGCTGGTGCTGAGGAGGTCGGAGTCGCCGAGGATCACGCCGCACGGGTGCATCGAGATGTGCCGGGGGAGCCGGTCGAGCCGCTCGGTGAGGTCGACGAGCAGGTCGATGCTCGGGTCGTCGCGCACGAGGTCGGCGATGGGCTTCAGCTCCGGCTTGGTCTCGAGCACCGCGCGGAACTCGCGCGCGTTGAAGCGCCAGATGTTCTTGGCGATGAAGTCGATCTGCTGCTCGTCGAGGTCGAGCGCGAGCCCCGCGTCGCGCGCGGCGCCGCGGGCCCGGTAGGTGTTCTGCATCGACAGCAGCGTGACCCGGTTGCTGCCGTACTTCTCGAACACCCGGTGGTACACCTCGTGCCGGCGCGCGGACTCCACGTCGATGTCGATGTCGGGCAGGGTAGAGCGCACCTTGCCGAGGAAGCGCTCGAAGAGGAGGTCGTGCTCGAGCGGGTCGACGTTGGAGATGCGCAGCAGGTAGTTGACGAGGCTGCCGGCGCCGGATCCTCGGGCCTGGTTGCGCACGCCCATGTCGCGCATGAGGGAGCACACGTCGGCCACGGTGAGGAAGTAGGTGGCGAAGCCGAAGCCCGTGATGGTCTGCAGCTCGGTGCGCATGCGGGCGAGCACGCGCTGCCGCATCGACTCGTCGACGTGCCCGAAGCGCTCGGTGACGCCCGCCTCGGCCTTCCGCCAGAGCGCCTCGTCCGGGTCGCCCGTGACGCCGATGACGGACTTCTCGGGCAGCTTCGGCTTCCGCCAGGCGAGGTCGGCGTCCGGATCCAGCCGGCAGCGGTCGGCGAGCTCCTCGGTGGCGCGCAGCAGGGCCTCGCCCGCGCGCCGGTCGAGGGAGGACGCGCCCGCGATCTCCCGCGCGATGTCCTGCATGGCGGCCGGCGGCTTGAGCCACGCCTGGCCGTTGGGCTGCAGCCGGAACGAGCCGAGCGGCCGCAGCGTGCCCGCGGCGTCGAGCACGTCGCCCGTGAGCGCGTCGTCGGGTACCAGGTAGCGCACCGCGTTGGTGAGCACCGCGGGGACGCGGTGGGCCTCGGCGAGCTCGAGCATGCGGGCGGCGTGCCGGAGGCTCGCCGACTCGCCGGGCTCCGTGTAGTGGCAGACCACCTCGACGACGATCGCGCCGGGCAGGAGCCTCGCCCACTCGGCCAGGTGGCGGGAGGCGAGCGCGTGGTCGCCCGCGGCGACGGCGCGGCCCACGTCGGAGTCGGGCCCGAGCATGACCGTGCCGACCGGCCCGTCCTCGCCGAGCAGGAACGCGGGCGGCCGGGTGCGCGCGATGCCGGCCTGGGCGCTCCGGGCGGTGCTGCGCGCCGTGCCCCGCCCGTGGCTCGCGCTGATGAGCCGGCTGAGCGCCGCCCAGCCCTGGCCGTGCGTGCCGCCGTGCGCGAGCACCGTGATCCGGCCCGGGTGCTCGCCCGTGAGGCCGAGCTCCGCGCCCACGACGGGGGAGACGCCCGCGGCGATCGAGCGGCGGATGTGGCGGACCGCGCCGTACAGCCCGTCGCGGTCGGTGATCGCCGCGGCCGACGCGCCCTCGGCCGCGACCCCGTCGACCAGCGCCTCGGGCGCCGAGGTGCCGAAGTGGGCGGAGAAGGCGGACGCGACGTGCAGGTGGGTGAAGCTCACGCGCGCCTCCCGACGGATCCGCCGCACCCTCCCGGACGCGGTGTTCGAACGGATGTTCGACTCGCCCAGTGTAGGTCGGCTCCCGCGCGGTCGCGACCCGTAGTCTCGGAGGATGACCAGCGAACCCTCCACCCTCGTCATCCTCGGCGCCAGCGGCGACCTCACGGAACGCCTCCTCCTGCCGGGTCTCGGCAGCCTCGTGGCGAGCGACCGGGGGCGCCGCATCCAGCTCATCGGCACCGGCCGGAGCGAGCGCGGGGCCGACGAGTGGAAGAAGACGGTCAAGGCCGCGTTCGACTCGGTCGACGCGAAGGGGCGGCGCGCGGCGGGCATCGTCTCGTCCACCAAGTACATCCAGGCCGACCCCACGGACGTGGACGACCTGAAGCGCATCCTCGACGGGTGCGAGGGCGCGCCGGCGCTCTACTTCGCGCTGCCGCCGGCCATCTCCATCGAGGTGTGCGAGCAGCTGGGGAAGCTCGACCTGCCGGAGGGCACCACGCTCGCGCTGGAGAAGCCGTTCGGCTCGAACAGCCGCACGGCGGCCCAGCTCAACCGCCAGCTGCTGAAGCTCGTGCCGGAGGAGCGCATCCACCGCACCGACCACTTCCTCGGCCTCTCCACCGTGCTCAACCTCGTGTCGCTGCGCTTCGCCAACCGCTTCTTCGAGTCGGTGTGGAGCGCGAGGGACATCGAGAAGGTCGAGATCCTCTACGACGAGCAGCTCGCGCTCGAGGGCCGCGCCGGCTACTACGACAAGTCGGGCGCGCTGGTCGACATGATCCAGAGCCACCTGCTGCAGGTGCTCGCCGTCTTCGCGATGGAGCCGCCCGCGAGCATCGACCCGGACGACCTGCGGTCGAACATCGCGTCGGTCCTCCGCGCCACCGAGGTGTGGGACAACGACCCGGTAGCGCACAGCCGCCGCGCCCGCTACACCGCGGGCTCCGTCGAGGGCACGCGCATCCCCGCCTACGCGAAGGAGGAGGGCGTGGATCCGGCGAACCAGACCGAGACGCTCGCCGAGGTCACCTTCGGCGTCGCGAACGCGCGCTGGGCGGGCGTCCCGTTCCGGCTGCGCTCGGGCAAGGCGCTCAAGGAGGCGTCCAAGCGCATCGTCGTCACGTTCAAGCCCGTGGCGCATCTGCCGCGCGGCCTGCACGGCTCCGCCCGCCCCGACCGCCTCGTCATCGACCTGAAGCCCGACGGCATCACGCTCGAGGTCACCATGGACGGCACCGGCGAGCCCTTCACGCTCACCCAGTCCACGTTCCGCGCCGACTTCGCCCAGCCCGAGCTCACCCCGTACGGCGAGGTGCTCGACGGCATCCTCGCGGGCGACCCGCGCCTCTCGGTCCGCGGCGACGTGGCCGAGCGGTGCTGGCGCATCGTCGCGCCCGTCATGCGCGCGTGGAAGGGCGACCGCGTGCCCATGGCCGAGTACCGCGCCGGATCCGCCGGGCCCACCGCCTGGCGCTGACGGCGGCCGCCGCTCCGCGTGCGGCTGCCCCGCTCCGCCGCATGACGGCTCGCTGGGGGCCGTCACCCGTCCACGGCGGAGCCCCTGCAGCGCCCTAGCCTGAGGCCATGGCCGTGACGCTCACCGAGATCCCCCTCCCCTCCGCCGACCCCGGGGCGTCGCCCGGCCTCCACGGGGTGCTGGCGGTGCCCGACGGCGAGGGGCCCTGGCCCGCGGTCGTGGTGGTGCACGAGGCGTTCGGCGTCACCGACGTGATGCGCCGCCAGGCGGAGCGCTTGGCCGAGGCCGGCTTCCTCGCGCTCCTGCCCGACCTCTTCTCCGCGGGCGGTGCGCGTCGCTGCCTCGGCGCGACCTTCCGGGCGCTCGTGGCGGGGGAGGGCCGCGCGTTCGCGGACGTCGAGTCCGCCCGCCGCCTGCTCGTGGGCCGCGCCGACTGCACGGGCCGCGTGGGCGTCATCGGCTTCTGCCTGGGAGGCGGCTTCGCCCTCGCGGCGGCCTCCCGCGGGTTCGACGTCTCGAGCGTCAACTACGGCGTGCTGCCCGAGGACCTCGACGGCGCGCTCTCGGGTGCGTGCCCCATCGTCGCGAGCTACGGCGGGCGGGACCGGCCGCTGGCGGGATCCGCCGCCCGGCTCGAGGCGGCCCTCGCGGTGCACGGCATCGACCACGACGTGCACGAGCACCCGGACGCCGGGCACTCGTTCCTCAACGACGCCGAGACGGGACCCCGGATCCTCCGTCCGCTGCTGCGCGCGGCGGGCATGGGTCCGGAGCCCGCATCGGCCGCGGACGCCTGGCGGCGGATCGACGCGTTCCTCCACGCGCATCTGACCGACGCGGCGCATCCCGCGCCCTAGCGCATCGGGCCGCGCGCCGGGCGGACCCTCCACCGCCCTCGGCTACCCTGTGGAGGATGCGGGCGGCCAGCCCGAGCCTCCCCGCCCGGCGACGAGAGATCCACCCATGCAGCACGCCCCCCAGAGGACCCGCGCGGACCGTGCCCACGTCCGCGGCATCGCCCGCCACGGCCGGCTCCGCGCGCCGAGCGCGGGCCGCACGGTGATGAAGGGCATCGCCGGCGTGCTCGCGGTCGCGCTCGCGAGCACGCTCTCGGTCGCGGGCATCGCGTTCTGGGACCTCTCCCGCACCGTCGCGGGCAACACCGTCGACATCTCCAGCGGCCAGGCCCTCCCGCCGTCGCTCGGCGGGATCGACGGCGGCGCGAACATCCTCATCGTCGGCAGCGACAGCCGGGCCGGCCAGGGCGACGGGTACGGCGCCGCGGAGGACGTGGGCACGGCGACGCTCAACGACGTGACGATGCTGCTGCACATCAGCGAGGACAGCACCCGCGCGACGGTCGTCTCGTTCCCCCGCGACATGCTCGTCCCGATCCCCGCGTGCCAGGGCCCCGACGGCACGGAGTACGCGGCGAGCACCCGCGCCCAGCTCAACGAGTCGCTGTCCCGCGGCGGCTTCGACTGCACCGTGCGGATGGTCGAGGGCCTCACCGGGCTCGACATCCCGTACGGCGGCGTCGTGCAGTTCAACGGCGTGGTCGAGATGTCCAACGCGGTCGGCGGCGTCGAGGTCTGCGTGGCCAACGGCATCTACGACCCGAAGACCGACCTGTCGCTGGATCCGGGCCTGCACACCCTGCAGGGCAAGGACGCCGTGCAGTTCCTCCGCACGCGCTACGGCGTGGGCGACGGCAGCGACATCTCGCGCATCGGCAACCAGCAGGTCTTCCTCAGCGCGCTCGTGCGCACCATCAAGAGCGCGGACACGCTGACCAACCCCGCCAAGCTCTACGGCATCGCGCGCGCCGTGGTCGACAACATGCAGCTGTCCACCTCGCTCGCGGACCTCGACACCCTCGTCTCGGTGGCGCTCACCTTCAAGGACATCCCGCTCGAGGACGTGGTCTTCCTGCAGTACCCGGGCGAGGTGCTGGCGAACGGGCGCGTGCAGCCGGACGAGGCCGCGGCCGCGCAGCTCGTCAGCCTGCTGGCCTCCGATGCGGACTTCTCGCTCGGCCAGCCGGCGGCGACCGACGAGTCCGGCAGCGTCCCCGCCGACGGCGCGACGACGCCGCCCGCGACGACGCCGCCCGCGACCCCGGCGCCCGAGGCCCCCGCCGACGGGTCCACGCCCGCGCCTGCTCCCTCGCCGACGTCCGAGGTGCTCGACGCGAGCATCACCGGGCAGACCGCGGCGCAGAGCACCTGCTCCAACGGCCAGGGCCGCTAGCGCGCGGCGGGTCGGGCGAGCGGGCGGGCCGCGCCTAGCGGTCGGCGGGCGCCTCGACGACCCGCGGGTCCGGGAAGACGGTCTCGACGGCGGGCGCCGCGGATCCGCGGGCGCGCATCCAGACGAAGAAGCCCGCGAGGGTGAAGGCGCCGTAGAAGACGTACATGAAGGCGGACGCGTAGTAGCCGGCGCCCACGAGCAGCGGCACGCCGACGAGGTCGACCGCGACCCAGATCAGCCAGAACTCCACCCACCCCTTGGCCATGCCGTAGGTGGCGAGGAGCGAGCCGACGAAGATCCAGGCGTCAGCCCACACGGGCTCGTAGGAGCCGAGCGCGCGGAAGACCGGGGTGAGGATCGCGGTGCCGCCGACGAGCGCGACCACGAGGAGGACGCGCTGACGGCCGGACGCCCACTGCGGGACGACGGGGGCGCCGCCGTGGCGGGCCTGGTTCCAGCGGTGCCAGCCGTAGATCGAGACGGCGATGAACATCACCTGGCGCCCGGCCTGGCCGAGGAGGTTGACGGGGTTCGGCGTGCCGAAGACCGCGCCGAGGAAGACGGTGAAGAGCAGCACGTTGCCGACGATGCCGACGGGCCACGCCCAGACCTTCCGGCGCATGCCGCCGAGCGCGCTGGCGAGGCCGAAGAGGTTGCCGACGATCTCGCGCCAGAGCACGACCTGGTCGCCGATGCGGAGCTGCGCGTCGAACAGCCACTCGAGTGCCGCCATGCCGGGATCCCTCCGTGCGCGCGCGATCCGGGTGATCGCGAGCGGGGGCGCCGTGCGCGGCGCCGATGGGGTGAAGGCGCGCGCTCCGTCCGCTATTCCCCGCAGCGTCACGCGGCGTCACCCGGCCGCCCGCCTCACGCGAACAGGCGCGTGTCCAGCTCCTCGTCCGACGCCGTGACGAGCGACCACCGACCGCGCGCGTCGACGCTCAGGTCGAACGACCCGTCGACCCGGCGGGCGCCCGTGGTGAGCGGCACCGCCTCCACGCGCCACATGCTGAGCTCCAGGAGGTGGGCGCTCGCGCCGCGGGGGGCGCGGCCCGTGCGCTGCCACCAGTCGACCCGGGCGATCCACCGCTCGGGCGAGCTGACGACGCCGTAGACCACGCCCCGCCAGGTGAACCGGAGCGGCGATCCGTCTCCCGAGAGCTCGACCTCCACGTCCTCGTCGATCCGCATCATGCCGCTCCTCCCGTCGTCGCGCCGGCCGCGCCTCGTCGTTCGAACGGATGTTCGAACCTCTTCTTCGAGTGTAGGAACGGGCGCCGACATCCACGAGGGGAGCGGGCGGATCCGCCTCACCCTCCACCGGAGCCTGAGGGTCGTGTCCGCATCGCGCGCATCGGGCATGGATCGGAGGTCCGCCGCGTTGGCACCAGGGTCCCGAGGGCGGCAGACGCCCCCTCGTCATCGACACCCGAGGAGGGTCCACATGACCGACACCACCACCCGCCCCGCCGAGGCCTCCGGCACCTTCACCATCGGCGGCGACCTGCCCGTCGTCCGGCTCGGCTACGGCACCATGCAGCTGACCGGCGACGGCGTCTGGGGCGCCCCCGAGGATCCGGCCGCGGCCGTCCGCGTCATCCGCCGCGCCGCCGAGCTCGGCGTCACGTTCTTCGACACCGCCGACTCCTACGGCCCGTTCGTGGCCGAGGAGCTCCTCAAGGAGGCGCTCCACCCGTACGCCGACGAGGTCGTCGTCGCCACCAAGGGCGGGCTCACGCGCCCCGGCCCCGGCGACTGGCAGCCCGTCGGCCGCCCCGAGTACCTGCGCCAGCAGGCCGAGCTGAGCCTCCGCCACCTCGGCCTCGAGCGCATCGACCTTTACCAGCTGCACCGCATCGACCCGGCCGTGCCGCTCGCCGACCAGATCGGCGTGCTCAAGGACCTGCAGTCCGAGGGCAAGATCCGCCACATCGGCCTGTCCGAGGTCTCGGTCGACGACGTGACGGCGGCGCGCGAGATCGCCGAGATCGTCTCCGTGCAGAACCTCTTCAACCTCGCCAAGCGCGACGCCGAGCCGCTGCTCGAGTACGCCGAGGCCGAGGGCCTCGCGTTCATCCCGTGGTTCCCGCTCGCGACCGGCGAGCTCGCGAAGGACGGCGGCCCGCTCGACGCCCTCGCGAAGCAGCACGACGCGACCCCCTCGCAGCTCGCGCTCGCGTGGCTCCTCCGCCGCTCGCCCGTCATGCTGCCGATCCCCGGCACCAAGTCGGTCGGGCACGTCGAGGACAACATCGCCGCGGCGGGCATCGAGCTCACCGACGACGAGTTCCAGGCGCTCACCGACGCCGTCTGATCCGTCCCGCACGCACGAGGGCCCCGCAGGAGATCTCCTGCGGGGCCCTCGTGCGTGCGGCGTCGCCTACGTGCCGATGCGGGTGCCGGAGTCGTCCGCGAGCCCGAGGTCGTCGAGCTGCGCGAGCAGGCTGGCGCCGTCGGGCGCGTAGACCCACGGGATCGAGCTGTCGAGCGCGCGCTTCTCGGCCTTCGCCCGGCCGCCCGCGAGCACGGCCTCGCCGGCCGACAGCTGGCGGATGAGCACGACCTCGACGTTGTCGGGGTGCTCGTCGGCGAACTCGCCGTAGAGCAGCTCGTCGTGCTGGCCGTCGTCGCCCGCGAGGATCCACTTCACCTGGGGGAACTCCTCCGCGAGCCGCTGCAGGTTCAGCCGCTTGTGCTCCATGCCGCTGCGGAACCACCGGTCGACGGTGGGGCCCCAGTCGGTGAGGAGGATCGGTCCCGGCGGGTACAGGTTCCGCGACAGGAACCGGGTGAGCGTGGGGGCCACGTTCCAGGCGCCGGTGGACAGGTAGAGGACGGGCGCGCCCGTGTGCTGGAGGCGGAGGCGCTCGTAGAGCACGGCCATGCCGGGCGTGGGCGTCCGCGCGTGCTCGTCGAGCACGAAGGTGTTCCACGCGGCGAGGAAGGGGCGGGGGAGCGCGGTGACCATCACGGTGTCGTCGATGTCGCTGAGGATCCCGGTGCGCACCTCGTCGCCGACGATGAACACCGGCGCCTCGACCGTCTCCGACCCCTGGGCGCGGAGGCGGATGGTGTGCCAGCCGCTCGGCAGCGACGCCTCGACGACCATGTCGACCACGCCGCCGCGGTCGGCGCGCACCTCGTGCTCGATGCCGTCGATCTCGACCGTGACGGCCACGTCGGTCAGCGGCACGCTCGTGAAGCTGCGCCAGCCGCGCACGCTCTTGTCGCCGGCGAGGGCGCGGCGGCTCTGCGGATCCGTGAGGAGCACGCGGCAGAGGACGCGGACCCAGCGGACCGAGCCGTAGCCGGCGTACGGGATGACGGTCGGGGTGAGGCCGCGCTTGCGGGCGCGGCCCTCGCGGATCTCGTGGATGCGGTCCTCGATGCGCGCCGCCCGGTGCAGCACGGGTGCGGCTGCCGGTGACTCGAGGAGCGTGCGGGTCGCGTTCTTCTTCTTCTTCGAGGTGGGGGCCACGGGGTCAGTCAACCAGACCCGAGGACCGCGCCACGCCTCAGACGGGGCGGGCGAGCTCGGCGGTGTCCGGCGCGTCCTGGTCGATGCCGGGGCCGACCTCGTCCATCGCGAGCTGCTCGATCACGTCCTCCGCCTGCGCCGCGACCGCGCGCAGCAGGTCGGGCGAGCCCTCGGCCGTGGGGTCGAGCCACTCCTCGACCACGTCGGGCGAGAGGACCACGGGCATCCGCTCCGCGAGCGCCTCCACCGTGCCGGCCGACGGCCGCGTGAGGACCGCGCAGCTCAGCACCCAGCGGGCGGGGTCGTCGGCGGGGCGCGACGGATCCCGCCACCACTCGTACAGCGCCGCGAGCAGCACGACGCCGTCGCCCGCCCCGACGAGGTAGGGCGTGCGGAGCCCGTCGTCGGTCTCGTGCCACTCGTAGTAGCCCGACACGGGGATCGCGGCGCGGCGTGCGACGAGCGCCTGCAGCAGATCCGGACGGGAGGCGAGCGACTCCGCCGGGACCCCGGCGAGCGGCGGACCCTGGTCCGGGCCGGGGGATCCCGCGGGGACGAGGCCCCAGCGCGCGGACTCCAGCCGGCGCACGGGCACCTGGTCCTCCGTGTCGCCCTCGGGACGGCGGGGGAGCGTGTCCACCAGGACCGCGACGCGCTGGCCCGGGACGATGCGCCAGGAGGGGGCGGGCACGGCGGCGCCCGCGTGATCCACGTCGAGGAGACCCACCAGGTCGTCGGCGGTCAGGGACCTGGCGAGGATGCGCGTCATGCCCTCCATCCTGGCCGACGCGTCCGACGGCGGGCGCCCGCACGCCCTCCCCTGTCGCATGGGCCCCTCGTGGCGCAACCCCCTGTCCGTGGAGCGTCGGACATGTTACGAACTGGCGTCAGCCATCGTCTGCGTGCGAACGATCGCCCGGCTCCGTGGTTCCCTGGTCTACCTGGCAAGTGTCGATTCGTAGTGACTACGAGGAATGAGCCACCCATGATCGAGTTCCACCACGTCCGCAAGCAGTACCCGGACGGCACGCTCGCGATCGAGGACTTCAGCCTCGTCGTGCCCTCGCGGACCACCACCGTCCTCGTCGGATCCTCCGGCTGCGGCAAGACGACGCTCATGCGCATGATCAACCGGATGGTCGACCCGACGAGCGGCCGGATCGAGATCGACGGCACCGACATCGCCACCGAGGACGCCGTGAAGCTCCGCCGCCGCATCGGCTACGTCATGCAGAACTCCGGCCTCCTCCCGCACCGCAAGGTGGTCGACAACATCGCGACCGTGCCGCGGCTCACCGGCGTCGACAAGCGCACGGCACGCGAGGACGCCCTCCGCCTGATGGACACCGTGGGCCTCGACCGGTCGATGGCCGACCGCTACCCGTCGCAGCTCTCCGGCGGCCAGCAGCAGCGCGTGGGCGTGGCCCGCGGCCTCGCGGTCGACCCGAACATCCTGCTCATGGACGAGCCGTTCGGCGCCGTCGACCCGCTCGTGCGCGACGACCTCCAGCAGGAGCTCATCCGGCTGCGCACCCAGCTCGACAAGACCGTCGTCTTCGTCACGCACGACATCGACGAGGCGTTCCTCCTCGGCGACCAGGTCGTGATCCTCGAGAAGGGCGGCCGCATCGCCCAGCAGGGCACGCCGCAGGAGATCCTGTCCAACCCGGCGAACGACTTCGTCCGCGACTTCGTGGGCGCCGACAAGGGCAAGCGCGCGCTGCACCTCGAGGACACCGGCACCGGCCGCGTCCTCGTCGACCGCGACGGCCGTCTCGTCGGCGTGCTCGACGACGAGGGGCGCACCGCCGCCCGCTCCGCATCCGCTCCGAACGAGGCGGGGGCCGCGCACGCCCCCGGTGCTCCGGCGCAGGGTGCGGGACCCGCGTGAACTGGGTCCTCGCCAACATCCAGACCGTCCTCGACCTGGCTGTCGCGCACGTCGCGCTGTCCGCCACGCCCGTCGTCCTGGGCTTCGTGGTCGCGCTGCCGCTGGGCTGGCTCGCCAACCGCTACCGCCGCGCGCGGGGTTCCCTGCTCGCGGTCGGCGGGGCGCTGTACACGATCCCGTCCATCGCGCTGCTCCTGTCGATCCCGGCGATCATCGGGACGACGATCATCGACCCCCTCAACGTCGTGGTCGCGCTCAGCATCTACGCCGTCGCCCTCATGATCCGCATCACCGCGGACGCGCTGGCCTCCGTCTCCGAGGACGTCAAGCAGTCCGCCACCGCCATGGGCTACGCCGGCTGGGCCCGCTTCTGGCGGGTCGAGCTGCCGCTGGCCGGTCCCGTCCTCCTCGCCGGCCTCCGCGTCGTTTCCGTGAGCACGGTCAGCATGGTGACCGTCGGGTCGCTCTCCGGCATCCAGAGCCTCGGCACCATGATCCTCTCGGGGTACCGGCGCCAGTTCTACACGGAGATCCTCACGGGCATCGTCGGCATCCTCCTGATCTCGCTCCTGTTCGACCTGATCCTGCTGCTGGCCGGCAAGCTCCTCATGCCGTGGGCCAGCACCCCGTCCCTCGGCGCGCGGTCGCGCTCCGCCCGCCGCGCCGCCCTCGTCACGGATGCGAGCGCCTCGTGAACCTCTTCGCCGAGGCCTTCGGCCTCCTCCTCGACGGCTCCGGCTGGGGCGGCAGCACCGGATACGGCACCCGCCTCCTCGAGCACCTCGGGTACACGGGCCTGGCGATGGGACTCGCCGCGCTCATCGCCGTCCCGGCCGGCCTCTACATCGGCCACACGGGGCGCGGGCGCAACGTCGCCGTCGCCTTCTCCGGCGGGTTGCGCGCCCTGCCGACGCTGGGCGTGCTCGTGCTCCTCGGCCTGCTCTTCGGCATCGGCCTCACGGGTCCGATCCTCACGTTCGCCATCCTGGGCATCCCGCCGCTCCTCGCCGGCGTGTACGCGGGCATCCAGGCGGTCGACCGGCCCGCGATCGACGCGGCGCGCGCGGTCGGGATGACGGAGTGGCAGATCCTCGGCCGGGTCGAGATCCCGCTCGCGCTGCCGCTCATCATCAGCGGCTTCCGCGCGGCGACCCTGCAGGTCATCAGCACCGTCACGCTCGGCGCCTTCCTCGGGCTCGGCGGCCTCGGCCGCGACATCTTCACGGGCCTGACCACGCGCGACTTCCCCCTGCTCCTGGCGTCCTCGATCCTCGTCACCGTCCTCGCGCTCGTCGTGGACGCCGTGTTCGCGGTCGTGCAGCGCCTCGTGATCCCGCGGGGCGTCGTCGCCGCCGCCGGACGCACCCCCGACTCCGCCCGGACCTCGTCGAGGCCGGCGGTCAGCACCGCCTCCTGAAAGGAACACAGCTCATGTCCCACAGCATCTCCCGCCGGCTCCTCGTCGGCACCGTCGCGTTGGGCACCGCGATGGCCCTCGCCGGCTGCTCGTCCGGCGACCCCCTCGACACCTCGGGCGGGTCGGCGTCCGCCGCCCCCACCGACACCATCTCCGTCGGCTCCGCCGCCTTCGGCGAGAACGTGATCCTGGCCGAGATCTACGCGCAGGCCCTCGAGGCCAACGACGTGAAGGTCACGCGCAACCTGCAGATCGGCGAGCGCGAGGTGTACCTCAAGGCGCTCGAGGAGGGGTCCATCGACCTCATCCCCGAGTACACGGGCAACCTGCTCGCCGCGTACGACCCGGACGCCACGGCGACCTCGAGCGACGAGGTCTACGCGGCGCTCGGCGACGCCCTGCCCGAGGGCTTCGAGGTGCTCGACGAGTCGCCCGCCGAGGACAAGGACTCGTACAACGTCACGAAGGAGTACTCGGAGGCCGAGGGCGTCACGAGCCTCGCGGACCTCGAGGGCAAGACCGTCCGCGTCGGCGGCGGCGCGGTGCTGGGCGAGCGCGAGTACGGGATCCCCGGGCTCACCGACGTGTACGGCGTCGACGCGAGCCTCGTCACCATCGAGGACCAGGGCGGCCCCAACACCGTCAAGGCGCTCCTCGACGGCCAGGTCGACATCGCGAACATCTACACGACCACCCCGTCGATCCTCGACAACGGCTTCGTCACCCTCGAGGACCCCGAGAACCTCATCAAGGCGCAGAACGTCGTGCCGCTCGTGAAGACCTCGAAGATGGACGCGGACATCACGTCCGTCCTCGACGAGGTGTCGGCCGCGCTGACCACCGAGGACCTCACGGAGATGAACCGCCGCAACCAGGGCGACGAGAAGGCGGAGCCCGCCGCCATCGCCGCCGACTGGCTGAAGGAGAAGGCCCTCTTCTAGGAGGGGCCGGCCGGGCGGCGACGCCCGGCACCCGCGAGGGGCCGACGCGCGAGCGCCGGCCCCTCGCCCCGTCGGTGCCCGCACCCCGGCCGACGGAGCAGAATGGATCCACCGCACGCCGTACCCGACGACAGGAGCCCGCGCATGGCCAAGAAGAAGCACGCGACCGGCAAGGTGAGCGTGATCGGCGCCGTCACCACGGTCGCCCGCGAGGTCCGCAAGCACAAGATGGTGGCCGAGTCAGCCCCGCGCGGCCAGGGCGCGAACATCCCGCCCGCTCCGAAGCGCAGCCCCGAGGAGCTCAAGCGCGACATCCAGACCGGACGCGATGAGCTCGCCCGCACGGTCCGCGAGCTGGAGACCGCGCTCGACGTGCCCGCCCGCGCCCAGGAGCTGAAGGCCGACGCCGTGGGACGCGCGCGCGGCCTCCGCGACGAGGTCACGTCCCGCGTCCGCTCGACCTCCGACGACGTGACGCGGCGCACGCGCGCCTTCACGCGCGAGCAGCCGGCCATCGCGGCCTCCATCGGCGCGGGTGCCGTGGCGGTCGTCCTCGCGGTCGGCGCCGCCGTCGTCTCCGGCGGCCGACGCTGACCGCCTCGATCCGCTCCATCGCCACGGCGCTGCCGCCGACCGTCCTCGCGCAGGAGGGCGTGCGCGACCTGTTCGGCAGCCAGCCGGAGCTCGGGCGCCTCGGCACCCGGCTCGTCTCCGCGGCCTTCGGGGCGTCGGGGATCCGCACGCGCCACACGGTGATCCGCGAGCTCGGCACCGCGCCCGGCATGGCGGGCGCCGACGCGCCGGCCGACCCCGACGACGGCGAGCCGGTCTTCTACGACCGCGCGACCGGCCGGATCCTCACGCCCGGCACCGGCGCGCGCAACGACACGTACATCCGCGAGGCGCCCGCGCTGCTGCTCGGCGCCGCGCGCCAGGCCCTCGAGGAGGCCGCCGGCATCGAGGCGGACGACGTCACGCACGTCGTCACCGTCTCCTGCACGGGCTTCTACGCGCCCGGTCCCGACTACGCCGTGGTCCGCGGGCTCGGGCTCGGCGCGTCCACGCAGCGCTTCCACCTCGGCTTCATGGGCTGCTACGGCGCGTTCCCGGCGCTCCGCATGGCGTCCCAGTTCTGCGCCGCCGACCCGGACGCCGTCGTCCTCGTCGTGTGCGTGGAGCTGTGCTCGCTGCACCTGCACTCGTCGAACGACGCCGACACGATCGTCGCGTCCTCCGTCTTCGGCGACGGGGCCGCGGCCGCGATCGTGACCGCCCGGCCGGCGCCCGCCGGATCCACCGTGCTCGACCTCGACGCCTTCGAGACCGTGCTCACGCCCGTCGGCGAGGACGACATGGCGTGGACCATCGGCGACCAGGGCTTCGACATGATCCTCTCCAGCTACGTGCCGAAGATCATCGACGACCACATCACGGGCGCGCTCGAGCCGCTGTGGGCGCAGGTGCCCGCGCTCGAGGGCGTCGCCCCCGCGGAGATCGAGGACTGGGCCATCCACCCGGGCGGCCGGAGCATCCTCGACCGCGTGGAGGACCGCCTGGCGCTCGCGCCCGCGCAGCTGGCCGCGTCCCGGTCGACGCTCGCGGAGGTCGGCAACATGTCGAGCGCCACGGTGCTGTTCGTGCTGCGGCGGATCCTGCACGGCACGCCGCCCGCCGACGTCCCCGGACGGCCCGACGTCGCGGGATCCGCGCCGGCGGTCGCGTCCGGTCCCGGCGCGGGCCGCGTGTGCGCCATGGCGTTCGGCCCCGGCCTCACGGTCGAGACGGCGCTCATGACGCGCCGGACCGCCTGATGGACCTGTCGCGGCGCGACACGGAGCTCACCGAGCTCATGGACGCGCCCGACTGCGACCCGGACGCCCTCGCGCGCACCTACGCGCGGTTCGCCCTCGTGAACCGGCTCGTCGCCGGGTGGCACGGGGTCTACCGGTCGCGGATCCGTCCGCTGCTGTCGGCCGAGCGGGAGACGACGCTGCTCGACATCGGGTCGGGCGGGGGCGACGTGCCGCTCGCGCTCGCCCGGTGGGCCCGGCGCGACGGGCTGCGGCTCCGCGTGACGGGGATCGACCCGGATCCGCGCGCCGCCGCGTTCGCGCGCGCCCTGCCGGTCGACCCCGACGTCCGGTTCCTCCCGGCGTCGAGCGCGGAGCTGGTGGCCGAGGGACGTCGCTTCGACCTCGTGACGAGCAACCACGTGCTGCACCACCTCGACGAGGCCGCCTTCGACGCGTTCCTCGCAGACTCCGCCGCCCTCGCGCCGCGCGCGCTGCACAGCGACATCGCCCGCGGCCGCCTCGCCTACGCCGCCTACGACCCGCTCGCCCGGATCGTCGCGCGCGGGTCGTTCGTGCACGTCGACGGGCTGCGCTCGATCCGCCGCAGCTGGCGGCCCGTCGAGCTGGCCCTCCGCGTGCCGGCCGGCTGGCGGGTCGAGGGCGCCGTGCCCTTCCGGGTGCTCCTCGTCCGCGACCCCGCCGCGGGACGCACGCGCTCGTGATGCGGCACGACGTGCTCGTGGTGGGCGGCGGGCCCGTCGGTATCCACCTCGCCGCGCTCCTCGCGCAGGCCGGGCTCGACGTGCGCGTCTGGGAGGCGCGGGTCGAGGGCGCCCCGATGTCGCGCGCCATCGGGATCCACGCGCCGTCGCTCGACGCCTTCGACCGCCTGGGCGTCGGGGACGAGATGGTCGCCGAGGCGGTGCTGGTGCGGCACGGCATCGCGATGGCGGGCGGCCGGGAGCTCGGGCGCGTCTCCTTCGCGGGCGTGTCGACCACGCATCCCTACGTGGCGGCGCTGCCGCAGTGGCGCACCGAGGCGATCCTCGCGCGGCGCCTCGCCGGGCTCGCCCCCGACGCCCTCCGGCGCGGGGTGACCCTGACGGGCCTCGACGCCGATCCGGTCGGGATGCCCGGAGGCGGGGTGCCGGCCGGCGAGGTGCGCGCGACCGGCGTCGACGCGGCGGGTGCCGTCGTGGAGGCGACCGCCTCGATCGTGGTGGGCGCGGACGGCACGCGCGGCGTCGTCCGCGGCCTCCTCGGGATCGACGTCGACGAACGGGTGCTGCCCGACCGCTTCGCCATGGGCGACGCGCCCGACGGCACGGACGGCGGCGACGATGCCGTGATCACGCTGCACCCGGACGGCGTCGTCGAGTCCTTCCCCCTGCCCGGCGGCCTGCGCCGCTGGGTCGTGGGGCTCCGGGCGGGGGAGCGCGCCGGGGATCCCGCCGCGCTCGTCGCCGAGGCCGTCCGGCTGCGCACCGGGCACGTCGTCCGCCCGGAGGAGCTCGCGACCGCGAGCGGCTTCGGCGTGCGCCGTCGACTCGCACGGCGCATGGCCGCCGCGCACGGCCCCCTCGCCGGGCGCGCGGTGCTCGTCGGGGACGCGGCCCACGAGATCAGCCCCATCGGCGGGCAGGGCATGAACCTCGGCTGGCTCGACGTCGACGCCCTCGCGCCGATCCTCGTCGACGCCGTGCGCGCCCGGGCCGGGACGCCGGATCCCGCGCGCCTCGCCGCGTGGGAACGGGACCGCCTCGCGAGCGCCCGACGCGCGGCCGTGCAGTCGGAGATCAACACGGCCCTCGGCCGGCCGGTGCAGGGCCTCACGCGGCGGGTGCGCGACGCGGGCCTCCGCGCGGTGCTCGCGTCGCCGGCCGCGGCGGGGCTCGCCTCCGTCTACGCCATGGGACGGGACGCCGGCGCGCGCGTCAGATGAGTCGGGTCGCGTTGAGCGCGACCTGCGCGACGAGCAGCAGCGACGCCGCCATGATCAGCTGGAACAGCAGGCGCCCCGGCGGGCGGGTGAGGACGAGCGCGGCGCCCCACGCGGCGATCGCCAGCGTGACCACGAGACCCGCGACGGCGAGCGGCGTGACCCGGAGCGCGGGATCCGCGAGCACCGGCCCGACCATGGCCGCCACCGCGCCGAGCGCGAGCGCCCCGAACGCGACGAGACCGGACGGGATGCGGCCGAGGCGGTGGGGGAGCCCGCGCACGCCCGTGCGCGCGTCGTCCTCGAGGTCGGGCAGCACGTTGGTGAAGTGGATGGAGACGCCGAGCACCGCGCCCGTCGCCCACGCCCACGCGGCCGCCGGCACCGGATCCGCGGCGCCGAGCGCCACGACGGTCGGCAGGATCCCGAACGCGACGACGAACGGGACGACGCTCAGCGCGGTGCGCTTGAGGCCCGCGTTGTAGGCCCAGCCGGATCCCACCAGCACGACGTGCGCGAGGAGGAACCACGGCCCGAGCGCCGCGGACGCGACCAGGCACGCCGCCGCGGTCCCGAGCGCCGCGGCCCGCACCTGCCCGGCCGTCACCTCGCCGCGCGCGACGGGCTTGTCGGAGCGCGCGACGCTCCGGTCGCGCTCCGCGTCGATCCAGTCGTTGGAGAGCCCGATGGACAGCTGCCCGAGGAGCACGGCCAGCGCCACGGCCAGGACGCGCCCCGGTCCGTAGCCGAGCGCGACCGCGAGCCCGGCGGCGAGCACCGTGACGGTCGCCGTCGGGCCCGGATGCGACGAGAGGGCGAGGAGCCGGAGGCGGCGGATCACGCGAGCGTCAGCCCGTAGCAGCGCGACTCCTCGGAGTCGGCGTAGGCCCCGAAGCGGGGGATCTCCGTCCAGCCCTCGCGGCTGTAGAAGCGCATGGCGTCCGGCTGCGCGTCGCCGGTCTCCAGCACGAGGTCGACGACGCCGAGGCCGCGCGCCGCGTCCTCGAGGGCGCGCAGGAGGGCCGTCGCGACGCCCGTGCCGCGCGCGACGGGGACGACGTACATGCGCTTGAGCTCCGCCCACGGCCTGCCGTCACCGCGGTCCTCGAGCAGCCGGATCCCGCCGCAGCCGAGGGGCGTGCCGCGCTCATCGCGCGCGACGAGGAAGACGGCCATGTCGGCGGCGGTCGGCTTGGTGCCGGGCTCCGTGTCGCCGCCGTAGCGGGCGTCGAGCTCGGTGCGCTGGGCGGCGCGCAGGAGGGTCGCGTCCTCGTCGTCCCACGGGACCTCGGCGATGGTGCGGTGCATGGATCGATCCTCCCGCACCCGGCCGTGCGGCCCGCACCGCGCCGATACCCTGGCGGCATGAGGATCCGCCCCGCCGAGCCCCGCGACATCAACGACCTGCTGGAGATCCGCAACGACGCGATCCTGACCAGCACCGCCCTCTGGACCGACGAGCCCGTCGACCGCGCCGAGCGCGAGGCGTGGTTCCGCCGGGCCGCGGAGGAGGGCGACCCGATCCTCGTGGCCGAGGTGGACGGCGCGATGGCCGGCTACGGCACCTACGGCCCGTGGCGGCGGATGTCCGGCTACCGCTTCTCGGTGGAGGACTCGGTCTACGTGCGCGAGGCGTTCCAGGGCCGCGGCATCGGCCGGGCGCTCGTCGAGGCGCTCGTCGCGCACGCGCGGGCGGCCGGCAAGCGCGCCGTCTTCGCGGACATCGAGGCGGGCAACACCGGATCCATCCGCCTGCACGAGCGCCTCGGCTTCCGCCGGGTGGGGCTGCTGCCCGGCATCGGCTGGAAGTACGGCCGACCCCTCGACCTCGCGATCCTGCACCTGGCCCTCGTGGAGGACGGGGCGGACGACGACGGGGACGGGGACCCGACCGCCGGCGACGGCGTGACCGCGGCGCCGGACGGCAGCACGGCGGCCGCGGACGACCCGGCCGCGGGCGCGCACGCCGGCTGATCGACGGCGGACGGTCGAATGGCCCGGCACGGGGCGCGGGAACGCCACGGGTGCCGGGCCACTCCGGCCTGCCGGGTCCTTCGGGGGACGGGGCGCAGCCGTGGTCCGGGAGCGGTCCCGTCCGGGGGGGGATGGACGGACGCGCTCGTCGGGTTGCGAGCGCCAGGCCCAAGGGGGGGGGTAAGGGCCGTGCGCTCGTGGTCGACTCTAGCCGGGTCCCCCATAATGCGGACACCCGCGCGTGACCCCAGAACGAGGGACGCGGCGACGTGCGCGGCGTCCCGCGCGCCGGATCAGTCCTGCGACTCGTCGAGCTCGCGGCCCCCGCGCGCGACGACCGCGTCGCGGAGCGCGTGGAAGTGGTCGACCGTCAGGCCGTTGCGCAGGAGGTAGGGCTCGACGCCGCCGCGGCCCGCCAGGGAGTGCAGCGCCTGGATGACGGGCGCGGGATCCCCGTCGACCGCGTGCTGCGCCGCGTCGCGGACGTCGAGCCCGCCGGCGACGAGCGCGAGGGCGGCGATGAGGGCGTCCTCGACGGTGGCGGTCCGGGCGTCGTAGCGCTCCGCCGTCCCGGCCTCGACGTCCTCGGCGGCCTCGGCGACCCGGGCGGTGAGGCGGGCGCCGTCCGCGACGAGGAGGCCCACGTAGGCGGACGCGGGCGCACCGGCGGAGGGGAGGGGGGATCCGCCGGCGAGGCCGGGCGCCGGGGAGGCGGGGGCGGAGGAGGTCATGGCGGCGGCCCTTCGGTCGACGTGCGCGGTGCGGGTGGGTGCGGTGCCGGGTTCCGGGCCGACGGCGGGAGCGGGGACGGCGACCGTCTCCGCGGGTGGCGGGCGCACCGGGTCGACGCCGATCCGGATGCGTCCCCCGAGCGTCGTCCGGCCGGGTGAACGGAGCGTGTCGTCCGCGTCGCCACGGGGCGAACGCGACCCGACCGGGACGGGCTCGGCGGCTCGCGCGGATCGTCTACAAGTCGTAGAATGGAGGCGTCGCGATGGAGCCTCAGACCCGCACGATCCACCCTCCACAGGAAGCGCATCCGGTCGCCATGACACCGCATCCCGCCCCCGCCCCTGCCGACCGCCCGCGCTCCGGCCGAACCGGTCGCCCCGAGTGAACGAGCTCCTCGACCCGCTCCTGCTCTCCCGCTGGCAGTTCGGCCTGACGACCGTCTACCACTTCCTCTTCGTGCCGCTCACGATCGGCATGGCGTTCGTCTGCGCGATCTACCAGACGGCCTGGGTCCGCACCGGGCGGCAGCACTACCTGCGGCTCACGCGCTTCTTCGGCCGCATCTTCCTCATCAACTTCGCGATGGGCACGGTCACGGGCATCGTGCAGGAGTTCCAGTTCGGCATGAACTGGTCGGAGTACTCGCGGTTCGTGGGCGACGTGTTCGGCGCCCCGCTCGCACTCGAGGGGCTCCTCGCCTTCTTCCTCGAGGCGTCCTTCATCGGGGTGTGGATCTTCGGCTGGGACAAGCTCCCGAAGAGGCTGCACCTCGCGTCCATCTGGGTGGTCTCGGTCGCGTCGATCCTGTCGGCCTACTTCATCCTCGCGGCCAACGCGTTCATGCAGAACCCGGTCGGCTACCGCATCGACGAGGCCCGCGGCCGGGCCGAGCTCACGGACATCTGGGCGCTGCTCACCAACAAGGTCGCGCTCGCGGCGTTCCCGCACACGATCTTCGCGAGCTTCATGTGCGCGGCCGCGGTCATCATCTCGGTCGCCGCCTGGCACCTCTCCCGCAACCAGCACCTCGACACGATGATGCCGGCCATGCGCTTCGGCATGTGGTTCATGGTCGCCTCCGGCGCGCTCACCATCCTCACGGGCGACCAGCTCGGGCTCGCGATGGTGCAGACGCAGCCCATGAAGATGGCCGCGGCCGAGGCGCACTACGACACGTCCTCCGGCGCCGCCGCGTCGTTCTCGCTCTTCACCTGGGGGACGCCCGACGGGTCGAGCGAGCTGTTCTCCATCCGGATCCCCTACCTCCTGTCGTTCCTGTCCACGCACACGCTCGACGGCACGGTCGAGGGGATCAACGACCTGCAGGCGCAGTACGTCGCGAGCTACGGCCCCGGCGACTACACGCCCACCATCTGGGTCACCTACTGGGCGTTCCGCTGGATGATGGGCTTCGGCATGGCGGCCATCGGCGTCGCAGTCGCGGGCCTCTGGTTCACGCGCGGCGGCCGGGCGATCACCCGTCCCTGGATGTGGAAGGTCGCCATCTGGGCCGCCCCGCTGCCGCTGCTGGCCATGACGGTCGGCTGGATCTTCACCGAGATGGGCCGCCAGCCCTGGATCGTGTTCAGCCTCCTGCAGACCTCCTCCGCCGTCTCGCCGAACGTCACCGGCCTCCAGGTCCTGCTGTCGCTCGTGGCGTTCACGGTCGTGTACGGGTCGCTCGCCGTGGTGGAGTTCCGCCTCATCCTGCGGGCGGCGCAGAGGGGGCCGGATCCGGAGGCGGAGCCCGACCCCGAGACGGGCGAGGTCGTCCGGGAAGCGAGCGTCTACTGATGGACCTGCCCACCCTCTGGTTCGGCGTCATCGCCTTCCTCTTCGTCGGCTACTTCGTGCTCGACGGCTTCGACTTCGGCGTGGGCATGAGCCTGCCGTTCCTCGCGAAGGACGACACCGACCGACGCGTGCTCATCAACACCATCGGCCCCGTGTGGGACCTCAACGAGACGTGGCTCATCGTCGCCGGCGCCGCCCTCTTCGCGGCGTTCCCCGAGTGGTACGCCACCATGTTCAGCGGCTTCTACCTGCTGCTGCTCGCCATCCTCATCACCCTGATCCTGCGTGGCGTCTCGTTCGAGTACCGGCACCAGGGCGCGTCCGACCGGTGGCGCGGGTCGTTCGACCTGATGATCGTCGTCGGCTCGGTCGTGCCCTCGTTCCTCTGGGGCGTCGTCTTCGCGAACGTGGTGCGCGGCGTGCCGATGGACGCGAACCACGACTACGTGGGATCCACGCTCGACCTGCTGAACCCGTACGCGCTCCTCGGCGGGCTCACGACGCTGTCGCTGTTCCTCGTCAACGGGCTGCAGTTCGCGGCGCTGAAGACCGACGGGCCGATCCGGGTCCGCGCGCGCCTCATGTCGATGCGGGTCGGCGCGGCGGCGATCGTGATCGCCGCGACCTTCCTCGTGTGGACGACGCTCGCCCACGGTTCGCCGCTGTCGGGACTCGTCGCCGCGCTCGCGGCGGTCGCGCTCGTCGCCTCCTACCTCGCGAACGTGCGGGGACGCGAGCGGTGGGCGTTCGGCCTGCTCGCGGCGACCATCGCGCTGGCCGTCGCCAGCCTCTTCACGGCGCTGCACCCGTTCGTGATGCCCGCGTCGAACGACCCCGCGAACGGGCTCACGCTCGAGAACGCGTCGTCGTCGCCGTACACGCTCACGATCATGACCTGGGCCGCCGGCTTCGCGCTGCCGCTGATCCTCGCGTACCAGGCGTGGACGTACTGGGTGTTCCGGAAGCGCATCACGCGCGCCGTGATCTCCCAGGCCGCCCACTGACGCCGTGAAGCCCCTCGACCCGCGGCTGCTGCGGCACTCCGCCTCGGCCCGCACGATGCTGGCGGTCGGCGCCCTCGTCGGCGTCGTGCAGACGGTCGCGCTCGTCGCCGCCTGCTGGTCGCTCACGCAGCTCGTCGTGCGGGCGATCGCCGGCGCGAGCGCAGCCGATCTCGCCCCCGTGCTGGCGCTGGCCGTCGCCTCCGCCGTCGTGCGCGGGGCCGCCGCGTGGCTCCTCGACGTGGTGGGGGCCCGCGGCGCCGCGCAGGTCTCGGCGGAGCTCCGGCGCCGGGCGCTCCGGGCGATCGCCGACCTCGGACCCGCCTGGACCGCGGGCCGCAACCGGGGCCGCCTGGCGACGGTCGTCGGCCCGGGCCTCGACGCGCTGGAGCCCTACTTCGCGCGCTACGTGCCGCAGCTGATCCTCACGGCGCTCGCGACGCCCCTCGTCGTGGCGGTGCTGCTCGCCCAGGACCTCCTCACGGGGATCACGGTCATCGCGACGCTGCCCGTCATCCCCGTGTTCATGGTGCTCATCGGCTGGGCGACGCAGGAGGTCCAGCGGCGGCAGTGGTCACGCCTCACGGAGCTCGCATCCGGCTTCCTCGACGTGGTCGACGGGCTCTCCACCCTGCTGGTCTTCGGGCGCGCGCGGCGGCAGACGGCCCGCATCCGCCGGGTCACCGAGGAGTACCGCGTGGAGACGATGCGCGTGCTGCGCATCTCCTTCCTCTCGGGCTTCGTGCTGGAGCTCGCGGCGTCGCTGTCGGTCGCGCTGGTCGCGGTCTCGGTGGGCGTGCGGCTGATCGGCGGCCAGCTCGACCTGGAGGTCGGGCTCTTCGTGCTGCTGCTCGCGCCGGAGGCGTTCCTGCCGATCCGCCAGGTCGGCGTCCAGTTCCACGCGGCGGCCGAGGGGGTCGCGGCCTCCGACGACGTGCTCGGCATCCTCGAGGAGGCGCGATCCGCCCCGTCCGCCCGGGCGGTCCACGGTGCGGCCGCACCGGCGGGCGACGCGCTCGTCGTGCGCGACCTCGGCGTCTCCCGCGACGGGCGACCCGTGATCGCCGGACTCTCGGCGCGGTTCCCCCGGGGATGCGTCACGGCCGTGACGGGGCCGAGCGGGGCCGGGAAGTCGTCGCTCGTCGCCGCGCTCCTCGGGCAGCTGCCGGCGACCGGCGCCGTCGGCTGGGTCGACGACGCCGACCCCGACGGCGCGCCGCGCCCCACCGGCCCCGAGCACGTCGCCTGGGCGGGGCAGCGACCCGGGCTCGTCGCGGGCACCGTGCGCGAGAACGTCGCCCTGGGGATCGCGGATCCGGATGACGCGCTCGTCCGGCGGGCGCTCGCGCTGGCCGCGGCGGACGGGATCGACCCCGACCTCCGCCTCGGCGTCGGCGGCCAGGGGCTCTCCGGCGGGCAGGCGCAGCGCGTCGCCGTCGCGCGCGCCGTGCACCGGGCGCTCGCGCTCGACTGCGCGCTCGTGCTGCTCGACGAGCCCAGCTCCGCGCTCGACGCGGCGTCCGAGGCGCGGCTGGCCGCGGGGATCCGCGCGCTCGCCGACCAGGGGCGCGCGGTCGTGGTCGTCACGCACCGCGGGGCGCTCGCGCGGGCGGCCGACGCGGAGCTGCGGCTGGACGGCCGGGGATCCGCGCCGGCCGCGCCCGCCCCGGCTCCCGCTCCCGCGCGCATCGCGCCCGAGCCCGCCTGGCGCGCGCAGGTGGCGCCGTGAACCGCGACGACGTCCTCCGGCTCGCGCAGCCGCCCCTCCGCCGCGCGCTGCCCGGCCTCCTCGCCGGGCTGGCGAGCGCGGTCGGGGCCGTCGCGCTCCTCGCGACCTCCGCGTGGCTCATCACGCGCGCGTCGGAGCAGCCCCCGATCCTGTTCCTCGGCATGGCGATCGTCGGCGTCCGCGCGTTCGCGCTCGGGCGGGCCGCGTTCCGGTACCTGGAGCGGATCACGAGCCACGACGCGGCGTTCCGGGCGCTGGCGACGCTCCGCGTGGGCGTCTTCGAGCGGATCCTGCCCTTCGCACCCGCGGGGCTCCGGGACACGCGCCGCGGCGACCTGCTGACCCGGCTCGTCGGCGACGTCGACCGGCTCCAGGACCTGCCGCTGCGCGTCGTCCAGCCGCTCGTCGTGTCGGTGCTGGTGCAGGCGGCGAGCGTGGTGGTCGTGGGAGCGGTGCTGCCGGCCGCCGGGATCGGGCTCCTGCTGGTGCTCGCGGTGTCGCTCGTCGTGGGCGTGGGCGCGACATCGGCGCTCGCGGGGCGCGCCGAGACCCGGATCCAGCCGCTCCGCGCCGCGCTGCAGGACCGCGTGCTCGACCTCGTCGGCGGCCTCGACGTCCTCCTCGCCTTCGGCGCCCTGGACGCGCGCCTCGCCGAGGTCGAGCGCGCCGCGGACGCGCTCCGGCGCGCGGAGCTGCGGAGCGCCGCGGCGGCCGGCATCACCACGGGCGTCGTGCTCGCGGGCACGGGCGCGGTCGCCGCCTGGACCGTGCTGCAGGGCGTCCCCGGCCTCGCGTCCGGTGCCCTGGATCCCGCGTGGCTGGCCCTCGCGGCGCTGGTCCCGCTCGCGCTCGTGGAGTCGGCGACGTCCGTGCCGCTCGCCGTCCAGGCGTGGCACCGCGTGCGGACCAGCGCCGACCGGGTGGCGGGCGTGGTCCCGGCCACCGTGCCGGAGGGGATCCCGCGGGAGCCGACGGCGGACGGGGTCGAGCCGGTCGTCGGCGATGTCGCGGACGAGGCGGCGGGCAGCACCGCTGCGCCCCGCACACCTTCCGCGGGATGCACGCTCGAGGTCCGTGACCTCGTCACGCGCTGGCCCGGTGCCGCCCGCGACGCGCTCGCGCCCGTGTCCCTGGTCGTCCGGCCGGGGGAGACGGTCGTCGTGCGCGGCCCGAGCGGATCCGGCAAGTCGTCGCTGGCCGCGGCGCTCGTGCGGTTCCTCGAGTCCCGTGGCGCGTACGAGCTCGACGGTCAGGACACCCGGACGATGCCGCCCTCGGCCGTGCGGCGGATCGTCGGCCTCTGCGAGCAGACGCCGCACCTCTTCGACGCGAGCATCCGGCAGAACCTGCTCTTCGCCCGCGAGGACGCGACCGACGCCGAGCTCGTCGCGGTGCTCGCCCGCGTCGGTCTCGCGGGATGGGCCGCCGAGCGCGGCGGCCTCGACGCGCGCGTCGGCGACCGCGGGGGCCTGGTGTCCGGCGGCCAGGCCCAGCGCATCGCCCTCGCCCGGGCGCTGCTCGCGGACTTCCCCGTCCTCGTGCTCGACGAGCCCACCGCGGACGTCGACCCGGAGCGGGCGCAGGCCGTGCTGCGCGACGTCCTCACCGCCGCGCGCCACCGCGGGCGCGGCGTGCTGCTGCTCACGCACACGGACGTCCCCGAGGAGCTCGTGGACCGGACGGTGGAGCTGCGCCCCGCGGCGGACGGCGGCGGGATCCGCTGAGGTCGTGCCTCGCCGAGGTTCCCTCAGGCCGCCGGCAGCGCGCGCCGCAGCGCGTCGAGGCGGGTCCGCCAGGCGCGCACCCGGCCGGGCTCCGCGGCGACGGCGGGGCCGTCGATCCACTCCCGCACGAGCCGGATCCCGTGCAGCGCGCTCACGGCCCACACCTCCCGCCCGTCGAGGTCGGCGGGCCGCGCCCGCTCGTGCAGCACGTCGACGCCGAGGGCCGTCGCGAGCGCGACGATGCTGCGCTCGGTGACGCTCGGGATCCGGGGCACGTCGCCCTCCACGACCGCGAGGGCGTCGCCGTGCCACCAGAGGATCGCGCTGTAGGCGCCCTCCGCGATCGTGCCGTCGTCGGCGAGGATCACCGCCTCGCCCGCGCCGTGCCGGGCCGCGCGGCTCCGCAGGGCGCCGAGCGCGTGCAGGTCGGGGCCCTTGACGCGCGGCATCGTGCGCGGGTCGGGGCCGTCGTGGTCGCGGAGCACCACCGTCGCCGTGCGCTCCGGCGCGGGACGGACGAGGAGGCGGGCGACGTCGCCGTCGGGTCCCCGGAGCGCCTCCACGCGCGGGAACCACGCGCCCTCGCGCGGAAGCGCGGCGACCGCGGCGTCGAGGAACGCGGCCGGATCCGGGACGGCCGCGGACTGCAGGCGCAGCGACGCGAGGAAGCGCTGGCGGTGCACGTCGACGGCGAGCACGCGCCCCGCGTCGACCAGGAACGAGTCGGCGGCGAGCACCCGGTGCCCCGCGGGCCGCACGACCTCGACTCCTCCACCGGTGGGATCCGCGGCGGCCGGCGCCCAGCCCGCGGGGGTCCACCGGAGGATCGTCTCGGAACTCATACCCTTGAGGCTAGGCGGCCGCCGGGTGCGCTCACGACACCGGGAGGCCGAGCATGCAGGAGGGCGACGCGCGCGCCGCGCGGCCGGTCGTCGGCCGCCGTCTCGGTGCCTGGCACCATCCGGAGGAGGCGTTCCTGGCGCTCTTCTCCGCGGCGTCGGCGGGCGACGTCGCCTGGCTCGACGACTCGGCGGGGGAGGGCTGGAGCTACCTCGCGGCGTCCGCGGGCACCGCGGCCACCTGGCCCCAGGGGGTGTTCGCCGGGCTCGCGCAGATGGTGCCGGGTCGTCGCGCGGAGGACGCCGACGCGGATCCACGGCTCGCGGCGGCCGAACCCGCCGCCGCCCTGCCGCCCGGCCTGGCCTTCCGCCTGGGCGTCGTCGGCTGGATCCCGCACGACGCGTGGCCCGAGACCGTGCCGCTGCACCACGCCCCGCCCGTCGCGCCCGGCGACGACGATGCTGCCGACGGCATCGTCCCCGCCGCCTTCCTCCGCGTCGAGCGGCTCCTCGCGTTCGACCACGCGACGCACGAGGTGTGGGCGGTCGCGCGCGCGGGGGACACCTGGCCCGAGCGCGTCGAGGACGAGCTCGCCGCCCTCTCCGCCCGATCCGCCGCCGATCCCGTCGCTGCCGCCCCGGCCGTCGACCCCGGCGTCTCCGGCTCCGTCGACGACTCCGCCGCGCCCGCCTGGCGCCACGACGACGCCGCGTACCTCGCCCTCATCCGCTCCTGCCAGGAGTCCATCCGCCGCGGTGACGCCTACCAGCTGTGCCTCACGAACAGCGCCCGCGTCGCCGGCGACGTGGACCCGGTACGCGTGCACCTCGCGCTCCGCGCCCTGAGCCCCACGCACCACGGCGCCTTCCTCCGCGTGGGCGGCACGGTGCTCGTGAGCGCGTCGCCGGAGCGCTTCGTCGAGGTCGACGCCGCGGGCACCCTGCGCACGCTCCCCATCAAGGGCACGCGCCCGCGTCACGCGGATCCCGCCGCCGACGCGGCCGCCCGCGCCGACCTCTTCGCGAGCGAGAAGGAGCGCGCCGAGAACGTCATGATCGTCGACCTCATGCGCAACGACCTCAGCCGGGTCTGCGTGCTCGGCTCGGTGCGCGTCACGAGCCTGTTCGCCGTGGAGGCGTACGCGCAGGTGCACCAGCTCGTCAGCCGCGTCGAGGGCGAGCTCGCGCCGGGCGTCTCGGCCGTCGACGCCGTGCGGGCGCTGTTCCCGGCCGGATCCATGACGGGCGCCCCGAAGTCCGCGGCGGTCGGCATCCTCGCGGCCCTCGAGCGCGGCCCGCGGGGCGTCTACGCGGGCGCGTTCGGCTGGTTCGGCGACGACGGCCGCGCGGACCTCGCCATGGTGATCCGCTCGGTCGTCGTCGCGGACGGCCGCGCGACGGTCGGCGCGGGCGGCGGCATCACCGCGCTGTCCGTCCCCGAGGAGGAGCTGGAGGAGGTGCGCATCAAGGCCGCGCCGCTCCTGGCCGCCGTGCGCGCGGGTCGCGTGCCGTCCGCGGACGCCCCGGATCGTCTCCGCCGGCCCCTCCCCAGGGCCTCCTCGCCCGCCTGATCCCGGCCCGCGGCGCCGGTTCGGGAGGTGCCCGGCACGTTCACTAGTCTTGTCGAGGCCCATCGGGCCGCGACCCCCGCATCGAATCGAGAGCGCCCTTGGCACACGAGACCCCCGACACCCCCGGCGACACCTACGACTTCCGCGCCATCGAGGCCGAGTGGTCCGAGGTGTGGGAGCGCGAGCAGCCGTTCCGCACGCCGGACGCGAGCGACACCCGCCCGCGCAAGTACATCCTCGACATGTTCCCGTACCCCTCGGGCGACCTGCACATGGGGCACGCGGAGGCGTTCGCGCTCGGCGACGCGGTCGCGCGCTACTGGCGCCAGCAGGGCTTCACCGTGCTCCACCCCATCGGCTGGGACTCCTTCGGGCTCCCCGCGGAGAACGCGGCCATCAAGCGCGGTGTCGACCCCCGCGAGTGGACCTACGCGAACATCGAGACGCAGAAGCAGTCGATGAAGCGCTACGGCCTCTCCTTCGACTGGGAGCGCGAGCTCCACACGAGCGACCCCGAGTACTACACGTGGAACCAGTGGCTGTTCCTCAAGATGCACGAGAAGGGCCTCGCGTACCGGAAGGACAGCTGGGTCAACTGGGACCCGGTGGACCAGACGGTCCTCGCGAACGAGCAGGTCCTGCCCGACGGCACGTCCGACCGCTCGGGCGCGGTCGTCGTGAAGAAGAAGCTCACGCAGTGGTACCTGCGCATCACCGACTACGCCGACCGCCTCATCGACGACCTCAACCAGCTCGAGGGCACGTGGCCCGCGAAGGTGCTGAGCATGCAGCGCAACTGGATCGGCCGCTCCGTCGGCGCCGAGGTCGACTTCGCGGTCGAGGGCCGCGACGAGCCCGTCACCGTGTTCACGACCCGTCCGGACACCCTGCACGGCGCGACCTTCATGGTCGTCGCGCCCGACAGCGACCTCGCGGCCGAGCTCGTCGAGGGGGCGTCCGACGAGGTGCGCGAGTCGTTCCGCGCCTACCTCGAGCGCACGCAGCGCCTCAACGAGATCGAGCGCTCCACGACCGACCGCCCGAAGACGGGCATCCCGCTCGGCCGAACGGCCGTCAACCCGGTCAACGGCGAGCGGATCCCCATCTGGGCCGCCGACTACGTGCTCGCCGACTACGGCACGGGCGCGGTCATGGCCGTCCCCGCGCACGACCAGCGCGACCTCGACTTCGCGCGCGCCTTCGACCTCCCGGTGCGCGTGGTCGTCGACACCACCCAGCCCGTCACGGGCGCCATCCGCATCATCCCCGAGGACGGCGAGCTGCCGGACCTCGAGGAGGTGCTGCCCGGCCGCACGGGCGTGGCTCTGCCGGGCGAGGGGCGCCTCATCAACTCCGGCGCGCTGAACGGCCTGAGCAAGCAGCCCGCCATCAAGCGCGTCGTCGAGCAGCTGGAGGCGGAGGGGCGCGGTCGCGCGGCCAAGAACTACCGCCTGCGCGACTGGCTCATCTCCCGCCAGCGCTTCTGGGGCACGCCGATCCCGATCGTCTACGACGAGCAGGGCACCGAGATCCGCGTCCCGGAGGACCAGCTCCCCGTGCGCCTGCCGGCCACCGAGGGCCTCGACCTCACCCCCAAGGGCAAGTCGCCGCTCGCGGCCGCCACGGAGTGGGCGAACGTGCCGAGCCCGCTGGACGGGAGCCCCGCCACGCGCGACCCCGACACCATGGACACGTTCATGGACAGCTCCTGGTACTGGCTGCGCTTCCTGTCGCCGAACGACGCCACGAAGGCGTTCGACCCGGCCGACGCCGACCGCTGGGCGCCCGTCGACCAGTACGTGGGCGGCGTGGAGCACGCGATCCTCCACCTGCTGTACTCGCGCTTCATCACCAAGGTGCTGTTCGACCTCGGCTACGTCACCTTCACGGAGCCGTTCAGCGCGCTGCTGAACCAGGGCATGGTGCTCTCCGGCGGCAGCAAGATGTCCAAGAGCAAGGGCGGCGTCGACCTCGGCTCCGAGATCGACCGCCACGGCGTCGACGCGATCCGCCTCACCATGGCCTTCGCCGGCCCGCCGGAGGACGACATCGACTGGGAGGACGTCTCCCCGTCCGGGTCCGCGAAGTTCCTGGCCCGCGCCTGGCGGCTCACGGGCGACATCACGAGCGCGCCCGAGGTCGAGTGGAAGACGGGCGACGAGGCGCTCCGCCGCGTGACGCACCGCTTCCTCGCGGAGGCGCCGGGCATGCTCGAGGCGTTCAAGTTCAACGTCGTCATCGCGCGCACCATGGAGCTCGTCAACGCGATCCGCAAGACCATCGACCAGGGGCCGGGCGGCGGCGACGCCGCGGTCCGCGAGGCCACCGAGGTCGTGGCCGTGGCGCTCAGCCTGTTCGCGCCGTACACGGCCGAGGACATGTGGAAGCGCCTCGGCTACACCGGGTCGGTCGCCTTCGCCGGCTGGCGCAAGGCCGACCGCAACCTCCTCGTGGTGAGCACCGTCACCGCGGTCGTGCAGGTCGACGGCAAGGTGCGCGACAAGCTCGAGGTCGACGCACGCATCGGCGCCGACGAGCTCGAGGCCCTCGCCCGCGAGACCCCGGGCGCCAAGCGCTCCACGGCGGGCCGCACCATCGACAAGGTCATCGTGCGCGCGCCGAAGATCGTGAGCATCACCACCACGCCCGCCTCCTGACGGACGGGCCGCGCCACGGCGCGCGGAGACGAGGGCGGTCCGGCGACGGGCCGCCCTCGCTCCATCCCAGGGCGTCGCCGCCCGGCTGATCCCCAGACCCGCGACCGCGCATCCCCGCGCGTCGGGCAGGACCTACCGTGCGGGCATGCGCCCCCTCCGCCGATCCCGACCCGGACCCGACGACGTCGACCTCGCCGTGATCGCGAGCGGCCGCTGGCCGGGGGCGGACGAGGACGAGGACGAGGACGAGGACGAGGAGGGCACGTACGCGGGCTACGGCGCGCTCGTCCCGGAAGAGCCGGACGACACCGAGGACTCGTACCCGCCGGACGACCCGCATGATCCCCAGGACCCGCATGCCACCGGACGTGCCCACGGGCCGGTCCGGGGGCAGGCCGGCCGCGCACCCCGCGAGACGGATCGCGTGCCGAAGGCGCCGACGGACCCGCGGGACCCGGCGGGAGACGAGCACGTGCCCACCGCGTCCGCGCCGGCCGCGCTGCCCGGCCAGCGGACGCGCCTCCGTCTCCGGGTGGGCGTCGGGGCGGCGGCCGTGCTGGTCGCCGCGGCCCTGGTCGTCACCATATTCGTGACGGCGGTCCAGGAGGCGGGGGCCGGTCGGGCGGGGGAGCCGCCGCCCGCGCACGCGAGCTCGGCCGCCCACGGGGCGGGGACGGACCGCGACGGGGGCGGCACCTCCACCGCCGATGACGACGACGGCACGGCGGGCACGGGGTCCGGAGCCGCTGCGGGTGCCAGCGCCGGATCCCCGGGCCGCACGGCGGACGGCCAGGACGGCGTGGCCGACGCGGGCGCCGCGGACGGCAGCGACGGATCCCGCAGCACGTCCCGCACGCCCATCTACGTGCACGTCGTCGGCGCGGTCGTCGCCCCCGGCCTGTTCCCCCTGGCCCCCGGCAGCCGCGTCGTCGACGCCCTGGCCGCCGCGCACGGCTTCGCCGACGGCGCCGACACCGCGGGCGTGAACCTCGCGCGCGTCCTCTCCGACGGGGAGCAGCTGGTCGTCCCGCGGCAGGGAGAGGCGCCCGCCGCACCCGCCGGCCAGGCCGCGGGCGCATCGGCCGCGGGCGGCGGGGCGGCGAGCCCGTCGGCGCCGGTCGACCTCAACACCGCGACCGCGGAGCAGCTGGAGACGCTCCCTCGCGTCGGTCCGTCGCTCGCCGCCCGCATCATCGCGTGGCGGTCCGCGCACGGACGCTTCGCGCGCGTCGCCGACCTCGGTCGCGTCCCCGGCATCGGCGACCGGACGCTGGCGTCCCTCACCCCGCTGGTCCGGGTGTGACCCCGCCCGTCCGGAGCGGCCGAGGGTCGGCCTCGACGCCGCGCCGGCCTCCGATCTCCGCCCGGCTGGTCGACCTCCGGCTGGCGATCCCCGCCGCGGTCGCGTGGACGGCGACCGCGCTGTCCGTGGGCGTCCGGGGGGCCTCCGCCGGACTCGCGGTCGCCGCGGCGGTGCTCGCCCTCGCCACCGCCGGGACCGCGGTGGTCGTCGCGACGTCGCGTTCCCGCTCGGCACAGGTCAGCGGGGCGCTCGTCGGACCACGCGCACGGCGCGGGGGAGGACACCCCCGGGCGACGACCCGTGCCCGTCGGAGCCCCCGCGCGGGCGGCGGCCCGCACGCGACGTCGCCGCTCCTCCGTGCGGTCGCCGGCGTCGCGGTGTCCGCGGGCGCGACCGCGCTGCTCCTCGGCGCGGCGGCGGCGCAGGAGCCGCTGCGCCACCCGGCCGCCCTGGACGCCGCGGCGTCCGCCGACGGCATGGTCGTGGCCGACGTGGTCCTCGACGAGCCCCCCGCACCCCTGGCCTCGCACACGCACGGCGGATCCGGCGGCGCAGGAGGTCGCGTGCGGCTCGTCGGCCACCTCACGGCGCTGCACGTGGGGCGGGCCGCATCCGGCCGGGCGGCGGACGGAACGGTCGTGCTGCCCGCTCCGGTGCCGGTCGTCGTCTTCGCCGGGCGCCCTCACGACGAGCGGGACGGATCCCGCGGCGGGCGGCTCGGCGTGGGCACGGTCGTGCGGTTGAGCGCCTCCGTGAAGCAGGCGGATCCGGCCGACCGCGCGGCGTACCTGCTGCTGGCCCGCGGCGCGCTGGACGCGACCGCCGCCGCGGCCGGGGCGTCCGGCGTCGCCGACGGCCTCCGCGCCGGTCTCGCCCGCGCCGCGGCCGACCTGCCGGGACCCGGGGCGGAGCTCCTCCCGGGACTCGCGATCGGCGACGTGTCGGCCGTCGCGCCCGCCCTCGCGCAGACCATGAAGGACAGCTCCCTCACGCACCTCACCGCCGTGTCCGGCGCGAACTGCGCGGTCATCGTGGGGCTCGTCCTGGCGCTGACCGCCGCCCTGGGACTCCGGCGTCCCGCGCGCGCCGCCGCCTCGCTCGTGGCCCTCGGCGCGTTCGTGGTGCTCGTGACCCCGCAGCCCAGCGTGCGCCGCGCCGCCGTCATGGCCGCCGTGCTCATCCTGTCCACGGCATCCGGTCGCCCGTCCCGCGGGCTGCCCGCCCTCGCGCTCGCGGTGGTCGTCCTCCTCGCAGGCGATCCCTGGCTGGCGCGCGACCTCGGCTTCGCGCTGAGCGTGCTGGCGACGGCCGGGCTCCTGGTGCTGGCACCGCCCCTGGCCGACCGTCTCGCGCGCCGGATGCCGCGCCGCCTGGCCGACGCGCTCGCCATCCCCGTGGCCGCGCAGGTCGCGTGCCAGCCGGTGCTCCTCGTGCTGCAGCCGGGGCTGCCGGTGCACGGGGTGCTCGCCAACCTGCTGGCAGAGCCCGCCGCCGCACCGGCCACCATCGGGGGCCTCGTCGCCTGCGTGCTCCTGCCCGTCTGGCCGGCGGCGGGAAGCCTCGTGCTGCGCCTGGCGTGGCTGCCGGCCGCGTGGATCTCCGCGGTCGCCTCTGTGCTCTCCGGCCTGCCGTGGGGACGCGTCCCCTGGCCGACCGGTGCCGCCGGGGTCGTCGCCCTCGTCGTCGCGTCCGCGCTGGCCGTCGCCGCGATCGCGCTCGGCCGCGGGCCCCGGCCCGTCCCGCGTCCAGCGGCCCTCCCGGCGACGGCCGATGTCCCACCCGACGGCTAACCTGGATCCGCCCGCCCGGCACCGGGCTCCCGCACCCGCACGCCCCGCCCCCGCACGCCCCGCCCGGAAGGACCCGCATGGCGACCAGGACCTCCCGCAGCACCCCGGCCAAGGCGTCCGCGGCCATCCCGCAGCTGGCGTGGGACGCGGTGCGGCCCGCGCCGATCGTCCTCGTGTCCGGCACGGAGGCGCTCCTCGCGGACCGCGCGATGCGCCGCCTCCGGGACATCCTCACGGCGGAGGACCCCAGCATCGAGGTCTCCGACATCGAGGCCGACTCCTACGCGCCGGGTGAGCTCATCACGCTGGCCAGCCCGTCGCTGTTCGCGGAACCGCGGCTCATCCGCGTCGTCAACGTGGAGAAGTGCTCCGACCAGTTCCTGCTCGACGCGGTCGCCTACCTCGACTCCCCGGCCGACGACACGTACGTCGTCCTCCGGCACGCCGGGGGAGTGCGCGGCAAGAAGCTCCTCGACGCCGTGCGCGCGGGCACCGGCGGCGGCATCGAGATCGTCTGCGCGGAGCTCAAGAAGGACAGCGAGAAGCACGACTTCGCCGTCGCCGAGTTCCGGGCGGCCAAGCGCTCGATCACGCCGGGCGCCGTGCGCCAGCTCGTCGCGGCGTTCCAGGACGACGTGAGCGAGCTCGCGTCCGCCTGCCAGCAGCTCATCTCCGACACGGCGCACGAGATCACCGAGGTCACGGTCGACCAGTACTACGGCGGCCGGGTCGAGATCAACGCCTTCGCGGTCGCGGACTCCGCCATCGCGGGCCGCAGCGGCGAGACGCTCGTGCTCCTGCGGCACGCGCTCACCTCGGGCGCGGACCCGGTGCCGCTCATCGCCGCGTTCGCGATGAAGATCCGCACCATGGCGAAGGTGTCCGGCGTCTCCGGTCCCTCCGGCCAGCTCGCCTCCAAGCTCGGCATGGCGCCGTGGCAGGTCGACCGGGCGCGGCGCGACCTCCAGCTCTGGGACGACGCCGGCCTCGGCCGCGCCATCGAGGCGCTCGCGGAGGCGGACGCGCAGGTCAAGGGCGGCGGCCGCGACTCGGTCTACTCGCTCGAGCGCATGGTGCGCACGGTCGCGTCCCGCGGCCGCGACTGACCCGCTGCCGCCTCCCGCCGCCGGAGCGGGCGCAGGAAGGAGCAGGCGCAGGCGCCCCGACGCAGCCACCCCGCACGCACACGACGACGGGCCCCGCGCGATGCGCGGGGCCCGTCGATCTCACCAGGGGGAGATCAGCCGATCTTGGCGACCTGCTTGGCGATCGCGCCCTTGCGGTTCGCGGCCTGGTTCTTGTGGATGACGCCCTTGCTCGCGGCCTTGTCGAGCTTCTTGCCGGCGAGGCTGACGGCCTTGACGGCCGCGTCCTTGTCGCCCGCGGTGATGGCGGTCTTGACGGAGCGGATGGCCGTCTTCAGCTCGCTCTTGACGGCCTTGTTGCGCTCCTGGGCCTTCTTGTTGGTGCCGATGCGCTTGATCTGCGACTTGATGTTTGCCACGTGTTATGTCTTCCGTTCGAGTTTTCGTCGTATGAGTTGCCGCTCAGCGAGAGAGGGCGCCTGCGGCGATACCGCGTGATCGGGGAGGATCACACGCAAGCCAACAGGCGACGATACCAGGTCGCGGCCGGGAATTCAGGCGATCTCGCCCCGCGCGTCGCGGTCCTGGTGCGAGACGTCCTCGCCGGGGCGCACGAACCGCGTCTCCGGCGCGTCGTCGAGGGCGACCCGGATCCGCCGCAGGAAGTCCGCGGGCATGTCCGGCAGCGCGTCCACGGGCCACCACGCGACCTCCAGCGACTCGTCGTCGTTGACCCGCGCCTCGCCGGAGACGTACCGTCAGCGGAAGGTGAGGTCGAGGTAGCTGGCGCGGTCGCCGTTCGGGTAGGTGATCTCGCCGGTCGTCCCGACGGCGACCAGCCGCTCGACCTCCACCTCGACCCCGGTCTCCTCCTCGGCCTCGCGCCACGCGCCCACGGCCGGCTCCTCGCCGGGCTCGAGGATCCCCGAGACGGGCGCCCACGCGCCGGTGTCGCCGCGGCGGACGAGGAGCACGCGCGGGCCGTCGAGGATCACGGCGGTGACGCCCGAGAGCCAGAGGGGAGCAGTGCCGATCCGCTCGCGGAGGGAGGCGACGAAGTCGGGGATGCCCATGCCGCGAGCCTATCGACGCGGGGGCGGGGCCCTGCCGCGGGCGGGGCGATCCGGAGACCCCGCCGCCCGCCCGCGCCGCCGCCGCCCCGCCGACCGCGTCCTAGGCTCGGAGCATGGCCCCCACCGCAGATCCCACCGCCCCCGTCCGCGCCTCCGCCTCCTCCGTCACCGCCATCGTCGGCGGGCACGTCGTCCCCGTCGACGGCGCGCAGATCCCCGGCGGCACCGTCCTCCTCCGCGACGGCCTCGTCGCCGCGGTCGGCGCCGACGTGGAGGTCCCCGAGGACGCCACCGTGATCGACGCCACCGGCCGCTGGGTGCTCCCCGGCTTCGTCGAGGCGCACGGCCACGTCGGCATCCACGAGGAGGCCAACGGCCCCGCGGGCAACGACACCAACGAGATGACCGACCCCGACATGTCCTCCGTGCGCGCGATCGACGCCATCGACATCGACGACGAGGGCTTCCGCGACGCGCTCAAGGGCGGCGTCACGACCATCGTCGTCAAGCCCGGCTCCGGCAACCCGATCGGCGGGCAGTCCGTCGCGATCAAGTCGTGGGGCGGTCGCACCATCGACGAGCAGCTCGTCAGCGACTCCGTGAGCGTCAAGAGCGCCCTCGGCGAGAACCCGAAGCGCGTCTACGGCGCGAAGGACCGCACGCCGTCGACGCGCCTCGGCGTCGCCATGGTGATCCGCCGGGCGTTCCGCGACGCGGAGGACTACCGCGCCGCCCGCGACCACGCCCAGAAGGAGGGCAAGCCCTTCTCGCGCGACCTCGGCAAGGAGACGCTCGTGCGCGTCCTCGACGGCGAGCTCGCCTGGGACCAGCACACGCACCGCCACGACGACATCGCCACCGCGATCCGCCTGGCCGACGAGTTCGGCTACCGCCTCGTCGTCAACCACGGCACCGAGGGCGACAAGATCGCGGACGTGCTCGCCGAGCGCGGCATCCCCGTCATCTTCGGGCCGATGATCACCTCGCGCTCCAAGGTCGAGCTCCGCGACCGCGCGGTCGCCAACCTCGCGGCCCTGCACCGCGCCGGCGTCCTCGTCGCGATCACGACCGACGCGCCCGTCGTGCCCATCGACTTCCTCGTGCACCAGGCGTCGTTCGCCGTGAAGGACGGGCTGCCCGCCGACGTCGCGATCCGCGCCATCACCGCGAACCCGGCCGCGATCCTCCGCCTCGACCACCGCGTCGGCGCGCTCACGCCGGGCCTCGACGCCGACGTCGTCATCTGGTCGGGCGATCCGCTCGACGTCCAGTCGCGCGCCGAGCACGTCATCATCGGCGGGAACACGGTCTACACGTGGGCCGACGGCACGGGCACCACGGTCGAGCGCCGCACGCGCTTCGGCGCATGAGCGATCGCGCAGAGGGGGAGCAGGGCTCCGCGATCCGCACCGCGGTCGTCGCCGGGGCGTCGGGCTTCATCGGGCAGGTGCTCGTCCGCGAGCTCGCCGAGGAGGGCTACCGGGTCCGGACGATCGGCCGCTCGGGAGCCGACGCGCGCTGGGGCGACGCCGAGGGGATCCGCCGCCTGCTCGACGGCGCCGACCTCCTCGTCAACCTCGCGGGCAAGAGCGTGAACTGCCGGTACGGCGTTGCGAACCGCCGGGAGATCCTGCGCTCCCGCGTCGAGACGACGACGGAGCTCGGGCGCGCGATCCAGGACAGCGCGCGGCCGGTACCGGTCTGGATCAACGCCTCCACCGCCACCGTCTACCGGCACGCGACCGACCGTCCGCAGACCGAGTCCACGGGCGAGCTCGGCGACGACTTCTCGCCGTCGGTCGGCCGGGCCTGGGAGCGCGCGCTCTTCGCGCCCGACCTGCCGTCCACCCGCCGCGTGGCGCTCCGCATCGCGATCGTGCTCGGCCGCGACGGCGCCCTGCAGCCGCTCCTCGGCCTCGCCCGCTTCGGCCTCGGCGGGCCGCAGCTCGACGGGCGGTTCCCGGGGCGCCCGTCCCGGATCCGCGCCGGCGCGCATCACGTGTACCAGCCGACGCACGGCCGACAGGTCTTCAGCTGGCTGCACATCGACGACCTGGTCGGCATCATCCGGTTCGTCCGCGACGAGCCGACGATCGAGGGACCCGTCAACGCGTCGAGCCCCGAGCCCGTCACGAACCGCCGGCTGATGAAGGTCCTCCGCCATGCTGTCGGCATGCCGATCGGCCTGGCCGCGAACCGCTGGATGCTCGAGGTCGGCATGTGGCTGTTCCGCACGGAGCCGGAGCTCGTGCTCAAGAGCCGCTGGGTCGTCCCCGAGACGCTCGAGCGTGCGGGCTACCGCTTCCGCTGGCCGCACCTCGAGGAGGCGGTCGCCGACATCGTCCGGCGGTGAGCCCGATCCCGGGCCCGGCCACCGCGCGCGAGGCGGCCGGGCGCGGATGGCCCGGCCGACGCCGCGTGGGATGATCGTGGTTCCCGCCCCACCGCACCGACCCCTCGAAGGAACGCGTGAGCCCCCTAGCAACGAAGGCCCTCCGGCCCGCCGCGACCGACCCCGCGTCCATCCGCAACTTCTGCATCATCGCCCACATCGACCACGGCAAGTCCACGCTGGCCGACCGCATGCTGCAGATGACGGGCGTGGTCGACTCGCGCGCCATGCGCGCCCAGTACCTCGACCGCATGGACATCGAGCGTGAGCGCGGCATCACGATCAAGAGCCAGGCCGTGCGCATGCCGTGGGAGCTCGATGGCCGCACCTACGCGCTCAACATGATCGACACCCCCGGCCACGTCGACTTCTCCTACGAGGTCTCCCGCTCGCTCGCCGCATGCGAGGGCGCGATCCTCCTGGTGGACGCCGCGCAGGGCATCGAGGCCCAGACTCTCGCGAACCTCTACCTCGCGCTCGAGAACGACCTCACGATCATCCCGGTGCTCAACAAGATCGACCTCCCGGCCGCCGACCCCGACAAGTACGCGGCCGAGCTCGCGTCCCTCATCGGCGGCGACCCGTCCGACGTCCTCCGCGTCTCCGGCAAGACCGGCGCCGGCGTCGAGGAGCTGCTCGACCGCGTCTCCCGCACCATCCCCGCTCCCGTCGGCGACCCCGACGGCGCCGCCCGCGCCATGATCTTCGACTCGGTCTACGACGCCTACCGCGGCGTGGTCACCTACGTCCGCATGATCGACGGCAAGCTCAGCCCGCGCGAGAAGATCTCGATGATGTCGACGCGCGCCACCCACGAGATCCTCGAGATCGGCGTCAGCTCACCCGAGCCCACGCCCTCCGACGGCCTCGGCGTCGGCGAGGTCGGCTACCTCATCACGGGCGTGAAGGACGTGCGCCAGTCCAAGGTCGGCGACACGGTCACCACCGCCGCGCGCCCCGCGACCCAGGCGCTGCCCGGCTACACCGAGCCGCTGCCCATGGTCTTCTCCGGGCTCTACCCGATCGACGGGTCCGACTACCCCGACCTCCGCGACGCGCTCGACAAGCTGAAGCTGTCGGATGCCGCGCTCGTCTACGAGCCCGAGACGTCCGTCGCGCTGGGCTTCGGCTTCCGCTGCGGCTTCCTCGGCCTCCTGCACCTCGAGATCATCACCGAGCGCCTGTCGCGCGAGTTCGGCCTCGACCTCATCACGACCGCGCCGAGCGTGATCTACGAGGTCACGAGCGAGGACAAGCAGACCGTCACGGTCACCAACCCGAGCGAGTTCCCGGGCGGCAAGATCGTGAGCGTCTCCGAGCCGGTCGTGAAGGCCGCGATCCTCGCGCCGAAGGACTACGTCGGCACGATCATGGAGCTGTGCCAGTCCCGGCGCGGGATCCTGCTCGGCATGGAGTACCTCGGCGAGGACCGCGTGGAGATCCGGTACACGATGCCGCTCGGCGAGATCGTGTTCGACTTCTTCGACAACCTCAAGAGCAAGACGGCCGGCTACGCGTCGCTCGACTACGAGCCCGCGGGCTCCCAGGACGCGGACCTCGTCAAGGTCGACATCCTGCTGCAGGGCGAGCAGGTGGACGCGTTCAGCGCCATCGTGCACCGCGACAAGGCGTACGCGTACGGCGTGCTGATGACCGGCCGACTCCGCGAACTCATCCCGCGCCAGCAGTTCGAGGTGCCGATCCAGGCCGCCATCGGCGCCCGGATCATCGCCCGCGAGTCCATCCGCGCCATGAGGAAGGACGTGCTCGCCAAGTGCTACGGCGGCGACATCACCCGCAAGCGCAAGCTCCTCGAGAAGCAGAAGGAGGGCAAGAAGCGCATGAAGATGGTCGGCCGCGTCGAGGTCCCCCAGGAGGCGTTCATCGCCGCGCTCTCGGGCGACACGGAGAAGAAGGCCAAGTAGCCCGCTCCCGCTGCACGCAGGACGCGCCCCCTGCCTCGAGAGGCAGGGGGCGCGTCGCGTGCGGGAGGGAGCGTCAGCAGGCGGTCGGCGTCGGCGAGCCGGCGGCGACCCACTGGCGGAAGGTCAGCGCCAGGCCCTCGGGGGCGGCCAGGCCGACGTAGCGGATCTCGGTGCCGTCGGGGGTGGAGCAGTAGCGGTCCAGCGGGAACGCCTGCACGACCTTCGGGGTCGGCCGACCGGCGTCGAGCCACGTGTCGAACGAGATCGGGCCGGACTCGCCCGTGTACGGGTCGTCGCCGACGATGGTGTCGAGCCAGGCGAGGCGCGAGTAGCTCGCCGCGTCGCGGATGTCGACCGCGGGGTAGCCGAGGCTCCGCCACTCGGCGAACGTCATCGTGTGCCAGACGGCGGCATCCGAGCCCCAGCCGATGCCGGTGCGGACCAGCAGCTCGTCGGAGGTCGAGTACTGGATCACGAGGGACGCCCCGGGGAGGACGTTCCGGGTCGGCGTCGGGGATCCCGCGCGTCGCCACTCCGCGAGGTCGAGGGCGAGGCTCACGGCGCCGCCCTGCACGTCCGCGAAGACCGTGCTGTCCCAGGGGAGCGACCGGTAGTCGACCCTCGCCGGGACGGGACGCGGGAAGCCGTCCGCCTTCCACTCCGCGTAGGTCGCGAGGCCCGCGCCCGGGTCCTGGGCGTCGTCCCCGGCGATCGAGATCAGCGAGTCGCTGAAGGGCACGGAGTAGTACGTGGTGCCGGGCGCGGCCTGGGCCGGCGCCGCGGCGAGCAGCGAGCCGCCGAGGGCGAGAGCCCCGACGAGGGCGAGGGCGGGCAGGGAGCGGTTCATGGTGGCCTTCCGGTGATCGACGGCGAGCGTCGGGAGAGATGGAGATGGAGGGTGGGACAGGAGCTGCGGCACGCGCCACCCGGATCTCCCGAGCTCCGCGGACCCGTTCCGGCCTGCCGTCGCATGCTCAAGCTAGTGGTCGGCCGGAGCCACGGAATCCCTTTCTGATCACGGTTTCATCACGCGCGGAAGCCACCCTCGAACGGGGTGGCGCGGAGGGATGAGGGGCCGTCAGCGCCCCGGTGGATGACACGGAGGAGCCCGACGTGCTAGGGCGATCCGCCCCCGGCGCACGCGGGGCACTCGACGTCCCCGGGGCCCTCGAGGTCCCGCACGCACGACGCGCCCCCTGCCTCGGAAGGCAGGGGGCGCGCGGTCGTGCGGGGAGGGGGCGTCAGCAGGCGACGGGCTTCGGGGACCCGGCCGCGACCCACTGGCCGAAGGTCAGCGCCATGCCGTCCGGGGCGGCCTGGCCGACGTAGCGGATCTCGGCCCCGCCGGCGGTCTGGCAGAACCGGTCGCCGTCGTAGGACGCGACCACGGCGGGCGTGGGGCGGGCGAAGTGGTCCCAGACCTCGAACGGCACCGGTCCGGTCTCGCCCGTGCTCGAGATCGGCCCGACGAGGGTCGGGTTCCACGCGAGCTTCGTGAAGATGCGCGGGGAGGTCGCGTCCACGGCCGGGTAGCCGAGGTGGGCGTACTCGGCGAAGGTCAGCTGGTGGAAGCTCGGGTCGTCCGTGAAGGAGGAGTAGCTCGCGACCACGAAGAGCTCGTCCGAGCCGCTGTACTGCAGGATGCCGGCCGCAGCCGGGAGGCGGTCGGTCCGCGGGGTGGGGGATCCCGCGCGGCGCCACTCGTCGTAGGTCAGCGACGTCGAGAAGCGGGCCCCGCCCGCGGTGCTGTCGGCCTGGATCGTGGACTCCCACGTGAAGCGCACGTACTCGGTCGCCGCCGCGCGCGGGGCCGGGCGGCCGGCGGCCGACCACGACGCGAACGTCGCGGGCTCCGCGGTCGGACGGCCGTCGACCGTCGACACCTCGAAGAGCGTCGAGTCGTAGGGCACCGAGTAGAACGAGCCGGCGGGGGCGGCAGCCGCCGGCGTCGCGACGGCGAGGCCGGCGACGGCGAGGGAGCCGGCGACGGCCAGGGCGGTGAGGGAACGATGCACGGGGAGGGCCTTCCGTTGGGCGACGACGAGCGCCGCATGGGGAGCGGGGACGGCACCGGGAGGCCCGGCGTCGTGTGAAGGCTAGGGGGCGCGGAGGGCTCCGGGCCAGGATCCGCGTCACGATCCCGTGACGCCCCGGAGTCTGCTATGACGCGGGGATGACGGCCGCCCGTCGCATGTCATCCGCAGGGATGAGGGAGCGTCGGCGCCTCCGTGCGGGGCTGCGCGCCGGACCCCGACGAGCCGGGCCCGGGCGCCCGTCCGCGTCCGCAGCCCGTCCCCGTCGGCGCGCGCGGGGGACGCCCCGGGCCACGCCGTAGTCTGGACGCCATGCGCCGCAGCACCTACACCGCGACCGCCGTCACGTACGGCTCCGTCGGCGGCACCCAGGCCGCCGACCTCATGACCTACCCGCCCGAGGGCTACCGCCCCGCAGAGGCGAGCGCCCGGCTCGGCAGCGGCGACGAGCGCTTCGAGCAGGCGGTCGCCCTCCTCATGACCTGGGGCGTGCAGCGCGGCAGCGGCATCGAGGTCACGCGCATCGAGCAGGAGGTCCCCGACGAGCCCGGCTACACGGGCCTCGAGTTCGACGAGGACGGCGTGCCGCAGGTGCCCGTCGCCCGCCCGCGGGAGGCGCTCTACGGCGACGACGGCACCCCGTGGATCACGTCGGGCACCTCGGCCGTGCTCCGCATGCCCTTCGGCCCGTTCCACCCGGAGGCGCCGGTGCGCGTCGTCTACACGGTCGACGAGGCCGACCGCGTCGGGTTCGCGTACGGCACGATGCACGGCCACCCGTTCAGCGGCGAGGAGGCGTTCCTCGTCTCCCGCGAGCCGGACGGCAGCGTCTGGCTCACCCTCCGCGTCTTCTCGCGCCCGTCCTCGTGGCCGCTGCGTCTCGCGAGCCCCGTGCTCCGCATCGTGCAGGGCGTCTTCATGCGCCGCTACCTCCGGTCGCTGCACCCCGCGGTCGCGTCCGCCTGACCCGCCGCCGGGCGGGCCTCAGGGCGCGACGAGCCCGCCGAGGTACGCCATGACCTCGTCGTGGCCGGACGCCAGGTCGTCCACCACGATCGCCGCATGGGCGTCGGGCTCCCGCAGCCGCGCGACGTCGTAGGCGCCCGTGGCCACGGCGACGAACAGGAAGCCGGCCGCCTCGGCCGCCACGCCGTCCGCGGGGGTGTCGCCGATGATCACGACGGGCACGCCCGTCAGCGCCGCGGCCGCGCGCCGGGTGAGGTCGCTGCGGATCCGGGCCTCGTCCCCGAAGAAGGAGGCGTCCCAGTCGAACAGGTCGACGTCCAGGCCCGCGCCGTCCAGCTTGTAGCGGGCGCGCAGCGGCGAGTTGCCCGTGAGCAGCGCGTTGACCCAGCCGCGGTCGGCCACGTCGGCGACGAGACGGGGGACGCCGACCGGCACCTCGCGCCGCCCGGCGCCGTAGTGCTCGACGCGCGACATGCCCTCGAGCTGCGTGCGGACCGCCGGGTGCAGCGACTCCGGCAGGCCGTAGACGTCGAGCGTCTCCCAGATGATCTGCCCGTCGGTCTTCCCGTGCGCGTGCACCGTGCGGTCCTCGAACGACGCGCCCGCCGCGAGCTCGATCGCGCGGTGGTACATGCTGCCGGAGCGCGGGCTGTTGAGGAGCAGGGTGCCGTCGACGTCCCAGAGGACGTGCAGCGGCCGGGGCGAGGGGGCGTCGGTCATGCCCCCATCCTGCCGGAGGGCCGACGCGCGCCCCGACGCCGCGGACGGGACGGCCTCCCGGCCGGGGGATGATGGACGGATGCCGTCCGCCCTGCCCCTCGCCGATCCCGCCCCCGCCGACGGCCTGCTGCCCGCGTCAGCCGCCGACGGCGCGGACGCCCGCGCCTTCGGCGTCTACCTCCACGTCCCCTTCTGCCGGGTGCGCTGCGGCTACTGCGACTTCAACACCTACACGGCGCCGGAGCTCCGCGGCGTGCGGCAGTCGGACTACGCGACGCAGGCCGTGCAGGAGGTGCGCTTCGCCGCGTCCGCGCTCCGCGACTCCGGCGTCCCCGCCCGCCCCGCGTCCACTGTCTTCCTCGGCGGCGGCACGCCCACGCTCCTGCCCGTCGCGGACCTCGTCCGGATGCTCGGCGCCGTGCGGGACACCTGGGGCATCGCGGAGGGCGCCGAGGTCACCACGGAGGCGAACCCGGACAGCGTCGACGACGCGTACCTCGCGGCCCTCGCGGCGGGCGGCTTCACGCGCGTGTCCTTCGGCATGCAGTCCGCGGTGCCGCGCGTGCTCGCCACGCTCGAGCGCACGCACGACCCCGCGCGCATCGCCCCGGTCGTCCGCGGCGCGCGCGCGGCGGGCCTCGAGGTGAGCCTCGACCTCATCTACGGCACGCCGGGGGAGACCCTCGACGACTGGCGCGCCTCGCTCGAGCAGGCCATCGCGCAGGAGCCCGACCACCTCTCCGCCTACGCGCTCATCGTCGAGCCCGGCACGAAGCTCGCCCGGCAGATCCGCCGCGGCGAGGTGCCCGAGCCCGACGAGGACCTGCAGGCCGACATGTACGAGCTCGCCGACCGCCTGCTCGGCGAGGCCGGGTACGAGTGGTACGAGGTGAGCAACTGGGCGCGCGGCGGACGCCGCAGCCGCCACAACCTCGCCTACTGGCAGGGCCACGACTGGTGGGGCGTCGGTCCCGGCGCGCACAGCCACGTGGGCGGCGTGCGCTGGTGGAACGTCAAGCACCCGGCGGCCTACGCCGACCGCGTGCTCGCGGGCGCGTCGCCCGGCGCCGGCCGCGAGACGCTCGACGACGCGACGCGCGAGGTGGAGCGCGTGCTGCTCGGCGCCCGCATCCGCGACGGCCTGGCGATCCCCACGCTCACCGCGGAGGGCCGCCGGCAGGTCGCGGGGCTCATCGCCGACGGGCTCGTGGATCCGCGCGCGGCCCTCGCCGGCACGCTCGTGCTCACGCTGCAGGGGCGCCTGCTCGCCGACGCCGTGGTCCGCCGGCTCCTGGAGGGCTGACCGCGCCAGGGCGGGCTGCGCGAAGCCCGTCGGGCGCGCGTCGCCCGGCCGTCAGAGGACGGCGGCGCCCACGTCGTCGCCGGCGGCGCGCTCGAGGTCGCTCCGCTCGACGCAGAACTCGTTGCCCTCCGGGTCCGCGAGCACCACCCAGCCGCTGCCGTCCGCGTTCCGCCGGTCCGCCACGAGCGCGGCCCCGAGCGCGAGGACGCGCTCGACCTCCTCGTCGCGCGTGCGGTCGTCGGGGGCGAGGTCGAGGTGCACCCGGTTCTTCCCCGTCTTCGGCGTGTCCGCGCGCTGCAGGATGATGCCCAGCCCGGAGACGGCGTCACCCAGCCACGCGGCGTCGTCGCCGGGGCGGTTCGGCTCGTCCGGATCCTCCTCGAACCCGGTCACGCCGGCCCAGAAGAGCGAGAGGGCGTGCGGGTCCCGGCAGTCGATGGCGACGTGCCGGATCCGCGCGCTCACCGGCGACCGCCTACTTGATCCACCGGATGTTGAGCGGGTAGCGGTAGGGGCGGCCGCTCTGGACGCGCGTGCCGCCGATGATCGCGAAGACGATGTTGACCACGACCACCGCGAAGATGACGAGGCCGAGCAGGAGGCTGATGAGGATCCCGAGGATCGGGATGACCACGAAGATCGCCTGCAGCACGTTGAGGATGACGAGCGCGCCGGTCACGTTGATGGTCCAGTTCGTCGCCTCCTTGCCCTCCTGGTCCGTGAAGCGGCCGCGCTCGCGGAACACGAGCCACACGATGAACGTCGGCACGATGAGGATCGCGAGGAAGTGCGTGAGCGACGCCCACAGGCGGTCCTCGCTCGGCGTGAGCGGTGCGGGGGCGCCGTAGGGGTGGGGGTCGGGTGCGGACATTCCGGTGGGGCCTCTCGGTGCGCGGCGCCGGCCGGCGTTCGTGTCGGCGGGCCGCTTCGGATCGGGGTGGCGCCGGGCGGCGCCTGGCCTCACCACGGTACCGGTGCCGACGCGCGACCGGCAATGCCGAGGAGGCTCCGCGCCGCGGTACGATTGGCAGTCAGAACCGACGAGTGCCAGGAGGGAGCCGCCATGGTCTCGGAACGCGGGCTCGACGTCCTCCGGGTGATCGTGCAGGACTACGTGTCCTCACGCGAGCCCGTGGGCTCCAAGTCCATCGTGGAGCGGCACGCCTTCGGCGTCTCGGCCGCCACCATCCGCAACGACATGGCCCTCCTCGAGGAGGAGGAGCTCATCGCCGCGCCCCACACGTCCTCCGGCCGCGTGCCGACGGACAAGGGCTACCGGCTGTTCGTCGACCAGCTCGCCGACGTGCGGCCGCTCACCCCGGCGCAGCGCCAGGCGATCCACGTGTTCCTCGGCGAGTCGGTCGACCTCGACGACGTGCTCGCGCGCACCGTGCGCCTCCTCGCGCAGCTCACCAACCAGGTCGCGCTCGTGCAGTACCCGTCGCTCGCCACCAGCCATGTGAAGCACGTCGAGCTCGTGGCGCTGTCGACGACGCGCGTGCTCACGGTGCTCATCACCGACACGGGCCGCGTCGAGCAGCGCGTCGTCGAGCTCGCGGGCGACCCGGACGACGCCTTCCTGGCCGGGATGCGCGCGCGCATCAACCAGGCGGTCGGCGGGCTCGGCCTCGCGGAGGCGGCGACCCGCCTCGAGACGCTCTCGGACGAGGTCGAGCCGCAGCAGCGCGCCGCCGCGTCCGCGCTCGCGGGCACGCTCGTCGAGCAGGTGCTCGCGAACCGGCAGGAGCGGCTGCTGCTGGCCGGATCCGCGAACCTCGCCCGCACCGAGCGCGACTTCCCGGGCAGCATCTCGCCCGTCCTCGAGGCCATCGAGGAGCAGGTGGTGCTCCTGCGCCTGCTCGGCGAGATGGAGGCCGACCAGCACGGCGTCTCCGTGAGCATCGGCCGGGAGAACGCGCCGTTCGGCCTCGGCGAGACGAGCGTGCTCACCAGCGGCTACAGCTCGTCCGGCGGCGTGCTCGCGCGCCTCGGCGTGCTGGGGCCGACCCGCATGGACTACTCCACCAACATGGCGTCGGTGCGCGCGGTCGCGCGCTACCTCTCGCGCCTGCTCGAGGAGCGGTGACGGCTCCACGCCGGCGCACCGCCCCTGATCCCCACGACCATCACCACCGAAGGGCCCGACGTGGCTGACCACTACGAAGTACTGGGCGTGAGCCGCGAGGCGACGCCAGAGGAGATCAAGAAGGCGTACCGCAAGCAGGCGCGCCAGCTCCACCCGGACGTCAACGACGCCCCCGACGCGGCCGAGCGGTTCAAGCTCGTGACGCACGCCTACGACGTGCTGTCCGACCCGCAGCAGCGCCAGCAGTACGACCTCGGCCCGCAGGCCGGGTTCGGCGGGGGCGGCCAGGGCTTCGGCGGGTTCGGCGACATCTTCGAGACGTTCTTCGGCGGCCAGCAGGGCGGCGGGGGCGGGCGCGGCCCGCGGTCGCGCCAGGAGCGCGGCCAGGACGCGCTGCTCCGCGTCGAGGTCGAGCTCGACGAGGTCATCTTCGGCGTGCACCGCGACCTCGAGATCGACACGGCCGTCGTGTGCGACACCTGTCACGGATCCTGCGCGCAGCCCGGCACGAGCGCCGTCACGTGCGACATCTGCCACGGCTCCGGCAGCATCCAGCGCCAGGTGCGCTCGCTCCTCGGCAACGTCATGACGTCGAGCCCCTGCGGCACCTGCCGCGGGTACGGCACGGTCATCCCGAACCCGTGCCCCACGTGCGCCGGCCAGGGCCGCGTCCGCGCGCGCCGCACCGTCCCGGTCGACATCCCGGCCGGCGTCGACACGGGCCTCCGCCTCCAGATGCCCGGCTCCGGCGAGGTCGGTCCCGCGGGCGGCCCGAACGGCGACCTGTACCTCGAGATCAAGGTCGCGCACCACGACGTCTTCAGCCGCAACGGCGACGACCTCCTCGCGACCGTCGAGGTGAGCATGGTCGACGCGATCCTCGGCAGCGACGCGCACATCGAGGCGCTCGACGGCGCGGTGGACCTCGAGCTCCGCCCGGGCATCCAGAGCGCGGAGATCATCACGGTCCGCGGCCGCGGCGTCACGAAGCTCCGCGGCTCCGGGCGCGGCGACCTCAAAATCGGGATCCAGGTGGTCACGCCGCAGAAGCTCGACCACAAGGAGCGCGACCTCATCCAGCAGTTCGCGAAGCGCAACAAGGCGCCGGCACCGCACCTGGCGCACTTCCAGCAGGGCCTCTTCCAGAAGCTCCGCGACCGCTTCCTCAACGTCTGACTGTGGCGCACTTCTACCTCGCCGACGACATGGGCGCGAGCGACCTCGCGGTCGACCGCGTCATCGTGCTCACCGGGCAGGAGGCGCGGCACGCGGTGATCGTGAGCCGCGTGCGCGCGGGGGAGGCGCTCCTCGTCGGCGACGGGCGCGGCACCGTCGCGTCATGCACCGTGACGTCGGCGGCCGCCCAGCGCCTGGAGCTCCGCGTCGGATCGGTGGAGGCGCACCCGGCGCCGTCCCCGCGCGTGGTCCTCGTGCAGGCCCTCGCCAAGGGCGACCGCGATGAGCTGGCCGTGCAGGCCGCCACCGAGCTGGGCGTGGACGCCGTGATCCCGTGGCAGGCGCAGCGCTCCGTCTCCCGCTGGGAGGGCGCGAAGGTCGCCAAGGGCCGGGAGCGCTGGCGCGCGATTGTGCGCGAGGCCGTGAAGCAGTCCATCCGGCCGCGCGTGCCCGAGGTCGAGGAGCTCGCGAGCACGAAGGACCTCGTGCGCCTCGCCGCCACCAGCCGCGTCCTCGTGCTCGACCCCACGGCCGAGGCGCGCCTGTCCCGCCTCGACCTGTCCGCCCCGGCCGGCGGGCCGGCGACCGACGTGCTCCTCGTCGTCGGACCCGAGGGCGGCATCAGCCCGGCGGAGGTCGAGTCGCTCCGCGCGGCCGGCGGCGTCCCCGTCGCGCTCGGGTCGGGGATCCTCCGCACCTCCACCGCCGGGCCCGCCGCGCTGGCGCTCGTCAACGCCGCCCTCGGGCGCTGGTGACCCCGCGGGGCGCGCGTAGGCTGGGCGCATGAGCGAGACCCGAGAGCCCACCGTCTTCGAGCGCATCGTCGCCCGCGAGATCCCGGCCGAGATCGTCGCGGAGACCGACCGCGTCATCGCGTTCGAGGACATCGCGCCGAAGGCGCCCGTGCACGTGCTCGTGGTGCCCAAGACGCCGACGTACCGCGACGTCGTCGAGCTCGCCGCGGGTGACCCCGGGCTCCTCGCGGAGGTCGTCGAGGTCGCCTCGCGCGTCGGCGCCGAGCGCGCGGGCGGCCAGTTCCGCCTCGTGTTCAACACGGGCGAGGACGCCGGGCAGACGGTCTTCCACGTGCACGCGCACGTGCTCGCCGGCTTCGGCGGCTCGGAGGACCATGTCGGGCTCTGACCCCCGGGGCGGCGCCGACGCGGATCGCGTGGAGCAGACCGCGACCGTCGACGGCGTGCTCATGGTCCGCCTGCTCGGACCCCAGGACCGGCTGCTCCGGCAGATCGAGCGCGAGCACCCGGACGTCGACGTCCGGGTCCGCGGCAACGAGATCACGCTCGTCGGCACACGGGCGGGCGTCGCCGCGGCGCGCCGGCTCATCGACGAGGTCGTGACGATGGTGGAGGACGGACAGCACGTGGAGCCCCAGGAGATCGAGACGAGCGCCAGGCGGCTCGGCGAGGACGACGCGCGGACCCTGTCCGACGTGCTGAGCGAGGCCATCGTGCAGTCGCGCGGCCGCACCGTCCGCCCGAAGACGCAGGGTCAGAAGGAGTACGTGCAGGCGATCGACGAGAACACGATCGTGTTCGGCATCGGCCCCGCCGGCACGGGCAAGACCTACCTCGCGATGGCCAAGGCCGTCCAGGCGCTGCAGCGCAAGGAGGTCGAGCGGATCATCCTCACGCGTCCGGCCGTCGAGGCCGGGGAGCGTCTCGGCTACCTGCCGGGGTCCCTCACCGACAAGATCGACCCGTACCTCCGGCCGCTGTTCGACGCGCTCAACGAGATGATGGATCCCGAGCTCGTGCCGAAGCTCATGGCCTCCAACACCATCGAGGTCGCGCCGCTCGCCTACATGCGCGGCCGCACGCTGAACAACGCGTTCGTCGTGCTCGACGAGGCGCAGAACACCACGCCCGAGCAGATGAAGATGTTCCTCACGCGCCTCGGCTTCGGCTCGAAGATGGTCGTCACCGGCGACATCACGCAGGTCGACCTGCCCACGGGCTCGAGCGGACTGCAGCTCGTCACGCGCGTGCTGGACGGCATGGACGACATCCACTTCTCCCGCCTCACGAGCGACGACGTCGTGCGGCACACCCTGGTCGGCCGCATCGTGGACGCGTACACGCGCTACGACGCGGAGCGCCAGGCCGCCGACCACCTCCGCGCCGAGCGCCGCACCGCCCCTGGGAGCACCCGATGAGCATCGAGATCAACAACGAGTCGGCGATCGAGGTCGACGAGCCCGCGATCCAGCGGCTCGCGACCTACGCGCTCGACACCCTGCACGTGCACCCCGACGCCGAGCTCGCCATCGTGATGGTGGACGAGGGCGCGATGGAGCAGCTCCACGTGCAGTGGATGGACGAGCCGGGCCCCACCGACGTCCTCAGCTTCCCCATGGACGAGCTGCGCCCCGGCACCGAGGACCGTCCGACGCCGGCCGGGCTCCTCGGCGACATCGTCGTGTGCCCGCAGGTCGCCGCCGAGCAGGCCGTCACGGCCGGGCACTCGACGCTCGAGGAGATCCTGCTGCTCACGACGCACGGGATCCTCCACCTGCTCGGGTTCGACCACGCGGAGCCCGACGAGGAGCGCGAGATGTTCGGCCTCCAGCGCGACATCCTGATCGGGTTCGCCATGAGCGAGCGCGGTCGCTGACCCGCCGCCGATGCTCGCCCTCCTCCTCCCCGCCTTCCTCCTGGTCGTCCTCGGCGGCCTGTTCGCCGCCGCCGAGTCCGCGATCTCCTCGCTGTCCCGCGCGGACATCCAGGAGCTCGCCCTCACGTCCCGGGCGCGCCGCTCGATGCTCGCCATCTCCACGGACACCGGCGCGTACGTCAACTCGCTGAGCTTCGTCCGCATCGTCGCGGAGACGAGCGCGGCCGTGCTCGTGACCCTGGCGCTCGCGTACACGATCGAGCGCTGGTGGATCACCCTGCTCGTGGCCGCCGCGATCATGACCGCGGTCTCGTTCGTGCTCGTCGGCGCGAGCCCGCGCTCCGTCGGCCGGGTGCACGCGCGCCCGCTGCTCGCGTGGACGGCGCTGCTCGTGCGGGGGATCCGCGTCTCCATCGGACCCGTCGCCGACGCCCTGGTCGCCCTCGGCAACCGGGTCACGCCCGGGCGCCCCAAGACCGTGGCCACCTTCACGAGCGAGGAGCAGCTCCTCAGCATGGTCGACGAGGCCACGGAGCTGGAGGTGCTCGAGGAGGACGACCGCGAGCTCATCCACTCCATCTTCGAGTTCAACGACACCGTGGTGCGCGAGGTGATGATCCCGCGCACCGACATGGTCGTCGTGGAGCAGACGGTGCACGTCGGCAGCGCGCTCGGCGTGTTCCTGTCCCGCGGGATCTCGCGGGCGCCCGTGACCGGACGCGACTCCGACGAGATCGAGGGCGTGCTCTACCTCCGCGACCTCGCCCGCATGGTCTACGAGCGGCCCGAGGAGGCCGAGCGCACGACCGTGGACCAGCTCGCGCGCCCGGCCGTGTTCGTCCCCGAGTCCCAGAAGGCCGACGCGCTCCTCCGCCAGATGCAGCTGGAGTCGAACCACCTCGCCATGGTCGTCGACGAGTACGGCGGCATCGCCGGCCTCGTGACGCTGGAGGACCTCATCGAGGAGCTCGTGGGCGACATCAGCGACGAGTACGACCGCGACGTGCCCGAGTACGAGGACCTGGGGGACGGCGTGTACCGTGTGAGCGCCCGGCTCCCCATCGACGAGCTGGGCGACCTGTTCGGCCTCGAGCTCGACGACGACGACGTGGACAGCGCCGGCGGCCTCCTCGCGAAGACGCTGGGGCGGCTGCCCGAGCGCGGGTCCGTGGCGCACGTCGGCGGGCTCGTCCTCACGGCCGACCGGGTCGAGGGGCGCCGCACGCGCATCAGCACGATCCTCGTCGAGCGCGACCGCGCGGTCGACGCCGACGACGACCACGAGGCGGCCCCCGCGGGCGCCGCCGCCAGCAGAGGACACGACCATGACTGATCCCCGGGACGACGACACGGCGGGCCCCACGACCGACGACGCCACGACGGCGGCGCCCGCGCCGCTCTCCGACGAGGCCTGGGGCATCGACCGCGACGCCGAGCCCGCGCGCACGGCACGCAAGCCGCGCGGCGGGGCCCCGGCCTACCGCGCCGGCTTCGTCTCCTTCGTCGGCCGCCCGAACGTGGGCAAGTCCACGCTCACCAACGCGCTGGTGGGGGAGAAGGTCGCGATCACGAGCTCCAAGCCGCAGACGACCCGGAAGGCCATCCGCGGAATCGTGCACCGTCCCGACGGGCAGCTGATCCTCGTCGACACCCCCGGCATCCACCGTCCGCGCACGCTCCTCGGCGAGCGGCTGAACGCGCTGGTGCAGACGACGCTCGGCGACGTCGACGTCATCGGCCTGTGCATCCCCGCGGACGAGCGGATCGGCCCGGGCGACCGCTTCATCAACGAGCAGCTCGACGAGTACCCGCGCGCCCGCAAGATCGCCATCGTCACGAAGACCGACTCGGCCTCGCGCCACGCGGTCGCCGAGCAGCTCCTCGCCGTGCAGGAGCTGCGCGAGTGGGACGCCATCGTGCCCGTCTCGGCCGTGGAGGCCATCCAGCTCGACGCGCTCGTCGGCGAGCTCCTGAAGGCGCTGCCCGTCTCCGAGCAGCTCTACCCGTCGGACGCCGTCACCGAGGAGGGGCTCGAGGCCCGCATCTCCGAGCTGATCCGCGAGGCCGCGCTCGAGGGCGTGCAGGACGAGCTGCCGCACTCCCTCGCCGTCACGATCGACGACATGATCGAGCGCGAGGACAAGGAGCTCCTCGAGATCTACGCGAACCTCTTCGTCGAGCGGGACAGCCAGAAGGGCATCGTCATCGGCGCGCAGGGGTCCCGGCTCAAGCACGTCGGCCAGGTGGCGCGCGCCCAGATCGAGCCGCTCGTGGGCAAGCGCGTGTTCCTGTCGCTGCGCGTGAAGATCGCGAAGGACTGGCAGCGCGACCCGAAGCTGCTCGGCCGCCTCGGGTTCTGACCGACCGGCGGCGTCCGCGTACATCGCGCGGATGAGATCGGGGAGGCTGCGCGGGGATCCTCGCCTCCGGAGGCCGCCCGGCCCCCGCGCGGCACGTACGGTGGTCGCATGCTCCGCCGGATCCCGAGGTACCAGCTCGTCCTCGACCTCGTCCTCGCCGCGGCGTTCGTGGCCGTGCTCGCGCCGGGATCGATCGGCGTCGCCGCCGCGAGCGCGTTCGGGGTCTTCGCCTTCCAGACCTCCGGGATCTCGCTGCTCCTCGTGCTCGTCATGGGCGCGGCCCTCGCCGTGCGCCGCCTGTCGCCCGGCCTGTCGCTCGCCATCGCGTGGGCGGGCGCGGCCTTCCAGATGAGCCGGGGCGGCGGCGTGGAGCCCGGCGACCTCGCCATCGCGGGCGTCGTGTACTGCACCGCCGCGTACGGCGGCCGGGTCGTCCGCGCGCTGGGTCTTGCCTCCGCGATCGTCGGCGGCGTGGTCGCCGCGCTGTACCTCTCCTACGCGTCCGGCCGCGTGCCCATCGGGAGCGCCGCCTTCAGCACGGGGGAGTGGGCCTCGTTCGTCACCCTCTTCCTGTTCCTGCTCCTCTGCGCCTGGAGCGTGCTCCTCGCGTCGTGGACGGCGGGCCGCCTCGTCGTCGCCTCCCGCGCGTCGCACGCAAGCCGGGACGCCCAGGAGGCGGCCGAGCGCGACCAGGCCCGGGCGCTCCACGACGTCGTCGTCGAGCAGGAGCGCAACCGCATCGCGCGGGACATGCACGACGTCGTCGCGCACTCGCTGGCGGTCGTGATCGCCCAGGCCGACGGGGCGCGGTACGCCCGGCTGGTGGATCCCGACGCCGCGGACCAGGCGCTCCGCACCATCTCCACCACCGCCCGGCAGGCGCTCGGCGACGTGCGGATCCTGCTCGCGCAGCTCCGGCACAGCGAGGACGACACCCCGCAGCCCGAGCTCAAGGAGCTGAGCGACCTCATCGACCAGATGCGCTCCACCGGCCTCACCATCTCGTTCGGCGAGACGGGCCAGCCCGGCGCCTTCGGGACGGGGCAGCAGCTCGCCGTGTACCGGATCGTGCAGGAGGCGCTCACCAACGCCCTGCGCCACGGCGACGTCGCGCACCCGGTCGAGGTGGAGCTCGCGTGGGAGCCCGACGGCGTCTCGGTCGCCGTGCGCAGCCGCACGCTCCCGGACCCGGTGCGCCCCGCCCGCACCACGACGGGCATCATCGCCCTGCCCGTGCTGCCGCCCGCGCCCACTCCGCCCGCGCAGCCGGTGGGCCACGGCCTGGCGGGCATGCGCGAGCGCGCGACGCTCTCCGGCGGCCGGTTCTCCGCGGGCGTGCGCGAGGGCGTGTGGACCGTCTCGGCGTGGATCCCCTTCGCCCCCGCCACGCGCCCCGTGCCGCGCGTCCCCGTGGCGGGCGCGGGCGCCGACCCGGGCAGCCGGCCCCTCACCCTCGACGAGCTGTTCCCGCCGGAGGCCGCCGCGGCCGGCACGGCGACGCCCGGCGCGCCGACCAGCCCGCACCGCACGGCCGCCGCGCGCGGGGCGGCCCGCCGCACCCGCGACGACCGGCCCGCCGGATCCTGACCCGTCCCCTCCCGCCCGTCGCGTCCGCGACGCGCTCCCACGCCGACCACGATCGAAGGACCCCCGTGCCCACCCCACCCATCCGCGTCGCCCTGGTCGACGACCAGGCCCTGTTCCGCACGGGCGTCCGCATGCTCATCTCCTCGCAGGCCGACCTGGAGTTCGCGGGCGAGGCCGCCAACGGGCAGGAGGCCGTCGACCTCGCGCGCAGCGAGCGTCCCGACGTGATCCTCATGGACATCCGCATGCCCGTGATGGACGGGATCCAGGCCACCGCCGAGGTCCTGCGGGCGGCGGACGCGCGCGGCGACCGGCCGCCCCGGATCCTCGTGCTCACGACCTTCGACCTCGACGAGAGCGCCGCGCGCGCCATCCGTGCCGGCGCCAGCGGCTTCGTCCTGAAGGACGCCGACCCCGAGTTCCTGCTCGCGGCCATCCGCACCGTCCACGCGGGCAACTCCGTCATCGCGGCCTCGGCGACCCGGCAGCTGCTCGAGCACTTCGACCCCGGCTCCCAGCCGCGGGTGGCGCCGCCGGCCTTCGCCGCGCTGACCTCGCGCGAACGGGAGATCTTCGTCCTCGCCGCCCGGGGCCTCAGCAACGCGGAGATCGCGCAGGCCGAGTTCCTCAGCGAGGCCACCGTGAAGACGCACGTGAGCCGGATCCTCGCGAAGCTCAGCCTCCGCGACCGCGTGCAGCTCGTGGTCTTCGCGTTCGAGCACCGGCTGACCGGGACGCGGCCGGGAGACTAGCCGCTCCCGCCCCCTCCGGGGCGCTCGCATCCCCGTCGGGTAGATTCCGACCGCCCATCCGCCCGCGCCCAGAGGAACCCCGTGCTCCACGATCTCGAAGAGCTGTCGCTGACGTCCGCCTCGACGGTCACCGCGACCACGCTCGCCCCGCTCCTCGGCCTCCTGCTGGTCGCCCTCGTCGCGCGGCGCGCGCGCCTCCTCACCGGCGCGCATGCCGTCGACCCCCGGCGCACCGCCGGCTGGCTCGCGCTCGGGGCGCTCCTCGGCTCGCTCGGGGGCCTCGCCCTCGCCTATCTGCTCGGCGACGTGATGGACCTGTTCGGGGTGGTGCTGTCCGTCCCCACCCGCGGCTGGACGGCGATCGGCGGCATGGGCCTCGGCATCGTGGTGGTCGTGCTGGTCCGCAGCCGCAGCAGCGTCACGGGAGTGGGCGGCACGGACGCGCCGCCGCGACGGATCCGGGTCCTCCACCGCGTCCTCGCCGTGCTCGTGGTACCGCTCGTCGTGCTCACCTCGGCGATCGGCATCAACACCGACCTCCAGGAGTTCCCGAACGTGGCGGCCGCGTTCGGGCTCACGCGCGTCGGGCCCCTCGACATGTCCGACCTGCCGTCGGCGCAGCCGGCGCCCGGTGACCCCGCCCCCGACGCGACCGTGCCCATCGAGGAGTCGTGGACGCCGGCGGAGGAGCTGCCCGTCCGCGGCCGCGTCGGCACCGTCAGCATCCCGGGCACCGTCTCCGGTTTCTCCGCGCGCGACGCCCTGGTCTACCTGCCGCCCGCGGCCCAGGTGCCGGACGCGCCCGACCTGCCCGTCATCGTCGCCATGTCGGGGCAGCCGGGGAAGCCCGTCGACCTCATCGCCTCCGGCCGCTTCGACACGATCCTCGACGCGTACGCCGCCGCGCACCACGGCATCGCGCCCATCGTGGTGATGCCCGACCAGCTGGGGTCCTCCGACGCCAACCCCATGTGCGTCGACTCCCCGCTCGGGAACTCGGACACCTACCTCTCGGTGGACGTGCCCGCGTGGATCCGGGCGAACCTCCGCGTGCTCGACGACCGGACGGCGTGGTCGCTGCTCGGCTTCTCGCAGGGCGGCACGTGCGCCGCGCAGCTCGGCGCGACGCACCCGGACGTCTTCGGGGCCTTCGTCGACATCTCCGGGGAGATCGGCCCGTGGGCGGGACCCACCACCATCGACGTCGCGTTCGGCGGCTCGCACGACCGGTACGCCGCGTCCATCCCGTCCGCCCTCATGACGAGCCGCGCGCCCTACGCCGACAGCCAGGCCGTGTTCTGCGTCGGGGAGCAGGACGCCGGCTACCGGCCCGGCGTCGAGCAGGTGGAGGCGGCCGCGGCGGCCGCGGGCATCGACTCCCGGTTGAGCATCTCGCCGGGCAGCGCGCACGACTGGGGCACGGTCAAGTGGTGCATCGGCGACGCGCTGCCCACGCTCGGCCAGCGCCTGGGCCTCACCCGATGACGGCACGACCGCGGCTCCTCACCGCGCAGGGCGCCGCCCGCGCCCTGGGCGCGCGCCTCGTCGCGCAGCCGGTGACGCTCGGCATCGCCGGCGTGATCCTCGTGCTCGCCGTGCTCCCGGCGGTGTCCGAGGTGTGGCGCCGCGTCGTGCACCACCAGCTGGCCACGGGCTACGTGGCCGTCGTCGAGCGCGGGCACTGGTGGACCACCGCGACGGCCGCGTTCCTCACGGACGGCCCCGTCGAGCTCGTGGTCTCCCTCGTCGCCGTGCTGGTGCTCGTGGGGGTGGCCGAGCGGCTCATGGGCTGGTGGCGCACGCTCCTCGGCTTCGTGCTCACCGGCACCGTGGGCTCCCTCCTCGGCATCGCCGTCCAGGCGCAGGGCCTCGTGGACGGCGAGCTCTGGTCGCACGGCGTGCGCGGCATCGTGACGGCGGATCCGCTCACCGCGGTCGCCGGCGTGCTCGCGCTCTCGAGCGCGTGGGCCGGCGTGCTGTGGCGTCGGCGCATCCGCGTGGTGCTCGTGGTCGTGGTCCTCGTGTTCCTGCTCTACTCGGGCCAGCCGTCCGACCTCTACCGCCTGCTCGCGATCCTCGTGGGCGGCGTCGTCGGGGCGCTCGTGCACCGGCCCGCGGGCGGCGCGCGCTGGCAGCGCAGCTCCCACCACGAGGTCCGCGTCATGCTCGCCACCGTCGTCGCGATCCTCGGCACGGGCCCGGTCATCGCCCTCCTGTCCCGCAGCCGCTACGGCCCGCTCGCGCCGATCGCGCTGCTGTTCGTGGACGACCGCGTCCCCGGCGACGCCATCTCCACCCGCTGCCTCTCGAGCGACTTCACCCACGACTGCCTGCAGGAGATCATGCTCGCCCGCATCGGGGGAGGCGCAGGTCCCATCCTGCTGTCGGTCGCGCCGCTGCTCGCCCTGCTCGTCGCGGCCTACGGACTGGCGCGCGGCCGCCGCTTCGCGGTGTGGCTCGCCGTGAGCGTCAACCTGCTCCTGGCGGTGCTGTCGGCGTACGCGTTCGGGATGCTCGTGCACCGCGACATGGTGTCGGCGCGCCTGTCCGCGTCCCCGTCCGCGCACCCGGAGGCGGTGGCCGCGCTCGTCGCGTCGGTGATGCTGCCGCTCGGCAGCGCCGTCGTGCTGGTGCTGCTGCGCCGGCACTTCACGATCCTCTCGACCGCGCCCGCGATCCGGCGGTTCCTCGTGACCACGGGCGCGGCGCTGGCCGGCCTCATGGCGCTGTTCGTGGCGGTGGGGCTCGCGCTCTCCGACGGGTTCACCCGCACGGTCGACCTCAACGACCTGCTCGCGGAGGCGCCCGACCGCTTCATCCCGGCGTCGTTCCTGCGGGGCGAGTCGCTGGATTTCCTCCCGACCGACCCGATCACCGACGTCGTGTACCGCGGGGTGGGGCCGGCGTTCTGGATCATCCTGGTCATCGCGAGCCTCCGCGCCATCGCGGACGTCCGCATGGCCGCCGTGCCCCGGGCGCAGGCGCTCGTGCGGCCGGCGCTCCGGCGCGGCGCGATCGGCTCGCTCTCGCACATGGCCACCTGGCCGGGCAACTCCTACTGGATCGCGGCCGACGGCCGCACGGTCGTCGCCTACCGGGTGGTCGGCAGCGTCGCGATCACCACCGCGGCGCCCCTCGGAGCGCCCGCCGACGACGACCGGGCGCTCCGGGACGTGCTCGGCCAGTTCGCGCGCTTCGCCGACGACAACGGGTGGACGCCCGTCTTCTACAGCGTGCCCGCGTCCCTGGCGCCGCTGTTCCACGACATGGGCTGGGAGACGCTCGTCGTCGCCGAGGAGACCGTCGTGCGGCCGGGCACCTGGCAGACCACGGGCAAGAAGTGGCAGGACGTCCGCACGTCCATCAACCGCGCCGACCGCGCCGGCATCCGCGCGGAGTGGACCACCTGGGCCGAGCTCCCGCTCGCATGGGCCAGCCAGATCGAGCAGATGTCGGAGGAGTGGGTCGCCGAGAAGGAGCTGCCCGAGATGGGCTTCACCCTGGGCGGCGTCGAGGAGCTGCGCGACCCGCAGGTGCGCCTCATGCTCGCCGTGGACGCCGACGACCGCGTGCAGGCCGCCACCAGCTGGCTGCCGACCTGGCGCGACGGCGAGGTGGTCGGCTGGACCCTCGACTTCATGCGCCGCCGGCCGGACGGCATCAACGGCGTCATGGAGTTCCTCCTCGCCCGCTCCGCCATGCGCATGAAGGAGGACGGCATCGCGTTCATGAGCCTGTCCGCGGCGCCCCTCGCGCAGACCCGCGCGGCCTCCTCCGCGACGGGCGGCGGGTCGGCGGACCCCGGCGAGGAGCGGCAGGAGGGCGCGGTCGAGCGGATCCTCGAGTTCCTCGCCGACTCGCTGGAGCCCGTCTACGGCTTCCGCTCGCTGCTGGAGTTCAAGCGCAAGTTCCAGCCGGAGCTCGTGCCGCTGATCATGGCCTACCCCGACCCGACCGCCCTGCCGACCGTGGGCCTCGCGCTCACGCGCGCGTACCTCCCGTCCACGTCGGTGCGCGACCTCACCCGCGTCCTCCGCTCGGCGCGCTGACTCTCGGGGCGGCGGCCGCCCGCGGTGCGCGCACGCGCGGGGCCGGTGTACCGTGGTGGGCATGCAGTCCGGCCGCCTCCTCCTTAGTCGCCGCGGCGAGGCCTGATCCGGCCCTCCTCGTCGCGGAGTCCCGTCACGGCTGACCCGAATTCGACGAGGAGACGACCATGAAGAACACGCAGACCCCCAGCGGGATGCCGATCCACAAGTACCGCCCGTTCCACGAGCAGATCGCCGTGGACCTGCCGGACCGCACCTGGCCCACCCGCCGGATCACCGAGGCGCCGCGCTGGTGCGCGGTCGACCTCCGCGACGGCAACCAGGCGCTCATCGACCCGATGAGCCCCGAGCGCAAGCGCATCATGTTCGACCTGCTCGTGCGCATGGGCTACAAGGAGATCGAGGTCGGCTTCCCGTCGGCCAGCCAGACCGACTTCGACTTCGTGCGCAGCCTCATCGAGGAGGACGCGATCCCGGAGGACGTCACGATCCAGGTCCTCACGCAGGCGCGCGAGCACCTCATCGCCCGCACCTACGAGTCGATCCGCGGCGCGAGGCAGGCGATCGTCCACCTCTACAACTCCACGAGCGTCCTGCAGCGCGACGTCGTGTTCCGCACCGACCGCCAGGGGATCATCGACATCGCGCTCGAGGGCGCCCGGCTCTGCAAGCGGTACGAGGAGACGATCCCGGACGTCGACGTCTACTACGAGTACTCGCCGGAGAGCTACACGGGCACCGAGCTCGAGTTCGCCGCCGAGATCTGCAACCGGGTGATCGAGGTGCTCGACCCGAGCCCCGAGCGCAAGGTCATCATCAACCTGCCCGCCACCGTCGAGATGGCGACCCCGAACGTCTACGCCGACTCCATCGAGTGGATGTGCCGCCACCTCGACCGCCGCGACGAGGTCATCGTGTCGCTGCACCCGCACAACGACCGCGGCACCGCCGTCGCGGCCGCGGAGCTCGGCTACCTGGCCGGCGCGGACCGCATCGAGGGCTGCCTGTTCGGCAACGGCGAGCGGACCGGCAACGTCGACCTCGTCGCGCTCGGCATCAACCTGTTCACGCAGGGCATCGACCCCCAGATCGACTTCAGCGACCTCGACGCGATCAAGCGCACCGCCGAGCACTGCAACCAGCTGGCCGTGCCCGAGCGGAGCCCGTGGGCGGGCGACCTCGTGTACACGGCGTTCAGCGGATCGCACCAGGACGCCATCAAGAAGGGCTTCGAGGCGATGGCCGCCGACGCGGCCGCGCAGGGCGTCACCGTCGACGACATCCCGTGGGCGGTCCCGTACCTGCCGGTCGACCCGCAGGACCTCGGCCGCTCCTACGAGGCCGTGATCCGCGTCAACTCGCAGTCCGGCAAGGGCGGCGTCGCGTACCTGCTGAAGGCCGACCACTCGCTCGACCTGCCGCGCCGCCTGCAGATCGAGTTCTCCGGCGTCGTGCAGGCCAAGACCGACGCCGAGGGCGGCGAGGTCACGAGCGCGCAGATCTGGTCGATCTTCCAGGACGAGTACCTGCCCGCGCCGCTCGACCGCGCCGAGGACAAGTGGGGCCGGTTCGAGCTCACGTCCACGCGCACCTCGAGCGACATGGGCGGGACCGTCTCCCTCCAGGTCGAGCTCCGCGACGGCGACGAGGTGCGCGGCGCCGAGGCGTCCGGCAACGGCCCCATCGCCGCGTTCCTGCAGGTGCTCGCCGACCAGGGCGTCGACGTGCGGCTCCTCGACTACGTGGAGCACGCGCTGAGCGCGAGCGGCGACGCGCGGGCCGCGTCCTACGTGGAGCTCGAGGTCGACGGCGTGCGGCTCTGGGGCGTCGGCATCGACGAGGACAGCTCGACGGCGTCGCTCGAGGCGATCGTCTCGGGCGTCAACCGGGCGATCCGCCGGGGCGTCCGGGAGCCGGAGCTCGCCGCGGTCTGATCCGCAGGGCACCACGTCGACGACGGCCGGGCGGCGACGCCCGGCCGTCGTCGTGCGCGCGCTCCGCGCGGGGAGCCCGTCCGGCGGCGGTGCGCCCGGTCAGCGGCGCGGGCGCGGGCGACGCAGCGCCGTGAACCGGAGGCGGCTGAGCGCGCGCTGCTCCGGCAGGCTCCAGCCGAAGCGCACCGCGAGGAGCCGCGTGGTGGCGGTCACGGCGACGCAGACGATGGCCGCGACCCACATGGGGACCCCGAAGGCCGCCAGCGCCACCACGATGACCGCGCCCACGAGCGCGGCGACCGCGTAGAGCGAGCCCACGTGCATCATCGCGATGGGCAGGTTGAGCAGCAGGTCGCGGACGAACGAGCCGCCCACGGCCGACACCACGCCGATGAAGACCGCGGGCACCTCCGGCACGCCCGCCGCGAGGGCCTTCGAGGTGCCGATCGCGCAGAACAGGCCGATGGTGAGCGCGTCGAGCACGGTGATGACGACGTCGAGGCGCGTGAAGATCCGCTCGAGCAGCATGCCCCCGAGCGCCGCCGCCACCGCCACGAGCATGAGCCAGTTGCTGGAGAGCGCGGCGGGCGTGACGTCGAGGAACACGTCGCGGAGCAGGCCGCCGCCGAGGCCCGTCGCCGTGCCGATGATGGCGACGCCGAGGAGGTCGAGCCGCCGGTCGCGGAAGCCCGCCGCGAACATGGCGCCCTGCAGGCTGCCGATGCTGACCGCCAGGAGGTCCGCCCAGAGCGGGATGGTGAGGGGGACGGGATCCATGGCCTCCCCTTGATAGCACAGCCCGGCCGCCCTCCCGGGCCGGGTGACGCCCCGCGGCCCGTCGGCGGCCCGCGCGGCGGCGGGGGAGGTCGCACGCGGGGCGGATAATCGACGGGTGCCCCTCTACCGTGACGAGATCGTCGTCCTGCGCACCCACAAGCTGGGCGAGGCGGACCGGATCGTCACGATGCTCTCCCGGCAGCACGGCAAGATCCGCGCCGTCGCGAAGGGCGTCCGCCGCACGCAGTCGAAGTTCGGCGCCCGGCTCGAGCCGTTCATGGTCGCGGACGCGCAGTTCTTCGAGGGCCGGACCCTCGACATCATCACGCAGGCCGAGTCCATCGCGTCGTACGGCGCCCTCATCGCGAGCGACTACGGCAGCTACACGGCCGCCAGCGCGATGGTCGAGACGGCCGACCGCGTCACCGAGGACGAGGGGTCGCTCCAGCAGTACCTCCTCCTCGTCGGCGCGCTCCGCTCGCTCAGCCGCCGCGAGCACGGCGCGAGCCTCACCCTCGACTCGTACCTGCTGCGGAGCCTGTCGATGGCCGGGTGGGCGCCGAGCTTCCAGGACTGCGCCGTGACGGGGGCGCCCGGTCCGCACTCGGCGTTCGTCGTGCAGCTCGGCGGCGTCGTGGCCGACGCGGCCGCCCCGCCCGGCTCCCCGCGGCTCGACCCGGACACGCTCGCGCTCCTCTCGGCCCTCCTCACGGGCGACTGGCGGCACGCCGAGGCGGCCACGCTCCGCTCGCAGGCGCGTGCCAGCGGCGTCGTGGCGGCGTACGCGCAGTGGCACCTCGACCGGGGGATCCGCTCTCTCGGCCTCGTCGACCGCAGCGACGCGCGGCAGCTGCTCCCCGCGACCGAGCAGCCCGTGCCGCTCGACGCGCCCGACCTCGACGCCCGGGATCCGGATCCCGCCGCGGCCCTCGCCGCCGCCACCGCGTCCGTCGTGCGGGGCACCCCGCGCGACGCGGACCCGGAACCCGACGACACGACCGCCGACCGCCCCCGAGCACAGGAGACGACCCCATGAGCCGACGCCCCGAGGTCCCCGGCCGCACCGACCTGCCGCTCGACTGGACGGGGGAGCAGCCGCCCGCGATCCCGGCCGACCTCGTGCCGAAGCACATCGCGGTCGTCATGGACGGCAACGGCCGCTGGGCGAACCAGCGCGGCCTCCCGCGCACCGCCGGGCACCAGGCGGGCGAGGAGGCGTGGTTCGACACCGTCGCGGGCGCCGTGCAGCTCGGCGCGACGCACCTGTCCGTGTACGCGTTCTCGACCGAGAACTGGAAGCGGTCGCCCGCCGAGGTCCGCTTCCTCATGGGCTTCAACCGCGACGTGATCCACCGCCGCCGCGACCAGCTGAACGCCTGGAACGTGCGGATCCGCTGGGCCGGTCGCCGTCCGCGCCTCTGGCGGAGCGTCATCGACGACCTGCAGGTGGCCGAGGAGATGACGAAGCACAACACCGGGATGACGCTCACGATGTGCATCAACTACGGCGGCCGGACCGAGATCGGCGACGCCGTGAGGCGCATCGCCGAGGACGTGGACGCCGGGCGGCTCAAGGCGTCGCGCGTCGACGAGCGCACCATCCAGCGCTACCTCTACCTCCCCGACGTGCCCGACGTCGACCTCTTCATCCGCAGCTCCGGCGAGCAGCGCACGAGCAACTTCCTGCTCTGGCAGTCGGCGTACGCGGAGATGGTCTTCCTCGACCGGCTCTGGCCGGACTTCCGCCGGAAGGACCTCTGGGACGCGGTCGAGAGCTACGTGCACCGCGACCGCCGGTTCGGCGGCGCGGTGGACGCGCACGCGGGCGACGCCGACGAGGGGTCCGCGGAGGACCCGGACGGCCCCGCCGAGGGCGACCCGGCGGCCGCCCCTCAGTAGCATCGGGGACGTGAGCACACCCGACACCGCGCCCCGTCCCTCCGCCGCCACCGCCGCATCGACCCCGGGCGCCGACGCGCCCATCCGCGTCGGGATCGTGGGCTACGGCCTCGCCGGCCGCGTCTTCCATGCGCCGTTCCTCCAGGCGAGCCCCGAGTACCGGATCGCGCTCGTGTCCACCTCGGACGCCGACCGCGCGGCGCAGGTGCGGGAGCGCCACCCCGGCGCGGACGTCGTCGCGACGGCCGACGAGCTGTTCGCCCGGTCCGGCGAGCTCGACATGGTCGTCATCGCCTCGCCCGCCTCCGCGCACCTCCGCCAGGGGCTGCAGGCCCTCGACGCGCACCTGGCCGTGGTGATGGACAAGCCGTTCGTCGCCACCGTCGACGAGGGGCTCATGCTCATCGAGCGCGCCGAGGCGCTGGGGCTCCCGTTCTCCGTGTTCCAGAACCGTCGCCTCGACGGCGACTTCCTCACCGCCAAGGCGCTCATCGAGTCGGGGCGCCTCGGCGAGGTGCACCGCTTCGAGTCGACCTTCGAGCGCTGGGGCGGACCCGTGCGCGACCGCTGGCAGGACCGCGAGACGCCGGCCGACGCCGCCGGCATCTCCTACGACCTCGGCAGCCACCTCATCGACCAGGCCCTCGAGCTCTTCGGCCCGGTCGTCGACTTCGCGGCCGAGCTCGCGACCGTGCGCGAGGGATCCGCGAGCGACGACGACGCCTTCTACTCGCTGCTGCACGAGTCGGGCGTGCAGTCGCACATCACCGTCAGCCGCGTCGCCGCGCTGGCGGGCCCCCGCTTCCGCGTGCTGGGCACCGCGGGCGCGTACGCCGTGCACGGCCTCGACCCGCAGGAGCCGCTGCTGAAGGACGGCGCGTCGCCCACCGACCCCGGCTTCGGCGAGGCGCCCGAGTCCGAGTGGGGCACGCTCGTCGAGGCGTCCGGCGACCCGGCGGGGGAGCGGATCCCCACCGAGCGCGGCCGCTACGCCGACTTCTACGCCGCGATGGCCGACGCCGTGCGCGGCCGCGGGCCGGTCCCCGTGGAGCCGCGCGCATCCCTCGAGACCGTCCGCATCGTCGAGCTCGCCCACCGCCGCACCGCCGGCGACGACGAGGACTGAGCGGACCCGCCCGTAGACTGGGGGCCGCCTTTCCCGGCGACCCCCGGCATCCGCCCACCGGTCGCCGTCCGCCGACCGGGCACCCAGTCCGGCCCATCCCTTGGAGCAATCGTGGCAACCCCCTCGCGTCTCGACCCGGTCATCAACCTCGCCAAGCGGCGCGGGTTCGTCTTCCAGGCGGGTGAGATCTACGGCGGCTCCCGCTCCGCGTGGGACTACGGGCCGCTCGGCGTGGCGCTGAAGGAGAACATCAAGCGCCAGTGGTGGCAGACCATGGTCAACGGCCGCGACGACGTCGTCGGCCTCGACTCCTCGGTCATCCTGCCCCGCCGCGTGTGGGAGGCCTCCGGCCACGTCGAGGTCTTCAGCGACCCGCTGGTGGAGTCGCTCCACACCCACAAGCGCTACCGCGCCGACCACCTCCTCGAGGCGTACGAGGCCAAGCACGGCCACCCGCCCGTCAACGGCCTCGCCGACGTCAACGACCCCGACACCGGCCAGCCCGGCTCGTGGACGGAGCCGCAGAACTTCTCCGGCCTGCTGAAGACCTTCCTCGGCCCGGTCGACAACCAGGAGGGCATGCACTACCTCCGCCCGGAGACCGCGCAGGGCATCTTCGTCAACTTCGCGAACGTCCTGAGCGCCGCCCGTCAGAAGCCGCCGTTCGGCATCGGCCAGATCGGCAAGAGCTTCCGCAACGAGATCACGCCGCAGAACTGGATCTTCCGCACGCGCGAGTTCGAGCAGATGGAGATGGAGTTCTTCGTCGAGCCGGGCACCGACGCCGAGTGGCACCAGTACTGGATCGACCAGCGCTACGCCTGGTACACCGACCTCGGCATCGACCCCGAGAACCTGCGCCTCTTCGAGCACCCGCAGGAGAAGCTCTCGCACTACTCGACCCGCACCGTCGACATCGAGTACCGCTTCGGCTTCGCCGGCGGCGCGTGGGGCGAGCTCGAGGGCATCGCGAACCGCACCGACTACGACCTGCGCACCCACTCTGAGGCGTCCGGCACCGACCTCTCCTACTTCGACCAGACGAAGAACGAGCGGTGGATCCCGTACGTCATCGAGCCCGCGGCCGGCCTCACGCGGTCGATGATGGCGTTCCTGGTGGACGCGTACCACGAGGACGAGGCGCCGAACGCGAAGGGCGGCGTCGACAAGCGCACGGTCCTCCGCCTCGACCGTCGCCTCGCGCCCGTCAAGGTCGCCGTGCTGCCGCTGTCGCGCAACGAGCGGCTGTCGCCCGTCGCGCGCGAGCTCGCCGCGGAGCTCCGCAAGGTGTGGAACATCGAGTTCGACGACGCGGGGGCCATCGGCCGCCGCTACCGCCGCCAGGACGAGATCGGCACGCCGTTCTGCGTCACGGTCGACTTCGACACGCTCGACGACCAGGCCGTCACCGTGCGCGAGCGCGACACGATGGCGCAGGAGCGCATCCCTCTCGACGAGCTCGTCGGCTACCTCGCGGGGCAGCTCGTCGGCGCCTGAGCCGCGCCCGCACGACCCCGGTCCGCCGTCCCGGGCCCGCCGCGCACGACCCCGGTCCGCCGTCCCGGGCCCGCCGCGCACGACCCCGGTCCGCCGTCCCGGGCCCGCCGCGCGCGGGTCAGGGGCGGCGGATCGTCAGCTCGTCGGTGATGTCGCCGACCGTCGCGCCCAGGGCGGCGACGAGCGCGTCCGCGTCGACGAGGGCCGAGGAGCCGTGCTCGCCGGCGCCCATGCCGATGCGCCGGCCGACGATCCGCTCGTCCGCGTAGACGGGGAGCTCGCCCCATGCGCCCAGCGGCGTGATGGTGCCCCGCGCGTACCCCGTCGCCTCGAGCGCCACCTCGGGCGCCGGCATCGAGAGCTTGTTGACGCCCACGAGCGCGCGCAGCTTCGCCCAGCTGATCTGCCGGTCGCCCGGCACGAGGGCGATGAGCAGCGCGCCGTCGTGCCGCTTCACCACGAGCGACTTCACGAGGTGCGACGCGGCGATGCCGAGCCCCGCGGCCGCCTCCTCGAGGGTCGCGGCGTCGGCGCGGTCGACCACCTCGACCTCGATCCCGAGGCGGGCGGCGTGCGCGAGGACGCGGGCGCGGCCCTCGAGCGCGGCGTCGTCGGATCCGGACGGGACGGGGGAGGGGGAGCTGTCGGCCATGCTCGGGCAACACCGGGGGAATGCCCCGCCTTCCCGACCGGTTGCCCACCCGTGACCGACTCCTCCGCCTCCGCCCCGCCCGCCCTCCGCGTCGACGTCTGGTCGGACATCGCCTGCCCGTGGTGCTACGTCGGCAAGCGCCGCTTCGAGACGGGCATGCGCGCGTTCGCCGAGCGGACGCCGGACGCGCCGCCCATCGAGATCACGTACCGCTCCTTCGAGCTCGCGCCCGACACCCCGGTGGACTTCGCCGGCACCGAGGTCGACTTCCTCGCGGGCCACAAGGGCATCCCGGCCGAGCGCGTGCGCACCATGCTCGCGGACATGACGGCGCTGGCCGCCGCCGAGGGCCTCTCCTACGACTACGACGCGCTCCAGCACACGAACACGGTGCTCGCCCACGAGCTGCTGCACCTGGCGCGCGAGCGCGGCGTCCAGCTCGAGATGGTCGAGCGCCTCCTCCGCGCGTACTTCACCGAGGGGCGCCACGTCGGCCGCGTGCCGGACCTCGTGGACCTCGCGGTCGAGGTCGGCCTCGACGCCGACGACGTGCGCGCGGCCCTCGAGTCCCACCGGCACCTCGACGACGTGCGCGCGGACCAGGCGCAGGCCGTCGCGTACGGGATCCAGGGCGTCCCCTTCTTCGTGATCGACGAGCGCTTCGGCATCTCCGGCGCGCAGGACCCGAGCGTCTTCGCCTCCGCCCTCGGCGAGGCGCTGGCCGCGCGCGACGGCGACCCGGAGCGCGTTACCGCAGAGGAGGATGCGCGATGAACGCCCCCGCCACGGGCGCCCTGCCGGTCGTCGCCCCGCTGCTGGCCATGCGCGGGTCCGCGGACGCGGCCGCCTGCGAGGGCGACGCGTGCCTCGTGCCCGGCGCGGGCGGATCCGCGTCCACGGTCGCCGCCGACGCGTCCGCCGCGGGCTCTCCCGCGGCCGACCTCGCGCGGGTGCGCGACGCCATCGACTCCGGACGGGCCATCTGACCGTCCCTCCCCAGGCGTCCGCCGCCTGGTCCCCGCGCGGATCCCGCCCCGCGTCCGCCGCCCGCCGTCCCGTCTGGGAGAATCGAGCCGTCATGTCCTCTCCGACCCTCGCCCCCGCCCCGGCCGCCGCCGCGCCCGCGCCCGCCGCCGAGCCCGCCCTCCGCATCGGCGGCATCCCGCTCGACGTGCCCGTGGTCCTCGCGCCCATGGCGGGCATCACCAACACCGCCTTCCGGCGCCTGTGCCGGGAGTTCGGCGCGGGCCTCTACGTCAGCGAGATGATCACGAGCCGCGCCCTCGTCGAGCGCACGCCCGAGTCCATGCGCCTCATCACGCACCACCCGTCGGAGAAGGTGCGCTCCATCCAGCTCTACGGCGTCGACCCGAAGACCGTGCGCGAGGCCGTCACGATGCTCGTCGCGGAGGACCGCGCCGACCACATCGACCTCAACTTCGGCTGCCCGGTGCCCAAGGTCACCCGCAAGGGCGGGGGAGCGGCGCTCCCGTGGAAGCTCGGGCTCTTCACCGACATCGTCGAGGGCGCCGTCCAGGCCGCCGGGTCGGTGCCGCTCACCGTCAAGATGCGCAAGGGCATCGACGCCGACCACCTCACCTACCTCGAGGCCGGCCGTGCCGCCGAGGGCGCGGGCGTGGCGTCCATCGCGCTGCACGCGCGCACCGCGAGCGACTACTACAGCGGCCACGCCGACTGGTCGGCCATCGCGAAGCTCAAGCAGGCGATCACGAGCGTGCCGGTCCTCGGCAACGGCGACATCTGGGCCGCGGAGGACGCCATCCGGATGATGGACGAGACCGGCGCCGACGGCGTGGTCGTCGGCCGCGGCTGCCTCGGCCGCCCCTGGCTCTTCGGCGACCTCGCGGCCGCCTTCCACGCGCGCGCCGCCGGGCTCGACCCCGCGGACACGCCCCGCGCGCACCCCACGCAGGGTGCCGTCGCCGACACGTTCCGCCGCCACGTCGAGCTCCTCGCCGAGTTCTTCGAGAGCGAGGAGCGCGGCTGCCGGGACGCGCGCAAGCACGTCGCCTGGTACTTCAAGGGCTACCCCGTGGGCGGCGACCTGCGCGCCGCGCTCGCCTCGGCGTCGTCGCTCGCGGAGATCGACGGCCTGCTCGCCACCCTCGACCGCGAACAGCCCTACCCGGGCGCGGGCGCCGAGGGCGCGCGCGGCCGCCAGGGCAGCATGAAGCGCACGGCGCTGCCGGACCGCTGGCTCGAGAGCCGCGACATCGACGCGGCGGATGCGATGGACATCGCGGACGGGGAGATCCACAACAGTGGCGGGTGAGGGCATGGCCGAGCGGTCCACGTACAGCGAGACCGACGCGGAGCGCTGGTACCCGGAGCAGCACTCGTCCCGACGCAGCGACTTCGCGCGCGACCGCGCCCGGCTCCTGCACTCCAGCGCGCTCCGGCGCCTCGCCGCCAAGACGCAGGTGCTGAGCCCCATGGCCGGGCTCGACTTCGCCCGCAACCGCCTCACGCACTCGCTCGAGGTGGCCCAGGTCGGCCGCGAGCTCGCCTCCAGCCTCGACCTCGATCCCGACGTCGTCGACACGGCGTGCCTCGCGCACGACATCGGCCACCCGCCGTTCGGCCACAACGGCGAGCGGGCCCTCAACGACTGGGCGTCCGACATCGGCGGATTCGAGGGCAACGCGCAGACGCTGCGCCTGCTCACGCGGCTCGAGCCGAAGGTCATCGGGCCGGACGGCCGGCCCTACGGCCTCAACCTCACGCGCGCCAGCCTCGACGCGAGCTGCAAGTACCCGTGGCCGAGCTCGCAGTCCGTCCCCGACCCGTCGGGCCGCGGCAAGTTCGGCTTCTACGACGACGACGTGGCCGCGTTCGCCTGGCTCCGCGAGGGCGCTCCCACGGGACGCCGCTGCATCGAGGCCGAGGTCATGGACCTCAGCGACGACATCGCGTACTCCGTGCACGACTTCGAGGACGCCATCGTGGGCGGCTACGTCGACGTGCGCGCACTCGGCGCCCGGGTCGACCACGAGGAGCTCGTCGACTCGATGGTCGCGTGGATCGGCGGGGCGCACTCGCACGAGGAGCTCATCCAGGCGTTCGACCGGCTCGACTCGCTCGACGTCTGGGTCGACGAGTATGACGGCGGCCGCGGCGCGCAGGCGGCGCTGAAGGACCTCACCAGCCAGCTCATCGGCCGCTTCGCGGGGGCCGCCACGCAGCTCACGCGCGCCACCCACACCGACCGCAGCCTCATCCGCTTCGGCGCGCACGTCGTGGTGCCGCGCGCCATCCAGGCCGAGATCGCGGTGCTCAAGGGCATCGTCGCCGCCTTCGTCATGTCGAAGAACACCCGCCAGCCCATCTACGCACGTCAGCGCGAGGTGCTCGCGGGCCTCGCGGACGCCCTGCACGCGCGCGGCGCCGACGAGCTCGACCCGGGCTTCGCGGGCGACTGGCGGGAGGCCGCAGACGACGCCGCGCGCAAGCGCGTCATCGTCGACCAGGTCGCAAGCCTCACCGACCAGTCCGCCATCGCCTGGTACGAGCGCCTCTGCGCCAGGCCCGTCTTCTGACGCCCGGGAGCGGGCTCCGACCCGGACGTAGGATGCAGCAATGGCCCTGATCCGCAAGAGCGACATCGACGAGGTGCGCTCCCGGGTGAACCTGGGCGACGTGGTGGGGGAGTACGTCACCCTCAAGTCCGCCGGCGTCGGCTCGCTCAAGGGCCTCTGCCCGTTCCACGACGAGCGCACGCCGAGCTTCCACGTGCGACCGCAGGTCGGCTTCTACCACTGCTTCGGCTGCGGCGAGGGCGGCGACGTCTACACGTTCCTGCAGCGCATGGACCACGTGACCTTCGCGGAGGCCGTCGAGCGCATGGCGCAGCGCATCGGCTACCAGCTCCACTACGAGGACGGACAGGCCGCCACCGACCAGGGCAACCGCTCGCGGCTCCTCGGCGCCAACGAGGCCGCGGCCGAGTTCTTCGTCGAGCAGCTCGGATCCGAGGAGGCGGAGATCGGCCGCACGTTCCTCGGGGAGCGCGGCTTCGACCAGGGCGCGGCGCAGCGCTTCGGCGTCGGCTTCGCCCCGCAGAGCTGGGACGCGCTCTCCACCCACCTCAAGGCCAAGGGCTACACGGAGGCGGAGCTCGTGACCGCCGGCCTCCTCAGCCAGGGCGACCGCGGCGCCTACGACCGCTTCCGCGGCCGGCTCGTCTGGCCCATCCGCGACCTCACGGGCGCGACCGTCGGCTTCGGCGCGCGCCGCCTCCGGGAGGACGACAAGGGCCCGAAGTACCTCAACACCCCCGAGACGCCCGTCTACCACAAGAGCTCCGTCCTCTACGGCCTCGACCTCGCCAAGCGCGACGTGAGCCGCGGTCGCCAGGTCGTGGTGGTGGAGGGCTACACCGACGTCATGGCCTGCCACCTCGCCGGCATCACGACCGCGGTGGCCACGTGCGGCACGTCCTTCGGCGTCGACCACATCAAGGTGCTCCGCCGCGTGCTCGGCGACGACAGCGGCCTCGGCGAGGTCGTGTTCACGTTCGACCCGGATGCCGCCGGCCAGAAGGCGGCCATGCGCGCGTTCTCCGAGGAGCGGCGCTTCGCCGCGCAGACCTACGTCGCCGTCGGGCCCGACGGCCTCGACCCGTGCGACCTCCGCCTCACCCGCGGCGACGACGCGGTGCGCCGGATGATCCAGGGCAAGAAGCCCATGTTCGAGTTCGCGATCAAGCAGATCCTCGCGGACCACGACCTCGAGACCGTGGAGGGCCGCGTCGCCGCGCTCCGGTCCGCCGCCCCCGTCGTGGCGGACATCCGCGACCCGTCCCTCCGCCCGGGCTACGCGCGCGAGCTCGCGGGCTGGCTCGGCATGGACCTCAGCGAGGTCGGCCGCGCCGTGCAGACCGCGGGCCGGAGCATGCCGGCCGACGGCGCCGACCGCTCCGGCGGCGCGCCGCAGGGCCGTCACGCGCAGGGCGGACAGCACGGCGGCGCATCCGGACGCGGCGGCGACGAGGACGGCCTGGAGAGCGCCCGCTCCATGTCGCTCATGGACCTGCCCACCGACCTCGCCACGCGCCTCGAGCGCGACGCCCTCATGGCGATGCTCCAGCACCCCGAGCTCGTCGGGAACGACCTGGTCATGCGCGCCGCGCAGGTGACGTTCGTGAACGAGAGCCTCGCCGTCGTGCGCGACGGCGTCATCGGCAGCATGGACGCGCTCGGCGGCGCGGACTGGCTGTCCCGCGTCGCGCTCGAGGTGCCCGAGTCGTTCGCCACCCTCGTCAAGCAGCTGGGCGTCGCGCCGCTGCCGAACCGGGGCGACGCCGACAAGCTCGCGATCTACGTCAAGGGCGTCACCGCGGAGCTCGTCGGGCGCGACCTGCTGCGGCGGAAGGCCGACCTGATCGGGCGCCTCCAGCGCACGGACGCGACCCACGAACGCGAGCGCTACCAGGAGATCCAGCGCGAGCTGATGCAGGTCGAGGCCGAGCGCCGCGCGCTCCGCGAATAGCGTCGTTGCGCCCGGAACGCATTGTTTCGGTCGTGTGAAGAAGAGCGCCCGCGGGGGCCCGGGGAACGGGCTGCTGTTTCCCGTGTGTTAGAAATCATTCACAGCACAGCGTCCGTGTCTCCTCGATGCGCGGGCGCGCCCCCCTTCATGAAAGAGGCACTCGGAACATGACGTCCGCATTCCCCCGGCGCTCACGCGTCCTGCTCGCCACGGCCGGATTCTCCGCCGCGGCCCTCGTCCTCGCCGGCTGCTCCGGCGGATCCGGCGACCCGCTCGCCGACGACGGCGGCGCCTCCGGCGGCGGATCGGTCATCGTCGGCACGACCGACAAGGTCCTGTCGCTCGACCCCGCCGGCTCGTACGACAACGGCTCGTTCGCGGTGCAGAACCAGGTCTTCCCGTTCCTGTTCAACAGCCCCTACGGCAGCCCCGACGTCGAGCCCGACATCGCGGAGAGCGGCGAGTACACCTCGGCCAACGAGTTCACCGTCACGCTGAAGCCCGACCTGAAGTTCGCGAACGGCCACGCGCTCACCGCGAGCGACGTCAAGTTCACGTTCGACCGCGTCGCGGCCATCGCGGCCAACGGCGCCGACAACGGCAACGGCCCCTCGTCGCTCCTCGCGAACGTCGAGAGCGTCGCCGCCCCCGACGACACCACGGTCGTCTTCACGCTGAAGACCGCCAACGACCAGACCTTCGAGCAGGTGCTCTCCAGCCCCGCCGGCCCCATCGTCGACGAGGAGGTGTTCCCCGCGGACGCCCTGGCCGACCCGGCCGACATCGTCGAGGCGAACGCCTTCGCGGGCCAGTACGTCATCACCGACTTCCAGCTCAACCAGCTCATCGCGTACGCGCCCAACGCGGACTACGCGGGCGTGCTGCCGAAGGCGGCCAACGAGGGCGTCACGGCGAAGTACTACGCCGACGAGACCACGATGAAGCTCGCCGTGCAGAACGGCGAGATCGACGTCGCGGGCCGCTCGCTCGGCGCCACCGACATCGCCGACCTCAAGAAGGACGACAAGGTCGAGGTGATCGAAGGCCCCGGCGGCGAGATCCGCTACATCACGTTCAACCTCAACACGCAGCCCTTCGGCAAGACCACGGGCGACGCCGACGAGGCGAAGGCCCTGGCCGTGCGCCAGGCGGCCGCCGACCTCATCGACCGCGAGGAGCTCAGCACCGCGGTCTACAACGGCACCTACACGCCGCTGTACTCCTACGTCGCGGACGGCCTGTCCGGCGCGAACGAGGCGCTCAAGGGCCTGTACGGCGACGGCGACGGCAAGCCCGACGCCGACAAGGCCGCCAAGGCCCTCGCCGACGCGGGCGTGCAGACGCCCGTCGCGCTCGACCTGCAGTTCAACCCGGACCACTACGGCGCCGGCTCCGACGACGAGTACGCGCTGGTCAAGCAGCAGCTCGAGAAGACGGGCCTGTTCCAGGTCAACCTGCAGTCCACCCTGTGGGACCAGTACAGCAAGGCCCGCGTCAACGACGAGTACCCGGCGTACCAGCTCGGCTGGTTCCCCGACTACTCGGACGCGGACAACTACCTGACGCCGTTCTTCTCCCCGCAGAGCTTCGTGAAGAACCACTACGAGGACCAGGGCGTCGCCGACCTCATCACGCAGCAGCTCTCCGAGGCCGACACCACGAAGCGCGCCGAGCTCATCGGCCAGATCCAGGACGAGGTCGCCGCCGACCTGCCGACCCTGCCCCTGCTCCAGGGCTCGCAGGTCGCGGTCGCCGGCGAGGGCGTGGACGGCGTGACGCTCGACGCGTCGTTCAAGTTCCGCTACGCGCCGATCACCAAGGGCTGATCCGGCCCCCGGGAGGGCGCCGGATAGACTGACGCCCTCCTCATGATGGGGCGCTCCGCTACCGCGGAGCGCCCCATCCTCCTGTCACCCCTCCGTGCCACCCGGCTCGGCTCCGGACGACGAATCGAAAGGCCCACCCGCTCGTGACAGTCCTACCCGACGCAGTGCCCGCGTCCGCACCCCCCGGGGCGCAGCCCAAGGCCCGGAAGCAGGGGATCGGGCTCGGCCAGTACATCCTCATCCGCGCCGTGCTCATCATCCCGACGGTGTTCATCCTCGTCACGCTCGTGTTCTTCCTCATGCGCATCGTGGGCGACCCGATCTCCGCGGCCGTCGGCGACCGGCTCACCCCGGAGCAGCTGCAGGAGCGGCTCGCCACGGCGGGCTTCGACCGGCCGATCATCGTGCAGTACCTCGAGTACCTCGGCCAGATCGCGACGGGCAACTTCGGCCGCTCGCTCACCGACAACCGGCTGATCAGCGACATCCTGCTGCAGTACGGCTCGGCCACGCTCGAGCTCGTCATCTACTCCCTGATCGTCGCGTTCCTCATCGGCATCCCGCTCGGCCTCGTCGCCGCGTACTACAAGGACCGCACCCCCGACGCGGTGCTCCGCATCCTCGCGATCCTCGCCTACGCGACCCCCGTCTTCTTCGCGGGCCTGCTCCTCAAGCTCGTCTTCTCCGTCTGGCTCGGGATCCTCCCGCTCTCGGGCCGCGCCGACACGCGCGTCTCGGTCGCGCTCGGCCGCCTGGAGAACCCCACGGGCATCTACCTGATCGACGCGCTCCGCCTCGGCAGCCCCACCGCGGTGGGCGACGTGCTCGAGCACGCCGTGCTCCCCGCGCTCGCGCTCGGGCTCCTCACGGCCGGCATCTTCCTGCGGCTGGTGCGCACCAACGTGATCTCCACGCTCGGCACCGAGTACGTGGACGCGGCCCGCTCGCGCGGCGTCGGCGAGTTCCGGCTCACCACGCGGCACGCGCTGAAGCCCGCCCTCATCCCCATCATCACGGTCGTCGGCCTGCAGATCGCGGTGATGCTCGGCGGCGCCGTGCTCACCGAGACGACGTTCGAGTGGCGGGGCCTCGGCTTCCAGCTCGCGCAGTACCTGGCCTCGCGCGACTTCGTGGCGGTGCAGGGCATCGTCGCGCTGCTCGCCGTGATCGTGGCCGTGACCAACTTCATCGTCGACGTCGTCGCGGCGCTCATCGACCCGCGAGTGAGGTACTGACATGAGCGACACCACCACCACGCCCGTCGCCGTCGCGACCGGGCCGGCCCGCCGGACGCTTTGGCAGCGCCTCCCGCTCGTCTCGCACGTGCGGCAGAGCGTCGGCCTCCAGCGCGGGATGCTCATCGCGGGCATCGTCATCACGGGCCTGTTCATCCTGCTCGCGGCGTTCGCGCCGCTCATCGCCCCGTTCGGCTTCGCGCAGGGCGCCGACGACGCCGGCTCCTTCCCGCGCCAGTCCGCGCCCGACGGCACCCACATCTGGGGCACCACCGTCGGCGGCTACGACGTGTTCTCGCGCGTCGTCTGGGGCACGCAGACCGCGCTGTCCGTCGTCGTCATCGCCGTGATCCTGTCGCTGTTCGCTGGCGTCCTGCTCGGCGTCGTGTCCGGCTACCTCGGCGGCTGGCTCGACCGGATCCTCGTGGTCATCGCCGACGCCATCTACCCGTTCCCGACGCTGCTGCTCGCCATCGTGGTGAGCATCGTGCTGAACGGCGGGCAGTCGAGCCTCTGGGGCGGCATCCTGTCGGCCGCGGTGAGCATCACCGTGGTCTACATCCCGCAGTACTTCCGCGTGATCCGCGCCGAGGTCGTGCGGCTGAAGGCGGAGGCGTTCGTCGAGAGCGCCAAGGTCATCGGCACGTCGACGCCGCGCATCATGTTCGTGCACGTGCTGCGGAACTCCACCCGCACGCTGCCGCTCATCCTCACGCTCAACGCGTCCGAGGCCATCCTCACGCTCGCGGGCCTCGGCTTCCTCGGCTTCGGCATCTCGCCGACGTCCGCCGCGGAGTGGGGCTACGACCTCAACCGCGCCCTCGCCGACACCGCGAGCGGCGTCTGGTGGACGGGCGTCTTCCCCGGCGTCGCGATCGTCCTCCTCGTCCTCGGGCTCACGCTCGTCGGCGAGAGCGTCAACGACATCTCCGACCCCAAGCTGCGCGCCCGCAAGCGCGCCGAGAAGAAGAAGGTGGCCGCATGAGCGACGTCGTCGAGATCCGCGACCTCGGGGTGACCTTCGCGACCGACGGCGGCGACGTCCGCGCGGTCGACGGGGTGTCCCTGAAGGTGTCGCCCGGCGAGATCCTCGCCATCGTGGGGGAGTCGGGGTCGGGCAAGTCCGTCACCGCCCGCACGGTGCTGGGGCTCCTCCCGGACACGGCCGTCACCGACGGCGCCGTGCTCCTCAGCGACCGGACGGGCCAGGGTGCGGTCGACGTGCTCTCCCTCTCGGCCGACAAGCTGCGCCAGGTGCGCGGCCGCGACGTCGCGATGGTGTTCCAGGAGCCGTCCACGGCGCTGAACCCCGTGCACACCATCGGCTGGCAGATCATCGAGGGCCTCCGCGCGCACGGCCGCGTCTCCAAGAAGGAGGCGCGCGCGAAGGCGATCGACATCCTCCGCCGCGTGGGCATCCCCGACCCCGAGACCCGGGTGGACCACTACCCGCACCAGTTCTCGGGCGGGCAGAAGCAGCGCGTCGTCATCGCCATGGCGCTCGTGCTCGACCCCGGCCTCATCGTCGCCGACGAGCCGACGACCGCCCTCGACGTGACCGTGCAAGCCGAGATCCTCGACCTGCTGCGCCGCTGCCGTGACGAGTTCGGCGCGGCCGTGATCCTCATCACCCACAACATGGGCGTCGTCGCCGACCTGGCGGACCGCGTGGCCGTCATGTACCGCTCGCGGCTCGTCGAGCAGGCGGACGTCGCGACGCTCTTCTCGGCGCCGAAGGAGGAGTACACGCGGAACCTGCTGGCGTCCGTGCCGAAGCTCGGCGAGGGCGTCGCCGCCACCGTAGAGCGCGCCGCCGTGCGCACGCGGGCACGGGAGGCGTCGACCACGCAGGCGGCGCCCGTCGTCGTCGCGCGCGGGCTCGAGATCGAGTACCCGGGCCGCCTCGGGAGCCCCGCGTTCCGCGCGGTCAAGGGCGTCGACCTCCACATCGAGGCCGGCGAGGTCCTCGGGCTCGTGGGGGAGTCGGGCTCCGGCAAGACCACCATCGGGCGCGCGATCGCGGGGCTCACGAACGTCACGGGCGGATCCCTGCAGGTCCTCGGCACGGAGATGCTCGGCGTCCGCGAGCGCGACTTCCGGAAGCTCCGCAGCGACATCGGATTCGTGTTCCAGGACCCGGCGACGAGCTTCAATCCGCGCCTCACCATCGCGGAGTGCGTGGCCGAGCCGCTCATCGTGCACGGCCGGGCGAAGTCGCCGCAGGCCGCGCGCGGGCGCGTCGACGAGCTGATGGAGGCGGTCCAGCTGCCGAAGGCGTTCGGCGACCGGTACCCGCACGAGCTCTCCGGCGGCCAGCGTCAGCGCGCGAGCCTCGCGCGCGGCCTCGCGCTCGAGCCGTCGCTCCTCGTCGCCGACGAGCCCACGAGCGCGCTCGACGTGTCCGTGCAGGCGCGCGTGCTGGAGCTGTTCGCGGAGCTGCAGCGCGAGCTGGGGTTCGCGGCGCTGTTCATCAGCCACGACCTCGCCGTCGTCGACCTGCTCGCCGACCGGATCGCCGTGCTGTACCGCGGCGAGCTGGTGGAGGAGGGCACGGGCGCCGAGGTGCTGGGGAACCCGCAGCACCCGTACACGCAGCGCCTCCTCGCGTCGCTGCCCGTGCCCGACCCGGCGGAGCAGGCCGAGCGCCGCGCCCGGCTGCACGCGCTGCGCGCCGCCGAGCGGACCGCCGGCTAGGCGGCTCCGAGCGGCGCCCGGCCCGCGCCGGGCATGATGGGATGGAACCCGCATCCGTCGTCCGGCCGGCCCACCGCCGCCCGGACGACCGCGCCGAGGACGGAGCAGCGCATGACGCACACCCCCCGAGAGGCCGACGCCAGCGGTGAGCCGACCGAGCCCGTGCTCGACGCGCGGGACCTCCGGCTCGCCTACCCCGCCCGACGCGGCGCCGAGACGCCGCCCGCCGTCGACGGGGTCACGCTCCGCCTCCTCCCGGGCGAGGTGCTCGGGGTCGTGGGGGCGAGCGGATCCGGGAAGTCGTCCCTGGCACGCGTGCTCGCGGGCCTCGTCCCATCCGGCGACGAGGGCGCCGCGGTGCCGCGCATCACGGGCGGCGACGCGTCGGTGCTCGGCCAGGGACTGCGGCGCATGGGCCGCCGCGCCCGCACGCGCACCACCTACGGCATCGGCTACGTGCCGCAGGACGCCGGCACCACGCTCCACCCGCAGCTCACCGCGAGCGAGGCCATCGCCGAGCCGATCTTCTCCCGCGACCGCCGCTTCGACAGCCAGGTGGCCGCGCGTCGCGTCGTCACCCTGCTCACGGCGCTCGACCTGCCGCCGGGCACGCAGGACCGCTACCCGCACGAGCTCTCCAGCGGCCAGCGCCAGCGCGTCGCCCTCGCGCGCGCCCTCGTCCTCGGGCCGCGACTGCTCATCGCCGACGAGCCCACCTCCGGTGTCGACGTGATGAGCCGCGTCGCCGTGCTCGACCTCCTCCGCGACCTGCAGTCCCGCGGCGGCTTCTCCGCCCTCGTCGTCAGCCACGACCTCGCGGTCGTCGAGCGCCTCACCGACCGCCTCGCGGTGCTGCACCGGGGGACGCTGGTGGGCTACGGCGACATCGACGACGTCCTGGCGGATCCCACGCACCCGTACGTGCAGGGGCTCGCCGAGTCGCGCTCGGCGGCCGACCGCGGGCGCGAGCCGTCGACGGACGCGGCCCGGGCGGACGGCGCGTGACCGGCTCGGGGCGGGATGCGGACGCGGACGGCACCGCCGACCGGGACGACGCGCACGCGGCCGCGGTCGTCGCCACGGCGCTGGCCGGGCTCGACGCCCGGCTGGAGACCGTCCTCGGCGTCCCGGCCGTGCGGCTCGGCGACCGCCTCGTCGCGCGCGTCCTCGACGGCGCGCTCCTCCTCGCGCCCTCCGACGCCGTGATCCCGCCGCCGCCCGCGGGCCTCGCCGCGGAGACCGTGCTGCCCTGGCCGGGCGCGCAGCCGCACCTGCGGATCCCGCTCGACGCGCTCGCGCCCGCGGCCGCGGCGTCTGCGGCCCCGTCGCCTGCCGCCGACCCGTCGGCCGCCGCCGCATGGATCCGCGCCGCCGTCCTCGCCACCGCCGCGCGCGTCCCCGCCGTCCGGCTCCCCGAACCGCCCGTCCGCATCCCGCACCCCCGGAGGCCCCGCACATGACCGACACCGCCGCATCCGCCCCCGCCCCTCGCCGCGTCCACCGCGCGGTCGACGGCGCCACACCGCACCGCCTCACCGGCGACGCGCGCCCGACCCCCGGTCCCGTGGCGATGCTGCCGCGCACCGAGGACGCGTACCTCGAGGCCGTCCGCGCGGGCGGCGGCGAGGTCGCCGAGCTCTCGGAGGAGACGCGCGGCATCGTCTGGCTCTCCATCCGCCGCGCCGCCGAGCTGACCGACACGCTCGCCGCCAACCCGCAGGTCCAGTGGGTGCAGCTGCCCTTCGCGGGCGTCGACGCGTTCGCCGACACGCTCCGCGCCTGCGACCGTCCCGACCTCGTCTGGACGAGCGCGAAGGGCGCGTACTCCCAGCCCGTCGCCGAGCACGCCCTCGCGCTGACCCTCGCGGCGCTGCGGCAGCTGCCCGAGCGCGCCCGCGCGACGTCGTGGGGATCCTCCGCGGGCCTCTCGCTCTACGGCGCCGAGGTCGTCGTGGTCGGCGCGGGCGGCATCGCCCTGGAGTACATCCGCCTGCTCGCGCCCTTCGACTGCACCGTCACCGTCGTGCGACGGAGCGGCGACCCGGTCGAGGGCGCCGATCGCACCGTCACGGCCGACCGGCTCGACGAGGTCCTCCCAGGCGCGGACGTCGTGATGCTCGCCGCCGCCAGCACCGACGACACGGCCCGCCTCATCGGCGCCGCCCAGCTCGAGGCGATGAAGGACACGGCCGTGCTCGTGAACATCGCCCGCGGCGCGCTCGTCGACTCCGACGCCCTGCTCGAGGCCCTCCGCACCGGCGGGATCCACGGCGCCGGCCTCGACGTCACGTCGCCCGAGCCGCTCCCGGACGGTCACCCGCTGTTCTCCGAGACCCGCTGCCTCATCACGCCGCACACGGCCGACACGGAGGACATGGTGCGGCCGCTGCTGGCCGAGCGGATCCGGCTCAACACGGAGGCGTTCATGCGCACGGGCGACTTCGTCGGCATCGTCGAGCCGTCCGCCGGCTACTGACCCGCCCGGCGGCCGGCGCCCGTCTCGTCGGGGGCGCCCCGTAGGGTGGGCGACGTGATGACGCCCGAGGAAGCCGCCGTGCCCGAGGTCTCGATCTGGGCGGGCGGGTACACCGCCGACGGCGGGGGATCCGGCATCGGCATCACGGGACTCGCCGTCGACGCGATCACGGGCGACCTCGCGGTCGTCGGCACGGCGGTCGAGACGCCCTCGCCCTCGTTCCTCCTCGCGCGCGGCGACATGGTCTACGCGGTGGGCGAGGCAGCCGACCGCGTCGAGGCGTTCCGTCGCGGGCCGGGCGGCTCGCTGCAGTGGGCGGGCGGGCAGCCGAGCGGCGGATCCGGACCCTGCCACCTCCACGCCGTGGATGACCTGCTCCTCACCTCGCACTACGGCGACGGCACCGTCGCCGTCCACCCGCTCCACGACGACGGCACCATCGGCGAGGCGACGCAGCTGCTCGCCGCCGAGGGATCCGGCCCGCGCCCGCAGCAGGACGGCCCGCACGCGCACAGCACGCTGCACGTCGGCGGAGGCACCGTGCTGAGCGCCGACCTCGGCACCGACACCGTGCACGTCCACCGGCTCCACGACGTCCGCCTCGAGCGGATCGCGACCGTCGCGTTCCCGCCCGGCACCGGCCCGCGGCACCTCGCCCTCCTCGCCTCCGGGCGCGTCCTCGTCGTGGGCGAGCTCGACGGGACCCTGCACGCCGTCGAGGGGTCGGGCGGATCCTGGCGACTCACCGCGTCCACGTCCTGCGCCGCCGAGCCCGACGCCCGCGACTCCGCGGCCGAGGTGCAGGTGTCGGCCGACGAGCGCCTGGCCTACGTGGGGCTCCGCGGCTCCGACCGGATCGCCGTGGTCGCGATCGGGGCGGACGGCGCGCTCGCCCCCGTCGCCGCGTTCGACTGCGGCGGCGAGACGCCCCGCCACCACGTGCTCGTCGACGACCGGCTGCACGTGGCGAACCAGGGATCCGGCACCATCACCTCGTTCCGCCTCGACCCCGCGACCCGACTGCCGATCGGGGAGCCCGCCCTCATCGCCGTGCCGACCCCGACCTACCTGCTGCCCGTCCGCTGACGGCCGGCCGGCCCGCCGGCCCGCCGGCCCGCCGGCGTCAGCGCAGCAGCAGGGGAGCGGCGGCGCGGATCTCCTCCTCGACGCCGAGCCCGCGCCAGCCGTCCGAGGTGAACGCCCGTCCGCCGACGCCGTTGCGGTCCATCAGCGCGAAGCCGACCGCGCGGATGCCCGAGTAGGCGATGAGCACGGGTCGCTCCGGGTCGGCGACGAGCCCCACGATGCGCTCGCGCCGCTCCTCGAGGAGCGGCAGCGTGCCGGCGGGCGCGTCCCCGGGACGCGGGCGGAGCGCGACGGCCACCGCGTCATCGTCGGGGGCGTCGCGCGCGCGGAGGTCCTCGTCGAGCAGCGGCCAGAGCCGGTCGACGTCGTTCGGACGGGCGACCACGACCTCGAACATCCCCATGGATCGACGCTACCCGGAGCGGCGTCCGGCGTGACGGCGCGCGAGCGGGCGGGAGGGATGCCGACGTCGACCCGGCGGTCCCGGGCAAAGTAAAAGGCCCCGCGGGTGGAGCCGCGAGGCCTTCGCTCCCCGAGTTGGACTCGAACCAACAACCTGCCGGTTAACAGCCGGCTGCTCTGCCAATTGAGCTATCGAGGATCACGTGGAGCAACCTGGAAAGCGTAGCAAAGAATCCGGCCGCCTCCGCCCACCTCCGTGTCGGCCGGGCGCGTCCCCTCAGTCCTCGAGGCGGTCGCGCCCCGGGAGCCAGGAGACGCCGGGCACGCCCCAGCCGCTCTTGCGGATGACCTTCGCCACGGGCTTCGCGTGCTCGTGCGCGAGGCGGTCGGTGTAGAGGTACCCGTCGAGGTGGTCGAACTCGTGTTGAAGGATGCGCGCGAACCACCCCTCGGCCTCGATCTCGAACGGCGTGCCGTCGAGGTCGACCGCCCGGAGGATCGCCCGCTCGGCGCGCACGAGCGGGAAGCGCTCGCCCGGGAACGACAGGCAGCCCTCCTCCTCGGTGTCGTCGTCGGCCTCGCGCACCGGCACGGGCGTGACGAAGAGGTCGGGGTTCACGGCCACGCCCCGCAGCGGCTCGCCCGCCTCGGTCTCGTACGAGTAGACGAAGACGCGCAGCGGCACGCCCACCTGCGGGGCCGCGAGGCCGACGCCCGGCGCCTCGTCCATGGTCTCGTACATGTCCGCGACGAGCGTCCGCAGGACGTCGTCGAACACCTCGACATCGCGGGCGCGGGCGTGCAGGACGGGGTCTCCGGTGATCCGGATCGGGAGGACGGCCATGCTGCCGATGATAGGCGGGCCGCCGGGTAGGGTCGGGGCGTGCCCTTCGACGCCAGCCCCGTGCTCCAGGCAGCCACGCTGACCCCGTACCAGGCGCTCGGCATCCCGATCGCGCTCGTGGGCGCCGTGTTCCTCTCGCTGGGCGCGCAGCTGCAGTCGCAGGGCGTCGCGAAGATGGAGGCACGCGGCACCAAGAGCACCTCGGGCCTCAGCCTCCGCCAGCTCGGTGCGCTGCTGGGTCGACCCTCGTGGGTCGCCGGCACCGTGATGCTCGGCCTCGCCATCGTGTTCCAGCTCGCGAGCCTGCGTCTGGCACCGCTCATCGTCGTGCAGCCCCTCGGCGCGGTGGCGCTCGTGGTCACCGCCATCCTCAACTCGCGCGCCACCGGCGTGCGGCTCGACCTGAAGGCGAAGCGCGCGGTCGCGCTCTGCATCGGCGGCGTGGGCCTCTTCGTGGTCTTCGCGGCCGTCTTCGCCAAGGAGACGCCCATCCGGACCCCCGAGCTCATCACGATCCTCGTGATCCTCGGCATCGTGCTGGTGGTGCTCGGCGGCCTGTTCCTCTACTTCCGCCGCCACGTGCGCGCGATCTTCTACATCATCAGCGCGGGCGTGCTCTACGGGTTCGTCGCGACGCTCGCCAAGGTCGTCATCAACCGCCTCACCACGGGCGACTTCGACGCGCTCACGGCCGTGTGCATCGTGGCGCTCATCGCGGCGACGCTCCTCGGCGCGTACTTCGTGCAGACCGCGTACTCGTCGGGCCCGCCGGACCTCGTCATCGCGGGCCTCACGGTCGTCGACCCGCTGGTCGCCGTCTGCATCGGCGTCACCGTCCTGGGGGAGGCGGCCGACGCCCCGTTCTACGCGGGCGTGGCCTTCCTCGTCGCGGGCGCCGTGGCCGTGGCCGGCGTGTTCCAGCTCGCGAAGCACCACCCGCACGCCTCCTGACGCGCCGGGGCGCCCTCCGCCCGGTCGCCGTCGACCGCCCGCGCGGGCTCCGGGCCGCCCGGTGCGCCGTCGGCCCGTGCGCGGACCCGTGCGATACGGTGCTTCCCGACACCCGGCCCGCGCCACCCGGATCCACGTGGCGCACGCCGGACGCCGACACCACTGGAGAGACACTTCTTGCCGAACACCTCGGACACGACCCCGCGCGAGCCCGCGACCTCCGATCGCCCGCTGCGCATCCTCATCGGCGCCGACACGTTCCCGCCGGACGTGAACGGCGCGGCGCGCTTCGCCGAGCGCCTCGCGGGAGGTCTCGTCCGACGCGGGCACGAGGTGCACATCGTCGCCCCGGCCGCGAACCGCAAGCACGGCACGTGGACCGAGGTGCACGACGGCCAGGAGGTCACGGCGCACCGCCTCCGCAGCTGGCGCTGGTACCCGCACGACTGGCTGCGATTCGCCCTGCCGTGGCACATCAACCAGAACAGCGCGCGGATCCTCGACGCCGTCCAGCCCGACGTCGTCCACTTCCAGTCGCACATCATCACGGGCCGCGGCCTCAGCATCGAGGCCGCCAAGCGCGGCATCCGCATCATCGGCACCAACCACTTCATGCCGGAGAACATGCTCCAGCACACGCTGCTCCCGGTCGCGTGGCAGGACAAGGCCATCACGATGGCGTGGAAGGCCGCCCGCCGCACCTTCGGCCGCGCCGAGGCCGTCACCACGCCCACGCGGCGCGCCGCCCAGTTCCTCGAGCGGTACACGGGGCTCGAGGGCGTCATCGCGATCTCCTGCGGCATCGACGCCGCCAACTACACGCCGGACTTCGCGCCGCGCACGCGCAACCGCATCGTGTTCGTCGGCCGGGTCACGGGGGAGAAGCAGATCGACGTGCTGCTCCGCGCGTTCGCGCTGCTGCCCGCGTCGCTCGACGCCGAGCTCGAGATCGTCGGCGGAGGCGACCAGAAGACCGCGCTCGAGAAGCTCGCGTCCGACCTCGGCATCGCCGACCGCACGACGTTCACCGGCTACGTCACCGACGAGGAGCTGCGTCACGCGTACACGCGCGCCACCGTCCTCGCGATGCCGAGCATCGCCGAGCTGCAGTCCATCGTCACCATGGAGGCCATGGCCTCCGCGCTGCCCGTCGTCGCCGCCGACGCCATGGCGCTCCCGCACCTCGTGCACGACGGCGAGAACGGCTACCTCTTCCGCCCGGGCGACGCCGACGACCTCGCGGCGAAGCTCCGCCTGGTGCTCGAGGCGCCCGAGGAGGAGCTCCAGCGGATGAAGCGCGAGAGCCTCCAGGTGGTCGCGTCGCACGACATCGAGCGCACGATCTCGACGTTCGAGAGCCTGTATCGTGGCGAGTCCGTGGCCACCCCGGTCACGGACGAGGCGCACGGACGCGCGGACGGCCACGGCGCCGCCTAGCCCGTCCGCCCCGGGGCGGTAGCTCAGCTGGTCAGAGCAGCGGACTCATAATCCGTCGGTCATGGGTTCAAGTCCCATCCGCCCTACTCCCATCCGCGATCCGCGCACGCGCCGCCCGCTCGCGCCCCACCCGCGCACCGCCACCCGCGCTCGGTGCCCTTCGCTCCCGCGCCCTCCGCTCCCGCGCCCTCGCCGCGTGACCCCTCGGACTGGGGTCCGCCGCCGCTTTACCACGGCGCCGTCGAGACCGCCAGGCGCATGTCCGCTGGAATACCATGGGCGAAGAAATCACCCGGCCGCGGCGGCCCCGACGCCGCCTGCGACCGCCACCGGCCACCCGCCGTCGAGGCGTCCGCGCACCCCCGCGGATCCCGCCGCCGCCACCCGCGAGGACACGATGACCAGCAGCAGCACACGCACGCGCCGACCCGACGCCGTGGCCCCCGAGGGCTCCAGCACGCGCTCGTTCCGCGGCGACATCCAGGGCCTGCGCGCCCTCGCGGTCGTCGCGGTCATCCTCGACCACCTCCTCGCCTGGCCGTCCGGCGGCTTCCTGGGCGTCGACGTCTTCTTCGTCATCTCGGGCTTCATCATCACGTCGCTGCTGCTGCGCCAGCACGACAAGCTCGGGCGGATCTCCTTCGCCGACTTCTACCGCAAGCGCGTCAAGCGCATCCTCCCCGCCTCGACCGCCGTGCTCCTCATGACCGTGCTCGCGAGCTGGATGGTCTTCCTCTCCGGCCGCGCCTCCGCCATCGCGTGGGACAGCGTCGCCGCCTTCTTCTTCGTCGCCAACTGGCGCTTCGCCGCGACGGACACCGACTACTGGGCGGCCGACAGCGCGGTCTCGCCCGTGCAGCACTACTGGTCGCTCGGCGTGGAGGAGCAGTTCTACGTCGTCTGGCCGATCCTCCTGACCCTCGGCCTCGCGCTCTCGCTGCGGTTCCGCGGTCCCGGGCGCTACCGGGGGATCCTCACGGCGATCCTCCTCGTCGTCACGGTCGGCTCCTTCGCCTGGGCGATGGTCGACACCGCGGGCAACGCGGCCGTCGCGTACTTCTCCACGTTCTCCCGCGCATGGGAGCTCGGCATCGGCGCGCTCCTCGCCGTCGCCACGCCCCTGCTCGCCCGCATCCCGGACGCCGCCCGCCCGGTGATCGCGTGGGCCGGCCTCGCGGTCATCGCGTACGGCCTGTTCGCCCTCAGCAGCGCGTCGCCCATCCCGGCCCCCGGATCCGCGATCCCGGTCGTCGGTGCCGCGCTCGTCATCGCCGGCGGCACCGGCGGTCGCCAGCGCTTCCTCTGGCCGCTCACGAACCCGGTGTCGCGCTACCTCGGGGACATCTCGTACTCGCTCTACCTCTGGCACTTCCCGGTCATCGTGATCCTCGCCGCCGTCGCGGACACCGCGGGCCTCGGCTACCCGATCATCGTGCTCGTGCTGACCCTCGGCCTCTCCGTGCTCTCGTACCACGGCCTGGAGGACCCCATCCGGCGCTCGCACTGGCTGGAGCCGGGCGCCGCGGCACGCCGCAAGAGGAAGCGCTCGCGTCGCCAGAAGGGCTTCGGCGTCTCGACCACGACCAAGGCCACCGCGATCGGCACGGCCGCGCTCCTGACCGTCACCTTCATCAGCCTCGCCGTCGTCCGCCAGCAGGAGATCCAGGACGCGTCGTCGATCGCGACCGGCCCGTCGGCGGGTGCCGAGGCGGAGACGCCGGCCGAGACGGCGGCCCTCGCCGACGGGGCCCTCGGCGCCCTGCAGGGACAGATCCGCGACGCCCTGCAGGCCACGAGCTGGCCCGCCCTCGACCCGGCGATCGACGGCCTGGAGAAGACCGCCGTCCCCGTCGAGGACGGCCAGGGCTGCGGCCGCACCGACATCGCGAACCCGCGCTCGTGCTCCTTCGGCGACAGCCGGAAGCCGACGGTCATGGTGCTCGGCGACTCGACGGGGATCACGCTGCTGCCGACCGTGCGGGCGCTCTTCGAGGCGACGCACCACATCCGCGGCCTCACCTACGCCGGCTGCGCCGTCATGGACGTGGACTGGGAGTTCCCGGACGCCTCCACGAAGGGCGGCTGCCTGGAGTTCCGCGACGCGGCCGTCGCCGCGATCCAGGAGGAGAAGCCGGAGATCCTCTTCGTGAGCAACAGCTACGGCCAGGTGCTGAAGCTCGCCTCGAAGGCCACCGGCGACGCTGCGGTGACCGAGTGGTCGGCGGGCGTGCAGAGCACCGTCGGCAAGGTCCGGGAGAGCGTCGGCCAGGTCGTCCTCGTCTCGTCGCCGCCCGTCGGCCAGCCGCTCGAGACGTGCGCCACCAAGGTGTCCACGCCCGCCGACTGCCAGGCCGCCATCCCCGGCGCCTGGAAGGTGGGGGACCGCGCCCAGGAGGACGCGGCCACCGCGCTCGGCGTCGCGTACCTCGACACGTCCCCGCTCTTCTGCTGGGAGGAGGAGTGCCCGTCGTTCGTCGGGAGCACGCCCACGAAGCGCGACAGCGTGCACACCACGCCGCAGTACGCGTCCGTGATCACGCCGGCGTTCCGGCAGATGCTCGACGAGGCGCTGGCGGGCGCCCCCGCCTGATCCGCACACGCCGCTCGCCCGACCGGCCCGCGGGTCGGAAAACACAGGCTAGCCGTAAGACGCGCGGACGCGTGACGGCCGTCGTATCGAGCGGGAGGACGGGCTACTTCCGCAGCGTCATAATGTGCGTGCCTCCCGTCCCACTCGACCGTCGAACGGAGGCCCTAGTCAAGGACGATGGACGAGGTCCACCCGGCGTCGTCGAGCTTGGACACGTCGAGCAGTTCCTCCAGCGAGCCGTCGGTTTTCGGATCCATACAGCTCATCCAGGACCACTGTCGCTCACGTGCGGACGGCGTGTCGAAGTCGGGTACCCGATGAGCGGTTTCGTAGTTCCTCGCGCACCCGCTCAGTCCCTCGAATCATGCCGAGATGTGTCTACAACCGAAGTTCGAGGCGCGGCATCCGATGAGGACGGGCCCGCCGAAGGCTGCACCTAAGCAGCTGGCGGCTGGATCGAACCCGCGATCGCCGCGTGCCCGTCATCGTTCGGGTGGACACCATCCTTCGCGATGAACTCGGGGCGCCCTTCCAAGGGCTGCCCTAGATCGAGATATGTGGCGCTGTTGCGCTCGGCAGCCTCCTTGATCGTCGTCGCTAGGCCCTGGAACGAATCAGGTGCAGCGCCTTCGTCCGTCAAAGGTGAAGTTGCATAGATCTCCGCGTCCGGGAGGGCAACGCGCAGATCGCGGTAAAAGGCTTGAATCTGCCGCGTAAGGTCGTCAGAGGGTCGATCGTTTCGACCGCCCGTGACTACAACGAATGTGGGTTGCGCGGCGACGATGGCGGGAATCATCTGACGGTAGTTCGGGCACACGTCTAGCCCGCAACCGTTGACGTCCGAAGTGGTGATGTAGCCGGTACCGCCGCGAGCGAGGTTGGTCAGTTCCCAGCCCATGCGGTCGGCAAGCAGAGACGGGAAGGACCTGGCCTTACTGGTGGCCCCTACTCCTTGAGCGTACGAGTCACCGATCACGACAGCCCGGTTCGACGCTTCGATGACCGCTGGTCCGGTACTCGCAGTGGAGCCCTCAGATCGCGGGACGGTGCCAGCGTTCGGAGCAACGTCCGCGCCGCTACCTAGAGCGAAAGAGGACAGCCCGACGACAAGCGCTGCTAGGGCAGCAACTCCACCGATGCCCCATGCCGTGCTGTCACTTCTACGCCTGCGATTCCCCACGTAAGGAATAGTAGGCGGTCACTGCATCCAGATGTGCCCGACACACCCAAACGCCTCGGGTGTCTAAAGCGTCGCGCCAGGCCCAGCACTTAAGAGTTCTCCATCGATACGATCGAGTAGCGTGGCTGATCGCCTCATCTCCAACTTGCGGAGGAAGTAAGCGGAGGAGCCGGCTACTTCCGTCCAATCAGCCTCCGTGTAGACCTTCGTCAGCGACGGGTCGATGTGGTGGAGGTTGGCGTAGCGCCAGTTGCCGGGTCCCGCATAGGGCTCTGACCCATCCGGTTCCGCACCGCCGGTCTCACGTCCGCGGGGGGAGCTGAGGGCGAGCGACTGGTAGAATTTCTCCTCCGCGACGAAGATTCGTCGGAAGTACCGCTCGAGCTCGGGCGTCACCGACGACTCGAGGTGCGCTGCGAAGTCCGCCGTCATGGCGAAGTGGGTCACGCCGTGCGCGACGCGGAAGCCCGCCGGCGGTCGCAGGGGGCCCGCGACACGGGATCCGGCCTCCAGCGCGCGGATCGCGAGGTTGCGGGCGCGCCTCAGCCGGGCGTCCGTCGTCCGGGTGCTGAGGAGGGAGAGGTCGCGGTGGTATCGGCGGTCCACCTGCGAGGTGTACTTCTCTTCGGATCCCGCGACGTCGAAGTACCGCAGGAACTGCTTCCCCGCGGAGCCGGCGAACATCTCCTCCAGCTCCGTCACGGGCCGGATCGGGTAGTCCTGACCGGAGAGCAGGGCGAGGTATTCATCCGGCCGCGCCCGGGATATCCCGGCCTGCACGAGACGCCTAATGGCCTCGACCTGCGAGTATCCGCCCCAGTTGACACGTACACGATCCGCGATGAATTCGACGCGATTTTTGTCCTCGGCCGCGATGGCGGCGGTGAAGGGCGCCTGATCCACCTTCTCGTCGACATGCACGATGACCGGATGTGGAGCGAGCCTCCGAATCGTGCGGGCGAGGAGTTCGGGCTCCCGGAAGGTGTAGATGAGGAATACGGACATGGCAGCACCTGTCTCTGGGACGGTCTCTCGTCTGATCGTTCAGTGACGCGACGACGTAGGGACGCCGCATCGACACCCGCTACTCCCGCAGCGTCGTGATGTGCTCCCGGTACCACTCGACCGTGGAGCGCAGGCCCTCGTCGAGGCCGATGGAGGAGGTCCACCCGGCGTCGGCGAGCTTGGAGACGTCGAGCAGCTTCTGCGGGGTGCCGTCGGGCTTCGTCGTGTCCCACTCGGTGCGGCCCTCGAAGCCGACGACGCGCGCGATGGTCTCCGCGATCTCGCGGATCGTGACGTCGCTGCCCGTGCCGACGTTGACCTGCTCGGGCCCGTCGTAGTGCTCCATCAGGTGGAGGCACGCGGCGGCCATGTCGTCGACGTGCAGGAACTCGCGGCGCGGCGTGCCGGTGCCCCAGTTCGTCACCGACTCGGCGCCCGACGCGCGGGCCTCGTCGTAGCGGCGGATGAGCGCCGGCAGCACGTGCGATCCCTGCGGCGAGAAGTTGTCGCCGGGGCCGTAGAGGTTCGTCGGCATGGCCGAGATCCACGGCAGGCCGTACTGGCGCCGCACGGCCTGGATCTGCATGATCCCGGCGATCTTCGCGATCGCGTACGCGTCGTTGGTCGGCTCGAGGTGCCCGGTGAGGAGGCTGTCCTCGGTGATGGGCTGCGGCGCGAGCTTCGGATAGATGCAGGACGACCCGAGGAACAGCAGCCGATCGACGCCGTGGGCGAGGGCGGCGTCGAGCACGTTGACCTGGATCCGCAGGTTGTCGCTGAGGAAGTCCACGGGGTAGGTGCTGTTCGCGAGGATCCCGCCGACCTTGGCCGCGGCGAGCACCACGTGCACCGGCCGCTCGGCCGCGAAGAACGCGAAGACGGCGTCGCGGTCCTTGAGGTCGAGCTCCGCGGAGGTGCGGCCCACGATGTCGGTGAAGCCCTCGGCCTCGAGCCGGCGGACGATCGCCGAGCCGACGAGTCCGCGGTGCCCCGCCACGTAGATCCTGGCCGACCGGTCGAGTGGCGCGGGCGTGAAGGCGACGGCGTCGCGCTCGTCGCCGGTGGACGCGGGGGCCGCGGTCATGCCTGGACCGGGGCCGGCTCGGCCGTGCCCCAGCTGGCGAGGCGCACCGTGTCGATCCAGGGGCTGCCCTCGGAGGCGAGCGCGGCGATGTCGGCGTCGACCATGATGCGGGCCAGCATCGTGGTGTCGACCGTGGCCTCCCAGCCGAGCTTCTCGCGCGCCTTCGAGGCGTCGCCGACGAGCGCGTCGACCTCGGTGGGGCGGAGGTAGCGCGGGTCGAAGCGCACGTGCTCGGACCACTCGAGGCCCGCGTGCGAGAACGCGGTCTCCAGGAAGTCGCGCACCGTGAAGTTGCCGCCGGTCGCGAGCACGAAGTCGTCGGGCTCGTCGACCTGCAGCATGCGCCACATGCCCTCCACGTACTCGGCGGCGTAGCCCCAGTCGCGGATGCTGTCGAGGTTGCCGAGGTAGACGTGGTCCTGCTTGCCGGCCTGGATGGCGGCGACGGCGCGCGTGATCTTGCGGGTGACGAAGGTCTCGCCGCGGCGGGGCGACTCGTGGTTGAAGAGGATCCCGTTCACGGCGAACATGTCGTACGCCTCGCGGTAGTTCTTCGTGATCCAGAAGCTGTAGAGCTTGGCGGCGCCGTAGGGCGAGCGCGGGTAGAACGGCGTGGTCTCGTTCTGCGGCGGGGGAGTGGCCCCGTAGAGCTCGCTCGAGGAGGCCTGGTAGAAGCGGGTCTCGATGCCCGAGAGGCGCACGGCCTCGAGCAGGCGGATGGTGCCGGTGCCGGTCGTGTCGGCCGTGTGCTCGGGCTCGTCGAACGAGACGCGCACGTGGGACTGCGCCGCGAGGTTGTAGACCTCGTCCGGCTGGATCTGCATCATCAGCGTGGTGAGGCGCGAGCCGTCGCTCAGGTCGCCGTAGTGCAGGAAGAGCTTCGCGCCTTGCTCGTGCGGGTCCTGGTAGAGGTGGTCGATGCGCGACGTGTTGAACGTCGACGAACGGCGGATGAGGCCGTGGACCTCGTAGCCCTTGCTGAGCAGCAGCTCGGCGAGGTACGAGCCGTCCTGCCCCGTGATGCCCGTGATGAAGGCCTTCTTGGCCATGGATCCCCCCAGATTCTCATGCGATGCGATCGGGCGACGGCGGGGCGCGTGCCCGGCGCGGTCTCCCGTCCGCACGAATCTAACCCGAGGGCGGCCCGCGACGGCAATCGGGGGACGGCGGCGCGCGGCGCGTTAACGACATCGAAACCTTTAGGCGTCACAATGACCTCATGGGGGATTTGAGCACGACCGACGCTGCGCGCACGCAGACGGCGCCGGATCTGGGGGGCCTGAGCGTCTGCCTGATCGGCATCAACTACTGGCCGGAGACCACGGGCATCGCGCCGTACACGACCGCGATGGCCGAGGCGCTCACCGACGCGGGGGCGACGGTGCACGTCGTCACCGGGATACCGCACTATCCGCAGTGGAAGCTGCAGGACGAGCGCTACGCCGAGGGCCGACGCTGGGAGGAGATGCGCGACGGCGTCCGCATCACCCGCGTCCGCCACAGCATCCCCGCGACGCCGGACCTCCAGGGCCGCGCCAAGCTCGAGGCCAGCTTCCTGCAGGGGGCGCTCCGGGAGGTGCGGCGCGACACGAGCGACATCGTCATCGCCGTCACGCCGTCGCTCGCCGGCCTCGCCGCGGGTGCGCTCGGCCACGGCCGCCGCCCGTTCGGCGTGCTCGTGCAGGACCTGACGGGCAACGCCGCGGGGGAGTCCGGCACCACGGGCGGCCGCGCCTCGCGCCTCATCGCGTCCGGGGAGTACACGCTGCTCCGCCGCGCCGACCGCATCGGCGTCATCACGCCCCGCTTCGGCGACCTGCTCATCGAGCAGGGGATCGACGAGCGGTGCATCACCGGCCTGCCGAACTTCACGCACATCACGCCGGTGGACGTCTCCACCGCCGCCGCGCGCGCCCGCCTCGGCTGGACGGCCGACGCGTTCACCGTCGTCCACACCGGCAACATGGGCATGAAGCAGGGGCTGGAGTCGGTCGTCGAGGCCGCGCGCCTGTCCGACACCCGCGACCTCGGCATCGAGTTCGTCCTCGTCGGCGACGGCAACCAGCGGGCCGCGCTCGAGGCGCAGGCCGAGGGGATCCGCTCGCTCCGCTTCGTGCCGCCGCTCGACGGCGACGACTACCCGTACGCGCTGGCCGCGGCGGACGCGCTCCTGCTCAACGAGAAGCCCGGCGTGCGCGAGATGAGCATGCCGTCGAAGCTCACCTCGTACACGAGCTGCAAGCGGCCCATCATCGCGGCCGTCGAGGACGGCGGGATCACGGAGAGCGTCGTAAGCGAGCACGGCGCCGCCTCGATCATCCCGCCCGGCGACCCCGAGCGGCTCCTGCAGGCGGCGCAGGACCTGCGCTGCGACGTCGCGCAGGCCGCGCACCTCACCACGGCGGCGGAGCGGATGTTCCAGAACCGCTACTCGCCCGTGAGCGCGCACGCCCGCTACGTGCGGTTCGCCCAGTCGCTCGCACTCCTCGGCGCCGGGGTGCCCGCGTGACGGCGGCGCACGACGCCGCGACGGACGTCCCCGTGATCGACCTGTCACGCGCCCCCGGCGAGCACCAGGCCTGGGACCGCCCGAAGCGCACGGTGTACCTGTGGGCCGTCGTCGAGCTGCTGCTCGTCACGAACCCGTGGCAGATCAGCTCGGGCCTCCGCGTCCGGGCGCTCCGCGCGTTCGGGGCCGAGATCGGCGAGGGCGTCGTCTTCCGACCGCGCACGCGGGTAAAGTTCCCGTGGAAGCTCCGCATCGGCGACCGCTCCTGGATCGGCGAGGGCGTCTGGTTCCACAACCAGGACCTCATCACGATCGGCCATGACGTCGTCCTCTCCCAGGAGACGATGCTCACGACGGGCAGCCACGCGCACCGCCGGGACATGGCCCTGATCACGCGCCCTATCGTCATCGAGCCGGGAGCGTGGATCACCTCGCGCTGCCTGGTGCTCGGCGGCGCGCACGTGGGCCGCTCGGCGCTCGCCCGCCCGATGACCGTGGTCGCGGGCGACGTGCCCGCGGACGCCGTCGTGTCCGGGCCGGACTGCGCGGTCGTCGGCTCGCGGTTCGCCGCATCGTGACGCGCCCTCTGCGCATCGCCCACGTCCTGCCCTACGTCTCCGCAGACGGCGCGTTCGGCGGTCCCGTCGCGGTGGCCGTGGAACAGTGCCGGGAGCTCGCGCGGCAGGGCCACCGCGTCATGCTCGTCGCGGGATGGGACGGCGAGGTCGACCTCGCCGTGAATGGTGTCGACGTGCGCCTGTTCCGTGCGCGCGCGCTCCCCGGCCTCGGGTTCAGCGGACTGGTCTCTCCAGCCATGATCGCGGGGCTGAGGCGTCACGTCCGCGAGTTCGACGTCGTCCACATCCACCTCGGTCGGCACCTCCTGGCCCTCTCGGCCGCCGAGGTCGGCCGACGGGCGGGCGTGCCGTACGTGCTGCAGACCCACGGCATGGTGACGGCCGACGCACGCGCCAAGTCGCGGATCCTCGACGCCGTCGCGGTCCGCCGCGTCCTCGTGGGCGCACGAGCCGTGCTGGCGCTCACGGACGCCGAGGAGGAGGCGCTCGGCGGCGTGTCCCGCGGAGACGCGCGCGTCGTCCGGGTCCGCAACGGCGTGGCGCCGGTGTCGGTCACCCGGCACCGGGAGCCGGATGCGGTTCCCGAGGTCCTCTTCCTGGCCCGGCTGCACCCCCGCAAGCGCGTGCTCGCGTTCGCGGCGATGGCCGCCCTGCTGCACGAGCGCGGCGTCCGGGCGCGCTTCGCCGTGGTCGGCCCCGACGAGGGCGACCTCCCCGCGTTGACGGCGTTCATCGCCGCGCGTCCGGGCCTGCCCCTGGTGCACGAGGGCAGCATCGCACCCGGCGCCTCCACCGAGCGTCTGGCGGCGGCGGACGTCTACGTGCTGCCGAGCGTGCGTGAGGTGTTCCCGATGACAGTGCTCGAGGCCCTGGCCGTCGGGACCCCCGTGGTCCTCACCGAGGACTGCGGTATCGCCGCCGAGCTCCGCGCCGCTGGCGCCGCGCTGGTGACGGATGGCTCCCCGGACGGCCTGGCGTCCGCTGTCGCTCTGCTCCTCTCATCACCGGAGACGCGCGCGGAGGTCGCCGCTGGGATGCGTAGGAGCCTAGACGAGGACCTCGGCATCTCCGCCGTAGTCGAGACGCTGCTCAGGGCATACGAGCGAAGCGAGGAAGCGTGAACGTCGCACGTCGATCACCGGCCATCCCCCCGCGCGTCGGGACGAGCGAGCTGGTCACCACTCCGGCCGCGCCGACCGGGGGACTGGCCTACGGGCTCATCAGCACGCTTCTGACCCTCACCCTGTGCGGAGTCGTCCCCCTGGGCGTCTTCGCCACGGTGCCCTACGACACCAGCGGCGCTGTGCCCCTTGAGCTGGGTATGTCCCTTGTCTCGCTGATCCTCAGCGGCGCGAGGCTCTCCTTCGTGATCGGAGCCGGGCGCCAGAGCCTCTTCACGTTCGCCTTCTGGCTGTTCGCTTACGTCTTCGTCACGCTGCCCACGTTCGCGCAGATCCTGACAAGGCGCTTCCCCGGCACCACCCCCGATATAAGGCTGGAATACGTGCCCGCGGCGCTCGCGATCGTCATCGTGGGCCTGGTGTGTGCCATGTTCGGTGGCGGGCTCGTGGGGAGACTCCGGGGTACCCGTCCCGAAGCGCACGTGGCGCTGGCGCCAGAGTCGAACGCGCGGAGATGGACCCTCGACCGCACCCGGATCACGCTTCTCGCCACCGTTGGCTTCGTCGGCTGGGCCTATTACGTGTCCCGGATCGGGTTCGCCACGTTCCTATCAAGCCGCGAAGAAATGGGCGCCGCCCGGAGCCTCGCATTCCCCGACCCCAGCACGGCGACGATCATCTCCTCGGCGGCGACGCTTCCCCTCCTCGTATGCGTTCACGCGATGGCTCTTTACCGCCGCTCCGAGAGGAGCACTACTGGAACCGCGCGGAGCTTCACGCTGATGCTGCCGGCAGCCCTCCTCGCGGTGGTCTTCGCCATCAACATCTTCAGCTCGTCTCGGTACCTGTTCGGCACCATGGCCTTCAGCTTGCTGGTCCTCGCGGGCGGGTTCAAGACGCGCACTAGAGCCCGCTTATCGATGAGCTCATTGGTGTTCCTGCTCCTGGCCGCCTTCCCGCTCTTCGCGATCTTCCGACGCGAGACGACCAGCACCTCATCCGAGCTCGGAGCATCCGCCTTCGTCAACAGCGGCGACTACGACTCCTTCGCGCAGATCGTCAACTCCGTCAACTACGCGGCGTCGGAGGGCTTCGTTTGGGGGAAGCAGCTCCTCGGTCCCTTCGTCTTCTGGGTACCGCGCACCCTGTGGCCGGACAAGCCGATCGACACCGGCGTCCTGATCGCTCAGTTCCGCGGGTATAACTTCGAGAATCTCTCGGCGCCGTTTTGGGCCGAAGCATTTATGAGCGGCGGCTGGGGCGGCGTTGTGATCCTGTTCCTCATTCTCGGCTACGTCCTCAAGAGTGCCGACGGTAGCGTCCACCGGTCCCTTGAGAGCGCAGGAGTGGCCTCCATCACAGCGGCCATCCTGTCGTTCTACATGCTCATCCTGCTGCGCGGTTCGCTCCTGCAGGCGACGAGCACGCTAGCCGTGATCCTAATCAGCCTCCTCATAGTCGCCTCTCGCAGGCGGACGGCACCTGACGGCCCGCCTGATCCGACGGGTCGCGAACAAATCATCGCCACGAGGGTCGGCCACAGGGCCCCGCGCCGTCGCTCATACGGCAGTCGCTGATAGCAGGCCTGGCCGCCGACACCGGCGGTCCCGACGGCCCCCACCCGCGAACGCACCCCCTTCGAGAACGACGAGGCCCTACATGACAGCGACCACCGGCATTCGGGTCGACGCCCCTCACCGTCGCGTCGCTGGCCTGGACCTGATTCGGGGCGTGGCCATCGCCCTGGTGCTCCTCCGTCACGCCTGGCCGGATGCCTTCGGCTCCGGTGGGATCGTCGGGGTCGTGATCTTCTTCACGCTAAGCGGCTACCTCATCACCGGCATCCTGAGCCGGGACGTCGAGCGCGCTGGGCGGGTCCGGTACATGCGCTTCTACCGAAACCGCGCCATCCGGCTCTTGCCTCCGCTGGTAACCATGCTCGCCGTCTTAGGAATCGTGACCCTCACGCTGGATCCGCTCGGCGAACGCGGCGGTCTGACTCGCGCCCTGATCGTGGGGCTCACTTACACGGGCAACTTCCCCTTCGACCTCGGGAGCTCCGCGATCGACCACCTTTGGACCCTGGCGACGGAGGAGCAGTTCTACCTTGTCTGGCCGCTGCTCCTCACGCTGGGGATTCGGAAGGGGAGGCTGCGTGCGGTGCTCCTCGCCGCGGGGCTGGCGCTGGGCCTGGTGCTGTGCACCACGTTGGTCCTGACGTACCCGGACGTGCATCGCATCTACCGCCTGCCGACATCGTGGGCGCTCGCAATGGTCCTCGGCGCAGCAGCCCGTATTAGTACCGGGTCCTGGAAGGCGTGGTTCGCGGCGCGAGCGTCCCGACGCCGGGTCGCGGGGACCGCTGCGGCTGCAGCGCTCCTGCTTCTCACGGTGATCCCCGACGGCAAGGACAGCATCGGCTCTTACCTGGTGCTGGGCCCCCTCGTCGCCGTGCTCACGGTCGTTTTGATCACGTCGTGGCGTGCGTGGGACGCGCTCCCGACGCAGTGGCTGCGTCCGCTGCTGGCCCTGGGGACCGTCTCCTACGCCGCCTACCTCTGGAACTACCCGCTCCTGCTTTGGCTTGGCACAGCCGTCGATGCACGGTGGCTGCCGATCGCGAGCATCGCGACGACACTCCTCGCGGCCATTATTTCGTGGTGGTTCGTGGAAGTGCCGTCGCAGCGCCTCCGACAGCGGTACGACCGACGTGACCGATTGCGCGCACAAGAGGAGATGACGACGGGACCCGCCTGAATGCTCAGCCGGCGCCCATCATCAGGACGAGCTCACGTCCTGGGGTGCATCTCCCGGACCGCCGACAGGATCACGCGTGTGATGATCTCGGCCGCGCCTTCTATTGTCGGGTGCTCACGGTTCAGACGTGAGTCCACCGCGCTGTCCGCGAGCATCGCCTCCGCGACGGCCGCCGCTGTAGGCGCGACCTCAACGACGTCCACTCCTGGTCGGAGGTACTCGTGTTCGGGAGCGTGCGCCGCCCCCTGAGTGGTCAGCACCTGTAGGCCCATCACGAGGGCGTCGACGGCCACCAGGCCGATGCGTCCCGGGTTGACGAGCACCCGGGCCAGGGACGCGGCCGGCGCGTACGCCTCCGCACCCGCCTGTCCCAGGAGCACGACGCGTCCGGTCTTCCGCGCGAGCGCCTCGACCATCTCTCGGGACTCCCCGTCACCGGCGACGACCAGCCACAGCCGCGGATCGGCATTTAGCGCAATCGAAGCCGCGTCGACGAGTAGGTCGATGCTCTTGTACCGATTTAGCGCCCCGAGGAAGAACGCGACGCGCGCGTCCTCCGGCATCCCATGCGTCTCGCGGAACGCCCGCTCCACCTCCGGGGTCACGGCCGACATCGCCCGTTGCAGGCGCGACGTGTCCGTGGAGTTGCGGAACGCCGTCACACGGTCTTCGTCGAGTGACGTCGCCGACAGGACGTGACGGCGGCCGGCCTCCGTGTAGGTCAGCACCCGGGCAGCTCGCGCGTTCATTGCGTCCTCTACGGCGTCCGCAAGGAACGACTGCGTCGTCGTCTCCGAGATGCCGTGACCCAGCGTGACGTACGGCTGCCGTAGCACCGCGCGGAGCCATGCGTTGAGGTTCGTCCCCTGCATCTCAGTGACAAGCAGCACGTCGCGCCCCCGCCAGGTGCTCGGTAGCCGCCGGAACATGAACTTCGGGACGGACCTCACGGGCTGGACGGTGAGGGAGCGCACGCGGCTGGCCCATCGGGGCTCTACGCCGTCGCCGCGGTCGCGGATGGCGCGCTCCTGGTCCCTATCCCCGCCGTGGAAGACGCGGCACTCGATGCCGGCGTCCGCCAAGCTTGCGATCACGAGCTCCCAGAGGCGCTCCCGATAGCCGGGGACATAGGGCTGGGTGATGGCCACACGGGTGGTCACGACGATCTCCCCGCGACAACGGGACGGATGGCGGCTAGGGCTGCGCGCATGGGAATGGTGACCTCCTGGTGGTCTCTCGGAGCGGAGCGGCGGCGGGCACCGCGGTCGCGGCACAGACCCCCTCTCACCGGTTGGGCTCTCGACGGATGACGAACACCGCGAGACGGCTGGACAGCAGCACGCTCTGCAAGACGAACGCGGACGCGAGGCCAATCGCCGCCCCTGCCGCCCCGGCTGCAATAGACCCCGCGACGACCCCTGCCAGGCAGGCGAAAGTCGTCACGACAGCCGTGGTGGCCACGTAGTGCTTGAGGCCGAGGCCGAGCAGCAGCGTGCTAACGAGCGAGCTGGCGGACGCGAAAACCAGCCCCCCGCAGGTCACTTGGAGCGCGAACGTCGCGCCGGAGTAATCGTCCCCGAGAAACACCGGGACCGCCCAGGGCATGGCGAGGATGAGCGCGCCGTAGAAGAGGCCGAACACCGCCGTCGCGCCCGCGACGAGCTTGCAGAGCGACGCGATCGTCGAGGAGGTGCGCTTGGACGCGGCCGGCAGCAAGATCGTGGCGAGCGAGTTGGGGAGGATCCGCAATGGGTTGGTCAGCCGCGCGGCCGCCGCGTACAGGCCGGCCTGGGCGGGACCGGCGAAGGCGCTCGTTAAGGCGACGTCGAGGTTCTGGATCTGCGAGGAGACGGAGTTTATCCAGTACGGATACGAGCGCGACACGAGCTGCGACATGGTGTGCCGTGACGACAGGACCAGGCGCTTCGAGACGTACACGTGGGCGAAGAACCATGAGAGCGCCGCGGCCACCGCGAACGCCAGCGCGATGGCGAGCATCGGCGGCGTGTCCGTCCACGTGGAGAGGCCGACGAAGATCCCGAGACTCAGGACCCGGCGGAGCACGAGGTTCGTCACGTTGATCCACGAGTCCCCGTCCGCCAGCACCACGCCGAGCCACGCGTCGGCGTTCCTCTCCGCCGCGGCCCAGAGGGCGAAGGGCAGCAGCAGCCAGTACTGCGCATCGACGGCGACGGCGAGGAACACGCCAGTGATGAGGAGGAGCGCGGACAGCGCGATCGAGAACAGATTGTTGAGCTTCAGCGCCGCGGTCACGATCCCGTCGCGGGCGTCCCGGGCGCGCTCGCGGACGATGAGCGTGGGAAGGCCAAGGTCGAGCAGGGTCTGCGGGATGGTGATGACGCCGTACGCGGCCGAGAAGAACCCGAACTGCGCGGGGGAGACCTCCCGCACGAGGAGGAGCATGATCGCCGCCTGCAGCAGGGCAGCGATGATCTTGCCGGACGAAACCCAGAGGAACTGCAGACCGAGGCGATCCCGTCGCGATTCGACGCCGCCGTCCGAGGGTGGCCCAGGGACGCTGTCCTCCTCGCCGAACGACGCGCCGGGGATGGTCGTCATACCGTGTTCCCGATCACTCGTCGCGCCGGCCGTCAATACGCCCCCTCACGCCGCAGCACAGCCCGCGCCGTCTTCCACAGGATCACGAGATCCCCCACGATCGACCAGTTCTCCACGTAGTACAGGTCGAGCCGCACGCTGTCCTCCCACGACAGGTTCGACCGGCCGCTCACTTGCCAGAGCCCCGTTATCCCGGGCTTCACCAGGAAGCGCCGGTGCACCTTCGTCTCGTACGCCTCGACCTCGCGCGCCAGCGGCGGCCGCGGTCCCACGAGCGACATGGTCCCGTTGAGGACGTTCACGAGCTGCATCAGCTCGTCGAGGCTGTACCGCCGGAGGAACCGCCCGATCGGGGTGACCCGGGGGTCGTCCTTCATCTTGAAGAGCACCGAGTTGCCGGCGTCGCGCGACTGCTTCTCGAGCTCGAGGAGCCGGGCCTCCGCGTCCGTGACCATCGTGCGGAACTTCAGCATCTGGAACGGGCGCCCGTTGATGCCGACCCGCTCCTGGCGGAAGAGCACGGGCCCCGGGGTGCTGAGCCGAATGGTCATCGCGATGACGAGGAGCAGGGGAGAGGCGACCACGAGGATCAGCGTGCTCGCGACGATGTCGAACGCCCGCTTCGCGAAGAGCTTGGTGCCCTCGTAGCGCGGCGTCTCCACGTGGATGAGCGGCAGGCCGGCGACCGGGCGGGTGTGGATGCGGGGGCCGCCGATGTCGGTGAGGCTCGGCGCCACGACGAGGTGCTGTCGACCGGGCTCCAGCGACCAGCTGAGCTCGCGGATCCGCTCCGGCGACAGCTCGTCGTTGCTGGCAATGACGATGGTGTCCGCGTCGACCGCGCGCATGGCGGCCTGCAGGTCGTCCAGCTTGCCGAGGACGGGGATCCCGGTGCCGGGCAGCGTCGCGGCGATGACGCCCGAGGGGATGCACGCCCCGACCACGTGGTACCCGGCGTAGGGCTGGCGGGCGAGCTCGCGGGCGAGGAAGCCCGTCGACGCCTCGGATCCGATCAGCAGCACGCGGGAGGAGTAGCGGCCCTTGGCGCGCTGCACGTTGAGCCACTGCCGCCACATCCAGCGACTGAGGACGAGGGTGACGAGGCCCAGGGGCAGGGCGATGATGACGTAGCCGCGGGCGAAGTCGATGCGGCCGAGGAAGGCGACGATGGCGACCAGGCCGAACAGCCGCACGGTCGCGTCGAGGATCAGCCGGTACTCCTGGGGCCCGGTGCCGAGCACGCGGTAGCCACGGGTGCCGTACAGGCCGAGGGCGACCATCCAGCTCGCGATGATGACGACCGATAGGACGGAGTAGCTGACGGCGACGTCCTCGGGGCGGCCGGTGAACTGCACGTCGGAGGTCTCGAAGCCGAACCACGCGATCTGCACCCCGAACACGACCCAGATGAGCACGAGGAGGTCGGTGACGACGAGGCCCATGGCGTAGACGCGACGCCAGTCCTGGGCACGCGCGCCATCCGCCTCCGTGATGGGACCGGCGTTCCCGCCGAGGCCCTTCGGCGTCCTGCGCGTCGAGCCCCGACGGATGCCGGCCTCGCGTGCGTCCCCGTCGTGCGTCGTCTTCTGTTCGATCATCGTCCCCCCAAGCCGATGGTGCGTCCCCCTGAGGCGCCGTCGGCTCTTGTGGTCGAGACTACAGGCGATATCCGTGACCCCGAGCGGGTGGCCGCGCAGGGCCGGTACCCCGCCGCCGCACGGGGTGGCGTCAGATCCGCGTCCAGGCCCCGCCGTCGCGCCGGGTGATGCTCGCACGGGGCACGTCGACGAGCTCGGCGGTGCGGGCGCGCACGGCGGCAGCGATCCGCTCGGCGGCGGGGTCGTCCTCCGCGGTGAAGCGGACGGTGAGGCGCGGCTCGCCCCGGATGACCTGGATGTCGTTGGCCTCGAGGGTGGCGACCCGGGTGGCCTCGGCAGCGGCGGCGGGGAGGACGGAGGCGGGGTCTGTCCCCGGGCGCAGGGCGCCGACGGTCATGGTGATGCGGTAGGAGGGCACGCCCCATGGTCGCGCACCTCGTCCTCGGCATCCGACCGCGGGAGGACCGGCGCCGGACGAGGACCCGTTAAATGGAGGACGGCCCCGACCACATGGTCGGAGCCGTCCTCGGAAGCTCAGCGTGCGTCGCTCACCGATGGTGAGCGGGTGGCGTTAGAGCGGGCGGATGTTCTCAGCCTGGGGACCCTTGGGGCCCTGGGCGACCTCGAACTCCACCTTCTGGTTCTCGTCGAGCGACTTGTAGCCGCCCGTCGCGATCGCGGAGTAGTGAGCGAACACATCCGCGGTTCCGTTGTCGGGAGCGATGAAGCCGAAGCCCTTTTCAGCGTTGAACCACTTGACGGTGCCTGTTGCCATGACGAAATTTCCTTCAAAAGAGATGCATCGATCCCGGGACCCGGGACCGCGGGTCGAAAGACCTTCGTGACCCTCCGGCGGACCGGGTGGATCGTGAGTACCTGACGACTTGATGACAACCCTAGCGGGTGAACGGCACGCGATGGGGGATGCGGGCACATTCCCACCCGGTGTTTCCCTCCGTGACGCCCTGTGGAGGGCCGGGCGGGCGTCATGGGGCGTCGGAGGCGGGCGGGATGATGAGGGCATGCACATCGTGGTCGCCCGGACTCCCGAGGGGGTGCGGCTCGTCGACCTCGATGCCTCCGGGACGGTCACGGCGGTCCAGGACGTCCCGACCCGGGACTGGCCTGCGGTGGCCGCTGCGCGCGAGCGCGCCGAGGAACCGCCCCGCTGGGTCTGGGACGACACGTCCGTGTGGGCGCGCGCGCTCCTGGAGGCGGGCGTCCGTGTCGCGAGGTGCCACGACCTCCGGCTCTCCCACGCGATCCTGCGGCTGTCCACCGCCACCGCGGACAGTGAGCTCGCCCGCATGCCGTCGGGGCCGTGGGACCGAGCTCCCCAGGCGGAGCGCGAGCGCTCCTCGTCGGCGACGCTGTTCGACGACCTCGACGCGCCGGAGGGCCGCTCGCCGGACGACCTGGTCGCGGAGCTGCGCCTGCAGCTCCGGGCCGTCGCCGGCAGCGCCACGGCCGGCCGCCTGCGCCTGCTCCTCGCCGCGGAGTCCGCGGGCGCGCTCGTCGCGGCCGAGATGTCCGCGGACGGGCTGCCGTGGGACACCGCCGTCCACGATGCCCTCCTCGTCCAGGCGCTCGGCGGTCGCCCCGCGCACGGCGGCGCGCCCCCGGCGCTCACAGCGCTGGCGGCGCGCATCCGGGACATCCTCCGCGCGCCCGACCTCAACGTCGACAGCCCGCCCGACGTCCTCCGCGCGCTGCGTCGAGCCGGCATCGACGCCGCGAGCACCCGCCAGTGGGAGCTCCAGGAGATCGACCACCCGGTCATCGCGCCGCTGCTGGAGCACAAGAAGCTGTCGCGGCTCCTCACCGCCAACGGCTGGACGTGGATGGAGACCTGGATCCGCGACGGCCGCTTCCACCCGGAGTACGTCCCCGGCGGGGTCGTCACGGGGCGGTGGGCGGCGAGCGGCGGCGGCGCGCTGCAGCTCCCGCGCCAGATCCGATCGGCTGTGCGCGCGGATCCCGGCTGGAAGCTCGTCGTCGCCGACGCCGCGCAGCTGGAGCCCCGCGTCCTCGCGGCGCTGGCCGAGGACCGCGCGATGGCCGACGCCGGGCGCGGCAGCGACCTCTACCAGGGGCTCGTCGACGCGGGCGTCGTGGACACGCGCGCGCACGCCAAGGTCGCGATGCTCGGTGCCATGTACGGCGCGACATCGGGGGAGAGCGGCCGCCTCATGCCCCGGCTCGTGCGCGCCTACCCGCGGGCGACCGGCTTCGTCGAGCAGGCGGCGCGCGCGGGGGAGAGCGGCGGCGTGGTCAGCACGCGCCTCGGGCGCTCGTCCCCGCCGCCCGGGGATGCCTGGCGCGACGTGCAGCAGATCGGCCGCGCCGGCGAGGCATCCGCGGCGGACGCCGCCCGGGCGCGCACCGCCGCTCGGGACCAGGGGCGCTTCACCCGCAACTTCGTCGTGCAGGGCAGCGCCGCCGAGTGGGCGCTGTGCTGGCTGGCCGGCCTCCGTCGGAGGCTCGCCGCCCTGGAGCGGCCCGGATCCCGTCCGCACCTCGTCTTCTTCCTGCACGACGAGGTGATGGTCCACGCGCCCGACGACCGCGTCGACGAGGTGCGCGCCGCCGTGGCGGAGGCCGCCGCCGAGGCAGGGCGGCTGCTCTTCGGCGATGCGCCCGTCGACTTCCCCGTCACGATCGCGGTGGTCGAGGACTACGCCCAGGCCAAGTGACGGCGCGGGGAGCCCGGACGCGACGACGCCCGGCCCCTCACGGGACCGGGCGTCGTGTTGCGCGTAGGAGAGGGATCAGCCGCCGGAGCCGACGTCGCCCTCGTGGTCCTCGCCCTCGCTCGTGTTGCTGCCGGAGCCGTCGGGGGTCTGGTCGCCGGATCCGCTCTCCTCGGTGACCGAGGAGGAGGACGACTCCACGTGCTCCTCGGTGTGGGTCGTCGTGCCGTCGTCGTCGGTCGAGGTGCTCTCGTGATCTGTGCTCATGGTCCGACCGTACGCCCGCCACCCTCGACGGGGAACCCCGGGAGCGACCGCTCATCGCTCGGCGCCGCCGACTTGGCCGGGGCCCCGCGGGCGGCGAGGATGGGACCATGACCGATCCCGCCGGCACCGCCGCGACCGCCCCCGCACCCACCGACCCCGCGGAGGTGCTCGCCGTCTACCGCTCCCGCCGCGAGCAGATGGTGGTCCTGCCCCAGGGCAACCTCGCGCTCGTCAACACGCAGTGGTTCTCGTCCGACGCCGACCCGCAGCCGGTCTATGGGATCCCCGGCACCTGGTCGCCCCTCGAGCCCGGCATCTCCGGGCTCCGCGTGCGCGCGTCGGCCGCCGACGGGATCCGCGTGGACGGCGTCCTCGTCGACGGCGAGGCGGTCGTGCGCGGCCGGGACGACCCGCAGCCCTCGGCGGTCGTCGCGAGCGACACCGTGTCGGCCTTCGTCATCGCCAGCGAGGAGGGCACCTACGCCCTCCGCGTCTGGGACGCGCAGTCCGAGGCGATCCGCGACTTCGGCGGCATCGACGCCTTCCCGTACTCCGAGGAGTGGGTCGTGAAGGCGGACTTCACGCCGATCGAGGGCGGGCGGGCCATGGGCTTCGAGCACCTCAAGGACGACGGGGCGACGAAGGACAAGGTCGTGCCGGGGGAGATCACCTTCACGAAGGACGGCGTGGACTACTCGCTCGCGGCCTTCCGCGAGGGCCGCGCGCTCCTGCTGGTGTTCTCCGACGCGACGAGCGGCGAGTCGACCTACGGGGTGGGCCGCTTCCTGATGGTCGCCCCGTCGCCCGACGGGACCATCACCCTCGACTTCAACCGGGCGTACCTGCCCCCGTGCGCCTTCAGCTACAACTTCAACTGCCCGATGCCGCCCAAGCAGAACCGCTTCGCCGTGCCCATAGAGGCGGGGGAGAAGAACGTGCTCGCGAAGGCCGGGGGCCTGCTCCACTAGGTCAGCCGGCGTCCGCGTCCGTCCGTCGCGCCGGACGGCCCCGACGCGGCGCCTCCGCCAGACCCGCCGGCCGCGCTCCCGACGCGCGGGCGGCACCGATCCTGCGCTCCGCGGAATCGAGCCACGCGAGCCGGGCGGCCGCCTGCGCTTCCTGCGCCTCCACGGCGAGCAGCCGGGCGAGCGGGGGATCGTCGGCGTGCTCGAGGTCCTCGCGGATCTCCGCGAGGGCACGGGCCTCCTCACGCGTGCTCGCCCTCTGGACGCGCACCACCTCCCGCGCGTCGGCCCCGGGCAGCGACAGCGCGAGCGTCACCTTCACGAGCAGCTCGTCCCGCGTCCCGACGTCGCCGACGCTCGCGGCGAGCCAGTCCTCCACCTCGGCCGTCCCGGCCGGCGTGATCGTGTAGGGCACGTGCCCCGCATCGTCCGTCGCGCCCTTGACCACGAGGCCGTCGCGCTCGAGCCGGTCGAGGGTGTTGTAGATCTGGCCGACGTTGAGCGGCGCGGCGGTGCCCGTGCGCCGGGCGAACTCGGTCCGCAGCTGGTAGCCGTAGCAGGTGCCCTCGGTGAGGACGGCGAGGAGCGCGTGTCGCACCGACATCCCCGCCTCGTCTCCCGGCCCCGGCGGACCGACACCTGGAGCCTAGGCATTCCCGGCATGCATCCTGGCCGGACCCGCCGCCGCCGGTGAAGTGCCCGAGCGGGACGGCGCGTCGTGGCGGCGATGTTGCCGATGCACAGGATCACCCGGCATGATGAGACCCGTCGGCGCTCGCGCCGGCCGCACCGGCAGGTGTGGAGCTCGTCCATCGCATGCAGATCGTTGGGGAAGACGCATCTGATCGGATGGAGGAGACCCATGGAAGCACCCGTCGCCAACTCAAGACCGGCTCGAGGAGTGCTCTACGTGCACTCCTCTCCTCGCGCGCTCTGCCCCCATGTCGAATGGGCAGCGGGTCGCGCGCTCGGTCACGCCGTGAACTTCACGTGGGACCCGCAGCCGGTGCTCAAGGGCGCCATGCGCGCCGAGTACTACTGGGAGGGCCCGGAGGGCTCCGGCGCCGCCATCGCGAGCGGCCTCCGGGGCTGGGAGCACCTCCGCTACGAGGTCACCGAGGACGCGGGTCCGGGACGCGACGGCGGCCGGTGGATGCACACGCCCGATCTCGGCGTCTTCTTCGCGCAGACCGACACCGCCGGCAACACGGTGATCCCCGAGGACCGCATCCGCTACGCCCTGGACATCGCGGGGTCGAACACGCTGGAGCTGCACCGCGAGCTGCGCCTCGCCATGGGCCAGGCCTGGGACGACGAGCTCGAGGCGTTCCGCCACGCGAGCGACTTCAGCCCTGTGGTCTGGCTGCACAAGGTCGGCTGACCCGAGGGCCACCGGCGCGCGTCTCCTCCCGCCGCCTGCACGACGAGGGGCCCCGACCATCCGGTCGGGGCCCCTCGTCGTGCGTGCGCTGCTAGACGCTTCGGAACGCGATGACCGCGTTGTGCCCGCCGAAGCCGAACGAGTTGCTGATCGCGAGCAGGTCGCCGTCGCCGAGCGCGCGGGGCGATGTGACGACGTCGAGCTTTATGTCGGGATCCTGCTCGGTGAGGTTGATCGTCGGGGGAGCGGTGCGCTCCGCCAGTGCTTTCACCGTGAAGACCGCCTCGATCGCGCCGGCGCCGCCGAGGAGGTGGCCCGTCGACGCCTTCGTCGCGCTGACCGGGATGCCGTGCACGGCCTCGCCGAAGACGCGCTCGAGCGCCTTGTACTCGGCGATGTCCCCCACGGGCGTGCTCGTCGCGTGCACGTTGATGTGCGACACGTCGCTCCGCGAATAGCCCGCGCCCTCGATGGTCTCGATCATCGCGCGTGCCGCGCCCGTCCCCTCGGGGTCGGGCGCCGTGATGTGGAATGCGTCGCTGGTGACCGCGCCGCCGATCAGCTCGGCGTAGATGCGGGCGCCGCGGGCCTTGGCGTGCTCCTCGGTCTCGAGCACGAGCGCCGCGCCGCCCTCGCCGAGGACGAAGCCGTCCCGCGAAATGTCGTACGGGCGCGAGGCGTGGGCGGGATCGTCGTTGCGCTTGGACAGCGCCTGCATCGCGGCGAACGACGCGATGGGGAGCGGGTGGATGGACGCCTCGGAGCCGCCGGCGACGATGATGTCGGCGCGGCCCGCCTGGAGGTGCTCGTAGGCGCTGGCGATCGACTCGGTGCTGGAGGCGCAGGCCGAGACGACGGTCTGGATGCCGGCGCGCGCACCGAGGGCCATGCCCACCGCGGCCGCCGGACCGTTCGGCATGAGCATGGGCACGGTCATGGGGAGGACCCGGCGCGGGCCCTTCTCGCGGAGGGTGTCCCATGCATCGAGCAGCGTCCACACGCCGCCGATGCCGGTCGCCCAGTCGACGGCGAAGCGCAGCGGGTCGACCTCGGGCGAGCCGGCGTCGGCCCAGGCCTCGCGCGCGGCGGTCAGCGCGAACTGGCTGGACGGGTCGAGGCGCTTGGTCTCGATGCGCTGCATCACCTCGGAGGACGGCACCTTGGCCTGCCCGGCGAAGGTGACGGGGATCTCCCACTTGGCCACCCAGTCCTGCTCGAGGGTCGTGATGCCCGACTCGCCGCGGAGGAGCGCCTGCCAGGTGTCCTCGGCGGTGCCGCCGAGGGGCGACGTGGCGCCGATGCCGGTGACGACGATCTTCTTGGGGGTGGTCATGCGTGGCGTCTCCTCGACGTCGGGAACGGGGGAGGGAGACGGCCGGTCCCGGATGCGGGACCGGCCGTCGTCCGCGCGATCAGGACTGCGCGTTGGTGATGAAGGTGACGGCGTCGCCGACGGTCTTGAGGTTCTTGACCTCCTCGTCGGGGATCTTCACGTCGAACTTCTCCTCGGCGTTGACGACGATCGTCATCATCGAGATCGAGTCGATGTCCAGGTCGTCGGTGAACGACTTGTCCATCTCGACGGTGTCGGTGGCGATCCCGGTCTCGTCGTTGACGAGCTCGGCCAGGCCGGCCAGGACTTCTTCGGTGGACAGTGCCATGTGTATCTCCTCGTGGTTCGTGATGACCGGAACAGCTTATGGGGCGGTGGGGCTCAGGGCAGGACGACGACCTGCGCGCCGAAGACGAGTCCGGCGCCGAACCCGATCTGCAGGGCGAGGCCGCCGGAGAGCGACGGGTCCTCCTCGAGCAGGCGGTGGGTGGCGAGCGGGATCGACGCGGCGGAGGTGTTGCCCGTGGTCGCGATGTCGCGGGCGATGGCGACGGACTCGGGGAGGCCGAGCTGCTTGGCGAACTCGTCGACGATGCGCATGTTGGCCTGGTGGGGGATGAAGGCGGCGAGCTGGTCGGCCGTGACCCCCGCGCGGTCGAGCGCCTCCTTGGCGACCTTGACCATCTCCCAGACGGCCCAGCGGAAGACCTTCTGGCCGTCCTGGCGGAGGGTCGGCCACGCGGAACCGTCGCGCATGCTCTTCAGTGTGCCGCTCATCCCGACCGCGTCCCAGTTGGAGCCGTCGGAGCCCCAGACCGTCGGCGAGATGCCGGGGGTGTCGCTCGGGCCGACGATCGCCGCACCGGCGCCGTCGCCCAGCAGGAAGGAGATGGAGCGGTCGGTGGGGTCGACGATGTCCGACAGCTTCTCGGCGCCGACGACGAGCACGTAGTCGGCGAGGCCGGACCGGATGAACGAGTCGGCCTGGGCGATGCCGTACGTGTACCCGGCGCAGGCGGCCGAGATGTCGTAGGCGGGGGCCGGGTTCGCGCCGATGCGGTCGGCGAGGAGCGCGGCCATCGACGGGGTCTGGACCGTGTTGCTCACGGTGCTCACGAGGACGATGCCGATCTGCTCCGGGCGGATGCCCGCCTTCGCGATGGCCTCGAGCGACGCGGTGGTCGCGAGGTCGACCGCGTCCACGTCGGCGCCAGCGCGCTTGCGGGTGATGATGCCCGTGCGCTGGCGGATCCACTCGTCCGAGGAGTCGATGGGGCCGACGAGGTCGTCGTTCGGGACGTCCAGCTCGCCTCGGGCGGCGCCGAGGCCCCAGATGCGGGTGAAGCGCTCGACCACGGGCGCGGTCCGGATGGTGGGGCGGGGCTGGTCGGTCATGTGTGCCTGTTCGGTGTCGGTGAGGCGGGTCAGGCGTGCGCGTCGAGCATGTCGATGGCCGCCGGGAGGTCGTCGGGCGTGGAGAGCGCGAGCGTGGGGAGGCCCTTCAGGCCGCGCTTCGCGAGGCCGGTGAGCGCACCGGCGGGGGCGACCTCGATGAGGCCGGTCACACCCGCGGCGTCGAAGGCCTCCATGCAGAGGTCCCAGCGCACGGGGCTCGCGACCTGGCCGACGACGAGGTCGAGGAACGCGGCGCCGGACTCGACCCGGCTGCCGTCGCGGTTGGTCCAGATGGGGAAGCGCGGGTCGCGGGGAGCGAGCGGGGCGACCGCCTGCTGCAGCACCGCGACGGCCGGGGCCATGTGGTGGGTGTGGAAGGCGCCGGCCACCTGCAGCGGGATCACGCGGGTTCCGCGCAGCGGCTCCGCCTGGAGCGCCGCCAGGGCCTCGGGGTCGCCGGCCACGACGATCTGCCCGCCGCCGTTGAAGTTGGCGGGCTCGAGCCCGAACTCGGCGAGCCGCGCGAGCACCGCGTCCTGGTCGCCGCCCACGACCGCGCTCATGCCCGTGCGGGTGACGGCGGCGGCCTCGGCCATCGCGTCGCCGCGGGTCCGCACGACGGCCATGGCCTCGGCGTCCGTGAGGATGCCGGCACCGGCGGCCGCGGTGATCTCGCCGACCGAGTGGCCCGCGATCCCGGCGACGTACGCGTCGCGGCCGTCGGCGAGCAGCGCGTGGAGGGCCATGATGCCCGCCGCGACGATGAGCGGCTGGGCCACCGCGGTGTCGCGGATGGTGTCCGCGTCGGACGTCGTGCCGTGCGTGACCAGGTCGAGCCCGGCCGCGTCGCCCAGCTCGCCGAGCCGACGCGCGTGCTCGGGGTGCTCGAGCCAGGGGGAGAGGAAGCCGGGCTTCTGGGAGCCCTGACCCGGGCAGACGACGATGATCATCCGTCCACCCTCCCACTCGGCGAGCGGCGTGCCGGAGTCCACGTCCTACAGAGGATCCGCCGCGACGTTGTGACGAGGGCACAGGCGCGGACGCTCACCTGGCCGCCGGCCGCTTCGTCCGGGCGCGGCCCGACCCCTGCTGCTTCGGGACGGTCGTGCCCGCCTCGGCGATGCTGCCGATGATGAGCGCGGCCTGGAGGATGAGCGCCTCGCGGGCGCCCGTCGCGTCCCAGCCGATGACGTCGGAGACGCGCTTGAGCCGGTACCGCACCGTGTTCGGGTGGACGAACAGCTCGCGCGCCGTCGCCTCGAGCGAGCGGCCGGTGTCCAGGTAGCACCAGAGCGTGGCGAGCAGCTCGGTGGAGTGCGCCTGCAGGGGCTTGTAGATCCGGTTGATGAGCGTGGAGCGGGCGAGCGGATCGCCGGCGAGGGCGCGCTCGGGCAGCAGGTCGTCGGCGAGCGTCGGCCGCGGCGCGTTGCGCCAGGAGCGCGCGACGGCGAAGCCGGCGAGGGCCGCGCGGGCGCTGCGCGACGCCTCGACGAGGCTCGGCACCTCGTGCCCGAGGACCAGGTGGCCGGATCCGAACCCGGGCTCCAGCTGCGTGGCGATCTCGAGGAAGGTGACGGGCGGCACCTCGGGGGCGGGGGCATCGGGCTCCACGGCCGCGGGCGACGCGCGCCCGATGACGAGGACGAGCCGGCTGCCTTGGACGCCGATGAGGACGTCCGCGTCGAGGTGCCGCGCGGTGCGTCGCAGCTGGTCGACGTCGAGCACGGCGGGCGCGGTGCCGACGAGCACCGACACCTCGCCGTGGCCGTGCCAGCCGAGCGCGGCGATGCGGGACGGCAGCTCGTCGTCGTACTCGCCCGAGAGGATGCTGTCGACCACCAGGGCCTCGAGCCGCGCGTCCCAGAGCCCGCGGGCCTCGGCGGCGCGCGCGTACACGTCGGCGGCCGCGAAGGCGATCTCCCGCGAGTACAGGAGGATCGCGTCGCGCACGGTCCGGTGCCGGTCGCGCACGCGGTCCTCGACGACCTCCACGGTGACCCGGATGAGCTGCAGCGTCTGCTGCAGGCTCACCGAGCGCAGGAGCTCTCGGGGTGCCGCACCGAACACGTCCGCGGCGATCCACGGCGTCGAGTCGGGATCGTCGTACCAGTGGATGAACGACGTGATGCCGGCCTGCGCCACGAGCCCGACGGCGGACCGCCGCCCCGGCGGCATGTCGCCGTACCAGGGCAGCGTGTCCTCCAGCCGCTGGAGCGTCGCGCTGGCGAGCTCCCCCGACAGGGACCGGAGCCACGTCAGCGTCTCCGCCTTCGTCTCCCCGGTCTCCACGTCGGTGTCGTGCCGATCGCTCGTGGTCACGTCAGGTCGGCGCAGCTCACGCCTCGCCGCCCGCCGACCCGGTCGTGCCGGCGGTCACGTCGAGCAGGCGGTACTTGTCGATCGCCCACTTCGGCGCGTCCTGGTCGACCTTGCCCTGCTTGGCGAGGCGCTGCAGCGTCTTCACGACCATCGACGGACCGTCGATCGCGAAGAAGCGGCGCGCGGCCGGTCGCGTGTCCGAGAAGCCGAAGCCGTCGGCGCCGAGCGTCGAGTAGTCACCGGGCACGAACTGCCGGATCTGGTCCGGGACGGCGTGCGAGAAGTCGGTGACCGCGACGAACGGGCCCTCGGCTCCGCGGAGCTTCTCCTCCAGGTACGGGACGCGGGTCTCGGAGTGCGGGTGCAGCAGGTTGTGCTCCTCCGCCGCCAGGCCGTCGCGACGCAGCTCGCCCCAGGAGGTGACGGACCACACGTCGGCGGACACGCCCCAGTCGTCGGCGAGGAGCTTCTGCGCCTCGAGCGCCCACGGCACCGCGACGCCGGAGGCCATCAGCTGCGCCTTCGGCCCCTCGACCCAGCCGTCCTTGAGCTTGTGGATGCCGCGGACGATGCCGTCCACGTCCACGTCCTCGGGCTCGGCCGGGTGGATGATCGGCTCGTTGTAGACCGTGAGGTAGTACATGACGTTCGGGTCCTCGTGCTGGCCGCCGTACATCCGCTCGAGGCCGGTGCGCACGATGTGCCCGATCTCGTAGGCGTACGCCGGGTCGTAGGACACGACCGCCGGGTTGGTCTGCGACAGGACGAGCGAGTGGCCGTCCGCGTGCTGGAGGCCCTCGCCCGTCAGCGTGGTGCGGCCCGCGGTCGCGCCGATGAGGAAGCCGCGCGCCATCTGGTCGCCCGCCGCCCAGATCGCGTCGCCCGTGCGCTGGAACCCGAACATCGAGTAGAAGACGTAGATCGGGATGAGCGGCTCGCCCTGGGTCGAGTACGTGGTGCCGAGGTTGGTGAACGCCGCCAGGGCGCCCGCCTCGTTGATGCCCACGTGGACGATCTGGCCCTGCGGGCTCTCCTTGTAGGAGAGCAGCAGCTCGCGGTCGACCGACGTGTAGTGCTGGCCGTTCGGGTTGTAGATCTTCGCCGTCGGGAAGAAGGCGTCGATGCCGAAGGTGCGGGCCTCGTCCGGGATGATCGGGACGACGCGGTTGCCGAAGTCCTTCGCGCGGATGAGGTCCTTGAGCAGCCGGACGAACGCCATGGTTGTGGCGATCTCCTGGGTGCCGGATCCCTTCTTGGAGATCCGGTACGCCGAGTCGTCGGGCAGCGAGATGGCCGTGTGGTTCGTGCGGCGCTCGGGGGAGTACCCGCCGAGGGCGCGACGGCGCTCCTGCATGTACTGGATCGCCTCGTCGTCCTGACCGGGGTGGTAGTACGGCGGCAGGTACGGGTCCGCCTCGAGCTGCGCGTCCGTGATCGGCACCCGCATCTCGTCGCGGAACTGCTTGAGGTTGTCGAGCGTGAGCTTCTTCATCTGGTGGGTCGCGTTGCGGCCCTCGAAGCTCGGGCCGAGGCCGTAGCCCTTGACGGTCTTCGCGAGGATCACCGTGGGCTGGCCTGTGTGCTCGCTCGCCGCCTTGAACGCCGCGTAGACCTTGCGGTAGTCGTGGCCGCCGCGCTTGAGGTTCCAGATCTGGTCGTCGGTGTAGCCCTCGACGAGCTTCGCGGTGCGCTCGTCGCGCCCGAAGAAGTTCTCGCGGATGTAGGCACCGCTCTCGGCCTTGAAGGTCTGGTAGTCGCCGTCGGGCGTGCGGTTCATCAGGTCGAGGAGCGCGCCCTCGGTGTCGCGGGCGAGCAGGTCGTCCCACTCGCGGCCCCAGACGACCTTGATGACGTTCCAGCCGGCGCCGCGGAAGAAGCTCTCGAGCTCCTGGATGATCTTGCCGTTGCCGCGGACCGGGCCGTCGAGGCGCTGCAGGTTGCAGTTGATGACGAAGTTCAGGTTGTCGAGCTTCTCGTTCGCCGCGACCTGGAGCTGTCCGCGGCTCTCGACCTCGTCCATCTCCCCGTCGCCGAGGAAGGCCCAGACCTGCTGGTCGGAGGCGTCCTTGATGCCGCGGTTGGTGAGGTACTTGTTCGCCTGCGCCTGGTAGATCGCGTTGATGGGGCCGAGGCCCATCGAGACCGTGGGGAACTGCCAGAACTCCGGCATCAGGCGGGGGTGCGGGTACGACGACAGGCCGCCGCCCTGGTGGCTCTTCTCCTGGCGGAAGCCGTCGAGCTGGTCCTCGCTCAGGCGGCCCTCGAGGAAGGCGCGCGCATAGGTGCCGGGGGAGGCGTGGCCCTGCACGAAGACCTGGTCGCCGCCGCCCGGGTGGTCCTGGCCGCGGAAGAAGTGGTTGTAGCCGACCTCGTAGAGGGCGGCGGAGGAGGCGTACGTGGCGATGTGCCCGCCGACCGCGATGCCGGGGCGCTGGGCCCGGTGCACCGTGACGGCCGCGTTCCAGCGGATCCACGCGCGGTAGCGGCGCTCGATCTCCTCGTCACCGGGGAAGTCGGGCTCGTTCTCCGGCGCGATCGTGTTGATGTAGTCCGTGGTGGGGACCATCGGCACGTTGAGGTGCAGCTCCTTGGAGCGCTTGAGGAGGCTGAGCATGACGTCGCGCGCGCGACCCCGGCCCTGCGTCTCGACGAGCCCGTCGAGGGACTCGTTCCATTCGGCGGTCTCTTCCGGATCCTGATCGGTGTGGTTCACCGAGTACGGATCCTGGTCGTTGACAGTCACCCTCGACCTCTTCCTGTGGTGTGCAGACATCGTCTTCGGTGCCACGGGGCTCGAAGGGTGCGAGACCGCGCGTACGCCAGGGGCCAGCCTACCCATGCCGACCGACGGTGTCGGACGGCGGTCGGCGCGCCCCGTCCGCGCGGCCCCGGCCGCATCGCTGGACATCCCGGATGGGCGGCGTAGGATCGACCCTCGTGCCAGACAGGAGACACTCGCCGGCACGGAAGGATCCGCACCCCATGGCCCTGGCCAACGACACACAGGCTCCCGACTTCGAGCTCGCCAACCAGTACGGCGAGCGGGTCCGGTTGAGCGAGTACCGCGGACACCGCGCGGTCGCCCTCGTCTTCTTCCCCCTCGCCTTCTCCGGGACGTGCACCGGCGAGATGTGCCAGCTCGAGGAGAACCTCGCCCTCTTCGCCGACAGCCGCGTCGAGCTCATCGGCGTCAGCGTCGACAGCAAGCACACGCTGCGCGCGTGGGCCCAGCAGCAGGGCATCGACTTCCAGCTCCTCGCGGACTTCTGGCCGCACGGCCAGGTCGCGAAGGAGTACGGCGTCTTCCTCGAGGAGAAGGGCTTCGCGAACCGCGCGACCTTCCTCATCGACACCCGCGGGATCATCCGCGGCAGCTTCATCACCGCGCCCGGCGAGGCGCGCGAGCTCGAGGCCTACCGCTCCGCCATCCGCGACCTGGCGCTCGTCCCCGCCTGATCCGGGCGCGCCTGCCCGATCCGCTGCTGCGGGTCAGCTCAGGATGTTGACCGCGCGCGCGATGACCAGCGCGAGGATCACGAAGCCCGCGAACGCCTGCAGGGCCATGAGCGCCTTCGCCCGGTGCCGCAGCGGCATCGTGTCCGTGGGGCTGTAGGCCATCGAATTCGTCAGCGAGAAGTACGCGTAGTCGACGAACCCCGGCACCCAGTCGGCGTGCTCGGATGGGCGGCCGGCGGCCCCGGGCACCCCTCCGGCGTCCTCGTCCTGCGGGAAGCGGAAGTCGGCCGGCGCGAGCGCCTCACGGGCATGGGCGCGACGGGCGACCGGACCTCCGCGGTCCATCTCCCAGAACACGAGCGCGAAGGCCAGGACGTTGGTGGCCCAGACCTGCAGCGCCGTGAGCAGGAGCTCGGGTCCCGCCTCCGAGGCGTCCACGAGCGCGACCACCAGCACGACGAGACTGACCTGGTTGGCGACCAGCAGGAGCCCGCCGAGCACCAGGCCGAGACCGCGCGACCAGGCCGTCTCGCGGGCGAGCCGGCGCGGATTGAGCGCGACCAGCGGCACGAGGAGGGCGACGGCCGTCACGACCACGGCGATCCGCACACCCGGGGGCACGGCGGTGGGCGCGATGCCGTAGAGGACCACCGCCACGAGGACGCCGGCGCCGGCCGGCCAGCGGGGCTCGGCGACCGTACGGCGCGAGGGGTGGATGGACACGCGGGAGAGGCTACGGGGCCCGCGCTCCACGGAGCCGGGGCGCGCCGACGCTGTCGGCTAGCATGGCGGAGCGCCCGGCGACCGGACGCGGGGGCCTTTAGCTCAGTTGGTAGAGCGCCACGTTTACACCGTGGATGTCGTCGGTTCGAGCCCGGCAGGGCCCACCACCACCACCACCGCACCGCCTCGGCCGCGTGCCGGGCGCCGGGCGCCTGGCCGCGCCTCCCGTCAGGCGAGCGTGCCGAGGCCCCGGATCAGCAGGTCCACGCCGAACGCGAAGTCGCCGGCGGGATCCTCGCGGGCAGGGTCCACCGGGAGCAGGCCCAGGCGGTCGAGCTGGATCCTCTGCTGCTCGTGCGCCACGTGCCCGAGGACGAAGTGCAGGAGCGCGGACGCGGCGCGGGCGCACGCCGCCTCGCCGAGGCCGCCCTGGGCGACCGCGGACGACAGCGCGTCACGCGCCGCGGACGCCCCGAGCCCGAGAGCGGTGGTGCTCGCCACCACCTCCGCGCCGTCGCGGTGCGCGAGGAGCGCCGCTCGCAGGGCCACCGCCTCGTGCCGCACGCGCCCGGTCCACCCGGACGAGGCGGGCACGTCGACCTTCCGGACGTCCCGCGCCTCCGCGACGATGCGGTCCGCCAGCTCCGCGAGGAGGCTCTGCTTGTCGGGGAAGTGCCAGTAGAGGGCGCTCGGCTGGACATCGAGCGCGGCGGCGAGGCGGCGCATCGTGAAGTCGGGCAGCCCGTGCTCGTCGAGGATCCGCAGGGCGGTGCGGGCGACGTCCTCCCGGGTGTGCCGCCCCGTCGCGCCCGCTCGTGCCATGCCGCCACTATAGTGAACGGCGTTCAGGTGAACGCAGTTCAGGTCGCGGCGGCACCACCTCCTCGCACCACCCGATCGAAGGATGCCCATGACCCCGTCCTCCTCCCACCCCGCCGCCGACCGGCGCGCGTCGCGGGTGGACGCGACCGACCTCGCCCGGGTCGCCGTGCTCGCGGCCGTCGTCGCGGTGCTGGGCCTGCCGGGCAGCATCGGCGTGGTGGGCGGGGTCCCCATCACCGCGCAGACGCTCGGGGTCATGCTCGCGGGTGCGATCCTCGGCCCCCGGCTCGGCGCGCTCGCCCTCGCCGTCCTCCTCGCGCTCGTCGCGCTGGGCCTCCCGCTCCTCTCCGGCGGCCACGGCGGCCTCGGCGTCTTCGTCGGGCCGACCGCCGGCTACCTCGTCGGCTGGGTGCTCGGCGCCGCCGTCGTCGGCCTCATCGTGCACCTCGGCGGGAGGCGACCCACCGCATGGCGCACCGCGGTGGCGATGCTCGTCGGCGGCATCGCGGCGATCTACGCCGTGGGGATCCCGGTCCAGAGCCTCGTCACCCGCCTGCCGCTGGCCGAGACGGCGCTGACCAGCCTCGTCTTCCTGCCCGGCGACCTCGTCAAGGCCGCCGTCGCGACGGCCATCGTCATGACGCTGGTGCGCGGCTACCCCCGCGCCTTCCGGCGCGCGTCCGGCTGGAGCCCCGCGCGTCGGGAGCGCGACGCCACGGCGGATCGGTGACGCCGACCGGGCGACGGGCTCCCGCCCCGCTGCACCTCGCGGGCGTCGGCGTGCGCCTCGGCGACGTCGAGGCGCTCCAGGACGTCACGCTCGACACGGACGTGCGCACGCTCGCGGTGGTCGGCGAGAACGGATCCGGCAAGAGCACGTTCGCCCGCCTGCTCGGCGGGCTGGTCGACGCGACGACGGGGGAGCTGCGGGTCCTGGGGGTCGACCCGACGCGCGGATCCCGCGAGCTGCGCCGCCGCGTCGCGCTCGTGTTCAGCAACCCGGACGCGCAGATCGTCATGCCGACGGTGGCGGAGGACATCGCGTTCTCGCTGCGGCCCGAGCGGCTGCCGCGCGCCGAGTCGGCGGCCCGGGTCGACGAGGCCCTCCGCCGCCTCGGCATCCAGGACCTCGCCGACCGCTCGTCGCACGAGCTCTCCGGCGGGCAGAAGCAGCTCCTCGCCCTGGCAGGCGCGTTCGTGCGTCGCCCCGAGCTCGTCATCGCCGACGAGCCGACCGCGTACCTCGACGCCCGCAACGCGCGCCGCGTCCTGGGCCACCTCCTCGAGGACGGGCACCGGCTCGTGCTCGTCACCCACGACCTCGCCGCCGCGGCCCGCTGCGACGCAGCCGTCCTCTTCGCGGGTGGCCGGCTGATCCGGACGGGGGAGCCCGCCGCCGTCATCGCCGAGTACGAGGCGATGCTCGCGTGACGCCCGCGGCGGCGCGTCGGCCGGGCCGCCTCGCGCGGATGCCCGCGGGTCCCGAGCTCGTCCTGCTCATGGTCGTGGTGCTCGCCGTCTCCCTCCTGCCCTCCACGTGGTGGGCCGCCGGTGTCGCCGCCGCCGTGGCGGTGGCCGCCTACGCCGCGGCGCAGCTGGGCGACGGGATGCTCGGGATGCGCCGGCTCATCGCCCAGGTGCGCGCCGTGCGCTGGCTCGTGCTCGTCACGCTCGTGAGCCAGCTCGTGCTGCTCGGGCCCGAGCCCGCGGTGGCGAACACGGCACGGGTCACGTCCGCGGTGGCCGTCGCCGGCCTGCTCGTCCTCACGACGTCCATGACCGCGCTGCTCGACAGCGTCGAGCGCGGCCTCCGGCCGCTGGAGCGGCTCGGGATCGACACGGAGCGCATCGCGCTGCTGCTCACGGTCACGGCGGGGACCGTGCCCGTCCTCGGCCGCCTGGCGGCCGACGTCCGGGAGGCGCAGAGGGCGCGGGGCGTCCGTCCGAGCGTGCGCGCCTTCGTGGTGCCCTTCCTCGTCCTCGCGCTCAAGCACGCCGACGAGCTCGGCGACGCGCTCACCGCCCGCGGCGTCCGCTGAGCCACGGCCCGGCGACGCTCGTCCGTCGACGGCGGCCCACCCGCGGGATCCGCATGGCCGCGGGCCGTACGGCCCCGGTCGCCGTGCGCGCGTCGCGGTAGCATCCACGCATGAGCTCCGACACGGCCGAGGACGCCGCCTCCTGGTCGGTCGTCGACGCCGCGACGCACGGATCCAGCACCCACCGCGGATCCGCCCAGCGGAGCCTGTGGCCCCTCGCGCCGCTCGTGCCCTCGCCCGGGTCATCCACGGACGAACCGCGCGACGAGGCCGCGCCCCGCCGCTCCTCCCGCCGCGACTGACGGGACCCGCCCGGACGACGGGCCGCGACCGCCCCTTCGTTACGATGGGCACGTGATCCCCACCCTCGCCGACGTCATCCGGATCGTCGAGGGCGCGTGGCCGCCCGCGGGCGCCTCCGACTGGGACGCCTCCGGGCTCGTCTCCGGTGATCCGCGTCGCCCGGTCCGCCGCATCCACCTCGCCGTCGACGCCGTGCGCGCCACGGTGGACGAGGCCATCGCCGCCGACGCCGACCTCCTGCTCGTGCATCACCCGCTGCTCCTCCGCGGCGTCACGAGCATCGCCGAGACCGGGTACAAGGGCGGGCTCCTCGCCGATCTCGTCCGCGGCGACTGCGCGCTGCACGCCTCCCACACGACCGCCGACGTCGTCGAGGAGGGCACGTCGGGCCGGCTCGCGGCGCTCCTCGGCCTGGTGCCCGGCACCATCCGCCCGCTCGACCCCGCCGAGGGCGGCGTGCGCGGCATCGGCCGCGTCGGCGACCTCCCCGCGACCACCACGCTCGGCCGCCTCGCCGGGGAGCTCGCCCGGATCCTGCCGCCGACGGCGACGGGGATCCGCGTCGCCGGCGACTACGACGCCCCCGTCACCCGCGTGGCCCTCTGCGGCGGCGCGGGCGACTCGCTGCTCGGGGCGGCGGAGGTGCAGGCGGCCGACGTCTACATCACGTCCGACCTCCGCCACCACCCGGCGAGCGAGGCGCGTGAGTCCGCCGCCCTCCGCGGCGGCACGCCGTACCTCATCGACACGTCGCACTGGGCGAGCGAGTGGCTGTGGCTCGACCGCGCCGCCGACACGCTGCGGTCGGCCCTGCCCGACGTGGAGGTCGTCGTCAGCGACATCCGCACCGACCCCTGGGACTTCGTCGTCACGCAGTGACGGCACGCCGCGCGGCCGTTCCCGCGCATCCACGACACGCACCGTGAACCCGCCTGCACGGCAGGCGGGCACGCACCACGAGAGGGAGAGCATGAAAGCCGATCCGAGCATCCAGAAGGAGCTCCTCGACCTGCAGGAGATCGACACCCGTCTCACCCACCTGAAGCGCCAGCTCGCCCAGCTCCCGCAGCTGAAGGAGATCGACGCGCTGCAGCGGGAGATGGAGCTCGTGCGCCGCCGCCTCGGCGAGCGGACCGGCGTGGTGGAGGACGCGCAGACCGAGCTCACGCGCATCGAGTCCGACGTCGCCGTCGTGCAGGCCCGCATGGACCGCGACCGGACCCGCATCGAGGCGGGCGGCAGCTCCAAGGACGTGCAGGCGCTCGAGCGCGAGCTGGAGTCGCTCCTGCGCCGCCGCGACACGCTCGAGGAGGTGGAGCTCGAGGTGATGCAGCGGCTCGAGGAGGCGCAGGCCGCCCAGGCCGAGGTCGTCGTCGAGCGGGACGCGCTGGCCGACCGCCTCGCCGCGGTCGAGGCCCAGCGCGACGCCGCGGCCGTCGAGCTGCGCGTGCAGGCCGAGCAGGCGCAGAAGGACCGCGACGCCCTGGCGCCGCGGTTCCCGGAGGACCTCCTCGCCCTGTACGAGAAGCAGCGCGCCCGCTACGGCGTCGGCGCGGCCATGCTGCACCGCGGCATCTCGCTCGGCAGCAACATCGCCCTGCACCAGAGCGACCTCGACGCGTTGCGGAAGCGCGCTCCCGACGACGTCATCATCGACCCCGAGAGCAACGCGATCCTTGTGCGCACGGACGAGTCGGGGCTCTAGGCGCCGGTCCGCGGCTGCCGCTGCCGCTGCCGCTGCCGCTGCCCTAGACTCGTCCCCGCGGATGGGTCGGCAAGACGGTCGCGCCGCGGTCGATCCTCCGGGACACCGACCGCGTCGAGGAACGTCCGGGCTCCGCAGAGCAGGGCGGTGGGTAACACCCACCCGGGGCGACCCGCGAGACAGTGCAACAGAGAGCAGACCGCCCGTCGCGCGAGCGGCGGGTGAGGGTGAAACGGCGGTGTAAGAGACCACCAGCGGCCCGAGTGATCGGGTCGGCTATGCAAACCTCGCCCGGAGCAAGGTCGAACAGGGGACGCACAGGCTGCTCGTCCAGTCCCCGGGTAGACCGCTGGAGGGCTGCGGTGACGCAGCTCCGAGATAGATGGCCGTCCATGGTGCTCCGGCACCGGGACAGAACCCGGCGTATCAGCCGGCCCATCCGCATCCACACGACGAAGCGGCCGGATCCCCAGGGGTCCGGCCGCTTCGTCGTGCTCCGCGTGGCGCGGGCTCAGTCCTCGGGCTTCGTCTTGTCGACGAGCTCGGCCGCGGGAGCGTGCGGGCTCACGCCGGCCGCGTGGGCGGCGAGGGCCGCGGCGCCCATGATGCCCGCGTTGTTCCGCAGCTCCGCGGGGACGATGGGCGTGCGCAGGCGGAGCAGCGGCAGGAAGTGCTTGTGGTTCTTCGAGACGCCGCCGCCGACGATGAACAGCTCCGGCCACATGAGCTTCTCGAGCTGGCCGTAGTACACCTGCAGGCGCGCTGCCCAGCGCTTCCAGTTGAGGTGGGCCCGTTCCTTGGCGGCGTACGACGCGCGGCGCTCGAAGTCGCGGCGGCCCGCGACGTCCATGTGGCCGAGCTCCGCGTTCGGGATCAGCACGCCGTCGTGGATGAGGGCGGTGCCGATGCCCGTGCCGAGCGTGGTCATGATCACGAGGCCGCGCACGTCCTTGGCGGCGCCGTAGCGCGCCTCGGCGTAGCCCGCCGCGTCCGCGTCGTTGACGAAGGTGATGCCGAGGCCCAGGCGCTCCTCGAACAGCTTCTCGGCCTCGAGGCCGATCCACGTGGGGGAGACGTTGGCGGCCGACATGGTCGTGCCGTGGACGATGGCGGCGGGGAAGCACACGCCGAGCGGGGTGCCCGCGGGGACCTCGCCGAGCTCCTCGATGATCTGCTTCACCGTGGCCACGATGTCCTCGGGCTCGCCGCCCTGGGGCGTCGGGAGCTTCACGCGCTCGCTGCGCAGCTCGCCGGTCGCGACGTCCACGATGGCGCCCTTGATGCCGGTCCCGCCGATGTCGATGCCGATTGCGGTCGTCGCGTCGTCGCTCATGCAAGCGACCCTACCGGCTCGTCCGCGCGGTCCCGGTCGTCGCGCCGGGAGCGGACGGGCCTAGCATCGGCAGCATGAGCGACACCGACGAGCAGTACTGGTACGACGACCGCACGGGCGAGGTGGAGAAGGGGATGCTGTCCCCGGGCGCGCACCGCATCGGACCGTTCGCGACGGCGGAGGAGGCGGCCCGCGCGCCCCAGAGGCTGCGCGAGCGCGCCGAGCAGTGGGCCGCCGAGGAGCGCGACCGGGACTGACCGGCCCTCGGCCCGTGCCTCAGTCGGAGTAGCTCTCGGACGCGTCCGGGAACGCCCCGGAGACGACGTCGTCCCGGTAGCGGGTCGCCGCGTCGAGCAGCACCGCGCGCATGTCCGCGTAGCGACGCACGAACCGCGGCACACGACCGGAGGTGAGGCCGGCGAAGTCGGTCCACACGAGGATCTGCCCGTCCGTCCCGTTCCCGGCGCCGATGCCGATCGTGGGGATCCGGAGCTCCGCGGTGACCCGCCGCGCGATCTCCTGCGGCACCATCTCGAGCACCACGGCGAACGCGCCCGCGTCCTCCACGGCGCGCGCGTCGGCGAGGAGCGCCTCGGCCGCATCCCCGCGGCCCTGGATGATGTGGCCGCCCAGCCCGTGCTCGCTCTGCGGCGTGAACCCGACGTGGCCCATGACCGGGATCCCGGACGTCACCACGCGACGGATCTGCTCCGCGCTGCGCACGCCGCCCTCGAGCTTCACGGCGTGGGCGCGGGCCTCCTTCATGAAGCGCACGGAGGTGGCGAGGGCCTGGTCGGGCCCCGACTCGTACGACCCGAACGGCAGGTCGGCCACGACGAGCGCGCGCTCGGCGGATGCGGCCACGGCGCGCGCGAGGGGGATGAGCTCGTCGACCGTGACGGGCACGGTCGTGTCGTACCCGAGCACGGTGTTGCCCGCGGAGTCGCCGACGAGGAGGAAGTCGATGCCGGCCTCGTCGAAGACGCCGGCCGTGAGCATGTCGTAGCTCGTCAGCCCCGTGATCTTGAGGCCCTGCTCCTTCGCCCGCGCGAAGTGGCGGATGCGCACGCGCTTCGGCCCGGCGGCGGGCTCGGCGGGCAGGGCGGCGGGGTCGGTCGGGGGCACGGCAGCATCGGGGCTCTGCATGACGCGAAGTCTACGGCGGGCCCCGCGGGCGCTCCGCCCGACCCCCGGCCAGCCGGTAGGTTGGACACCGACGAGAGGGTGGTGGATGGACAAGCAGCGTGACTTCGTCCTGCGGACGATCGAGGAGCGCGGGATCAAGTTCGTGCGCCTGTGGTTCACCGACGTGACCGGCACCTTGAAGTCGGTCGCGATCGCCCCGGCCGAGGTCGAGGGCGCGTTCGCGGAGGGCCTCGGGTTCGACGGCTCCGCCATCGAGGGCCTCACCCGCTCGTACGAGGCCGACATGCTGGCCCACCCGGATCCGACGACGTTCCAGATCCTCCCGTGGCGCGGCGAGATCGACCCGACGGCGCGCATGTTCTGCGACATCTCCACGCCCGACGGCCAGCCCGCCATCGCCGATCCGCGCAACGTGCTCAAGCGCACGCTGGAGAAGGCGGCCGACCGCGGCTTCACGTTCTACACGCACCCCGAGATCGAGTTCTACCTGCTCAAGTCGAGCGAGTTCGGCGTCGACGGCCCCGAGCCGGTCGACGCGGCCGGCTACTTCGACAACGTCCCCGGCGGCACGGCGCACGACTTCCGCCGCCGCTCGGTGCGCATGCTCGAGGACCTCGGCATCTCCGTCGAGTTCAGCCACCACGAGGCGGGCCCCGGACAGAACGAGATCGACCTCCGCTACGCGGACGCGCTCACCACCGCGGACAACATCATGACGTTCCGCACGGTCATCAAGGAGGTGGCGATCGAGCAGGGCGTCTACGCGACGTTCATGCCGAAGCCCCTCGCGGCGCAGCCGGGCAGCGGGATGCACACCCACATGTCCCTGTTCGAGGGCGACGTCAACGCGTTCTACGCGTCCGGCGCCGAGTACCAGCTCTCCACGATCGGCCGCCAGTTCATCGCGGGCCTGCTGCGGCACGCCCCCGAGATCACGGCCGTCACCAACCAGTTCGTGAACTCCTACAAGCGGCTCTGGGGCGGCGGCGAGGCGCCGAGCTTCGTCACGTGGGGCCACAACAACCGCTCCGCGCTCGTGCGCGTGCCGCTGTACAAGCCCAACAAGGGCAACAGCTCGCGCGTCGAGTACCGCGCCATCGACTCCGCGGCCAACCCGTACCTCTCGTTCTCGCTCATGCTGGCCGCCGGCCTCAAGGGCATCGAGGAGGGCTACGAGCTGCCGCCCGAGGCCGAGGACAACGTCTGGAGCCTCAGCGACGCCGAGCGCCGCGCCCTCGGATACGCGCCGCTGCCGTCGAGCCTCGACCACGCGATCCAGCTCATGGAGCGCTCCGAGCTCGTCGCCGAGACCCTGGGGGAGCAGGTGTTCAACTACGTCCTGCTCAACAAGCGGCAGGAGTGGCGCGACTACCGCGCCCAGGTGACGCCGTACGAGCTGCGCTCGAACCTCGAGATGCTCTGACGCGGATCCCCGTCCGGCAGAGCGGCACCCGCACGAGCACCGACATCCGACGACCAGGCCGGAGCCCCCGATGAGACGCGGACAGACCCTGATCGGCGCCCTGGCGCGGGCGGGCTTCGCGCGCCTCAGCGAGGTCGGCGCGACGCTCGCGGAGGCCGCGGAGCTGTCGGGCTGGGCCGAGGCGGACCTCGTCGAGGCGCTCACGCCGAGCGCCGATCCCGACGCGGCGCTCGACGCCCTGGTGCACCTGCTGCGGATCGACCCGGAGCGCACGCGCGCGGCCCTCGGCGACGACGACGCCCGCCACCGGCTGGCGCGGGTCCTCGGCTCCTCCCGCGGCCTCGCCGACTTCCTGTCCCGGCACCCCCTGGAGCTCGACGCGTTCGCCCGACCGCTCGGCCACGCGCCGGCCCCGGACGACGTCCGCGAGCAGCTCCTCGCGTCGGTCGGCGCCGTCGACGGCGTCGCCGCGCTGACCGGCACGGAGGCGCGTGCGGCGCTCCGGATCCGCTACCGGGCGCTCGTCGCCCGGGTCGCCGCGTGGGACCTCGTCCACCCGGACCCGCTCGCGGCCGTGCGGCCCGTCACCGCCGCCCTGGCCGACCTCGCGGGAGCGGCGCTCGAGGCGTCCCTCGCGGTCGCGCGCGCGGAGCTCTCGGCCCCCGGCACCTTCGGACGGGCGTGGCCCGAGGAGATCGCCGCCACTCGCCTGGCCGTCATCGGCATGGGCAAGGCCGGTGCGCGCGAGCTCAACTACGTCAGCGACGTCGACGTGATCTTCGTGGCGGAGGCCGCGACCGACGCCGACGGCGAGCCGCTCATCGAACCTCACCGCGCCGTCGAGCTCGCCACGCGCCTGGCCGTGCTCACCATGCGGGGCATCGACGAGCACGAGATCGAGCCGGCCCTGTGGGAGGTGGACGCGAACCTCCGCCCGGAGGGCAAGGCGGGCGCGCTGGTCCGCACGCTCGAGTCGCACCTCGCGTACTACGACCGCTGGGCGAAGGACTGGGAGTTCCAGGCCCTGCTCAAGGCCCGCCCGCTCGCCGGGGACGCGGAGCTGGGGGAGCGGTACGCGGACGCCGTCGCCCCGCTCGTCTGGTCGAGCGCCTCGCGCGAGGGGTTCGTCGGCCAGGTGCAGCGGATGCGCACGCGGGTCACCGACAACATCCCCGCCGACCAGCTCGACCAGCAGATCAAGCTCGGACCGGGCGGGATCCGCGACATCGAGTTCACCGTGCAGCTCCTCCAGCTCGTGCACGGGCAGACGGACGAGGAGGTCCGCCACCGGGGGACCCTGGCCGCGCTCGTGGCCCTCGCCGACGCCGGGTACATCGGCCGCACCGAGGCCGGCGACTTCGCCCGCGACTACCGCTACCTGCGGCTGCTGGAGCACCGCCTGCAGCTCGACCGCCTGCACCGCACGCACCTGATGCCCACCGACGAGGAGCGGATCCGCGTCCTCGCCCGCAGCACGGGACTCGACGCCCGCGCGGAGGAGCTGACGGCGCGGTGGACCGCGACCAAGACCCGTGTGCGCACCCTCCACGAGCGGCTGTTCTACCGACCGCTCCTCGCCGCCGTCGCGTCGCTCCCCGAGGAGACCCTCGCGCTCACGAGCGACCAGGCCGCCGCGCGCCTCTCGGCCATCGGCTTCGTGGACGCGCGCGGTGCGCTCGCCCACATCCGCGCCCTCGCCCAGGGGGTGTCCCGCAGCTCCGCCATCCAGCGGCACCTGCTCCCGGTCCTCCTGCAGTGGTTCGCCGACGGCCCGGATCCCGACCACGGCCTGCTCGCGTTCCGCCGGCTCAGCGAGGCGCTGGGGGAGGCGACGTGGTTCCTGCGCATGCTCCGCGACTCCTCCGGTGCGGCCCAGCGCCTGGCGCAGGTGCTGTCCGGATCCCGCTACGTGTCCGAGCTCCTCGACCGGGTGCCCGAGGCCGCCGCGTGGCTCGCCCGCGACGAGGACCTCCGCCCGCGCACGTGGGCCGCGCTCGAGGAGGAGGCCGTCGCGACCGTCAACCGGCACCCGACCGCCGACTCCGCGGCCGCCGCGCTGCGGACGCTCCGCCGTCGCGAGGTCCTCCGCCTCGCCATCGGCGCCATCGTCGGCGTCACGCACGTCGAGACGCTCGGGCCGTCGCTCGCCGACATCACCTCGGCGACGCTGCGCGGCGTGATGCGCGCGATCCGCCGCGAGGACGGGCCGTGGCCCGAGTTCGCGGTCGTCGCGATGGGCCGCTACGGCGGTGCCGAACTCGGCTTCGGATCCGACGCCGACGTCATGCACGTCTACCGCCCGATCGCGGGGATGGACCCCGAGCTGGCGCAGCGCCGCGCCCAGCTCATCGTGTCCGAGCTCACGCGCCTCACGGACGACTCGCGCCTCCCCCTCGACCTCGACACGGGCCTGCGCCCCGAGGGCCGCAACGGCCCCGTGGTCCGCTCCTTCGCGTCCTACCGCGCGTACTACGAGCGCTGGTCGCTCACGTGGGAGGCGCAGGCGCTGCTGCGCGCCCGCGGGGTCGTCGGCGACAGCGGCCTCATCGCCGACTTCACGGCCCTGGCCGACCGCTTCCGATACCCCGACGGGATGGGCGAAGCGGACGTCCGCGAGATCAAGCGCATCAAGGCGCGCGTGGAGAACGAGCGGCTGCCGCAGGGCGCGGATCCGACCCGTCACCTGAAGCTCGGCCGCGGCTCCCTCAGCGACGTCGAGTGGCTCGTGCAGCTGATCCAGCTGCAGCACGCGCACGCGCACCCCGCCCTGCGCACGCCGACGACGCTCGGCGCCCTCGACGCCGCCGTCGACGCCGGCCTCGTCGTCCCGGACGACGCGGCGCGGCTCCGTGACGCGTGGCTCCTCGCCTCCCGCGTGCGCTCCGCGATGACGCTCTGGACGAACCGCACGGCGGACGTGCTGCCCGCCGACCGCGCCGCGCTGGACGCCATCGCCCGGCTCCTGGAGTACCCGCCGGGCTCGGCGACGGTGCTCGAGGAGGAGTACCTGGGCGTGACCCGTCGCTCCCGGGCGGTCTTCGAGCGGCTGTTCTACGGCCTCGACGAACGTCCCGAGCCGCGCGGCGCCTGACCCGGCGGCAGGCGCGGTCACGACGACGGGCCGCCCTCCCGGAGGAGGACGGCCCGTGCGTCACGCGCCCCGGTGCGGGGCGCCGGCGGGATCAGACGCCGTAGTACAGCTCGAACTCGAACGGGTGCGGGCGCTGCGCGAGGGGCTTGATCTCCATCTCGCGCTTGTACTCGATCCACGTCTCGATGAGGTCGGGCGTGAACACGTTGCCGGCCGTGAGGAACTCGTGGTCGGCCTCGAGCGCCTCGAGGGCGGCACCGAGGGACGCGGGAACCTGCGGGATGTTCTTCGCCTCCTCGGGCGGGAGCTCGTAGAGGTCCTTGTCGACGGGCTCGTGCGGCTCGATGCGGTTCTTGATGCCGTCGATGCCGGCCATGAGCTGCGCCGCGAACGCGAGGTACGGGTTGCTCGAGGCGTCGGGAGCGCGGAACTCGATGCGCTTGGCCTTCGGGTTCGTGCCCGTGATCGGGATGCGGATCGACGCGGAGCGGTTGCCCGCCGAGTAGACCAGGTTGACGGGCGCCTCGAAGCCGGGCACGAGGCGGTGGTAGGAGTTCACCGTCGGGTTCGTGAACGCGAGGATGGCCGGCGCGTGCTTGAGGATCCCGCCGATGTACCAGCGCGCGAGGTCAGACAGTCCGCCGTAGCCGGCCTCGTCGTAGAAGAGCGGCTTGCCGTCGTTCCACAGCGACTGGTGCGTGTGCATGCCCGAGCCGTTGTCGCCGAAGAGCGGCTTCGGCATGAACGTGGCCGTCTTGCCCCACTGCTCGGCCGTGTTCTTGACGATGTACTTGAACTTCAGGATGTCGTCCGCCGCGTGGACCATGGTGTCGAAGCGGTAGTTGATCTCCGCCTGGCCGCCCGTGCCCACCTCGTGGTGCGCGCGCTCGAGGATGAGGCCGGCGTCGATCAGCTTGAGGCTGATGTCGTCGCGGAGGTCGGCCTGCTTGTCGACGGGGCTGACGGGGAAGTAGCCGCCCTTGTACGGCGTCTTGTTGCCGAGGTTGCCGCCCTCCTCCTCGCGTCCCGAGTTCCAGGCGCCCTCCTCGGAGTCGACCGAGTAGAAGCTCGTGTGCTGGTTCACCTCGTAGCGGACGTCGTCGAAGATGTAGAACTCGGCCTCGGGCGCGAAGAACGCGGTGTCGGCGATGCCGGACGCGGCGAGGAACTTCTCGGCCTTCTTGGCCACCTGGCGCGGGTCGCGGGCGTAGATCTCGCCGTTGCGGGGGTTGTAGATGTCGAAGACCATGATGAGCGTGCGCTCGATGCGGAACGGGTCGACGTACGCCGTCGTCACGTCGGGGATGAGCTGCATGTCCGACTCGTGGATGCTCGCGAAGCCGCGGATCGAGGAGCCGTCGAACAGCTGGCCGACGGAGAAGAACTCCTCGTCGACGGTGGAGGCGGGGATGTTGAAGTGCTGCTGCACCCCGGGCAGGTCGGTGAACCGGATATCGAGGAACTTGACGTCGGTGTCCTTGATGAACGCGAGCACCTCGGATGAGTCTCTGAACATGTGGTGTCTCCAAAAGGGGGGCCGGAGCGGATGAGACTGACGGTTTCAGCCCTTACGACCCTAGGGGGAAGGGGTTACCTCGCCATAACCACCGTGTTTCCGCGATGTTACGCACACCGACCCGGGCGCGTCGCCCGCTGTCCGCATGCGCCGGGGATCAGGGGATCCACCGGAGGCGCGCCTAGGATCGGATCGTGCCCGCGACCCCCTCCATGTCCGATCTCGGCGATCCCGGACGCAACAGGTGGCCGGGGGAGCGCCTCGGCCTTCCCGAGCGCGGCCGGGGCTCCGTCGCACGAGCCGGCCGGCGCATCGTCGGCGTCTGCGTCGACTGGGCCCTCGCGGTCCTCGTCTCGTGGGCCTTCTTCGCGTACGACTCAGCGGCCACGCTCGCGATCTTCGCGGTCATGCAGTACGTGCTCATCGTCACGCTGGGCGGGAGCGTCGGGCACGTCGTGCTGGGCATGCGCGTCCGCCCGCTGGTCGGCGGCTACGTCTCGCTGTGGCGCCCCGCCGTGCGCACGCTGCTGATCTGCCTCGTCCTGCCCGCCGTCGTCTGGAACGCCGACCAGCGCGGCCTGCACGACGTCTTCTCCGGGACGGTGCTGGTCCGCACGTCCTGACGCGTCCCGCACGCACGGCGCGCGCTCCCCGCGAGGACGGCGGACGTCGGTGTCAGCTCGGCTCGCAGCCCAGGTACACGAGCTCCGGGTCGAGGCCGCCGAGCACGACGCGCGCGGGGGACCCGGCGCGGACGGCGCCGAGCTCGCGGCTCTCCGTCTCGCGGCCGTCGTCCGACCTCCCGGTCGTGACCTCGAAGCGGACGAGCGCGGCGCTGCAGTCCGCCGGCGCCGTCATGTCGAGGAGCGTGCACGAGCTCGTGTCCACGCACTCGCTCGCCCGGGTCGCCGGATCGACGACCGGGACGACGGTCGCGCCGTCGGTGAGGTCGGTCCCGATCGTGGTGAACTGCGCGCGCGTCGAGTCCTGGAAGCTCACCAGCACGACCAGGACGCCCGCCAGGGCGCAGACCGCGGCGATGGAGGGTCCGAGTCCCCGGCTCGCGCGCTCGCGCCGGGATCGTCCGTAGGGAGAGCGCCGCTCGCTCGTCGCGCCGGCGGCCGATGGACCGGACGGGGCACCGTGCGACGATGACGCCGGGCGCTGCGGGCCCGAGCGCGTGCTCCCGCCCGCCGCCGTGCGCTGCCGCAGGAGGAGGGCATCGCGCGCCAGCGTCAGCTGGACGAAGCGCTCGTGCGCGACGCGGAGCTGCTGCGGAGTCGCGCCGGGCAGGCGGTCGGGATGCGTCTCGCGCGCCCGGCGCGCGTACGCACGGCCGATGGCCACCCGGTCGGCGTCCACGTCGACGCCGAGCAGTGCCGCAGCGGAGGCCGGATCCATGGGCTCAGTCTGCGCCGCGGCAGGTGACCGCGCAAACGCCGGTCGGAGGGCGGATCAGCGCGCCCGCGACGGGCGGACCTTGAAGGGGTCGACGCCCTTCGGGATGGGCATGCTGTTCTGCCCGAGCGAGGTGAGCCGGTTGTTGACGGCCAGCACCTCGGCCTTGGTGATGGTGCGCGGGAACCGCTGCAGGCGGCCGGCGAGCTTGTGCAGCTCGACGGAGTCGGCGTCGGGGCCGACGAAGACGAAGTGCACCGGGACGTTGGGGAGGACGCGCGCGATCTTGCGGCGCTCGTCCTCGAGCATGCGCGTGGTGCGGCTCTTCGGGCCCTCGCCGATGAGGGCGACGCCCGACCGGCCGACCGCACGGTAGACCGCGTCCTGCGACTTGCCGTTCACGGCGACGGGCATCTCGCTGCCCACCCAGCCGCGCTTGAGCGAGCTGCGGAGGACAACGCCGACGGCGCCGGGCTGGCCCTTGATCTGCAGGTACGCGGCGCGCTCCGCCTTGCGGCCGAGCACGATGAGGAAGGCGAGCACACCCGCGAACACGCCCGCGATGACGAACAGGATCGCGGTGAGCCAGTTGCCTCCGGTGGCGAAGATCGCGAGGACGATTCCCACGACGACGGGGCCCAGCAGCGCCAGGAGCATCCACCAGACCGAGCTCTTGTCGTATCGCCGGGTCATCTGGAAGACCTGCCACATCTGCTTGATGCGGCCGGGTTCCTTGGGCGCCTTCGGAGAGGCTGTCTTGCGGGCCATGTCGCCCAGGATACCGGTGCGCGGCACGGTCCCGGAACGGGGCGGCGGGACGACCGGTCACGGGAAGCGGACGGGAGGCACCACGTCCCCCACAGGCGTGCGATCCGCGTCGGGGTCCCCGGGTGCATGCTCTCGATGGATCCGCCGCCCGAGCGGGCGCCACCTTCGCGACCGGGAGCGGCTCCCGCCCGACCCGTGACGGGTCGCGCGGGAGCCGGGCACGAGAGCCGAGCACGAGGGCCGAACACGAGAGCGGAACACGAGAGGACGTGATGCGATGCGCGAGGGACGTGCCCCGGAGGGCCGGCGGACATCGGCCGGCCGGCGGCGGCAGGGCGGGAACGCGGCTCGCGCCGACGGAGGTCCGGAGGACGTGAGGCGCGCCACGACACGTCGGCGCAGGAAGGCGGACGCCGTCGAGGGGACGCCGGTCGTCGCCGGGTACCGCCTGGTGCGGCTCATGGGGAGGGGCCGGCGCTGCGAGGTGCACCTCGGGCGACCGTCGGGGGCACGTGACGCCGGCCGCGCCGCGGAGAACGTCGCGGTGAAGATCGTCCCGGCGACGGACCGCAGCCGTGGGGAGGCGGAGATCCTCGCCCTCCAGGCGGTCACGTCCGAGCACGTCGTCGCCCTGCGTGACGTCGCGACGCTCGCGGACGGGAGCCTCTGCATCGTGCAGTCCCTCGGATCCCGCGGCACCGCCGCCGCCCTCGTCGCGCGTCGGGGCGCCCTGACGCCGGGGGAGACCGTGACCCTCGTCGTCTCCGTGCTCCGCGGGCTGGGCGATCTCCACGAGGCCGGGTTCGCGCACGGGGCCCTCGACCTGACGCACGTGGTCATGGACGCGACGGGACGCCCGATGCTCGGCGGGCTCGGGTCCTCTCGCGCGCTGGCCGACGGCGGAGGCGCCGAGCATGCGCACGCCGTCGACCCCGTCGAGCAGGACCTGACCCGGGTCGCGCGCATCGTCCGGGCTCTCCGGGACCCCGCCGGCGCACGCGGACGCGTCTCGGACGACCGTTGGCAGGACTGGCTCGAGGTCCTCGACCACGCCATCCACGGTGAGTCCGACCTCTCGGCCCACGACCTCGCGGATCGGCTGCTCGACGTGGCGGACGGCGCTCCGCTGGCGGATGCGGCCGAGCCCGCGCATGCCGACGGAGCCCTCCTGGGCATGGATGCCGGTACCTCAGATGCACGGGACGGTGACGGCGGCCTGCGACGCGCGCGTTCCGGGGCCCTCGCGTCCGGTGCCGGCACCGGACGCCGGCACCGCGCCGTGCCCGATCATGGGTCGCGGAGGTCCGCTGCGCGGGTGCGGCGCTGGCGCCAGCGGATGCGAGGGGAGCTCGCCTCGGTCCGCCCGCGCGTCTGGGCGCTCGGCGCCTCCGCCCTCCTGCTGCTCGCCGCGGGGACCGTCGCGCTGCCGTCGCTGGCGGATGCTGCGCACAGTGGATCCGCTGCCGCCGAGGATCCGTCGGCCGAGACGACGGCGCCGCCGGCGGCGGTCACGCAGGCGACTGCGACGCCGGCACCGGGACCCGAGAGCGCGACCGGAGCGGACGCGCTCGCGTCGGCATCCGCGGACCCGGGCGAAGCCGCCCCGGCCCTCCTCCGGATGCGGGCGACGTGCCTGCGGAACGCCGACCTGGCGTGCCTCTCCGGGGTCGATGAGGGCGGCTCCGCCGTCGACGACGCCGACAGGATGAGGATCGTCGAGGGCGGCGGTGGCGCCCTCGACGACGCGGCGGTGCATTCCGGGGATCGGATCGGTCCCCTCCAACAGCTGGGCGACGGCGCCGTCGTGGAGCTCCAGTCCGAGGACGCCCCGGAACGCCGACCGGCCTCCCTCCTGATGGTCAGGGGGGAGGCCGGGTGGCGGATCAGGGACCTGATGGACGACCGGTGACGGTCGCCATCGGTCGCGCTCGCGGGCTAGATGCCCAGGTCGGCGTCGAAGGCGCCGGCCTCGAGACGGTTCTTCACGGCCACGAGGAAGCGCGACGCGTCAGCGCCGTCGACGATCCGGTGGTCGTAGGACAGGGCGAGGTACACGGTCGACCGGATGGCGATGGTGTCCTGGCCGTCGGCCGTGATGACGACCGGACGCTTGGTCACGATGCCGGTGCCGAGGATCGCGGACTGCGGCAGGAACACGACGGGAGTGTCGAAGAGCGCCCCACGCGATCCCGTGTTGGTCAGCGTGAAGGTGCCGCCGGCCAGCTCGTCCGGCGACAGCTTGTTGTCGCGCGTGCGGGCGGCGAGGTCGGCGATCTCCGACGCGAACTGCGCCAGGTTCTTTCCCTCGGCGTTCTTCACGACGGGCGTGAGGAGGCCGCGCTCCGTGTCGACCGCGATGCTGATGTTCTCGTGGTCGGGGTACACGATGCTGTCACCGTCGACCGTCGCGTTCACGACGGGGTACGCCTTGAGCGCCTCGGCGGCGGCCAGGGCGAAGAACGGCAGGAAGGACAGCTTGACGCCGGTCTTCTCCAGGAAGTCGCCCTTCACGCGGTCGCGGAAGCGCGCCACCTTGGTGACGTCCACCTCGACCACCGAGGTGAGCTGCGCGGTGGACTGCATCGACACGACCGCGCGGTCGGCGATGAGCTTGCGCATGCGGGACATCTTCGCGGTCGTGCCGCGGAGCGGGGACGTCTCGAGGGGAGCCGCCGCGGCCGCCGCCGGAGCGGACGGGGCCGGCGCGCTGGCCTTCGCTGCCGCGGCCTCGGCAGCGGCGAGGACGTCCTCCTTGCGGATGCGCCCCCCGACGCCGGTGCCGGTCACGGTGCTGATGTCGACGCCGCGCTCGTTCGCGAGCTTGCGGACGAGCGGGGTGACGTAGCCGGCGTTGCCGGACGGTGCCGGAGCCGGAGCCGCGGCAGGAGCGGGAGCGGCCGGGGCGGGAGCCGCAGCAGGAGCCGGGGCGGCAGCAGGCACGGGCGCCGGAGCGGCGGGAGCGGGAGCCGGGGTGGCCTCGGGAGCGGGAGCCTCCTGCTCGGCCGCGGGAGCCGGCTCGGGCTCGACGGGCGAGGGGGCCTCGGCGTCGTCGTCCGCCTCGGTGGAGGGGATGACCTGGTCGTCCACCGCCTCCTCGGCGGGAGCCTCCTGCTGCTCCTCGGCAGCGGCAGCGGGCTCCTCGGCCGGCGCGTCGCCGCCGCCGGATCCGTCGCCGATGCGCACCAGGACGGCGCCGACCTCGACGGTCTCGTCCTCCTGGACCAGGATCTCCTCGATCACGCCGGCGACCGGGGAGGGGATCTCGGTGTCGACCTTGTCGGTCGACACCTCGAGCAGGGGCTCGTCGACCTCGACGTGGTCGCCGACGTTCTTGAGCCAGCGGGTCACCGTGCCCTCGGTGACGCTCTCGCCGAGTGCGGGGAGGTGGACGGATTCGCTCATGGGGTTGTCTCCTTCAGGCCCGACTCCGGACCCGGCTTGTGTGTCGGTGTTGGCAGGGTGCTACAGGGCGTGCAGAGGAGTCCCGGCGAGGGCCAGGTGGGCCTCCCCGAGCGCCTCGTTCTGAGTGGGGTGGGCGTGCACCAGGCTGGCGACGTCCTCGGGGTAGGCCTCCCAGTTGACGATGAGCTGGCCCTCGCCGATGAGCTCGCCGACGCGCGCGCCGATCATGTGGATGCCGACGACGGGGCCGTCCTGCACCCGGACGACCTTCACGGAACCCGCCGTGCCGATGATCGAGCTCTTGCCGTTGCCGCCGAGGTTGTACTCGTAGCTGGAGACTTTGTCGGCGCCGAACTTCTCGACGGCCTTGGCCTCGCTGTAGCCCACGCTCGCGACCTCGGGGTCGGAGTAGGTGACCTTGGGGATGTTGATGTCCTCGACGACGACGGGCTTGTTGCCCGCGATCTCCTCGGCGACGAAGATGCCCTGCTGGAAGCCGCGGTGCGCGAGCTGCAGTCCGGGGACGATGTCGCCGACGGCGTAGACGCCGGGGACGCTCGTCTGGAGGCGCTCGTCCGTCAGCACGAAGCCGCGGTCGGTCTTCACGCCCGCCTCCTCGAAGCCGAGGCCCTGCGTGGCCGGGCCGCGACCGACGGCGACGAGGAGGATGTCCGCGTCGTAGGACGTTCCGTCCTCGAGGGTGACGTGGACGCCCTGGTCGTCCTGCGTGACCGACTGGAAGCGCACGCCGAGCGAGAAGGCGATGCCGCGCTTGCGGAAGGCGCGCTCGAACTGCTTGCTGATCGACTCCTCCTCGTTCGGGACGAGGTGGGGGAGGGCCTCGATGATCTGCACGTCGACGCCGAAGGAGCGCCAGACGGAGGCGAACTCCACGCCGATGACGCCGCCGCCGAGGATGGCGACCTTCTTCGGGATGTAGTCGAGCTCGAGGGCCTGCTCGCTCGTGATGACGCGGCCGCCGATCTCGAGGCCGGGGAGCGTGCGCGAGTAGGAGCCGGTCGCGAGGACGACGCTCTTGCCGGTGATGGTCTGGTCGCCGACCTGCACGGTGGTGCCGGAGGTCAGGCGCCCCTCGCCCTCGATGACGGTGATGCCGCGGGCCTTGATGAGGCCCTGGAGGCCCTTGTACTTGCTGGCGACGATGGCCTCGCGGTACGCCGTGACGCGCGCGATGTCGACCCCGTCGAACGTGGCGTTGACGCCGTACTTCTCCGACTCCCGCGAGACGTCGGCCACCTCGGCCGAGTGCAGGAGGGCCTTGGTGGGGATGCAGCCGCGGTGGAGGCACGTGCCGCCCAGCTTGCCCTTCTCCACGAGGCCCACGGTCTTGCCCAGCTGCACCGCGCGGAGCGCTGCCGCGTATCCGCCGCTCCCGCCGCCGAGCACCACCACGTCAAAGTTCTGTTCCGACACCCAGGATCTCCCTCGTATGCATCAGGTCGTGTCATGCGACCGCCCGACCGGGCAGGCGCGGGACCCCCTCAGGAGGCCTCTCCGAGCCTACTACGCGCGCGAAAAACCGGCGGCCAGGGCCAGGAGCGTGCGGACTGCGACGCCGGTCGGCCCCTTGCCCGTGAAGCCGTGCCCGCCGCCCTTGTTGTGGGACGGCCCGGCGATGTCGATGTGGGCCCACGGGATCCGCGGGGCGTCGTCGGCGTCGCTCGTGCGACCCACGAACTCCTTGAGGAAGACGCCGGCGACGAGCATGCCGCCCGCGGGGTTGCCCGGCTTGACGTTCGCGATGTCGGCGACGTCGGAGGCGAGGAGCGCGCGCATCTCCTCCGGGAGGGGCATGCCCCACATGCTCTCGCCCTGCTCGCGGGCGGCGTCGAGGAGGCGCGCGACGAGCGCGTCCTCTCCCATCACCGCGGAGTACCGCTCGCCGAGGGCCACGACCTGGGCCCCGGTCAGCGTCGCGATGTCCACGATGGCGTCCGGGTGCTCCTCGCTGGCAGCGACGATGCCGTCGGCCATGACGAGGCGGCCCTCGGCGTCGGTGTTGAGGACCTCGACGGTCGTGCCGCCGCGCATGCGCAGGACGTCGTCCGGGCGGATGGCGGATCCCGACGGCATGTTCTCGGCGATGCAGAGCCACGCCGTGAGGCGCACGGGGAGCTGCAGCCGCGCCGCTGCGACGACGACCTCGAGGATCGTCGCCGCTCCGGTCATGTCGTACTTCATGCCGATCATCGGCACGGCGGGCTTCAGCGAGATGCCGCCGGTGTCGTAGGTGATGCCCTTGCCGACGAGCGCGAGGTGGCGCGTCGCGCCTGCGGGGGAGTAGGCGACCTTCACGAGGCGCGGCGGGCGCGTGGATCCCTGGCCGACGCCCAAGATCCCGCCGAACCCGTCCGCCGCGAGGGCCTCCTCGTCCCAGACGCGGACGTCGACGGGCAGGCCGGCCGTGCGCTCGCGGACGGCGTCCACGAAGGTCGCGGGGTACAGGTCGAGCGGCGGCGTGTTGACGAGGTCCTTGGTGCCGCCGACGGCGTCCGCCACGGCCGTCGCGCGCGCCACGGCCTCGTCGGCGTCCTCGGCGGTCCACGAGTCGCCCTGTGCCACGACGGTGACGGCGGACGCGCGCGGCTTCTGCCCGGCGAGCGAGTCGTGCCGGTACGCGTCGAAGGAGTAGGTCCCGAGCGCGGCGCCCTCGAGCACGGCGGTGAGCTCCTCGAGCGACGACACGGGGACCGCGACGGCCACGCGCTCCACGCCGCGCAGCTGGCGGGTGGCGGTGCCGACGGCGTAGCGGAGCGCGACCGCGTCGAGCGGGGCCGAGCCGAGGCCGACCAGGGCGATCGCGCGGGCGGCGGTGCCCGTGCCGGCGACGCGCACGACCTCGTCGCGCCCTCCCGTCACGCCCACCGCGACCAGGCCCGCGACGTCGAGCTCGAGGCCCTCCGGAGCGTGGACGCGGATGCCCTCCTTCTCGCTGGAGACGGCGACGACGAGCGCGTCCGCCTCGACATCGACGGCGCGGTCGGAGGACACGGAGAGGAGGGGAGTGGTCATGGGCCACGAGCCTATCGACGCCCGCCGGGGCATACGCCGGGGCATGCGGACGCCCGCCAGGACCCTACGCGCGCCCGCGCCGGCCCGGAGGTCGCACGCGTGTTCGCTGTGGGCGGCACGGAGAGGCCCCCGTCCGGGAGGGCGTGCCGGGGGCGCGGCCTAGAGTTGATGCATGGCTGACGCGGACGGACTGTACGAGATCGACACCGACATCGGCGAGGTCCCGACCGGCCTGCCCCTGGTCGCCGGCCTCACCGGGTTCTCCGACGCGGGATCCGGCGTGTCCCAGGTCAGCGAGTACCTGCTGAGCACGTTGAGCCACCGCGACGTGCTGCGCTTCGACACCGACACGCTGCTCGACTACCGGGCCCGCCGTCCCACGATCTACTTCGACCAGGACCACCTCGCCGACTACCGGCCGGCGCGGCTCGCCCTGTACCTGGCGCACGACGAGATCGGCCAGCCCTTCCTCCTCCTCACCGGCTTCGAGCCGGACTTCCGGTGGGAGGCCTTCACCGCCGCCGTCCTGGGGATCGTCGACCGCTACCGCGTCTCGACCACCACCTGGGTGCACAGCATCCCGATGCCCGTGCCGCACACCCGCGACATCAACGTCACGGTCAGCGGGAACCGCACGGAGCTCATCGACGCGCTCAGCGTCTGGAAGCCGCACACGCAGGTGCCCGCGAACGCGCTGCACCTCGTCGAGCACCGCCTCCACGACGCGGGGCACCCCGTCGCCGGCTTCGTGCTCCTCGTCCCGCACTACCTCGCGGACACCGAGTTCCCGCTCGCCGCGGTCGCCGCGCTCGAGAGCATCAGCGCCGCCACCGGGCTCATCTTCCCGACCGACCGGCTGCGCGAGGAGGGCCGCGACTTCGTGGGCCGCATCGACGAGCAGGTCGCAGGCAACCAGGAGCTCGCGCGCCTCGTCACGACGCTCGAGGAGCGCTACGACAGCTACATGGAGGACACCCCGCTCAAGTCGCCGCTCACGGACGAGGACGGCGCGCTGCCGACCGCGGACGAGATCGCGGCGGAGCTGGAGAAGTTCCTCGCCCGCCGGCGCCCCGGCGACGGCGACCTGGCCTGATCGGTTCGACCTGATCCCCTCGCTCTGGGCGCCCCGCGGCGGCCCCGGGCGAGGCTCCGGTGCTCCCGGTCTCGGTATCCTCGACCCGATGAGCACCCGTCGCGCCCGCATCGTCCTCGGCGTCGCGATGGCGGCGTACCTCTCCTCGGTGCTGCAGCGCGGGTCGCTCGGGATCGCCTCGGTGGAGGCGGGCGAGCGGTTCCACGCATCGGCGTCGCTGCTCTCGACGCTGGCCGTCACGCAGCTCGTCGTGTACGCGGCCCTGCAGATCCCGGTCGGCGTCCTCATCGACCGGATCGGACCCCGCGCGCTGCTGGCCAGCGGGGCCCTGCTCATGGTCGCCGGCCAGGTCACGCTCGCCCTCTCCACGTCGCTCGAGGTCGCGATCCTCGGGCGCATGCTCGTGGGGGCGGGCGATGCGATGACCTTCGTCTCGGGCCTGCGCCTCATCAACTCCTGGTTCTCGGGCCCGCGGGTGCCGGTGCTCTCGCAGTGGTTCGCCAACGTCGGGCAGCTCGGGCAGGTGCTCTCGGCGATCCCGCTCTCCCTCGTGCTCCACATCGCCGGGTGGACCCCGGCCTTCCTCGGCTCCGCGTCGGTGGCGGTGGTCGCCCTCGTGGCCGTCCTGGTCGCCGTGCGCGACCGCCCGGCCGGCGACGCCCCACCATCGCGCGCGACCTGGAGCGACTCGATGCGCGAGCTCGGCCGCAGCCTCCGCCGACCCGGGACGCAGCTCGGGTTCTGGTCGCACTTCGTGACGCAGTCCTCCGGCGTCGTGTTCAGCCTCCTCTGGGGCTTCCCGTTCCTCGTCGGGGCGCTGGGCTACAGCCCCGCCCTCGCGTCCGGCCTCCTCATCGTCATCGTGGCGTCGGGGATGGTCGTGGGACCCGTCATCGGGATCCTCACCGGGCGCTTCCCGTTCCGCCGCTCCAACCTCGTCCTCGGCATCGTCGCGATGATGGGCACCGCGTGGGCGGTCCTCCTCCTCTGGCCCGGCGTGCCCCCGCTCGCCGTCGTGCTGCTCGTGGTCGTGGCCATCGGCATCGGCGGTCCCGGCTCGCAGGTGGGCCTCGACTTCGCCCGCACCTTCAACCCGCCGCGGAGCCTCGGCGCGGCCTCCGGCATCGTGAACGTCGCCGGGTTCACGGCGAGCTTCACGATGATGCTGCTGATCGGGATCGCCCTCGACGTGCAGGACGGGATCCGGGTCGCCGGCGGCGCGGCGAGCGACCTCTACGCGTTCGACTCGTTCCGGGTCGCGTTCGCGGTGCAGTACCTCGTGGTCGGGTTCGGCACGGTGATGCTCGTGCGCACGCGGCGCCGGACGCGCCGCGTGCTGGCGGACGAGGGAATACGCGTGGGCCCCCTGTGGGTTGCCTACCTCGACAGGCGACGCCGCCGCCGCGCGTGACGACGGCCGACGCACGGGCGGCAATGGCTCGCCCGCGCGCACATCCGTGCAATAATCAGGTACGGACCCGTTCATGTCCCGCATCCCGCGCCGCTCCGGTGGCGCACGAGCCGCGGACTTGACATGGGTCCTAGCAATGTCCGAAAACAACCCCGACCCACCTCCGGCAGGTCACCCCGCAGCAGCAGCGCGGAGCGCACGACCGGTCGTCGTGGGGACGAAAGGTGTTCGCATGGCCACCCCCTCCACCCCGTCCGCCACCCTGGACGCGGCCGCCGCGACCGGCACGGCCGACGACGCCGCGACGGGTGAGGCGAAGGCACCCGCGAAGCGCGCGCCCGCCCGCACCCGCGCGGCCAGCACGACCACCGCGGCGAAGACCGCGACGACGAAGCCGGCCGCCGCCAAGGCGCCGACCAAGGCAGCCGCCGCCAAGGCCGCAGCCGCCGCCGCCGAGGCGGACGCTCCCGCCGAGACGGAGGCGCCCGCGAAGGCGCCGACCGCCCGCGCCAAGGCCGCGGCCGCCAAGAAGGCCGCCGCCGCTTCCGGTGAGGCCGCCCCCGCCAAGGCACCGCGCAAGACCGCCGCCAAGAAGGCCGCGCCGGCCGACGGCGCGGGCGAGCCCACCGACGAGGACGCCGAGGAGGTCGTGGTCCCCGCCGTCGAGGACGACACCGAGGACGAGGTCGTCGAGGAGGGTGCCGCACCCAAGCCGCCCGTCGTGCTCGAGCCCCTCCCCACCGGCGCCATGGTCCTGTCGAACAAGGAGGAGGACGAGGACGTCCCCGTCTACTCCACGACCATCACGGGTGCCACCGCCGACCCGGTCAAGGACTACCTCAAGCAGATCGGCAAGGTCGCGCTGCTCAACGCCGCGGAGGAGGTCGAGCTCGCCATGCGCATCGAGGCGGGCCTCTTCGCCGAGGACAAGCTGGCGAACACGCCCGGCATCTCGCGCGAGCTCGAGCGGGAGCTCCGCTGGGTCGCGCGCGACGGCCAGCGGGCCAAGAGCCACCTGCTCGGCGCGAACCTCCGCCTGGTGGTCAGCCTCGCCAAGCGCTACACGGGTCGCGGGATGCAGTTCCTCGACCTCATCCAGGAGGGCAACCTCGGCCTCATCCGCGCGGTCGAGAAGTTCGACTACACCAAGGGCTTCAAGTTCTCCACGTACGCCACGTGGTGGATCCGCCAGGCCATCACGCGCGCCATGGCCGACCAGGCCCGCACCATCCGCATCCCCGTTCACATGGTCGAGGTCATCAACAAGCTCGCCCGCGTCCAGCGGCAGATGCTCCAGGACCTGGGCCGCGAGCCCACTCCCGAGGAGCTGTCGCGCGAGCTCGACATGACGCCCGAGAAGGTCATCGAGGTGCAGAAGTACGGCCGCGAGCCCATCTCGCTGCACACGCCCCTCGGCGAGGACGGCGACAGCGAGTTCGGCGACCTGATCGAGGACACCGAGGCGGTCGTCCCGGCCGACGCGGTGGGCTTCACGATGCTGCAGAAGCAGCTCGAGTCGCTCCTCGACTCGCTCTCCGAGCGCGAGGCGGGCGTGATCCGCATGCGCTTCGGCCTGGGCGACGGCATGCCGAAGACGCTCGACCAGATCGGCGACACGTTCGGCGTCACGCGCGAGCGGATCCGCCAGATCGAGTCGAAGACCATGGCCAAGCTCCGCCACCCGTCGCGCTCGCAGTCGCTGCGCGACTACCTCGAGTAGGCCGTGCCCCTGCGCCTCGCCGTCGCCGCCGGACGGGCCGCCCGCTGGGCCGCCCGTCTCCGCGGCGGCGGATCCGCCGTGCCCGGCGTCGTCGCCCTCCGCCTCGAGCCGCGCTTCCTCGAGCGCACGATCGCCGACCTGCCGCACGGCGTGGTCGCCGTCACGGGATCGAACGGCAAGTCGACGACCACCCACATGCTCACCGCCGTCCTCCGGGCGCACGGGCTCCGCGTGTTCACCAACCCCTCGGGCGGGAACCTCCCGCAGGGGATCGCGTCCGCGGTCCTGGCCGACGCCGACGCCTCGGGCCGCATCGAGGCCGACGTCGCCGTGCTCGAGATCGACGAGGCCTACGGCGTCGCGCTGTCCGCGCTCCTGACGCCGCGCACGGTGCTGCTCCTCAACATCCAGATCGACCAGCTCAACCGCTTCCACGAGCCCGACCGGGTCGTGGGCATGCTCGAGCGCATCGCCGCCACGGCCACGGAGGCGGTCGTCGCCAACCGCGACGACGCGCACGTCAACGCCATCGCCGCGCAGACCGCGCGGGCCGGCCGTGCCGCCGTGGACTGGTTCGGCGTGTCCGAGCAGCTCCTCGGCGACAGCAAGCACGGGCTCGCGTCCGCGCCGCGCTTCGGATCCGAGGCGCCCGACCTCGTGCAGGCGGCGGCCGAGGTCGAGGCCGTCGCGCTCACCGGGCGCGACGCCGTCTTCCGCCTCGCATCCGGCGACCTCGCCGTGAACCTGCCGTCGCGCGGTCTCCACTACGCGGTGGACGCGGCCGGCGCGCTCGCCACCGCGCGCCGCGTCCTGGGGGAGCGGTTCGACCCGGCCCTCGCCGCGCAGGGCCTCGGCTCGGTCGCGGCCGTCTACGGGCGCGGCGAGATGCTGCGCGCGGGCGACGAGGACATCGAGATCATCATGATGAAGAACCCGGCGAGCCTGCAGATGAACCTCGACGCGCTGGGCGACCCGCCGGAGCAGGTGCTGCTGGCGGTGGACGACGGCACGCCGGACCCCTCGTGGATCTACGACACCGACCTGTCGGCGCTCACCCACGCCGACGTCGTCTCCGGCACCAAGGGGTACCAGCTCGCGGTGCGCTTCGGGTACGAGGGCCTGGAGGTCGGCCGCGTCGAGCCCGACCTGCGCCGCGCCGTGCAGGCGTTCCTCGCGCTGGAGAAGCCGTCCCGCGGGGTGAAGACCATGATCGTCAACTACGAGCAGATGATGGCGATCCGCCGCATCCTCGGCTACACGGACCTCGAGGGAGGACCCGCGTGAGCGACGCCCTGCGCATCCTGCACCTCTACCCCGAGGAGCTCGGGATCAACGGCGACCGCGGCAACGTGACCGTCCTCGTCGAGCGGGCCCGCATCCGCGGCATCCGCACGGAGGTCGTGCGCCACGCGCCGGGCGACGGCCACCCGGGCGACGCCGACCTCGTGATCATCGGCTCCGGACCGCTCACGGCCCAGCGCGCCGTCCTGCCCGACCTCGTCGCGCACGCCGCGCACCTCGTCGCGCTGCAGCAGGCGGGCGTCCCGCTCCTCGCGGTGGGCGGCGGGCTGCAGCTCCTGGGGGAGTCCGTGCGGCTCGTCGACGGCGGCGAGCTCGTGGGCGCCGGCGTGCTCCCGGTCCGGACGACGCTGACGACCGAGCGCCGCGTGGGCGACCTGGTGCTGGACACGCCCGAGGGCGAGATCGTGGGCTACGAGAACCACGGGTCGACGCTCGACGTCGGCGCGCATCCTCCGCTCGGATCCGTGCGTGCCGGCTTCGGCAACGGCGGGCAGGGCGGGGGCGAGGGCGTGCGCGTCGGCGCCTCCATCGGCACCCACCTCGGCGGTCCCGTGCTCGCGCTCAACCCGCGGCTCGCGGACGAGCTGCTCGCCGCGTCGCTCGCGCGCCGCGACCGGGAGCTGCCCGCCGACATCTCGGGGACGCTCGACCGGCTCGACGGCTGGGCCCGCGAGGCGCGCGCCACCGTGATGGCGCGACCCGCGCACTACTGACGGCGCCCCCTCGGGCGACGAGGGCCCGGACATGGAAGAAGGGCGCATCCCCGCGGGGATGCGCCCTTCGCCTGTCGGCCGGAGCCGACGTGGTCCGTGCTACGCGCGCTCGTCGAGCAGGCGGCTCGACTCGTCGTGCCAGCTCGTCGCGATGGCCGACAGCTTCTCCTGGTACTTCTTGCCGTGGTGGGCGCAGAAGAGGAGCTCGGAGCTGTTGACCTCGACTCGGATGTAGGCCTGCGCCCCGCAGCTGTCGCAGCGGTCGTTGGCGGTGAGCTGGTGGTCGTCGAGCTCGTCGACGGGACGCTCGGTGGCGGTCGGTGTCATGTGATGCTCCCCTCCGGGTCGGGTCGTGGGTCGAGCCGAATGCTTCAAGTAGACCACGTGCTCCCGGGTGTCGGCTCCTCCGGAAGCCGCCGTTTCGCTCTGCGCGTAGGCGCGGGCGGGGACGGCGGGTCGGAGGGGGAGGCACCGGGTGGCGGTTAAGATCGACACCGGCTCGCGTCCGGCGATCGCCGGACGTACATGGAGGACAGCACGTGGCAGCATCCGATTATTCCGCCCGCCATCTCTCCGTCCTCGAGGGCCTCGAGGCGGTGCGCAAGCGGCCCGGGATGTACATCGGGTCGACCGACTCCCGCGGGCTCATGCACTGCCTGTGGGAGATCATCGACAACAGCGTGGACGAGGCGCTGGGCGGTCACGGCGACCGCATCGACGTCCGGCTGCACCCGGACGGCAGCGTCGAGGTGCGCGACACCGCGCGCGGCGTCCCGGTGGACATCGAGCCGAAGACGGGGCTCTCCGGCGTCGAGGTCGTGTTCACCAAGCTGCACGCCGGCGGCAAGTTCGGATCCGGTTCCTACGCCTCCTCCGGCGGGCTGCACGGCGTCGGCGCCTCCGTCGTCAACGCGCTGTCGGAGCGCCTCGACGTCGAGGTCGACCGCGACGGCCGGACGCACGCCATGAGCTTCCGCCGCGGCGAGCCGGGCATCTTCGACGATGAGGGCGAGGCGAGCCCCGACGCCCCCTTCCGCCCCTTCACCTCGGGCAGCGAACTGCGCGTCGTCGGCAAGGTGCGCAAGGGCGTCACCGGCACCCGGATCCGCTACTGGGCCGACCGGCAGATCTTCACCCGCGGCGCGTCCTTCCTCACCGAGGAGCTGCTCGGCCGCGCGCGGCAGACCGCGTTCCTCGTGCCCGGCCTCAGCATCGACATCGAGGACCTGCGCGGCGAGCAGCCCGTGCGGGAGTCGTTCCGCTTCGACGGGGGCATCGCCGAGTTCGTCGACCACCTCGCCGTCGACGCGCCCCTCACGGACACGTGGCGCCTCGAGGGATCCGGCACCTTCACGGAGACCGTCCCCGTGCTCACCGACGGCGGCGCCATGGTGCCGACCGAGCTCACGCGCACGTGCGCCGTCGACATGGCCCTCCGCTGGGGGACGGGGTACGACACGCGCTTCAAGTCGTTCGTCAACATCATCGCGACGCCCAAGGGCGGCACCCACCAGGCCGGCTTCGAGGCGGGGCTCCTCAAGTTCGTGCGCGCCCAGGTCGAGGCCAACGCCCGCAAGCTCAAGGTCGGCACGGACAAGCTGGAGAAGGACGACGTCCTCGCCGGTCTCACGGCCGTGCTCACGGTGCGCTTCCCCGAGCCGCAGTTCGAGGGGCAGACCAAGGAGGTGCTCGGCACGCCGGCCGTCCGCGCGATCGTGTCGCAGGTCGTGCAGAAGGCGATGGCGGAGCGCTTCGAGTCGACGCGCCGCGAGGACAAGGCGCAGACCGCCGTGCTCCTCGAGAAGGTCGTCGGCGAGATGAAGTCGCGCATCTCCGCGCGCACGCACAAGGAGACGCAGCGTCGGAAGAACGCGCTGGAGAGCTCGTCCCTGCCGGCGAAGCTCGTCGACTGCCGGTCGAACGACGTCGCCAACAGCGAGCTGTTCATCGTCGAGGGGGACTCCGCGCTCGGCACGGCCAAGCTGGCGCGCGACAGCGAGTACCAGGCGCTGCTGCCCATCCGCGGCAAGATCCTCAACGTGCAGAAGGCGTCCCTGCCCGACATGCTCTCGAACGCCGAGTGCGCCTCGATCATCCAGGTGCTGGGCGCCGGATCCGGCCGCACGTTCGACCTCTCGGCGGCGCGCTACGGCAAGATCATCATCATGAGCGACGCCGACGTCGACGGCGCCCACATCCGCACGCTGCTGCTCACGCTCCTCTTCCGCTACATGCGGCCGATGATCGACGAGGGACGCGTGTTCGCCGCGGTGCCGCCGCTGCACCGCGTCGTGGTGATGAACCCGGGATCGAAGCCCAACGACGTCATCTACACGTACTCCGAGCGCGAGCTCGCGGCAGTGCTGGCGCAGGCGAAGCGGCAGGGCAAGCGCTACCAGGACCCCATCCAGCGCTACAAGGGACTGGGGGAGATGGACGCCGACCAGCTGGCCACCACGACCATGGACCGTCGGAACCGCACGCTCCGCCGGGTGCGGGTCGACGACGCCGAGGCGGCCACCCGCATGTTCGAGCTGCTCATGGGCAACGACGTGGCGCCGCGCAAGGAGTTCATCATCGACGGCGCGGGCAGCGTGCGGGACCGCATCGACGTCTGACGCCCCGGGGACGGGACGACGACGGCCGCGCACCCTCGGGGTCCGCGGCCGTCGTGCGGGCGAGCCGGTCAGGTCTCGTGCGGCGCGGACCCGTCCTCGGCCGCGGACTCGACCACGCCCACGGCGGCGCTCGACGCGGCGTCCGGCGCCTCGGCGGGCGTGACCGCCTGGCCGACGCTCCCGATGCCCTTCTCGAGCGGGATCCCCGAGCCGTCGCGCTTCATGCCCGTGGGCGGCAGCTGCCGCACCTCGCCGGCGGATCCGACGGCCAGCGCCGGTCCCGGGCCGACCCAGGCGAGGGCCAGGTGGTCCTCGCCCTTGAGGTACGCGTGCGCGCGCACGCCGCCGGTGGCCCGGCCCTTGCGCGGGAAGTCACCGAACGCGGACACCTTGGCGCGGCCCGGATCCACGCCGGCGATGGTCGCGGACGACGCGGAGACCGTGACGACCTCAGCGCCCTCGGGCGCCACGGAGGAGAAGAACAGGACGCGGGCCCCCGCGCCGAGGTTGACCCCGGCGACGCCGCCCGCCTGCACGCCCTGCGGCCGCACCGAGACCGCGGGGAAGTGCAGCAGCTGCGCCTCGCTCGTGACGAAGACCAGCTCGTCCGTCTCGGCGCCCTGGCGCGCGCCGACGACCTCGTCGCCCTTCTTCAGCGCGATGACCTCGAACTCCGGCTTCGCGGGCAGCGCCGACGGCGCCACGCGCTTGACGACGCCCTGGCGCGTGCCGAGCGCGATGGCCTCCTCGGTGCCGAGCGCGACGAGCGCGACGACGCGCTCCTTCCTGTCGGTCAGGCCGAGGTAGTCGCGGATCCGGACGCCCGCGCCCAGCTGCACGCTCGCGACGGGCACGACGGGCAGGTCGACGGGCGTCATCGTGACGAGGCGCCCGGTGTTCGTGATGGCGCCGATCCGGGTGCGGCTCGTGGTCTCGATGGCCGTGAGGACGGCGTCGTGCGCGCTGCGCCGAACGGTCTGCAGGGGAGTGCCCGGCGCGTCGGTCGGCAGGTCGACGCGCACGGCGCGGCCCGTGGTCGACAGGAGAACCCGGCAGGGCACGTCCGCGATCTCGAGCACCGGCGCGGAGCGGCGGCTCGCGGCCCCGGCGACGCTCGGCGCCGCCTCGGTGAGGAGCGTCCGACGCGGCGTGCCGAAGCGGTCGGCGACCTCCTGCAGCTCGCTCGACACCAGGGCGCGGAGCCGGCGCGGGTCCGCGAGGATCGCCTCGAGCTCCGCGATCTCGGCCTGCAGCCGGTCGCGCTCCTCCTCCAGCTCGATGCGGCTGAAGCGCGTGAGGCGGCGGAGGCGGAGCTCCAGGATGTAGTCGGCCTGCAGCGTCGAGAGGTCGAACACGTCCATGAGCCGCGCACGCGCCTGCTCGGTGTCGTCGCTGCCGCGGATGACCTGGATGACCTCGTCGATGTCGAGGATCGCGATGAGGAGGCCGAGCACCAGGTGCAGCCGCTCCTGCCGCCGGGCGAGCCGGTAGCGCGTGCGTCGCGTGACCACGTCGAGCCGGTGCGCCACGTAGACCTGCAGGAGCTCCCGGAGGCCCAGGGTCTGCGGGCTCCCCTCGACGAGGGCGACGTTGTTGATGCTGAAGCCGTCCTCGAGCGGCGTGTAGCGGTACAGCTGCTCGAGCACCGCCTCCGGGTTGAAGCCCGTCTTGATCTCGATGACGAGCCGCAGGCCGTGGGTGCGGTCGGTGAGGTCGATCACGTTCGTGATCCCCGACAGCTTCTTGCTCTGCACCCCGTCCTTGATCTTCTCGATGACCTTCTCGGGCCCGACGAGGTACGGCAGCTCGGTGACCACGAGCCCCGACTTCCGCGGCGTGAGGCTCTCGACGGAGACGCGCGCGCGCGTCTTGAAGCTGCCGCGGCCCGTCAGGTACGCGTCCTTGACGCCCGAGAGACCGATGATCGTGCCGCCCGTGGGCAGGTCGGGTCCGGGGACGAACGCCATCAGGTCGTCGAGGGTCGCGTCGGGGTGGTCGATGAGGTGGCGCGCGGCGCCGACGACCTCGATGAGGTTGTGCGGCACCATGTTCGTCGCCATGCCCACCGCGATGCCGCTCGCGCCGTTGACGAGCAGGTTCGGGAACGCGGCGGGCAGCACGGCCGGCTGCATGAAGGCGTTGTCGTAGTTCGGCACGAAGTCGACGACGTCCTCGTCGAGGCCCTCGACCATCGCGAGGGCGGACGCCGCGAGCCGCGCCTCCGTGTACCGGGGCGCGGCGGGCCCGTCGTCGAGCGACCCGAAGTTGCCGTGCCCGTCGATGAGCGGCACGCGGAGCGTGAACGGCTGGGCCATGCGGACCATGGCGTCGTAGATGGCGGAGTCGCCGTGCGGGTGGAGCTTCCCCATCACCTCGCCCGTGACGCGCGCGGACTTCACGTGCCCGCGGTCGGGACGCAGGCCCATCTCGCTCATCTGGTAGAGGATGCGGCGCTGCACGGGCTTCAGCCCGTCGCGCGCGTCGGGCAGGGCCCGGGAGTAGATGACCGAGTAGGCGTACTCGAGGAACGAGTTCTCCATCTCGGTGGAGACGTCGACGTCCTCGATCCGCTCGGCGGGCTCGTCGGGCGTGGTGTTCGTGGTGGAGGGACTCATGGACTCTCTGGGTCGGGATCGGCGCTGCGTCGATCGGCGTCGTGACGCGGATGCGCGCCGGGCTGCTGTGGCAGACTGGGCCGGATGGCCCCCATGCTACCGGCGCCCGGATCCGGCCGGATGAGCCTCACCGCGGTGATGCCGGGTTGCCTCGCCGCCCTCGCGGGGGAGGAGTCGGAGGCCGGCCTCCCGCCCGTCGACCGCGCGGTCGTGGTCCTCGTCGACGGCCTCGGATCCGCAGCCCTCCGCGCCCGCGCCGGCCACGCCCGCCACCTCGTGCAGGGCTGGCGGAAGAAGGACGTCGTCGACGTCGGCTTCCCCACGACGACCGCCGCGAGCATCACCTCGCTCACGACCGGCGTGCGCGCCGGCGAGCACGGCCTCGTCGGCTACAGCGCCCTCGATCCCGCGCACGACCGCGTCCTCAAGCTCCTCTCCGGCTGGGACGCGCGCAGCGTGCCCGAGGAGTGGCAGCCCGTGCCGACGGCGTTCGAGCGCGCGACCGCCGCGGGTGTCCCCGCCTTCGTCGTGGGCGCGGCGCGCTACGCCGGGTCCGGCTTCTCGCGCGCCGCGCTCCGAGGTGCCGCCTTCGTCGCGGCCGAGTCCATCGCGGACCGCTTCGCCACGACGCGCGCCCTGCTCGACCGGACCCCCCGCGCGCTCGTCTACCTCTACGTCCCGGAGCTCGACCAGGCCGCGCACGCGCACGGCTGGCAGTCGGACCGGTGGCTGCGCGGCCTCGAGGAGCTCGACGCGGCCGCCGGTCCGTTCCTCGACCGGCTCGGCCCGCGCGAGGGCGCGCTCATCACGGCAGACCACGGCATCGTCGACGTGCCCGCCGAGTCGCAGGTGCTGTTCGACCGGGTGCCCGAGCTGGTCGCGGGCGTCCGCCACGTCGCGGGGGAGCCGCGCTGCCTGCACCTGCACCTGGAGCCGGGCACGGACGCCGACGCGCTCGCCGACGCCTGGCGCGCGTCCGAGGGCACGCGAGCCCACGTGGCCACGCGCGCGGAGGCGATCGCCGCCGACTGGTACGGGCCGCTGCGACCCGGCGTCGCCGAGCGCATCGGCGACGTGGTGGTCGCGACCCGCGCCCTCATCGCCTACTACGACGGGCGGCCGCGGGACCAGGGCGCCCGGCGCATGATCGGCCAGCACGGGTCCTTCTCCGACGAGGAGCGCCTGGTTCCGCTCATCCGCGCCGGCGCGTTCGCGCGGGCCTGACCCGGGCGCCCGCGCGGACCCGGGCGGTGGCGCCGTCCCGGGCGGCCGCCCGACGGGCTCAGGCCAGGTGGTCGTCGTCGCTGCGCGCGCCGAACACGATCTCGTCCCAGCTGGGCATCGCGGTGCGTCCGCGACGACCGGAGGGCTTGCCGGATCCGCGGCCCTCACCGGACGCCGGCGTGCGCAGGCCCTCGTCCTCCGCGTCGGCGCCCGCGCGGTCCCGGCCCGTGTCGATGCGGCCGATCCCGGGGATCACCGCGGAGCGCAGCGGGGGCACCGAGCGCTGGCCGCCGCGCGGGCGGGACAGCGGCTCGTCGCGCCGGGCGGCAGGAGCGGGCGCGGGCGCCGGGGCCTCCTCGACGGCGTCGTCCCCCTCGTCGTCGCGCGGCCCGGACTCCCGCTCGCCGCGCCGACGACGCAGCGCCTCCAGCAGGTCGGCCGTCTCGTTCAGCTCGACCTGCGCGACGCGCGCCGGCTGCTGCGTGCCCGCGGGGTGGTTGCCCTGGCGGCCGAGGTGCGAGACGGACGCGCCCTCGTCGCGGCGCGGGGCCTCCCACTGCTGGGGGGCGGTGTCCTGGGTGGCGGATGCGGAGGGCTCGGGCAGGCGGAACGCCCCGCTGTCGAAGCGCGTCACGCCGTCCTCCTGGTGCGTGTCCACGGCCTCGGGCGGCAGGGCCCGGAGGCGGGGGATGAGGGCGCCGCGGATCTCGCCCTGCTGCGAGAGCGTGATGGCCTCGTTGTTGGCGGGGGAGAGCGCGTGCTTCTTGGCGTCGTAGGACCAGCGGGCGTCGTGGTCGATCTCCTCGGACGTGAACGCGACCTTCACGACCCAGCCGCCCAGCTGCTCCTTCCAGCTGCTCCAGCGCACGTCGGCGGCGCCGAGCGACTCGAGGCGGTCCTCGATCACCTGGCCGAAGAGCGTGCCCTGGCCCATGGGGTCGACCTCGATGGCCGTGTGCACGGGCACCTTCATCGCGCTGCGCACGACGTGCTCGCGCTCGGCGACGACCGGCCCCTCGAACTTGCGGACGTACTCGACGGACGCGCCGGTCTCCCGGGCCACGTCCTCGGCGCTCATGCCCTGGCGGATGAACGACTGGATGATGCGCGGCGCGGCCTTGCGCGTGGTCGCGGCCCCGTCGGACTGGCGACGCAGCGCCTGGCGGAAGGAGTCGTCCATGACGAGGCGGTGCCGCTCACCTCCCGCGGTCTCGACGACGAGGGCGCCGTCCTCGACTCCGACGATCTTCAGATCCTGCATGTGTTCCACGCCTCTCGCGCTCACTGGACGATTCACGATGACACGAGTCGGCCCCTCTTCCGGGGAATACGCGTGGCGCGCCGCGACTTGCATGGGACGAGAGCGCCGGGAGGCGGGATCACCGCCCCGGACGGCGCTCAGTTAGTGCGCGAACGGTGTACCGTGTGAGTCCGCGTCCGCGGCCCGGCGACGGGCCTGCTCCCCGCATCCAAACCGCCGATCAGGGGCCCCGCGAGGGGTCCTCCGACGGTTTGCTATCCGGATGCGATTCATGCAAACTGTGCCCGCCGATTCCGTTCGGCGGTTATTCGAGAAGTGGACAGGAATGGCAACTGATTACGACGCCCCGCGCAAGACGGAGGACGACTCCGACTCGATCGAGGCTCTCAAGGAGCGCGTCCCGGACCGCATGTCCGGGGTCGTGGACGTCGACGATGCCGACAACCCCGGGAGCTTCGACCTCGCCGGAGCCGACCTCTCCGACCTCGAGCTCGAGACGGTGGTGCTCCCGCCGCAGGCCGACGAGTTCACCTGCGTCAGCTGCTTCCTCGTGAAGCACCGCTCGCAGATCGACCACCAGGAGAAGCTCGGCCCCATCTGCCAGGAGTGCGCCGCCTAGCGACGCCGGGCCACCAGCAGGAGGGATGTCCCTCCACCGAACGTCATGATCGCCGCGATCCTCGGATCGCGGCGATCAGTCGTTCCGGGGTCCGGGTGGAGAGGAGCCAGTAGGGAGCCGGGTCCGCCGCGTCGAGGAGCGGCACCCGCACCACCGGATCCACCCAGCCGCGGATCACGAGGTACGCCCGCGCGTGCAGCCGGGTGCCGCGCTCCGCGGTGGCCTCCGCGGCCCGGAAGCCCTCGGGCTCGCCCAGCTGGTCGACGTCGATGGTCGCGCGTCCCGCCCGCAGCCGCCCGTCGACCACCTCGATCACCGGGCTCGTGAGCACCAGGGTCGCGACCACGCCCGCGTAGAGCACGATCGCGACGACCACCCCGGCGAGGACGCTGATGGGGAGGAACACGAGCAGGCTCGCGGGGATGACGAGGGCGGTGGCGACGAAGAGCCAGGGAGCCGGCCACAGCCGCTCCCTGTAGGGGGACGCATGCATGCGCCTATTCGATCAGATTCCTGCACTAGCCTCGGACCGTGCCCGATCCCGTCGACGTCCTCATCGCGGGCGACGCCCCGATCCCGGCCTACGCGCATCCCGGCGACGCCGGCGCGGACCTCGTGAGCGCGGAGTCCCTCCGCCTCGAGCCCGGTCAGCGCGCGACCGTGGGGACCGGCGTGTCGATCGCCCTCCCGGACGGCTACGCCGCCTTCGTCCTCCCGCGCAGCGGCCTCGCCGCGCGCCACGGGATCACGATCGTCAACGCCCCCGGGACCGTCGACGCGGGCTACCGCGGCGAGATCCGGGTCACGCTCCTCAACACCGACGCCGACGCCCCGTACGATGTCGCGGTCGGCGACCGCATCGCGCAGGTCGTCGTCATGCCGGTCAGCCGGGTGCGCTTCGTGCCCGTCGAGAAGCTGCCCGGGAGCCACCGCGGCTCGGGGGGCTTCGGCTCCACGGGCACCGGCGCCCTCCCCGTCCGAGACACAGGAGACCGAACATGACCGACGAGAACGCGAACCAGCCGGACGACGCCGTCGCGGACGACGCCGAGCACGTCCTGGACGCCAAGTCCGCCCCCGACGACCGCGCCGACGAGGGTCCGCTCGACGAGACCGAGGCGAACCCGGTCCGCCCCTACGTCGACCTCGGCGGGATCAAGATCCTGCCCCGCGAGGGCCTGCACCTCCGCCTCGAGGTGGCGGAGGGCACGCAGCAGGTCGTCGCGGTCGGCCTCGACTTCGCGGACTCCAGCCTGCAGGTGCAGCCGTTCGCGGCGCCCCGGTCGAGCGGGCTGTGGCACGAGATCCGCACGACCATCGGCGAGCAGATCCAGAGGCAGGGCGGCACCACCCGCCTGGCCGACGGCCCGTTCGGTCCCGAGCTCCACGCCGTCATCCCGGTCGTGCAGCAGCCCGGCCAGCCGGCGGCGAGCACCCGCGAGGCGCGCTTCATCGGCGTCGACGGCCCGCGCTGGTTCCTGCGCGGCGTCATCACCGGCCGCGCCGTCGCCGATCCCGAGGCCGCCGCCGCCGTCGAGGACCTGTTCCGCAGCGTCGTCGTGGTCCGCGGATCCTCCCCGATGCCCCCGCGCGACCTCATCCCCCTGAAGATGCCGGCCGCTCAGGTCGGCACCACCCCGGGCGCGGCTCCCGCCGGCGAGAGCCCGGCCCCCGCGCTGGGCTCCTGAGCGTGACGGGGGAGGGCCCGACCGGGCGCGATCCCGCGGGTGACCGGGCCGCCGAGGACGCGACGCCCGTCGATCCCGAGGCCCGCACGCCCGCGCCCGGCGAGGCGCTCGGCGCGAGCATGGCGCAGGCCGCCGAGCGCGCGGGCCTCGGCCAGGCGGCCCGGGGCGAGACGATGACCGCCTCCGCCCTCCTCACCGCCATGGGCGGCGCGCGCGGCGTGCTCGAGGCCATCGTGCCCGGGCTCCTCTTCCTCGTCGCCTTCACGATCACGCGCGACGTCGTGCTCTCGGTCGCGGTGCCGGTCGCGGTCGCCGTCGCGGCCGTCGTGGCCCGGCTGGTCCAGCGCTCCGCCGTGGCACCCGCGGTGGGCGGGCTCGTCGGCATCGTCATCTCGGCCCTCCTGGCGCTGCGCTCCGGGGAGGGACGCGACTTCTACGCGCTCGGCCTCTGGACGAACGGCGCGTACTTCGCGGTGCTGCTCGTCTCGGTCGTGGTCGGCTGGCCGCTCGTCGGGGTGGCCGTGGGCTTCCTCATGGGCGACGGCACGGCGTGGCGGCAGGACCGCCGGAAGGCCCGGGCGCTCCGCCTCCTCACGCTCGTGTGGGTCGGCTTCTTCGCGCTGCGGCTCGCGGTGCAGCTCCCGCTCTACCTCGCGGACTCGATCGACGCGCTCGGCGTCGCCCGCCTCGTGATGGGGACGCCGCTCTACGGCGTGCTCCTCGTGCTGTCGTGGTTGTTCGTCCGTGCCGTGTACGCGAAGGACCCCGCGAGCCCGACGGCCGCCTGACCCGCGCGCCGCGGGCTGCCCATGTCCCGCGGTGCTAGATTCATCTCGACGTCGAGATACATCGGCGCCGTCCCGCCCCGCGTCGGCGTGCCCGATCAGGGTCGCCTTACTGGACCCGGCCGCGGCGGGCGACCAAGATCGGATGACGGGCGGAATCGAGTTCCGCGCCCATCCAGCGAGGGAAGAGGGCCACGTGTCTGCAATCAACAGCTTCGGCGCGAAGGACACACTCCGCGTCGGGGACACCGACTACGAGATCTACCGCATCGACACCGTGGCGGGCCACGAGCGTCTCCCGTTCAGCCTCAAGGTGCTGCTGGAGAACCTGCTCCGCACGGAGGACGGCAAGAACGTCACCGGCAGCCAGATCAGCGCCCTCGGCGACTGGGCGCCCGAGGCCGAGCCCGACACCGAGATCCAGTTCACGCCCGCGCGCGTCGTGATGCAGGACTTCACCGGCGTGCCCTGCATCGTCGACCTCGCGACCATGCGCGAGGCGGTCGGGGAGCTCGGCGGCGACCCCACGAAGATCAACCCGCTCGCGCCCGCCGAGCTCGTCATCGACCACTCGGTCATCGCCGACCTCTTCGGCTCCGAGGACGCGCTCGAGCGCAACGTCGACATCGAGTACGAGCGCAACGGCGAGCGGTACCAGTTCCTCCGCTGGGGCCAGACGGCGTTCGAGGACTTCAAGGTCGTCCCGCCCGGCACCGGCATCGTCCACCAGGTCAACATCGAGCACCTCGCCCGCGTCACCATGACGCGCGAGGTGGGCGGCGTGCTCCAGGCCTACCCCGACACCTGCGTCGGCACCGACTCGCACACCACCATGGTCAACGGCCTCGGCGTCCTCGGCTGGGGCGTCGGCGGCATCGAGGCGGAGGCGGCCATGCTCGGCCAGCCGGTCTCGATGCTCATCCCCAAGGTCGTCGGCTTCAAGCTCTCGGGCGAGATCCCCACGGGCGTCACCGCGACCGACGTGGTGCTCACCATCACGCAGATGCTCCGCAAGCACGGCGTCGTCGGCAAGTTCGTCGAGTTCTACGGGACCGGCGTCGGCGCCGTCCCGCTCGCCAACCGCGCCACCATCGGCAACATGAGCCCCGAGTTCGGCTCGACCGCCGCCGTGTTCCCCATCGACGACGTCACCCTCGAGTACCTGCGCCTCACCGGCCGCAGCGAGGAACAGGTCGCGCTCGTCGAGGCGTACGCGAAGGAGCAGGGGCTCTGGCACGACGCCGACGTGGAGCCCGCCTTCAGCGAGTACCTGGAGCTCGACCTCTCCACGGTCGTCCCCTCCATCGCCGGCCCGAAGCGCCCGCAGGACCGCATCGAGCTGACCGACGCGAAGTCGCAGTTCGAGCGCGACCTCAACGACTACGCGCAGACCGACCACGACATCGTCGACCTCGCGAGCGCGATGAGCTTCCCCGCGTCCGACCCGGGCGAGCTGCAGCCCGAGGACGAGCACTCCATGCACGCGACGCACCACGCGTCGCAGAGCCCGACGTCGGTCACGAAGCCCACGCGCGTGACGCTCGAGGACGGGCGGGACTTCACGCTCGACCACGGCGCCGTCGCCATCGCGGCCATCACGTCCTGCACGAACACGTCCAACCCGTCGGTCATGCTCGCGGCCGGGCTCCTCGCCCGCAACGCCAGCAAGAAGGGCCTGAAGGCCAAGCCGTGGGTGAAGACGACGCTCGCGCCCGGGTCCAAGGTCGTCACCGACTACTACGAGAAGTCCGGCCTCACGACGTACCTCGAGGACCTCGGCTTCTACACGGTCGGCTACGGCTGCACCACCTGCATCGGCAACTCCGGCCCGCTGCTCGACGAGATCTCCACCGCGGTCCAGGACAACGACCTCGCCGTGACGGCCGTCCTCTCGGGCAACCGCAACTTCGAGGGCCGCATCAACCCCGACGTGAAGATGAACTACCTCGCGAGCCCGCCGCTGGTCATCGCGTACGCGCTGGCCGGGTCGATGAACTTCGACTTCGACACCGACGCGCTCGGCACGGACCCCGACGGCAACGACGTGTTCCTCAAGGACATCTGGCCCGACGCCGACGAGGTCCAGTCGACCATCGACAGCTCCATCGACACGGGCATGTTCACGCACCAGTACGCCGGCGTCTTCGACGGCGACGAGCGCTGGCGCTCGCTCCCCACGCCCACGGGCGCGACGTTCGAGTGGGACGCGGAGTCCACCTACGTCCGGAAGCCCCCGTACTTCGAGGGCATGACGATGGAGACCACGCCGGTCTCGGACATCGCCGGCGCGCGCGTCCTCGCGAAGCTCGGCGACTCGGTCACGACCGACCACATCAGTCCCGCCGGATCCATCAAGGCGGACAGCCCCGCGGGCCACTACCTCGAGGAGCACGGCGTCGGGCGGAAGGACTACAACTCCTACGGCTCGCGTCGCGGCAACCACGAGGTCATGATCCGCGGCACGTTCGCGAACATCCGCCTCCGCAACCAGCTGCTGGACGGCGTCGAGGGCGGCTACACCCGCGACTTCACGCAGCCCGAGGGCCCGCAGTCGTTCATCTACGACGCGGCGCAGAACTACCAGGCGGCGGGCACCCCGCTCGTCATCCTCGGCGGCAAGGAGTACGGCTCCGGCTCGTCGCGCGACTGGGCGGCCAAGGGCACGAGCCTGCTGGGCGTCAAGGCGGTCATCACCGAGAGCTTCGAGCGCATCCACCGCTCGAACCTCATCGGCATGGGCGTCGTCCCGCTGCAGTTCCCCGCGGGCGAGACCTGGGACACGCTCGGGCTCGACGGCACCGAGGAGATCAGCATCACGGGCCTCGAGGAGCTGAACTCGGGCACCACGCCGCGCACCGTGCGCGTCGTCGCGGCGCCCACCTCCGACTCGCCCGCGGGCAAGGAGACGGTGGAGTTCGACGCGGTCGTCCGCATCGACACCCCCGGCGAGGCGGACTACTACCGCAACGGCGGCATCCTGCAGTACGTGCTGCGCAGCCTGGTCGCGTAACAGGAGGCTGAGGAGGCCGGGCGGCGACGCCCGGCCTCCTTCGTGCATGCAGGGCCCTGCGTACACTCGATGAGGCGGACGTCGCGACATGGCGTCCGATGGGAAGGCGGTCAGCATGGGAATCCTCGAGACGATCACGGGACCCCGGGACCTCGATCGGCTGAGCCCCGAGCAGATGCTCGAGCTCGCCGCGGAGATCCGGCAGTTCCTCGTCGCGGAGGTCTCCAAGACGGGCGGCCACCTCGGGCCGAACCTCGGCGTCGTCGAGACGACGCTCGCGATCCACCGGGTGTTCGACTCGCCCAAGGACCCCATCGTCTTCGACACCGGCCACCAGTCCTACGTCCACAAGCTCCTCACGGGCCGCCAGGACTTCTCCCGGCTGCGCGAGTCCGGCGGCCTCGCCGGGTACCCGCAGCGCGCGGAGTCCGAGCACGACATCGTCGAGAGCTCGCACGCATCGAGCTCGCTCAGCTGGGCCGACGGCATCTCGCGCGCCTTCGGGATCACGGGGCAGACCGACCGCCACGTGGTCGCGGTGGTCGGCGACGGCGCCCTCACCGGCGGCATGACGTGGGAGGCGCTCAACAACATCTCCGACGACAACACGCGGAAGCTCATCATCGTCGTCAACGACAACGGCCGCTCCTACGCGCCGACCATCGGCGGCATGGCCCGGTTCCTCAACACCGTGCGCACGCGCCGCACCTACCGCGGGCTCTACGAGACGAGCCAGCGCGTCTTCGCCGTCTTCGGGGCACCCGGCGACAGCCTCTACCGCGGCCTCCGCGGGGGGCTGCACGGGTTCCTCACCCGCGTGACGGACAACGAGGCGCTGTACTCGAACCTCGACATCAAGTACCTCGGCCCCATCGACGGGCACGACCAGGCGGCCATGGAGGAGGCGCTCCGGCAGGCGCGCGACTACGGCGCACCCGTCATCGTGCACGCCATCACGGAGAAGGGGCGCGGCTACGAGCCCGCCCGCCGCGACGTGGCCGACCAGTTCCACGCGGTGGGGCAGATCGACCCCGAGACGGGCGAGCCGATCGATCCCTCGCAGGCCGTGAGCTGGACCAGCGTGTTCGCCGACGAGATCCTCGCCCTCGCCGACGAGGACCCGCGCATCGTCGGGATCACCGCCGCCATGCTCCGTCCCGTGGGCCTCCACCGCTTCGCCGAGAAGCACCCCGACCGCGTGCACGACGTCGGCATCGCGGAGCAGCACGCCGTCACGAGCGCCGCCGGCCTCGCCTACGGCGGCCTGCACCCCGTCGTCGCGCTCTACGCCACCTTCGTCAACCGCGCGTTCGACCAGGTGCTCATGGACGTGGCGCTGCACCGCGCGGGCGTGACCTTCGTGCTCGACCGCGCGGGCGTCACCGGCCCCGACGGTCCCAGCCACCACGGCATGTGGGATCTCGCGCTGCTGCAGATCGTGCCGCACATCCGCCTCAGCGCCCCGCGTGACGCCACGCGGCTCCGCGAGGAGCTGGGCGAGGCCGTGAAGGTCGACGACGGGCCCACCGTGGTGCGCTTCTCCAAGGGCAGCGTCGGCGACGAGATCGAGGCGATCCGCCGGCTCCCCGACGGCGTGGACGTGCTGCACGAGTCGACGTCCGAGGACGTGCTCATCGTCACCGTCGGGCCCATGGCGAAGATGGGCATCGAGGTCGCCGAGCGCCTCGCCGCGCAGGGCATCGGCGCCACCGTGGTCGACCCGCGCTGGGTCGTCCCCGTGCCGCGGAGCGTCGTCGAGCTCGGGCGCAGCCACCGGCTCGTGGTCACCATCGAGGACGGCGTCGTGGTCGGCGGCATCGGCACGCGGATCCGCCAGGACCTCCGCGAGGCCGGCATCGACACGGGCGTGACCGAGCTGGGCCTCCCGGACGAGTTCCTCGACCACGGCACCCGTTCGGAGATCCTCGAGCGCGTGGGGCTCACGCCGCAGCACATCGCGCGCGACGTCGTCGCGCAGGTGCTCGGCAGCCGCGTGCCCGCCGCCCGGCCGCTGCCCGAGGACGGGGAGCGCGTGTCCATCGCCCACGAGGACGACGAGCAGGCCTGACCGTCCGCGCACGCGAGAGGGCCCGGCCGATGCGGCCGGGCCCTCTCGCGTGCGGTCCCTACGCCACGCCGCGGATGGGCGGGTGGTGGAACGTGTCGCCGAACGCCCGCTCGCTCGCCCCGACGCGGTCGAGGTACGGCGTGAGGCCGCCCATCTGGAACGGGTAGCCGGCGCCGAGGATGAGGCACAGGTCGATGTCCTCGGCCGCGTGCACCACGTCGTCGTCGAGCATGCGGTGCACCTCGTCGGCGAGCCCGGTCTCCACGCGCGCGCGGATCTCCTCGGCCGTCATGGGCGAGTCGCCGCCCTTCACGATGCGCACGGCCTCCTTGTCGAAGCCCGTCGGCCGTCCCTTGGCGTCCCGCGCGTAGATGCGACCGAGCTCGGCGAGCCGGTGCAGGTTGGGGCTCTCGAAGAAGCGGTCCGGGAAGGCGGCGTGGTGCGTGTCGAGCACGTGCGCGCCGACCTTGAGGCCCACCAGCTCGAGCAGCTCGAACGGCGTCATCGGCAGGCCGAACGGCGCGAGCGACCGGTCGACGACCTCGAACGGCGTGCCCGTGTCCACCGCGTGCATGGCCTCGCCGAGCACCTTGGCGAGGATCCGGTTCACCACGAAGCCCGGGGTGTCCCGGGTGATGACCGCGTTCTTCTTGAGCTTCCGCGCCACCTGCATGGCCGTCGAGAGCGTCTCGTCGGTCGTCTGCGGGGTGCGCACGACCTCGATGAGCGGCATGACGGCCACCGGGTTGAAGAAGTGGAAGCCGACGACCCGCTCGGGGTGCGCCAGGCGCTCCGCGATCCGCTCGACCGAGAGGCTCGACGTGTTGGTGGCGAGGATCGCCGTCTCGGACACGTGCTGCTCGATCTCGGCGAACACGGCCTGCTTCACGCCCAGCTCCTCGAACACGGCCTCGATGACCCAGTCCGCGTCGGCGAAGTCGGCCTTGTCGGTCGTGCCCGTGACGAGCGCCGTGAGCCGATTCGCCTCGTCGGGGGAGATGCGCCCCTTCTCGGCGAGCTTCCGGATCTCGCTGTGGATGCCCGCGACGCCCGCGTCCACCCGCGCCTGGTCGAGGTCGGTGATGACCACGGGCACCTGCAGGCGACGGACGAACAGCAGCGCGAACTGCGACGCCATGAGACCGGCGCCGACGACGCCGACCTTGGTGATCGGCCGGGCGAGCTCCTTGTCGGGGGCTCCCGCGGGTCGCTTGGCGCGCTTCTGCACGAGGTCGAACGCGTAGATGCTGGCCCGGAACTGGTCGCCCGAGATGAGGTCCGCGAGGGCCTCGTCCTCAGCGGCGAAGCCCTCCTCGCGGGTGCTCCGCTTGGCGGCCTGCAGCAGGTCGAGGGCGCGGTACGGCGACTGCGCGACCGTGCCGATGCGCTGCTCGAGCGACCTCCGCGCGATGCCGATCGCGACGTCCCACTTGGCGATGCGCTCGAGGCGCCCGGGCGCGTTCGGCCGCTTCACCTCGACGGCGCCCGAGAGGACGCCGTCGGCCCAGCGGATCGACTGCTCGAGGAACGACGCCGACGGGAAGGACGCGTCGGCGATGCCGAGCTCCATCACGTCCGCCGCCTTCAGGGTGCGGTTGTTCTTCAGCGGGTTCTCGATGATCACCTTGAGGGCGTTCTCGATCCCGATCAAGTTCGGGAGCAGCCACGCGCCGCCCCACCCGGGGATGATGCCGAGGAAGACCTCGGGCAGCGCCACGGCCGGCACGGAGGCGTCGACCGTGCGGTAGTCGGAGTTCAGGCCGATCTCGAGCCCGCCGCCGAGCGCGAGCCCGTTGATGAACGTGAACGACGGCACGCCGAGGCGGTGCAGCCGGCCGAGGGTGTCGTGCCCGAGCTGCGCCATCTGGCGCCCGACCTCGCGGCTCGGGATCTCGCCGACCTTGCTGAGGTCGGCGCCCGCGGCGAGGATGAACGGCTTCCCGGTGAGGGCGACGCCGCGGATCTCCCCGGCGTCGGCACGGGCGGCCAGGCCGTCGAGCGCGTCCGCGAGCTCGAGGAGCGTGGCCGGGCCGAGGGTCGACGGGCGCGTGTGGTCACGGCCGTTGTCGAGCGTGACGAGCGCCAGCACGCCACCCGAGGGCAGCGGCACGTCGCGGACGTGCGAGTGCGTGACGACCTCGTCGGGATCGAGCGCCACGAGCTCCCGGAAGCGGCTGGTGTCGGTCACTTGTTCCTCTTCTTCCTCTTGCCGGTGAAGTGCGGGTTCTCCCAGATGACGCTGCCGCCCTGGCCGAGGCCCACGCACATCGCCGTGAGGCCGTAGCGGACCTCGGGGTGCTGCGCGAACTGGCGCGCGAGCTGGTTCATCAGCCGGACGCCGCTCGAGGCCAGCGGGTGGCCGACGGCGATGGCGCCGCCGTACTCGTTGACGCGCGGGTCGGCGTCGTCGATGCCGAAGTGGTCGAGGAGGCTGAGGACCTGGATCGCGAACGCCTCGTTGAGCTCGAAGAGGCCGATGTCCTCGATCGTGAGGCCGGCCTTCCGAAGCGCCTTCTCGGTGCTCGGGACCGGGCCGATGCCCATGATCTCGGGCTCGACGCCCGCGAACGCGAACGACACCAGGGTCATCTTGGGCGCGAGGCCCAGCTCCTTCACCGCGTCGCCGCTCGCGAGCAGGGCGGCGGTGGCGCCGTCGTTGAGGCCCGACGAGTTGCCGGCCGTGACGCGGCCGTGCGGGCGGAACGGGGTGCGGAGGCCGGCGAGGCCCTCGAGCGTCGTCTCCGGGCGCATCGCCTCGTCGCGGGTCGCGAGGCCCCAGCCCTCCTCGGACCGGGTGGCGACGGGGACGAGGTCCGGCTGGATGTGGCCGGCGGCGTACGCGAGCGCGGTCTTCTGCTGGCTGGCGAGCGCGTAGCGGTCGGCGCGCTCGCGGGTGAGGCCCGGGAAGCGGTCGTGGATGCGTTCGGCGGTGCGGCCCATGTTGAGGGCGTCCTCGCTCACGAGGCGCTCCGCGAGGAAGCGCGGGTTCGGGTCCGCGTCGAAGCCCATCGGGTGGCGTCCCATGTGCTCGACGCCGCCCGCGATCGCGAGGTCGTAGGCGCCGAACGCGATGCCGCCCGCGGTCGCGGTGACGCTCGTCATGGCGCCCGCGCACATGCGGTCGATCGCGAAGCCGGGGACGGAGCGGGGGAGCCCCGCGAGGAGCGCGGCGGTGCGGCCGAGGGTGAGGCCCTGGTCACCCGTCTGCGTGGTGGCCGCGATGGCGACCTCGTCGATCCGGTCCTTCGGCACCTGCGGGTTCCGCTCCAGCAGCCCGATCATGGCCTTGACGACGAGGTCGTCGGCCCGGGTCCGCCAGTACATGCCCTTCTCGCCCGCTCGTCCGAACGGGGTGCGGACCCCGTCCACGAAATGGACTTCGGCTCTCTCGACCACTGACGCCTCCTCGCATCGATTTCCCCCACCCTAGGGAGAGGCCGATGGGGCGCCGAATCCGTTGACTGTTCCTACGAGGCCCCGTCGTCGGTCGCGTCGTCGGCTTGGTCCGCATCCACAAAGGCCGCGGCCACCGGAGCGGCCGTCGCCTCGATCTGCCAGGGGCGGGCGCCCCACGACGCGAGCGCCGCGGCGACGGCCTCGGGCGCGAGGTCGGCGGGCGGCGTCCACGCGACGCGGCGCAGGACCTCGGGGGTGAGCAGGTTCTCCTGGGGCACGGCCATGGAGGTGGCGACCTCCTGGACGGCGACGCGGGCGCGCTTCAGGCGGCGGTCGGCGGCGGGGTCCCTGTCGGCCCACGCCTTGGCCGGCGGCATGGTCTCGCCCGTGCCGCGCAGCTGCGGGAACTCCGTGGCGGCGAGTCCGCGCTCGACGGCGGCCCACCAGCGGTCGATCTCGCTGCGGCTCGCCCGTCCCGAGAACTCGCGGACCGCGGCCAGGTCGCGCTTGGTCTGCGGCAGGACGCGGGCGACCGCGACGAGCGAGCCGTCGGGGACGAGGCGACCGGGGCTCGTGTCGACCTCGCGCGCGTAGGCGTCACGGGCCTCCCACAGCTCCTTGGCGACGGCGAGGTTGCGGCCGCCGCGGACCCCGTGCAGGCCGCTGAGGCGACGCCACGGCTCGACGCGGGCGGGCTTCGCCTCCTTCGCGATGGTGGCGGCGAACTCCTGCTCCGCGATGGCGGTCTTGCCCTGCTCCTCGAGCCGCCGGGCGATCTCGTCGCGCACGTCGACGAGGAGCTCCACGTCGAGGGCGGCGTAGACGAGCCAGGCGCGGGGGAGCGGGCGGGTCGACCAGTCGGCGGCGGAGTGCTCCTTCGCCAGGTGGATCCCGAGCAGCTCCTCCACCACGGTGCCGAGGCCGACGCGCGGCAGCCCGAGCAGGCGCGACGCGAGCTCGGTGTCGAAGATCCGCTGCGGGTCGAGGCCCACCTCGCGGAGGCACGCGAGGTCCTGGCTCGCCGCGTGCAGCACCCACTCCACGTCGCGGATGACCGCGTCGAGCTCGGAGAAGTCGCCCACGGCGGGCGGATCGAAGAGGAAGGTGCCGGCGCCGCGGCGGAACACCTGGATCAGGTAGGCGCGCTGGCTGTAGCGGAACCCGGAGGCGCGCTCGGCGTCGACGGCGATGGGGCCCGTGCCGGCCGCGATGGCCTCGACCGCGCGGAGGTAGTCCTCGCGCGTGTCGATGACGCCGAGGTCGCCCGTGGCCGTGACCTCGCGGAGGGGCGCCCGGGTGGGGGCGTCGGCGTCGGCCGGCTGCTCCGCGGATGGCCCGGCGGGCTCGGAGGCGGGGGAGGACCGGCGTCCGGATCGCGAGGACCCGCGGCGACCGCCCTCGGGGGCGGGAGCCTCGGGGGCGGTGCCGGGGTCGGCGTCGGCACGGTCGGCTTGCGCTGCGGGAGCGGCCGCCTCGGCGGCCGGATCCCGGCGGGTCCGGGTCCGGGTGCGGGCGGTGACCCCGTCCGTGGCGGTCGAGCCCGGGACGTCGGAGAACAGCGACGCGCCCATGGCGGGACGGCTCAGCGTGGCCGCGGGAGGCGGCGGGGTCGCGGTGTCGGGGTCGGGGATGTCGGACGGGGCGTTCACGTCCGGGTGCGTCGCGCTGATAGCAGTGTCACTCCTTCGCCCGCGGGAGGCAGCCCGGCGAGCATGCACAGTAGTTCCCCCCAGCCTTCCACATGGGCGGTCACGTCGGCGTCCGCGGGGGTCCACGAGGCGCGGAGCTCGATCTTCGCGCCGCTGCCCTGCCGGGCCAGCTCGCCGTAGCCGGTGCTGATGATGCGGGTCGCGGTCCCCGAGGGCGCCGAGTACCGGGCGCCGCGGGAGGCGAGACCGTCGACGAGCCACGACCACGCGACGTCGGCGAGGAACGGATCCGTGCCCATGTCGGTCTCGAGCGGGGCCTGCGCGAAGCAGACGATGCGGAAGGCGCCGCCCCACGCGTCCGGCTCCTCGGGGTCGTGCAGCAGGATGAAGCGGCCCGTGCCGAGCTCGGAGTCCGCGGCGTGGCCCGAGGGGGACACGTCGGCCGCGAGGGCCACGGCGTACGGGGCCAGGCTGCTCGACGGCGAGGGGATCTCCGTCAGCACGAGCTCCGACCGCGTGGTCGCGCGGCGCAGGGCGTCGAGCGCCGCGCGGAACTCGGGCGGATCCTCGGGGCTGTCACGGGTCTCTACCACGTGTGCAGACTAGGGTCCGCCGCGCCCGGGTCCGGGAGCCACGCCGCGACGACGCACCCGCCCCGGGGCGGCGCTGCCGCGCGACCACGGGGATCAGCCCCGGCCGACCGCCCAGCGCGCGTAGGTGCGGTGGTCGTCGTCGACGAGCAGCTGCTCCAGGCGCATGGCCGCGTGCACGCCGGAGCCCGCGGGGACCAGCGGCGTGAGCGGGGTGACGAGCTCGGGCGACGTCGTGAGGCACAGCTCGTCCACGCGGCCCGCGGCGAGGAGCGCGGCGGCGAGCGCCGGCCCGCCCTCGCAGACGATGCCCGTGAGGCCGCGGCCGCGCAGCGCGTCGACCACGTCGTCGCCGCCGAGGCGGCCGTCGGCCGCCGCGCCGAGCGGGACGGACACGATCTCCGCGGGGACGCCGCCGAGGGTCGCGACGGCCCGGTCGCGCGCCTCGGGCGGGCAGAGCACGAGGAGGCGCCCCTCGGCGGCGTCGGCGTCGAACCGGTGGCCCTCGAGGTCGCCCGTGGAGGTGGCGACGGCCAGCGGCGTGCGGCGGGGCAGGACGTACCGCTCGGCGCGGACCGTGCCGGCGCCCACGAGGACGACGTCCGCGAGCTCCCGGATGACCCCGAGGATCCGCCGGTCGACGACGCTGCTGAGGCTGTCGGAGGACCCGTCGGCGCCGACGACGCTCCCGTCGACGGAGGCCACGAAGTTGAGCCGCACGTGGTCGGGGGAGAGCGGACGGTAGAGGTCCTCGAGCCACTCGCGGGTGCCGTCGTCCTCCAGCCCGCGCGAGGCGGCCGTGCCGCCCGCCCCCGCGACGGGGAGGACCCGCGTGATCCTCATCCCGCGAGCCGCTCGCGCACCTGGCGCTTCACGCGCCCGAGCATCGCCGTCATGCCGCGCATGCGCAGGGGAGAGACGGCGGCGTCGAGGCCGATGGTCGACGGGTAGTCGTCGGGCACGGCGAGCACCTCGTCGGCCGGGAGCCCGTCGAGCCCCTGGGCGAGGATCGACGCGAAGCCGCGGCTCGTGGGGGCTTCGGCCGGCGCCTGCGCGTGCACGTGGACGCCGCCGTCGACGACGTCCACGAACATGAACACGGGCGACTGGCACTCCTCCACGCGCTCGAGGAGGTCCGGGTGCTCGGCGTAGTGCGCGGGCAGCGCCGGGAGCTCGTTGCTGAAGTCGAGCAGGAGGAGCAGCCGGTCGCGCTGCCCGAGCGCGAGGAAGTCGTCGCGGATCTCGGCGAGCGCCGCGGGCAGCGCGGGGGAGCCGGTCATCGGGAGGGCAGCTCCCCCGGCTCGGCGCCCTGCACGATGGGGACGCGCACGGCGGAGCCCCACTCGGTCCAGGAGCCGTCGTAGTTGCGGACGCCCTCGAAGCCGAGCAGGTGCGTGAGCACGAACCAGGTGTGGCTGGAGCGCTCGCCGATGCGGCAGAGCACCACGACGTCGTCGCCGTCGCCGAGGCCCGCGCCCTCGCGGTAGACCGCGTCGAGCTCGGCCCGGCTCCTGAAGGAGCCGTCCTCGGCCGCGGCCTTGGCCCACGGCACGTTGCGCGACGTGGGGATGTGGCCGGCGCGGAGCGAGCCCTCCTCGGGGTACGCCGGCGCGGTGGTGCGCTGGCCCGTGTACTCCTCGGGGCTGCGGACGTCGATGAGCGGGTTGCCGAGGTGCGCGAGGACGTCGTCCTTGAACGCGCGGATCTCCTCGTCGCGGCGCTCGACGACCGGGTACTCGACGGGGGTGACCTCGGGCTGGTCCGTCGTCGTCGGGCGGCCCTCGGCGATCCACTTGTCGCGGCCGCCGTCGAGGAGGCGGACGTCCTCGTGGCCGAAGAGCGTGAACACCCACAGGGCGTACGCGGCCCACCAGTTGCTCTTGTCGCCGTAGATGACGACCGTGCTGTCCCGCGCGATGCCGCGCTCGGACATGAGCTGGGCGAACCGCGCGCCGTCGACGTAGTCGCGCTGCACGGGGTCGTTGAGGTCGGTGTGCCAGTCGAGCTTGACCGCGCCGGGGATGTGGCCGGTCTCGTACAGCAGCACGTCCTCGTCGGACTCCACGACCACGAGGCCGGGCGTGAGGGCGCCGTCCTGGAGGCGCTCCTCGAGCCAGTCGCCGCTGACGAGGCGCTCCGGGTGGGCGTACTCGGCGAACCTGGGGGTGGTGTCCGGCTCGACGGCCATGGGGCTCTCCTGATCTCGCGGCCGCGGGGGCCGCGCTCGGTGGGACGCGGATTAGTCTGAGGTGTCGCGCGGGCGCCGAGGGCGCCGCGTCGACCACCCTCAACGGTAACGGTTCGCGATGCGCGGGACCTTCCCATGACAGCCGGAGACCCACCTGTGACGAACGCCGAGACCGGATCCCGGAGCCACGACGCGGAGGGCACCGCGCCGGGAGCGCTGGTCGGCCGCTCGCCGAGCATCACGGGCGAGGAGATCGCGGCGCACCTGGTGCCGCCGCGCCAGTTCGACGAGGCGCGCTTCGACACCTACCGGCCCGACCCCGAGTACGACACGCAGGCGCAGGCCGTCGAGGTGCTCCGCGCGTTCTCCGGCGACCGCCAGGCCTCCCGCGGCGGCCTCTTCTCCCGCAGGAAGGCGCCGGCCGTGAAGCCCGGCGTGTACCTCGACGGCGGCTTCGGCGTCGGCAAGACCCACCTGCTCGCGTCCCTCTGGCACGCCATGCCGGGACCGAAGTACTTCGGCACCTTCATCGAGTACACGGCGCTCGTCGGCGCGCTCGGCTACCAGGGCGCGGTCGGGATCCTCCGCGGCGCGACGCTCGTGGCCATCGACGAGTTCGAGCTCGACGACCCGGGCGACACGATGATGATGACGCGCCTGCTCTCCGACCTCGTCGCCGACGGCACCCGGATCGCCGCGACGAGCAACACCCCGCCGAACGCGCTGGGGGAGGGGCGGTTCGCCGCGGCCGACTTCCTCCGCGAGATCCAGGCCATGAGCGACCGCTTCGACACGATCCGCATCGACGGGCTCGACTACCGCCGCCGCGCCTTCGAGGGCCATGCGATCACGGTGGAGGCGGGCGAGCTCGACGCGCGCGCCGACGCCGCGCAGGCCGGCGGCCGGTCGGTGACGGTCGACGGCTTCCCGGAGCTCGTCGCGCACCTCTCCCGGCTGCACCCCTCCAAGTACGTCAAGGTCATCGAGGGCGTCGACGTCATCGCGCTCCGCGACGTGACGCAGCTGCAGGGCCAGACCGACGCGCTCCGCTTCGTCGCGTTCGTCGACCGCGTGTACGACGCGCAGATCCCGCTGCTCGCGTCAGGCACCCCGTTCGACGAGGCGTTCTCCGCGGAGATGCTCGCCGGCGGCTACCGCAAGAAGTACCTGCGCGCGATCTCGCGGCTCATCTCCCTCACCGCCGCCGGGCGCGACCTCTAGCCCATCGCGCTCCGTCCGGCCTGGACGGGAGGCGATCGGGAGCGCCCCCGAGGCGCGCGGAAACACGATGTTCACACGGGCGGCACCTGTGTAACGCGCCCGAAACACGTCCGGCGAGCCGGTGAAACCTCGCCCCCGGACACTGGACGCGTACCCGGCACACGGCTCGCGCCGAACCTCCCGACCACACGGGCGGCAGCACGCCCTCGTCCGGTGCGACCCCCTGCACGATCTACGAGAGGTGAAACACCATGGATCAAGGCAACACCGCCTTCCTCCTGATCGCCGCGGCGCTGGTCCTCCTGATGACGCCGGGTCTGGCGTTCTTCTACGGCGGGCTCGTCAAGGCCAAGAGCGTCATCAGCATGATGATGATGAGCTTCGGGGCCATGGGCCTCATCGGGCTGCTCTGGGTGCTCTACGGCTACGCGGTCACGTTCGGGAACGGGCCGGACGGCGCCGCGGGCAACGCGCGCTTCGTCGGCATCGACGGCATCCTCGGCATCGACCTCGGCCAGCTCGGCCTCGGCGACGCCTACACGGCGGCCCTCGGCGAGCAGACCTCGGCCTACCCGACGCTCGCCTTCGCCGCCTTCCAGGCGACCTTCGCGATCATCACCGTCGCGCTCATCTCGGGCGCCATCGCGGACCGCGCCAAGTTCGGCGCGTGGATGGTCTTCGCGGGCGTCTGGGCCACGGTCGTCTACTTCCCCGTCGCCAGCTGGGTCTTCAACTTCACGCTCGCCGACGGCGCGGTCACCGACGGCGGCTGGATCGCCTACAACGTCGGCGCCATCGACTTCGCGGGCGGCACGGCGGTCCACATCAACGCCGGCGCCGCGGCGCTCGCGCTCTCGCTCGTCCTCGGCAAGCGCGTCGGGTTCGCCAAGGGCATGCACGTGCCGCACAACCCGCCCTTCGTCCTCCTCGGCGCGGGCCTGCTGTGGTTCGGCTGGTTCGGCTTCAACGCCGGCTCCGAGCTCGCGGCCGACGGCATCGCGGCCATCGCGTTCCTCAACACCATCGCGGCGCCCGCCGCGGCCATCCTCGGCTGGCTCGTGGTCGAGAAGATCCGCGACGGCAAGCCCACCTCGGTCGGCGCCGCGTCCGGCGCCGTCGCGGGCCTCGTGGCCATCACCCCGGCGTGCGCCTCGCTCTCGCCCACCTGGGCGATCGTGCTCGGCCTGGTCGCCGGCGCCGTCTGCGCCATGGCGATCGAGCTGAAGTTCAAGCTCGGCTTCGACGACTCGCTCGACGTGGTGGGCATCCACCTCATCGGCGGCCTCATCGGCACGCTCTACATCGGCATCTTCGCCACCGACGTCGGCCTCGTGTACTCGGGCTCGCTCGAGCAGCTGGGCAAGCAGGCGCTCGCCGCCTTCGCCGTGCTGATCTACTCGTTCGTGCTCTCGTACGTCATCGGCATCGTCATCCAGAAGACCATGGGCTTCCGGGTGAAGAACGAGGACGAGATTGCGGGCATCGACACGATCGTCCACGGCGAGGAGGGCTACGTGCTGGAGACCTCCGGCCGCTGATCCGCCGCATCGCACGACCCGACGGGCGCCGCACCTCGCGAGAGGGCGGCGCCCGTCCCGTCGTCCGGGCCGTGCGGATCCGCGCCGATCGCCCGCCCGGGCCTTGGCACCCACGGGAGCACGGCGTTGACTCGCCAGCATGGACTTCACACCGAGAACAGCGATCGTCACCGGTGCCGACTCGGGCATCGGCCGCTCCACCGCCGTCGCGCTGGCGAAGGCCGGCCTGGACGTCGGCATCACCTGGCACGAGGACGAGGCGGGCGCCGAGGCCACCGCCGAGGAGGTGCGCGCCCACGGCGTCCGCGCCGTCACCGCACGCCTCGACACGTCGGAGGTCGCCACCGCCGGCGACGCGATCACCGCGCTCGCCGGCGAGCTGGGCGGCGTCGACGTGCTCGTCAACAACTCCGGGACGGGCGACAGCTCCCCGTTCCTCGAGGTGGACCTCGCCAGCTGGACCCACGTGCTCGACGTCGACCTCACCGGCGCCTTCGTCGTGATGCAGGCGGCCGCGCGGATCATGGTGGAGAAGGGCGCGGGCGGTCGCATCATCGCCGTCACGAGCGTCCACGAGCACCAGCCCCGGGTGGGCGCGAGCGCCTACGACGCCGCGAAGCACGGCCTCGGCGGCCTCGTGAAGACCGCGGCCATCGAGCTCGGGCAGCACGGGATCACCGTCAACAGCGTCGCGCCCGGCGAGATCGCGACGCCCATGACGGGGCAGACCGACGAGGACCCGCGCGGCACCTCGCGCCCCGGGATCCCGCTCGGCCGCCCCGGCCACGCGGACGAGATCGCCGACGTCATCGCGTTCCTCGCGTCCGACGGGGCCGGCTACGTGACCGGCGCGTCCTGGGCGGTCGACGGCGGGATGCTGCAGATGGGGCCGCAGGGCGGGTCGCACATCACGAGCGACGACTGGCGCTCCGCCTGATCCGCACGGCGGAGCATCCACCGAGCGCCCGCCCTGTTCGCTCCGAGCGGAGCGCCCTCCCCGGCCGGTCGTCCGGGAGCGAGCCGGGCGTACGGTGGGAGGACGCGGGGCGCGAGCAGCACGGCACCCCGCACCGTGACCATCGAGACGAAGAAGACGAGAGCACATGGCATCCCCCCTCATCACCCTGAACAACGGCGTCACCATCCCGCAGCTCGGGTTCGGCGTCTTCCAGACCCCGCCCGAGGAGACCCAGCAGGCCGTCGAGCGCGCGTTCGAGGCGGGCTACCGCCACATCGACACCGCGGCCGGCTACTACAACGAGGAGGGCGTGGGCGCCGCCATCAAGGCGACCGGCATCCCGCGCGAGGAGCTCTTCATCACCACGAAGCTCCGCAACGGCGACCAGGGCACGGACAGCGCCCGCACCGCCTTCGAGGACAGCCGCCGGAAGCTCGGCGTCGACGCGGTGGACCTCTACCTCATCCACTGGCCCTACCCGAAGCACGGCCTGTACGTCGAGACCTGGAAGACGTTCGAGGCGCTGCACGCCGAGGGCCTCATCCGCGCGATCGGCGTGTCCAACTTCCTGCCGGAGCACCTGGAGAAGCTGGCGGCCGAGACCGACGTCGTGCCCGCGGTCAACCAGATCGAGGTGCACCCGACGTTCCAGCAGCACGACCTCTCGACCTTCTCGGTCGAGCGCGGCATCGAGGTCGAGGCGTACAGCCCGCTCGGCCAGGGCGCCGACCTCGAGTCGGAGATCGTCACGCGCCTCGCGAAGGAGCACGACGCCACGCCCGCGCAGATCGTGCTCGCCTGGCACCTCGCGCAGGGTCGCATCGTGATCCCGAAGTCGGTCACGCCCGAGCGCATCGTGCAGAACTTCCAGAGCATCGAGGTCGAGCTGTCCGTCGAGGAGCTCGCCGAGATCGACACGCTCGAGACCGGCACGCGCCTCGGCGCCGACCCGGCGACGGCGGACTTCACGCAGTACCGGTCCTGATCGCCCGCCGGTTCGCCGGCACGACGACGCCCGCCCCGGCCTCCGCCGCGGCGGGCGTCGTCGCGTCCGGACCTCCTCGCCGGGGCCCGGTCGCGCCGCCGCGAGAGGGCTAGCGTGAGCCACACGACGCCCCCGGGCGGAGCCACGAGCCCCGACCCGGCCGCCACGCGACCGTCAGGAGAACCATGACCGATCCGTCCCTCCCGCAGGCCCGTCTCGCGGACGCCCTCACCGCGGTCACGGAGCGCATCGACGCCTCCGTGGACCCGAGCTGGGACGGGCTCACCGGGGTCCAGGTCCTCATCCTCCGGCGGCTCGACGGGGCCGAGCGGACCGATCGGGCCTCGCTCGCGCTCGACACCCGGACGGCGCGCGCCGCCACCGTGCCGAGCCTCGCCTCCCTCCTCCACAAGGGCCTCGTCGTGGAGTCGGAGGACGAGGCCGGCGCCTTCCTGCGCCTGACGGACGCGGGCCGCACGCTCCTCACCGGCGTCCGTGCCGCCCGCGCCGCATGGCTCCAGCGGGCCGCCCGCGAGGCGGTGCCGCCGGTGCGCGGGGACGACCTCGTCCGGGTCGCGGCGCTCCTCGAGCACCTCGGCAGCACGGAGCTCGTCTGAGCCGGCCGCTCGCCGTCGGTGGGGCGCCGGACACCGCCCCGCTGATCGCGCGGCTGCGCGCCGCGGGCTGCGTCTTCGCCGAGGAGGAGGCCGCGCTGCTCGTCGCGGAGGCGGCCGACCGCCATCCCGACGACGCGTGCGGAGCCCGGGCCGCCGAGCTCGAGGCCATGACGGCCGCCCGCGTGGCGGGGGAGCCGCTCGAGACCGTCCTCGGGTGGGCCGCGTTCGCCGGGCGGCGCATCATCGTGCGCCCCGGCGTCTTCGTGCCGCGCCGGCGCACCGAGCGGCTGGCCCGTGCCGCCGTCGCGGAGGCGCGCCGGGTGCCGGATCCGCTCGTCGTCGACCTCTGCTGCGGCTCCGGCGCGATCGCCGCCGTGGTCGCCGACGAGGTGCCCGGCGCGATCCTGCACGCAGCCGACGTCGATCCCGTCGCCGTCGCGTGCGCGGCGGAGAACCTCGTGCCGCGCGGCGCCGCGGTGCACCGGGGCGACCTGCTGGACGCGCTCCCCGCGGACCTGCGCGGACGGATCCGCGTCCTCGTCGCCAACGTGCCCTACGTCCCGCGTGCCGGCCTCGCGCTGCTGCCGCCGGAGGCCCGCCTGCATGAGCCGGAGGCGACCCGCGACGGCGGCGACGACGGCCTCGACGTGCTGCGCCGCGTCGCCCGGGGGAGCGTCGACTGGCTCGCGCCCGGCGGGATCCTCCTGCTCGAGGTGGCGGACGCGCAGGCCGCCTCCGCCCTCGACGCGCTGGCCGCGGCCGGCCTGGACGCGCGCCTCGCGCCGGCGGGCGAGCCCGGCGACGTGACGGACGACGACGACGGGACGCGGGTCGTGACGGGCCGCCGGGCGGGGTGAGCCGGGGACGCCGGAGCGACCGTCGTCGGGCCGCCTGTCCGGAGTCCGCTCGGCGACCGGGCGGTCCTCCCTAGGGTCGCGGTGTCCCGTCCACCGCTCGAGAGGCATGCATGACCTCCATCCCGCCCCGTCCCGACTCCGCCACGAACCCCGCGCACTCCCTCACGCGCCGCGTCCGCTCCGGCCGCCGCCGCCGCGGCCTCGCCGCCCTCGCCTCCGCCGCCGTCGTCGTCACGACCGCGGCCGTCGGCGTCCCGACCGCCTCCGCATCCGCAGCCGGATCCGGATCCACGGCGAGCGCCTCCGTCCCCGGCACCTCCGTGCCCGGCCTCAAGGACGTCCTCGGCGCCGCGGGCATCGAGCACGTCGGCGTCGCCATGGGCGGCGACGAGGTGCAGGGCGCCTCCGCGGCGCTCATCGCCCACCAGTTCGACGCCCTCACCCCCGAGAACGCGGGCAAGGCCGACGCGATCCAGCCCGTCGAGGGCCGCTTCGACTTCGGCGGCCTCGACCAGCTGCTCGACTTCGCCGACCGCCAGGGCATGAAGGTCTACTACCACGTCGACTTCTGGCAGCCGCAGACGCCCGCGTGGTTCTTCCTCGACCACGGCCGCCCGCTCACGGACAGCCCCGCCGACCAGGCGCTCCTCCGGTCGCGCATGGACGCCCACGTGAAGGGGATCGCCGACCACATCGCCGCCCGCTACCCGAACGGGGACAGCCCGATCTGGGCCATGGACGTCGTCAACGAGGTCATCGACGACGGCCCGAACGGCAACCCGCACGACATGAAGGACACGCGCTGGTTCCAGGTGCTCGGCGAGGGCTTCGTCGACGACGCCTTCCGCATCGCGAAGGCGCGCTTCCCGGGCGTCGAGCTCTTCATCAACGAGTACAACACCGACGTGCCGAGCAAGCGCGCCGACTACCTCGGGCTCATCTCGGCGCTGCTGCAGCGCGGCGTGCCGGTCGAGGGCGTGTCGCACCAGACGCACGACGGCATCCGCAGCTCCGTCGAGGAGCTCCGCACGTCGATCCGGGCCGTGAAGGCGCTCGACCCGCAGCTCCTCGAGGCGGTCTCCGAGCTCGACGTCGGGGCGTCGCAGGAGGCGCCGAACGCCGAGATCGGGAACCGGGGCCGGAAGCTGACCCCGATCTACGCGGACCCGGCCGACACGGCCGCGGCCGTCGGCTGGTTCTACCGCGACCTGTTCCGCATGTTCCGCGAGGAGGCGGCGGATCTCGACTCCATCACCTTCTGGGGATCGGACGACGCGCGCAGCTGGCTCCGGGGAAGCGCGGTCGCCCAGCCGTGGGAGCAGCCGCTCCCGTTCGGCGACCACCAGGAGACCATGCCCGCGTACTGGGGCATCGTCGACGAGAGCCGCCTCCCGGCACGCCCGCCCCTGCCTCGGGGCTGATCCGCACCGAGCAGCGCACCGCGGCCCCCGTCCTCGCGCGGACGGGGGCCGCCTCGCGTTGGTTGCCTTCGGCAACAAAGTTTTTCGAAACCCCGCCCCCCGACGGGGGTGGGTGCCTACGGTGCGAGCATCCGACATCGACGTCGGACCACACGGAAGGTGTTCGACGATGAGCATTCCCCGCACCACCCCGTCCGCGCTCGCGGACGTCAGCCCTCCCCGCCCGGACCGCAGCAGGTCCGCCGGCGGCCGCACCCGCGGCATCCGCCCGGCCCCGCGCCGCGGGCTCGCCGCCCTCACCGCCCTCGGCCTCGTGGTGGGCGCCGGCGCGCTCGCCGTGCCCGCCGCGCAGGCAGTCGACGCCGTCCCCGCGGGCATCGGATCCGACTTCGAGTCCGGCACCGGCGCCTGGGCGCCGCGCGGCGACGGCGTCCGCATCGCGCCGAGCACGGCGGCCCACACCGGCTCGGGCAGCCTGCTCGTGACCGACCGCACGCAGGAGTGGCACGGCGCGGCCCTCGACGTGACCTCCGCGCTCGCCGTCGGCCAGCAGGTCGAGGTCACGGTCTGGGCCCGCCTGGCGGCGGGGGAGGAGCCCGCGTCGCTGAAGGTCTCCGTGCAGCGCGACACCGGCGGCGGCAGCGGGTACGACGGGGTCGCCGGCGCGGCCGCGCGCGTCACGGCCGACGCCTGGACCGAGCTCACGGGCACGTACACGCTGGGCGGCCCGGTCGACAGGGCGCAGGTCTACGTCGAGGGCACCGTCGGCGCCGACTTCCTCCTCGACGACTTCCAGCTCGGCGAGGCCGTCGCGACGCCCGTGCAGACCGACATCCCGGCGCTGAAGGACGTCCTCGGCGCCCGGGGAATCGAGCACGTGGGCGTCGCCATCGACGGTCGCGAGACCGTCGGCGCGGGAGCCGACCTCGTGCGTCACCAGTTCGACGCCTTCACGCCCGAGAACGCGGGCAAGCCCGAGAGCGTCCAGCCGGTCGAGGGGCAGTTCACCTTCACCCAGCTCGACCAGCTGCTCGACTTCGCCGACGCGAACGACATCGACGTCTACTACCACGTGCTGTTCTGGCACTCGCAGACGCCCGCGTGGTTCTTCCTCGACGGCGACCGCCCGCTCACCGACAGCCCCGCCGACCAGGCGCTCCTGAAGGCGCGCATGGAGGCGCACGTGAAGGGGATCGCCGACCACATCGCGGCGCGGTACCCCGACGGGGACAGCCCGATCTGGGCGATGGACGTCGTGAACGAGGTCATCGACGACGGCCCGAACGACAACCCGCACGACATGCGGGACAGCCGCTGGTTCCAGGTGCTGGGCGAGGGCTTCGTCGACGAGGGCTTCCGTCTCGCGCGGGAGTACTTCCCGGGCGTCGAGCTCTTCATCAACGACTACAACACCGAGCTGCCCACGAAGCGCGCCGACTACCTCGAGCTGATCTCCGCGCTCGTCGCGCGCGGCGTCCCGATCGACGGCGTCGGCCACCAGGCGCACGTCGACTTCGCCCGGCCGGTCTCGTGGCTGCGCGACTCGATCCGCGCGGTCGAGCGCATCGACACGGGCCTGCTGCAGGCGATCACCGAGCTCGACGTGAACGCGTCGAACCAGAACGAGGGCGCCGATGTGAGCGGCGCGCCGCAGGACCCGTACACGCCGGTCTACGCGGACGACGCGCAGGCGGGCGCCGAGGTCGGGTACTACTACCGCGACCTCTTCGCCATGATCCGCCAGCAGGCCGCGTCCCTCGACTCGGTCACCTTCTGGGGCGCGAGCAACGCGCGCAGCTGGCTGCGCACGTGGCCGATCGCGCGTCCGTGGGAGCAGCCGCTGCCGTTCGACGACGAGCTGCAGGCCGCGCCCGCGTACTGGGGCATCGTCGACCCGCGGCAGCTGCCCGCCCGCCCGGTTGACCTCTCGGCGCCCCGCATCGCGGACGTCGACGACATCCGGGCGGTCGCGACGAAGGCCACCGGGGTGCGCGTCCCGTACGCGCTCCCGTCGGCCATCGACACCCGCGACGGGAACGTGCGGGTGGTGTGCGTGCCGCCCCGCAGCGGGATCTTCCCCGTCGGCACGACGACCGTCACCTGCACCGCGAAGGACCGGGCGGGCAACGTCCGCACGACCACCTTCGACGTGATCGTGACGCGCGCCGGTTCGTGATGCGCTGACACCCGGCACGGCGCGGCCCCCGTCTCCTCGCGAGGCGGGGGCCGTTCCGTGCCCGGACGGCGCGGGGCGGGGCGGGGCATCCGGAGCGTGCGCGTCAGGGCGTCCGCGCGTCAGCCGCCGGCAGGGGCGCCGCCGCGGCGACCGTCCGCGCTGAGCGGCCCCGGAGGATGAGCGCGGCGGTCGCGAGGAACGCGACGCAGGTGAGCGCGACGACCGCGTCCGGCAGCGGGTCGGCGGAGTGGATCGTCGTGAAGTCGGCGGCGCCGTGCAGGAGGACCAGGGGGAGCACCCACCGGAAGCGGTACTGGAACGCCGCCAGGCCGACGCCGAAGCAGGCGGAGACGAGGATGTTCAGGAGGACGTCGTCGACGGTGCGCGAGGTGGTGGCGAAGGCGGAGAGGTGCTGCAGCCCGAAGAGGGCGCCCGTGAGCACGACGGCCCCGGCGGCACCGAAGGAGCGCCGCATCCGCTCCAGCACGACGACGCGGCTGGTGAGCTCCTCGTTGAGGCCCACCAGGAGCAGGGTGAGCGCGAAGAGCCCGAAGCCCGGCGGTCGCTCGACGAGACCGGCCGGCACGGCCCAGAGCAGCACCTCGAGCGCGAACGGCACGAGGAACAGGAGGGCCGACCTGCTCGCCCGGAGCCGGAGCAGACCGGACGCGCGCCACTGGCCGCGCACGGTCACGAGCGCCACCGCGAAGAGGACGCAGGCCACGTTGGCGGCGAGGCCCGCGTACCAGCCCGTGATCCCCAGCCGCGGCGCGAGCGCCAGGGCGGCCATGATCACCCCGAACCGGAGCACGTGCACGGACGCGCCGAATCCCACCGCCCGCCACCGATCCGCATCCACAGGGGCACCGTAGCGGTCGGGGTGCGACCGCCCGTGGACGGCGGATGTCCGGCGAGCGTCGGGTCGCTCGGCCGCGAGCGGGCCGGGGCTCCGCGGCGCGCGTCGACGTCGGGTCGAGGCGCGCCCGGGCCCGAGTGGGGCCGATCCCCTCCCGGGCCTGGGAGACTGGTCTCCGACGCCCTCGTCGGATCCGCGCCCCTCGTGCTCGGATCGACTACCGGCTCCGCTCTGCCGCGGCGCTCGGGACCGCCCTCGCGGCCCCGTGCGACCGCACCCGTCGCCGCCGACGGGCACATGACCACCCGAGGCACCGCCTCGAAGCGCGACCCGCCCGGACCGGGCAGCCGTCGCACGCACGACCCGCACCATCGGACCAGAAAGGCACCATGCCTCCCACCACCGCCCATTCCCTCGACCTCGCGAAGCCCGGGCGCCTGCCCCGCGGCGGCATGCGCATCACCCCGCTCGGCGGGCTCGGCGACGTCGGCCGCAACATGACGGTCTTCGAGCAGGACGGCGAGCTGCTCATCGTCGACTGCGGCGTGCTCTTCCCCGAGGAGACCCAGCCCGGCATCGACGTGATCCTCCCCGACTTCAGCATGCTGCGCGGCCGCCTCGACAAGATCGCGGGCATCGTCCTCACGCACGGCCACGAGGACCACATCGGCGGCGTCCCGTACCTCCTCAAGGAGCGGCCGGACATCCCGATCATCGGCTCGCGCCTCACGCTCGCGTTCATCACCGCGAAGCTCGAGGAGCACAAGATCAAGCCGGTCACGCGGCAGGTCCGCGAGGGCGACCGCATCGACGCCGGCGCCTTCGGCCTCGAGTTCGTCGCCGTGAACCACTCCATCCCGGACGGGCTCGCCGTCGCGATCCGCACCACGGCCGGCATGGTCCTCCACACCGGCGACTTCAAGATGGACCAGTTCCCGCTCGACCGCCGCCTCACCGACCTCGGCGCGTTCGCCCGCCTCGGCGAGGAGGGCGTGGACCTGTTCCTCACCGACTCGACCAACGCCGAGGTGCCCGGCTTCACGACCGCGGAGCAGGACATCGCGCCCGCCATCGAGCAGGTGTTCCGCAGCGCCCCCAAGCGCATCGTCGTCTCCAGCTTCGCGAGCCACGTGCACCGGATCCAGCAGGTGCTCGACGCCGCCGAGAAGCACGGCCGCAAGGTCGCGTTCGTCGGCCGCTCGATGGTCCGCAACATGAAGATCGCGGCCGACCTCGGCTACCTGAAGGTGCCGAAGGGCCTCATCGTCGAGCTCAAGCAGCTCGAGCGCATGCCCGACGCCAAGGTCGTGCTCGTCTGCACCGGCTCGCAGGGCGAGCCGATGGCGGCGCTGTCCCGCATGGCGCGCCGCGAGCACATCATCCAGGTGGGGGAGGGCGACACGATCCTGCTCGCGAGCTCCCTCATCCCCGGCAACGAGAACGCCATCTACGGCGTGATCAACGGCCTCATCCGCTGGGGCGCGGACGTCGTGCACAAGGGCAACGCCAAGGTCCACGTCTCCGGCCACGCCAGCGCCGGCGAGCTCGTCTACTGCTACAACCTCGTGAAGCCCCGCAACGTGCTGCCCGTGCACGGCGAGTGGCGCCACCTCGTCGCGAACGCCGCCCTCGCGGTGCGGACGGGGCTCCCCGAGAGCAACGTCCTCATCATCGAGGACGGCGTGAGCGTCGACCTCGTCAAGGGCAAGGCGACGGTCTCCGGCCGGATCCCCGCGCCCTACGTCTTCGTCGACGGCGCCACCATCGGCGTCGCCACCGAGAAGGCCCTCGAGGACCGCCGCGCGCTGGCGAGCGAGGGGCACATCACCGTGCTCGGGATCTTCGACGAGCCGAGCCAGAGGCTGCTCGACCCGGCCGAGTTCCTCACCCGCGGGTTCGTCGCGCACGACGGCTGGAAGAAGGAGGCGGAGGCCGCGGTCGCCAAGGCCCTCTCCGCCGCCGCAGGTCGCCGCCGCCTCGACGGCCCGGCCGCCGAGCGCGCCATGAGCGAGGGACTCTCCCGCTGGCTGCAGCGCCAGCACCGCCGCCAGCCGGTCATCACGGCCGTGGTGGTGGACGCGGACTGACCCGGCCGGGGCGGCCGCCCGGCTCCGCGACGCCGCGGAGCCGGAGGTCGCGTCGCCCCCGAAGCGGTCGGGTCCCGGGCCCGTCCCGCCCGCGCGGCGGACGGCCCGGACCTCACCCCATCGCCTGGCTGCCGATCACCGACAGCAGGCGCAGCTTCTCGTGGCTCTCGGAGCCGGGGGCGGCCGTGTAGACGAGCAGGTGGTGCCACTGCTCCGGATCCACGAGCGTCTGGCACGACAGCTCCAGCCGGCCGAGCTCGGGGTGCACGAACCGCTTGACGGCGTTCGGCCGGACGCCCACCTCGTGCGTCGCCCACAGCGCGCGGAACTCGGCGCTCCGCGGCATCAGCAGCTCCACGTAGCGCGCCGCGCGGGACTCCGGGCCGCGCCGGGTGGCGACCTCGCGGAGACCCGAGACCCACAGGCGGCCGAGCAGGTCGTGGTCCTCCTCCGCGTAGAGTCGACGGGTGGCCGGATCGGCGAACCAGCGGTAGCCGATGCTCCGCTCGGGCCCCGTGAGGCGGGCGGTGTCGCCCGTGAGCGCCATGCCGAGCGGCGTCTGCATCAGCGTCTCGCCGAGCTCGGTGACCACCTCGGCGGGGGTGTCCTCGAGTCGGTCGAGGATCCGCAGCAGCCCGGGGGCCACGTGGTCGCTCGTGCCGCCGCGCACCGGCGGCTGGTGCCCCGCGAGACGGAGCAGGTGGTCGCGTTCCTCGACCGTGAGGTGCAGCCCGTGCGCGATCGCGGCGAGCATCTGCTCCGACGGCTGCGGGCTGCTGCCGCGCTCGATGCGGGCGTAGTAGTCGGCCGACATGCTGGACAGCGCCGCGACCTCCTCGCGGCGCAGCCCGCTCGTCCGGCGGCGCGCGGTGCGCGGCAGGCCGACGTCCTCGGGCTGGAGCGCCTCGCGGCGGCCGCGGAGGAACTGGGCGAGCCCCGCGGGATCCATCTGGCGCATGCGTCCTCCTGGTGTCGCGTCCATCCTCCCGGGTGGCCGCGGTCCCAGCCAGGACCTGGCCATCCACGTCTCGACGCGCCGTGGATCCGGATCCGCGGGCCGGGCAGTCTCGTCGCAGCCGACGCGGATCCGCCGCGTCGGCGTCGCCAGGAGGATCCGCCATGCCCCGTCGCCCGATCGACATCCCCGTCCCCGACCTCGCCGGTCGCCGCGCCCTCGTCACCGGGGGCAGCGACGGCATCGGCCTCGCCCTCGCCACGCGGCTCGCCGGCGCCGGTGCCGAGGTGCTCCTGCCGGTGCGCGACCGGCGGAAGGGCGAGGCCGCCGTGGCGCGCATCCGGGAGCGCCACCCCTCCGCCCGCGTGGCGCTGCACGACCTCGACCTCGCGTCGCTCGACTCCGTCGCGACGCTCGCGGCCCGCCTCGCGGATGAGGGTGCGCCCCTCCACCTGCTCGTCGCGAACGCCGGCGTGATGACGCCGCCCGAGCGCCGGACCACGGCCGACGGCTTCGAGCTGCAGCTGGGCACGAACCACCTCGGCCACTTCGCGCTCATGGGCCGGCTGCTGCCGCTGCTGCGGGCGGGATCCGCGCGCGTCGTCTCGCAGCTCAGCATCGCGGCCACCGCCGGCGCCGTGGAGTGGGACGACCTCCAGTGGGAGCGCCGCTACCACGCGATGCAGGCGTACAGCTCGTCGAAGATCGCGTTCGGCCTCGTCGGCCTCGAGCTGCAGCGGCGGAGCGCGGCAGGCGGGTGGGGGATCACGAGCGACCTCTCCCATCCGGGCATCGCGCCGACGAGCCTCCTCGCCGCGCGCACGTCGACGGGCCGCTCCCGCGACGGGCTCGACGTGCGGACGATCCGCCTCCTGTCGCGGCTCGGGATCCTCGTGGGGACCGCCGACAGCGCCTCCCTCCCGGCGCTCTACGCGGCCACCTCGACCGCTGGCGGCGGCCGGCTCGTCGGTCCCAGCGGACCCGGCCACCTGGGCGGCCCGCCCGCGGAGCAGCGGCCCTACCCGCGCGTCGCCGACGCCGACGACGCGCGCCGCATGTGTTCGCTCTCCGAGGAGCTGACGGGGGTGCGCGTCCCGGCGTGATCCGCCGCCTCCCGTCCTCCTCGGCGGCGGCCACCGGGGCTCGGGCGCACCCGGCCGCCGGTGACGGCTCGCCTGCGCGGACGCCGCCCCTGCCGTCCGTGGCCCATGATGAGGGGAGCGAGCGCGGGCGGGTCGGCCGGTCCACCCGACGCGTCCGCGAGCACGGCCACGACGCCGCGGGTGTCGCCGACCGGGCCGTCCTCCGGGACGCCCTCCCGGATCGCCGCCGCTGGAACGGACCCCGAGCTCGGGGATCCGCCACTCGATCCGGGCGCGCTGCCCACCGAAGGAGACGCCATGAGCATGGAAGGCGCGGCCTGGAGCTCGCTCTACAAGATCTCGAGCGCCCGGGACGGAGCGCACGGCATCTCCCGCGCGTCCGTGCGGCGGATCCTGACGTTCGCCGTGCCGTACCGGGCGAAGCTCGCGGTCTTCATCGCGCTCTCGGTCGTCGGCGCGTTCCTCGCGGTCGCGACGCCCGTGCTCGCCGGCCAGGTGGTCGACGTCATCGTCGCCCGGGGCGAGGTCAGCACGATCACCTGGCTCGCCGTCGTCATCGCCCTCGTGGCCGTGGCCGACGCCGCCGTGTCGCTCGTCACGCGCTGGTACTCCGCGCGGATCGGCGAGGACGTGATCCTCGACCTCCGCACGGCCGTCTTCGACCACGTGCAGAGGATGCCGATCGCGTTCTTCACCCGCACCCGGACGGGCGCCCTCGTGAGCCGCCTCAACAACGACGTGATCGGCGCGCAGCAGGCCTTCAGCGGCACGCTGTCCGGCGTGGTCACGAACCTCGTGGCGCTGATCCTCACCCTGGTCGTCATGCTCAGCACGTCCTGGCTCGTGACGGTCCTCGCCGTGGTCATGCTCCCCGTCTTCCTGGTGCCCGCCCGCCGCATGGGCAGCCGCCTCGCCGCGCTCCGCCGCGAGGCCGCCGACCACAACTCCGCCATGAGCACGCAGATGACGGAGCGCTTCTCGGCTCCCGGCGCCACCCTCGTCAAGCTGTTCGGCCGCCCCGACGAGGAGTCCGAGGAGTTCCGCGTCCGGGCCGCCCGCGTCCGCGACATCGGGGTCCGGAGCACGATGCTGCAGTTCGTCTTCTTCACCGCGCTGATGCTCGTCTCCGCCCTCGCGCTCGCCCTCGTGTACGGGCTCGGCGGCTTCCTGGCGCTCGCCGGCCAGCTGGACACCGGCGAGGTGGTCACCCTCGCGCTCCTCCTCACCCGCCTCTACGCGCCGCTGACCAGCCTCGCGAACGCCCGGGTGGAGATCATGAGCGCGGTGGTCAGCTTCGAGCGCGTCTTCGAGGTGCTGGACCTCGAACCGCTCATCCAGGAGGCGCCCGACGCCGTCGCCGTCCCCGCGGGCCCCGTGTCCGTCGAGTTCGACGACGTCCGCTTCGCCTACCCGTCCGCCGACAAGGTGTCGCTGGCGTCCCTCGAGGAGGTCGCGACGCTCGACACCCGCGGCGGCGAGGAGGTGCTGCACGGCGTGTCCTTCCGGATCGAGCCGGGGCAGACCGTCGCCCTCGTCGGCACGTCCGGCGCCGGCAAGTCGACGATCGCGCAGCTCCTCGCGCGCCTGTACGACGTCGACAGCGGCGCCGTGCGCCTCGCGGGGACGGACGTCCGCGACGTCACCTCCGCCTCGATGCGGCACACCCTGGGCATGGTGACGCAGGACGGCCACCTGTTCCACGAGACGGTCCTCTCCAACCTGCGCCTCGCCCGGCCGGAGGCGTCCGAGGACGAGGTGTGGGACGCCGTCCGCCGCGCCCGGCTGGAGCCGCTCATCCGGTCCCTGCCGGACCAGCTGGACACCATGGTGGGGGAGCGCGGCTACCGGCTGTCCGGGGGTGAGCGCCAGCGGATGACCATCGCCCGGCTCCTGCTCGCCCAGCCGCGCGTCGTCATCCTCGACGAGGCGACGGCGGCGCTGGACTCGACGTCGGAGGCCGCCGTGCAGGCGGCGCTCAGCGAGGCCCTCGAGGGACGGACGGCGATGGTGATCGCGCACCGCCTCTCCACCATCCGCAGCGCGGACCTGATCCTCGTGGTCGAGGACGGCGCGATCGTGCAGCGCGGCACGCACGAGGAGCTCCTGGCGGCGGGCGGGCGGTACGAGGAGCTGCACCGGACCCAGTTCGCGGTGCAGAAGGAGGTCGCGGCGGACGAGGGAGCGCGGAGCGGGGGCTAGCCGCGGGGCCCGGCGTCGACGCCGGGGATCGGATCCCGCGACCGCGCCTCGGCCAGCGATGCGATAGTGGACCGGCATGGTCGGCACGATCCTCGCGTCAGCTGCGCCCGACCCATCGAGGAGACAGCGTGACCGGCTCACGGCATCATCCGCGTCCCACTCCGCACGATGCGTGCGCCTCCTCCTCGCCCGTCGCCGGCCGAGCGGCGCGGCCGTGACGCAGCTCCGCAGCCGGATCGGCTTCGAGATCGAGCTGATCGCGCCACCCGGCGCCAGCCGCCTCACCCTGGCGGAGCGCATCGCCGCCGAGCACGGGGGACGCGTCACCCGGTTCTTCCACACCGACTCCGAGCCGTCGCTCGTGCCCGGCATGGGGCACTTCTGGCACCTGACGCCCGGGTTCGACGTCCGGGACCGGGACGGCGGCCCGCTCGCGACGCTCGTCGACGACATCACGATCGTCGCGGACCTCCGGCGCGAGCAGGTGCAGGCCGCGGCGCAGGATCCGGGGCACCGTCCGGGCGCGGGCGCGGGCGCGGGCGCGGGCACGGGGACAGGGACGGGGGAGCGGCCGGACCCGGGCCTCTACCGCGTGCTGTCCGACGATCCCCGGCTCCTCCGGCTCGTCGCCGACCGCACCGACGCGGCCGCGCCCTACCGGACCGTCCTCGACGACGCGGCGGACCTCTTCGGCACGGCGGTGGAGACGATCGGTCCCGTCCGCCGGCTCCGCGACCGCGCGGGCGCGAGCATCGCCATGGCGACCGCCCTCGCGTACGGCCGCGAGCGGCCGTGCGAGATCGTCACGCCGCCGCTGCGGCACGACCACGAGGCGGCCCTGGAGGCGCTGCTCCGACCGGCGCGCGAGGCCGGCTTCGGCGTCCCCGCGGAGGCCGCCGTGCACCTCCACCTCGACGCCGCGCCGTTCCGCTCGACCGCCGCCTTCGCCAATCTCGTGCGGCTCTTCGGCCACTGGGGACAGCCGCTGCGCGCGGAGCTCGAGACCAACCCCGCCTGCGTGCGGCTGCAGGCGCTGCCTCCGGCGCTCCTCGAGCTCGTCGACGCCGATGCGACCGACGGCGGTGCCGCGCCGTCCGGGGAGGCCGAGCGCTGGCGACGCATGCAGGGGCTCGCCGCGGCGACCGGTCTCACCAAGTACTTCGACGTCAACCTCACCGCGCTGCTCACCGATCAGCCGAGCCGGGACACCGTCGAGGTGCGGATCCTCCCCGGCGCCCTGCACGGCGCCGAGATCGCCCGTCGCGCCGAGCTGGTCGAGCGCTTGCTGGCGCGGTGCCTGCGGCCGGAGCCCGTCCCGCGTCCGTCGACGGACGACCCGGGGACCGCGCGTGCTGAGCTCCGGCGACTGGCGGGACTCATCCCTTCGGCCGAGAACGCGCGGCCGTCGTGACGTTAGCGTGAGCCGCGTGACGCACGCCGGAGGGGAGGCAGCCGGACGCCGTCTCCTCGGCGGACGGCCGCGAGGCGCCCTCGCGTCCCTCGCCGCTGCTCACGCCGGGCTCCTGCGGACCCTCGCGGCGATCGCCCTCGCCGGAGCCGTCTACGGCTCGGGCCTGGCCGTCGCCCTGCACCTCGGCTGGCAGCCCCAGGGCCTCCCGGGCTACGCCTACCTCGGGGCCATCGGGATCCTCGGCGCCGCGACCGCCGGTCGGTGGCCCGTGGAGACGCTCGTGATCGTCGCCGGCTACACGGCGTACACCACGCTCGGCCCGCTGCCGCCCGAGCTGTACGGCCTGTACGTGCGCGCCCCCGAGTCGCTGGTGCCCCTGGGCGTCGTCGCGTTCCTCGCCATCGCGGGCCGCGGCCCGGTCCTCGTCGCGTCGGCCGCGTTCGGCGTCCTCGGCGTGCTCGTGATCACGCCCTGGCGGGACATCGTCGCCAACGCCCTCGCCGGGCGGCCGCTCGACGACGTGCTGCTGCTCGACACCGACGTCGACCGGTCGCTCCTGTTCGCGGAGCTCGTGGCGTGCGCCCTCGTCGTGCTCGTCGCCCTCATGCTCCGGCGGCAGCGGCTCGCCGCGGTGGCGCTCGCGGCGCAGAACCGGGAGCTCGTCGAGCTGCGGGCGGCCGAGGAGGCACGCATCGCGGAGCGGGAGCGGACGCGGATCGCGCGCGACCTGCACGACGAGGTCGCCCATCACGTGGCCGCCCTGGTCATCCGCGCGCAGGCCGCGCTCCGGGTCGCCGACCGGCAGCCGGAGCAGCTGCCTGCGGCCGTCGCCGACATCGCCGCGGGCGGCCAGGACGTGCTCGCCCGCATCCGCCGCGTGGTCCGGATCCTCAAGGCCGCGCCGCTCGACCCCGCCGCCACCGCGCCGCGGAGCCTCGCCGCCGAGCTCGACGTCCTCTGCGCGCGGGTGCGCGGCATCGGCTACGACGTCGACGTGGCGGTCCGCGTCGGCGACGGCCTCCTGCCCGCGCACCGCTCCGTGATCGTGGCGGTCGTGCAGGAGGGCATCACCAACGTGATGCTGCACTCCGCGGCGACCGGCGTCCGCGTCGTCGTCGACGAGGTGCCGTCGGCGTGGACGGTGACGGTGACGGATCCGGGGCCCGCCCGCGAGCGCTTCCCGGAGGTCCCGCGAGGCGGCTCCGGCACCCCGTCCCTGCGCGAGCGGGTGGCCTCCCTCGGGGGCAGCCTGGCCGCCGGCCCGCGTCCTGCGGGCACCGGGTGGTCGGTCCACGCCGAGCTGCCCCGCCCCATCGCGTCCGGCGGACGGGAGGACCCGGCGTGACCCTCCGGGTGCTCGTCGTGGACGACCAGCCCATCGCGCGGGCGGGCCTGGCGACCATGCTCGAGGCCGAGCACGACATCAGCGTGGTCGGCCGCAGCGCGGACGGCGAGGAGGCGATCCGCGATGCCCGCGCGACCCGACCGGACGTCATCGTCATGGACATCCGCATGCCGCGCCTGGACGGCATCTCCGCCACCCGTCGGCTCGTGCCCGAGCTCGGCTGCGCGGTCGTCCTCATCACCACCTTCGACGACGACGAGCACCTGTTCGACGGCATCGCCGCCGGCGCGTCGGGCTTCCTGCTCAAGGACTCCGGCCCCGACCTCATCGCCGCCGCCGTGCGTTCCGCCGCCCGGGGCGACTCCCTCATCGACCCGGCGATGACGCGGGCGCTCATCGAGCAGAGGGCGGCGCCGAGCGCCCCGGTCGAGGCCGACGCGCTCCGGCTGGCCGCGCTGGCGACCCTCAGCGAGCGGGAGCGGGAGGTGCTCGACGCCGTCGCGCGCGGGCTCAGCAACGTCGACATCGCGACGGAGCTCTTCCTCAGCACCGCGACCATCAAGTCGCACGTCTCGAGCGTGCTCGCCAAGACGGGCAGCACCACGAGGGTGCAGGCCGCCGTGTTCGCCTTCCAGTCGGGCTTCACGAGGCCCGGCGCGGGCCCGCGTCGGCACGCGTGATGGCTGCGCGGAGCGTCACGGCCGCCGTCCGTCGACCGCCGACAGCGCCCCGGGGACACGAGATCGCGGGCCCGATGCCCCGGGTGCCCCGGCTCGAGCCGCCGGCCGGACTCGTCCGCACGTCGCCCCGGCCGGCAGCGACGTTCATCCTCGCGACGGAACAGGTTGCGGCCGCGTTCCTCCCCGCGGCGGGGAACCCGTGCCGAAGGGCCCGATCCTCACCCGGAGCGTCGTCGCCGGGTCCCGGCGCACCTAGCGTCGGCCGAGGGACGACACGCGACGGATCGCGTCGGATCCCGCCGACCAGGACGAGGAGCACGACATGACCGACTCACCCCGACAGCCCCCCACCGACCGCCGCCCGAGCTCGGGATCGGGTTCAGGATCGGCGTTCCAGCGCGTCGCGGTCACCGCCGCCGCGGCCTGCCTGCTCACCGGATCGATCATCGCGCTCGGATCCGCCGGGGTGCTCGCGGGGCCGACCCGGCCCGCCTCGGCCGAGGCCGCGGTGACGGCGCCCGCCGTCACCGCTCCCACCCAGGCGCCGAAGATCGTGTACTCGGAGGCCGACCTGGCCGCCTTCGCCTCCTCGGCGTACGCCGACGACGCCGTGAACCTCGCCGTCGTGTGGAGCGTGGACACGGAAGCCGCGCAGGGCAAGGCCGGAGCGAAGCTGCGGACCGGCCAGCCGCTGCCCTTCGGCCCCGACGAGGCGGCGACGGCGCCGTACTCGGACGAGCAGCAGCTCGCCGCGTTCTTCCTCGCCCGCGCCGACTACGAGGACGCCCTCGGCCTCGCCACCGTCTGGGGCTCGACCGAGCTGTTCGCCGCGAAGGCGCGGGTCGGCGGCCTGCTGCTCGCGCACGAGCCCGTCCCCGCGACCCCCTCCGCGTACACGGAGGAGCAGGACATCGCCGCGTTCGGCCTGGGCGGCTACTCCGACGCCGACGCGGTGCGCATCGCCGCCCTGTGGCAGAGCGACACCCGCACCGCGAAGGCGCGCGCCGGCGCGATGCTGCTGGCCGGCGAGATCCTGCCCCTCTGACAGCGGATCCGCTGCCGGATGTCAGCAGCGCCGCCGCCGATCCATGCAGCGCTGCGCACCTGCATCGACTCCACGTCGGACCCGCTGCTCGCGGGCGGCACCCCCGCACGACCCCCAACGGACGGACACCTCCCTTCCGTCCGCACGCGCATCCCCGCGGGCGATCGCGTCCGGCCCCGCGCCGGCCGATCGCGCGTCACTCGATCCCGAAAGGCTCCCCATGAACAGCACCCGCCTCAGCAGCGCAGCCGCACTCGCGGCGGCCGTCGCCCTGGCCCTGTCCTCCTGCGCGTCCAACGAGCCGCAGGCTCCGGCCGAGGGCGGAGACGGCCTGTCCGGCTCGATCAACGGCCGGGGCGCCTCCTCGCAGTCCTCCGCGCAGGAGGTGTGGCAGGCCGCGTTCCAGACCGCCAACCCCGGGGTCACCATCGGCTACGCGGGCGAGGGCTCGGGTGCCGGCCGCGACGGCTTCATGCAGGGCGGTCCGAACGACCAGTTCGCCGGCTCCGACCGCGCACTGAAGACCGACGAGCTCGAGGGCACGTTCGGCAACTGCGTCGACGGCGTCAAGCCGATCGACGTCCCCGCCTACATCTCGCCCATCGCGATGATCTTCCAGATCGACGGCGTCGATGAGCTCAACCTCGACGCGGCCACGGCGGCCGGCATCTTCAGGGGCACCATCACGAAGTGGAACGACCCGGCCATCGTCGCCCTCAACCCCGACGCCGGCATGCCCGACGCGGGCATCACCGCCGTGCACCGCTCCGACGACTCCGGCACCACCGAGAACTTCGCCGACTACCTCCACACCACCGCGCCCGACGTCTGGGACGCGGAACCGGACGGCGTCTGGCCCTACCAGGGCGGCGAGGCCGCTGCGCAGACCGCGGGCGTCGTCAGCCCCGTCACCGGTGGCACGAACACCATCGGCTACGCGGACGCGTCGAAGGCCGGCGAGCTCGGTGTCGCGAGGATCGAGGTCGGGGAGGAGTTCGTCAGCTACTCACCCGAGGCCGCTGCCGCGATCGTCGACGCCTCCCCGCAGGCCGAGGGCCGCGAGGACAACGACATCGTCTACGAGCTCGACTTCGCGACGCAGGAGGCCGGTGTGTACCCGATCGTCCTGATCAGCTACCTCATCGCCTGCCAGGAGTACGAGGACCCCGCCGTCGGCGAGATCGTGAGGGCCTACCTCAGCTACGTCACCAGCACCGAGGGCCAGCAGGCAGCGGCCGACCAGGCCGGCTCGGCGCCGCTGTCCGACGCCGTCGCCGCTCAGGTGAAGACCGCCGTCGAGTCCATCGAGTAGCAGGAGGACGACGAGCGGCGGACCGTGCGCCGTCGAGCAGGTGGCACGGGGCACCGCGCGGATCATCACCGCGGAGGACGCGTCCGCGAGGAGGCATCGGGAGGGTGGGAGCATGCCAGCCCTCCGAGATCCCCGCGTCCGCTTCCTGCCCTGGTCCGTGCTGGCGCTCGCGTGGATCGGGACGGTGGTCGCCGAGCAGCTGCTGCTCGGCGACACGGTCGGCTGCGAGCTCTCGCCCGGGGGATCGGTCTTCGGCGAGGCGGGATGGAGCTGGTTCCCCCTCGGCCGCACGTGCACCTGGCTCATCGACGGCGTCACGGTCGTGGATCGACCCGCGCTCACCGAGCTCCTCATCCCGGCGACGCTGGTCGCCTGGCTCGCGACCCTGCTGCGGGCCCCGAGCGTCCCACGCGCGTCCGGGTGAGCCGGGCAGCGCCCGGGGCGCGAGTCCCTCAGGCCGTCGGACCCCCGGATCGACCATCCGCTCGCGCCACGCGTCCGCGCCCCGCGGCCGGACGAGCCGGAGCCGGTGCGCCGCCCCGACCGTCCGCGCGCCCTCGCGCAGCGGCCGCCACCAGGAGCAGGATCCCGGCCAGGGCCGTCCAGGCCGCGACGACGGACTCGGTCCACGGCGTGGTGTCGTGGGACGCGAAGCCGACGAGCACGGGCGCAACGAAGAACATCGCGACGAGGTGCCCCGGCAGGGTCGTGCCGAGGAGGAGCGCGCACGCGGCGGCGGTCACGGGCCGGGTCCGGGCGTGGAGGACGACGAGCGCGATCAGGCTGACCGGCGCGAGCAGCCCCGGCACCGCCGCCACGAGCGTCGACTGCAGGACGGTCGGCGCGTGGATCAGCCCGGAGACGAGCGCATGCACTCCCAGGTACCCGAAGGAGCCGGCAGCCCCGACGACCGCCGGGATGACCGCTCGGTGACCTCGACTCCGCGCGTCGGCGAAGGCGAGCGGCAGCGCGCACGCGAGCAGCAGGCAGCCGATCCCGACCAGCTCCGCGGCGATGCCCAGGCTCTCCCACGGGTCCGCCGGGAACGTGTAGTCGAAGAGGTGGTCCTGGATGGAGTGGCCGCCGCGGAGGCGCCCGTCGTCGGGCCAGCGCTCGAGCGCCGCCCGCTGCTGGAGCCCGGCGGAGGCGAGCACGAGCACGGCTGCGAGCGCCGTCGCCGCCCTCCCCGTCGGGCCGACGGCCGGACGGCGCGTCCCCTCGCCTCTCATGGGCCCACGGTGGGTCGGGGCGATCCGCCTCGGGCGTCCTCCGGACGAACGGGCGATGTCGGCGGGGCGATCCGCGCGCGAGCCACGGGGGAGGCCGACGCCGACGGATCGACCCGGGCGACCGATGCGGCCACCGGTGCGGGCTGCTCGGCGTCGACGTCCGGCTCGTCGAACGGGAGGAACCGGACGGGGTACCCGGCGATGGCCAGGCCCGACGCCCTGATCCGCTCCCGGACGGCGTCGTGCGCATCGTCGGGTGCGACGACCTGCACCTTCGCGATGCCGTCCAGCTGCGCGCTGCCGTCGTCGGCGGAGAGGCTCGCGACCCCGTGCTCGGTGACGAGGCCGTCCAGCAGGACGAGCCAGCGATCGTGCTCGTCGGGCCCGATCGTGACCCCGACGGTCATCGAGTCGATCACCACGGGTCGGTCCGAGGCGAGCCCGGCCGCATCCCGCAGGTCGTCGGCGTGCGCGACGAGGGGCAGCATCGCGGCGACGTCGCCGATCCCGGGCTCGAGGGACGCGAGCGCGAGCACGCCGTCCTCCCGGATGCTCGGCTGCAGGTCGAGGCCCGGGACGAGGCGCCCGGCCGCGTCGGTGAGGCGCACGACGTCGAAGCCGGGATCGAGGCACCGGGATCCGCGCGCGTCGCTCGCCGCGGGGACCGCGTCGTGCACGGTGACGGTGGTGCCCGCACCGGTGTCGATCACGACCGACCAGGCGACGTCATCCGGATGCTCGGCCTCGCAGACGGCCGTGAGCGCCCCGGGGAGACCGGCCGCGTCGACCTCGAGCTGGATCCAGGAGTCCGGATCCAGGAACATCGGCGCCTCGACCCAGCGCTCGGAGTGCTGGACCCCGACGCCCGGGAGCGCCTCCATGCGCGACGTCAGCCGATCGAAGCCGGCGTCCGGTCGCGCGAAGTGCCTCTCGTCGATCGTCCAGCCGAGCAGCACCAGCGCACCGCCGAGCAGGCCGACCCCCACGAGGCCGACGACGAGGACCCGGGGTCGCGTCACCATGGCCCAGGGTCGCACCCGGCTCCGGGTCCGCGGGAGGCCGGCGCGTGGACGCCCGCCGAAGATCCGGAGACGGACGGATGGCCGCGGTCGGCCGGCACACGGGCGTCCCGGACGCGGGGCGACCGGGGGAGGGCTCTCCGGGTGGTGGACGGGCGGCTGCGGGTGTGGAGCACATCCAGGCGCGCGCGGAGGCCTCGCAGTCCACCTGGGGCGGCGAGCGCCAACCGTCGCGATGCTGCAGCTCGACGGATGTCGCTCAGCGTTCGTCGGCGAGGGGCTCGACTCCGCCGGCGAAGAACGTCTCACCGGGGCAGTCGGTGGGTTGTCCGGGCTGTCGATCCTGCGCGTACCCGCCGACCATCTCGAGCTCGTCGCCGAGCGCGAAGCTCTGGTCGCCGACGCTGAGGGTCCCGCCGTCCCAGCTCGCGGGGCGCGGCACGACGACGGGGACGCCGCCCACGCGGACGCATCCGTCCTCGAAGGACAGGGGGCCGGCGAGCCGGGCCGTGAAGGAGACGTGGCTGCCGTCCGCGGCCCGATCCTGCTCGACGGTCAGGAGGCCGTCGTCGAAGCTCATGCGCGGGGTCGCCGTCGGAGATGGCGTGACCGCCGGAGCGGGTGCGCTCGTGCTGGGCTGAGAGCAGCTGGACAGGGCGATGAGCATCGCACCGGCCGCAGCGGCAGCGAACGCGTTCCTCATCGGCAGCTCATCTCGGTTCTGGGTGGGGACCCGGGGGTGACACCCGCGGATGCGCAGGTCATCGCGGTCCCCCTGCTCGGGAAGCTACCGCCGTACCTCGTCACCCGCACCCCCCAGTGACGGGGATCACGATCCGATGCCCGGGTGCGCCCGGCCGTCACGCCCGGTCGAGACGGGGCGGGCGTCCGACAGGTGGACCCCGGCCATGGCATCTACGCGACGACGACCCGACATCCACGCGACAGGTGATCGCGGCCCCCGTGGGGGATGGCCAGGAACTCCGGCGAACGCCTCCGGAGGGAGATCCCCCCGCCCCGACACCCCGGCCGCACTAGATCGCGACGGACCCCGCAGGGGCGGCCCCGAGGCGGTCGACGAAGCCGCGCAGGGAGTCGCGGAGCTGCGTGAGCTCGGCGATCGACATCCCGGTGCGGGCGGCGATGCGGCCCGGCACGTGCTCGGCCTGCTCCCGCAGCGCGCGCCCGGCGTCGGTGAGGGTCACGCGCACGACGCGCTCGTCCTCGTCGCTGCGTGCTCGTCGCACGAGCCCGGCGGCCTCGAGGCGCTTCAGGAGGGGCGTCAGCGTCGCCGGCTCGAGCTGGAGGGCGCCGCCGAGGTCGGAGATCGACCGGCCGTCGCGCTCCCAGAGCGCGAGCATGACGAGGTACTGCGGATGCGTGAGGCCGAGCGGCTCGAGGATCGGCCGGTAGAGCGACACGACGGTCCGAGCTGCCAGGACGGCCGCGAAGCACACCTGGTTGTCGAGGGTCAGGGGATCCGCGCTCATCTCATGTCCCGCTTCCTTCGTCCGCCGCCGGTGCACCCGCGATGATTTACCGCGTACACTTAATACTATGACACGCGGTACCAGGGACGAGGACGGCAAGCCACGCGAGCGCGGGTTCGGTGCGGCCGTCGAGAGGTTCAACCAGCGGCTGCGGCCGTACCTCGGTGCGCCGCCGCTCGGGCCGTACACCGACGACCCGGTGCCGGTGCCGAGGTCGCAGCTGTGCCCGATGTGCGGGAAGCCGATGCCGGACCACGACATCGATCGCTCGGGAGCTCGCACGCAGGTGCATTGCCCCGCCTGACGCGCTCGCACGCCATCGAGCGCGGAGGGCTCCGAGCCGATCGCTCCTGGTGACGGGGCTCCTGCCGGACGCGCGGGTCGGCTCTGGCACAGTGATCCGGACAGCCCCGTCCGGGCGCTGATCCCCTCGACCAGATCGGACGTCCCCATGCTCACCGGTCTCAGCGCCTTCCCCCTGACGCCGCTGCGCGACGGCGCACTCGATGCGGCCGCGTTCGCGGGACTCGTCGAACGCGCTGCTGCTGCCGGCGTCGACTCGATCACCGCGCTCGGGTCCACCGGCTCGTACATGTACCTCGACCGCGAGGAGCGCCGCCGCGTGGCGACCGCCGCGGTCGACCACGCGGGGGAGACCCCGGTGATCGTCGGCATCGGGGCGCTCCGCACGTCGCAGGTCCTCGCGCTGGCCGAGGACGCCCAGCAGGCGGGCGCGAGCGCGGTCCTGCTGGCGCCCGTGACGTACCAGGCCCTCTCGGACGACGAGGTGCACGGCCTGTTCGAGGACGTGACGGCGGCGCTGTCGGTGCCGCTGATCGTCTACGACAACCCCGGCACCACGCACGTGACCTTCACCGATGACCTCTACGCGCGCATCGCGCAGCTGCCGCACGTCGCGTCGATCAAGATCCCCGGCGTCCCGGCGGATCCGGCCGAGGCCGCCGCGCGCGTGCGGGCCATCCGGGACCGCGTGCCGGCGTCCGTCACGATCGGGGTGTCGGGCGACGCCTCCGCGGCGACGGGGCTGATCGCCGGATGCGACGCGTGGTACTCGGTCATCGGCGGCACGCTGCCCGCGCCGGCCCTCACCATCACGCGCGCGGCATGCGCCGGCGACCACGCCGCTGCGTCGGCGGAGTCGGCGCGGCTGCAGCCGCTGTGGGACCTGTTCGCCGAGCACGGCGGCAGCTACCGCGTGGTCGCCGCGATCGCCGAGCACCTGGGCCTGGTCGCCCCCGACTGCCTGCCGCGGCCGGTCCGTGGACTGGACGCGGCTGGTCGGGCGCGCGTGGCGCAGCTCGTGGACGCGCTGGATCTCCGCGGGTAGCTCGCGCGCTCGTCCGCTCGTGCTAACGGCCGCCGGGCACGTGGCGTTGGCACCGTCGCCACAGCTCCGCCGTACGAGCGGCCGACGAGCATCTCGGGGCCGTCGAGGACGTCGCGGGTCGCTGCGGCGTCGGCGGCGAGCGACTCCGTGGCGTGCGGCGCGAGCCGGACATCGAGGCCGTCGGCGCGGAGTTCGTCGTACCCGCCCCGCACTACCTGCGCGGTCCGGCAGCAGTGCCCGTGCTCGGGCGAAGAGCCGATGCGCGGTGACGCTCGTCAGGCGGCCGGACCGGGCACGTCGAGCACGACGCCCCCGTCCACGATCGAGCGGGCGACCTCCGTCATCTTCGTCGCGTGCGACCGCGAGTGATCCCGGATCATCTCGAACGCCTGACCCACGTCGATCCCCTGGGCCTGCGCGACGAAGCCCTTCGCCTGCTCGATCACGACGCGGCTGTCGAGCGCGCGCTGCAGCTGCTGGCGCCCGGAGTTCGCCTCGTCGAGGGTGCGCTGCTGCAGGACGCTGATCGTCGCGACGTCCGCCAGGGCCTGCGCGGCGCGCGCGTCCGCGCCGTTCAGCGGGCCCTCCGACTCGCGGAAGAGGTTCAGCGACCCCACGACCTCGTCGCGGAGGCGGAGGGGGATGGCGTGGACCCCCGCGTATCCCGACTCGCAGGACGCCTCCGTGAAGAGCGGCCAACGGCGTCGCATCTCCGCGCTGTCCTCCACCGTCACGAGCTGGCCGGTGGCGCACGCGTCGAGGCACGGGCCCTCTCCGGCGTTGAGCTGCGAGAGGCCGATGAACTCGCTCCGGTGGCTCGTCGAGGCCACGACCTGCAGCGCACCGCGTCCGTCGTAGAGGTGGATCGCGCCGGCCGAGGCGTCGAACAGCTCGACGGCCCGATCCACGAGCGTGTGGAGGACGTCGGCGGTGTCGTAGTCGGCGACGAGCGTGTCGGTCAGGGTGACGAACGTCTCGACGAGCTGGGTCTCACGGAGGACCATGGCGAGGGGGCTCTCTCTTCGGAGCGGACGGTGATCATCCAGGTTAAGACGCCCGGCCGGCCATCACCGACGGGCGTCGGCATCGCGGCGACGGTCACGCCTGCACCGCGCAGGGGCGATGCACGCCTGTCCGGACCATCTCCGACCCGTCTCGACGGAGGAGCGCGTGGACGGGGTCGCCGTTCCCGATCTCCCACGCGAGCGGCGCAGGCCCCTGCGGTCTCCTTCGTCGACACCGGCGACCACGAACGGCGACCATGAGCGACGTGCGGCGAGGTGCAGGGGATCCGGCGAGGGGCGTCGGTCGCACCGAGTCCGAGCCCGGCGAGCGCGCGAGCGCCGACCGGGCCCAGCTCACAGCCGTCCGGGTTCGGGCCTGACGACTGTTGTGTTCGAGATCGCGTCGCGTGGGGGGCGTGCTCCTGCGACGGGATGCGACATCCCCAGCAACGGGTAATCATCGGGGACTGGTTGGAACGTAGGCCCTCGACCGCCGAAGCGCCATAGCGGAGGGGAAGTGGGGTACACGTGCGCACGGATGTCCGCTCTCCTGTCGACACGAAGCCGGAGCCGCGGCCGCGACCGGAGCTCCGCGGCGGCCGGTTGGAGATCCGCATCCGCGACACCGCTCGGCACACCGGGAGGGCTGCGGTCGCGTGCCGTGCTGGGCCGCCCGGCTGCCCGTCGCGTCGACCTCGTGCGTCTCCCTCCGCGCCTGCTCGACGACGCGCGCGACCGTCGAGCAGGCGGGGAGGGCCCGATCAGCGAGCCGTCATCGCTACCAGGGCAGCACGCCATCGCGGTCGGTCACCGTCCCCGTGGGCGTGTCAGCTCCCCGGGTCGCGATGCGGACCGCGGCGTCGGCGCCGTCCTCGACGGCGTGCCCGAGGTCCCCGGTGAACTCCGTCGCCGTCTGCCCGGGGTCGACCGCGTTGAAGCGGACGTCCGGGGTCGCCTTCGCGTACTGCATGGTCAGCATCGTCACGGCGGTCTTCGACGACCCGTAGGCGGCGAGCGGGTACTGCGACTCGATGCGCTCGGGGTCGTGGATCATCGTGAACGACCCCAGCCCGCTCGTGACGTTGACGACCGAGGGGTGCGCTGCCTGTCGGAGGAGCGGCAGGAACGCGTTGGTGACGCGGACGACGCCGAACACGTTCGTCTCGTACACGACGCGGATCTGATCGACGGTCATGTCCTCGGGGGACGTGACGTCGCCGAGGATGCCGGCGTTGTTGATGAGCACGTCGAGATGGCCCGCCAGCTCTCGGACCGTGTCGACCGCCGCGGCGACCGATGCGTCATCCGTGACGTCGAGCTGCACGGAGGAGGCGCCGAGCGCGTGGGCGGCCTCGCGGCCGCGTCGCGCGTCCCGGGCGCCGATCCACACGGTGTGGCCGGCAGCGATGAGGCGGCGGGCCGTCTCGTAGCCGATGCCCCTGTTCCCGCCGGTGATGAGGGTGATGGTCATGGTTCTCCTCGGAGTGCGTCGTCAGTGGGTGGGGCGGAAGGGGCGGAGGAGGGTGATGCCGTCCTCGATCGATCCGTCGATGAGCTCGAGCATCTGCGGGACGAGCTCCTGCATGCGGGGCGCGCTCAGATGGGCGTCGAGGTGCTCCCGGGTCTCCCAGCGCTCGTAGATCACGAACGCGCCCGGCGTCCCGTCGACCTCGTGGGCTTCGTAGTCGATGTTGCCGGCGTCGTTCCGGGAGGGGGTGACGGCGGCGGTGATGAAGGCCTTGAGGTCCGCTTCCCTCCCCGGCGTGGCCTTCGTCTGCCAGATGACGGTGACGTATCCACCTGCTGTTGCGGTCATGTGCGTGCCTCTCCTGTAGGTCGTGGGATCGAGCGTGCGCTCCCGCGGGTCGGCGAGCCAGGGAAGGATCGTGCTACCCGGGGCCGCGCGAGGTGGGCGTGCATGGGACGACCGGTGCCACGCTGCGCATCGTCGGGCGGGGGAGGATGGGGCCGTGCCCGTTGACGTCGATTCCCTCGCCGGGCTCCTCCGCGCCTGGCGGGGCCGCCTCCAGCCCGGCGACGTCGGGATCGAGTCCTACGGCCGAAGGAGGACAGCGGGCCTCCGCCGCGAGGAGCTCGCACAGCTCGCCGGCGTCAGCATCGACTACGTGATGCGCCTGGAGCAGGGGCGCTCCCGCACCCCGTCGGCGCAGATCGTGGCGTCCCTCGCCCGCGCGCTGCAGCTCGACCGGCCCGAGACCGAGCTGTTCCACCGCGCTGCGGGATTGGCGCCGCCCGGCACCGGCGTCGTCTCGCACCACATCCCGCCGGGGGTGCAGCGGATGCTCGTCCGCATGTCCGACCTGCCGCTCGCCGTCTTCGCCGCCGACTGGACGCTCCTCCACTCGACCCCGCTGTGGCGGTCGCTGTTCGGGGCGCCATCGGTGGCGAGCGATCCCGGGCAGAACCTCATCGTGCAGACCTTCGTGGACGACAGCATCGCCGGCATCGCGACCGCCCACGGAGGGCCGGACGCGTTCGAGCGCGCACTCGTCGCCGACCTCCGCCGGTCCGCCGCGACGCTCGGCGGGGATCCGCGCTTCCGGTCCTTCATCGACCGCATCAGCGATCAGAGCCCTCGCTTCGCCGCCCTCTGGCGCGAGGGCCGTGCCGCTGCCCACCAGTCATCGGTGAAGACCGTCCACCACCCGCTCGTCGGCGACGTCACCCTCGACTGCGACGTCGTCACCGTGCCGGACTCCGACATCAAGCTCGTCGTCTACTCCACGACGGCGAGCGGTCCCGACGCGGACAAGCTCGACTTCCTGCGGGTCACCGCCATCCGGTCCGCGATCGCGACGTGAGACGGAGCGGACCGGACGCCTGAGCACGGCGCCGATCGTCCGGGGGATCGGCGCCGCACCCCATCGGCGTCCGCCCCACGTGCACGGCCCGGCCGCCTGCTCGCCCGGTCCGTCGCCGCAGGCGGTCAGGCGGCAGGTGTGCTGTCGAACTCGACGGCGAGGGCGAGGATCCTCCACCGGTCCGCATCCCGGACGAGCCGCAGCCGGATGGTGCCCGTGCCGACGATGGTGACCGATCCGCTCACGACCGACATCAGCACGAGGTACCCCCTGGCCTCGACCTCGCCCTCATCCCCGCCGCCCGGGAGGACGTCGACGTTCGTCACGACGTGCCGCTGGCGCTCCTCGGGCGTGCGCGGCGCACCGCGCACGAAGTCGAGGATCGCGGTGCGCCCCTCGATGAGCGCGAGCGCCGGCTGTCCGGCCGTGGTGAACGTCCAGGTGGCGGCGACGTCGTGGAGCGCCTCGAGGGCGGCGAGGTCGTGCTCGTCCAGGGCGGCCGCGTAGCGGGCGAGGACCACCTGGGCGGCGAGATGGCGGTCGACCTCGGTCACCGTGGAGCTCGGGGCGCTCATGCGACGGTCAGCACGATCTTGCCCTGGAGGTGACCCTCGTCCGCGCGCACGTGGGCGGCGACGGCCGACGCCAGGGGGAACGTGCCGTCGATGGCGACCCGCACCGCTCCGGCCGCCGCCAGCTCGCCGATCCGGGCGAGCTGGCCACCGTTCGCCTGCACCTGGGTGCTGGACACGGTGACGTCCCTCTCGGCGGCGTCGGCCGGGTCCACGGGGCCGAAGAAGACCGGGTACAGCGCCCCGCCCGGGACGACGGAGCGTAGGAAGCGCCCGGTCGTCGGCCCTCCGACGCTGTCCACGACGAGGTCGAAGCCCTCGGGGACCTCGTCAGCGCCGACGGTCGTGTAGTCGATGACCTCATCGGCGCCGAGACCGCGGAGGAAGGCCTCGTGCCGTCCGGACGCGATCGCCGTGACGTGAGCGCCCTTCCACTTCGCCAGCTGCAGGGCGATGTGCCCGACGCCGCCCGCCGCCCCATTGACGAGCACCCGCGACGACGCGCCGAGGGGCACCGGCCGGTGGACCGTCCCCTGGAACGGCGGGACCACGCCGGCGCCGTTGTCCACGAGGAGCTGCCACGCGGTCAAGCCGGCCATCGGGAGCGCCGCGGCGTGGATGTGGTCCAGGCCGACGGGCGTGAGGGCCAGATCCGAGGCGGGCGCGGCCACGTACTCGGCGTACGCCTCACCGAGGGCCCCGGGGAAGCGGATCAGTCCGAACACCGCCTGGCCCTCGGCGAAGGACGTGACGTCGTCGGCCACGGCCACGACCACGCCCGAGATGTCGGACCCCAGGATGACGGGGAAGGGGACGTGCGGTCGGAGCTCCGGGGGCAGGATCCGCATGCCGTCGCGGAGGTACCGGTCCGGCGGGTTGACGCCCACGGCGTGCACCCGGACGAGCACCTCGCCGGCCTGGAGCTCGGGGATCGGGACGCGCTCGTAGCGGAGGACCTCGGGTCCTCCCGCCTCGTGCACTCGGATCGCATCCATCATGTCGTCGGTCATCGTGGCTCCTGTCGTCGGGGCCGCATTAAGCTAAGCGGTGCGGTGGTCCGAATATACGGACCACTGGTTCGTTTTGTCAATGCGAGGAGCGCCGGATGCGGGCTGATGCCGCCAAGAACTACAGCCGACTCCTCGAGGTGGCCCGCGAGGTCGTGGCCGAGCAGGGCGTCGACGCCTCCCTGCGGGACATCGCCCGGCGAGCCGATGTCGGGTTCGCCACGCTGCTCCGCCACTTCCCGACGAGGGACGCCCTCCTGGAGGCCCTGCTGCGCGCGGGCTTCGACGACCTGGCGGTGCGGGCGAGCAGCGCGGATCCCGAGCAGGACCCGGGATCCGCGCTCGCGGGATGGCTCCGCGACTTCGTCGCATGCGCCGCCACCTACCGCGGGGTCGTCGAGCTCATGACGTCCGCCCTGGACGATCCGGAGTCCGCTCTCCACGATTCGTGCGCGGCGATGAAGACGGCCGGATCCGAGCTCCTCGCCCGCGCCCAGGCGGCAGGTGCCGCCCGCACCGATCTGGACGGCATCGGCCTGTTCGGCTTGGCCGGCGCCGCCGCCTGGATCCACTCGCAGCCCGCCCTCGTCGCCCATGCCGATCCCCTCGGGGCGTTGATCACCGACGTGATCTTCGACGGGCCGGCGAAGGCGACCTGACGACTCGGCGAGCGCCTCGCGGAGGAGGGGATCGTCGCCGAGCCGGGGGGGCGCACGGTCGTGCCCCGCGAGGTCCCGCCCGGGGACCATCCGCGCGGCCCCCTATCCGCAGAACGACACGCAGGACGCGCACTTCCCCTCCATACCGGCGCGCCGGGGAGGGGACCGCAGCACCCTTTTGCATCCGCGGATTGGTAACACCTATGCTCGCCCTGCGCGTTTACCCGACGCGCTGACGCGGTCCCCGCACCGCGATCCCCACTCCGCACTCCCGCCTCGCCGTCGAGATCCTCTCTCCGCATCGCGCTGGCCGAGTCGTACGACTTCACGTGACGTCCGACCACGGCCTCGATCGGAACGCTCCCCTCGAGCGCGCGAGGGGTGAACGACGCTCGCGAGCGGGTTGCTCCACCCGAACGGAACCCTGTGTCGAACATCCCCCGACCTCGGAAGCGGCGCGCTGCAGCCGCCCTCTCCGGCGTCCTCGCCCTCTCCGTCGCCCTCGGAGGCGGCATCTCCGCCTCCGCCGCGCCGAAGCCCGATTCCCCCGCCGATCCGAAGTCCGACTCCCGCTCGCACGGTCGCGCCGCCAATTCCGAGGCAGCCCGGAAGGCCATCGCGAACGGATCCGGCAAGGCCACGAAGGTCGCGCCCGTCGACGGTCCGTGGATGGACACGAAGCTGTCCTCCGACCAGCGCGCGGACCGGCTCCTCGCGCAGATGACCCTCGAGGAGAAGGTCACCCGCCTGCACGGGGAGTTCAGCGGAGAGACCGCCTTCTACATCGCGCCGCTCGCCCGCCTCGGCATCCCGGCGCTGCTCCTCACCGACGCGGGAGCCGGAGTCCGGGTCACGAACTCCACCACCAACCGCGGCGAGGCGACCGCGCTCCCGGCCCCCATCGCCCTGGGCGCGACGTGGGACACCGATCTCGCCACCGCGTACGGCGACGTGCTGGGCACCGAGACCCGCGCGACCGGCCAGAACGGACTGCTCGGCCCGACCGGCGACCTCGTGCGCGATGCGCGCTGGGGACGCCAGTTCGAGTCGCTCGGCGAGGACCCGCGCCTCGTCTCCGCACTGCTCGCCGCGCAGGTCGAGGCCGTCCAGTCGCACGACGTGGTGGCCACGGTGAAGCACCCGGCCGCCTACAACGAGGAGACCAGCCGTCTCGCCGGCGGCAACGTCGACGTCACCGAGCGGGCTCTCCGCGAGGTCTACCTCGCTCCCATCGAGGCGGCCATCGACGCCGGCGTCGGCTCGGCCATGTGCTCCTTCAACAAGGTCAACGACGTCTACGCGTGCGAGAGCGCCGAGGTCTTCGACATCCTCAAGGAGGACTACGGCTTCGCCGGCTTCATCCAGACGGACTACGCCGCCGCCCACAGCACGGACCGCGCCGCCAACGCCGGCCTCGACGTCGAGTTCCCCGCCGGGAACTACTTCGGCCAGGCCCTCATCGACTCCGTCAAGGCGGGGCGCGTGAGCACGGCCACCATCGACGACAAGGTGCACCGCGTCCTCCGCACCATGTTCGAGTTCGGCTCGTTCGACACCCCCATCGCGATCACCGCCCTCCCCGAGGCGGCGGACGGCGCCGTCGCCCGCCAGGTCGCCGAAGCCGGCACCGTGCTGCTGAAGAACGGCACGCCCGCCGGAGCCAAGGCCCCGGTCCTCCCGCTGTCCTCGTCGATCCGGTCCCTCGCGGTGATCGGTGCCGACGCGGATGCCCTGGCCACCGGTGGCGGCAGCTCGGTCGTCAAGCCGACCTACTCCGTGACGCCCCTCGACGCCCTGACGGCTCGTGCGGGCAAGGGCGTGAAGGTGACCTACGCCGAGGGGACCGACCCGGTCGGCCCCGCGCACACCCTCAGCGGCGCCGCGGTCCCCTCCTCGGTGCTCGCTCCCCTCGGGCAGCCCACCGCGACGGGCGTCACCGCCGAGTACTGGTTCAACTCCGACCGCACCGGCGCTCCCGCCGTCACGCGCAACGAGGACCAGATCGCCCTCAGCGGCGGGTTCCTCGCGCTGAGCGGACTGTACGGATCGTCCGTGCCGAAGGTGCCCGGATACGAGTTCGGCGGACCCCTGTCCGCCCGCTGGAAGGGCACCATCACCGCTCCGGCCACGGGTCGTTACACGCTGTCGCTGACGGGCTTCGGCAGCGCGAGGCTCTTCCTCGACGGCACGCAGGTCATCGACGCGTCGGACCCGCACGCCGTGCGCACCGACACGGGGGCCGCGCTGCAGCTGCGCGCCGGTGAGGCGCACGACCTCCGCGTCGAGTACGTGAACGACGCGTACGACCCCGACCAGGAGAGCGGGGCCGATCTGGTCATGACCTGGACGCACCCGGACGGCATCGTCACCCCCGCCGTCGCCCAGGCCGTGGCCGCGGCCAAGGCCTCGGACGTCGCCGTCGTCGTCGCTCGCGACTACGTCGGCGAGGGGCGCGACAAGTCGACCCTGACGCTGGCCAACGAGCAGGACGCCCTCATCAGCGCCGTCGTGAAGGCCAACCCCCGCACCGTCGTCGTGCTCACCACGAGCGGCTCGGTGAACACCCCGTGGGCGGCGCAGGTCCCCGCGGTCGTCGAGGCGTGGTACGGCGGGCAGGAGCAGGGCAACGCCATCGCCTCCGTGCTCTTCGGTGACGTGAACCCCTCGGGCAAGCTGCCGGTGACCTTCGCCACGAGCGACAGCGCCACGCCGACCTCGGACGTCGCGTCGTTCCCCGGGATCGATCGCACCGCGACCATCTCGGACGGCGTGAACATCGGGTACCGCGCGTACAAGGCGGAGGGCATCGCCCCTCAGTTCGCCTTCGGTCACGGGCTCAGCTACACGACGTTCGGGTACTCCGGCTTCAAGGCGACCACCTCCGGCAAGCCGGTGAAGAACGGCGGCACGGCGGACGTGTCCGTCACGGTCGACCTGAAGAACACCGGCACCCGCGCGGGGACCGAGACGGTCCAGGTCTACGTCGGAGCGCTGCCGACCTCGGTCCCGACGCCTCCGCAGCAGCTCGCCGGCTTCGCGAAGGTCGACCTCGCCACGGGCGCGTCCACCAAGGTCAAGGTCGCGCTCGACGCGCGCGCCTTCTCCTACTGGGACAGCGCCGCCGACCGCTGGGTCACTCCGACCGGGACCGTGCCGGTGTACGTCGGCACCTCGTCGGGCGACATCCGCCAGCAGGGGACCGTCTCGATCCGCTAGTCCGGTCCGACCTCCGACAGGCCCGCACCCCCACCGGGGTGCGGGCCTGTCGCATGCCGGGACCTGCGCGATGGCACGGGTGGCGGGCGGTCGTCGCGTCACGGTCCGCAGCCGGGCCGTCGCCCCTCCGATGAGGGCGTCCGCGTGCGAGCTCCGGGAGCCGACCCGTGGGTGGCGCCGAGGGGTCCGGATCACGAACAGCGCCCGGCGCTCGCGTCACGATCGGGTAACGTACGCCGGGTACGCGCCGCGACGGGAAGGAGCTCGCATGGTCCCCGTGTCGACTCCGACCCTCCACGACCGCCTCGCGGGTGCCCCGTTCCTCGGTTCGCTGGTGAAGCTCGTCGCCCTGATCGCGATCGTCGTGGGCCTCGTCGTGATGAGCCCGACGGCGCAGGGCTGGGGCGAGTCGATGGGCACGCCGCACGTGCACTCGGCTGATGACCTGCACGCGCACGGCACCGGCCACGGCGTGGCCGACAGCCGTGCGGATGCCGCGGTGGAGCCCGCCTTCGTCGCCGAGGCGCCTGCGTCGGACCTCGTCTCCGCCGGGATGCTCGGCGGCGTGGTCCTGGTGGCTTCCGCGACCCTCCTGCTCCTGGCTGCCCTCGGCATCGCCCTCCTCCGCGCGCTCCGCCGTGCCCCGCACGTCGACGACCCGCTCGGCCGTCGGCTCCCTCCCCGCATCGCCCGGCACGCGGCATGGCTGCCGCCCCCGCCCACGCCTGCCGCGCTGTCCGTCTTCCGCATCTGACCCGTCCTGCAACGACCCGAGACCCGGGCGGATCCGTCGCGCCACGCGCGCTGCACGGATCCTGCCCTGCCATCCCGATCGCAGGAACAGGACCAGACAGACGATGACGACCACCACCCCGATCCTCCGCGCCGGCATCGCCCTCGCGGCCGCGCTGACACTCGCCGGCTGCGCTGCCGGCGACACCGGAGCGACACCCGAGAGCAGCACCGCCGCCGAAGCCGAGAGCGGACGCAGCACCGTGAATGACGCGGACGAGATGTTCGTGCAGATGATGCGCCCGCACCACGAGCAGGCCATCGAGATGAGCGACATGCTCCTGGGCACGACCGGCATCAGCGGGGAGGTCACCGCGCTGGCGACGGAGATCAGGGACGCGCAGGTGCCGGAGATCGAGCAGCTGAGCGCCTGGGCTGACGAGTGGGGCGTCGAGGAGATGCCCGGCATGGACCACGGCATGGACGGCATGGTGTCCGACTCCGACATGCAGGAGCTCGACGAGGCCGAGGGCGCCGAGGCTGAGCGGCTGTTCCTCGAGCACATGATCGAGCACCACACCGGCGCCGTCGAGATGGCGCAGACCGAGATCCAGGACGGTCGGAACGCGGCCGCCATTGAGATGGCGGAGGACATCGTCGCCACCCAGGAGGACGAGATCTCCCGCATGCGCGCCCTCCTCGGGTCCTAGCGTCCCCTCCTCTCCTGCTCCCGCGCAGCGCGGACGGTCACGCCCTGATGCCGTCCTGCCTGCCCTCTGAAAGGCACTCATTGCTCCACGAGACACCCCCCACGCGCACGCCCAGCGAGCGCCGTCCCCGCGTCGCTCCGCCGGCTCGCGGCACCGCCACCCGACGCACGACGTTCGAGCACCCCGAGCCCGCTCCGAACATCGGCCGGTCCCTCACCTGGCAGCAGGAGGCACGCCGCCGTGCCCGCATGATCCAGGCGCACGCCGCACCGGCGACGAGCGGACGCCGCACCGGCACCAGCCCATGGAGGACCGCCGTCGGCGCGATGCTCGCCGCCGGCGCGATCGCCGTGACCTACGGCCTCCCGGCGTACGCCGTCCCGGACGACATCACCGGCGGCGCCGTCACCGTCCACGATCCCGACACCGGTGAGATCCAGACCCTGCAGGTCGACGGCGCCTCCTACGCCGTGATCGCGGAAGCGGGCTTCTCCGTCACGCTGCCGCCGCCTCCGCCGCCGCCCGTGGTCCCCGTCCAGACGCTCAGCACCACCCCGTCCGGCGCCGACAGCAGCGGCGCGCGGTCGACCGCCGTCCCGGCCGGGACGGACGTGCGCTGGCCGATCCCGTCGTCCCTGAGGATCTCGAGCCCCTTCGGCCCGCGTGCCTCCCCGTGCTCGGGGTGCTCCTCCAACCACCAGGGCCTCGACTTCACCCCCGGGAACGGCGCCGCGATCCAGTCCATCGCGGCAGGAGTCGTCCGCCAGGTCGTGAGCTCCAACTCGGGGCTCGGCGTGCATGTCGTCATCGATCACGAGATCGGCGGGAAGCGGGTCAGCAGCACGTACGCGCACATGCAGTTCGGATCCGTGCCGCTGCGCGCGGGGCAGGTCGTGGCGGCCGGTGACCCCGTCGGCCGTGTCGGCACGACCGGTGCCAGCACCGGTCCGCACCTGCACTTCGAGATCGCGTACGGGTCGAAGCGCGTCGATCCCCACCAGTGGTTGATCACCAACGTGCGATGAGCTCACATCCCTCCGGGTCCGGACCCGCCGGCGGGTCCGGAGGACGTGGCGCTCGTGCCGACGAGCCGTTCTGACGACTGGGCCCCGCGCAGAGGCGCGACGCACAGGCTGACGCGGCTCGGCATGCGTTCGACTCATCGACGCCCAGCGGCCTCCGGATGGGGACCCCCACAGAGCCGGGCTAGGACCATGACGCACGAGCGGCTGCGGGACTCGTCCGGGTGATGGTCCTGCTCTCCGCCCCCATGAACCTCGGCCCGCCACTGCCGCGACCGGGGTCCGTGCCGGGCGCCGCGAAGGCGCCGGAGGCCCTGCGACGAGGCCGGCCTTCCGTGATGCCGGGGGAGAACGCGTGACTCCGCTCGACCAGCTGCCGATCCACCGGTCGGAGCCGACGTCCGTCTGCGCGTGCCGCGTAGTGACCGCTGTCACGCGACGTCCCACGACCTCCGGGTCTCGCATCTCGTGCGTTGCAGGCGTCTCATGGTCCGACCTCGGGGCGCTGCTGCTTGCTGGCAGGGGAGTCTTGCGCAACTGTGCGCTTCAAGTAGGTGACTGACTCGCTGTGTTCATCGATGACGGTGAGACAGGTCGGTCGTCGTGGGGAAGCCCATCGGGTACGCGCGGGTTTCGACGCGTCAGCAGGACACGGATCGGCAGACGACTGACCTGCTCGCCGCCGGCATCCGACGCGACGACCTCTACGTCGACCAGGGCGTCTCCGGAGCTCGTGCATCGCGACCCGCCTTCGATGAGGCGCTGCGCGCGCTGCACGACGGCGACAGCCTCGTCATCACGACCCTCGACCGCCTCGGCCGGTCGACGCAGAACATGCTCGCCCTCGCGGAGGACCTGCGGGGGAGGGGTGCGTCGCTTCGGGTGCTGAACCTCGGCGGGGGAGACGTGGACACCGCGACCCCGATGGGATCGATGGTCTTCACGGTCATGGCGGCTCTCGCGCAGATGGAGTTCAAGATCAAGCGGGAGCGGATCACCGACTCGGTGTCCACGCGGCGCGCAGCGGGCAAGGACCTGGGCGGCCGGCGCCAGGCGTTCACCGACAGCCAGGTCGAGAACACGGCCCGGTTGATCGATGCCGGCGCTCCGGCCGCCCAGGTCGCCCGCGACATGGACATGTCGAGGGCGACGATATACCGGCGACTTCGGGATATTCAGAGAGCCGAAGCGGTCGCCGCCATCACCAGCTGAGAGGCCGTGGAGGGTGTCTCGCTTAGCCCCCCTTCACCGGACTCTTCACCGGACCGGTCTATTGAGACGGGCGGGAATGAGGGCGCCGTGGCGACGGGGGAACGACGCCGCTGTGTCAGTCTGAGCGCATGGCGGACCCGGACGCAGGCGACCTCGATGCGGATCTCGTAGAGCAGCAGCGACGCGCACGAGGGCTGTCCTACCTGCAGTCCGTGTCGATGACGGTGGCTGCCACACTCCTTGCATCCATCGTCATGTCGCTCACGGATCTTGATCGGCTACCTCGCCTGGCGCTAGGCGCCGGCATCGTCACGGTCGTCATCCTGGTGGGCAACGTGGCGCTCCGCTTCTACAACCGGCGCCGGCTCCAGCGTCTCTGAGGCCGTCCGGTGAGCGGTCCCCTGTCGGACGCGCTATTCGGCTGAGGGTCGGCGTGTGTGAGCTGTGGGTGTCACTGGGATCATCTGGTCTGCGACCGGCGATGCACGTATCGTCGCGCTCATGGTCGAGCTCATCCTCTTCTCAATTCCCTCGCTCATCTACTTCCTGGTGCAGGGCGGCGGGAAGCGTTGGGGGCGTGAGCATGCTGCCGGCCGCCTCGGCATCACGGGGGGTGCTGCCAGTTCTTATCTCTGGGCCCTGGTACTGCTCATCCCCTTGGGCGCACTGGGGTATCTGGCGATCGCAGTGATACCGGAGACGGCGCTGCAGGCGCCTGGCGTGACGGTGGCGGCCGTGACCTCAGTAGCAGCAGCTGTCGCAGTCGTGGCGCGGGCGGTGGGGGAGGAGATCCTGTTCCGCGGCCTGATCGGCGGTGTGCTCTTCCGTCGACTCGGGTTCGTGCGCGGCAACCTCGTGCAGGCGCTCATTTTCCTCGTCCCGCACCTGCCCCTGCTCCTGGTGGACCCGGCGATGTGGCCCATCCTGCCCGTGCAGTTTGTGGCGGGGCTGCTGCTCGGTTGGCTCCGTCATCGGTCGGGGAGTGTGGTGCCGGGCGCCTTGTCCCACGCGGTGGGGAACCTCGGAGCGGGACTGCTCGCGGCTTGAGTCACGGACAGTTCGGACGACCAGCTGTCCGGTGACCCATCCCCACCCGGACAGAGCCGCCGGTGCTGCCTAGACCTCCACCGTGTAGCCGAGCGCGAGGTCTTCGGCGTTGATACCGCGGATGCCCCAGTTCACGCGCGGTGTCTCCGTGATGGTGATCTCCACGCTGTGCGGTGCGATCCCGACCTCGGACGCGATCCGCGAGAAGAGCTCCCGGATGAGCGCGCGCTTGGCCGCCTCGCTCCTTCCCTCGAACATCGAGATCTCGATGATCGTGTAGTCATCCCCTCGATCCGCGGGGTAGATGAAGTCCGCAGGAGCGAGGGCGATAAAGCGGTGGAAGCGCTTCTCCGCCGGATACTCGAGGGCGACCATCACAGCCTTGTGGATGGCATCCGACAGCGCCTGCCGATGCGCATCCAAGGAAACGCGCTGTCCGTACACAACCACCTGAGCCATCCGGTAACGCTAATGGGGCATGGGCGACAGCGCGATGTGCGCCTCTCGACAGGGGATCCCTACTGTGACGCTTCCGGGCCACTGTCTGCTGCGACCGCAGCTTCCAGCTCGCGGAGCCTCTTGAGCTTCGCCCATGGGTAGAAACCCACCCAGGCCACCGAAGCGATAGATGCACCCATGATCATCGAGGCCGTGTCCATTGGTCCAACGCTAATGAGCGCCTACGGAACGCGCATCCGTCACACGGCGGAGCGTGCGGCACCAACGTGTCCCGACAGGGGATCCCCTGTCGGACACGCGGTGAGCGGTGCTCACGGCCGGCTGATGTCGTAGGTCACGCGGAGCAGCCCGTCGCCTTCGCTGCTGTGGTGCCCGCGCATGGTCAGCTGCACGTCGTCGGCGAGGTCGCCGAACAGGCGGTGTCCTCGCCCGATGAGCACGGGGGCGATGGAGACGGTCATCTCGTCGATGAGGCCCTTCGCGAGGAACGACTGGATGGTACGGCCGCCGTCGACGTAGACCCGTGCGGCTGCGCCGCCGTCGAGCATGTCGGCGGCGTCGTCGACCGTGCGCGCGATCTCCACCCGGTCGTCCGGATCGAGCGTCGTGCTCAGCACGATGACCCGCTTCTCCGGGAACGGCCACGGGTCGATGCCCTGGACCGTCTCGTAGGTGGTGCGTCCCATCACGAGGGTGTCGATCGTCGGGAAGAACGTCTCCCAGGTGAGGGCCGCGTACCCAGATGCGCCCGTGATGTGGGGTTGCGGGGTGGGGTCGGTGAGCCAGTCGAGGTCGCCGTCGGGGCGTGCGATGAATCCGTCGAGGCTCGTGCCGATGAACACACAGCCCTTCCAAGTGCGGTTGCGGGTCATGTCCAGCCTTCCAGGAGGTCGTCGAGGGTGCGGGTGGGCGGGGTCGGGTCGAGCTCGACGGCACGGCGGTAGAGGCTGCCGTGCAGGGCGTCGAGCAGGGTCAGCGAAGCGCGATGCGGGTCCACGTCCGGGCGCAGGGGCAGGAGCTCGAGCAGTGAGGCCAGGTAGCGGGCCTGCTTGCTCCACCCTTCGCGGAGGAGGGACGCGGCTTCGAGAGACCCGAGGTCGCGCATGAGGGCGCTGAGGCCGGAGATGGCTGCCGCAGCGGAAGGGGCGGCGAAGTGGGCGTCGAGGTAGTCGCGGAGCTCCGCCAGGTCGTCGCCTGGACGGGTGGGGCCGTCGGGGATGCTCTGGATCCAGCGCCGTGCCAACGCGAGGAGCAGGGCGTCCTTAGAGCCGAACCGCTTGATCAGTCCTGCGGGGCTCATGCCGGCTGCCGGTGCTACGTCGCGAAGCGCCCAGGGCGCCATGGGTGCACGCTCGGCCAGGGCCGCGTCGATGGCGTCGAGCACCTGCTCGTCGGATCTGCTCTTGGGCCTGGCCACGTGGTTAGTAAACCAGCATTCACCATTCTCCGTTGATGCGAGCCCCAGCCGGCCCTTCGAGTGGGCTGCAGGGCTCACGCGCACCACGTAAGGCCTTCGGGTAGGGATCCCCTACTGAGATGGGGTCAGGGCCGGTGCGCCTGGCGATCGGCTGTCCCGCCATCGGTGGTCGCAGCAGAGGTGGTCACGGTCCGCCAGACGCCTTGGCGTGCGTCCATGAGGGTGACGATGACCACGTGGGGGACGGTGAGTGCGGAGAGCAGGACCAGGTACACGCCGAGCAGATGCTCGGGTGCGTCTGCGGGTGAGGGGCTGCTGGCCGCGAGGGCGGCGAGGAGGACCAGTGCGATGGCGGTGATCGGCAGCGCATCTCGTCCGAAGCGCAGGATCGGGTGCAGGAGCCGTCCGGCTTCCACGTCGGCCCTGTTGGCGGGGTCGATGGCGGCGAGTCTGATGATGTGTCGTATGGCGTGCCAGGCGCAGAAGTAAAGGCCGATGGCGAGGATCGCGGGGACGGTGGCGAAGAACACCGTCAGGAGGATCGTGTCGAGCATGTCGGTTCGCCAGTCGCGGAGGGCGGCCGGGTCACGCCGTGCCGTGCGGTGTGTGCTCCACGCGTAGAGCAGCAGGGCCGCCCCGGCGACCACGGCCCCTGTGACGGCTGTGCCCGGCGTCGGGTGTGGGAGCGGGGTCGCGGGGGTGGGGGAGAGCACGGTCGTCGCGCCGGCAGCCACGAGCCGGTACGTGTCGCCTTGGGTCAGCAGTGGCACGATCATCGGCAGGGCGCCGCGGATCAGGAGCGCCGCCCCTCGTGCGCGTCGGGTGGTGAGGTGGGTGGCGCCGTCGAGGGCGAGCATCGCCCAGAGATCGCCCTGCCCCCAGTGGAACCAGGTGAGCAGGATGAAGAACGCGAACGCCATCATCGGTGCGACAGCCCAGAGGACGAGGGTCGCCCCGCCGAGGAGCACATAGAGGGCGACGACCGTGATGATGGACCACCACGTGGGGCGCTGGCCGGCGAGCCGTGCGGGGACGAGGTGGTCCAGGGCGCCGTGGGGGAGGCCGAAGACGACGAGGCTCACGACCAGGGGCACGTACTGCAGCCACGTGGGGATGCTCACCCCCGTGATGGACACGGCGACGAGCAGCGCGAAGAGCACCCGCACGGGCGCCGTGATCCGACGCCCGACGGCCTGCCGGGCGGCCGGCGGTAGCGCCCGCCTGTCAGTGGTGGAGGTGCGCACGCGCCTTGGTCCCGATGGTGCGGAGCGCCGCGGCGAGGAACCAGCCGACGGGCAGCGCGGCGATGAGGCGGATCTCGTCTGCGAGCGTGCTCGTGTCGGACAGGAACCGGATGAGGGACGCCGGTCTCGTCCGGGCGAACATCCGCTCGAAGACGACCGGGCACCGATCCGGGTGGTCGCGCATGAAGCGCAGGAACACCGCGTCGAGCATGCGCAGCCGGCGCGTGGAGAGCTGCAGGTCCGGACGTCTCCCGCGTGCCACCGCGCGCGCGGCAGCGCGGGCGCTGCGCTGGATGCGGAGGAACGCGTACCCGGTGCTCGGCCGTGTCGCGCCGGCACCGGTCCCCACCGCCATGCGGCGTGCGGACATCGGGGAGCGCAGGTCCGCGTCGGTCATGGGGATCACCCCCCGCTCCGTCCCGTCGATGACGTAGTCCGATGGCATCAACCCGTACCTTGCGAGCAGGTACTCCTGAAGCTGCCCGCGGTGTCCGGCGTCATCGGGATCCTGGTCGGCGAAGTACACGTTCTCGATCAGCGCCTCCGTGCGGCTCAGCGGGACGACATAGGCGAACCGCAGACCCTGGGACTGGTCGACGTCGAAGTCCATCAAGACGCACTGGTCGGGGTCGAAGACCGCGTCGTGGGTGCGGAGGCGGAGGCCGACGAACCGCTGCCACACCGTCGTCGTCCCGCGGCCGTCCTGTGGGAACGACACCAGGACCTCCGGTATGCGGTGCAGCAGGTCGTCGAGATCGGCGTGCGCGGACTCGCGTCCGGCACCAACGACCCGTTCACCGCCGTCGGAGCGGTCGATGCGCTCAGCGGCGCCCTGGTTCCGCTGTTCACGCGCCCGGGGCCGCACACCCGCTACGAGGACGACGAGGGCGAGGTTCGCCTCCTCATCGACTGGCCCCGCCCGGAGGAGCTCCTCGCCCAGTCCATGCGCGCGTTCCGCCAATACGGGATGGACCACGCCGACGTCGTCACCGCGGTGGTGCGACTCCTGGTCCGCCTCGAACCAGTGGCGAACGGTCCCGCACGATCACGGCTCGCCGAGGAGGTCACCGCCTTCACCGCGGCGTACGGCGCGAGCGCGTCGAGCGCCATCGACTCGAATGCGACCGAGGAGACCCTCAGGCGACTCGCGCATCGGCTCCGATTGGCGTAACCGCTCCGGCACGCCGCGCGCATGCCGTCGATGGTCAGTAGTCGCGACCTGTATCCCCGGGGGCGCCCGATCCGACGCGCGTCAGGTGCACGCGCCGGCTCAACCGGATGAGCGGGCGGATCATCAGCTGCACGCTGCCGAGGAGGAAGAGCCACGTCCCGGCGGTCGTCGTCGACTCGGAGAAGAAGAGCACACTGCCCACTACGAACCAGGCCGCCACCATGACGTCGTTGACGATGCTGGCCACTTCGTACTTGTGCCGGATGACGAGCTCCTCGCTTCCGATCGTGAAGCTGAGGGAACGGGTCGTCTCCGGGTCATCGTCCGATGTCATCTTCCGATGCAACCACGACCAGCACCGCTCTCACGGAGCAGGGAGCTCGACGGCACGGCCTCGGATTCGCGGCCGTGCGGCTCCAGCGGGCACCATGAATGCATGACCGACAGCGACCCGACCACCCCTGATGCCCAGGAAGCGGCCCCCGCGACCACCGGCCCCTCGCACACGACGCCTCGGGTGAAGCGGTGGGTCTTCTGGCCCGCGGCCGCGATCGTCCTCGCCTTCGTGGGCTTCACTCTGATCGCGCCGAGTGCCGCGGAGTCCCTGTTCCAGGGCCTGCAGACCGGCATCGTCAGCAACTTCAGCTGGTACTACGTGCTGGCCGCGGCGTTCTTCGTCGGCTTCTCAATCTTCGTCGGCTTCAGCCGCTTCGGTCGGATCAAGCTCGGCAAGGACACCGATGAGCCCGAGTTCTCCACCGGGTCGTGGTTCTCCCTCCTCTTCGCGGCGGGCATGGGCATCGGCCTCGTCTTCTACGGCGTCTCCGAGCCCCTCAGCCACTTCGCGTCCCCGCGCCCCGGCGTCAGCGGCACGGAGAGTCAGCTCGCGCAGCAGGCCATGACGCAGACGTTCCTGCACTGGGGCCTGCACGCCTGGGCGATCTACGTCGTCCTCGGACTCGCGCTCGCGTACGCGATCCACCGGCGCGGACGTCCCGTCTCGATCCGCTGGGCGCTCGAGCCGCTGCTCGGCAACAGGGTCCGCGGCGGCTGGGGGAACCTCATCGACGTCCTCGCCCTCGTCGGCACCCTCTTCGGCGTCGCGACCTCCCTCGGCCTCGGCGTCATCCAGATCGGTGCCGGCCTCGAGAGCGCGGGCCTCGCCGAGAGCAGCATCGTCAGCCAGATCGCCATCATCGGCGTGATCACCGCCGTCACCGTCGTCTCCCTCGTCACCGGCGTCACCAAGGGGATGAAGATCCTCTCGAACTTCAACCTCGTGCTCGCCGCCGCGCTGCTGCTGTTCGTCCTCATCGTGGGACCGACTCAGTTCCTCCTGCGCGACTTCGTCCAGTCCATCGGCGCGTACCTGCAGAACGTGGTGGGCCTGTCGTTCAACGTCACCGCCCAGCAAGGCGCCGCCGGCGAGGCCTGGCAGGGATCCTGGACCACGTTCTACTGGGGCTGGTGGATGTCGTGGGCCCCCTTCGTGGGCATCTTCATCGCCCGGATCTCCAAGGGCCGCACGGTCCGCCAGTTCGTCTCCGGGGTGCTCCTCGTACCGACCACGCTCACGTTCCTGTGGTTCGCCGTGCTCGGCGGCGCGGCGATCCACCAGCAGACAGACGGCGCGGGCGGCCTCATCGGCGCGGACGGAACCGTGGACATCGACGGTTCGCTGTTCACGCTCCTCGGCGACCTGCCGGCGGGCACCGTGCTGACCTTCGGCGCGATCCTCCTCATCGGCGTCTTCTTCGTGACGTCGTCCGACTCCGGGTCCCTCGTGATGGCGATGATCGCATCCGGCGGCGACATCGAGCCGCGCAACTGGCTCCGCGTGTTCTTCGCGATCCTGGCAGCCCTGCTGGCCATCGCCCTCCTGCTCGCCGGCGGGCTCGATGCGCTCAAGACCGCGGCCATTACCACCGCCCTCCCATTCAGCGTCGTCCTCCTGCTGACCTGTTGGTCGACCGTCATCGCCTTCAGCCGGGAGCGCCGCGCCTACGACAAGGCCGAACGCGATGTGCTCCTCGAGCACGTCGGTGCCTACTACGGCCTCGAGGTGGACGCGCCCCTCGAGCGCCCCGTCCGCGGGTCCGGTCGCCCCTGGGAGATCCTCCGTCGCCAGCAGAGGAGGGCACCCGCGGAGCCGACGGCCGCCACCGCACCGGCTCCGGCTCCGGGTGCACGGTCCGCGGCGTCGCCCTTGCCGGAGGAAGCCCCAGAGCACGACCGACCGTGACCTAGGTCGGCAGGACGGCGCCTACCCGATGACGGGACGGTCCTCGGGGTAGTCGTAGAGGAGCGTCCGACGCCGGATGGCGAGAGCCGACGCCAAGCCGATGGGGCCGACGCGTCCGGTGAACATCAGCACGGCGAGGACGTACTTCCCGAACGGGTGCAGCTCCTCGCTGAGTCCCACGCTGAGCCCGCAGGTCGCGAACGCGGAGATCACCTCGAACAGGATCCGGTCCAGGGGTGCGTCGCTGACGGTCATGATCAGCGCGGTCGCGACGAGGACGAGGGTGGCGCCGAGGAAGATGACGCTGATCGCGACCCGGAGCGCGGCGTCCGGGATGGTGCGGCGGAACACGCGGACGTGCTTGTCGCCCTTGCCTTCGGCCGCGATGGCGAGGAACAGCAGGGCGATGGTGGTGACCTTGATCCCGCCGGCGGTGGAGGCGGATCCGCCGCCCACGAACATCAGCGCGTCGGTGGCGAGCAGGGTGACGGGGTGGCTGGCGGCGGTGTCGACGATCGCGAAGCCGCCGCTTCGCATCATGGTCGACGCGAACAGGCCGTGCAACAGCTTCTCGCCGGCAGGTAGGTCGCCGATGGTCGAGGTGTTCGACCACTCCAGGATCGTCCAGAGAGCGGCGCCGGCGAGCAGCAGCCCGGAGGTGACGGTCACCGTGAGCTTGGTGTGGAGGTTCCAGGCCCGGAACCTCCCGCGGTGGGCGACGAGGACGAGGAAGACGGGGAAGCCGAGGCTGCCGATGAACACCCCGACCATGAGCGGCACGAGGATGAACGGGTCGGTGCCGAACTGCTCGAGGCCGCCGGCGTGGGTGACGAAGCCGGCGTTGTTGAAGGCGGACACGGCGTAGAAGATCCCATGCCAGATGCCGGACAGCACGTTCCCGTCGCGGACGATGAACGCGGGGATGAGGGCCGCCGCGAGGGCCGCCTCCACGCCGAACGTAGTGAGGACGACGATCTTCAGCAGCGACTGGACCTCGCCCAGCCGGTCGGTGCCGATGCCCTGCTGCGCCATGATGCGGCCGCGGACGCCGAGCTTGTGCGTGACGGCGCGGGAGAGCAGCAGGGCGATGGTCACGATGCCGAGACCACCGACCTGGACACCGGCGAGGATGATCAGCTGCCCGAGGAAGGACCAGTGGGTGGCCGTGTCGACGGTCACGAGCCCGGTGACCGTCATCGCCGACACGGCGGTGAACACCGCGTCGACCAGCGGAGTCCGACGGCCGTCCGCGGCGGCCGCGGGCAGGCTCAGCAGCCCGACGAACAGGACCACCGCGAGCAGGAAGATGCCCAGCGCCACGAGCGCCGGTGACCGGCGGAGGATGCTGCCGGAGGACAGGGCGCGGCGCGACGGAGCGTCCGACCTCTCGGCCCGCCCGTCCCGTCCGCCGATCACGATGTCCTCAGGCGTGCGTGCCGGTGAAGGTGCGGGCGTGGTGGCGGTTGCGGACGGCGAGGATCCCGCCGCCGACGATGGCGGCGATGAGGGATCCGACGAGGACGCCGACCTTCACGACGTCGTCCTGCTCGCTGCCGGTCCCGTAGGCGAGCTCGCCCACCAGGAGGGAGACGGTGAACCCGATCCCGGCGACGAAGGACAGGCCGAGGACGTCGGACCACCCGAGGGTCGGATCCAGTCGGATCCCGGGCAGGCGGGTCACGAGAAGCGAGGCGCCGGTGATGCCGATGGCCTTGCCGACGACGAGGGCGACGATGATGCCCACGGCGACGCTGTCGGTGAGCGACGCGGTGAGACCCTCCAGGCCGCCGACGGCGACCCCGGCGGAGAAGAACGCGAACACCGGGACCGCGACGCCGGCGGAGACGGGGGACCACCTCTCGGCGAAGTGGTGGGTGAGCGGGTGCCGCTCCTCGTGACCGTCTGCGCCCCGGTGGGTGACGCCGGCGCGGGCGGTGGCGATCGCGGGGACGAGCAGGCCGAGCGCGACGCCGGCGATGGTGGCGTGGATCCCGGAGGCGTGCACGAGCGCCCACGCAGCGAAGCCGAGCGGGATGAGGAGGTACCAGTCGCGCACCCCGCGCTGCACGAGGAACGCGAACAGAGCGAGGGGCACGAGAGCCAGCAGCAGCGGCAGGAACGCGATGCTCGCGGTGTAGAAGACGGCGATGATCGTGATGGCGAGCAGGTCATCGACCACGGCGAGGGTGAGCAGGAACGTGCGAAGCGCGGGCGGGAGGCGCTTGCCGACGACGGCGATCACGGCGACGGCGAACGCGATGTCGGTCGCCGCGGGGATCGCCCACCCCTGCAGCGCGTCCGGGCCGGCGTTGAGGTTGATGAGGGCGAAGATGCCGGCGGGCACGACGACGCCGCCGATCGCGGCGGCGATGGGAAGGGCCGCGACGAGGGGGTCGCGGAGGGACCCGGCGACGAACTCCTGCTTGAGCTCCAGGCCGACGACGAAGAAGAAGATCGCGAGGAGCCCGTCGGCGGCCCACGCGCCGACGCTGAGGTTCAGTTTCAGCGATTCGGGGCCGAACCGGAACTCACGGACCTGGTCGTAGAGGCCGACGGCGGGGCTGTTCGCGATCACGAGCGCGAGGACGGTCGCGATCAGCAGCAGGATGCCGCCGGTGGTGTCACGGCTGAGGAAGCGGGATAGCCGGGCGCCGCGGCCGGATGCGGCCGGGGCGTGGGGTGGTGCGGGTACGGGGGAGTTGTGAGAGGTCATGGGGGTCTTCCGTCGACGAGCGTGAGCAGGGAGCGTCTCCGCTCCGGCGTCATGGTCGACGGGAGCGGGCCTACTTCGCTGGCGGCGGGCAGCCGGCGATCTCGCCGTGGGCGTTGTTGCCCCACAGGCTCATCCACCCGTTGGTGCCGGAAGTGCGCTTGGTCAGCAGGAGCCGCTTCGGGTACGCCTGACGGCCAACGCGGGCGCGTCGGCCGGAGGCGGTCGAAGAGCGGGTCAGTAGCACAGGTCCAGCGTATCTAGGAGGTCTCGGGGATTGTCGGTCAGTGGCCGGCGCCGAGGTTGCCGGCGAGGCGGCCGTGCATGGCGGCGGAGGAGTCATTCATGCCGGTGATCTCCGCGTGCTTGCCGTGGCGCTCGTACTTGTACGTGATCGCGTCGAGCGCGGCGACGGTGGAGGCGTCCCAGACGTGCGAGCCGGACATGTCGATGATGACGTGCTCGGGGTCGCCCGCGTAGTCGAACTGGGTCGTGAGGTCGTTGCTGGATGCGAAGAAGAGCTCGCCGATGACGGAGTAGTGCGCGATGGCGGCGCCGTCCTCGGCGGTCCGCTCGGTGCGCTCGACGGTGGCGAAGTGCGCGACGCGGCGGGCGAAGATGACCATCGCGGCGATGACGCCGATGATGACGCCGATGGCGAGGTTATCGGTGATGACCACCACGACGACGGTGAGCATCATGACGAGCGTCTCGCCCACGGGCATGCGGCGCAGCGTCGAGGGGCGGATGCTGTGCCAGTCGAAGGTGCCGACCGAGACCATGATCATCACCGCCACGAGCGCCGCCATCGGGATGATGGCGACGATGTCGCCGAGGCCGACGACGAGGATCAGCAGGAACACCCCGGCGAGGAAGGTGCTGATGCGGGTGCGGGCGCCGGAGGCCTTCACGTTGATCATCGTCTGGCCGATCATCGCGCAGCCGCCCATTCCGCCGAAGAGGCCGGAGAGGATGTTGGCGCCGCCCTGGCCGAGCGTCTCGCGGGTCTTGCTCGAGGGGGTATCGGTGATGTCGTCGACGAGCTTCGCGGTCATGAGGGACTCGAGGATGCCGACGAGCGCGACGGCCAGCGCGTACGGGGCGATGATCTGCAGGGTCTCCAGCGTCAGCGGGATGTTGGGGATGAAGAGGCTCGGCAGGCTGTCCGGGAGCGCGCCCTCGTCGCCGACGGTGGGCACGGCGAGGGCGGTGACGACGACGGCGACCGTGACGACGACGATCGCGACCAGCGGTGCCGGGACCACCTTGGTGAGCCGCGGCATCACGACCATGATCACGATGCCGACCGCGACGAGCGGGTACACGAGCCAGGGGACGCCGACGAGGTTGGGGATCTGCGCGGAGAAGATGAGGATCGCGAGCGCGTTGACGAAGCCGACCATCACGGACCGGGGGATGAAGCGCATGAGCCGCGCCACCCCGAGGAACCCGAGGACGATCTGGAGGAGCCCGCCGAGCATGACGGTGGCGATGAGGTAGTCGAGGCCGTGGTCGCGGACGACGGGTGCGACCACGAGGGCGATGGCACCGGTGGCGGCCGTGATCATCGCGGGGCGCCCGCCGAGGAACGCGATGGCGACGGCCATCACGAACGACGAGAAGAGGCCCACCCGGGGGTCGACCCCGGCGATGATCGAGAACGAGATCGCCTCGGGAATGAGGGCCAGCGCGACGACGAGGCCGGCGAGGACTTCACGGCCGAGCAGGCGCGGATGCTTCAGCGCCTCCAGCACGGTGGGGCTGGTGTGCCGGACTGCGGGCGTGCGGAAGGCGGGGGCTGCGGGCATGTCGACTCCGTGAAGAAGGAAGAGCAAGGGGAGGGTGCCCGTGACCCGGAGGTGGGCGCAGTGCGCGTCCCGGTGCGGCAGGCTAGGGGTTTGGCGTCGACGATCAGGTCGCGCTCATCTCCCTATCCTAACGTAAGGGTAGGTTCCATGCGAGCGGAGAGGACGGCCGATGACTGCGACGGAGAGCGTCACGACCATGCACATCGGCGAGATCGCCGACCGGACGGGGCTGTCCCACCGCACCATCCGGCACTACGACGAGATCGGTCTGCTGCCCGCGTCCGGTCGTACGGAGGGCGGGTTCCGGCTGTACACGCAGGAGGACCTCGACACCCTGCTGCTCATCCGCCGCATGAAGCCGCTCGGGTTCAGCCTCGAAGAGATGATGGAGCTCCTGAAGGTCGTCGCGAGCATCAGCGACGACCAGGCGACCGGCCCCGAGATGGCCGACCGGCGTGAAGCCCTGTCCGCGTTCATCGCTGATGCTGAGCAGCGTCGGGCGAAGCTCGTCGAGCAGCTTGCGCAGGCGGACGAGTTCCTCGGGATGCTCCGCCGCCGCTGACCCGCGAGGAGGCGCGGCACGACTACGGTCACATCGAGGTCGACGCCAGCCTGCCCGCCCGGAGCTCTGCTCAGTGTCCGCCGCCGAGGTTCCCGGCGAGGCGGGTGTGCATGGCGGTGGAGGCGGCGTTCATGCCGACGATCTCCACCTCCTTGCCGTACTGGTGGTACTTCGTGGTGATCGCATCCAGGGTCGCGACGGTGGAGGCGTCCCAGACGTGGGATCCGCTCATGTCGATGAGGATCCGGTCGGGGTCGCCCTTGTAGTCGAACTGGGTGGTGAGGTCGTTGCTGGAGGCGAAGAACAGCTCCCCGTCGACCTCGTAGTGCGCCGTCTCGGCGCCGGCGGGGTCGGTGCTGATGCGGCGGTCGACGGTGGCGAAGTGCGCGACCCGGCGGGCGAAGACGACCATCGCGACGACCACGCCGGCGACCACGCCGATGGCGAGGTTGTGGGTGGCGACGACGATGACGACGGTGAGGACCATGACGGCGGTCTCCCCGATCGGCATGCGCTTCAGCGTCGACGGGCGGACGCTGTGCCAGTCGAAGGTGCCGACGGACACGATGATCATCACCGCGACCAGGGCGGCCATCGGGATGATCGCGACGATGTCGCCAAGGCCCACCACCAGGACCAGGACGAAGACCCCGGCGAGGAAGGTAGAAATGCGGGTGCGGGCACCGGAGGCCTTCACGTTGATGAGGGTCTGGCCGATCATCGCGCAGCCGCCCATGCCGCCGAAGAACCCGGAGAGCATGTTCGCCGCGCCTTGGCCCCATGCCTCGCGGGTCTTGTTGCTGGGCGAGTCGGTGATGTCGTCGACGAGCTTCGCGGTCATCAGCGACTCGAGGATCCCGACCACCGCCATCGCTGCCGCGTACGGGGCGATGATGCGGAAGGTCTCGAAGGTGAGGGGCACGTCGGGGAAGAACAGCGACGGGAGGCTGCGGGGCAGCTCGCCCTCGTCTCCCACCCGGGGGACGCCGATGCCCATGACGATCACCGCGGCGGTCAGCAGCACGATCGCGACCAGTGGTGCCGGGATGACCTTCGTCAGCTTCGGCATGAACACGATGATCAAGAGGCCGACCGCGACCAGCGGGTACACGGCCCACGGGACCCCGATCAGCTGCGGCAGCTGCGAGGTGAAGATGAGGATCGCCAACGCGTTCACGAACCCGACCATCACCGACCGCGGGATGAAGCGCATCAGCTTCGCGACGCCGATCACCGCGAACAGGATCTGGAAGACCCCGGCGAGGATCACCGTGGCGATGAAGTAGTCGAGGCCGTACTCCCGAGCAACTGGCGCGATCACGAGGGCGATGGCTCCGGTCGCGGCGGTGATCATCGCGGGGCGACCGCCGAGGAACGCGATGGACACCGCCATCACGAACGAGGAGAACAGGCCGATCCGCGGATCGACGCCGGCGATGATCGAGAACGAGATCGCCTCCGGGATCAGCGCGAGAGCGACGACGAGGCCGGCGAGGACCTCGCGGCTGAGCATGCGCGGGTTCTTCAGGGTCTCGAGGACGGTGGGGCCTGCGGGTGGCCTGTGTCGGACGGGGGTGAGGGTTGCGGTACGTGTGGCCATGGAGAGGCTCCGTTCTGTCGCGGGCTTCGCGCCCGCTCTGGTGAGGTCTGGGGCGCGTCGCTGCGCAGGTCGTGCTGCCGCCACCCGAGGTGGAAGCGGAAAGGATCAGAGCCGAGCTCCTGCACGCTACTCTAACGTAAGAGTAGTGTTGATGTCATGTCGGGAGGTGGAATGCAGGTGCAGATGCGTCACGACGGGATGCGTTCCATCGGGCAGCTCGCGGGCGTGACCGGGCTGACCCTGCGTGCGATTCGGCACTACGAGGAGGCCGGTCTCATCCGCCCGGCCGCCCGCACGCGGGGCGGGTTGCGCCGCTACGACCAAGCGGACGTCGACCGGCTTCGCCTGATCCAGTGGCTGCGTGCGTTGGACTTCTCGCTCGAGCAGATCCGCGGGGAGCTCGACGCGAGCCACCTTGACCGCATCGTCTTCGTTCAGAAGGTCACGGTTCGCCTCGGTGAGGAGCGCGACGAGCTCGCCGCGGCCGGCGCAGCGATCGACCGCCTCCGCGAACTACTTCCCCGATGACCCGCACGCCGAACGAGGAGCACATGAGCGTCATGGAACCCGACCGCAGTGCCAGCTTCGTGCACCCGCTGGCCCGCTTGGACGCGCACCTCGTCCAGGACTTCATGCTCACCAAGATCACCCTGCTGTGCGCACAGGACGCCGACCTCGACGAGTGGCGCTTCGAGCTCGCCGCGATGGACGATGCCAGCGCCCCCGACACCCGCAGCGGCAACACGTTCCTGTTCGCCCTCACATTGCTGCGCTACCTGCACGCTCTCACGTGCGCGACCACGCCCGACGCAGCGCCGGACCTGCTGACGTTCCCGCCCGGATTCCTCGACGCTGTCACCTCCGGCGATGGGCCCCAAGCGGCAGCGATCTGGTACCAGGACGCACTCGGCAGCTCGACCTCCATGAGGGCGCCCCGGCTGTGGGAGATGACGGCGGAGTACTTGCCGCCATTGATGCCATGCCGCGGCCTCACCCCGTAGCTCTGACTACGTTCCTCCCGCCGCCGTATGAGACCGGCACCGCGTAGATGACCGCCAAGGACCCCCGCATCACACACGGTCGGGTTGACGCCGAGAGAGCGTCCGGATAGGGATCCCCTATCGGGACGGCAAGAGCGACGCGTTTGGGGTCGATCCAGGCCGCAGCAGCGCGGTCAGGTTCGATGGCGCGTGCGTCGCGTTGGGCTGACTGAGCTCGCGAAGACCGTGCGGGCGTCCGGAGAGGCTTTCGCTCCGCGAGGATGAGGCGCTGCTTGTCGACAGAGCGGACGACAAGATTGTCGACATCCGAGCCTGATCGGGTCAGCCGGCGGTCGTTCGGCGTCGACAGGACTGCAGCCTGTAGTAGTCACCCCGGCGTTCCACGTGCGTGGGACGTGGTGCGTGCGATGACGCGACAGGGGTCACGCCCGCGTCTCCGTGACCGACTTGGCCGTATAAGGGGACACCACTTGGGCGCGCGTTCAAGATTGGCGCGTGGACGCGGATGCGGCCCTATCGATCCTCATTGGGAACCATGCGTGCTCCTGAGCATCGGCTGCAGCAGCCCGACCAGGTTGGTGATGCGGGTGTGATCGGCGCCGAACCAGTCATTGCTCGCCGTGACCACTGGCCAAGCATCGGCGAGCAGAGCTCGCCCCGTGTCGGTCAGTCCGATGCGAGAGTGACGCCCGCGTCCTGCCTCTACCCCGCGCGCAATGAGCGAACGTCCAATGAGGCTGGCGGTCAAGGTCGTCATGCTCTGAGGCCTGACCCCGACCGCGCGGGCGAGCTCGGCCTGACTGAGCCCATCGGCCGCCGCCAACTGAGCCAGCACTCCGAACTCGACGGGGCTGAGACCAGTGGCGCGCAATTCCACCTCGAGCATCCGTGCGAGCTCACGTGCGGCACGAATGACGGTCCAGGCAGCGATCGAGTCGATGTCGTCGTGCGTGACAGGTTCCGGCGCGGTCATGAACGAAGCGTATCCATGTAGCCTTCAGTATCAGTTACGTGATGGTTGGAGAGATCGTGGATGGTGTCGTGGCGGTGACCGGCGTGACCGGCGATGTGGGAGGCAAGACGCTGGAGGCGCTGCGACGAGACGGCGTGTCCGTGCGCGCGATCGTGCGTCGGCGCGAGCAGGCCGAGGCCTTGGCTGCATCGGGCGTCGACGCCCGGGTCGCGGACCTCGGTGACCGCGCTGGGCTCGCGAGAGCTCTGGAGGGCGTGGATCAGCTGTTCCTCGTCACGGCTGCGACCCAGCAGCAGGCCGAGCACGGGACGAATGCGGTCCGAGCAGCTCAGGATGCGGGAGTGCGAGCAGTGATGCACCTCTCCGGGGGAGACACCGCTGAGAACTCACCCCTGCCTTGGGGGCGCGCCATCTGGCGCGTCAACGCCCTCGTGCGTTCCAGCGGCATGGAGTGGACGATCCTGCACGCAGCAGGATTCATGACGAACCTGGAGTCGTCGGCCCCGGTCCTCCGACGCGGACTGTTCCCCCAGACCATGGGTCGCGGCCGAATCCCGTGGATCGACACCGCCGACATCGCCCGGGTAGCCGCTCGAATGCTCCGTGAGGGCGTCCATGACGGCACCGAACCCGTGCTGACCGGGCCGGAGCTGCTTGATGGCGCGGGCGTCGCTCGCGCCTTGTCAGCCGGCCTCGGCCGGCCCGTCCGATACGTGCACCTCCCCAGCAGGATCTTCGCTGCAGTACTGCGGCTCAGCGGCATTGACGCATGGCAAGCGGAGGGGCTTCGTCAGCAGTTCGGTCGCGTCGCCCGCCGCGGTCTAGACAGGGTGGACGTCATGACCAATGACGTCGAGCGTCTCACTGGGCTGCCGCCCCGCTCCATGCGGGAATGGGCTCGTGCTCACCGGGTGACCCTGCTCGGTTGACAGCGTGCGGCGGCGCCGGCGGTCGTGCCACGAACCGAGAGCTACAGCTTCGTCGAGTCTTCGTCGTACGCCTCCCGGTGCCGTTCCACTTCGGCGAGATGATCGGCCGTCCACGCGAGGAGGGTCAGGAACGGCTTGTCGAGCGTGCGTCCGAGCGTTGTGATGCGGTACTCCACGGCGATGGGCCGTTGCTCCAACACCTGACGTTCGACGAGGCCATTGCGTTCGAGTCGACGTAGCGCCTGCGTCAAGGACTTCTGCGTGATCCCGTCGAGGTCGCGTTTGAGTTCGTTGAAGCGTCGTGGCTGCTGACACAGCAGCGTCAGTATCAGCTGCCCCCATTTGTCGAGGAGCTGATCCAAGAGCTCACGCTGCGGACCGACGATGGTGCCGGGAGCGGTCTGGACTCCAGGGGTACCAGGTTTCTTTGAAGTACCTGTCATGTACCAGGTATACCAGAGATACCACCTCTGATCAAAGGAAGACCATGACTGAGCAGTCCCTGACCACCCTCCAGCTCAAGCGCCAGGACGGCGTGCTGTGGGTCACGATCGATGTCCCGCCCATCAACCTCATGACGGCCCAGCTCCTCCTCGACTTCGACGCCGTTGCTGCGTCGGCCGAGAACGACCCCGACCTGCACGTCATCGTCCTCCAGAGCGCCAACCCGGAGTTCTTCTTGGCACACGGCGACCTGACGTTTGTCGAGAACCCCGAGACGTACGCTGCCCTACCGATCGCAGAGGACACGCTCGTCGGAACAGGCCCGATGATGCGGCTCCACGAACGCTGGCGCCGCCTTCCCCAGACCACCATCGCAAAGGTCGCAGGTCTCACCCGCGGCGGCGGTCCCGAGATGATCGCCAGCCTCGACCTCCGCTTTGCAGCGCTCGAGACCGCCGCATTCGGCCAGTTCGAGACACTGACGGGCATTGTCCCCGGCGCTGGCGCAACTGCTCACCTGCCCCGTCTCGTGGGGCGCGCTCGGGCCCTCGAGATCGTGCTCACGGGCGGCCTCATCGACGCTACGACAGCCGAGCGCTGGGGATTGGTGAACCGAGCCCTCCCCGCCGCGGAGCTCGACGCCTACGTCGACTGGGTCGCTCTGACCATCGCCAACCTGCCCGCAGGGGTCCGCGTCGCAGCGACTAAGGCGATCGACGCCGCCGACGGCCCCCTGGAGGATGCACTGCGCGCGGAGGACCGCTACCTCGGTGAAACCTTTACCCCGGCCTCCGGGGAGCTCGCGAAGGCAGCCCTTGCAGCCGGGGCGCACACGCGCGACGTCGAGCTCAACCTCGAGGAGGTCCTCCGGGCGAACCTCGCCCGGAAGTCCTGAATGCCGCTCCGCAATGCCTGGAGCGCAGAAGTCGACGCCTTCACGCTCCGACACGTCGCGGTCCATGCAACCGCTCTGGGTACCGCATGCGCCGGAACGCATGCTCTGGACCGTGTCATGACACTGATCAATCGGGCGCGCCCGGGCTGCGACCTAAATTCTGAGGAGAAGAACTGATGACCGATTATCGTCTTGACGATCAATTCGCGCAGGCGATAGCGCAACTGCCGCCAGATTTCATGAACATGCCCGAGCCGCCCGCGAACGACGTGCGGGCGCTGAGGGATGTGATTAATTACCAGTACACCGAAATGGGTAAGCTCGCGCCGCCCGTCCCGGCCGGCGTCGATCGAGAGGACGTCTCCATCCCCGTCGGCGGCGGCGTCACGCTCGAGGCCCGCTGGTACACCAAGGGGGACGCCCGTCCCGGCTCCGCCGTCGTCTACGCTCACGGCGGCGGTCAGGTGGCCGGCACTCTCGATCACTACGACCGCAGGATGCGTGTCTACGTCGCCGAGACATCCGTCCCCATCCTGTCAGTCGGCTACCGCGTCGCCCCCGAAGGGAAAGGCCAGCAGCTCAGCGAGGACGTCTTCGCCGGGGTGCTGTGGCTGATCGAGCACGCGGACCGGCTAGGGGTAGATCCCGCTCGCATCGCTGTGATGGGTGACAGCGGCGGCGGCGGGCTCGCCGCGGCGGCCGCCGTGATGGCGAGGGATCGTGGGATCAAGATCGCCCAGCAGGTCCTGATCTACGCCATGCTCGACGACAGGGTCGCTACCGCCAGCGAGGCTCTCGCGCCCTTCCTCGCATGGACCGCGACCATGAACGCGACCTCCTGGAACGCCCGTGCCGACGGTCCGGTCTCGGAGTCGACTTCTCCCGCGCGCCTCATCGATGCCCGTGGTCTGGCGCCTGCATACATCGAGGTTGGCGATCTCGATCTCATGCGGGACGAAAGCATCGCCTATGCACTGAAGTTGTCGGCCGCCGATGTCCCGCTCGAACTCCACGTTCACCCCGGGACCCCGCACGCCTTCGAGTGGCTGGATGAGAACGCAGGCGCCACTCAGCGCGCGCTGGCGGACCGCTACCGCGTCCTTCGCTCCGTTTGACGCTGACCGGGAAGGTGGCTGACGGGGAGGATTAGCCCCTCGTCGTGGAGTGCTTCACTGGTGGCCTACCTGGAATCATCGGATACCAGGTGGGCCGCCACGGCCTCCTCGACCCGGGTTGCTGCGGCTTGCTGACATACAGACAGACAGACAGCACGCCGACAGTCGCAGATTTGCGCGGCAAGTCGTCCGGATAGCGATCCCCATCCGGACACTGCCCCACGCACCGTGCAGCATCGAGGGAGACGTGCGTAGTCGGTAGGCGGTTCACGATGCGACGGCGGCCCATCCGAGGGTCAGGACGGCGGCTAGGCACGCGACCGTGCGTGCGGCGTTCGCGCGGTCCCATCGGTCGGCGAAGCTGTCGCGGGCGATGAGGGCCCGCGCGTCATCGCCCGCGTAGGACTCCTCGAGGGCGCGGTTGAGAGGGACGTTGACGGCCACGGTGATGACGAAGGCGGTCAGGGAGCACGCTGCCGCGACGATCCCGGTCACCTGGCACGTCGCTGACGACCAGGTCATGACCGCCGCCGCGACAGCGGTGACCGGCGCCCCGAAGAACAGGGTCAGGAAGACCGGGTTGACGATGACGCCGTTGATGCTGGCGAATGCCTGCACGTGGGTGCGTGCGTCGAGGCGGCGGAGGGCGGGGGAGACGGCGACCGGGAACGCCAGGTAGACGCCGGCGAGCAGACCGTTCGCGGTGATCGCGACGAGGAGGATCACGTCCGGGGCGTAGGGGCTCACCGGGTGCGTGCCTCAGCGGGCGAGCAGCTGCTCGATGGTGGCTGTGATCCCGGTGCTCACGTGCACGCGCCTGTCGCCCCGCGGCGCGAGCAGCCCGTGCGCATCCGCGTGATGCAGCTCCACGAGGCTGCGGGCGGCGTGCGGCGGGAGGCCGGCGTCCATGAGCGTGGTGAGCCATGCGGCCTCCTCGATCACCTCCACGTGCAGCTCCCCACCGAGGGCCGCGCCCAGGACGGCGGCGACCTCCCTCTCCGACCACGAGGGGCCGACGATGTCGACGGCTTCGCTGACCGCCGGCGGATCCAGCAGGCTGCGGGCGGCGATCGGACCCACGTCGGCGGCGGCCACCATCGGCACGGGAGCGTCGGCGGTGGGCGCGAGGACGGGGAACACGCCCGCGGTTGTGGCGGTGTCGATGACGTCGGCGACCTTCTCCTGGAAGTGCCCGGGTCGGAGCGCGGTGATGATGGAGCCGGTGGACCGGAGTGCCCGCTCCAACCGGTGCAGGCCCGCGATGGGACCGGTGCCCGTGGGGAGATCGGCGCCGCCGGAGGAGAGGGCGACGACGTGGGGGACGCGCTGGTCGGCGACGGCTCCCGCGATCGAGGCGATCAGCGCGTCGACGTGCGCGTCGAGGTCGTCGACGGACGGGTCGAACGGCAGCAGGACGAAGAAGCCCGCGCATCCGCGCAACGCCGAGTCGAGCGCGTCCCTGTCGACGAGGTCGACGATGTGCGCCTCGGCTCCCCGACCCCGCCAGTCCTCGGCGTCCGCTGCTCGGCGGACGAGGACCCGGATCTCGGCCCCCTGTCCCAGCAGGGCGCGCGCGGTCGCGCCTCCGACTCGTCCTGTCGCTCCGGCGATCACGTGCATGGCTCGTCCTCTCGTCGTCGAACTCCTGATCCGACGGTAGGGAGCGCGCGCGGCGGCAGGATGCTGCTCCGTCGCCTGATCTTGCTCATCCGTCCGGATCCTCTCGTGACGGGTGGGAGGATCGAGCCATGACAGTGGACCCGGACGCTGATCCGCGTCGCCGGTTGGACCGGGTGCTGCATTCCCTGCGCATGACGGGAACCTTCTACTGCCACGCCGAGCTCCGGGACCCATGGGCGCTGGAGATGCCGGCGGTCGCCGACTCCGTCAGCTTCCACGTCCTCACCAGCGGCGTGTGCTGGCTGCGTCTGCCGGGCGCGGAACCGATCGAGCTCCGCCCGGGTGACCTCGCGCTCGTGCCGCATGGGCTCGGGCATCACCTCCTCAGCGCTCCTGACGGCGGACGCGGTGCGCGGGTGGACCTGCTGCCGCAGCGGTACCTGAGCGACCGCTTCTCCGTGCTCGAGCACGGGGGAGAGGGGGCGGTGACGCAGTTGATCTGCGGGATCGTCGCGTTCGAGGGTCCCGCTGCCCGGCAGCTGATGCGCGGGCTCCCAGAGGTGCTGCGAGTGGAGGACGCTGATGCCTCGGCAGGCGCCTCCATCCACGACACCGTGCGGCTGATGGCCGACGAGCTCTCGACCGTTCAGGTCGGCGGCGACACGGTCGCGACACGACTCGCCGACGTCCTCGTGGTCCAGGCCATCCGCTCGTGGATCCGGCGCGACGAGATCGGGGCCACCGGGTGGATCCGCGCGCTTCGGGATGAGCGCATCGGCCGGGTGCTCGAGGCCGTGCACGCCCAGCCCGGCGACGCATGGGATCTCGAGCGCCTCGCGCGCACCGCCACCATGTCCCGATCCTCGTTCAGCGCGCGCTTTGCGGAGCTCGTGGGCGCGAGCCCCATGGCCTACATCGCCCGGTGGCGGATGGACGTCGCGCGCTATCGGCTGGCAACGGAGGACATCACGGCGTCACAGCTCGCCGGGGAGCTCGGCTACCGCTCCGAGGCTGCCTTCCATCGGGCCTTTACCCGCATCGTGGGAACCACGCCAGGGGGTATCCGTCGCGGCCGCGACGGTCGGACGAGGCCGGCGGCGTCCTCGCCGTCACGTGACGAGTCGTGGCGCGCATCCGAGTCTGGGTAGGGATCCTTCACCGGACTGCCTTTCGTCGCGGCCCGCTACTGCATGCGCCGGCCCTGGGCGGTACCCGCGGGCCTCGTAGAGTGAGCCCGGACGGGAGACGGCGTGACGAAGCAAGACCCTCAGATGACCGGCAAGTGGTTTGTGATCATCGGGCTGTGCTTCTGCACCATCGGCGGATTGGCCGTATTGATGGCCCAGCCCTCGGGCGAGGCGCCACTAGGAGATAGGGCGGAGAGTGCCTTCTTGCTCGGGCTTCCGGTGGGGGTGCTCATGATCCTGTGGGGTGGCGTGCAGAAGCTACGGGGCAAGTGGTGACTGCACCTAGCTAGCCGCATACTGCTTGGGCGGGTGAGGCGATGAGGCGGCTACTTGCCCGCGCATCTCTCCCGGGGCGCCCTCGCATCACCCTTCGACGGGCTTACGGGCGAGCGCCGAAGTCACCCGTCCGGTAAGGGAATCTCTGTTGAGACACGTCTCCTGGCGTCTCAGCATGCAAGAGCACGGCCGTGCCGTACGGGGGGCGGGGCGTGCCTGTCTTCGATCATCGGGTAGCCAGCATGCGAGGCTGGTGCCATGAGTAAGCCCGAGGACGCAGATGCGTCTGGATCGTTCATGCGCTCCCAGTACTTCTACTTCCTCGTCGCTGGGATCGTGGCCATCGTCTACGGCGCCATGCATCCGGACCAACAGGTCCTGGGGTTCGTCGCGGGCGGAGCCTTCGTCCTCATCGGTGGATTTCTTCTCACGCGCTCGCTTCGCCGGAAGCACTCGGGCAAGAAGGGCTCGGCCTCACGCTTCTAGCCGCTGAGCAGCATTGGGGGAGCGGTCCGGGTAGCCATTCTCTGCCGACACCTGCACAAGATGGTCCTGCCGGCGATCCAATAGCGTGTGCCCCGTGGATCCAGTCAACCCGTTCCAATCGCCGCCGCCGAAGTCTCCTGTGCATCTGATCGTCTTCGGGTCGGTCATGGCTGCCATCGGGCTCATCATCGCGATTGCTGCGGGGCCGAACGCGGTAAGCACGAGGGGAGTGCTTGGCGCCTTGGAGGTGCCCATCTGGGGCCTGGGGGCAGCCGCGGTGGCATGCGGCCTCGGCCTAGCGAGTCTGGGCGTGGCTTATCGAGCTCGCGCGAAGCGAGAGGACCGAGACTCCGGGCGCTGAGGTAGTGCGAGGGGCAGTCAGTGTCCGGGTAGGGATCCCCTGCCGGACGGCCGTCGGGACCAGGCGGGATGCGATTCCGCCCGATGAGGGGGTCGCTGCGGTGGGGAGTTCAAGTGATCCTTGTTTCACGGAGTCCCGAGGAGAGGTGCCGCGTGAGGCGCAAGCGGAGTGTGGCGGTCCTGTTGTCGGTCGTCACCGCCCTCGCGGGGGGCGTGGTCGTGGTCGGTGAGGGCCATCGCATGGGTTGGTTCGGTGTCGGCGGGTACGACTGCGACGGTCGCGCCGTGTCGCAGGCCGCCTACGACGAGCGACGGCCGGCCAGCGATCTGGACGAGGGCACGAGGGCCGGATTCCTCGAGGTGATGCAGAGGGACCACGACGTGGCTGATCTGTCGGCGAAGGGCGGCTGGTTCGTCGTCGCGGAGGCCCCGGCGCGCGTGATGATCATGCGTGAGCTCGACGACCCGCACGAGTTGGAGAACGGGGAGATCGTTCCGGACCACGAGGTGCTGGGCATCGTGCGCGCAGCGTCATCCACCTCCGGGTGGGATCGCGAGACCAGCTCGCCATGCCCGCTTCGCCGTGACCTCGGTCGCTTCAGTGCTCCGACCGTGACCTTCGACTCCGTGCCGGATCCGGATTCGATGGTGTTGGAGCTGCAGGTCTGGGAACACGCTTGCAACAGTGGCGAGGACGCCGCGGGCCGCGTCGAGATCGTCGCCCTGCGGGAGTTCGAGGACAGGGTGGAGGTCGGCATCGGGGTGCGACCGGATTCCGGGCGTGGGTTCGTCACGTGCCAGAGCAATCCGGCGACACCGTTCGCGGTGGCTCTCGAGGCGCCGCTCGGCACGCGGCGGATCATCGACGTGGGGCTTGCGAAGCCGCGACCGTTCGAGATCCGCCCTATCGGCTGAGTAAGCGGGCGACCGGGCGGGCTCGTCGGTGTCCGGAAAAGGATCCCCTGCCGGACGCGATGCGGGCGACCGCGAGAGGCGCATCAATGGGGGTCGCTACTTGCCGTCGGATCCCTCGAACTCGCTCGAGTAGTTGTCGACCCAGGTCCATCGGGCGAGGGGCCAGGTGATGAGGATGGCTCGGCCGACGACGTTGGAGTAGGCGACGAAGCCGCGGCTTGGTGTGTCGGTGTGTGCGCGGGAGTCGGCGGAGTTGCCGCGGTTGTCGCCCATGACCCAGAGCGAGTTGTCCGGGACCGTGACGGTGAAGGGGAGGTCGGATGCGGGGCCGCCGGGTGCGAGGTGCGTGTAGGGCTCAGCGATCGGGGTGTCGTTCACGGTGAGCTGGCCGACCTCGTTGCAGCAGGCGACGGTGTCGCCGGGGAGGCCGATGACTCGTTTGATGAGGTGGTCGCCGTCGTCGGTTGGGGCGAGGCCGGTGGCGGTGAGGAGCCAGGAGACGGGGTTGGTGGTGGGGGATGCCGGGGTGAGCCAGTTGCCGGGGTCGTGGAAGACGACGACGTCGCCGTGTTGGAGGGGAACGAGGTCGGGGACGAGCTCGTTGACGAGGATGCGGTCGTTGATCTGGAGCGTGTTCTCCATGGATCCCGAGGGGATGAAGAAGGACCGCACGAGGAAGGTCTTGATCAGCACCGATGCGAGCAGCGCGACGATCATGATCACGATGACGTCCCGGAGGAATGGCTTCCACCCGCGGTGGCGTCGCGCGCTTCCGGTGTTGAGGTCGTCGGTCGCGGGCTGGTCGGTCACATCCGCACGATACGGGCAGTGTCTGCGCTGACGTACCCCCACTCCGTGCCGGCGGACGGCCGCGCCCGTGGTGGTCCGGAAAGGGATCCCCTACTGGACGCCTCTTGCGTCGAGCCCCGACGGTGGTGGTTGCACAGTACGGCCAGGTGCTGGCCCACCCGTCCGGTCTGATCGGTGTTCTCCGGCGCCAAGCTCATTACGTCGCGGGCTCTGGGGCCGGCGATGCTCCGGGCGGCGCGGCGCGGCTGACGGGTCGCGTCAGCCGCCGTCGGTGGCCGCGCGCTCGGCCGCGGCCAGCTCGCGGCGTACCGCGTCCTCGTACGCGCCGCGTTCGAAGGTGATCTCCACGTTCGGCATTGCGGCTTCGGGGCGCCAGGGCTCGAGGTCCTCGGGCCGGGCCCGCCCGAGGAGGCGGCGGAGCCTGCTCCCGATGCCAGAGGGCAAAGCCTCCGTCATGCCGGGCGGGAACTCAAATCTGACGTCCGTCCAGAGCACGCGCTCGTCCGTCATCTCAATACGGGCGCCGACGTAGCCGCACCAGGGATCCCCGCAGGCGCTACAGCAGAGGATTGCGACGCGGCCGGGGGCCATGTCCTCGACGAGGGACGGGCCCTCGCCTATGAGCGAGCGTAGGTACCCCGGCCGGTCCCATGAGGGCGGGCTCTGGATCCCGGTCGGCGTGAGCTCGTCCCCTGGGCCTAGGACGGCCTCCTCGACGCCGACCCCGTCGAGCGTCACGTCACGAAGGACGTCACCCTCCCGATCTGGGTCGTCGACGGTGGCGAAGCCGAGGCGGGTCAGGGCGGTCACGGCATCATCGTGCCAGCACGGACGGGCGTCGTGTGGGGCCGCGGCCGTGGATTGGCCTGTGACGCCGTCCAGTAGTGCGGCGGGAGGAGCGGTGGATTCGTTGGACGCGGGCGTCCTCGCCGACACGTGATGAGTCGTGGCACGCATACGTGTCCGGCCAGGGATCCCTCCCCGGACGCATCTGAAAGAGGGGTACGCAGCCGTCAGCAGCCGCGGCGGACTCTAGCTAGCCAGTCCTCGATCAGGATGGAGCACAGAGCGGACCGCTCGAAGAGCAGGTTGTGGCCGGCGCCGTCGAGCACGGCGAACGACGCACGGGGGTAGTGCTCGACCCTATCCCAGGCGTCGGCGTACCCGACGACATCGTCCTGGCGACCGGTGATGTGCAGGGTGGGCTGGGTGAAGGGCTCCGGGTGACGCTCCTCGGGCTCGCCTTCGAGCGAGTAGCTCCCGGCTATCCGCTCCAGCGCGGCGTCGTCTGCACCCACTACGCCAGGCAGAACGTGCTGCAAGAACGCTCGCGCGTCGTAGACGGACTCGACCACCGCGTCCTCGCGGTACTGCTCGAGCGCGGATCCGAGGATCGACACGACCCCGGGCTCGTGATGGAGGACCGTGCGGGGCGGCACGGTTCGCTCCGCATGAGGCGCCACGAAGACGCCGGCGACGGTGGCGAGGCCCAGCGCTCGCGACCGTGACTCGTGCGCCACGTGTCGGGCGATCATCCCGCCGAACGAGTTGCCTACGATGGCGAACGACTCGTCGCCGACGCGCGCTGAGACCTCCTCGATCACGGCGTCGGCGATCTCTTGCGAACTGGTGATATCACCCGCGGGAGACTGGGTCGCCGCGGGGAGGTCGAGGTAGATGCGACGCCATCCCGACGACCGCTCGAAGGTCGGCTCCAACGGCAGCAGCGATCGGTGATCCAAGCCGAAGCCATGCAGCAGCACCACCGGCGTGCCAGAACCTACCTCGTATGCAAACACGCAGTGAGGCTACCGGCGCGACGCCCACCGCCGGCGCCGCAGGGGAGCGCATCAAGCCGTCCCAACAGCCGACCGCTCTCCGGACGATCATGGTGTCCGGTCGGGGATCCCCTGCCGGACACGTTCTGACGTTCGCTACGTCCGTGAGCTCGGCTTGAAGTTCGGCTCGCGCTGACGGGGCTCGTGTGTCAGTGCAGAGGGGTGCCTTCGCGTACGCGACGGGCTCGTTCGCGGCGGGACTCGAGGATGAAGGCGGCGATGAACACCACGAGCACGACGGCCCAGGTGGCCCACAGGGCGGTTGTCTGCTCGCGGAGAGCTGTCACCAGGAGGAGTCCTTGGGTGCCGAAGGCCAGGGTGGCGCTACTTCCGATGCGCAGCCCCCTGCGAGTACGACGCTTGCCTTCGGGTGTTCCGGGGTCGACAGTCATGTCTTGATCCTGTCGCATGCGGCGATAGGGCCCGGCTAGAGAAACGAGCGCAGCCGGGTGTCTGGGTAGAGGCTCTCTGTCGGACAGCGCCTCGCACACCTCAGCCAGTACGCGTGAATGACTGTCCGTCGCTCCGGGGGCAGCTTCGCCGGAGTCTTCGGGTCGAGTCCCTAGGAGGGCGGGCGGGCGAGGCGTCGGTGTGACGGGTCTCTATATGAGTGAGCTGGCGCGGTAAGACGTCTTAGTCTTCCCATATGACGACTCACAGAGTTCCATTTGCGCGGCGCCGAACGCCACTCCTTTGGGTGCTTGCCGTGGTCGTGGTCTTCGTAGTCATCACGCTCGCCGCCGCATCGTTCACTACGTACCTCAATGAGGCCGCTCTAGCGAGTCGTCCGGAGGTTGAGAACTGGGCCAACCCCCGTGATGGGACGCTCGCCCTAGGTCTCGCGTACGGCGCCGCAGGAGCCGCGCTTACCGGCATCGCTGCTGGGGCTTGGGCGCTTCGGCGGGAGCGCCGCACGCGCTGATCCCATGTCCGGGTAGGGATCCCCCATCGGACACGTCACTAGCTTCCGCCGGTACCGCTCCTGTGCTGCCCGCCGGGGCGGGTGAAGACCAGAAGGGTCTACTGGCTCTGGCGATTCCCCGCGGGAGGCTCGTCGAGTTCCGGTGGGGTTTCCGCCTCATCCCAGCCGTCGAATCCGCGATCGAAGGCACGATCACCGCGCAGTATCAGCCCCATGCCAGCCCCCAACAGCAGGACGGGAGCGCAGACCGTGACGTAGTGCCGAATCGAGTCGTCGAGCACCGCGCCGAGTAGGAAGGGGAGCGTAAGAGCCGAGAGTACGGCCAGGACTACGAGGACCTGCCCAATCCGGCGGCGGCGTATGGCGGCTTGGCTTTGCATGGCACCCAGTCTGTTCCCCGCCTTTTGCCGCGATCGGCGTCTCGGAGAAGGATCGACTATCGGACGCGCGGGTCACTCCATCGCCCTTGGGGGCGCCGACGGATCCCCGGCGTTGCTCACCACGGGGTGCCGCGGAGGTCGATGACCCCTGTGGGCCAGTCGGAGACGGTTCGGAGCACGGGGAGGATCAGGATCGGGTCGTCGGTCGTCACGACGATGGTCCCGTCTCGTCGTGAGAGGGAGTGCTCGGTGACCGCCACACGGTGCCATCCGTTGGAGGCGTAGAACGGCACCACCTCCCGCCGGCAGCCCAGGTACCCGTACTCGATGCTGGCCATCGAGTGCATCGCGCGTGCGAGCTGCGCCATGAGGCGTCGGCCCAACCCGCTTCCGCGGGCGTGCTCGCTGACGAGCACGCCTCCTGTTCCGCCCACGACGACGTCTTGGTCTCCCACGGTGATGACGCGTCGCTGGAATCCCGCGTGCGCGACCAGCTTGAGATCATGCGTGACGAGCACGTGCGTGTCTGCGGGGGAGTAGTCGTAGGGAGCGTCAGGGGTCCAGGGCCCGTGGTCGTTGAGGTACTCGCGGTCGAAGAGCGCTCGGAGCTGATCGAGGTGCGTGGGGCTCAGGTCCTCATGCCGTACGACTTCGATGCGTTCGTCCACGATCCGAATCTAGGGCGCAGGTCGACGGCTGGCGGGCGTCCGGGTCAACCGTCCGCGTGGGGATCGTTGACTGAGACGGGCTGCGATCGGCGCGCTGCACCTACGGTTGCAGGGTGAACAGTGCAGGACTGACCAAGGTCGACATGCATCGCTGGCCCCGTCGAGAGCACTTCGAACACTTCTCCCAGAAAAGCCCTTGCCTCTGGTCGCTCACTGCGCACGTCGACGTCTCGGAGCTGGCCGCTCGCCTCCGCTCCTCCAACCGGAAGACCTTCATCGCGCAGCTCTGGATGCTCGCGACGGCCGTCAACCGTCACGACGAGTTCCGGATGGTGATCGACGATTCAGGGGACCTCGCCGTCTGGGATGTCATCCACCCGTTCTTCACGGTCTTCAACCCGACCACGGAGACGTTCTCCACGGTCTGGGCTGAGTACCACCACGACTTTGCTGTTTTCCACGACACCGTGCTGCCGCTTCTGAGTGAGTACCGGAACTCGACCTCGTACGTCCCGCAACACGACGTCCCTGACAACACGTTCGACGTGTCGAGCTTGCCCTGGACCTCATTCACCAGCATGGAGCTACAACTCAAGGACGCATGGACCTACCTGTCACCGATCTTCACCATCGGCCGGTACGAACAGCGCGACGGCCAGACGCTCATGCCGCTGGCTGTTCAGGGCAACCACGCGACCGTCGACGGCTTCCACGTCTCCCGACTCATCACCGAGGTGACCAGTCTCGCCGCTGCCCCGAGCTGGCTGGACTAGGCGGCCGGCCGCCTACCCCTCTCTCAGATGCGTCCGGTTAGGGATCCCCTAGTGGGACGCGGCAGTGGCTCAATCGGTGCACTGTCCGCCGTGGTCGAGGCGGGCGACGATGGCGCGGAGAGCGTCGGCTTCGATGCGGAGGGCATCTGCCCCGCGGCGGGTGAGGGTGACCCACGCCTTGCTGCGCCGGCCGTCGTAGCCGCGTCGCGTGCTGACGTAGCCGGCGTCGGACAGCACCTCGAGGTGGCGGCCGAGGTTGCCGTCGGTCAGGTCCAGGGTCTGCTTGAGGAACCGGAAGTCGGCCTCGCCGGCCTCGAGGAGCACGGTCAGGATCGCGAGGCGGGTGCGCTGGTGCACGGCGTCGTCGAGCGACCGGAAGTCAGCCGAGCGATCCAGCTCCCCTCCAGGGGACGAGTCAGGCACGCGGCATCCGGGTGATGCGGTTCTCCTCGCGCCAGGCGAGGACCCCCATGCCGACGACCGCAAGTCCGAGGAGCATGAGCACGATGTCGTCGGCCGAGGGTCGGATGAGCGGGTCGCCGGTGATGAACCGCCCGTAGGGGGCGACCATGTTCTCCAGTAGGAAGAAGCTGAGGGGGATCGAGAGGACGGCGACGAGGGCCCCGGTGATCCATTGGCAGCGGTCCTCGAGCCTCCAGCCGATAGCGAACAGCAGCGCTCCGAGCAGGAACGCCGGCCCTAGCAGCAGCGGCACCAGCGGGAAGATCGCGACGATGCAGGCGATGAGCGCGACGAGGCCGATGCGCTCGCGTCCCATGCCGATGCCCTTGCGGACCGAGATGATCCGCAGTGAGAGCCAGAGGGCGATGGCCGCGAGGATCAGGGCCACGGATCCGGACACGCGACCGCCGATCGGCAGCGGACTGCTGGTGAGGATCGAAGTGAGGACGACGGCTGCGCCGATGACGAGGAGGGGGATCGAGGACACGCGCCGGAGTGCGTGCACGCGTTGGTGGAGGTGGGTCGTCGTGTCAGTCATGGGGCTCCTTCGCCGTCTGCTCTGTATCGCAGAGCTTGGCACTCTGCCATGCAGAGCGCAACGGTCGCATCATGGAGCAGGGCGCCAGTGATCGACCGTCCGGGTAGGGATCCCTACCCGGACACCGCCGCGATGGCCTTGATCACGGCGCTGGTCAACTCCCCGCCGCGCCGCAGCCACTGCGTGAGAGCGTCATCAGCTGTCCCAGACTCCGACTACTCCCGCTCGCCAGTCCTCCGCGGCGATGTCGATGATGATCGAGCCCTCCGCTATGCCGAGCGCATCGCTGCTGAAGTGCAGGGTCAACGGGCCGTCTTCTGGTAGCGGCCAGAGCCAGGCGGAGATTCGTTGCGTCCACTGATGCGTGTCTCCGCTTCCGCCACCCCCCGCCAGCGACAGCCGCGGGCCCGCCGGCGGCTGATCGTTGTCGATGGTTGAGAAGCGCCAGTCTGCTGCGTCAGTGGTGGCGCTGCTGGTGCCATCAGGGAGGGTGACGCCCAACCGGAACTGACGGTCTGCCCCATGCCGGTGCCCTCGGGGAATCAGGAAGCCGTCGACGAGGTCTGCGCGTGCGTCGTCTAAGTCGGCTTCACGACGCACGTCGAGCTGTAGCTCGAAGTGGACGCCCTCTCGGTAGACGTCGAGGCGCCGAAGATGCAGAGCGGCGCCTGGTACACGAGCCAAGCAACGGACCACTGCGACGGCGAAAGGGATCTCATCACGAGGCGCCTGCAACCAACGGGGGATCTCACGCCGCTCCGGCTCGGGCTGGATGGGCTCTGGCGGAAGCTGCGAGAAAAAGGACATGTCCTCAGTGGAGGGCAACCAGGTGGAGGTGTCAACAGGCACCCGGCCAGGACCGGAGGTACTGACCCGTCAAACCACGGACATTGATTACCAAGGGTGTCCGGTAGGAGATCCCCTGCCGGACGCTCAATCAGATACCGCGCCGGCCGTTCCGGGCTCCAGGGGTAGATAGCGTGACTTCATGGCGCGACTCTTGATCACCGGTATGTCCGGAGCGGGCAAGACGACCCTGCTCCTTGAACTCGCACGCCGCGGCCACCTCACGGTTGACACTGACTACGGCGGGTGGGCCGACCACGACGGCGGGCCGTGGAACGTGGCGCGAATGACCGACCTGCTGGCAGCTCGCCGTGACGTGGTGGTTGCCGGCACCGTCGAAAATCAGGTCGAGTTCTACGACCGCTTCGACTACGTGATCCTCTTGAGCGCACCACTTGACGTGCTGTTCGACCGAGTCACGCATCGGACGAACAACCCGTACGGGAACTCGCCGGAGGAACGCGACGCGATCCGGCGCGACACTGCAGAGGTGGAACCCCTGCTGCGCCGCGGAGCTCACCTGGAACTCGACGGGCGACGCCCCGTGAGTGAGCTCGCTGATGCCATCGAGTCGCTGAGCGCCGCCGCTCCGGAGAAGAAAGGCATTCCGCAGCGCGGGGTCCGCTAGAGCATCCCTTGTCGAGACGTACTCGTGTGGCATGGCGGCGCTAGGTTCTGGGCATGCCCTCTTCCCCCGTGCTGCGCGATCTGGAGCGAGGTGACCCGCAGTGGGCGACTGCGCTCCCTGTTCTTCGCGAACTCCGTCCGCATCTCACCGACGAGCTGCTCGACCACGTTCTCAGGAACGGGGCGTCGCAGGGCCTCCGCTTCACGGCGCTGTTCGAGGACGATCGCTGCGTCGCGGTCGCGGGTTGGCGAGTCGTGGTCAACACGAGCGCCATCCGGAAGCTCTACATCGATGACCTCGCCACGGACGCGGCCGCGCGTTCCCGTGGCCACGGCGCGGCGCTCCTGGACGCTCTTGCGGCTCGCGGGCGGGAGCTGGGCTGCCGGTCGATCGAGCTCGACTCCGGCGTGCAACGCCACGACGCCCACCGGTTCTACCTCCGAGAGCGGATGGACATCACGGCTCACCACTTCGCACGAGCGCTCAGCTGACGCCACGAAGGCAGAAGGCCGACAGTCGGTGTGATGACGGCCGCTCGTGGGGTGGCCTGCGCGGAACAGGTGCGTCCGGCTGGGCATGCATGCGGTTCAGCCGCGAACCGCGGCCGTGAGGGCGTCATTGTTCTCCGCCAGCCACGCCTGACGGCGGAGGATCACGTCGCCTATGCCGTCATCCCAGATCCGTCGCCAGCCACCGCCCAGCGTGTCCGCGCGGTGCTTCATGGCGTGCCATGAGAGGTCCGCGATCTCCCGGGAGACGGGGACGAGTCGGCGCCGCCCGTCGTCGTCCAACCCGTACGCGTCGACCAAGAGTGCGCCGCGCGCGAAGGGATCGACGCCGTTGACTGCCTCCTGCCGATCGTCCTCGTGCATCCAAGGCCCCCACCACAGCAGGAGGTTCGCCACCTCCTCCACGCGTGCAGATGGGCGGGCGAGGTCGAAGTCGATGAGCGCGGCCGCCTCCTCGTCGTGGAACACGACGTTCTCCGGTGTGATGTCCCGGTGTCCGAGGAGGGTGGCGGGACCTGCGGAGGGCAGGGCTGGGGGATCGGACGCGGTGACGGCCCACGCGGGCAGCCCCACCTGCTCTGCGGCGTCGTCGTAGCGCCGCAGCAGACGAGCCACGCTTGCAGCGCGGCGGTCGTCGCCCACCCATGCGGGCCAGGGGCGGCCGGCGACCTCGCCGGTGACGAAGGTCAGGACCTGGCGTCCGTCGCCGTCGGTGCCCAGGTACCGCGGTGCGTGGTCGAAGCCTCGACGCTCGAGCTCCTGCAGGAGCTGATGCACTCGGGCTGATGACGTGCTGACCGGTCGCCGCACCGTCGAGCCCTTCCGTACCAGCCCCTCCGTCACGTCGCCGCCGACGAGGGGGATCTCGGGATCTTCGGGCAGCGGCTCCACGTACGTCATCCGCCCACGATGGCATGCGGTCGCGGACGACCACATCGTGTCCGGGTAGGGATCCCCTACCGGATGAGGCCATCGGCGGCGCCGCTGCCCGCTAGGAGCCCATCGAGGTGGCTGCGCCCGAGCAGCAAGCCAGCGAGACGGGTTCGAGCCAGAGAGCGCACATCAGCATCGGGATGATGCGCGTAGATCGCGAGCTCCACATGCAGGTCGTAGAAGTCCAGCCGATCACGCAGCCGCTCACGCCCGAACAGCTCCGGGTACACGCCGCCCAGCCAGCCGGGCAGTTCCGCGAGGGACCCCTCGTCCAGTCCTCGCTTGTCGGGCGTGGGCGGGAACTCCGCGGGCCTCGCGCACCAGCGGAGGATCGTGTCGAGCTCTACGTCGGCGGGCTGGGCGACCGCCTCGGCGAAGTCGATGAGGCCCGTGACGCGTCCCTGCTCCACCATGACGTTCGACCCGTGCAGATCGCCGTGCACGAGGACGAGCGCATCCGCGCCGAATAGCGGCAAGCGCTCTAGGATCCATGCGGCGACGTCATCGAGCAGGCCCGCGTCGTGTCCCGGCGACCGTCGGGCCGCATCGACCTGATCCAACGTGATCTGCACGACCGGCGGGTGGTACGCCGGCCATCGACCACCGGCGAGAGCATCGACGAGCCACGGCGGCCGAAGGTCGGCCGGCACCGGAACACGATGGAGCGCGCGGAGCGCGCCTCCGAGACTCTCCACGATCGACCGACGCTCACCCGCGGCGGCGTCCGTCCATGCGTTGTGGAGCGTCCGCCCGGGCAGGCGCTCGGAGACGTACCACTCCCCGTCAGGACCAGCACCGTGGGCGAGATGCCGGGCATGCGGCACACCGCTGCCGTCGAGCAGGGCGACGACTGCGGCCTCGTGTCCGTAGGCGTCGCGGGCCTGCCCGTTGCTGAGGCGGATGACATGCTCCTCACCGACCCACGCCCGGCTCGCCCATCCACCCTTCGAGACGAAGCGCCCGGACGCGGACAGCCCTGCTGCGGCCAGTGTCCTGCGCAGAATCGGCTCATAAGCCGGGTCGTCGGTGAGCAGTGCCGATCGGGTGTCCACGTTCGGAGCCTCGCACACGACCGACTCCACCGTCCGCCCGAGGCTGCGACTTCGTGTCCGGTAGGGGATCCCCTGTTGAGACGGGTGAAGGCAGAGCTCTCCTTAAGCGAAGAGGGTGCGCTTTTTCGAGTTCCGCGAGGCCTAGGGCTTGCGGTTCCAGAACTTGGTGGCCTTCCCAATGCGGTCCATCGTCTTGTCGCTCCTACGGAGCGCAGCGATGTAGACGAGCGGTGCGAAGACGAGAATCGCGACCGTCTTCGGCTGAGGCGCGAGCGTCGACACCAGGAAGTTCACCTCCTCCAGGATCTCGGGAAGCAGGATCGTCATGACGAGCCTCTCCGCAGGGGACGCGCGAGCGCGTCCTGGTGACACCGCGCCGGACAGCGGGGTGAGTTTGAGGGGCACCGGCGACAGGGTCGCGAGAGGTGCGGGAAGGGAGCGCGCCAGGGGCGCTCGAGCTGTTCGTCGTCCATGCGCGTGATACGCCCGTGAGGCGCCGTATGGACGATCGGGTGCCGGCGCGCGTTTAGGAGACGTGCGGGCATGAAAAAAGCCAGCCCGTGGGCTGGCTAGTGCGGTGAGAGGGTCCCTACCCGTGCGGCCGAAACCGGCCATACGGAGACCCAGATTGTATCCAGTCACTATGTCCCAGTGCACAAGAGCGTCTTTGCCCCATGCGTCCAGGTAAAGACCTCGAGGGTGACGCCGCACACGAAGAAGGCCAGCACGAGGCTGGCCTGAATGGCGGACATAGATGTCCACCGACATGCTCATCCTACGACTTTTCGACCGGAGACACGAGGACGCAGACGTGCCGTGCACTCATAACCGTAGGGGAGGAAGCCACGTCACGGCGGCCGGCGTGAGTCCGACATCTTTAACCTAAGGGGTGAAGCCGTCGAAGCTGCTTCGTCGCGACCTTGCTCACCTTCAAGTAGTGGGGGGACATCGTGGCCGTGTCAACTGCGACGTGCGCCGGCGCCGGGGTCGTGCCTACCGCACGGGTCCGCCCTGTGGCCTAGACGACCTTGCGGATCCACTCCCAGGTCTCCTTGTCTAGCCACCCTTGCCGCGCCTTACCGTCGATTTCGACACAGAAGAGTTCGTCGTTGGCGTCGAGGATCGGCTTTAACGCGTCAGAGACGCCCTGCGCCGTCAGATAGGGGCCTGAGGCGATCCAGGTGGACTTGAGGATGTTGGCTCAGGTGCCGTAGGACTTGATCTTCTCAATGAGCTTGTCGTATGTCTGGCCCGGCGAATTGAGGTCGTACGAGACGAGGACGGCGGTCATGGGTCAGAGGCTATTGGTGCTAGCTCTCCATGGCCGCCCCCAGGCCGGGGGTCGCAGACGCCGACACGCTGTGCGTGTCGCCCTCTTAAGGCGGCCGGTAGCGAACGCTTGAGGCTCGTGGCTCAGAAGGGCACGCCCCGGCGCCCGCGTGACTCCATATGACATAATGTGCATTATCGGTGCATGGATCAGACGCGCGGAGGCGGCGCACTGGCGTCCGGCTCGCGCCCTCCATCTGCGGCTCGACCGGCGCTCGGGCATCAGGGACTCGGTCGCGCGGCCCGTGCATGCGACGACCTGACAGTCGAGCATCGAGCCGGTCGTCGCCTCACGCCGGCCCGAGGCCGGTGACGCCGTCGGCGACGGCGCACGTCGTCTCCCCGTCGGGCCAGCGCAACGTCACGCCCCGCTCCGTCGTCAGGCGGCCCACCTCGGCCGTCACCGCGTGCGGCGACGACATGCGCGACTCCCCCGGCCGGTCGGCGGTCAGCATGCCGAACCCCGGGAAGCACCCCAGCCACTCGCCCATCGCGACGGCGTCGGGACCCGTCGCCGACGGCATCGGGACGTCGGCGACGTCGACGACGGCGCCGAGACCGCTCGCCTCCGCAAGCATCCCGAGCGTGCCCACGACGCCGGCCATGCTCACGTCCTTCGCGGCGGCCGGTCGAGCTCGGCCGACCATGGCGGCGAGATCGCGCAGCTCCTCCGGGCGACGGCCCTCGGTCGAGTTCCACTGCGCGCCGTGGTGGCCGTCCTTCCACGACCCGGTGACGTCGACCGTGAGGCTCACCGCGTCGCCGTAGCGCCCGCCGCCTCCCGGGACCGGGTGGTCCGTCCGCCCGAGCGCCGTCACGGACAGCGCGGCGGGGACGCCGATCTGGGTGTGGCCGCCGAGCAGCGGGACGCCCCACGCAGCGGCACCGCGGCGGATGCCGACCATGACGCGGCGCACGAACTCCGCGTCCCGTCCCGCCACCGCGTCGAGCAGTCCGACGGGGGTCGCGCCCATCGCGCTGAGGTCGTTCACGTTGACGAGGACGCTGCACCAGCCGGCCCACTCCGGATCCCGCTCGACCATCGACGGGAGGATCGCGTCGCATGCCGCGATGACGTCCGTGCCCGGCACCGGGGCGCCGTCGTCCCCGATCCACCCCGCTCCCCCGAGGCTCGCCGACGACGCAGGGGCGCCCGCGGAGCGCGGCTCGAGCAGGGCCTGCAGGTGGGACTTCGTGGCGTCGACGAGGCGCTGGTACCGGTCGATGGGCCAGCGCATGCGCAGGTGCGGGACGCCGCCGATCGTGCAGGTGCCGGTGGTCGACCAGCCGAGGCGCCGGAAGAGGATCGAGCTCCGCGTCTGCACGGTGGCGTCGAAGCGGATCGCCCCCTTCTGCTCCGCGAGGGCGCAGGCGGCGCGCACGAGCGCCGAGCCGACGCCCAGGGCACCGCGCGCGGCGGGATCGACGACGAGCCGCGACCCCGTCCACCATCCGATGTCGCGCGCACCGACCGGGGCGATCCTCACGCCGCCGATGACGGCCGTGCCCGCCCGGGCGACCAGGACGACGGCCCGCGGATCGTCGTCGATGTCGTCCCGGTCGCTCCCCGCGAAGATCCCCTGCTCCTCCACGAAGGCGGCGCGACGGAGGCGGTGGTACGCCTCGACGTCGGCGCCGTCCGCCACGGACACCAGGAACTCCGGCGGACGGACGACGACGCGCGGCCCCATGAGCGCGGGCACGTCGAGCAGCGCCACGCTCAGCCTCCCGCGGTCTGCAGCGCGGAGCACGCACCGCACGCGGCGCACCCCGCCTTCTGGTCCGCCCCGCGCATGCCTGCCGCCTGCAGCGCGCGCGACACCCGGAACGTGACGTCGCGCAGCACCCCGCCGTCGGGCGCCGTCACGCCGTCGACGTCGGTCGCGAGCGTCCCCCGCAGCGGACGGAACGGGACGATGAACGGGTAGACGCCCATGTCGATGAGCTCCTGCGCACCGGCGACCATCTCGTCCGGGTCCTCCCCCAGGCCGACGAGGAGGTAGGTCGACACCTGGTTGCGCCCGAACACCCGCACGGCCTCACGCCAGGCCGCCCGGTACTCGTCCATGGACACCCGCGACTTCCCCCGCATCCACCGACGACGCACGTCGTCGTCCATCGACTCGACGTGGATGCCGATCGACCGCGCGCCCGCTTCGTACAGGTCGGTGATGGTCGACAGCTGGGCCGGCGGCTCGCACTGCACCTGGATCATGAGGTCCGGCACGGCCTCCTTGATCGCCCGCACGCAGCGCGCCATGTGCGTCGCGCCCCGGTCGCGGCCGTTGCTCGTGCCCGTCGTCATGACCATCTGCTCGACGCCGTCCAACCGCCACGCCGCCTCCGCCACCTCGGCCAGCATCGCCGGCGTCTTCACGGCGATCGTGCTCCCGGACGCCAGGCTCTCCTCGATGGAGCAGAACCGGCACCGCTCGGACTCCGCGTAGCGGACGCAGGTCTGCACCACCGTGGTGGCCAGCACCTTGGCGCCGTGCAGGCGCGCGATCTTCTCGTAGGAGATCCCCTCGGCGGTCTCGAGGTCGTAGAACCGCGGCCGGTCCACCGCGCTCACCTCGTAGCCCGTGTCCTCGCCGTCCAGCAGCAGGCGACCGTCGTCCACGAGGTAGGGGCTGTCCGGGTTGGCCGGGATGGCGGACTGCAGGCCCGCGAACATCACGTGGCCGTCGTCGCTCGGCCCCGCGCCGCCCTCGCGGTGCACGGGTGCGGCGACGCGGATCCCGCGGATGGCGACGTCGACGCGCGTGGTGAGCGCGTCCGCGTCCGTCGGCCGACTGCGCGTCGGGGTGACGGTCCCTCTCGTGATGGTCATGCGGGCACCGGGTCAGACCATGTAGGTGCTGTTGATGATGGCGCCCTTGCGGGCGTAGTGGATGACCGCGTCCTGCACGTCCAGCGGGTGGCACGGGATGACCCCGGCGATGAGGTCCTCCTCCCGGGCGCCGTGCAGCGCGAGGCCGAAGCGGCAGCAGAAGACCGTGCCGCCCTCGGCGATGAACGTCTCGAGGGCGTTGTTGATGTTGTTCTCGCCCGGGAACCCGTCCGCGCCGGTGGTCGGGAAGCCGCGGTTCGCGATCGCGTTCAGCGAGCCGGGGCCGTAGAAGTAGAGGACGCTCGTGAAGCCCTTCCGCAGCGCCCGCGTCGCCTGCAGGACCGCGACGAAGCTGACCGACGACTCGTGCGCGATGCCGTGCACGAGCTGGAAGTAGTACTCGTCCTTCGTCGCCGTGTAGTCCGGGAAGATCTTCGTCGACCCGTAGATGCTGCTGCCCTTCGGCAGCGACGGGTGCGCGATCTCGTTGCGCGACTTCTCGATGTTCTCGAGGATCTGCTGGTCGATGTCGGTGTCGCTCATGGTGCGTGCTCCTTGCGATCGGACGAGAGCCGGGGCGGCCCGTGGACGTGGGTCCGAGTCTCAGCGGCATGTGTTGCGGACGGATTACGTCGATGTACCCCTTTTGTTTCCCCCCGGAACGAATTCTCGGGAAGTACCAGATCGGATGCGCATTCACCTCTCTCGGGAGCGTCGGGGGAAACGCATTCTTATTCCCGGCGTAACCAAGCCGAAACGAGGCATGACATTGACTGGGCGCACCGCGGATCCCCGCGCCCCCGCTCCCCGACACCACCAGGAGGCACGATGACGACGACCGTCGCCGCCGTCTCGGCGAACTTCACCCGAGACCTGCAGCTGAACTACGACCTCATCGCCAGCCTCGTCGCCGAGGCCCGCGAGGTCGGCGTGCAGCTGATCGCGTTCCCCGAGGCCGCCATCGGCGGCTACCTCTCCTCGCTCGGCGACCACGGGGACACGCTCAAGACCACGACCCGCTCGCTCCCGCCCGCCATCGCCCTCGACGGACCCGAGATCCGCCGCGTCCAGGAGATCGCCGGCGACATGGTGGTCTGCATCGGCTTCTGCGAGCTCGCCGACGACGGCGAGACCCGGTACAACGCCGCCGTCTGCCTCGACGGCGAGCGCGTCTACGGGTCCTACCGCAAGGTGCACCAGCCGTTGGGCGAGAACATGAGCTACTCCGCCGGGGACGCCTACGAGGCCTTCGACACCCCCGTCGGACGCGTCGGCCTGCAGATCTGCTACGACAAGGCGTTCCCGGAGGCCGCCCGATCCCTGGCGATGGACGGCGCCGAGATCATCGTCAGCATGTCCGCCTGGCCCGTGGCCCGCACCGCCACCGCCGAGGACCTGCAGGAGGACCGCTGGACGTACCGGTTCAACCTCTTCGACGCCGCCCGCGCCCTCGACAACCAGGTGTTCTGGATCGCCTCCAACCAGGCCGGCACCTTCGGATCCCTCCGCTACGTCGGCAACGCCAAGGTGGTCGACCCGGGCGGCAACGTCCTCGCCACGACCCTGCTCGAGGCCGGCCTCGCCGTCGCCGAGATCGACGTCGACGGCACCTTCGCCGCGATGCGGAAGGGCATGTTCCACCTCCGCGACCGCCGACCCGACGCCTACCGCACGGGTGAGGGAGCGCTCGTCGATGCCTGAGATGACGTTCCGGGTCCGCTGGCCCGACGGCACGGAGGCCTCCTGCTACTCCCCCAGCCTCGTCATGCACGACCACCTCGTCGTCGGCGCCGACTACCCGCTCGCCGACTTCGTGACCCGCTCGACGGCCGCGCTCGAGATCGCGAGCCAGCGCGTCCGCGCCCGGTACGGCTTCGCCTGCACCTCGGCCATACAGCAGCAGGACGAGATCCTCGCGGCCGCCGCCGCGTTCGACGGCGGGACCGTGACCGTCCTCGCCATGCACCCGCCCCTGCCCGTCGAGGAGGTCCGCGCATGAGCGCGCCCGTGCGCGTCGTCGACGGCACCCGCGTCGAGGTCGCCGTCATCGGCGGAGGCCAGGCCGGCCTCTCGGCGAGCTGGCACCTCACGCAGCGGGGCATCGGGCACGTCGTCCTCGAACGCGACCGCATCGCCCACGACTGGGCCGACCGCCGCTGGGACGCGTTCACCCTGGTCACCCCGAACTGGCAGTGCGTTCTCCCCGGCTTCCCCTACGACGGCGACGACCCCGACGGGTTCATGACCCGCGACCAGGTCCTCGACTGGATCCGCCGCTACGCCGCCTCCTTCGACGCCCCCGTCATCGAGGGCGTCCTCGTCACCCGCCTCCGCGGAGCCGCTGCCGGCGGCTTCGAGGTCGTCACCGACCAGGGGACGCTCCTCGCCGACCAGGTCGTCATCGCGACCGGCGGCTACCATCGCCCCGTCATGCCCGCGGTGTCCGCACGCGTGTCGCCGTCGGTCGTGCAGATCCACTCCGCGGACTACCGCTCCCCCGAGGCCCTCCCGGCGGGCGGCGTCCTCGTGGTCGGATCCGGCCAATCCGGAGCGCAGATCGCCGAGGACCTGTTCCTCGCCGGACGGCAGGTCCACCTCGCCCTCGGATCCGCGCCCCGGTGCGCGCGCTCCTACCGCGGCCGGGACTGCATCGCCTGGCTCAGCGACATGGGCGTCTACGACATCCCCGTCCAGGCCCAGGTCGGGGGGCTCACGAAGCGCGAGTCCACCAACCACTACATGACGGGCCGCGACGGCGGCCGCGACATCGACCTCCGCGCCTTCGCGCGCGACGGCATGCGGCTGTATGGCCGCCTCACCGCCGCCGAGGGCACCGCCGTCACCTTCGCCCCGACGGCCGGGGCGTCCCTCGACCACGCGGACTCGGTCATGGAGTCCATCAAGGACGACATCGACCGCCACATCGACCGGCACGGGATCGACGCGCCCCTCGAGCCCCGGTACACCCCCGTCTGGCGACCCGAGGTCGAGACCACCGGGCTCGACCTCCACGCCGCGGGCATCACGAGCATCATCTGGTCGGCCGGCTTCCGCTCGGACTACTCCTGGGTGCAGGTCGGCGTGTTCGACGGGGCCGGGCACCCCACCCACCACCGCGGCGCCACCTCGACCCCCGGCCTCCACTTCCTGGGCCTCCCCTGGCTCACCACCTGGGGGTCCGGACGGTTCGCGGCCATCGCCCGCGACGCCGAGCACACGACCGACCTCATCGCCGCCCGCGCCCGGCAGGGAGCGGGTGCCGCCGTGCCCGGATAGCCTGACCGGATGGCCGAGATCACCATGGGAGCGGTCGCCGCGCACTTCGGCCGCGACATCCAGAGGACGCTCGTCAAGCTCCCCGGCATGATCGACCAGGCCCGCGACCGCGGCGTCGACCTCCTCGTCCTCCCGGACGCCACCATCGGCGGCTACCTCCTCGACATGATCCATCCCGGCCCCGACGCCCTCCCGCCCGCCGTCGAGATGGACGGTCCCGAGATCCGGGCCGTGGCCGACATGGCCGGTGACATGACCGTCTGCTTCGGCGTCGCGGAGCGCGTCCTCGAGGACGACCGGGACGTCCGGTACAACAGCGCCGTGTGCGTCTCGGGCGGACGGGTCATCGGGACGCACCGCAAGGTGCACCTCCCGCTCGGCGAGTCCGAGGCCTACCGGGCCGGCGACGCGTTCACGGCCTTCGACACCCCCGTGGGGCGGATCGGCATGATGATCGACTTCGACAAGACCTTCCCCGAGTCCTCCCGCGCCCTCGCCCTCGACGGCGCCGAGATCCTCGCCTGCCTGAGCGCCTGGCCCGCCAGCGTCACCGACCGCTCCGACCGCCTCCGCCACGACCGGCAGGCCCACCTCTTCGACCTCTACGACTGCTCCCGCGCCGCCGAGAACCAGCTCTACCTCGTCTCCTCCAACCAGACGGGCGTCCTCGGCGGCCTCCGCTTCCTCGGCCAGGCCAAGATCGTCGATCCCGCCGGCGAGATCATCGCGAAGACCTGGGCCAAGGGCGGCCTCGCGGTCGCCACGGCGGACGTCGGCGCGGACATCCGCCGGGCCCGCCGCACCATGGACCACCTGCAGCAGCGCGCCACCCACGCCTACGGATCCGGCATCGCAGCCGCCGGGGCCGCCCCGACCACCACGGACTGACCAGGAGACCACATGCGGATCGCTCAGGTGACCTACTCCACCAAGCCCCGCGGCGGGGTCGTGCACACCCTCGCCCTCGCGGAGGCCCTCGCCCGACGCGGGCACGACGTCACCGTGTGGACGCTCGGCCGCGGCGGCGACCGCGCGTTCTTCCGCGACGTGGACCCCGCCGTCGCCGTCCGGGTCGTCCCGTTCGCACCGCGCGACGACGAGACCGTGGGCGACCGGATCCAGCGGTCCATCGCCACCATGCGCGACGCCTTCGCGGCCGCCCGGGCCGACGAGCCGTACGACGTCGTCCACGCGCAGGACTGCATCTCCGCCAACGCCGTCGCGCCCTGCATCCGCACGATCCACCATCTCGACGCGTTCACCACCCCCGAGCTCATCGCCTGCCACGACGCCGCGATCCGCGACCCGATCGCCCGGATCTGCGTGTCCGCCGCGGTCGCCGCGGACGTGGCGGCCGGGTGGGGGCTCCATCCCACCGTCATCCCCAACGGCGTCGACGCCGCGCGCTTCCGGGCCGCCTCCGAGGAGCCCGGCGCGGACGCCCGGGCCGGATGGCGGCGGTCGCTCGGCCGGTACGTCCTCGCCCTCGGCGGCATCGAGCCCCGCAAGGGCAGCCTCGACCTCCTCGAGGCCTTCGCGCTCCTCCGCCGGCGAGAGCCCGACGTCCGGCTCGTCTTCGGCGGCGGCGAGACCCTCTTCGACTACCGCGACTACCGCGCCGCCTTCGACGCCCGCGTCGTCGAGCTCGGCCTCGAGCCCGTCGTCCTCGGCGTCGTCGACGACGACCTCCTCCCGGCGCTCGTCGCCGCCGCCGGCGCCCTCGCCTTCGTCTCCACCAAGGAGGGCTTCGGGCTCGCGGCCATGGAGGCCGTCGCCGCCGGCGTCCCCGTCGTCGCGCGCGACCTCCCCGTCCTGCACGAGGTTTTCGGGACGACCGTGGCCTACGCGAGCGACGTCGCGTCCATCGCGGACGCGCTCGCGACGGGCCTCGCGGGGCAGGGCCCGGATCCGGACGCCGGACGCGCCCTCGCCGACGGCCACGACTGGGACGACGTCGCCCGCGCGCACGAGGCCTTCTACCGAGCGGTCGGAGAGGACGGGGACCGTGGTCAGGCAGTCGATCTCGCGGATCATCACCTCACTCGCTGACGCCGAGCCCGACCGCGTCGTCGCCCGGGACGACGACGCGGTCCTCTCCGCGCGGCAGCTCGACCTCGCCTCCAACCGGCTCGCCCGCGCCTACCTCGCGCTCGGCGTCCAGCAGGACTCCCTGGTGACCATCGCGCTGCCCAACACGATCGAGACGGTCATCGCCTGCTGCGCCGTCTGGAAGAGCGGGGCCACCCCGCAGCCCGTCTCGCGCGGCCGCACCGCCGACGAGCGGGCGGAGCTCCAGGAGCTGGTCCGCCCGGCCCTCGTGGTCGGCGTGCCCTCCGCGGACCCCGCGACCCCCTCCGTCCCCGTCGGCTGGACGCCGGACGCCGACCTGTCCGACGCCGCGCTCCCCGACGCGTGGGCCCGGTCGTGGAAGGCGCCCACGTCGTCCGGGTCCACCGGGCGCCCCAAGGTCGTCGTCTCGACGGCACCGGCGCTCCTCGACCCGGAGGTCGCGGTGGCGTCGTTCCTCCCGCGGGACCAGATCCAGCTCGTCGCCGGACCGCTGACCCACTCCGCCACGTTCACCTACGCGTTCCGAGGCCTCATGACCGGGCACACCCTCGCCCTGCTCCCCCGCTTCGACGAACGGCGCGTCCTCGGCGCCATCGCCGAGCACCGCGTCACCTGGGCCCTCCTCGTCCCCACGATGATGCACCGGCTCCTCCGCCTCCCCGCCGACGAACGAGCCGCCGCCGACCTCACGAGCCTGCGCACCGTCCTCCACATGGGCGCTCCCTGCCCGCCGGACGTCAAGCGCCGGTTCATGGACTGGATCGGACCCGAGCGCGTCATAGAGGTCTACGCGGGGAGCGAGTCCAACGGCATCCTGACCATCCGCGGCGACGAGTGGCTGGCGCACCCCGGCAGCGTCGGCCGGCCGTCCGGCGGGACCGCCGTCTCTATCCGGGATGCCGACGGCCGGGAGGCGGCTGCGGGTGCGGTCGGGCGCATCTGGCTACGGCGCGAGGGCGCGGCCACCTACCGCTACGTGGGCGGCGCCTCCGCCCGGACACCGGACGGCTGGGACACCATCGGCGACCTCGGCCGCATCGACCACGACGGCTACGTCCACGTCGTCGACCGCGCCGACGACCTCATCCTCCGGGCCGGCACCGGCATCCACCCCGTCGAGGTCGAGCGGGTCCTCGAAGCGCACCCGGCGGTGCGCAGCGCCGTCGCGTACGGCGTCGACGACCTCGACCTCGGTCAGCGCATCGAGGCCGTGGTCGACGCCCCGGACGGCGACACGACGTCGGAGCAGATCCTGCAGTGGTGCCGGACCCGTCTTGATGCGTCGCGGCGACCGGCGGCCGTCCACGTGGTCACGACGCCCGTGCGGGACGATGCGGGCAAGACGAACCGGCGCTCCCACTCCCGGCGAGGCGCTGAGGCACCGCCGGCGGCGAGCGCCACGGGGACCCCGGACCCGCCGACCGACCGGACATGAGGTGCATCACCCGGGCCCGGCGGCAGCCCGAGGAGGCCTCCGCCCCGCCGCCTCAGACGCCCCGGGACAGCACCTGGCGCGCGACGTCCACGAGCTCCGCGGGCTCGATCGGATCCTCCGTCGCCGCGAGCTCGTCGAGCGCGAACCAGCGGTGCGCGTGGATGTCGTCGAACTCGTCGGGCATCCAGTTGTCCGACACGGGCGCGAACGCGTCGACCCGCACGAGGTAGAACGTCGAGTGCCCGACGTCGAGCCCGCCGTCGATGCGCCGGCGCGCGTAGTCGTGCTCCCAGACGGGCTCGCCGACGGAGTCGACCCGGAGGCCCGTCTCCTCGAACAGCTCGCGGCGGGCGGCGACGGCCGGCGTCTCGCCCGGGTCGATCCCGCCGCCGGGCGTCAGCCAGCGCGGCGGCAGGTCGACGTTCGCCGAGTAGTTCGTGAGGAACAGCAGCAGGCGCTCGCGCTCGTCGACGAGCAGGATCCGCGCGGTGTCGCGGACGTGCCGCACGACCTCGCCGTCGGTCATCGGGCGTCCGCGGCGACCGGCAGGTGCCGGGCCCACCAGTCGAGGATCGCCTCGAACCGCTGCACCCGGTGGCGCGGCCGGCCGGAGCGGCTGAGCTCGTGGTCCTCGCCCGGGAAGACGAGCATCTCGGTCTCGACGCCGGCGCGCACGAGCGCCAGGTGGTACCGCTCCGCCTGCGACAGGGGGCAGCGGAGGTCGTCCTCGGAGTGGACGACGAACGTGGGCGTCCGCACCTGGTGCGCGACCGCCTGCGGGCTCTGCGTGAGGCGGACCGCGGCGTCGTGCCCCGTGTACTCCTCGCCGAAGAAGGTGCCGATGTCGGAGGTGCCCGTGAACAGCTCCGGGTCGAGGAAGCCGCGCTCGACGATCGCGCCCTGGAAGCGGTGCTCGTGCGCGATGGTCCAGGCGGTCAGGTACCCGCCGTAGGAGCCGCCCATGATCCCCGCGCGGGAGCCGTCGATCGAGTCGTGGACCGCGATCGCGCCGTCGAGGAAGTCGAGGACGTCGTGCATGTCCACGGTCCCCATCCGCTCCTTGATGACGCGGCCGTGCTCCTGGCCGTACCCGGCGGCGCCGCGGGGGTTGCAGAGCAGCACGGCGTACCCGGCGTCAGCGTAGACCTGCGCCTCGTCGAAGAGGTGCACGCCGTACGCCGCGTACGGCCCGCCGTGGATGACGAGGAGGACGGGGTGCGGCCCCTCCCCCTCGGGCAGCACGACCCAGCCGTGCACCGGGTAGCCGTCGCGGCCGTCGACCACGAGCTCGTGCAGCGGGCGGATCCCCGTCTCGCGCAGCGCGGCGGAGAAGTCGGTGAGCGGCTCGAGCGCGGATGCCGCGTCGGGCGCCCGGTCGGTGCGGACGAGGGCGAGGTCGCCGTGCGTGCGCGGGTCGGTGAGCCCGACGACGACCGCTCCTCCCCCGACGCCGACCCCGGTCACCTCCACCTGGTCGTCCACGAGCGCCTCGACGGCGCCGTCCGCGGTGACCCGCAGCAGCTGCACGGTGCCGCGGGAGGCGTTGAGCACGAGGACGGCGTCGCGGTCCTCGACGGTGATGCCGCTGCCGCCGAGGTCGATCGTCTCCGCGTCCGTGAGCACGCGCGGGGCGGCGTCGCCGGCGTCGAGCACGTAGAGCGCGGTGTTGCGGGCGACGAAGTCGACGCCCGACTCCCCCAGCTCCTGCGCCAGCAGGTACAGGCGTCCGCCGTCGACGGAGGCGGCCTCGCCGATCCCGAGCCCCGCCTCGTGCGACACGACGGTCCGGACCTCGGGGACCCCCGTGGACGCGTCGCCCGGTGCGGGGACCGCGACGGCGTAGACGCCGGTGACGAGGTCGTCGTCGCGGCCGTCGTGACGCGCGGCGACGAAGAGGACCTCGCTCCCGTCGGCGGAGAACCGCGGCGCGTCGTGGTCGACGGGCTCGTCGGTGAGGCGGACGACGGGGCCGACGCCCGCGCGCTCGGCGGCGGACGGCGTCGCGTCCGCGCCGACGCCGCGCACGGCGGGATCCGCGGCGTCGGGGTACCCGGACGCGACCGCGGCCACGAACGGCTCCGCGTCGAGCTCCGGCACCGCGACCAGGGCCAGCTGCACGTGGCGGTCGGTCGACCAGCCCAGTCCGTTGGCGAGGTACTTGGTGGTGGTGATCCGCCGGGCCGGCTCGGCCGCGGCGGACACGCCCTCGACGCTGCCGTACCGCCCGGGCTCGGCGACCCGGGCCGCGTAGACGATGCGGGTGCCGTCCGGCGACCAGTCGAAGGCGCCGACGCCGAGGAGCTCGTCGGTGAGCGCGATCGGCTCGCCGCCCGTCGCGCGCACGACGTGCAGCTGCGGCGGGCCCTTCGGCTCGGCCCGCAGGAACGCGATGACCCGGCCGTCCGGCGAGAGCCGCGGGGCGGTGTCGCGGAAGCCGCGCGTGATGCGGCGCGGCGGCGCGGAGCCGTCCGTCCTCACCTCCCACAGCTGGCCGGTGTACGCGTCGGCATGCACCCGCGGGCGCGTCACGGAGACGACGGCCAGGCGGCCGTCGGGCGAGACGGCGGGGCGGGAGACGGAGGTGAGGAGGTCGAGATCCGTGGTCTTCATCGGATCGAGCCTAGCCCCGGGGCGTCGCCCGGCCCCGGGTCACTCGGGCTGGAAGCTGCCCGTGTCGCCGACGAGGCGGGTGTGGTCCGCCGGGATCGGGTCGACCACCGCGCGCGCGACCTCGGCCGCGAACTGCGAGACGTTGTAGAGGCCGCCCGACGCCTCCTTGCGCTGCTGGATCGCCTCGGGGTTCATGCGGCCGAGGAGCGTCGCGGTGATGGTGCCCTCGATCATGTCCCCGGACACGACGACGAAGCCGATGCCCCGCGCGTCGAGCTCGGGCAGGAGCTCGCGCAGGGCGTCCTCGCCCGCGCGCTTGCTGCGGGCGACGCCCTCGTACTCCGGCATCGTCGGCGTGGTGCGGATGAAGTGCGCCTGGTGGCTCGTGACGAAGACGACGCGGCCGCCCTCGGACATGAGCGGCAGCGCGCTCCGCAGCACGTTGAGCTGCGCGTCGCGGTTGAGGGTCATGGCGTAGTCCTCGGCCATGCCGCTCTCCATGCCGCCGGACGCGTTGAGCACGAGCACGTCGAGGCCGCCGAGCTCGGCGCGCACGGTCGCCATGAGGCGGTCGACGGACTCCGGGTCGGTGAGGTCCGCGCCGACCGCGACCGCCTTCGTGCCGCCCTCGACGAGCTTCGCCACGAGCTTCTCCGCCCGCGCCGCCTTGTTGCGGTAGTTGACGACGACGTCCGCGCCGGCGTCCGCGAGGTACGCGACCGTGTCGGCGCCGATGCCGCGCGAGGAGCCGGTGACGAGGGCGCGGCGGCCGCGGAGCTCGTCGGGGGCGAAGGGGCGGATCTCGTCGACGGTGCTCACAGCGGTACTCCTCAGGTAGGCGCGGCCGAATGCGCGCGACGGGTCGTCCGGCGAGGGACGAGACGGGCCGGGTCACGCGGGCGGGGCCCCGGACGGACGGCCCTGAGAGCCTACCGCCCGCGATCCGCGGGGTGGACTAGGTTCGGGGGCGTCTGGTCGGCGGAGCGAGGGAGCAGCGGGTGACGGTCCTCCTCGACGAGAGCGCCTGGATCGTCTGGCTCGCGATCATCGTGGTCCTCGTCGTCGTCGAGATGCGCCGCCTCGACCTCGCCGCCCTGTGCGGCGGCGCGGCCGCGCTCGCCGCCCTGCTGTCGGGGGTCGTCGGAGCGCCCTGGTGGCTGCAGGTCGTCGTGGCCGTCGCCGCGGCGGCCGCCCTGCTCGGCGTCGCGCGACCGGCGCTGCTGCGGGCGCTCCCGGTCGAGGACGGGCCCGTGGCCGAGGCCCCCGCCGAGGAGGACGCGCCCGCCCCGCCCGACGACCGCGACCGCCGCGCGTGAGCCGCGCCGCCTACTTCGACGGCGCCGTGCCGCGCGTGCTCGCGCACCGCGGCTGGACCGGATCCGGCGCGGTCGAGAACACGCTCGGCGCCTTCCTGGCCGCGTGGGAGCTCGGGGTCACGCACCTCGAGACCGACGTGCACGTCACCGCGGACGGCGCGTGCGTCCTCTGGCACGACGCCGACCTGCGCCGCATCACCGGCGGCCCGGGGAGCGTGCGGGACGCCGCGCTCGCGGACCTCCGGGCGCTCGACCTCGGGTCCGGCGCCCGCGTCACCACCCTCACGGAGCTGCTGGAGGCCCTGCCCGAGGCGCGGGTGAACGTCGACGTGAAGGGACGGGACGCCCCCGCCGCCGTGGCCCGCGCCGTCCGCGACGCCGGCGCCGTCGACCGGGTGCTCGTCACCTCGTTCTCCGGCTCCCGTCGGCGGCGGGCGGTCGCCCTCCTGCCCGGCGTCGCGACGTCCGCCGACGCCGGCCGGCTCGTGCTCGCGGTCCTCGGCGCGCGCCTCGGCCTCGCGCCCGTGGTCCGGCTCGCCCTCCGCGGCGTCGACGCCGTGCAGATGCCTCCTCGGGTGCTCGGGATCCGCACCGTCTCCCCCGCGATGGTCGCCCGGCTCGCCGCCGCCGTCCGCGAGGTGCACGTCTGGACGGTCGACGACCCCGACGAGGTGATCCGCCTGGTCCGGGCGGGGGTCCACGGCGTCGTGACGGACCGCCCCGATCTCGCCCTCACCGCGCTTGCACGCGGGGGCTGGGATTCGCCTGGGAACCGGGTGTCCTGAGAAAGGATCCTCACAGCCGCGCGGTTTACAACGGGGAGTGCATCGCGAGAGGAGACCACCATGGCAGATCGCAGCTTGCGCGGGATGCGGCTCGGGTCCACGAGCCTGCAGAGCGAGGAGGGCGTCAGCTTCTCCCCCCGGCAGAGGAAGACGTACCGCACGGCGGACGGAACCACATTCGAGGTCGTGTTCTCGGCGGAGGCCGACGTCCCCGAGGTGTGGGAGTCGCCGAAGAGCGGACAGGAGGGTCGCCTGCTCGACTCCGAGGGCGCACCCGTCGCCCACGACGAGGTCGAGGCGAAGGTCCCCCGGAGCCACTGGGACATGCTGCTCGAGCGCCGGACGCGCGCCGAGCTGGAGGAGCTCCTCGAGGAGCGCCTCGCCACCCTCCGCGCGCGGCGCGGTCAGCACCGCATCGGCGCCTGACCCGACCCCTCCGCTCGCGAGCGTCCAGAGCACCCCTCGGCATCGCCGGGGGGTGCTCCTCTGTGTGCGGAGGGCCTCGCGGGCACCCGGCCGGATCAGCGGGCCGCGCGTCGCCCGCGTCGGCCCAGCGCGATCCCGGCCACGGCCAGCGCGCCCAGCCCCAGACCCGACACGAGCCACTCGATGTCGCGCCCGACGCGGATCGCCGGGGTGACGACGTCCGCGGTCGGCACGTCCACCACCATCGACCCGGCCATGTACCAGGGCAGTCGATCCAGGTCGCGCCCGTCGGGGCCGACGACCGCGCTCGTGCCGACCGTCGAGATGTTCACGACGCTGCGGCCGGTCTCGAGCGCCCGCATCCGGGCGATGGCGAGCTGCTGCACGCTCTCGTCCGTGCGGCCGAAGTCCGCGTTGTTGGACTGCGCGAGGATGAGCTCCGCGCCCTCGTCGACCATGTCGGTCGTCAGCTGGTCGTCGACGATGTCGAAGCAGATGGCGATGCCCGCGGTGACGCCCGCGACGTCCATGACCTGGTCGGTCGTGCCCGGCGAGTACTCGCGCTGGATCAGGCCGATGAGGTCGGGCGCGAACGGCTCCCAGAACGCGCGGTCGGGCACGTACTCGCCGAACGGGATGGGGTGCTTCTTGTCGTAGAAGTCGGTCGCCCCTCCCCCGGTCCAGGCGAGCGACTCGTTGTAGAAGCGGCCGTCGCGCTCGGTGACCGTGCCGACGACCAGCGGTGCCCCGAGGCGCGCGACCACGCGGTCGAGGGCCGCGGCGGACCCCGGGTCCCGGAGCGGATCCGCGTCCGCCGCGTTCTCCGGCCACACCACCATGTCGATGCCCTCATCGGCCGGGATCTCGGCCGTCGCGGCGAGGTGCGCGCGCAGGATGTCCCCGTAGCGCGCGCCGTCGAAGTACCCGGCCTTGGCGTTCCCCTGCACGGCCGCGACGCGCGTGGTCCCCGTCGTGGCGACGGGGAACGCGGGGACGACGAGCACCAGCGCGACGGCGATCCCCGCGACGAGCGCCCGGGCGGACGCCCGCACCCGCTCCTCGGCGGCGAGCTCGAGGGAGAGCGCCACGAGGAGCACGAGCACGAACGAGAGCCCGGACAGGCCGAGCCACGTGACGAGGTGCGCGAACGGGCTCTCGGACTGCGAGAGCGACACCCTCCCCCACGCGAATCCCCCGTAGGGCCAGACCGCGGAGATCGCCTCGCGGGCGGTCCAGAGCCCGGCGACGGCGACGGGCAGCAGCACCACGCGGCCGGCGACCGTCGGGAAGGCCCGCGGGATCCAGCGCGTCGCGGTCGCGATGGCCACCGCGCCGGTCGCGACGAAGAGCGATTCGAGCGCCGAGAGGGCGATCCACGGCACCGGGCCGAGGTACAGCGACGCCCACTCGATGTGGGTCAGGTAGAAGGCGAGCCCGGCCACGAGCCCGACGAGGAACGCCGGCCCCGCGCGGCGTCCGCGGAGCGCCACGAGCACGAGGGCGATCCCCGGGAATACGAGCGGCCACAGGCCGCGGTCCGGGAAGGCCGCGTCGAGCACGGGCCCAGAGAGCGCGGCGAGGAGGAGGGCGCCCCAGAGCGGCATCGGCGGGCGGATCGGCGACGTGTCGGCGAGGGCCGGCGCGGGCGGGACGGAGGTGCGCTCCCGGCGGGGAGCGCGGGCGAGCGCGGTCACACCGACGAGTACGCGACGATGCCGCGCCGGATGCTGTCGAGGGCCGTGCGGGCGTTCCGGGACACGGGTCCGTCGGCCACGATGGACAGCTGGTCGAGGAGGTCGATGGTCTGCTTCGTCCAGCGGACGAAGTCACCCGCGGCGAGGTCGGCCTCGTCGAGCACGATGTCGAGGCTGCCGCCGCGCGCCCAGCGGTGCATGGGCGCGCAGAGCCCGGTGGACAGGGGCTCGGTGGTGGGCAGGCGACGCTCGCGCTCGATGTCGTCGAGCCGTGACCAGATCTCCTCGGTGCGCTCGAGCGCGGCGCGGAAGGCACCGCGCGGGAGGTTCCGCTCGTTGCGGTCGCCCTCGTCGCGGCGCGGCTGGTACACGAGCGACGCGGCCATCGCGGCGAGGCCGGCCGGATCGAGGTCCACCCAGACCTGCGTGCGCAGGCACTCGGCGACGAGCAGGTCGCGGTCGCCGTAGATGCGCTTGAGCATCCGCCCGTTGGGCGTCGGCGCGACCTGGCCGTCGGCGTCGCGCTTCAGGTAGCCGAGCGACAGCAGCAGCTCGGTGACGCGGTCGAAGACCTTGGCGACGGCGTTGGTGCGGGTGCGGATCTGCTGGCCGAGCGCATCCGTCTGCTTCTTCAGGCGCCACCAGCGCTCGGCCCAGCGCGCGTGCGACTCGCGGTCCTTGCACGCGTGGCAGGGGTGCGCCTTCATGCGGCGGCGCAGGTCGGCGAGCTGGCGCTGGCGCTTGTCGCGCTCGCCGTGCTGACCGGGCTGCTGCATGTCGGCGCGGGCGGCGGTGGCGCGCTCGAGGTCGCTGAGCTCGCGGCGGAGCCCCGAGTACTCCCGGAAGTCGCCGAGGTGGCAGACCATCGCCTTCTCGTAGCCGGCGAGCGACTCCTCCTGCGTGCGGACCTTGCGTGCGAGGTCGACGACGGCGCGGTCGGCCTGGAACTGCGCGAACGACGACTCGAGCACCTCGCGCGTGCGCTCGCGGCCGAACTGGTCGATGAGGTTCACGGCCATGTTGTAGGTCGGCCGGAAGCTCGAGTTGAGGGGGTAGGTGCGGCGGGAGGCGAGCGAGGCGACGGCCTGGGGATCCAGCCCGTCCTTCCACTGGATGACCGCGTGGCCCTCGACGTCGATGCCGCGGCGGCCGGCGCGTCCCGTGAGCTGCGTGTACTCGCCGGGGGTGAGCGGCACGCGCGCCTCGCCGTTGAACTTCTCCAGCTGCTCCAGGACGACGGTGCGCGCGGGCATGTTGATCCCGAGCGCGAGCGTCTCCGTCGCGAACACGGCCTTCACCAGCTTCCGCTGGAACAGCTCCTCCACGACCTCCTTGAAGGCGGGCAGCATGCCGGCGTGGTGCGCGGCGACGCCGCGCTCGAGGCCCTCGAGCCACTCCCAGTAGCCGAGGACGGCGAGGTCCTCGTCGCGGAGGGTGCGACAGCGCTCCTCCACGACGGCGCGGATCTCGTCCCGCTCGTGCGCGTGGGTGAGGCGCACGCCGGCGCGGAGCACCTGCTTGACGGCGGCGTCGCAGCCGGCGCGGCTGAAGATGAAGAAGATGGCGGGCAGGAGGTTCCGCTCCTCCAGGAGGGCGACGACCTCGGGCCGGTCCATGCGCCCGCGATCCCACGGCCCGGGGGCGCGCCGGCCCGATCCGCCGCCGGCTCCCCCGCGGCCCCGACCCTGGCCCTGGCCCTGCCCGCCGCGCACGCGCACGGCCTCCCGGCCGCCGCCGTGCGTCATGCGGACGAGCTCGGGGTTCACGCGGTGGGTCGCGGCGAGCCCGGAGGAGTCGAAGAGGTCGACCATGCGCTGCCGGACGATGACGTGCTGCTCGAGCGGCACGGGCCGCTCCTCCGAGACGATGACGTCGGTCTCGCCGCGGACGGCCTGCAGCCAGTCGCCGAACTCCTCGGCGTTCGAGACCGTGGCGCTCAGCGAGATCATGCGCACGCTCTGCGGGAGGTGGATGATGACCTCCTCCCACACCGCGCCGCGGAAGCGGTCGGCCAGGTAGTGCACCTCGTCCATGATCACGAACGCGAGGTCGCGCAGCAGGTCGGAGTCGGCGTAGAGCATGTTGCGCAGCACCTCGGTCGTCATGACGACGATGCGGGCGCGGCTGTTGACGTTGGTGTCGCCCGTGAGAAGCCCCACCTCGTCCGGCCCGTACGCGGCCACGAGCTCGGCGTACTTCTGGTTGCTGAGCGCCTTCATGGGCGCCGTGTAGAAGATCTTGGCGCTCGGCCGCTGCATGGCGAGGTAGACGGCGAACTCCGCGACCACGGTCTTGCCCGCGCCGGTGGGCGCGGCCACGAGTACGCTGCGGCCGTTCTCGAGGGACTCCGCGGCGGCGCGCTGGAAGGGGTCGAGGTCGAAGCGGAGCCCGCTCGCGAACGACTCCAGGAGCGGGAGGCTCCGTCGGGTCCGGGAGGCGGCGTAGCGTTCGGCGGGCGAGAGCGGGTCTGTCACGATGCCGCCATCCTAGGCTCCGGATCCGCACGTCGTCCGGGTGCGGACGCGCCGACGCCCGCCCCTCGCGGGACGGGCGTCGGCGCAGGCGTCGCTCAGGACATGAGGTCGGCGGCGAGCTTCGCGTCCCGACGCGCGCGGTGGCGGTCGTTCAGCAGCGCGATGCCGGCGGCGACCAGGTAGAGCAGCGTCATCGGGATGGCGAGCAGGAACATCGACATGACGTCCGCGGCTGGGGTCGCGATGGCGCAGAACAGGATGATCAGCAGGATCGCGATGCGCCACGACTTGATGATCGTCTTCCCCGACAGGATCCCCATGAAGTTGAAGAGCACGAGGAACACGGGCAGGACGAACGCGATGCCCACGGCGAAGACGAGCTTCAGGACGAAGTCGAAGTACTCGCGCGCCGTGATGAAGGACGAGTCCCCGTCACCGGCGAACTGCGTGAGCAGCGCCACGATGTGCGGCAGGACGAACCAGCCGGCCGCGCATCCGCCGAGGAACAGGGGCACCGCGGAGAAGAAGAACCCGAATGTGTAGCGGCGCTCCCGCCTAGTGAGGCCGGGCACCAGGAACGCGAAGATCTGGTACAGCCAGACGGGGCTCGAGATGATGAGGCCCACGTAGAGCGCGATCTGCAGGCGCAGGTCGAACGCCGACGTGATGGTGGGGAAGTTGAGGCTCGCGTTCCGCCCCTGCTCCGCGTTGATCGTCTCGATGGGCTGCCGGAGCGCCTCGAGGACGAACGTGGAGAGGAACCAGCCCCCCACCATCGCGAGGAGGATGGCGATGCCCGCGATGAAGAGGCGCTTCTTGAGCTCGAGCAGGTGCTGGACGAGGGACATGCGTCCCTCGGCGTCCCGCTTCCTCTCGCGGGGACGCTCCGTGGTGCTCACGGATCAGGCGCGGGGGCGGGAGTCCCCGCCGTCGCGCGGGGAGTCGTAGCGCGGGGCGTCGTAGCGGGGCTCGTCGACGCGCGTCTCGCCGGGGCGGACGTAGTCGCGCGGCGCGGCGTCGCGGGCACGGTCGTCGGCGCGGTAGCGGTCGTCGTCACGGCGGCGGTCCTCGTCGCGGAGGTCGTCGCGGCGATCGGAGCCGCTCTCCTCCTTCATGGTCTTCACCTCGCCCTTAAAGATGCGCATGGACTGGCCCACGCTCTTCGCCAGGGCCGGCAGCTTGGTCGAACCGAAGAGCAGCACGATGACGACGAGGATGATGACGAGGTGCCATCCGGTCAGGTTTCCGAGCATGTGGTTCACGTTCCTTCAGGTCGGGGGGCCGGACAGTCGTTGTCGGGATCCGCGACGAGTCTAACGTCGTGGGGCCCCGCGACACCCGGTGCGGCATTGCGGTTCACCCGGAGTTCCCCTCGCCTGTCCGCTGACGCACGGAGGATCCTCCCGGTGCCGGGTGTTCGGAGCCGCAGCCCGGAGCGCTCGGTGCGGGTCAGTCCGCGTCGTCGTACGCCGCCGCGGCGCGCTCGGCCCACTCGGCCACCGCCCGGCGCGCCTCGGGCGGGGAGGTGACGACCACGACGCCCGCCATGCCCGCGACCAGGCGCACGAGGCCCTGGTAGTGCGCGACGCGGACGGTGACGGAGACGCGGCCGGGCCGGTCCTCGACGGGCACCGGGCGCTCGTCGCCCACGAAGTCGCCGAGCAGCGGCACCGCGCCCTCCGCGACCTCGAGGGTCACGCGCAGGTCGTCGGGGCTCGGCTCGAACAGCGTGTCGCCGAGCACCACGTCCTGCGGCCGGTGCTCGGGCGGCAGGTCGGTGACGACGAGCTCGTCGAGGCGGTCGAGGCGGAAGGTGCGGACGGCGCCGCGGGCCAGGTCCCAGCCGCGCAGGTACCAGTCCTCGTCCATCGACTCGAGGCGGAGCGGATCCACGACCCGGCGCTCCGTGCCGCCCCGCGGGCTCCGGTAGTCGAACTCCACGCGGCGCTCGTCGGCGATGGCCCGGCGGAGGTCCTCCCGCGTGCCGTCGCCGCCGGTCGCCGCCACGGCGACCTGGCTGGGGCTCGCGGACGAGCCGCGCGCGAGCTTCGCCATGAGCTGGCCCACGAGGTCGAGGTCGCTGGCGTCCGCCTGGGACGACACGTACTGGAGTCCGGCGATGAGCGCGGCCGCCTCCCGCGCGGAGAAGCGCGGCGAGTCGTCGATCGCGACCATGTGGGTGATGACGATCTGGTCGTTGTCCTCGAAGTCGTCCCACGCGATGTCGAACAGGTCGCCGTGCTGGTACGACGCGGTGGATCCGGGCACGCCGGAGACCGCGATGAGGCGCACGGCCTGGCGGATCTGCTCGGGCGGCACCCGGAAGTGCGCGGCGGCCTGGCTCACGCTCACCCGGCCGTGGTCGGTCAGGTACGGCACGAGCGCCAGCAGGAAGGCCAGCTTGTCCTGCGCCTGGAGCGGCGCGGCGCGATCGGTCACGAGGCGTCCTCACGGTGGGCGGCGATGGTCTCGGCGAGCCGGGAGCGCACGGCGTCCCGGAGCCGGGGCGGGGCGATCACGCGGGCCTCGGGGCCGAAGCCGGCCACCTCGTCCGCGAACAGGTTCGTGTCCGAGTAGTGGACGCGCAGGCGGCCGTCGCCCAGGTCCTCGGTGCCGCGGCGCCGGCGGAGGCGGATCTCGGCATCCGATCCGGGTGCCACCGCCACCTCCCCCACGCCGTTGGCCCACACGCGGTCGAGGTCGGCGAGGGCGCGCTCGGCGTGGTCCTCGCCCTCCGGCGTGAAGCCGCGGCTCGTGACGCGGACGCGGTCGACGATGCGGGACAGGAGGAACGTGCGGGGCCCCTGCGCGTCCTGGTCGATGCCGTGCAGGTGCCAGCGACCCTGGTGCTGCACGAGCGCGAGCGGCGCCACCGTGCGGATCCGCGGGAGGCGCTCGCCGGGCTTGAGGTAGCCGAAGGTCACGAGTACGTGCCGCTCGAGGGCCACGCTCAGCGGCGCGAACGCGGCCTCGCGCGTGCGCAGGCGGGGCGCGTAGCCGATGACCGGGTCGTCCGACTCCACGCCGAGCGAGCGCAGCTTGATGAGCGCGCGCCGCGACTCCCCCGACAGCGACCCCTCGCGCCACACCATGGCCGCGAGGTTGAGGAGCGTCGTCTCCTCGGGGGTGAAGGAGAGGTCGGCCGGGAGCTCGTAGGCGCCCCGCGGGATCCGGTAGCGCAGGAGCTGGTTGTTGCCCTCCTGGCCGGGCGCCTCGACGGTCTCGAGCGGGACGCCGAGGTCGCGGATGTCGTCCTTGTCGCGCTCGAACTGGCGCTCCAGGTTGGCGTTGTCCCCGCCCGCGGCGTACCGCTGGCGGTAGCCCTGGACGCTCGAGAGGACCTCGTTCTTCGTCAGCCCCTGCTCGGTGGCGAGCAGCGCCAGCACGAGGCTGAAGAGGCGCTCCTCGACCGGCACGGTCGGACGGCGGGATGTTCCTGGCACGCGGTGGTCCTCACGGTGGTGCAGCCCCCGGCCGGTGGCGATGCGACGTTACTTGCTCTGCTTGCTCGTCCCGAGGATATCCACCACGTAGACGAGCGTGGAACCGGCGGGCACCTTCGCGGCCGCCTGGTCGCCGAAGCCGTCGCCCGGGGGGACGACCGCGATGACCTGGTCGCCGACGTGCTTCCCGACGAGGGCCTTCGCGAGCCCCGGGGTGACGACGAGCGGGCTCTGCGCTCCGGCGGACGCGCCGCCCGCGCTGGCCGCGGCCGGCACCTGCAGGGGTCCGCCGCCGGTCCAGCTGGATCCGAACACGGCCTGCCTCTCGGCCGACGTGCTCGTGCCCCAGACGACGCCCGTGTACTGCATCGTGACGACGTCGCCCTCGGCCACCTCGTCGCCGTCGCCCGCGCGGAGCAGGGCGTCGCGGTACTCGGCGGGCGGCGTGCTCGGCGGGATGGTGACGCCGGGGACGCCGTCGTCGGTGGTGACGACGGCGGGGAAGCCGGCCTGCGCGGGCTGCGGATCGCCCGTCGCGCGCTCGGGGTAGGACGACGTGATGTCGACGACGAGGACGAGGCCGTCCGAGGCCTCGAGGCCCTGGGCGGAGAGGTCCTGGCCCGGGAAGACCGTGGCGACCGGGACGGCGACGGCGAGGCGCGAGCCGACCGGCATGCACTCCATCGCCTGCTCGAGGTAGGGCAGGCCCTCCCGGAGCGACGCGGTGGTGAACACGTTCGAGCCCGTGGTGCGGGAGTTCGGGGAGATGCGCGCGTACTGGGCGAGGGTCTCGCCCGTCTTGCCGTCGACGATGGAGGCGGCGGCCGTGATGCCCTGGCGCGGCTGCACCCGGGGACCGTCGCCCTCGACCAGGGTCGAGACCTCGACGTCCGCGGGCTTCAGCGGCGTGGGGAACGTCACGGACTCCGGCGCGCTGCCGACCTCGCCCGTGGCCGCGACCGTGCTCGACGAGCTGCCGGACCGGGCGAGGGGCGTGCAGTCGGACGCCGCATCGGATCCGGACCCGGACGGGGCGCAGGCGGCGAGCGACAGGACGAGCCCTGCGCAGACGGTGAGCGCGGCGGAACGGCGCACGTGACTCCTCTTTCGATGGTGGGGGCGGCCGGCACGCACCCGCGTGATCGGCCCTGTCATCCTAGGCGCTGGGGTCGGCGGGCCCGGCCGCGTCGTCCGCGTCGTCGGGGACGGCCGCGCCGCCCTCGTCGGCGGCGTCGCGTGCGCCCGCGAGCTCCGCGCCGTGCTCCGCGATGCGCACGCGCTTGCGCAGCACCTTGTCGCTCACGCGGCGCTCCCCGAGCGATCCGGGGGTCCACGCCTCCATGTCCTCGTCGCTGAAGTCCGACTTCGACGCGCGGCGCTTGAGCTGCGGGAGGACGGATCCGGGCGCCAGGCGACGGGCGGTGATGAGGAAGCCGGTGTGCCCGATCATGCGGTGCTCGGGGCGGACCGCCAGGCCCTCGACGTGCCAGCCGCGGATCATGGTCTCGCTCGCGTCCGGGTTCGTGAAGAGCCCCGTGTCGCGGAGCGCCTCGGCGACGCGCGAGAGCTGCGTGACGGTGGCGACGTAGCAGAGCAGCACGCCGCCGGGCGTGAGCGCCTCGGCGACCGCGTCGACGCACTCCCACGGCGCCAGCATGTCCAGCACGACCCGGTCGACCGAGTGCGGCTCGGTGACGGTCGGCAGCGCTTCGGCGAGGTCGCCGAGCGTGATGGACCAGTTCTCCGGGCTGTGGCCGAAGTAGCTCGCGACGTTGCCGCGGGCGACGTCCGCGAACTCCTCGCGGCGCTCGAAGGAGAGCAGGGTGCCGGTCGGGCCGAGGGCTCGGAGCAGCCACATCGACAGGGCGCCGGATCCGACGCCCGCCTCGACGACGGTCGCCCCGGGGAACACGTCGGCGAGGCCCAGGATCTGCGCGGCGTCCTTCGGGTAGATGATCGCCGCGCCGCGCGGCATCGACATGACGACGTCCGAGAGGAGCGGCCGGAGCGCGAGGCACGCGATGCCGGCGCTGTTGGTGACGACGCTGCCGTCGGGCAGGCCGATGAGGTCGTCGTGGTCGATCATGCCGCGGTGGGTGTGGAACACCTTGCCGGGCTCGAGCAGGATCGTGTTGAGGCGGCCCTTGGGGCCGGTGAGCTGGACGCGGTCGCCCGCACGGAAGGGGCCGCTGAAGCGCGCGGCCGAGGTCTCGACGGTCATGCGCGCACCCCGTCCCGGGTCGGAGCGGCGGCGGCGGACGCGCGGCGGTCGGCGTGCGCGGCCTCGACGTCGGCGAGCGAGCGGCCGGCGAGGGTGTCCCAGAGGACGTACGCGTCGTCGGCGGGGAGCGGAACGTGGTGCGGAACGGCGATGACCGTGGCGCCGGAGGCAGCCGCGGAGGCGACGCCGGGGGCCGAGTCCTCGATGGCGACGCAGTCGCGGACGTCGACGTCGAGCAGGCGGGCTGCGGTGAGGTAGGCCTCGGGGTGGGGCTTGCTGTGCGTCACGTCGTCGCCGGCGACGACGCGGTCGAAGGCGTCGAACGGCACGGCCTCGGCGACCTGCCGGGCCATGCGGCCGATGGACATGGTGACGAGCGCGGTGGGGATGCCGGCATCGCGGATCCCGCGGAGGAGCTCGCGCGCGCCCGGGCGCCACGGCACCTCAACGAGGATCTGCTCCATGACGCGGTCGCTGAGCCGCCCGATGATGTCGTCCACGGGCAGGTCGACGCCCGCCGCCTGGAGGATGCGCGCCGAGTCCGGCAGGCCGTTGCCGACGAGGCGGAGGCCGTCCTCGTGGGTCCACGTGCCGCCGAACGAGCCGACCAGCTCCTGCTCCGCCACCATCCAGTAGGGCTCCGTGTCCACGATGGTGCCGTCCATGTCCCAGAGGACGGCCGCGGGTCTGTTGCTGATCACGGGGAGCGAGTCTATCGGTGGGCGGCGCGTCCTAAGCTTGTCCGACGACCGCCGGCCGGGCGATGTCGAGCACGGGACGGGAGACACGTGGCGGATGCCGAGAGGTTCGTGAGCGGACGGCTGCTGGTCGTCGCCTTCGAGGGCTGGAACGACGCGGGCGAGGCCGCCAGCGGAGCGGTCCGGGCGTTGAAGGAGCTGCTCGACCTCGAGGCGGTGTCGTCGGTGGATCCCGAGGACTACTTCGACTTCCAGTTCAACCGCCCCACCATCGGCTTCGCGGAGGACGGCACCCGCGAGCTCGAGTGGCCGGGCGCGACGCTCTACGGTCCGAAGCAGCCGCGTCGCCCCGCCCAGGACCTCGCCGCCGACGCCCAGCTCGCCGTGAGCGGCGACAACGGCGGCAGCATCCACCTCCTCCTCGGCGTCGAGCCGTCCCGGCACTGGACGGCGTTCACCGCCGAGGTGCTCGACGCGGCGCGCGCCCGCGGCGTCGAGGGCGTCGTGCTGCTCGGCGCGCTGCTGGCCGACGTGCCGCACACGCGCCCCATCTCCGTCTTCTCCTCGAGCGAGAACGCCGGCGTCCGCGCCGAGCTCGGCATCGAGCGGAGCACGTACGAGGGGCCGGTCGGGATCCTCAGCATCATCGCCCAGCGCGCGGAGGAGATGGGCCTGCCTACGGTCTCCCTCTGGGCGTCCGTGCCGCACTACGTGCACAGCGCGCCGTCGCCGAAGGCCACGCTCGCGCTCATCGACAAGCTCGAGGAGATGGTCGACGTGGTGATCCCGCGCGGCGAGCTCGTCGAGGAGGCCGCCACCTGGGAGGCCGGCATCGACCAGCTCGCGGGCGAGGACGAGGACATGGCCTCCTACATCCAGCAGCTCGAGCAGGCCCGCGACACGGTCGACTCCCCCGAGGCGAGCGGCGAGGCCATCGCGCAGGAGTTCGAGCGGTACCTCCGCCGCGGCGACGGGCCGCGCGGCCGCGGCGACGACCGCCCGGACGAGCCGTGGCGGCCGAAGGACCCCAAGGACCAGTAGGTCCCCACGGACCCGGCGCCGGCCGCGGGACGCGCCGCGGATCAGGCGGCCGGGCTCCCGAGCCGCACGCCGAGGAGCGCGTCGACCGCGTCGACCTCGACCGGCGTCGCGGGCACGCCCGTGGCGACCCGGAGGTCGAGCAGCAGGATCGCGCCCGGGGTGTCGAGGTCGTCCGCGAGGCGCTCGCGCACGAGCTGGACGAGCTCGCCGGCGCCGTCGACGGCGGGCGCGGCGTGCGGATCCGCGTCCTCCGACGCCCACGCGTCCCAGGCGGCGAGGCGGGTGACGGACTCCTCGAGGAGCGCGTCCGTCCACTCCCAGTCCGCGCGGTGGTGCTGCGCGAGGAGCGCGAGGCGGATGGCCCGCGGATCCACGCCCGCCGCGCGCAGGCGCGACACGAGCACGAGGTTGCCGAGCGACTTGCTCATCTTCTCGCCCTGGTAGGCGACCATGCCGGTGTGCGCGTAGACGCACGCGAACTCCTCGCCCGTGAGCGCGGACGCGTGGCCGGCGGACATCTCGTGGTGCGGGAAGATCAGGTCGCTGCCGCCGCCCTGCACGGTGACGGGCCGGTCGAGCTTCCGGAGCGCGATGACGGCGCACTCGATGTGCCAGCCGGGCCGGCCGCGGCCGACGACGCTGTCCCAGGCGGGCTCGCCCGCGCGCTCGGCGCGCCACAGCAGCGGATCCAGCGGGTCGCGCTTGCCGGGCCGCTCCGGGTCGCCGCCGCGCTCGGCGGAGAGGACGGCCATGGTCGCGCGGTCGTAGCCGCTCTCGTCGCCGAGGGACCAGGGGCCCGTCTCCCCCGCCCGCGCGACGTCGAAGTAGAGGTCCCGCGCGCCGGGCTCGGCGGCGTCGGGGGTGTCGACCGGGTACGCGGTGCCGCGGCGCACGAGCTCCGCGACGGCGGCCGCGACCTCGTCGACGACCTCCGTGACGCCGACGTAGGAGTCGGGCGGGAGGATCCGGAGCGCCTCCATGTCGGTGCGGAACAGCTCCACCTGCTCGGCGGCGAGGTCGCGCCAGTCGACGCCCGTCGCCGTCGCCCGCTCGAGCAGCGGGTCGTCGACGTCGGTCACGTTCTGGACGTAGGCGACGTCGTACCCGCGGTCGAGCCACACGCGCTGCAGCGTGTCGAACGCGAGGTAGGTGGAGGCGTGGCCGAGGTGCGTCGCGTCGTACGGCGTGATGCCGCAGACGTACAGGCCCACGCGGCCGTCGCCCGCGCACTCGGCGGGCCGGATGGATCCGGTGCTCGTGTCGAACAGGGACGGGACGGGCGGCTCCCCCGCGACGGCGGGGACGACGGGACGTGACCAGGCGCGCACGGGATCAGGCCGCGATCGTGCCGGTGCCGAGGAGCACGAGCAGCACGGCGCCGAGGGCGACGCGGTAGACCACGAACGGCATGAAGGTGCGCGTGGAGATGTAGCGCATGAGGCCCGCGATGACGGCGAGGCCGACGACGAAGGCGATGAGCGTGGCGACGGCCGTCTGCCCGGCGCCCGCCTGCCCGGTCTCGTCGAAGCTCCCCACGAGCTCGTAGAGCCCGCTGCCGAAGACGGCCGGCACGGCGAGCAGGAACGAGTACTCGGCGGCGACGGGACGCGCGTACCCGAAGGCCCGCGCGGCGGTCGTGGTGGCGCCCGAGCGCGAGACGCCGGGGACGAGCGCGAGGGCCTGCGCGATGCCGATGCTCACGCCGTGCCCGTAGGTCATGTCCTTCTCGAGGCGGTCGCTGCGGCTGAAGCGGTCCGCGAGGCCGAGCAGGATGCCGAAGACGATGAGGACGATCGCGACGATCCACAGCGAGCGGAACGTGGAGCGGATCGTGTCCTGGAACAGGTAGCCCGCGATGCCGATGGGGATGGTGCCGATGATGACGAGCCAGCCCATGCGCACGTCCGGGTCGCCCTTCGGCATCCCCCCGCGGAGCGAGCGGAACCAGGCCGAGAGGACCTTGCCGATGCGCTTGCGGAAGAACACGACGACCGCGAGCTCGGTGCCGAGCTGCGTGATGGCGGTGAACGTGGCGCCCGGGTCGCCGCCCATGAACAGGCCGGCGATGCGGAGGTGGGCGCTCGAGGAGATGGGCAGGAATTCGGTCAATCCCTGGACCAGGCCCAGGATGATCGCCTCGAGGTAGCTCAAACGGATGCTCCAAGTGTCGGGTGGCCCACCTGGGGCTCGGTACTAGTAGTCGAGGAGGAGGTCCCGCAGGACCTGCCTCCCGAAGACTAGTGCGTCGAGCGGGACGCGCTCGTCGACGCCGTGGAACATCGCCGGGAAGTCCATGGAGGCCGGCAGGCGCAGCGGCGCGAACCCGTAGCCCGTGATCCCGAGCCGGCTGAGCGCCTTGTTGTCGGTGCCGCCGGAGAGCATGTAGGGCAGCACCTCGGCCTCGGGGTCGTGCGCGTTGAGGGTCGCCACCATGGCGTCCACGAGGGGGCCCTCGAACGGGTTCTCGAGCCCGACGTCCTGGATCACGACCTGCACGTCGACGCCCTCGCCGGCGAGCTCGCGGACCCGGGCGAGCACCGCGTCCTCCTCGCCGGGGAGCACGCGGATGTCGACGAGCGCCTCGGCGGTGTCGGGGATCACGTTGTGCTTGTAGCCGGCGTGCAGGAGCGTCGGGTTCGTCGTGGTGCGGAGCGTGGCGGCGATGAACTTGGATGCGGTGCCCGTGGCGATGGCGAGGTCGTCGGGCGTCACCTGCCGCGGGTCCTGGCCGACGATGCGGGCGATCTCGTCGAGGAGCTGGCGCGTCGTGTCGGTGAGGTGCACGGGCCATTCCTCCATGCCGATCCGCGCGACCGCGCCCGCGAGCCGCGTGACGGCGTTGTCGCGGTTGACCTGCGAGCCGTGGCCCGCGGTGCCGGTGGCGACGAGCCTCACCCAGACGAGGGCCTTCTCGCCCGTCTGCAGCAGGTAGGCGCGCTTCCCGGCGAGGTCGATGGAGTAGCCGCCGACCTCGCTGATGGCCTCGGTCGCGCCCGCGAACCAGTCGGGGCGGTTCTCGACGACGTACGCGGAGCCGAGCACGCCGCCGGCCTCCTCGTCGGAGAAGAAGGCCATGACGATGTCGCGCTCGGGTGCCCGGCCGGACGTGATGATCTCCTGCATCGCGGTGATCATCATGGCGTCCATGTTCTTCATGTCGACCGCGCCGCGGCCCCAGAGCATGCCGTCCTTGATCTCGCCCGCGAAGGGGTCGACCGTCCAGTTCGCGGGATCCGCCGGGACCACGTCGAGGTGGCCGTGCACGACGAGCGCCGGCTTGTCGCGGTTGCGGCCGGGGATGCGCGCGAGGACGCTCGTGCGACCCGGCGCGGCGTCGATGAGCTCGGGCGCGAGCCCCATGTCCTTGAGGTGCTGCTCCACGTACTCCGCGGCCTCCGTCTCCCCCTCCGACCGGCCCTCGCCGTGGTTGGTGGTGTCGAACCGGATGAGGTCGCGGGCGATGCGCGCGGTGGCGTCGAGGTCGTCGGGCAGCGTGTCGGTCATGGGTCCACGCTATCGAGGCCCGGCTGTGCCGTCCGGACCGGCGGGTGGTCGAGAGGGCCCCGGAGCCGTGCTAATGTCGTCTCTCGGCAGCCGGAGACGGCGGGCCGCACATCCTGTCCGGATGGCGGAATTGGTAGACGCGCTAGCTTGAGGTGCTAGTGCCCGTATTAGGGCGTGGGGGTTCAAGTCCCCCTTCGGACACACACGAGAGCCGGTCGGATCCTGAAGGATCCGGCCGGCTCTTCCTCGTTTCCGGGCCGGTCGGTCCCGGGCCGGTCGCTCCCGGGCTCCTCGGCCGGCGTCAGGCTACAGTCGCACTCGGCCCGCGCGGGTCCCGACCCGAGAGATGAGATCCCATGACCGTCGTCGACAGCGCCGTGTACGTCCGAGGGGTCCGCACCGCGGATCCCGAGAGCCTCGACGAGACGTTCGAGGTCATGCGCGCCCGCGAGGGCCTCGCGTGGATCGGCCTGTACCGCCCGGAGCCGGAGGAGATCCAGCGCGTCGCGGCCGAGTTCGGCCTGCACCCGCTCGCCGTGGAGGACGCGCTCACCGGCCACCAGCGCTCGAAGATGGAGCGCTACGGCGACACCTGGTTCGTGGTGCTGCGTCCCGCCCGCTACGTCGACGCCGAGGAGCGCGTGGAGTTCGGCGAGCTGCACGTCTTCGTCGGGCCCGACTTCGTGGTCACGATCCGGCACGCCGAGTCGCCCGACCTCGCCGCGGTCCGCCACCGCCTCGAGGCCGACCGCGACCTCCTCGCCCTCGGCCCGACCGCCGTCCTCTACGCGATCCTCGACCAGGTCGTCGACGAGTACGGGCCGGTCGCCTCGGGGCTCGAGGACGACGTCGACCAGGTCGAGGACCAGATCTTCGGCGCCGACCCCGACGTCTCGCGCCGCATCTACGCGCTGATGCGCGAGGTCACCGCGTTCCAGCGCGCCACGGCCCCGCTCGGCGCCATGCTCGACGACCTGCGGCACCGGGCCGAGGAGCGCGAGGTGGACCTGGAGCTCCGCCGCGGCTTCCGCGACGTGCACGACCACGTGATCCGCGTCGCCGAGCGCGCCGACGCGTTCCGGACGCTCCTGCAGAACGCGCTCACGGTGCACACGACGCTCGTCGGCCAGCGGCAGAACGACGAGATGAAGAAGCTCACCGAGACGAGCCTCGCGCAGAACGACCAGGTCAAGCGCATCTCCTCGTGGGCGGCCATCCTCTTCGCGCCCACGCTCGTCGGCACCATCTACGGCATGAACTTCACCAACATGCCGGAGCTGAGGTGGACCTACGGGTACCCGCTCGCGCTCGGGCTCATGGTCGTGATGGGCGTCGTGCTCTACGCGGCGTTCCGGAAGCGCGGCTGGATCTGATCCGCGGGCGCGGCGGGCGTCCGACGCGCCGATAGGGTGACGGGATGCGCGTCGTCGTCATCGGAGCCACCGGCCACATCGGGACCTTCCTCGTCCCCCGCCTCGTCGACTCCGGCCACGACGTCGTCGCCGTCAGCCGCGGCACCCGCGAGCCCTACCGGGAGTCGCCCCTGTGGGACCGCGTGGAGCGCGTGCAGGTCGACCGCGACGCCGAGGACGCGGCCGGCACCTTCGCCGACCGGATCGCGGCGCTCGCCCCCGAGGTCGTCGTCGACCTCGTCTGCTTCACCCCCGAGTCGGCGCGCCACCTCGTCGAGGGGCTGCGCGGCCGGGTCCGGCACCTCGTGCACATCGGCAGCATCTGGACCCACGGCCTCAGCACCGCGCTGCCGCTGCGCGAGGACGACCCCAAGGAGCCGTTCGGCGAGTACGGCGTGCGGAAGGCGGAGATCGAGCGCTACCTGATCGCCGAGTCGCGCTCGGGCGGCGTGCCCGCCACGGTCGTGCACCCCGGCCACATCAGCGGCGGCGGCTGGCCCGTCATCACGCCGGTCGGCAACCTCGACCCCGGCGTGTGGACCGCGCTCGCCACCGGCAGCCCCCTCGCGGTGCCGGGATCCGGCAGCGAGACGATGCACCACGTGCACGCCGACGACGTCGCGCAGGTCGTGCAGCTCGCCATCGCCAACCGCGAGACGAGCGTCGGGGAGAGCTTCCACGCCGTCTCGGAGCGCGCGCTGTCCGTGCGCGGGTTCGCCCGCGCGGCGGCCGCCTGGTTCGGCCGCGAGCCGGAGCTCGAGCACCTCGACTGGGACGCGTTCCGGGCCCGCACCGGCGGGGATCACGCGGACGCCAGCTGGGAGCACCTCAGCCGCAGCCACGTCGCGAGCATCGACAAGGCCAGGGACGTCCTCGGCTACGCGCCCCGGTACACGAGCGAGGAGGCGGCGCGCGAGGCCGTCGAGTGGATGGTGCGCGCGGGCGAGCTGGACGTGCCGCTCCCCCGCTGACCCCGCCTGGGACGCGGCCGTCCGGCCGGAGCCTCAGACGAAGCGCGCGTCGAGCACCAGGCGCGTGCGGACCGCGAGCAGGCGCTCGGGATCCATCGCGCGGAGGCCGGGCAGGCCCGCGGCGACGTGGTCGGCGAGCAGCGTGCGGGCGACCGCGTAGGCGGGGATCGCCTGCGCGTCGTCGGCCGCGTGCAGCACCACGGGCGCGGCGCCGAGGACCCCGGACGGCAGCGACAGCACGAGGCCGACGACCGGCACCTGCATCTCCGACGCGACCGCGCGCGCCCGGGCGTCGAGGCCGCGGAGCGCGGCGTCGCGGGCGGCCGGGTCGGTCGCGGCGGCGGATCCGTCGGGCACGGACTCGACCGCGACGAGCCCCTGCGGCCCCAGCACGAGGTGGTCGACCGCGTCGCCCGAGCGCGGCACGGCGACGCCGTTCCAGAACGCGTACGACGGGCCGAGCTCCATCAGCTCGCGCGCCGTCTCCTCCTGCGCGACGGCGGCGCGCAGGGCCTCGGCGGCCGCGGCCGGCACCTCGGCGACGAGGTCGGGTGCGTAGGCGTCGGCCTCGAAGCGCCGGCGGAGGTCCTCGAGGCGGGCGAGGCGCGCGCTGTACGCCGCCATGAGGTCGGGATAGGCGCGGAGGGCGCGCTCGTGCGCGAGGACGTCCTCCTGGAGCCGCGCGGCCGCCCGCCGACGGGGCTCCTCGGCGCGGAACCAGGCGCGACCGGCGGGACCCGCGGCCGCGAGGCCCGCCGCGGCGCCGACGACCAGGCCGACGACGGCCGCGAGCGCGCCGAGGCCCGAGACGAGCAGGACGAGGGCGAGCAGCACGGCGACGACCGGCGGCGCGATGGCGCGGGCCCGGCGGACGTAGGGATCCGGACGGTCGGAGAGGGCCGGTCCGCCGCGCGGCGGGACGGGCGTCGCCGGGACCGACGGCTCGACGGGATCCGCCAGCCACTCGCGGACCAGGGCGAGGTAGCGGAGCCGGGCGAACCCGCCCGGGTGGCCGAAGCTGCGGGTGCGGGACGCGGGCCGCTCGCGGGGCGCGCCGGGGCGGCCGCGGCGGGCGGCGGGGTCCCACGCGGCGGCGGTGGGGGCCGACGCGGACGACGCGGGACGGGCGGGGCGGGCGGGGTCGCGGCCGGCGGCGTCCTCCGGGAGCGGTGCCTCGCGGAGCCCCCGCTCGTAGCGGGCCCGGCTCTCGGGGTCGCCCACGGCGGCGAACGCGTCGCGCACGGCCTGGAAGCGCTCGGCGGTGCCGCCCATGTCGGGGTGCGCCGTGCGGACCCCGCGGCGGTAGGCCCGGCGGATCTCGTCCTGCGTGGCGGACGGCTCGACGCCGAGGATCGCGTAGGCGTCGGCGTCGCGCGACGGGACGGGCATCGTTCACTCCTCGCGGGTGCCGGTCGGGCGGCTCCCCGATCAGGATCGTAGGCGAGGGCGCCTGGGCGCGCCCCGTGCGGCGTCCCTCTCCCCCGGCGCGGGCGTCCGGGCGCGGGCGTCCGGGCCCGGGAGTGCGCGCGATAGCAGGCGCAAGCCCCCTCGGCGAACTTCTCATGATCGGGAGGCTTGCGTAGGGTGACCAGAGCCGACTCCCTCCCGGTGCCCGACCCATGCAGAGGAGATCGTCATGTGGGACTTCCTGTCCGAGCGCTCGGACCAGATCGCGTTCTCGGCGTGGCAGCACCTCAGCCTCGTGGTCCAGTGCCTCCTCCTCGCCACGGTCATCGCGGTCGGCATCGCGGCGCTCGTCTACCGCAGCGGCCCGCTCCGCTCGCTCGCCAACAGCGTCTCCGCCATCGGCCTGACCCTCCCCGCCTTCGCGCTCGTCGGCCTCCTGATCGCGCCGCTCGGCTTCGGGGTCGCCCCCGCCGTCGCGGTCGTGACCTTCTTCGCCGTCCTGCCGATCCTCCGGAACGCGGTCGTCGGCCTCGCCGGGATCGACCCGGCCGTCGTCGAGTCCGCGCGGGGCATCGGCATGAGCCGCGTACGCACGCTCCTCCGGGTCGAGCTTCCGCTCGCGTGGCCCGTGATCCTCGGCGGCATCCGCGTCTCGGCGCAGATGGTGATGGGCATCGCCGCCGTCGCCGCGTACGTGCTCGGCCCGGGCCTCGGCGGCTTCATCTTCTCCGGGCTCTCGCGGCTCGGCGGCGAGAACTCGATCGAGTCCGTCCTCACGGGCGTCCTCGGCGTCGTCCTCCTCGCCCTCCTGCTCGACCTCGTCCTCGTCGGCATCGGCCGGCTCACCACACCGAGAGGCATCCGTGTCTGAGACCACCACCCCTCCCCGCGCCCCCGAGGTCAGCGGGCGCTCGATCCTGCTCGACGGCGTCACCAAGCGGTACCCGGGCCAGGCGAAGCCGGCCGTCGACGGGATCACGCTGGAGATCCCCGCCGGCAAGATCGTCATGCTCGTCGGCCCGTCGGGCTGCGGCAAGACCACGACGCTGAAGATGATCAACCGGCTGATCGAGCCCACCGAGGGCCGCGTGGTGCTCGGCGACGAGGACGTCACCGGCATCGACGGCGACGAGCTGCGGCGCCGCATCGGCTACGTGATCCAGGCCGGCGGGCTCTTCCCGCACATGACGGTCGCGGCGAACATCGCCGTGGTGCCGAAGATGCTCGGCTGGGACGCCGCCCGGATCCGCGCCCGCGTGGACGAGCTGCTCGAGCTCGTGTCGCTCGACCCGGCGCAGTACCGCGACCGCTACCCCAAGGAGCTGTCGGGCGGCCAGCAGCAGCGCGTCGGCGTGGCCCGCGCGCTCGCGGCCGACCCGCCCGTGCTCCTCATGGACGAGCCCTTCGGCGCGGTGGACCCCATCACCCGGCAGCGGCTGCAGGACGAGCTGATCCGCATCCAGGCCGAGCTGCAGAAGACCATCGTCATCGTCACGCACGACTTCGACGAGGCCGTGAAGCTGGGCGACTGGATCGTCGTCTTCGCCGAGGGCGCGCGCATCGTGCAGTACGACACCCCGGAGCGGATCCTCGCCGAGCCCGCCGACGCGTTCGTGGAGGAGTTCATCGGCTCCGGCGCCGGGCTCAAGCAGCTCACGCTCCGCCGCGTCGACGAGGTGCCGCTCGCGAGCGCCGTCCTCGGCCGTCCGGGCGACGCCGCCGCGGACGTGCTCGCGGGCATGGACGCGGCCGGCCACCAGCACGCGGTCATCATCGACGCCCGCGACCGCCCCATCCAGTGGCTCTCGCGCCGCCAGCTCGGCCGCATCGACTTCGTGGGCGACGGCGCGGAGCCCGGCCTGCCGGTCGTCGGCAACCGCGCGACCCTCAACGACGCGCTCGACACCATGCTCGTCTCGAGCGCGGGCGCCGCGCTCGTGACGGGTCGCGGCGGCGCGTTCCTCGGCGTCATCGACGTCGAGACCGTGATGGACGCCATCACCCGCGCCCGGGCCTCCGCGGCCGGCGGGCTCGACGGCGCGCCGGTCGGCACGAACACGGGCACCATCGGCACGGTCGGCGCCGACGCCGCGCGCGCCGCCGCCGTCGCCGCGCCCGCCGCGCAGGACGGGCAGGACGGATGAGCGCCGCCCTCGACGCCAGCGCCGGGATCGCCGGCGGCGCGCGCTCCTGGCGCGGGCTCGTCGCGCAGCCCGTCGCGATCGCCGCGGTGCTCGGCGCGTACCTCGTCTGGCTCGCCGTCGCGCCGTTGAGCGCGCAGGAGCGGACCACCCTCGCCCCGGCCGCCCTCGGCCGGTCGACCCTCGAGCACCTCGGGCTCACCTTCTCCGCCGCCGTGGTCGTGCTCGTCATCGCGGTGCCGCTCGGCGTTCTGCTCACCCGGGGCCGGCTCCGGCGGTACTCCGGCCCGGTCCTCGCGGTCGCGAACTTCGGCACGGCGGCTCCCGCCATCGGCCTGGTGGTGCTCCTCGCGATGATCATCCCGAACGGGTTCCAGGCGAGCCTCGTGGCCCTGGTCCTCTACGCCGCGCTCCCCGTGCTCGGCAACACGATCCTCGGGATCCGCGGCGTCGACGAGCGGCTCGTCGAGGCCGGCCGCGGGATGGGCATGAGCCGCGGCGCGGTGCTGTTCCGCATCGAGCTGCCGCTGGCCGTCCCCGTCATGCTCGCCGGGATCCGCACCGCGCTCGTGCTCCTCGTGGGCACCGCGGCCCTGGCCGCGTTCGTCAACGGCGGCGGGCTCGGGATCCTCATCACCACGGGCGTGAACCTGTACCTCTACCCCGTGCTCGTCTCGGGCGCCCTGCTCATCGCGCTCCTCGCGCTAGCCATCGACTGGCTCGGCCGCGTCGTCGAGCACGTCGCCCGCCCGAAGGGACTCTGACCGTGACGACCCTCCCCCGCTCCACCCGCCTCCGCCGCGCGCTCGGCGTGCCCGCCCTCGTGGCCGCGGCCCTCGCGACCCTCACCGGCTGCGGGCTCCAGCCGGCCACCGCCTACGTGCCGGAGGTCGCGCCCGGCTCGATCCAGCCGCTCGACCTCCCCGACGGCGCGGGGATCACCATCACGTCGAAGAACTTCACCGAGCAGCTGATCCTCGGCAAGATCGCCGTCCTCGCCGCGAAGGCCGCGGGCTTCCAGGTCACGGACAAGACGAACGTCCCGGGCAGCGTCCCGGCCCGGGAGCTCATGACGAGCCACGGCGCCGACATGACGTGGGAGTACACGGGAACCGCCTGGCTGAGCTACCTCGGCGAGCCCGAGGGCATCCCGGACCAGCGCGCCCAGTACGAGGCCGTGCGCGACGCGGACCGCGCGAACGGCCTCACCTGGCTGACCCCGGCGCCGCTCAACAACACGTACGCGATGGCCATCCGCGAGGAGGAGGCCGACCGGCTCGGCGTCACGAGGATGTCGCAGATCAAGGACCTGCCCGTCGGCGACCGCACCTTCTGCGTCGAGGCGGAGTTCAACTCCCGCCCGGACGGCCTGTCGCCGCTGCTCGAGGCGTACGGCATCCCGCGCGGGTCCGACGAGGGGGTGCCCGACGGCAACGTGAGCATCTTCGACACGGGCGCGGTCTACACGGCGACCGACCGCGGCACGTGCGCCTTCGGCGAGGTCTTCACGACGGACGGCCGCATCGACAAGCTCGGCCTCCGGATCCTCGAGGACGACCTCGGCTTCTTCCCCGCCTACAACGTCGCCGCCGTCCTCGACACCCGGACGCTCGAGGAGTACCCGGGCCTGCAGGACGTCTTCGACCGCGTCTCCCTCGTCGTCACCGACGATGCGCTGCGCGAGATGAACCTCCGCGTCGACGACCAGGGCGAGGAGCCGGCGGACGTCGCCTACGAGTTCATGGTCGACAACGGGTTCGTGACGGAGCCCTAGCGAGGCGACGCGAGTGCGGACGCGCTAGCTGCGCATCCACCCGCGGAGCTGCCCCCGCATCACACGGACGCGCTAGCTGCGCATCCACTTGCGGAGCTGGTCGATCCGCTGCTGCAGCTGCGTGACGCTGCACTGGCCGACCGCGGGCCCGCCGCACACGCGCCGCAGCTCGGCGTGCACGAGGCCGTGCGGCTCGCCGTGCAGCTTCGCGCGCATGCCGACGAGGCTGTTGAGGAGCTGCCGCTGCTCCTTGAGCGTGCGGTACAGCGGGATGTCGTCGGGATCCTTCGGGGCGCCGCTCTCGGCCTGCTTGCGCTCCCGCTCGGACGCGTGGCGGGACTGCCGGTGCTGCCGCTGGGCGAGGAGCTCGCGCACCTGCTCGGGCTCCAGGATGCCGGGGAGCCCGATGAACTCCTCCTCCTCCAGGCTGCCGACGTCGGCCATCTGCCCGAACTCGGCGCCGTCGAAGAGCACCTTGTCGAAGGTCGCCTCGGATCCCATGGCCTCGAAGGAGAACTCGCTGAGCAGGGAGTCGGACCCCTTCTCGCTGCGGTTCGCCTCGCCCATCATGGCGTCCTCGGGGTTGTAGAGGTCGCCCTCCTTCGAGGAGTCGCGGTCGAGGGCGTGGTCGCGCTGGCGCTCCAGCTCGTTGGCGAGCACGAGGAGGTTCGGGACGCTCGGCAGGAAGATCGAGGCGGTCTCGCCGCGGCGCCGGGCACGCACGAAGCGGCCGATCGCCTGCGCGAAGAACAGCGGGGTGGACGCGCTGGTCGCGTACACGCCGACCGCGAGCCGGGGCACGTCGACGCCCTCGGAGACCATGCGCACCGCGACCATCCAGCGCGAGGTGCTCGCCGAGAACCGGTCGATGTTGGCGCTCGCCTCGACGTCGTCGGAGAGCACGAGCGTGACCGGCTGCCCGCTGATGCGCTGGAGGATCGCGGCGTAGGCGCGGGCCGTGGTGTGGTCGGTGGCGATGACGAGGCCGCCCGCGTCGGGGATCGACTGCCGGACCTCGCTGAGCCGGCGGTCGGCGGCCTGCAGCACCTGCGGGATCCACTCGCCGTCGGGGGCGAGCGCCGTGCGCCACGCCTGCGACGTGATGTCCTTCGTGTTGCCCTCGGCGAGCTGCGCCTCCATCTCGTCGCCCATCTTGTTCCGCCAGCGCATGCTGCCGGCGTAGGCGAGGAAGATGACGGGCCGCACGACCCCGTCGGCGAGCGCGCGGCTGTAGCCGTAGTCGTAGTCGGTCTGCGAGAGGCGCACGCCGCGGTGGTCGCGGAGGTAGCTGACGAACGGGATGGGCGCGGTGTCGGAGCGGAACGGCGTCCCCGTGAGCGAGAGCCGGCGCGTGGCGCGCTCGAAGGCCTCGCGGATCGCGTCGCCCCAGCTGAGCGCGTCGCCGCCGTGGTGGACCTCGTCGAGGATCACGAGGGTGCGGCTCTGCTCGGTCATGGTCTTGTGCAGGTACGGGTTCGCGGCGACCTGCGCGTAGGTGACGGCCGCCCCGTGGTAGTGCCGGCCGAGGGCGCCGGAGGAGTTGCTGTACATGGGATCGAGGCGGACGCCCGCGCGCGCCGCCGCGTCGGCCCACTGCTTCTTGAGGTGCTCCGTGGGGGCGACGACGGTGATCCGGTCGACGGTCTTGCGGTGCAGCAGCTCGGAGGCGAGGCGGAGGGCGAAGGTCGTCTTGCCGGCGCCCGGCGTCGCGTTGGCGAGGAAGTCGCGCGGCTCGTTCTCGAAGTACGCGGTGAGGGCCTCCTCCTGCCAGGCCCGCAGCTTGCTGACGGTGCCCCAGGCGGCGCGCTCCGGGAAGGCCGGCGAGAGGTGCTCGGCCGCGGCGGATCCGACGTGCGGAGGAGGGGTCGGCAGGGTGCTCACTCGACCTCACGATACCCGCACCGGGTGACGCTCCCGACGATCGCCGGCGGGTCGCGGCGGGGCGGACCGGACGGATCGGCGCGGTGGCCCGGGCGTCGTCGGCGTGGCGCGGCGGGAGCGGATCCGCGCCCGCGCGACGGGCCGGGCGCGTCGCGGCGGGAGGCGTCCGACGCGCTCCCACCCCTCCCCCGGGCGGCGTTCAGGACGGACGCGGCACGGCTCCGAGTAGCGTGGTCGCGATGGTCTCGGCGGCCTGCCGGTCGCTCGACGGGTGGAAGCCGCCGGCCAGCACGTCGCGGTACAGGCGCCCGAGCTCGTCGCCCGTGCGTAAGGATCCCCCGCCCGCGACGGCGACGGCCCGCTGCACGACGTCGGCGGCCGTGCGGGTCGCGCGCACCTTGGCGCCGACGAGGAGGGACGCCCAGCTGTCGCCGTGGTCGACGCCCCGGTCGACGTCCGCGGCGAGCGCCTGCAGCTGCGGCAGGAGCGCGTCCTGCGCGAGGGCCGCCTCCGCGACGAGGTGGCGGATGCCGGGGTCCGTCGCGAGCGTCCGGCCGCCGGCCGCGAGCGAGGTGCGGCGGAGGGCGGACTCCACGGCGAGGTCGAGCGCGCGCTGCCCGATCCCGGCGTACACGGCCGCCACGAGGAGCTCGAACGCCTGCAGCACGGCGAGCACGAAGGGGTCGTCGCGGCGGCCGTGCTCGCGGCGGCGGACCACGTCGCGCGGCTCCGCCCGCACGTCCCGGAGCACGACGGTGTGGCTCTGCGTGGCGCGCATGCCGAGGGTGTCCCAGTCGGGGACGATCTCGAGGCCGGCCGCGTCGCGCGGCACGAAGGCGTGCACGAGGAGCGGGCGCGCGGGATCCGCGTCGTCGCGCCCGAAGAGGCCGAGGCGGGTCCACGCGGGCGCCATGCTCGAGGACACCTTGGTGCCGGTGAAGCGGTAGCCGCCGTCCGCGTCGGGCTCGGCCCGCGTCAGGGCGTCGGCGAGCGCCTGGTCGTTGCCGGGCTCGCTGATGGCGAAGGCCAGCAGCTCGTCGCGGCCGGCGTCCTCGAGGACGCCGCGGAGGGAGTCGTCGCCGCGGTCCGCGAGGATCCGGGCGACGGCCGTCCAGACGAGGTGCATGCCGACCCCGAGCGCGGTGGCGGGCGCCGCCTGCGCGAGGAGGTGCTGGGCGCGCACGGCGTCGGCGAGGGACGCGCCCGATCCGCCGAGCTCCCGCGGCACGAGCAGCCGGAGGTGCCCGGCGGCGCGGAGCTCGTCGAGGTCCTCGGCGAAGAAGGCGTTGCGGGCGTCGTACCCGGCGGCCCGGGAGCGGATCCGCCGCAGCAGGGCGCCGTCGAGGTGCGCGAGCGGGTCGGCCGGGGCGGCGGGCGTCATGCGCCCAGTCTCCCCCGCCCAGGACACTGCGCACCCGGCCGCGGACGAGGGCTCAGCCGGCCGACAGCACCAGGGCGTTCCCCCACGGGTCCTCGAAGGCGAGCGCGCGGCCGTCGTCGCGCGTGGCGACGCCGACCCGGCGGAGCCGCGCGTCCACCGCCTCGACCTCGTCGCGCGTGGGCACCTCGATGCGCACCGTGCCGAGCCCGAGCGTCGCCGGGCGTCGGCCCGCCCCGCGGCTGTTCCAGGTGTTCATGGCCATGTGGTGGTGGTACCCGCCGGCGGAGACGAAGATCGCGGATCCGTGCCATCCCGCCACGAGCTCGAAGCCGAGCGCCTCGACGTAGAAGGCGGACGCGGTCTCCGTGTCGCCGACCTGCAGGTGCACGTGGCCGATCCCCGCGGCGTCGGAGGCGGCGTCGGCCACGGGCGCGAGCTCCTGGCGCAGGAAGGCGTTCGGGTCGAGCCGCAGGCTGTCCATGACGACCCGGCCGTCCTGCCACGTCCACTCGTCGCGCGGGCGGTCGGTGTAGAGCTCCACGCCGTTGCCCTCGGGGTCGGTGAAGTAGAAGGCGCGGCTCACGAGGTGGTCGGCGCTCCCGGTGAAGGTGCCGGGCGCGCGTCGCGCGACGGACGCCACCGACCGCGCGAGGGCAGCCGGGGCGTCGAACAGCACGGCCGTGTGGAAGAGGCCGGCGTTCCCGGGGCTCGGCAGGTCGAGCCCGTGCGCGGGCTCGAGGACCACGGCGGGGACCCCCGCCCGCCCGAGCGTCGTCGACTCGACGCCCTCGGCGAGGACGTCGAGGCCGACGGCGTCGCGGTAGTAGGCGGTCATCCGGTCCAGGTCGCCGACCAGCAGGGTCACGGGACCCATGGACGTGTCGGCGGAGAGCAGGTCGGGCATGGGTCCTCGTTCCTCGGGCGCGCATCAGGTTGCTTGAATGCTCAACTATCGGAGGGGTCCGGGCATTCCCGCAGGCCGGGGCGAGGGCGTTCCTATGATGGGAGGCGTCCCACCCGGAAGGAAGCGCATGACCGAGCCCCATCCCTGGCGCCGCTACGTCGCCCTCGGCGACTCCTTCACGGAGGGCATCGGCGATCCCGAGCCGGGCAGCCCCACGGGGCACCGGGGCTGGGCCGACCGCGTGGCCGAGGTGCTGGCCGACCAGGTCGAGGGCTTCTCGTACGCGAACCTCGCGATCCGCGGGCGCCTCCTCGCGCAGATCGCGGACGAGCAGGTCGAGCCGGCCATGGCCCTGCACCCCGACCTCGTGTCCCTCTCCGCGGGCGGCAACGACATCCTCCGCCCCGGCGCCGACCCGGACCGGCTCGCCGACCGCCTCGACCGCATGGTGGAGCGGCTCTCGTCGGAGGGCGCGACCGTGGTCCTCTTCACGGGCACCGACGTCAAGTTCTCCCCCGTGTTCGGCCGCCTCCGCGGCAAGGTCGCCATCTACAACGAGGACATCCGGGCGATCGCCGCCCGGCGCGACTGCATCGTCGCCGACCAGTGGGCGCTCACCGAGATCCAGGACCCGCGCATGTGGGACGTCGACCGGCTGCACCTCGCACCCCTCGGCCACCACACGGTCGCGCGCATGGTGTTGCAGGCGCTCGCCGTCGAGAACGACCTGCAGCCGCTCCGGCCCGAGCCGCTCCCGACGCGCACCTGGCGCCAGGCCCGCGCGGGCGACATCGACTGGGCCCGCTCCTACTTCGTGCCGTGGGTGCTGCGGCGCCTCCGCCACCAGTCCTCGGGCGACGGGCGCACGGCCAAGCGGCCCGACGCGTCGCCGTGGACGCGCCCGGACGCCGCGGGCTGATCCCGGGATCGACCCTCCCGGCGTGCCCGGCGTGCCCCGCGGTCAGCCCAGCAGCTCGCCCGGGTTCGCGAGGCGCCACCAGCCGTCGGGGCCGGGGATCGCCCGGTCGAGCGCCAGCGGCACCTGCACGGTCTCCTCGCCGGCCGTGACCGTGGCCGTGCCCACCGGCGCACCCGCCTCGGCCTCGGCCGTGCCGGACGCCTCCACCGTCGTCGTCACGGGCGTGTCGCCCCAGACGAGCAGCGACTCGTCGGCCGTGCTCACCGCCTGCGCCGTCGCGCCCCACGCGGTCGTGTAGTCGGCGAACGGCTCCCCCGCCGTCGCGACCCGCACCACGTGCATGTTGGCGGTGACGGTCGGCAGCAGCGCGAGCACCTGGCGCGCGAGCTCCGCGTGGTCCCGCGCCCCGAGGGTCACGCCGACGAGCGTCACGTCCCGGTCGCCGACCTTCGTGTCCACGGCCCAGAGCAGGCACTTGCCGGCCTGCTCGAGCGTGCCCGTCTTGATGCCGCGGAACCCCGGCACGTCGGCGAGCAGGTTGCGGTTCACCACGGCGCCCACGCCCGCGACGTCGGCGCTCCGCTGGTCGACGATGTCCGCGAGCACCGGGTCGGCCAGCACCATCTCCCCGATGCGGACGAGGTCAGTGGTCGTGCTCACCGTGTCGGGCGAGAGCCCCATCGCGTCGGCGACGTGCGTGCCCGTGAGGCCCTGCTCGGCCAGCCACGCGTTCGCCGCCTGGACGAAGGCGTCGTTCGACCCGAAGGCCCAGACGCCGAGGGCCGCCGCGTAGTTGTTGGCGCTCGCGAGCAGCGCGCCCTCGAGGAGGTCGCGCTGCGAGAGGCTCGTGCCGGGCACCGCGGGCTCCACGATGCCGTCCTGCTTGAGGATCTCGACGCGGAGCGCCTCGTCCTCGGCGGTGAAGGTGACCTGCGGCCCCTCCTCGCCGGCGGCGAGCGGCTTCGCGCGCAGCACGACGAGGGCGGTCACGGTCTTGGTGATGCTCGCCATGGGCCGAGGGACCGGCGCCTCGTCGTCCGTGGCCAGCACGCCGTCGAACCCGATCGCGCCGACGGCCGAGACGCCCTCCCCCGGCCAGGTCTCCGGGGTCGCGACGTTGACGACGGGATCCGGCGCGTCGACCTGCGCAACCGCGGCCGGCGGATCCGCCGTGAGGGTCACGGGGACGTAGACGCCCGCCGAGACGACGAGCGCGGCGGCGACGCCGGCGAGGGTGGCGCGCCGGGCGCGGCTCACGCCGGGACCCGGAGGGCGTAGAGCGCGACGGCGCTCGCCGCGGCCACGTTGAGCGAGTCCACGCCGTGGAGCATCGGGATCACCACCGTCGAGTCCGCGTGCCGGAGCGCGTGGCGGCTGAGCCCGTCCCCCTCGGTCCCGAGCACGAGCGCGATCCGCTCGGGCGGATCCGCCGCGAAGGCGTCGAGCGTGACGGCGTCGTCCTCGAGGGCGAGCGCGGCGAGGTGGAACCCGGCCTCGTGCAGGAGGGGCGCGGCCTCCGACCACTCGGGCAGCCGCGTCCACGGCACCTGCAGCACGGTGCCCATGCTGACCCGGACGCTCCGGCGGTACAGCGGGTCGGCGCAGCGCGGCGTGATGAGCACCGCGTCGGCCCCGATGCCCGCGACGGCGCGGAAGATCGCCCCGACGTTCGTGTGGTCGACGATGTCCTCGAGCACCACGACCCGGCGGGCGCCGCGCAGCACGTCGGCGACGGCGGGCAGGGGCGGGCGGTGCATCGCGGCGAGCGCCCCGCGGTGCAGGTTGTAGCCCGTGAGCCGCTCCAGCACGGCGGGCGCGCCCACGAAGACCGGCACGTCCGGGAAGCCCTCGAGGAGCGGGGCGACGTCGTCGAGCCACTGCTCCTGCACGAGGACCGAGCGCGGCACGTGGCCCGCGGCGAGCGCCCGCCCCATGACCTTGGTGGACTCGGCGATGTACAGGCCGCCCTCGGGCTCGCTCACGCGGCGGAGGGCCACGTCGGTGAGGCGCGAGTAGTCCTCGAGGCCCGGGGAGTCCAGGTCCTCGATGCGGTGGATGTGCACGCCGGTCCTCTCTCCGTCCGCCCGCGACGGGGGCGGCGCCTGCTCGCGCGGAGCCTTCGCGGGGATGCGCTGTCTAGACTCGGCAGGACAATGATGCCCTGCCCCGTCGCCGCCCGCCGACAGGGCGAGGCGTCCGCTCGGCACCGGGAGGCCCCATGAGCACCGCTCTCCGTGATGATCCCCGACCCCCCGCGGGGTCGACGATCGCCGAGGCCGTCGAGCTGATGCGCGGCCGCCGCACCGCCGTCCTCACGGGCGCCGGCCTCAGCACCGACTCCGGCATCCCCGACTACCGCGGCGAGGGCGCCCCCAAGCGGAACCCGATGACGTTCCAGCAGTTCCGCAGCGAGGGCGACGACTTCCGCCGCCGCTACTGGGCGGGCGGCCACCTCGGCTGGAAGGCGTTCAGCTCCGCGCGCCCCAACGACGGCCACGCCGCGCTCGCCGACCTCGAGCTCGCGGGCGTCGTGGGCGGCGTCGTCACGCAGAACGTCGACGGCCTGCACGAGCGCGCCGGGTCCCGCCGCGTCGTCAACCTGCACGGCTCGCTCGACCGGGTCCTCTGCCTCGAGTGCGGCCAGGCCTACGCGCGCTCCGCGATCGCCGAGCGCATCAGCGCGGAGAACCCCTGGCTCGACCAGCCCGACGCGGTGGAGCTGAACCCGGACGGCGACGCGCAGGTGCACGACGTCGACCGGTTCCGGATCCCCGTGTGCAGCGTCTGCGGCGGCATGCTGAAGCCCGACGTGGTCTTCTTCGGCGAGCTCGTGCCCACCGAGCGCTTCCGCGAGGCGAGCGCCATCGTCTCCGACGCGGACGTGCTCCTCATCGCCGGGTCGTCCCTCGCGGTCAACTCCGGCATCCGCCTGCTCGAGCTCGCCCGGAGGAGCCGCATGCCGATCGTGATCCTCAACCGCGGCGTCACCAAGGGCGACACCCGCGCGACCGTGCGCCTGGAGGGCGGCACGAGCGAGACCCTCCGCGCCATCGCGACGGAGCTCGCGTCGTGACGCGCGTCGTCCTCGTCCGCCACGGCCGCACCGCGTGGAACGTGGAGCGCCGCGTGCAGGGGTCGAGCGACATCCCCCTCGACGACACCGGCCGCGCGCAGGCCGCCACCGCGGGCGCCCTCCTCGCCGAGGCGGTCGCGGGCGGCGCCGGCTGGGACGCGATCCACGCGAGCCCGCTCAGCCGCGCCTTCGAGACCGCGTCGATCATCGCCGAGCACCTCGCGCTCGGCGGCGCCCCGACGCCGGGCCCGATGCCCGAGCCCGCGCTGGCCGAGCGCCGCTACGGCCTCGCGGAGGGGCTCACGCACCAGGAGATCGAGGCGCGCTTCCCCGACGGCGACGTGCCGGGGCGCGAGACCGTCGAGTCCGTGACCGAGCGGGCGGGAGCCGCGCTCCTCCGCCTCGCCGAGATCCACCCGGGCGGGTCGATCATCGCGGTGTCGCACGGCGGCGTCATCGCGGCGCTCGCGCGGAGCCTCGACGCCTCGCTCGTCGGGCGCCCCGGCCCCATGATCGAGAACGGCTCGGCGCACACGTTCGGCGTGGTCGACGGCGAGCTGTCGCTGCTGCGTTTCGGCGGGGTCGCGGACCTCGGGGCGATCGCCGACCTCGACACCGCGCGCCGCGCCTGAGCCGCCGCCGGATCCACGTCACCTGACCGCGGCCCCGCGCGTCCCGGGAGCGGCCGGCCGCCCGCTCAGGCGCCGCGGCGCCCCGTGCGCGCGACCTGCTCCAGGAGGTCGCCGAGCACCTCGGCCGAGCGGTCCCAGCCGTACTCCGCCGCCCGCGCGGAGCACGCCGCCGACCGCCGCCGCCACTCCGCCGGGTCCTCCAGCGCGCGCACGGCCGCGGCGAACCCCTCGGGGTCGTCCGGGTCGACGTACACGGCCGCGTCGCCGCCGATCTCGCGGAAGATCGGGATGTCGCTGACCACGACCGGCAGCCCGACGCTCATGGCCTCCACGACGGGGATGCCGAAGCCCTCGTCGCGCGACGCGGTGAGGAGCGCGGTGGCGCGGCGCAGTGTCGCGGCGTACTCGGCGTCGCTCGCGCCGTCGCGGAAGACCAGCCGGGCGCCGTCGGCCAGCGCCTCCAGCCGCTCGCGCTCCGCCGGGGCGATGCGGCTCATGAGCTGCAGCTCGTGCTCGGGCAGGTCGTCCGCCGCGCGCACGAGCGTCTCGACGTTCTTGTAGGGCATGTACGAGCCCATGTAGACGAGCGTGCGCTCCTCCGGGGCGTCCCGGGGCCCGTCCGGCGTCCCGTCGGGGGCGGGCGCGAGCTCGGCCGCGTTCGGCACCACGACCACGGGCCGTGTCGTCAGGCGGTGGCGGCGGATGAGGCCGCGCGTCGTCTCGCTCACCGTGACGATCGCGTCCGCCCGGTCGAGCAGCAGCCGCTGGGGCCACCACGCCAGGTGGAACGCGCGCCACAGGGCGCGCACGGGCGCGGGCAGGTCGCGCGGCGGGCGCCGGTGCCGGTAGTAGATGAGGTCGTGCAGCGTGAGCACGAGCGGGTACGTGCGCCCGCGCGAGCCCATGGTCTGCATCGGGCTGTAGACGACGTCCGGTCGCAGCCGCGAGATCCGACGCGCGACCCACGGCTCGCGGGGTCCCGTCGGCGAGCTGACCAGCTGCCACGGCAGGTCGGGCAGGAGCGCGAGCTGGCGGTGGTCGCTGATGAGCATGGTCACGTCGAAGCGCGCGCCCAGCCGGGCGACGAGCTCGGCACCGTAGCGGCTGATCCCGTCGTGCCGGCCGATGCGCGTGTACCGGCAGTCGAACACGAGCCTCACGACGCGCTCCCCTCGTCGAGGAAGCGGCGGACGAAGCCCGCGGCCTCCCCGGGCGTCTCGTAGTGGATGAGGTGCCCGACCCGCGGGATCACCTCGAGCCGCGCGTCGGCGAACAGCGCGCGCAGGCGGTGCTGGGCCGCGACGGGTGTGATGTCGTCGCGCTCGGCGGCGACCAGCAGCACGGGCACCCGCACGCGCGGCGCGTACGTGCTCGCGTCGGACGACACCGACGCGCGGAACGCCTCGAGCACCACGCGGCGGTCGCTGAACGCGCTGAAGAAGCGGTCGTGCTGGTCGTTGATCCACCGGCGGAGGCCGCGGTCGCGGGTCTTCGCCATGGCCTCGCTCATCACGCGCACGATCGCGCGGTTGCGCAGCAGGCCGAAGCCCGCGCGCTCGGGGAGCACCGCGGCGGCGCGGTAGTAGAGGACGGCGAGGCGGGTGAGGATCCCGCGCGGCCCCTCGAGCGCGGGCGCGGCGATCGGGTTGACGAGGATCGCCCGCGGGCTCGGCAGCCCGTCGGCGAGCGCGGCCGACACGACGATGGACCCGAACGAGTGCCCGAGCACGGTGGCGTCGCGCGTGCCCGTGGCGTCGACGAACGCGCCGAGCCACGCGGAGTAGCCGGGGATGTCGTGCCGCGCGTCCGCGAGCGGCGTCGAGTCGCCGAAGCCCGGCAGGTCGGGCGAGAGGATCCGCACGCCCGGCAGCTGCGCCACGACCGGCTCGAGCCCGTGGTGGTCCCCGCGGAACCCGTGCACGACGACGAGCACCTGCTCGGCGTCCGCGGGCCCGTACTCCCACCAGGCGGTGCGGCTCCCGAGGAGGTCGACGGTGCGGCGGACCACGGGGATGCGATCGAGCTGGGCGGCGTAGGGCGAGGGGACGGTCATCGGGGTCGAGTCTACGAGCGGGGGCCGCCCGCGCCCCCGGGCGCGCCGGGCCTCCGGCGCTCGTCCGCCCCGCCTAGAGTTGCCCACGAGCCTTCCCCGCCCTTCCGTCGACGCCCCGTCGCCCCCACGAGGAGAACCGTGAGCTTCACCGCCCCCATCACCCTGCCCGGACTCACCCTCGACAAGCAGTGGTACAAGCGCTCGGTCTTCTACGAGGTGATGATCCGCTCCTTCGTCGACTCCAACGGCGACGGCACGGGCGACATCCAGGGCCTCATCTCCAAGCTCGACTACCTGCAGTGGCTCGGCATCGACGGCCTGTGGCTGCCCCCGTTCTTCCAGTCCCCGCTCCGCGACGGCGGCTACGACATCAGCGACTACATGGCGGTGCTGCCCGAGTTCGGCACCCTCGACGACTTCAAGGAGCTCGTCACCAAGTCGCACGAGCGCAACATGCGCATCGTCATCGACCTCGTGATGAACCACACCTCCGACCAGCACGAGTGGTTCCAGCAGTCCCGCTCCGACCCGGACGGCCCCTACGGCGACTTCTACGTCTGGAGCGACACCGACGAGAAGTACGAGGACATCCGCGTCATCTTCGTCGACACCGAGGAGTCCAACTGGACCTTCGACCCGGTGCGCCGCCAGTTCTTCTTCCACCGCTTCTTCTCGCACCAGCCCGACCTCAACTTCGACAACCCGAAGGTGCACGAGGCCATCTACGGCGTCATCCGCCACTGGCTCGACATGGGCGTCGACGGCCTCCGCCTCGACGCGATCCCGTACCTCTACGAGACCGAGGAGGGCAACGGCGAGGGCGAGCCGGCCACGCACGAGTTCCTCAAGCGCCTGCGCGCCATGGTCGACGAGGAGTACCCGGGCCGGATCCTCATCGCCGAGGCCAACCAGTGGCCCCGCGAGGTCTCCGCGTTCCTCGGCACCGAGGAGGAGCCCGAGTGCCACATGGCGTTCGACTTCCCGATCATGCCGCGCATCTTCTACTCCCTCCGCTCGCAGACCGCGGACGAGCTGAAGCGGATCATGAGCGAGACGTTCGAGATCCCGGAGGGTGCGGCCTGGGGCGTGTTCCTCCGCAACCACGACGAGCTCACGCTCGAGATGGTGAGCGAGGAGTACCGCCAGGCCATGTACGGCTGGTACGCGTATGACCCGCGCATGCGCGTCAACATCGGCATCCGCCGCCGCCTGGCGCCGCTGCTCGACAACTCGCGCGCCGAGCTCGAGCTCGTGCACGCGCTCCTGTTCTCGCTCCCCGGCAGCCCGTTCCTCTACTACGGGGACGAGATCGGCATGGGCGACAACATCTGGCTCCCGGACCGCGACGCGTCCCGCACGCCCATGCAGTGGACCCCGGACCGCAACGCCGGCTTCTCGACCGCCGACCCGGGGAAGCTCTACCTGCCCGTCGTGCAGTCGCTCGTCTACAACTACGCGCAGATCAACGTGGAGTCGCAGCTCGCGCAGTCCCGCTCGCTGCTGCACTGGGTCCGCAACGTCATCCACGTGCGGAAGGCCCACCCGGTGTTCGGCCAGGGCACCATCCGGGTCCTCCCGACCGACCACGAGAGTGTGCTCGCGTTCGTGCGCTCCTACGAGGGCAGCGGCACGCACTTCGGCGACCGCGCCGAGGACGTGCTCTGCGTGTTCTCGTTCGCGCACAACCCGGTCTCGGTCACGATCGACGCGTCGGACTTCGCGGGATCCCAGCTGTACGACCTCTTCGGCGGCGGCGTCTTCCCGACCGTCGGCGACGACGGCCGCCTGACCCTCACGCTCGCCACGCAGAGCTTCTACTGGCTCCACATGGGCGCGCCCGCCATCGGCGGTCGCCCGTAGCATCTACAGGATGACCTCCCGCTGGCACGACACCCTGGCCTCGTTCGACCTCGAGACGACGGGGGTGGACGTCGAGACCGCGCGCATCGTCACGGCGTGCATCGTCGTGCTGGATGAGCGGGGCGAGGTCCTCGAGCGCCACGACTGGCTCGCGGACCCCGGCGTCGAGATCCCCGCGGGCGCCGCGGCCATCCACGGCGTCACGACGGAGCGCGCGCAGGCGGAGGGACGGGACGCCGCGGCCGTGGTGCTCGAGATCGTGACCACCATCCGCGAGATGTTCGCGCGCGGCCTCGCGCTCGTCGTCTACAACGCGCCCTACGACCTCACGCTCCTCAACCGCGAGGCCGTACGCCACGGCGTGGAGCCGCTGCGCGACACGGGCCCGGTCATCGACCCGCTCGTCATCGACAAGGCGGTCGACACGTACCGCCGCGGCAAGCGCACCCTGTCCGTCGCGGCGGAGCACTACGGCGTCCGGCTCGACGACGCGCACGACGCAGGCGCCGACGCCATCGCCGCGGGCCGCGTCGCCCAAGCCATCGCCGGGCGCTACGCCGACCAGCTCGACATCCCCGTGCTCGACCTGCACGACCGGCAGGTCGACTGGTCCCGCGTCCAGGCCGAGAGCTTCCAGGACTACATGCGCCGCACGCGCGACCCGGCCTTCACGACGTCGGGCGCGTGGCCGGAGCGGCACGTCGGATCCTGATCCGCCGCTCCCCGGCGCCGCCCCGCATCCGGGCTGCGGCGCCGCGGGGACGACGAAGGGCGCCCGGCCGGAGCCGGGCGCCCTTCGTGGTGCAGCGGGTGGCTGCTACTTCTTGCCGAAGCCGGCGTAGCGCGAGTTGAACTTCTCGACGCGGCCGGCGGAGTCCATGATGCGCTGCTTGCCCGTGTAGAACGGGTGCGAGGCGCTCGAGATCTCGACGTCGATGACGGGGTACGTGTTGCCGTCCTCCCACTCGATGGTCTTCGAGCTGCCCACGGTGGAGCGCGTGAGGAAGGTCTCACCGGAGGCGAGGTCGCGGAAGACGACCGGGGCGTACTGGGGGTGGATGGCGGTCTTCATCGGGGGTGTCCTTCGTCGTTTCTGGTGTGTGCGTGGGAAGCGTGGGCGGCCGGGATGATCACCGGACCAGTGGACGAGCCTACCAGACGGGTGCCCGGCACGGGTCGGCGCGCCGGGACTCGCCGAGACGGGATCAGGAGCGGACGGCGCGGGCCGTGAAGCGCCCGTCGTCCTGCGTGACCTCGAGCTCGAGGCCGAACGTGCGGCCGAGCATCTCGGCCGTGATGACGTCCGCGAGCGGGCCCGCCGCGACGACCTGGCCCTCGCGGAGCAGCAGGCCGTGCGTGAACCCGCGCGGGATCTCCTCCACGTGGTGCGTGACCATGACGATGCCGGGCGCCTCGGGTGCCGACGCGTAGCCGCCGAGCAGCTGCAGCAGCTCCTCGCGGGCGCCGAGGTCGAGGCTCGCGGCCGGCTCGTCGAGGAGGAGGAGCTCGGGGTCGGTCATGATCGAGCGGGCGATCTGGACGCGCTTCTGCTCGCCGTCGCTCAGCGTGCCGAAGCGGCGCTGCTCGAGGTGGTCGAGGCGCCACTCCGCGAGCACGCGCTGGGCGCGGCGCACGTCGATGTCCTCGTAGTCCTCGTTCCAGCGGCCGGTGACCGAGTACGCCGCGGTGAGGACCACGTCGAGCACGGTCTCGTCGGCGGGGATGCGCCGGGCCATGGCGGTGGAGGCGAAGCCGATGCGCGAGCGCAGCTCGAACACGTCGACGCGGCCGAGCTCGTGGTCGAGGACCGTGGCCGTGCCCGAGGACGGGTGCGCCATGGCGGAGGCGATCTGCAGGAGGCTCGTCTTGCCCGCGCCGTTCGGGCCGAGGACGACCCAGCGCTCGTCGCCGTCCACCGTCCAGTCCACGCGGTCGAGGATGGTCGTCCCGTTCCGGACGAAGGACACTCCGGACAGGGAGAGGACGTGGCTCATGCCCACGAGTCTACCGGCCCGGACCCCGCGCGCGGCCCGCCCGTGCGAGGTCGACGGGCCGCTCGGCGGGGCCTGCGCAATCCGCGGTCAGCGCAGGATCGACGCGTAGATCGCCTCGGTCTGGCGGGCGATCCGGTCCCAGCCGAACTCGCGCTCGGCGCGCACGCGGCCGGCCTCGCCCATGCGCCGGGCGGCGTCCGGATCCTGCACGACCTCGGTGAGGGCGGCGGCGAGGTCGCGGACGAAGCGCTCGGGGTCGGTGGGCGTCCCCGTGCCGTCGGTGGCCTGGTCGATGGGGACGAGCCGGCCGGTGACGCCGTCGGCGACGACCTCGGGGATCCCGCCCGTGGCGGTGCCGACGACGGGCGCGCCGCAGGCCATCGCCTCGAGATTCACGATGCCGAGGGGCTCGTAGACGGACGGGCAGACGAAGACCGTGCCGGCCGTGAGCACCGCGGACAGCTCGCGACGCGGCAGGAGCCGGTCGATCCAGACGACGCCGGAGCGCTCCTCCTGCAGGCCGCGGACGAGGGCCGTGACCTCCTCCATGATCTGCGGGGTGTCCGGCGCCCCGGCGCACAGCACCATCTGCACGTCGGCGGGCAGCAGGGCGGCCGCGCGGAGGAGGTAGGGCAGGCCCTTCTGCCGGGTGATGCGGCCGACGAACACGACCGAGGGGCGCGACGGGTCGATGCCGAGGGAGCGGACGAGCTCGTCGTCGTGCACGGGCGCCCAGGCCTCGAGGTCGATGCCGTTGTAGACGGTGTGCACCCGGGCCTCGTCGAGCGCCGGGTACGAGCGGAGGATGTCGCGCTTCATGCCGTCGCTGACGGCGATGACGGCGTCGGCCGCCTCGTAGGCCGTGCGCTCGATCCAGCTGGAGACGCGGTAGCCGCCGCCCAGCTGCTCCGCCTTCCACGGGCGCAGGGGCTCGAGGCTGTGCGCGGTGACGACGTGCGGGATGCCGTGCAGCATCGACGCGACGTGGCCCGCGTGGTTCGCGTACCAGGTGTGGGAGTGGACGACGTCGGCGCCCGCCACGTCGCTCGCGATGGCGAGGTCGACGGCCATGGTCTGCAGCGTCGCGTTGGCGCCCGCGAGCTCCGCGGGGACCGGGTAGGAGAAGACGCCGGGCTCGTCCCGCGGCGCCCCGAAGGCGCGGACGACCACCTCGGTCCGCTGGCGCATGGCCTTCACGAGCTCGGTGACGTGCACGCCGGCACCCCCGTAGACCTCGGGCGGATACTCCTTGGTGATCACGTCTGCTCGCATTGGTCGAACGCTAGTACATGCCCTGGCGTGCATCTACGCTGGGGCAATGGCATCGAAGAAGATCTTTGGAATCGTGCTCGCCGGCGGCGAGGGCAAGCGGCTCATGCCGCTCACCGCGGACCGGGCCAAGCCCGCCGTCCCGTTCGGCGGGCAGTACCGGCTCATCGACTTCGCGCTGTCGAACCTCATCAACTCGGGCCTCACGCAGATCGTCGTGCTGACGCAGTACAAGTCGCACTCGCTCGACCGCCACGTGTCGCAGACCTGGCGCCTCAACCAGATGCTCAACTCCTACATCGCCTCGGTGCCCGCGCAGCAGCGGCTCGGCAAGCGGTGGTTCAGCGGATCGGCCGACGCCATCCTGCAGAGCCTCAACCTCATCAACGACGAGAAGCCCGACATCGTCGTCGTGGTCGGCGCCGACCACGTGTACCGCATGGACTTCAGCCAGATGATCGACGCGCACATCGCGTCGGGTCGCGGCGCGACGGTCGCCGCCATCCGGCAGCCCATCGAGCTGGCCGACCAGTTCGGCGTGATCGACACGGATCCCGCGAACCCGGCCGCCATCCGCGCGTTCCTGGAGAAGCCGAAGGACCCGGTGGGGCTCGACGACTCCCCCGGCGAGGTGCTCGCCTCCATGGGCAACTACGTCTTCGACACCGACCAGCTCATCGACGCGGTGCGCCGCGACGGCGAGAACGCCGAGTCCGCGCACGACATGGGCGGCGACATCGTCCCGTGGTTCGTGGAGCAGGGGAACGCCGGCGTCTACGACCTCAACCGCAACGAGGTCCCCGGGGCCAACGACCGCGACCGCTACTACTGGCGCGACGTCGGCACGATCGAGTCCTTCTTCGACGCGCACCAGGACCTCATCTCGGCGCTGCCGGTGTTCAACCTCTACAACAAGGACTGGCCGATCTTCAGCCAGCAGCTCAACAGCCCGCCCGCGAAGTTCGTCCGCGACGCGCAGGGCAACACGGGCACGATGATCGACTCGATCACGTCGCTCGGCGGCGTCATCAGCGGCGCGCACGTGGAGCGCAGCGTCCTCGGCCCGTGGGTCATCGCGGAGTCGGGCTCGCGGATCGTCGACTCGATCGTCTTCGACAAGGTGCACATCGGGGCGGGCGCGGACATCCGTCGCGCCATCCTCGACAAGGACGTCGAGGTCGCGCCCGGCGCGACCGTCGGCGTGGACCACGACCGCGACCGCGAGCGCGGGTTCACCGTGACCGACGGCGGCATCACCGTCGTGGGCAAGGGCGTGCGCGTCACCCCGTGAGCGCCGTCCTCCCGATGACGCCGCCGTCCGCGGCGTCGTCTGTCGCCCGCGCCCTGCCGCGCATGCTCGTCGTGCTCGACGTCGACTCGACCCTCATCGAGGACGAGGCCATCGAGCTGCTCGCCGCCGAGGCGGGATCGCTCGAGCAGGTCGCGGAGGTCACCGACCGGGCGATGCGCGGCGAGCTCGACTTCGCCGAGAGCCTGCGCTCACGCGTGGCGACGCTGGCGGGGCTGCCGGACGCGGTGCACGCGACGGTCGGCGGCCGGATCCGCCTCACGCCCGGGGCGGAGCGGCTGGTCGCGGGGCTGCACGACGCCGGCCACGTCGTCGCCGTCGTCTCGGGCGGCTTCCACGAGCTGCTGGATCCGCTCGCCGAGCGCCTCGGGCTCGACCGCTGGCGGGCGAACAGGCTCGAGTCCGCCGACGGGCGCCTCACGGGCCGGGTCTCCGGTCCCGTCATCGACGCGGCGGCCAAGCGGGCGGCCGTCGAGGAGTGGAGCCGGGAGCTCGGGATCCCGCTCGCCCGGGTCGTCGCGGTGGGCGACGGCGCCAACGACCTCGAGATGATGGCCGTCGCCGGCCTCTCGGTGGCGTTCGACGCGAAGCCGGCCGTCCGCCGACGCGCGGACGTGTGCGTCGACCGCCGCGACCTCGCGCAGGTCCTCGCGCTCCTCGGCCTCCCCCGCTGAGGCGGCGGGCGCCCAGGCCGCGGGTCAGCCCGTGACGACGGCGCGGGCGATGGCCGCCAGCTGCGCGATGTTCGCCGGCATCCGCTCGCGCTCCGACGGCAGGCTCGCGAGGTGGGTGACGTTGTCGAGGTACGCAAGGAAGATGAAGGCGCCGAAGCGCTCGTCCGGGACGCCCGTGCTGCCGCCCGCCGCCGTGTAGGCGCGGTGGAACTGCGCGCGCTGCCGGGGCGCGAGGTACATGATCGCCGCGGCCACGTCGAGGCCCGCGGGGCCGAGCCCGCACCGGTCGAAGTCGATGACGGAGACGCCGGTCGGCCCCTGGATCAGGTTGCCCGGGTGGTAGTCGCCGTGCACCATGATCGGTGGACCGGCCTGCGCGAGCGTCGCGCGCAGCTCCGCGATCGCGCCGGCCAGCGCCTCCGCCGTGGAGCCGTCGGCCATGATGCCCGGGTAGCCCTCGACCAGGCGCTCGAGCCGCGTCGTCGCGTAGTCGGCGTCGTAGCGCCGGCGCTGGCCCGCGAGGGCGACGGCGGCCGGATCCGCGCCCGCGGCGTGCAGGGCAGCCAGCGTCTCGGCGAAGGGCCCGGCGTCCGCGGACGCGGGGAGGCTGCTCAGCATCTCGCCGTCGTGCCAGGTGAGGAGGGTCGCCAGGCGCCGCTCCACGCGGCCGCCGGACGCGCCGACCACCGCGCGCCGGAGGCCCACCTCGTCGTCGTCGGGGACGGGGACCTCGACCGTGGCCGTCCAGGAGCCGGCGCGCGTGCGCTGCGGGATCGGCACGGACGTACCGCCCCGGGCGGCGAGCATCGCCAGCCAGTCGAGCTCGAGGTCGATCTCGTGCTGCTGGCGGCGCGCGACGTGCAGGCGCAGCAGGTACCGGGCTCCGCCGTCGACGTCGACGCGGTAGGCGTGGTTGTGCGTGGCCCCCAGCTCGGTGAGCGCGGCGGGACCCGCGTCCCACGCCGCCAGGAGGTCGGACATGACGCGCTCCCCGGCGGGCGGCGTCAGTGGCCCATGCCGAGGCCGCCGTCGACGGGGATGACCGCGCCGGAGATGTAGGCGGCCTCGTCGGAGGAGATCCACGCCACGACGCCGGCGACCTCCGCGGCCGTGCCGTACCGGCCGGCGGGAATCGACTTCTTGTACTCCGCCGCGGTGGCCTCGGGCAGCTCGGCCGTCATGTCGGTCTCGATGAAGCCGGGGGCGACGACGTTCGCGGTGATCCCACGGCCGCCGAGCTCGCGCGTGACCGAGCGGGCGAGGCCGACCAGGCCGCTCTTGGACGCGGCGTAGTTGACCTGGCCGCCGGACCCGTAGAGGCCGACGACGCTGGAGATGAGGACGATGCGGCCGAAGCGCGCCTTGAGCATGCCCTTCGACGCCCGCTTGACGACGCGGAAGGCGCCGCCGAGGTTGGTGTCGACGACCTCGGTGAAGTCGTCGTCGTTCATGCGCATCATGAGCATGTCGCGCGTGATGCCGGCGTTGGCGACCACGACCTCGACGGGACCGTACGCGGCCTCGACCTCGGCGAACGCGGCGTCCACGGACGCGGCGTCGGTGACGTCCGCGCGGACGGTGAGGCTGCCCTCGGGACCCTGGCCCGAGCGGGCCGTGACCGCGACGCGGTGTCCGCGGCGGAGCATCTCCTCGGCGATCGCGAACCCGATCCCCCTGTTGCCTCCGGTGACGACGACGGTGCGTTCGGTGCTCATGGGGGACCTTCCATTACGGCTTGGAGGGGGCTTGCGGACTCGGACGAGCCTATCGGTGGGTCGGCGTACCCTTGTCCTGATGGGGCGCGCGACGCGCCCCCGAAGGACGCCAACCACCCATGCCCACCTCGCAGCAGTCGGTCACCAGCCTCCCCCGGTCCCCGCAGGAGGACCGTCACGCCCGCATGGTGAAGTACACCATCGCCATGACCATCCGCATGGTCTGCATCCTGTCCTGCCTCTTCCTCGAGGGCTGGTGGCTGGCCGTCGCCGCCATCGGCGCGGTGGTCCTCCCCTACTTCGCGGTCATCCTCGCGAACGTGGGCGGCAACCAGGGCACCGCGGTCGAGCGCCCGGGCGGCGTCGTGGTCGTGTCCGCGCGCCACTCCGGCTTCCCGCCGCCGGCCGAGCCCTCGGCTCCCGCCGCGGGGGCGACGCCGTTCGCCGCGTCCGCCCCGTACGCGTCGTCCGAGCCCTCCATGCCGCCCGAGCCGTTCACGATGCCCGCGTCCTTCACGACGTACGAGACGGGTCGCGGCCCGACGCCCGCGACGGAGGCCCGCCCGGCCGCCGCCCGGGACGACTCCACGTCCGAGACCCCCGACGCGGCGTGAGCGGTCTCGCCTCCTGGGGCCTCGGATCCGCCGGGCCGTCGTCCGACGTCGTCGAGTGCTCGCGCGCCGGCTGCCGCGCGGACGCCGCGTGGCGCGTCGAGTGGCGCAACCCGCGCATCCACACGGCCGACCGGGTGAAGACGTGGACGGCGTGCGACGAGCACGTCGGGTTCCTCCGCGACTTCCTGTCCGGCCGGGACTTCCCCGTGCGCGTCGCCGCGATCGACGCGCCCGTCGAGGGGGCGATCGCATGACCCGCTGGCGCTTCGTGCTCAACCGCCGCTGGGCCGGGTACCTCCTCGTGGCCGTGGTCTTCGCCATCGCGTGCGTGCTGCTCAGCCACTGGCAGTTCGCGCGCCGCGATGAGGCGCTCGCGGAGATCGCCAAGGTCGAGGACAACTGGGACAGCGCTCCCCTGCCCGTCGACCAGGTGCTCGCCGACACGTCCGCCTACGTCGACACGCAGAAGTGGACGCCCGTCACCGTGACCGGCACCTACCTCGCCGACGAGCAGCTGCTGGCGCGCAACCGCCCCTTCAACGGCCAGCCCGGCTTCGAGGTCCTCACGCCGCTGCGCCTGGAGGACGGCCGCGTCTTCGTGGTCGACCGCGGCTGGGTGCCCATCGGCAACTCGCAGGACTCCCCCGACTCGGTGCCCGCGCCGCCCGAGGGCCAGGTCACGGTGACCGCGCGCCTCAAGGCGGGCGAGCCCGAGCTGCCGGGTCGCTCCGCGCCCGCGGGGCAGATCGCCACGGTCAACCTGCCCGACATCGCCGGCCGCGTGGACGCGCCGACGTACACCGGCGCCTACGGGCTGCTGATCTCCGAGGATCCCGCCCCCGCGGAGGCCGCGCCGTTCGCGACGCCGCGTCCGCCGGAGGACGAGGGCCCCCACCTGTCGTACGCGTTCCAGTGGATCGTCTTCGCGATCATCGGGTTCGCGGGCCTCGGCATCGCCGTGCGCAACGAGTACCGGATCATCAACGCGGACGACCCCGAGGAGCAGGAGCGCGAGCGCGCCCGTCAGGCCAAGCGCGCGCGGAAGCGGCCGTCGGACGCGGACGTCGAGGACCGCATCCTCGACGACGCGCGCTGACGCGCGGCCAGGTCGATCAGGCCAGCTCGATGAGGTCCATGTAGTCGGGGCTCCAGTGGTCCTCGGTGCCGTCCGGCATGATGAGGACCCGCTCCGGGTTGAGCGCCTCGACCGCGCCGGAGTCGTGGCTGACGAGCACCACGGCACCCGAGTACGTGTTGAGCGCGCCGAGGATCTCCTCGCGGCTCGCGGGGTCGAGGTTGTTGGTGGGCTCGTCGAGCAGCAGCACGTTGGCGCCGGACACGACGATCATCGCCAGCGCCAGGCGGGTCTTCTCGCCGCCCGAGAGCACGCCGGCGGGCTTCGCCGAGTCGTCGCCCGTGAAGAGGAACGAGCCGAGGACGCGGCGCGCCTCCATCTCGGAGATGTCGGGCGAGGAGGAGACCATGTTCTCCAGCACGCTGCGCTTGACGTCGATCGTCTCGTGCTCCTGCGCGTAGTAGCCCACGCGCAGTCCGTGGCCCGGCTCGAGCCGCCCGGTGTCGGGCTGGTCGACGCCCGCGAGGATCCGCAGCAGCGTCGTCTTGCCGGCGCCGTTGAGGCCGAGGATCACGACCTTGCTGCCGCGGTCGATGGCGAGGTCGACGGCCGTGAAGATCTCGAGTGAACCGTAGTTCTTGCTGAGGTCGCTCGCCATGAGCGGCGTGCGCCCGCAGGCGACGGGCTCGGGGAAGCGGAGCTTGGCCACGCGGTCGACCGCGCGCACCTCCTCGAGGCCGGAGAGCATCTTCTCGGCGCGCCGCACCATCTGGTGCGCGGCGGCGGCCTTCGACGCCTTGGCCCCGAACTTCGCGGCCTGCAGCTGGAGGACGCCCGCCTTCTTCTCGACGTTGGCGCGCTCCTTCTTGCGGCGCTCCTCGTCGGCGGCGCGCTGGCGTTGGTAGTGCTTCCAGCCCATGTTGTAGATGTCGATGACCATGCGGTTCGCGTCGAGGTAGAACACGCGGTTGACGGTGTCGCCGACGAGCTCCACGTCGTGGCTGATCACGATGAGCCCGCCCTGGTACCCCTTGAGGAACTCGCGGAGCCAGGTGACGGAGTCGGCGTCGAGGTGGTTGGTGGGCTCGTCGAGGAGCATCGTGTCGGCGCCGGAGAAGAGGATGCGCGCGAGCTCGATGCGGCGGCGCTGGCCGCCGGAGAGCGTGCTGAGCGGCTGGTCGAGGATCCGGTCGGGCAGGCTGAGGTTGCTCGCGATGGACGCGGCCTCCGCCTCGGCCGCGTAGCCGCCGAGCGCGACGAAGCGCTCCTCGAGGCGGCCGTAGTCCTTCATCGCCTTGGCGGAGACCTTGTCGTCGGTCGACGCCATGTCGATCATCGCGCGCTGCATGTCGAGCGACAGCGTGCCGAGCCCGCGCGCGTCGAGGATGCGCGTGCGCGCCAGGTCCTCCGGGTTGCCGGAGCGCGGGTCCTGCGGGAGGTAGCCGATCTCGCCGGAGCGGTCGATGCGGCCGCCCGTGGGCTGGCCCTCGCCCGCGAGGATCTTGGTGAGCGTGGTCTTGCCGGCGCCGTTGCGGCCGACGAGGCCGATCTTGTCCCCCGGGCTCACCCGGAACGAGACGTCCTCCATGAGGACGCGGGCGCCGACGCGCAGCTCCAGGTCGTGTACAGCGAGCACGGTGAGGGGTCCTTCTGGTCAGCGGATGTCCCACGGTCCGTGGGAGGAGGGCGACCCGCAGCAGAGGGGGTCGAGCCCGGTCGGTCGAGGGCGTCCATCGGACCCGACCGGTCCAGTGTACGAGACGCGGGGGTCGGGGGCCCGCCGGGGCGGGAGCGCGGCCCGGCCCCGCGACGACGACGGCCCCACCCGGGCGGGTGGGGCCGTCGTCGTCGCGGTGCGGGCCGCGGGTCTCAGATCGAGAAGCCGAGCGCCCGCATCATGTCGCGGCCGTCGTCGGTGATCTTCTCGGGACCCCACGGCGGCATCCACACCCAGTTGATGCGGAACGCGGCCACGACGCCGTCGAGCGCCTCCGCGGTCTGCTCCTCGAGCACGTCGGTCAGCGGGCAGCCCGCGGACGTCAGCGTCATGTGGATGATGAGGGCGTCGTTCTCGTCGTCCCACGCCAGGTCGTAGATGAGGCCCAGGTCGACGATGTTGATCCCGAGCTCGGGATCCATGACGTCCTTGAGGGCCTCCTCGACCTCGTCGAACTTCTGCGGGGGCAGCGTGCTCTGCATCGTCACGCCGTCACCGTGGTGGAGGGCGTGAGGAAGCGGTCGTAGCCCTCCTCCTCGAGCCGGTCGGCCAGCTCGCGGCCGCCCTGCTCGGCGACGCGGCCCGCCACGAACACGTGGACGAAGTCGGGCTGGATGTAGCGGAGGATGCGCGTGTAGTGCGTGATGAGCAGGAGCCCGAGGCCCGTGTTCGCCTTCGCGCGGTTGACGCCCTCCGAGACGATCTTGAGCGCGTCGACGTCGAGGCCGGAGTCGGTCTCGTCGAGCACCGCGAACTTCGGCTTCAGCAGCTCGAGCTGCAGGACCTCGTTGCGCTTCTTCTCGCCGCCGGAGAAGCCCTCGTTGACGTTGCGCTCCGCGAACGCGGGGTCCATCTTGAGCGCGGCCATGGAGGTGCGGACGTCCTTGATCCAGCCGCGGATGGCCGGGGCCTCGCCGTCGATCGCCGTCTTCGCGGTGCGGAGGAAGTTGGTGGTGGTCACACCGGGGATCTCGACCGGGTACTGCATGGCGAGGAACAGGCCCGCGCGGGCGCGCTCGTCCACCGTCATGTCGAGGACCTCGACGCCGTCGAGCGTGACGGAGCCGGAGTCGATGTGGTACTTGGGGTGTCCCGCGATCGAGTACGCGAGCGTGGACTTGCCCGAGCCGTTCGGGCCCATGATCGCGTGGATCTCGCCCTCGTTGATCGTGAGGTCGACGCCCTTGAGGATCTGCTTGCGGCCCTGCTCGGTGTCGACGCTGACGTGCAGGTCGGTGATGGTGAGTGTTGACATCGGTGCGTTCCTCTAGCTCTTCGGGGTGGTGTCGATGTGGATGTCGCCGTCCACGATGGACACGGGGTAGACGGGGACGGGCTCGTAGGCCGGCAGCGTGCGCGGCTTGCCCGTCTCGAGGGAGAACTTGGACCCGTGCGCCCAGCACTCCAGGGTGTCGCCCTCGACGAAGCCCTCGGCCAGCGAGATGTCGCCGTGCGTGCAGGTGTCGCCGATGGCATGGACGGTGCCCGCCGAGTCCTTGACGAGCGCGATGGCGAGGCCCTCGATCTCGATCCGGAGCGCCTCGTTCTCCCCGAGCTCGTCGACGGCGCAGATGCGCACCGCGGTCATCGGGCCACCGCGCCCGTGGTCGTGCCGGACAGCTCGGCCTCGATGGCGGCCTGGAGCCGCTCCTCGAGGTCCGGGACGCCGATCTGCTGCACGATCTCGCTGAGGAAGCCGCGGACGACGAGGCGACGCGCCTCCTCCTCCGTGATCCCGCGGGCCTGCAGGTAGAACAGCTGCTCGTCGTCGAAGCGGCCCGTGGCGCTCGCGTGACCGGCGCCGGCGATGTCGCCGGTCTCGATCTCGAGGTTCGGAACCGAGTCGGCGCGCGTGCCGTCCGTGAGGACGAGGTTGCGGTTCTGCTCGTAGCTGTCGGTGCCGGGCGCCGAGCGGCGGATCAGCACGTCGCCGATCCAGACCGTGCGGGCGCCCTTCCCCTGCAGCGCGCCCTTGTAGGTGACGCGGCTGCGGGTGTTGGGGGCGTCGTGGTCGACGTAGACCTGCTGCTCGAGGTGCTGGCCCGCGTCGGCGAAGTACACGCCGAGCAGCTCCCCGTCCGCGCCCTCGTTCGAGAGGTGCGCGGAGGGGTTGACCCGGACGATGGATCCGCCGAGCGAGACCACCACGTGCTTGAGCTTCGCGTCGCGGCCGACGACGGCCTGGTGCGCGGCGAGGTGGCGCGCCTCGTCGTCCCACTGCTGGACGGTGACGACCGTGAGCTCGGCCTGGTCGCCGACGACGATCTCGACGTTCTCGGCGAGCGATGCGGAACCCGCGTTGTCGAGGATGACCACGCCGCGGCTGAACGGCGCGGCCGTGATCACGGTGTGCGCGGCGCGCGGCGCGGAGCCGAGCTCGGAGCGGCCGACCGTGACGGTGACCGGCTCCTCCCCCGAGACCTCGATGGCGAGCGCCTCGCCGAAGGACGACCACGCGTTGGCGGCGGCGCGGTCCTCGGGAGCCCCGGCGGTGCCGACGCGCGCGTCGTCCCGCGGGATCCAGGAGACCGACGTGCCCTCGACGCCGGTGCTGGTGACCGGGTAGCGCGAGCCGTCGAGCTCACCCGAGATGAGGTCGTCGAGACGGCGGACGGGCGTCAGCTTCCAGACGGCCTCGCGGCCGGTGACCGCGTCGAACGCCTCGACGTCGGTGGAGGTGAAGCGCTCGGAGCGGGTCTGGATGGGGATGACGCCCCACCCCCCGTCGGTGTGCGCGCGGGCGCCGTTGCCGATGGGGGCGACGGCTTCTGTGGTGGCGAGTGGGGTCGTCATCTAGCCGACGGATCCTTCCATGCCCATCTCGATGAGCTTGTTGAGTTCGAGCGCGTACTCCATGGGCAGCTCTCGGGCGATGGGCTCGATGAAGCCGCGGACGATCATGGCCATGGCCTCGTCCTCGGGCATGCCCCGGCTCATCAGGTAGAACAGCTGCTCCTCGCTGACGCGGGAGACGGTGGCCTCGTGGCCGAGCTGGACGTCGTCCACCCGGATGTCGATGGCCGGGTAGGTGTCGGACCGCGAGATGGTGTCGACCAGCAGTGCGTCGCAGCGGACGGTGTTGGCGGAGTGGTGCGCCGCCGCGTCCACGCGGATCTCGCCGCGGTAGCCGGCGCGGCCGCCGCCGCGCGCGATGGACTTCGACACGATCGACGACTGCGTGTACGGCGCCATGTGCACCATCTTCGCGCCGGCGTCCTGGTGCTGGCCGGGGCCCGCGAACGCGACCGACAGGGTCTCGCCCTTCGCGCGCTCGCCCATGAGGTAGATGGAGGGGTACTTCATCGTGACCTTGGAGCCGATGTTGCCGTCGATCCACTCCATGGTCGCGCCCTCGGCCGCCGTCGCGCGCTTGGTGACGAGGTTGTAGACGTTGTTCGACCAGTTCTGGATGGTCGTGTAGCGGACGCGGGCGTCCTTCTTCACGATGATCTCGACGACCGCGGAGTGCAGCGAGTCGGACTTGTAGATGGGCGCAGTGCAGCCCTCGATGTAGTGGACGTAGCTGCCCTCGTCCGCGATGATCAGCGTCCGCTCGAACTGGCCCATGTTCTCCGTGTTGATGCGGAAGTAGGCCTGGAGCGGGATCTCGACGTGGACGCCCTTGGGCACGTACACGAAGGAGCCGCCCGACCAGACGGCCGTGTTCAGCGCCGCGAACTTGTTGTCGCCCGCGGGGATGACGGAGCCGAAGTACTCCTTGAACAGCTCCGGGTGCTCGCGCAGCGCCGTGTCGGTGTCCATGAAGATGACGCCCTGGTCCTCGAGGTCCTTCTGGATCGAGTGGAAGACGACCTCGGACTCGTACTGGGCCGCGACCCCGGAGACGAGGCGCTGGCGCTCCGCCTCGGGGATGCCGAGCCGCTCGTACGTGTTCTTGATGTCGTCGGGCAGGTCGTCCCACGTCTGGGCCTGCTTCTCCGTGGAGCGCACGAAGTACTTGATGTTGTCGAAGTCGATGCCGGACAGGTCGGCACCCCAGGTGGGCATGGGCTTCTTGCCGAAGAGCTCGTAGCCCTTCATGCGGTTGGCGAGCATCCACTCGGGCTCGCTCTTGCGCCGCGAGATGTCCGCGACGACCTCGGGCGAGATGCCGCGCTTGGCGGAGGCACCGGCGACATCGGAGTCGGACCAGCCGAACTCGTACTGCCCCAGGCTCTCGAGCTCGGGTCGGTCGATGAGCACATCTGACATGGCTACCTGCTTTCCTGACGATCTGGGCGTATCAGCGCCGTATCGGCATTCCCCCGCACGGCGACGCCGCTTCGGTGACGAGAGGAAGACTGTGGGTGTCCGGGATGCGGCGGTATGACGCCCCGCACCCCTCTTAGGATGAACACGAACGCGGGTGGACTTGTTCCCGCCGTCCTCGCTGACGTGCCGGATGCTGCAAGACCCGACGTGTTCCATGAACCACCCGATTCTACGGGCAATCCAGCGGGCGCGGAAGGCAGGCAGTGACTCACGGCACCGATGCGGGGCAGTCTCCCAGTGGGAGCGTGCTAGGTCAGACCACCATGGTCGCGAGGCGGCTGCGGGAGCGGCTGCCGGACGGGATCACCCGCACGACGCGGTTCCTCGTCTGGGCGACCCTGGTGGTGCAGACGCTCGTCGTCGGCACCGGCGGGCTCGTGCGCCTCACGGGCTCGGGCCTCGGCTGCCCCACCTGGCCGCGCTGCACCGCGGACTCCTTCGTCTCCACGCCGGAGATGGGCGTCCACGGGGTCATCGAGTTCGGCAACCGCCTCCTCACCTTCCTGCTCGTGATCGTCGCGATCGCCACCTTCCTCGCGGTGCTCCGCCTCCGGAACCGCGGCCGCGGGCTCTTCTCGATCGCGCTGGCCATCGGCCTCGGGATCCCGGCGCAGGGCGTGATCGGCGGCATCACCGTGCTCACCGGCCTCAACCCCTACATCGTGGGCCTGCACTTCGTCGTGTCGGTGGTGCTCGTGGTGCTGTCGACCGTGCTGGTGTGGCGCACGTACCACCCGCTCGACGAGGCGGAGCGCTCCGTCCCGGCGTCGTTCCTGCGCATCGCGCGGGCCACGGCGGTCGTCGTCGGGATCACGATCCTCGTCGGCATCGTCGTGACGGGATCCGGCCCCCACGCGGGCGACCAGGGTGCGGCGCGCAACGGCCTGGACCCGGAGCTGCTGCAGCACGTCCACAGCTGGCCGGCCTACGCGACCCTCGGGCTCACCGTGGTCCTCGTCGTCCTGGCCGCGCGCCACCGCTGGACGGTCGTCTCGCGCTGGACCCGGGTGCTGCTCGGGGTGGAGCTGGCGCAGATCGCCGTCGGCCTCATCCAGGCGCGCACGGGTCTCCCCGAGTTCCTGGTCGGGCTGCACATGGTGCTCGCCTGCCTGCTGGCGTCCGCCATGACGGCGACGCTGCTCAGCACGACGCGGCGGGCCGACACGCTCCGCCTCACGCCCGCCGAGGTGCGGCGGTCCGCCCACGTGGGCTGATCCCCCTCCCCGACCCACGACGCCCGCCCGAGCACCGCTCGAGGCGGGCGTCGTCGCGTTCGGCGGGACGCCGGTTCCGGGCGGTGCGGCCGCCGGTCGTGAGGAGCGCGGCGGCCGGTCGTGAGCGGGGCCTCGTCCCGCGCGGGCACGCGCACGTCGCCGCACCCGACAGGTACGGGACCACCGACCGCCACGACGAGCGGCACCCGCCGTCGCGAGACGACGCGGTGATGGCGTGCGCGACGGCGTGCGGAGGCCCTCGTCACGCAGCCGCAGACGGGCGTCGGACGCGGCGAGAGCGGTCGCGTCGGGCGCCGCCGGGGATCCGCCGGACCTCAGCCCGCGGCGGTGACCGCGCGGATCAGAACGGGAGCAGCGGGTCGATGCCGACCGCGAGGAACAGCAGCGAGAGGTACGAGATGGACGCGTGGAACACGCGCATCGGCTTGATGGGCTCGTGCCGCACGGCGAGGTCGTAGAGGCGGTGCGTCTCGTAGACGAACCAGCCGCCGCCCGCGAGGGCCGCGAGCGTGTAGACGAGGCCCATGCCGGCGACGGGGATGAGCAGGAGCGAGCAGGCGAGCGTGGCCCACGCGTAGAGGATCGTCTGGAGGCCCACGGCGGCGCGGCCGCGCACGACCGCGAGCATCGGCACGTTGACGGAGGCGTAGTCGTCCCGGTACTTCATGGACAGCGGCCAGTAGTGCGGCGGGGTCCAGAGGAACACGATCATGAAGAGGATGACGGGCGCCCACGAGATGTCGCCCGTGACGGCGGCCCAGCCGATGAGGACGGGCATGCAGCCCGCGGCCCCGCCCCACACGATGTTCTGCGGCGTGCGGCGCTTGAGCCACAGCGTGTAGACGAAGACGTAGAAGAGGATCGCGGCGAGCGACAGCGCGGCGGCGAGCCAGTTGGCGATGACGCCGAGCCACACGATGCTCGCGACGCCGATGATCCAGGCGAAGACCAGGGCCTCGCGGTCGGTCAGCTCGCCGGTGACGAGGGGGCGGCGCTGCGTGCGCTTCATGACGCGGTCGATGTCGCGGTCGATGTAGCAGTTGAACGCGTTCGCGCTCCCGGCGCTGAGCGCCCCGCCGACGAGGACGCCGAGGACCAGCCAGAGGTTCGGGAGGCCGCCCTGCGCGAGGATCATGACGGGCGCGGTCGTCACGAGCAGGAGCTCGATGACGCGCGGCTTCGTCAGTGCGACGTACGCCTTGGTCTTCCTCGCCACGCCGATCGTCTCCCGATCGACCCGACTCTGCACCGCAACGTTCATCGCACCTCTAACTCGCCGGACATTCCCTCCCCATGGTAGGCCACGGCACCTGCGAGCCGAGCCGCGCGGGGGTCGTCCGAGGCGCATCGGAACACCGAGGGGCAAGTGGGTGTTCCCTATACTGATAGGCGGTCCGGCTGGGCCTCCCCCATCTTCAGAAGGGCTAGAACCAAGTGGCAGCATTGCAATGGGACCCCATCGACAGCAAGGCGGTCGACACCGCACGGATCCTCGCCGCGGACGCGGTCGAGAAGGTCGGAAACGGTCACCCCGGCACCGCCATGAGCCTGGCCCCCGCGGCCTACCTCCTGTTCCAGAAGGTCATGCGCCGCGACCCGTCCGACAGCACCTGGATCGGTCGCGACCGGTTCATCCTCTCGGTGGGCCACAGCTCGCTCACGCAGTACACGCAGTTCTTCCTCGGCGGCTACGGCCTCGAGATCGAGGACCTCCAGGCGCTCCGCACGTGGGACTCCAAGACCCCGGGCCACCCCGAGTACGGCCACACCGACGGCGTCGAGATCACCACCGGCCCCCTCGGCCAGGGCCTCGCCTCGTCCGTGGGCTTCGCCTACGCCGCCCGCTACGAGCGCGGCCTCTTCGACCCGGAGACCCCGGCCGGCGAGAGCCCCTTCGACCACTTCGTGTACGTGATCGCCGGCGACGGCGACATGCAGGAGGGCATCACCTCCGAGGCCTCCTCCCTCGCGGGGCACCAGGAGCTCGGGAACCTCATCGCGATCTACGACAGCAACCAGATCTCGATCGAGGACGACACCGACATCGCCTTCACCGAGGATGTCGCCGCGCGCTACGAGTCCTACGGCTGGCACGTCCAGCTCGTCGACTGGAAGAAGACCGGCGAGTACGTCGAGGACGTGCAGGAGCTGTTCGACGCCGTCGAGGCCGCCAAGGCCGAGACGCGCAAGCCGTCGCTCATCATCCTGAAGACGATCATCGGCTGGCCCTCCCCGAAGAAGCAGAACTCGGGCAAGATCCACGGCTCCGCCCTCGGCGCCGAGGAGCTCGCGGCCGTCAAGGAGATCGTCGGCTTCGACCCCGAGAAGAGCTTCGAGGTGCCGGACGGCGTCCTCGAGCACACCCGCCAGGCCGTCGAGCGCGGCCAGGAGCAGCACCGCGAGTGGGACGAGAAGCTCGCCGCGTGGGCCGAGGCGAACCCCGAGCGCAAGACGCTGCTCGATCGCGTCCTCAAGGGCGACGCCCCCGAGGGCCTCGACGACGCGCTCCCCGTGTTCCCGGCCGGCAAGGCCGTCTCCACGCGCGCCGCGTCGGGCAAGGTCATCAACGCCATCGCGGAGGTCATGCCGGAGCTGTGGGGCGGCTCCGCCGACCTCGCCGAGTCGAACAACACGACCATCGAGTCGGCGCCGTCCTTCGTGCCGGCCGAGCGCTCGACCGACATGTGGAAGGGCGACCCCTACGGCCGCGTCCTCCACTTCGGCATCCGCGAGCACGCCATGGGCGCGATCCTCAACGGCATCGTCCTCCACGGCAACACGCGCCCCTTCGGCGGCACGTTCCTCATCTTCAGCGACTACATGCGCCCGGCGGTCCGTCTCGCCGCGCTCATGAAGGCGCCGTCGATCTTCGTCTGGACGCACGACTCGGTCGCCCTCGGCGGCGACGGGCCCACGCACCAGCCGGTGGAGCAGCTCGCCAGCCTCCGCGCCATCCCGGGCCTCGACGTCATCCGCCCCGCGGACGCCAACGAGACCGCGCAGGCGTGGAAGACGATCCTCACGCGTCGCATGGGACCCGCCGGCATCGCGCTCTCGCGCCAGAACCTGCCCGTCCTCGAGCGCGGCGCGGGTGAGGCCACGGCCACCGAGTTCGCCTCGGCCGCCGGCGTCGCCCAGGGCGCGTACATCCTCGCCGACACCGAGGGCACGCCCGACGTGATCCTCATCGCCACGGGCTCCGAGGTGCAGTTCGCCGTCGAGGCCCGCGAGGCCCTCGCCGCGGACGGCGTCCAGGCCCGTGTCGTCAGCGCCCCGAGCCTCGAGTGGTTCGAGGAGCAGGACGCGGCGTACAAGGAGCACGTGCTCCCCCAGGCGGTCGCCGCGCGCGTCTCCGTCGAGGCGGGCGTCTCGCTCTCCTGGAAGCAGTACGTCGGGCACCACGGCCGCAGCATCTCGATCGAGCACTTCGGCGCCAGCGCCGAGTACGAGGTCCTGTACCGCGAGTTCGGCATCACGACGGAGGCCGTCGTGGCCGCCGCCAAGGAGTCCATCGCCTCCCTCTAGAAGCTGACGAGGAGCGGGGCGGCCGAGCTGCTCCGCTCCCCGCCGGCTCGCCCCGACCGGCCCGCCACTCCGGCGGCCGGACGGGTCCCGGGAGGGGCGACGAACCGCCCCTCCCCCTGAACCTCACAACCAGCATGAAGAAGGCAACATGACCGACACCACTTCCCCCACCGCGCAGCTCTCCGCCGCGGGCGTCAGCATCTGGCTCGACGACCTGTCCCGCGAGCGCATCGATGCCAAGGGCATCGAGAAGGTGATCGCCGAGCGCGACGTCGTCGGCATCACGACGAACCCCACCATCTTCGCGTCGGCCCTCGCCAAGGGCGAGGCGTACGACGCCCAGGTCCGCGAGCTCGCGGCCGACGGCGCCGACGTCGACCGCGCGGTCTTCGAGATCACCACCCGCGACGTCGGCGAGGCCGCGCGCATCTTCCGCCCCGTGTACGACCGCACCGCCGGCTTCGACGGCCGCGTCTCCATCGAGGTCTCCCCCGACTTCGCCAACGACACCCAGGCCACGATCGACGAGGCCCACAAGCTCTGGGACAAGATCGCCGAGCCCAACGTCATGATCAAGATCCCCGCGACCCGCGAGGGCCTCGAGGCGATCACCGAGGTCATCGGCGCCGGCATCAGCGTCAACGTCACCCTGATCTTCTCGCTCGAGCGGTACCGCGAGGTCATCAACGCGTACCTGACCGGCCTCGAGAAGGCCAAGGCGGCGGGCATCGACCTGTCGACCATCCACTCGGTCGCGTCCTTCTTCGTGTCGCGCGTCGACACCGAGATCGACAAGCGCCTCGACGCGCTCGGCACCGAGGAGGCCACCTCGCTCAAGAGCAAGGCCGGCGTCGCCAACGCGCAGCTCGCGTACCAGGCGTTCGAGCAGTCCTTCGCGTCCGAGCGGGCCCAGGGCCTCCTCGGCGCCGGCGCGAACAAGCAGCGCCCCCTCTGGGCCTCGACGGGCGTCAAGAGCCCCGACCTGCCCGACACCCTGTACGTCACGCAGCTCGTCGCCGCGGACGTCGTCAACACGATGCCGGAGAAGACGCTCGACGCGACCTTCGACCACGGCGTCATCGAGGGCGACACCATCACGGGCTCCTACGACGCCGCGAACGACGTCCTCAACCGCGTCGACGCGCTCGGCATCTCCTACAAGGAGGTCACCGAGCTCCTCGAGGAGGAGGGCGTCGCGAAGTTCAAGGTGTCGTGGAGCGAGCTCATCGAGACCGTCACCACTGCCCTGGACGGCGCCAAGTGAGCGTCCGCATCGCGCTGAGCGGCGCGGCGGCCACGGCCGTCGAGACCCACGTCCCCGCGCTCGTCGAGGCGCACGTCGCGTCCGGCATCACCGGGCTCGACGGCACGCTGTGGGGCCCGGACGCCGAGTCCGAGGCCACCAAGCGCCTCGGCTGGACGCAGGCGGTCACCGTCTCCCGTCCCCTCGTCGCCGAGATCACCGCGCTCCGCGAGGAGCTCCGCGGCCAGGGCGTCGACCACATCGTCCTCGGCGGCATGGGCGGATCGTCGCTCGCGCCCGAGGTCATCACCCGCACCGCGGGCGTCGAGCTCATGGTCCTCGACTCGACCGACCCGGGCCAGGTGCTCGCCGCCCTCGGCGACCGCCTCGCGAGCACGGCCGTCGTCATCTCGTCGAAGTCCGGCTCCACGCTCGAGACCGACAGCCAGAAGCGCGTCTACGAGACGTCGTTCCGCGAGGCGGGCATCGACCCGACCACGCGCATCGTCATCGTGACCGACCCGGGCTCCCCGCTCGACCAGTCGGCGCGCGCCGACGGCTACCGCGTCTTCAACGCTGACCCCGACGTGGGCGGCCGCTACAGCGCGCTGACCGCGTTCGGCCTGGTGCCGTCCGGCCTCGCCGGCGCCGACATCTCGGGCCTGCTCGACGAGGCCGAGGCCGCGTCCGCGCAGCTCGCCGTCGACGACGTGTCGAACCCGGGCCTCGTGCTCGGCGCCGCGATCGCCGGCACCTCGCCGCTCAAGGACAAGCTCGGCATCGTCTCCGACGGCACGCACATCGTGGGCTTCGGCGACTGGGTCGAGCAGCTCATCGCGGAGTCGACCGGCAAGCTCGGCACGGGCCTCCTGCCCGTCGTGCTGTCGACCGACGCGCCCGAGCTGGGCCTCGACCTCGCCGACCTGCAGATCGCGCGGCTCGTCGCCGACGTCGACGCGCACGCGGCGGCCGAGGGCGAGATCGTCATCAGCGGCACGCTCGGCGCGCAGATCCTCACGTGGGAGTACGCCGTCGCCGTCGCGGGACGCCTGCTCGAGATCAACCCCTTCGACCAGCCCGACGTGGAGGCCGCCAAGGTCGCTGCGCGCGGCCTGCTCGACGACCGTCCCGCCCCCGAGGCCCCCGTGGTCACGACGGACGGCATCGAGGTCCGCGGCACGAGCGAGGTCACCGAGGGCGCGACCGACGTCTCGTCCGCCATCGACGCCCTGCTCGCGCAGGTCGGCCCGACGGGCTACGTCGCCGTCCAGGCCTTCGTCGACCGCCTCGCCCTCCCCGAGCTCGAGCGCCTCCGCGACGCCGTCGCCCGCAAGGTCGGCCGTCCGGTCACGTTCGGCTGGGGACCCCGCTTCCTGCACTCCACGGGGCAGTTCCACAAGGGCGGCACCCCCGTCGGCGTGTTCCTGCAGATCACCGCGGACGCGGCCGAGGATCTCGCGATCCCCGACCGTCCCTTCACCTTCGGCGAGCTCATCCAGGCCCAGGCCGCCGGCGACGCCACCGTGCTCGCCGAGCACGGCCGTCCGGTCCTGCGACTGAACCTGACCGACCCCACCACGGACGCCCGGGCCCTGCTCTCGACGCTCGAATGACCGCATCGCCGGATCCGTCCGGCAGATCGAGGAGTTACATGTCGCCGGTGGATATCACCCCGGAATTCAATCCCCTGCGGATCCCGGCCGATCGTCGGCTGAACCGCATCGCGGGGCCGAGCAGCCTCATCATCTTCGGCGTGACGGGTGACCTGTCGCGCAAGAAGCTGATGCCGGCCGTCTACGACCTCGCCAACCGGGGGCTCCTGCCCCCCGGCTTCGCGCTCATCGGCTTCGCCCGGAGGGACTGGGAGGACCAGGACTTCGAGCAGGTCGTGTACGAGGCCGTCAAGCAGTACTCGCGCACCAAGTTCGACGAGGACGTCTGGCGCCAGCTGGCGCAGGGCATCCGCTTCGTGCAGGGCACCTTCGACGACGACGAGGCGTTCCAGACGCTGAAGGACATCACCGAGGAGCTCGACCGTGAGCGGGGCACGATGGGCAACCACGCGTTCTACCTGTCGATCCCGCCGAAGTCCTTCCCGCTGGTCACCGAGCAGCTCCGCCGCTCGGGCCTCGCGGACCAGAAGGAGGGTCACTGGCGCCGCGTCGTCATCGAGAAGCCCTTCGGGAGCGACCTCAAGACGGCCCGCGAGCTCAACGCGGTCGTCGAGTCGGTCTTCCCGCCGGACTCGGTGTTCCGCATCGACCACTACCTGGGCAAGGAGACGGTCCAGAACATCCTGGCGCTGCGCTTCGCCAACCAGCTGTACGAGCCCCTGTGGAACGCCAACTACGTGGACCACGTGCAGATCACCATGGCCGAGGACATCGGCGTGGGCGGCCGTGCCGGCTACTACGACGGCATCGGCGCGGCCCGCGACGTGATCCAGAACCACCTCCTGCAGCTCCTCGCCCTCACGGCCATGGAGGAGCCCGTCGCGTTCGACGCGTCGAGCCTCCGGGACGAGAAGGAGAAGGTGCTGTCTGCGGTGCGCCTGCCGAAGGACCTCTCCACCGCCACCGCCCGCGGGCAGTACGCCGGCGGATGGCAGGGCGGCGAGGAGGTCGTGGGCTTCCTCGACGAGGAGGGGATGGATCCCCAGTCCTCGACCGAGACCTACGCGGCCATGCGGCTCGACATCAACACGCGTCGCTGGTCGGGCGTGCCGTTCTACCTGCGGGCGGGCAAGCGCCTCGGCCGCCGCGTGACGGAGATCGCGGTCGTGTTCAAGCGCGCCCCGCAGAACCTGTTCGCGGAGGACCAGACCTCGGCGCTCGGGCAGAACGCGCTCGTGATCCGGGTGCAGCCCGACGAGGGCGTCACCATCCGCTTCGGCTCCAAGGTGCCCGGCGCGGGGATGCAGGTGCGCGACGTCACCATGGACTTCGGCTACGGCCACGCCTTCACGGAGGCGAGCCCGGAGGCGTACGAGCGGCTCATCCTCGATGTGCTGCTCGGCGACCCGCCGCTCTTCCCCCGCCACCAGGAGGTCGAGCTGAGCTGGAAGATCCTGGACCCCATCGAAGAATTCTGGCGCACGCAGGGCCAGCCCGAGCAGTACCGTCCGGGCACCTGGGGGCCGGCCTCGGCCGACGAGCTCCTCGCCCGCGACGGACGGACCTGGAGGCGGCCATGAGAGTCGATCTGCCGAACACCACAACCGCCAAGATCTCGAAGGCGCTCGTCAAGATCCGCGAGGAGGGCGGCGCCGTCGCCCTCGGCCGCGTCCTGACGCTCGTGATCTCCACCTCGCTCGGCAGCGAGGAGGAGGCCATCGAGGCCGCCAACGACGCGTCGCGCGAGCACCCCATGCGCGTCATCGTGATCTCGACCGAGCGCGGAGCCGCCCGGGAGACGACCACCGAGACGGCCCGGGTCGACGCCGAGATCCGCGTGGGCGGCGACGCCGGCGCGAGCGAGGTCGTCGTCCTCCGCGTGTACGGCGCGGCCGCCGAGGACGAGGAGAGCCTGGTCACCGGCCTCCTCCTCCCCGACGCGCCCGTCGTCGCGTGGTGGCCGCACGATGCGCCCGCGGTCGTCAGCCAGTCGCCGCTCGGCCGCATCGCGCAGCGCCGCATCACGGACTCGTCCACGAGCAGCAACCCGCGCGTGACCCTGCAGCACCTCGCCGAGACGTACGCCCCCGGCGACACGGACTTCGCGTGGACGCGCCTGACGCTGTGGCGGGCCCTGCTCGCCGCGGTGCTCGACCAGCCGCCGTACGAGCCCGTCACGCAGGTGGAGGTGTCCGGCGCCGCCGACTCGCCCTCCACGGTGCTGCTCGCGGCCTGGCTCGGGCTGCAGCTGCAGGTGCCCGTGCTGCACGAGGTCACCACCCGGGCCACCGGCTCGAGCGGGATCCACGGCGTGCGGCTGCACCGTGCGTCGGGGGTCATCGACCTCGACCGGCCGATCGCCAACGTCGCGACGCTCAAGCAGCCGAACCAGCCGACGCACGACGTGAGCCTCCCCCGCCGGAGCCTCCGTGACTGCCTGGCGGAGGAGCTGCGGCGCCTCGACCCCGACTCCCTCTACGGGGACGTGATCCGTCACGGCCTCGAGCGGGCGACGGCGGGGCACGGCTACATCACCGCGTCGACGACCGCACGGAAGGACTCGGACGACTGATGACGAACGACCGCAGGGTGCTCGTGCACCCCGACAAGAAGGCCATGACCGGCTCCGTCGCCGCGCGCTTCCTCACGAAGCTCGTCGACATCCTGGATGAGGAGGAGACGGCCAACGTCGTCCTCACCGGGGGGACGGTGGGCCCGAGCATCCTCGCGGCCGTCAACGAGTCCGCGGCGCGTGACAGCGTCGACTGGACCCGTGTCCACTTCTGGTTCGGCGACGAGCGGTGGCTGCCCCAGGGCGATCCCGAGCGCAACGACACCACGGTGCGCGAGGCCCTGCTCGACCACATCGACGTGCCCGCGGAGAACATCCACGCCATGGGCGCGAGCGACCAGGGGCTGAGCCTCGAGGAGGCCGTCGCGGCCTACCGCGCGGAGCTCGCCGTTCACGCCAACGGCGACTCCGGTCTCCCACGCTTCGACATCACGTTCCTCGGCGTCGGACCGGACGGGCACGTCGCGTCGCTCTTCCCCGACAGCGAGGGGATCCGCACGATGGACGCCGCGGTGATCCCCGTGCGCAACTCCCCCAAGCCGCCGGCCGAGCGCATCTCGCTCACGCTGCCGGTGCTGAACTCGTCGCTGCGCATCTGGATGGTGCTCGCCGGGCCGGACAAGGCGTTCGCGCTGGGTCTCGCCCTCGCGGGTGCCGACCGCACCGAGGTGCCCGTCGCGGGCATCAAGGGGCGCAAGCGCACGGTGTTCTTCATCGACCGCGAGGCCGCCGCGGACGTGCCGGAGAACCTGATGCTGTCGTCCTACTGACGACGGTGCCGGGTTGACCGGCGCAGGCACGACGAAGGGCGGGTCCTCCGGGACCCGCCCTTCGTCGTCCGCCACGGCACGTCCTCGCGACGGCATGCAGAACGCCCCCGTCCACAGGGACGGGGGCGTTCGACGAGAGGGGGCTGCGGCCTACTTCGTGGCCTTGACGGTCCCGCGACGCGCACGGAGCTGCTCGAGCGCCTCCTCGAGGAGCTGGCTCGCCTCCTCCTCGCTGCGACGCTCCTTCACGTACGCGAGGTGCGTCTTGTACGGCTCCAGCTTGGCGACCGACGGCGGGTTCGCCTTGTCGCGCCCGGCCGGGAGACCCGACTGCGGCGAGTCGATGGTGACGGGGATCTCGTCCTCGGGCAGGTTCGCCGCGAAGTGGCGGACGGTCTCGTTGCCGAGGGCGTCCCAGTACGAGATCGAGATGCGCTCCGCGTGGAAGCCCCTGTCCTGCTCGCCCATGGGGCCCGCGCCGACGCGCGAACCGCGGATGGCGCTTCCTCCTGATGCCATGTGGCTGCTCCCTACAATCCGGTGTCGAACTTGGTGATCAGTCCGAGGACCACGATGCACGTGACCCAGATCAGACCGAGGATGACGGTGATGCGGTTCAGGTTCCGCTCGGCCACGCCCGACGAGCCGAGGCTCGACGTGGTGCCGCCCCCGAACATGTCGGACAGACCGCCGCCCCGCCCCTTGTGCAGGAGGATGAGCATGGTCAGCAGGAGGCTGGTGATTCCCAGAACCACCTGCAGGACTACCTGGAGGATTTCCACGTGCGGCCTTTCGGGTGCGCGGTGCTGTGGCCGAGTCGACCGTGATCGGCCGATGGGCCGTTGTCGATTATAGCGGCAGGCTGGATGCGGCGAGCCGTCCGCGCCCGGTGGGGCGCGGACGGCTCGGGATGCGCGTGCGGCTCAGACGCCGACGTGGGAGCGGAACCGCGCGATGGCGGAGAACTCCTGCACGTCGAGGCTGGCGCCGCCGACGAGGGCGCCGTCGACGTCCGGCTCGCGGAGGAAGCCCGCGATGTTGCCCGACTTGACGGATCCGCCGTACAGGATGCGCGTGGCCTTCGCGGCCTCGTCGCCGAGCAGCTCGGCGACCACGGCGCGCAGGGGCGCCGCGACCTGCTGGGCCTGCTCGGGCGTCGCGGCCTTGCCGGACCCGATCGCCCACACGGGCTCGTAGGCGACGACGACGTCGGCGCCCTTCGGCAGCCCCTGCAGCGCGACGCGCAGCTGGGCGACGGGGACGGCGCTGGCGCCGTGCTCCTCGAGGTCCGCCGCGGTCTCGCCCACGCAGATGACCGGGACGATGCCGTGCTGGACGGCCGCCGCGGACTTCGCCGCCACCTGCTCGTCGGTCTCGCCGTGCAGCGTGCGCCGCTCGGAGTGCCCGACGATCACGTAGCGGCACGCGAGCTGCGCCAGGAACGCCGCGGAGATCTCCCCCGTGTACGCGCCGGACTCGTGCTCGGAGACGTCCTGCGCGCCGTACGCCAGCTCGAGCTTGTCCGCCGAGACGAGCGTCTGCACGCTGCGGATGTCGGTGGCCGGCGGGAACACCGCGACCTCCGCCTCCGCGTAGTCGTGCTTCGCGTCCTTGAGGCTCCACGCGAGCTTCTGCACGAAGGCGATGGCCTGGAGGTGGTCCAGGTTCATCTTCCAGTTGCCCGCGATGAGGGGCGTGCGCCCCTGCGGGCGATCGGTCACTGCCATCCGAGGACCTCCAGTCCCGGCAGGCGCTTCCCCTCGAGGAACTCGAGGCTCGCGCCGCCTCCGGTCGAGATGTGACCGAAGCGGTCATCATCGAATCCGAGCGCGCGGACGGCCGCGGCGCTGTCGCCGCCTCCGACCACGGACAGCCCCTCGACGCGCGTGAGCGCGTCGGCGACCGTCTTCGTGCCGGCCGCGAACGGCTCCAGCTCGAAGACGCCCATGGGGCCGTTCCAGAACACGGTCGTGGAGCCGCGGATGATCGTCGCGAACGCGTCGGCGGTCTCGGGGCCGATGTCGAGCCCCAGCCCCTTCGCGCCCGCGGGCGTCCCCTCGATGGCGTCGGCGCGGGTGACCTCGTGCGCGGCGTCGGCGGAGAACCCGTCCGCGACGACCACGTCGGTCGGCAGGACGATCTTGACGCCCCGCTCCTCGGCCTCGGCCAGGTAGCCCCGGACGGTCTCGACCTGGTCCTCTTCGAGGAGGCTGGCTCCCACCTCGTGGCCCTGTGCCTTGAGGAACGTGAACAGCATCCCGCCGCCGATGAGCAGCGAGTCGACGCGCGGCAGCAGGTGGCCGATCACGCCGAGCTTGTCCGACACCTTGGATCCGCCGAGGACGACCGTGTAGGGCCGCTCCGGGTTCTCCGTCAGGCGGTCGAGCACCTCGAGCTCGCTGGCGATGAGCGAGCCGGCCGCGCTGGGGAGCGCGGACGCGAGCTCGAACACGCTGGCCTGCTTTCGGTGGACGACGCCGAAGCCATCGGACACGAACGCGTCCCCGAGCTCGGCGATCCGCTCCGCGAAGCCGCGGCGGACGGACTCGTCCTTGCTCGTCTCCTCCGCGTGGAAGCGGAGGTTCTCGAGCACGACGACGTCGCCGTCGTCGAGGGCCGCGACGGCCGCGGCGGCGGAGTCGCCCACGGTGTCGGCGGCGAAGGCCACGTCGGCTCCGAGGAGCTCGCCGAGGCGGGCCGCGACGGGCCGCAGGCTGTACTTCTCATCCGGCGTGCCGTCGGGACGGCCGAGGTGCGAGATGACGACGACGCGGGCCCCGGCCTCGCGGAGACCCGTGAGGGTCCCCAGCGAGGCGCGGATGCGCCCGTCGTCACCGATCACGCCGTCCTTCAGGGGGACGTTGAGGTCGCAGCGCACGATGACGCGGCGTCCCCGGAGATCCCCCAAGGAATCGATGGTGCGGAGTGCCACGGCCGGTTACAGGCGGTCGGCGACGTACTCGGTGAGGTCGACGAGGCGGTTGGAGTAGCCCCACTCGTTGTCGTACCACGACGCGACCTTGACCTGCGAGCCGATGACCTTGGTGAGGCCGGCGTCGAAGATCGAGGAGTGCGGGTCGTTGACGATGTCGCTGGAGACGATGGGGTCCTCGGTGTACTTGAGGATGCCCTTGAGGGGGCCCTCGGCGGCGGCCTTGTACGCGGCGTTGACCTGCTCGACCGTGACGTTCGCCGTGGTCTCGATGGTGAGGTCGGTGATCGAGCCGGTGGGCACGGGCACGCGGAGCGCGTAGCCGTCGAGCTTGCCGACGAGCTCGGGGATCACGAGGCCGAGGGCCTTCGCGGCGCCCGTCGACGTGGGGATGATGTTGAGCGCGGCGGCGCGGGCACGGCGGAGGTCGCTGTGCGGGCCGTCCTGCAGGTTCTGGTCGGCCGTGTACGCGTGGACCGTCGTCATGAGGCCGCGCTCGATGCCGAACTCGTCGAGGAAGACCTTGGCGAGGGGCGCGAGGCAGTTCGTGGTGCAGGACGCGTTGGAGATGACGTCGTGCGTGGCGGGGTCGTAGGTGCCCTCGTTGACGCCGAGGACCAGGGTCGCGACGTTGTCGCCCGTGGCGGGCGCGGAGACGAGGACCTTCTTGGCACCGGCGGCGATGTGCTTGCGCGCGTCCTCCGCCTTGGTGAAGCGGCCGGTCGACTCGATGACGATCTCGACGCCGAGCTCGCCCCAGGGGAGGTTCGCGGGGTCGCGCTCCTCGAGGACGCGGATGGCCTTGCCGTTGACGACGATGTTGTCGCCGTCCAGCTCGACGGTGGCGTCCAGGCGGCCGTTGACGGAGTCGTACTTGAGCAGGTGCGCGAGCGCCTTGTTGTCGGTGAGGTCGTTCACCGCGACGATCTCGATGTCGCTGCCCTTGGCGAGCGCGGCGCGGAAGTAGTTGCGGCCAATGCGGCCGAAGCCGTTGATGCCGATCTTGACGGTCACGTGTTCTCCTGATGTTCTGCGCGCTCGGGGGCGGCGGTGGGTGGTGGAGGTCGAGGGTCTTCGGGGAGCCTGCCGTGCGGATCCGCGGGCGGCCGGGGTCTCCCGGCCGGCCGCCCGCGGATGCGGCTACGAGAGGAGGAAGAGGCCCTGCGTCTTGGTGCGGGCGGCCTCGAAGCGCGCCTGCACGTCGGCCCAGTTGACGATGTTCCAGAACGCCTTGACGTAGTCCGCCTTGACGTTGACGTAGTCGAGGTAGAAGGCGTGCTCCCACATGTCGAGCAGGAGGATCGGAACGGTGCCCGCCGCGAGGTTGCCCTGGTGGTCGTACAGCTGCTCGATGATGAGCTTCTGGCCCAGCGAGTCCCACGCGAGGATGCTCCAGCCGGAGCCCTGGATGCCGAGGGCGGACGCGGTGAAGTGCGCCTGGAACTTGTCGTACGAGCCGAAGAACTCGTCGATGGCCGCGGCGAGCTCGCCGGTGGGCTTGTCGCCGCCGTCCGGGCTGAGGTTGTTCCAGAACACGGTGTGGTTCACGTGGCCCGCGAGGTTGAACGCGAGGTCCTTCTGGAACTTGTTGACGAAGGTCAGGTCGCCGGCGTCGCGCGCCTCCTGGAGCTTGACGAGGGCGGTGTTCGCGCCGTCGACGTACGTCTTGTGGTGCTTGTCGTGGTGCAGCTCCATGATGCGGCCGCTGATGTTCGGCTCGAGGGCCGAGTAGTCGTACGGGAGGTCGACGAGAGTGTAGTCAGCCATAGGTGTATCTCCTCTTCATTGCCCGGGGGCTCCCGGCCAGAGGCCGGGGGTGGGTGACGGATCGAGTCTAGTCCGGCGGCCCTCCGCGCCACCTGGCCGGATGACGCCCGGCGTCCGGCGGATCACCGGCGACGGCGACGCGGTCCCGCCCCGTCGTCCGCACCGGAGGCGAGGGGATCAGACGTCGTCGAGGTCGGCCGGCAGGTTGGCGTCGGTGCCGGGCAGGCCCTCGTCGACGGCCTTCTTGTCGGCCATCGCCAGCAGGCGGCGGATGCGGCCCGCGACCGCGTCCTTCGTCATGGGCGGGTCCGCGTGGTGGCCGAGCTCGTCGAGGCTGGAGTCGCGGAAGCGCAGGCGCAGGTCGCCCGCGTACTTGAGGTGCTCGGGGATGTCCGGGCCGAGGATCTCCATGGCCCGCTCCACGCGCGCGCACGCGGCCACGGCGGCCTGGGCGGAGCGGCGGAGGTTGGCGTCGTCGAAGTTGACGAGGCGGTTGGCGGTGGCCCGCACCTCGCGGCGCTGGCGCATCTCCTCCCAGTTCACGACCGTGCCCTGCGCGCCCATGGCCCGCAGCATCTGGCCGATGGCGTCGCCGTCGCGGATGACGACGCGGTGCACGCCGCGGACCTCCCGCGCCTTCGCGCTCACGTCGAGCCGACCCGCCGCGCCGACGAGCGCCATGGCCGCCTCGTTGCCGGGGCAGGTGACCTCGAGCGCGGCCGAGCGGCCGGGATCCGTCAGCGTGCCGGCCGCGAGGAACGCCCCGCGCCACACGGCCGCGATCTCCTCGCGGGAGCCCGTGGTGAGGCGGTTGGGGAGCCCGCGGATGGGGCGGCGCCGGGCGTCGAGCAGGCCGGTCTGGCGGGCGAGGGTCTCGCCGCCCTCCATCACCCGGACCAGGTAGTGGGTGGCGCGGCGCATGCCGGACGCGGGGATGACGGAGATGTCGCTGCGGACCCCGTAGAGCTCCGCGAGGTCCTTGCGGACGCGGCGGGCGAGGAGCGGCGTGTCGAGCTCGGACTCGACCGCGATGCGGTTCGAGATGAGGTGCAGACCGCCGGAGAAGCGCAGGATGGTGGCCAGCTCGGCGGCCCTCACCGTGGTCTTGCTGACCTCGACGCGTGACAGCTCTTCCTTGACGTCCGAGGTCAGAGGCAAATGCTTACTCCCTTGATGAGATGGGTGCCCTACTCCCGGCCGAGGTCGCGGTGCTTGGTGCTGACAGCGACGCCGGGAAGGGCGCGGAGGAGGCTGGAGAGCTCCTCGGCGACGGCGACCGAGCGGTGCTTGCCGCCGGTACAGCCGATAGCGATCGTAGCGTGTCTCTTGTTCTCGCGCTGATAGCCGGCGAGCACCGGGGCCAAGGCGCCGGCGTAGGCGTGGACGAACTCCTCCGCCCCCTCCTGCCCCAGCACGTAGTCGCTGACGGCCTTGTCGCGGCCGGTCAGCGGGCGGAGCTCGGGGGTCCAGAAGGGGTTCGGCAGGAAGCGCATGTCGGCCAGCATGTCGGCGTCCGCGGGCGTGCCGTACTTGAAGCCGAAGCTCATGACGGTGACGCGCACGCCGGCGTCGTCGGCGCCGCTGAACTGCTCGGTGATGGTCGTGGCGAGCTGATGGATGTTGAGCTCGGACGTGTCGATGACGATGTCGCTCGCCTCGCGGATCTCGATCATCCGGGCGCGCTCGGCGGCGATGCCGTCGAGCAGCGTGCCGTTGCCCTGCAGCGGGTGCGGCCGGCGCACCTGCTCGAAGCGCCGCACGAGCGCCGCGTCCGTGGCCTCGAGGAACAGGACCCGCAGCCGCGGACCCGTGCCGAACGTCTGCAGGACATCCCGCAGCTCCGAGAAGAAGTCCCCGCCGCGGACGTCGACCACCGCCGCGATCTTGGGCAGGGACGTGCCCGCCCGCCCCGCGAGCTCGACGAGCGGCTTGAGCATCTGCGGCGGGAGGTTGTCGACGACGTACCAGCCGAGGTCCTCCAGCGCGTTGCCGACGGTGGAGCGGCCCGCGCCGGACATCCCCGTCACGATCATGACGTCCTGCTGGGGGATCTCCACGCTCATGCGGGGCTGCACCTCTCGTCGCGCTGGTCGGTGGATCCAGTCTAGGTGGGACCCGCGACACCGGGCCGGGCCCGGGTCACGAGCGGAGCCGCTCGTAGACCGCCTGCGCGAGCGTGGGTCCGATGGTGCGGACCGCGGCGATCTCGTCGACCTCGGCCTGCTTGAGCTTCGCGACCGACCCGAACTGCTGGAGCAGGCGCTGCACGCGCGACGGGCCGAGGCCGGGGATCTCGTTGAGCACCGACGTGATGTCGCGCTTGCGCCGGGCGCGCTGATGCGTGATCGCGAAGCGGTGCGCCTCGTCGCGGATGCGCTGGATGAGGAAGAGCGCATCGCTGTTGCGCGGCAGGATGATCGGGTAGTCGGAGTCCGGCAGCCAGATCTCCTCGAGGCGCTTGGCGATGCCCGCCAGCTGGATCCCCGTGACGCCCGACTCCTCGAGCGCCCGCTGGGCTGCCGCCACCTGCGGCTGCCCGCCGTCGACGATGAGCAGGTTCGGGCTGTACGAGAACTTGTTCACGGGAGGCGCCTCGCCGAGCTCGGGCGGCGCCGCGTCGGCCGGGACCTCCGTCTCCTTGCCGAGGTACGCGAGGCGGCGGGTGATGACCTGGTGGATCGACTCGGTGTCGTCCGTGGAGTCGGCGATGTTGAACCGGCGGTACTGGTCCTTCCGCGGCAGGCCGTCCTCGAACACGACCATGGACGCGACGATGTTGGTGCCGCTCAGGTGCGACACGTCGTAGCACTCCATCCGCAGCGGCGCGTCGGGCATGCCGAGCGCCTCCTGGATGTCGGCGAGGGCCTTCGACCGGGTGGTGAAGTCGGAGCTGCGTCGCGTCTTGTAGAGCATGAGGGCGTTCTGCGCGTTGGTGGCGGCGGTCTGCGCGAGCGCCGCCTTGTCGCCTCGCTGGGCGACCCGCAGGTCGACCTGCCAGGAGCTCGGTCGGCCGCGCCGCACGGTCCCGTCGTCCTCCCCGGCGGCCCGGCGCTGGCTGAGCCACAGCTCGAGCTCGGCCGCGTCCGCCGGCAGCTCGGGGACGAGGACCTCGCGCGGCGGGTGCGCCTCGTCCTCGTAGGCGTTGTGCAGGACGGTCTCGACGAGCTCGCCGATGCCGATGTCGAGCTCCTTGTCGACGACCCACGTGCGCGTGCCGCGGATGCGGCCGCCGCGGACCATGAACTGCTGCACGGCGGCGGCGAGCTCGTCGGCGGCGATGCCGAACACGTCGGCGTCGACCCGGTCGTCGAACACGACGGCCGTCTTGGAGAGGGCCGCCTCGAGCGCGCCGATGTCGTCCCGGTGCCGGGCGGCGGCCTCGTAGTCCATCTCCGCCGCGGCGTCCTTCATCCGCTGGGTGAGCTGGCCCACGTACTTCGAGTCGTTGCCGGCCATGAAGCTGACGAAGTCGTCCGCGATCTCGCGGTGCTCCTCCTCGGAGACCCGGCCGACGCAGGGCGCGGCGCAGCGGCCGATGTCGCCGAGGAGGCAGGGGCGGTTGGTCTGCCGGGCGCGCTTGAAGGTGCTCTCCGAGCACGACCGCATCGGGAACACCTTGAGCATGTGGTCGACCGTCTCGCGGATGGCCCAGACCTTCGTGTAGGGCCCGAAGTACTTCGCGCCCCGGATCTTGCGGTTGCGGGTGACCACGACCCGGGGGTACTCCTCGCCCAGCGTCACCGCCAGGTACGGGTACGACTTGTCGTCCCGGAACTTGACGTTGAAGGGCGGGTCGAACTCCTTGATCCACGTGAACTCGAGCTGCAGCGCCTCGAACTCGCTGCCCACGACCGTCCACTCCACGCCCGCGGCGGACGTGACCATGCGCCGGGTGCGCTCGTGCAGGCTCTCGAGCGGCGCGAAGTAGTTGGCGAGGCGCGCGCGCAGGTTGTTCGCCTTGCCCACGTAGAGCACGCGGCCAGCCGCGTCGCGGAAGCGGTACACGCCCGGCGACGTGGGGATCTCCCCCGCCGCCGGACGGTAGCCGACCGTGTCGGTGCGGGCCATCAGACGGCCGCGCGCTCCTCGCGCGCACGCGTGGACCCGGCCGCCGACGCCTCGGCCTCGGCCTCGAGCACCTCGCGGAGGAAGCCGCCGGTGTAGCTCTCGGGCACCGTGGCGAGGTGCTCGGGCGTGCCGGTGGCGAGCACCGTGCCGCCGCCCGCGCCGCCCTCGGGGCCCATGTCGATCAGCCAGTCGGCGGACTTGATGACGTCGAGGTTGTGCTCGATGACGATGACCGTGTTGCCCTTGTCGACCAGCCCGTTGAGCACGAGGAGGAGCTTCCGCACGTCCTCGAAGTGCAGGCCCGTCGTCGGCTCGTCGAGCACGTAGATGCTCCGGCCGTTGGAGCGGCGCTGGAGCTCGGTGGACAGCTTGACGCGCTGCGCCTCGCCGCCGGAGAGCGTGGTCGCGCTCTGGCCGAGCCGCACGTAGCCGAGGCCCACGTCGACCAGCGTCTTCATGAAGCGGTGGATGGCCTGGATGGGCTCGAAGAACTCCGCCGCCTCGCTGATGGACATGTCGAGCACCTCCGCGATGCTCTTGCCCTTGTAGTGGACGCTGAGGGTGTCGCGGTTGTAGCGCGCTCCCCCGCAGACCTCGCAGGCCACGTACACGTCGGGCAGGAAGTTCATCTCGATCTTGATGGTGCCGTCGCCCGAGCACGCCTCGCAGCGCCCGCCCTTGACGTTGAAGCTGAAGCGGCCGGGGAGGTAGCCCCGCGCCTTCGCCTCGGTGGTCTCGGCGAAGAGGGTGCGGATCCGGTCGAAGACGCCCGTGTACGTGGCGGGATTCGAGCGGGGGGTGCGGCCGATGGGGTTCTGGTCGACGTGGACGACCTTGTCGAGGTTCTCGAGGCCCGTGACGCGGGAGTGCTTGCCCGGCACCTTGCGGGCGCCGTTGAGCTCGTTGGCGAGCACCCGGTAGAGGATGTCGTTGACGAGGGACGACTTGCCGGATCCGCTGACGCCCGTGACGGCCGTGAGCGTGCCGAGCGGGAACGACGCGTTGACGTTCTGCAGGTTGTTGGCCCGCGCACCCACGACCTGGATCTGCCGCTTCCTGTCGATCTTGCGGCGCTTCGTCGGCGTCGCGATGGCGCGGCGCCCGGCGAGGTAGTCGCCCGTGAGCGACTCGCGGTTCTCGAGGAGGCCCTCGTAGGAGCCGGAGTGGACGACCTTGCCGCCGTTCACGCCCGCGCCCGGTCCGATGTCGACGACCCAGTCCGCCGTGCGGATGGTGTCCTCGTCGTGCTCCACGACGATGAGCGTGTTGCCGAGGTCGCGCAGCTTGACGAGGGTCTCGATGAGGCGGCGGTTGTCGCGCTGGTGCAGGCCGATGCTCGGCTCGTCGAGCACGTACAGCACGCCGGTGAGGCCCGAGCCGATCTGCGTGGCCAAGCGGATGCGCTGCGCCTCGCCGCCGGAGAGCGACGCGGCCGCCCGCGCGAGGTTGAGGTAGTTGAGGCCGACCTCGATGAGGAACTCCAGGCGCACGCGGATCTCCCGCAGCACCTGGGCGGCGATGTGCGCCTCGCGGTCCGTGAGCTCGAGCTGCGCCATGAACGCCTGGGCGTCCGAGAGGCTCATCTCGGCGACGTCGGCGATGTTCGCCCCGTGCACGAGCACCGCGAGCACCTCGGGCTTCAGCCGCTTGCCGTCGCAGACCGGGCACGGGATCTCACGGAGGTACTCGCCCCAGCGCGCCCGCTGGTTGTCGGTCTCCGCCTGCGCGAACTGGCGCTCGATGTAGGGCATGACGCCCTCGAAGCCGGACGAGTAGGTCATCTCGCGGCCGTAGCGGTTCTTCCACTTGACCTGCACCTCGAAGTCGTTGCCGCGGAGGACCGCCTCGCGGACCTCCTCCGACAGCTTCCGCCAGGGCGTGGTGAGCGAGAACTTGAGGTCGCGGGCGAGGCCGGCGAGGAGCTTCTCGTAGTACTGGAACAGGCCCTTGCCCTGCGTGGTCCAGGGCAGGATCACGCCGTCGGCGATGCTCAGCGACTCGTCGCCGATGAGGAGCTCCTGGTCGACCGACATGCGCGTGCCGAGGCCGGAGCACTCGGGGCAGGCGCCGAACGGCGCGTTGAACGAGAAGGTGCGCGGCTCGATCTCGGTGAGCTGGATCGGGTGGTTGTTCGGGCAGGACAGCTTCTCGGAGTACGTGCGGAGGCCGCCGGGGCCCTCGACGTCGACGAAGTCGATCATGACGATGCCGTCGGTGAGGCGCAGCGCGGTCTCGAGCGAGTCGGTGAGGCGCCCGAGGATGTCGTCGTTCGCGACGAGGCGGTCGACCACGACGGAGATGTCGTGCTTGTACTGCTTCTTGAGCTTGGGCGGCGAGCTGAGCTGGATGAGCTCCCCGTCGACGATGGCGCGCGAGTAGCCGCCGGAGGCGAGCTCCGCGAACAGGTCGACGAACTCGCCCTTCTTCTGCGACACGATGGGGCTGACGATCTGGTACCGCGTGCCGGACTCGAGCTCCATGAGCTGGTCGGCGATCTGCTGCACGGTCTGGCGCGAGATGCGCTCCCCGCAGACGGGGCAGTGCGCGACGCCGATGCGGGCCCAGAGCAGGCGCATGTAGTCGAAGATCTCGGTGATGGTGCCGACCGTGGACCGGGGGTTGCGGTTCGTCGACTTCTGGTCGATGGAGACCGCGGGGCTCAGGCCCTCGATGAAGTCGACGTCGGGCCGGTCGACCTGGCCGAGGAACTGGCGCGCGTACGCGGAGAGCGACTCGACGTAGCGGCGCTGGCCCTCGGCGAAGATCGTGTCGAACGCGAGGGACGACTTGCCGGACCCCGAGAGGCCCGTGAAGACCACCAGCGAGTCGCGCGGGATGTCGAGGTCGACGTCACGGAGGTTGTGGACACGGGCACCGCGGACGCTGAGGAGGGAGGAGGACTCGACGGGGGAGATTGACACCCGTCCATCGTATGCGCCGCCACCGACAGAGCAGACGGAGGGGAGCGGCGGCGGCCTCCGGCGGCGCGCTCCCCCGCTCCCCCGCTCCCCCGCTCCACCTCAGGACAGGTGCCCGGCCTTCTCCATCTGACGCAGCTCGCGCTTGAGGTCGCCCAGCTCGTCGCGGAGGCGCGCCGCCAGCTCGAACTTGAGCTCGCCCGCGGCCTGCAGCATCTGGTCGTTGAGGTCGGAGATGATCGTCTCCAGCTCGTTCGCGCCGGCCGCCGCCTTGCCCTCGCGGCGGAGGTTCGGCGTAGGCGACCGCTTGCCGCCGCCGCGCCCCTCGAGCATCTTCTTCGTGTCCTCGCCCTCGCGCGCCAGGATCTCGGTGATGTCGGCGATGCGCTTCCGCAGCGGCGTCGGGTCGATGCCGTGCTCGGTGTTGTAGGCCACCTGCCGCTCGCGGCGGCGGTCGGTCTCGTCGATGGCGCGCTTCATGCTGTCGGTGAGCACGTCGGCGTACATGTGCACCTCGCCCGAGACGTTGCGCGCCGCGCGGCCGATGGTCTGGATGAGCGACGTGGACGACCGGAGGAAGCCCTCCTTGTCGGCGTCGAGGATCGCGACGAGCGACACCTCCGGCAGGTCGAGGCCCTCGCGCAGGAGGTTGATGCCGACGAGGACGTCGTAGACGCCGGCGCGCAGCTCGGAGAGCAGCTCCACCCGGCGGAGCGTGTCGACGTCCGAGTGCAGGTAGCGCACGCGCACGCCCGCCTCGGCGAAGTAGTCGGTGAGCTCCTCGGCCATCTTCTTCGTGAGGGTGGTGACGAGGATGCGCTCGTCCTTCTCGACGCGGATGCGGATCTGCTCGAGGAGGTCGTCGATCTGGCCCTTGGTGGGCTTGACCACGATGGCCGGGTCGATGAGGCCGGTCGGGCGGATGATCTGCTCCACCACGCCGTCGCCCATGCCGAGCTCGTACTTGCCGGGCGTGGCCGACATGTAGACGGTCTGGCCGACGCGCTCGGTGAACTCGTTCCACTTCAGCGGCCGGTTGTCGAGGGCGCTCGGCAGGCGGAAGCCGTGCTCCACGAGCGTGCGCTTGCGCGACGAGTCGCCCTCGAACATGGCGCCGATCTGCGGGACGGTGACGTGCGACTCGTCGATGACGACCAGGAAGTCGTCCGGGAAGTAGTCGAGCAGGCAGTGCGGCGCCTCGCCGGGCGAGCGCCCGTCGATGTGGCGCGAGTAGTTCTCGATGCCCGAGCAGAAGCCGATCTGCTGCATCATCTCGATGTCGAAGTTGGTGCGCATGCGCAGCCGCTGGGCCTCCAGCAGCTTGCCCTCGCGCTCGAGCACCGCGAGCCGCTCCTCCAGCTCCTGCTGGATGGTGCCGATGGCCCGCTGCATGACCTCGGTCTCGGCCACGTAGTGCGACCCGGGGAAGACGGAGACCGAGTCCATCTTGCGGACCACGTCGCCCGTGAGCGGGTGCAGCGTGTAGAGCGCCTCGATCTCGTCGCCGAACATCTCGATGCGGATGGCCAGCTCCTCGTACATCGGGATGATCTCGATGGTGTCGCCGCGCACGCGGAAGTTGCCGCGCGAGAAGTCGACGTCGTTGCGCTGGTACTGCATGGAGACGAACTTGCGGATGAGCGTGTCCCGGTTGATCTGCATGCCGACCTGGAGCGCGATCATGGCGTTCATGTACTGCTCGGGCTGGCCGAGGCCGTAGATGCAGGAGACGGTGCTGACCACCACGACATCACGCCGGCTGAGCAGCGAGTTGGTGGTGGAGTGGCGGAGGCGCTCGACCTCGGCGTTGACCGACGAGTCCTTCTCGATGAAGGTGTCCGTCTGCGGGACGTACGCCTCGGGCTGGTAGTAGTCGTAGTACGAGACGAAGTACTCGACCGCGTTGTCCGGCATGAGCTCGCGGAACTCGGTGGCCAGCTGCGCGGCCAGGGTCTTGTTGTGCGCCAGGATCAGCGTCGGCCGCTGCACCTTCTCGATGAGCCAGGCGGCCGTCGCCGACTTGCCGGTGCCGGTGGCACCGAGGAGGACGACGTCGGGTTCGCCGGCGTTGACGCGGCCGGCCAGCTCGGCGATGGCCGTGGGCTGGTCGCCGCTCGGGGAGTACTCGCTGACGACCTTGAACGGGCGCACGGACCGGGTGGGCTGCATGCTCTCGAGTCTACGAGCGGCCCCCGACACCGCCGGACATGTTCGCCCAGAGCCGATCCGTCTGCGCGAGCGTGCTCGCGAGCGACTCCCCCGAGTCGATGACGTCGTCGGCGATCCGGAGCCGGTCCTCGTCCGCGGCCTGGGACGCGATGCGGCGCTCGGCCTCCTCGCGGGCCATGCCGCGGAGCTCCACCAGACGGCGGATCCGCTCCTCGCGCGGCGCGTGGACCACGATGATCCGCTCGAACTCGTCCACTCGGCCGGACTCGACGAGGAGCGGGATGTCGTACACGACGACCGCGTCGGGATCCGCCTCCCCCGCCTCGGCGATCCGGCGCGCGGACAGGGCGCGGACGGCGGGATGGGTGATGGCCTCGAGGTCGCGACGGGCGTCCGGGTCCTGGAACACGATCGCGCCGAGGGCCGGCCGGTCGAGCGTGCCGTCGGCGGCGATGACCCCGGACCCGAAGCGCCGCGCGATCTCCGCCAGCGCCGGCGTGCCGGGCTCGACGACCTCGCGGGCGAGCCGGTCGGCGTCGATGCGCACCGCCCCGAGCTCCGCCAGCCGGTCGGCCACCACCGTCTTGCCCGCGGCGATGCCGCCCGTCAGTCCGATCACGCGCATGGATCCAGCCTAGGCGGGCGGCTCCCCCGGGAACGACGGAGGCGGCCCTCCCGGAAGGGAGAGCCGCCTCGTCGTGGTGCGGGTGGGACTACTTCGAGCTGGACAGCTTCTCGCGCAGGGCGGCGAGGCTCTCGTCGTCCGCCAGCGTGCCGGCGCCCGTCGAGTCGCTCGTGAAGCCGGGGCCGGCGGACGTGATGCCCGTGTCGGCCGCCTCGGCCTCGGCTGCTGCCGCGACCTGCTTCTTGTGGGCCTCCCAGCGGGCCTGAGCGGCGGCGTACTGCTGCTCCCAGGTCTCGCGCTGGGCCTCGAAGCCCTCCTTCCACTCGTTGGTCTCCGGGTCGAAGCCCTCGGGGTACTTGTAGTTCCCCTGGTCGTCGTACTCGGTGAGCATGCCGTAGAGGGCGGGGTCGAACTCGGTGCCCTCGGGGTCGACGCCGTCGTTGGCCTGCTTGAGGCTCAGCGAGATGCGGCGACGCTCGAGGTCGATGTCGATGACCTTGACGAACACCTCGTCGCCGACGGACACGACCTGCTCCGCGAGCTCGACGTGCTTGCCGGACAGCTCCGAGATGTGCACGAGGCCCTCGATGCCCTCGGCCACGCGGACGAACGCACCGAACGGCACCAGCTTGGTGACCTTCCCGGGCGCGACCTGGCCGATGGCGTGCGTGCGGGCGAAGACCTGCCACGGGTCCTCCTGCGTCGCCTTGAGCGACAGCGAGACGCGCTCGCGGTCCAGGTCGACCTCGAGGATCTCGACGGTCACCTCCTGGCCCACCTCGACGACCTCGCTGGCGTGCTCGATGTGCTTCCAACTGAGCTCGGAGACGTGCACGAGGCCGTCGACGCCGCCCAGGTCCACGAACGCACCGAAGTTGACGATCGAGGAGACCACACCCTTGCGGACCTGGCCCTTCTGGAGGTTGTTGAGGAACGTGCTGCGGCTCTCGGACTGCGTCTGCTCGAGGAGCGCACGGCGCGACAGGACCACGTTGTTGCGGTTCTTGTCGAGCTCGAGGATCTTCGCCTCGATCTCCTGGCCGAGGTACGGCGTGAGGTCGCGGACGCGGCGCAGCTCGATGAGCGAGGCCGGGAGGAAGCCGCGGAGGCCGATGTCCACGATGAGGCCGCCCTTGACGACCTCGATGACGGTGCCGGTGACGACGCCGTCGGACTCCTTGATCTTCTCCACGTCGCCCCACGCACGCTCGTACTGCGCGCGCTTCTTCGACAGGATCAGACGGCCTTCCTTGTCCTCCTTCTGGAGGACGAGGGCCTCGACGGTGTCGCCGACCTTGACGACCTCCGTGGGGTCGACGTCGTGCTTGATGGACAGCTCACGCGAGGGGATGACGCCCTCGGTCTTGTAGCCGACGTCGATCAGGACCTCGTCCCGATCGATCTTCACGACGGTGCCCTCGATGAGGTCCCCGTCGTTGAAGAACTTCAGTGTCTTCTCGACCGCGGCGAGGAAGTCCTCAGCAGATCCGATGTCGTTGATCGCGACCTGCTTGGGCGCCTTGTCGGTCGTTGCGATTGTCATGTAGTTAGTGCTCCAGGATGGGCATGAATAAGGCCGCTGGCGCGGACCCGCGCGGGTACCGGTCGAGCGGCGGACGGATGGGTCGTCGCAGAACTGCGACAGTCGATCTTAGACCCGGCCCGGGAGGCGCGACAACCGCGCCGCGCGAGCCGGGACGGGGATCAGCGGAGGACAGCGGCGCGCAGGGTGTCGAGGCCGACGCCGCCGACGTCGAGCGCACGGCGGTGGAACTCGCGGACGTCGAACGCGTCGCCCTCCCGGCGGCGCGTCTCGTCGCGGAGGTCCTCCCAGATGCGCTGGCCCACCTTGTAGGACGGGGCCTGGCCCGGCCAGCCGAGGTAGCGGTTGACCTCGAAGCGCACGAACGACGGATCCATGTTCACGTTGCGGCCCATGAAGTCGAACGCGTACTCCGCGTCCCACACGGCGTCGCCGTCGGGCACGCGCTTGCCGAGGTGCACGCCGATGTCGAGCACGACGCGGGCGGCGCGCATGCGCTGGCCGTCGAGCATGCCGAGGCGGTCGGCCGGGTCGTCGAGGTAGCCGAGCTCCTGCATGAGGCGCTCGGCGTAGAGCGCCCAGCCCTCCGCGTGGCCGGACGTGCCGGCGAAGCGGCGCCAGGTGTTGAGCTCGGCCTTGTTGTAGGTGGCCTGCGCGATCTGCAGGTGGTGGCCGGGGACGCCCTCGTGGTACACGGTGGTGAGCTCGCGCCAGGTGTCGAACTCGGTCACGCCCTCGGGCACCGACCACCACATGCGGCCGGGACGGCTGAAGTCGTCCGCGGGGCCGGAGTAGTAGATGCCGCCCTCCTGCGTGGGGGCGATCATGCACTCGAGCGCGCGGATCTCCTCGGGGATGTCGAAGTGCGTGCGGCCGAGCTCCTCGACGGCACGGTCGCTCGTCTCCTGCATCCAGGCGCGGAGGGCGTCGGTGCCGTGGAGCTTGCGGGACGCGTCGCCGTCGAGGTGCGCGATGGCCTCCAGCACGCTCGCGCCGGGGAGGATCTCGCGGGCGATGGACTCCTGCTCCTCCACCATGCGCGCCAGCTCGCCGACGCCCCACTCGTACGTCTCGTCGAGGTCGACCTCGGCGCCGAGGAAGGAGCGCGACCGGAGGGCGTACTGCTCGCGGCCCACGGCGTCCGCCTCGCGGCCGGCGGGCTCGAGCTCCGAGCCGAGGAAGCCGGCGAGGCGCTCGTAGGCGGCGCGGGCCTCCTCGGCGCGCGCGCCGAGGTCCCGACGGAGCGAGGCGGGCAGCTCGCCGGAGTCGGGCCGGGCGTCCTCGGCGAAGGAGCGGAAGAAGCCGTCGGGTGCCGCCTGGCGCTCGACCTGGCCGAGCACCTCGCGGATCTGGCGCCGGGCCGGCGTCTGGCCGCGGCGCACGCCCTCGCGCAGCGTCTCGATGTAGCCGTCGACCGCGCCGGCGACGTTGCCGAGGCGGGTGGCGAGGTGCGACCAGTCGTCCTCGGTCGCGGTGGGCGAGATGTCGAAGACGTCGCGGATGCCCTGCGCGGGCGATGCGATGACGTTGAGGTCGGAGAGGTGGACGCCGGCGACGTGCATCTCGACGTCGAGCTGGAGCTCGCGCGTGAGGTCCATGCGCGTGACCTCGTCGACCGCGTCGACGGGCGTCGCCCCGTCGAGCTGCCGGATGACCTCCCGCGCCGCCTCCGCGTGCGCCGCGTGGCCCGCGGGCGAGTGGTCGCCGTACTCCCCCTCGCGCCCCGGACGGCCGAGGTACACACGCTCCTCGGGGTGCAGGTCGAGCGAGGCGTCGATCCACCCCTCGGCGATGCGGTCGATTTCCGTCTGCGGTCGGGGGGCCTTCGGCGTCGTCGTCATCCCTCGACCGTACCGGCTCCCAGGAGCGCCCGGACGGTCGCGGGATCGGTGGCGCCGCGCAGCTGCTCGGCGCGCACGGGGTCGAGGAGGATCTCCGCGAGCCGGGACAGCAGGGCGATGTGGCCGCCGCCCGTGGCCGCGATCCCGATGACGATGCGGACGTCGTGCCCATCCCAGTCGACGCCGTCGGGGAGGCGCAGGACGCTGATCGCGTCCGCCGTCACGAGGTCGCGCCCCGCGGCGAACGAGCCGTGCGGCACCGCGACGCCCTCCCCGACGAACGTGGACACCGAGCGCTCGCGCTCGACCATGGCGTCCACGTAGCCGGGCTCCACCGCGCCGGACGCGACGAGCGCCTCGCCGGCCTGCCGGATGGCGGCCTCGCGGTCGTCGGCGCGCGCGTCGAGCCGGATGGACCCGTCCGCGAGGAGGTCCGAGAGTCGTGCGTTCGTCATGCGCTGGTGCTCCTCGTGCTGGGGGTGGATGGGGCCGGCGCCGCCGGTCAGTGGGCGGCCGCGGCCCACGAGTCGCCGCGGCCCACCTGGACCTCGAGCGGCACCCGGAGGTCGGCCGCGTGCGCCATGCGGTCGGTGACGATCTCCTCGAGCGCGTCCCACTCGCCCGCGGCGACCTCGAGGATGAGCTCGTCGTGCACCTGCAGCAGCATGCGCGAGGCCATGCCGCGCGCGCGCATGTCGGCCTCGATGCGGATCATCGCGATCTTCATGATGTCGGCGGCCGACCCCTGGATGGGCGCGTTGAGGGCGGCGCGCTCGGCGTTGTCGCGGAGCACGCGGTTGGGGCTCGTGAGGTCGGGGAAAGGCCGGCGGCGACCGAAGATGGTCTCCGTGTACCCGGCGGCGCGCGCCTCCTCCACCACCTGGCGGAGGTAGTCGCGCACGGAGCCGAAGCGCGCGAAGTAGTCGGTCATGAGCTGCTTCGCCTCGGACGACGGGATGCGCAGCTGCTTCGAGAGCCCGAACGCGCTCAACCCGTACGCGAGCCCGTAGCTCATGGCCTTGACCTTGGTGCGCATCTCGGGGCTCACGTCCGCGGGCTCGACGCCGAAGATGCGGGAGCCGACGAACCGGTGCAGGTCCTCCCCCGCCGCGAACGCCTCGATGAGGCCCTCGTCGCCCGAGAGGTGCGCCATGATCCGCATCTCGATCTGCGAGTAGTCGGCCGTGAGCAGCGTCTCGTACCCCTCGCCCACCCGGATGGCGCTGCGGATGCGGCGGCCCTCCTCGGTGCGGACGGGGATGTTCTGCAGGTTCGGGTCGTTGGAGGAGATGCGGCCGGTGGTCGTGCCGGTCTGCACGTACGTGGTGTGGATCCGCTCGTCGTCGCCGATGCCGCGCTCGAGCGTCTGGATGATCTGGCGCAGCTTGCTCGCGTCGCGGTGCTCGAGGAGCAGGTCGAGGAACGGGTGCGGGTTCGACGCCTGCAGGTCGGCGAGGGCGCCCGCGTCCGTGGAGAAGCCCGTCTTGTTCGCGCGCGTCTTCGGCATGCCGAGCTGGTCGAAGAGGACCTCCTGCAGCTGCTTGGGCGAGCCGAGGTTGATCTCCTTGCCGATCTCGGCGAAGGCGCGCTCGGCGAGGTCGGTGATGCGCTCCAGCAGCTGCGCCGACAGCTCGGCGAGCCCGGCCCGGTCGGTCGCGACGCCGCGCAGCTCCATCTCGACGAGGACGAGGAGCGTGGGCATCTCGATGTCGACGAGCACCCCGAGGGTCCGCTCGTCGAGCACCTCGCGGAGCGCGTGCTCGACGCGCAGCGTGTACCAGGCCTCGACGGGCGCCGTGAGCGCCTCCGTCTCGGGCACGAGCTGGTTGGCGTCGGGCTCGGGCAGGTCCTCCAGCAGGTAGCGGCTGACGAGCGCGGCGAGCGTCTTGTCGGTGAACCCCGGCCGGAGGAGCCAGCCGGCGACCAGCACGTCGAAGGCGAGCCCGGAGAACGCGAGGCCGGCGCGGCGCATGGCCTTCACCTGCACCTTGGCGTCCGACATGATCTTGGGCGCGTCGCTCGCGAGCCACCGCTCGAAGGGCGCGTAGTCGGCGCGGCCCTCCTGCCACGGCAGGGTGACCGCCTCGGTCGCGCTCGCGAGGCCGAAGCCGACGGGCTTCCCGTCCTGCGTCTCGACCGTGAGGCCGAGGCCGTGCGGCGAGGCGGCGCTCTGCGTGCGGATCCACTTCTCCAGCTCCTCGTCGAGGAGCTGCTGCGCCTTCGGGGCGGCGGGCGCCGTGGACGGCTCCTGCTCGAGGGCGCCGACGGGCGTGCCCTCGCTCGACGCGGAGGCGCCGGATCCCTCGAGCTTCAGCACGCGCTCGAGCAGCTGCTTGAACTCGAGCACCGCGAACACCTCGCGGAGCGCCGGTTCGTCGATGGGCTTGCGCTCGAGGTCCGCCGGGCCGAGGGGCAGCTCCACGTCGGTGAGGAGGCGGTTGAGGCGGCGGTTGCGGAGGACGTTCTCGTACTGCGCGCGGAGGTTGTCGCCGACCTTGCCAGTGATCTCGTCCCGGTGCTCGATGACGGCGTCGAGCGAGCCGAACTGGTTCAGCCACTTCACCGCGGTCTTCGGGCCGACCTTGTCCACGCCGATGAGGTTGTCGCTCGTCTCCCCCACGAGGGCGGCGATGTCCGGGTACATCTCGGGCTGCACCCCGTACTTCTCGAACACCTTCTCGGCGTCGTAGCGGGTGAGCTGCGAGACGCCCTGCGTGGACGGGTAGAGCAGCGTGACGTCGTCGTTGACGAGCTGGATGGCGTCGCGGTCGCCCGAGACGACGAGCACCCGGAAGCCCTGCTCGCGGCCCTGCGTGGCGAGCGTCGCGAGGATGTCGTCCGCCTCGTGGTCCTCCTTGGTGAGGGTGGGGATGTTCATGGTCTTCAGCGCCCGCTCGAGCAGCGGCACCTGGCCCGTGAACTCCGCCGGCGTCTCGCCGCGCGTGCCCTTGTACTCCGGGTACTCGCGCGTGCGGAACGAGAAGCGCGAGATGTCGAACGCGACGCCGACGTGCGTGGGCTTCTCCTTCTGCAGGAGGTTGATGAGCATCGCGATGAAGCCGTGCACGGCGTTCGTGTGCTGCCCCTCGCGGTTCTGGAAGCTCTCCGCCGGCAGGGCGTAGAAGGCCCGGAACGCCAGGGAATGGCCGTCGATGACGAGGAGGGTAGGCTTTTCCGTGTTCGGCACGGGTCCACCCTATAGAGGGCTCCCGACCTCGGACCCGGCCACGGAGGATCCCCATGACCCAGCCCGCACCCGAGGACGAGACCCCGGACCGCCGGCTCCGGCAGCCCCAGGACGTGGGCGCGCTCGCCGAGAAGATGGGCATCGTCTTCCAGGAGCTCAGCCCCGAGCGCGCGGTCGCCACCATGCCGGCCGAGGGCAACACGCAGCCCTACGGCGTCGTGCACGGCGGCGCCTACGTGGTGCTCGCGGAGTCGCTCGGGTCCATGGCCGCGAACGTCCACGCGGGCCCCGACCGCGTGGCCTTCGGCATCGAGCTCAACGCGAGCCACACGCGGAGCGCGTCATCCGGCACGGTCACGGGCACCTGCACGGCGATCCACCTCGGCGGCACGCTGACGACGCACGAGATCGTGCTGACCGACGACGAGGGCCGACGTCTCTCCACGGTGCGCATCACGAACATCATCCGCGAGCGCGCACGGCGCTGACGGGATCCGCGGGGCGAGCGGCCCGCCCGACGACAGGCGGGACGTCGCGTCGCGGCGGCTAGGACTTCTTGGCGCTCAGCTGCTCGATGATGGCCTGGGCCACGTCGTGCATGGTGAGGCGGCGGTCCATGGACGCCTTCTGGATCCAGCGGAACGCCTCGGGCTCGGTGAGCCCCATCTTCTCGTTGAGCAGGCCCTTGGCCCGGTCGACGAGCTTGCGGGTCTCGAAGCGCTCGACGAGGTCGGACACCTCGGCCTCGAGCGTGATGATCTGGGCGTAGCGGGCCAGTGCGATCTCGATCGCGGGCAGCAGGTCGTTCGGCGTGAACGGCTTGACGACGTAGGCCAGGGCCCCTGCCTCGCCCGCGCGCTCCACGAGCTCCTTCTGGCTGAAGGCCGTGAGGAGGACGACGGGCGCGATGTGGTTGCGGTTCAGCCGCTCGGCCGCGGAGATGCCGTCGAGCTGGGGCATCTTCACGTCCATGATGACGAGGTCCGGACGCAGCTCCGTGGCCAGCGCGACGGCGGTCTCACCGTCCCCGGCCTCGCCGACGACCTCGAAGCCGTTGTCGCGGAGGGTCTCGACGATGTCCAGGCGGATGAGCGACTCGTCCTCGGCGACGACGACACGGCGGGGGGCTGCGGGGGCTGTTTCCTGGTCACTCACGGATAGGAGCCTACGGTATCGTCGGGCGGGCCGGTGCGCGGCGGATCCGCGGGATGCCCGCCGGACCGCGGTCGCACCGAGGTGCGCCGGATTGGCGGAATGGCAGACGCGGGGCACTCAAAATGCTCTGTCCGTGAGGGCGTGTGGGTTCGAGTCCCACATCCGGCACCGGTCCGCGAGGACATGCGAGAGGGCGGGCGACCCACGTGGTCGCCCGCCCTCTCTCGTGCTCCCGCGGGGGCGATGCCCCGCGGTGGTGCGCTACTTCTCGTACGCGGGAGCCGCCTCGTTCACGGCGTCGCCGACGACGTGGACGCGCAGCTCGTTCGTCGAGCCCGCGATGCCGGGAGGGGACCCGGCGATGACGACGACCTTCTGGCCGACCTCGGCGAGGCCCTCCGCGAGGAGGACGTCGTCGACCTGGTGGAACATCTGGTCGGTGTGCGTGACCGGCTCGACGAGGTAGGACTGCACGCCCCACGACAGCGCGAGGCGACGGCGGATGCCCTCGTTCGGCGTGAACGCGAGGATCGGGATGCCGTTGCGCAGGCGCGTCATGCGGCGGACGGAGTCGCCCGACTCGGTGAAGACGCAGAGGAACTTCGCCTCGACGAACTCGGCGACCTCGGCGGCCGCGAGCGTGATGGCGCCGCCCTGCGTGAAGGGGCGCGAGCCGAGCGCGGGGATGCGCTCCAGCCCGTGCTCCTCGGTGGACTCGATGATGCGCGCCATCGTCTTCACGGTGACGACGGGGAACTCGCCCACGCTCGTCTCGCCGCTCAGCATGAGCGCGTCGGCGCCGTCGAGGACGGCGTTGGCGCAGTCGGAGGCCTCGGCGCGCGTCGGGCGCGGGCTCGTGATCATCGACTCGAGCATCTGCGTGGCCACGATGACGGGCTTCGCCTTGCGGCGGGCGAGCTCGACGGCGCGCTTCTGCACGATCGGCACCGCCTCGAGCGGCAGCTCGACGCCGAGGTCGCCGCGGGCGACCATGATCGCGTCGAACGCGTCGACGATCTCCTCGAGCGCGTCGACGGCCTGCGGCTTCTCGACCTTGGCGACGACGGGGACGCGGCGGCCCTCCTCGTCCATGATCTCGTGCACGCGGACGATGTCGGACGCGTCGCGCACGAAGCTCAGGGCGATGAGGTCGGCGCCGAGGCGGAGGCCCCAGCGGAGATCCGCCTCGTCCTTCTCCGAGAGGGCGGGCACGTTGACCGCGACGCCCGGGAGGTTGATGCCCTTGTTGTTGCTGACCGTGCCGGCCACCTCGACCGTGGTCGTGACGCGGGTGCCGTCGGTGGAGACCACGCGGAGCGTGACCTTGCCGTCGTCGATGAGGAGCGGGTCGCCCGCCTTCACGTCGCCCGGCAGGCCCTTGTAGGTGGTGGAGCAGATGTCCTTCGTGCCGAGGATGTCCTCGACGGTGATGACGAACGTGTCGCCGAAGGCCAGGTCGTGCGGGCCGTCGGAGAACTTGCCGAGGCGGATCTTCGGGCCCTGCAGGTCGACGAGGACCGCGACCGCGCGACCCGCGTCGTCGGCGGCCTTCCGGATGGTGGAGTAGATGCCCTCGTGGACGTCGTAGGTGCCGTGGCTCAGGTTCATCCGGGCCACGTCCACGCCGGCGTCGATGATGGCGCGGATGCTCTCATAGGAGCTGGTCGCGGGCCCGAGGGTCGCGACGATCTTCGCTCGTCTGGTCATGCTCTGTCTGTCTCGCGTTTCTGCGTCGCACACGGACGCGGTTCGGGTGAGCGGCCGCGCACGCGTGCGCGGCGGCCGGGTCAGATGGAGAGAGCGCGGTCCGTGGGACGGACCGGGAACGGGAGCTCCGTGTCCCCCTCAAGGTACCGGTCGACGGCGGACGCCGCTGAACGCCCCTCGGCGATGGCCCAGACGATGAGCGACTGCCCGCGACCCGCGTCGCCGGCGACGAACACGCCGGGCTGGTCGGTCTGGTAGTCCTCGTCGCGCGCCACGTTGCCGCGGTCGTCGAAGGGCACCGCGAGCTGCGACTCCAGGGCGTCCTTCTCGGGTCCCGTGAAGCCGAGCGCGAGCAGCACGAGGTCGGCGGGGATCTCCCGCTCGGTGCCCGACTTGGGGACGCGGCGGCCGTCGCGGAACTCGGTCTCGGCGACGCGGACGGCGCGCACGTGCCCGTCGTCGTCCTTCAGGAACTCGACCGTGGACGCGAGGTAGTGGCGCTCGCCGCCCTCCTCGTGCGCGCTCGACACCTCGAAGAGGGTCGGGTACGTCGGCCACGGCTGGTTCGCCTGGCGCTCCGACGGCGGCTGCTGGCCGATGGCGAGGTTGGTGACGGAGGCCGCCTTCTGGCGGTGGGCCGTGCCGATGCAGTCCGCGCCGGTGTCGCCGCCGCCGAGGACGACGACGTGCTTGCCCTCCGCGTGGATCTGCCCGGGCACCTGGTCGCCGGCGGTCGCGTGGTTCGACTGGCGCAGGTAGTCCATGGCGAAGTGGACGCCGTCGACGTCGCGACCCGGGATGTCGAGGTCGCGGGGCACGAGCGCGCCCGTGCAGACGACGACCGCGTCGTAGCGGAGGCGCAGGTCGGACCAGGTGATGTCCGTGCCGATGTCGACGCCCGCGCGGAAGCGCGTGCCCTCGGCGGTCATCTGCGCGAGGCGCGCCTCGAGGTGGCGCTTCTCCATCTTGAAGTCGGGGATGCCGTAGCGCAGCAGGCCGCCGATGCGGTCGTCGCGCTCGAACACCGCGACCGTGTGGCCGGCGCGCGTGAGCTGCTGGGCGGCGGCGAGGCCGGCGGGACCGGATCCCACGACCGCCACGGTCTTGCCCGTGAGGCGCTCGGGCGGGTGCGGCTCGACCCAGCCGTTCTGGAAGGCGTCGTCGATGATCGACACCTCGACCTGCTTGATGGTCACGGGCGGCTGGTTGATGCCGAGCACGCACGAGCTCTCGCAGGGCGCGGGGCACAGCCGTCCCGTGAACTCCGGGAAGTTGTTCGTCGCGTGCAGGCGCTCGATCGCCTGGCGGCCCTCGCCGCGCCACGTGAGGTCGTTCCACTCCGGGATGAGGTTGCCGAGGGGGCAGCCCTGGTGGCAGAACGGGATGCCGCAGTCCATGCACCGGCCGGCCTGGCGCACGAGCTCGCCGCGCTCCTGCTGCTCGTACACCTCCTTCCAGTCCATGAGCCGGACCGAGACGGGTCGGCGCTTGGGGAGCTCGCGCTCCGTCACCTTGAGGAAGCCCTTGGGGTCAGCCACCGGTCACCTCCAGGATGCGCTTCCAGGCGACGTCGCCGTCGGGGTCGATGCCCTCGTCCACCGCGGTCTGGCGGGTGGCGAGGACGGCCGCGTAGTCCCGCGGCAGGATCTTGGTGAAGCGTTCCATGGAGGTCTCCGGGTCGGCGAGCAGGCGCTCGGCCACGGTCGAGCCGGTCTCGGCGAGGTGCCGGCGGAGCAGGTCGAGCACGATCTCCGCGTCGGCGCTGCCGAGGGGGTGGAGCTCGAGCTCGCCCGACGCGAGCGCGTCGGTGTTGATGCGGTCGCGGTCGAGGTCGATCACGTAGGCGGTGCCGCCCGACATGCCCGCGCCGATGTTCCGGCCGGTGCCGCCGAGCACGAGCGCGAGTCCGCCCGTCATGTACTCGAGGGCGTGGTCGCCCACGGCCTCGACGACCGCGGTCGCGCCGGAGTTGCGGACGAGGAACCGCTCCCCCACCATGCCGCGGATGAACATGGTGCCCTGGGTGGCGCCGTAGCCGATGACGTTGCCCGCGATGACGTTCTCCTCCGCGGGGAAGCCGGCCCTCGCGTCGGGGCGGACGACGATGTCGCCGCCCGACAGGCCCTTGCCCAGGTAGTCGTTGCTGTCGCCGACGAGGCGCAGCGTGATCCCCGCGGGCATGAACGCGCCGAAGGACTGGCCGGCCGAGCCGCGCAGCGTGACGTCGATGGATCCCGCCGGCAGCCCGTCCTCGCCGTGGCCCTTGGTGACCAGGTGGCCGAGCATCGTGCCGACCGCGCGCGCCGTGTTCCGCACGGGCAGGTCGATCTCCACGCGGCCGCCGTGGTCGAGCACGTCGCGGCTCAGGCGGATGAGCTCGTTGTCGAAGTGGTCCTCGAGCTCGTGGTCCTGCGATCGGGCGTGCTTCATCGGCTCGCCCTCCGCGAAGGTCGGGCCCACGAGGATCGGCGAGAGGTCGAGGCCCGACGCCTTCCAGTGGTCGACCGCGTCCTCGACGCCCAGCAGGTCGTTGCGGCCGACGATCTCGTCGAGCGAGCGGTAGCCGAGCGCCGCGAGGTGCTCGCGCACCTCCTGCGCGATGAACTCGAAGAAGTTGACGACGTGGTCCGCCTTGCCGGGGAAGCGCTTGCGCAGCTCCGGGTTCTGCGTGGCGACGCCGACGGGGCAGGTGTCGAGGTGGCAGACGCGCATCATGATGCAGCCCGAGACCACCAGCGGCGCCGTCGCGAAGCCGAACTCCTCGGCCCCGAGCAGCGCGCCGACGATGACGTCGCGGCCGGACTTCATCTGCCCGTCGACCTGCACGACCACGCGGTCGCGCATGCCGTTGAGGCGGAGGGTCTGCTGCGTCTCGGCGAGGCCCAGCTCCCACGGGGTGCCCGCGTGCTTGAGCGAGTTGACCGGGCTCGCGCCCGTGCCGCCGTCGTGGCCGGAGACCAGGATCACGTCGCTCAGCGCCTTCGCGACGCCCGCCGCGACCGCGCCGATGCCCGACTGGCTGACGAGCTTCGTGTGGATCCGGGCGGACGGGTTCGCGCGCTTGAGGTCGAAGATCAGCTGCTTGAGGTCCTCGATCGAGTAGATGTCGTGGTGCGGCGGCGGCGAGATGAGGCCGACGCCCGCGGTCGCGTGGCGCGTGCGGGCCACCCACGGGTACACCTTGCCGGGCGGCAGCTGCCCGCCCTCGCCGGGCTTGGCGCCCTGCGCGAGCTTGATCTGGATGTCGTCGGCGTGCGTCAGGTACATGCTCGTGACGCCGAAGCGCCCGGACGCGACCTGCTTGATGGCGCTGCGGCGCTCGGGGTCGAGCAGGCGCTCCACGTTCTCGCCGCCCTCGCCCGTGTTCGACTTCGCGCCGAGGCGGTTCATCGCGATCGCGAGCGTCTCGTGCGCCTCCTCGGAGATCGAGCCGTAGCTCATCGCGCCCGTGGAGAAGCGCTTGACGATGTCGGAGATGGACTCCACCTCGTCGAGCGGCACCGCGGGGCGCGTGCCGGTCCTGAGGTGGAACATGCCGCGCAGCGTCATGAGGTCCTTCGACTGGGCGTCGACCATGGACGTGTACTCGCGGAAGATGTCGTACCGGCGCATGCGGGTGGCGTGCTGCAGCCGGAAGATCGTGTCCGGGTTGAAGAGGTGCGGGGACCCGTCGCGGCGCCACTGGTACTCGCCGCCCGTCTGCAGGCGCTCGTGCGAGAGCACGGCGCCGTCGGTCGGGTAGGCGCTGCGGTGGCGCGCGGCGTTCTCGGCCGCGATGACGTCGATGCCGACGCCGCCGAGGCGCGTGGTGGTGCCCGAGAAGTACTGGTCCACCAGCTCCTGGGAGAGGCCGACCGCCTCGAAGCACTGCGCGCCGGCATACGACGCCACCGTGGAGATGCCCATCTTGGACATGATCTTCAGCACGCCCTTGCCGAGCCCCTTGATGAGGTTCCGCGTGGCCTTCTCCGGCGTCACGCCCGTGAGCATGCCGTTGCGGACGAGCTCCTCGCACGACTCCATGGCGAGGTACGGGTTGACCGCCGAGGCGCCGTAGCCGATGAGCAGCGCGATGTGGTGCACCTCGCGCACGTCGCCCGCCTCGACCACGAGGCCGACCTTCATGCGGGTCTGCTTGCGGATGAGGTGGTGGTGCACAGCCGCGATCATGAGGAGCGACGGGATGGGCGCGAGGTCGCGGTTGGAGTCGCGGTCCGAGAGCACGATGAACTGCGCGCCGTGCTCGATCGCGCGGTCGACCTGCTCGCACATGGCGTCGATGCGCCTCTGCATGGCGAGCGGGCCGTCGTCGACGCGGTAGAGGCCGCTCACCATCGTGGTGGTGCGGCTCCCGGGGCGGTGGTCGATGTGGATGACCTTCGCGAGCTCGTCGTTGTCGATGACCGGGAAGTCGAGCACGACCTGCTTGGTGTGCTCGGGGCCGGCGTCGAGGAGGTTCCGCTGCGGGCCGAGGCCCTGGCGGAGGCTGGTGACGACCTCCTCGCGGATGGAGTCGAGCGGCGGGTTCGTGACCTGCGCGAACTGCTGCGTGAAGTAGTCGAACAGCAGGCGCGGGCGCTGCGAGAGCACGGCGATGGGCGTGTCCGACCCCATGGCGCCGAGGGGCTCGGCGCCGACCTTCGCCATGGGCATGAGGAGCATCCGCACCTCCTCCTCGGTGTAGCCGAAGGTGCGCTGGCGGCGGACGACGGACGCGGGGGTGTGCACGATGTGCTCGCGCTCCGGCAGGTCCTGGAGGTGGATGCGGTTCTCGAGCCACTCGCCCCACGGCGCGCTGGCCGCGAGCTGGGACTTGATCTCGTCGTCCTCGATGATGCGGCCGGCCTCGGTGTCGACGAGGAACATCTTCCCGGGGCGCAGGCGGCCCTTGCGCGCGATGCGCGCCGGGTCGATCTCGAGCACGCCGATCTCGCTGCCGAGCACCACCAGCCCGTCGTGCGTGACGAGGTAGCGGCCGGGGCGCAGGCCGTTCCGGTCGAGCGTGGCGCCGACGAGCGTGCCGTCGGTGAACGTGAGCGCGGCGGGGCCGTCCCACGGCTCCATGACCATGGAGTGGTACTCGTAGAAGTCGCGGCGGACGGGGTCGATGTCCGTCTGCTTCTCCCACGCCTCGGGGACCATCATCATCATCGCGTGCGGGAGGCTGCGACCGCTGAGGCTGAGGAGCTCCAGCACCTCGTCGAAGGACGCGGAGTCGCTCGCGCCGGGCGTGACGATGGGCAGCAGCGGGGAGAGGTCGCCGAGCAGCTCCGACTCCAGCTGGGACTGGCGGGCGCGCATCCAGTTGCGGTTGCCCGCGACCGTGTTGATCTCGCCGTTGTGCGCCATCATCCGCAGCGGCTGCGCGAGCGGCCACGACGGGAACGTGTTCGTCGAGTAGCGGGAGTGCACGATGGCGAGCTTGGAGGCGAAGCGCTCGTCGGAGAGGTCCGGGTAGAAGGGCTCCAGCTGGAGCGTCGTCACCATGCCCTTGTAGACGAGCGTGCGCGAGGACAGCGAGATGAAGTAGGCGCCGAGCTCCCGCTCCGCGCGCTTGCGGAGGCGGAAGGCCAGGCGGTCGAGGACGAGGCCCGCGGGGCGCTCGGCGGAGGACTCCGGGGCGTCCGAGGCGAGGAAGAGCTGGCGGAACGCGGGCATGGCCTTGCGCGCCAGGTTGCCGAGGTGGGCCGCGTCGACCGGCACCTCGCGCCAGCCGAGCACGCGCAGGCGCTCGTCGCCCGCGAGGCGCTCGATGCCCGCCTGGAGCTCCTCGCGCTCCGCGTCGTCCGTGGGGAGGAACGCCATGCCGACGGCGTACTCCCCCACGGGCGGCAGGTCGAAGCCGACGACGCCGCGGAGGAACTCGTCCGGGATCTGCGTCATGATGCCGGCGCCGTCGCCGGTGCCCGCGTCGGAGCCGATGGCCCCGCGGTGCTCGAGGTTCCGGAGCGCGTCGAGCGCGTTCACGATGATGTCGTGGCCGGGGGTGCCGCGCAGGGTGGCCACCATGGCCAGGCCGCACGCGTCCTTCTCGAACGCGGGGTCGTAGAGGCCCTGCTTCGCGGGGAACGCGCCGCCGGGAGGGGAGGTGGAGGAGAACGCCATGGGAACCGTCCTAGGTGCACTGCGGAGGGACGACGCTGGCCCTGTGGTGGGGACCGCCTCGCAGGAGCAGGAGGCGGTGACCGCGGGGGTGCCCGCGCTGGGGACTAGGCGCCGCGTCCGCTTGTGGCGGGGAGAGCGTGGGAGTCCGACCCGGTGGATGCCCGATCGGCGTCGCCGTCGGTGAAATCCGAATCCGTGTACACCGATGCTACCTCGCCGTCGCGGCCCGCCTTCGCACGCCCGCTCACGGACTCAGGGGTTCGGCCCGGCAGGTACGGCCCGGGCTCGCTGCCGACGTGGCGGCGGGTCTGCACGAGGAACAGGACGAGGCCGATCGCGACGGCGAGGAACGCGGCCCACACGTTGGTGCGGATGCCGAGGATGATCTCGCTCGGGTCGATGCGGATGGACTCGAACACCATGCGCCCGAGGCCGTACCACATGAGGTAGACGGCGAGGCCGCGACCCCACTGCAGTCGGACCGCGCGGCCGAGGCCGATGATGAGGATGGCGCCCGCCACGTTCCAGACGATCTCGTACAGGAAGGTGGGGTGGAAGAGCGTGCCGGCGGGAAGACCTGCCGGGAAGGCGGCGTTGGTCGGGTCGACCTCGAGTCCCCACGGGAGCGTCGTCGGGGTGCCGAACAGCTCCTGGTTGAAGTAGTTGCCCATGCGACCGGCGGCCTGGGCGAGGAGCAGGCCGGGGGCGAGCGCGTCGGCGAAGGTCCAGAAGCGGACGCCCGTCCACTTGGAGCCGAGCCACACGCCCACGGCGCCGCCGATGAGGGCGCCGAAGATGGCGATGCCGCCCTCCCACACGAAGAGCACGCGCCAGAGGTTCGCGCCGTCGTAGAAGTAGTCGCCCGGGTGGGTGAGCACATGGAACGCGCGGGCGCCGATGATGCCGAGGACGAGCGCGCACAGCGTGAAGTCGATGGTCACCCATCGCTCCGCCCCGCGCTTGGTGAGCCGGTGGTTCGTGACGAACGCGGCGACGACGATGCCGATGAGGATGCACACGGCGTACGCGTGGATGACGAAGGTGAGCGGGAGGTCGATGCCGAAGCCCTGGAGCCACGCCGTGACGTCGAACCGGGTGTCGGACGGATCCGGGCTGGGGATGCTCATCGGGGCGTACAACGGATGGCGCTCACTTTCGCAGGGGGATCGGCGGGCGCGGCGGGACCGCGGGCCGGGGGCTACTGTAGCGCGGTTCCCCGCGCGAGATCGGCCGCGGCGCGGGCCACGCCGGGGACGCCGCCGTCGGCCAGGGCGGCCACGAGCGCGGATCCCACGATGGCCCCGTCGGCGTAGCCGAGGACCTCGCGCACCTGGTCGCCCGTGGAGATGCCGATGCCCACGCACGCGCTCGTGGAGCCCGCGTCCCGGAGGCGCGACACGAGCCCGCGGGCCGCCTGGTCGACGTCCTGGCGCGCGCCCGTGATGCCCATGGTGGAGACCGCGTACACGAAGCCGCGGCTGCGCTCGACGGCCTGGTGCAGGCGCGCCTCGCTCGACGACGGCGCCGCGAGGAACACGCGGTCGAGGCCGGTGCGCTCCGAGGCCGCGAGCCAGTCGGCGCCCTCGTCCGGGATGAGGTCGGGCGTGATGAGGCCGGCGCCGCCCGCGGCGACGATGTCGTCCGCGAAGCGCTCGACGCCGTACTGCACGACCGGGTTCCAGTACGTCATGAGGAGGACGGGCGCGTCGACGCGCTGCGTGATGGCGTGCAGGGCGTCGAAGCCGTCGCGGAGGCGGAAACCCTGTGCGAGCGCCGTCTGCGTGGCCCGCTGGATGACCGGCCCGTCCATGACGGGGTCGCTGTACGGCAGGCCGAGCTCGATGACGTCGACGCCGTTCTCGACGAGCGCGACGGCGGCCTCGATGCTCGTGGCGACGTCCGGGAAGCCGACGGGCAGGTAGCCGACGAGCGCGCCGGATCCCTGCTCGCGGCGCAGCGCGATCGCGCGCTCGACGGGGCTGCCCTGGGCGGGCGCGGCGTGGGCGGCCGCGTTCACGACTGCTCCGCCCCGGCGTCGATGAGGTCGAAGTACGCGCCCGCGGTCTCCATGTCCTTGTCGCCGCGGCCGCTGAGGTTGATCAGGATGATCGACTCCGGGCCGAGCTCCTTCCCGAGCTCGAGCGCGCCGGCCAGGGCGTGCGCCGACTCGATGGCCGGGATGATGCCCTCGGTGCGGCTGAGGAGGCGGAGCGCGCTCATGGCCTGGTCGTCCGTGACGGGGCGGTACGTCGCCCGCCCGAGGTCCGACAGCCACGAGTGCTCCGGGCCCACGCCCGGGTAGTCCAGGCCGGCGGAGATCGAGTGCGAGTCGATGGTCTGGCCGTCCTCGTCCTGGAGGAGGTAGCTGCGCGCGCCGTGCAGCATGCCCGGGCGGCCCTTCGTGATGGTGGCGGCCGTGCGCGGGGTGTCCGCGCCGTCGCCGCCGGCCTCGAAGCCGTAGAGGGCGACGTCGGCGTCGTCGAGGAAGGCGTGGAAGATGCCGATGGCGTTGGACCCGCCGCCGACGCACGCGGCGACCGCGTCGGGCAGCCGCCCGGTGAGCGCGAGGACCTGCTCGCGCGCCTCCTCGCCGATGACCTTCTGCAGGTCGCGGACCATGGCCGGGAACGGGTGCGGGCCCGCGACCGTGCCGAAGACGTAGTTCGTGGTCTCGACGTTGGTGACCCAGTCGCGCATGGCGTCGTTGATGGCGTCCTTGAGCGTGCGGGAGCCCGAGCGGACCGGGATGACCTCGGCGCCGAGCAGGCGCATCCGCGCGACGTTGAGGGCCTGGCGCTCGGTGTCGACCTCGCCCATGTAGATGACGCAGTCGAGCCCGAACAGCGCAGCCGCCGTGGCGGTGGCGACGCCGTGCTGGCCCGCGCCCGTCTCGGCGATGATGCGCTTCTTGCCGATCTTCTTCGTGAGCAGCGCCTGGCCCAGCACGTTGTTGATCTTGTGCGAGCCGGTGTGGTTGAGGTCCTCGCGCTTGAGGATGATGCGGGCGCCGCCCGCGTGCTCGGCGAAGCGCGGCACCTCGGTGATGAGCGAGGGACGGCCGGTGTAGCTGCGGTGCAGCTCCCGGAGCTCCGCGATGAAGCCGGGGTCGACCTTGAGCGCGTCCCACGCCTCCGACAGCTCGTCGAGGGCCGCGACGAGCGACTCGGGCACGTAGCGCCCGCCGAACTCGCCGAAGTACGGGCCGGTCACGCTGCGGAGGTCGGTCATGGGCGGGTCTCCAGGAACTCGGACAGGGTGCGGACGGGGTCGCCCGTGACGAGGGCCTCGCCCACGAGGACGACGTCGGCGCCGGCGCGGCGGTAGTGGGCCACGTCGTCCGCGGTCTTGACCGCGGACTCGGCGATGCGGACGACGCCCGCGGGGATCGAGTCGGCGAGGCGGCCGAACAGGTCCCGGTCGAGCTCGAAGGTGGTGAGGTCCCGGGCGTTGACGCCGACGACCTGCGCGCCGAGGTCGAGCGCGCGGGACACCTCCTCGGCCGAGTGCGTCTCGACGAGGGCGGTCATGCCGAGCTCGCCGATGAGGGCGTGCAGCTCGACGAGGGTGGGCTGGTCGAGCGCGGCCACGATGAGGAGGACGAGGTCGGCGCCGGACGCGCGGGCCTCGAGCACCTGGTAGGCCTCGCCGATGAAGTCCTTGCGGAGCACGGGGATGGAGACCGTGTCGCGGACCTGCTCGAGGTCGTGCAGCGAGCCGCCGAACCTGCGGCCCTCCGTGAGGACGCTGATGGCGCTGGCGCCGCCGGTCTCGTAGCGGGAGGCGAGGAGCGCGGGGTCGGGGATCTCGGCGAGGGCGCCGCGCGAGGGGCTCGAGCGCTTGACCTCGGCGATGATCTTGACGCGGTCGGCCGGGGCGAGGGCGCTCAGCGCGTCGAGGGCCGCCGGGCGCGCGAGCGCGTCGGCCTCGACCTGGGCGAGGGGGCGCAGCTCGCGGCGGGCGGCCGCGTCCTCCAGGGCGCCGGCGAGCAGGTCGCCCAGCATCTAGGAGTGCGCCTTGGTGGGCGCCGTGCGGTGGCCGTCCACGCCGAAGCCGAGCTTCTTCATGACGCCGCCGGTGATCCAGCCGAGGAGGACGACGACCGCGGAGATCCACACGACGGGCTCGATGGCGAACCAGAACGCGATGGTGCCGACGGTGAAGCCCACGAGCATGATGACGACAGCCGTCCAGGCCGCCGGCGAGTTGCCGTGGCCGGGTTCTGCGGACTCTGTGGACATGCGTGCTCCTCGGGGGTCGTGCGGTCGGGACGGGTCGAGTCTACCGGGCGTCGCCGGGGCGGCCGTCGGCCTGGGGACGCGCGGCGGGGGCGTCCGGGCGCGTGCCGCCGGCCTCGCCGGACGGGGCGTCGGCGGGCGCGTCGTCCGCGTCGCCCGCCTCGCGGCGCGTCGGGTCCGCGCCGCCGCTCAGGCTGTCCCAGGCGGCGACGGGGTCCTCGCGCGGGACGATGCGGCGGGCCGGGACGTCGGTCGGCGCGTCGTAGCGGGAGCGGCGCGTGGGCCAGCGCGGGCCGGTGACGGCGACGAGCAGGCCCGTGAGCGCGGAGGCGATGCCCGCGGCGAGCGTGACGTGGCCCCACGGCGTCGTGGTCCAGCCGACGACGAGGTCGGCGACGGGCGCGGATCCGGCGACGCCCGTGACGGTCGTGACCGCGGCCTCGCCCGCCTGCACGGGACCGGCGACGGCCGCGAGGGCCGTGAGCGCGACCGTCGCGCCGATGAGCGCCTGCAGCACGCCGAGGACGACGCGGAGCGCGCGGCCCGCGATGGCGAGCGCGCCGGCGAGGGCGAGGCTGGAGAGCGCGAGCGCGCTGAGCGCGGGCGCCGCGACGCTGCCCGGGACGGGGACGAGCGCGGGGGCCTGCCCGCCGATGCGGAGCGTCGACCAGTCCTGCGACCAGCCGAGGAAGGTGGCGGCGCTCGTCGCGAGGACGAGCAGGAGGGCGAGCGACTTCGTGCGGCGGGTGACGCGCATCAGCGCACGCGCCGCATGGCCTCGGCGACGGCGACGGCGCGCAGCGGCGCGGCCGCCTTGTTCTGCGACTCGAGGTACTCGGCGTCGGGGTCGGAGTCGGCGACCATGCCGCCGCCGGCCTGCACGTGCGCGACGCCGTCGACGATGGTGGCCGTGCGGATCGCGATGGCGAGGTCGGCGTCGCCCGCGAAGTCGAAGTACCCCACCACTCCCCCGTACACGCCGCGCTGGGCGGGCTCGAGCTCGTCGATGATCTGCAGCGCGCGGGGCTTCGGCGCGCCCGACAACGTGCCGGCCGGGAAGGTGGCGCGGAAGACGTCGATGCTCGAGACGCCGGGCCGCAGCGTGCCCTCGACCGAGCTGACCAGGTGCATGATGTGGCTGAAGCGCTCGACGCGCATGAACTCGGTGACCTCCACGGATCCCGGGGCGCAGGCCTTCAGCATGTCGTTGCGCGCGAGGTCCACCAGCATGAGGTGCTCGGCGCGCTCCTTCGGGTCCGCGAGGAGCGACTCCTCGTGCGCGACGTCCTCCTCCACGGTGCCGCCGCGCGGGCGGGACCCGGCGATGGGGTGCATGTAGACGTGGTCGTCGGTGACCGTGACGAGCGCCTCGGGCGACGAGCCGACGATCGAGTACGGCTTGCCGTCGGCGTCCTCGAGCGTGAGGAGGTACATGTACGGGCTCGGGTTGAGCACGCGCAGGATCCGGTAGACGTCGATGGGGTCGGCCGTGGTCGGCTGGTCGAAGCGCTGCGAGACGACCACCTGGAACACGTCGCCCTCGTGGATGTGGTGCTTGCTGCGCGCGATGGACGCGTGGAAGTCGGCGGGCGCGGTGCGGAGCGTGGGCGAGGGCTGCGCCTGGAGGTCGACCTCGGCGAGGAACGTCTCGGCGGGGCGCGCGAGGTCGGCCTGCATGCGGTCGAGGCGCGCCTGCGCGTCGGCCCACATGGCGTCCTCGTCGTCGACGCCGTCGTTGAGGGCCGTGGCCACGAGGGTCACGGTGCCGCGGCGGTGGTCGAGGACGGCGAGCTCGGACACGAAGGACAGGGCCTGGCCGGGGACGGGCACCTCGGCCGGCGGGCGGTCCGGGAGGCGCTCGATCTGGCGCACGGCCTCCCAGCCGATGAAGCCGACGAGGCCGCCGGTGAGGGGCGGCAGGCCGGGGATCCGCGGCGTCTCCCAGCGCGCGTAGAGCGCGGCGAGGGCGGCCAGCGGGCCGTCGGGCGCGTCGTCGCCCAGGGCGCGTCGCTCGTCGAGGCCGTAGTCGAGCCAGCGCGCGGAGTCGCCGTGCTGCGTCAGCACGCCGAACGACGAGACGCCGACGAAGGAGAAGCGGGTCCAGATGCCGCCCTGGCCGGCGGACTCGAGCAGGAAGCTGCCCGGGCGACCGGCGGTGAGCTTGCGGTGGACGCCCACGGGGGTCTCGCCGTCGGCGAAGACCTCGCGGAGCACGGGGATGACCCGGTGGTCGGTCGCGAGGGCGCGGAAGCCCTCGCGCGTGGTGGTGCCGGGAGCGGGGGCGGACGACGCGGCGCGCGGGGTCGTGGTCATGCGAGGGGCCCTTCGTCGGCGGCGGGGCACACGGCCGTGACGGGGTGGAGGTGGTCGGCGTCGAAGCACGTGCGCGTGCCGGTGTGGCACGCCACTCCTACCTGGTCGACCTGGACGAGGACCGTGTCGCCGTCGCAGTCGAGGGCCGCGTCGCGGACGTACTGGGCGTGGCCGGAGGTGTCGCCCTTCCGCCAGTACTCCCGACGGGAGCGGGACCAGAAGGTGACGCGCCCGGTGGTGAGCGTGCGGCGGAGGGCCTCCCGGTCCATGTAGCCGAGCATGAGCACCTCGCGCGTGTCGTGCTGCTGGATCACGGCGGGCAGCAGCCCGTCGTCGGCGAAGGAGGCGCGGGCGAGGATCCCGTCCACGTCGGGGAGGGCGACGGAGCCGCTCATCGTCGGACCACCTGACCGGCGTCCCGCAGGGCGCCCTTGACGTCGCCGATCGTGAACCGGCGGGAGTGGAAGACGCTCGCGGCGAGCACGGCGTCGGCACCGGCCTCGATGGCGGGCGCGAAGTGGTCGAGCTCGCCCGCGCCGCCCGAGGCGATGACGGGCACGCGGCTCGCGGCGCGCATCGCGGCCACGAGCTCGAGGTCGAAGCCGTCGCGCGTGCCGTCGGCGTCGATGGAGTTGACGAGCAGCTCGCCCGCGCCGCGCTCCACGGCCTCGCGGGCCCAGGCGACGGCGTCGATGCTCGTGCGGGTGCGGCCGCCGTGCGTGGTGACGACGAAGCCGGACTCCGTGTCGCCGCGGGTCACGTCGAGCGAGAGCACGCAGACCTGCGCGCCGAAGCGGTCGGCGATCTCGCCCACGAGGTCGGGTCGGGCGATGGCCGCGCTGTTGACGCCGATCTTGTCGGCGCCGCTCGCGAGGAGGCGGGCGACGTCGTCGGCGCTGCGCACTCCCCCGCCCACGGTCAGCGGGATGAAGACCTGCTCGGCGGTCGCGCTGACGACGTCGTACATGGTCGAGCGGTCCTCGACCGTGGCGGTGACGTCGAGGAAGGTGAGCTCGTCGGCGCCCTGCTCGTAGTAGAGGCGCGCCAGCTCGACGGGGTCGCCCGCATCCTGCAGGTCGAGGAAGTTGACGCCCTTGACGACGCGGCCGGCGGCCACGTCGAGGCACGGTATGACGCGGACGGCGAGCTCCGCGGCGGGACGGTCCGATGCGGCGGCCACGGTCAGATCCTGGCGGCGTGGATCGGGCTGACGAGGATGGCGCGCGCGCCGACCTCGTGCAGGCGGTCCATGATCTGGTTCGTGTCGTCGCGCGGCACCATCGAGCGCACGGCGACCCAGGCGGGGTCCTGCAGCGGCGAGATGGTGGGCGACTCGATGCCGGGCGTGATGGCGGTCGCGGCGTCGAGCAGGTCGAGCGGCACGTCGTAGTCCATGAGCACGTAGCGGCGCGCGACGAGCACGCCCTCGAGGCGCCGCAGCAGCGTGGACGCGCCGGGCTTCTCCTCGGATCCCGAGATGAGCACGGCGGTGGAGCGCAGGATCACGGGGCCGAAGATCTCGAGCCCGGCCTTGCGCAGCGTGGTGCCGGTCTCGACCACGTCGGCGATCGCGTCGGCGACCCCGAGCTGGATGGCCGACTCGACCGCGCCGTCGAGGCGGATGAGCTGCGCCTCGACGCCGTGCTCCCGGAGGAAGCCGCCGACGAGGACGGGGTAGCTGGTGGCGATGCGGACGCCCGCGAGGTCGGCCAGGTCCGCGAAGCGGCCGACGGGGCCGGCGAAGCGGAACGTGGACCCCGCGAAGCCGAGCTCGGCGGTCTCGGTCGCGTCGGACGACGAGTCGATGAGGAGGTCGCGGCCCGTGATGCCGACGTCGAGCGCGCCGGAACCGACGTAGGTCGCGATGTCGCGCGGGCGGAGGTAGAAGAACTCGACGTCGTTGCGCGCGTCGAGGACGTAGAGCTCCTTCGGGTCACGACGGCCGGCGTACCCGGCCTCCGCGAGCATCTGGGCGGCGGTCTCGGCGAGCGAGCCCTTGTTGGGCACGGCGACACGGAGCATGGGGATCACTTCTTCTCTGGAGGGGGTCGACGGGTGACTCGCGCGTCACAGATGTCGGCCGACGTCCTCCAGGGTGAGGCCGCGCGCGATCATCATGACCTGCACGTGGTACAGCAGCTGCGAGATCTCCTCGGCGGCGCGGTCGTCGGACTCGTGCTCGGCCGCCATCCAGACCTCCGCGGCCTCCTCGACGACCTTCTTGCCGATCGCGTGGACGCCGCCGTCGAGCTCGCGGACGGTGCCGGACCCCTCGGGCCGCTCGGCGGCGATGCGGGTCAGCTCGCCGAACAGGTCATCGAAGGTCTTCACGTGCTCCAGGGTACAGGCCGGGCGCGCGCCCGCCGCACGACGACGGGAGGCCGGGAGCCCCTCGGCTCCCGGCCTCCCGGTGGTGGTGCGGACGGGTCCTAGCCCACGCCCTGCAGGTCGATCACGAAGATCAGGGTGCGGCCGGAGAGGCGGTGGCCGCCGCCGGCGGGGCCGTAGGCGAGCTCCGGCGGCACGACGAGCTGGCGGCGTCCGCCGACCTTCATGCCGGGGATGCCCTGCTGCCAGCCGGCGATGAGGCTGCGGAGGGGGAAGTTCACGGACTGGCCGCGGCTCCACGAGGAGTCGAACTCCTCGCCGGTCTCGTAGTCGACGCCGAGGTAGTGCACGTCGACGGTGTCGCCGGGCTGGGCCTCGGGGCCGTCGCCCACGGTGATGTCGGAGATGGTGAGCTCTGCGGGCGCCGGGCCGTCGACGGGCTCGACCTCGGGCTTCGTGTTGTCGGTCATGGATCCAGTCAAGCAGATCGCGCCGGGCGCACCCGTGCCCGGGGGCCCTCAGTGCGCGTGGACGTGTCCCTCGGCGGCGCGGCGCAGCTCGGCGATGGCGGACTCCGGGTCGCCGCCGCGGAAGACGCCGGATCCGGAGACGAACGTGTCGGCGCCGGCCTCGGCCGCGCGGCCGATGGTCTCGACGTCGATGCCGCCGTCGACCTGGAGCCACACGTCGTGGCCGCTGTCGCGGAGGCGCGCGCGGAGGGCGCGGAGCTTCGGCATCGTCTCGGGCATGAAGGACTGGCCGCCGAACCCGGGCTCCACCGTCATCACGAGCACCTGGTCGAACTCGTGCAGGAGGTCGAGGTAGTCGTCGACGGGCGTGCCGGGCTTCAGCGCGATGCCGGCGCGCGCGCCGATGTCACGGAGCCGGCGGGCGAGCGCGACGGGCTCGCGCGTGGCCTCGGCGTGGAAGGTGACGCTCGCGGCGCCCGCCTCGGCGTACCCGGGGGCCCAGCGGTCGACGTCGTCGATCATCAGGTGGATGTCGAGCGGCACCGGCGTCACCTGCTGGAGGCGCTCGACCATGGGCAGCCCGAACGTGAGGTTCGGGACGAAGTGGTTGTCCATGATGTCGACGTGCACGAGGTCGGCGGTCGCCAGGCGCTGGATCTCGCGCTCCAGGTTCGCGAAGTCGGCGGACAGGATGCTCGGTTCGATGCGGACGGGCATGCCCCGACCCTACCCGCGGGTCAGGAGGGCGATGAACATGGCGTCCGTGCCGTGCCGGTGCGGCCAGAGCTGCACGCTGGACCCGCGGTCGGCGGCGTCGCCCTCCGCCTCCGGCAGCTCGAGGTCGCCGTCGGCCACCTCGGCGAGCACCGCGCGGGTGTCGAGCGCGGTGACGTCGGGGTGGCGCTGGAGCGCGGCCTGCACGATGGCGCGGGTCTCGGCGAGGTGCGGCGAGCACGTGACGTAGGCGAGGATCCCGCCGGGCGCGAGCGCGCCGATCGCCGAGTCGATGAGGCCCGTCTGCAGTGCGCCGAGGCCCGCGACGTCGCGCGGGGACTTGCGCCAGCGCGCCTCCGGACGGCGGCGGAGCGCGCCGAGGCCGCTGCACGGGGCGTCGAGGAGGATCCGGTCGAACGCGTGCGGGTGCTCCTCCCCCACGGTCGTGCCGTCGAGCTCCCACACCTCGGTGTCGCCGGGGACGGCGCGGAGGGCGTCGCGGACGAGCCCGGCGCGCGCGGGGACGAGCTCGTTCGCGGTGAGCAGGGCGCCGGACCGGCCGGCCTCGGCGGCCAGCAGCGCGGCCTTGCCGCCGGGGCCCGCGCAGAGGTCGAGCCAGCGCTCGCCGGGGGTCACGACGCGCGCGCGGCTGAGCGCGAGGGCGGCGAGCTGCGAGCCCTCGTCCTGCACGCGGACGCGGCCCTCGGCGACGCCCGGGGCGTCCATCGGGTCGCCGCCCTCGAGGTACGCGCCGACGGGCGAGAAGGCGGCCGGCTGCTCGCCCGTCTCCTCGACGGTCGCGAGGCCGGGGAGCGCCACGAGGCTGACGGCGGGCGCGACGTTGTCGGCGCGCAGCAGGTCCTCGAGCTCGTCGGCCAGGCCCTCGCGGGCGAGCGCCTGGCGGAGCGCGCGCAGGACCCACAGCGGGTGGGAGTGCTCGAGCGCGAGGCGCTCGTCGTCGCTCGCGGCGCTGTCGAGGACGCGCTGGCGCCACTCCCCGGGCTCGGAGCGCGTGATGGTGCGGAGCACGCCGTTGACGAAGCCGGTGGCGGAGCGGGATCCGACCGCGCGCGCCATGTCGACGCCCTCGTTGACGGCCGCGTGCGTGGCGACGCGCATGCTGAGCAGCTGGTGCACCGACAGGCGCAGCACGTCGAGGATGGGCGCGTCGATCGCGGAGACGGGGCGGCCGGCGGCCAGCTCGATCACGCGGTCGTAGTAGCCGGACATGCGGAGCGTGCCGTAGGCGAGCTCGGTGGCGAGGGCCGCGTCCTGCGCGGAGAGGGCCGCGCGGCGGATCCGCACGGGCAGCAGGAGGTTCGCGTACGCGTCCGACTCGCGGACCGCGCTGATCACCTCGTAGGCGACGCGGCGGGCGGGGCTGACCGTCGCGGGGCCGCCGACGTCGGCGCGGTCGCGCTCGGGAGCGCGGCCGCGGTCGTCGGGCCGGCGGCCGCCTCCTCCGGCGGGCCGGCGGCCGCCCGGGCGGCGGGCGGGGGATCCGGTGCTGTCGCTCATCGTGCGGTGACGTCCTCCTCGGTGACGCCGCGCCACCAGTCGGCGGCGGGCATGGGGCTCTTGCCCGCGGGCTGCACCTGGATGAGCTCGACGGGGTGGCCGGCGGTGCCGACGACGACGCGGCCGCCGACGGACGCGAGGCGCCCGGGCTCGAGCGGCGCGGCGTCGCGGAGGACCGCGGCGCGGTGGATCTTGAGGCGCACGTCGCCCACGGACGTGTGCGCGCCGGGCTCGGGCGTCACGCCGCGGATCCGCGCCAGCACCGCGTCGGCGGGGCGCGCCCAGTCGACGCGGCCGTCCTCGATGGTCGTCTTCGGCGCGAGGGTCGGCTCGCCCTCCTGCGGGCGCGCGACGGCGGTGCCGTCGGCGATCCGGTCGACCGTGCGGACGAGCAGGTCGGCGCCCTGGACCGCGAGGGCCTCGAGCACATGGCCGGCCGTCTCGTGGTCGCCCGTGGGCCGCTCCTCCATCGCGAAGACGGGTCCGGTGTCCATGCCGCGCTCGAGCTGGAAGACGCTCGCGCCCGTGACGCGCTCGCCCGCCATGATCGACCGCTGGACGGGCGCGGCACCGCGCCAGCGCGGGAGCAGCGAGAAGTGCAGGTTGATCCAGCCGCGCGCGGGCGTCGAGAGCAGCGGCTCGCGGACGAGTCCGCCGTACGCGACGATGACGCCGAGGTCCGCCCCGACCGCCGCGATGCGGGCCGTCGCCTCCTCGTCGAGCCGGTTCGTCCGGAGCGTCGGGATGCCGAGGCGCTCGGCCTCGGCGGCGACGGGCGAGGGGGTGAGCACGCGCTTCCGGCCGAGCGGCGCGTCCGCGCGCGTGACGACGAGCGCGACCTCGTGGCCGGACGCCGCGAGCAGCTGGAGCGAGGGCACGGCCGCGAGGGGCGTGCCGGCGAAGACGAGTCTCATGCGGATCCCTCCCGGGGACGGCGTGCGGGGTGAGCGGAGGAGGCGGGTGCGGGAGCGACGGCGCCCGGGGCGCGGGCGGCGCGTCGGACGCGGATCAGAACAGGCCCGTGTCGTCGAACCGTACACGGAGCGGGACCGTGGGCCGGAACCCGGTGCGGCCCGCGACGGGCTTCCGTCGGCTGGAGGCGTTGCGCACGACGGCCGCCCTGAGCTCGCGCGCGGCGTCGGCGCCGCTCGCGTAGTCGAGCCGGACGATGGCCCGCACCTTGCCGCCCTCGGTGGGCACGGGACCGAGGACGTCGACCCCGGCGAGCCCGTCGAGCCGCTCGACCGCGGCGCCGACGGCGTCCGGCAGCCCCTCGACGCTCGCCGCGCGCACGGCGGGCGGGAACCGCAGGGCGCGGCGCTCGAGCAGCTCCTCGCGCGCGTACCGCGGCTGCTGCCAGGTGGCGAGGGCGCGGGCGACCTGGCCGCCGACGCCCACGAGCATCACGGGCGCGCGGGGAGCCGCGAGGGCCGCGGCGTTCGACCACTGCCGGAGCACGTCCTCCCCCACCCGCAGGCTCTCCCGCGCGAGCATCCGCTCGCCGTCGAGGAGGAGGATCGCCCGGTAGCCGCCCGCGGCCACGGGCTCGGCGCCGCGCGTGGCGACGACGAGCCGGGACTCCGCGTCGACCTCCTGCACGTGGCGCTCGCCGTCGGCCAGCACCACCTGCACGCCGGGGAACGCCCGACCCAGCTCCTCCGCCGTGCGGCCGGCGCCGATGGTGACGAGGCGCAGCTCGTCGGATCCGCAGTTGGCGCAGCGCCAGTCGCCGGCCAGGTGCCCGCACCAGCCGCACGTGGGCGTGCTCGTGGCGGTCGACATGCCGAGCGGGCCGGTGCAGACGGTGCAGCGCGCGGCCTGGCGGCAGGCCCGGCACGCGACGAGCGGCGCGTAGCCGGGGCGCGCGACCTGGATGAGGACCGGCCCGTGCTCGACGGCGTCCTTCGCGGCGCGCCAGGCGCCCGAGGGGATCCGCGCCTGCCGGGCGAACCCCTCGTCGCCCGTCTGCGAGGTGGTCGGGATCACGCGCGGCGGCCGGGTGACCACGGGCGACGCGGTGCCGAGGTACCCGATCGCGACGAGCCGCTCGACCTCGGTGCTCCGCGAGTGCGCGAGGAGCACGAGCGCGGTGCCCTGCTGCCGGCTGCGGAGGAGCGCGACGTCGCGGGCGTGGGCGTAGGGGCTGAGCGGCTCGGCGTGCAGCGGGTCGCCCTCGTCCCACAGGGCCACGAGGCCGAGGCGCGGAGCGGGCGCGTACACGGCCGACCGGTTGCCGACGACGATGCGGGGCGCGTCCCCGAGGCCCGCGAGGAACGAGCGGTAGCGGTCGGGGCCGGACTGGCGCGCGTCGGTGCGCAGCACGGATCCGGCCGGCGCGTGCGCCGCGAGGGCGGCCTCGAGCTGGTCCTGGTCCCGGTAGTCGGGCACCACGAGGATGCTGCTGCGTCCGGACGCGAGCACGCGCGCGGCGGCCTGGGCGAGCGTGACCGCCCAGCGGCCGGCCCACGCGCCGCCGGGGAGCTCGACGACCTCGGGGATCGCGTCGACGGCCACGCGTCCGGATCCGTCGACCGCGGCGGCGAGGCCCTCGGGCGCGTAGCCGTCGACGGGCGGGAGGGCGGCGGGGTCGACGGGGGCGTCGTCCGGGGAGGCCGGGGCGGGAGCTGCTGCGGCGGCCGCCTCGGCGGGACCGGCGTCGGCCGCGTCGGACTCGGTGGCCTCCGACTCGGCGGCCACCGCGGCGGCCTCCAGGGCGGCCAGGTGCGCCTTCTCGACGCGGACCTGGCGCGGCGGCACGGCCAGCCGGATCACGTCGGACGCGGTCCCGGCCTGCCGGTCGGCGACCTCCCGGGCGAGCGTCCAGATCTCCGGGCGCAGCACGGGCAGGGGCGACACGACCTGCTCGACCTCGCTGAGCGCGCCGTCGTACCCGCCGGCGTCGCCGACCTCGACGACGTAGCCGTCGGCCACGCGGCCCGCGGACCGGAGCGGCACGCGCACGCGCACGCCGGGCACGCACGTCGCGCGCAGCGCCTCGGGCACCGCGTAGTCGAACAGCCGGTCGAGCTGCGGCAGCGGCGAGTCGACCATGACCCGCACCACGGGCGGGCGCGCGGGCCCGGCCGCGGGCAGAGGAGCGGGCACCGGCACCGCAGCGGGCGACGCACCGTCCACGTTCGCCCCGTCCGCCGCCGCCGTCATCGCGCTCCCCCGCTCACGCGGCGGCCCGGGCGGCTGGGCGCGTCAGAGCCCCGCGGCGCTCTGCAGGTCGGCGACACGGTCGAGCGCCTCCCAGGTGAAGTCCGGCAGCTCGCGGCCGAAGTGCCCGTAGGCGGCGGTCTGCGCGTAGATGGGGCGGAGCAGGTCGAGCTGCTCGACGATGGCGGCGGGCCGCAGGTCGAAGGTCTCGCGGATCGCGCGGACGATGCGGTCCTCGGGCACGTGCGCCGTGCCGAACGTCTCGACGTAGAGCCCCACGGGCGCGGCCTTGCCGATGGCGTAGGCGACCTGCACCTCGAGCCGGTCGGCGAGTCCCGCGGCGACCGCGTTCTTCGCGACCCAGCGCATGGCGTACGCGGCGCTGCGGTCGACCTTCGACGGGTCCTTGCCGCTGAACGCGCCGCCGCCGTGGCGGCTGAACCCGCCGTAGGTGTCGACGATGATCTTCCGTCCCGTGAGCCCGGCGTCGCCCTTCGGCCCGCCGATCTCGAACTTGCCCGTCGGGTTGATGAGCATCGTGGCGTCGCGCGAGTCGAGCTCGATGCCGATCTCGGCCGCCTCGGCGAGCACGGGCCGGATGACGTGCTCCTCGACCTCGCGGCGGAGGTCCTCCTGGGAGACCTGCGGGCCGTGCTGCGTGCTGAGCACGACGGTGTCGACCGTGCGCGGGACGAGCCCCTCGTAACCGATGGTGACCTGCGTCTTGCCGTCGGGCCGCAGGTACGCGAGCTCGCCCGCGTGGCGGACCGCCGCGAGGCGCTCGGCGAGGCGGTGCGCGAGGTAGATGGGCAGCGGCATGAAGACGGGGGTGTCGCGCGAGGCGTAGCCGAACATGAGGCCCTGGTCGCCCGCGCCCTGGAGGTCGCGCGCGTCGGTGGACGCGGATCCCGAGCGGGACTCGTACGAGCGGTCGACGCCCTGCGCGATGTCGGGCGACTGCGCGCCGATGGAGACCGTGACGCCGCAGTTGCTGCCGTCGAAGCCGACCTCGGAGGAGTCGTAGCCGATGTCCCGGATGCGGTCGCGCACGATCTGCGGGATGTCGACGTAGCCCGACGTGGTGACCTCGCCCGCCACGTGCACGAGGCCCGTGGTGACGAGCGTCTCGACGGCCGCGCGGCTCGCCGGGTCCTGCGTGAGGAGCGCGTCGAGGATGCTGTCCGAGATCTGGTCGCAGATCTTGTCCGGGTGGCCCTCGGTGACGGACTCGGAGGTGAACAGGCGCAGGTCGGTCACGGGGGGAGCTCCAGGGGGATCGCGTGGTCGCGCGCCGTCCGCTACTCAGGCGTCGGCGTGCCCACTACGTCGAGAATTCGATGGGCGACCTGCTCCTTGGAGCCGGAGGCCTCGGCCAGTGTATCTCCGGTCCTCCCGAGCACCGTGATCGTGTTGCCCTCCGTGGCGAACCCCTCGGACCACCCCACCCTGTTGAGGACGAGCAGGTCGCAGCCCTTCCGCGCGAGCTTCGCACGGCCGATCCGCAGCAGCTCGGCCGGGTCCTCCTCGGTCTCGGCCGCGAAGCCGACGACGAGGCGGTGCGTGCCGTCCGCGCGCGGCACGGCGGCCTCGGCCGCGAGGCGCTGCAGGATGTCCGGGTTCCGCACGAGGGCGACGGAGAGCTCGTCCCCCGCCTCCTCCTTCTTGATCTTGCCGGCGGACACCGCGACGGGCCGGTAGTCGGCGACGGCCGCGGCCATGATGACGACGTCGGCCCCCTCGGCCTCGCGCACCATGGCGTCCTCGAGCTCGAGCGCGGTGGAGACGGGCACCACGCGGAGGCCGGTCGGCGCGGGCACCTCGAGGTGCGCGGCCACGAGCACGACGTCGGCCCCGCGGTCGCGCGCGGCAATGGCGAGGGCGACGCCCTGCCGGCCGGAGGAGCGGTTGCCGAGGAAGCGCACCGGATCCAGCGGCTCGCGCGTGCCGCCCGCGGACACGACGACGCGCCGGCCCTGGAGGTCGCGCCCGCCGGGGCGGACGGCGGCGAGGGCGGCGGCCAGCACGTCCTCGACCTCGGCCATGCGGCCGGGCCCGGAGTCGGTGCCGGTGAGGCGTCCCGACGTGGGGCCGATGAGCGTGGCGCCGCGCGCGCGCAGGATGGCCGCGTTCGCCTGGGTGGCCGGGTGCTGCCACATCTCGGTGTGCATCGCCGGGGCGATCACGAGGGGCGCGCGGCTCGCGAGGATGGTGGTGCCGAGCAGGTCGTCGGAGAGGCCGAGGGCCATCGACGCCAGCGTGTGGGCGGTGGCCGGGGCGACGACGATGAGGTCGGCCTTCTGGCCGAGCGCGACGTGGCGCACCTCGGAGACCCCGTCGTAGAGGTCGCTCGTGACCGGGTTCCGGCTCACGGCCTCCAGCGTCGGCTTGCCGACGAAGCGGAGCGCGGCCTCGGTGGGCACGACGTGCACGTCGTGGCCGAGCAGCACCAGGCCGCGGACCACGCCGACGGCCTTGTAGGCCGCGATGCCGCCCGTGATCCCCACGACGACCATCACGCGGCTGCGCTCCGGGGCTCGGGGGCCGGGGGCTCGTGCGGCGTGCGGTCGGCGCGGGTCATCCGGGACGGCGGGCGGCTAGGAGGCCGCGGGCTCCACGATGGGCGTGGCGATGAGCTTGTCCTCGTTGATCTCGTGCATGGCGACCGAGAGGGGCTTGTCGTCGATGGTGGAGTCGACGAGCGGCCCCACGTTGTCGAACAGGCTGCCCTCGTGCAGGTCGGCGTAGTAGTCGTTGATCTGGCGGGCCCGCTTGGAGGCGAAGATCACGAGCGCGTACTTCGAGTCGACCTTCGAGAGGAGCTCGTCGATGGGCGGGTCGATGATGCCCTGGGTCTTGTCAACCATGGATGTGCCGCTTCCTCATTACATGGACGAAGGCCGTCCGGGTCCGGTTCACGGACCGACGGCCTTCCTGGTCTTCATCAATTCTACGACCTCGCGCGCGGCCTCCGCGACATCGCGGTTCACGACGAGGTGGTCGAACTCGTCCTGGGCGGCCAGCTCGACCTTCGCGGTGTCGAGCCGGCGCTGCTGCTCCTCGGGTCCCTCCGTGCCGCGGCCGACCAGGCGGCGCACGAGCTCCTCCCAGGTGGGCGGCAGCAGGAACACGAGCCGGGCCTCGGGCATGGCGGCCTTCACCTGGCGCGCGCCCTGGATGTCGATCTCGAGCAGGACGCTGCGGCCCTCGGCCAGCGCCACGTCGATGGGCGCGCGCGGCGTGCCGTAGCGGTGCGCGTTGTGGACCTTCGCCCACTCGAGCAGCTCGCCCCGCTCGACCATCGCGTCGAACTCGGCGTCGGAGACGAAGTAGTAGTTGACCCCCTCGACCTCGCCGGGACGCGGCGCGCGCGTCGTGGCGGAGACGGACAGGAGCACGTCGGGCTCGTTCTCGCGGATGAAGGTCGAGACGGTGCCCTTGCCGACCGCGGTGGGGCCCGCGAGCACGACGAGCCTGCTCGGCTCGACGATCTGCTTCGCGGCCTGCCACTCCTCGAGGAAGCGGGTGAGGCGCACGCGCTGGTGGACGCCGAGCCCGCCGAGGCGCTTGGCGGTGGAGATGCCGAGCTCGCCGAGGATCCGCTCGAGCTTGGTGGGGCCGATGTTCGGGATGCTCGTGAGGAACTCGGTGACGCGGAGCGTGGCCTCGGCACGACGCGCGGGGTCGGCCGACGCGTCGAGCACGCCGAGCGGCGTGCGCTCCCCCGTGACGATGTCGCTCTTCACCTGCGCGCGGGCGCGGCGGGCCGCGACGGCGGCCTGGGAGGCGGCGATGCGGTCGACCTCGGGTGGTTCGGGCCTCATGGCAGCACCTCTTCGAGTCGTCCGGCGTGGTCGGTGACGGCCTCCGCGACACGCCGTGGCCCAGTCGCGAGGATACTCCGCGAGGCGCTCGCGATCACAACGCCGGACGCGGGGCCGAACAGCTTCCGGACATCGCCGAGGAGCGCGCCCTGGTGGCCGAAGCCGGGCGCGAGGATGGGCGTGCGGGTGAGCTCGGCGAGGTCGAGGCCGGCGTCGGCGGCGTCGACCGTGGCGCCGATGACGAGGCCGAAGGCGCCGGGATCCGCGGCGGGGTCGTCGCGGGGGCCGTTGGCGGCGACGGCCGCGTCCTGGATCCCGCGGGCGACCGTGCGGCCGGCGCCGGCGGATCCGTGGGCGGGCAGCAGCGCGCGCTGGAGCCGCTCGGCCTCCGGGTTCGAGGTGGCGGCGAGGACGAAGACGCCCGCGCCCCACGCGTCCGCCGCGGCGCGCACGCCGTCGAGGGACCCGACGCCCGTGTACGCCGTGAGGGTCACGGCGTCGGCGCGCAGCGGGCTGTCCGGCGCGAGCCAGGCCGCGCCGTACGCGTCGACCGTGGAGCCGATGTCGCCGCGCTTGGCGTCGGCGATCACGAGGAGGCCGGCGTCGTGCGCCGCGGCGAGGACGCGCTCGAGGGCGGCGTAGCCCGCGGATCCGTGGCGCTCGAAGAACGCGACCTGCGGCTTGACGATGCCGGCCCGCCCCGCGGTCGCCTCGACCACGCGGAGGCCGAACTCCGCGAGGCCCTGCGCGTCGTCCGCGAGGCCCCACGCGTCGAGCAGCGACCGGTGCGGGTCGATGCCGACGCAGAGATGGCCGTGCTCGCGGAACGCGCGGGCGAGGCGCGCGCCGAACGGCGGGGCGACCTGCGTCGCCCCGCCGTCCGCGGTCGTCACCGGCGGGCCTCGCGGGCGATCGCGTAGTCCTGCAGGCTCGTCACGTCGAACCCGGCGCGGATGGCGTCGAAGGACGCGACCGCGGCCGTGAGCTGCGCGATGGTCGTGAACAGCGGCTTGTCCGCCGCGACGGCCGCCGCGCGGATCTCGTAGCCGTCGGCGCGGGCCGTGCGGCCCGAGGGCGTGTTGATCACGACGTCGACCTGGTCGCGGTTGATGAGGTCGACGATCGACGGCGAGTCCCCCTCGGCCGGCGACTCGCTGTACTTGCGGACGACGCGCGCCTGGATCCCGTTGCGGCTGAGGATCTCGGCCGTCCCCGCGGTCGCCAGCACCTCGAAGCCGAGCTGCTGGAGCCGGAGCACCGGGAGCACGATCGAGCGCTTGTCGCGGTCGGCGACCGAGACGAACACCGTGCCCGAGAGCGGGAGGCCGCCGAAGGCCGCCTCCTGGCTCTTCGCGAAGGCGCGGGGGAAGTCGCGGTCGATGCCCATGACCTCGCCCGTGGAGCGCATCTCCGGGCCGAGCACGGAGTCGACGATGAGGCCGTCCTTCGTGCGGAACCGCTTGAAGGGCAGCACGGCCTCCTTGACGGCGACGGGCGAGTCCATGGGGACGTCGGATCCGTCGCGCTCGGGCAGGAGGCCCGAGGCCTTCAGCTCCGCGATGGAGGTGCCGACCATGACGAGCGACGCGGCCTTCGCGAGCGGGATGCCGAGCGCCTTGGAGACGAACGGCACCGTGCGGCTCGCGCGCGGGTTCGCCTCGAGGACGTAGAGCACGCCCGCGCCGATCGCGAACTGCACGTTGAGGAGGCCGCGCACGCCGACGCCCTCGGCGATGGCGCGCGTGGCGTCCACGACCTGCTGGATCTGGCCGCGGCCGAGCGTGACGGGCGGGAGCGTGCAGCTCGAGTCGCCCGAGTGGATCCCGGCCTCCTCGATGTGCTCCATCACGCCGCCGACGTACAGCTCGGTGCCGTCGTAGATGGCGTCGATGTCGATCTCGATGGCGTCGTCGAGGAACCGGTCGATGAGGAGGGGCTTCCCCGCGCCGATGATGCCCTGGTCGGCCATGCGGAGGAAGTAGTCGTGCAGCGTGGCGGTGTCGAAGACGATCTCCATGCCGCGGCCGCCGAGCACGTAGCTCGGGCGGACGAGGACGGGGTAGCCGATCTCCTCGGCCACGACGACGGCCTCCTCGATGACGGTGGCCGTGCCGTTCCGCGGGGCCACGAGGCCGGCCGCGTCGAGGATGCCGGAGAACAGGCCCCGCTCCTCCGCGAGGTCGATGGCCGACGGGCTCGTGCCGAGGATCGGGACGCCCGCGGCCTCGAGGCCCTTGGCGAGCCCGAGCGCGGTCTGGCCGCCGAGCTGCACGACGACGCCGACGAGCTCGCCCGCCTGCTGCTCCGCGTGCACGATCTCCAGCACGTCCTCGAGCGTGAGCGGCTCGAAGTAGAGCCGGTCGCTCGTGTCGTAGTCGGTCGAGACCGTCTCCGGGTTGCAGTTGATCATGATCGTCTCGTACCCGGCGTCGGCCAGCGCGAAGGACGCGTGCACGCACGAGTAGTCGAACTCGATGCCCTGGCCGATGCGGTTGGGGCCCGAGCCCAGGATGATCACCTTGCGGCGGTCCGACGGCACGATCTCCGTCTCGGAGTCGTAGCTGGAGTAGTGGTACGGCGTGAGGGCCGGGAACTCGCCCGCGCAGGTGTCGACCGTCTTGAACACGGGGCGGATGTCCGCCGCGTGGCGGGCGTCGCGCACCTCCTGCTCGGCGAGGCCGCGGATCTCCGCGATCTGCACGTCGGAGAAGCCGTGGTCCTTCGCCTCGCGCAGCGTGTCCGCGTCGAGCTCGTCGGCGTCGCGGACGGCGTCCGCGACCTCGTTGATGAGGACGATCTGGTCGATGAACCAGGGGTCGATCTTCGTCGCGTCGAAGACCTGCTCGGCGGTCGCGCCGGCGCGGAGCGCCTGCTGCACGGTGACGATGCGGCCGTCGGTGGGCGTGCGGCTCACCTCGAGGAGCTCGTCGACCGAGCGGGTCTCCGGGCCCCAGTGGAAGGAGGATCCGCGCTTCTCGAGCGAGCGCAGCGCCTTCTGCAGGGCGGTCGAGTAGTTGCGGCCGATGGCCATGGCCTCGCCCACCGACTTCATGGTGGTGGTGAGCTCGGCGTCGGCGGCCGGGAACTTCTCGAACGCGAAGCGCGGGACCTTGACGACCACGTAGTCGAGCGTGGGCTCGAAGCTCGCGGGCGTGACCTTGGTGATGTCGTTCGGGATCTCGTCGAGCCGGTAGCCGATGGCGAGCTTCGCCGCGATCTTCGCGATCGGGAAGCCCGTGGCCTTCGACGCGAGCGCGCTGGAGCGGGAGACGCGCGGGTTCATCTCGATGACGATGAGGCGGCCGTCCGCGGGGTCGACCGCGAACTGGATGTTGCAGCCGCCGGTGTCGACGCCCACCCGGCGGATGATGTCGATGCCGATGTCGCGCATGTGCTGGTATTCGCGGTCGGTGAGCGTGAGGGCCGGCGCGACCGTGATCGAGTCGCCCGTGTGCACGCCGACGGGGTCGACGTTCTCGATGGAGCAGACGACGACCGTGTTGTCGGCCGTGTCGCGCATGAGCTCCAGCTCGTACTCCTTCCAGCCGAGGATCGACTCCTCGAGGAGCACCTCGGTGGTGGGGCTCGACTGCAGGCCGTCGGCGACCATGCGCTCGAGCTCGGCACGGGTGTGCGCGAAGCCGGAGCCGAGGCCGCCCATGGTGAAGGAGGGGCGGATCACGAGCGGGTAGCCGAGGTCCTCGGCGTACTCCACCGCCTGCTCGAGCGTCTTGGCGACGTGCGAGCGGGCGACGTCGGCGCCGGACTCGATCACGAGGTCCTTGAAGAGCTGGCGGTCCTCGCCCTTCTGGATGGCCTCGACCTTGGCGCCGATGAGCTCGACGCCGTGCTTGGCGAGGATGCCGAGCTCGTCGAGGCGGATGGCCGCGTTGAGGGCGGTCTGGCCGCCGAGCGTGGGGAGGACCGCGTCCGGCTTCTCCTTGATGATGATCTTCTCGAGCACCTCGCTCGTGATCGGCTCGATGTACGTGGCGTCCGCGAAGTCCGGGTCGGTCATGATCGTGGCCGGGTTGGAGTTCACGAGGATGACGCGCACGCCCTCCTCGCGAAGCACGCGGCAGGCCTGGGTGCCGGAGTAGTCGAACTCGGCCGCCTGCCCGATGACGATCGGCCCGGAGCCGATGACGAGGACGGAGTTGATGTCGGCGCGCTTGGGCATTACACGGTCTCCTGGGGGGTCGCGGCGGCGGGAGCGGTGCCCGACGCGTCGTGGATCAGCTGGACGAACCGGTCGAAGAGGTACGACGAGTCGTGCGGGCCGGCGGCCGCCTCCGGGTGGTACTGCACGGAGAAGGCCGGGATGTCGAGGCAGTTGAGCCCCTCCACCACCTGGTCGTTGAGCGAGACGTGGCTGACCTCCGCGCGGCCGAAGCCGGCGGGGCTCTCCACGGGGCCGTCGAGCGGCGCGGAGACCGCGAAGCCGTGGTTCTGGCTCGTGATCTCGACGCGGCCGGTCCGGCGGTCGAGCACGGGCTGGTTGATCCCGCGGTGGCCGAACGGCAGCTTGTAGGTGTCGAACCCGAGGGCGCGGCCGAGGAGCTGGTTGCCGAAGCAGATCCCGAAGAACGGGATGCCCTTCCGCAGCACGTCCTGCAGGAGCTCCACGTGGTACTGCGAGGCCTCGGGGTCGCCGGGGCCGTTCGAGTAGAAGACGGCGGTGGGCGCGAGCTCGGCGAGCTCCTCGGTGGTGATCGACTGCGGCACCACGTGCACGTCGAGGCCGCGGGCGGCGAGGTGCTTCACGGTCGCGGTCTTGATGCCGAGGTCGAGCACCGCGACGGAGCCGATGCGCTCGCCCACCGCGGGGATCGTGTACGTCTCCTGCGTGGAGACCTCGGCGGAGAGGTTGCGGCCCGTCATGTCGGGCGCCTGCCGCACCTGCGCGAGCTGCTCCTCGTCGCTGAGCGACGCGGCCTCGCCGGAGAAGACGCCGGCGCGCATGGCGCCCTCGTCGCGGATCCGGCGCGTGACGGCGCGCGTGTCGATGCCGGAGATGCCGACGACGCCCTGCGCGACGAGGTCGTCCTCGAGCGTGCGGGTGCCGCGGAAGTTGGAGACCACGCGGGAGGGGTCGCGGACGACGTAGCCGGCGACCCAGATGCGGCGGGACTCCATGTCCTCGTCGTTCATGCCCGTGTTGCCGATGTGCGGCGCCGTCTGGAGCACGATCTGGCCCGCGTAGGACGGGTCGGTGATGGTCTCCTGGTAGCCGGTCATGCCGGTGGCGAAGACGGCCTCGCCGAGGCTGGTGCCGCGGGCGCCGTACGCGCGTCCGACGTACCTCCGTCCGTCCTCGAGTACCAGGACAGCAGGTTCGTGTCGGGCCATGTCGGTCACTTCCCTTCGTTGTCGTCGTCGTGCGCCAGGCGCGGGATCCGGTGGAGGGCGTCGACGAGCGCGGTCTTCTCGCGCGGATCGATCACCCGGAGGTACGTGTCGACCGAGGTCCCGGCGGCCTCGTCGAGGATCCAGGTGACGGCCACGAGGCCGCCCTCCTCCACGACGCGGTCGATCGCGTAGGTCGCGAGGCCGGAGCCGGTGATGCGGTCGGCGGGCACGAGCACCTCGCGCTCGCCGTCGATCGCGAGCACGAGCCCGGCGTCGTGCACGCGGGCCGCCGCGCGTCCCCGGAAGCCGAGGGGGCGGACCGTGAGCCGGTCGAGCGGCTGGCCCGCGGTGGTCGTGGCGACGTAGAGCACGTCGACCTCGAGCGTCGGCGTCGCGAGCCCGGCGGGCGGGCGCGGCGGCTCGGGCAGCGTGCGCTGTCGACGGCGGCGCGCGCGCCAGCCGAGCGCCATGAGGCCGAGCAGCAGGACGAGGAGCGCGATCACGCTGACCGCGGGTCCGATGCGGTCGCTCATGCGCGTCCCGCCGGGGCGTCGGGGGCCGCGGCGGCGGCGGCGCCGGCGGCCGCGGCGGCCGAGCGGGCGTCGGCGTCGGCGCGGTCGCGGAGCACGGCGGCGCGGGCGACCTCGTCGCGGTCGACGAGCGCGCCGTCGAGCACGGTCGGGTAGCCGCGGTGGAACGTCGCGACGACGCGGCCGGGCAGCGTCATCTCCAGGTACGGCGAGTTGACGCTCTGGCCGCCGAGGTCGGCGCGGCCGAAGACGCGCGAGGCGGCGGGGTCGTAGAGCGTGACGTCGCCCGGGGATCCCGCCTCGAGCGCGTGCCCGTGCTCGGCGAGGCGGCCGATGCGCGCGGGCGCGTGCGACATGACGCGCGCGACGCCCTGCCAGTCGAGGAGGCCCGTGTCGACCATCGCGAGCTGGACCACGGAGAGCGCCGACTCGAGGCCGACCATCCCGAACGCGGCCGCGTCCCACTCGCAGTCCTTCGCCTCCGTCGGGTGCGGCGCGTGATCGGTGGCGACGACGTCGATCGTGCCGTCGGCGAGCGCGAGGCGGAGCGCCTCCACATCCTCCAGGCGGCGGAGCGGCGGGTTCACCTTGTAGCGGGCGTCGTAGCCGGCGACCAGGTCCTCCGTGAGGAGCAGGTGGTGCGGCGTGACCTCCGCGGTGACGTCGACCCCGCGGGCCTTGGCCCAGCGGATCACGTCGACGGAGCCGGCGGTCGAGACGTGGCAGACGTGGAGGCGGGATCCGACGTGCTCGGCGAGCAGCACGTCGCGCGCGATGATCGACTCCTCGGCGACCGCGGGCCAGCCCGTGATGCCGAGCTCGCCGGACAGCGCGCCCTCGTTCATGGTGGCGCCCTCGGTGAGGCGGGGGTCCTGCGCGTGCTGCGCGATGACGCCGTCGAACGCCTTCACGTACTCGAGCGCGCGGCGCATGAGGAGCGGGTCGGAGACGCACTTCCCGTCGTCGGAGAAGACGCGGACGGCGGCGCGGCTCGACGCCATGGCGCCGATCTCGGCCAGCGACTCCCCCGCGAGGCCGACGGACACCGCGCCGATGGGGCGGACGGTGGCGTACCCGGCGGCGTCGCCGAGCGCCTTGACCTGCTCGACCACGCCCGCGGTGTCCTGCACCGGCATGGTGTTGGCCATCGCGAAGACGGCCGTGAAGCCGCCGAGGGCCGCGGCGCGGGACCCCGTGAGCACGGTCTCGCTCTGCTCGTAGCCGGGCTCCCGGAGGTGCACGTGCAGGTCGACGAGGCCGGGGAGGGCGACGAGGCCGTCCGCCTCGACGACGCGTGCGCCGGCCGGGGCGACGAGGTCCGGGCCGATCGCGCGGATCAGCCCGTCCGCGAGGAGGATGTCGGCGCGCTCGCCCGTGGGCAGGGTCGCGCCCCGGATCAGGTGGGTGTCGTCCATGGTCATCGCGTTCTGGGTCATCGGTCGGCCTTCCCGTCGCCGGACAGCAGGAGGTAGAGGACGGCCATGCGCACCGAGACGCCGTTGGCGACCTGCTCGCGCACCGTGGACCTCTCCGAGTCGGCGGCGGCGGCGGATATCTCGAGCCCGCGGTTCATGGGCCCCGGGTGCATGACGATCGTATCGGGCCCGAGGAGCGCGAGCCGCGCGTCGTCGAGGCCCCAGATGCGCGCGTACTCGCGCGGGTTCGGGAAGAAGGCGGCGCGCATGCGCTCGGCCTGGATCCGGAGCATCATCACGGCGTCCGGCCGGACCTCCCGGAGGGCCCGGTCGAGGTCGTAGCGGACGGCGACCGGCCAGGACCCGATGCCCACCGGCACGAGCGTGGGCGGCGCGACGAGCGTGACCTCCGCGCCGAGCGTCGTGAGCAGCCACGCGTTCGAGCGCGCGACGCGGGAGTGGAGGATGTCGCCCACGATGACGACGCGCGCGCCGTCGAGGCCCCTCCCCCGGGCGGCGGGCCCGTGCAGCCGGCGGCGGATGGTGAACGCGTCGAGGAGCGCCTGCGTGGGGTGCTCGTGCGTGCCGTCGCCCGCGTTGACGATGCCGGCGTCGATCCAGCCGCTGCCCGCGAGCGTGTGCGGCGCGCCCGAGGACGGGTGGCGGACGACGACGCCGTCGGCGCCCATCGCCTGCAGGGTCTGCGCGGTGTCCTTGAGGCTCTCACCCTTGGACACGCTCGACCCCTTGGCGCTGAAGTTGATGACGTCGGCCGAGAGGCGCTTCGCGGCGGCCTCGAACGAGATGCGGGTGCGCGTCGAGTCCTCGAAGAAGAGGTTGACGACCGTGCGGCCGCGGAGCGCGGGGAGCTTCTTGATCTCGCGCGTGCCGACGTCGGCCATGTCCTCGGCCACGTCGAGGATGCGGACGGCCTCGTCGCGCGACAGGTCGCGGGTGGAGAGCAGGTGCCTCATCGGTCGCCCCCCTCGTGGTCGGGACCCTGGATGGTGACGGCGTCCTCGCCGTCGATCTCGTCGAGGCGGACGAAGATCCGCTCGGCGAGGCTCGACGGCAGGTTCTTGCCCACGAAGTCGGCGCGGATGGGGAGCTCGCGGTGGCCCCGGTCGACGAGCGCGGCCAGGCGCACGGCCGTCGGGCGGCCCAGGTCCCCGATGGCGTCGAGGGCGGCGCGCACCGTGCGGCCGGAGAAGAGCACGTCGTCGACGAGCACGACCGTGCGGCCGTCGACCCCGCCGGCGGGGAGGCGCGTGGGCGCCGGGGCGCGGGTGGGGTTCCGGCGCAGGTCGTCGCGGTACATCGTGACGTCGAGCGAGCCCACCAGGTCGGCGGGGGCGTCGGGCTCGAGGCGGGCGATGATCCGGCCGATGCGCTCGGCGAGCACGGTGCCGCGGGTCGGGATGCCGAGGAGCAGCAGGCCGGCGGGGCCGCGGTTCGACTCGAGGATCTCGTGGGCGATGCGCGTGAGCGCACGGGTGATGTCAGAGGGCTGCAGCACGACGCGCTGAGGCAATCCGACCTCCTTCCCCGCCTCTCGGGACGGATGTTAAAGGTGGTCTGTTCCGCCGGCCACTCTACCGGGTGCCCGCGGCGGCGCGCGGCGGGCGGGCCGCCCGCGCGTGTCCTCAGCCGGCCGACGCGTCGAGCACCGCGCGGATCCGTCCCAGCACGGCGGCGTCCTGCAGGCTCGTCGCGTCGCCGAGCGTCCGCCCCTCGACCAGGTCGGCGAGGAGCCGCCGCATGATCTTCCCCGAGCGCGTCTTCGGCACGTCCGGCACCGCGACGACGCGCCGGGGCTTCGCGACGGGGCCGATGACGCGCGCCACGTGGGCCGTGAGGACGGGTCCCAGCTCCGCGGCGAGCGCCGCCCAGCCCGCGGCGTCGTCGTCCGCGGGGCGGTCGTCGCCGCGCGGCACGACGAACGCGACCACGCGCTGGCCGGTGAGGTCGTCGGCGACGCCGGTGACCCCGGCCTCCCCCACCCGCGGGTGCGCGACGAGCGCGGACTCGATCTCGATGGTCGAGAGGCGGTGGCCGGAGACGTTGACGACCTCGTCGATCCGCCCCTGGAGCGCCACGTCGCCGTCCGCATCGCGCCGGGCGCCGTCGCCCGCGAGGAACCAGCCGCGGTCGGCGAAGCGCTCCCAGTAGGCGCTGCGGTAGCGGTCGGGATCGCCCCACACGGTGCGGGCCATGCCGGGCCAGGGGCGCTGGATCACGAGGAGGCCGCCCTCCCCCGCGGCGACGCGCTCGCCGGCGTCGTCCACCACGTCGACGAGGAACCCGGGCAGGGCGCGGCCCGCGTGCCCGGGCTTCAGGGTCGAGACGCCGGGCAGGGGCGCGATCACGGCGGCGCCCGTCTCCGACTGCCACCAGGTGTCGACCACAGGCGCGCGCCCGCCGCCGACCTCCCGGTGGAACCAACGCCAGGCGGCCGGGTTGATCGCCTCCCCCACCGACCCCAGCAGGCGGATGCTCGACAGGTCGTGCCCGGCGACGCCGTCGGGGTACCAGCTCATGAGCGAGCGGATCAGCGTGGGGGCCGTGTAGTAGGTCGTGACGCCGTACCGCTCGATGATCTCCAGGTGCCGGCCGCGGTGGGGCGTGTCGGGCGTGCCCTCGTAGATCACCTGCGTGAGGCCGTTGGAGAGCGGGCCGTAGATCTCGTAGGTGTGGGCGGTGACCCAGGCGAGGTCGGCCGTGCACCAGTGCACGTCGTCGGGCTTGGCGTCGAAGTGGGCCCAGTGCGCCCACGACGCGTGGGTGAGGTACCCGCCGGACGTGTGCACGAGGCCCTTGGGGCGCCCGGTGGTGCCGGACGTGTAGATCACGAAGAGCGGGTGCTCGGCGTCGAAGGCCTCCGGCGCGTGCACGGGCGACGCGGATCCGACGGCGTCGTGCCACCAGACGTCGCGGCCCTCCGTCCACGGCACGTCCTGCCCGGTGCGGCGGACGACGAGCACGTGCTCGACCGACGCGACGCCGGCGACGGCCTCGTCGGCCTGCGGCTTGGTGGCGACGGCGGTGCCGCGGCGGTTCTGCCCGTCGCTCGTGATGAGGAGCTTCGCGCCCGTGTCCTCGACGCGGAAGCGCAGCGCCTCGGCGGAGAAGCCGCCGAACACGAGCGAGTGGACGGCCCCGATGCGGGCGACCGCGAGCGTCGCGACGACCGTCTCGACGAGCACGGGCAGGTAGATCACGACGCGGTCGCCGGGTCCGACGCCGAGGGCCGTGAGCGCGTTCGCGGCGCGCGACACCTCCTCCTGGAGGTCGAGGTAGGTCACCGTCCGGCGGTCGCCCGGCTCGCCCTCGAAGTGCAGCGCGACCTTCGCGCCGCGGCCGGCCGCGACGTGCCGGTCGACGCAGTTGGCGGCGACGTTGAGGCGGCCGCCCGCGAACCAGGTGGCGGCCGGGACCTGCGGCGTGCCGTCGTCGGCGACCGGCGGGATCCACGTGTGCGCGGTCTCCCACGGCGTCTCCCAGTCGAGGCGGCGGGCGGCCTCCTCCCAGAAGGCGACGGGATCCGCCTCGGCGCGCGCGTACGCCTCCGCCGTGACGTTCGCGGCCCGGGCGAGCGCGGCGGGCGGCGGGAACAGGTCCCGCTCGTCAGCGTCGGTCGCGGGGACGGTCTCGGCCTGCTCGGTGCGCGGGGAGGTCATGCGCCGACGCTACGTGCGCCGGGGCCAGGATCCGGAACCGGCGCGTCACGCGACGACACGTGGGACGGCGGGATCAGCCCCAGCGGCGCACGAGCAGGCGCTCGACGACCCCCACGACGGCGTCGGTGACCGCCCCGAGCACCGCGAGCAGCACGATCGCGAGCAGCACCCGGTCGACGCGCCCGTTCGCGGACGACTCCGTCAGCAGGTAGCCGAGCCCCATCGACGCGGCGAGCAGCTCGGCCGCGACCAGGAAGAGCCACGACTGCGCGAGCGCGAGCCGGAGGCCCGAGACCACGGCGGGCAGCACGGCGGGCAGCTGCACGGTGACGAGCAGCGGGATCCGGGCGAGCCCGAACGCGCGGCCGACCTCGACGAGGTGCGGGTCGACGTGCCGGAGCGCGCCCGCGACGGTGGTGTACACGGGGAACATCGCGCCGATGGCGACGAGCGTCACCTTCGAGTCCTCGTTGATCCCCATCCAGAGCAGGAGCAGCGGCACCCACGCGAGCGATGGCACGGTGCGGAACGCGCCCGCGGTGGGCGCGAGGAGGAGCCGGCCGATGCGGGAGAGCCCGACCACCGCGCCGAGCACGAGCCCGACCGTCGCGCCGAGCGCGAAGCCGAGGAGCACGCGCTGCAGCGAGATGGCGACGTACTGCCCGAGGATCCCCTGCTCGGCGAGTTGCACCCCGGCCCGCACGACGTCGAGCGGCGCCGGGAGCAGGTGCGGCGGGACGGCGCCCGTCGCGGTGACGACGGCCCAGACGCCGACGACGAGCACGGGGACGACGAGCCCGAGTCCGGCGCGGGCGAGCCGGCCGCCGGCGGAGCGACGGGCCGCGCCGGCGCGCGCGTCCGGGAGGTGGAGGTCGTCCGTCGCGACCGACGCCTGGCCGACGGCGGTCATCCGGCCGTCCCGGCGGCGGGATCGGCGGACTCCGCGAAGCGCGGCTCGAACAGCTCGTCGATCGCCGCGTCGACCTTCCCCTCATCGGTCACGTCGCCCGAGTCCACGAGGATCGGCCCGACGCGCTCGAGCACGGAGCGCTGGGCGGCGCCGGGCACGGGGTCGACGCCGAGGTTCGTCCGGTCGATCACGGTGGACGCGACGGCCGGGTCGATCGCGGCGGCCTGCGCGAGGATCACCGCGGTCTCCTCCGGGTGCTCCACCGCCCAGGCGCGCGCCTGCTCGTAGGCGTCGACGACGGCCTGCGCGAGGTCGGGCGACGCGTCGAGGAACGACTCGGTGGCGTTGAGGAAGCCGTAGGTCGCGAAGTCGACGTTCCGGTACAGGAGCGTGGATCCCGCCTGCGCCTGGCTCGCCGCCATCAGCGGGTCGAGTCCGGCCCACGCGTCGACCGAGCCGTTCTCGAGGGCCGCGCGACCGTCCGCGTGCTGGAGGTTCTGGATCGTCACCTCGGACGCCGGGATGCCGGCCTCGTCGAGGGTCTGCAGCAGGAAGAAGTACGGGTCGGTGCCCGTCGTCGCCGCGATGTCGGCGCCGCGGAGCTGGTCGACGCTCGTGATGGGCGACCCCTGCGGCACGACGATCGCGGTCCACTCCGGCTGCGAGTACACGTCGATCGTGCGGATGGGCGATCCGTTGGCGCGCGCGAGCAGCGCGGCGGATCCCGCGGTCGAACCGACGTCGACGGCGCCCGCACGGAGCAGCTCGTTGGCCTTGTTGGACCCGGCGCTCTGCACCCACTCCACCGCCACGTCGGATCCGAGGCGCTCCTCGAGGAGGCCCTGGTCCTTCACGATGAGGCTGAGCGGGTTGTAGGTGGCCCAGTCGACCGTGAGCGTGTCGGCGCTCCAGCCGGCGGGGGCGGCGGACGCGTCGGCGGCGGCCGGCGCGACGGCGGAGCCCTCGCCCGCGGCGCAGCCGGCGAGGAGCATCACGGCGGCGCTCGCGAGGGCGAGCGCGGGGAGGGCGGATCTGCGGGGCAGGAGACGGGTCACGGTGGGTCCTCGGTGCGGTGTCGGGGTGCGGGCGGGGCGGGTGATGCGGAGGTGCGGTGGGTGCAGGGGTCGTGCGGGTGGCGGAGGTGCGGGGTCGGGAGGTCGGGGGGTCGGGCGGGTCAGCCCGCGTCGCGCGGAGCCGCCGCGCGGTGCCCGGGCACGCCGAGCCCCTCGAGCAGCTCGGCGCGCAGCGCGGCGAGGGTCGCGTCGCCGCGGTCCCGCGGCCGGGCGCCGGGCACCTCGAGCACACGGCGGACGGTGGCACCCGGCGCGCTGCCGGGCGCGGGATCCGGCCCGAGCAGCACCACGCGGTCGGCGAGGTGCAGCGCCTCGTCCACGTCGTGCGTGACGAGCAGCACGGTGGTCGGGATGGCGGCGTGCACGTCGAGGAGGAGGTCCTGCATGCGGAGGCGCGTGAGGGCGTCGAGCGCGCCGAACGGCTCGTCGAGCACGAGGACGCGCGGCCGCCGGGCGAGGGCGCGCGCGAGCGAGGCGCGCTGGGCCATGCCGCCGGAGACCTGGCGCGGGCGGAGGTCCGCCGCCTCGGCGAGGCCCGTGAGCTCGAGGAGGTCGCGCACGCGCGCGTCGCCCTCGGCGCGCGGCACGTCGCGGGGCAGGCCGAGTCGGACGTTCGCGCGGATCGTGCGCCACGGGAGCAGGCGCGGCTCCTGGAACGCGACCGCGGAGCGCTGGTCGACGTCCTGCACGGGCGTGCCGTCGATGCGGATCGTGCCGACGTCGGGCCGGTCGAGCCCGCTGACCTGGCGGAGGAGCGTGGACTTGCCGCAGCCCGACGGGCCGAGGATCGCCACGACGTCGCCCGCGGCGAGGTCGAGGTCGACGTCGCGGAGCACGGGCCGCCGGGCGCGCGACCCGTCGACGGCGAAGGACCGGCCGACCCCGCGGAGGGCGACGGCGCCGGCGGAGGCGGGAGCCGGATCCGGCCGGGCGGCGGCCGGGGCGGGCGTCGCGGGATCGCGGTGCGTGGCGGCGGCGGTGACGGGCATGACCCGACGCTAGGGCGATGCGCCCCCGCGCGGATCCCGGCCCGTCACACACCGTCGCCGGGCGTCATGCGACGTAACCGGCGGCCGGGATCAGGCCAGCGTCGCCGCGATCCGCGCCAGCATGCCGCTCACGCCCGATCAGGCCTGCGTCGCCGCGATCCGCGCCAGCATGCCGTTCACGAACGACGCGCTCTCGTCCGTCGAGAGCGAGGACGCGAGGTCGACGCTCTCGGAGATCGCGACGCCGTCGGGCACGTCGGCGTTGAAGAGGATCTCCCAGATGCCGATGCGCAGGATCGCGCGGTCGACGGCGGGCATGCGGGCGAGCGTCCAGTTCACCGAGTACGTCTCGATGAGCTCGTCGATCTCGTCCTGGTGCTCCACCACGCCCTCGGCGATCTCACGGGCGTACTGCCATGACGCCTGCCGGTCGGGCTCGGCCGCGGCCCGCTGCTGCTCGACCGCGAGGGTCGCGGGGATCGTCTCCCCGCGGATGTCGGCGACGTACAGGACGTCGAGGGCGCGCTTGCGCGCCTTGGTGCGTGCGCTCACGGGGTCAGTCGGTGACGCGGCTGAGGTAGTCGCCCGTGCGGGTGTCCACCTTGACGCGCGTGCCCTGCTCGAGGAAGAGCGGGACCTGGATCTGGTGCCCGGTCTCGACCGTCGCGGGCTTGGTGCCGCCCGTGGAGCGGTCGCCCTGCAGGCCCGGCTCCGTGTACGTGATCGTGAGCACGACCGACGCGGGCAGCTCGACGTAGAGCCCCTCGCCGTTGTGCAGCGCCACGGTCACGTCCTGGTTCTCGAGCATGAAGTTCTTGGCGTCGCCGACCTGCGCCGCGGACAGCGTGATCTGGTCGTAGTCGCTCGTGTCCATGAACACGTAGTTCTCGCCGTCGGCGTAGAGGTACTGGAAGTCGCGGCGGTCGACCGTCTCGGTCTCGATCTTCGCGCCCGCGTTGAACGTGCGGTCGACGACCTTGCCGGTCATCACGTTCTTGACCTTGGTGCGCACGAACGCGCCGCCCTTGCCCGGCTTCACGTGCTGGAACTCGATGACGGTCCACAGCTGGCCGTCCATGTTGAGGACGATGCCGTTCTTGATGTCAGCGGTAGAGGCCATGCGGGGAGGGTCCTTGCCTGTTCGACGAGCGGGATGCGGCGATCGAGCGGCCGCGTGGAGGATGCCGGCTCCGGGCACCCGGCAGGGCGCGTGCGGCGATCCGAGGGATCAGCCTAACGGGTGCCGGTCACCACGTGCGCGAGGGCGAGGAGGTACGACCCCTGGCCGAGGCCCGCGATGACGCCCGTCGCGACGGGCGAGATGACGCTCTGGTGCCGGAACTCCTCGCGCGCGTGCGGGTTCGAGAGGTGCACCTCGAGGAGGAGGATCCCCGCCTTCGTCACGAGCGCGGCCGCGTCGCGGAGCGCGTACGAGTAGTGCGTGAACGCCGCCGGGTTCATGATCACGGGCGTCCGGGTGTCGACGGCCTCGTGCAGCCAGCCGATGAGGGTCGCCTCGTCGTCGGTCTGGCGGAGGTCGATCTCCACGTCGTCCGGCGCGAAGGCGACGAGCTCCCGGCGGAGGTCGTCGAGCGATCCCGTGCCGTACACGTCGGGCTCGCGGCTGCCGAGCCGTCCGAGGTTGGGGCCGTTGAGGACGAGCACGCGTGACATGCGCCCCAGCCTAGGCGCGGTCAGCCGACGCTCTGGCCGCCGTCGGACCGGATGCGCTGGCCGTTGATCCAGCCGCCCTCCGCGGAGAGCAGGAAGCACACGAGCGCGGCGGCGTCGCGGGGCTCGGCGAGCCGGCCGCGCGGCGTGGTCTCGCGGAGGCTCTCCCGGATCTCGGGCGTGAACCAGCCCGTGTCGGTGGGGCCGGGATCCACGAGGTTCGCCGTGATCCGCACGTCCTCGAGCTCGCGCGCCGCCGCGATGACGATGCGGTCGAGCGCCGCCTTGCTCGCGCCGTACGCGACCTCGCCCACGACGGCGTCGCTCGTGAGCGCGACGATGCGACCGGCGCCGGGCACCGCGCGGTACCGGCGCGCGAACCCCTGGATGAGCTGCAGCGACGCGCGGACGTTCACGGCCAGGTGGCGGTCGAGGCTCTCGACCGTGGTGTCGAGCAGCCCGCCCTCGACCGACTCCGCGTGGCTGAGGACGAGGCCCGTGAGCGGCCCGAGACCGCGCTCGACCTCGTCGAGGATCCGCTCGGCGGCCCCGGTGTCCATGAGGTCGGCCTCGATGGCGTGCGCCCGGCCGCCCGCGCGCTCGACGGCCTCGGCGACCCGGGCCGGGTCCTCGGGCTGGCGGCCCCACGGCATGCGCGCGTCGTACGCGGACCAGTAGGAGAACGCGACGTCCCAGCCGCCGAGCGCCAGGTCCTCCGCGATCGCCGCGCCGAGGCCCGCGACCCGGCCGACGCCCGTGACGAGCGCGACGGGACGCGCGTCGTCGGTCACGACCCGATCTCCTGGTAGGCGGCGAAGAGCAGCGCCTCCTCGGGTCCGTTGAGCACACTCGCGCGGCCGACGCCGTCGAGCACGATGAAGCGCATCATGTCGCCGCGCGCCTTCTTGTCGCGCTTCATGCTCGCGACGAGCGTGGGCCAGCGGCCGACGGGGTAGCTGGTGGGCAGGTCGAGCGAGTCGAGGATCCGCCGGTGCCGGTCGACCGCCTCGTCCGAGAGCGAGCGGGTGAGGCGCGACAGCTCGGCGGCGAACACCATGCCCACCGCGACGGCCGCGCCGTGCCGCCAGCGGTAGCGCTCGGCGTGCTCGATGGCGTGGCCCAGCGTGTGCCCGTAGTTGAGGATCTCGCGGCGGCCCTTCTCGGTGAAGTCCTCCCCCACGACCTCGGCCTTCATGGCGATCGACAGCTCCACGACCCGGCGGAACTCGGGGCTCGTCGGGTCGGTGACGCGCGCCACGTCCCGCTCGATGACGTCGAGGATCTCCGGCACGGCGATGAACCCGGCCTTCACGATCTCCGCGAAGCCCGTGACGATCTCCTCCCGCGGGAGGGTCGCGAGCAGGTCGAGGTCCACGATCACGGCCGTCGGCGCGTAGAACGCCCCGACGAGGTTCTTGCCCTCGGACGTGTTGATGCCCGTCTTGCCGCCCACGGCCGCGTCGACCATCGCGAGCACGGTCGTGGGGATCTGGATGAGCATGACGCCGCGCAGCCAGGTCGCGGCGACGAAGCCGCCGAGGTCGGTGGTGGCGCCGCCGCCCAGCGTGATGACGGCGTCGGAGCGCGTGAAGTCGGTGGTGCCCATGATCTTCCAGCAGAAGGCGGCGACCTCGATGCGCTTGGCGCCCTCGGCGTCCGGCACCTCGGCGAGGTAGACCTCGACGTCGCCCTGCAGGCGCTCGCGGAGGCGCGACGCCTCGTCGGCGAGGGCGGGCGCGTGCACGATGAGCACCTTGCGGACGCGCGGGCCGAGCAGGCGCCCGACGCCCGCGACGAGGCCGCGGCCCACGGTCACGTCGTAGCCTTGCGTGCCGGAGACGCGGATCACGGTGGGGGCGTCCGGCTCGGCGGCGGAGGATCCGGCGGCGGCCTCTCCGGCGGTCCCGGGGGCGGTGTCGGGGGCGTTCTGGTCGGTCATGGCTGCCTCTCCCGGGCGAAGCGCTCGATCTCGCGCGCGATGCGGGCGAGCGGGCGGTCGGAGGTGTCGATGGTCAGGTCGGCGAGCGAGCGGTACAGCTCCTCGCGGTCAGCGGCGATGCGGCGCCAGCTCGCGAGGCCGTCGACGAGCGGGCGGTCGTCCCCGCGGATCCGCGACCGCACGGCCGCCTCGCTCACGGTGAGGAGCACGACGACGTGCGACGCGAGGTCCGCGCGCGTGTCGGGGTCGAGCACCGCTCCCCCGCCGAGCGACACGACGCCGCCGTCCGCGAGGGCGCGCGCGACGGCCGCGCGCTCCAGCTCGCGGAAGCGGGGCTCGCCGTGGTCGCGGAAGATGTCGGCGATGGATCCGTGCGCGTCCACCACGGCGCGGTCGGTGTCCGTGAACGGCGCGACCAGCGCGCGGGCCACGCGGCGGCCGACCGTGGTCTTGCCCGCGCCCGGCGGGCCGATCAGGACGACCGGCACGGTCAGGACCCGGGCGCCGCCGGCGGCGCGGCGTCCGCCTCGTCCACGAGGTCGGCGCCGGTGCGGCGGCCCTCGGGGATCGCGTCGAGGTAGCCGCGGAGGTTCCGGAGGGTCTCGCCCACGGAGTCGCCGCCGAACTTCTCGAGCACGGCGTCGGCGAGCGTGAGCGCGACCATGGCCTCGGCGACCACGCCCGCGGCGGGCACGGCGCACACGTCGGAGCGCTGGTGGTTCGCGGGGGCGGCGCCGCCGGTCGCGGTGTCGATGGTGCGGAGGGCGCGCGGGACGGTGGCGATGGGCTTCATGCCCGCGCGGACCCGGAGGACCGTGCCCGTGCTCATGCCGCCCTCGGTGCCGCCGGCGCGGTCGGTGGACCGGCCGATGCCGGCCGCCGTGGAGAACAGCTCGTCGTGCGCCTCGGATCCGCGGCGCGTCGTGGTGAGGAAGCCGTCGCCGACCTCCACGCCCTTGATCGCCTGGATGCCCATGAGCGCGGCCGCGAGCTTCGAGTCGAGCCGGCGGTCCCAGTGCACGTGCGAGCCGAGGCCCGGCGGGAGGTCGTAGGCGAGGACCTCGACGACGCCGCCGACCGTGTCGCCGCTCGCCTTCGTGTCGTCGACCTCGGCGACCATGCGGGCGCTCGTCTCGGCGTGGAAGCAGCGCAGCGGATCCACGTCGAGCGCGTCGACGTCGGCGGGCGTCGGCAGCGGCGCGCCCTCGGGCACGCGCACCGGGCCGATGGACAGCGTGTGGCTGACGAGGGTGATGCCGAGCTCGGCGAGGAACGCGCGGGCGACGGCGCCGAGCGCGACGCGGGCGGCGGTCTCGCGGGCGCTCGCGCGCTCGAGCACGGGCCGCGCCTCGTCGAAGTCGTACTTCTGCATGCCCACGAGGTCGGCGTGGCCGGGGCGGGGGCGGGTGAGGGCGGCGGCGCGCGCGCCCTGCAGCTTCGCGGGGTCCACGGGCTCGGGGCTCATCACGTCGACCCACTTGGGCCACTCCGTGTTGCCGATCCGCACCGCGATGGGGCTGCCGAGCGTCCGCCCGTGCACGACACCGGTGGACAGGCTCAGCTCGTCCTGCTCGAAGCCCATGCGCGCGCCGCGGCCGTAGCCGAGCTTGCGACGGGCGAGGTCGGCGCGGATGCCGTCGAGGCTCACGGGCACGCCCGCGGGGAGGCCCTCCAGGACGGCGATGAGTTCGGGGCCATGGGATTCCCCGGCGGTGAGCCAACGCAGCATGCGCCCATCCTCCCACAGCGGTCGGGGGCGCCCGGCGGGTCAGGCGCCGGTCCAGGGCCTCCGCGGATCACGGCGGACGCTCGCGAGCATGGCGGCGAGCACGCGCTCCTCGTCCGGCAGCTCCCGCTCGTCGTCCCCTCCCGCGAACAGGCGCACCTGGCCGAGCGCCTGGTGCACGAGCATGTCGATCCCCGGCACGACGCGTCCGCCCGCGCGCTCCCAGCCGGACGCGATCCCGGTAGGCCACGGGGCGTACGCGACGTCGAGGAGCACCGCCTGCTCCGGCAGGTCGCGCGGCAGCGGGACGGTCGCGGCGGCGTCGCCCGGGAGGGTGCTGATCGCCGTGTCGGCGTCACGGAGCGGGCCCGCCGCCTCGTCCAGCGGCACGATGCGGAGCCGGACGCCCAGCTCGTCGGCCAGCGGTCGGAGGTCCCCCGCGCGGTCCGGCCGGCGTGCGGCGACCGTCGCGTCCCCGACGCCGATCCGGGCGAGCGCGACCAGGGCCGAGCGGGCGGTGGCCCCGGCGCCCAGCACGACCGCGCGCGCCGACCGCTCGACGCCGGCCATCCGGAGCGCCCGGACGATGCCCGCCACGTCGGTGTTCGCGCCGCGGCGGATCGCGGTGCCCGCCGCGTCCCGCTCGAGGAGCAGGGTGTTGGCCGCGCCCGCGAGCCGGGCGGTGTCGTCGACACGGTCGAGGAGCGGCAGCACGTCGCGCTTGAGCGGCATCGTCAGGGAGAGGCCGCGCCAGCCGGATCCGAGTCCCGCGACGAACGCGCCGAGCTCGTCGCCCGTGCACTCCACGGCCTCGTACGACCAGTCGAGCCCGAGCACCCCGTACGCCGCCCGGTGCAGCCGGGGCGACAGCGAGTGGGCGATGGGACTGCCGAGGACCGCCAGCCGCACGGCCGGCGTCCGCGGGTCAGCCATTGCCCGGGTTGTCCCTCATGAACTGCTGCCACTGCGCGACGGCCTTGAGGTGCTCGTCGTAGGACTGGGAGAACACGGTGTCGCCGGTGATCGTGTTGACCGTCACGAAGTACAGCCACGGGCCGTCGGCCGGCGCCATCGCCGCCTTGATCGCCAGGTCGCCCGGGTTCGAGATGGGTCCGACGGGCAGCCCGGGGTGCACGTACGTGTTGTACGGGTTGTCGTCGGCGCGCTCCGCGTCGGTCGTCGTGACCCGGCCGACGGACTGCGCGCCGTACGCCACGGTGGCATCGGACTGCAGGGGCATGCCGACGTCGATGCGGTTCTGGAACACGCGCGACACCTTGTAGAAGTCGCCCTCGAAGCGCGCCTCCTTCTGGATCAGCGCGGCCATCGTGAGCACGCGGTGCCGGTCGGCCGCGGGGACGCCCGCCTGGTCGAGCGACTGGAAGGTGCGCTCCACCATCGCCTTCACCATGTCCGCCGCGGGCGTGCCGGGCGGGAAGTCGTAGGTCGCGGGGAAGAGGTAGCCCTCGATGCTGGGCGCCTCGGCGGGGATCCCCAGCGCGGCCCGGTCGGCGGCGGCCGCCTCGAGGTCGGCCACGGGCGTCCCGGTGCCCTCCGCGACGAGCTCGAACGCCTGCGCGGCGGTCTGCCCCTCGGGGATGGTGACCTTGGCCTGCACCTGGCTCGCCGGATCCTGCAGCATCGCGAGCGCGGAGGCCGCGCTCATCTGCTTCCGCAGCGTGTAGGTCCCCGGCTGGAACACGACCTCGCCGGAGCGGACCACCGCCTGGTAGAAGGCCTTCGAGGTCTTGACGACGTCCTGCTCGGCGAGCGTGTCGCCGATGGTGCTGCCGGTGTCGCCCGTCTTGACGACCACCTGCACCTCGCCGGATCCGTCGCCGTCGTAGTCGGTGGGCTCGGCCGGCGTCATGAGCGCGCTCACGACCGGGCCGAAGAGCGAGGTGGCGATGACGGCCGCGCCGCCGAAGAGCACGACGAGCAGGACGAGCACGTACGGCCACTTGGGGTGGCGGCGCTTCGCCTTCGGCGCGGCGGGCGGGCTCGGCGGGGCGATCGGTGCCACGCGCGTGCGGCCTCCACCGTCGGCGGGGCGGGGGGCCGAGGAGGCCGTGGGGGCGTACGCGGGCGCGGGACGGGTCGCGACGGGATCGGCGGCGGAGGCCGCGAGACCCGCGGCGGCGGCCGAGGCGGACGACGCGTCCGCTGCCGCGGCGGAGGCGGACGAGGTGGCGGCGGCCGCGACGTCCGCGCGCGGGCGGTCGTCCGCGCGCGCGGTCGCGGTCGCGGGCTGCGGATCGTCGACGGGAGCGGGGTCGGCCGCAGCCGAGCGGGCCTCGGCGGCCTCGCGGAGGGCCCGCAGCTGGCGGCGCGTCATGGGCGCACCGGGTCCGGTGCCGGCGAGCTCACCGCTCGGGGCGCCGTCGCGATCGCCGCCGGGAGCGGACGCCGGATGGGTCGCGGACCCCGGAGCGGCTTCGCCGAAGAGGCTCTCGAAGGGGTCGGCTCCGCCGCCCGCGGCCGTCGTGGCGCGTCGGGCGGGGTCGGTCTCAGGCGTGTCGGTCAGGATCGACTCGGTTCCTCGGGACGAGAGCACCGGGTGGTGAGCCGGCGGAGCGCTCGGTCTCGAGCGCATGTTGAAGGATTATAACGGCCGCGACCTGGTCGATCACGGGCTTCTGCTTACGGGACCCTCTGCCCGAGGACCGGAGGGCGCTCTGGGCGGACACCGTGGACAGCCGCTCGTCGACCAGCCGGACGGGGATCTCGGACGCGTCGGCGAGTCGCCGGGCGAAGCCCTCCGCGTCGTCGGTGGACGCCGTCGCGCGGCCGGAGAGCGCCAGCGGCAGCCCCACGACGAGCTCCACGCAGTCGACCTCCGCGGCCACCTCGAGGATCCGCCGCACGTCCGCCGAGCCGCCGGCGTCGCGCGGGACGGTCTCGACGGGCGTCGCGATCAGGCCGTGCGGGTCCGACCGGGCGAGCCCGATGCGCGCCTTCCCGACGTCCACCGCGAGCCGCGCGCCGATGCGCATCAGGAGGCGAGCGCCTGGCGGACGGCGGCGAGGGCATCGCCGATGGCCGCCACGTCGGATCCGCCGCCCTGCGCGAGGTCGTCCTTGCCGCCTCCGCCGCCGCCGAGCACCGCCGCCGCCGCGCGGGCGAGCTGCCCGGCCTTGGCGCCGGCGTCGCGCGCGGCCTGGTTCGTGGCGACGATGACCGTCGGCTTGCCGCCCGCGTCGCCCGCGAGGGCGACGACGACGGGCTCGGATCCGGCACGCTCGCGCACGAGGGTCACGAGCTGGCGCACCTCGTCGGCCGAGCGGACGCTGCCGAGCGACTCCTGGATCAGCGTCACGGCGCCGACGCGCGCGCCCTGCTGCACGAGCGCGGGCACGCGCTGCTGCAGCGCCTGCGCCTCGAAGTCGGCGATGCGCCGCTCCGCGGTCTTGAGGTTCTGCATCAGGTCGGCGATGCGGTCCGGCAGCTGCTCGCGCGGCGTCTTGAGGCTCGAGGTGAGCTGCGACACGATGGCGCGCTCGACGGCGAGGTCCTGGAACGCCTCGCGGCCGACGAGCGACTCGATGCGGCGGTTCGTGGATCCGACGGACGACTCCCCCACCACGTTGATGAGGCCGATCTGCGCGCTCGAGGACACGTGGGTGCCCGCGCAGAGCTCGCGCGACCACGGGCCGCCGATGTCGACGACGCGCACGGTGTCGCCGTACTTCTCGCCGAACAGCGCCATGGCGCCCAGCTGCTTGGCCTCGTCGATGGGCATGACGCGGGTGACGACCTGCAGGTCGTCGCGCACGGCGCCGTTGGCGATGTCCTCGATCTCGCTGCGGGTCTCGGGGCTCAGCGCCTGGTTCCACGCGAAGTCGAGCCGCATGTAGCCGGCGCGGTTGTAGGAGCCCGACTGGTGCGCGTCCTGGCCGAGCACCTGGCGGAGCGCGGCGTGCACGAGGTGCGTGCCCGAGTGCGCCTGCGTGGCGCCGCGGCGCCAGTCCGCGTCGACGACCGTGGTGGCGGCGTCGCCGACGCCCACCTCGCCCGAGCGCACCTGCACGCGGTGGCTGATGAGGCCCTTCACGGGCTTCTGCACGTCCAGCACCTCGAGGTCGAAGCCCTGGCCGACGATGCTGCCGGCGTCGGCCTCCTGTCCGCCGGACTCGGCGTAGAGGCTCGTCTCCGGGAGGATCACCTCGGCGATGTCGCCGACGACCGCGTGGTCGACGCTCTGGCCGCCCACGATCAGGCCGAGGATCGTCGTGCCGGTCTCGAGCTCGTCGTAGCCCGTGAAGCGCGTCTCGCCGGCCGCGCGGAACTCGCTGTAGACGGTGAGGTCGGCGAGCGCCGTCTTCTTGGACCTTGCGTCGGCCTTGGCGCGCGTGCGCTGCTCCAGCATCAGGCGGTCGAACGCCTCGCGGTCGACCGTGAGGCCGTTCTCCTCCGCCATCTCGAGCGTGAGGTCGATGGGGAAGCCGAACGTGTCGTGCAGCAGGAAGGCGGTGTCGCCCGCGATCCGCTCGCCGCCGGCCGCCTTCGTCTCGCCGACGGCCACGTCGAGGATCGTCGTGCCCCCGGCGAGCGTGCGGAGGAAGGTGTCCTCCTCCGCGTACGCGAGACGGGAGATGCGGTCGAAGTCGTCGGAGACCTCGGGGTAGGCGGCCTTCATCGCGTCGCGCGACGCCGGGAACAGCTCGCCGAAGGTCGCGGTGTCGACGCCCATGAGGCGCATCGCCCGCACCGTGCGGCGCATGAGGCGACGCAGGATGTAGCCGCGCCCCTCATTCGACGGCCGGACGCCGTCGGACATGAGCATGAGGGAGGAGCGCACGTGGTCCGCGACGATGCGCATGCGCACGTCGTCCTCGTGGTCCGCGCCGTAGCGGCGGCCCGCGAGCTCGGACGCGCGGTCGAGGACCGGGCGCACCTGGTCGATCTCGTACATGTTCTCGACGCCCTGCTTGAGGAACGCGACGCGCTCGAGGCCCATGCCGGTGTCGATGTTCTTCTTCGGCAGGTCGCCGAGGATCTCGAAGTCGGCCTTGCCCGTGCCCTGCCCGCGCAGGTACTGCATGAAGACGAGGTTCCAGATCTCCACGTAGCGGTCGTCGTCCGTGGCCGGGCCGCCGTCGGCGCCGTACGCGGGACCGCGGTCGAAGAAGATCTCCGAGCAGGGGCCCGCCGGGCCGGGCTGGCCCGTGTGCCAGTAGTTCGTGTCGCGGCCGAGGCCCTGGATCCGGTCGTCCGGCAGTCCCGCGATGCGCTTCCACGCCTGCCGGGCCTCGTCGTCCTCGTGGTAGACCGTGACCCACAGGTCGTCGGGCGAGAAGCCCAGCCCGCCGTCGGCCTCGCTCGTGGTGAGCAGCTCCCACGCGTACGCGATGGCCTGCTCCTTGAAGTAGTCGCCGAACGAGAAGTTGCCGTTCATCTGGAAGAAGGTGCCGTGCCGGGGCGTCCGGCCGACCTCCTCGATGTCGAGCGTGCGGATGCACTTCTGCACGCTCGTGGCGCGCGGGAACGGCGCGGGCACGACGCCCGTGAGGTACGGCACGAACGGGACCATGCCGGCCACCGTGAACAGCAGGGTGGGGTCCTCGCTCACGAGCGACGCCGACGGCACGACGGTGTGCCCCCGGTCGCCGAAGTACGTCAGCCAGGCGTTGCGGATGTCTGCGGTCTGCATGCGGTCTACTGCTTTCCCAGCTCGGTGATGGTGTCCTCGGCCTCGCCCACGGCGGAGCGCAGCTCGGCCTCGCGGCGGCGGTAGCCGTCCTCGACGGCCTCCCCGAAGCGCCGGGCCCGGGCATCGACGTCCTGGAACAGGCGGTGCCCGGCGGGCGTGCGGTCGACCACGTGGGCGACGGCGAAGCCGAGGACGACCCCCACGGCGATGAGGACGAGGTTCTTCATGCGGCTCCCCTTCCGGGAGATGTCGTACCGGGCGTGCGGCCACGGGGGCCGAGGGCGATCCTACCGGCCGCGGTGCGGGCGACCGGCGGCCGGCGGCGCGTCCGGCCCGCCGGTCGGGGCCGCGCTCGGCCGGGGCCGTGCCCGTCCGGGGCCGTGCCCGTCAGGGCAAATGCCGCGAGGCGGGCCGCCCCGGAAGGGACGACCCGCCTCGCGGACGGTGGAGCGGAGTGCTAGCGGGCTGCGTAGTACTCGACGACCAGCTGGACCTCGCAGGTCACGGGGACCTCGGCGCGCTTCGGCAGGCGCACGAGGCGGGCCTGCAGCTTGTCGAGCTCGACCTCGAGGTACGAGGGGAGCTTCGGCAGCACGTCGGCGTGACCGCCGGCGGCGGCGACCTGGAAGGGCTCGGTGCCCTCGGAGCGCGGCTTGACGTGGATCATCTGGCCGGCCTTCACGCGGAAGGAGGGGCGGTCGACGATCTTGCCGTCGACCATGATGTGGCGGTGCACGACGAGCTGGCGGGCCTGCGCCGTGGTGCGCGCGAGGCCGGAGCGGACGACGAGCGCGTCGAGGCGCTGCTCGAGGATCTCGACGAGGTTCTCACCGGTCAGGCCCTGGGCGCGACGCGCCTCCTGGAACGCGATCTTGAGCTGGGCCTCGCGGATGCCGTACTGGGCGCGCAGGCGCTGCTTCTCGCGCAGGCGGACGGCGTAGTCGCTGTCCTGCTTGCGCTTGGACCGGCCGTGCTCGCCCGGCGCGTAGGGGCGCTTCTCGAGGTACTTGGCCGCCTTCGGCGTGAGCGGGATGCCCAGCGCGCGGGAGAGGCGGGTCTTGCTGCGGGTGCGTGACTTGGTGGACACGTTTTCCTTCCAGGGGAGAAAGTCTCTGACTGCGGATGATGCAGGGCGTCCGCGCACACGCATGGGCGCACGACGATCGACACCGCTGATGCGGTTCCTGCGTGAGTAGAGGGATTCGCCACGGGTCGTCCGGCTACAGGACGTGTCCCTTGATCATGATGTCGACGCAGCCGCACGCGACACCCGATTGAGGCGTCAGCAAGCGTAGCACGCGATCGCCGTGATCCCGGGGGTGCGCCGCGCCGGCCTCATCCCCCGCGGACGATGCGCCGCAGCTTCTCCAGCCGCGCGGAGAGGTCCCGCTCGTGCCCGTGCTGCGTGGGCGAGTAGTAGGTGCGGCCGACGAGCTCGTCGGGCAGGTACTGCTGCCGCACGACCCCGATGTCGGCGTCATGGGGATAGCGGTAGCCCTTCCCGTGGCCGAGCCGCTTGGCGCCCGGGTAGTGGGCGTCGCGGAGGTGCAGCGGCACGCGGCCGAACGCGCCCGCGCGGACGTCGGCGATGGCCTGGTCGATCCCGAGGTAGGAGGCGTTCGACTTCGGCGCGGTCGCCAGGTGCACGACCGCCTGCGCCAGCGGGATCCTGCCCTCCGGCATGCCGATGAGCTGCACGGCGTCCGCGGCGGCGACCGCCACGACGAGCGCCTGGGGGTCGGCGAGGCCGATGTCCTCGGACGCCGAGACGATGATGCGGCGGGCGATGAAGCGCGGGTCCTCCCCCGCCTCGATCATCCGGGCCAGGTAGTGCAGGGCCGCGTCGACGTCGGATCCGCGGATGGACTTGATGAAGGCGCTGATGACGTCGTAGTGCTCGTCCCCGTTGCGGTCGTAGCGGAGGAGCGCGCGGTCGACCGCGAGCGCGACCTGCTCGGTGGAGATGGGGATGGGCGCCGGGTCGGCGTCCGGCGCGTCCCGCTCGTCGCTGTCGCCGTCCTCGTCCTCGTCGTCGTCGTCGTCGTCCGCGTCCGCGTCCGCCGCCGCCCGCGCCTTGCCCGACGCGTCCGCCTGGGCCGACACCGCCGCCGCCTCCAGCGCCGTGAGGGCGCGCCGGGCGTCGCCCGAGGCGAGCCGGATGATCATCGCCCGCGCGTCGTCCTCCAGGGCGAACCGCCCGCCGAGCCCGCGGGCGTCGGCGACCGCGCGGTCGACGAGCACGCCGAGGTCGTCGTCGTCGAGCTGCTCGAGCGTCAGCAGGAGGCTGCGCGACAGCAGCGGGGAGATCACGGAGAAGGACGGGTTCTCCGTGGTGGCCGCGATGAGGATCACCCAGCCGTTCTCGACGCCCGGCAGGAGCGCGTCCTGCTGGGCCTTCGTGAAGCGGTGGATCTCGTCGAGGAAGAGCACGGTCGAGACGCCGAAGAGGTCGCGGTCGCTCAGCGCCTTCTCCATGACCTGGCGGACGTCGCGCACCCCGGCCGTCACCGCGGACAGCTCGACGAACCGACGGCTCGAGCCGTGCGCGATGGCCTGCGCGAGCGTCGTCTTCCCGGTGCCGGGCGGACCCCACAGGATGATCGAGACCGAGCCCTGCTCCCCCGCGACGTCCGAGGCGAGGCTCACGAGCGGCGACCCGGGCGTCAGCAGGTGACGCTGGCCCGTGACCTCGTCGAGGCTCCGCGGACGCATCCGGACGGCCAGGGGCGTGGCCCCCGAGCGGAGGCCCGGTCGCGTGTCGGTCATGACCTCGATGGTAGGCGCGACCGGCTACGGTTCCCGTACCGCCGCCTCGGGCGGGAACGACAGGAGGACGCCGTGGCCCCCAGGAACGACCGCGCAGCCCGCGAGGCGCAGGCCCGCATCCGCCGCCACGCGGCCCGGCAGGAGCTGCACGCGCGCAGGATTCGCCGTCGCCGCCGCGACGACGTCGCCGCGGTCGTGGGGCTGGTCCTCGTCGCGGCGCTGGCCGTGGGGGCGCAGGTCGCGTACGAGTCCGGGCCGGGCGCGCCGGCTCCCGCGCCGTCGTCGTCCCCGGCGCCCGCCCCCGAGCCGGCCCCGACGACGCCGGCCACCAGTCCGGCCCCCTGACCCGTCGGCCCGGCCGCCGGTCCTCACGAGCGCCTGCGAGCGGGGGTCCGTTCCGCCCGCGACCGCGCCGCCCGGACCGCCGCTGGGGCATGATCGGTACGGCGGCCTGCACCGGCTCCCGGGCGATCCCGTCCGCGAGCGGTGCTCTAGGCTGACGTGCACGTCTCCGCACCGGTCCGTCCGGTCCTACGAACAAGGTGGAATCCGTGGCTGACAACGATCAGACCCCCTGGGGCCGCGTCGACGAGACGGGCACCGTCTTCCTGCGCGAGGGCGACGGCGAGCGCGCCGTGGGCCAGTACCCCGACGGGACCCCCGAGGAGGCGCTGGCCTACTTCCAGCGCAAGTTCACCGACCTCGCCGGGCAGGTCACGCTCCTGGAGCAGCGCGCCAAGCGCGGCGCACCCGCGACCGACATCTCCAAGGCCGTCGCCCACCTCATCCAGGCCGTGGACGGCGCCAACGCGGTCGGCGACCTCGCCGCGCTGCGCGCCCGCCTGGACGTCCTGGCCGCCGCCGTGGGCGAGCTCACCGAGAAGCAGGGCGAGGAGCAGCGGCAGGTCGTGCAGGGCGCCATCGCCGAGCGCACCGCCATCGTCGAGGAGACCGAGCGCCTGGCGAGCCAGGACTTCTCGAAGGTCCAGTGGAAGCAGCTGACCGCCGAGGTCGACGCCCTGTTCGGCCGGTGGCAGCAGCATCAGCAGACCGGCCCGCGCCTGCCGAAGAACGAGGCCAACGAGCTCTGGAAGCGCTTCCGCACGGCGCGCTCCACCATCGACACCGAGCGCAAGGCCTTCTTCGCCGAGCTCGACAACGCGCACAAGGACGCCCGCTCCAAGAAGCAGGCCATCGTCGAGCAGGCGCGCGCGCTCGAGCCGCAGGGCGTCGGCGGCATCCCCGCCTACCGTCGCCTGCTGGACGAGTGGAAGCTCGCCGGCCGCGCCGGCAAGCGCTACGACGACGCGCTCTGGGCGCAGTTCAAGGCCGCGGGTGACGTGCTCTACGGCGCCAAGGCCGAGGTCGACGCGGCGGACGACGAGGAGCAGCAGGCCAACCTGCAGGCGAAGCTCGCCCTCCTCGACGAGGCCGAGCCCGTCCTCCAGATCACCGAGCGCACCGCGGCGCGCGACAAGCTCACGGCGATCCAGCTCCGCTGGGACGCGATCGGCCGCGTCCCCCGCGACAGCGTCAAGACCGTCGAGGACCGCCTGCGCAAGGTCGAGACGCACGTCCGCACGCTCGACGAGGAGTTCTGGCGCAAGAACAACCCGGAGACGAAGGCCCGATCCGAGGGCCTCGCCTCCCAGCTCGGCGCGGCCATCGACAAGCTGCAGCGCGAGCTCGACGCGGCCAAGGCCGACGGCGACGCGCGCCGCATCAAGGACGCGGAGGAGGCGCTCGCCGCCCGCCGCGTATGGCTGGACGCGCTCGGCTCCTAGCCCGCCGCTCCTCCGCACGACCCCGACGGCCCGGGATCCTCCACAGGATCCCGGGCCGTCGTCCGTCCCGGTCCCGCCGATGGCATGGTGCGCCCATGTCCCCGCGCCTCGCCCCCGTCCTGTCCGTCCTCGACCTCCCGCTCGCCGAGCTCTGCTCCGCCCGCCTCGACGGCGAGGTGTACGAGGTCGACGCCTGCTACTCCCCCGTCGACGAGCTGGCCTCGCCGTGGCTCCGCGCCGCGGCGCTGGCCGCGCAGGTCCCGTCGCGGCTCATCGCCGAGCGGTTGACCGCGGCGTGGGTGCACGGCGCCGTCCGCACCCCGCCGCGCACGCACGAGTACTGCGTCGACACGGTGGCGCGATGCCACCCGCCGACGCTGCGCAACGTCCGCATCCGCGAGGTCGTCCTCGACGAGCGCGACACGGTCGTCCTGGCGGGGCTCCGCGTCACCACGCCGCTGCGCACGCTGTGCGACATCACCCGCACCGTCGCGGACCTCAGCCCGCGGTACGAGAGCGCCTGCCTCGGTCTCCTGGCCCTGCCCGGGGTCACCGCAGCCGCGGCGCGCGAGCACCTGGCGGCCTCGGGGGCCCTGCCCGACAAGCGGCGTGCGCTCACGCGTCTCGATGCCCTCGCCCGTCGCACCCCGGCGGATGCGGCGGACGACGGGCGCGGATCCGGCGCCGTCAGCCCCCGTTGACGCGGTAGACGTCGTACACGGCGTCGATGCGCCGCACGGCGTTGAGCACGCGGTCCAGGTGCGTGACGTCGCCCATCTCGAAGACGAAGCGGCTGATCGCGAGACGGTTCGACGAGGTCGACACCGATGCCGAGAGGATGTTCACGTGGTGCTCGGAGAGCACGCGCGTCACGTCGCTCAGGAGCCCCGACCGGTCCAGCGCCTCGACCTGGATGTGGACGAGGAAGAGGCTCTTCGACGACGGCGCCCACTCGACCTCGATCATGCGATCGGGCTCCGCGCGGAGGGAGTCCACGTTGTGGCAGTTCGCCTGGTGCACGGAGACGCCGGCGCCGCGGGTCACGAACCCGATGATCTCGTCGCCGGGCACGGGTGTGCAGCACTTGGCGAGCTTCACGAGGATGTCGGGGGCCCCGCGCACCAGGACGCCCGAGTCGCTGTTCCGCGAGACGCGCGAGCGCTGCGTGACGGCGAAGACCTCCTCGGCCTCGCCACCGCTGTCGCCCTGGATGGACGAGAGCACCTTCTCGATCACCGACTGCGTGGAGACGTGCCCCTCGCCGACGGCCGCATAGAGGGCGGCCACGTCGTCGTACTTCATGCTCTGGGCCACGTCCGAGAACGCGTCCTGGTTCATGAGCTTCTGCAGCGGCAGGTTCTGCTTGCGCATGGCGCGGGCGATGGCGTCCTTGCCCTGCTCGATCGCCTCCTCGCGGCGCTCCTTCGTGAACCACTGCTTGATCTTGTTGCGCGCGCGAGCGCTCTTGACGAAGGCGAGCCAGTCCTTGCTGGGACCGCTGTCGGGGTTCTTCGACGTGAAGACCTCGACGACGTCGCCGGTGGTGAGCGGGTTCTCGAGCGGCACGAGGCGCCCGTTGACCTTCGCGCCCATCGTGCGGTGGCCGACGTCCGTGTGCACCGCGTAGGCGAAGTCCACGGGCGTGCCGCCGGCGGGGAGCCCGATCACCTTGCCGTGCGGCGTGAAGACGTAGACCTCCTTCGCGCCGATCTCGAAGCGCAGCGAGTCGAGGAACTCCCCGGGGTCCGCCGTCTCGGACTGCCAGTCGGAGATGTGCGCCAGCCACGCGAGATCCGTGTCGCCCTGCGGCGAGACCTCAGTCGCGCGCCCGCCGTTCATGCGCTCCTTGTACTTCCAGTGCGCGGCGACGCCGAACTCGGCGCGCTGGTGCATCTCGTGCGTGCGGATCTGGATCTCCACGGGACGCCCCTTGGGCCCGATGACCGTGGTGTGCAGCGACTGGTACAGGTTGAACTTCGGGGTGGCGATGTAGTCCTTGAAGCGCCCCGGCACGGGGGTCCACCGCGCGTGGATCGCACCGAGGACGGCGTAGCAGTCACGCAGGGAGTCGACCAGGACCCGGATGCCGACGAGGTCGTAGATCTCGTCGAACTCGCGGCCGCGCACGACCATCTTCTGGTAGATCGAGTAGTACTGCTTCGGCCGGCCGGCGACCTTGCCGCGGATGCGGGCGGCGCGCAGGTCGTCGTTGACGCTGTCGATCACCTGCTGCACGAACTGCTCGCGCTGCGGGGTGCGCTGCTTCACGAGGTTCTCGATCTCGACGTAGATCTTCGGGTACAGCACGGCGAACGAGAGGTCCTCGAGCTCCCACTTGATGGTCGAGATGCCGAGGCGGTGCGCCAGCGGCGCGTAGATCTCGAGCGTCTCCTTGGCCTTCCGCTCGGCGGAGGCCGACTCGACGAAGCCCCAGGTGCGCGCGTTGTGCAGGCGGTCGGCGAGCTTGATCACGAGCACGCGGATGTCCTTTGACATCGCGACGACCATCTTCCGCACCGTCTCGGCCTGCGCGCTGTCGCCGTACTTGAGCTTGTCGAGCTTCGTGACGCCGTCGACGAGCATGGCGATCTCGTCGCCGAAGTCATGCCGGAGCATGTCCAGCGTGTAGTCGGTGTCCTCGACGGTGTCGTGGAGGAGCGCGGCCGCCAGGGTCTTGGGGCCGATGCCGAGGTCGGCCAGGATCTGCGCGACCGCGACCGGATGGGTGATGTACGGCTCGCCGCTCTTGCGCTTCTGCCCGTCGTGGGCCCGCTCGGCGACGGCGTACGCGCGCTCGATGAGGCTCATGTCGGCCTTCGGGTGGTGCAGCCGCGCGGTGCGGATGAGCTGCTCCACGGCGCCGGCCGGCTGGGCCCGCGAGAACAGGCGGGGCACCAGGCGCCGGAGGGAAGCCGTGCTCGAGGTCGTCTCCGTCATCGTTCAGCCTCCCAGGCGTGTGCTGGAGACCAAATTATCACCGCGCCCGAGCGCTCCCGACCACGGGGCGACGGCGCGGAGCCGTCGAGGCCGGGCGCCGTGCGCGCACCCGAGCGGTAGAGGGGGTCGAGCTGCGGTCAGGCGACGCGGCCGGGCTCGCCGTCGTCCGTCACCACGTCGCCGCCCATCTCGGACCACGCCTGCATGCCGCCCGTGACGTTCGACGCCGCGAAGCCGCCGCGGAGCAGGGCCTGCGTCGCGATCGACGAGCGGTGCCCGGAGCGGCAGACGACCGCGATGTGCTGGTCGGTGGGGATCTCCTCGGCGCGGGCCTGGAGCTCGCCCATGGGGATGTGGTGCGCGACGGCGGAGTGCCCGGCGGCCCACTCGTCGTCCTCGCGGACGTCGAGGAGCCAGGACTCGCCCGTGGTGGTCCGGGCCTTGGCGGTGGCGGCGTCGAGGTCCTCGGGGACGCCGGCTCCCTGTGCGCTGGTCATGCCTCCACCGTAGCCGCGGCGCGCTCGGCCTGGGCGCGGCTCGCGGCGGTGGCCGCGAGAGCGTCGCCCCTCTTCACCTTCGGCTCGCCCTCGCGGAGGTGCGCGTAGAGCGGGGCGGCGATGAAGATGGTCGAGTACGTGCCGACGATGATGCCGATGAACAGCGACAGCGCGATGTCGCGCAGCGTGCCGGCGCCGAGCACCACGGCGCCGATGAAGAGGATCGAGCCGACCGGCAGGATCGCGACCACCGACGTGTTGATGGAACGCACCAGGGTCTGGTTGACCGCGAGGTTGACCGACTGGGCGAACGTCCGCCGCGACTCCTGGCCGTCCTCCGCCGTGTTCTCGCGGATCTTGTCGAACACCACGACGGTGTCGTAGAGCGAGTAGCCGAGGATCGTGAGGAAGCCGATGACGGCGGCCGGCGTGACCTCGAAGCCCGTGAGCCCGTAGATGCCGGCCGTGAGGACGAGGTCGTGCAGGAGGGCCACGATCGCGGCGACGGACATCTTCCACGTGCGGAAGTAGACGGACATGACGACCGCCGCCAGCGCGAGGAAGACGACGAGCCCCCACAGCGCCTGGCGCGTGATGTCCTGGCCCCACGACGGGCCGATGAACGACTCGGTGACGCTCGACGTCTCGACCCCGTAGGCGGTCGCGAGGGCCTGGCGGACCGCGGAGCTGTCCGCGGGCTCGAGCTGGTCGGTCTGCACGCGCACGGCGTCCGCGCCGACGGACGACACGCGCGCGGGGACCGGCGTGACGGTGGCGACGGCGTCGCTCGCGATGTCCTGCGACTGCGACTGCACCCCGCTCACCGTGTACTCGGATCCGCCGGTGAACTCGATGCCGAAGGTGAAGCCGCCGCGGATCAGCGGACCGAGGATCGAGATGAGGATGCAGACGGCCGCGATGCCGTACCAGAGGCGGCGGCGCCCGACGATGTCGAACGAGCGCTTGCCCGTGTAGAGGTCGTTGCCGAACTCGGAGAAGCCAGCCATCAGTCGTCCCTGCTCGTGTCGTCGGCCCGCGGCGCGTCGATCGTCGCGGTCTTCGTGGATCCGGCCGGCGCGCCCTGGGCGGCCTTGCGCTCGGCGATGGTCTGGCGGCGGGCCGCCTCCTTGGCCGCGGCGGCGCCGCGCCCGGTGGGGGCGGTGGGCGTCTTGAACGTGGCACGCCCGCGGTAGACCGCGCCGAGAGCGCGCGGGTCCAGCCCGCTCATGCGGTGCCCCTCGGCGAAGAACCGCCGGTTGGCGAGCAGCTGCAGGATCGGGTGCGTGAAGAGGGAGACGACGATGAGGTCGATGATCGTCGTGAGCCCGAGGGTGAGCGCGAAGCCCTTCACGTTGCCCACCGCGAGGACGAACAGCACCGCGGCCGCGAGGAAGTTGACCGTGTCCGACGCGATGATGGTGCGCAGCGCGCGCTTCCAGCCCTGCTCGACGGACGAGACGAGGCCGCGGCCGTCGCGCAGCTCGTCCTTGATCCGCTCGAAGTAGACGATGAACGAGTCCGCCGTGATGCCGATGGCCACGATGAGACCCGCCACCCCGGCGAGCGACAGCCGGTACCCCTCCCGCCAGCTGAGCAGGGTGATGAGGAGGTAGGTGATCACCGCCGCGATGACGAGCGAGGCGATGGTGACCATCCCCAGCGCCCGGTACTGCACGAGCGAGTAGAGCACCACCAGCACGAGGCCGATGAGGCCCGCGATGAGGCCGCTCGTGAGCTGCGAGGAACCGAGCGTCGCCGAGATGACGTCCGAGCTCTGCAGCGTGAAGCTGAGCGGCAGGGCGCCGAACTTGAGCTGGTCGGACAGGGCCTTGGCGCTCTCCTGCGTGAAGTTGCCGGTGATCGAGGGCTTGCCGTTCGTGACGACGCCCTGGGTGACCGGCGCCGAGATCACCTCGTTGTCGAGCACGAACGCGAACTGGTTGCGCGGCGACTCGAGCGTGATGAGGCGGGTCGACATGTCGCCGAACTGCTTCGTGCCGGCGCCGTCGAAGACGAGGTTGACCGACCAGGTGCCCGTGCTGACGCCCTGGCTGGACTGCTGGAGGCCGCTCGTCGCGTCGGAGATGGTGCTGCCGTCGACCTCGACCGGACCGAGGACGTACTTCGCGGCTCCGTCGTCGGAGCAGGCGATGATCGCGCGGTCGGCGGGCGCGGACTGGCCGTCGCTCTCCGGGGCGGTCGCGCAGTCGTAGGCGGCGAACTCGGCCTGGAGCCGCGGCGTGACCCAGGAGACGTCGCTGGGGCCCGTCGGCTCGGCGGTGGGCTCGTCGGACAGCGTCGCGGGGTCGGGCGTCGCCTCGGCCGCGGGGGTCTCGGCGGCGGGCGTCGATCCGTCGGCGGGCGCGGGGGCGGACCCGTCGGTCGGCGCGGGAGTGGGCGTGGCGCCGACCGAGGCGGTGCCGGCCGCGCCGACGAGGACGGGGCGCAGCTCGAGCTTCGCGGACGACTGCAGGCGCTGCATGGTGGCCGCGTCGGGCTCACCCGGCAGGCTCACGACGATGTTGCTGCCGCCCTGGGTGGTGATCTCCGCCTCGGAGACGCCGCTCGCGTCGACGCGCTGGCGGATGATCGACACCGCCTGGGCGAGCTGCTCGCTCGTGGGGCCGGAGGATGCGCCGTCGAGCTGCGGCGCGAGGATGATCTGCGTGCCGCCCTCGAGGTCGAGCGCGAGCTTCGGCGTCCACGAGCCGTTGCTGAACGCGACGCTCGCGGCGTTGCCGCCGGCGAGGAGGCCGATGATGACGAGCAGCCAGACGAGCTTGCGCCGGGCCTTGCGTACCGGTGTGGGCGACTTGGCCACCTGGACACTCGACTTTCTTCACGGGAGCCCGCCGCGACGGCGCGGTTCCCGGATGGAGGGTGGGAGCTGGCCCGGGCGCGATCCGGCCCGGGTGCGGCGGGCGTCACGAGGACGCCCGCCGGGTGGATCAGGGGCGCGAGGTCGGCGCGTCGCCGTCGTCGAGGCGACGGGCGGAGTCCGGCGTGCCGGTCTCGTCGATGACGGCGGCGGGGGCGTCTGCGGCGGGGGCGTCGTCCACGAGCACCGAGGCGTCGTCGGCGACCGCGGTGGTCGGCTCGACCACGCGGGCGATCGTCTGGCGGTGCAGCTTCAGCACGGTGCCGGGCGCGACCTCGAGGTACGCGAGGTTGTTCTCCTCGTCGAAGGAGACGAGCGTGCCGTAGATGCCGGACGCGGTCATGACCTCGGCGCCGGGGACCATCTGGGTCTGCAGGTCGGCGAGGTCCTTCTGGCGCTTCCGGCTGTTGCGGAACATGAAGAAGATGAGCAGCGCCAGGACGGCGAACATGATGAGGGTGAACGGGTCCATGCGGGACGGGCCTTTCAGGTTCTGGGGGGTGACGGACACGACGAACCGGCGACGTTCCGCGGGAGGCCAGCTTGAATCATAGGCCATCGCCCCGGAGGGCCTCGGCGGTCCCCGGTGCTCCCGGAGCCCCGGACGCGCGCGCCGCGGAGCCGGGCGCGGCGGGTGCCTCCAGGCCGAAGTGCCGCCACGCGGCGGGCGTCGCCACCCTCCCCCGCGGAGTGCGCGTCACGAGCCCGATGCGCACGAGGAACGGCTCGACGACCGACTCAATCGTCTCCGCCTCCTCCCCCACCGACACCGCGAGCGTGTTGAGCCCGACGGGCCCGCCGCCGAAGCGCGTGAGGATGCCCCGCATGACGGCGCGGTCGAGGCGGTCGAGGCCGAGGGGGTCCACGTCGTAGAGCTCCAGCGCGGCCCGGACGGACGCGAGGTCCGCCTCCGTCCCGTGCACGAGCGCGTAGTCGCGCACCCGACGGAGCAGGCGGTTGGCGATGCGCGGCGTCCCCCGGCAGCGGCCCGCGATCTCCGCGACGGCCTCGTGCTCGATCTCCAGGTGCAGCATCCGGGCGGCCCGCTCGATCACCTGCTCCAGCTCGTGCGTCTCGTAGAACTCGAGGTGCGCGGTGAAGCCGAAGCGGTCGCGCAGCGGGCTCGGGAGCATGCCCGAGCGCGTGGTCGCGCCGACGAGCGTGAACGGCGAGAGCTCGAGCGGGATGGACGTGGCGCCCGCGCCCTTCCCGACCATGATGTCGATGCGGTAGTCCTCCATCGCGAGGTACAGCATCTCCTCCGCGGAGCGCGCCATGCGGTGGATCTCGTCGACGAAGAGGATCTCGCCCGGCACGAGCGCGGACAGCACGGCGGCCAGGTCGCCCGCGTGCTGGATCGCCGGTCCGCTCGTCAGCCGCAGCGGCCGGCGGCTCTCCTCGGCGACGATCATCGCGAGCGTGGTCTTGCCGAGCCCGGGTGGGCCGGCGAGCAGGATGTGGTCGGGCGAGCGGTTCTGCATGGCGGCGGCGGTGAGGAGCAGCTCCAGCTGACCCCGCACCTTGACCTGCCCGACGAACTCGGAGAGCGAGCGCGGCCGGAGCGCGCCCTCGAACGCGAGCTCCGCGTCGGACTCGGGGACGGGGCTCGCCGCGTCGCCGTGCGCGATGCCGGTCACCTCTCCGCCGCCTGGCCGGCCGGGGCCTGGCCCGCGGGCTGCTGCGGTCCGAGCATCCCCAGCGCGACGCGCAGCAGGCGCCCCATGTCGGCCGGCGCGCCCTGCTCGGCCGCGGCGGCGGCCGCGTCGTCGACGGCGACGCGGGCCACGCGCTCGGACCAGCCGAGGCCGATGAGGGCCGTGACGACGTCGGCCGTGACGGTGGAGGCGGCGGCGGACGTCGTGGCCCGTGCGCGCTGCGTGACGACCAGCTTCCCCGCGAGCTGCAGCACGATGAGCTTGGCCGTCTTCGGCCCGATGCCGGAGACGCGGCGGAACGCAGCGTCGTCCTCGACGGCGACCGCCTGCGCCATGGCCTCGGGGTCGAGGTGCTCCAGCACCGCGAGGGCCGACTTGGGTCCCACGCCCGTGACGCCGCAGAGGAGCTCGAAGGCGCGCAGCTCGTCCGGCCCCGGGAAGCCGAAGAGGGTGAGCGAGTCCTCGCGGACCACGAGGGACGTGAGGACGGTGGCCTCGGATCCGTGCCGCAGCTCGAGCGCGTGCCGGGGCGTCACGGAGACGCCGTAGCCCACCCCGTGCACCTCCAGCAGGAGGGTCTGACCGGAGACGGACAGCACGGTGCCGCGGAGGGAGGAGATCACGCCTCCCACCCTATGAGCTAGCGCCGACCCCGCTGCGCACGCTCGGCGGCGATCCACGCGGCCTGCGCGGCCGTCGGACCCGCGGCGGCCGGGGACCCGGGAGCGACGCCGGGAGCAGCCGTGCGAACAGCCGGGGCGGGCGTCCCGGCGATGCCCGCGCGGGAGATCCCGGCGCGCCACCCCGCGCAGATGGCGAGGGCCAGGGCGTCCGACGCGTCGGCGGGAGAGGGCAGCTCGTCGAGCCCCAGGATGCGCGCGACCATGGTCGCGACCTGCTTCTTGTCGGCCTGGCCGTAGCCGGTGACGGCGGCCTTGACCTCGCTCGGCGTGTGCATCCGCACGTCGAGCCCGCGCCGTGCCGCGCCGACCAGCGCCACGCCCGTGATCTGCGCCACGCCCATGACGGTGGAGAGGTTGTCCTGCGCGAACACGCGCTCGACGGCCACGACCGACGGCCGGTGCCGGTCCACCAGCTCCTCGATGCCGTCGCCCACGGCCATCAGCCGGTGGTGCAGCTCATCCGTGGGGCTCGTGCGGACGACCTGCACGTCGACGATTCGCGCGGAGCGGTCGGCGAAGACGTCGACCACCCCGACGCCGCAGCGCGTCAGGCCGGGGTCGATCCCGAGGATCCGCACGGACGGGCCGCTGCCGCCCGCGCCGCTCCCCCGCGCCCCGGCGATGAGGACCTACTCCTCGTCCTCGTCGTCCAGCGCGGCCTGCACGTCGGCGGGCACGTCGCTGTTGATGTAGATGTTCTGCACGTCGTCCAGGTCCTCCATGGCGTCGACGAGCTTGTTGACCTTGCGCGCCGTGTCGAGGTCGACCTCGACCTTGACCTGCGGCACGAACTCCACGTCGGCGGAGTCGTAGTCGATGCCCGCCTCCTGCAGCGCCTGGCGGACGGCCACCATGTCGGCGGGCTCGCACTGGATCTCGAACACCTCGCCGTGGTCGGTGACGTCCTCCGCGCCCGCGTCGAGGACCGCCGCGAGGACGTCGTCCTCCGTGGGGGCCTCCGCGTGCGGCACCGCGAGGACGCCCTTGCGGTGGAAGTTGTAGGCGACGCTGCCCGGGTCGGCCATGGTGCCGCCGTTGCGGCTCATGGCGGTGCGGACCTCGGCGGCCGCGCGGTTCTTGTTGTCCGTGAGGCACTCGACGAGCATGGCGACGCCGTTGGCCGCGTAGCCCTCGTAGATGATCGTCTGGTAGTCGACGACCTCGCCGAGCAGGCCGGCCCCGCGCTTGACGGCGCGGTCGATGTTGTCGTTCGGGACGCTGGTCTTCTTGGCCTTCTGCACCGCGTCGACGAGGGTCGGGTTGCCCGACATGTCGGCGCCGCCGATCTTCGCCGCGACCTCGATGTTCTTGATCAGCTTCGCGAACGACTTCGCGCGACGCGAGTCGATGATCGCCTTCTTGTGCTTCGTGGTCGCCCACTTGGAATGTCCGGACACGGGTGGTTCTCCTAACGCGGCGTGTGATCGCTGTCCATGATGGACCATCGGGCGGCCCCGCCGAGGGGCCGCGAGGTCAGAGGGTGCGGCCCGACTCCTCGACCATGTCGAGGAAGAGGCGGTGGAAGCGGAGGTCGCCCGTGACCTCCGGGTGGAACGACGTGCCGAGCAGCGCGCCCTGCCGGACCGCGACCACGCGTCCGTCGTCGAGCGCGGCGAGCGTCGTCGCGGCCTCGCCCACCGACGCGACCACGGGGGCGCGGATGAAGACGGCGTGCACCGGCGGATCGCCGATCGCCGGGACGTCGAGGTCGACCTCGAACGAGGCCGTCTGGGATCCGAAGGCGTTCCGCCGGACCGACACGTCGAGGCCGCCGATGCTCCGCTGCCCGTGGATCGCGTCGACGATCTCGTCGGCCAGCATGATGAGCCCGGCGCACGTGCCGTAGACCGGCAGCCCGTCGTCGATCGCGGCGCGCAGCGGCTCCGCGACCCCGAACTGGCGTGACAGCTTGTCCATCACGGTCGACTCGCCACCGGGGATCACGAGGCCGGACAACCCCGGCAGGTCCTTCGGCTGGCGGACGAGCCGCGTCCGGGCACCGAAGCCCTCCAGGACGCGGACGTGCTCGCGGACGTCCCCCTGGAGCGCGAGGACGCCGACGAACGGTCCGTCGCCGTGCGGAGCCCCGGTGCTACCAGCCACGCTCGGCGAGGCGGTGCGGTGCCGGGACGTCGGCGACGTTGATCCCGACCATGGCCTCGCCCAGCCCACGCGACGCCTGGGCGATCGCGTCGGGGTCCTGGTAGAGCGCGGTCGCCGTGACGACGGCCTTCGCGCGCGCGACCGGGTTGCCGGACTTGAAGATGCCGGATCCGACGAACACGCCGTCCGCGCCGAGCTGCATCATCATGGCCGCGTCCGCCGGGGTGGCCACGCCGCCCGCGGTGAACAGGACGACGGGCAGCTGGCCCGTCTTCGCGACCTCGAGCACCAGGTCGTACGGCGCCTGCAGCTCCTTCGCGGCGACGTAGATCTCGTCGTGCGTGAGGGCGCTGAGCGCGCGGATCTCGGACTTGATGGTGCGGATGTGCTTGGTGGCCTCGGAGACGTCGCCCGTGCCGGCCTCGCCCTTGGAGCGGATCATGGCCGCGCCCTCGGTGATGCGACGGAGGGCCTCGCCGAGCGTGGTGGCGCCGCAGACGAACGGGACGGTGAAGCCCCACTTGTCGATGTGGTTCACGTAGTCGGCCGGGCTCAGCACCTCGGACTCGTCGATGTAGTCGACCTCGAGGGACTGCAGGACCTGCGCCTCGACGAAGTGGCCGATGCGCGCCTTCGCCATGACGGGGATGGAGACCTCGGCCTTGATCTGGTCGATGAGGTCGGGGTCGCTCATGCGGGCGACGCCGCCCTGCGAGCGGATGTCCGCGGGGACGCGCTCGAGGGCCATGACGGCGACGGCTCCGGCGTCCTCCGCGATGCGCGCCTGCTCGGCGTTGACGACGTCCATGATGACGCCGCCCTTGAGCATCTCCGCGAGTCCGCGCTTGACGCGGCTCGAGCCGACCTGTCCGGGGGTGTTGGTGTCAGTCATTGTGGTCCCATCCTATTCGCCCGCGGGGGCGGGCCAGGCTGCTGCGATGGATGCACGGACGTCGCCCAGCAGCTGCGGCAGCGCCTTGGTCTTGGCGATGATCGGCAGGAAGTTCGCGTCCTGCCCCCACCGGGGCACGATGTGCTGGTGCAGGTGCTCGGCGATGCCCGCGCCCGCGACCTGTCCCTGGTTCATGCCGATGTTGTAGCCGTCGTTCCGCGACACCTCGCGCACGACGCGCATGGCGGTCTGCGTGAGGGAGCCGATCTCGGCGACCTCCTCCGGGCTCGCGAGGTCGTAGGTCGCGATGTGCCGGTACGGGCAGACGAGCAGGTGGCCGCTGTTGTAGGGGAAGAGGTTCAGCAGCACGTAGGCGTGCTCGCCGCGGGCGACGATGAGCGCGTCCTCGTCCGACATCGACGGCGCGATGCAGAACGGGCAGTCGTCGCGGTCGGGCTGCTGCCCCTTCTGGATGTAGACCATGCGGTGCGGGGTCCACAGGCGCTGGAACTCGTCCGGCACGCCGGCGAGGTGACCGGGGTCGTCCACGCGCGGCGCGCCCTGCTCGTCGTCTCCCCCGGACTCGTGGTCCGACAGGGTCAGACGGGCCACGCGGTCACCACCTGCTCGCGGCGCGCGATGGCACCCGTGATCCGCTCGACGGCCTCGTCGAAGGGCACGCCGTTGACCTGCGTGCCGTCGCGGAAGCGGAAGCTCACGGATCCCGCGGCGCGGTCGTCCTCGCCGGCGATGAGCTGGTACGGTACGCGCAGCTTGGTGTGGGTGCGGATCTTCTTCGGCATCCGGTCGTCGGACGTGTCGAGCTGCACCCGGACGCCCTCCGCGCGGAGGCGGTCGAGGACGCCGCCGAGGTACTCCTCGTAGTCCTCCGCCACCGGGATGCCGACGACCTGCACGGGCGACAGCCACACGGGGAACGCGCCCGCGTAGTGCTCCGTGAGCACGCCGAAGAAGCGCTCGATCGATCCGAAGAGCGCGCGGTGGATCATGACCGGCTGCTTGCGGGTGCCGTCGTTGGCCGTGTACTCCAGGCCGAAGCGCTCGGGCAGGTTGAAGTCGAGCTGGATCGTGGACATCTGCCACGTGCGCCCGATCGCGTCCCGCGCCTGGACGGAGATCTTCGGCCCGTAGAAGGCGGCGCCCGCGGGGTCCGGCACGAGCTCGAGGCCGGTGTCGATCGCGACCTGCCGGAGCGTCTCGGTCGCCTCCTCCCAGACCTCGTCGGAGCCGACGAACTTCTCCGGGTCCTTCGTGGAGAGCTCGAGGTAGAAGTCGTCGAGGCCGTAGTCGCGCAGCAGCGACAGCACGAACTCCAGCGTGCCCTTCAGCTCGTCCGCCATGCGCTCGCGCGTCGTGAAGATGTGGGCGTCGTCCTGCGTCATGCCGCGCACGCGCGTGAGGCCGTGGATCACGCCGGACTTCTCGTTGCGGTACACCGTGCCGAACTCGAACAGCCGCAGCGGCAGCTCGCGGTACGAGCGCTGACGTGACCGGTAGATCAGCACGTGCATCGGGCAGTTCATGGGCTTGAGGTAGTAGTCCGCGCCCTGGCGCGTGATCTCGCCCTCGTCGTTCCGCGCCTCGTCGAGGTGCATGGCGGGGAACATGCCGTCCTTGTAGAAGTCGAGGTGCCCGCTCGTCTCGAACAGGTTCGACTTCGTGATGTGCGGCGAGTAGACGAACTCGTAGCCGGCCGTCTCGTGCCGACGGCGCGAGTAGTCCTCCATCTCGCGGCGGATGATGCCGCCCTTGGGGTGGAAGACCGCGAGGCCGGAGCCGATCTCGTCCGGGAACGAGAAGAGGTCGAGCTCGGCGCCGAGGCGGCGGTGGTCGCGCTTCAGCGCCTCCTCGATGCGGCCCTGGTATGCGCGCAGCTCGTCCTTCGTGGGCCAGGCCGTGCCGTAGATGCGCTGCAGCTGCGGGTTCTTCTCGGATCCGCGCCAGTAGGCGGCCGCGACGCGCGACAGTGCCCAGCCGTTGCCCACCATGCGGGTGCTCGGGAGGTGCGGGCCGCGGCACAGGTCGCGCCAGAAGACCTCGCCGGTCTTGCCGTCGACGTTCTCGTAGACCGTGAGCTCGGCGCCGCCGACCTCGACGGACTCGCCGTCCTCGCCGAGCTCCTCGGAGGATCCGCCCTTGAGTCCGATGAGCTCGAGCTTGTAGGGCTCGCCGGCCATGAGCTCGCGCGCCTCCTCCTCGGAGACCACGCGGCGGGTGAACCGCTGCCCCTGGCGGATGATCCGCTCCATGTTCTTGGAGATGGCCTTGAGGTCCTCGGGCGTGAAGGGCTCGGCGACGTCGAAGTCGAAGTAGAAGCCGTCGGTGACGGGCGGCCCGATGCCGAGCTTCGCCTCCGGGTTGATCTGCTGCACGGCCTGCGCCATGACGTGCGCCGCCGAGTGGCGGAGGATCGCGAGCCCGTCGGGCGAGTCGATGCGGACGGGCTCGACGACGTCGCCCGGCGCGACATCGGCCGCGAGGTCCTTGAGCTCCCCGTCGATGCGCATCGCGACGACGGCGCGGTCCGCGAAGAGCGTGAACCCCGTGCCCGCCTCCGTCGCCTCGACCGGCTGCGCGGTCGTCTCCGCGGGCGCGGCCTCGTCGTGGATCTCGGGCTGGGCGGCGTCTACCACTGAGGGCTCCTTGCGGGACGGGGACGGAACCGATCCAGACTACCGGCGCGCGGGAGGGCCTCCTCGACGGGAGGCGCGCGCATGCGGGCACGGACGGACGAGCGGAGGCGACCGCGGGCTGCCCGGGAAAAGCAGAAGGCCCCGGTTGCCCGGGGCCTTCTGGGTGGTGAGCGATACTGGGATCGAACCAGCGACCTCTTCCGTGTCAGGGAAGCGCGCTACCGCTGCGCCAATCGCTCATGCACTTGCTCGAGGTGGGGACGGGATTTGAACCCGCGTGGACGGCTTTGCAGGCCGCTGCCTCGCCTCTCGGCCACCCCACCACCGGTGGTTCCCACCTTGTGAAAGGGACCCCTCTCGGGGCCCCTGTTCGAGCGGATGACGAGATTCGAACTCGCGACCCTCACCTTGGCAAGGTGATGCGCTACCACTGCGCCACATCCGCATTCCGCACGCTGTCCCCGGCTTCCCGGTGACCCTGCGTGCTCGATGACTCTAGCCGATCTCCCGGCGCGGGTGCAAAACGACGGCCGCCGGAGGGCGCGCATGGCCCCGTTCACGGGCCCGCTGCCCCGTGTTCACGCGGATCGGGTGGACGCGCGCGGCGGGTCGACCCGGGCGTGTCGCGCCCGCGGGCACGGCCGGCCGCCGCGCGCGTGCCCCGGGTGACCGTGGCCGCCCTCGCGGTATGGCATCATGGATCCGCACCGTCCGCGGTGCGAGCACGGGCGATTGGCGCAGTTGGTAGCGCGCTTCCTTCACACGGAAGAGGTCATCGGTTCGAGTCCGGTATCGCCCACCGTCCCCCTCCCCCTCCGCGCGGCGTCACTGCAGCAGCGCTCGCGCCGTCCCCTCGTCGAGCACGATGTCCGTGACGAGCCCCGCCGCCAGGGCCCCGCGGACGCTCCGCGCCTTCGACGCGCCCGCGACCACGCACACGCGCCGGGGCGCCTTCCGGATCGTGGCGAGGTCCGGGCCGCTCGCCCGCGCGTTGATCGCGATGTCCGCCGACGACCCGTCCTCCCGGAAGAAGACGGTGGAGACGTCGCCCACGACGCCGTCCGCGTCGAGCGCCCGCTGGTCGGACCGCTCGAGGTAGCCGCCCGAGTAGACGTGGCTCGGCACGAGGGCCACGGGCGACCCCACGCCGAACAGCACCATGTCCATGCGCTCCTGCAGCTCGAGCACGCGCTTCGTGCTCCGCTCCCGCCAGAGGGCGAGCTTCGTGGCGGGGTCGTCGAAGAACGCGGGCACCGGGAACTGCTGCACGGTGGCGCCGTAGGCCTGGCCGAAGCGACGGAGGATCTCGCTCGCGTACATGATCCCCGTGGTCCGGACGTTGCCGGCGCCGTTGAGCTGCACCACGAGGGTGTTGTGCGTGGGCTTCGGCACGAGGTACCGGCTGACGGCGCTCACCGTGGAGCCCCACGCGACGCCGACGACCATGTTGGAGTCCACGTACTGGGTGAGCATCCGTGCAGCCGAGAGGGCGACGCGGTCGACCCGGTCGACGTCGCTGGTCTGGTCGGGCACGGGCACCACGTGCGCCACCACGCCGTAGCGCTCGTGCAGCTGCTCGCCCAGGACGGTCGCGAGATCCAGGGGCGAGCGGATCTGGATGTCCACGAGCCCCGTCTCCCGGGCGAAGGACAGGAGACGCGAGACCGAGGACCGGCTCGTGCCGAGCTCGCGCGCGATGGCCTCCATCGTCAGGTCCTGCATGTAGTAGAGGTGCGCCGCCCGCAGCGCGTCCTGGGTGCGCTCGTGCGCGATGCCGTCGACCATCCGGTCATGGTTGCACATCCGTGCACGGGCTTCGCGAGATCCGTTCGCGGGCGGATGATGGACGGAGAACGCGCCCAGCGCACGCATCAGGACAACAGGAAGAAGCCTCCTCGTGACCACGTCGAAGAAGACCGACCTCCGGGACAACGTCGCCCGCATCCACGACCGCCCGAGCGCGCAGGTGCTCGTCATCGGCGGCGGCATCAACGGCATCGCGACGTTCCGGGACCTGGCGCTCCAGGGCGTCGACGTCGTGCTCGTCGAGCGCGCCGACTACGGCTCGGGCGCCTCGGCCGCCAGCTCGCACATGATCCACGGCGGCATCCGCTACCTCGAGAACGGCGAGTTCCGGCTCGTCCGCGAGTCCGTGGAGGAGCGCAACGGCCTCATCCGCATCGCGCCCCACTACGTGAAGCCGCTGCAGACGACGATGCCCATCTTCTCCGCCTTCTCCGGCATCCTCAACGCGCCGCTGCGCATGCTCACCCACAAGCAGCGCTCGACCAAGGAGCGCGGGGCGCTCCTCATCAGCGTCGGCATGACCCTCTACGACTCCTTCTCGCGCGACGGCGGCTCGGTCCCCCGACACCGCTTCCGCATCGGCAAGGCCGCCCGCGAGGACATGCCCGCGCTCAACAAGGACGTGAAGTTCACGGGCACGTACTACGACGCCTCCGTGCACGAGCCGGAGCGCCTCGCGCTCGACGTCCTCAAGGACGGCCTCGCCGCGGGCGAGCACGCCCGGAGCGCCAACTACCTCGAGGCCGTCGGCGTCGAGGACGGCGGCGTGAAGCTGCGCGACGTGATCTCGGGCACCGAGTTCGTCGTGACGGCGGACGTCGTGGTCAACGCGTCCGGTCCCTGGACCGACCTCACCAACGACGCCATGGGCGGCGACACGAAGTTCATGGGCGGCACCAAGGGCTCGCACATCGTCGTCGACAACGCCGAGCTGCTCGAGGCCACCAAGGGCCGTGAGATCTTCTTCGAGAACAACGACGGCCGCATCGTCCTCATCTACCCGCTGAAGGGCCGCGTGCTCATCGGCACGACCGACATCGACGCCGACCCGCGCGAGCCGGCCGTGTGCACCGAGGAGGAGGTCGACTACTTCTTCGACCTCGTCAAGCACGTCTTCCCGCAGATCGAGCTGAACCGCGGCCACATCGTGTACCGCTACTCGGGCATCCGCCCGCTGCCGCGGCACGAGGACACGGCGCCCGGCTTCGTCTCCCGCGACTACCGCATCGTCGAGACCGAGATCGCCGGCCTGCCCGACGCGAAGGTGCTGAGCCTCGTCGGCGGCAAGTGGACGACGTTCCGCGCCCTGTCCGCCCACCTCTCGACGGAGGCGACCACGCGCCTCGGCGTCGAGCGCTCGGTCGACACGACGGGCATGCCCATCGGCGGCGGCAAGGACTTCCCGTCCTCCAGCACCGCCCGCGCCCGCTGGATCGCCACGCAGGCGGCCCGCGCGGAGGGCATCGGCACCGACCAGGTCGACCGGCTGCTCAACCGCTACGGCACGCGCGCCACGAGCGTGATCGGCGTGCTCTCGGGCCAGCCCTCGACGCCGCTCGCGACCGACCCGCAGCTCACGCGCGCCGAGATCGCGTACTTCGCCACGCACGAGGACGCGGTGCACCTGGCCGACGTCGTCCTGCGCCGCACGAACCTCGCGTTCGTCGGCGGCGTGACCCACGAGATGCTCGCGGAGATCGCCGACGTGCTGCAGGAGGCGCTCGGCTGGAGCGACGACGAGCGGGACGACGAGATCCAGGACACCGTCGACACGCTGCGCACGTACCACGGCGTCGACGTGGGCGCCACGAAGGTCGCGGCCGACGCGACCGTCACGGAGTTCGCCAACTAGCGTCACGCCGCGCGGATCCGTCCGCAGCCGGGAGGCCGGTCGCCGAGAGGCAGCCGGCCTCCTCGGCGTCCGGGGAGCGCGTCGGTGCCGCGTGCCGGGCGCTGTCAGCCGAGCGGTCTACGGTCGGGCCATGACGCATCCCCGGCTCGACGCGATCCCGCTCACCACGCTCCAGGGCGAGGCCACCACCTTCGGCGCGTACGCCGACAAGGTCGTGCTCGTCGTCAACGTCGCCTCGCGCTGCGGCCTCGCGCCGCAGTACGAGAAGCTCGAGCAGCTCCAGCGCACCTACGGGGGGCGCGGCTTCACGGTCATCGGCTTCCCGAGCAACCAGTTCCTGCAGGAGCTCGGATCCGCGGAGGCCATCGACGAGTACTGCTCCACCACCTGGGGCGTCACCTTCCCGATGATGGAGAAGGTCAAGGTCAACGGCCGGTCCGCCCACCCCGTCTACGCGGAGCTGACGCAGACGCCGGACGCCGACGGGAAGGCCGGGCGGGTGAAGTGGAACTTCGAGAAGTTCGTGGTCGCGCCGTCGGGGGCCGTCCACCGCTTCCGTCCCACGGTCGAGCCGGACGCGCCGGAGGTCATCGCGGCGATCGAGGCGGGGCTGCCCGGCTGATCCGGCGCGGCCCGCTCCGGCGGCGGGAGCGGGAGCGGCGGATCCGGTCGGGGCGCTTCAGCGTCGACGCGCGATCAGGCCCGCGAGGTACGACGCCTGGCCGGCGTGCTGCAGGTCGTCCGCGAGGACGCTCACGAGGCGCGCGCCGAGGGTGACGACGGGGGTCCAGCGCTCGTCGACCACGCGGTCGAGCTCGCCGGCGTCGAGGCCGGCGAGGTAGGCCAGCGTGGCCGCCTGGACGGCGTCGAGGTAGCCCGTGAGGAGCTCCGGGCCGGTGCCCGCGAGCGCGGCCACGTCCTCCGGGGACTGCCCGTAGCCCGTGGCGCCGTCGTCGAAGGGCAGGGCGAACCGCTCGGCCCATCCGCCGCTCGTCCACGTCTGGTCGGTGCCGGCGACGTCCGCGACCTGGGCGTCCTGGACGCGGGCGAGGTGCCAGACGAGCCAGCCGACGGAGTTGGCCACGGCATCCGGGCGGAAGGCGAGGTCGTCGGCGTCGAGCCCGTCGACGGCGTCGTGCACGATCCCGCCGACGCGCCCGTAGGCGTCCACGAGCAGGTCGGTGGCGTCGGTCATGGTGCTCTCCTCGGGTCGGGGACGGGTCCGCGTCCGCTCCCCCATCCTGCTCCGGGTCCTCCGCCATGGGAGGCTCGGGGGATGACGCGCCTCTCCCCCGACGCCCCGTGGTCGACGCCCGACGACGACGCGTGGTGCCCCTGCACGAGCGGGAGCGCGTACGGCGCGTGCTGCGGACCACTCCACCGCGGTGACGCCCCGGCCCCCACCGCCGAGCGGCTCATGCGATCCCGCTTCGCGGCCTACGCGCGTGGCGACGCGGCGTACCTGGCGCGCAGCTGGCACCCGTCCACCCGGCCGGCGGAGCTCGAGCTGGACGCGGCCGTCCGCTGGTTCCGGCTCACCATCGTGCGGACCTCGCTCGGCGGACCGCAGGACGGCACCGGGGTCGTGGAGTTCGAGGCCGTGTACCGGCACGAGGGGAGGCGCGGCAGCCAGCGCGAGGCGAGCCGCTTCGCCCGGCACGCGGGATCCTGGGTCTACGTCGACGCGATCTGACCGCGGCGCGGCCGACGGGCTGGAGGGTCCTCAGGCCTCCCCGAAGCCCGACTCGATCAGCTCGACGAGCGCGGTGACGGCCTCGGCGGCGTCGTCGCCCGTGGCCTCGACGACCACGTGCGCGCCCCGGGTCAGCCCGAGCGCCATGACGCCGAGGAGCGACGCGGCGTTCTGGCCGTTGACGGTGATGGCGGAGGAGTACGTGGACGCGCGCGTGACGAAGTCGGCAGCGGGGCGGGCGTGCAGGCCGTCGCGATTGACGAGGACGGCCTCCCCGCGCACGGTGCCGGTGCCGCTCGCCGGAGCGGACTCCGTGCCCGCGACCTCGGGATCCGGTGCTATCCCCGCGTCCGCGTCCTGCGCGGGATCGGGTCCCGCGGCCGAGGCGGCGGCCGCGGCCACCTGCTCGAGCGTGCCCCCGGTCTCGGCCGCGACCGCGGCGGCGACGGCGCCCTCCACGAGCGGCGCGCGCACCACGACGACGCGGGCGGCGGCGTCCTCGTCGAGGAGGTCGACGGCGGTCTCGGCCGTCAGGTACGCGGATCCGAGGTCGGCGAGCACGACCACGCCGTCGCCGCCCTCCGCCGCGGCGAGCGCCGCGGACACGACGTCGAAGCTCGTGCCGATGCCCGCGTCGTCGAGCGTGCCGTCCCCGGATCCCCCGGCGGGCACGAGCGCGACCGTCGGGGCCATCTGGCGCGCGAGGGCGACGAGGCCGTGCGCGATGAGGGCGCTGTGCGAGACGAGGACGAGGCCGACGCTCACGAGGCCGACCCGTCGGCGTCGCGGGCGGTCGAGGCCGCGGCGCGGAGGATGAGGGCGGACGACTGCGCGCCCGGGTCCCGGTGGCCGATCGCGCGGTCCCCGAGGTAGGAGGCGCGGCCCTTGCGGGCGACGAGCGGCTCGGTCTCCTCGGCCCCCCGCTCGGCGGCGTCGGCCGCGGCGGCGAGGGCGTCGGCGGGGCTGGACCCGGCACCTGCGGCGGCACGCGCGGCCTCGGCCGCGGGACCCCAGGCGTCGACCATGGTCTTGTCGCCCCGCTCGGCCTTGCCGCGGAGCACGATCCCGCCCACGGCGGCCTCGAGGAGGTCGGCGACGGCGGACGCGTCCAGGTCGGCGCGGCCCGCCACGGCCGCCGAGGCCTTGAGGTACGCCGTGCCGAGCAGCGGGCCGGAGGCGCCGCCGACCGTGGAGATCAGCGTGGTGGCGACCGTCTTGAGCGCGTCGGCCGGGGAGGCGTCCGGGGCGAGGCCCGCGAGCTTGGCCGTGACGGCGCCGTAGCCCCGGTCGAGGTTCTCGCCGTGGTCGCCGTCGCCGATCTCGCGGTCGAGGGCGATGAGGTCGCCCCGCCGCTCGGCGACGACGCGCGCCGCCTCCGCGGTCCAGGCCACGATCCAGTCGGTCCCGAGTGCCATGAGCTACCTCCCCCACCGCAGGGCGGCGGTCTGCACGGGTGAGTCCCACAGCTCGGTGAGCTCGTCGTCGAGCTGCAGCACCGTGAGGGACAGCCCCTCCATGTTGAGGGCCGTGACGTAGTCTCCCACGAGGCTCCTCGCGACGGTCAGGCCGGCCTCCTCGAGCACGGCGGCGGCCCGCCGGTACGCGATGTAGAGCTCGGACAGCGGCGTGGCGCCCATGCCGTTCACGAGCAGGAGCACGCGGCTGCCCGCGGGCGCCGCGAGGTCCTCGAGCACGGGGTCGAGCAGGCGGTCGACGATGGCGTCCACCGGCTCGAGCGGCAGCTTGACCCGTCCGGGCTCGCCGTGGATCCCGATGCCGATCTCCATCTCGTCGTCGGCCAGCGCGAAGCTCGGCTCGCCCGCGTGCGGGACCGTGCAGGCGCGGATCGCGACGCCCATGCTGCGGACCCGTCCGACGACGCGCTCGGCGATCGCGGCGACCGCGTCGAGGTCGTCCCCGCGCTCGGCCGCGGCGCCCGCGATGCGCTCCACGAGCACGGTGCCCGCGACGCCGCGCCGGCCGGCCGTGTAGAGGGAGTCCGTGACCGCGACGTCGTCGTCGACGAGCACGGTCCGCACGCGGACCCCCTCCGCCTCGGCGAGCTCGGCCGCCGTCTCGAAGTTGAGGACGTCGCCCGTGTAGTTCTTGACGATGTGCAGCACGCCCGCCCCGCCGTCCACGGCGAGGGTCGCGGCGACGACCGGATCCGGCGTCGGGCTCGTGAAGACGGGTCCCGGCACGGCGGCGTCGAGCATGCCGTGCCCGACGAACCCCGCGTGCAGGGGCTCGTGCCCGCTGCCGCCGCCGCTCACGAGGGCGACGCGGCCGGATCGGGTCGGCTCGGCCCGACGGACGAACAGCGGGTCGGCGCTCAGGACGACCAGGTCGGCGTGCGCGGCGGCGAAGCCCGCGACGGCCTCCTCGGCCACCGACCTCGGGTCGTTGATCAGCTTCTTCACGGCCGGCTCCTCGCGGGTCTCGGGCGGCAGCGGGGCCGCCGCGCATCCGAGCCGGATCGAGGACGGGACTCGGTCGGCGGCGACTCGGGCGTGCCGCCAACATACGCCCGGCGGCACGCGCGGGGACAGCCCCGGGCGGTGCGGACGGGCGCGGACGAACCCCTGCCGCGGGGCCGGGATCCGCGTCGCGGAGCGGCCCGCCACGGCCCGGGCGGGGAGTCCCCCGGCACTAGGTTGGAGGCACCGCGATGATGCGGCAGAGGCCGCCCCCGCGCCTCGACGAACGATCGGAGCACCACTCAGTGGATCTTGGAGTCATATTCCTCTCGGAGACGGTGGGCACCGCCCTCCTCATCCTCCTGGGATGCGGAGTCGTGGCGAACGTCGCGCTCATCAAGTCGAAGGGTCTCGCCGGCGGCACCCTGATGGTCAACTTCGGCTGGGGCCTCGCGGTCTTCGCCGGCGTCACCGTCTCGTACGCGTCCGGCGCGCACCTCAACCCCGCCGTCACGCTCGGCCTGCTGGCGGCCGGCAAGGTCGAGGACCCGGCGAGCGTGCCGGTCTACATCCTCGCCCAGATGGTCGGCGCGATCATCGGAGCCGTGTTCTGCTGGCTCGCCTACAAGCAGCACTTCGACGAGGAGCCCGACGCGGCGACCAAGCTCGGCGTGTTCTCGACCGGCCCGTCCATCCGCAACTACGGCTGGAACCTCGTCACGGAGATCATCGGCACGTTCGTGCTGGTCATCGTGATCCTCGGCTTCAGCCTCGCCAACAACCCCGACTCCGACGCCTCCACCCCCGCCGGCCTCTCGGCGCTCGGCGCCGTCCCCGTCGCCCTCCTCGTGGTCGGCATCGGCGCGTCCCTCGGCGGACCGACCGGCTACGCCATCAACCCCGCCCGCGACCTCGGCCCCCGCATCGCGCACGCGATCCTGCCGATCAAGGGCAAGGGCTCGAGCGACTGGTCCTACGCCTGGGTCCCCGTCGTCGGTCCCGCCATCGGCGGCGTCCTCGCCGGCCTCGCGTCCTACGCGCTGCTCCCCATCCTCTAGAACCCCTCGACCCCACAAGGAGAGACCACATGAGCGAGAAGTACATCGTCGCCATCGACCAGGGCACCACCAGCACGCGCGCCATCGTCTTCGACCACTCCGGATCCATCGTCTCCACGGGACAGCTCGAGCACGAGCAGATCTTCCCCCGCGCAGGCTGGGTCGAGCACGACCCGATGGAGATCTGGCGCAACACCCGCGAGGTCATCGGCCAGGCGCTGTCCAAGGCCGACATCACGCGCCACGACGTCGAGGCCGTGGGCATCACCAACCAGCGCGAGACCGCCGTCGTGTGGGACCGCACCACCGGCAAGCCCGTCTACAACGCCATCGTCTGGCAGGACACGCGCACCCAGAAGATCGTCGACCGCCTCGCGGCCGACGGCGGCGTCGAGCGCTTCAAGCCCACCGTCGGGCTCCCCCTCGCCACCTACTTCTCGGGCACGAAGATCGTCTGGATCCTCGAGAACGTCGACGGCGCCCGCGCGAAGGCCGAGGCCGGCGAGCTCATGTTCGGCACGACCGACACCTGGATCCTCTGGAACCTCACGGGCGGCACCGACGGCGGCGTCCACGTCACGGACGTCACCAACGCGTCGCGCACCCTCTTCATGGACCTCGAGACGCTCCAGTGGGACGACGAGATCCTGACGGCCTTCGACGTCCCGCGCTCGATGCTCCCCGAGATCAAGAGCTCCTCCGAGGTCTACGGCACCGTCGAGTCCTCGAGCCTCCTGCGCGAGGTGCCCATCGCGGGCATCCTGGGCGACCAGCAGGCGGCGACGTTCGGCCAGGCGGCGTTCGACCAGGGCGAGTCGAAGAACACGTACGGCACCGGCAACTTCCTGATCTTCAACACCGGCACCGACATCATCCACTCGCAGAACGGCCTGCTCACCACGCTCGGCTACAAGCTGGGCGACGCGGAGCCGCACTACGCGCTCGAGGGATCCATCGCCGTCACGGGCTCGCTCGTGCAGTGGATGCGCGACAACCTCGGCCTCGTGTCGAGCGCCGCGGAGATCGAGACGCTGGCCGCGACCGTCGAGGACAACGGCGGCGTGTACTTCGTCCCCGCGTTCTCGGGCCTCTTCGCGCCGTACTGGCGCTCGGACGCCCGCGGCGCGCTCGTCGGACTCACGCGCTACGTGAACAAGGGCCACATCGCCCGCGCGGCCCTGGAGGCCACGGCATTCCAGACCCGCGAGGTGCTCGACGCGGTGAACGCCGACTCGGGCGTCGACCTCACGGAGCTCAAGGTCGACGGCGGCATGATCGCCAACAACCTGCTCATGCAGTTCCAGGCCGACATCCTCGGCGTGCCCGTCGTCCGCCCCGTCGTCGCGGAGACCACCGCGCTCGGCGCCGCGTACGCCGCGGGCCTCGCGGTCGGGTTCTGGAAGGACCTCGACGACCTCCGCAGCAACTGGCAGGAGGACAGCCGCTGGACGCCGGACATGGACGACGCGGAGCGCGAGCGCCAGCTGCGCCTCTGGAAGAAGGCCGTCACCAAGACCTTCGACTGGGTCGACGACGACGTGCAGTAGACCGCACCCGCACGATCCGCACGCCCCTTCGCCTCGGTGACGGGGCGTGCGGCGCGTCCGGGCGCGCGATGCCGTCGGACCTCCCCCGATCGTCAGATCAGCGTCGGCTGCCCGTCCTCCGCGGGGGCGTCGTCGACGGGCGCGACCAGGTCGGGGCCGTCGTTGCGCACGCTGTTGACGCGCGTCGACACGAGCCGCGGCACGAGGTGCGGCTCCGGCAGGGATCCGAGCAGGTGCCGCACGTCGTCGACGGCGGTCGTGCCCGCATCCAGCCAGTCGTCGAGGCGGTCCGCCGGGACGATGACCGGGGTGCGGTCGTGGATGTGCCCCAGCGCATCGCTCGCCGCTGAGGTGATGATCGCGAGGCTCCGCAGCCAGGCGCCGGGCTCGCCCTCGGCGACGCGCGGGTCCCGCCAGTGCTCGTAGACGGCGGCGAAGGCCAGCGTGCCCTCGTCCTCGCCGTGCAGGTAGACCGGCTGCTTCCCGCTCGCCGTGACCTGCCACTCGTAGTAGCCGTCGGCCGGCACGACCGCGCGACGCGTGAGGACCGCCCGGCGGAAGGTCGGCTTCTCCGTCACCGTCTCGACGCGCGCGTTGATGAGCGGCGGACCCTGAGGGGACTTCGCCCACGGCGGGACGATCCCCCACCGGGCGGCGGTCAGCACGCGGCGGGCCTCGCCGTCCGCGTCGTCGCGCGGCCGCCGGTCCGCGACCATGCGGACGGTCGTCGTCGGCGCGACGTTCCACGACGGCGCCGGATCCTCGCCCTCGACGTCGTCGACCGCCCAGTCCCCGACGAGGTCGCCCGTCGCCCGCGCCACCACGAATCTCCCGCACATGCGCCCATCATCCCCCGCCCCGGCGACGTCGCCGGGGCGGCGTCCGATCACGCGCGCGTGGCGGCGGCCCACTCCTCGAGCTTGGCGGCCGCGCGGCCGGAGTCCACGGCCTCGGCCGCGACGGCGAGCTTCTCGCGCAGGCGTCGGGCCATGGGCTGCTGCACGCGGGCGGGGTCGCCCATCAGGTCGAAGGACTCGAGGCCCGCCGCCGCGTTCAGCAGCACGACGTCGCGCTGCGGCCCGCGCTCGCCCGCCAGCACGCGGCGGATGACCTCGGCGTTCTGCTCCGGGCCCTCGCCGAGGAGGGCCTCGATGGGCGCGCGCGGGATCCCGAGCTCCAGCGGGTCGAGGTCGTGCTCGGTGACGGCGCCCCGGCTCACCTCCCAGATGTGGCTGTGGCCGGTCGTGGTGAGCTTGTCGATCCCGTCGTCCCCGCGGTAGACCAGGGCGGTCGCGCCGCGGGTGCGGAAGACGCCCACCAGCAGGGGGACCCGCGTCAGGTCGGCGACGCCCACCGCCGACGCCTCGGGACGCGCGGGGTTGCAGAGCGGGCCGAGCACGTTGAAGAGCGTGGAGATGCCCAGCTCCCGTCGCGTGGCGGCCGCGTGCCGGAAGCCCGGGTGGAAGACGGCGGCGTGCGCGTACGTGATCCCCGTCTCGCGGTGCACCTCGGCCACCCGCGCCGGCGGGATGGTGAGGTCCACGCCGAGCGCGGTCAGCACGTCCGAGGCGCCCGACGACGAGCTCGCCGCGCGGTTGCCGTGCTTGACGACCGGCACGCCGGCCGCCGCGGCGATGACGGAGGCCACCGAGGAGATGTTGAGGACGGCGCCGTAAGGGTCGCCTCCCGTGCCCACGATGTCGAGCGCGCGCGGATCCACGTCGAGCGGCAGGGCGTCCTCGAGGACGGCGTCCCGGAAACCGACGATCTCGTCCACCGTCTCGCCGGAGGCCCGGAGCGCCACCAGCAGGCCGCCCAGCTGGGCGCCGGTGGCCTCCCCGCGCATCACCTGGCGCATGGCCCAGGTGGACTCCGCGACCGACAGGTGGCGGCCCTCGATCAGGGTCGTGATCAGCGCGGGCCAGGTCGGGGCGGAGGGCATGGGGATCAGCCTAACGAGAGGCTGGATCGGATCTCACGGGCGGCCCGGTGGGCGTCGGGCGCGGTCGGGCTGGGACATAATGGAACCTGTGACGACCACCTCAATCTCCCCAGCATCTACCGCGCCGGTGGTGAACCGGCCGAACACGGTCGCCGTCGGCACCATCGTGTGGCTCGGCAGCGAGGTGATGTTCTTCGCGGGTCTCTTCGCGATCTACTTCACCCTCCGATCCACGTCCGGCGCCCTCTGGGAGTTCGAGGCGGGCCGCCTCAACGTGCCCTTCTCCCTCGTGAACACGCTGATCCTCGTGTCGAGCTCGTTCACGTGCCAGTTCGGCGTCTTCGCGGCCGAGCGCCTGCAGGCGCGCGCCACGGGATGGAAGCCCAGCCAGTGGGGCACGGTCGAGTGGTTCTTCCTCACCTACGCCCTCGGCGCGATCTTCGTCGTCGGCCAGATCTTCGAGTACGCCACCCTCGTCACGGAGGGCATCACGCTCAGCAGCAATGCCTACGGCTCGGCGTTCTACATGACCACGGGCTTCCACGGCCTGCACGTCACCGGCGGACTCATCGCCTTCCTCCTCGTCATCGGGCGCATCTTCGCCGTCCGGTCGATGGGGCACCGGGAGGCCACGAGCGCCATCGTCGTGTCCTACTACTGGCACTTCGTCGACGTCGTCTGGATCGGGCTCTTCCTGGTCATCTACGTCCTCAAATAGCACCGAGCGGGAGCATCGAACACAGCATGAGCACCACCACAGCACGCGCCCGTCGCACCGGTCGCCGCAGTCCCCTGACCACCGTCGCCCTCCTGGCCATCGGCCTGCTCTTCACGGGCGGCGCCTACGCGCTGATCCAGTCGGGCACCGCCTCCGCCGAGGTCGACCTCAAGTCGGCGCAGACCATCGACGAGGGCCAGAAGCTCTTCGGCTCCAACTGCGCCACCTGCCACGGCATGGACGCGACCGGCTCGGAGATCGCGCCCAGCCTCATCGGCGCCGGCGCGGCCTCGGTCGACTTCCAGGTCGGCACCGGCCGCATGCCGCTCCAGGCGACGACGGTCCAGGCCCAGGAGAAGCCCGTCCAGTTCACGGACACCCAGGTCAAGCAGCTCGCCGCCTACGTCGCGTCGCTGGCCCCCGGCCCCGCGATCCCCGAGGGCCAGTACCTCGACGGCGAGGGCGACGCCGCCAACGGCGCCGAGCTCTTCCGCATCAACTGCGCCATGTGCCACAACGTGGCCGCGGCCGGAGGCGCCCTCACCGAGGGCAAGTTCGCGCCCAGCCTCGAGGGCGTGGACCCGGTCCACATCTACGAGGCCATGGTCACCGGCCCGCAGAACATGCCGGTCTTCAACGACACCAACATCTCCCCCGAGGACAAGCGCGACATCATCACGTCGCTGCAGTACATCGAGGAGAACAGCAACGTCGGCGGCGCGAACCTCGGCGGGCTCGGCCCGGTCTCCGAGGGCCTCTTCATGTGGATCTTCGGCCTCGGCGGCATCGTCGCCCTGACCGTGTGGCTCACGGCCCGGTCCAACTGACGCCCGCATCGATGATCTGCACACGCACACAGGAGAGGCACGCACATGGCACACGACGATAAGGACGAGTCGGGCGTCGTCCCCGCGGGCTACGACGCCGGCCAGCTCGAGGCCGCGGGCCGCGACGTCGTGCTCCCCGGCGGCACCGCCGTCGCCACCCGCGACGGCTTCCAGAACCCGGGCTTCCCGGAGCACCGCCTCCGCGTCACCGACAAGGACCCGAAGAAGGCCCGGACGGCCGAGCGCGTCGTCTACACCTGGTTCTACCTGTCCATCGTGGGCAGCGTCTTCGCCATCGGCGCCTACTTCGGCTTCCCGATCTATGCGGACGACCCGGGCAGCGTCCGGCTCAACAACCTGTTCCTCGGCGTCGGCATCGCCCTGGCGCTGCTGAGCCTCGGCATCGGCGCCATCCACTGGTCCAAGGCGCTCATGAGCGACCACGAGCTGATCGACGAGCGCCACCCGCAGGGCGGCTCCCCCGCCACGCAGGCACGCGCCGTCGAGATCTTCGCCCAGGCGAACGAGGAGTCCGGCTTCGGCCGTCGCTCGCTCATCCGCAACAGCCTCATCGGCGCCCTCGTCGCCTTCCCGCTGCCGGCCGTGGTCCTCTTCCGCGATCTGTACCCGGGCAGCGCGGAGGAGCCCGCCTCCGCCCTCAGCCACACGCTGTGGAAGAAGGGCGAGGTCCTCACCCGCGATCCCTCCGGCACGCCCATAAAGGCCTCGGACGTCACGATCGGCTCGGCGTTCCACGTCATCCCCGCCTCCCTCATGGAGCTCGAGGAGGGCAAGCTCGAGGAGAAGGCCAAGGCCGCGGTGCTGCTCATGCGCCTGCGTCCCGAGGACCTGGTGGAGTCGCCCGAGCGCAAGGGCTGGTCCTACGACGGGATCGTCGCCTACTCCAAGGTCTGCACGCACGTGGGTTGCCCGGTGGCGCTCTACGAGCAGCAGACCCACCACCTGCTCTGCCCCTGCCACCAGTCCCAGTTCGACGTGACCAACCACTGCGAGGTCATCTTCGGACCGGCCAAGCGGCCCCTGCCGCAGCTGCCCATCGCCGTCAACGACGAGGGCTACCTCATTGCACAGAGTGACTTCACCGAGCCCGTAGGGGCCAGTTTCTGGGAGCGTCGTGGCGACTACAACAGCTGATCCGACCACGGCCGGCGCCACCGCGCCCGCCGCCAAGAGCGGGGGCGGCCTCACCGCCGCCGCCGCGACCTACCTCGACGAGCGCACCAGCGTCAGCGTCGCCGTCAAGGAGTTCGGGCGGAAGATCTTCCCGGACCACTGGTCCTTCATGCTCGGCGAGGTGGCGCTCTACAGCTTCGTCGTCATCCTGCTGACGGGCTCCTGGCTCACCTTCTTCTACGACCCGTCGATGGCGGAGACGCACTACGAGGGCTCGTACGCGCCCCTCAAGGGCGTCGAGATGTCCGTGGCCATGTCGTCGTCGCTCGACATCTCGTTCGACATCCGCGGCGGCCTGCTCATGCGCCAGATCCACCACTGGGCGGCCCTGCTGTTCGTGGCCTCGATCGGCCTGCACATGCTGCGCATCTACTTCACGGGTGCCTTCCGCAAGCCGCGCGAGCTCAACTGGTTCATCGGCTTCGTCCTCTTCATCCTCGCGATGGCCGAGGGCTTCACGGGCTACTCCCTCCCCGACGACCTGCTCTCCGGCAACGGCCTGCGGATCATCGACGGCATGGTGAAGGGCATCCCGGTCGTCGGCACCTGGATCTCGTTCCTCCTCTTCGGCGGCGAGTTCCCGGGCACGGCGATCATCCCGAGGCTCTACACGCTGCACATCCTGCTGCTGCCCGCGATCCTCGTGGCGTTCCTGGCGCTTCACCTCCTCTTCGTGGTCGTGCACAAGCACACCCAGTTCGCCGGCCCCGGCCGCACGAACGAGAACGTGGTCGGCGTGCCCGTGCTCCCCACCTTCGCGGCCAAGGCCGGCGGATTCTTCTTCGTCGTCTTCGGCGTGATCGTGGTCATGGCGTCGTTCTTCACGATCAACCCGATCTGGAACTACGGCCCCTACGACCCCTCGCCGGTGTCGGCGGGAACGCAGCCCGACTGGTACATCGGCTTCGCGGACGGCGCCCTGCGCCTCGTCCCGCCGGGACTCGAGTTCGTGCTGCTCGACCACACGTTCTCGTTCAACATCATCCTGCCGATCACGGTCCTGGGCGGGTTCATCGTGCTCGTCGCGCTCTACCCCTTCATCGAGGCGTGGATCACGGGCGACAAGCGCGAGCACCACATCCTCGACCGCCCGCGCAACGCCCCGACGCGCACCGCGATCGGCGCCGCCGGCGTCTCCTTCTACGCGGTCCTCTGGTCCGCCGCGAGCTCCGACCTCATCGCCACGCACTTCAAGGTGTCGATGGAGGGCGTCATCCACACGCTGCAGGCGCTGCTGATCCTCGGACCGGTCATCGCCTACCAGGTCACCAAGCGCATCTGCCTGGCGCTCATGAAGAAGGACCGCGAGATCGCCCTCCACGGCGTCGAGTCGGGCCGCATCGTGAAGCTGCCCGGCGGCGAGTTCATCGAGGTGCACGAGCAGCTCGACGAGTACGAGCGCTGGCGCCTCGTGAGCTTCGACGACTACAAGCCGCTCATGATCCGCCCGGACAGCCGTGGACGCATCACGGTCAACCAGCGGGCCCGCGCGGCGCTGTCGAAGTGGTTCTTCGAGGACCGGATCTCCCCGGTCACCACGAAGGACGTCGAGCGCAGCCACGGCGACCACCACTAGGAACCACCCCCGCTCGCGCTGATCCGCGAGCAGGCACCGAGAGCCGGTCCGGCGACACGCTGGACCGGCTCTCGTGCGTCCAGCCACCGCATCGGCACGACCTCGAGGAGCATCCGTGGATCTCGCCCGGCTCGCGTCCTGGCTGCGCTGCCCGACCTGCGGCGCGGACCTGCACGCGGTCCCGCCGCTCGTGCTGCGCTGCGAGCGCGGGCATGCCGTCGACGCCAACAAGCGGGGCTACGCGAGCCTCCTCGCGTCCGGCACGCGCGTCACCGGCGACTCGGCGGAGATGATCGCGGCCCGCGGTCGCTTCCTCGACCGCGGTCACTACGCGCCGCTCATGGAGGCCCTCCAGGCAGCGGTCGGTCAGGGGACGACGCCGGCGGGATCCGCGCCGGTCGTCGCCGGAGCCGACGGGCGGTCCGGCCTCCGCATCCTCGACGCCGGCTGCGGCACCGGGCACTACCTGCACGCGCTCCTCGACGGGATCCCCGGCTCGACGGGCCTCGCCGCCGACCTCTCCCCCGCCGCGGTGGCCGTCGCCGTCCGGGGCCGTGCCGATGTGGACGGGGTCGTGGCGGACACCTGGTCCTCCCTCCCCCTGCGCGACGGCGTCGCCGATCTGATCCTCGATGTGTTCGCCCCGCGCAACCTGCCGGAGTTCCACCGCGCGCTCCGCCCGGGCGGCCGCGTCGCCGTCGTGGCCGCCGGCCCGGACCACCTCGCCGAGCTGAGGGCTGCGGGCCGGGCCGTGGGCGTGCAGGAGGACAAGCGGGAGCGGATCCTGGGCGCGGCCGACGCGCTCTTCGAGGCGGTGTCGGAGACGCGCGTGCAGCGCGTCCTGCGGCTCGCGGAGGACGACGTCGCCCTGCTGCTCGGCATGGGGCCGTCGGCCCACCATGCGGGCGCCCGGCAGACGTCGCCCGAGGCTCCGGACGCGCCGCCCGAAGGATCCCGGGTCACGCAGGACGTGACGATCGACGTGATGATCCACGTCCTCCGCCGTCGCGACGGCGTCCCCTCCGCCTGACGCGGCTCGTCCCCCGCGTTGGTGCGACCCTACCCGGCGCGCGCCGACTCGCGCCCGTGACGTCGGGCGTGGCCCGCACGCCCCGCATCCGGTCCCGCGCCGGGTAGCGTGGGGGATGTCACACTGCTGCTGTCCGGGGGGAAGCGGTTCCCCCTCGTGCTCGTCGCTCCCCGGTCCGGGAGCCCCGCCCTCGCGGCCTGCTGATCCCCGACGGGATCGCGCCGGCCCGACCCACGGAACACGGACCGCACCTTGCTCGACTCGATCACCCTCCGCGTCGCCTTCGGCGTCACGACGCTCACCCTGTTCCTGCTGTTCGCGCTCGTGACGTTCCGGAGCACGCGGTCCGCCTTCAGCTTCTGGTGGTGCGCGGCGCTGGCCCTCTTCATGGGCGGCTCCCTCGCGTACCTGCAGGACGGGACGGGAGCGCAGGTCTGGGGGAACCCGCTCGGCAACGGTCTCATCGTGGCGGGCGCCGCCTCGGTGTGGATGGGCAGCAGATCCCTCCGCGGACGGCCGACGCCCTGGTGGCTCGTCGTCGCCCCCGCCGCGCTCATCGTGGCCGTCTCGAGCGTCGACTCCCCCGCGAGCAACGACTGGTCCGGCGGACCGCTGTACCTCACCCTGATGGCGGGCCTCATCGGGATGTCGACGCGGGAGATCGTCCTGCTCGACGCGGGGCTGTCCCGCACCCGGTGGCCCCTGATCCTCTCCTCCGGAGCGCTGTCCGCGTACTACGCCGCCCGGTTTGTCGTCTTCGTAGCGGAGGGTCCGCGGAGCGCCCCCTTCACGACCTGGTTCGGCACGCCGTCCACGACCCTCATCACCCTGGTCCTCCTCGTCGTGGTGTCGTTCAGCATGGCCTCCCTGAGCGGGGAGCAGGTCGCTCGCGTCCTGGTCGCGCGCGCGGCGTCGTCGCGGCAGGAGCTCGTCGAGGGCGGCGGGGTGCAACGACGGCTCCTGCCCCAGACCGTGCCGGACCTGCCCGGCTACGAGGTGGCCGGGGCGTGCGTCCCGAGCGGCGACGTCAGCGGCGACTTCTTCGACTGGCAGCAGACGCCCGACGGCCTCGTCGTCACGCTGGCGGACGTGATGGGCAAGGGCGTCGGCGCCGCCATGATCGCCGCGACGGTGCGCGCCGCGCTCCACGTCGCCTCGCCCGCGCACGATCCCGGAGGCACCCTCACGGTGGTCGACCGGGCCGTCGAGTCCGATCTTGACGCCAACGACGCCTTCGTCACGCTCCTGCACCTGCGGCTGGATGCTCGCACCGGCGACATCGCGCTCGTCGACGCCGGGCACGGCCTCGGGATCCTCTGCCGGGCGGACGGCACGCGCCAGCCCATCCCGTCGAGGAACCTCCCCCTCGGCGCCCTGGGCACGCAGGAGTGGCAGACGACGGCCCTGCGGCTCGACCCCGGCGACCTGCTCCTCATCTGCAGCGACGGCGTGCTGGACCTCTTCGACGGGACGATGGCGTCCATGGACCTGGCGGCGCTGACAGCCATGGCCGCCGAGCCCACGGCCGTCGCCGCCGTGGCCAGCCTCACCCGCCTCGTGCCGGAGACCACGCCTCCCGACGACGTTACGGTCGTGGCGATCCGCCGGCTGGCCGCCGCCGGCTGACCGGTCCGCGCGGGCACCGGTCAGGGCAGGAGGACCTCGGCGGCCGCACCTGTGCCTCGCATCGCACCGGCGGCGCCTCGGCGTCTTCCGCAGGCGCGCCTCGGACGGGACACCGCCGAGCCGGCTCCCCCGGACGCGACGATGCCCGACCCCAGCAGGGGTCGGGCATCGTGACGTCGCGCTAGTCGCTCCTAGCGGAGGAGCTTCTTGTAGAACTCCGCCGTGCGCTCGTAGCCCAGGCGCTTGTAGAACTCACCGGCGCGGCGCGTGCTCATGGTGATCTGTCCCACGCCGCGGTCGCCGCACAGGCGCTCGACCGCACGGACCAGCGAGGAGCCGGTCCCGGCGCTGCGGGCACCGCTGTCGACCACGAGCTCCTCGAGATGGGCGCTCAGCCCACCGGCATAGAGCAGCCGGGAGACGACGAGGTACGCGTAGCCCACGACCCGGCCGCCGTCCTCCGCGACCAGCAGCACGTCGCGACCGACGTCCTTGTTCGCCCGCAGGATGTGGGAGAACGTGACGTCGAAGTCGTCGCGCGTGGCGGGGGCGTTGATCATGTCGAGCTGCTGGCAGAGGGCGAAGACCGCATCCCCGTCCGAGGCCAGCGCGTGCCGGATGTCGACCATGGGATCAGCGGGCGAAGAAGCCGCGGTAGTACTCGTAGGTCCAGCCCACGAGCGCGATGATCGCGAGGCAGCCGCCGATGAGGGCGATCCAGATCCCCACGGCGAGGCCGAGGAACACGGAGGCCGCACCGGCCGCGAGGATCACGGGCCACCAGCTCCACGGGCTGAAGAAGCCGAGCTCCGGGTCGCCGTCGTCGACGTTGGCGTCGCTGCGGTCCTCCGGGAGCTCACCGTTCTGCGCGGCGTAGAGACGGGCCACGAAGAAGCCGATGAACCCGGACAGGGCGCCGGAGAGCGCGATGGCCAGCGTGCCCACCCACTCCACCTCGCCGGTGTCGATGACGTGCCAGATCGTGTAGGCGGCCGCCGCGATGACGAAGAAGACCGTCAGGACGTAGAAGAGGTTCCTATTCGCGCGCACGTCACTTCACCTTGTCGCTGGAGATGTCGTAGGTCGCGGCGTCAGGAGCGTCCTTCGCCGGGCCGATGCCGACCGGGATGCCGGCCTCGGGGTGGTTGAGGTCGAACGCCGGGGCCTCGGAGCGGATCCGCGGGATGGACGTGAAGTTGTGCCGCGGCGGCGGGCAGGAGGTCGCCCACTCGAGCGAGCGGCCGTAGCCCCACGGGTCGTTGACCGTGACGCGGGGCGCCGTGCGGGCGGTGATCCAGACGTTCAGGAAGAACGGGATCATCGACAGCGCCAGGATGCCCGCGCCGATGGTCGACAGCTGGTTCATCCACGTGAAGTCGTCCTCGGGCTGGTACGTCGCGTAGCGACGCGGCATGCCCATGACGCCCAGCCAGTGCTGGATGAGGAACGTGGTGTGGAAGCCGACGAACAGGAGCCAGAAGTGGACCTTGCCGAGGCGCTCGTTGAGCATCGTGCCCGTCCACTTGGGCCACCAGAAGTAGAAGCCGGAGAACATGGCGAACACGACGGTGCCGAACACCACGTAGTGGAAGTGCGCGACGACGAAGTACGTGTCGGACACGTGGAAGTCGAGCGGGGGCGACGCCAGGATGACGCCGGTCAGGCCGCCGAACGTGAACGTGATGAGGAAGCCGATGGCCCAGAGCATGGGCGTCTCGAACGTGACCGAGCCGCGCCACATGGTGCCGATCCAGTTGAAGATCTTCACGCCCGTGGGGACCGCGATGAGCATCGTCATGAGCGAGAAGAACGGCAGCAGGACGGAGCCGGTGACGTACATGTGGTGCGCCCACACCGTGACCGAGAGGGCCGCGATGGAGATGGTCGCGTAGACGAGCGTCTTGTACCCGAAGATCGGCTTGCGGCTGAAGACCGGGAAGACCTCGGAGACGATGCCGAAGAACGGCAGCGCGATGATGTACACCTCGGGGTGCCCGAAGAACCAGAAGAGGTGCTGCCACAGGATGGCGCCGCCGTTGGCCGGGTCGTAGATGTGCGCGTCGAAGATGCGGTCGGCGCCGAGGCCGAAGAGGGCGGCCGCGAGGACCGGGAAGGCCATGAGCACGAGGATCGACGTCACCAGGATGTTCCAGGTGAAGATCGGCATGCGGAACATGGTCATGCCGGGCGCGCGCATCGTGATGATGGTGGTCACGAAGTTGACGGCACCGAGGATCGTGCCGAAGCCGCTGAGCGCCAACCCCATCACCCAGAGATTGCCTCCCAACCCTGGCGAGAACGTCGTGCTCGACAGCGGCGCGTAGGCGAACCAGCCGAAGGACGCGGCACCCGACGGGGTGAGGAATCCGGCGACCGCGATGAGCGAGCCGAAGTTGAACAGCCAGTAGGCGAACGCGTTGAGGCGCGGGAACGCGACGTCCGGGGCGCCGATCTGCAGCGGCATGAGCACGTTGGCGAAGCCGGCGAACAGCGGCGTCGCGAACATCAGCAGCATGATCGTGCCGTGCATGGTGAAGAGCTGGTTGTACTGCTCCTTCGTCTCCACCACGTGCAGGCCGGGCTCGAAGAGCTGGGCGCGGATGACGAGGGCCATCACGCCACCGAGGCAGAAGTAGAGGAACGACGTGATCAGGTACAGGTACCCGATCGTCTTGTGGTCGGTGGAGGTGATCCAGTTGACCACGACGTTGCCGCGGCGGTCGGCCTTGCCGGAGCCGTCGAGGACCTTCGCCTGACCGGCGGGGATCGCGGTGGGACGATTCAGGGTCGATGTCACGTGCTGCTGCCCTACTCTTCGGACGACTCGGTGGTGGCCGGCACGTCGGTGCCGGGGAGGTTCTGGAGGCGGTCGTAGTCGGTGCCGAGGTCGCCCTCGAAGCCGGCCGCCTTCTGGCTCGCGATGTAGGCGTTGTACTCGTCGATCGAGACGACCTTCACCTGGAAGAGCATGAGGGAGTGGTACTCGCCGCAGAGCTCGGCGCACTTGCCCATGTACGTGCCCTCCTTCTCCGGGATGAACGTCATGTAGTTCGTCTTGCCGGAGATGAGGTCCTTCTTGTACAGGAAGTCGACGACCCAGAAGGAGTGGAGCGTGTCGCGGGTGTTGAGCTCGAGCTCGACCTTGGTGTTCACCGGCAGGTAGAGGGTGGGGAGCTTGTCCTTGTCCACCGAGCCCTGCGGCCCGTCCGGGTCGTCCACGGCCTGGACGCCCTGCTCGTAGGCACCGCCCGAGATCGTCTGGCCGGACTCGGTCTCGCCGCCGAGGTAGTTGAAGTCCCATGCCCACTGCTTGCCGAAGACCTGGACCTTGACCTCGGGCTGGTCGAAGCGGGCCTCGATCGCGGCCTGGTCCTTGGCGGTGAACGCGAAGAAGCCGAGCACGAGGATGAGGGGCACGATCGTGTAGAAGATCTCGATCGGCATGTTGTAGCGCATCTGCACCGGCAGGCCGGTCTGGCCCTTGCGGCGGCGGTAGACGACCGCGGCCCAGATGGTGAGGCCCCACGTGATGACGCCGACCGCGAGGAGCACGATCCACGCCGTGACCCAGAGTCCGATGACCGAGTCGACGTGGTTCGTCGTGCCGGCCTCGGTGGGGAGGAAGCCCTGGAGCTGCTGCTGCGTGCACCCCGCGAGGAGTACCGAGATGCCTATGGCGACGGGGATCGTCAGCCAACGTTGACGGCGAGTGAAGCGCACGTGCAGACCCTTCGAAGAACCGGATGTGACGTGTTCCACCCTACGCGACAGGGAGCCGCCCGATGGACGACTCCCTGTTCGAAGCCCGGTTTCCCGGGGTCGGATCGCTTACCGCTCCATGTGTCAGTGGAACGAGTCGCCGCACGCGCACGAGCCGCCGGCGTTGGGGTTGTCGATGGTGAAGCCCTGCTTCTGGATGGTGTCCTCGAAGTCGATGGTGGCGCCGTCGAGGTAGGGGACGCTCATCTTGTCGACGATGACCTCGACGCCGTCGAAGTCGACCGTGGCGTCGCCGTCGAGCTCGCGCTCGTCGAAGTAGAGCTGGTAGATGAGGCCGGAGCATCCGCCGGGCTGGACGGCGACGCGGAGGCGGAGGTCCTCGCGGCCCTCCTGCTGGAGCAGGCTCTTGACCTTGCTCGCCGCGGTGTCCGTGAGTCCGACGCGATGGGCCGCCTGGGCGGTCTCGGTCAGCGTGGTGTCGGTCATGAGCACTCCTCGGGGGTGGGATCTGCGGTCGGGCGACTCCGGTGGAGTCTACGTCGTGCAACCGCGGGAGTCACCCGGGTGTTCCCGCCGCCGGGCGGGGATCCGGTGGGACCCCCGCGGGTGGTCGCGCGTCAGTCGCGGCGGGCGATGCGCGACAGGAGGACGGCCTCGCTGAGGATCGCGCGCTGCAGGACGCCGAGGTGCTGCGACTCGTTGGGGCTGTGCGCCCGCGTGTCCGGGTCCTCGACGCCCGTGACCAGGATCTGCGCCGCGGGGAACGCCTCGACCAGGTCGGCGATGAAGGGGATGGATCCGCCGATGCCGGCCTGCACGGGCGCGCGGCCCCAGCCGGCGGTCATCGCGGCCGTGGCCTCGGCCATCGCCCAGCCGGTCGTGTCGACGAGGAACGGGTCGCCCTGGTCGACGTCCGTGATCTCGACGTGCGCGCCGAAGGGCCGGTGCCCCTCGATGTGCGCCTCGAGGGCCCGGTACGCGTCGGCGGCCGTCTGCCCGGGGGCGATGCGGGCGCTGATGCGCACCGACACCTCGGGGAGGAGCGTGTTGCTCGCGTTGGCGACGGAGGGGGCGTCGATCCCCGTCACGGTGATGGACGGCTGCGCCCACAGGCGCGTGAGGATCGGGCCCGTGCCCACGGGCGAGACGCCGGGCAGGAGCGCGGCCTCCTCGGCGAGGCGCGCGTCGTCGTAGGCGGGCGTCTCCATCTCCGCGGAGGTCAGGCCGGCGACGGCGACCGAGCCGTCGGCGTCCCACAGCGAGTCGAGGAGACGGACGGCCGCCATCATCGCGTCGGGGACCGCACCGCCGAACATGCCGGAGTGCGACGCGTGGTCGAGCGTGCGGACGGTGAGGCGGAAGGTGACGTTGCCGCGGAGCGCGATGGTGATGGAGGGCGTGTCGACGTCCCAGTTGTCGCTGTCGGCCACGACGATCACGTCGGCCGCGAGGGCGTCGTGGTGCTTCTGCAGGAAGTCGGAGAAGGAGCGGGATCCCGCCTCCTCCTCCCCCTCGATGAAGACGGCCAGCCCGAGGTCGAGGTCGGCGCCCTCCGCCTCGACGAGCGCGCGGATCGCGGCGACGTGCGTCATGATCCCGGCCTTGTCGTCGGAGGCGCCGCGGCCGTGCAGGCGGTCGCCGCGGAGGGTCGGCTCGAAGGGCGGCGTCTCCCAGTGCTCGTCGGCCCCGGGCGGCTGCACGTCGTGGTGGGCGTAGAGGAGCACGGTGGGCTTGCCGTCGCGCGGCGCGCGCGTGGCGAGCACGGCGGGCTGCCCGTCGTCGCCGGAGGGGGTGGTCGCGCGGTGGACGGAGACGTCGTCGAAGACGCCGAGCCCGGCGAGGAGGCCCGCGACCGCGTCCGCGCTGGCGGTGACGTGGGTCGGGTCGAAGGCCGGCCAGGAGACGGAGGGGATGCGCACGAGGGCCGAGAGGTCGGCGATCGTGGTGGGCAGACCGCCCGTGACGGCGGCGGCGAGCCGGTCGACGGCCTCCTGGTCCGGCGGGGTCACGGCGTCTGCGGAGGTCTCGGGAGGCGTCATGCAGGTAATCTTAGATTCACTCCAGGCAAGGACGAGAGACGTGGCGAAGCAGCACACCCCCGCAGAGACCCCCTCCGAGACGGGCGCCGCGGCGACCGCCGACGGCCGCACGGTCGACGGGAAGAAGGGCCCCACCCCCACCCGCCGGGAGCGCGAGGCCGCGAACCTGCGCCCGCTCGTCCCCCAGGACCGCAAGCTCGCGGCGCAGCAGGCGAAGGAGAAGGCGCGCGAGGCGCGCGCCCGCGCCAACGCCGGCATGGCGGCGGGCGACGAGCGCTACCTCCCCGTCCGCGACAAGGGCCCGCAGAAGCGGTTCGCCCGGGACGTCGTGGATGCGCGCTGGAGCGTCGGCGAGCTGCTGCTGCCCGTGATGGGCGTGGTCGTGGTGCTCACCTTCGTGCTGCCGAACCTGTCGGCGATCCCGCTGTTGTCGATCTACGTGTTCGTCTTCGCGGCGATCATCGACGCGTACTTCACGGGCCGCCGCGTGCGGGCCGCCATCGCCGAGCGCGTCGGCGCCGACCGCGTCGAGCGCGGGATCCGCTGGTACACGGGCATGCGCACCATCCAGATGCGGCCGATGCGCCTGCCCAAGCCGCAGGTGAAGCGCCGCGAGAGGATCACCTTCGGTTGATCCCGTCCACCTCGCGGCGGTCGGTGGCGCGAGTCCTCAGCGGCCGCGGCGGATGCGCAGGAGCCCGGCGTTGATCGAGCGGGCCCAGAGCGGCCCGCGGTAGAGGAAAGCCGTGTAGCCCTGCACGAGCGTGGCCCCGCCGTCGAGCCGCGCCTGCACGTCCTCGGCCGTGTCCACGCCGCCGACGGAGATGACGCAGGCGTCCTCCGGCAGCGCGCGGCGCAGGATCGCGAGCACCTCGAGCGACCGGATGCCGAGCGGCGCCCCGGACAGCCCGCCGGCCCCGGCGGCCTCGACGACGCGGGGATCCGTGCGGAGGCCCGCGCGGGAGAGCGTGGTGTTCGTGGCGATGACGCCCGCGAGGCCGAGCTCGGTGGCGAGCCCGGCGATCCGCTCGACCTCGGCGTCCTGCAGGTCGGGGGCGATCTTGACGAGGACGGGCACGCCGTCGGCCGCGTCGCGGATGCTCGTGAGCAGCGGCCGCAGCAGGTCGATCTCCTGGAGCCCGCGGAGCCCGGGGGTGTTCGGCGAGCTGACGTTGACGGCGAGGTAGTCGGCCACGGGCGCGACCATGCGGGTCGTCCGCACGTAGTCGGCCACGGCGTCCTCGACGTCGACGGCGCGGGTCTTGCCGATGTTCACCCCGATGACGGGTCGGTCGCGGCGCCCGCGCAGCCGGCGGAGGCGGTCCGCGAGAGCCGCCGCTCCCCCGTTGTTGAAGCCCATGCGGTTGATGACGGCCCGATCGTCGACGAGGCGGAACAGGCGCGGGCGCGGGTTCCCCGGCTGCGCCTCCGCGGTGACCGTCCCGACCTCCACGTGCCCGAAGCCGAGCTGGCCGAGGCCGAGGACGGCGTCGGCGTCCTTGTCGAACCCGGCCGCGACGCCGAACGGCGAGGGGAACCGGAGGCCGAGCGCGTCGACCGCGAGCGACGGGTCGGGCGCGGTGAGCCGGCGCGCGATCCAGCCGAAGCCGGACGGCGGGAGGAGGGCGATGGCCGTGGACGCGAGGTGGTGGGCGTCCTCCGGGTCCATGCGCGTCAGGACCGTGCGGAAGAGGAGGGGATACATCCGCACCAGGCTATCGGGTGCGGACGAGGCGCCGCGGGTGGGGCTAGACCGCGTCGGCGTCGGAGGACGCGGCGTGCGCCACGCGCAGCTGCGCGATGGCCGCCTCGAAGTCGTCGAGCGAGTCGAAGCCCTGGTAGACGCTCGCGAAGCGGAGGTACGCGACCTCGTCGAGCTCACGGAGCGGCGGCAGGATCGAGAGGCCGATGTCGTTCGCCTCGATCTGCGAGGCGCCGGTCGCCCGGATCGCCTCCTCCACGCGCTGCGCGAGGACCGCGAGGTCGGTGTCCGTCACGGGTCGGCCCTGGCAGGCCTTGCGGACGCCGGTGACGATCTTCTCCCGGCTGAAGGGCTCGACCACGCCGTTGCGCTTGATGACGCTGAGGCTCGCGGTCTCGGTGGTGCTGAAGCGGCGGCCGCACTCGGGGCACTGCCGGCGCCGGCGGATCGACAGGCCGTCGTCGCTCGTGCGGGAGTCGACGACGCGGGAGTCGGGGTGGCGGCAGAAGGGGCAGAACATGGTGTGGCCAGGATACGTCAGCGCGCCAGGCGCGCCGTCACCGCGTCGCCGTGCGCCGGCAGGTCCTCGGCTCGGCTGAGCGCGACGATCATGGGCTCGGCGTCGCGGAGCGCGTCGGCGTCGTAGCGCACCACCTGCTGCGGGCGGAGGAAGGTGTACGCGCCGAGGCCCGAGCCGAAGCGCGCCTGGCCGCCCGTGGGGAGCACGTGGTTGGATCCGGCGAGGTAGTCGCCGAGGCTCACGGGCGAGTGCGGGCCGAGGAAGATGGCGCCGGCGCTGTGCAGGTGCGCGAGCAGGGCGTCCGGGTCGACGGTCTGCACGGACAGGTGCTCGGGGCCGTAGGCGTCGCTGTAGCGCGCGGCGGTCTCGAGGTCGTCGACCACGAGGATCGCCGACTGCGGCCCGGTGAGCGCCTGGGTCGCCCGCGCGGAGTGCGCGGTGGAGGCGGCCGACGCCTCGACCTCGGCGTCGACCGCGCGCGCGAGCTCGGGCGAGTCGGTGACGAGGACGGACGCCGCCATCTCGTCGTGCTCGGCCTGGCTGACGAGGTCGGCCGCGACGAGCCGGGCGTCGGCCTGCGCGTCGGCGATGACGAGGATCTCGGTCGTGCCGGCCTCCGAGTCGATGCCCGTGACGCCGCGCACGACGCGCTTCGCCGCCGCGACGTAGATGTTGCCGGGGCCCGTGACGACGTCGACCGGCTCGAGCCCGAGGTCGGGGACGCCGTGGGCGAAGGCGCCGATGGCCCCCGCGCCGCCCATGGCGTACACCTCGTCGACCCCGAGGAGGCCGGCGGCGCCGAGGATGACGGGGTGCACGGATCCGCCGTGCGCGGCCTGCGCGGGCGAGGCGAGCGCGATGCTCGCGACGCCGGCGACCTGCGCGGCGACCACGTTCATCACGACGCTCGACGGGTAGACGGCCTTGCCGCCGGGCACGTAGAGGCCGACGCGGCGGACGGGCTGCCAGCGCTGCACGATGGTGCCGCCGGGGACGACCGTGGTCGTGGTCTCGGGCGGGACCTGCGCGGCGGATCCCAGCCGGACGCGGCGGATGGCCTCCTCGAGGGCCGCGCGGACGGTCGGGTCGAGGGCCGCGACGGCCGCGGCGATGGCGTCGGCGGGGACGCGCAGGGACGTCGGCCGCACGCGGTCGAGCCGCTCCGCCTGGTCGAGGAGCGCGGCGCTCCCCCGGGTGCGCACGTCCTCGACGAGCTCGCGGGCCACGTCGAGCGCGACGGCGACGTCGGTGACCGGACGCGGGAGGAGGTCGAGCAGGTCGGCGGTGCTGGGCGTGGTGCCGCGGAGGTCCTGGATGCGCATCATGACTCCGGAAGTCTACCGAGCGGGCGGGAGGCGGATCCGGCGGCTAGCGTCTCCGGCATGGACGCGCACCCCGTCACCACCCTCGCCGAGGCCCCCGGGCAGGCCGCCTTCCGCGCGGCGTTCCGGCGCCATGCCGCGGGCGTCGCGGTCGTCACGGCGCGGGACGCCGCCGGCTCCCCCGTCGGGTTCACGGCGACCTCGCTCGCGTCCGTCTCGGCGGATCCGCCGCTCGCGAGCTTCAGCCTCGCGCGCACCGCGTCGAGCGCGGCGGCCCTCGCGGTCGCCGACCACGTCGCCATCCACGTGCTCGGCGCCCGCGACCGGCACCTGGCGGAGCGCCTCAGCGGCCCGGCGGCCGAGCGCTTCGCCGGCGACCACTGGTCCCCCGGTCCGCACGGCCTGCCCGTGCTCGCGGGCGGCACGGCGCTCCTCGTCGCCCGGATCGTCGAGCGGGTGCACGTGCACGACGCCATCCTCGTGGTCGTGCGCATCGAGGACGGCGGCCCCGGCGCGGACGACGAGCCGCTCGTCTACCACGCGCGGCGCTACCTGCGCCCGGGCGCCGACGCCTGACGGCCGGCACCCGCGGTGCTGCGGGTCAGCCCAGGCAGTTCGGGCCGAGCAGCGACTTCAGCTCGCCGTAGAGGTCGGCGCTCACCGTGACCGGGAACGGGATCTCGAAGACCCGCCCGTTGTCGCCCTTCACGAGCTGGAGCCGCACCTCGGTGTCGCCCGCGTGACGGATCAGCACGTCGTTGAGCCCCATGACCGTCTCGGTCGTCGCGCGGTTCTCGGCGAGGCTGATGAGCAGCGGGCCTGAGCCGAGGCTCTGGCCGAGGTCAGGCTGGAACATCGAGAACGCGTGGACGTTCATGCCGTCGTCGCGCGTCGACACCCGGCCGCGGATCACCACGACGGTGTCGCCCTGCAGGGCCGGCGCGAACTCCTGGTACGCCTTGCCCATGAACATGCAGGTGATCTCCCCGCCGAAGTCCTCGAGCTGCACCATGCCGTACTGGTTGCCGGAGTTCCGGGCCGTGCGGTGCTGCACGCTCGTGAGGAGGCCCGCGAGCGTCACCGTCTCGCCGTCCATCGACGCGTCGGTCGCCAGCAGCTCGGCGATCCCCGTGGACGCGAGCTTCGCCAGCGGGATCTCGAGACCCGCGAGCGGGTGGTCGGAGACGTAGAGCCCGAGCATCTCCCGCTCGAACGCGAGCTTGTCGCGCTTCGCCCACTCGGGCCGCTCGGGCACCTTGCGCGCGTGCTGCGGCTCGTCCCAGAGGCTGTCGAAGTCGAAGCCGACCTGGCCGTTCATGGCCGCGCGCTTGTCGCTGACGGAGGCGTCGATCATGCCCTCGTGCACCTCGAGCAGCGCGCGCCGGGTGTCGCCGAGCGAGTCGAACGCGCCGGCCTTGATGAGCGACTCGACCGTGCGCTTGTTGGCGACGGGGAGCGGCACCTTCTTGAGGAAGTCGTCGAACGACTCGAACGCGCCCTGCTCGGTGCGGGCGCCGCGGAGCGCCTCCACCACGTTGGCACCGACGTTCCGGACGGCGCCGAGGCCGAACCGGATGTCGGATCCGGCCGCCGCGAAGAACCCGATGGACTCGTTGACGTCGGGGGGCAGCACCTTGATCCCCATGCGGCGGCACTCGTTGAGGTAGAGCGCCATCTTGTCCTTGGAGTCGCCGACGCTCGTGAGGAGCGCGGCCATGTACTCGGCCGGGTAGTGCGCCTTGAGGTACGCGGTCCAGTAGGAGACGACGCCGTACGCCGCGGAGTGCGCCTTGTTGAACGCGTAGTCCGAGAACGGCAGCAGGATGTCCCAGAGCGCCTTCACCGCGGCCATCGAGTAGCCGTTGTCGAGCATGCCCTGCGAGAAGCCGGCGAACTGCTTGTCGAGCTCCGACTTCTTCTTCTTGCCCATGGCGCGGCGGAGGAGGTCGGCCTGCGCGAGCGTGAAGCCCGCGAGCTTCTGCGCGACCGACATCACCTGCTCCTGGTACACGATGAGGCCGTGCGTGGTGCCGAGCACCTCGCGGAGCGGCTCCTCGAGCTCCGGGTGGATGGGGGTGATCTCCTGCAGCCCGTTCTTGCGCAGCGCGTAGTTCGTGTGCGAGTTGGCGCCCATGGGGCCCGGCCGGTACAGCGCGATGACGGCCGAGATGTCCTCGAAGTTGTCGGGCTTCATCATGCGCAGGAGCGAGCGCATGGGGCCGCCGTCGAGCTGGAAGACGCCCAGGGTGTCGCCGCGCGCGAGGAGGTCGTACGCGCCCTGGTCGTCGAGGCCGAGCTCCTCGAGCACGAGCTTCTCGCCGCGGTTCGACTCGATGTTGTTGAGCGCGTCGTCGATGATCGTGAGGTTCCGCAGCCCCAGGAAGTCCATCTTGATGAGGCCGAGCGACTCGCACGCGGGGTAGTCGAACTGCGTGACGATCTGGCCGTCCTGCTCCCGCTTCATGATCGGGATGATGTCGATGAGCGGCTCGCTCGACATGATGACGCCGGCCGCGTGCACGCCCCACTGGCGCTTGAGGTTCTCGATGCCCTGCGCGGTCTCGAAGACCTTCTGCGCCTCCGGGTCCATCGCGAGCACCTCGCGGAAGTCGCCGGCCTCCCGGTAGCGCGGGTGGTCGGTGTCGAGGATGCCGGACAGCGGGATGTCCTTGCCCATGATGGCGGGGGGCATGGCCTTCGTGAGCTTGTCGCCCATGGAGAAGGGGTAGCCCAGCACGCGGCTGGAGTCCTTGAGCGCCTGCTTGGCCTTGATGGTGCCGTAGGTGACGATCTGCGCGACGCGCTCGTCGCCGTACTTCTCGGTCACGTACCGGATGACCTCGCCGCGGCGACGGTCGTCGAAGTCGACGTCGAAGTCGGGCATGGAGACGCGGTCCGGGTTGAGGAACCGCTCGAAGAGGAGGCCGTGCTGCAGCGGGTCGAGGTCGGTGATGCCCATGGCGTAGGCGACCATCGAGCCGGCGCCGGATCCGCGACCGGGGCCCACGCGGATCCCGTTCTCCCGGGACCAGGCGATGAAGTCCGCGACGACGAGGAAGTACCCGGGGAACCCCATCTGCGCGATGACGCCGACCTCGTAGTCCGCGCGCTTCCGCACGTCGTCCGAGAAGCCGCGCGGGTAGCGGCGGACCAGGCCGCGCTCGACCTCCTTCACGAACCAGGTCTGCTCGCTCTCGCCCTCGGGCACCGGGTAGCGCGGCATGTAGTTCGCGGACTCGTTGAACTGCACGTCGCAGCGCTCGGCGATGAGGAGCGTGTTGTCGCACGCGTCCTCGTGGTCGCGGAAGAGGTGCCGCATCTGCTGCGCGGTCTTGAGGTAGAACTCGTCGGCGTCGAACTTGAACCGGTTCGGGTCGTCGAGCGTGGTGCCGGACTGGACGCAGAGGAGCGCCGCGTGGCTCGTCGCGTCGTGCTCGTGCGTGTAGTGCAGGTCGTTCGTGGCGACGAGCGGGAGGTCGAGGTCCTTCGCGAGGCGGAGGAGGTCGCTCATGATCCGGCGCTCGATGCCGAGGCCGTGGTCCATGATCTCGCAGAAGTAGTTGCCCGCCCCGAAGATGTCGCGGAAGTCGCTCGCGGCCTTCACGGCCTCGTCGTACTGGCCGAGGCGGAGCCGGGTCTGCACCTCGCCGGACGGGCAGCCCGTCGTGGCGATGAGGCCCTTGGCGTACGTGCTGAGGAGCTCGCGGTCCATGCGGGGCTTGAAGTAGTAGCCCTCCAGCGACGCGCGCGACGAGAGGCGGAAGAGGTTGTGCATGCCCTCCGTGGTCTCGGCGAGCATCGTGAGGTGCGTGTAGGCGCCGGATCCGGAGACGTCGTCCTGGCCGCCGTTGCCCCAGCGGATGCGGGTGCGGTCGCCGCGGTGGGTGCCCGGCGTGATGTACGCCTCGGTGCCGATGATGGGCTTCACGCCCGCGTTCTTCGCCTGCTTCCAGAAGTCGAACGCGCCAAACACGTTGCCGTGGTCGGTGATCGCGACGGCCGGCATCTTCTGCTCGGCCGCCGCCTGCACGAGCGGGCCGACGCGGGCCGCTCCGTCGAGCATCGAGTACTCGCTGTGGACGTGGAGGTGGACGAACGAGTCGTTGCGGGGCACGGGTCTCTTCTACTGGTCGTGTCGAGGGTGTGGCCATCATAGGCAGGCTCCGCGGGGCCCCGCGGGCGTGTCGCGCGTCAGTCGCGGAGGACGTCGAGGGCGTGCTGCAGGTCGGCCGGGTAGGAGCTCGAGAAGGACGCGCGGTCGCCCGTGGCGGGGTGCGTGATCTCGAGCCGCATGGCGTGCAGCCACTGCCGGTGGAGGTCGAGCTGGGCGGAGAGCGTGGGGTCGGCCCCGTACATCGCGTCGCCCACGCAGGGGTGGCGCTGCGCCGCCATGTGCACGCGGATCTGGTGGGTGCGGCCGGTCTCCAGGTGCACCTCGAGCAGCGCCGCGCGCCGGAAGGCCTCGAGCGTCTCGTAGTGGGTGACCGAGGCCTTGCCGTCCGCCGTGACCGCGAACTTCCAGTCGCTCCGGGGGTGCCGGCCGATGGGGGCGTCGATGGTGCCGGCGAGCGGGTCCGGGTGGCCCTGGACCACCGCGTGGTAGACCTTCTCGACCTCCCGGTCGTGGAACTGGCGCTTCAGCTCCGTGTACGCGCGCTCCGTCTTGGCGACCACCATGAGCCCGCTCGTGCCCGCGTCGAGGCGGTGCACGATGCCCTGGCGCTCCTCGGCGCCCGAGGTGCTGAGGCGGAACCCGGCGGCGGCCAGCGCGCCGAGCACGGTCGGCCCGGTCCAGCCGACGCTGGGGTGCGCGGCGACGCCGACGGGCTTGTCGACCACGACGATGTCGTCGTCGTCGTGCACGATCCCGAGATCCGGCACCGCGAGCGGCACGACCGACGGCTCCTGCTTCGGCTGCCAGCTGACGGCGAGCATGGATCCGCCGACGAGCCGGTCGGACTTGCCGGCCTCCCGGCCGTCCTGCGTGACGCCGCCGGCCTCCGCCACCTCGGCGGCGAAGCTGCGGGAGAAGCCGAGGAGGCGGGCGAGGCCCGCGTCGACGCGCTGCCCGTCGAGCCCGTCGGGGACGGGGAGGGTGCGGTGCTCCATCGGGTGATCTTCCGGTGCGGGGGCGGACGGGCGCGGCGGCGCCCGGAGGACGACGACGGCGACGCGGGACCCCGTGGCTCCTCGGAGCCGGGTCCCGCGCCGCCGTCGGGCGAGCGGGTGGTGCGTGCTAGTTGCCGAACGAGGCGGTGGCGGGCGCCTCGCTGGAACCGGAGGAGTCCAGCTCGCGGAGCTGGCCCTCGATGTACCCCTTGAGCTTCGTGCGGTACTCGCGCTCGAACGTGCGGAGCTCGTCGATGCGTCCCTCGAGGACCTGGCGCTCCTTCTCGAGGACGGCGGTCTTCGAGCGCTGCTCGGCCTCGGCCTCGGCGGCGATGCGCGCGGCGGTGGCGTGGGCCTCGGCGACGAGCGCGTCGCGCTTCTCGATGCCCTCGCGGACGTGCTCCTCGTGGAGCTTGCGGGCGAGCTTGAGGAGGCTGCTGGTGCTGGAGGTCTCGTCGTCCTCGTCGTCGGCGGAGGCGACGGGGGCCTGCGCGACGACGGGGGCCGGAGCCGGCTCGGGCTCGGGGGTGGGCTCGGGCTCGGCGACGACGGGCGCCTGCTCGACCGCGGCGGGCGCGGGAGTGTCGATGACCGCGGTCGCGGCCGGGGCGGAGTCGCCCGAGCTGAGGCGCTGGCGCAGCTCCTCGTTCTCCTGGTGGAGGCGGCGCAGCTCGACGACCACCTCGTCCAGGAAGTCGTCGACCTCGTCCTGGTCGTATCCCTCGCGGAACTTGGTCGGCTGGAAACGCTTGTTGACGACGTCTTCAGGAGTGAGAGCCATGGCCTGCCACCTCTTTTGTGCGTAGAGCGGGGTCCGCCGGAGCGGACGGGGATTCGGGACAACGTGCGACCCAACGCTATCAGCGGAAAGCATCGCTCCGGGGACCGGAGCACGGATCGGCGGACGCGCCGGGCGGGCGTCAGCGCATGAGGGAGCTGGCGACGTTGAACAGGATGATCGCCACGAGCATCGTGATCATCCAGCCGAAGTCGAGCGCGACCGGGCCGAGGCGCAGCGGCGGGATGAGACGGCGGACGAAGCCGATGGGCGGGTCGGTGACCGTGTACGACGCCTCCGCGACGATGAGCATCGCGCCGCGCGGACGCCACTGCCGCGACAGCGACTGCACCAGGTCGAGGACGAACCGGCCCCACATGCAGATGATGAACGCCAGGAGGGCGAACCACAGGACGGTGGCGACGATGTTGACGATGATCACGGGGACAAGTATGGCGGGCGCCGATGGGAGAACCCGTCGGCGCCCGCCATCATGCGGGACGTACTCGGATCAGCGTCCGAAGAAGGAGGCCTCGACCTCGGCCTCGGTGGCCGACTGCTCGCCGGAGACCGCGACGTGCGACGGCGACAGCAGGAAGACCTTGGCGGTGACGCGCTCGATCTTGCCGTAGAGGCCGATCGAGAGGCCGCTGGCGAAGTCGATGAGGCGGCGCGCGTCGTCGTCCGTCATCTGCGAGAGGTTGATGATGACCGGGACGCCCTCGCGGAAGTTCTCGGCGATGACCTGGGCGTCCTTGTAGGCCTTGGGGTGGACGGTGAGGATCTCGTTCATTTCAGCCGGCGCCGCATTCCTTGTGGTGGTCGAGCTCTTGTGCAGGGGGGTCACGGGTGCGCGCTTCGCCTGCTGCTGGGGAGCGGGGGCGGGCGCCGGGACGGCCTGGACGGGCGACTGCTGCGGCTGCGCGGGCTGCTGCTGCTGGTAGTCGAGCTCCTCGTCGGCGAGTCCCAGGTACACCATGGTCTTGCGAAGTGGGTTGGCCATCATTCCTCTTTCCGGGTCGGCCTCCGAACCGGACCGCACTCCCGACATTAAGGGCCGCCGGGTCGCTTTCCCGTGATTGCCGACCCGATCCGAAGGTGTGTCGCGCCCTCGAGCAGCGCCTCGCGGAGGTCGCCCGACATGCCGGCCGAGATCGCGCCCGCCTCGGGCAGGATGCGGCGCACGTCGTCGGAGATGCCGCGCAGGCGCGCGAACGCCCGACGCGGCTCGTCGTCGTCGGGTGCGACCGCCATGACGCCGAGGACGCGGATCCCCGCCGCGGCCGCCGCGTGCTCCGCCAGTGCCTCGGCCTCCTCGGGGCGCACGCCGCCGCGCACCGGGTCCTCGGTGAGGTTCACCTGCAGGAAGACGCGGGTCTCCTCGTCGTCGGAGGCCAGCGCGTCCACGAGGGACGGGCGGTCGACGGAGTGGATCGCCGACGCGTAGCGCCTGACCTGCCGCGCCTTCTTGCCCTGGAGCTGGCCGACGAAGTGCCAGGCGACATCTCGGCCGTCGAGCTCCGCGGCCTTCCCCTGGGCCTCCTGGTGACGGCTCTCGCCCAGGTCGCGCACGCCGAGGTCGACGAGCGCGCGGAGGAGCGACACGGGCTGGAACTTGGTGACGACGATGGTCGTCACCTCCTCCGGGCGGCGGCCGGCCGCGCGGATCCCGTCGGAGACGTCCGCCTGCACGGACGCCCACCGCTCGGCGAGGCCCGGGTGGGCCTCGTCGGGGTGGGCGTCCGGTGCAGCGGCACCGTCGGAGCGCTGGCCGTCGGTCACTTCAGGAAGTCGGGGATGTCCAGGTCGTCGCCGTCGTCCTCGAACGTCGGGTCGCTCGCCGGGACGGACGCGACGGGCGCCTCCGCCTGGGGGCGTGCGGGCGCGGACGCGGCGGCCTCGGGAGCGGCGACCGCTCCCCCGCCGGCGGCGACGAAGCCGCTGCGGCGGTTCTCGACCTTGGACGCCGGCTCGCCGCCGTCGAACCCGGCGGCGATGACGGTGACGCGCACCTCGTCGCCGAGGGTGTCGTCGATGACCGCGCCGAAGATGATGTTCGCCTCGGGGTGCACGGCCTCCTGCACGAGCTTGGCCGCGTCGTTGATCTCGAAGATGCCGAGGTTCGAGCCGCCCTGGATGGAGAGGAGCACGCCGTGCGCGCCCTCGATGCTCGCCTCGAGCAGGGGCGACGCGACCGCGAGCTCGGCGGCCTTGATGGAGCGGTCGGCGCCGCGCGAGGAGCCGATGCCCATGAGCGCGGATCCGGCGCCCTGCATGACCGACTTGACGTCGGCGAAGTCGAGGTTGATGAGGCCCGGGGTCGTGATGAGGTCCGTGATGCCCTGGACACCGGCGAGGAGCACCTGGTCGGCGGTCGCGAAGGCCTCGAGCATGCTGATGCCGCGGTCGCTGATCTCCAGCAGGCGGTCGTTCGGGACGACGATGAGCGTGTCGACCTCGTTCTTCAGCGTCGCGACGCCGAGCTCGGCCTGGGCCGAGCGGCGCTTGCCCTCGAAGCCGAACGGCTTCGTGACGACGCCGATGGTGAGCGCGCCGATCGACTTCGCGATGCGGGCCACGACGGGCGCGCCGCCGGTGCCGGTGCCGCCGCCCTCGCCCGCGGTGACGAAGACCATGTCGGCGCCCGCGAGGGCCTCCTCGATCTCCTCCGCGTGGTCCTCGGCGGCACGGCGGCCGACCTCGGGGTCGGCGCCCGCGCCGAGGCCGCGGGTGATCTCGCGGCCGACGTCGAGCTTCACGTCGGCGTCGCTCATGAGGAGCGCCTGCGCGTCGGTGTTGATCGCGATGAACTCCACGCCCCGCAGACCGAGCTCGATCATGCGGTTGACGGCGTTGACGCCGCCACCGCCGATGCCGACGACCTTGATGACGGCGAGGTAGTTCTGGTTGTTCGACACGACGGGCCTCCGCTAGAACCTTCGACCTCCGGTGGAGGCTTAGAGTTTACTCAGTATGCATTTCCTGATCCCGACGTTAGGGGGCTCGGGGTCGGTGCGACGACTCCCGTGCCGCGTGTCGCGAAGCCGGGTCGGATCCGGGGCGGACGCGGCGGGATCGAGCGGGATCAGGGTCCGGCGACGGGCGCGTCCGGGGCGGAGACGTCGTACGAGCCCACGTCGCCGCGGGCCTTCACGAGCGCCTGCAGGACCTGCGCCTTGTCGGCCGACCGCTCGCCGCTCCCCCACAGCACCTTCTTGCCGCTGCGGAGGGTGAGCATGACGTCGTCCGTGGTGTTCGCCTGGATGGCGTCGACCTGCGGGAGGAAGTCCGCCGGGAGCGCGACGAGCACGGCGGCGGCGGCCTGGAAGCGGGGGCTCGCGAAGTCGGCGCTCGGGAGGTCGATGAGCGGGTAGCCGTCGGGGCGGGCCGTGGCGCGCTCGATCGTGACGCCCGCGGGATCCACGAGGTCGAATCCGGCGCCCGACTGGATGACGGCGACGGGCGTGCGCTCGACGATGCGGATCACGAGGGTCGACGGCGGGCGGCTCTCGGTGCTGTAGCTGCGGATCAGGGGGAAGGCGCGGAGCTCGTCGCCCACGCGGTCGAGGTCCACGAGCGGCAGCGGCGTGCCCACCTGGTCCGACAGCGCAGCCTGGATGCTCGACGGCGACACGCGGTCGGCGCCCTCGACCTCGACGGTGCGCAGCGCCAGGAGGGGCGAGTACACCGCGACGCCCACGACGATCGCGAGCACGAGGAACGCGCCGAGCGCGCCGAGCAGACCCGCGCGACGACGACGGGCGCGCTGCGTGAAGCGGCGCACCTCCTGGCGCTCGTAGCGCTGGCGCTCGCGACGGGCGCGGCGCAGCTGGCGACGCGCCTCGGCGTCGCCCGTGGCGGCGCTCGCGGGGCGGGCTGGACGATGCGCGCGCGGTGCGGGCTCGCCCTCGGCCCGGGCCCGGCGGCGCAGGGGCTGCGCGCCGGCCGCCGCGGAGGCGGCCGACGCGGCACCGCGGGCGCGCGCGCCGAGGCGGCCGGCCAGGCCGCCCGCGCGCGTCGGGGCGGGCTCGCGTCCGGTGCGCGGGACGGGCGGGGCCTCGACGGGCGCCTGCGCGAGGTGCGGGAGGACGATCGGCTCGGTGTCGGGCTCGTCGTCGTCGCGCCAGTCCGCGCGGGGGCGCGGGGGCGCGGGCGGGGATGCGGAGGCGGACGGGGCGGACGTCCGCGCGGCGCCCGTGCTGGGCGCCGGCGGCGGGGTCACCGGTCGCGGGGTCGCCGGACGGGCGGACGCGGGACGCGGGGTGGAAGGACGGGACGGGGACCCCGCTCCCGGACGCTCCGGGGGCGCGCTCGCCCCGGCGGCACCGCCCGCGGCGGGCGCGACGTCGGGCGGGACGGCGGCACGGGATCCGCGGCGGCGGGCGGCGGGCGCGTCGCCCGCCGCGGGGGCGCCGGGGGCGGGCTGCCGCGGGACCCGGGGCCGGTCGAAGCCCTCGGGCCGCTTCACTCGCGCGGCCGCGGGGACGCGGCGGGTTCGTCGGACGCCTCCGGGCGCTCCAGCGCCCCGACGACCTGCGGGATGATCCGGTACACGTCGCCGCAGCTGAGGGTCACGATGAAGTCGCCGTCGCGCGCGATCTCGGCGGCGCGGTCGGCCGCCTCCTGCCAGTCCGGCAGGTAGTCGACGCGGGTCGCGTCGGCGAAGCGCTCGGAGACCAGGGCACCGGTGACGCCGGGGATCGGGTCCTCGCGCGCGCCGAAGACGTCGAGCACGATCGTGTGGTCGGCGAGCTCCTCGTACACGCGCGCGAAGTCGCCCGCCATCATCTGCGTGCGGCTGTAGAGGTGCGGCTGGTGCACGGCGATGATGCGGCCCCCGCCCACCACGGTCCGCGCGGCCTCGAGCGCCGCGCGGACCTCGGTGGGGTGGTGCGCGTAGTCGTCGTAGACGCTCACGCCGCGGACCTCCGCGTGCAGCTCGAAGCGGCGGCCGGTGCCGGAGAAGCCGGCGAGGCCCGCGATGGCGTCGTCGGGATCCACGCCGAGGCCGACGAGCACGGCGTAGGCGCCGGCCGCGTTGATCGCGTTGTGGCGGCCGGGGACGCGGAGCGCGGCACGGCGGGAGACGCCGTCCTGGGTGAGGGTGAAGGCGACGGGGCCGTCGGTGACGATGTCGGAGATCCGCACGTCGGCCGCGGGGTCCTCGCCGAACGTGACGATGCGTCCCTCGATGCGCTCGGTCACGCGGCGCGCGCCCGGGTCGTCGCTCGAGATGACGACGAGCTCGGAGGCGGCCGAGGCGAAGCGCACGAACGCGTCGTCGAAGGCCTCGTGCGAGCCGTAGTGGTCGAGGTGGTCGGCGTCGACGTTGGTGATGAGCGCCACCGACGTGTCGTAGAGGAGGAACGAGCCGTCGGACTCGTCGGCCTCCACCACGAAGAGCTCCTCGGAGCCGGGCGCGCTCGAGACGCCGATCCCGCCGATCACGCCGCCGTTGACGAACGACGGGTCGCGGCCCGCCTCGAGGAGGGCGGTGACGATCATGCCGGTGGACGTGGTCTTGCCGTGCGCGCCGGCGACCGCCACGAGGCGCTGGCCGGAGATGAGCCAGGCGAGCGCCTGCGACCGATGCAGGATCGGGAGGCCCCGCTCCTTCGCGAGCACGTACTCGGGGTTGTCCTGCCAGAGCGCGCCGGTGACGACGAGCGCCTCCGCGTCGCCCACGTGGGCGGCGTCGTGCCCGATGTGGATCTCCGCGCCGAGCGCCCGCAGGGCCTCGACCGCGTCGGAGTCGCGGGAGTCGGATCCGGTCACGCGGTGGCCCGCGGCGAGGAACAGCCGGGCGATGCCGCTCATGCCGGACCCGCCGATGCCCACGAAGTGGACGCGCCCGAGCTCGGTCGGGATGTCCATGGTCAGGTCGGGTGCGATCACGTGCGGTCTCCTCGGGAGTGGGGGAAGCGGGGTGGGCGGCGGTCAGCGCCGGGCGCGGGGCCGGGACGGCCGAGCGGCGACGGCGTCGCGCACGAGGTCCGCCATGCGGGCGGCGCCGTCGCGGGTGCCGACGGAGGCGGCGGCCTCGGACATGCGCGCGAGCGCCGCCGGGTCGGACAGGAGCGGGAGGACGTGCGCGAGGACCCAGTCGGGCGTGAAGTCCGCGTCGGCCACGACGATGCCGCCCCCGGCCGCGACCACGCCGCGGACGTTGACGGCCTGCTCGCCGTTGCCGACCGGGTACGGCACGTAGACCGCGGGGACGCCCACGGCCGTGAGCTCGGACAGGGCGCCGGCGCCGGCGCGCGAGACGACGAGGTCGGCGGCGGCGATGGCGAGCTCCATCCGGTCGGAGTAGCCGACCACGTGGTAGCGCTCGACGCCGGGGTCGGTGAACTCCTGCGCGCCGCCGACGATGTGGAGGATCTGCGCCCCCGTCGCGGTGATCCGCTCGGCCACCTGCACGACCGTGCGGTTGAGGCTGCGGGCGCCCGTGGAGCCGCCCGTGACGAGGAGCGTCGGCCGGTCGGCGTCGAGGCCGAGCTCGGCGCGCGCGGCGTCGCGGACGGCCTCCCGGTCGAGGGTCGCGATCTCGCGGCGGAGCGGCATGCCGACGACCTCGGCGCGCGGGAGGACGGTGTCGGGGAACGTGATGCCGACCGCGGTCGCGACGCGCGCGCCCAGGCGGTTGGCGAGGCCGGGCGACGCGTTCGCCTCGTGCACGACGACGGGGACGCCGGCGCGGCGGGCCGCGAGGTACGCGGGAGCGGCCGCGTACCCGCCGAAGCCGACGACCACGTCGATGCCGCGCTCGGCGATCATGCGCCGGATCTGCGCGACGGCCCGCGCGAAGCCCGGCGCGAACGCGACGGCGGCGCGGTTCGGCCGACGCGGGAAGGGCAGCCGCGCGATGGTCAGCAGCTCGTACCCGCGGGCGGGGACGAGGCGGGACTCGAGGCCCTCGCGCGTGCCGAGCACGAGGATCGTCGCCTCCGGCTCCCGCGCGCGCAGCTCGTCGGCGACGGCGAGCAGCGGGTTGACGTGCCCGGCGGTGCCGCCGCCGGCGAGCAGGTAGACGGTCACGAGCGCATCCCGATGACGGCCGGGACCACGTCCGGCGACTCCTCGGTCGTGGGCCGCCGGGCGAAGCCCAGCACGATGCCCATCGCCACGAGCGTCGTCACGAGCGAGGAGCCGCCCGAGGAGACGAACGGCAAGGGGACCCCGAGCACGGGGAGCAGGTTCAGCACCACGCCGATGTTCACGAAGGCCTGGACGATGATCCACGTCATGACGGCGCCGGTCGCGACGCGGGCGAACGTGTCGGTGTTGGCGCGGATCACGCGGATGAAGCCCACGGCGAGCACCACGAACAGGAGGATGAGCACGATCGCGCCGATGAGGCCGAGCTCCTCGCCGATGATCGCGAAGATGTAGTCGTTGTCGGCCTCGGGCAGCCACATCCACTTGGCCTTGGAGTTGCCGAGGCCCACGCCGAAGACGCCGCCCGCGGCCAGCGCGTAGAGGCCGTGCGTCGACTGCCAGCAGCCGCCCGCGTAGTCGCACTGGCCGGTGAGGAACTCGGTGACGCGGCGCATGCGGCTGTCGCTGATGATCGTCATGAGGACGGCCAGCACGGAGCCGATCGTGAGCATGAGCGTGAGCTTGCCGATGGGGATGCCCGCGAAGAAGAGGGCGCCGAGCACGATGCTCGCCATGATGATGACGGTCCCGAGGTCGCCGCCGAGCGCGACCAGGCCGACCGCGCCGCCGGCGACGGGGAGCACGGGGATGAGGATGTGCGGCCAGGTGCGCAGCAGGTGGCGCTTGCGGGCGAGGATGAACGCCAGCCAGATCACGAGGCCCACCTTGATGAGCTCGGCGGGCTGGAAGGTGGTGCCGGCGATGCGGATCCAGCCGATGTTCTCGCCGACCTTGACGCCCATCGGGCCGAACACGAGCAGCTGCACGGCGCAGGCCGCGAGCAGCAGCACCCAGGCCCAGCGCTTCCAGAACAGCGGCGGGACGAGCGAGACGAGCAGCATCAGCGGCACGCCGATGAGCGCGAACAGGCCCTGCTTGAGGAAGATGCCGAAGAAGCCGCCGCCGGCGACGAACGAGTCGATGCTCGACGACGACAGCACCATCACGAGACCGAAGACCACGAGGAAGAGCGTCGTGCCGAGGAGGAGGAAGTAGGAGCCGCTCTCCGCGTGGAAGGCGCGGCCGAGGTGGATCCGGGCGGCGAGGCCGCGACGCTGCGTCCCCTGCTCGTCGGTCGCCTCGGGCGCGGCGGGGGTGCGCGGACCGCGGGGGCCCGGCGCGTCAGCCGCGCGAGGGGTCCGCGTCGTTCTCGGGGGCAGTGTCATCCGCCGCACCTCCCAGGTGGTGGTCGACCGCGGCGCGGAATCGGCGCCCGCGGTCGGCGTAGTCGGTGAATTGGTCCATGGATGCCGCTGCCGGTGCCAGCAGGACGGTGTCGCCCTCCCGGGCGGCGCCCGCCGCGAGCCGCACCGCGGACCGCATGACCTCCTCAGTGTCGCTGTCGGTCACCTCGAGGACGGAGACGTCGGGCGCGTGTCGCGCGAATGCGGCGAGCACCTCGGCGCGCTCGGCGCCGATCACGACGGCCGCGCGGAGGCGCGCGGCGTGGGCGCGGATCAGCTCGTCGAGCTCGACGCCCTTGAGGAGCCCGCCGACGACCCAGACGACCGACGGGAACGCCGCGAGCGACGCGGACGCGGCGTGCGGGTTGGTGGCCTTGGAGTCGTCGACGAACACGACGCCGTCGCGCTCGCCGATCCGCTCGATGCGGTGGCGGTCGAGCTCGAAGCGCTGGAGCGCCTGCCGCACGACCGCGGGCGAGACGCCGTAGGAGCGGGCGAGGGCCGCGGCGGCGAGGATGTTCTGCACGATGTGGGGTGCGGCCAGGCCGACGGCGCGCAGCTCGTCGAGCGTGGTCAGCTCGAGCGCTGACGTGAAGCGCTCCTCGAGGAACGCGCGGTCGACGAGGATCCCGTCGACGATCCCGAGGTCGCTCGGGCCGGGCGCGTCCAGGCCGAAGCCGATGGCGCGCGCGCCGTCCTGCACGTCGGCCTCGCGGAGCGCGTCCTCGGTGGCGCGGTCGGCGCGGTTGTAGACGCACGCGACGCGGGTGTCGGCGTAGACGCGGCCCTTGGCGGCCGCGTACGCCTTCCGGGAGCCGTGCCACTCGAGGTGGTCGTCCGCGAGGTTGAGGAACGCGCTCGAGTGCGGCCGCACCTCGCGCATGTAGTGCAGCTGGTGGCTGGAGAGCTCGACCACCAGCACGTCGAAGCCGTCCGGGTGGCGGACGACGTCGAGCACGGGCAGGCCGATGTTGCCGCAGGGCACCGCGCGCACGCCGCCCTCCTGCAGGAGCGCGGCCGTGAGCTGCGTCGTCGTGGTCTTGCCGTTGGTGCCGGTGATGGTGATCCACTCGGCCGGCGTGCCCGTCTTGTCGCGCACGCGCCAGGCCAGCTCGATGTCGCCCCACAGCGGGATCCCCGCCGCGCTCGCCCACGCGGGCAGCGGGTGCGTCGGCGCGTAGCCGGGCGACACGACGACGAGCTCGGGCGCGAACGCCACCAGCTCCGCGGGCACGGGCTCCTCCTCGGCGGGGCGCACGAGGCGCCCGCCGATCACGTCGAGCAGCGCCAGCCGCTCCGGCGACGCGTCCGAGGCGACGACGAGGACGTCCGCGCCGAGCTCGACGAGCGTGTCGGCCACCGAGAAGCCCGTGCGCCCGAGGCCGAGGACGGCGACGCGGAGCCCCGTCCAGTCGTCGTGCCAGCTGTGCAGGGAGTCCGGGCGCGCGAGCGCCGGGCCGTCGTCGAGGGGAGCGTCCGTCATCTCTACTGCGTGATCCATTCCAGGTAGAAGGTGCCGACGCCGGCCGCGACCAGCAGGCCGGCGATGATCCAGAAGCGCACGACGACCGTGACCTCCGCCCACCCCTTCAGCTCGAAGTGGTGGTGCAGCGGGCTCATGAGGAAGATGCGCTTGCCGTGGGTGAGCTTGAAGTAGATGCGCTGCAGGATCACCGAGCCCGCGACGATCACGAACAGGCCGCCGATGAAGACGAGCAGGAGCTCCGTGCGGCTGAGGATGGCGAGGGCCGCGAGGGCGCCGCCGAGGCCGAGGGAGCCGGTGTCGCCCATGAAGATCTGCGCGGGCGAGGTGTTCCACCAGAGGAAGCCGATGAGCGCGCCGACGATGGAGGCCGCGATGATCGCGAGGTCGAGCGGGCTCGCCACCTCGTAGCAGCGGTACTCGTTCTGGTAGCTGGAGACGCTGTCGCAGGACTGGTTGAACTGCCAGAAGCCGATGATGACGTACGAGCCGATCGAGAAGATCGAGGCGCCGGCAGCCAGTCCGTCGAGTCCGTCGGCCACGTTCACGCCGTTCGAGGTGCTCGCGACGATGAGGCAGATCCAGACGATGAACAGCGCCGTGCCGATGACCGCGCCGAGCGCCATGAAGTCGAGCGGCAGGTCGCGGAACAGGCTGATGGCGGTGGACGCGGGCGTGAGGCCCGACACGGGGTCGCGCAGCGTGATGGCGAGGACCGCGAAGACGGCCGCGACGAGCACCTGGCCCGCGATCTTCTGCCAGCCGCCGAGCCCGAGGGACTGCTGCTTGCGGGTCTTGAGGTAGTCGTCGAGGAACCCGACGAAGCCGAGGCCCACCATCATGAACACCACGAGCAGGCCCGACGGGGTCACGGGGTCGAACCGGATCCCGTCCCACGTCAGCAGGTGCCCCACGAAGTAGCCGAGGACGCTCGCCAGGATGATGACGATGCCGCCCATGGTGGCCGTGCCGCGCTTGGTGTGGTGCGTCTGCGGGCCGTCGTCGCGGATGAACTGGCCCCACTGCAGGCGGTGGAACAGCTTGATGAACAGCGGCGTGAGGAAGAGCGTGAAGGCGAGCGAGAAGGCGCCCGCGAAGAGGAGGGCTACCACGCGTACTTCTCCCCCAGCTCGTCCCCGAGGAAGCGGAGCCCCGCGGAGTTCGAGGACTTCACCAGCACGAGGTCGCCGTCGCGGAGGATCCGGTTGAGCACCTCGCGGGCCTCGGCGGCGTCCTCGGCGAAGATCGACTCCCCGTCCCAGGAGCCCTGCGCGATGGCCTCGAGGTGCAGGCGGCGCGCGGGCCGCCCGACCACGATGAGCTGGCCGATGTTGAGGCGCACCGCGAGGAGGCCCACGCGGTCGTGCTCCTCCTCGGAGAACTCGCCCAGCTCGCTCATCTCGCCGAGGACCGCGACCGTCCGCTGGTCGGGGCCCTTGATCTGCGCGAGGGTGCGCAGCGCCGCGGCCATGGAGTCGGGGCTCGCGTTGTAGGCGTCGTTGATGACCGTGACGCCGTTGCCGCCGAGCACCTCCATCCGCCAGCGCTCCGCGCGCTGCACGGTCTGCAGGGCGGAGACGATCGCGTCCCCGTCGATCCCGAGCGCCCAGGCGCCGGCCGCCGCGGCCAGCGCGTTGGTGACGTGGTGCTCGCCGAGCACGCGGAAGGACACGGGACGCTCGGAGCCGTCGGGCAGGTGCAGCGTGAAGGTCGTGCCCGCGGCGGACGCGAGGATGTCGGTCGCGCGGACCGCGGCGCGCGCGTCCCGCCCGAACCACAGCACGGGGGCCTGGGTCTTGTCGCTCATGGAGGCGACCCGCGGATCGTCGGCGTTGAGCACGGCCGTGTCCTCGGGCAGGAGGTCCTTCACCATCTCGGTCTTCGTGACGAGCGTCCGCTCGATGCCGCCGAACCCGCCCGCGTGGGCGAGGCCCACCGTGAGCACGATGCCGACGTCCGGCTTCGCCATGCGCACCAGGCGCGTGATCTCGCCGAGCCCGCTCGCGCCCATCTCCGCCACGAGGAAGCGCGTCGTGCGCGTGACCTTGAGCATCGTCAGCGGCGCGCCGACCTCGTTGTTGAAGGACGCGACGGGCGACACGGTCTCGCCCTGGGTGGAGAGGATCGCGTGCAGCAGGTTCTTGGTGGTGGTCTTGCCGTTGGATCCGGTCACCGCGACCATCCGCAGGTCGCCGATCGCGCGCACGCGGGCGACGACCTCGTGGGCCAGCCGGCCGAGCGCGTCGACCACGTCGGGCACGAGCACCTGGGGCACGGGCAGGTCGAGCTCGCGCTCGACGAGGAGGAGCGCGGCGCCCGCCTCGACGGCCTGGGGCGCGAAGAGGTGGCCGTCGGTCTCCTCGCCGGGCTTGGCGACGAAGATCCCGCCGGGCGCGATGAGCCGGCTGTCGGTGTCGACCGCGCCGTCGACGACGGTCTGCGCGGTGGCGTCGCCGCGGAGCAGGAGGCGGCCGTCGACCGCCTCGGCGATCTCGGCGAGGGTGAGGGCGATCATGTCAGCTCCAGCCTGCGTCGCGGAGGGCCGCGCGCGCGTCGTCACGGGCGGAGAACGGGATCTTGCGCCCGGCCACCTCGTGGTAGTCCTCGTGCCCGGGTCCGGCGACGAGGATGGTGTCCCCCTCGCCGACCAGCGACACCGCCGTGCGGATCGCGGTCGCCGGGTCGGGCACCTCGTGGATCTCGCGGTCGGGCACCGCGGCCCGGGCCCCCGCGATGAGCGACGCCCGGATCGACGCCGGGTCCTCATAGCGCGGGTGGTAGTCGGTGATGACCACGACGTCGGCGAGCCGGGCGGAGATCGCGCCCATCTCGGCGCGCTTCGTGGTGTCGCGGTCGCCGTCGGCGCCGAACACCATCACCAGCCGGCCCGGCGTGAAGGGCCGCAGGGCCCGCAGCGTCTGCTCGAAGGCGTCGGGCGTGTGGCCGTAGTCGACGAAGAAGAGGGGACCGCGGTCGCCGGAGACGCGCTCGGCGCGGCCCGGGATGTAGGCCTGGATGCCGCCGTCGCGGTCGAGCACGTGCGCCACGGCGTCGAGGTCGTAGCCGGACTCGACGAGCATCACGATCGCGAGGCCGGCGTTCGCGGCCATGAACCAGCCGGGCACGGGCACGCGGGAGACGAGCACGCGGTTGTCGGGGCCCTCGAGGCGGAAGCCCGTGGAGTCGGGGGTCTGCTCGAGCACCGTGACGGTCCAGTCGGCCTCGACGCCGGGCTTCGTGGAGATGGTCGTGATCGGGATCCTGGAGCCGTCCACGATCCGCTGGCCCCACTCCGTGTCGAGCGACACGACGCCGCGGCGGGCGCGGTCGGGGTCGAAGAACGCGGCCTTCGCCTCGAAGTACTCCTCGAAGTCGGCGTAGTCGTCGAGGTGGTCGTGGCTCAGGTTGATGAAGGCGGCCACGTCGAACACGAGGCCGTCGACGCGGTGGCGGGACAGCGCCTGCGCGGAGACCTCGATCGTGACCGCGCGGACCTCGGCCTCGCGCATGCGCGCCAGGAGCGCGTGCAGCTCGCTCGCCTCCGGGGTGGTGAGGCGGCTCGTGATGCTCTCCTCGCCGATGCGCCGCTCGGCCGTCGAGGTGAGGCCGGTCACGACGCCGAGCTGGCGGAGCAGCCCGTCGAGCAGGTAGACGACGCTCGTCTTGCCGTTGGTGCCGGTGACGCCGTAGAGGGTCGCCGGGTTCTCGGCCGAGCGGTGGACCCACGCGGCGATGTCGCCGAGGGCGGCCCGCGGGTCGGGGGTGAGGATCACCGGCAGGCCGGACGCCTGCGCGTCCGCGAGGCCGTCAGGGTCGGTGAGCACCGCGACGGCGCCGCTGCCGGCCGCGTCGGTCGCGAAGCGCGCGCCGTGGGCGCGTGCGCCGCGGAGCCCCACGTAGAGGTCGCCGGGCTGGACTTCGCCGGACGAGAGCGTGACGCCCGTGACCTCGACGTCGTCCACGTCGCCGACGACGTCGAGCGCGAAGTCGCGCACGAGGCCGGACAGCGACCGTGCGACGGGGTGCTCGGGGCGGAGGGCGGGAGTGGCAGGGGAGGTCATCGCCCTCATCTCTCAGTAGGTCGTCGGGAGGTTCGGGGACGGCACGCTGGAGGGCGGGACCCGGTAGGTCTTCAGGACCTGGGACATGATCTTCTGGAAGACCGGCGCCGCGGCCGCCGAGGACTTCATGGTATCCGGATTGGCCAGGCTGATCGACACGACGTACTGGGGGTCCTCGGCCGGCGCGAGCCCGGCGATCGACACCAGGTAGTTCTTGCCGTACTTGCCGTCGGCCTCCGCCACCTGCGCCGTGCCGGACTTCGCGGCGACGCGGTAGCCGGGGATCGTGAGGTCCTTCGCGAGGTGCCCGGAGGTGACCACCGTCTCGAGCATGTTCACGGTGGACTCGGCGGCCTCCGGCGAGACGACCTGCGTGCCCTCGGTGGAGGGCTGGTCCGTCACGGTGCCGTCGGCCTGCTTGCAGCCCGCGACGAGCGAGAGCGGGAGCTTCACGCCGTGGTTGCCGATGGTCTGGTAGATGCTCGCGACCTGCAGCGCCGTGGTCGTGAGGCCCTGCCCGAACATGGTCGCGTAGTTGGTCTGCGGGTCCCACTCCTGCCACGGGCGGATGAGGCCGCTGCTCTCGCCGGGGAAGTCGATGGCGGTCTTCTCGCCGACGCCGAACGCCTTCAGGTAGTCGTACCGGTCGGCGGCCGGGAGGCGCTCGCCGAGCGCCGAGATGCCCGTGTTGGAGGAGTCCATGAGGACGCCCGCCAGCGTGAAGCGCAGGTCGGGGTGCACGTAGCTGTCGCTGAGCCTCACGTCGGGCCGCGTGAACGTGTACGGCGCGACCACCCGCGTGGACGCGTCGGCCTTGCCGGAGTCGACGAGGGCGGCGGCCGTCACGGCCTTGAGGGTGGATCCCGGCTCGAAGGGCGAGCTGAACGCCCGGCTCCCCCGGTCCTCCGGCTTCGTCGCCGTGACGTCGTTCGGGTCGACGGAGGGATACTCGGCGACCGCGAGGACCTTGCCCGTCTTCACCTCGACGATGGTCGCGTGCCCGTAGTCCGCGCCGACCTTCACGGCCTGCTCCGCCACGGCCGTCTGCGCGAAGTACTCGAGGTCCGTGTCGATGTTCGTCATCACGTCACTGCCGTCCACGGCCTGCTTCTGCGTCACGGTGCTGCCCGCGATGGCGACGCCGTCCGCGCCGCGCTCGTACGTCTGCGCGCCGTCCTGCGCGGACAGGCACGAGTCGTACTCCTGCTCGAGCCCGGCCTTGATGGTCCCGTCGCCCGCGATGTAGCCGAGGATGCTGCCGGCGATCTGCCCGTTCGGGTAGGTGCGGCTCGAGACCGCCTGGAAGTAGATCCACGGGATCTCGAGGTCGCGGATGGCGAGGTACGCGTCCACGTCGACGCCCTTCGTGACGTACGCGAACAGGGACTTGGAGTCCTTCGCGAGGGCGCCGTCGATCAGCCCGTCGATCTCCTCGGGCTTCTGCCCGGTGATCGCACCCAGCTGCGCTTCAGCCTCGGCGAGCGTGACGTCCTGCTTGGCGGGCTTGCCGTCGTCGCCCGTGACGGTGCGCGTGAAGTCGCCGGCCTTGGAGGGGTCCATCGTCACGTCGTAGCGGAGGACGCTGTCGGCGAGGACCTTGCCCTGCCCGTCGTAGATGCTGCCCCGGACGCCCGGGAGCGTCTGCGAGATCGCCCGCTTGCCGAGCGCGGCCTCGTTGAGCTCGGTGGCCTGCACGACCTGGATGTCGATGAGCTTCACGACGAAGACCCCGATGACGGCGAGGATCGCGATGAGCGAGAAGGCGATGCGCCGTCGGTTCGAGATCGTGGTCACTCGGGGATTCCTCTCGGTGCCTGCGGGGCGGTGCGATGCTCGGTCGGAGCGGTGTGGTGCGGCGTCCGCGGCCCCTCAGCGGGGCGCGCGATCAGCGGGTCGTGGGGGTGGGGATCGCCGTGGCCGACGCTAGCCCGGAGGCCGCGCCGGAGGCGGGAGGCGCGCTCACGCTCCCGGCGGTCACGCCGCCCGCGGCCTCGGCGGATCCGGGGATGGCCGAGCCCGGGTCGACCGCGGCGCCGCCGTCCTGCGCGGTGGCCTCCTGGAGGGCGGCCGCGCGCTTCGCCGGGTCGCTCTCGATGGTCAGCGGGACGCCGGAGAGGAGCGAGTTGCCGATGAGCGTGTCCGCGGTGAGCGGCGTGGTCGCGCCGTCCTTCGCCTGCGGCGTGCCCTGGATCGTGCCGTCGAGCGACAGGAAGGAGGGCGACGCGCTCGCGACCATGCCGAGCGCCTGCGCGTTCCGCGCGAGGTTCTGCGGGGACGAGAGCCGGTCGACGTCCTCGGTCAGCGCCTGGTGCGTGCGGTCGAGCTCCTTCTGCTGCTGCTGGAGGGACTGGATGGCGTACGCGCCGTCCGACAGCCCGATCGAGAGCAGGAGCTGGGCGAGCAGGACGACGAAGAGCCCGCCGACGACGATGAGCGCGTAGACGGTGCGCGGCCGCGCGCGCCGCTGCCCGCGGGTGGCGACGACCTCGATGTGGCGCGGTGCGGGCTCGGCGGACGGCCGGATCCGGGGACGCGCGGTCGCGCGTGCTGCATCGGTCATGCGTGTCGCCTCCTGGCTCGTTCGGCGGCGCGCAACCGTACGGATGCGGCGCGGGGGTTCTGGGCGATCTCGTCCTGGTCCGCGAGCTCGGCGCCGCGGACGAGGAGCTTCAGCTCGGGCCGGTGCTCGGGGAGCTCCACGGGGAGGCCGACGGGCGCGGTGCTGGTGGAGCGGGCGCGCAGCTCGCGCTTGACGATCCGGTCCTCGAGCGACTGGTACGACTCGACGACGACGCGCCCGCCGACGGCGAGGCGGTCGATCGCCGCGGGCATGGCCCGGGCCAGCACGCTGAGCTCCTGGTTGACCTCGATCCGCAGCGCCTGGAACACGCGCTTGGCCGGGTGCCCGGCCCGCTGCACGGCGGCCGGGGTCGCCTGCTGGATGATCTCGACCAGCCGCGCGGACGTGGTGATCGGCTCCACCTCGCGCGCCTGCACGATGCGGCTCGCGTAGCGCGGGGCGAGCTTCTCCTCGCCGTAGTCGTAGAAGATCCGCCGCAGCTCGAGCTCGTCGTACTCCGCGACGACCTGGGCCGCGGTCAGCCCGGCTGTCCCGTCCATGCGCATGTCGAGCGGGGCGTCCTGCGAGTAGGAGAAGCCGCGCTCCACGCGGTCGAGCTGGAGCGACGAGACGCCGAGGTCGAAGAAGACGCCCTGCACCTCGCCGATGCCCAGGTCGTCGAGCGCGCGCGCGATGCCGTCGTAGACCGTGTGCACGAGGTGGACCCGGTCGCCGAAGCGGGCGAGCCGCTCCCCCGCGATCGCGAGGGCGTCGGGGTCGCGGTCGAGCCCCACGAGGCGGAGCCCGGGGATCGCGTCGAGGAACGCCTCGGAGTGGCCGGCCATCCCGAGGGTGGCGTCGACCAGCACGGCGCCCTCGCCCTGCAGGGCGGGGGCGAGCAGCTCGAGGCACCGCTCGAGGAGGACGGGGGTGTGGATGTCGTCGAGGGCCATGGCATCCCGCTGCCCTGTCCGCGGCTCCTGATCCCCATCCGTCCCGACCTGCCACCGGGGAAGTGCGGCAGGGCGTCGGACGGCTGGGAGTCAGGGGCCGGGGTCAGAACAGGCCGGGGATCACCTCCTCCGCGGTGTCGGCGAACGCGCTCTCGTTGGCGGTGAGGTACTCGTCCCACGTGCCGGCGTCCCAGATCTCGACGCGGCTGCCCGCGCCGATGACCGCGAGCTCGCGGTCGAGGCCGGCGTAGGTGCGGAGGGCCTGCGGGATGGTGATGCGGTGCTGCTTGTCCGGCGTCTCGGCGTTCGCCCCGGACAGGAAGACGCGCATGTAGTCGCGCGCCTGCTTGCTCGCGAGCGGCGCCTGGCGCATGCGGTCGTGCAGCTCCTCGAACTCGCGCGTCGTGAACACGTAGATGCAGCGGTCCTGGCCGCGGGTCATGACGACGCCGCCCTCGAGCTCGTCGCGGAACTTCGCGGGGAGGATGAGCCGCCCCTTGTCGTCGAGGCGGGGCGAGTGGGTACCGAGGAACACACCGACACCCCCTGTCTCTCCGGCCGTGGTTCAGGACTTGCTCCACTTTACTCCACAGCCCTCCACCGACCGCCAGGGCCTGCGGATGAATTCGCGGGGCACGGGCCCGGATCCCCGTGGATCCGCGGGCAGCAGCAGGGGGGAGGGATGTGGAGGGATCTGCCTCTCCCGGCGCGCCGCGGACACGCAGAAGCGCCCTCCGGGCGGTCGGAGGACCGCGCGGAGGGCGCCGGGGAGGGATCGGGAGGGGTGCCGGGGACAGCGGAAGGGGCCGATCCCGGTTCGGGATCGGCCCCTTCGGGTCGAGTGGAGGGCGGTGGAGTGCCGCTCAGCGGGTGGTCAGTCCTGACCGCCCTGGCGCTTCTCCCAGCGCTCGTTGATCCGGTCCATGAAGGAGGACGAGGTGGCCGGTCTTGCGCCGCCGCCGCGGCCGGGAGCACGCGGGACGTTCGTCGGCGACGGGTCCTCGACGGTGCCGCGCGGGCTGAAGATGAGGAGGGCGCCCACGATCATGATCGCGAAGCCGAGGATGCCGATGATGGCCAGCTTGGTGATGACGCCGGCGGCGAGGGCGGCGATGCCCAGCACGATGACCAGCACCCCGACGACGACCATCGTGTAGTTGGGTCTGCTGCGGCGACCGCTGACGGTCGCCACGAAGTCTGCGTCGTTGTGATAGAGACTGCGCTCCATCTCCTCCAGCAGGCGCTGCTCTTGCTCGGAAAGCGGCATCATGTTCCCCTCAGGCTCGGGACGACGCGTTGGTGTTCACCCGTGGATTCTAGCTCCCTGCCCCTGGCTAGGCTAGGCGGGTGCCCGAAAGCGACCGCCTCGTCAGCCACGTCCAGACCCGCCTCGACGACTTCCTGACGGCGCAGGCGGCGGGACTCCGGGAGATCAGCCCGGATCTTGTGCGCATCCACGAGTTCTCCTCGGATCTGCTGAGAGGCGGCAAGAGGTTCCGCGCCCAGTTCTGCTACTGGGGCTGGCGCTCGGTCATCGACCTCGAGCCCTCCCCCGCGGGACGCCCGGAGGGCGAGGAGCGACCCGGCTACCGCGCCGTCGTCGGCGTGGCCGCGGGCCTCGAGGTCTTCCACGCCGCGGCGCTGGTGCACGACGACATCATCGACCGCTCCGACACCCGCCGCGGCCGGCCGGCCGCCCACCGGCGCCTCGAGACCCTGCACGCGTCGAGCGGCTGGGGCGGGTCGTCGTCCGCGTTCGGCGAGGCCGGCGCCATCCTCCTGGGCGACCTGCTCCTCGGCTGGAGCGACGAGCTCCTCATCGACTCGCTGCTGGCGCTCGCGGACGGAGCCGCCGCCCGGGCTGCTCGCGCCGAGCTCGCCACCATGCGCACGCAGGTGACGGTCGGCCAGTACCTCGACGTGCTCGAGGAGGTGGCATGGCCGACCGTCCCCGAGGACGAGACCCTCGCCCGCGCGCACAACGTGATCGTCTACAAGTCGGCGAAGTACAGCATCGAGGCGCCGCTCGTCGTGGGTGCCAGCCTCGCGGGGGCCACGCGCGAGCAGGTCGCCGCGCTGCGGGCCGTCGGCCTCCCGCTCGGGATCGCGTTCCAGCTACGCGACGACGTGCTCGGCGTCTTCGGCGACAGCGACGTGACGGGCAAGCCCAGCGGGGACGACCTCCGCGAGGGCAAGCGCACGGTCCTCATCGCGCTCGCGCGGCGGCGGCTCCCCGACGGCGTCCGTCGCACGGTGGACGCGCTGCTCGGGGATCCCGACCTCGATGACGAGCAGATCCGCGCGCTCCAGTCGATCCTGCGGGAGAGCGGCGCCCTGGACGAGGTGGAGGGCATGATCGCCCGCCACGTGCGGGAGTCGCTCGCCGCTCTGCGGGAGGCGCCCATCGGCGCGCGCGCCCGCAACCAGCTCGAGCTGCTCGTCGACAGCGTCACGCGTCGCGTCACCTGACCTGACCCGGCCCTGGGGCCGTCGCGGATCGCACTGAACGCGGGTGGAGCGGCTCAGGCGGTCGCCTGCGCCACCCGTCGCACCTCGGCCTTGCGTCCGGCCAGGAGCGCGTCGACGGGAGCGGTGCCGAGGCTCGGCTCCTCCGTCAGCAACCAGTCCATGGCCTCCTCGTCGGTGAACCCGTTGTCGCCGAGGACCATGATCGTGCCGCGGAGCTCGGACAGCGGCTCGCCGTCGCGCAGGAACACGGCCGGGACCTTCAGCACGCCGTCGAGGCGGACGGCCAGCAGGCGCCGGTCCTCGATGAGCCGGCGGACGCGGCTGACGGTGAGACCCAGGAGGTCGACGAGATCGGGGACGGTCAACCACTCACGGTCGGAATAGGGCTCGTTCACGTCTCACATGCTGGCACGTCCCGGCCCGCCGGCGGGACAGCGGTCGCCGCCGGAGACCCAGGGAGGCGGTGAGGGCGGATCCGGCTGCCCATCCGCCGAACAGGCGTGTCGCTGATCACTCCAGCCACATCCGTCACTTATGTGCGCTCTGCTTCCCCTGCGTGTTAACGTGGAACACCTGCATCAGGGAATCGAGCACGACGGCCGGAGTAGACCAACATGCCCATGACCGAACCCACCCCTCCTCGCGACCCCAGCCGGTCCGCGGACACCTCGACCGGACGCTCGGCAGCCCGCCGCTCCAAGGCGCTCCTCGCCACCATGCCGATCGTGCTGGTCGGCTCGCTCGCCGTGAGCCTCGGGATGGCGACGCCCGCCGAGGCCGCTCCCGTCAAGCGCGTGCCGAAGGCCAAGTCCGGCCCCGCGCAGACGAAGATCCCGCGCATCGCCGCGCCCACCGTCGCCCCGGCCGCCGCGCCCATGGTCGCCGCGCCCGCCACGTACGTCGTCGAGCAGGGCGACACCGTCTCCGGCATCGCCGGCCGCTTCGGCCTCTCCACCGCGTCGGTGCTCGCGCAGAACGGCCTCGGCTGGAAGACCACCATCTTCCCCGGCCAGACGCTCACCCTCGGCGGCTCCGGCGCCTCCTCCTCCACCCCGGCGCCCGCGACCGCGACCGCGCCCAGCGGATCCGGGGCCGGCTACACGGTCGTGGCCGGCGACACCGTGTCCGGCATCGCGGGCAAGCACGGCGTCTCGACGTCGGCCGTCCTCCAGGCCAACGGGCTGCGGGCCACGAGCACGATCTTCCCCGGCAACCGGCTCACGATCCCCGGCGCCTCGGCTCCGGCCGCACCGGCTGCCCCCGCCGCGCCCGCCAGCGCGTCGCCCGCCGCCACGGCGGGTCTCTCCGGCACCTACACGATCGAGACCGGCGACACGCTGCACAGCATCGCCCAGGAGTCCGGCGTCACGGTGCAGGACCTCCTGAACGCCAACGGCCTCAACTGGTCGAGCATCATCTACGCGGGCAGCAAGCTCACCATCCCGCACGCCTCCGCCGCGGTCGTGCAGGTCGCGTCGCTCCACGGGACGACGATCATGACCGACGAGATGCGCCGCAACGCGAGCGTCATCGTCCAGGTCGGCCGGTCCGCCGGCGTCAGCGACTACGGGCTCGTCATCGCGCTCGCGACGGCGGCGCAGGAGTCCACCCTCCGGAACCTGGACTGGGGCGACCGCGACTCCATCGGCCTGTTCCAGCAGCGTCCGAGCCAGGGCTGGGGCCAGCCCGCCCAGCTGAACGACCCCGTCTTCGCGTCCCGCGCGTTCTTCGGCGGTCCCGTGAACCCGAACCCGGGAGCCACGCGCGGGCTCCTGGACATCGCCGGCTGGAAGTCCATGACCGTCACGCAGGCGGCGCAGGCCGTCCAGTACTCGGCCTACCCGGACGCGTACGCCAAGTGGGAGGCCTCGGCCTGGGCCTGGCTCGACGAGATCGGCTGACGCCGATCGGCGTGCGCACCCGCGCGGCGGCGCTCCGGTGTGCCGGGGAGGCCCGGACAGCCTCGATCCCTAGAATCATCCAGTGACCTCCAGCCCGACCGACCCCATGATCGGCCGTCTCCTCGACGGTCGGTACCAGGTCAGGTCCCGCATCGCGCGCGGCGGGATGGCGACGGTCTACGTCGCCACCGACCTGCGCCTGGAGCGCCGCGTGGCCGTCAAGGTCATGCACGGCCACCTCGCCGACGACAGCGCGTTCCGCGACCGCTTCATCCAGGAGGCGCGGTCCGCCGCGCGCCTCGCGCACCCCAACGTCGTGAACGTCTTCGACCAGGGCCAGGACTCCGACATGGCGTACCTCGTCATGGAGTACCTGCCCGGCATGACGCTCCGTGAGCTCCTGCAGGAGTACGAGCGGCTGACGCCCGAGCAGACGCTTGACATCCTCGAGGCCGTGCTGTCGGGGCTGGCGGCCGCGCACAAGGCCGGGATCGTGCATCGCGACCTCAAGCCCGAGAACGTGCTGCTCGCGGACGACGGGCGCATCAAGATCGGCGACTTCGGCCTCGCGCGGGCCGTCAGCGCGAACACCGCGACGGGCCAGGCGCTCCTCGGCACGATCGCGTACCTCTCCCCCGAGCTCGTCACCCGCGGCATCGCGGACACCCGCAGCGACATCTACGCCGTCGGCATCATGATGTACGAGATGCTGGCCGGGGAGCAGCCCTTCAAGGGCGAGCAGCCCATGCAGATCGCGTACCAGCACGCGAACGACCAGGTGCCGACGCCCAGCACCGCGAACGCGTCCGTGCCCGTCGAGCTCGACGAGCTGGTGCTGTGGGCGACCGCGCGCGATCCCGAGCAGCGCCCTCGCGACGCACGAGCTCTCCTCGACGAGCTCTACGCCGTGCAGAACCGGCTCGACGCCCGGTCCGGCGACCCCGCGCCGCTCCAGCGCACCGTGGTCTTCCCCAGCGCCCCGGCGCTACCGCCCGTCACGACGGGCGAGACGCAGGTCGTCGGCGGCCCGCCCGTCATGCTGCGGCAGGAGACGGAGCGCTCCGAGCCGGAGTCCGTCGCCGCGCTGGCCGCGGCCGGACAGCGCCGTCGCGCGCGCGGCTGGGTGCTCGCTCTCCTCATCGTCATGCTCGCTGCCCTCGCGGGCGGCACCGGCTGGTACTACGGCCAGGGACCCGGAGCGCGCGTGCCCGTCCCGACCGTCACGGAGATGGCGGTGGACGACGCCGCGGGGACGCTGCAGGGCCAGGGCTTCGTGGTCGCGCGCGCCGAGGAGCCGAGCGTGGACGTCGCCGTGGGGCACGTGACCCGCAGCGATCCGGAGTCGGGCACCCCCGTCGACCAGGGATCCACCGTCACCGTCTACGCCTCGACCGGGCCGCAGCTCCTCGACGTGCCCGACGTGGTCGGCAGCACGGAGGGCGATGCCCGCAGCCGGCTGGAGGGCGTGCCCTTCGTGGTGCAGGAGGCGACCATCCGCCAGTACGGCGACGCGGAGGAGGGCACGGTCGTGCAGGTCCTCGACGCCGCCGGCGCGCCCATCGGCGCGCAGTACCCCGAGCAGCAGCCCGTCACGCTGGTCGTCGCCGCCGGCCGGATCCCGGACGTGCACGGGCGCTCCGTCGACCAGGCCGTCGCGACGCTCGCCCAGGCGGGCCTCGTCGGCGAGGCCGGCAAGCAGAGCTTCAGCGACGACGTGGAGAAGGGCGAGGTCATCTCGGTCTACCCGCTCGACCAGAACCCGGTCCGCTCCGGGCCCGACGGGGCGCCGGGCAGCAAGGTGGGGCTCGAGGTGTCGAAGGGCCCCGACCTCGTGGCCGTCCCGGCGGTCGTGGGGCTCACGCGCGACGAGGCGAAGGCGGCGCTCGACGCGGCCGGCTTCAAGTACGCGTACTCCGCGTTCTGGGACGCGCTGCCCAACAGCATCACCCGGGTGGCCTCGGCGAGCCCCGAGGCGCAGGCGCTCGCGCGGCGCGGCTCGACGGTCAACCTCGGCATCACGGCCTCCGGCTGACCCCGCTCCCTCGCCTGGCGCTCACACGACGGCGCCCCGCCGCCCGGGAGGGCGACGGGGCGCGGAGCGACGGATGCGGATCAGCCGCGCGCGGCCGCCAGCTCCTCGGCGACGAGGAACGCGAGCTCGAGGCTCTGCATGTGGTTGAGCCGCGGGTCGCACAGCGACTCGTAGCGCGTCGCGAGGGTGGCCTCGTCGATGTGCTCGGAGCCGCCGAGGCACTCCGTGACGTCGTCGCCGGTGAGCTCGATGTGGATGCCGCCCGGGTGCGTGCCCGCTGCCCGATGGGCCTGGAAGAAGCCCTGGACCTCGTCGACCACGTCGTCGAAGCGACGGGTCTTGTAGCCGGTGGGCGTGGTGAGGCCGTTGCCGTGCATCGGGTCGGTGACCCACAGCGGGTTCGCGTCCGACGCCTTCACGGCCTCGAGCAGGGGCGGGAGGGCGTCCCGGATCTTCCCCGCGCCCATGCGCGTGATGAAGGTGAGGCGGCCGGGCTCGCGATCCGGGTCGAGCTTCTCGATGAGCTCGTGCACCGTCTCGGGCGTGGTGCTCGGGCCGAGCTTGACGCCCAGCGGGTTGCGGACGCGCGACAGGAAGTCGACGTGCGCCCCGTCGAGGTCGCGCGTGCGCTCCCCGATCCAGATGAAGTGCGCCGACGTGTTGTAGGGCGTGCCGGTGCGCGAGTCGATGCGGGTCATGGGCCGCTCGTAGTCCATGAGCAGGCCCTCGTGGCCCGTGTAGAACTCGACGCGCTTGAGGTCGTCGAAGTCGGCGCCCGCGGCCTCCATGAACTTGATGGCGCGGTCGATGTCGCGGGCGAGCTGCTCGTAGCGCTGGTTGGCGGGGTTCGCGGCGAAGCCCTTGTTCCAGCTGTGCACCTCGCGGAGGTCGGCGAACCCGCCCTGCGTGAAGGCGCGGATGAGGTTCAGGGTGGAGGCGGCCGTGTGGTACCCCTTCACGAGGCGCGCGGGATCAGCCGCCCGGGACTCCGGGGTGAAGTCGTAGCCGTTGACGATGTCGCCGCGGTACGCGGGCAGCGTCAGGTCGCCGCGCGTCTCCGAGTCGCTCGAGCGGGGCTTGGCGAACTGGCCGGCCATGCGGCCCATCTTCACGACGGGCATCGCGGCGCCGTACGTGAGGACGACGGCCATCTGCAGCACGGTCTTCACGCGGTTGCGGATCTGGTCGGCGGTCGCGCCGGCGAAGGTCTCGGCGCAGTCGCCGCCCTGGAGGAGGAACGCGCGGCCGTCGGCGGCGGCGGCGAGGCGGCTGCGCAGCTGGTCGACCTCGCCCGCGAACACGAGCGGCGGCAGGAGCGCGATCTCGGCGCTGGCGGCGTGCACGGCGGCGGCGTCGGGCCACGCGGGCTGCTGCTTGACCTCGAGCGTGCGCCAGTGGTCGAGTCCGGCGAGGACGTCGGGGTGGGCGGGGACGAGGTGCTCAGAGGCCACGGTGGGATCCCGGTTCGTGTCGTGCGCGTGGTGCGCGGTGGAGGCGGTGCGGGAGACGGTCAGCGGGCCGCGCTCGCGCGCTTCTCCTTGACCGAGGTCGCATAGACGTCGACGTACTCCTGGCCGCTGAGCCTCGAGAGCTCGTACATGATCTCGTCGGTGATGGAGCGGAGGATGAACCGATCTCCCTCGAGGCCGGCGAACCTACTGAAATCTAGCGGCTCGCCGATGACCACACCAATCCGGCGGACCTTGGGGATCCGCGTGCCGATGGGCATGACCTTCTCGGTGTCGATCATCGCGATCGGGACGACCGGGACCTCGCCCTCGAGGATCATGCGGGCGACGCCCGTGCGGCCGCGGTACATCTTGCCGTCGGGGCTGCGGGTGCCCTCCGGGTAGATGCCGAGCATGCGGCCCTCGGCCAGGACGCGGAGGCCCGTGTTGAGCGACGCCTCGGAGGCCTTGCCGCCCGACCGGTCGATGGGGAGCATGCCCGTGGCCGTGAAGAACATCTTCGTGGCCCAGCCCTTGAGGCCGGTGCCCGTGAAGTAGTCGCTCTTCGCGAGGAAGACGAGGTTGCGGTCGACCAGGAGCGGCAGGAACACGGAGTCGATGAACGACAGGTGGTTGCTCGCGAGGATGACGCCGCCCTTGGCGGGGATGTTCTCGAGCCCGGTGACCCAGGGGCGGAAGGTGCTGCGGAGGATGGGTCCCGCGACCAGGTTCTTCATGAACCAGTAGAACATCGGATGGCCACCTTCCGGGCGGGGTCGGATCCAGCATAGCCAGCGACGACGCCCGCGCCCGGCAGGCGGGGGCCGGGCCGCCCGGCGTCAGGCGCCGTGGCGGAGGGCGGCGGCGTGCAGGCGCGCGAGGTCGGCCGCGCCCACGACGCCGGCGTCGTTCACGAGCTCGGCGATGCGGAACTCCGGCTCCGGGTGGTAGCCGCGGGCCGGGAGGTGCGCGAGGTAGGCGTCGCGGATCGGGTCGAGCAGGAGGTCGCCGGCCTGGGCGACGCCGCCGCCGATGACGAACATCTGCGGGTCGAGGATCGCGCCGATGCTGGCGGCCGCCTCCCCCAGCCAGCCGCCGAGGCGACGGAGCGCGAGGAGCGCGCCGGGGTCGCCAGCCTGGATCAGGTCGCCCACGTCGTGGCCGGTGAGCGTGCCCACCTCCTGGCGCCGTGCCGCGAGGCCCGCGCCGTGCGTGCCGCCGAGGTCCGCGAGCTCGTCGGCGGTGCGGAGGAGCGCCCGGCCGGATCCGTACTGCTCGATGCAGCCGCGGGCGCCGCAGCCGCACGGCAGGCCGTCGGGGACGACGCGCATGTGGCCGAGCTCGGCGCCCGCGCCGAACCCGCCGCGGAAGAGGCGGTCGTCGGCGACGATCGCGCCGCCCACGCCCGTGCCGATGGTGAGGGTGACCATGTCGCTGACCAGCCGGCCCGCGCCGTAGCGGAACTCGGCCCAGCCGGCGGCGTTCGCGTCGTTCTCGATGACGATGGGCAGGTCGATCCGGCCGCGGAGCTTCTCGCGCACCGGCTCGTTGCGCCAGTTGATGTTCGGGGCGTAGTAGACGGTGGACTGGGCGGCGTCGATGAAGCCGGCCGCCGCGACGCCGACCGCCACGGCGTCGGGGTGCTGGGCGCGCAGGCGCTCGACCATGCCGACGACGGCCTCGACGATGGCGTCCGGGCTGCTGGCCTCGGTGGGGACCCGGTCCTCCGCCGCGATGACGCCGAGCTCGTCGACCACGGCTCCCGCGATCTTCGTCCCGCCGATGTCTATCCCGATTGCATGCACTCCGCGGGCCCTTCCGTTCGTCTCGCCAGTCGATCCTAGTGACGCGCCGGACGCCCCCGACCGGGGACGAGCGCGGGGGCGCCGGCCGCCGTTAAGCTGACCCCATCCATTTCCGGTACCGAAGGAGCTGCCGTGGAACAGCACACCATGCCCGCCGCCGTCGAGGCGAGACCCGAGGACAACGTCACCGACGTCCTCGTGCACCGCGTGAGGACGAGCCCCGACGCTCCGCTGTTCGCGCTGCCGGACGGGTCCGGCGGGTGGACCGACGTCTCGGCGTCCGAGTTCCACCGCCAGGTCGTCGCCCTCGCGAAGGGCTTCGTCGCCGCCGGGATCGAGCCGGGCGAGCGCATCGGCATGATGTGCCGCACGCGCTACGAGTGGACCCTCGTCGACTTCGCGGTCTTCTTCGCCGGCGGCGTCCTCGTGCCCGTCTACGAGACGTCCTCCCCCGGCCAGGTGCATTGGAACATGCAGGACTCCGGCAGCGTCGCCGTGGTCCTCGAGTCCGCCGAGCACTTCTCGCGCTTCGACGAGGTGCACCCGGAGCTGCCCGCGGTGCGACACGTGTGGCAGATCGACCTCGGCGACCTCGACAAGCTCGCGCGGCAGGGCGTCGACGTGCAGGACGAGGAGATCGAGCGCCGGCGCAACATCGCCGTGGGCTCCGACATGGCGACCCTGATCTACACGTCGGGCACCACCGGACGGCCGAAGGGCTGCGTGCTCACCCACTCCAACTTCGTCGAGCTCGCCCGGAACGCCGAGGTCGCGATGAGCGAGGTCGTGCAGGTCGGCGCGTCCACGCTGCTGTTCATCACGACGGCGCACGTGTTCGCGCGCTTCATCTCGATCCTCAACGTGCAGGCCGGCGTGAAGACCGGCCACCAGGCCGACACCACGCAGCTCCTCCCCGCGCTGGCGTCGTTCAAGCCGACGTTCCTGCTCGCCGTCCCGCGCGTGTTCGAGAAGGTCTACAACTCCTCGGAGCAGAAGGCGGAGGGCGCCGGCCGGGGCAAGGTGTTCCGCAAGGCCGCGGAGGTCGCCTACGCGCACTCGGTCGCGGTCGACGCGGGGAAGGTCCCGCTGGCGCTCGCGCTGCAGTTCAAGCTGTTCGACGCGCTCGTGTACTCGAAGATCCGGCAGGCGATGGGCGGCCGGGTGCGCTACGCGGTGAGCGGATCCGCGCCCCTCGGTCTCCGCCTCGGCCACTTCTACCGCTCGCTCGGGCTCACCATCCTCGAGGGCTACGGCCTCACCGAGACGACGGCGCCCGTGAGCGTGAACCTCGTCGCGGGCTTCCGGATCGGCACCGTGGGGCCCGCGCTCCCCGGCGTCTCCACCCGGATCACCGACGAGGGCGAGATCGAGGTCAAGGGCGTCAACGTCTTCGACGGCTACTGGCAGGACGAGGCGGCGACCGCGGCCGTCTTCGACGACGGCTGGTTCCGCACGGGCGACCTCGGCAGCTACGACGCGGACGGCTACCTCACGATCACGGGGCGCAAGAAGGAGATCATCGTCACGGCGGGCGGCAAGAACGTGGCGCCCGCCGCGCTCGAGGACCCGATCCGCGCGAACCCGCTCGTCGGGCAGGTCGTGGTCGCGGGCGACCGACGGCCGTTCATCTCGGCGCTCATCACGCTGGACCCCGAGATGCTCACGGTCTGGCTCGGCAACAACGGGCAGGACCCGGCGCTGACGCTCGAGCAGGCGTCGCAGAACCCCGCGGTGCTCGCCGAGGTGCAGCGTGCTGTCGATGCGGCCAACGCGACCGTGTCGCGCGCCGAGTCGATCCGGAAGTTCGTCGTGCTGCCGGTGGAGCTCACCGAGGCGGCCGGGCACCTCACGCCGAAGCTCAGCATCAAGCGCCAGGTGGTGCTCGACGCGTTCGCCGACGTCATCACCCGGATCTACGAGGCCGCGCCGAACACGGAGGGGCACTCGCTGGTCCACTGACGCCGGTCGTCGGTCCCGCGCGCGCGGGACCGACGGCGGATCAGAACCAGTCGGACTCGCGCACCTGCTTCATGGCCTCGCGGCGGCGCTGCTTGTCGAGCCGGTCGAGGTACACGAGGCCGTCGAGGTGGTCCACCTCGTGCTGGAACGCCTGCGCGAGCACGCCCGTGCCCTCGAGGCGGACCGCGTTCCCGTCGAGGTCGATGCCGCTGATGACGGCCTCGGGGTGGCGCATCGTGGGGAACCACAGGCCGGGCACGGAGAGGCAGCCCTCGTCGACGAGCACGGCCTCGCCGCGGAGCTCCTCGATGACCGGGTTGAGGATGTAGCCGAACGCCGGCCCCACGTTGTAGCTGAACGCCCGGAGGTTCACGCCGATCTGCGCCGCCGCCACGCCGGCCCGGCCGTCGGGCCGCACGCTGTCGAGGAGGTCCTCGACCAGGGCGCGCACGCCCTCGTCGATCTCGCGGATCTCCGAGGAGACGGTCTTCAGCACCGGATCGCCGAACAGGCGGATCTGTCGTTCAGTCATTCTCTGCTTCCGTGGGTCCTGGCGGGCGGCGGGTCAGGGTCGACCGGCCCCCGCGGGCGCATCGCCCGGACCATTCTCCCGTGCCCAGTCGGCCACCGCGGACTCGGCGGACAGCAGGGCGTTCTCGACGACCTCGGTCACGGCCGGGTGCGGCCAGTACTGCGCGCGGGCGAGCCCCGTGACCCGGTGCCCCAGGCTCGCGGCCATGAGGAGCGGCTGGATGAGCGCCGCCGAGTCGGAGCCGATGATGTGCGCGCCGAGGATCGTGCCGCCGTCGCGGGGATCCACCACGAGCTTGCAGAACGACGTCGTGTCCTCGAGCGCCCAGCCCCAGGCGGTGGACGAGTACGGCTGCTCGATCGTGACGACGGGGCCGGCCGCGCGCGCCTCCGCCTCCGTGAGGCCGAACGAGCCGATCTGCGGACGCGAGAACACGGCCTGCGGGACCGGCCCGGGCGCGCCGCCGACGAGGTCATCCGGATGCAGCAGGTTGTGCTGCACGACGCGGGCCTGGTGGTTGGCGACGTGCTTGAGCTGGTGCTCCGCGCTGACGTCGCCGAGCGCGAAGACGCCGGGCACGGGCTCCCCGCCCGCGAGCACGCGCTGCTGCGCGTCCACGACGATGCGGCCGTCCGCGTGCAGGTCGTAGCCGGCGTTCGCGACGGCGAGCGTGTCGGTGTTCGGGATGCGGCCGAGCGCGACCAGGACCGCCTCGGTCTCCACCAGGTGGCCGGACGCGAGGCGCGAGCGGAGCACGTCGCCGTCGCGCTCGATCTCCTCCACCTCGCAGTCGGTGATGAGGTCCCACTGGGTGCGCGCGAGCGTCGTGAAGCGGGTGGACACGTCCTCGTCGAGGTGCCCGAGGAGGCGCGGGGAGCGGGCCACCTGCGTGACGTGCACGCCCAGGTGGCTGAACACGTGGGCGAACTCGGCCGCGACGTAGCCGCCGCCGACGATGAGGAGCGAGGCCGGGAGCTCGGCGATGCGCATGATCGAGTCGGAGTCGTGGATCGACGGGTCCGGCGTGTAGGCCGCCGGGAGCGGGCGCGGGCGGGACCCCGCCGCGAGCACGATCCGGTCCGCGGTGATCCGCTGCCCGCTGGCCGTCACGAGCACGCCGGGCCCCTCGAAGCCGACGCTCTCGCGCAGGAGCGTGACGTTCTCCGCGCCGCTCTCGCGCCACTCGCGTCCCCCCTCGCTGATGGCGTCGATGCGGCCGAAGACGCGCGCGCTGATCGCGGGCCAGTCGACGGCGTCGACCGAGGCGCGGATCCCGAGGGCGGCGCCGTCGCGCGTCCCCGCGGCGACGTCGGCCACGTGCACGAGCATCTTGGTGGGGATGCAGCCCGCGTTGAGGCAGGTGCCGCCGAAGTGCTCGCCGTCGTCCACGAGCAGGACACGCTGGTCAGCGAAGCGCTCGTCGACGATGGAGTTGCCGGATCCCCCGCCCACGACCACGAGGTCGTAGCGCTCGTCGGGCGTCTCGTCAGGTGTCTCCTGCGTGCGGGTCATCGGGCTCACTTCTCGGTCTCGACGACCACGAGCAGGTCGCCCGCGTCGACCTGCTGGGTGGTGGGGACGGCGAGCCGCGCGACGCGGCCCGCGACGGGCGACGTGATGGCCGCCTCCATCTTCATGGCCTCGATCGACGCGACGGCCTGGCCGGCGGCGACGACGTCGCCCTCCCGGACCTTGAGGGTCACCACGCCGGAGAACGGCGCGGACACGTGCCCGGGCCGGGAGGCGTCGCCCTTCTCGGCGGCGACGGTCGTGACGGCGATGCCGCGGTCGCGGACGAACACGGGGCGGAGCTGCCCGTTCATGACCACCATGACGGTGCGCATGCCCGACGCGTCGGCGTCGCCCACGGCCTCCAGGCCGATGATGACCTCGACGCCGCGGCCGATCCGCACGACGTGCTCCTGGCCCTGGCGGAGCCCGTGCAGGTAGTCCTCGGTGTCGAGCACGGAGAGGTCGCCGAAGAGCTCGCGGATGGTCTCGTACTGCTCGGTGGGCTGCGGGAACAGCAGGCGGTTGAGGGTGCGCCGGCGCTCGGCGCCCGGCACCCCGAGCACCCGCCGGTCGTCGTCGGAGAGCGGCGTCACGCCGATGCGCACGTCGCGGCCCTGGAGGACCCGGGTGCGGAAGGGCTCGGGCCAGCCGCCCGGGAGGTCGCCCAGCTCGCCGGCCATGAAGCCGATCACGGAGTCGGGGATGTCGTAGTCCTGCGGGTTCTCGGCGAAGTCCCGCGGGTCGGCCTTCGCGGCCGCCAGCTGGAGGGCCAGGTCGCCGACCACCTTGGACGACGGCGTGACCTTGGGGATGCGGCCGAGGATCCGGTCGGCCGCCTGGTACATGTCCTCGATCAGCTCGAAGTCGTCGGCGAGCCCCAGCGCGATGGCCTGCTGCCGGAGGTTCGACAGCTGGCCGCCCGGGATCTCGTGCCGGTAGACCCGGCCGGTCGGGCCCGGCAGCCCGGACTCGAAGGGCCGGTAGAGGCGGCGCACGGCCTCCCAGTACGGCTCGAGGTCGCTGACCGCGTCGAGCGAGAGCCCGGTGTCGCGGTCGGTGTCGGCGAGGGCCGCGACGAGCGCGGAGGCGGAGGGCTGGCTCGTGGTGCCCGACATCGGCGCGCTCGCGACGTCGACCGCGTCGGCGCCCGCGCGGCTGGCGGCGAGGAGGGTCGCGAGCTGCCCGCCCGCGGTGTCGTGCGTGTGCACGTGCACCGGAAGGTCGAACTCGCGGCGGAGCGCGGTCACGAGCCGCTCGGCGGCGGCCGGCCGGAGGAGCCCGGCCATGTCCTTGATCGCGAGGACGTGCGCCCCGGCGGCGACGCTCCGCTCGGCGAGGGCGAGGTAGTAGTCGAGCGTGTAGAGGTCCTCGGCCGGGTCGAGCAGGTTGCCCGTGTAGCAGAGCGCGACCTCGGCGACGGTGGTGCCCGTGGCGAGGACCGAGTCGATGGCCGGGCGCATGCGCTCCACGTCGTTGAGCGCGTCGAAGATGCGGAACACGTCGACGCCCGTGGCGGCCGCCTCCTGCACGAACGCGTCGGTGACCTCGGTCGGGTACGGCGTGTAGCCGACCGTGTTGGCGCCGCGGAGGAGCATCTGGATGGCGATGTTCGGCAGCGCCTCGCGGAGCGACGCCAGCCGCTCCCACGGGTCCTCGCCGAGGAAGCGCAGCGCGACGTCGTAGGTCGCACCGCCCCACGCCTCGACCGAGAGGAGCTCGGGCGTCGTGCGCGCCACGTGCGGCGCGACCGCCACGAGGTCGCGCGTGCGGACCCGCGTGGCGAGCAGCGACTGGTGCGCGTCCCGGAACGTGGTCTCGGTGACGGCGAGGGCGGTCTGCGCGCGCAGGGCCTCCGCGAAGCCGCGGGGGCCGAGCTCGAGCAGGCGCTGGCGGGACCCGGCGGGCGCCGGCTGCCGGAGGTCGACGTCGGGCAGCTTGTCCGCGGGCCGGACGAGCGCGGTGCGCGGCCCGTTCGGCTGGTTGACCGTGACGTCGGCCAGCCAGTTGAGGATCCTCGTGCCGCGGTCCTTGGAGACGTTGCTGCGGACGAGGCCCGGCCGCTCGTCGATGAAGGACGTGCTGAGGTCGCCCGCCTGGAACTGCGGGTCGTCGAGCACGGCCTGGAGGAACGGGATGTTGGTGGAGACGCCGCGGATCCGGAACTCGGCGAGGGCCCGCTTGGCGCGCGTGACGGCCGCGGGGAAGTCGCGCCCGCGGCAGGTGAGCTTCGCGAGCATCGAGTCGAAGTGCGGGCTGATCTGCGCGCCGGTGGCGACCGTGCCGCCGTCGATGCGGATCCCGCCGCCGCCCGGCGAGCGGTAGGTCGTGATCTTGCCCGTGTCCGGCCGGAAGCCCTGCGCGGGATCCTCGGTCGTGATCCGGCACTGGAGCGCGGCGCCGTGCAGCACGACGTCCTCCTGGTGCAGCCCCAGGTCGGCGAGGCTCTCCCCCGCCGCGATGCGCATCTGCGACTGCACGAGGTCGACGTCCGTGACCTCCTCGGTCACCGTGTGCTCCACCTGGATGCGCGGGTTCATCTCGATGAAGACGTGCTGGCCCGCGCGGGGCCCGTCCGTGTCGAGCAGGAACTCCACCGTCCCGGCGTTCACGTAGCCGATGCTGCGGGCGAACGCGACGGCGTGCGCGTGCATGGCGTCCCGGATCGCCGGGTCGAGGTTCGGCGCCGGCGCGATCTCCACCACCTTCTGGTGGCGGCGCTGCACCGAGCAGTCCCGCTCGAAGAGGTGGACGGTCTCGCCGCCGGCGTCGGCGAGGATCTGCACCTCGATGTGCCGGGGCCGGAGCACCGCCTGCTCGAGGAACATGGTCGGGTCGCCGAACGCGCTGTCGGCCTCGCGCATGGCGGCCCGCAGCGCGTCCTCGAGGTCCTCCGAGCGCTCGACGCGGCGCATCCCGCGTCCGCCGCCGCCCGCGACGGCCTTGGCGAAGATCGGGAAGCCGATCCCCTCGGCCTGGGCGAGGAGCAGGTCGACGTCGGTCGACGGCGGCGTGGAGGCGAGGACGGGCACGCCGGCCGCGGTCGCGTGCTCCTTGGCGGTGACCTTGTTGCCCGCCATCTCGAGGACGTCCGCCCCGGGTCCGATGAAGACGATGCCGTTCGCGGCGGCCGCGCGCGCGAGCCCCGGGTTCTCCGACAGGAAGCCGTAGCCCGGGTAGATGGCGTCGGCGCCGCACTCGAGCGCCACGCGGATGATCTCGTCGACGTCGAGGTACGCCCGGACCGGGTGGCCCTCCTCGCCGATCAGGTACGCCTCGTCGGCCTTCAGCCGGTGCAGCGAGTGCCGGTCCTCGTGCGGGTAGACGGCCACCGTGCGGGCGCCCAGCTCGACGGCGGCGCGGAAGGCCCGGATCGCGATCTCCCCGCGATTGGCGACGAGGATCTTCTCGAACATGGCGGGGCCTCTCGTCGGACGGGGCTTCGGGCACCCCCGCGTTTAGGTCTTCCCAGAGTATCGACGGTAGCCTCTCCCACGTGCATGTACTGAGCGTCAGCTCCCTCAAGGGGGGCGTGGGGAAGACCACAGTGACCCTGGGACTGGCGTCCGCCGCCTTCTCCCGTGGCTTGAGGACCCTGGTGGTCGATCTCGACCCGCAGGCCGATGTGTCCACGGGCATGGACATCCAGGTCGCCGGCCACCTCAACGTGGCCGACGTGCTCGCCTCCCCCAAGGAGAAGATCGTGCGCGCGGCCATCGCCCCGAGCGGCTGGACCAAGGGCCGCACGGGCACCATCGACGTCATGATCGGCAGCCCCTCCGCCATCAACTTCGACGGCCCGCACCCGAGCATCCGCGACATCTGGAAGCTCGAGGAGGCCCTCGCCAACGTCGAGGCGGACTACGACCTCGTGCTCATCGACTGCGCCCCGTCGCTCAACGCCCTCACGCGCACCGCGTGGGCGGCCAGCGACCGCGTCACGGTCGTCACCGAGCCCGGCCTCTTCTCCGTCGCCGCCGCGGACCGCGCGCTCCGCGCCATCGAGGAGATCCGCCGCGGCCTCTCCCCACGCCTGCAGCCGCTCGGCATCATCGTCAACCGCGCCCGCGTGCAGTCGCTCGAGCACCAGTTCCGCATCAAGGAGCTCCGCGACATGTTCGGCCCGCTCGTGCTGAGCCCGCAGCTGCCCGAGCGCACGTCGCTCCAGCAGGCGCAGGGCGCCGCGAAGCCGCTGCACGTGTGGCCCGGCGAGAGTGCGCAGGAGATGGCGCGCAACTTCGACCAGCTGCTCGAGCGCATCATGCGCACGGCCAAGATCGGCGACTACGCGGAGAACACCGCGCGCTGATCCGGTCCTCCGGATCCATCGCCGTCGAGACGGCGTCGATCGGTGTGCCTGCAGCGCCGTCCCGCGCGGAGCTCACCGCCTCGCCGAGGGCGCCTCGGTCACCGGGGTCGCGGAGATGCGCGCCTCCTGCGGCGGCGCAGGGAGGAGCGGGTTAGGACGCCTTGACGGCGCGGCGGGCCGCGAGCTCGTCGGTGGGGTCCACGGTCTGCGTGTCGATCTCGACCAGGCTGTGCTCCACCTCGCGGAGGACCTTGCCGACCGCGATGCCGAAGACGCCCTGGCCGCGGCTCACGAGGTCGATGACCTCGTCGTTGCTGGTGCAGAGGTAGACGCTCGCGCCGTCGCTCATGAGGGTGGTCTGCGCCAGGTCGACGACGCCGGACTCGCGGAGCTGGTTCACGGCGGTGCGGATCTGCTGGAGGGAGATGCCGGTGTCGAGGAGGCGCTTGACGAGCTTCAGCACGAGGATGTCGCGGAAGCCGTAGAGGCGCTGGGTGCCGGAGCCCGAGGCGCCGCGGACGGTGGGCTCGACGAGGCCGGTGCGGGCCCAGTAGTCGAGCTGGCGGTAGGTGATCCCCGCGGCGCGCGCGGCGACGGCGCCCCGGTAGCCGGCGCTGGCGTCCATCTCGGGGAGGCCGTCGGTGAACAGCAGACCGAGGTCGTAGCGCCCGGAGTCCGGGGTGGAGTCGCTCATCGTTCTGCCTTCCACCCCGTGGCGCCCGCCCCGGTGGGGGTCGCGCGCTGCTCGGGTCGGTTCGTCGGGATCGTGTTCTCACGGTAGCGGGGCCCGCGGGCCCGATCAACGACATCCGGCGGAAGCGCCCGGCGTGTCGCCCCGGCCCTCCGCGGAGCCCCCGTCGGGGGTGCGGATCGACCGGTCCCGACGGCGCCCTCCGACATGCGGACGGCCCCGTGCGGACACGTCAGTCTACGGGCCGGGCCCGTGGACGCGAGCGCGGTCAGGAGGAGAGGCGGCCGAGCGCGGAGCGGATGAGGCTCCCCCGCACGACCTCGAGCTGCTGGGCGATCTCGCGCGCGAGCTCCGCCGCGTGGGCCCGGCTCGACGCGTCGCGGCGCCGGGACACCGGCACGAGAGCCGACTCGATGAGGCTTAGCTCGCGCTCCGCCGCCTGGCGGAAGCCGCGGAGGTGACGGGGCTCGATGCCGGTGCGCTGCAGCTCGACGAGCGCGCGCATCACCTGCACGGCCTCCTCGCCGTAGACCTCGGCGGGCACGAGCACCCCCGCGGTGATCGCGTCGCCCAGGAGCGGCGCCGTGGCGCCCGACTCCCGCACCAGCTCCGCGCGGCTGTAGCGGCGCTCCTGGTCGAGCATGGACGCGGGCGGCGTGGTCGCGGCACCGGGGAGCGCGGGCGACAGGCCGGCGTCGAGGTCCCGCAGGTAGGCGCGGATGACCTTGAGCGGGAGGTAGTGGTCGCGCTGCATCCCGAGGACGGTGCGGAGGCGCTCCACGTCGGCGGGGCTGAACTTGCGGTAGCCGGACTCCGTGCGGGACGGCTGGACGAGGCCCTGCTCCTCGAGGAAGCGGAGCTTGCTGTTGGTGAGGTCGGGGAACTCCGGGGTGAGGCGCGCGAGCACCTGCCCGATGCTGAGGAGACCGGGGGTGCGGGCTGGCGTCGACCGGGCGGCGGACGCCGGCACTACTCGATCGTCCGGCCGACGAGGTCGGTGCGCGACGCGTAGAAGGTGAGGCGGAACTTGCCCACCTGCACCTCCGCGCCGTCCTGGAGCAGGGCGGTGTCGATGCGGACGCCGTCGAAGTACGTGCCGTTGAGCGAGCCGAGGTCCTTGACCTGGAACGAGGTGCCCTGGCGGACGAACTCCGCGTGGCGGCGGGACACGGTCACGTCGTCGAGGAAGATGTCCGCGTCGGGGTGGCGGCCGGCGACCGTGACGTCGGCGTCGAGGAGGAAGCGGGCCCCCTGGTTCGGTCCGCGCCGGACCACGAGGAGGGCGGATCCCGAGGGGAGCGCCGTGACGGCGTCCTTCTCCTCGACCGAGACGGCGCCGTCGAGGCCCGCGAGGGCCGCTCCGAGCTCGTCGCGGAAGGTGGCCGTGGTGTCCGTGCTCGTGTACTGCTCGGGCACGCGCGTGGCGTCGTGACCCTGTTCGCGTCCATCCATGGTCGTACCTCCTGTGACCTGACAGCGTAACGGATGGGACACGGCCGGGACCACGACGGGGACGACCCGGGCGTGGTCCCGGCGACGGATCAGCGGGATGCGGGTCGCGGGTCGTCGCCGCGCTCGCCGGCGCGGGTCACGTCGGCCTCGAGGGCCTCCGCCGGCGCCTTCAGCTCGGCGTCGTGCTCGGTGCCCATGCTCGTCTCGTCGAAGGGGTCGCCGCCGCCGAGGACGAGGGCGACGCGGTCGGCGTCGATGCCGCGGGTCCACGTGCCGATGAGCAGGGTGGCGACCGCGTTCCCGGTGAAGTTCGTGAGGGCGCGCGCCTCGGACATGAACCGGTCGATGCCGACGATGAGCCCGACGCCGTCCACGAGGTCGGGGCGGTGGGACTGCAGGCCGCCCGCGAGGGTCGCGAGGCCGGCGCCCGTGACGCCCGCGGCGCCCTTCGACGCGATGATCATGAACACCAGCAGCGACACCTGCTCGCCGATGGCCAGCGGGCTGCCGAGCGCGCTCGCGATGAACAGGGACGCCATCGTGAGGTAGATCGCCGTGCCGTCGAGGTTGAACGAGTAGCCCGTGGGCACCGTGATGCCGACCACCGGCTTCGAGACGCCGACGTGCTCCATCTTCGCGATGAGGCGGGGCAGCGCGACCTCGGAGGAGGACGTCGACACGATGAGGAGGTACTCGCGGCCGAGGTACTTCATCAGCCGGAAGATGTTGACGCGGGCGACGAACCACAGCAGCGAGCCGAGCACCACCACGATGAAGAGCGCGCACGTGATGTAGAAGCCGATCATGAGGGTCGCGAGGCTGATGACCGCCTGGATCCCGGTCGCCCCGACGACGGCCGCGATGGCGCCGAACGCGCCGAGGGGCGCCACCCACATCACCATGCTGAGGATGCGGAACACGAGGATCTGGATGTTGCGGATGCCCTCGAGCACGGGCTCGCCGCGCTTGCCGAGCTGCTGCAGGGCGAAGCCGACGAGCAGCGCCACGAACAGGGTCTGCAGGATGCTGCCCGACGTGAGGGACGACAGGAGCGACGTCGGGATGATGGAGAGGAGGAAGTCCTTCTCGTCGGTCGCCTCCGTGGAGCCCTCCGGCGCGCGCAGCCCGCTGAGGTCGAGGCCCTCGCCCGGGTGGATGAGGTTGCCGACGACGAGGCCGATCGCGAGCGCGAACGTCGACATGACGATGAAGTAGAGGAGCGCCAGCCCGCCGACCCGGCCGACCGTGGCGGCCTTCGCGACGGATCCGACGCCGAGCACGATGGTGCAGAAGATGATGGGCGCGATCATCATCTTGATGAGGGCGACGAACGCGTCGCCGACGGGCTTGAGCGCGACGCCCGTCTCGGGGGCGACGAGGCCCACGGTGACGCCGAGGAGCACCGCCACGATGACGGCGATGTAGAGGTAGTGCTGGCGGTCCAGGCGACGGAGCGCGGCGATGGGGTTGGTCATGGGACGTCCTTGTCTCGTGAGCGGCGCCGGCGCACGGGGTGCGCCAGGCGGTCATCGTCAGGATGTCCCAGGAGCGGGCACGGCCCGGTGTTGTGTTCATAATGTTCCTGCCGGGGTGCCGGCAGCGGACGCGAGGAGGCAGCATGTCGCGACGCGCGCTGCCCGGCCGCATCCGCCTCCGCCTCCGCCGACCGGGCCTCCCCCGCGGGATCGCGGCGCGGCTCCTCGCGGTCCAGCTGGCCGTGCTCCTCGTCGTCGCCGTCGTCGCCACGGCGGCGCTCTGGGCGGACTCCCGTCAGCGCGCCGAGCAGGCCGCCGCCGACCGGAGCCTCGCGGTGGCGACGACCGTGGCGGACTGGCCGCGCGTCGCCGAGGGGCTGGCCTCCGCGGATCCGACCGGCGCGCTCCTCGACTACTCACGGGACGTGACGCGCGACACCGGCGTCGACTTCGTCACGATCATGGACCGCGACACGGTGCGGGTGACCCACCCCGACCCCGACGAGATCGGCCGGAGGTACCTGGGCACGACCGGCCCGGCGCTCGCCGGGCGGTCGATGACCGAGACCTTCACCGGGACGCTCGGGCCGAGCGTCCGCGCGGTCGTGCCCGTGCGCGACGCGGACGGCGGGATCGTCGGGCTGGTCGCGGCCGGGGTCACCGTCGAGCGCGTGACCGAGGTGCTGGGCGCCCGCCTGCCGGGCCTCGTCGGCTCGGTCGGGGCGCTGGCGCTCCTGCTCGCGGCCGGCGCGGTGCTCCTCAGCCGGTCGCTCGAGCGGACGACGTGGGGCCTCGGGCCCGAGGAGATGGCGCGGATGCTCGCGTACTACGAGTCGGTGCTGCACTCCGTGGGCGAGGGCATCGTGCTCGTCGACCGGGACCGGCGGCTCGTGCTGCACAACGACCAGGCGGCCGAGCTGCTGGAGACGGACCTGGATCCGGCCGACGCACCCGTCGCGGTCGAGGGGCTCGGCCTCCCGCCCGCGGTCGAGCGGTTGCTGGCCGCCGGGACGACGGCCGACGAGGTCGTGCACCTGCCGTCCGGGCGGGTGCTCGTCGTCACGCAGCGGCCGGCGCTGCCGACCGGCCGCACGGGGAGCGCCGCACGGCTCGGGACGGTGACGACGCTGCGCGACCGCACGGAGGTCCAGCGCCTGTCGGGCGAGCTGGCCACCCTGCGGACGCTCGCCGACGCGATGCGCGCCCAGACGCACGAGTTCGCGAACCGCCTGCACACGATCGTCTCGCTGATCGAGCTGGAGCGGCCGCGCGAGGCGCTCGCGCTGGCGGCGGCGGAGCTCGAGACGGACCGGCGGGCGTCGGAGGGCGGGCTGACCGAGGACGCGGATCCCGTCGTGCGGGCGCTCGTGCGCGGCAAGGCGGCGCAGGCCGCCGAGCGCGGCGTCGAGCTGACCGTGCGCGTCGCCGAGGGCACGGGCGATCCGGGCGTCCCGGCGCCGGAGCTCGTGACCATCCTCGGCAACCTCGTGGACAACGCGATCGACGCCGCGGCCGACCCGTCCGTCGCCACGGCGCGCGGCGACGACCGCGGGCGGGTCGAGCTGTCGCTGTCGCGGACGGCGGCGGGCGCGCTCGTCATCGAGGTGGCGGACGACGGGCCGGGCGTGGATCCCGCGGTGCGGCCGCGCGTGCTGGAGTTCGGCGTGACGACCAAGACGGGCGACGCGGGGCCGCGCGGCGTGGGGCTCGCGCTCGTCGCGCGGTCGGCCGCGCGGCTCGGCGGCGCGGTCGAGGTGGGCGACGCGGACGCACGGCTGGGCGGGGCGCGCGTGCGCGTCGTGCTGCCGGCGGATCCCGCGGGGCGCGCCGTCGACGACGCGGCCGACGCCGCCCGCGCCGGGGTGGTGCGCGCGTGATCCGGGTGCTGGTGGTCGACGACGACGTGCTGACCGCGGAGGCGCACGCCCTCTACGTCGGGCGGCTCGACGGCTTCACGGTCGCGGGCGTCGCGCACACGGGCGGCGAGGCGCTGCGGCTCGTCGCGGAGGCCGGCGCGGACGGGATCGACCTCGTGCTCCTCGACATGACCCTGCCGGACATGCACGGCCTGGAGGTCTGCCGCCGGCTGCGCGCGGCCGGACGGGCGACCGACGTCGTCGCCGTCACCGCGGTGCGGGACCAGGCCGTGGTGCGCAGCTCCGTGACCGCGGGGATCGTGCAGTACCTCATCAAGCCGTTCACGTTCGCGGCCTTCGCGGAGAAGATGGCGGCCTACGTCGGGTACCGCGAGGGCCTCGGCGCGGGGAGCGGCAGCACGACGCAGCTGCAGGTCGACCGGGCGCTCGCGGCCCTGCGCTCCCCCGCGTCCGATGCCCGGCTGCCCAAGGGCATGTCGGCGGAGACGCTCGACCTCGTGCGCGGGATCGCCCGCGGGGACGGGGACGGGGACGGGCCCGCGGTCGGCGGGGCGGACGGCGCGCCGGCCGCGGAGGGCGTGTCCGCCGCGGAGGTGTCCGGCGCGCTCGAGGTGTCGCGCGTGACCGCTCGCCGGTACCTCGAGTACCTCGCGGACGTCGGCCAGGTGGAGCGCGTGCCGCGCTACGGGACGCCCGGGCGGCCGGAGCTCGGGTACCGCTGGACGCGGTGAGGCACCGTACGGCACCGGGTCCCGCCGCGCCATGGCCGGGCCGGATCCGCTCCCGCCCGTGACGATGTCGCCGCCCCGTGCGAGTCTCGGGACATGAGACGCACGATCCTCCCGCCGTACCTGCTGACCCGCCTCGCCGAGGCCGACCCCGAGCGCATGTCCGCCGCGCGGCAGGCCGCCCGTCGCGCGCTCCGCGACCAGGGGCCGCTCATCCACGACCGACGGGGACCCGGCGCCGAGCCGGACGCGTCGGCGCGCGCGGATCGCGACCCGTCGGGGATCCACCGCACGATCTTCGACGCCGGGAACCGCGAGGAGCTGCCCGGCCGCACGGTGCGCGTCGAGGACGCGCCCGCCACCGGCGACGCGGAGGTCGACGAGGCCTACGCGGGTCTCGGCGCCACCTACTCCCTCTTCTCCCAGGTCTACGGCCGGGAGTCGCTCGACGACCGCGGCCTCCCGCTGCTCGCGACGGTGCACTACGGCGAGGAGTACGACAACGCGTTCTGGGACGGCACGCGCATGGTCTTCGGCGACGGGGACGGCGAGGTGTTCGCGCCGTTCACGCGCTCGCTCACGGTCATCGGGCACGAGCTGACCCACGGGGTCACCGAGCTGACGCTCGGCCTCGTCTACCAGGGGCAGTCGGGCGCGCTCAACGAGTCGATCTCCGACGTGTTCGGCGTCCTCGTCGAGCAGCACGCGCTCGGGCAGACGGCCGACGAGGCCACCTGGCTCGTGGGCGCGGAGCTGTTCCTCGACCGGTCGACGGGGCTCGCGCTGCGGTCGATGCGCGCGCCGGGCACGGCCTACGACGACGACGTGCTCGGGAAGGACCCGCAGCCCGGCCACATGGACGACTACGTGGAGACGCAGGAGGACAACGGCGGCGTCCACATCAACTCCGGGATCCCGAACCGCGCCTTCGTCCTGGCCGCCACGGCCATCGGCGGCGCCGCCTGGGAGGGCGCGGGCCGCGTCTGGTACGACGTCCTCGAGTCGGGCAGCGTGCGGGCCGACTGCGACTTCCCGGCGTTCGCCCGGGCCACGATCGACGCGGCGGCGGCGCGGTACGGTGAGGACGCGTCCGAGGTCGCCGCGGTCCAGGCGGCGTGGGAGGGCGTCGGGATCGAGGTCTAGGTGGAGATCGCCGTGTCGCGCACGGGCGGGATCGCGGGCATGACCCGCACCTGGTCGGTGCGCGTGGACGACGGCGCGGACGAGCAGGCCGCGTGGTGCGCGCTCGTCGACGACTGCCCCTGGGACGAGCCGGCCCCGCCGACGCCCGGCGCCGACCGCTTCACGTACGTCGTGCGCGCGGACGACCGGGAGGCGCGCCTCGGCGAGGCCGCCGTCGAGGGCCCGTGGCGTCGGCTCGTCGACCGGGTGCGCGAGGCGTCCCGTGGGAGCCTGGGGGGATGACGCCGCCTCCCCTCGACGACGACCGCTACGGACAGGACGTGCTCGCCACCGGCTGGCGCGGACCCGCGAAGGCGGCCCCCCGGCCGCAGGACGCGACGCGCGACCTCGTGGTCGAGGAGCTGTCGACGGGGTTCTGCGGCGCGATCGTGCGCGTCGAGTCCGGGATGGTCGTGCTCGAGGACTTCCGGCGGAAGCAGCGCACCTTCCCGCTCGGCGGGTCCTTCCTGCTCGAGGGCGAGCCCGTCGCGCTCCGCGTGCCCCGCGCCGCGCCCGCCGGACCCGCGCGCACCGCGTCCGGGTCGCTCGCGGTCGCCGACCGGCAGGCGCGCGTGGCGCTGCCCAGCCGGATCTTCGTGGAGGGCCGGCACGACGCCGAGCTCGTGGAGAAGGTGTGGGGCGAGGACCTCCGCATCGAGGGCGTCGTCGTCGAGTACCTGGAGGGCGTCGACCACCTCGACGAGGAGCTCGACCGGTTCCGTCCCGGGAGGGGCCGCCGCGTCGGCGTGCTCGTCGACCACCTCGTGCCCGGATCCAAGGAGAGCCGGATCGCCGAGGCCGTCGCCCGCGGGCCGCACCGCGCGCACGCGCTCGTGGTCGGCCACCCCTACGTCGACGTGTGGCAGTCGGTGAAGCCCGGGCGGCTGGGCCTCCGCGAGTGGCCCGTGATCCCGCGGAACGTCGAGTGGAAGCACGGCATCTGCGCCGCGCTCGGCTGGCCGCACGAGGAGCAGGCGGACATCGCGCGGGCCTGGCAGCGGATCCTCGGCCAGGTGCGCTCGTACCGGGACCTGGAGCCCGCGCTCCTCGGCCGGGTGGAGCAGCTCATCGACTTCGTGACGGATCCCGCCGCCCGGTAGCCGCCGCCCCCGCGCGCCCGCCGCCCCGCGCGCCCTCCGCGCCGCCGCTCGGGCCGGCGACGTCAGGCCGGCGCGGCCGCCGTCTCGCCGAGCCGCAGGCGCACGGGCAGCACGACGCTCGCCGGGGTGCGCCCCGCGAGGAGCTCGCCGACCATCCGCCCCGCCTGCACGCCGCGGTCGTGCAGCGGCTGCTCGACCGTGGTGAGGCGCGCCCCGAGCCACGGCAGGTCGGCGCCGTCGAAGCCCGTGACCGTGAGGTCCTCGGGCACGCGGAGCCCGCGCGCGTCCGCGGCCCGGAGGGCGCTGGCGGCGAGCACGTCGTTCTGGGCGAGGATCGCCGTGGGCCGGGACGGCAGGTCGAGCAGCACGCCCGCGGCGGCCTCCCCCGCCTCCAGGTCGCGCCCGCCCGCCTCGACGCGGACGGCGTCCGGGAACACGGCGCGCGCCGCCCGGAGCCGCTCGCGGATCGTACGGTTGACGATGGCCTCGAGGCCGTCGCCGACCGGCAGGACCGGGCCGGGCGGGCCGTCCTGGTCGATGCGCGTGGTGCGCATCAGCACCCCGACGCGGCGGTGGCCGAGCCCGCGCACGTGCCGGGCGAGCTCGCCCATGCCGCGGGCGTCGTCGATGTCGACCACCGCGACGCCCTCCTCGTGCGGGCCCTCCACGCCGACCATGGGGATCCGGCGGGCGCGGAGGCCCGGCAGGAGCGCGTCCACCTCCTCGCCGCGGGTGAGGAAGACGACGGCGTCCACGGGCATGCCGTCGAGCAGGGGCGCGGATCCGGCGCGCGGCTCCCGGCGGCCGGGCAGCAGCAGCTGCCCCACGTCGAGCTCGTCGAGCGCCTCGCTGAGGCCCGCCATGGTCGCGAGGGCGACCGGGTTCTGGAACGCGCGCCGGATGCTGCCGGCGACGACCACGCCCACGATGCCCGAGCGGCCGCTCTTCAGGGACCGGGCGGTGGGATCCGGGCCGGCGTAGCCGATCTCGGCGGCCGCCCGCAGGATCCGCTCGCGCGTGGCCGGCGTGATCGAGCCGGTGCTGCGGTACGCGAGCGACGCCGTGGAGGTGGAGACGCCCGCGAGCGCGGCGACGTCGGCGAGCGTGACGGAGGTGCGCGGCGAGTTCCTCCTCATGCCGTCCACCATATTGACGCGTCGCCGCCCGATCGGCGCGTTCGCCCTCGGGGACCGCGATCGCAACGTTCCGTTCACGTCCGGGCCACGGGCGCCCCGCACCATCGAAACGATGCGATCCGCATCGCTCCCCCAGCAGAAGGACACCCGACCCGTGATCCCCCGTCGTCACCTCCTCGCCCTCGCCGCCGCCGCGTCCGCCGCGGTCGCGCTCGCCGGCTGCGCTCCCACCACGAGCACGCAGGCCCAGGCCCAGAACCACGCCGTGACCGACGCCTCGGGCACCGCCCGCGTCTTCATCTCCGGCGACACCAACGTCCAGGCCCTCTGGGACGACGGGATCATCCCCGCGTTCGAGAAGGCGAACCCCGGCGCCAGCGTCACCACGACGCTCGACCTCCACGGCGAGCACGACGCGCAGACCATGGCCACGCTCACGAGCTCGGTGCAGGGCGGGACCGATCCCGGCTACGACCTGATCGACGCGGGCTTCACCGCGGCGGCCGGCACCGGCGGGCTCCTCGCGCCCGTCACGGCCGACACGATCCCGAACCTCGCCACCGTGCCCGACGCGACCGTCCAGTCGGGCGGCGGCTTCGGGATCCCCTACCGCGCGTCCTCCGTGCTCCTCGCCTACGACTCCACGAAGGTGCCGACCCCGCCGAGGACGCTCGCGGAGCTGCTCGCCTGGATCGAGGCCCACCCGGGCCGGTTCGCCTACAACTCCCCCTCCACCGGCGGATCCGGCGCGGCCTTCGTCACGACCGTCCTCGACACGCACCTCGACGACGCCACGCGCGAGAAGATGACGACCGGGTACGACCCGTCGCTCGAGGGCGCGTGGGACGCCGGCTTCGACCAGCTGAAGAGCCTCGACGCCTCCATGTACCAGGGCGGCGTCTACCCCAACGGCAACAACCAGGTGCTCGACCTGCTCGGCACGGGCGCCATCGAGATGGCGCCGGTCTGGAGCGACCAGGTCATCACCGCGCAGAAGGCGGGCACGCTGCCGTCGACCATCGCGTACGCGCAGATCTCCGACCCGGCCTTCACGGGCCACGCGTCCTTCCTCGGCATCCCGAAGACGGCCGAGCACGCGGACGTCGCGCAGGAGCTCGCCGACTACGTGCTCTCCGCGGAGGGCCAGGCGGTCATCGCGAGCACCATCGCGGGCTACCCCGTCATCTCGCTCGACCAGGTGCCCGACGACCTCAAGGCCCAGTTCGCCTCGGCCGACCCGTCGACGCTCCGTCCCGGGTACTACAGCCAGATGGCGTCGGACATGGCGAACCTCTGGGACCGGAAGGTGCCCGGCCAGTGACGGCCGTCCGGACCGCGGCCCCCGCCGCGCCGGCCGTGCGCGCGCGGCGGATCTCCCCCGAGACCCGCCGCGCCGGCGTGGGCCTCGCGCTCGCGCTTCCGCCCGCGCTGCTGCTCGCCGTGTTCGTCGGGATCCCCGTCGTGCTCGCCATCGGCTTCAGCCTCGGCCACACGGGCGGGCTCAACAGCACCATCGCGTCCATCGGCCTCGGCACCCGCACCGCCACGAGCTGGTGGGGCACGCTCGACGCCTACGTCGACGTGTTCACCGACCCGCGCTTCCTCCGGGACCTCGGCGTCACGGTGCTCGTCACCGTCCTCTCCACGGCCATCGTGATCGCCCTGTCGCTCGCGATCGCGCTCAACCTGCGCCTGCGCGGCGGCCGGCTCGCGTCGCTGTTCGCGGGCCTCGCGATCGTGCCGCTGTTCATCCCCGTCGTCATCGCGTCGTGGGCGATCCTCACCTTCTACTCGGGCGACGGGTTCGTCCGCACGGTGTTCGCGCTCCTCGGGCTCGACGGGCCGACGTGGGGCTACACGACGGTCGCGGTGGTCATCGGATCCGTCTGGACGAGCCTGCCGTTCGCGACGCTCATGGCGACCTCGGGCGTGCAGGGCATCCCCGACGCCATGATCGAGGCGGCCCGCGACGCCGGTGCATCGACCTGGGCGATCGTCACGCGCGTGCTGGTGCCGCTCGCCGCGATCCCGCTCGTGATCGCGACGACGTTCACGGCGATCGGCGTGCTCGGCTCGTTCACGGTGCCGTACTTCACCGGCCCGAACGCGCCCAGCATGCTCGGCGTCGACATCTCCAAGTACTTCACGGGCTTCAACCACCCGCAGCAGTCGATCGTGATGGCCGTCGTGGTGTTCGTGCTCGCGTCGGGCATCGCGTTCCTCTACGTCCGGGCGAACTTCCGCTCGGCGAAGGCGGAGGGCCGGGTCTGATGCGCGCGCTCCTCTCCGCCCGCGGGTGGGTCCAGGCCGCGCTGTTCGCGGTCGTCGCGGTGTTCATCCTCGGTCCGCTCCTGTGGCTCGCGGTGCACGCGTTCGCCACGGACTGGGACTACCCGAGCCTCGTCCCCGCGGGCCTCACGCTGCGCTGGTGGGCGGTCGTCTTCGAGGACCCGCAGCTCGCCGCGGCCGTGCGCAACTCGCTGTACTTCGCGCCCATCACCGTGCTCGTCTCCGCGGTCGTGTGCCTCCCGGCGGCCTACGCGTTCTCCCGGTTCTCGTTCCCCGGCCGGCGGATCCTCCTGGTGGGCCTGTTCGCCACGAACGCGTTCCCCAAGATGGGGCTCTTCGTGTCGATGGCGTCGCTGTTCTACGGGCTGCACCTCATGAACACCGTCGCGGGCATCGTGATCGTGCAGCTCATCGGCACGGTCGTCTTCATGACCTGGATCCCCGCCGCCGCGTTCAGCGCCGTGCCGCGCGCCCTCGAGGAGGCCGCGCGCGACGCGGGCGCGGGCCGGGTGCGCACGTTCCTGCACGTGACCCTGCCGCTCGCGCTGCCCGGGATCCTCGTGGCGGTCCTCATGTCGTTCCTCGCCGCGTTCGACGAGGCGCAGGGCACGTACCTGGTGGGCGCGCCCGTCTACATGACGATGCCGACCGAGATGTACTCCCTCGTCCTCAACCACCCGAAGCAGGTCGCGGCCGTCTTCGCGATCCTCCTCTCCGTCCCCTCCGTCGCCCTCCTCCTGCTCGCCCGCCGCCACATCATGGGCGGGCGTCTGGCCGAGGGCTTCCAGATCCGTTAGGCCGGCCATGACCGCTCCCGCTCCCTCCCCCACGATCACCGACGCCCCGGCGTCCCCCGCTCCCTCGGGACTCGCCGTCGCCGGGCTCTCCAAGGACCTCGGCGGCCGCACCATCGTCGACGACCTCCACCTCGACGTCGCCCGCGGCGAGCTCGTCGCGCTGCTCGGCCCCTCCGGCTGCGGCAAGACCACCACGCTGCGGATGATCGCGGGCTTCCTCGCGCCCGACCGCGGATCCGTGGTCATCGGCGGCCGGGACGTCACCGACGCGGGACCCGACCGGCGACCGAGCGCGATGGTGTTCCAGGCCTACGCGCTCTGGCCGCACCTCACGGTCTTCAAGAATGTGGCCTTCCCGCTCACGCTGCGGCGGCTGCCGAAGGACGAGGTCGCCCGCCGGGTGATGGCCGCGCTCGAGACCGTCAACCTCGCCCACCACGCGCACTCGCGCCCCGCGCACATCTCGGGCGGGGAGCAGCAGCGCGCCGCCCTCGCGCGCGCCATCGTGCAGGAGCCCGACCTGCTGCTCCTCGACGAGCCGCTGTCGAACCTCGACGCGAAGCTGCGGGTGAAGGTGCGGGAGGAGATCCGCGACATCCAGCAGCGGCTGGGGATCACGACCCTCATGGTCACGCACGACCAGGACGAGGCGCTCGCGATCTCCGACCGCGTCGCCGTGATGGACCGGGGCCGCATCGAGCAGGTGTCCGCGCCCACGGAGCTCTACGCCCGGCCGCGGACGCTCGTGGTCGCGTCGTTCATCGGCAGCATGAACCTGCTGCCGTCGCCGCGGCTGCCCGGCACGACGCCGGAGACGCTCGTCGGGGGCGCGCCCGCGGCGTTCGCGCCGACCTCGGCCGACCGGGACGTCTGGGCCGTGCGCCCCGAGGACGTGGCCTTCGCGCCGCGCGGATCCCGCCCCGAGGTCGACGCGACCTCGGTGGTCGTCCGCCGCGTGCTGCCGCACGGCCACTTCCAGGAGCTCGTGCTCGACGCGGGCGGCGTGGAGGTGCGCGCGCTCGTCACCGGATCCGCCCCCGCGGTCGGCGACGGCGGCACCGTCACGCTCCGCGACGTGCGGCACTACCGCGACGGGATGCTCGCGGACGACGGGCCGCGTCACGCGTCCGCGGCCGCTGCCGCCCCGGCCTCCGCTGCCGACGCTGCTCCTGCTCCGGCCGTGACGACGGGCGCGACGCGATGACCGCCGCGACCGCCCACCGCGGCGACTCCTCCCGGCAGCGCGAGAACACGCTCGCGGCCCTCCGCTCGGCCGCCGAGGCCGGCGCCGCGGCCGTCGAGGTCGACGCGCGCGTCACGCGCGACGGCCAGGTGGTGCTCCTCCACGACGACACGCTCGCGCGCCTCTGGGGCCTGGACGCGCGCGTCGCCGACCTCGACCTCGCCGAGGTGCGCGCCCTCGGCGGCGGCGACCTGCGGATCCCGCTCCTGGCCGAGGCGCTCGACCTCCTGGCCGCCACGGGCGCCGAGCTCGTGATCGACATGGCGTCCGGGGATCCGGCCGCCGCCGCCCACGCGGTCGTCGCCGCCGCGCCGCGCACCCCGCGCGTCGCCTGGTGCGGGCACCTCGACGGCATGCGGGCGATCCGGGCGCTCGACCCCGACGCCGTGATCTGGCTCCCCTGGGCCGACGCCGTGCCGCCGACCGCCGACGACCTCGCCGAGCTGCGGCCCGCGGTGGTCAACCTGCCGCACCTCGTCGTGGGTCCCGCGCTCGTCGAGGCCGTGCACGCGCACGGTGCCCGCGTCGCGGCGTGGACCGTCGACGAGCCCGCGCAGATGGCGTGGCTCGCGTCGATCGGCGTCGACGCGATCACGACGAACCAGCTGCCGCTCCTCCTCGACGTGCTGGCGCGCCGGGCCGCGGACGTCGCCGCCGCCGACGCCGCCGCGACCGCCCCGGCCGCCGAGCGCACGCGCGCGCGGTCCGTCGCGCGCGAGCTCGCCGGATGGGCCGTGCACCGGGTCCGTTCGCACGCGGTGGGCGACGTGGCGACGAAGGCGAACCCCGCGGACCACGTGACCGAGATCGACCGCGCCGTCGAGCGCGACGTGCGCGCCGTCATCGGGGCCCAGTTCCCGCACCACGTGCTGGTCGGCGAGGAGTACGGCGGCGAGGCCGTGCCCGGGCGCCCGTGCTGGTACCTCGACCCCGTGGACGGCACCGCGAACCTCGCGAACGGCGTGCCGTGGACGAGCTTCTCGCTCGCGCTCGTGGTGGACGGCGCGCCCGTCGTCGGCGTCGTGGCGGATCCCTGGCGCGGCACCCTGGTCGAGGCCGCCGCCGGGGAGGGCGCGTGGTCCGACGGCCGCCGGCTCGACCTCGCGGCGACCCCGCACGGCGTCGCCGCCCCCGCCGCGGATCCCCTGCGCGGCCGGATGGTGAGCACCGAGCTCGCCGGGCACGCGCCCTGGCCGGGGATGCTGCCGCTCCTCGACGCGCTCGCGGCCCGGTGGTGCACGCTGCGGATCATGGGATCCGGCACCCTCACGGTCGCCGGGATCGCGCTCGGGCACGGCGCGGGGGCCGTGATCGGGTCCTTCGGGCCGGTCGACCACCTCGCGGCGACGCTGATCGTGCGGGAGGCGGGCGGCGTGGTCCTCGACGCGGACGGGGACGACGCGCTCTTCCCCGAGTCCGGCGGCGTGCTCGCGGCGCGGGACCGGCCGACCGCCGCGGCGCTGCACGGGCTGTGGCGCGCGGGGATCGTCGAGGCCCTGAGCGCGGCGATGCCCGCGGGGGCGGGCGCGACCCCTCCGGCCTAGCCCGCGTCGCGATCCGCGCGCGCGTCGAGGAGCGCGCGGATCCGGCCGGGGCCGAGCACGCGGGCACCGAGCTCCTCGACGCGCGCGACCAGCCCGCGGTCGGCCGTGACCACCACGACCTCCCGGCCGGCGTCGCGCGCCGCGGCGACGATCCGCACGATCTCGCCGTCGCCGTCCGCGGGGGCCGGCGCCACGGTCAGCCCGGGGGCGCGGAGGACGGGCAGCGCCGGATCCGTCGCGGGCGCCGGGGGGAGCACCGCGTCGCGCGCGGCGCCCTCGACGACGGCCACGACGTCCGGCCAGCGCACGTCGCCCGGGAGACCCAGGTCGGCGGCGGGCAGCCCGTCGCGCGCCAGGGCGTCGAGCTCGGCGAGGAGGCGGGTCGTGGATCCGGCGCGGTCGCGCCACCAGCCGTCCGGCCGGGAGCCGAGCAGGTTCGCGGTGTCGACCACCAGGGTCACGTCGCGCGCGAGCTCCGCGCGCAGCATGGGCCACGACCGGCCGAAGCCCGGGTGCAGCGGCAGCGCGTCGACCTCGTCGACCGGCACCCAGCGCAGCTCGATGCTCTCGGCGTCGGCGACGCGCGGCTCGAAGGGGCGGAGGACGCGCGCCGTGACGGTGGCGTAGCTCCAGAAGCCGAGGTCGAGCACGGTGGCGAGGACCGGCCGGATCCCGGCGGGCGGCACCCCCGCCTCCTCCGCCGACTCGCGCGCGGCGCCGTCGACGGCCGACTCGCCCGCGTGACGCGCCCCGCCCGGGAGGCCCCACGTGCCGCCGTGGTGGCTCCACGCCACGCGGTGCTGCAGGAGGACGCCGCGGTCGGGGTCGTGCACGAGGAGGCCCGCGGCGCCGAACGCGCCCCAGAAGCGCTGCCCGTCGGGGCCCTCGACCCAGGCGTCGCCGCTGTCGCGATGCGCACCGCGCGGGAGCTCGGGCGGGCGATCGGCGCTCATGCGATCCACCATCTCACGGTCGCCTTCGGTAGCGTCGGGGGATGTCGTGCATCAGGTTCACCACCGCCGCGCAGCTCGAGGCCCTGCACCGGACCGCGCCCGCCGTCCTCACCGCGGAGCAGGCCGCGGCCCTGCATCCCGCGCCCGAGATCACGCCCAGCAAGATCCGCCGGCTGCGCCTGCTGGCCGAGCACCGCGACCCCAAGGTGCGCGAGAGCGTCGCCAGCAGCCGGCACGCGCCGCTCGACGTGCAGCAGGCGCTCGCGCGCGATCCCGACGAGGGCGTGCGCGCCTGCCTCGCCCGGAACTCCGCCGCGCCCGCGACCGTGCTCACGATGCTCGTGGGCGACACCTCCGAGCGCGTGCGCTCCTGGCTCGCGATCAACGACGCGACGCCGCGCGCGGCCGTCGTGATGCTCGAGTGCGACGAGTCGCCGGCCGTGCGCGACCTGCTCCGCTGGCGCGAGGCGCACATCGAGACTCCGGCCGAGCCGGAGCCCGCCGAGGTCCTCCGCACCTGACGCCGCCGATCCGCGGGGCGCGGGCATCGCGTCCCCGGACGCCGCCGGCGTCAGGCCCGGCCGTCGGCGACGTCGCGGGCCTTCGCCGTGCTGCGCCGGTCGCCCGGGTAGTGCACGGGGCGCATGCCCAGCACGATCTTGCCGCGCGCGTGCCGGCGCTCCAGGTCGTCGAACGCCTCCTGCACCTGGGCGAGCGGGTAGAAGCCGGACACGAGCACGTCGACCTCGCGCTTGGCCGCGAGCTCCGCGACCGTGGCGAGGGTCCGGGAGCGGTGCACGTCGTCCTCGTCCACGGGCGGCAGCACGGCCTCGAGCTCGAGGTGCTTCCGGTCGTCGCTCGAGCTGAAGCGCTTCGCCGTGACGCCCAGCTCCTCGGCCACCTGCTCGCCGCCGCCGAAGTTGTCGACGAAGGCCTGCACGCCGTTCGGGGCGGCCTTCCGGATCCGGTCGGCGAGGCCGTCCCCGTAGACGACCGGGGTGACGCCGATCTGGCGCAGGTAGTCGAAGTTGCGCTCGCCGCACGTGCCGATGACGCGGGCGCCACGGCGCATCGCCAGCTGGGCCTCGATGCTGCCGACCCCGCCGGCCGCGGCGGACACGACGAGGGTGTCGCCCTCGCCCACCGTGACCGCGTGCAGGACGTCGTGCGCGACGAGGCCCGCGAGGAAGAGGCCGCCCGCGACCTCCCACGGGAGCTGCGCGGGCTTCGGGACGACGTTGCCCGCGGGCACGACCACGTGCGTCGCGTGGGCGGCCATGACCGTGTGGCCGAGGACGTCCTGTCCCTTGCGGAAGCGCGTGACGCCCTCGCCGACCGCGGCGACGCAACCCGCGAAGTCGCTGCCCTGGCCGTTCGGGAAGGCCGTCGGCACCTCGTCCGGGAAGCGGCCCTGCCGGATGTACGCCTCGATGTGGTTGATGCCCGCCGCGAAGACCTCGACGAGCACCTCGCCGGGGCCGGGCGTCGGCCGCGGGACGTCGACGACCTCGAGGACGTCGACGCCCCCGAAGGAGGCGAACTGCACCCGCTGGCTGGTGGATCGCGATGAAGGGCTCATGGCGGTCATCCTGCCGTCCCCGCCCGCGACGCGCGAGGGCACGGAGGCGATCGTGAGACCTCGTTCGTAGACTGGACGCGACGGGGATGCCGGGAGTCGGCCGCGATCGGAGTGCTGTGCAGAGGATCCTCGGTGCCGTGCGCCTGGTCGCCGCGCTCGTCGGGGTCGTCGCCCTCGCCGCGGACTTCGACTACGTGCAGGGTTTCACGACATTCGCCGCGGAGAACTGGTTCAGCTACTTCACCACGCAGAGCGGGATGGCGGGGGTCGTCGTGCTCACCGCGTCGGGCCTCCACGCGCTCCGCGGGGGCGTCGAGCCGCGGCTGATGGCGGCCGTGCGCGCCGTCGTCCTCAGCTACGTGGTGGTGTCCGGCGTGGTCTTCGGGCTCATCGTGCTGGAGTCGAGCGCGCAGGCGTACTACGTGGAGGTGCCGTGGTCGAGCCGGCTGCTGCACTTCGTGATCCCGGCGTACGCGCTCCTCGACTGGACCCTCGCGCCCGGTCGCCCGCGCGTGACCTGGAAGGCCGTCGGCTGGGCGATGCCGTTCCCCCTCGCGTGGTGCGCCTTCACGGAGATCCGCGGGCCGCGCGTCGGCTGGTACCCGTACTTCTTCCTCGACCCCGCGCAGGTGGGCGTGCCCTTCGAGATCGCCGCGTGGCTGGCGCTCGTCGCGGGCGTGCTGGCGGGCGTGACGGCGCTCGTCGTGGGGCTGAGCCGCGTGCGGCCGGCGGATGCGCCGCCGCGGGCGCGGGAGGACGCGTCGCCGGTGGCGGCTGCGGACGACACCGTGGGCTCGACCGGATCCGCGCCGCCGCCGGCCATGCCGGATCCCGCGGAGGACGCGCCCGTCGCGCCCCGCCGGGCCGCTGCCCGCTCCGAGCGCTAGGGCGTCGGGGTCGGGCTCGGCGTCGCCGTCCCGCCCGGTCCGTCCGTCGGGGCGGGCGTCGCCGGGCCGACGAGGTCCGGATCCGCGAAGGGCAGGAGCGTGCGGAGCGCCGCCGCGCGCAGCTCCTGGTCGTCCATGGCCGCGACGCGCTCGGCTGCGAGGGCGCCGACCTCGGCCATGAGGACGGGCTCGCCCGAGATGGGCATCAGGTTGTACCAGCGCGTGATGCTGCCGTCGGCGTCGTGCGAGGTCCACACGGTGGCGGTCGTCGACCAGAACGGCGCGGCGAAGCGGAGCCAGACGCGGTCCGCGCGGCCGGGGCCGAGCGCCCGGATCGCCTGGTCGTGCGCGGCCGGGAGCGCCGGGTCGAACGCGATCGCGCCCTCCTGCAGCACCCCGAGCGGCACCGTGACGACGACGCGGTCGACCGAGAGCGACTCGCCGGATCCGAGGCGCAGCCCCACCCGCCCCTCGCCGTACGCGATGCGCGAGACCGTCGCCTCGCGCAGCACGTCGATGTCCTGGTCGCGCAGCAGGTGCTGCACGAGGCCGGCGAAGCCGCCCGTGACGGCGACGTTGCCGACGGGCGCCGGCTCGTCGAGGCCGTGCGCGGCGGAGATCTCGTCCGGGGCGGCGCCGTGGGCGATGGCGACGTCGGTCGCGAGCAGCGCGGCGAGGTCGGCGGCGGGCGAGGCCGCTCCGCCGGCCGCGTCGAGGTCGTCGCCGCCGGTGTCGCGCAGGGCGGCGGCGAGGCTGATCGCGCCCGGCTGGGCGAGGGCGTGGGCGCGCGCGGCGGCGAGGGCGTCGGATCCCGCGGTGGACGGATCCCGCACCTGCCCGTCGGGGCCGCGGTGCTCGGCGATGAGCGCGAGGCCGTACCGGGAGATGCCCGCGGCCTCGACGGCGTCGCGGAGCACGTGGTCGTCGTCGGCGGCGAGCCAGAGCGCGCCGACCTCGGCGGGGTGCGGCCAGTCGGGGCTCTCCGTGCCGCCGGCGGCGCGGATCCGGCCGCCGAGCTCCGCGCGCGCCTCGACGAGCACGACGTCGTGGCCGGCGTCGCGGAGGGCGCGGGCCGCGGCGGTGCCCGCGATGCCGGCGCCGATGACGGCGACGCGCTCGGTGCCGGCGCCTGCCCGGTCCACCTCGTCCGCCGCGCGCAGGCCGGACGCGTAGGCGCCCGCGACCGTGCCGGGGCGGTCCGCGCTCGTGGCCTCGCCGGCGAAGAACACGCGGTCGTCGACGGGACGCGCGAGGGCCTCGCGGTCGGCGCGCGTGGCGCCCGGGCGGAGGTAGCTGCCGGACCCGCGGGCGAAGGGGTCGCCCGCCCAGTCGGAGCGCGCGAAGGCGACCGGGTCCGGGAGGCCCGTGGCACCCGCCGTGGGCACGGGCGTCGGCATCGCGGACGGCGTCGCCGTGGGGGTGGCCGGGGCGGGCGTCGTCCGCGTGCACGCCGCGAGGCCGAGGAGCGAGAGCCCCGACACGGACGCGGTGAGGAGTGTGCGGCGGGTGATCGACATGCTCGGGCCAGCGTACCGGGGAGCCGTCGCCTAGGGTCGGAGGATGCCCCTCGACGACGTTCTGCCCCCCGCCCCCGCCGGGCAGGCGGCCGTCCGCGTCGACAGCTGGCTGTGGGCCGTGCGCGTCTACAAGACCCGGTCGCAGGCGACGGCCGCGTGCCGCGCCGGGCACGTGCGGGTCGCCGACGAGCGCGTCAAGGCGTCGCAGTCGGTGCGGCCGGGCGACGAGGTGCGCGTGCGGGTCGCGGGCGCCGAGCGGATCCTCGTGGTGCGCCGCACGCTCGTGAAGCGCGTGGGTCCCGCCGTCGCCGCGGAGGCGATGACCGACCTCACTCCCCCGCCCCCGGCGCGCGACGCGGCGCCCGCGACCGTCGTGCGCGATCGCGGCGCGGGGCGTCCGACGAAGCGCGACCGGCGCGAGATCGAGCGGCTGCGCGACCCCGAGGGCGTGCGCGGACGCTGACCGCCGGCGGTCGCGACGTCGGCCGCGCCACGCCGCGGTGTCGCGCTAGAGGCCGGCGGCGGCCACGCGGCGCGCGTGCGCGAGCTCGTCGAGGATCCGCGCCCGCAGCGCGTTCGACCGCTCCGCGAATCCCCGCTGCTCGGCCGCGTACCTGGCCTTGCCCGAAGGCTCCTCGATCCGCACGGCCTCGAGGCCGAGCCCGGAGACGTCGTACGGGCTCGCGCGCATGTCGAGCGAGCGGATGTCGCGGGCCAGCTCGAACGCGTCGAGGAGCAGCTCGCCGGGGACCAGCGGGCCGAGCTTCGTCGCCCACTTGTAGACGTCCATGCCCGCGTGCAGGCAGCCGGGCTGCTCGAGGTCCGGCTGCGTCTCGCGGGTGGGCGAAAGGGCGTTCCTCGGCACGGCCTCGGGCGTGAAGAAGCGGAACGCGTCGATGTGGGTGCAGGCCAGCTTGTGCCCCTCCACGACCTCGTCGGTCGCGGCCGAGCCGAGCCGGAGCGGCAGCCGCTCGTGCCGCTGCTCGCCGGGGGCGACGCGGTAGACCATCGCCCACTCGTGCAGGCCGAAGCAGGAGAAGCGGCCGGGGCGGGCGGCGGTACGGGAGAGGATCCGCTCGACGAACGACGCCGTGGACCCGCGGGCCGCGAGGTACGCGCCGGCGTCCACGCGCACGCCGTCGGCCGCGCGCTCCGCGTCGCCGACGTACCAGCGCCAGGCGGACCGCTCCTCGCCCGCGCCGTCCGCGAGCACGACGCCCGCGCCCGGGTGCCAGCGGCGCAGGAGCGAGGGCTTGTGCGGGTAGTAGGTGAAGAGGAAGTCGTCGACCTCGTGGGTGCGGCCGGCCAGGCGGCGCTCGCGGAAGCCGGCGGAGAACGCGTCGGCCCGGGCGGCGTGCCGGTCGGCGCGGTCGCGCCAGGCGGACGGGTCGAGGACCGCCGCGCGGGGCCGCTCCTCCGCGGCCGTCGACGCGTCGGCCCGCTCGGCGGGCAGGAGGTCGACGGCGGGGATCACCTCACGAGGCTACCCGCGGCGGCCGGGCGATCCCGCGCCGTCGGGACGCGGATCCGGCCTCGACGGGGACCTCCGCACGGCTAGCATTGGCGCATGGATGACGACTCCCTTCTCACGCCTCCCGGCGTCGCCGGCTACACGATCACCGAGATCGTCGAGAGCGAGTCCGGCGGCGAGCCGCTCTTCATCTCGGCGATCCACCTCGACGGCGAGCACGTCGCCAACTGGATCTCGACCGACCTCGACGAGGACGACGGCATCGTCGCCGACCTCGACCACGCGTTCGGCGGCCCGGCCACCGACCGCCTGTTCCGCCAGGCCGCGGCGATCTTCCCGGACGCCGTGCTGTCCGAGATCCTCCCCGAGCTCGTGAGCTTCCTCTGGGTCGTGGCCGACGTCGCCGGCGTCGCCGACGACCAGGACCTCGACTTCGAGGCCGCCATCCGCGTCGTCGCCGCCGAGGGCGACCTCGACGCGCAGGACCGCGACCTGCTCGGCCGGCTCGAGAGCCTCAAGCGCATCGACTGACCCCCGTCCGCACGGACCCCGGAGCCCCGCCCGCCCTGACGCGCGCGGGGCTCCGGCGTACGGTCGACGCATGAGCGACTCCGACATCGATCCCCTGTCCACCGTCCAGGGCGCCCCCGGCGTCACGCAGGGCATGCCCGGCGAGGGGGACCCCGACTCGAGCACCGGCGGCATCGTCCCCGACGGCGAGGCCGTCCGGCACCTCGACGACGAGGAGGCCCCGGGCGACGGCGGCCTCTCGAGCGGCGGCGACTCGGTCGCGGCCGACGAGGATGCGGCCGACACCGCGTCGGGCGCGGAGGACGCGCCGACCGACCTGCCCGCCTGACCCGCGACGAGGCGGGCGTCAGCCCGCGGACGGCCCGAGCAGCGTCAGCCGCTCGCGGAGGAGCGCCCGCACGGCGTAGGGATCCGCCACGCTGAGCCGGCCCTCCTCCGAGACGCCGTCGCGCAGCACGAGCGGCAGCACCGACCGGCGGACGACGAGCGCGCCCCGGTTGCGGCCGCGCTCCACCCGCTCGACGGGCTGCGCGAGCGCGTCGTCCGGCACGACGACCACCGCGGCCGCGAACCGCACGCCCGCGGACGCCGCGAGCGACCGGGCGGCGCCGACGAGCCACGTGACGGGCGCGTCGCCGGGGGCGAAGGCGCCGTCCGGATCCGCCGCGACGGGCTGCAGCTCCCCGCGCACCAGCTGCACCGCGGCGCCCCAGTCCTCGGAGCTGAGCGCGAACAGGCCCGCGGGCGCGAGGACGACGTGGTCGACCTTGCCGTCGCCGGCGAGCGGACGGACGTCGTGGAAGATCGTCGCGCCCATCCCGAGGGACGCCGCGGCGCGCGCGGTCGCCTCCTCGGCGAGGGCCTTCGCGAGGAGCCAGCGGACGTCCCGGGGCGCGCGGCGCACGAGCTCGGGCGACCAGGGATCCACGCCGAGGTCGGCACCGGGCGCGACGCCCTGCCACTCGGCGACACGGGCCAGATAGTGGGCGCGGGCGAGGGCGCCGGCGACGCCGTGCACGGTCGCGCCGAGGCGCGTGCCGGATCCGGGCGCGGGCGCGTACCCCGCGTCGTCCGGGCCGAGCGGGTCGTCGTCGGACGCCGAGGCGCGCCCCTGCCCGCGGTCGTACGCGGCGCGGTCGGCGGGATCCCCGACGAGCTCCCACGCGCGCTGCACGGCGTGGAAGAGGTGCGCCTCCCCGCCCGTGTCCGGGTGGGTGGCGCGGACGAGCCGGCGGTACGCGGCGCGGAGGTCCGCGGTGCCGGCCGCGGGATCCACGCCCAGCACCTCGTACGGGGTGCGGTCGGCGGGGCTGCCCGCGCGGCTCACTCCGCCGGGGAGGCGGGCGCGGCGTCCGCGGACGCGGACGCGTCGGCGACCTCCGCCTCCCAGGGCGCCGGGATGCCGTAGTAGCGCTCGAGGAAGTCCTGCACGCGCTCCTGCCGCTCGTCGGCGGGGACCTCGGGGAAGGAGCCGTCGTTGAGGCAGAAGAAGTCCTGCGAGCGGCGCTTGAGGAGGCCCGGCAGGAGGTCGAGACCGGCGCGGGACGTGGTGTCGACGTACGTGACCTTGGCGCTCTCCTGCTGCACCGCGCGCGCCGTCATCTGGGCGTAGTAGTGGTACAGCGAGTTCGTGACGGAGATGTCGGTGCTCGACCGGAAGCGGCTGAGCTGCGTGCGGTGGAAGTCCTCGGCGAACTCCTGCTCGAGCTCGAGCAGCACGCTCTTGCGCAGCGGCGTGGCCGCGTGCTCGAGGTGCCGCGTGATGAGGCGGCCGAAGCGGTCCATGAGGAGGCGCCGGTTGACGCGCGCGGAGTTCTCGAAGCCGCTGCGGTCGGAGTCGTTGTCGCCCAGGCCGATGCGCGTGGACGCCTCGATGAACTTCGTGATCCCGCCGGGCGAGAAGAACATGCCGGGCTGCACGGGGCGGCCGAAGAACATGTCGTCGTTCGAGTACAGGAAGTGCTCGCTGAGCCCCGGGATGTGCTGGAGCTGCGACTCGACGGCCTGCGAGTTGTGCGTGGGCAGGGCGGCGGGATCCGTGAAGAACTCCTCGCTGCGCACGAACGTGACGCCGGGGTGGTCGGCGAGCCAGGCCGGCCGCGGGGAGTCGGTGACGATGAAGATCCGGCGCACCCAGGGCGCGAAGAGGTAGACGGAGCGCAGGGCGTACTTGAGCTCGTCGATCTGGCGGAAGCGCGCCTCGGAGTCGTCGCCCTCGCCGACCACGACGTCCTTCATGCGCTCGGCGCGGCGCTTCTGGAACTCGGGGTCGTTGCCGTCGACCCAGGAGAAGACCATGTCGATGTCGAACGTGATGTCGGACGCCTGCGCGTCGAACATGCCGCGGAGCGTCTTCCACTCGTGGCCGTACATCTCGACCGTGGCGGGCACGACCTCGTTCGCCGGGAGGATCTCGCGGGTGAGCGAGTTCTCGACCGGCCAGACGATGGTCTCGCCCTCGAAGCGGAAGAACTGCAGCTCGACCGCGGTGGAGGCGCCGTACGCGAGGAGGCCGTCCGGCTCGATCCGCGGGCGATAGAGGCGGAAGATGCCGGCGTCGGGGTTGTCGGTGAGGCGGCCGTCGGCGACGAGCAGCGGCGGGCGGCGGCGCCCGTCGACGGTCTTCGCGTAGAGCGGCTCGTCGGCGCAGGCGGCGACGAGGGCGCGCACGACGGTGTCGCGGTTCTGGACGTCGATGGCGATGACCGGGCGCTCGTCGTTGCCGCGGATGAGCCAGAAGTCGATGCCGGTCGCGAGCAGCGCGTCCCGGATGAAGAGGAGGTCGGTCACGAGCGCCTGGTGGGGCGTGAGCTCGCGGTTCACCAGCGTGGCGAGGCCCTTGCGGACGACGACGTCCGGGCGGTGGTGCGTGGTGGGCCATGTGGCGGGGGCGGGGGCGACCGCGTCGTCCTGGCGGGAGAACTCCTCCTCGCTGGTGGCCGGATCCACGGTCGGCTCGAGCGCGACGTTGAACTGCCGTGCGCTGCCCGCCATGGATCATCCCCTTGTTGCTTCTCGTGTGCTGTCGTGTGCGCCCGACCGATGAGGGGGCGACGGATCATTGTACCGAGCGCGGGTGCGCGCCCCCGGCCGGGGGCGGTCAGCGCGCGGGCAGGGCGGGTCGGGGGCGCCCGTCGGCGTCGCGGCCGAGCCGCGCGTGCAGGAGGAGGACGAGGGCCGTGCCGGAGAGCACGCCGTCGAGGAGCCCGGCCGGCAGCAGGAACACCATGAGCACGAGGGTCACCGCGCACATGATCCCGGCGAGCGCGAGCCCCCACAGCCGGTCCCGCCAGAGGCCGATGCCCGCGGTGATGCGGAGGGCGGCGAAGATGCCGCTCATCGCCATCATCAGGTGGAGGTTCTCCTGCAGGTACGGCAGCGCGAAGACCTTCGCGTCGTCCGTCAACGTGGACTGCGGGACGCCGAGGACCAGCAGGACGACGAGCCCGACGGCCACCAGGCCCTCCATCAGGACGCCCTGGGCGAGGAGGAGCACGGCCGCGGCCCGGAGCTCCCGGCGGGCGAGGCGCGACGGGCCCACGGCGGTCAGCCCTCCACCGGGGTGGCCGGCAGGGGGTCGACCTCCCAGACCACGGGGGCCGCGAGGAACGGGTGCGTGGCGGGATCCGGCGTCTGCACGACGATGCGCGGGACGTCGTGCCAGCGCAGCTCCGTCAGCTCCTGGCCGGCGGGGACCGCGTAGACGACGCACGCGAGGTCCTCCGCGACGTCGTGGCCCTCCTCCAGGCGGAGGTCCGGCACCTCGTACGGGCACTCGCCGCCCATGCTGATGCCGCCCACCTCGCGCTGGATGATGTCGACCTCCGTGCCGTCGGCGAGGAACGGGCGGAGGACCGGCTCGTCCTGCGGGCCGCGCTCGCCCTGGAGCCACCGGGTCTGCACGAACGCGAAGTAGGGGGTCCGATCCGTGAACCGCTCGCCGTCCTCGTAGCCGGACCAGTAGGTGGGCTGGCCCTCGACCACGCCGAGCAGCGCCGTCGCGACGACGTCGGACACGGCGCCGGTCGCGTCCGCGCTCGGGAGGGCGATCGGGTCGCCGAGCGCGAGGCGCTGGCCCGGGGTGGCGGTCGGCGCCTCGGCCGGCATGGCCACGGCGTCGAACGGGACGGGCGGCGGGCCGTCCGGACCCGCGGAGCATCCGGCGAGGAGGAGGGCGGACGCGGCGAGCGCGGCCGCACCGCGGGCCGCCGGGGCCGCGCGTCGTCGTCGTCGGCTGCGTGCGGGCGTGCGGCTGCTCATGGTGTCCCCCGGGTCGATCACCCGACTGTGACAGCTGCCGGTGAGGGTCGGCAAGCGCGGGGGCGCCGGTCGGGGGCGCGCGGTGGCGGGTGCGAGGATCGCTGTCACACGCCCGACACACGACTGCGCTCTACTGGATCCGCGGCCGTCGACCCGGTGACGCCCGGGAGGAGACCCATGGACCAGCCCACCGTCCGCTCCGTCCTCCCCGCGCGATCGCGGGACGACCTCGGCGCGCTCGGTCCGTCGGTCGCGGCGCTCGCCGGGGGATCCGGGATCTTCGCCGAGCCGCACCCGCACCTCACCGGGCTCGTGGACCTGCAGACGCTCGGCTGGCCGGCGCTGACGGTGACCGACGACGGGCTCGAGATCGCCGCGACGTGCACCATCGCGGAGGTCGCCGGGCTCGGACGGCGGGAGGGCTGGTCGGCGCACCCGCTGTTCCGGCAGGCGTGCACCGCGCTGTTCGGGTCGACCAAGATCTGGCGGGTCGCCACGGTCGGCGGCAACATCTGCTCCGCCCTCCCCGCCGGTCCCATGACGGCGCTCGCCGCCGCGCTCGACGCCGACGCCCTCATCTGGCGCGCCGCGACCGACGAGGTGTCGGCGCACGACGAGCGGATGCCCGTCGCCGAGCTCGTGACGGGCGACCGCACCACGGCGCTCCACCCCGGGGACGTGCTGCGCTCGATCCACGTGCCGGCGTCGGCGCTGCGGGCCCGGACGGCGTTCCGGAAGATCGCGCTGTCGCCCATCGGGCGGTCGGGGTCCGTGGTCATCGGGCGGCGGGACGAGGACGGCGCGTTCACGCTCTGCGTCACCGGCGCGACGCTCCGGCCCGAGCTGCTCCGCTACCCGGCGCTCCCCGCGGCGGGCGCGCTCGCGGACGACGTGCGGGCGATCGGATCCTGGTTCACCGACGCGCACGGGGCCGCCGACTGGCGCCGGTCGGTGAGCGGGCTGCTGGCGGAGGAGATCCGCGCGGAGCTGGCCGGGGACGCGTCGGGCGCGGGCGACGGCCCCGCATCCGGCGAGCGCGGCACCCCGCCCGGGCCCGCGGCCACCACGACGACGGGAGCCCGCGCATGAGCATGACGGTGGACGGACGCGACATCCCGGGCGACCCCGCCCCCGGCCAGAGCCTCCGCACGTGGCTCCGCGAGCACGAGGTGCACAGCGTCAAGAAGGGCTGCGACTCGGGCGACTGCGGCGCGTGCGCGGTGCTCCTCGACGGGGAGGCCGTGCACTCGTGCATCATGCCGGCGTTCCGGGCGGCGGGCCGCGTGGTCACGACCGCGGCGGGCCTCGGGACGCCGGGCGACCTGCATCCGGTGCAGGAGCGCTTCGTGGAGGCGGCCGGGTTCCAGTGCGGGTTCTGCACTCCCGGCATGGTGGTCACGGCGGCGTCGCTGGGCGACGACGAGCTGGACGACCTCCCCCGCCTGATGAAGAGCAGCCTCTGCCGGTGCACGGGGTACCGCGCCATCGACGAGGCGATCCGCGGCGAGCACGGCGGGCCGGACCACGCGCACGCAGCGGGCTGCGGCGGCGCGCGACCCGAGGGGCTGGGGCCGGTGCGGGCGACCGCATCCACGGCTCCCGGCGCCCCGACGGACGAGCGTGCCCGCACCGGCGAGCGCGCCCAGAGCGGCCGCGTCGGCACGTCCCTGCACGCCCCCGCGAGCGAGCGCGTCGTCAGCGGGCTCGAGCCGTACACGCTCGACGTGACGGTCCCCGGCCTCCTGCACGCGAGCCTGGTGCGCAGCCCCCACCCGCACGCGCGGATCCTCTCGATCGACGCCTCCGCGGCCCTCGCGCTGCCGGGCGTGCACGCGGTCCTCACGCACCACGACTCCCCCGCGACGCTCTACTCGTCCGCCCGGCACGAGGACCGCTTCGACGACCCCGACGACAGCCGCGTCTTCGACGACGTGGTGCGGTTCCGCGGCCAGCGCGTCGCGGCCGTGATCGCCGACACCGTCGGGATCGCCGAGGAGGCCGTGCGCCTCGTCCGGGTCGACTACGAGCCGCTGCCCGCGGTGTTCGACCCCGAGGACGCCCGGCGGCCCGGCGCGCCCCTCGTGCACGGCGACAAGGACCCCGCCGTCTCCCGCCTCGCCGACCCGCAGCGGAACATCGTCGCCGAGATGCACGGCGAGCACGGCGACGTGGCGCGCGGGCTCGCGGAGGCCGCGGAGGTCGTGTCGGGCACCTGGTCCACGCAGCGCGTCGCGCACACGCACCTCGAGACGCACGCGACCGTCGGCTGGATGGAGGAGGGCCGCCTCGTCCTCCGCACGAGCTCGCAGGTGCCGTTCCTCGTGCAGCGGGAGATCTGCCGGCTGTTCGAGCTGGAGCCCGACCGCGTGCGCGTGTTCACGGCGCGCGTGGGCGGCGGCTTCGGCGGCAAGCAGGAGATCCTCACGGAGGACGTCGTGACCCTCGCCGTCCTCGCGACCGGCCGCCCCGTGCAGCTGGAGTTCACGCGGTCCGACGAGTTCACGCTCTCGCCTGCGCGGCACCCCATGCGGGTGGGCGTGACGGTCGGCGCCACCGCCGACGGCGTGCTCACGGCCCTCGCGGTCGACGTGCTCTCGGACACGGGCGCCTACGGCAACCACGGCCCGGGCGTCATGTTCCACGGCTGCAACGAGTCGATCGCCCTGTACCGCGCACCGGCCAAGCGCGTGGACGCGCAGAGCGTCTACACGAACAACCTCCCGTCGGGCGCCTTCCGGGGCTACGGCCTCGGGCAGGTGATCTTCGCGATCGAGTCGGCGCTCGACGAGCTGGCGCGGAGGCTCGGCATCTCGGGCTTCGAGATCCGACGGCGGAACGCGGTCGTGCCGGGCGATCCGCTGATCATCACGCACGCGGAGGGCCCGGACCTCGGCTTCGGCGGCAGCTACGGCCTCGACCAGTGCCTCGACCTCGCCGAGGCGGCGCTCCGCGACGGCGGCGGGGACCCGGTGCCGGACGGTGACCGCTGGCTCGTGGGCGAGGGCATGGCGGCGGCGATGATCGCGACCATGCCGCCGCGCGGGCACTTCGCCGAGGTGCACGTGGGGCTCGCCGCGGACGGGATCGTGACGGTGTCGGTGGGCACGGCCGAGTTCGGCAACGGCACCACCACGGTGCACGCGCAGCTCGCCGCGACCGCGCTGGGGACGACGCCCGACCGGATCCGCATCCGCCAGTCCGACACCGACGTCACCGGCTACGACACGGGCGCCTTCGGCTCGGCGGGCTCCGTCGTCGCCGGGAAGGCCGTGCACCGGGCCGCGACCGCGCTCGCCGACCTGCTGCGGGAGGGCGCCTCAGCGCGCACGGGGATCGCCGGCGCCGCGTTCGCCCTCACGCCCGACGCGCTCGTCGCCGGCGATGTCCGGGTGCCCGTCGCCGACCTCGTCGGGCCCGACGGGCTCGCCGCGGAGGCCCGCGAGGACGGCGCGCTCCGCTCCCTCGCGTTCAACGTGCACGCGTTCCGGGTGGCGGTGGATCCGGCGACCGGCGAGGTGCGCATCCTCCGCTCCGTGCAGGCCGTCGACGCGGGCACCGTGCTGAACCCCGCGCAGCTGCGCGGCCAGGTCGAGGGCGGCACGGCGCAGGCGATCGGCACGGCCATGTACGAGGAGGTCGTGCACGACGGGGAGGGGCGGATCCTCACCGACGTGCTGCGGAACTACCACATCCCCCAGCTCGCCGACCTGCCCGTGACCGAGGTGCTCTTCGCCGACACGCACGACGACAACGGGCCGCTCGGCGCGAAGTCGATGAGCGAGGCGCCCTACAACCCGGTCGCGCCGGCGCTCGCGAACGCGGTGCGCGACGCGATCGGGATCCGGCCGCACGACCTGCCCATGTCGCGCGACCGCGTGTGGCGGCTCCTCCACGGCGGCGGGCCGCAGCCGCGGTTCGACAGCCCGACGACCCTCGGCGAGCGGGGCACGCGGGAGTCCTGAGCGGGATCAGGCGGCGGGATCAGGCGGCGGGCGCGGATCCGCGGCGCCGCCGGGCGAGCACGACCGCCCGCCCGACCACGCCCACGGCGAGGACGCCCGCGCCCGCGGCGATCGACGGCAGCGGCAGGGTCGCCACGAGCACCAGGCAGCCGACGACGCCGGTCACCTGCAGCGCCTTGGGGTAGCGGCGGTCGGCGCGGTCCTGGGTGAAGGCCGCGGCGTTGGCGACCACGTAGTACAGCAGGACGCCGAACGACGAGAAGCCGACGACGCCCCGGAGGTCCACCGTGAGCACGAGCGCCACGACGACCACCGCGACGGCGATCTCCGCGCGCTGCGGCACCCGGTACCGCGGGTGCACGACGGCGAGCCCGCGCGGCAGGTCGCCCTCGCGCGCCATCGCGAGCGACGTGCGCCCGATCCCGGCGAGGAGCGCCAGCAGCGCCCCGAGGCACGCGCAGGCCGCGCCGATCGCCACCACGGGCACCGCCCACGCCCAGCCCGCGTCGCGGACGACGTCGGCGAGCGGCGCGGTGGATCCGGCGAGGCGCGCCTCCCCGAGCACCCCGAGCAGGGTCACGGCGACGAGCGCGTAGACGACGAGGGCGCCGCCGAGCGCCAGGAGGATCGCGCGCGGGATCGTGCGGGCGGGATCCCGCACCTCCTCCCCCATGGTCGCGATGCGCGCGTATCCCGCGAAGGCGAAGAACAGCAGGCCCGCGGACTGGAGCACGCCGTAGGGGGTCGTGTCGACGACACCCGCCGCGGGGCCCGCGGCCGCTCCCGGCCCGCCCGCGACGAGGCCCGCCACGAGCACGAGCGCGATGACCGCGAGGACGACCGTGATGATCACCCGGGCGAGCCGGGCCGTGCGGGTCACGCCGAGGCAGCCGACGACCGCGAGCGCGGCCACGGCGAGTGCCGCGACCGGTCGCTGCCAGGCGGCCGGCACGGCGTACGCGGCGAAGGTGAGGGCCATGGCGGCGCAGCTCGCGGTCTTGCCGATGACGAACGACCAGCCCGCGAGGAAGCCCGGCCACGCGCCCAGGCGCTCCCGGCCGTAGAGGTACGAGCCGCCGGACGACGGGTAGCGGGCCGCGAGCTGCGCGGACGCGGTCGCGTTGCAGAAGGCGACGAGCGCGGCGATCGCCAGCCCGATGAGCAGCCCGCCGCCGGCCGCCCGCGCCGCCGCGGGCATGACGGCGAAGACGCCGGCGCCGATCATGGCGCCCAGGCCGAGCACGGTGGCGTCGAGGAGGCCGAGGCGGCGGGCGAGGCCGGGCTGGGCCGGCACGGCGGACGCGGCGGATGCGGATGCGGCGGTCATGAGGTCTCCCCGTGGATCGGCCCGGTGGTGGTCGTGAGCGGTGCGCCCGCGGCGCCGGCGCGGGCCGCGAGCACCTCCGCGAGGATCGAGACGGCCGTCTCCTCGGGCGTGCTCGCGCCGATGTCGAGGCCGATGGGCGACCGGAGCCGCGCGAGCTCCGCGTCGGTCAGGCCCTCCTCCACGAGGCGGGCGCGGCGGCGCTCGTGCGTCGTGCGGGATCCCATCGCCCCGACGAACGCGACGGGCAGGCGGAGCGCGGCGACGAGGAGCGGCACGTCGAAGCGGTCGTCGTGGGTGAGCACGCAGATCACGGTGCGGGCGTCGACCTCGGTGCGGGCCAGGTACTCGTCGGGCCACTCGGCGACCACCTCGTGCGCGGACGGGAAGCGCGCGCGGGTGGCGAAGGCGGGCCGGGCGTCGCACACGGTGACCCGGTAGCCGAGGAGCGCGGCGGCGTCCGCGAGGGCGGCCGAGAAGTCGACGGCGCCGAAGACGAGGAGGCGCGGCGGCGGCGCGGCGACGAGGTGCAGCACCCGGAGCGGCCCGTCGGCGCAGTCCACCTCCGTGGTGCCCGAGCGGCCGGCGGCGAGGCGCGCGGCGAGCTCGGCGCGGATCCGCCGGGCGGGGTCGGCGCCGACGGCCGCGTCGACGTCGGGGTCGGGCGCGGCGGTGATCCACGTGCCGGCCGTCGGGCCCTCCACCACGAGGGCGAGCGAGGCGCCGCGTCCCGCGCGGGCGTCCTCGAGGGCGGCGCGCACGGCGTCCGGGACGGGCGAGCGCGGATCCCCCGACGGGGCGAGCTCGACCACGACCACGCCGATCCGCCCGCCGCAGGTGAGGCCGACCTGGAACGCGTCGTCGTCGCTGACGCCGAAGGACGTGAGCACCGGGACCCCGTCGTCGAGCACGCTCGCGGCGACCTCGACGACCGCGCCCTCGACGCACCCGCCGGAGATGGATCCGATGACGCGGCCCCGGTCGTCCACGGCCATCGCGGTCCCGGCCGTGCGCGGCGCGCTGCCCAGCACGTCGGTCACGCACGCGATGGCGAGGCGGCGGCCGTCGGCGAGGGCGTCGAGCACCTCGGCGGCGATCTCGAGCACGGCACCTCCGGGACGGGCGCGCCGGCGAGCGGGCGCGGGACGGGTGGACGGCGGGATGGCACGGGACGCGTGCCCGTCGGCGCCCAGCCTCCCACGGCCGGGGGTCGGATCCGCTCAGGCGCCGGTCCGCGATGCCCCCGACCGCCGGCACGCGAAGGGTACCGCCCGCGTCAAGCCCCCGCGGCCGCGTGGATAGGGTGGGCGCGGATGCCGGGGGGCTCCCTCGGCGCCGCGCGCCGCATCCGCCGCGCGGGACGAGGAGGCCCCATGACCACGACCGCTCCCGACCGCCGGCAGCCGCTGTTCCGACGGGTCCGCCGCGCGTGGGCCGACGCCCCCGCCGTCGTGCAGGCGCTCGTGATCGCCGCCCTGTCCTACGTCTGGCTCTGGGCGCTCGACGTGGGCGGGCCCTCGGAGGGGTCCGGCGCCCTCGTCCTCCGGATCGTGATCGCCGCGCTCTTCGCGACCCTGGCGATCGGGTCGCGCCGCATCCGCGCGCGCCTGCGGCCCGGTGCGCCGCGCGAGGTCGAGGTGTCGGAGGCGGTGGAGGACGGCGAGCTGCCCTCGGGCGCCGATGCGTCCGCCTGGCTCGGCGCGCTGGAGCGCCGCCGGCACGAGATCCGCCAGGAGACCTGGGGCATGCCCGTCACGCTCGTGCTCGTGGTCGGCCTGGCGTTCCTGGTCGTCATCCCGGCGCGCGGCGGGGCCGGCGACCCGCGCGATGCCGCCGACGCCGTGTTCCTCGTCGGGCTCGCGGTGCTCACGACGTGGTCCGCGTGGCACATCGTCTCCCGCTCCTCCCGCCGCGACCGCGTGGACGCCCTCCTCATCCCGCTCCAGGAGCGCAGCGTGCAGGACGCCGAGGAGCGCGCCGCCTGGGCGCCGCCCGCGCCCGGGGACGGGATCCCCCCGGCCGCTGGATAGGGTCGTGCCGCGGTGCCCACAGACCCGGCGCCCCGCATCCGAGGAGACACGATGACGCACCGCGCCCTCCCCGACGCCGCCCCTGCCTGGTGAGGCGGCTGCGTCCCGTCGCGATCGCGGCCCGACGCCTCGCCGGGGCGACACCGTGACGGGCGCCGCGCGGGGCTGGTACCGGCGTGCTCGCCGACGATGGCTGACCGGGCCGATCATCCTGATGGTCGTGCCGCTCGTCGTCGCCTTCCTGGGTGCCCGGGCCCTCGTGGACGCCTCCCTCGGCGAGGACGTCCTGGCGCCGGCGCACCTGACCGCGCAGCTGGTGGTGGGTGCCGTGGGCGGGGCGATCCTCGCGCTCGTCCTGCACCGCGCGCGCGAGCGGACCGGGCCGCACCCCGACGGACTCGTGGTCACGGAGGCGCTGGAGGACGGCGTGCTGCCGGAGGACGCGGACACTGAGGCGTGGACGGGCGCGCTCCTGCGGCGCCGCGCATCGGCCGAGTCCGAGACAGGTCCGCTGCTGACGGTGCTCGCGATCCTGATGCTGCTGGCTGGCGTCGCCTGGGGGGTCCTCGGCGGCCCCGGCGCCCTCTGGCCGTTCCTCGCGCTGTTCGCGGCGGTGCTCGTCGGGCAGCGGGTGACCCGTGCGACCCGCCTCGCCCGCATCGACGCGCTCCTCATGCCGCTGCTCGACGCGGAGGGCGACGCGCGCCGCGACCGCGACGATCCCGGCTCGGACTAGCGGTCGACCGGCGAGCCAGGGGCGGGCCGGCCGGGTGGACGCGTCATCGGGACGCGATGCCCCGCCGCCGTCCCGGCCGCACCCGGTGGATAGGGTGCAGTGCGCCCCGGCGATCCCGGATCCGGCCACCCATCCGAGGAGAGACGATGACGCTTCCCGCCCGCCCCCGTCCGACGGCCGCCCGGTGAACGGCTGGCGCCGGCTGGAGACCGCGCCGCTCGGGGTGATGTTCCTCCTGTCGACGGCGATCTTCTTCGTGATGCGCACGGTGTTCGACGCGTTCGCCCGCGAGGATCTCCTCGACCCGCTCCTGACGGGCATCCGACTCGTCACCGCGATGCTCTTCGGCGCCCTGATGGCGTTCGTCCTCGGTCGACAGCGGCGGCGCAGCGGCGGGACCTCGACCAACGTGGAGATCCAGCGGGCCATGACGACCGGCCGGCTGCCGGCGGACGCGGACCCGGCCGTGTGGGTGCCCGCGCTGGAGTGGCGGCGGGCGCAGCTCCGGCGGTCGGTCTGGGCGCTGATCCCGCTCGCCGCCTTCGTCCTGCTCGGCATCGTCATCGTGCTGACGGACCCCGCGACGCCGACGGGCTGGCTCGTCCTCGTCGTCTTCCTGGCGGTGGGCGCGTTCTCCATCGTGCAGACCCGGCGCGCGATCCCCCGCGTGGACGACCTGCTGCGTCAGCTTCGCGCGGGCGACGGCGGGCGACCGCCCGTCGTCACGGCCGACGCGGATCCCTCGACCCGCCCCTGACGCGCGGCGTGCGTCGCCCGACGCCTGTCGCCCGACGGGGCGTGCCGCTCGGCGCCCGCGTCGCCCGGCCCCGCGCGTCAGCGCGTCCGCGCACGACCGACCGCGTCCCGTCACGGGCCCGCAACACGCCGCTGCTAGAACGGGAGGATGCTCACCCTGCGCGGCGCCGTCCGCATCCTCGTCGACGACCGCACCGAGCGCGACGGCGACCTCCTCATCCGCGGCGGGCGGGTCATCGACGGCGCGGCCGCCGGGGATCCCGGGGCGGCTGCCGGCTCGGCGGACGGGGACGACGAGACGCTCGACGAGACGCTCGACGTCTCCGGCTGCGTCATCACCCCGGGCCTCGTCAACGCCCACCACCACCTGCTGCAGAGCGCGTTCCGGACCCTGCCGGGCACCCGCGGGGTGCCGATGGCCGAGTGGCTGCCCACGATGGCCGCGGCCTACCGGGCCGTGGGCGTGGACGGCGAGCTCGCCCGCGCATCCGCCCGCGTCGGCGTCGCCGAGGGGCTGCTCGCGGGCGTCACGACCGTGGCCGACCACCACCTCACCTGGCCGTCGGGCTCCGACGGCACGGCCATCGCGCGGGGCGCCGCCGACGCGGCCGCGTCCCTCGGCGGGCGGATCGTGTTCGTCCGCGGGTCCGCGCGGGACGACCCCCAGGAGGCGGCGCTCTCCGCGGAGGCCGTCGTCGCCGCGCTCGTCCCGGGCGCCGTGCACGGCATCGCCGACGACGGGATGCTGCAGGTCGCCGTCGGCCCCGCCGGCGTGCACAGCGACGGCGAGGAGACGTTCCGCCTCCTCGGCGAGGTCGCGGCCCGCCATGGACTCCGCCGGCGGACCCAGGCGAACGAGCAGGTCGACGTGGCCATCGCGGCCGACCGCTACGGGCGCCGCCCCCTCGACCTCCTCGACGACTGGGGCTGGCTCGCCGACGACGTCACCCTCGCGCACCTCTGCGGCGTGACCGCGGAGGAGATCGCCCGGCTCGCCGCCCGCGGCGTCACGGCGACGCACGCGCCCGGCTGCGACCTGCCGATGGGCTGGGGCATCGCGCCCGTGGCCGCGCTCCTCGACGCGGGCGTCCCGGTGGGCCTCGGCACGAGCGGCGGGGGCAGCAACGACGCCGGGCACCTCCTCGCGGACGCGCGGCTCGCCATGCAGGTCGCGCCGCTCGTCGGACGCCCGCTCGCCGCGCGCGAGGCGCTCGCCCTGGCGACCGGCGGATCCGCGCGCGGGCTCGGCCGCCCGGAGCTCGGGCACCTGCGTCCGGGAGCCGCCGGCGACGCGTGCGTGTGGGACGTGTCGGGCGTCCAGGACGCGGGTGTCGCGGATCCGGTCGCCGGGCTGCTCTGGGCCGCGCCCGGGCGCCGGCCCCGGCACGTGATCGTGGGCGGCCGCGTGGTGGTGCGCGACGGCGTGCTCGCGACGGCGGAGGAGCCGGCGCTCGTGCGCGACCTCGCCGACCTGCTCGCCGCGCGTCGGGCGGGCTAGCCCGAGGCACGGCGCCGGCCGCCGCGACCGGCCGCGCGCCTCAGCCGGGCAGGTGCTCCTCGACCCACTCCTCCGCGTCCGGGGAGGGCCGCGAGAACTCCCGGCGTCGGCTCGCCGCCTCGGAGTCGCTCTCCCAGAACGTGAGCCGCGTGGGCCGCACCAGGAACCCCGTCCAGGTCGGCGGCGGCTCCGGGCCGTCGGTCCCGTGCGCGTCCGGGTGCTCCGCCGGGAACCGTTCCCACGCCGCCACCCGCTCGGCGCGCGGGAGCACCGCCAGCTCGCGCGTGTTCTGCCACGCGAGCTGCTGCAGGTACGGCGATCGGGACAGGTAGGCGGCGCGCGCCTCGGCGGGGTCCACGGGTGACGCCACGCCGCGGATCACGAGCTGGCGCGTGAAGAGCGGCCAGAGCACCACGATCGCCACCCGCGGCTCGGCCGCGATCTGCGCCGCCTTGCGGGAGCGCGCGTCCGTGTGGAACGCGAAGCCGCGGGCGTCGGCGGCCGTGAGCAGCACGGTGCGCGCGTCGGGGCCGCCGTCCGCGTCGACCGTCGCGACCGTGATCTGCGGCCGGTCCGGATCCGCCGGCCCGGGCAGCCACGACAGCGCGAGCGCGACGGGATCCACGACGGGCACCGTCATCGCGCGGGCGGCCCGGACGGCGCGGGCGGCTCGGACGGATGGAAGACGGCGATCTCGTGCAGCGCGCCGACCGCGGCGCGCACCGCGTCCTGGAAGACGACGGCCCCGCGCTCGGCCGTGGCGCCGGTGGGGTCGCCGACGACGCCGGACGGCCCGAAGTCGTCGCTCAGCCACCCGAACTGCACGGGGTAGCCGTTGAAGCCCACGTGCCGGAGGTCCGCGAGGTGCTCCGGCACGTTGCGCTCGGCGAGCGTCATGTCGACGAGGTCCGGCCGCAGGTGCAGCATGAGGGAGGTCTCGCCGAACCCCGCGTGGATCCCCATGCCCAGCTCGTCCGGCTCGCCGTCCGCCCCGGTCGCCGCCCGCACGCCCCCGGCGGCCATGCTGAACGTCCGGAGCCCGAACCGGCGCCGGAGCTCGCGGTTCGCGACGCCGAGGAGCGCCGCGTTGCCGCCGTGCCCGTTGACGAACACCAGCCGCCGGGCGGGCGTCGCGGCGACCGACCGGCCGAGGTCGACGAGCGTCGACATGAGGGTCTCCCACGTCAGCCACATCGTCCCGGAGGCCCAGTGGTGCTCGTCCGACTTCGTGAACGACAGGGTGGGCAGCTGCCAGAGGTCGAGCCCCTCCGCGACGCCCTGCGCGACCGCCGCCGTGGCGACGGCCTCCGCGATCAGGGCGTCGGTCGCGAGCGGCAGGTGCGGGCCGTGGTGCTCGATCGCGCCGACGGGCAGCACGATCACCGACTCGGGTCCGAGCGCCGCCCGGGTCGCGGGGCCCGAGAGCTCCGCCAGCAGGCGCGTGGTCACGAGGCCGTGGCGGAGGTCGCTCCCGCGAACGGCCGCTCGCCGTACTTCGTGGGCCCCTGCCGGGTCGCGTCGAGCTTCCCCGGATTGAGGAGCCCCCGTGGATCCGTCCGCCGCGCGAGCTCCGCCGTCCGCTCCACCTCGTGGTCGACGTAGTACTGGTGCGGGTCGTGCACCCCCACGCCGAGCGCCCGGAGCGCCGCCATGCCGGCGCGGACCTGCTCGGGCGACGCGTAGATCCCGGCGAGCATGCCGATCGGGCACCGGTGCTGCGCCTCGATGTGCAGGCGGCCGCCGGGGTAGACGGCGTGGACCTCGTCGATGCGCTCGACCAGGGCGTCGCCAGACACCTCGACGTGGAACCACTTGCCCGGCTCCTGGCGCTGCAGCCACTCGATGGGGTGGTTGTAGCTGAGCATGCTGATCCGCACGGTCGCCGGCGCGCCCTCGCGGATCTCCTCGACCCGGCCGCCGGCCGCCTCGATCAGCGCGGTCGCCGCGGCGATCGTGTCCGGGTGCAGGATCGCCCGGAGGCTCGCCCGGCCGCGCGGGATGGCGGGGTCGTCCGGCAGGGTGTCGGCGACCTCCGGCAGGTCGCCCGACACGAGCCGTGGGGTCGGCGTCAGCGCGCCGACCTCCCGCACCACCGCGAGCACCCCGTCGAATCCGGGGAAGCTCGCGTAGAGCCCCCGCCAGTCCACGAGGGGCTCGAGGCGCACGGTGGCCCGCGCGATGATGCCCGCCGTGCCGTACGTGTGCACGAACGGCTGCGCCGCGTCGCCCTCGACGTGCTCGAGGCGCGCGTCCGGCACCGCGTGCACGACGTCGAGCGCCTGCACGAAGCCCATGTGGTTCGCGCCGTGCTGGATGGATCCCGTGCCGCCGCTGCCGCCGGACAGGAAGCCGCCGATGCTGGACTGGGCGGTGGAGGGGTACATCCAGAGCTGCTGTCCCGTGCGCGCCGCGGCCTGCTCCAGCTGCACCATGCTCGCGCCGGCCTCGGCGGTGAGGAACCCGTCGCCGACCTCCACCACCTGCCGCGCCCGGCTGAGGTCGAGCACGAGGCCGCCGTGCAGCGGGATCGCCTGCCCGTAGTTGCCGGTGCCCTTGCCGCGCGGCGTGATCCCCACGCCGTGCCGCACCGCGAGGCCGATGACCTGGGCGATCTCCTCGGCGCTCGCGGGGAACGCGACGAGGTCGGCGAGGCCGAGCGGGAGCTGCGCCGTGAGGATGGGGCTCATCCACGCGCCGTCGAGGGACGCCTTCTCGCGCCCCCGCAGGTCCGTGGTGACGCCGCGGTCGCCGAGGAGCGCGCGGAGGTCCGCGGCGAGGGCCGCGAGGGCCGCCTCGTCGGCGACGGGCGGCGCGGCGGTGGCCGGGCCGGTCACTCGGTCAGGCCGATGCTGTCGTCGATGAAGTCGTTCGTGTACAGGTCGGACGCCGTGAGGCCCTCGACCGGCGGGTTGCCGAGCTTCGTGAACAGCGGCACCGAGTCGTCGAAGACCTTCTGGACGCGCGCGTCGTCGAAGTCGCCGATCGTGGCGTCGTCGCCGTTGCTGACGATCCCGTCGTCGATCATCGTCTTCACGCTGTAGTCGGCGACGCCCTGCGAGTAGACCCAGCCCGTGTCGAACTCCTCGACCAGCTCGAGGATGAGGTCGGTGGTCGCCGTCGGGTCGGAGAAGAAGTCGACCTCGGCCTGCTGCAGGACGGGGACGAGCTCGCGGAGGCACGGGGTGAGGGTCTCGAGGTCGGCGCTCTTCACGGAGACGGAGGCCTGGTAGATGCGCCACCCGGCGTCGTCGATGAGCTGGTAGTCGACCGGCTTCATCCAGTCGGCGATCTCGTTCTCGTACACGAACGGCTCGGCGCTCGCGAAGCCCTGCTGCGCGTCCTTCCCGCCGGCGGCGACGAAGTTCGCGGGGGTGCCGTCGTAGGAGCCGTCGACCTGGTCGGCGTCGAGGATGCCCTCGGCGAGCAGGTACTCCATCCAGGAGCTGCCGCCGAAGTAGCGGACGATCGCGTCGGTGCCCTTGAGGTCGGCGATGCTCGTCACGTCCGGGTACGTCTCCGGGTCCCACATGATCATCTGCGGGTTCTTCTCCAGCGGCGCGAACACGGCCACGGTGGGCTGCTCGGTCGACAGCTGCACCGACTCGTCGGTGTTGACGTAGCCGAGGGTGATGGCGTCGTCCTGGTACATCTGGGCGCTGACGGTCGAGAAGCCGATCGCCGGCCCGCCCGAGCGGATCTCCACGTCGACCCCGGCGTACTCGCCGCCGGCCATGAGCGGCCCGGAGACCGACTTCGCCCCGGCGTCGACCGTGTAGTCGTCCCCGAGCAGCTGGTAGAGGTGGCCGTGTTCGCTCTCGGGGTTCCAGTCGGTCTGGATCACGATGGTGTCCGGGCAGTCGCCGCTGAGGTCGATCGAGCCGACCTGCATGTCGGTGTCGGCGTCGGGGGCGGAGTCGCCGGTGCCGGAGTTCGACGAGCAGCCGGCGAGGGCGATGCTCGAGATCATGAGGCCGGCGGCGACCGCGGTGCGCCTCGTGGTGGTCCGTCGCGTGGTTCTGGGCATGGGGGCTCCTGGTGTGGGTGGGGCGGGGTGCCGTGCGGTGCGTGCGGTGCGTGCGGGTCGTGCGGGCCGTGCCGTGCGGGTCGTGCGCTGCGTGCCGGTCGTGCTGCGTGCCGGCCGTGCAGGTGGTGCGGGTGGTGCGGTCCCGTGCCGGGTGGGCCGGGCGGGCGGAGCCGGGTCAGGATCCGGAGACGTGCCACCTGCCGACCACGCGGTTCGCGAGCCAGCCGAAGAGCACGAAGATGAGGACGCCGAAGACGGCGGCGGTGAGGATCGCGGCGAACAGCTCCGGCCCCTGCAGGCGCGACTGGTAGTTGCTGATCAGGGCGCCGAGGCCCGGGTCGCCGCGGCGGAAGAAGAAGTCGCCGACGATGGCGCCGACCACCGAGAGGCCGGCCGAGATGCGCATGCCGGCGAAGATCGCCGGCAGCGCCGACGGCATCTCGAGCTTCCGGAGCACGGTCCAGCGCGAGGCGCCCTGGAGCTGGAAGAGCTCCCGCTGCCCGCGGTCCACCGAGCGGAGGCCGAAGAGCGTGTTCGAGACCATGGGGAACAGGGCGATCATGATGCAGACGATCACGCGCGCGGTGAAGTCGAAGCCGAACCAGAAGCCGATGAGCGGCACGAGCGCGAGGATCGGGATGCACTGCAGCACCACCGCGTACGGGAACAGCGCCCGCTCCACCCAGCGCGCCTGCGACATCGCGATGGCCCAGACGAGGCCGATGGCGATGGCGACGGCGAGGCCCGTCAGCGCGACGAGGCCCGAGCGGCCGAGCGCCTGCATGATCTCGGTGAGCACGGACGGCGTGACGAAGGTGAGCAGCACGTCGTGCGGCGCGGGCAGCAGGAACCGCTTGGTCGGCGCGAGGACGAGGTAGGTCACCGCGTACCAGAGGCCGAGGATCCCCGCGAAGACCGCGAGCGACGGCCAGGCGTCGCGGATGCCGCGGATCCGGGAGGACAGGGACACCGGCGACGCGGGCGGGGCGGCGGGGCGGGACGCGGCCGAGGTCGGGCTCGGGGCCTCCGGGGCGGCGGGGACGGCGCCCCCGGTGCCGGGTGCGGCGTCGGCGCGCAGGGTGTCGGTCATGAGCGGTGCCCCTCTCGGAGAGCGTGGGAGACGTCGCCCACGAGGGAGGCGAACTCCCCCGTGAACCGGATCTCGGGGTCCCGCGGCATGTCGAACGGCACCTCGAAGGCGTCGACGATGCGCCCGGGGCGGCCGGACATCACCACGACGCGCGTGGACAGGTACACGGCCTCCGACACCGAGTGCGTGATGAACAGGCCGCCGAAGCGCTGCGCCGCGAAGAGCCCGATGAGCTCGTCGTTCAGGCGCTCGCGCGTGATCTCGTCGAGCGCGCCGAACGGCTCGTCGAACAGGAACAGCTCGGGCTCCAGGGTGAGGGACCGCGCGAGCGACGTGCGCATCCGCATGCCGCCCGAGAGCTGCTGCGGCAGGTGCTGCTCGAACCCGCCGAGGCCGACGAGCTCGATGGCGCGGGCGGCCTTCCGCATCCGGTCGGCTTTGGCGTCGCCCTGCAGCTCCGCGAGGAGCTCGACGTTCCGGCGGACGTCGCGCCACGGGAGGAGCGTGGCGTCCTGGAAGACGTAGCCGATCCGCCCGGCGTCCACCCGGGCCTCGCCCTCCGACGCCCTCTCGAGCCCGGACGCGATCCGCAGCAGCGTGCTCTTGCCGCAGCCGGACGGCCCGACGACCGTCACGAACTCGCCGCGGTCGACGGTGAGGTCGACGCCGGAGAGCGCGGTCGTGCCGTCGGGGAACGTCATGGCGACGTCCCGGAAGTCGAGGAGCGTGCTGCCGGGGCGGGTGCCCCCGGCGGGAGGGGCGGGCGCTGCGAGCGGTGCGACGGTCATGGGCGCATCACCTCGTTTCCGTGGAGGGCGGGCGGGAGGACGGGAGGGATGAGGGCGGGGGCGGACGGCGCGGGAACGGGGACGGGCGCGGTACGGGCCGTCGGCTCGGCGACCGCGCTCTCGGTGCGCGTCCACGCGACGACGCGGCCGCGGTGGATCACGACCCGGTCGGCGGACGCGCGCGCCACGGCCTCGGCGACGGATCCGGCGCGCACGGCGAGCAGCTCGGCCGCGGCGCCCTCGACGGGACCCGCGACGGGCAGCCGCATCACGTCGCGCGCGCCGTCGCTCACCAGCGCGTAGGCCTCGTCGGGCGTCAGGTGACCGGCGGCCACGAGCAGCGCGGCGGTCTCGAGGGCATCCGACCGGCCGACCGGGTTGAAGGGGTCGGCGACGTTGTCACCGCCCGCGCCGAGCCGCACGCCGGCGTCGAGGAGGCGACGCAGCGGGGGCAGGCCGCGCGGCGTCGCCACCGGGTGGTCCCACCCCTGCAGGTAGAGGTTCGTGATGGGCAGCGTGACGATCCCGAGGTCGGCGGCGGTGATGGCGGCCAGGGCCTCCGCCAGCTCCTCCTCCTCCATCGTGCCGAGGCGCACGCAGTGGCCGGCCGTCGCGTCGCGGTCGGCGGGCCGGTCGCGGACGAGGCGCGCGAGCTCGAGCACGGTGACGGGCCCGTCGAGGCTCTCGTCGGTGTGGAGGTCCGCGCCCACGCCGCGGCGGTCGGCGACGGCGATGAGCCGGCGCGTGTCCTCGAGCGGCGACGCGGCGAGGTGCGGGGCGCCGCCCACGAGGTCGATGCCCGCGTCGAGCGCCGCGTCGATCACGGCGTCGGGCACGTCCGGTCCGGCGAGGGCCACGAGCTGGAGGTCGACGAGGTCCGCCAGCTCGTCGCGCACCCGGACGAGCGCGCGGGCTCCGCGGAGCGGGTCGTCCCCGGCCAGCATGTCGACGTGGGTGCGGACGGCGGTCGTGCCCTGGGCGAGCATCGCGAGCGCCTGGCGCTTCGCCCGGTCCGCGATGTCGTCCTCCGTCATGGTCGCGGCGTACGCCTTCCACGAGGCGATCGCGCGGCCGAGGTCGCCGAGCGGCGGGTCGATGGCCGTCGCGGACAGCGCCTTGTCGAGGTGGGCGTGCGGGTCCGCGGGGGCGGTCAGCAGCACGAAGCCGTCGAGGTCGAGGACGGCGCCCTCCGGATCGCGCGCGGCCTCGTCCGCCGCACCGGCCCGTGCCTCCGCCGGCGTCACCCGGGTCACGCGGTCGCCCGACACCGCCACGTCGTACCGCGCGCCGTCGGCGAGCGTCACGCCGCGGAGCAGCCGCACCTGCAGGGGCAGCTGCGCGGAGGGAGGGGGCTGGGTCACGTGGTGCTTCCTGTCGGGTGCGGTGCGTCGGGATCGCCGGCGGGGCGGGGATGCTCCTGGTCGGCGATCCGGCGGTCGTGCAAGAATGTTGATCTCGTCAACACAAGCGAATCTACGTTCGGCGCGTTTCCGACACATGACGCCGCCGTTTCCCGATCGTCAACTCTCGCGCCAGCGCCGCGCGCGCTCCCCGACCGGAGGTCGCCCATGCCCCGCACTCCCGCTCCCGGCCCCCGGGACGATGCCGCCGTGCTCGACGCGCAGGCGGCGGGCATCGGCGCCAGGATCCGCGCGCACCGGCGCGAGCAGGGCCTGACCCTCGTGCGGCTGGCGGCGCTCACCGAGCTGTCGCACCCGTTCCTCAGCCAGCTGGAGCGCGGGCACGCCCGCCCGAGCATGGTCTCGCTCGAGCGCATCGCCCGCGCGCTCGGCACCAGCCAGATCGAGCTGATGGCGGCCGCGCAGGAGGCGGGCGCGCCCGAGGACCCGAACGGCCCCACCGTCGTCCGCGCCGACGAGGGCGTCGTGGGCCCGTACGCCGGCGGCACCGCGCGCCTCCTCGTGCACAGCCACCGCGCGTTCCACCCGCTCGAGTTCGCCGGCCGCAACACGGATCCCGGCGACCACTACGTCCACGACGAGGACGAGTTCGTCTACGTGGTCGAGGGCCGCATCGTCATGGACCTCGACGCCGAGGGATCGCACGTGCTGGGCGCGGGCGACTCGGTGTACTACAGCGGCGGCACGCGCCATCGGTGGTCGTCGCCCGACGGGGAGCCCTACCGGCTGTTCCTCGTGAAGCAGCGCTCGGCCGCGAGCGGGCGGGATCCCGACCGGGATCGCGTCTTCGCCTCCGGGTTCCCCGCCGACGACGCCGAGGAGGACCTCCGTGGCCGGTGACGCGGGCTACGAGGTCGTCGTGCGCTCCCGGCGGGCGGTCGCCGCGGGCATCGACGCGTGGGAGCTGGGCTTCGCCGACGGCAGGGACCTGCCCGCCTGGCGCCCGGGCGCGCATCTCGACGTCCTCGTGCCCGCCGACGCGGACGACCCGGGCGGGCCCGTGCTCGAACGGCAGTACTCGCTCTGCGGCGACCCGGCCGACCGCACCGCCTGGCGCATCGCCGTGCTGCGCGAGCCGGGCGGCCGCGGCGGGTCCGAGCGGCTGCACCGGATCCTCGAGGTCGGCACGGTCCTCCGCGTGCGGGGGCCGCGGAACCGCTTCCCGCTCGACCCGTCGCCCGCGTACGCGTTCGTCGCCGCGGGCATCGGGATCACCGCCCTCCTCCCGATGGTCCGCGCCGCCGCTGCGCAGGGCGCCGACTGGACGCTCGACTACGCCGGGCGCTCGCGGAGCACCATGGCGTTCGCCGCGGAGCTCGTCGCCGCGCACGGCGACCGCGTGCGCCTGCACCCGGGCGACGAGGGCGTCCGGCTCGACCTCGCCGCGGTGCTCGCGGCGCGGCCCGAGGGAGCGCCCGTGTACGCGTGCGGCCCGGCCCGCCTCGTCGACGCGCTCGAGGAGCTGACCGCGACGGCGCCGCCCGGCACGCTCCGCACCGAGCGGTTCACGGCCCGCGAGCTGGGCGAGGCGGTCCTGCAGGAGCCGTTCGAGGTGGAGCTCGCGATGACCGGCGTGACGGTGACGGTGCCGCCCGACCGCAGCATCCTCGAGGTCGCGGAGGAGGCCGGCGCCCTGGTCCTCGCCTCGTGCCGGGAGGGCACCTGCGGGACATGCGAGACGCCCGTGCTCGAGGGGTCCGTGGAGCACCGCGACTCCGTCCTCACGCTCGAGGAGCAGGCCGAGGACCGCGTGATGATGGTCTGCGTGTCCCGCTCGCGCTGCCCGCGGCTCGTGCTCGACCTCTAGCCGCCCGCGCCCACCGGCCCTGCGCCGGCCCCATGTGTCGGGCGCGTTACAAGTGCGGCGCGAGGCCGTGTCCGCGCCTCCGGCCGTGCCATTGTCGATGTCATCAACATCCGCGGCGACCCGACCGCGGCGGACCCGGGAGGCGCGCGTGACGGATCAGCTCGACCTCGTCATCCGGTCGGACCGGGTCGTGCTGCCCGACGGCACCCGGCCCGCCGCCGTCGCCGTGCGCGCCGGCCGGATCGCCGCCGTCCTCGACCGGGACGCCCCCGTCGCCGCCGCGCGCGACGTCTCCCTCCCCGCTGGCCAAGCGCTCATCCCCGGCGTCGTCGACGCGCACGTGCACGCGAACGAGCCGGGCCGGGCCGAGTGGGAGGGCTTCGCGAGCGCGACCGCCGCGGCCGCGGCCGGCGGCGTCACCACGTTCGTCGACATGCCGCTCAACAGCATCCCGCCCACGGTGGATCCCGCGGCGCTCGCCCTCAAGCGCGACGCCGCCCGGCCCGTGGCGCGGATGGACGTGGGCTTCTGGGGCGGCGCCATCCCGTCCGTCCTGGGCCGGCTCGAGGAGCTGCACGACGAGGGCGTGTTCGGCTTCAAGGCGTTCCTCTCGCCGAGCGGCGTCGACGAGTTCCCGCACCTGACGCGCGCGGAGCTCGGCCGGGCGGCGCGGGAGATCGCGGGCTTCGGCGGCCTGCTGCTCGTGCACGCGGAGGACCCGGACGTGCTCGACGCGCACCAGGGTCCCGGCGGCCCCGCCTACGCCGACTTCGTGGCCACGCGCCCGCCGGCGGCCGAGCTCGACGCCATCGACCAGGTGATCCGCGCCGTCCACGAGACCGGCGTCCGGGCGCACATCCTCCACCTGTCGACGGCGCGCGCCCTCGACCGCATCCGCGACGCCCGGGCCGAGGGCCTGCCGCTCACGGTCGAGACCTGCCCGCACTACCTCGCGTTCGCGGCCGAGGGCATCCCCGACGGCGCGACCGCCTACAAGTGCTGCCCGCCGATCCGCGACGCCGCCAACCGCGACGAGCTGTGGCAGGGCCTCCTCGACGGCGTGATCGACCTCGTCGCCTCCGACCACTCCCCCGCCACGGTGGAGCTCAAGACCGGGCACGGCGGCGACTTCGGCCGGGCGTGGGGCGGCATCTCCGGCCTGCAGCTCAGCCTCGCCGCCACCTGGACCGCCGCCCGCGGACGCGGCATCCCCTTCGACCGCGTCGTCGGCTGGATGAGCGCCGCGCCCGCCCGCCTGCTGGGCCTCGACGACCGCGGCGCGATCCGCATCGGCGCCCGCGCGGACCTCGCCGCGCTGGCGACCGACGAGACGCGTGTCGTCGACCCCGCGCGCCTGCTGCACCGGAACCCGGTGAGCGCCTTCGCCGGATCCGAGCTGGCGGGCGTCGTGCGCACCACGTGGCTCGCCGGAGAGGTGGTCCACGCGCTCGGCCCGACCGACGGCGGCCCCGACGCCGCGGGCCCCGCCGCCCCCGATCCGCGCGGCCGGCTGCTGACCCGGCCCTGAGCCGCACCGACCCCCGTCACCGGCGACGGACCGCCCCCACCCGCCCCACGAGAGCACCAGGAGCACGCATGGCGATCGTCCTCGGACCCAACCGCTACGGCAAGGCGCAGAACCGCATCGTGCGGATCGAGCGCGACGCCGCCCGGCACGAGATCCACGACCTCAACGTCTCGACCGCCCTCCGCGGCGACTTCGGCGCGGCCCACCTGCACGGCGACCAGGCGCAGGTCCTGCCCACCGACAGCCAGAAGCAGACGGCCTACGCGTACGCGAAGGACCACGCGGTCCGCGGCATCGAGCCGTACGGGCTGGCGCTCGCCGCGCACTTCGTCGACGACATCCCGCCCGTGACCACGGCGCGGGTCGAGATCGAGGAGTTCGCCTGGGACCGCGTCTCGGTCGACGGCCGGGAGCACGACCACACGTGGGTGCGCCGCGGGCAGGGCGTCCGCACCGCGGCCATCACCGTCGAGGACTCCGCCGCCGGCCGGCGCTCGTGGGTGGTGGGCGGGATCAAGGACCTCGTGATGCTCAAGTCCACCGGCAGCGAGTTCGCCGGGTTCATGGTCGACCCGTACACGCGCCTGCAGCCCACGCACGACCGGGTGATGTCCACGTCGCTCACGGCGGGCTGGCGCTTCCGCACGACCGAGGTCGACTGGGCCGCGGCGTACGCGGGGATCCACCGCATCCTCCTCGAGCGCTTCGCGACCGTGCACTCGCTCGCGCTCCAGCAGACGCTGTACGAGATGGGGCGCGCCGTGCTGGAGGGGTTCCCGGAGGTCGCGGAGGTGCGGCTGTCCGCCCCGAACGTTCACCACTTCCTGTACGACGTCGCACCGTTCGGCGTGTCGAACGACAACGAGGTCTTCCGCGTCGACGATCGACCGTACGGCCTGATCCAGGCCAGCGTGCTCCACGACGACGGTCCCGATGCCGGGCCCGCGTGGGACGCTTACACGGGGCTGGTGTGACAGCCACGGGGCTGGTGTGACAGCCACGGGGCTGGTGTGACAGCCACGGGCTCGGTGTGACGGACACCGGCTCGGTGTGACAGCCACCCAGACAGCAGGGCACCGCAGCCCCCGAGCGCCGCGCACCAGCGGAGGACGAGGATCCGCATGAGCGACCACCGGGCCACCAGCACCGCCGCATCGACCGATGGGCCCGCCCCCGCCAGCCGCCGCGCCGTGCACCGCGGGCACGTCCTCCACATCGCCGGCGCGCCGCGCGTCGAGGACGCGAGGCGCCACCTGGTCTCCGTCCCCGACGGCGCGCTCGCGGTCGACGACGCCGGGCGGATCGCCTGGGTCGGCCCGTACCGCGACCTGCCGGCCTCCTTCGCCGACGCCCCCGTGCACGGCGACGCGTCGGACTTCCTCCTGCCCGGCTTCGTCGACGCGCACGTGCACTTCCCGCAGACCTACACGACGAGCGCGCACGGCGGCGGCCAGCTCCTCGAGTGGCTCGACTCCTGCGTGTTCCCCTCCGAGGCGCGCCTCGAGGACGAGGGCTTCGCCCGCATGATCGCGCGCGACTTCACCCGGCGGCGGATCATGGCGGGCACCACGAGCGCGCTCGTGTTCGGGTCGGCGTTCCCGCACGCGCAGGACGCCCTGTTCGAGGCCTCGCGCGACGCGGGCCTCCGCCTCGTGAGCGGCCGCGGGATCCAGACGGTCGGCTCCGGTCCCGCCGCCCCGCTCCTCACCTCCGAGGAGCGCGCCATCGAGCTCTCCTGCGCGGAGATCGACCGCTGGCACGCCGTCGACACGGGGGACGCGACGACCGCGCTCCTGCAGGTCGCGATCGTCCCCCGCTTCAGCCTCTCGGTGACGCCCACGACGCTGAGCGCGCTCGGCGAGCTCTACGACGTGGCGCGCGGCGAGGGCGTCTACTTCCACTCGCACCTCAACGAGAACGACCGGCCGGGCACGGGCGAGATCGCCGCGGTGCGCGCGGTCTACGGCACCGACACCTACCTCGACACCTACGACGGGCGGTTCCTGCCCGGGTCCGAGCGCGGCGGATCCAGCCTCCTCGGCCGCCGGAGCGTGCTCGCCCACGCGGTGCACTGCCAGGACTCCGAGCTCGCGCGCCTCCGGGAGACCGGCAGCAGCATCGCGCACTGCCCGACGTCGCAGCAGTTCCTGGGATCCGGCACCATGCCGTGGCGGCGCACGGTGGGAGCGGGCGTGAACGTGGCCCTCGGATCCGACGTCGGCGCCGGCGACGAGTGGCTCATCTCGCGGGTGCTGAACGACGCGTTCAAGGTGCACCTCTCGGAGCCGGGCGACGCGGGCGTGGAGCTCGACGCCGCCGAGCTGCTGTTCACCGGCACCCTCGCGGGTGCCCGCGCCCTCGACATGGAGGACCGCTACGGCAACCTCGACGTCGGCAAGGACGCCGACTTCCTGACGATCACGCCGGACCTCTGGGAGCCGCTCGCCCGGACGCTCGCGCACGGCATCCGCTCGGACGACGAGGCGCGCGCCACCGACCAGATCCTCTTCACCCTCCTGATGGGCCTCCGCGAGCCCGCCATCGCGGGCGTCCACGTGCAGGGGCGGCGGGTGTCGGCCGACTGAGCGACGCCCATCCGGCGCTCACATCGGCCGGGTGAGCACGGCCTCCATCGCCTGGACGAGCCGCTCCGCCCACACCAGGGAGCGCGTGGCCACCTCCGAGCTCGTGGTCGCGGGGCTGTACTGCGTCGGACGCGTGCGGACACCGGCCATCAGGCGGCGCCGATCAGCCGCGTCAGGTCCTCGCCGGCCAGCGTCCGCGACTCCTCGCGCCAGGACAGGACCAGGGGATCGTCGTCCCGCGCCATCTCACGGAGCCGGGCTCGCGACACCTCGATGACCTGCACGGCGTTGCCGGTGAGCCGCTCGACCGTGCCCGTGAGGTCATCACGCAGGCGTTCGACCTCGTCGGCGTCCATGTCGTCCGCGGCCACCAGCACCAGGTCGATGTCGCTGTCCGCGTGGGAGTCGCCCCGGGCCACGGAGCCGTACACCGCGACGGTGGCCCTGCCGTCCGTCCGTTTTCGCACCAGGTCGGCGATCGCGTGCTCGAGACGCGCCGGCGAGGCCAGGATCCGCTCGATCGGCTCCCAGAGGACGTGCGCCCGGTTGATTGAGAAGAGGGTCGCGTGGGCACTCGCCTCGCCGTGCACGAGGCCGACGGCCGCCCACCTGCCCAGGGCCCGCCGAGCGGAGGACTGGTTGCGGCCGGACAGCCGCGCGACCTCCCGCCCCGAGACGGCCCGTCCCTGCGCGGCGAGCACACGGAGGACCGCCGCGTCCGCGTCGCCGAAGAGGTCGGCCCCGACATCGCTGATCTGCATGCGTCCCCTCATCCTGCGCAGCGCGATTGCCGCACTCCGATGCAATCATGCATCACTTGAGCCAGATGTGGTTCACCTTCCCAGGGACACCTGGCGGCCCGTGAGCCGGTGCGAGGAGGCGCCTCAGCCGTGGACGAGCGCCGAGGACGGCACGCGGTCGCGCTGGCGGACGGCGGCCGAGACGAGACCCGCCACGCCCGCGATGAGGCCCACGACGAAGGTCGCGACGGCGCCGAGGATGCCCATGAGGACGATGCCGAACGTGCCGCTGCCGTCGTCGGCGTAGCCCGCGCCGTCGCGCGCCGCCCAGGTGGCGAGCACCGCGAGGCCGAGGGCGAGGACCAGCGCGACGACCGTGCACCCGACCAGGTACCAGCCCCACCCGGCCCCGCGCGAACGGGCGACGGCGAGGATCACGGCCACGAGGATCGCGAGCACGGGCACGCCGAGGGACAGGGTGAGGGCGAGCGCGAACGCGGTGTCGGGATCCATGCCTCGACCCTAGGCGCGGCGGCCGTGGAGGGCGAGGGGGCGGTCAGCTGCCGCGGTAGGTCGAGTAGCCGAACGGGCTGAGGAGGAGCGGCACGTGGTGGTGGGCGGACCGGTCCTCGACCTCGAACACGATGACGACCTCGGGGTAGAAGGTCGCGCGGCCCCGGGCGGCGGACCACGCGCCCGTGTCGAAGGCGATGCGCCAGCGGCCTGCCGGCACGTCGTCGGGCCCGAGGCGGGCGACGCGACCGTCGGCGTCCGTGGTGCCCGTGGCGACCGGGATCCAGGCGCCCTCCGCGTCCCGGCGCTCGAGCGCGACGGGCACGCCCTCGGCCGGGCGGCCGGCGACCGCGTCGAGGACGTGGGTCGTGATGCGGCTGCGCGCGGCGGCGGGGGCGGGCGCGGCGGCCGGCGTCGTCGCCGCCAGTGCCGGTGCCGGTGCCGGTGCTGCTGCCGGTGCCGGTGCCGGTGCCGGTGCTGCCGCGGCCGCCGACGCGTCGCCGAGCGCGGGCGCGGGCTCCCCCGTCGCCGCGGCGAGCCGCAGCAGCGCGATGTCGCGGAGCTCCGACGCGACGATGCGCGTCTCCTCCTCCGCGGGCAGGGTGATCCGCCGCTCGAGCTCGGCGAGGATCTCCGCGCGCGTGCGTCCGGCGGCGCGGATGAGGAACACGCGCCCGGTCCGCTCCTCGTAGCGCGCGTTCCCGTCGGCGAGGCGGGCGGCGAGCTCCGCGTCGTCGGCGTCCGCGGACGCCTGCTCGCGGCGGGAGAACGCGGCCGACCGGCTCTCGCCGCGCGGGCGCTCGCCGATGCGCGGGTGGGTGGACATCGCCTCGTCGACCTCGGCGTCGTCGAGCACCGCGGCCTCCCGGAACGCCGCGAGGAGCGCGGCGCCGTCGGCGAACGGCGCGCGGGCCGCGACCTCGTCGGCCACGCGCGCCACGTGCAGGCACGCCAGCAGCAGCTCGCGGAGCTCGGCGGGCGACGACGGCACGGCGGGCGGACGGGGGTCGGATGCGGGGTCGGACGACGTCATGGCTCTCCCGGGATCGCGGCGGTCGTGCCATCCAAGCACGCGGGGGCGGCGCATCCGGCTCCTAGCATGGGCGCATGGCGGAGACGACGGACGGGCGACCCGACCCCGCCGCCCCGCGCATCGCCGGCCTCGTGCTCGCCGCCGGCGCGGGCTCCCGGTTCGGCGGCCCGAAGGCCCTCGCCGCGCACGCGGACGGCACGCCGTGGCTCGTCACCGCGATCCGGGCGCTCGCCGGCGCCGGCTGCTCCCCCGTTCTGGTCGTGCTCGGCGCGCGCGGCGACGAGGCCGAGGCGGTGCTCACGTCCGCGGCGGGCCTCGGGGACGTGCGCGCGCTGCGCGCCGACGACTGGGCGACGGGCCTCTCGGCGTCGCTCCGCGCGGGGCTGCGCGCGGCCGGCGCGCTGGATCCGCCACCCCTTGCGCTCGCGGTCGCCCCCGTGGACGTGCCCGACCTCGACGCGGCGACCGTGCGTCGCGTCGTCGACGCCGGTCCCGTCGACCCGTCGACGCTCCGACAGGCCGTCTTCCACGGGCGCCCCGGGCATCCGGCGCTCCTCGGTCGCGCCCACTGGGACGCGCTGGCCGCGGGCGCGCACGGCGACGCCGGGGCGCGCGGCTACCTCACGGAGCACGGGGCGTTCCTCGTGGAGGCGGCGGACCTCACGACGGGCACGGACGTGGACGTCGACCCGCGGCGGTGACCCGCCGCGCTGACCCGCCGCGCTGAGGCGCGCGCTCCCGGCACGGGCTCACCCGGGGGATCCCGCGCGTCCTCCCGCGCTCGCGCCGCCGTCGGCCACCGCCTCCTCGAGCGCGTGCCAGGCGAGCAGGGCGCAGGTGCCGCGGAGGGGGTAGCGGCCGGAGTCCGCGAGGGCGAAGGCGTCGCCGAGGCGCTCGTCGGCGCCGGGGCGGATCTCCTGCGCGCGGATCACCGCCCGCAGCTCGGCGACGAGCGCGACGGCCTCCGCGGCGGTCCGGCCCTCGACGACCTCGGCGAGCATCGACGCGGACGCCTGCGAGACCGTGCAGCCGCGACCGTGCCAGCGCACCCGGAGGCGGCGGGCCGGATCGACGGGACCGGCGTCCTCCGCGCGGGCGGGGCCGTCGCCCGGATCGGCCGCGAGGATCCGGAGGTCGACGACGTCGCCGCAGGTCGCGTTGCGCTGCTCGGAGGAGCCGAGCACCTCGCCCGCGTCGTCGACCGTCGCGCCGGGCTCGGCCACGAGCCGCCCCGGCGCGGACGCCGCCCGCAGCGCGCCGTCGCTCCCGTGCCGTCGCCGGGCGTGGTCCGCGATGATGGCCGACGCGATCTGCCGGTCGAGCGTCGGGGGCACGGCGTCGGTCATCGCGCGCCCCGGTCGTCGAGCACGTGGACGACGGCGGCCTCGAGCGCGTCGAGCATCGCCTGGACGTCGGGCTCGGTCACGGACTCGTCGGGGTGGTGGCTGACGCCGCCGGCGCAGCGCACGAAGAGCATGCCCATCGGGGTCACGTCGGCGACCGCCATCGCGTCGTGGCCGGCGCGCGAGAACAGGGCGAGCGGATCCGCGTCGCCGGTGGAGCGGACGCCGTGCGCGACCGCGTCGCGCAGCCGGTCGTCGCAGCGGGCGGCGGGAGCGCGGTGCGTGTCGTGCGCATCCCAGGAGAGGCCGCGCGCGATGCAGATGCGGTCGACCTCGGCGGCGACGAGGTCCCACACGCGGTCGCGGTCGTCGTCGTGCTCGGCGCGGAGGTCGACGCTGAGCTCGACCTCGCCCGCGATCACGTTGACGGCGCCGGGCGCCACGGTGAGCTGGCCGACCGTGGCGATGAGGCCCTCGGCGCGGACGATCCGCTCGATCGCGAGCACCACCTCGCTCGCGCCGGCGAGCGCGTCCCGGCGGCGGGCGAACGGCGTGCCCGCGTGGCCGGCGTGCCCGTGCACCCGGACGACGAGGCGCCGGGCGGCCGCGATCGACGTCACGACCCCCAGCGCGCGGTCGGCCTCCTCGAGGTACGGGCCCTGCTCGATGTGGGCCTCGAGGTAGCCGACCAGCTCCTCGGGCCGCCGGGCCGCGTCGCCCACGCGGGCGGGGTCGAGGCCCGCGGCGGCGAAGGCGTCGCGGAGGGCGACGCCGTCGCGGTCGACGAGGTCCCACCAGGCGTCGTCCCAGGATCCGGCCAGCGCCCGGCTGCCGAGGAGCGCGCGGCCGAAGCGGGTGCCCTCCTCGTCGGCGAACGCGACCACCTCGAGGGCGACGGGGAGCGGGCGGCCGGACGCGCGGATCCGGTCGACGACCGCGACGGCACCGAGCACGCCGAGGATGCCGTCGTAGCGGCCGGCGGCGGGCACGGTGTCGAGGTGCGATCCGATCAGCAGCGCGGGCAGCCCGGGCGTCGCGCCCTCCAGGCGGCCGCAGCGGTTGCCGGCGGCGTCGCGCCAGGTCGTCATGCCGGCCTCGCGCATCCACCCGGCCGCGATCGCGTCGACGGCGGCCTGCTCCGGCGACAGGTACACGCGCTCGATGAGGCCGTCGTCGCGCGAGGTGTGCCGGGCGAGCTCGTCGCAGCGCGCCAGCACGACGGCGGCCGTGGCTCGGTCCGCTGCGGAAGCGTGCGCGGCGGGATCGGTGGTCACGCGCGCTCCTCGTCGGCGTACGCGTCGTACGCCGCGCCCACCCCGCCGCCCGGGGTGACGGGGGCGCCCGCCCGGCGGAGCACCTGCTCGAGCGCGGCGAGCGTCGTGAGCACGGTGTCCTTCCGGGCGTTGTACCCCATCGTCCCGATGCGCCAGACGCGGCCGTGCAGCGGGCCGAAGGACGTGCCGATCTCGATGCCGAAGTCAGCGAGCAGGGCGCCGCGCACGCCGTCGCCGTCGACGCCGTCCGGGATCTCCACGGCGACGACGTTGTTCATCCGGTGCGCGAGGTCCCCGAAGGTGCGGAGGCCGAGGCCCTGGACGCCCGCGAGCATCGCCCGGCCGTGCAGGCGGTGCCGCTCGACGGCGGCGTCCATGCCCTCGGCGACGAGGAGGCGCGCGCACTCGCGGGCGCCGTAGAGCATGGTCGTGGCCTCCGTGTGGTGGTTGAGGCGGCGCGGACCCCAGTAGTCGAAGATCATCGCGAGGTCGAGGTAGTTCGAGCGGATGCGGTCCTCGCGCACCGGGTCGCCCTCGGCCCGGATCCCCGCCTCCACGCTGCTGCGCGCGCGGATGACCGCCTCGGCGCGGGGCGAGAACGTGGCGGGCGCGGAGCCGCTCGGCCCGGCCAGGCACTTCTGCAGGCCCGCGGTGACGGCGTCGAGGCCCCACGCGTCGGTCTCGACCGCGTTGCCGGCGAGGGACGCGGTGACGTCGGTGTAGAGGAGCACGCCGTGCTCGCGGCAGATCGCGCCGAGCTCGTCGAGGGGCTGCGCCATGGTCGTCGAGGTGTCGCCGTGCACGACCGCGAGGAGCTTCGGCCGGATCCGGACGATCGCCTCCTCGATGGCCTCCGGCGCGAAGACCTCGCCCCACGGCACCTCGATGGTGTGGACCTCGGCGCCGGCCCGCTCGCAGATCTCGCGCAGCAGGTGCCCGAAGCGGCCGAAGACCGGGACGAGCACGCGGTCGCCGGGTTCGAGCAGGGAGACCAGCGCGGCCTCGATCCCCGCCCGCGAGGTGCCGTCGACGAGGAGCGTCTGCTCGTTGCGGGTGCGGAACACGCCGCGGTACAGCTCCATCGTCTCGTTCATCGTGGCCGTCATCCACGGGTCGTACTGGCCGACGAGCTGGGCCGACATCGCGCGCAGCACGCGGGGATCGGCGTCGATGGGGCCGGGGCCCATGAGCAGGCGCGCGGGCGGGTCGATCGGGAGGTGCGTCATGCGGGGCCCGTCTGGTCGGGGGCGGATGGGGCGGAGTCGGATGGGGCGGGGGCGGATGGGGCGGGGGCGGCGGGTGCGCGGGAGGCCTCCCGGGCGGCGGCCCAGGAGGCGGCGAGGTCGATGAGCCGCAGCTCGGACCCGGGCGGGCCGACGAGGCAGAGGCCGACGGGCTCGGAGGCCGGTCCGACGGCGGGCGCGGTGGCGTCGCCGAGCGGCGGCCGCGCGGGGACCTCGAGCAGCGGCGCCGAGAGGGCCGGCCGCCCGAGCACGCCGGCGAGCGACGTGAGCGCGAGCGTGGCCGTGCGTGCCGCGTCGACGGCCGCCGCGTCACCGCGACGGTCGGGGGCGGGCGACGAGGTGGAGGGCAGCAGCAGGATCCGGTCCCCGAGCACGCGCTCGAGCGCGGCCCGGCGCTCGGCGAGGCGCTGGCGGGCGGCGCGCTCGTCGGCGGGACCGACGGTGCGCGCGTACGCGAAGCGGGCCGCGACGTCCTCGCCGAGGGATCCGGGGTGCGCCGCCACGAAGTCCCCGTGCGCCCGCCAGGCCTCGGCGGCCTGCACCACGCGGAGGTCCGCTGCGATCCCCGGGAGGTCGTCGAGGTCGTCGAGCCCGACGACCTCGACGGGCGCGATCGCGCAGGAGGCCTCCAGCGCGGAGACGAGCGCGGTGAACGCGTCGCGCACGGCGTCGTCGCAGGCGCGCAGCAGGGCGGTCGCGACGACCAGCCCCGGCGCCGCGGACGACGACGCCGCGGCGGGACCCTCCGAGGACGCGGCGCCCTCCCCGAGCGTCGCCGCCGCCGCGCGCCGCAGCACCTCGGGCGAGCGGGCGATCCAGCCGACGGTGTCGAAGGTGGGCGCGAGCGGCAGCACGCCCTCGACGGGCACGGCGCCGTGGGTCGGCCGGAGCCCCCAGAGGCCCTGGTAGGAGGCGGGCACGCGGATGCTGCCCGCGGTGTCCGTGCCGAGCGCGAGGTCGGCGTGGCCCAGCGCGACGGCGGCGGCGGGACCGCTCGTGGATCCGCCCGGAAGCCCTCTCGGCACCCGCGGGTTCGGCGGCGTGCCCGTGTGCGCGTTGCGTCCGGCGACGCTGTACGCCAGCTCGTCCGTGCGCGCGATGCCGCGGACGGAGGCCCCCGCGTCGAGGAGCGCGCGGAGGGCGGGGGCCGTGCGGACGGCGGGCCGGGCGCCGGCGAGGAACGCGGGGTTCCCCGCGCCCATCGCGTGCCCCTGCACCTCGACGACGTCCTTGACGGCGACGCGCACGCCGGCGAGCGGCAGGGGGGATCCGTCGGCGGCCGGTGATGCGGCACCGGGCACGAGCGGGTCGCCGAGGACGCGCCAGACGCTCGGGTCGAACGCGGGCGCCGGTCCCTGGACGTGCGCGGCGAGGATCCGCCAGCCGCCGTCCGCCCGGGACCACACCTGCGTCACGAGGCCCGCGCCGCCGGCATCGGGTGCGGTCACGCTCATGACCAGCGCGAGGTCGGGGCCGAGCTCGCGGACCTGCACCTCGGCGAGGGCGCGCGCCGGGGCACCGCCGCGGGATCCGCGGAAGGCCGTGATGGCGTCGTGTCCGGCGAGCAGCCCGGCGGCGTCCCCGCGGAGGGCGTCGGGGCCGGGCGCGAAGGCCGCGGCGAGCGCGGGCACGTCGTCGGCGGCGAGCGCCCGCTCGTACGCGCGCACGGCGTCCAGCAGGCCGGCGGGCGCGGATCCGCCGGACGGCCGCGTCGCCGCCCGCTCGCCGCCGCTCACGCCGCTCACGCCGCTCACGCGAAGTCCGACTTCCGAATGGTCGCGTGCGCGCCCTGCACGATGTCGACGACCTGCGAGATGCGCACGTCGACGGCCGCGCTGAGGTACGCGTAGGCGAGCGCGGGATCCATGCCGTAGCGGGCGCCCAGCAGGTCGACGGCCGCGCGCACGCAGTCGCGCACCGCCTCGTCGAGGTCCTCGTCCTGGCCGGTGGGCACGAGCAGGTCGTCGGTCTCCACGAGCGGGCCGCGGATCGCCCCGTAGAGCCGCCGGGCCTCCTCGGCGGGCACCACGTCGAGCCGGACGGTCGCGCGGAGCGACGCCTCCATGGCCGTGAGCGCGACCTCGCCGTCGCCCTGGGCGAAGTGCGGGTCGCCCACGTAGGCCAGCGCGCCGTCCACCTGCACCGGCAGCAGCAGGGAGGCGCCGGCCGTGAGGAGCGCGATGTCGATGTTGCCGCCGTGCGGGCCGGGCGGGACGGAGTGCGCGCGGGTGGTGCCCGCGGTGGCGACGCCCATGATCCCGAGGAAGGGCCGCAGCGGGAAGCGGACGTCGTGCGGGCCGCCCCACGTGCGCGGGAGCGTGCCGTGCTCGCCGTCGACGCGCGCGAACACGCTGACGGTGCCGGGGGTGGCCGGGTGCTCGCCGCGCAGGGACCCGCGGCCGTGCCGGCTGGAGATGACGCCGTAGGGCACGCGCGGGAGGGTCTCGACGACGGTCATCCGCAGGAGGTCGCCGACGCGGGCACCGCGCACCCGCACGGGACCCGTGATCACGTGCGGCCCGTCGGTCGCACCGCGCGTGCGCTCCCGCGTGAGCGCCACGGCGTCGTCGAGCACCAGCTCGCGCGGCACGCCGTGGGCGCCGAAGAACGCGACGGGATCCGACCCCTGGTCGTCGAGCACGCCCTCGTGGCTGAGCGTGTCGAAGGTCACGAGCGCTCCCGTGTCGACCTCGAGGACGGGCGCGTCGGCGGCGCACGGGAGGCGGCCCCACAGCACGTTGCCGCCCGTCGCCGGGAGGTAGTGGTCGCCGCGCAGGGCGCCCCGACCGGGCTGGAGGATCTCGTCGGGTCTCATGCGCCTCGCGGTGCTCGGGCCGACGGCTCCGGCGGAGCGGACCCGTCGGCGGGGTCGCCGTCAGTGTTGACGTGATCTACATTATGGGCCCGCGCCCGGATCCTGTCACCGACCGATCCGCCCGCCGTGGTCCCGTCCGCCCGGCTCAGCGCCCGACCGCGTACCCCTGCGCCCCGCGCGGGTTCGCGGCGGCGCCGAGCAGGCCGGTCGCGGGATCGCGCGTGACCGCCGACAGCCGCCCGAGCGTCCAGTCGCCGACGACCTCCACCTCGTGCCCGCGCGCGCGGAGGTCGGCGATCACGTCGTCGCCCACGCGCCCCTCCACCACGAGGCCGCCGGGCGTCCAGGTGCGGGGCCAGAAGGATCCGGGGACGCTCGTCGTGTGGAACGTCGGCGCGTCCACGGCCTCCTGCGGGGAGAAGCCGCCGACGATCGTGCGCAGGAGGTACGGCAGCTGCCACTGGTCCTGCTGGTCACCGCCGGGCGAGCCGAGCGCCTCCACCGGCTCGCCGTCGCGGGTGAGGAGCGTGGGCGTCAGCGTCGTGCGCGGTCGGCGCCCGGGCACGAGCGACGACGGGCCGCCCGGCTCGAGCCACGTCATCTGCAGGCGCGTGCCGAGGCAGAAGCCGAGCGCGGGGATGAACGGGGACGACTGGAGCCAGCCGCCGGAGGGCGTGGCGGAGATCATGTTGCCGAAGCGGTCGACGACGTCGAGGTGGCACGTGTCGCCGCGCGTCTCGCCCGCGCGGGAGACGGTCGGCTCGCCCGTGCCGCCGGCGGACGCGGGCGCGTCGCCCTCGACCACGAGCGGCGGCAGGAAGGGCTCGACGCCGTCGACGCGTCCGGGCCGCAGCTCGTGCGAGGCCTCGTCCGCTATCAGGGCGCGGCGCCCGGCCGCGTACTCCGCCGACAGCAGCACGTCGAGGGGCGCGCCGCCCGGGACGGCGTCGCCGTAGTACGCCTCGCGGTCGGCGAGGGCGAGCTTCTGCGCCTCGATGATGCGGTGGATCCCCGCGGCCGTCGCCGGGTCGATCTCGTCGTCCGTGAAGCCGTCGAGGATCATCAGGGCCTGCAGCAGCGCCGGGCCCTGGCCCCACGCGTCGGTCTTCCAGATCCGCAGCCCGCGGAACCCGATCGACACCGGGTCCTCCCACGACGCGCGCGAGGACGCGAGGTCCTCCGCCGTGAGGAGGCCGGCGTGGTCGGCGCCCGTGGAGTGCCGGTGCGGCTCCCGCGCGCTCGCGACCATCTCCTCGGCCACGAAGCCCTCGGCCCAGACCGTGCGGGCCGCCTCGATGCGGTCCTCGCGCGTCGCGTCCGGCCCCGCGGCGGCCGACGCCTCGGCGAGGATCCGCTCCAGGGACGCCGCCCACGCCGGGTTCATGACGAGCGAGTCGGCGACCGGGGCCTCGCCGCCGGGCATCCAGAACGCGGCGGACGCGGTCCAGTGCTCGCGGAAGAGGTCGGCGACGCTCGCGATGGTGCGGCTCACGCGCTCGAGCATCGGGTGCCCGTCCCGGGCGTATCCGATGGCGAACGCCCACACGTCGGCGAGCTCCCATGTGCCGTGGTCGCGCAGCAGCAGGAGCCAGGCGTCGACCGCGGCGGGCACGGCGGCCGCGAGCGCACCCGCGCCGGGCACGCGGTCGAGCCCCTCCTCCCGGAAGCGCTCGGGGGTCGCGGCGGCGGGCGCGGATCCCTGCCCCATGAGCAGCTTCGGCGCGTCCTCCCCCGCGACGTGCACCACGGCGGTCATGTCCCCGCCCGGCCCGTTGAGGTGCGGCTCGACCACGTGCAGCACGAAGGCGCTCGCGACGGCGGCGTCGAACGCGTTGCCGCCGCGCTCGAGGACGGCCTGGCCGGTGCCGGACGCGAGCCAGTGCGTGGAGGCGCTCATGCCGAACGTGCCGCGGAGCGTGGGGCGGGTGGTGAAGGCGTCGGGGGCGCGGAACGTCACGAGGGGGTCCTTCCGGTGGGATGCCCCCAGTCGACCACATGCGTTCCCCCGGTGCGGGAATGCGCCCGGCCCCGCCCCCGTTGACCGGACGACCCGGGAGGCACATGACTGACACCAGCGGCGTCGGATTCCGATCCGAGCGCGGCCCGATCCTCATCGCCCTGATGATGACGACGGGCCTCGTGGCAATCGACTCGACCATCCTCGCCACCGCGGTGCCGTCCATCGTGGCGGACCTCGGCGGCTTCGCCTCGTTCCCGTGGCTGTTCTCGATCTACCTGCTCGCGCAGGCCGTGTCGGTGCCGCTCTACGCGAAGCTCGCCGACACCGTGGGCCGGAAGCCCATCATCCTCATCGGCATCGGCCTCTTCCTCGTGGGATCCGTGCTGTGCGGGTTCGCCTGGAGCATGCCCGCGCTCATCGCGGCCAGGGCGATCCAGGGTCTCGGCGCCGGCGCCGTGCAGCCCATGGCGATCACGATCGCGGGCGACATCTACACGGTCGCCGAGCGCGCGAAGACGCAGGGCTACCTCGCGAGCGTGTGGGCGGTCTCCAGCGTGGTCGGCCCGACGCTCGGCGGCGTCTTCTCCGAGTTCACGAGCTGGCGCTGGATCTTCTTCGTCAACGTGCCGCTCTGCCTCGTCGCCGGCTGGATGATCGTCCGCCGCTTCCACGAGTCCATCGAGCGCACGCGCCACCGCGTCGACTACGCCGGGGCCGCGCTCCTCACGGTCGGCCTCAGCCTGCTGATCCTCGCGGTGCTGGAGGGCGGCCAGGCGTGGGCGTGGGACTCCCTGCCGAGCATCGGCGCGTTCGGCGTCGGCGCCGTGCTGATCGTCGCGTTCCTCCTCGTGGAGCGCCGGGCCGCCGAGCCCGTCCTGCCGCTCTGGGTCTTCTCGCGGCGCCTCCTGCTCACCACCACGCTCGTCTCGCTCGGCGTCGGCGCGATCCTCATCGGCCTCACGTCCTACGTGCCCACGTACCTGGAGGGGTCGATCGGCGTCACGCCGCTCGTCTCGGGCCTCGCGCTCGCGGCGCTCACGATCGGCTGGCCGATCTCCGCGTCGCTCTCGGGCCGCCTGTACCTCCGCATCGGGTTCCGCCGCACGGTGCTCATCGGCATGGCGCTCACCATCGTGGGCACCGGGTCCATCGCCTGGCTCGCGGCCACGCCGACCCTCGCGGGCATCGCCGTCGGCTGCTTCGTCGTGGGCCTCGGGCTCGGCCTCGTCGCGACGCCCAGCCTCATCGGCGCGCAGTCGAGCGTCGGCTGGGGCGAGCGGGGCGTCGTCACGGGCGCGAACCTGTTCGCGCGGTCCATCGGCAGCGCCGTCGGCGTGGCGGTGTTCGGGGCCATCGCGAACGCCATCTTCGCCGCCTCCGCGGGCGGGCAGCGGGATCCGGACGCCGTGATCGCCGCGTCGGGCGCCGTGTTCCTCGCGGTGGGCGTCTGCGCGCTCGCGACCGTCGTCGCGGGGCTGCTGATGCCGGAGTCCCGCGTCGAGGACACCGAGATCGCTCGCGCCGAGCCCGTCGTCGACTGATCCCGGTCGCCGCCCGCTCCCGTCCCGCCGATTCGCGGGAATGCCGGACGCGCCCCTACAGTTGACCCGAATGCATACGTTCGCATGGATCAGGAAGCAGGACAGCATGGCGCAGGAGATCGAGCTCGGACTGGACACGTTCGGCGACGTGACCGTGGGACCGGACGGCCGTGAGCTGCCCTACGCCCAGGTGATCCGCAACGTCGTCGCCGAGGGCGTGCTGGCCGACCAGGTCGGCATCGACTTCATCGGCCTCGGCGAGCACCACCGCGACGACTACGCGATCTCCTCCCCCGAGGTCGCGCTCGCCGCCATCGCCGCGAAGACGGAGCGCATCCGCCTCGGGAGCGCCGTCACGGTCCTCAGCTCCGACGACCCGGTGCGCGTCTTCCAGCGCTTCGCCACGCTCGACGCCGTCTCCGACGGCCGCGCCGAGGTCATCCTCGGTCGCGGCTCCTTCACCGAGTCCTTCCCCCTCTTCGGCTACGAGCTGAGCGACTACGAGCGCCTCTTCGAGGAGAAGCTGGGCCTGTTCGCCGAGCTGATCAAGGAGACGCCCGTCACCTGGAGCGGCACCACGCGCGCCTCCCTCACCGAGCACGACGTGTTCCCCAAGACCGTGAACGGCATCAGGACCTGGGTCGGCGTCGGCGGCAGCCCCGAGTCGGTCGTCCGCGCCGCGCGCCACGGCCTGCCCCTCATGCTCGCGATCATCGGCGGCGAGCCGCACCGCTTCGCCCCCTACGCCGACCTGTTCGCCCGCGCCCTCGACCAGCTCGAGCAGCCGCGCCTGCCCGTCGGGATCCACTCGCCCGGCTACGTCGGCGAGACCGACGCCGAGGCGCGCGAGGCCTTCTTCCCCGACTACCAGGTCATGCACGCGCGCATCGGCAAGGACCGCGGCTGGCCGCCGCTCGCCCGCGCCTCCTACGAGCAGGAGATCGAGCACGGCTCGCTGTACGTCGGATCCCCGGAGACCGTCGCCCGCAAGATCGCCGCGACCCTCAAGGCCGTGGGCGCCACGCGCTTCGACCTCAAGTACAGCGCGGGCCCGTTCTCGCACGAGCGCATGATGGGCGGGATCGAGCGCTACGGCACGATCGTGGCGCCCATGGTCCGCGACATCCTGGCCTGATCCGCCCGGCCGTCCTGCGAAGGCGGGGGCGCCCCTGGTGGAGGGCGCCCCCGCGCGCGGGATATCCTGCGAACGTCCCCGCTCGGGGGCATCGCGACGGACGGGACGGGCTGCGATGACCGGCGATCCGCCCACCTCCGCCGACCCGGGCCGCGACCACGAGCCCGTCCGCGACGCGTCGGGCTCCGGCGTGCTCTCCTCCGGTCCGCTCGCGTCGCTCCGCTCGGCCACCGTCGGCCGGCTGCAGTACCGCGTGCTCTACCGCGAGATGCGCCGTGCCACGTTCCCCCGCGACTCCCCCACCGGCTCGCTGCCCGGGCCGGATCCCTACGGCCTCGCGGTCGTCGGCGAGGGCACCGCGGTCGGCTACCAGACGGTGTCGCACGACCTCGGCGTCGCCGGGCAGGTCGCGCACAAGCTCTCCGTCCGCACCGGGCGCGGCGTCTTCTGGTCCGTCCAGTCGTTCCCCGACTTCACCGTGCGCTCCTGGCGCGCCGGCCTCGACGCGTTCCCCGCCTGGGCGAGCACCGACGTCGCCGTCCTCGCCCTCGGGATCGGCGACGCCATCCGCTTCACGCCGACCCCGCTCTGGGAGTCGCTGCTCGGGGCGTGCATCACGGAGATGCAGGCGCGCATGCCCGAGGGCGCGCTCGTGCTCGTGACCGAGGTCCCGCCGCTCGAGATCTCGCCGGTCACGCCGCCGCTCATCGCGGGTCCCGTGGGCCGCCACGCGGATGCGCTCAACCGCAGCACCCGACGCGTCGTCGAGCGCTTCGACCGCGCCGACAGCGTCCCGTTCCCGGCCTGGCGCATCCCGGAGTTCGCGGCCCCGAACCCCGAGGACACGCTCTACGGGCGCGTCTACCGGGCCTGGGCGGAGCTGCTGGTCGACCGGATCGCGCCGGCGTGAGCGCGCCCGGCTCCCTGGCCGACGGATACGCGGCCGCGGACATCCGCGCGGCCGAGGCGCCGCTCCTGGCGGCCGGGGCGCAGCTGATGCGCGTCGCCGCGGCCGGGCTCGCGCGGGAGTGCCGCGCCCTCGCGCCCGCCGGGGCCGTGCTCGTGCTCGTCGGCGCGGGCAACAACGGCGGCGACGCCCTGCTCGCCGCAGCCGAGCTCGCGCGCGAGGGACGTGAGGTGCGGGTGATCCGCACGGCCGACCGCATCCACGAGCACGGCGCCGCGCAGGCCGCTGCCGCGGGCATCGACGTCGCCGCCGCCGAGGAGTTGACCGATGACGAGGTGGCGGCGCTCGGCCGGGCGTCCGCGCTCGTCGTCGACGGGATCCTCGGCATCGGCACGACAGCCAGCCCGGCCCTCCGCGGCGAGGCCCGACGCGTCGTCGCCGCCCTGCTGCCCGTGGTCGCGGCCCCGGACGGGCCGCTCGTCGTCGCGTGCGACATCCCGAGCGGCGTCGGCTGCGACGACGGCGCCGTGCCGGATCCGACCGTGCTGCCCGCGGACGTCACGGTCACCTTCGGCGCGGGCAAGGCCGGCCTGCTGCGGGAGCCCGCCCGGTCGCTCGCGGGCCGCGTGGTGCTCGTGGACGTGGGGCTCGACCTCTCCGGGGCGACCCCGCGCGTCCGCGCCGACGCCTGACGACGCGCCCGGGACGTGCTTGTCCTCGACAACGCCGACTTCCGGTGACGCTCCCGCCCCGTCAGAGTCGGATCAGGCCGAACGGCCCGTCGAAGGGGGACGACACCATGCACGAACACGCCAGGACCCGCACCACCGGACGCGGGGGGACGGCATGACCGTCCCGCTCGCCCTCGCCATCGCGAACGCCGCGATCATGGCGATCGTCGCCCTCGCGGGGGCGCGCACCCCGCGGTGGATCCGCGCATCGTCGTGGTTGCTGCTCGCCGGATCGCTCGCCGTCGTCGCGCTGTACCTCGTCGACGACGCCCGGGGCCTGCCGGACTCGCTCCTCGCGATCGCGTCCCTGATCTCCACGTGCCTGAACGCGAGCGCCCTCGCGCCGCTGGTCATGCAGGGGATCCTGTCGCGCGCCGGACGACCGCGTCGCCGCGTGGCGCGCACGGAGTAGCCGCACCGGCCCGGGGGGCACACGCGCGGATGGCCGCATCGCCGAGGCGATGCGGCCATCCGTCGTCCGGGGCCCGGTCCTGGACCCGGGGATCAGGCGGGCGTCACGTCGATGAGCACCTTGCCGGTCACGCCGTCCTCGACCGCCTGGTGCGCGTCGGCCGTGGCCTCGAGCGCGAAGCGGTGCAGGGGCAGGCCCGCCTCCTCGCCGACGGGCAGCGCGCCGTCGATGAGCGCGAGGTGGATGTCCGCGCGGGCGGCGTCGAGCGCCTCCTGGCCCACCGTGTAGAGCAGCAGGAACTGGTAGCGGAGGTTCTTCACGAAGCTGGGGACCACGGCGAGCGTCATCTCGTCGCCGCCGTTGTTCGCGTAGACGGCGATGGACGCGCGGTTCCGCGCGACCTCCTGGTTGAGGTCCGCGTTCTGCGCGGGGGCGACCTCGACGATCAGGTCGACGCCGTCGGGCGCGATGGCCTGGATCTCCGCGGCGGCGTCACCCGCGCGGTAGTCCACCACGTGGTGAGCGCCGGCGGCGGTCGCGAGCGCGCCCTTCTCGGGCGAGCTGACCGTGGTGATCACGGTCGCGCCGGCCCAGCGCGCGAGCTGGATGGCCGCGTGGCCGACCGCTCCCGCACCGCCCGCGACGAGCACGTGCTTCCCCGCGAGGGCGCCGGGCGCGAGGCGCGACGGGCCGTCCTCGGCGACGGTGAGCGCGCGGTGCGCGGTGACGGCGGGCACGCCGAGGCTCGCGCCGAGCTCGAAGGACAGGCCGTCGGGCAGGGGCGCGACGCGGTCGACGGGGAGGACCGTCTTCTCCTGCGCGGTGCCGGTGGGGCGGCCGTGCGCGGCGAGCATGATCCAGACGCGGTCGCCCACGGCGAGGTCGGTCACGTCCGGGCCGACGGCGTCGATGACGCCCGCGCCGTCCTGGTTCGGGACGACCTCGGGGAACGGCAGCTCCTGGCCGGCGGATCCGCCGTCGCGGGACTTCCAGTCGGTGGGGTTCACGCCCGAGACGACGACGCGAACGCGCACCTCGCCGGGGCCGGGCGCGGCCTCGTCGCGGTCGACGAGCTGCAGGACGTCGGGGGCACCGGTGCGGGTGTAGGTGATCGCTCTCATGCTGGGCCCAACGCCCGGCTCCCCCGAGGTGTTCCTGCCGTCAGCTCCCGAGCGTGTCGTGGGTGAACCGGCCGCCGAGGAGCGTGGCGGCGACGCGCATGCCGCGGAGGTCCTCGGCGGAGGAGCCGCCCGCGAGCGGATCCGCGTCCACGACCGCGAGGTCCGCCCGCTCGCCCGGCGCCACGCGCGTGCGGACGGACGCGTCGAGCGCGGCGGCCCGGTCGATCGCCTGCTCCGGGTGCCACGGCTCGCGGCCGTCGCGCGCGCGGCCGACGGCGGCGGACATGGTGATCCAGGGATCCAGCGGCGCGACGGGCGCGTCGGAGCCGAGCGCGAGGCGCGTGCCCGCGGCGCGGAGGTCGGCGAGGGCGAAGGCGCGGCCCGTGCGGCCGGCCCAGTAGACGTCGGCGACGTCGCGGTCGTCCATGGCGTGCTCGGGCTGGACGCTGGCGACGACGCCGAGCGCGGCGAACCGCGCGACGTCCTCGTGCGTGAGCAGCTGGGCGTGCTCGATGGATCCCGCGAGCCCCTCCGCGTCGCGGTGCTCCCCGCCCAGCTCCCGGTCGAGGCGCGCGAAGGCGTCGAGGGCGAGCCGGTTGGCGTGGTCGCCGATGGCGTGGATCGCGGGCCGGAGCCCCTGGGTCGCGGCCTGCACCATGAGGCCGAGCAGCTCCTCCGGCGGGACGGACAGCGTGCCGCAGGCGCCGCCGTGCGCGCCGCCGCCCTGGCCGTCGAGGTCGGGGTACGGGTCGAAGCAGTACGCCGTGCGCGTGTTGAGCGATCCGTCGGTGACGACCTTCGCGGGTCCCACGCGCACGAGGCCGCGCGTGCCGTCCAGCACGTCGCCCGTGCGGAGGCCCTCCTCGCGGGCGCGGTCGAGGTGCTGCGGCCAGATGCCGAACTCGACCCGCAGCGCGTCGTGCCCGAGGGCGGCGAGCCGGCGCCAGCGGTCCTGGTTCTCGTCGATCTCGAGGTCGACGACGCCGACCACGCCGCGGCGGGCGGCGTCGCGGGCCACCTGCACGGCCCGCGCGTCGAGCGACGAGGCGTCGCCCTCCTCCACGCGGTACATGAAGTCGAAGCAGTCGTCCTCGCGGAGGAGCCCGGTCGGGTGATCCCCGTAGCCGTGGGGCGCGAGCGCCGCGGAGCTCGCCCAGCAGCAGTGCAGGTCGCCGCTGACGAGGAGGACGGGGGTGTCGCCCGCGACGGCGTCGAGCAGGTGCTTCGTGGGGAGGTCGGGCCAGAGGCCGTCGCGGAAGCCGTAGCCGACGAGCGCCTCGGGGGCGCCCGCGCTCGTGACGGGGCCGGATCCGGTCGCCGCGGCGCGGGCCGCGAGCGCGTCCCGGACGAGCGCCACGGCCTCGGCGGCGGAGGTCACGCGCGACACGTCCAGGCGGCGGGAGACCTTCGTCCACTGGGTGAAGTGGACGTGGTTGTCCCACAGGCCGGGGATCACGAACCGGCCGTCGAGGGCGCGCGTCTCGGCGCCCGCCGCGTCCGCGGATCCGGCGGGGCCGACCGACGCGATCACGCCGTCGCGCACGAGCACGTCGACGGGCGCGTCGGATCCGGGCAGGCGTCCGCCCGCGAGGAGCAGCGCGCTCACGCGGGGCTCTCCCCGGGTGCCGCCGGGGACGCGGCCCGCGTCGCCGCACGCCGCATCTCCGCGGCGAGCGCCGCGTTCGGGTACTCCGCGCCGTGCTCGAGCTCGCGGAGGACGCGCTCGACGACGTGCGGTGGCTTGTCCTGGCTGAGCTTCGCCTTCGCGACGGACCGAGTGACGACGAGGCGGAGGCCCACGGTGCCGGCGCTGATCCGGGCGGCGTACGCGGCGTCGGGGGTGGTGCCCTGGATGCGGCGGGGCTCCGGCATGCGGTCCTCGAAGCGGTCGACCAGCTGCCCGAGCACCCGCAGGTTCTCCTCGGGCGAGAGGATCTCGACGCGGCACGTGAGGTGCGCGCTGACGTGGTTCCAGGTGGGCACGGCCGGGTCGTCGTCGTACCAGCCGGACGACACGTAGCCGTGCGGGCCCTGCACGATGACGAGCACCTCGCCGTCGACGCCGTCGCGCCGGCCGAGCTCGTGGATCCGCTCGTCGGGCCGCCCCACGTGGGTGAGGAGCGTGAGGTCGTCGCGGTCGGGATCGAGCAGCACCGGGTAGTGCGAGGCGACGAGCCCGGCGCCCGTGCCGCTCACGATCGTGGCCCAGGGGTTCTCGGCGACCAGCCGGCGGATCTCGCCCACGTCCTCGAGCGCGTACGACGGGTTCTCCCTCACCGGGCGGCCGGCCGCGGCTCGAGGGCGGACGGGGAGGCGAGGGACATGACGGGATGCTACCGGCCGTCGGGACCCCCTCCCGTCACCGCGCGGCGGCCACCGGGAGGGGGGCCGGCTCAGCGCGCCCGGAGCCCGGGGAACTGGTCGTCGCGCCACTCCCCCGCGAGGCGCTCGCCGGCGTCGGCCGCCTCGACCTCGCGCTGCCGGAGCTCGACGCGGCGGATCTTGCCCGACGCGGTCTTCGGCAGCTCGCCGAACTCCAGCCGGCGCACGCGCATGAACGCGGGGCACCGCTCGCGCGCGTGCTTCAGCACGGCGAGCGCGGTCTCCTCGTCGGGCTCCCACCCGGCCGCGAGGTGCACGTAGGCCTTCGCGATGTTGAGCCGCACGGGATCCGGCGCGCCCACCACCGCGGCCTCGGCGACGGCCGGGTGCTCGATGAGGACGCTCTCGACCTCGAACGGCGAGATCTTGTAGTCCGAGGACTTGAAGATGTCGTCGGTGCGGCCGATGAACGTGATGGTGCCGTCGGGGTCGCGCCGGGCGACGTCGCCCGTGTGGAAGTACCCGTCGCGCATCGACTCGGCCGTGCGGGCGTCGTCGCCCAGGTAGCCGGCCATGAGGTTCACGGGCCGGGTGGCGAGGTCGAGGCAGATCTCGCCCTCGTCGGCGGGCTCCCCCGTCACGGGATCCACGAGCACGAGGTCGACGCCCGGCAGCGCGGTGCCCATGGACCCCGGCACGACGGGCGCGCCGGGCGGGTTGGCCACGATGGCGGTGGTCTCGGTCTGGCCGTAGCCGTCGCGGATCACGAGCCCCCACCACTCCTCGATGCGCGCGATGACCTCGGGGTTGAGCGGCTCGCCGGCGGACATGATCTCGCGCAGCCTCCCGGGCCGCTCGCGGATGCCGGCCTGGATGAGCATCCGCCACACGGTCGGCGGCGCGCAGAACGTCGTGACCTCCGCGCGGTCGAGCTGCTCCACGAGCGCGTGCGCGTCGAACCGGGCGTAGTCGTGCACGAAGACGGTGGCCTCGGCGATCCACGGGGCGAAGAAGCAGCTCCACGCGTGCTTGCCCCAGCCGGGCGAGCTGATGGCGAGGTGCACGTCGCCCGGCCGAAGCCCCAGCCAGTACATGGTGGTCAGGTGCCCGACCGGGTACGACGTGTGCGTGTGCACGACCATCTTCGGCTTGCTCGTGGTGCCGGACGTGAAGTAGACGAGCGCCGGATCCGTGGACGCGACCTCGACGCCCACCCGGTCCGCGGGCGCCTCGTCGGCCTCGCGGTAGTCGGCCCAGCCCCCGGGGACGGGCGCGGCCCCGGTGGCGCCGATCGCGATGCGGCCGTAGCCGCCCGGCACGTCGTCGAACACGGCCGTGTGCGCGAGGTCGGCGATGACGTGGGCGACGCCCGCGCGGGTCACGCGGTCGGCGAGGTCCGCGGATCCGAGCACGGTGGACGTGGGCAGGATCACGGCGCCCGCCTTCATGATGGCGAGCATCGCCTCCCACAGCTCCACCCGGTTGCCGAGCATGAGCATGACGTGGTCGCCCTTGCGCACGCCCCGGGCGACGAGCCAGGTCGCGACCCGGTCGGAGCGCGTGGCCATCTCGTCGAAGGTGAGGCTCCGCTCGGATCCGTCGCCCGCGACGACGCGCAGCGCCACCCGGTCGTTCCCCCGCGCCATCCCGTCGAACCAGTCGACCGCCCAGTTGAAGGAGGTGCCGACGTCCGGCCACGCGAAGCGCTCGGTCGCGGATGTCCGGTCGGCGCGCATCTCCTGCAGGAGGTCGCGGGCGGCGCGGTAGGACGGGTTCGCTCGGGTCATGGGTCCATCCTCCCGCCCCGACGCTCCACGCCATGCGTCCGGGCACGCGACCGCTCCGATCCCCGCACGGCTCCGAAGTCATCAGGTAGTGCACGAACCCATCGCATGACGAAAGGACGACGCATGACCGAGATCACCGCCCACCACGGGCTGCTCAAGGACACGAACCTGCACGTCGACGACACCGGGGGCTCCGGCCGCCCCGTGGTCCTGATCCACGGCTGGCCGCTGTCGGGCGAGTCCTGGTCCAAGCAGGTCCCCGCGTTCCAGGCCGCCGGCTTCCGCGTCATCACGTACGACCGCCGCGGCTTCGGCCGGAGCGACAAGCCGCTCACCGGCTACGACTACGACACCTTCGCGTCCGACCTCGACGCGGTCCTCACGGAGCTCGACCTCCGCGACGTGACCCTCGTCGGCTTCTCGATGGGCGGCGGCGAGATCGCCCGCTACATCGGGACCCGCGGCGAGGAGCGCCTCCGCAGCGTCGTCTTCGCGTCCGCCGTGCCGCCGTACCTGGAGAAGACCGACGACAACCCGGACGGCCCGCTCACGAAGGAGGCCGCGGCCGAGATGACCGCCGGCCTCACGAAGGACGAGGACGCCTTCTACGAGGAGTTCACCACCGGGTTCTTCTCGGTGGACGGCGTGCTGAAGGTCACCGAGGCCGAGCGCCAGGAGGCCATCGCGCTCGCGCACCAGTCGAAGAAGCACGCGGCGCTCGCGTCGATGGCCGCGTTCGCGACCACCGACTTCCGCGACGACCTCACGCAGGTCACCGTGCCGACGCTCGTCATCCACGGTGACGGCGACGCGACCGTGCCGTTCGCGGGATCCGGCGAGCGCACGCACCGCGCCATCCCGGGCTCCGAGCTGCACGTCGTGCAGGGCGCCCCGCACGGCGTGACGGTCAGCCACCCCGAGGAGTGGAACCGGGTCGTGCTGGGGTTCCTCGCGAAGTAGGACCCATCACCACCGCGCAGGGGCGCTGATCCGGACCGGGTCAGCGCCCCTGCGTGCGCTTGTAGGGCTTGGGCTGCCCCTTGACCACGGGCGCGCGGCCCTGCCCCTTGGACGCCTTGGCCTTGCCGCCGGCCGGGGGCTTCGGCGCCTCGGGCGGGGTCGACGGCTTCGCGAGCTCCTCGAGCGCCTCCTCGTAGGCGAGCCGCCCGGTCTTCGTCAGGCGGGTCTCCGTGCTCTGCGGGTCGAAGACGGCCTTGCCGTAGTGCTCCTCGACCGCGCGGATGGAGGAGGCGAGCTTCGCGCGCGAGATGCCGAGCTGATCCGCCGCCTTCGGCAGGTGCAGCACCTCGGCCGCGACCACGAAGTGACGCTGGTGGCTGATCTTCACGTGGTGGAGCCTCTCGTCGCGGCGGATGCCGGATGTCCCACGGTACAGGCCGGTCGGGGGCGCGCCCGGTCGGGCCGGTAGCGTCGACGCGGGCCCGGCGGCCCCGACGGGAGGCGCACGATGGCGGGACTCGAGGTCGTGGCGGCGGTGATGGTCCGCGAGGGGCACGTGCTCGCGTGCCGACGGGCGGCGCACAAGCCGGGCGCGGGGACGTGGGAGTTCCCGGGCGGCAAGGTCGAGCCCGGCGAGCGGCCCGAGGAGGCGCTCGCGCGCGAGATCCGCGAGGAGCTCGGGATCGAGGTCGCGGTCGGCGCGCTGGTCGACCGCTCCGAGGTGCCGGTCGGCGACCGGGTCATCGACCTCGCCTGCTACCTCGCGGACCCCGTCGGCGAGCTGCCCGTCGTGAGCACCGACCACGACGAGCTGCGCTGGGTGCCGCTCGCGGAGCTCGGTGCGCTGACCTGGTCGGCGCCGGACCTGCCGGCCGTCGCCCGGCTGATCCGCGATGCTCGCGGAGCTCAGCCGACTGAGGAGCCGTGACCGCCGGCCGCCGTTGACGCTCCTCGGCAGACGGAGCTAATGTAGGTACACCGTGTACGTACTCAAAGCCGAGGGTGCGCGCGGCAACGTCGCCGACGATCAGAGGAGATCCGCCATGGCATCCGACCCCTTGCCCACCAGCCGCGTCCCGTTGTTCGACGGGATGAACCGCATCCCCGGTGGCCTCATGCTCATCCCGCTGATCCTCGGATCCGTCGTCGGCACGTTCGCGCCCGGCTTCCTCGACCTCGGGAACTTCACCACCGCGCTCTTCAAGGACAGCGCGCTCCCCCTCATCGGCATCCTGATCTTCGCGACCGGCATGCAGATCACCCTCCGCACCTCGGGGCCCGTGCTCGCGACCTCGGGAGTGCTGCTGCTGACGAAGTCGATCATCCCGGCCACCGCCGTCGTGGTCCTCGGCAACCTGGTGGGGCTCGACGGCCTGCTCGGGGTGTCGATCCTCGCGCTGCTCGTGAGCATGGACAACAGCAACGGCGGCATCTGGCTCGCCTTCACCGGCCGCTATGGCCGGGAGCGCGACCGCGGGGCGTACATCGCCAGCGCCGTGAACGACGGTCCCTTCTTCTCGCTGCTGTTCCTCGGTGCCGCCGGCCTCGCCGACATCCCGTACACGCTGCTGCTCGCCGCCGTGATCCCGCTGCTGCTCGGCGTGATCGTCGGCAACCTGGACGCCAAGTGGACCGAGATCATGCGGCCCATCCCCAACATGGTCATCCCGTTCTTCGCGTTCGCGCTCGGGACCGGCATCGACCTGGGCAACGTCGTCTCGGGCGGGCTGTCGGGCATCGTGGTGGGGGTGATCGCGACCGTCTTCACCGGCACCGTGGCCTACCTCGGCTACCGGTTCCTCCTGCGTCGCGGCAAGGAGTCCGGCCTCGGCATCGCGTCGGCCACCACCGCGGGCAACGCGATCGCCACGCCCGCGATCGTCGGTGCGGCCGACCCGAGCTTCGCGCCGTACGTCGAGGTCGCGACCGCGCAGGTCGCCTCCGCGGTGCTCGTCTCGGCCGTGCTCGCGCCGATCCTCGCCGCCTGGGTCCTCAAGCGCGAGGGCGGCATGAAGGCCATCTCCGACGACCGGGCCCGCGACGAGGCGCTGGCCGAGAGCGAGGCCGCGGCGATCGCCGCCGACGCGGACGCGGACGGCTCGGGACCCGGATCCACCGGCCGACGCGGCGCCGGCCCGGGGGCGGGTGCCGCGTGACGCCGGCCTCCCCCGCCGTGACGGTCCCCGCCGCCGGCACGCGGACATCCGTCGGATCCGTCGCGATCGTCGCGGACGACCTCACGGGTGCCGCGGACTCCGCCGTGCAGTTCGCCCGGGCCGGCTGGGCCGCGCGTCTCGCGCTCGGCGACGCCGTGCAGCAGCACGGCCACGACGGGTCGGTCATCGCGATCGTGACCGACGCGCGGGCGCAGGATCCGGACGAGGCTCGCGAGTCGACCCGCGCCGCCGTGGCACGCGCCGTCGCCGACGGCGACGACCGGCTCTTCGTGAAGATCGACTCGACCATGCGCGGCACCGTCCAGGAGCAGGTCGAGGGGGCGCTCGCCGCCTGGGCCTCTCGCGAGCCGAGCGCCGTGGCCGTCGTCTGCCCGGCGTACCCCGCCATGGGCCGCACGATCGAGGGCGGGCTCCTGCTCGTCGACGGCAGGGGCGTCGAGACGACCTCGGTCGGCCGTGACCCCGTGACCCCCGTCACGACGAGCGCCCTGGCCGCCCTCCTTCCCGGGAGCGCGCATGTCGAAGCGGCTTCCGACGCCGCGGACCTCGCCGTCCGCATCGCCACGGCCGCCGCGGCGGGAGCCCGCGTGGTCACCGTCGACGCCGTCACCACCGCCGACCTGCGCTTCGTCGCCGAGGCGCTCGCGCTGCTCGGGCCGCGCGCCGTCCCCGTGGGATCCGCGGGGCTCGCCGGCGAGATGGCGCGCGAGTGGGGCGCCGGCCTCGAGGCCCCGCACGCGGACGCCCCGCGCGTAGGCGCGTCCGTCGCCGCCCCGCGCCACGTCGTGGTCGTCGTCAGCTCGCTGCACGACGTCTCCCGCGGGCAGCACGCGCACCTGGCGGCGGCCGCGGCAGGCGGATCCCTCCATGAGAGCGTCCGCACCATCGCCCCGTCACTCGACGAGCTGATCGGCGACGCGGGCGCGGATCCGACCGTCGACGACACGGGGACCGACGCGGACGCCGCGTCCGTCACCGTCGTCCTCGCCCCCGAGCGCACCGCGCGCGACGACCGCTCCACGCCCGACGGATCGCCGACCGTCGCCGAGCGCGTGGCGGCCGGGCTCGCCCGCATCGCCGACCGCGTCATCACGCGCCGCGGCGCGAGCGCGCTCGTGCTCATGGGCGGGGAGGGCGCGCGCGCCGTGCTCACCCGTCAGGGCGCCGACGCGATCCTCGTCCGCGACGCCATCCGCGAGGGCATGCCCCTCGGCACCATCGAGGGCGGACGGCTGCACGGCATGCCCGTGGTGACCAAGGCGGGCGGCTTCGGCTCCCCCTCGTCGCTCACGGACATCGTGCCGGAGCTCCTCGACCACCCCGCATCCACCCCCACGCAAGGAGAAGCATCATGACCCTCCCCCGTCTCGCCCTCACCCTCGGAGACGTCGCGGGCATCGGCCCCGAGATCACCGCCAAGACCCTGCTCGGCCACGACGACCTGCGCGAGAAGGCCATCACGGTCGTCATCGGCGACGAGGCCGCCATGCGCCGCGGCGTCGTCGCCGTCGGCGGCGACCCGGAGAAGGTGCGCGTCATCGCCTCCGTCGCCGAGGCGCGCAACGAGCCCGGCACGATCGAGCTGATCCAGACGGGTCCGTCGCTCGCCGACGTGCCGGTCGGCGAGCTCAGCGCCGCGGCCGGCGACGGCTCCTACCGCTTCGTGGTGGAGGCGTGCCGGCTGGCGCGCGAGGGCGAGGTCGACGGCATCGTCACCGCGCCGCTCAACAAGGCCGCGATGCACGCGGGCGGGCACAAGTGGCCCGGCCACACCGAGCTCCTCGCGCACGAGTTCGGGGTCGAGAACTTCTCGCTCGTGCTCTCCGCCGGCGAGCTGTTCTTCTTCCACCTCACGACGCACGTGTCGATGCGCCAGGCGATCGACGACATCACGCCCCAGCGCACGGGTGACGTGCTCGACCTGGCCGGCGCGTTCGCCGCGTCCATGGGCACGCCCGACGAGCTCATCGGCCTCGCGGGCCTCAACCCGCACGCGGGCGAGAACCGGCTGTTCGGCGACGAGGACGCGGACATCCTCGCGCCCGCCGTCGAGGCCGCCCGGGCGCGGGGCCTCAACGTGGTCGGGCCCGTGCCCGGCGACGCGCTGATCCCCGCGGCGGTCCGCGGCAAGTACAAGCTCGTCGTCGTCTGCTACCACGACCAGGGCCACGCGCCCTTCAAGGCCGTGTACGGCGACGACGGCGTGAACATCACCGTGGGCCTGCCCGTGGTGCGGGTGTCAGTGGATCACGGCACCGCCTTCGACATCGCGGGCCAGGGCATCGCCCGGGAGGCGAGCCTTGTACTGTCGGTGGAGCGCGCCGCCGCCCTGGCACCCGGTTGGGAGCACGTCTGGCGCACGGCGCAGAAGATCGACGCGCCCGCCGCCTGACCCGTGACACCCGAGGAGACCGTGCCGAACCGGATCGACGACCTGGATCCCGGCGCGGTCTCCCCGGCGCACGCGGGCCCGCTGCACGCGCAGCTGACCGCCCTGCTGCGGTCCCCCATCGCCGACGGCGCGTGGCCGCCCGGCTCCCAGCTCCCGACCGAGGCCGAGCTGCAGGAGCGCTTCGGCGTGTCCCGGTCGGTCGTCCGCCAGGCGCTCCACGCGCTGACGGCCCAGGGCCTCGTGCAGCGGGGACGCGGGCGCGGCAGCATCGTGGCGCCGCGCGGCGAGCTGCACCGCCTCGTGCAGCGGGTGTCGGGGCTCTCGACGCAGGTCCCGTCCGTGACCACGCGCGTGCTGGAGCTGGCGCCCGGGCGCGACGCGGACGCGGAGCGCGCGCTCGGGGGATCCGACGTGCACCTCCTCCGCCGCCTCCGCTCCGCGGGTGGCGAGGGCGTGGCGCTCATCCACACCTGGCTCCCGCGCGCGATCGCCGAGCGGCTGACCGCGGATGACCTCACCGACGCGTCCCTGCACGCGCTCCTCCGCTCGCGCCTCGGGATCCAGGTCGCCGCCGGTCGCCGCCAGGTGCGAGCCGTGGGCGCGAGCGGCGAGGTCGCCGCGGCCCTCGCCATCGCGCCCGGCACGCCCGTCCTGGTGCTCGAGGGCACGAGCACGGACGCAGCCGGCGAGCCCGTCGAGGTGTTCCGCACCTGGCACCGTGCCGACCGCTTCGTGTTCGACATCGACGTGCTGACCGGGGACGGCGAACCCGCCGCACCGGCACCGCCATCCGCGCCCGTCGACCAGGACGCGGCGCCCGCGGCCGCACCGGCGACGCCCTCGACGTCCGCCGCTCCGGATGCCGCCCTCGCCGCCCGGGCGCTCGCCCTGTCCCGGGAGCTGGCGGACCTGGCGCGTCGCCTGAGCTGACCCCGGATCGCGGTCGCCGCTCGCCCGGCACCGGCGGATGCGCGGGACGTGCTCGGCCGCGGCCTGCCGCGGCGCTTGACCTCGAGGAAACTTGAACTGCTGTGATCGGCGCATGAGGATCCACGCCGTCACCCTGCCCGCCCGCGATGCCGCCGAGGTCGCCGACGCCTACCGGGCGCTCGGCTTCCCGGTGCGCATCACCGACGACGTCGCCGAGGTGGAGGTCGGCCCGTCGCTCCTCCGCTTCGCGCGCGACGCCGGCTACCGCGGCGCGCACCATCTCGCGTTCACGATCCCGACGGGCACCTTCGCCGCGGCCAGGGCCTGGCTCGGCGAGCGGGCGGAGGTCATCGCGCCCGACGGACGTGACGAGTTCGAGGGGCCGGGCACCTGGGACTCCCGCTCGGTCTACTTCCGGGGGCCCGACGCGCAGGTGCTGGAGCTGATCGCGCCGTGCCCTCGCGTCCGACGACCGGCCGGCCCGGCCGTTCCGGGCATCCGACGTCGTGGCCGTGAGCGAGGTGGGCGTCGTGGTCGACGACGTGCCCGCCACGGTCGCGCTGCTGGAGGAGGCCGGTCTGCGCGCCTACGGCGGATTCGCGACGGACGTCTTCGCCGCGGTCGGCGACATCGACGGGCTCGTGATCCTGGTGGCGCCGGACCGCGCGTGGGTCCCCGAGGGCACGCAGACGGCGGCGGACGTGCCGGTGGTCGTCGACGCGGGGCTCGGCCGGGAGGTCGTGCTCGGGCGGGGATCCCGGCTCATCTGACCGACCGAGGTAGCAGCGCGACCCGCGGGCCGATCATCCCCAGGTGTCGCGGCTGGGGACGACCCGGCGGCGGACGACGCGGGTGCCCCTATCGTCCTGCCGTACCGGCCGGCGGCGATCGCCGCCGGCTCCCCACCCACCGACACGAGAGATGGCCCATGTCCGTCATGCCCTCCCCGCTCCGCTCGCGTCCCGCGGCCGTCGCCGCGCTCGCCCTCGTCGCCACCCTCGCGATCCCCACCGCCGCCCAGGCCACGACCCCGGCTCACCACGCGGCGCCCGCCTCCACAGCCGCCCACCACCACGCGCCCTTCGCGGTGCGCACGACGGTCGTCCCGAAGACCGCCGTGACGACGTTCGGCGGCGGTACGATCTACGCTCCGCAGGACACCGGCAAGCCCGTCCTCGGCGCCGTCGTCATCACGCCCGGCTTCACGGACACGAACGCCGACGAGAAGGAGATGGCGGAGCTCGTCGCCTCGCAGGGCTTCGTGGCGTTCGCGATCGACACGCTCGACGTGGGCGACCTCCCCGACCAGCGCGCCACCGAGATCCTCGCGGCGGCCGACTACCTCACCGGCCAGAGCGCGGTGAAGGCCGAGGTCTCCGCGAAGGACCTCGCCTTCCTCGGCTACTCGTTCGGCGGCGGCGGCACGTTCCAGGCCGCGCAGGCGCGCCCGTCGGTCAAGGCCGCGATCGGTCTCATGCCGTTCGACATCCCCGACGCGAACGTCCCCGACGCGACGACCCCGTCGTACCCGAAGCTGACGACGCCGAGCCTCGTCATCACCGGCCAGAAGGACGACGTCGCGGACCCGAAGTACTTCGGCAAGCCCATCTACGACTCCATCCCCGTCGGCACGCCGAAGCAGTACCTGGAGCTCACGGGCCTCGGCCACGGCGCGGGCGAGCACGTGCCGGCCCCCACGATCCGCGTCGCGGTCACGGCGTTCCTCAAGCGCTACCTCGACGGCAACAGCGCGTACGCGAAGTACATCTGCCCGGCCCCGAAGGTCGGCGGCCCCATCAGCGCGTCGCTCAGCTCCTGCGGCAAGGGCTGATCCCGCCCGCCCGTCCGCGCGGCGTCCGACCTCCGGGTCGGACGCCACGCGCGTGTCCCCCGACGCGCGCCTAGGGTGGGAGCGATCCACCATCCGCCCCCGCTCGATGCGGGCTGGCCACGAACGGAGCGCTGATCGCGCTGAGCACCACCCCGCCGCCCGCGGATCCGCGTCGCCCCCGCCGGGACCCCGGCGCCGCGCGTCCGCCGCGCCAGCGCCGCCGCCGCGTCAACCCGCAGGAGATGCGCGACGTCCGCGCGCGCCTCCGCGGCACCATCTACGAGGGCACCGAGCCCGCGCACGGCCGCCTCGGCGACCTGTACTCGCCGCGCCAGATCATCGACTTCTGCCTCGACCTCGGCGAGGTCATGCTCGCGAGCGGCGCCGACGTGCGCGCGGTCGAGATCGCCATCGTCGCCGTGAGCACGAAGTGGAACCTCGCGCCGCTCGAGCTCGACATCACGGGCACCGCCATCACGATCCAGTACGCGCCGCTCGAGGGGCCTCCCCTCGTGAAGCTCCGCGTCGTCACGGCCGAGGGCAGCGACCTGCACCGGCTCTCGCTCGTCTACCAGATCGTCGACGAGCTCCTCCACGACGACCGCGACATGACGAGCGCCGTCGACGGGCTCGTCGAGGTGCTCAAGTCGCCGCCGCGCTGGCCGTCGTGGATCACCGACGCGGCCATGGGCCTCTTCGGCGTCTCCGTCTCGCTGCAGGCCGGCGGATCGCTCGCGGGCGCGGTCGGCGCGTTCCTCCTGATGATCGGCGTCATGGTGCTCGGCCGCCAGCTGTCGCGCCGCGGCATCCCGCCGTTCTTCGTGGTCGCCCTGCAGTCGGCGGCCGTCGCCGCGCTCGGCACGCTCGCCATCTGGTGGGGGCTCCTGCCGGCGGGCAGCTCGGCCGCGATGGTGGCGGCCGTGGTGGTGCTGATCCTCCCCCACGTCACGATCGTCACCTGGGCGCAGGACGCCATCTCGGGCTTCCGGGCCATGTCGGTGTCGCGGGCCATGATCATCCTGCTCATCGTCGCGGGCATCGCCGTCGGCATCCCCGGCGGCCTCGCGCTCACCGCGGGCGTCGACATCGAGGTGGATCCGACCGACATCACGCTCCGCGCCCTGCCGTTCTGGATGCTGCTCATCACCACGTTCTTCGCGGCCGGCGCCACCGGGATCACGCAGGGCGCCAACGCGCGCGTGATGCCCGTCGCCATCGCCGTCGCGCTCGTCGGCACCACGTCGCTGTGGCTCCTCAAGGCGGCCGGGGTGCCGCTGCTCGCCGCCACCTTCCTCGTGGCGACGCTGCTCGGCGCGCTGGGGACGGTGGTCGCGGCGCGCCTGCGGGTCTCGGCCACGGCGATCGCGGTGCCGGCGTTCTGCGGATCCCTCCTGCCGTCGCTCGCGGTCGCCTCGGCGCTGCTCAACTCCATGGCGGGCACCTCCGGCGCGACGGGCGCGTTCGTCGGCGCGATGGCGACCACCCTCGCGATCGGCGCGGGCCTCGTGCTCGGCAACCTCCTCGCGACCCCGCAGGCCAGGCGTCACCTCCGCCGCCGCTCCAAGCGGGTGGTCGTGCAGTCGGTGAACCTGGACACGACGCCCATCGGGATCATCCGCGACCCGGCACTGGTGGATCCCGCGCCGGCTCCGACTCCCGCTCCCGCTCCCGCTCCCGGCGGTACCACGGACCTCGGCTGACCGCGAGCGGCACGGGGCCGGCGGAGGGCCGGGCATAGCCTGGCTCCACCTGTCCCCACGAGGGACGCCACCCACCCGCGAGGAGGATCCCCATGGACGTGCACCCCGGTGTCACCCTGCTGGACGACGACGTGCGGGACGCGCACGAGCTGTTCCGCTCGCTGCACGCGCACCCCGAGCTGTCGATGCAGGAGCACGCGACCGCCGCCGCGATCGAGGCGTACCTCGAGGCGATCGGCGCCGAGACCAGCCGCTGCGGCGGCACCGGAGTGGTCGGGATCCTCCGCAACGGCGACGGCCCCGTGGTCGCGTTCCGCGCGGACACCGACGGCCTGCCCATCCTCGAGGAGACCGGCCTCGCGTGGGCCAGCCGCGACACCGGCGTGCAGCGCGACGGCACCGAGGTGCCCACGATGCACGGCTGCGGCCATGACTTCCACGTCGCCGCCGCGCTCACCACGGCGCAGGCGCTCGCCGCGAACCGCGACGCCTGGGCCGGCACCGTCGTCTTCGTGTTCCAGCCCGGCGAGGAGACCGGAGAGGGCGCCCGCGCGATGCTCGCCGACGGCCTCTGGGACCGCGCGCCGCGCCCCGAGGTGATCCTCGGCCAGCACGTGTTCCCGCTCCCCGTCGGCATGGTCGCGACCCGCGAGGGCGCCTTCATGAGCATGTCCGACTCGTGGCGGGTGACCGTGAAGGGCCGCGGCGCCCACGGGTCGCAGCCGCACAACTCCATCGACCCGATCGTCGCCGCCAGCGCCATCGTGCTCCGCCTGCAGACCGTGGTCGCCCGCGAGATCGACCCGCAGGCCGCGGCCGTCGTGACCGTGGGCACGTTCCAGGCGGGCACGAAGGAGAACATCATCCCCGAGCACGCGGTGCTGGGCTTGAGCATCCGGACCTTCGACGTCGCCTTGCGCGAGCGCGTGCTGGCGGCCGTGCGACGGATCATCGTGGCCGAGGCCGCCGCGAGCGGGGCGCCGGAGCCCGAGATCGAGGAGATCGTCTCGTTCCCGCTCAACCGCAACGACCCGGAGGCGACGCGCGGCGTCGTCGCGGCGCTCACGGCGCAGCTCGGGGCGGACCGCGTCGTCGAGTCGCCGCCCATCATGGGCAGCGAGGACTTCGGGATCCTCGGCGAGGCCATCGGCGTGCCCACCGTCTACTGGGCGTTCGGCGGGGTGGAGCCCGAGGCCTACGGCGGCGCGACCCCGCCGCCCGGCAACCACACGCCGCAGTTCGCGCCGACGCTCGAGGGCACCCTCGAGACGGGCGTGAAGGCCGCGACGGCCGCCATCCTCTCGCGCGTCGGGACGGCCCGGGCCTAGGGTCGTCGGACACGATCACGGAGGAGGCACCACCATGTCGGATGCGCTGATCGCCGGGGCCGTCGTCGCCCCGCTCGCCCTCGCGTACGTCGCGCTCGTCGCGGCGGCGCTGGTGCAGGTCGTCCGCGACCGGTCCCTCGCCGGCTTCGCGCGCGACCTGTGGGTCGTCGCCATCGTGCTGTTCCCCGTGCTCGGCGCGATCGCCTGGTTCGGCGTCGGGCACCGCACGGGCGAGGCGCAGCGCGCCGTCCAGCGGCTGCGACTCCGCCTCTAGCCGCTCCGCCGACGCTCCCGCGCCCGCCGCTCGACCCTGGTCAGCGGCGGGCGCGCCTGTTTCGCCAGGCCGACCAGGCGCCGGTCGACCAGAGCGCCCAGATCACGAGGAGCGGCTGGAAGACGAGCCGGATCGCGCGCGCGGCGTCGGTCTCCAGCCCGAAGGCCGGCGTGCGGGTGACGAGCTGCGACACGTTGCCCGGGAAGATCGCGACGAAGAAGACGGCCACCACGAGCCCGACCCACACCCGCCAGCGCCCCAGCAGCACGAGCGCGAGGCCGAGCAGGATCTCGACCACGCCCGACGCGAGCACCACGAAGTCGGGGTCCATCGGCAGCCACGTCGGCACCTGCGCCTGGAACGACTGCCGCGCGACCGTGAGGTGGCCGGTGCCGGCGAGGATCAGCACGAGGCCGAGCAGGATCCGCGCGAGCGTGCGCGGGAGGGAGCGCCGGCCGCCGTCCGGGGCGATGCGCGGGTCGGTGGTCGCGGCACGCGGGCGGGAGGCGGGGCTCGAGGTCATGCGCCCAGTCTGACCCGGGGCGGATGCGCGGGCGCTCCACGCGGATCCCCGCGTCCGCAGCCCTTCCCCGGGTGCCGGGACCCGCCCTAGGCTCCCGCCATGAGCGACAGCCCCGACACCGCGGGCGGCGCGGACGCCGACGTCCTCGGCCCCGACGACCGCCCCCTCCCGCCGCGCGCCGACGAACGCGCCTGCCTTACCGGCTTCCTCGCGCTCAACCGCGCCACCGTGATCCGCAAGGCCCGCGGCCTCTCCGACGCCGACGGCGCGCGGCGGGTCCTCCCGAGCGCCACGTCGATCTCCGGCGTGCTGCGCCACCTGGCCGACGTCGAGCGGTCGTGGACCGTCGAGACCATGGAGGCCGGCGACTACGCCCGGCGCTTCGGGGGCGACGACGACCCCGACGGCGAGTGGCGCGTCGGCCCCGAGGACTCCCTCGCGGAGATCGTCGCGGACTACGAGCGGGCCTGCGCGGAGAGCGACGCCGTCATCGCGCGGCACGACCTCGACGACATCGCGGCGGCCGGGCCGCCCGAGGAGATGCCGTCGCTGCGCTGGATCGTGGTGCACCTCATCGAGGAGACGGCGCGCCACGCGGGCCACGTCGACGCGATCCGGGAGCTCGTCGACGGCGTAACGGGCGAGTGACGCGGGCGGCGGCGGGTCACGCGAGGACGGCCACCGCGATCCACCACACGATGGCGAGGAGGACCGGCACGCCCACCGCGACGACGCCGCCGAGCGTCGGCCGCATCCGCAGCCGCCGCACGCGCCTCGGCCGGGAGGCCCGCCCCGTGTCCGGGAGGCCCATGGCGGCGAGGACGGCGTCGAGCGCGGACGGATCCTCCGGCCGCTCGAGGCGATCGGCCCGCCAGCGCTCCCAGCGGTCGACCTTGGCGACGAGCGCGGTCGTCGCCTCGATCACGTCGCGCCAGCGCTCCGGGTCGCGCGTCACCACGTCGTCGTGCGAGGTGAGCAGCAGGCGGTCGCCCGCGATCTCGACGTCGAGGCCGCGCACGCGGTCGATGAGCACGGCGAGCACGTCGGGCGTGAAGAGGTAGAGGGCGTCGCGCTCGCTCCCCTCCGGGCAGTAGAGCGCGAAGTGCCGGTCGAAGTCGCCCTCGAGCGAGAGGCGCTGATCCCGGTCGGGCTGCCGCGCGGCCGAGAGGGCGCGTCGGAGCGCACCCCGCCGGGCGATCACGCGGATGTGCGGCATCTCGGCCCCGAGCCGGATCATCGCGTACCCGCCGAAGCGCGGCGACCCGTTCCGTCGTCCGGACGCGACGATCTCGTGGTTGCCGAACTCGACGCCGGGCGCCGCGATCGGCCGCATCACGCGCGTGAGGTCGAGGTAGCGGCGCGCGGATCCGAAGTGCCCGTCGGACATGGGCCCCGGCAGGTACGACATGCCGTTCGCCTCGCCGAAGCGGACGAGGCGCAGGTGGGCGCGGTAGCCGCCGCGGCGGCCGCGCGAGCGGATCACCCAGCTGCCGAAGACGATCAGCATGAGGAGGAAGATCGCGCCGATGAGCCCCTGGAACACGACCTCCTCGCCGGCGTCGGGCTCGCCCTCCTGCAGGGTGTCGACGACGATCCCCGCCAGGAGGACGAGCGCCAGGGCGCTGATCCACGTGAGGAGGACCATGAGCGCGGTGCGTCCCCTCACCCCGATCCCCTCCGCCTCCGGGTGCGCCCGGCGGAACTCCCGTCGGAACGCGCGGAGGTCGCGGCGGCGGATGCGGTCGGTGAGCGGGGCCGTGTCGAGGCGGGACCGCGTGAGGGCCCGATCGCCGCTCACGGGAGCGTCGTGATCAGGAAGCCCAGGCCGACGAAGACGGCGGCCAGCAGGCAGAGCAGGAGGAGGCCGACCGTCGGCCGCATCCGGAGGCGCCGTCCGGCCGCCGCGACGCCGCGCGAGCGCCGGGGGCGGCGACGGGCCTTCCCGGGGGCGGGCACGGCGAGCGCGTCGTCGGATGCCGTCAGCACCGACTCCTCGACGCCCTCGAGCGACGCGAGCCGGTCATCCCGCCAGCGCTCCCAGCGGTCGACCTTCCCCAGGAGGGCGGCGGTCGCGTCGATGACGTCACGCCAGCGGTCGGGATCCAGGGTCACCATGTCGGCCGGCGAGCGCAGCAGCAGGCGGTCGCCGCGGATCTCCACGTCGAAGCCGCGCACCCGGTCGACGAGCACGGCCATCACGTCCGGCGTGAAGAGGTAGAGGGCGTCGCGCTCGTAGCCCTCCGGGCAGTAGAGCGCTGCGTGCTCATCGAAGTCGCCCTCGAGCTCGAGGCGCTGCGAGCGCGCCACGTCGACGGTCGGCGTCATCGCCCGGCGGAGGCGCGTGCGGTTGGCGACCACCTGGATGTGGGGCAGCTCGCGCCGCAGCCCGATCATCGCGTAGCCGCCGAACTGGGTGATGCCCCGGAAGTCCGAGGTGCGGCTCAGCTCGTGGTTGCCGAACTCCACCGGGCGCGCGGTGCGGGGGCGCATGATCCGCGTGACGTGCATGCCGCGCGCGGCCTCGCCCATGTGCCCGTCGGCGAGCGGGCCGGGCGTGTAGCTGAGCCCGTTGACCCGACCGAAGCGCGCGAGCCGGTAGTGGGCGCGGAGGGTGCTGCGGCGCCGGCGGGTGCGGATCAGGTACCAGGCGAAGAAGACGCCGGCTCCCAGCATCGGGATCCCGAAGACGGCCATGCCGAGCGCGTCGCCGCGCGTCTCGGGCTCGGAGGCGAAGATCGCGCCGAGCACCCCGACGAGCAGCAGGACGCCGCCGAGCGGGATCGCGAGCGCGGCGAGGAGACCCATCCCGATGCGGCCGACGAGGAGCAGCGGTGACACGAGCACCGGGAACCGCGCGGCGAACTCGCGGCGGAACCGGCGGAGGTCGTCGCGGTCGATGCGGCCGGTCAGCGGCGTCGTGTCCAGCTGCGGGCGGCTGGGCGCGTGCGTCGTCATGGATCCCCCGGTCCGCGGGCCCCGATCCCGCCCGTCCACCGTACCGAGCGCGGGCGGAGCTCCCGGTCGCTCCGACGCCCCCAGGTCGGGCGGCACGGCGGGCTGCGGGGACGGGTCAGCGCAACCGGCTCGACGCGCGCGGGCTCAGCGCGGGAACGCCGTCGCGCCCACCTTCTCGTACGCGGCCCACGCCGCGACCGGGCCGCGGCCCGCGACCGCGTACTCGCCGATCGCCCGGCTCTTGTAGATCGCCGGGTTGTGGCTCGCGACGACGCGCGCGTTCCGCCAGTGCCGGTCGAGCGCGCGCTCCCGGAACGTGGCGGAGGCTCCCCCGACCTCGAACAGCAGGGTCGCCGCGGCGGGCACCTGCTCGACCGCGTGCACCTGCGCCTGGTAGACGGCGTTCTCGGCGGCGTCGAGCGTCGGCCGGTCGAGGGCCTCGCCGGGGGGAGCGGTGGCGACGGCGGCGTCGAGCAGGGCGGCCGCCGCGAGGGTGGTGGCGCGCACGGCGAACGCGGCCGTGGAGATCCGGCCGACGACGTCGAGCACCTGCGGGTCGTCCTTCGGGAGGGCCGCGTTGGCGTGGATGTAGGTGCGCGTGCGGCTCCGCACGTACGCGACAGCGTCCCGCTCGACCTCCTGCGCGATCCCCGCCAGCACGGCGACGAGGTGCAGCTGGTAGAAGGCCTGGATGTGGCTCAGCGGCGCCTCGCGGTAGGCCGTGACGGTCGCCGGATCCACCTCCACCCCGGCGAAGGTCGTGGTGCCGCTCGCCGTGAGGGTCTGGCCGAACGCGTCCCAGTCGTCGACCGCGGTGACGCCGGGCGCATCGGTCGGGATCGCGAGCGTCACGCGCTCGACGCCGTCCGCCGCCTGGCGTCCCGCGGCGAGGTAGATCCAGTCGGAGTAGAGCGTGCCCGTCGAGTAGTACTTGGTGCCGTCGAGGAAGCACCGGCCGTCGCGCTCGGTGAGCGTGGTGGAGATGTCGGCGAGGGTGTTGCCGGTCTGCTCGCTCGTGGCGTTGCCGACGATCGCGCCGTCGGCGATGCGGCGGATCCACTCGTCCCGCGCCTCCCCCGCCGGCCGGCGGAGCACGAGCTCGACGTAGCCGAAGTGGCCGCGGAGCAGGTGGCCGACGTTGGCGTCCGCGGCCGACAGCTCGACGACGAGCTCGACGAGCTGCGCGAGCGACGCCCCGCGACCCCCGTCGGCGACGGGCAGCCGGATCGCGCCGAACCGGGCGTCGCGGAGGAGCGCGACGGCGTCGAAGGCGAGCTCCCGGTCGCGCTCGCGGGCGACGGCGCCCTCCCGGATCCGGTCGAACAGCGGCAGGAACTCGGCCCGCAGGTCCGCGGTGGACGCACCCGTCGCCGAGCCGTGCGTCACGAGAACGCGCCCCGGTACGCCGCCGCCGGGTGCGACTCCGGCAGACGGTCGCGCCCGGTGAGCTTGTGCCGGAGCGTGCCGGGCTCGTACTCGCGCTGCTGCAGGCCGCGCTCCTGGAGCACGGGCGTGACGTGGTCGACGAAGTCCTCGTAGCTGCCGGGCAGGGTCCAGTTGATGACGTTGATCCCGTCCACGCCCGCCTCCTGCCAGCCCGCGAGCACGTCCGCGATCTGCTCGGGCGTGCCGACGACGCGTCCGCGCAGCTTCGCGGAGAGCCGCGCGAGGTCGGCGATGGTCGGCTCGCGGTCGGGCGACGCCTCCCGCAGCCAGGTGAGGTGGCTCTGCCCGGCCTGCGTCTCGACCTGCGACAGCGGCGTCGCCGGATCCAGCTGCTCGCCCGTCTTCGGATCGAAGCCGAGGTTGGAGTGCAGGAGGAAGCCGTCGGCGCTCAGGTACTCGTCGATCTCGGCCTCGTTGCGCTTCGCCTCCTCCTCCGTGCTGCCCGTGATGAAGGAGAGCCCGAGCCAGAAGGAGAGGTCGTCCGCGCGTCGGCCGGCGTCCACGGCGAGCGCCCGGGTGTCCTCGATGAGGGCGCGGGTCTTCTCCGGCGTCGACGACAGGATGAACTGCGCCTCCGCGTTCCGGGCGGCGAAGCGGCGACCCACGGGCGAGGATCCGGCCTGGAAGAGCACGGGCGTCCGCTGCGGCGACGGCGACGACAGGTGCGGGCCCGCGACCTTGTAGCGCGGCCCCTCGTGGTCGATGCGGTGGATCCTCGACGCGTCCGAGAACACCCCGCGCTCCTTGTCGCGCTGGAGCGCGTCGTCGTCCCACGAGCCCTCCCACAGCTTGTAGACGACGTCGAGGTACTCGTCGGCCCAGGCGTAGCGGGCGTCGTGGTCCTCGAGGCCGTCGTGGCCGAAGTTGCGGGCGGCGCCGTCGAGCGCGCTGGTCACGACGTTCCAGGCGATGCGGCCCTTCGAGATGTGGTCGAGCGTGGAGACCTTGCGCGCGAAGTCGAACGGGTGCGCCTGCAGCACGGAGCTCGTGAACGCGAAGCCGAGGTGCTCGGTGCTCACGGCGAGCGCGGAGATCAGCACCTGCGGGTCGTTGCTCGGGAACTGGAGGCCCTCGCGCGCGTTCACGTCGTAGGCGCCGTCGCCCGGTCCGTAGAGCCCGACCACGTCGGCGAAGAACATGGCGTCGAAGCGGCCGCGCTCGAGCGTCCTGGCGAGATCCACCCACAGCTGGACGTCGTCGAACTCGTGCTGCCTCGCCGACGGGTGCCGCCACAGCCCGTGCTGGATGTGGCTGGCGGTGTTCATCACGAACGCGGCGAAGCGGAGGGGAGGTCGAACGTCGGGCATGTGGATCCTCTCGTCGAGGTCCCACCCTCCCATCCGGTTCCCCGGCCGCCGGAATCCGCCGGCCCGTGTGTGACGCGGCGTTACCGGCCCGCGTTACGCGACGTGACCGCGCCCCTTCCCCGGTCGCGGGAACACGGGCACGGTGGGCGGCACCCGAGCGGATCCCCGCCCGGCCCGCTCCCCCTGCACCGCAGCCGCACCGCTGGAGACACCATGACCACCGCACCGCCCGCCGCATCTGCCGCGTCGTCCGCGTCGTCCGCCGGCGCCGATCCCGCCGGATCCGCCCCCGAGGCCCCCGCCGACGTCGCGCGCCGCCGACGCCGCGTCCTCACCGCGTCGTTCGTCGGCACCACCGTCGAGTACTACGACTTCTACCTCTACGCCACGGCGTCCGCGCTCGTGTTCGGCAGCCAGTTCTTCCCGAACCAGACGCCCGCGGTCGCGCTGCTGTCCTCGTTCGCCGCGTACGGCGTCGGCTTCCTCGCCCGGCCCATCGGCGGGATCGTCGCCGGCCACCTCGGCGACCGCATCGGCCGCAAGCGCATGCTCGTCTACTCGCTCGTGCTCATGGGGATCGCGTCGACCCTCATCGGCGTCCTGCCCACCTACGCGACCATCGGGCTCGCGAGCGTCGTCGGCCTCGTGCTCCTGCGCCTCGTGCAGGGCATCGCGGCGGGCGCAGAGTGGGGCGGATCCGCGCTGCTGTCCGTCGAGCACGCCCCCGCCCACCGCCGCGGCCTCTTCGGCGCGTTCACGCAGATGGGCTCCGCGGGCGGCATGCTCCTCGCGACCGGCGTCTTCGCCGCGACCCGCTTCACGCTCGGCGAGGAGCAGTTCCTCGCCTGGGGCTGGCGGCTGCCATTCCTCCTCAGCGCCGTGCTCGTGGGCGTCGGCCTCGTGATCCGCCTCCGCGTGGAGGACGCCGCCGAGTTCACGGAGATCAAGGCCTCGGGCAAGGTGGAGCGCTTCCCGCTCGGCGTGGTGCTCCGGAAGCATCCGCGCGCCGTGCTGATCACCGCGGGCCTCCGCCTCGTGCAGCCCGCGCTCTACTCGATCCTCACCGTCTACACGCTGTCCTACCTCGCGTCGAAGCGCGGCGACTCGGGCGTCGCCCTCACCTCGGTGCTGATCGTCTCGGCGCTCAGCGTGCTCACCACGCCCCTCTGGGGCTGGATCTCCGACCGGGTGGGCCGCCGCCGCCTCACCATCGCGAGCGCCGCCGGCATCGGGATCCTCATCTGGCCGTTCTTCGCGTTCCTCGACTCCGGCCCGCTCCTGCTCCTGCCGCTCGTCTTCGCGCTCGGCATGAACGTCTTCCACGACTCGATCTACGGCCCCCAGGCCGCGTGGTTCGCCGAGCAGTTCCCGACCGGCGTCCGCTACAGCGGCGTCTCGCTCGGCTACCAGGTGGGCAGCATCTTCTCCGTCGGACTCACGCCGCTGCTCGCGGTGCTGTTCCTGCAGTGGGGGAACGGATCGCCGTGGATCCTGTGCGCGTACATCGGGTTCTACGCGGTGCTCACGATCACGGCCGCGGTCCTCGCGAAGGACCCGGCGCGGGAGGCGATCGCGGCGCGGCGGGCGGAGGCGGCGTCGGCGTCCGCGTCGGCGTCGGACGCGGAGGCCGTGCATCCCGCGGTGGCCGTGGCGGGATCCGCGGGCACGGACGGCCGGGAGCGTGAGCGCGCGACCGCCCGCTAGGGCAGCACGACGCGAGGCGGTGGCCGGGAGCGATCCCGGGCACCGCCTCGCGTCGTATCGTGCTGCCGCCCGGGTCAGAGGTCGACCGGCGTCCCGTCGGCCCGGCGCACCCGCAGCGCGTAGCCGTCGCGGGGGCCCGTCGCGAGATCCGCGAGGGATCCCGGCGGGAGGTCGAGGGCGGCGCGGGCGGCCTCGGTGGGCGTCGGATCCCCCGCGGTCTGCGTGAACGCGAGCAGCTCGACGGCCGGGCCGATCGTGGTGCCCGGCTGCGGCGTGGATCCCCAGTCGATGAGGAACGGCACGTCCGGGCGGTCGCCGCGCGGGTGCGTGAGGCGCCATTCGAGGAGGGTGCCGTCGGGCGTGCGCCGGGACAGGTCCGACACGGGTCCCGGATCCTCGCCCCGCTCGCGCGCCCGGGCCGCGACGTCGGCGATGCCGGCCGGGTGGACCGCGTACGTGACGACGCGCGGCGCCGTCAGCTCGGCGATCCCGAAGCGCGTGGGCATCGCCCGGTCGACGCGCGCCGGATCCGGGCCGATGAGCTCGAGGTACCACGGCCCGCGGACGCCGTCGACCGTGAACGCGACGAGCGCGTTCGCGGTGCCGCTGGGGTGCACGCCCCCGGGCTCGGCCTCGACGCCCGTGCGCTCGGCGAACCACGCGACGAGGGCCGCGAGGTCCGGGCCGGCGATGACGACGTGGTCGAGGAGCGCGGGCACGGCGTCGCGTGCGACGGGTGCGGCGCTCACGCGCCCGCTCCGCGTCGGGCCGCGGGCACCTCGGGCTCGCCGAGGGACAGCATCAGCCGGTTCGCCCAGTTGAAGAACGCGGCGCCGTTGATCACGTCGACCACGGCCGCGTCGTCGAGGCCGGCCGCGCGGAGGCGGGCGACGTCGGCGGATCCGAACGCGAGCGGCGTCGACGCGAGCGCCACCGACGCGGCGACCACGGCGTCCCACCGCTCGTCGCCGAGCACGGCGTCGGTGCCCTCGTCGAGGAGGCGCTGCACGTCGTTCTCGCGACCGGAGAAGCGGGTCGCCGCGGCGGCGTGCACGGACGCGCAGAACACGCAGCCGTTGGCGCGCGAGGTGGCGGCCGCCGCGAGCTCCCGCTCCGCGCGGCCGATGCCGCCGTCGGGGTTGTGGAAGATGTCGAGGTCGGTCAGCGTGCGGGCCTCGAGGGCGGCCGGATCCCGCGCCAGCAGCCGGAAGTACGGCATGCGCGCGCGGGCGGGCTCGATCAGGGCGGCGCGCTGGACGTCGTCGAGGGCGTCCTCGGCCACGGGCTCGAGCCAGGGCACCCAGCCGAGGCCCTGCTGCGTGAACGCGTCGGGGCGGGCGAGGTCGACGGGGTCGGTGACGGGATCGACGGCGGTCATCGGGCGGCTCCTGCCGGGTCGGGGGTGGATGCGGGGCCGGCGGCGGGCTCCGCGGTCGCGTCAGCGGGATCGGCGGCGAGCACCGTGAGCCCCCACGCGACGCGCAGCTGGAAGGTGAGGAACGCGATCAGCTGCGAGAGGCTCACGATCTCGTCGGGCGTCCAGCCGGCGGCGCCGAGCGCGCGGAGGGCCGCGGGGTTCGACTCGCGCGCGCGGATCACGAGCAGGTGCGCGTGCGCGAGCGCCGCGGCCAGCCGCGTGCCGAGGGCGTCGTGCGCGGCGGCGTCCGGCTGCCAGGGCTCCCCGGGCACGCTCTCGTCGGCGAGGCCCGGCTCCCGGTAGGCGCCGGTCGGCCCCGCGGTCGCGGCGGCGCGGGCGGCCCGGTCGACGACGGGCGCGAGCTCCGCGTCGGCGTCGCCGAGCAGGTCGGCGTAGAAGGCGGCGGCCCGCTCGGATCCGTGCAGCCCGGCCACGAACGCGGCCACGGCGTACCGCTCCGCGTACCCGAAGGCGCCGGGATCCGCGGGCTCCAGCAGCGCCTCGAAGCTCCGCTGGGCGTTGGCGCGGGCGTCGGGGCGCAGGTCGCGCACGCGGCTCAGCGGGTGGTCGGGCGCGAGGCCGGCCAGCAGGTCGATCACGTCGGCGCGGGCGGTGTCGGATCCGGTCATGAGGCTCCTCCTCGTGCGGGGGTCAGGCGTGCGGGGGTCGGGGTGCGGTCGGCGATGCCGAGGTGCGCGTCGCGGAGGCCGTCGGCGGCGGCTCCTCCGGTGGCGAGGCCGAGGCGCGGCGCGACCTCGGCGCCCAGCAGCTCCAGGCTCCGCAGGGTGAGCGCGTGCGTGGCGGGGATGGAGTGCACCTGGAACGAGACGTCGGTCGCCGCGTCGAGCGTGCGGTCGGCGGCGAGGCCGTCCGCGACCTCGTCGACCGTGCCGAGGTGCGTGTCGGTCACCCGGAGCACGGCGTCGAGGTCGAGGGAGTCCGCCGCGTCCCCCACGATCGTGCGGGCGAAGCGGCGGAGGGCGGGCTCGGCGAGGGCGCGGGCGGCGGTGACGTCGGCCGGATCCACCACGAGCGCCGTGCGCGACGCGAGCACCCGCTCGGGAGCGCCCGCGGGCAGCGCCTCCCGGTAGGCGTCGATGATCGGCAGCTGCAGCTCGTGCAGCGGCGCGTCGGGCGCGGTGTCGGGGCGCGGCTGCGTGCGGGAGAGCATGAGGCCGTCGCCGCGGGATCCGATGCGCGCGCCGCCCGCCGCCGAGAACGTGCCCTGCCAGATGCGGGCCGAGAGCGTCGGCGCGGGCGGGTAGATGCGCGAGTCCGTGCCGCGCACCCCGCGGCCGTCGAGCGCGTCGAGCAGCACCTGGAGGTGATCCTGGAAGAGGGCGTGCCGCTCCCCGGGGTCGCGTCCGAACGCCGGGAACGACGCGGGCGTGCCGCCGCTCGCGAGGCCGAGCTGCACGCGTCCGCCGCTCAGGAGGTCGAGCACGGCGGCGTCCTCGGCGGCCCGCAGCGGGTCCTCGATCGGCAGCGTGAGCACCGCCGTGCCGAGGCCGATGCGCGACGTGCGCGCGGCGGCCGCCGCGAGGAACACGAACGGGGACGGCAGCCCGCCGCCCTCCTCGCCGAAGTGGTGCTGCGCGAGCCAGACGGACGCGAACCCGTGCCGCTCGGCGTGCTGGATCTGCTCCAGCGCCGCCTCGTAGCGCTCCGCGGGCGTGCCGGCGTCGAGCACGCGGCCGAAGAAGCCGAGCCGGGCGCCGGTCATGCGCGCGCCCCCTCGTCCTCGCGGGCCGGGCGACCGGTGCCGGGGATCGCCCGGATCAGCTCCCTCGTGTACTCGTGCTGCGGATCGTGGAACACGTCGTCCACCCGTCCTCCCTCGACCTGCCGGCCGCGCCGGAGCACGGAGACCGTGTCGGCGATCTGCCGCACGACCGCGAGGTCGTGCGAGATGAACACGTACGTGAGCCCGAGCTCGGACTGCAACCGCGCGAGCAGGCGCAGCACCTGCGCCTGCACGGTCACGTCGAGCGCCGAGACGGCCTCGTCGAGCACCACCAGCTCGGGCCGGAGGATGAGCGCACGGGCGATCGCGACGCGCTGCCGCTGGCCGCCGGACAGCTCCCGCGGGTGCCGCTCGGCGGTCTCGGGTGGCAGGTCGACGAGCCGCAGGTGCTCGGCGACGGCCTCCCGGCGTGATGCCGCGTCGCCGCCGTCGCGGAAGTTGAGCAGCGGCTCGCGGACGATCTGCGCGACGGTCTGGCGCGGATCCAGCGACCCGAACGGGTTCTGGTGCACGAGCTGCACCGTGCGCCGGGACTCCCGGAGCGCGCGCCCGCGGAGCGCGGTGACGTCGACGCCGCCGACCCGGACGGTGCCCGCGGTCGGCCGGTCGAAGCCCGCGATGGCGCGGCCGATGGTGGTCTTGCCGGAGCCCGACTCCCCCACGATCGCGTGCGTCGTGCCGCGCGGCACCGCGAAGGAGACGTCGTCGACGGCGACCAGCGGCGAGGATCCGCGTCGCCGGAACTCGCGCCGGAGCCCCGCGACCTCCACGAGCGGCGGCGCCGAGACGTCGACGACCGCGGGCCGCCGCTCCACCACCTGGCGGAACGACGGCGCGTCCGCGAGGAGCGCGCGCGTGTACGGCGAGGCGGGCGCGGCGAGCACGCGGGAGGCGGGTCCCTGCTCCTGCACGCGGCCCCGCTGCAGGACGACCACGTCGTCGGCGCGCTCGGCGGCCACCGCGAGGTCGTGCGTGATCATCAGCACGCCCACGCCGGTTTCCGCGCGGAGCCCGTCGAGCAGGTCGAGCACGCGGCGCTGCACGGTCACGTCGAGGGCGCTGGTGGGCTCGTCGGCGATGATCAGCTCGGGCTCCAGCGCGATCGCCGCGGCGATGAGCACGCGCTGGCGCATGCCGCCGGAGAGCTCGTGCGGGTACTGCCGGGCGCGGGTCTCGGGGTCGTCGATGCCGACGCGCTCGAGGAGGTCGAGCACGCGGGCCCGGTTCCGGCGGCGGTCGCGGGATCCGTGGATGCGGAGGCCCTCGGCGACGCTCTGGCCGATGGTGGCGACGGGGTCGAGCGAGCTGCCCGGATCCTGCGGCACGAGCCCGATGCGGCGCCCGCGGATGCCGCGGAGCCGGGACTCCCCGATGCCCACCAGCTCCGTGCCGCGGAGCGCGACGGCGCCGCCCGCGATGGTCCCGTTCTGCGCGAGCAGCCCGACGACGGCCTGCGCGACGGACGACTTGCCGGATCCGGACTCGCCGACGAGCGCGGTGACGCGGCCGGCGGCGACCTCGAAGGAGACGCCGTCGACGGCCGTGCGCGTGCCCGCCGCCGTGCGGTAGTCGACCCGGAGGTCGCGCACGGCGAGGAGCGGGGGCGTGGGATCGGTCATGCGAGCTGCCCTCCTCGGATGGACTGGCTGATGCGGTTGGTGGCGAGCACGACCGCGACGACCACGGCGCCCGGCAGCACGGTGAGCCACCACGCGGTGGCCACGTAGTCGCGACCCTCGGCGACGAGGAGGCCCCATTCGGGCGTGGGCGGCGGGGCGCCGTAGCCGAGGAAGCCGAGGGTGGAGATCTGCAGGATCGCGGACCCGAAATGGAGCGCCGCGAGGGCGATCACGGGCGTGAGGGAGTTGGGCAGCACGTGCCGGCGGAGCACCTGCACGAGCGTGCCGCCGGATCCGTAGGCCGCCTCGACGTACTCGCTCACGCGCACGCGCACGACCTCCGCGCGGGAGAGCCGGGCGAACACGGCGATGGAGGTGACGCCCACCGCGATGGCGGCGTTCGTGGTGCCGAAGCCCAGCAGGATCACGATGCTCAGGGAGAGCAGCAGCCCGGGGATCGCGAGCAGCACGTCGACGAGCCGCATGAGGACGTCGTCGACGATGCCGCCGACCGCCCCCGCGACCACGCCCAGCAGCGTCCCGACGACGAGCCCGACGAGCACGGCGACGACCGCGCCCACGACGGACTGCGACGCCCCGAACACGACGCGCGTGTAGAGGTCGCGACCGGTGGCGTCGGTGCCGAACCAGTGCGCGGCGCTCGGCGCCTGCAGCGACGGCGCGACCGAGGCCGTGGGGCTGCCGGATGCGAACAGCTGCGGCGCGACCGCCCACAGCAGCATCACGAGCACGACGAGCACGGGGACGGCGAGCCCCCACGCGAGGCGGGCCCGGCTGGCGGGACGCGCGCGGGGCGCGTCGAGGGTGGCGAGCGTGGTGGCGCTCATCGCGCACCTCCTCTGCGCAGGCGCGCGTCGAGGACCGGATAGAGGAGGTCGACCACGAGGTTGATCACGACGTAGGCGACGGTGGAGAGCACGACGACGGCGAGCAGCACCGGGCTGTCGCGGCTGGCGACGGCCTGGACGGTGAGCTGGCCGACGCCCGCGCGGCCGAACACGGCCTCGGTGACGACGGCCCCGCCGACGAGCTCGCCGAACAGGAGCCCGGCCATGGTCAGCGTCGGCAGCAGCGCGTTCCGGCCGACCCCGTGGAGGAGCAGCCACGGCGTGCCGGCGCCGCGCGAGCGCACCACCTGCACGAACGGCATCGCGGAGACGTCGTCGATGCTGCGGATGAGCACCTGCGCGAGCGGCGCCGCGATCGGCACCGCGATGGTGAGCACCGGGAGGATCAGCGCCTCGCCGGGGCTCGCCCCGATCAGCGGCACGAGCCCGAAGCGGAACGACAGCACCTGGATGAGGATGATCCCCACCCAGAACACGGGCAGCGAGACGAGCAGCGGCGGCAGGTCGCGGAAGATGCGGCGGATCCAGCGGGCGCCGCCGTAGGTCGCGAGGAACGCGATCGGCACGGCCAGCACCACGGCCACGACGAGTCCCAGCACGGCGAGCACGAGCGTCGACGGGATCGCGGTGGCGAGCAGCGTGGACACGGCCGCGCCGCTCTGCACCGAGTACCCGAGCTGCCCCTGGAGGAACGCGCCCGCGGACTCGCCGAGCCGCACGATCAGCGGCCGGTCGGCGCCGTAGGACTCGCGGATCGCGGCGAGCTGCTCGGGCGAGAGGCCGAGCTCGGGGCTGCCGTAGCGGGCGAGCACGGCGTCGCCGGGGAGCGCCGCGAGCAGCACGTAGGCGACGACGTAGGCGAGCACCAGCACGACGACGGCCTGGCCGGCGCGGCGGAGGACGTAGCTCATCGCGGTCCCCCTCGCCGTGCCGGCTGCCGCGCCGTCGCGCGCGACGGCCGACGCATCAGCGGTTCAGCCAGACGCCCGAGAAGGTGGGACGGCCGACCGACTCGGTGGCGAAGCCCTGCACGTCGCCGCGGAGGCCGTAGACCTGCGGCTCCTCGAAGAGCGGGAGCACGTAGGCCTGGTCGGCGATGTGCTGCTGCGCGGCGGCGGACGCGGCCTGGCGGCCCTCCGTCGTGGGCTCCGAGGCGATCGCCGTGAGGAGCGCGTCGAGCTCCGGGTCGGCGATGCTGCCGTCGGACGGGTCCCGGTTCAGCAGCACGTTCCGGTTGGTCGAGAAGTACTGCGACTTGAGCACGTCGTAGTCGGCGCGGCCGACCATCGAGTGGTAGACCTCGAGCGCGTCCGGGTCCTGCGAGGCCTTCGTCTGCGCGGCCTGGTCGCCCGAGAACAGCTCGACCTTCACGCCGAGCTCCGCGAGCTGCGACTGGATGAGCGTCACGACCTCCTTGGAGCGCGGCTGCGGGAGCGCCTCGTTGAACACGAGCTCCAGGTCCTGCCCGTCCTTCTGTCGGACGCCACCGGATCCGAGGATCCAGCCGGCCTCGTCGAGGAGGGCGGCCGCCTTGTCGGCGTCGTGCTCGTAGGAGGCGGAGGTGTCGACGTAGCCGAGCGCGCTCTTCGCGAGCACGCCGGTCGCGAGCGGGTAGCTGTCGCTGAAGAGGGTGTCGAGGATCGCCTGGCGGTCGACGCCCGCGATGATCGCCTGCCGCACCCGCACGTCCTCGAGCTGCGGGGTGCGGAAGCGGAGGTTGAGGCCGTTGTCGACGCCATTGGTCGCCGCGGCGACGAGCTGCAGGTCCCCGGTGCGGAACTGCGCCTCGTCCGGCGCCTCGATCTGCCGGGCGACGTCGGCCTGGCCCGAGACGACCGTGCCGACGCGCACGCTGTCCTCGGCGGTGACGATGAGGTCGACCCCGTCGACGAGCGCGCGGCCCTGCTGCTCGGCCTCGGGCGGCGCCCAGTCGTAGTCCTCGCGGGCGGTGAGGGAGATCTGCGTGCCGACGGCCTCGTCGCCGACCACGAACGGGCCGCTGCCGATGACCGTCTTCGCCTGGCCGGGCCCGAAGCCGTCGTCCGCCTTCGCGAGCGTGGAGTCCGAGACGAGACCCGAGTTGATGGTCGAGGTCGCCTGCGCGAACCCGGGCGCCGGGGCGGTGAAGTGGAACCTGACGGTGTCCGCGTCGACGACCTCGCCGCGGTCGTAGTTGTTGATCGCCTCGCTGACGGTCAGGGCGCGCGCGGTGTCGCCCTTGCCGTAGAGGTCGAAGTTGGCGACCACGTTCTCCGCGGTCAGCGGGGTGCCGTCGGAGTAGGTGACGTCGTCGCGGATGTCGAAGGTGTACTCGGTCGCGTCGGCGTTGACCTCGGGCAGCGCGGTGGCGATCCACGGCTGCAGCTCGAGCGTCTCCGGGTCCTGCCAGAGCAGGCGGTCGGTGATGTTGTTGACCACCGCGCCGTTCGGGTAGAAGCCCGCGGCCGGCGGGTACAGCGTCGTCCAGGTCTGCGGCTCGAGGTAGGTGAGCGTGCCGCCGGGCTTCGGCTCGCCGCTCGCGGCTTGATCCGCCCCTCCCCCGCCACCGGCCGAGCAGCCGGCCAGCAGACCGGTCGCCGCGACGAAGGCGGTGAGGGCGATGGCGGTGCGCGGTGGACGAGGCATGGTTCTGCTCCTGCGTGTCTGTGGTGCGGGTGGGATGACGCCACTCCAACACGCATGCAGGGTTTTCGCAGCAGGCGTCATCACACGGCGTAACGGGGTGAAACGCGGCGTCATGGGGGGAATGGATCCGGCGGGCGCGCCGTTCGCCGGCTTGCGTGAGGGCTCGCCGCTTGTGCCTGCGTGGCCGCCTCCGCCGCTCGTGCCTGCGTGGCCGGGCGCCGCCCCCGCCTAGGATCTCGGGATGACCGCGCCGCCGACCGTCCGCCCCGCCGCCCCCGATGACGCGGACGGGATCGCCGAGGTCCACATCCGCACCTGGCGCGAGACCTACGCGCACCTGCTCCCGGCGTCGTACCTCGACGGACTCGACGTCACCACGCGCGCCGAGGACTGGCGCCGGACGCTCACCGAGGGTTCCGCCGAGACGCCGCCCTTCGTCGCCCTCGACGGCGACCGCGTCGTCGGCTTCGCGCTCACGGGGCCGGCGCGAGACGCGGATCCGCCGCGCCCGTTCCAGCTCTACGCGATCAACGTGGTCGCCTCCGCCCATGGCACCGGCGCGGGCCAGGTCCTGCTGGACGCGGCCGTGGGCGATGTCCCCGCCTACCTCTGGGCCGCCGACGACAACCCGCGCGCGGAGTCCTTCTACCGCCGCAACGGCTTCGCCCGCGACGGCGCCGTGGAGCGGCAGACGTTCCAGGGCGCGGAGATGGTCACGGTGCGCATGGTGCGGTGAGGATGGCCGGGCCGACGCCGTCGGCCGCCCTGCTACTGCTCACATCGTGTTCCAGTGGTACTTCCCGTTGGCGTCGGGACCCTTGCCGCCGCACTGGTAGCTGCGGCCGTTGGCCGCCTGCGCCACGACGCCAACCTGCGAGCAGAATCCACCGGGGTTGATGCCGCCGGTCTGCGGGGCCGGAGCGGGCGCGGGTGCCGGCGGCGCAGGAGCCGGCGCGGGCGCGACCGGGGCGGGCGCGGGCGCAGCCGGCTTCGGCGCGGGAGCCGGAGCAGCGGGTGCCGGCGCAGGAGCAGGTGCCACCGTCGGCTCGACGGTGGGCGCCGGAGCGGGCGCGAGCAGCGTGAGCGTCACGGTGGATCCGGCGTCGACGCGCGACCCCGGGGTCGGGCTCTGCGACTTGACGGTCATGCCGTCGGTCGCGCTCGTCTTCTCCCCCGACTCGAGCACGTACTGGACGAGGTAGCCGGCCTCACGGAGCAGCGTGCGCGCATCGGTGGCGGACTTGGTGCTGACGTCCTCCACGACGTGGACCACGGGGGTCGGCGTGGCGGACGGCGTCGGCGTGGCGCTGGGCGTCGGCGACGAGCTCGCGCTGATCGCGTCCGCCGTACGCAGGCCGGGTGCCGAGGCGGCGACAGGGACGGCGGCGCCGATGATCAGGAGCAGGATCGCCCCGGCGGCGGTCACGCTGTTGCGGGGCCGGGAGGCGAGCGCCGGCACCCAGCTGCGTCGGCCGGTGAAGAGCGGGTACAGCGCGGTCACGAGGGCGACCAGCCCGACGGAGACGAACATGCCCCCGAAGCCGCCGAGCGCGGTGGTGATCAGCACCGCCAGCGCGACGGCCGCCGCGATGACCCACGACGTCGCCGGGTGCCGGCTCGGGCGCGTGTCCGTGAGCACCGCGGTCGGAGCCGCGGGAGCGAAGGCCGCTGCGGGCACGACGGGAGCCTCGATGGCGCGCTGTGCTGGAGGAGCGGGCGCCACGACCGCCGTGGCAGCCGCGCGCTCCGCCTTCAGCCGCGCCGCCTCGACGCGCTCCGCGGCCTTGACCTGCCTGGCCGCTTCGCGCTGGGCGGCCTTCTCAGCCCGCTGCTGCTCCACCTCGGCGACGCGAGCGGCCTGCACACGCGACACCTCGGCGGCACGCTCGGCCTGTGCCCGGGCAGTCTCGGCGGCACGAGCCGCACCAGCATGCGCGACCTCCGCGGCGGCCAGCGGTGCCGCGTTCGCGGCTGGTGCCTGCGGGGCAGCAGGCTGGACCATCGGCGCGACGTACTGTGTCCACGCGGCGCCGTCCCAGTACCGGAGCTGACCGGATCCGTCGGGGAACCAGCCGGCGGGTGCGGAGGACGGGACGTCGGGCATGGTGCTCCTCGGGTGCGTGCCGCGACGAGGGGGTAGGCGGCGATGGATCCGTCGAATGTCGACGCCTGAGGCTATGACCGCGCTCTCCCGGCGGGAAGCCCTCACACGGGGGTGAAAGCGCCGCACTACTGCGATCCGCGGCCGAATGGACGCGCCGCGCCGCGCCGGCAGCGGACCGAGGAGGCTGCCGGCGCTCAGCCCTTCCGCTTTTCGAAGGGGCGCACAGCGCTGTGATTAAACTCACCGCTCAAAATTGGTCGTGACTAACGAATATAGACACGGCGAGTATCCCTTTAGGATAGAATTACATTATTGGGCCTTTTGATCCGCCAGACCCAAGACACGCCGCGCAAATACCGTGACATCTTTCACGCCCGCTACGGGTATGTTCATTTCACCGGCGTAGACCTCGTCATGGCCGCGGGCCGTGAGCTGCCACTCTCCATGAACAGTAAGCAATTTCGCGTCGGCAACAAGCAGCACGAGTTCCTGATCCTCGGATTCATAAACCCCTAGGGGACGGAGGTCGCCTACGTTTAGGTCGAAAGAGACAGATCCGCCGTTTTTAAAGCTCACAGAAGGTGGCACGTACGAGTTGCGCACGGCCGGCGCGACTGACTGAAATCGGCTATAGTCCGTAACGGCCATCCTGGGCTGACGAGGTCCCCATTTGCGCGGCGGCGGAGGTAACTCAAGCCCCGAAAAGTCATTAATCCATTCGGCGTCAACGTATTCGAGAGCCGAAACATCGCCTTCCAAGTGCAACTTCAATTCGACGTCATGGAAAAATGTCGTTGTGCGGTTAGTGAGCCTCACAAACACGGGAGCGAGCTGGCTTGCAATTATGTTTACCTTGGCCTTCGCCCAAGACACCCGAAAACGCGCTTCCCACTGGACAATAGCGGATCGATACTCGTCCTCAGTTCGGTCCTCAGGAACAGTCAACGAATTTATAATCGCCGAAGTACTCTCCCGGGCCGCAGCATACGCAGCGGCAAAGCCGCTCAGACTCGACCCACTCTCTTTCAGGCTCGACGACCTGGGCAACTCCTCCGACGGAAGCGCCGCCAGGAGTCCTTTCCGCTTTGCTGTCAAGTACTCTTCAACGGTAGATTCATCGCTGTAAAAGCATGATGATATGTCACCCAACACTTCAACTGCAAAATCGACCTTAGCCTTCAATGGGGCAAAACCACGCCCAATTAACTGATCCATTTCGTCGGCATTTGCCTCACGCGTCTCACCTTCGGCGCGAACATAGATTCTTCCACCGGCAAGGGAGTCGCCGCTTGTTCTGCAGGGAAAGGGCCTTTGCCCTGGCAGGGGGGGATCAACAAGAACAATGAGAACTTGATTGGTAGTGCCTTCTAAAGGTACCCAAAGCACGTCCCAACGGGGACCAGCGGCTCCCACGTACTGTTGAACAATTTTTGCGATCTCCATCATTTCGACCGGAGGAATCCCAATGATCGCACCGCGAGAAACGCCAACAATCATAACGCCGTAGCCTTCGAAAGCGGTCGCTGCCACGTCTGGCATACGATTGGCCGCCCCTAGAACGAACTTGGCGATTTTCTCTTTGTCCCTCTTAGACCCTAAGTCGAGGGTGCTTTTTAATTCGAGGTAGTGACGCTCCGCCATGTCTCCGATCTCAGAAACCTCTAAGATGAGGCGTTGCGCACCAAGAATGCCCCTTGGGGCCCGTGCCGTGTCGAGCTCGTTCATTCATTCGCCTTCTGGCCCATTATCAATCACAAAGGAGTAGGTTCGGAAACGCTCTCGTAAGTCGTGTCGCTTTCGACTGCGTGCTGCACGTTGTATGTTCCTTGCATGAAGCCCGCATATACCTCACGGCGCCTAGTACGCAATTTAATATCGCCATATTGACTAACTTGACCATATACGCACGCTGGCGGCATCGAAAAATTGAACATCAAGCGGGCGTGTCGCCCGCTTGATCAACCTTCGGGCAGATATGTCCGCCGCACGACGGCGAATTTCGGAGTTAGCCGGCGAATCCGGGTCTCCATAAAGAGATATCGCCAAGCGGCTGATTTTTGAATGAATGATAGCCTCGAATATGTGGTCATCATTGCTGTCTAGCGAGTGGCCGTACAGCACCATGCCATTGCCGCGCCCAGACAGACTTCGAAGCGCCTTACCCAGGTATGCGCTCGAGTTGATTCGGGCAAGCTTATCGCGTGATTGACCTTCTGCAACGTATAACGGATATCTTAGCAGTGCCAGTTGATGTCGGACCTGATCAATTAGCGCCTCACTCGTACGAACGTATGTGATTTTTCGAAGTCCGTCTGCGCCGATGTATAAATGCAGGGCGCCGTGCAGGTAATGCACGTTTTGAGTCACCGCGTCGTAAATATTCCATAAAACTGTTTCGTCCCCCGCGACTCCGCTATCACGGAAACCGTCGTCGGCTCTTCGTGCCGCGCCGTCAATATCCTGCATCAGCGCCCAATAAAGCAACAGATCATAACTCACAGTATATATATTTGCGAACCGATCCAAGAACGACCGCACCGCAACATAAGACAATTCGGAGATTTCATATGGCCGATCCGGATGCAAGCCCGCAATTGACTGAGCAAGAGCCTCCCGAACGCCGGCGATAGCTTCTTCAAGTTCCTCTATAAGCGATGCGTGCAATACGGCATCTAGCGTCCGTAGTGTACTGACGGTATCTTGTAGCTGCCGCATGAGAGACTCAAAATCGGGCGATCCGCTCGCAGCCATAACCCGAAGCGCGAATGACGGCAAAAGATTGCGATCTTGTGCAAGTGTCGCTAAGGCCCCATAGCTAAAGCGCTCAGAATCATATGCCATGCTGAAGCCATTTCCGAGTAGTAAAGCAACCTTGCTTTCATCCCCTTGGCTTACCCAGCCCATGGCTTGCTCAAAAGATTGCACTCGCGAATCGGGCATACGAAGGTCAACTCCCAAGAACTATAGGTTCTCGATAGTGGCTGAAGAACTCGCATGAGACCAGCCCCATTTAGGGGGCCAGCTGGAGAATGCCTATAAACCATAGATTCTTTGCGCTTACGGCACCCGCCAAAACGTTGCTCCGAAAACTCGTCGCGAGCTTATACACGCGCACGACCGTTATCCGGTCTTGCACGGACCCGTATACGACGAATGCCCCGGCCGAACCCATTGGGTCCTTCCGAGGCATGTCCGTCGGGCTGACAGGATTTGAACCTGCGACCCCTTGACCCCCAGTCAAGTGCGCTACCAAGCTGCGCCACAGCCCGCTACCCATCGCTGGGCAACTCGTAGAGCCTACCGCATCAGCGGGACTGCTCCGGCACGCGCCAGCCGCGAGAGCAGCACCGGATCAGGCAGCCGCGCCGCCCGACGGCCGGGCCGACGACGAGCCGGACGCCGCGCGCCCCACCCGACCCGGCTTCGGGAATGCGTCCCGCATGTGGTCGCCCCGCAGGATGTCCCCCACCCCGATGAGCAGCAGCGAGAACACGATCTGCTCCACGACCATCCAGAGCGGGTAGAGGCCCGGGATCGCGGCGATCACGAGGGTCACGACCGGGAAGACCTGGCTGAAGAGCCGCAGGCGCGAGTACGCCCACCAGTAGCCGGCCGAGGCGCGCCAGGCGAAGTAGTAGAGCGTGACGGTCATCGCGAGCACCACGAAGGAGCGGAACCAGACGGCCGGCGCGACGTCCACGCCGTCGGCCGCGAGCGTCAGGGCGATCGCCACGGCCGTCGCGCCCACGAGGGTCTCCGCGACCAGGATCCACCGGATCCAGCGGAACGCCCGCGCCGTCCACGGGTGGTCGCGCATGTCCTCGGCGATCACGTGGCCCGCCTGGCGACCCGCGGCGATGCGGTCGAGACGGCTGAGCAGCTGGTCCACCGGTGCGATCCTCCACGGTCTCGTGAGCGGGCGTCGGATGCGCCCGGATCAGGGTACGACGCGACGCCGCGCGCCGGCCGCGAACGCACAGGCGCGCGGGATCGGGACACGTCGGCGCCCCTCGCCGGCCCGGTCGCGCGCGACCCCGGATCCCCGCGTGACGGCCCATGACGCCCCGCGTCGTCACGCGGGGCAACCCGCCGTCACACCCCTCGCGGCCCCGGACGACCCGCCCCTACCGTGGCCCCACCGCGAGGCGCGGCACCGGTCGCGCCCCTTCACGAGAGGACAGGACATGACCCTGATCGACCGCGACGACCGTGCCGCATCCGCGACCGCGAGCAGCACGAGCACCCGCACCCCGACCCGCCCCCGCCCCGCACCCCTCGGCGACGCCCCCGTCGACCGCTGGAAGGGCGCCCCGCGCCCCACCACCCCCGCCGGATGGATCGCCCGCGCCCGCGAGGTCGCCGACATCCTCGCCGTCGACCAGGTCGAGCGCGACCGCGCCGGCGCCAGCCCGCACCAGGAGGTCGCGCTCCTCAAGCACGCCGGCCTCGTCACGCTGCTCGGCCCCGCGGAGCACGGCGGCGGCGGGCAGACCTGGGACACCGCGTACAGGGTGATCCGCGCGGTCGCCCGCGGCGACGGATCCATCGGCCAGCTCCTCGGCTACCACTACCTCTGGGCGTGGGCCGCGCGCCTCGTCGCGACCGATGCGCAGATCGCGGCGGTCGAGAAGCTCGCCACCACCGGGAACCTCCTCTTCGGCGGTGCCGTGAACCCGCGCGACTCCGACCTCGTCATCCGCGAGGACGGCGACGAGCTCGTCTACTCCGGCCGGAAGTCGTTCTCCACGGGCGGCGTCGTCTCCGACCTCACCGTGCTCGAGGGCGTCATCGAGGGCACGGACACCCACGTGTTCGCGATCGTGCCCACGGACCAGCCGGGCATCGTCTTCGGCCACGACTGGGACAGCCTCGGGCAGCGGCTCACGGAGTCGGGCTCGGTCGAGATCCGGGACGTGCGGGTGCCGTGGTCGGACGCGGCCGGCTTCGTCGACAGGGTCTTCCAGCCGCTCACCTACGGCACCCTCAACGTGCCCGCGATCCAGCTGGTGTTCGCGAACTTCTACCAGGGGATCGCAGAGGGCGCGCTCGAGACGGCCGCCGCCTACACGCGGAGCACCACCCGGGCCTGGCCGTACGGCGGCGACGACAAGGAGCGCGCGACGGACGAGTGGTACGTGCTCGAGGGCTACGGGCAGCTGCAGTCGAAGCTCTGGGCGTCGGAGGCGCTGCTGGATGCGGTGGGCGCCGAGATCAGCGCCGTGCTGCACGCGCCGCGCGAGAAGCTCACCGAGCGGAAGCGCGGGGAGATCGCCGTGCGGGTCGCCGCGGCCAAGACGCGCATCGTCGAGGACGGGCTCGAGGTCGGCACGCGCGTGTTCGAGCTCACGGGCGCCCGGGCGTCGGCGTCGAGCGTCGGGCTCGATGTGTTCTGGCGGAACCTCCACACCCACAGCCTCCATGACCCGATCGCGTACAAGCGGCGCGAGGTCGGCCGGCACGTGCTCCTCGGCGACATCCCGGAGCCGACCTGGTACACGTGATCCGCATCCGCCCTCGACGACGGACGGCGCCGACCCCCATCGGGATCGACGCCGTCCGTCGTGCTGCGAGCGGAGAGCCCGCGGGAACGCGCTAGCGCTTCCGCTTCTCCCGCACGCGCATGTTGACGATGATCGGGCTGCCCTCGAAGCCGTAGATCTCGCGCAGGCGACGCTGGATGTAGCGGCGGTACTGCGGGTCGAGGTACCCGGTCGTGAAGAGCACGAATGTCGGCGGCCGGCTCGAGGCCTGCGTGCCGAACAGGATGCGCGGCTGCTTGCCGCCGCGCACGGGGTGCGGGTGCGCCGCGGTGAGCTCGGCGAGGAACGCGTTGAACTTGCCCGTCGCGATGCGGGTGTCCCACGACTCCAGCGCCGTCTCGAGCGCCGGCACGAGCTTCTCCATGTGGCGGCCGGTGCGCGCCGAGATGTTGACGCGCGGCGCCCACGACACGTGCGCGAGGTCGGTCTCGATCTCGCGCTCGAGGTAGCGGCGACGCTCGTCGTCGAGGAGGTCCCACTTGTTGAACGCCAGCACGAGCGCGCGGCCCGACTCGAGCACCAGCTCGATGATGCGGATGTCCTGCTCGCTGATGACCTCGGAGACGTCGATCATGACGACCGCGACCTCGGCCTTCTCCAGCGCCGCGCTCGTGCGGAGCGACGCGTAGAAGTCGGCGCCCTGGGCGAGGTGCATGCGGCGGCGGATGCCGGCGGTGTCGACGAAGCGCCACACCTTGCCGGCGATCTCGACCTGCTCGTCGACGGGATCGCGCGTGGTACCGGCGAGCTCGTTGACGACCACGCGCTCCTCGCCCGCGGCCTTGTTGAGCAGGCTCGACTTGCCGACGTTCGGGCGGCCGAGGATGGCGACGCGACGGGGACCGCCGACCTCCTCCTTGGCGACCTTGGAGACGAGAGGCAGGGTCTTCAGCACCAGGTCGAGCAGGTCCGCGACACCTCGGCCGTGCAGCGCGGAGACGGGGTGCGGCTCGCCGAGGCCGAGCGACCACAGCGAGGCGGCGTTCGGCTCCTGGCGCGCGTCGTCGACCTTGTTGGCCGCGAGGATCACCGTCTTCTTGGTCTTGCGGAGCAGGCGGACGACGTGCTCGTCCGTGCTCGTGGCGCCCACGTTCGCGTCGACGACGAAGAGCACGGCGTCGGCGAGGTCCATCGCGATCTCGGCCTGCATGGCCACGGACGCGTTGATGCCCTTCGCGTCGGGCTCCCAGCCGCCGGTGTCCACCAGGGTGAACCAGCGGCCGGCGTACTCGGCCTTGTAGGAGACGCGGTCGCGCGTGACGCCGGGGGTGTCCTCGACGACTGCCTCGCGGCGGCCGAGGATCCGGTTGATGAGCGCCGACTTGCCCACGTTCGGTCGGCCGACGACCGCCAGCACGGGGAGCGCCGGCAGGTACGTGACCTGGTCCGGGTCGTCGGTGGCGGAGTCGAGGACCTCCAGGTCCTCGTCCTCCAGCTCGTAGTCCTCGAGCCCGGCGCGGAGCGTCTGCGCGCGCTGCGCGGCCAGCTCCTCGTCGATGCTCGACAGGCGCTCGGAGAGCCCGCTGTCGAGCTCGGGGAAGTCGTCGTCGTGATCAGCCATGTTGTCCTCTGGCGTGTCGGCCCGTCACCGGGCCGCGCCTCAATCTGTTCGTGCGTGAACGAGATCGACCACCGCCTGGACGGTCTGGTCGAAGTCGATGTCCGTGGAATCGATGGTGGTCACACCATCTGCGGCGTTCATGAAATCGACGACCTGCGAGTCGGCCCGATCCCGGGAGGCGAGTGATTCGCCGACCGCGGCGGCCGACTGGTCGGTCGTCTGCGCGGAACGCCTCCTCATCCTAGCTTCCGGGGAGGCCGTCAGCAGAATGCGCACCTGCGCGTCCGGTGCGACGACGGTCGTGATGTCGCGTCCCTCGACCACGATGCCGGGCTTGTCGCTCGACGCCATGAGCGAGCGGAACAGCTCCACCATGTAGTGCCGCACCTCCGGGACGCGGGCCACGCGGCTCACGACGGCGGACACGCGGGGCGTGCGGATCGCCTCCGTGACGTCGGTGCCGCGGACGGTGACGCGCGTCTCGGACGGGTCGATCGCGATGTCGTACTCGAAGCCCTCGATGAGGCTCGTGACCGTCGCGGGGTCCTCGGTGTCGACGCCGCTCTCCAGCGCGAACCAGCTGAGCGCGCGGTACGCGGCACCCGTGTCCTGGTAGTCGAAGCCCAGGGCGCGCGCGGCGGCGCGGCTCACGCTCGACTTGCCGCTGCCGGCGGGGCCGTCGACGGCGACGACCGTGCGGTTGAGCGTGGCGTCCACCAGCAGGACGTCCTCGAGCGCGTCCGGGGCGGGGGCCTCGCTCGCCTCCGTCCCCGGCACGGTGGTGTCGTCCGCGGGCATGTCTCGTCCGGTCATCCGGCGATCCTCCAGTTCCGTTCGTCGAGCCGCGCGACCAGGCGGTCGCGGGCCTCGGGCAGCACGGCGATCTCGACGAGACCCACCTGCGCGCCCTGCGAGTGCTCGAGGCGCAGGTCCTCGATGCTGACGTCGGCGGCGCCCACGTCGGAGATCAGCGCGGCCAGCTGGCCGGGGCGGTCGTCGATCATCACGGTGATCGCGGCGAAGCGGCGGTCCTGGCCGTGCTTGCCGGGGATGCGGGCGACGCCGGCGTTGCCCGCCTGGATCCGCTCGGCCACCCGGAGCCGGGCGCCCTGCGCGTCGACGTCGTCGAGGGCGTCGATGACCTCGTCGAGGTCGGTGCGCATGGCGCGGAGGATCGGCACGATGCGGGAGGCGTTGGCGCCGAGGATCTGCACCCACAGCGACGCGTCGCTCGACGCGATGCGCGTCGTGTCGCGGAGGCCCTGCCCGGAGAGGCCGAGCGCGGTGCCGGATCCGTCGGTCAGCCGCGACGCCAGCAGGCTCGCGACGATCTGCGGCACGTGCGACACGAGCGCCACGGAGGCGTCGTGCTCCTCCGCCGTCATCTCGATGGGGACGGCGCCGAGGTCGAGGATCAGCTGCTCGACGGGCGCACCCGCGGTGTAGCTGATGCCGCCGTGCCCCGCGATGACCCAGGGCCGGCCGAGGAAGAGGTCACCCGTCGCGGAGACGGGGCCGCCGCGCTCGCGCCCGGCGAGCGGGTGCGACCCGAGGTAGCGGGAGAGGTCGGCGCCCATGGCGCGCAGCTCCTCGAGCGGCGCGGCCTTCACGCTCGCGACGTCCGTGACGAGCGCCTCCGGGTGCGCGTCGAGCTCGGCCGCGACCACGCGCGCGGTCACGTCCGGCGGCACGCAGACGACGACGAGCGACGGGCGGTCGGGTGCGGTGCCGATGTCGGCGATGCGTCCGGCCCCCATGTCGGCGGCGAGGCGGAGCGTGGTCGGCGACGCGTCGGCGAGCACCACGTCGACGCCGCGCGCGCGGAGCCCGAGGGCGATGCTCGTGCCGAGGAGCCCCGTGCCGACGATGCGGACGGTGCCCTGCACGCGCGTGTCGGTCGCCTCCGGGAAGGCGGCCTGATCGCTCACTCGCCGTCCTCGCGGTCGACGTCCCCCTGCGCCTCGGCGGCCGCGCCGGCGCCCTGCGGGTTCGCGGGTCCGGCCTGCGCGCGGGCCTCGCGGGAGATGGTGAGGAGCTGGCCGAGCTCGTCGGACGTCAGGTCGCGCACGCGGCCGACCCCGAGCGATCCGAGGTGCAGCGGCCCGAACTGGCGGCGCACGAGCTCCTCCACGGGGTGGCCGACCTCGTCGAGCATGCGGCGGACGATGCGGTTGCGGCCCGAGTGCAGCGTGATCTCCACGAGCGTCTGGTCGCCGCCGCCCGAGAGGATGCGCGCGCGATCCGCCTGGATCGGCCCGTCCTCGAGGTCGACGCCCTGCGTGAGCCGCTGGATCGTCTGGGGCGTGACCCGGCCGGTGACCTTGGCGATGTACGTCTTCAGCACCCCGAACGACGGGTGCGCGAGCACGTGCGCGAGGTCGCCGTCGTTGGTGAGGATCAGCAGGCCGCTCGTCTCCGCGTCGAGGCGGCCGACGTTGAACAGACGCTCCTCGAACTCCTCGGTGAACTCGCGGAGGTCGGGGCGGCCGCGCTCGTCGCGCAGGGAGGAGTAGATGCCGACGGGCTTGTTGAGCATCAGGTAGCGCTTCGAGGTGTCGAGCTGCACAGCCTGGTCGTCGACCGCGACCTCGTCCACGTCCGGGTCGATCCGGCGGCCGGGCTCGGTGACGACCTCGCCGTTCACGGTGACGCGACCGGCGGCGATCATGTCCTCGCAGACGCGGCGGCTGGCGACGCCCGCGGCGGCCATCACCTTCTGCAGGCGGACACCCTGCACCGGCTCATCGGGGTTCCAGGCGTGGCTGTTCTCAGTGGAGGGGGTCATGGAAGCCTTCCGCCCCGTCGGGGAGCAACGGGGAGATCGGGGGGAGCTCGTCGAGCGAGTTGATGCCGAGCTGCGTGAGCAGGTGGTCTGTCGTACCGTAATGGATCGCGCCGGTCTCGCCGTCGGTGAAGGCCTCGGTCACGAGGCCCCGCGCGAGCAGCGTCCGCACCACCGAGTCGACGTTGACGGCGCGGATCGCGGCGACCTGGCTGCGGCTGATCGGCTGCTTGTAGGCGATCACCGCGAGCGTCTCGAGGGCCGCCTGCGAGAGGCGGGTGGGGTTCTGGGTGAGCACGTGGTCGCGCACGACCACGTCGTACTCGGGCCGCACGTACACGCGCCAGCCGCCGCCGACCTCGCGCAGCTCGAAGCCGCGGCGCACTCCCCCGGTCCGGCCGTCGAAGTCGTCGACGAGGCGCTGGATGGAGCGCCGCACCTCCTTCACGGGCGTGGAGGTGGCGGTCGCGAGAGACGTGACGCTCTGCGGCTCGTCGGCGACCATGAGCAGCGCCTCGAGCGCGCGGTCGAGGTCGAGCGGGGCGTCCGGCTGGTCGTCGTCGGCGGCGGCGACCGCAGCGACGGCCTCCGCGTCCAGGCCCACGGGATCCGCCTCAGCTGTCATAGCCGGCCCCCAGGCTCGCGAGCGCGTCGTCGCTCCAGCTCTCGGCGGTCCAGGTGAGCGTGAGCTCGCCGAGCGCCTCCGGCTGGTCGAACTCGATCGCGGCGACGCGGTACAGCTCGAGCACCGCGAGGAACCGCGCGATGACGACGCCCGTGAGCCCTGCGTCCGCCACGAGCTCGCGGAACGTGACCGGCTCCCCGCTCCGCAGCCGCGCGACGACCACGGCGGCCTGCTCGCGGATGCTCACGAGCGGCGCGTGCAGGTGGTCGAGCCCCACGGTCGGGATCTCGCGCGGCGCGAGCGCGAGCAGCGCGATGGCCGCGAGGTCGGCGGGCGAGGTGGTCCAGACGAGCTCCGGCACCTGCGCGCGGAACCGCTCCTCGAGCGGCACGTCGCGGAAGGCGCGGGTCGACTCGGCGGCGATCCGCTCCTGGAACCACGCGGCCGCCTGCTTGAAGGCGCGGTACTGCAGCAGCCGGGCGAAGAGCAGATCGCGAGCCTCGAGGAGCGCGACGTCCTCGGCGTCCACCAGCTCGCCCTGCGGCAGGAGGCCGACGAGCTTGAGGTCGAGCAGGGTCGCCGCCACGACGAGGAACGAGCTGGCCTCGTCGAGGTCGTCCGGCCCGTCGAGCCCGCGGATGTGCGCGATGAACTCGTGGGTCACGAGGCTGAGGCTGACCTCCGTGATGTCCATCTCGTGGCTGCCGATGAGCGAGAGCAGCAGGTCGAACGGGCCCTCGAAGTTGCCGATGCTGACGCGGAACGCGCGCTCCGGATCCGCCCCGGTCGGGGCGTCGGGGAGCTCGGGCTCCACCAGGGGCGTGCCCCTACGCGACGGCGCCACGCGCGATGAGCTCCCGCGCCACCTTGCGGTACGCGAGCGCGGCCGGGTGCTCGGGCGCGAACTGGATGATGGGCTTGCCCGCCACCGACGCATCCGGGAACTTCACGGTGCGGCCGATCACGGTCTCGAGCACGCTGTCGTCGAACGCCTCGACCACGCGCTGCAGCACCTCGCGGGAGTGCAGCGTGCGGGAGTCGTACATGGTCGCGAGGATCCCGTCGAGCGCGAGCCCCGGGTTCAGCCGGTCCTTGACCTTCTCGATGGTCTCCACGAGGAGCGCGACGCCGCGGAGCGCGAAGTACTCGCACTCGAGCGGGATCAGCACGCCGTGGCTGGCCGTGAGCGCGTTGACGGTGAGGAGGCCGAGCGACGGCTGGCAGTCGATGAGGATGACGTCGTAGTCGCCGCTCACCTTGCGCAGCACGCTCGCGAGGATCTGCTCGCGCGCCACCTCGTTGACGAGGTGCACCTCCGCCGCCGACAGGTCGATGTTGGCCGGGATGATGTCGAGGCCCTCGAAGCCCGTGGTCTGGATGGCCTCGCGCGGGTCCTTCACGGTGCCGAGCAGGAGGTCGTAGATCGTGACGGCGTCGTGCGTCTGCACGCCGAGGCCGGCGGACAGCGCGCCCTGCGGGTCGAAGTCGACGGCCAGCACGCGGCGGCCGTAGCTCGCGAGCGCGGCACCGAGGTTGATGGCGGTGGTCGTCTTGCCGACGCCGCCCTTCTGGTTGCAGAGCGAGATGATCTTGGCGGGCCCGTGCGAGCCGAGCGGCTCCGGCTCGGCGAAGTCGCGCAGCTCCCGGCCGGTGGGTCCGAGCACGGGGACGTCCATTCCCGGGAGCTCGGTCACATCTGGCTTGCGCGTCACGTGGGTCTCTTCCTGCCGCTCCTCCGGCGCGGTCCCGCCGGATCCTGCGAGTCTACCGGGGAGGCCGCGTCACGCCCGGCGGGCACGCGGATGCGCGGTCGTGTAGACGTCGCGCAGGGTGTCGACCGTCACGCGCGTGTAGATCTGCGTGGTCGCGACCGACGAGTGGCCGAGCAGCTCCTGCACCACGCGCACGTCGGCGCCGCCCGCGAGCAGGTGCGTCGCGAAGGAGTGGCGGAACGTGTGCGGCGAGATCTCCTCCGTCACGCCGGCGCGCTCGGCGGCCGCCTTGATCACGAGCCAGGCGTTCTGGCGGGACAGCGCGTGCCCCCGGAGGCCGAGGAAGAGGGCGGGCGTCGCGGTGCCGCGCGCGGCGAGGATCGGGCGGACCCGCACCAGGTACGCGTCGACGGCGCGGCGCGCGAACGACCCCACGGGCACGATCCGCTGCTTGCCGCCCTTGCCGAGGACGCGCACCAGCTCGTCGGCCGCGCCGTCCGGGCCGAGCACGTCGTCGACCGTGAGCGCGGTGATCTCGCTGACGCGCGCGCCCGTCGCGTACAGCAGCTCGAGCAGGGCCTTGTCGCGCACGCGGAGCGGGTCGTCGCCGTCGGTCGCCTCGAGGATCCGGCCCATCGTCTCGACCGACACGGCCTTCGGCAGGCGGCTCGGCAGCTTGGGCGGCCGGGCGTCGGCGGACACGTCGACCTCGACGATCCCCTCCTCCACGAGGAAGCGGTGGAACGACCGGACGCTCGACAGCATGCGCGCGAGCGACGACGCGGTGAGGCCGCCCTGCGCGGGGTCGCGGACGCGCTGCGCGAAGCCCGTGACGTGCGCGGCCGTCGCGTCGGCGGGATACGCGACGCCCTCCTCCGCGAGGTGCGCGGTGTAGCGCGCGAGGTCGCGGCGGTACGCCTGGACGGTGTTGCGCGAGAGGCCCCGCTCGACCTCGACGTGGCGGAGCCAGCGGTCGACGGCACGGCGCAGCGCGACGGGGACCTCGGGCGCAGCGGGGACCTCGGGCGCGACGTCGGGCGCCGCTCCCCCGGTCCCCTCGGCCGCGGCCGTCACGACCCCGACGCGCTCCCGCCGTCGCGGAGCTTCGGGTGCCGGGGCCACGGCGCGTCCGCGGGGCCGAGCGACGCCCAGCCGCGCGAGCGGGCGACGTGCGCCTGCAGCACCGCGATCACGGTCGACGGGTTCTGGATCCGCCGCTCGAGCACCGCGGTGACGACCTCGTCGAGGTCCACCCAGCGCTTCTCGATGTCCGCCTCCTCGTCGGTGCGCGCGAACGCCTCGGCCGTGGGGGTGAGCCCGCGGGCGAGGTACACGCGGATCGCCTCGTCGCTGCCGCCGGGCGTCGTGAGGAACTCGGCGAGCACGCTCCACTCGGCGGCCTCGAGGTCGACCTCCTCCGCGAGCTCGCGCTGCACGGCGGTCAGCGGCGGCTCGTCCGTGACGTCGAGGAGCCCCGCCGGGATCTCCCACTCGCGCGTGCGCACGGGGTGCCGGTACTGCTTGATGAGGAGCACGCGGTCCTGGTCGTCGATCGCGAGCACCGCGACGGCGCCCGTGTGGTCGACGTACTCCCGCGTGATCTCGCTGTCGCCGTAGCGGAACGTCTCGCGGCGGATGTCCCAGATCTTGCCCTCGAAGACCCGCTCGCTCGACGTGATGTCGTACGTCACCGGGTCGTCGTGGAGCCCGTCGGCCGGGGATCCCGTGGGGGCGTCGGTCACGCGACGGCCTCGGCGTCGTCCTCGGCGAACAGCGTGCTGGCCGCCTGGCGGTCGAGGGCCGCGCGGACGAGGCCGGCGAACAGCGGGTGCGCGCGGTTCGGGCGCGACCGGAGCTCCGGGTGCGCCTGCGTGCCGATGTAGAACGGGTGCACCTCGCGCGGCAGCTCCACGTACTCGACGAGCATGCCGTCGGGCGACGTGCCCGAGAACACGAGCCCCGCGTCCTGGATGCGCTCGCGGTACTGGTTGTTGACCTCGTAGCGGTGGCGGTGGCGCTCGTGCGAGACAGGCGCGCCGTAGAGCTCGGCCGCGAGGCTGCCCGGGGTGAGCGCCGCCTCGTAGACGCCGAGGCGCATGGTGCCGCCCAGGTCGCCGCCCGCGATGATGTCGACCTGCTCGGCCATCGTCGCGATGACCGGGAACTCGCTGTCCGGGTCGAACTCGGTGGAGGAGGCGCCGGCGAGGCCCGCCTCGTTGCGCGCGTACTCGATGACCATGCACTGCAGGCCGAGGCACAGGCCGAGCACGGGGATCCCGTTGTCGCGCGCGAACTTGAGCGCGCCGAGCTTCCCCTCGATGCCGCGGATGCCGAAGCCGCCCGGCACGCACAGCGCGTCGAGGTCGCCGAGCATCTTCGCGGCGCCCTCGGGCGTCTCGCACTCGTCGGACGCGACCCAGCGCAGCTTCACGCGCGTCGAGTGCGCGAACCCGCCGGCGCGCAGCGCCTCGGTGACCGAGAGGTACGCGTCGGGCAGGTCGATGTACTTGCCGACCAGGCCGACGGTGACCTCGTGCTTCGGGTCGTGCACGGCGTCCAGCAGGTCGCTCCAGCCGGACCAGTCGACGGCGTCCGCGGCGGGAAGCCCCAGGTGGTCGATGATGTAGCTGTCGAGGCCCTGGCGGTGCAGCATCTCGGGGATGTCGTAGATGCTCGGCACGTCGACCGCGTTCACGACGGCCTGCTCGTCCACGTCGCACATGAGCGCGATCTTCTTCTTGTTCGAGTCGGAGACGGGCCGGTCGCTGCGGAGCACGAGCGCGTCCGGCTGGATCCCGATCGAGCGCAGCGCCGCCACCGAGTGCTGCGTGGGCTTGGTCTTCTGCTCGCCGGACGCGCCCATGTACGGCACGAGCGAGACGTGCACGAAGAAGACGTTGTTCCGGCCGAGCTCGTGGCGCACCTGCCGCGCCGCCTCGATGAACGGCTGGCTCTCGATGTCGCCGACCGTGCCGCCGATCTCGGTGATGATCACGTCGGGCTGCGGCTCGTCGGAGGCCTGCAGGCGCATGCGGCGCTTGATCTCGTCGGTGATGTGCGGGATGACCTGCACGGTGTCGCCCAGGTACTCGCCGCGGCGCTCCTTGGCGATGACCTCGGAGTAGATCTGACCCGTGGTGACGTTGGCCGCCTGGTCGAGCTCGATGTCGAGGAAGCGCTCGTAGTGCCCGATGTCGAGGTCGGTCTCCGCGCCGTCGTCGGTCACGAAGACCTCGCCGTGCTGGAAGGGGTTCATGGTGCCCGGATCCACGTTGAGGTAGGGATCGAGCTTCTGCATGACGACGCGAACACCGCGCGCCGTGAGGAGGTTGCCCAGGCTGGCCGCCGTGAGGCCCTTGCCCAGGGAGGAGACGACGCCGCCGGTCACGAAGATGTGCCGGGTGGTCCTGCCGCCTGCCGTGCTGGTCGTGCTGGTCGTGTTGCTCGAGTCCGTGTCCGCTGCTGAGTGAATGATCGCCACGGGCTTCCATCCTACGTGGGAATCGGGGCGGTGCGACAGCCGGGCGCGCCGACGGGCCGCATGGTCCCCGGACGGATGGCCCGCGCCGGGCCCCCGGCCGCGGATCAGCGGAGCGAGGCAGCCGTCTCCACGAGCTCGCGGGCGTGCGCGAGGCCGCTCTCGCTGTCCGGCAGGCCGGAGAGCAGGCGCGCCATCTCCTGGATCCGCGCGTCGCCCTCGAGCTGCGTGACGCTGGACGCGGTGACCTGCCCGTCGCCGCCCTTGACGACCCGCAGGTGGTTCGTGGAGAACGCGGCGACCTGCGCGAGGTGCGTGACGACGATGACCTGCGCGCGCTCGGCGAGCCGCGCGAGGCGTCGCCCGATCTCGATGGCGGCCGCGCCGCCGACCCCCGCGTCGACCTCGTCGAACACGAAGGTGGGCACCGGGTCGTCGCCGGCCACCACGACCTCGATCGCGAGCATCACGCGCGACAGCTCGCCACCGGACGCGCCGCGGCCGAGCGGGCGCGCCTCGGCGCCGGCGTGCGGCCGCAGCAGGATCTCGACGCGGTCGGCCCCGGACAGCGCCGGCTCCTCGCGCGGGGACACGCGCACCTCGAGCGACGCGTCGGCCATGGCGAGCGCGCCGAGCTCCGCGGTGACGGCCTCCGCGAGGCGGGCGCCGTGCTCCGCGCGCACCGCGGTGACGCGCGCGCCCAGCTCGCCGACGAGCGCCTCGTCGCGCTCCACCTCCCCGCGCAGCAGGTCGATGCGGTCCGTGTCGCCGTCGAGCTCGAGCAGGCGCGCGCTGCCGGTGTCGAGGAACGCGAGCGCGTCCTCGACCGTGGGCCCGTGCACCCGGGTGAGGGCCGCGAGCTCGGCCCGGCGGTCCTGCAGCGACTCGAGCTCGCGGGCGCCGTCGGCGTCGAGTCCCGCGAGGTAGCCGGAGAGCTGCACCGCGATCTCCGACACGAGGATGCGCGCGGTGTCGAGCGACTCGATGATCTCGGCGAGGCCCGCATCGTGCGCCGCGACGCGGTCGAGCCGACGGTGCGCGGTGTCGAGCACGGAGGCGGCGTCGGCCATCTCGCCCGAGGCGTCCTCGGCCGACATCAGCTCGTGCGCGGCGGACGCGGCGGCGCGGAGGTCCTCCAGGTTCGTGAGGCGGTCGATGCGCTCGCGCAGCTCCTCGTCCTCGCCCGGCTGCGGGGCGACGGCCTCGATCGCGTCGATGGCCGCGCGCAGCTCCTCGGCCTCGCGCGTGCGGGCGTCCTGCTCCGTCACGAGCCGGTCGAGCTCCGCCCGGGCGGACTGCCACCGCCGGAACACCTCCTGGTACTCGCTGAGCACGGGCGCGAGCGCGGATCCGGCGAACCGGTCGAGCGCCTGGCGCTGCGCCGTGGACGACCGCAGCCGCATCTGGTCGGACTGCCCGTGCACCACGACGAGCTGCTCGCCGATCTCGGTGAGCAGCGCCGCGGGCGCACCCCGGCCCCCGACCGATGCGCGGCTGCGGCCCTCGGCCGACAGCTGGCGCGTGACGATGAGCTCGCCCCGCGTCCCGTCGCCGAACGGGTCGACGTCTCCCCCGGCGTCCCGCACGCGCTCCGGGACGGGGCCGTCGGCCGCGATGATCCAGCGCCCCTCGACCACCGCCCGCTCGCTCCCCTGCCGCACGGCCCCCGAGTCGGCGCGCGCGCCGAGCAGGAGCCCGAGCGCGGTCACGACCATGGTCTTGCCCGCGCCGGTCTCGCCGGTGACGGCCGTGAAGCCCGGGCCGAGCGGCAGCGTCGCCTGGCCGATCACCCCGAGGTCGCGGATGGTGATCTCCTCAATCACGGTCGACGGGACCTCTCCAGCCGGTGACCGGCAGCTCGAACTTGTTCACGAGGCGGTCGGTGAACGGCGACTGCTTGAGGCGCGCGAGGCGCACGGGGATGGTGGATCGCCGCGCCTCGACGCGCGCGCCGGGCGGCATGTCGCGCGTGCGGCGGCCGTCGCACCAGAGCACGCCGGAGCCCGCGGTGCGGCTCAGCACCTCGACGGCGACCGTGGACTCCGGCCCCACCACGAGCGAGCGCGCGAAGAGCGTGTGGGGGCTGAGCGGCACGACGAGCATGGCCTCGAGGCTCGGCCACACGATGGGGCCGCCGGCCGAGAACGCGTACGCCGTGGATCCGGTGGGCGTCGAGACGACCATGCCGTCGCAGCCGTAGGACGCGAGCGGACGGCCGTCGATCTCCACCACGACCTCGAGCATGCGCTCCCGGCTGGCCTTCTCCACGGTCGCCTCGTTGAGCGCCCACGTGCGGTAGACGATGTCGGCGCCGACCTTGAGCGTGACGTCGAGCGTCATCCGCTCCTCCACCGTGTAGTCGCGGTCGAGCACGCGGCGGACGGTGGCCGTCAGGTCCTCCCGCTCGCTCTCCGCGAGGAAGCCGACGTGCCCGAGGTTGACCCCGAGGAGCGGCACGGACGTGCCGCGCACGAGCTCGGCGGAGCGGAGGATGGTGCCGTCGCCGCCCAGGACGATGACGATCTCGAGGTCGGCCGTCTGCACGTCCTCGCCGAGGACCGCGACGCCGGACATCTCCGGCGCGAACGGCAGGATGTCGGCCTTCTCCTCGGCCGTGAGCACGATGCGGACATCGGCCTCCGCGAGCTGCGCGCACACGCTGAGCGCCGCGTCGATGGAGTCGCGCCGTCCCGTGTGGGACACGACCAGGATGTGCCTCGCGGGTCCAGCCACTTCGCTCACGCTCCTGTGATCTCGTTCGACGTCGATCTCCATTGTGTCGGATTGCTCCCCGCACGACCGCTGAACCAGGCGAGGTACTCGTGGTTCCCGGCGCCGCCGACGATCGGGGAGGAGACGAGGCCGGCGGTGCCGAGCCCCAGGTCCCACGCCGACCAGAGCACGCGCATCACGGCGTCGTCCCGGAGCCCGGCGTCGTGCACGATGCCCTCGCGGATGCCCGTGCGCCCCACCTCGAACTGCGGCTTGATCAGCAGCACGATGTCCGCGTCCTCGGCCGCGGTGCGCGTGACGGCCGGCAGCACGAGTCCGAGCGAGATGAAGGAGAGGTCACCGACGACGAGCCCCGGCGCCTCACCCGCGGCCCCGGGCGCGACCGCGGCCAGCGTCTCCGGCGTGAGGTCGCGCACGTTGAACCCCTCCACCACGTCGACGCGGGGATCCTCGCGGATGAGCGGATCCAGCTGGCCGTGCCCCACGTCGAGCGCGACGACGCGCCGCGCGCCCCGCTCGAGCAGGACCTGCGTGAAGCCGCCGGTCGACGCGCCGACGTCGAGCGCGAGGCGCCCCGCGACCTCGACCTCGGGGAACGCGTCGAGCGCGCCGATGAGCTTGTGGGCGCCGCGGCTCACGTACGCGTCCGTCCCCGCGACCTCGACGACGGATCCCGGCACGACGCGGAACGAGGCCTTGACGACGCCGCGCCCGTCCACCGTGACGAGCCCGTCGCCGATCAGCCGGGCGGCGTGGGTGCGCGAGCGCGCGAGGCCGAGGGCGGGCAGGGCGGCGTCCAGCCGGAGCTCGCCGCCGATCGCGTCGAACGCATCGGCGCCGGGTTCGGTCGTCGGGTCAGCCACGCGGCGTCGCCCCGTCCCCGCCCTCGAGGCGGGTCCGCAGCTCGTCGTGGAGCAGCGCGAAGGACGCGGCGCGCTCGTCGAGCGGCCGCCCCTCGATCAGCTCGAGGCGGGACACGAGCTCCTCCGCGACGTCGTGATCGTCGCCGGCGGCCCCGGCAGGATCCGGGCCGATGTCCACCTGGTCCGCGTCGTCGCTCACGCCGTCACGCTACGCAGGGCCGGCACCCGCCGCGACGTACAGCGACTCCGGCACGTCCAGCCCGTAGATCGGCCGGCCCGAGTTCCAGATCACGGCGCAGGCGGCGCGCAGCGTGTCGATCGTCGACCCGCCGTCCTTGACGACCTCCACGCGGTCGCCCGCGATGCGGACGGACGCCTTGCCGACCGTTGCCACGCTCCCCTGCTGCGAGAAGCGCGTCTCCGGGTACGGCTCGTGCAGCTGGCCGAGGTGCTCGAGGATGAAGGTGGGCCGCTGGTCCTCCTCCGCCGCGAGGAGCTGCTTGGCCCGGTCGATCCCGGTCAGCACGTGCACCGACGCCATGCCCGCGCGGGTTGCCCCGAGGATGTCGGTGTCGAGCCGGTCGCCGAGGAAGACGGGACGCTGCGCGCCGAAGCGCTCGCGTGCCACGTCGAAGATCGGGGTCTCGGGCTTGCCCGCGACCACCGGCAGGCGGCCGACGGCCGTGTGCACGGCGGAGACGAGCGTGCCGTTCCCGGGCGCGATTCCGCGCGCGACGGGGATGGTCCAGTCCGTGTTGGTCGCGACCCAGACCACGTCCGGGTCCGCCAGGGCGAACGCGGCCTCGGCGAGCTGGGTCCAGCCCACCTCGGGGGCGAACCCCTGGACCACGGCGACGGGGTGGTCCTCGACCGTGCGCGTGACGACGTATCCGGCCTTCTCGAGCTCGTGCACGAGGCCCTCCCCGCCCACGACGAGCACGGTGGATCCGGCGGGCACGCGGTCGGCGAGCAGGCGCAGCGCGGCCTGCGGCGAGGTCACGACGTCCTCCGGCGCGACGGTCAGCCCGAGCGAGCTGAGGTGCGCAGCGACCGACGCGTCGGTGCGGGACGCGTTGTTCGTGATGTAGCCCAGCCGGATCCCGGCGCCCTCCGCGCGGTTCAGCGCGTCGACGGCGTGCGGGATGCTGTCAGGCCCGGCGTACACGACGCCGTCGAGGTCCGCGAGGATCACGTCCACGCCGTCCAGGGGCGCGCTCCCCTTCGCCGCCCTAGCGAACATCGTCACGCTCCTCATCGTCGCCGGAGCGGTCGTCGGCGTCAGCGTCAGCGTGAGCGTGAGCGTGAGCGTGAGCGTGAGCGTGAGCGTGAGCGTCCGGTCGCGCATCCCCGTCCGGAGCGACCGCGGTGTCGGCGGCACCCTCGGAACCCGCGGACGCGTCGAGCTCGTCGTCGACGTCGATCGCGATCTCCTCGCTGTCCCCGTCCTCGCTCGGCGGGGTGGGCGCGGCATCCGCCGCGACGGCCTCGGGCTCGACGTCCTCATGGGCAGCGTCCTCCGCGAACTCGTCCGACGGGTCATCGTCCGCGCGGGTCACGCCGCCGACATCCTCCGCGTCGTACCGGGCATCGTCGGCCTGGCCCTCGTCGGCCTGATCCTCGTCGACCTGATCCTCGTCGGCCTGATCCTCGTCGGCCTGATCCTCGTCGACCTGGTCCTCGTCGACCTGGCCCTCGTCGGCCTGGCCCCCGAGCTCCAGCTCCTCCTCGACGACCTCGACCATGTCGTCCCATCCCTCGTCCGGATCCGCGAACGCCGCCTCGGCCGTGTCGGCGCGCTGGCGCCAGGCGTCGGCCTCGTCGGAGCGTCCGAGCTCCTCGAGGACCTCGGCGTACGCGTGGAAGAGGTCGGCGCTGTACGAGTAGGCCACGTCCCGGTTCAGCTGCGCGATGGACAGCTCGTCGAGAGCCGCCTCCGTCTGGCCGAGGTCGAGCCGCGCGCCCGACATCGCGATCGCGAGGGCGACCTGCTCCGCGGCGGGCAGGGTCTCCTTCGGCACCGAGCGACCGAGCTCGAGCGCCTTGTCGGGACGTCCCTGTCCCCGCTCGCTGTCCACCATCAGGGCCAGCTGGTCGTTCTTGCCGGAGATGCGCCGGTACGTGCGCAGCTCGCGGAGGGCCAGTGCGTAGTCGCCCACGGCGTACGCGGTGATCGCCAGGGACTCGCGGACGACCGCGATCCGTCCCGCACGTCGGGCCGCGGAGGTGGCGTGGCGGTGCGCGAGCTCCGGGTCCTCCTCGATCAGGCGGGCCGCCATGACGAGGTGCTGCGCCACGCCCTCGGCGTTGTCCTTGCTGAGGGTCTTCAGCTCGTTCCGCGCGATCCGATCCAGGTCACCCGGCTGCACGTCCTCGGGGATCTCCGGATCCTCATGGCGCGGTCGCACCGACCGCAGCTCGCGCGCGCGCAGCTGCTCCTCGGTGAGCGCCTCCTCGTAGCGAGGGGCGTCGCGGTCGTTGCGCGCGGGACGCCCGTCCCGCGTCCAGAGCTTGTCGCCGTCGCGGGGCGGACGGGCGCCACCCCGGCCGGCCTCTCGCGGGCCGTCCTTCGCCCACGGCTTCCGCTCCCCGTCACGGGCGGGACGGGCACCCGCGGGCGCACCGTCACGCGACCAGGGCTTCCGGTCGCCGTCGCGCTGCGGACGACCGCCACCGGCGGAGTCCTGGGACCAGGGCTTGCGGTCACCCGCGCCGGAAGGCCGACCGGATCCCGTCGCCCCGTCCTTCGACCAGGGCTTCCGATCTCCATCGCGAGCAGGACGCGCGCCACCTGCGGCGCCGTCACGGGACCACGGCTTCCGATCCCCGTCACGGGCAGGACGGCCAGCACCGCCAGCCCCGTCCTTCGACCAGGGCTTGCGCTCCCCATCCCGGGCAGGACGGCCGGCACCGCCGGCGCCCTCACGGGACCAGGGCTTCCGCTCCCCGTCACGGGCAGGACGGCCGCCGTCGCCGGTGCCGTCCTTCGACCAGGGCTTCCGCTCCCCCTCACGCTGCGGACGATCGCCTGCTGCGCCACGCGGACCCGATGCTCGGCCGCCGTCACGCGGACCGCGAGGAGCCCCCGACGAACCGCGCTCGTACGGGGGCTTCCCGCCTTCGCGGCCGCGCGGGGAGTGCGACGATCCGCGGTCCTGGCCCTCGGGCCGGCTGTCTCGATCGGATGAGTCGCTCACTGTGCTCCTGTCGGCCTCGCGGGCCAGATGATGTCTGTGGTGTTGTGGGTCGTGCGGATGTGCGACTCCAGGCTAACGGCTGCTCAGTGCCCGACGTCGTGTCGCAGGCAGCTTGATCCCCTCGCAGGTGTTGGTCCTCCGGCCGTCATCGTCATGACGCGCGACGGCGATCACGTCCGGCGCGGCCCAGTCGACGGCAGGGGTTGCCGCCAGGGGCGGGATCCACACACGGCGTGATCACCGCACGAACGCGGCGTGCGCTCAGTGTCGGCCGTGGCGCGCTCCGTCCGCCGCCAACTCGGCCGTCGTCGCCACTGCCGGTCGCCCGTGCACCGCGCACGGCCGAGGCTACGCGGGGCGTGTTAACGCAGAAAGGCCCGCCGCACAAAGTGCGACGGGCCTCCCGATCAAACAAGTTAAGTCCGGCGGTGTCCTACTCTCCCACAGGGTCCCCCCTGCAGTACCATCGGCGCTGAGAGTCTTAGCTTCCGGGTTCGGAATGTAACCGGGCGTTTCCCTCTCGCTATGGCCGCCGAAACATCCCATACACACCCCACAAAGGGCATGAAATCTGTGATGAATCGACCAGTCAAGCTGGTTGTTCAATTGATACCCGACCGTATATCGGGAACCACATAGTGGACGCAAGCAAAGTGTTTTCAAGATATCGGCTTATTAGTACAGGTCAGCTCCACGAGTCTTTAGTCCTCGCTTCCACATCCTGCCTATCAACCCGGTAGTCTAGCCGGGAGCCTTCACCCTGAAAGGGATGGAAATCTCATCTCGAAGCCGGCTTCCCGCTTAGATGCTTTCAGCGGTTATCCGTTCCGAACGTAGCTAATCAGCGGTGCTCCTGGCGGAACAACTGACACACCAGAGGTTCGTCCATCCCGGTCCTCTCGTACTAGGGATAGATCTTCTCAAATTTCCTACGCGCGCAGCGGATAGGGACCGAACTGTCTCACGACGTTCTAAACCCAGCTCGCGTACCGCTTTAATGGGCGAACAGCCCAACCCTTGGGACCTACTCCAGCCCCAGGATGCGACGAGCCGACATCGAGGTGCCAAACCATGCCGTCGATATGGACTCTTGGGCAAGATCAGCCTGTTATCCCCGAGGTACCTTTTATCCGTTGAGCGACAGCGCTTCCACAAGCCACTGCCGGATCACTAGTCCCGACTTTCGTCCCTGCTCGACTTGTCAGTCTCACAGTCAAGCTCCCTTGTGCACTTACACTCGACACCTGATTACCAACCAGGTTGAGGGAACCTTTGGGCGCCTCCGTTACTTTTTAGGAGGCAACCGCCCCAGTTAAACTACCCACCAGGCACTGTCCCTGAACCGGATTACGGTTCGAAGTTAGATATCCAGAGTGACCAGAGTGGTATTTCAACAATGACTCCACCCGAACTAGCGTCCGAGCTTCAAAGTCTCCCACCTATCCTACACAAGCCACACCGAACACCAATACCAAGCTGTAGTAAAGGTCACGGGGTCTTTCCGTCCTGCTGCGCGTAACGAGCATCTTTACTCGTAGTGCAATTTCGCCGAGTTCGCGGTTGAGACAGCTGGGAAGTCGTTACGCCATTCGTGCAGGTCGGAACTTACCCGACAAGGAATTTCGCTACCTTAGGATGGTTATAGTTACCACCGCCGTTTACTGGGGCTTAAATTCTCAGCTTCGCACTTGCGTGCTAACCGTTCCTCTTAACCTTCCAGCACCGGGCAGGCGTCAGTCCGTATACATCGTCTTGCGACTTAGCACGGACCTGTGTTTTTAGTAAACAGTCGCTTCCCACTGGTCTCTGCGGCCTTCAAACGCTTCAGGAGTAAATCCCTACACGCCTCAGGCCCCCCTTCTCCCGAAGTTACGGGGGCATTTTGCCGAGTTCCTTAACCACGATTCTCTCGATCTCCTTAGTATTCTCTACCTGACCACCTGAGTCGGTTTGGGGTACGGGCGATTGGAACCTCGCGTCGATGCTTTTCTCGGCAGCATAGGATCACTGATTTCGTCCGTGAGGACTACCCATCGGGTCTCAGGCTTAATAGAAGACGGATTTGCCTATCTTCTGCCCTACATCCTTAGACCGGGACTACCATCGCCCGGCTCAGCTACCTTCCTGCGTCACACCTGTTAATACGCTAAACGCCCCAGCGTAGGGTCGTGTGCTAGGCCAAGACCGTCACCCCGAAGGGATCGAATCAAGGATTCAGACACTTAGCATTACTGGATTGTCTTGGGCGGTTCTTCATCGGTACGGGAATATCAACCCGTTGTCCATCGACTACGCCTGTCGGCCTCGCCTTAGGTCCCGACTTACCCAGGGCGGATTAGCCTGGCCCTGGAACCCTTGGTCTTTCGGAGGACGGGTTTCTCACCCGTCTTTCGCTACTCATGCCTGCATTCTCACTCGTGTGGCCTCCACGGCTGGTTCACACCGCCGCTTCGCTGGCCACACGACGCTCTCCTACCCATCCATACGGCTGGACCACGAAGGCCTGCCTATAATATAAATGCCACAACTTCGGTGGCGTGCTTGAGCCCCGTTACATTGTCGGCGCGGAATCACTTGACCAGTGAGCTATTACGCACTCTTTCAAGGGTGGCTGCTTCTAAGCCAACCTCCTGGTTGTCTATGCAACTCCACATCCTTTCCCACTTAGCACGCGCTTAGGGACCTTAGATGGTGGTCTGGGTTGTTTCCCTCTCGACGATGAAGCTTATCCCCCACCGTCTCACTGCTGCGCTCTCACTTACCGGCATTCGGAGTTTGGCTGAAGTCAGTAACCTTTTGGGGCCCATCGTCCATCCAGTAGCTCTACCTCCGGCAAGAAACACGCAACGCTGCACCTAAATGCATTTCGGAGAGAACCAGCTATCACGAAGTTTGATTGGCCTTTCACCCCTATCCACAGCTCATCCCCTCCATTTTCAACTGAAGTGGGTTCGGTCCTCCACGACGTCTTACCGTCGCTTCAACCTGGCCATGGATAGATCACTTCGCTTCGGGTCTAGAACATGCGACTCATACGCCCTATTAAGACTCGCTTTCGCTACGGCTGCCCCTCACGGGTTAACCTCGCCACATATCACTAACTCGCAGGCTCATTCTTCAAAAGGCACGCTGTCACACCAACAAGGGTGCTCCAACGGTTTGTAAGCAAACGGTTTCAGGTACTATTTCACTCCCCTCCCGGGGTACTTTTCACCTTTCCCTCACGGTACTTGTCCGCTATCGGTCATCTGGGAGTATTTAGGCTTATCAGGTGGTCCTGACAGATTCACACGGGATTTCTCGGGCCCCGTGCTACTTGGGATACTCTCCGGACAGGCGACGACATTTCGACTACGGGGTTCGCACCCTCTATGACTGGCCTTTCAAGACCATTCGTCTATATCGCGCTCATTGCCCTCACAGCTCGGTAGAACTGTACGGAAAGTCCCGCAACCCCGACCATGCAACTCCTACCGGATATCACACATGATCGGTTTGGCCTCTTCCGGTTTCGCTCGCCACTACTAACGGAATCGCTTTTGCTTTCTCTTCCTGTGGGTACTGAGATGTTTCACTTCCCCACGTTCCCTCTACCCGCCCTATATATTCAGGCGGGAGTCACCAGGTCACCCAAAGGGCCTGGCGGGGTTTCCCCATTCGGAGATCCTCGGATCAAAGCTCTATTATCAGCTCCCCGAGGCTTATCGCAGATTTATACGTCCTTCTTCGGCTCCAGATGCCAAGGCATCCACCGTTTGCTCTTAGAATCTTGAAATCACATGAGATTGAATCGTTTCGCCTCCCCTAGAGGAGACAGAATTGACCAATGATCTATAAATAGATCTTTGTGATCCACCGGAAAACCGGTGAATCTAAGATGCTCGCGTCCACTGTGTAGTTCTCAATATACGGGCGGTACCCCACCACCATCCATGCAAGGACGACGGAAAGGGTCCGACAAGAAACCAGACACACCCGAAAGGTGCGGCCCGGTCCCTCAGGACCCAACAGCGTGCAACATGCCCTCGACACCCCGCACCACGTTCCCACCCCACAAGGAGGCGTACTAGCAGCACGACATATCAGCCGGCATCAATGTCAATGTTCCACCCATGAGCGCCACCGCCAGGACATACGCCTGACGCGTGACTTGGCACCCTTGATCTCCCTGTATACAGAGGAGAGGTGCACATGCTCCTTAGAAAGGAGGTGATCCAGCCGCACCTTCCGGTACGGCTACCTTGTTACGACTTAGTCCTAATCACCGATCCCACCTTCGACAGCTCCTCCCTTGCGGTTAGGCCACTGGCTTCGGGTGTTACCGACTTTCATGACTTGACGGGCGGTGTGTACAAGGCCCGGGAACGTATTCACCGCAGCGTTGCTGATCTGCGATTACTAGCGACTCCGACTTCATGAGGTCGAGTTGCAGACCTCAATCCGAACTGAGACCGGCTTTTTGGGATTCGCTCCACCTTACGGTATCGCAGCCCTTTGTACCGGCCATTGTAGCATGCGTGAAGCCCAAGACATAAGGGGCATGATGATTTGACGTCATCCCCACCTTCCTCCGAGTTGACCCCGGCAGTCTCCTATGAGTTCCCACCATTACGTGCTGGCAACATAGAACGAGGGTTGCGCTCGTTGCGGGACTTAACCCAACATCTCACGACACGAGCTGACGACAACCATGCACCACCTGTATACCGACCTTGCGGGGCGCACATCTCTGCACGTTTCCGGTATATGTCAAGCCTTGGTAAGGTTCTTCGCGTTGCATCGAATTAATCCGCATGCTCCGCCGCTTGTGCGGGCCCCCGTCAATTCCTTTGAGTTTTAGCCTTGCGGCCGTACTCCCCAGGCGGGGAACTTAATGCGTTAGCTGCGACACGGAGACCGTGGAATGGTCCCCACATCTAGTTCCCAACGTTTACGGCATGGACTACCAGGGTATCTAATCCTGTTCGCTCCCCATGCTTTCGCTCCTCAGCGTCAGTTACGGCCCAGAGATCTGCCTTCGCCATCGGTGTTCCTCCTGATATCTGCGCATTCCACCGCTACACCAGGAATTCCAATCTCCCCTACCGCACTCTAGTCTGCCCGTACCCACTGCAGACCCGAGGTTGAGCCTCGGGATTTCACAGCAGACGCGACAAACCGCCTACGAGCTCTTTACGCCCAATAATTCCGGACAACGCTTGCACCCTACGTATTACCGCGGCTGCTGGCACGTAGTTAGCCGGTGCTTTTTCTGCAGGTACCGTCACTTTCGCTTCTTCCCTACTAAAAGAGGTTTACAACCCGAAGGCCGTCATCCCTCACGCGGCGTTGCTGCATCAGGCTTTCGCCCATTGTGCAATATTCCCCACTGCTGCCTCCCGTAGGAGTCTGGGCCGTGTCTCAGTCCCAGTGTGGCCGGTCACCCTCTCAGGCCGGCTACCCGTCGTAGGCTTGGTGAGCCATTACCTCACCAACTACCTGATAGGCCGCGAGTCCATCCCCAACCGAAATTCTTTCCACGACCAGACCATGCGGCCAGTCGTCATATCCGGTATTAGCTACCATTTCTAGCAGTTATCCCAGAGTCGGGGGCAGGTTACTCACGTGTTACTCACCCGTTCGCCACTGATCCGCCAGAGCAAGCTCTGACTTCACCGTTCGACTTGCATGTGTTAAGCACGCCGCCAGCGTTCGTCCTGAGCCAGGATCAAACTCTCCATAAATGCTTAAACGCACGACCACCCGAAGGCGATCGGCACATCTAAAGCCGGACGTGAACGGGAATCGAACACGAACCAGCAAGTTTGAAACCGACAGAACAAATCATTACTGACTTGCTTGTTTGTTTAAATGTTTTCCAAAGGAATCCGGACACCATCCAGAAGGACGATGCCACGGGTATTTGGCATTTGACATTGTGCACGCTGTTGAGTTCTCAAGGAACGGACGCTCCCGACACCGACCATCACAGCCAGCCATCGGAGCTCACACTCCACCGCTCCCCGTGGGAGTGATCCAGACCTCAAGGCCCAGCACTCACGTCGGAAGCAGAATCAGACCCTAGCTCAGTTGGTGGTACACACGCAACCCGTAGGCCGCGGCAACTTCTGTTTCACCAGGATCATCACCCGCCAGAACAGCTCCGGAAGCCTTTCAGCTTCCCGCCCGTTCCGGCGACAAGAGGAGACATTACGCGGACCACCCCACCCCCGCAAAACAACCCGCATCCCGGGCGTGTCGCGACGGCCTCCGAGGAGAACGGCCGGTCAAAGACCGATTCAGGAGATGGTGAGCCCGGCGAGGGTCTTCTTGCCCCGGCGGATCACCGCGAAACGGCCGTGCAGGAGGTCGTCCACGACGGCTCCGGCGTCGCCCACGGCGGCGTTGTTCACGTACACCCCGCCCTGCGTGATCGCCCTTCGGGCCTCCCCCGCGCTCGAGACCAAACCGGTGTCGAGGAGAGCCTGGATGACCGTGGTGCCGGCGGCGATCTCGGCCGATGGCAGCTCACCCAGGGCGGCCCGGAGCGTCGGCTCGTCCAGCACGCCCAGCTCACCCTGGCCGAACAGCGCCTGGGACGCGGCGATCGCCGACTCGGTGGCGGCCCGCCCGTGCACCAGGGTCGTCACCTCCCACGCGAGCTCGCGCTGCGCCTCGCGTCGGAACGGCTCGGCCTCCACGGCGCGGGCCAGCTCCTCGATGCGCGTGCGGTCGAGGAACGTGAAGATGCGCAGGCGGTGGATCACGTCGGCGTCGTCGGTGTTGAGCCAGAACTGGTAGAACGCGTACGGGCTGGTGAGCTCCGGGTCCAGCCAGACGGCGTTGCCCTCGCTCTTGCCGAACTTCGTGCCGTCGGAGTTGGTGATGAGCGGCGTCCCGATGGCGTGCACCGTCGCGCGCTCGCTGCGGCGGATGAGGTCCGTGCCGCTCGTGAGGTTGCCCCACTGGTCGCTGCCCCCGGTCTGCAGCACGCACCCGTGGGTGCGGTACAGCTCCCGGAAGTCGAGGCCCTGCAGGATCTGGTAGCTGAACTCCGTGTAGCTGATGCCCTCGTCGGAGTTGAGGCGCGCGCTCACGGCGTCCTTCTTGAGCATCGTGCCTACGCGGAAGTGCTTGCCCACCTCCCGGAGGAAGTCGATGGCGCTGAGCGGCGCCGTCCAGTCCAGGTTGTTGACGATGCGGACCGCGTTGTCGCCCTCGGGGCTCAGGAAGGCCGACACCTGCGCCTGCAGCCGCCGCACCCACTCGGCGACGACCTCCGGGGTGTTCAAGGTGCGCTCCGCGGTGGGGCGCGGATCCCCGATGAGACCGGTGGATCCCCCCACGAGCCCGAGCGGCCGGTGCCCCGCCAGCTGGAGCCGCCGCATGAGGAGCAGCTGCACGAGGTTGCCGAGGTGCAGGCTCGGCGCGGTGGGGTCGAAGCCGCAGTAGTACGTGATGGGCGGACCGGCCAGCGCCTCCTTGAGGGCCTCCTGGTCCGTCGACACGTGCACGTACCCGCGCCAGACGATCTCCTCCCACACGTCCGCGAAGGACGGGTCGTTGCGCTGGTCGGTGAGGCGTGCAGGATCGGCGTTCGTCACCCGCCCACGGTACCAGCGCGACCCCTGCTGGACGGTGGGGCGCGGCGGCGTCCGGCATGCCCGACGCGGAGTCCGCCGGGGGGGGGGGATGACGCGGTGGTCGCGTTGTCGGTGGTCCGGGTGAGTGTGGAATCCAGAGCGCGGGGGCGCGTCAGGGCTGGGGCATTGATCTGAGTAGGTCAAGTGCGTAGCATTGATGTGGGCAGATCAAGCTCTGAGGATTGAGGGGGCCGCATGTTCGTCATCACCGCCGATCAGAAGGCCAGCCGCCACGACGTGGACCGCGCCGGCGCGGAGCGCGACGAGCTGGCCTCCCGCTACGCCGGCCGCGTCGTGCTGCCGGTCGACCGCACGGCCGGCGACGAGGTGCAGGCGCTCGTCGCCGACGCCGCCACGGCGCTCGACATGGTGCTGCGGCTCACCCGCGCCGGCCATTGGAGCGTCGGCCTCGGCATCGGCACCGTGCGGACCCCGCTCCCCCGCGCGACGCGCGAGGCGACGGGCCCGGCGTTCATCGCGGCGCGCGACGCCGTGACCGCGGCCAAGCGCAGCGCCACGCGGTTCGCCCTCGCGACGGATCCACCCGCCCTCCCCCGCGGTGACGCTCCGGACGACGGAGCCGACGACCGGACGACGGGGCTCCCGGGACCCGCCGAGGTCGAGGCGCTCCTGACCCTGCTGCTGCTCGCGCGCGATCGGCGGACCCCGCAGGGGTGGGAGGTCGTCGACCGCATGGCCGACGGCGGGACGCAGCGGGAGGTCGCCGCCGCGATGGGCATCACCCCGCAGGCGGTGAGCACGCGCCTCCGCACCAGCGGGTGGCGCGCCGAGCGGGCTGCCATCCCCGGGCTCACCGCCCTGCTCGCGCACCTCGACCGCGCGGCCTCCCCGGGCGACCCCCCGGCCCCCCCCGGCCGATCGCCCCGCCCGGACGGGGGCACGGTCGTGATCCCCGCCGGCTCCCCCGCCGAGGTGACGGCCTGGGCCGTGCTCTGCGTGCTGGCCACCGGGGCGCTCGTGCTGGCGCTGCTGACCCTGCGGACACCCCGCACGCGACCGGTCGCCGGCGCGGCGAGCGCCCTCGCCGCGGCGCTCGTCCTCGGGCTCGCGCTCGTGGATGCCGCCTCACCGCTGGTCGTCGGGTACCTCGGGCTCGTCATGGTCGTGCTCGCGGTGCTCGGCGGCGGATCCGCCTCGACCGTCGTGCTGTCGCTCGCGACGCGCGGCTCGGTGCCCCCGGGCGCGTACGGCGGGATCCTCGTCCCGCCCCGCGGACACGAGGACGACCCGGCCGCGATCCGGCGGCCCACCCGCGAGGTGCTGCGCGGGGGAGCCACGATCGGCATGCTCGAGCGGCTCGCCGTCGCCGCGGTGATCCTCGCCGGGTACCCCGAGGCGCTCGCGGTCGTGATCGCGATCAAGGGCGTCGGCCGGTTCAGCGAGCTCGGCGAGGCTGCGGAGGCGCGCGAGCGCTTCATCATCGGCACCCTCGTCAGCTGGCTGTGGGCCGCGTCGTGCGCGGCCGTCGTGCTCGTCGTCCGGTAGCCGGAGGCTCGACCCCGGCTCAGCGGCGGACGCGGGGGACGTGCGCGCGGTACGGCGAGACCGTGGGGTCGCCCGGCACCCAGAAGCGCCACGGGAACAGCTCCCCCGATCCGCCGGGCCCGGACACGCCCACGCGCGGGCCCGACGCGGGCAGCGCGAGCGGGGCGTCGGGGAGGAGCAGCCCGTACGGTGCCGCGTCGAGCGGCGCGCCGTCGTCGGACAGCGGGATCCCGAGCGCGACCGCCAGGCGGGCGGGGCCCCGCGCCAGGTCGCGGTCGCGGACGGCGGCGCCCCGCCGGCTCCGGGCGAGGTCGGCGCCCTCCACCACCTCGCCGGCGCGGAGCAGGACGCCCGCGCTCGTCCCCTCGGGGCCGCAGACGATGTTCGCGCACGTGTGCATCCCGTACGTGAAGTACGCGTACAGGTGCGCGGGCGGCCCGAACATCGTCGCGTTGCGCGCGCGCTTGCCCCGGAAGGAGTGCGAGCCGGGATCCTCGCCGACCCCGCGGTACGCCTCCACCTCGGTGAGGCGCACGGAGACCCGGCCCTCCTCGGAGTCGCGCGACAGGATCGCGCCGAGGAGCTCGGGCGCCACCTCGACCGCGTCGCGCGCGAAGGAGCCGGGGTCGATCACGCGTCGATCAGATCAGCTCGCCGTTGAGGCCCGCGACGACCACGACGAAGACCAGCACGGCGACGGCCACGCCGACCACGAGCGGCAGGAGCCAGCGATGCCGCGGCTCGGGGCGCTCGGGGCGACGGCCGTTCGACAGGGTCATGACGACGCGTCCGCGGACGCCGTCGCCCGGCGCTCGGCCGCGGCGTCGGCTCGCGCCCGCAGGTCGGCGACGCGGCGCACCAGCTCGGCGCGCTGCTCGTCGACCCGGACGCCGGCCGTGCCGCCCGCGCCGTCGCGGCTGGCGACGGATCCCTCGACGCTCAGGACCTCCCGCACCTCGGGCACGAGGTGCGGCGAGACGCCGCGGAGGTCGTCGTCGGAGAGGTCCTCGAGGCCCACCCCGCGGGACTCGGCGAGCTTCACGAGCTCGCCCGTGATCTCGTGCGCGTCCCGGAAGGCCACGCGGTGCTTGACGAGCCACTCCGCCACGTCGGTCGCGAGCGAGAAGCCCTGCGGCGCGAGCTCGGCCATCCGGTCCACGTCGAAGCGCAGCGTCGCGATCATGCCGGTGAACGCCGGGAGCAGGACCTCGAGGGTCTGCACCGAGTCGAACACGGGCTCCTTGTCCTCCTGCAGGTCGCGGTTGTACGCGAGCGGCAAGCCCTTGAGCGTCGCGAGCAGGCCGGCCAGGTTGCCGATGAGGCGGCCCGACTTGCCGCGCGCGAGCTCGGCGATGTCGGGGTTCTTCTTCTGGGGCATGATCGAGGACCCCGTGGAGAACGAGTCGCTCAGGGTGACGAAGCCGAACTCCCGCGTGTTCCAGAGGATGATCTCCTCGCTGAGGCGCGAGAGGTCGATCCCGACCTGGGCGAGCACGAACGCGAACTCCGCCACGACGTCGCGGCTGGCCGTGCCGTCGATGGAGTTCTCGGAGCTCCGGGCGAAGCCGAGGTCGCGGGCGACCGCGCCGGCGTCGAGCCCGAGGGTGCTGCCCGCGAGCGCGCCGGATCCGTAGGGCGAGACGTCGGCGCGCGCGTCCCAGTCGGCGAGCCGCTCGAGGTCGCGGACCAGGGGCCAGCAGTGCGCGAGGAGGTGGTGCGCGAGGAGCACCGGCTGCGCGTGCTGCAGGTGCGTGCGGCCGGGCATGACCGCGCCGCCGGCCGCCTCGGCCTGCGCCGCCAGGGCGTCCACGAGCCGCACGAGCATCGCGTGGATCACGGCGGCGTGGTCGCGCAGGTACATCCGCACGAGCGTCGCGATCTGGTCGTTGCGGCTGCGGCCCGCGCGGAGCTTGCCGCCGAGCTCCGGCCCGGCGATGTCCATGAGGCCGCGCTCGAGGGCGCCGTGCACGTCCTCGTCCGCCTCGGACGCGACGAGCGCGCCCGAGCGGACGCGGTCCTCGAGGGTGTCGAGCGCCTGCAGCATGGCCTGGCGCTCCGCGTCGGACAGGTACCCCGCGGACGCGAGAGCACGGGCGTGCGCCCGGGAACCGGCGATGTCGTACGGCGCCAGCTGCCAGTCGAAGTGCGTCGAGCGGCTGAGCGCGACGAGCTCCGGTGACGGGCCGCCGGCGAAGCGGCCGCCCCAGAGGGCGCCCGCCTCGCTCGCCCGGGTGGACGGATCCGTGCTCTCGGTCATGCGGCTACTCCGCGGCGGGCGCGGCGTCGGGCGCCGGGGTCGCGGCCGCGAGCGCGGCCTGCTCGACCGCGAGGTCGCGGCGGGCCGAGATCTTGCTCGGCAGCGACCACAGCTCGATGAAGCCCTTGGACAGCGACTGGTCGAACGTGTCGCCCGTGTCGTAGGTCGCGAGGTCGAAGTCGTACAGGCTCGTCTGGCTGCGCCGACCGGTGACCACCGCGCGACCGCCGCGCAGCGTCATGCGGATGTCGCCGGACACGTGGCGCTGCGAGTCCTCGATGAACGCGTCGAGCGAGCGCTTGAGGCCGGAGAACCAGAGCCCGTCGTAGACGAGGTTGGCCCAGTCCTTCTCGACGCCCCGCTTGTAGCGGCCGAGGTCGCGCTCGATCGTGAGGCTCTCGAGCTCCTCGTGCGCCTCGATGAGCGTCATGGCGGCGGGGGCCTCGTAGACCTCGCGGCTCTTGATGCCGACGAGGCGGTCCTCCACCACGTCGATGCGGCCGATGCCGTGCGCGCCGGCGGCGGCGTTGAGCTCCTGCACGATGCGCAGCGGCGAGTAGCGCACGCCGTCGATCGCGACCGGGACGCCCGCCTCGAACGTGATGGTGACCTCGGTGGGATCGCGGAGGACGTCGGGGTCCTGCGTGTACTCGTAGAGGTCCTCGATCGGCCCGTTCCACGGGTCCTCGAGGAAGCCGGTCTCGACCGCGCGGCCCCAGACGTTCTTGTCGATCGAGTACGGGCTCTTCTTGCTCTGCTCGATGGGGAGGTCGTGCTCGTTCGCGTAGACGATGGCCTTGTCGCGGGTGAGCGCGAGGTCGCGGACGGGCGCGATGGAGGTGAGGTCGGGCGCGAGCGCGGCGACGGCGGCCTCGAAGCGCACCTGGTCGTTGCCCTTGCCCGTGCAGCCGTGCGCGACGCTGTTCGCGCCGAGCTCGTGGGCCACGCGCGCGAGGTGCTTCGCGATCAGCGGGCGGCTGAGGCCCGAGACCAGCGGGTAGCGCTTCTGGTAGAGCGCGTTGGCCTTGAGGGCGGGGACGATGTAGTCGTCCGCGAACTCGTCCTTCGCGTCGACGACCACGGCCTCGACCGCGCCGCAGTCGAGCGCGCGCTGCCGGATGACCTCCATGTCCTCGCCGCCCTGGCCGACGTCGACGGCGAGGGCCACGACCTCCTTGCCGGTCGCGTCCTTGAGCCAGCCGATGCCGACCGAGGTGTCGAGTCCGCCTGAATATGCCAGAACCACGCGTTCGGCCATGTCGTTCTCCGTTTCCGTTGCTGAGATGTCTCGGGGTGTGGGGGGTCCGTCAGGACTGGCGCAGGAGCCAGACGAGCAGCGCCTTCTGGGCGTGGAGGCGGTTCTCCGCCTCGTCCCAGATCACCGACTGCGGGCCGTCGATGACCTCGGGGGCCACCTCGTAGCCCCGGTCGGCGGGGAGGCAGTGCAGGAAGACCGCGTCGTCGACCGCGTGCGCCATGAGATCGGTCGTCACCTGGTACGACCCGAGCGCCGCCAGCCGCTCGGCCTTCTCCTCCTCGCGGCCCATCGACACCCAGGTGTCGGTGATCACGACGTCGGCTCCCCGGACGGACTCGACCGGGTCGGCGAGGACCTGGACGGATCCACCGGTGGTCCGGGCGATGCGCTCGGCGTCCGCGACGACGCGCTCGTCCGGCCGGTAGCCGACGGGCGACGCGATGCGCACGTGCATGCCGGCGGTGACGCCGCCGAGGAGGTACGAGTGCGCCATGTTGCTGGCGCCGTCGCCGAGGAAGGTGAGGGTCTGGCCCGCGAGGTCGCCGCGGTGCTCGCGGATGGTCAGGAGGTCGGCGAGGATCTGGCACGGGTGGAAGGCGTCCGAGAGGGCGTTGACGACGGGCACGGTCGTGCCGGCCGCCATCTCCTCGAGGCCCGCCTGGCCGTAGGTGCGCCAGACGATGGCCGCGACCTGGCGCTCGAGCACGCGCGCGGTGTCGCTCGCGGTCTCCTTGCCGCCGAGCTGGCTGTTGGCCGTGCTGATGATGAGGGGCACCCCGCCGAGGTCGGCGATGCCGACCGCGAAGGAGACGCGCGTGCGCGTGGACGACTTGTCGAAGATGACCGCGACCGTCTGCGGGCCGGCGAGGGGGCGCTCGGACCAGCGCTCGCGCTTCAGCCGCACCGCCAGATCGAGCACCTCGGCCTGCTCGGCCGGGCTGAGGTCGTCGTCGCGCAGGAAGTGGCGGGTCATCGCATCGCTCGCTCTCGGGGGACTCGGGATCGCTCAAGCCTAGGGGACGTGCGGGGGCGGATCCGTCGGCCGGCGGCCCCCGCGGGGGTGCCGGCCGACGGCGTCGACGGGGAGGTGCGGGCCGCGCGCCGCGGCGCCACGGCGTGGCGTGGGTCGAGGCGTCTCGCGCCCCTCCCCGCGCCGCGGATCAGCGGAGGTGGCCGAGCGCGCGGCCGAACCGCTCGCGGAAGTCGCGCACCTCGTCGTCGCCCACGATGAGCGGCGGGGCGATGCGGAGGCTGCGCGCGTTCGGCGCGTTGATGATGAGGCCCTCGCCGAACGCGGCCGCCGCGATGCGCCCGCCGTCCTCGCGGTGCAGCCCGACGCCGATGAGGAGACCGCGGCCGCGCACCTCCGCGATGAGCGGCGAGTCGAGCCCCGTGATGGCGGCGCGGATCTCCTCGCCGCGGCGGGCGGCGTTCTCGACCAGCCCCGCGTCCTCGATCTCGGCGAGGACCGCGTTCCCGGCGGCCGTGGCGAGCGGGTTCCCGCCGAAGGTGGAGCCGTGCTGGCCCTTCTGCAGGAGGTCGGCCGCCGCGTCGAACGCGACGAGCGCGCCGATCGGGACGCCGCCCGCGATGCCCTTGGCGATCGTGACCGCATCCGGCCGCACGCCCTCGTGCTCGTAGGCGAACCAGCGGCCCGTGCGGCCGACGCCGGTCTGGATCTCGTCGAGGATGAGGAGCGCCCCGTGCTCGCGCGTGAGCTCCCGGGCGCGGCGCAGGAAGCCGGCGGGCAGGTCGACGACGCCGGCCTCGCCCTGGATCGGCTCGAGGATGAGCGCCTGCACACGGTCGTCGATGGCGGCCTCGAGCGCCTCCATCGTGGGCGGGATGTGCTCGACGCCCCCGGGCAGCGGGAGGAAGGGCGCCTGGAGCGCGGGCTGCCCGGTGAGCGCGAGCGCGCCCATGGTGCGGCCGTGGAACGAGCCCTGCAGCGTGATGACGCGCGTGCGTCGGTCGCTGCCGTTGCGGCGGGCGAGCTTGAAGGCGGCCTCGTTCGCCTCGGCGCCGGAGTTGCCGAAGTAGACGCGGCCGGTGTCGCCTGCGCCCGTGATGCGGCGGAGCCGCTCGGCGAGCGCGATCTGCGGCGGCGTCGCGAAGTAGTTGGAGACGTGCGCGAGCGTGGACACCTGCTCGGTGACGGCGCGGATGAGCGCCGGGTGGGCGTGGCCGAGCGAGTTGACGGCGATGCCCGCGAGGAAGTCGAGGTACTCACGCCCGGTCGAGTCCCACACGCGGGAGCCCTCGCCGCGCACGAGCATGGCGAGCGGGGGCGGCGAGGAGCGCATCATCGCGGCCTGGAAGCGGTCGGACCACTCGCTCTCGGTCTGCGTGGTCCGGCGCTCCGGCGGGGTCGTGGTCATGCGGGCACGACCTCCGTTCCGATTCCGTTGGTGGTGAAGATCTCGAGGAGCATCGAGTGCGGGATGCGGCCGTCGATGATGGCGGCCTTGGGCACTCCCCCGTCGACGGCCTCGAGGCACGCGGCCATCTTCGGGATCATGCCCGACTCGAGCGAGGGCAGCAGGGCGCGCAGCTCGTCGGCGCGGATGTCCGAGACGAGGGATCCGCGATCCGGCCAGTCGCGGTAGAGGCCGGCCACGTCGGTGAGGATGACGAGCTTCTCGGCCCCGAGCGCCACGGCGAGCGCGGCGGCCGCCGCGTCGGCGTTCACGTTGAGCGACACCTGCGGGTCGGACTCGTCGGGCGCGATGGAGGAGACGACGGGGATGCGGCCCGCGTCGAGCTGCGCGAGCACGGCCGTGGGATCCACGGCGACGACGTCGCCGACCAGCCCGAGGTCGACCTCGACGCCGTCGACGACGGCGCCGCGGCGGCGGCCCGTGAAGAGCCCCGCGTCCTCGCCGGAGACGGCGGCCGCCAGCGGCCCGTGCGCGTTGATGCCGCGCACGACGTCGCGGCTGACCTGGCCGGTGAGCACCATGCGGACGACCTCGAGCACCTCGGGCGTGGTGACGCGGTATCCCCCGCGGAACTCGCTCTCGATGCCGAGGCGGGTGAGCATCGCGCTGATCTGCGGACCGCCGCCGTGCACGACCACGGGCCGGAGGCCGGCGTAGCGGAGGTACACCACGTCCTCGGCGAAGGTGCGCGTGAGCTCCTCGTCGACCATGGCGTTGCCGCCGAACTTCACGACCACGATGCGGTCGTGGAAGCGCTGCAGCCACGACAGCGACTCGATGAGGGTCGCCGCCTTCGACTCGGCCTGCGCCTGGTCGAGGTCGGCGGCCTCCTGCGTGATCGCGGTCACGTCCGTCCCGTCTGCGTCGCCCATCAGCTCGCGTACGCGCTGTTCTCGTGCACGTAGTCGTGCGTGAGGTCGTTGGTGAGGATCGTGGCCGTCGCGTCACCCGCGTGCAGGTCGATGAGGACGTGCACGGCGCGCGGGTGGAGGTCGACCAGGTCGCGGCTCTCGTGCGGCTCGCCCGCGCGGCACACCTGGACGCCATTGATCGCGACGTCGATGCCGTACGGGTCGAAGGCGGCGCCCGTGGTGCCGACCGCGGCCAGCACGCGGCCCCAGTTGGGGTCGTTGCCGAACACCGCGGCCTTGAACAGGTTGCTGCGCGCGACCGCGCGGCCGACCTCGACGGCGTCCGCGTCGTCGGCCGCGTGCACGACCTCGATGGCGATGTCGTGCGACGCGCCCTCGGCATCGGCCTGGAGCTGCTCGGCGAGGTCCGCGCATACGGCGGTGAGCGCGGCCTGGAAGGCGTCCGCGTCGGGGACGACGCCGGATGCGCCGCTCGCGAGGAGCGTGACCTGGTCGTTGGTCGACATGCAGCCGTCGGAGTCGAGGCGGTCGAAGGTGACGCGCGTGGCCTCGCGGAGCGCGCGGTCGAGCGCCGGGGCGTCGAGGTCGGCGTCGGTCGTGATGACGACCAGCATGGTCGCGAGGCCTGGCGCGAGCATGCCGGCGCCCTTGGCCATCCCGCCGACCGACCAGCCGGCGTCGGACGCGCGCACGGACTGCTTGGGCCTGGTGTCGGTGGTCATGATGGCGCGCGCCGCGTCATCCCCGCCGTCCGCGGCGAGCGCCGCGGAGACGCGGGCGACCCCGTCCTCGAGCTTCTCGAGCGGGAGCTGCTCGCCGATGAGGCCGGTGCTGCAGACGAGCACGTCGCCGCTCGACACGTCGAGGGCGCGGCCGACCGCCTCGGCGGTGGCGTGCGTGACCTGGAACCCGCGGGATCCGGTGTAGCAGTTGGCGCCGCCGGAGTTGAGGACGACCGCGCTCACGCGGCCGTCGCCGATGACCTGGCGGGACCACAGGATGGGGTTGGCCTGGCAGCGGTTGCTCGTGAACACCGCGGCGGCCGCCTGCGACGGACCGGTGTTGCGGACGAGGGCGACGTCGAGCGCGCCCGTGGACTTGAGGCCGGCGGCAACCCCGCCCGCGACGAAGCCGCGCGCGGCGGTGACGCTCACGGGGCGACCCCGTTCACCGGGAGGCCCATGGCCTCGGGCAGCCCGAGCGCGATGTTCGCGGACTGGATGGCCGCTCCCGCCGTGCCCTTGACCAGGTTGTCGATGGCGGTGACCGTGACGACGCGGCCCGCGGCCTCGTCGATGGCGAGGCCCACGAGCGCGGTGTTGGATCCCGTGACGTCGGAGACGTTCGGGAACGAGCCCTCCGGCAGGAGGTGCACGAACGGCTCCTCGGCGTACGCGAGCTCCCAGGCGGCGCGCACGTCGTGCGCGGAGAAGCCGGGGGCGAGGCGGGCGGTGGCCGTGGCGAGGATCCCTCTGGCCATCGGCACGAGGACGGGCGTGAACGAGACGCTGACGTGCCCGCCGCCGGCCGTCTCGAGGTTCTGCCGGATCTCCGGGGTGTGCCGGTGCGTGCCGCCGACCGCGTAGGCGCTCGCGGATCCGAGGATCTCGCTCGCCAGCAGGTTCGTGCGCAGCGAGCGGCCGGCGCCGGACGGGCCCACCGCCAGCACGGCGACGATGTCCTCCGGCTCGATGACGCCCGCGCGGATGCCGGGCTGGAGCCCGAGCGTGATGGCGGTGACGTTGCAGCCGGGGACCGCGATGCGCTTCACGCCGGACAGGTGCGTGCGCTGGGTGCCGCCCTCCTCCGCGTGCAGCAGCTCCGGGAGGCCGTAGGGCCAGGCGCCGGCGAACTCGCCGCCGTAGAACGCGTCCCACGCGGCCTCGTCGACGAGCCGGTGGTCGGCGCCGCAGTCGACCACGAGGGTCGCGTCGTCGAGCTGGGCGGTGATGGCGCCCGACTTGCCGTGCGGCAGGGCGAGGAAGACGACGTCGTGGCCGGCGAGCTGCTCGGCCGTGGTCTCGACGAAGGTGCGGTCGGCGTACGACGTGAGGTGCGGGTGCACCTGCCGGAGCCGCTCGCCCGCGTTCTGGAAGGCGGTGAGCGTCGTGACCTCGAGGCGCGGGTGGTCGGCGAGCAGGCGGAGGAGCTCCCCGCCCGCGTAGCCGCTGGCGCCCGCGACGGCGACTGAGAATGACATGCATCAAATCTAGTGCCGGTGCGGGAGGGCTCCCGCCGGGCGGAGGGCCGCGGGACGTGCACGCGGGCGGGCCCTCCCTGGGGAGGAGCCCGCCCGCGTCGGTCCCGTCGCGAGACCCCGCGACGGCCCTGCGCTACTCGCGGAGCGTCGCGCCGAACCGCTCTCCGGCGAGACGGACGGATCCGTCGCGCGCCTCGCTCGCCTCGGCCGCGGTCAGCGTGCGGTCGGGCGCGCGGAACCGGAGGGCGAAGGTGAGCGAGCGGGTGCCCGCCTCGACACCGGGCCCGCGGTAGTCGTCGACGAGGCGCGCGGTCTCGAGCAGCTCGCCCGCGCCCTCGACCACCGCGGCGAGGAGCTCGCCCGCCGGCACCTCGAGCGGGACGACGAGGCTGAGGTCCTGCGTGGCGACGGGCATCGACCGCAGAGGGCGGACCTCGACGGTGCCGCCCGCGAGCGCGACGAGGCGGTCGAGGTCGACCTCGGCGAGCGCGACGCGCTCGGGCAGGTCGAGCTCGGCGGCGAGCGCCGGCAGGAGCTCGCCCGCGAAGCCCACGATGACGGGACCGTCGGCGGTCATGGCCTCGACCGCGGCCGTGCGACCCGGGTGCATGGCCGCGTGCGCGCCCTGCTCGAAGCGGATCTCCACGCCCACCGCGTGCGCGAGCTGCCGCACGGCGTCGAGCGCGTCGACGAGGCCGGCGCGCTGCGCGGGGGTGCCCGGCTGCTTCGGGACGGCGTCGCCGAGGATCAGCACGCCGACGTGGCGGGGCTGCGGCGGGATGCCGGCGTCGAGCGCCCGCAGGGTCGTCGCGTCGGGACGTGCGGCCCCGGGCGGCATCTGCGGGGACCCGTAGGCGACGCCCGCGGACGGGAGGAACACGGTGCCGGTCTCGTAGAGCGCGAGGTCCGTGGATCCGCGCGACAGGTTGCGCCGGGCGATGTCGATGAGCCCGGGCAGCAGCGAGCGGCGGAGGAACGGGTACGCGACGTCGAGCGGGTTCGCCAGCCGGACGGCGGGGGCGTCGTCGCGGTCGGCCGCGCCGAAGCGCGCGTTCTGCGCCTCGGACGCGAACGGCGACCCCATGACCTCCGTGAGCCCGCCCGCGGCGAGCGCGATCGAGGCCTGGCGGCGGAGGCGCTGGGCGACGGTGAGCCCGCGGCCGGGGGGCGCGACGGGCAGGACCGCGGGGATCCGGTCGTAGCCGACGATGCGGGCGACCTCCTCCACGAGGTCGGCGCGGTGCCGGAGGTCGGGCCGCCAGGTGGGCGGCGTGACGAGGAGCACGCCGTCGCGCTCCTCGATGGCGCAGCCGACGTCGACGAGCGCGTGGCGCACCTCGTCCTCGGTGTAGTCGACGCCGACGAGCGACGCCGGGTAGCCGACGGGCAGCTCGACGGCCGCGGGCGGCGCGGTCGTGTCGAGGAGCGAGCCGAGGCCCTCCGCGTGGCCGCCGGCGAGCTCCTCGAGGAGCTGCACGGCGCGTGCCGCGGCGGCGGGCGCGATGCGGGGATCCACGCCGCGCTCGAAGCGCTTGGACGCCTCGCTCGGCAGCTTGTGGCGTCGGGCCGTGCGCGCGATGGAGATCGGGTCGAAGCCGGCCGCCTCGATCAGCACGCGCGTGGTGCCCGCGCCGATCTCCGTGGCCGCGCCGCCCATGACGCCGGCGAGGCCGACGGGCCCCGAGTCGTCGGCGATCACCAGGTCCTCGACGTGCAGCGCGCGCTCGCGACCGTCGAGCGTGACGAGCGCCTCGCCCTCGGCCGCGCGCCGGACGACGATGCCGCCCTGCAGCCGGTCGAGGTCGTAGCCGTGCAGCGGCTGGCCGAGCTCGAGCATGACGTAGTTGGTGACGTCGACGACGAGCGAGATGGAGCGGACGCCCGCGAGGGTGAGGCGCGACACCATCCACGGCGGCGTGGGCCGCGACACGTCGAGGCCGGACACCACGCGCGTGACGAAGACGTCCGCGCCGACGCGGCCGCGGATCGGGGCGGCGTCGGCGACGCGCACCTCGATCCCGGTGACGGGCGCGTCCGCGGTGAGCAGCGCGAGCGCGTCCGCGGGGTCGGTGAAGGCGGCGCCCGTGGCGTGCGCGTACTCCCGGGCGATGCCGCGGATCGAGAACGCGTACCCGCGGTCGGGCGTGACGTTGACCTCCACGGCCCGGTCGTCGAGGTGCAGGAGCGCGAGCGCGTCGGTGCCCACCTCCGGGTCGAGACCCAGCGAGGAGAGGACGAGGATCCCGTCGTGCTCCTCCCCCAGGCCGAGCTCGCGCGACGACGCGATCATGCCGTCGGACACGTGGCCGTACGTCTTCCGCGCGGAGATGGGGAACGGGCCGGGGAGCACCGCGCCGGGCAGGCTCACCACCACCTTGTCGCCGACGACGAAGTTGTGGGCGCCGCACACGATGCCGCGGACGTCCTCGCCGCCGTCCGCCGCCGTGGCGCCCTCGGGCGCGACGCGCACGGAGCACCAGTTGATGGTCTTGCCGTTGGTCTGCGGCTCGGGGGTCGCCTCGAGCACCTGCCCGACGACGACGGGGCCGGAGATGGCGAACGCGTGCACGTCCTCCTCCTCGAGGCCCACCTTGACGAGCGAGGCGTGGACGTCCTCGGGGGTGACGCCCGCGGGGAGCTCGACGTGCTCGCCGAGCCAGCTGATCGGGATCCTCACGACTACACCACCATCCCGAACTGCGCGCCGAATCGGATGTCGCCCTCGACGATGTCGCGCATGTCGGAGAGGTCGTTGCGGAACATGAGGGTGCGCTCGGTGCCCATGCCGAACGCGAAGCCCTGGTACTCGTCGGGGTCGATGCCGGCGGAGCGGAGCACGTTCGGGTTCACCATGCCGCAGCCGCCCCACTCGATCCACCGGGGTCCGCCCGCGGCGGCCGGGTGCCAGACGTCCATCTCGGCGCTCGGCTCCGTGAACGGGAAGTAGTTGGGGCGCAGGCGGATGCGCGCGTCGGGTCCGAACATCGAGCGCGCGAAGTGCTCGAGCGTGCCGCGCAGGTGCGCCATGGTGAGGCCGCGGTCGATCGCGATGCCCTCGACCTGGCGGAACGCGGGGGTGTGCGTCGCATCGAGCTCGTCGCTGCGGAAGGTGCGGCCCTGCGCGATCGTGTAGACGGGCAGCGCGTCGGCGAGCAGCGTGCGGATCTGCACGGGCGACGTGTGCGTGCGGAGCACCAGGTGCGCGTCGGTGGGATCCACGTAGAAGGAGTCCTGCATGGCGCGCGCCGGGTGGTCCGGCGGGAAGTTCAGCGCGTCGAAGTTGAACCACTCGCTCTCGAGCTCGGGGCCCTCGTTCACCTGCCAGCCCATCCCGACGAAGATGTCGGCGATGCGCTCCTCCAGCATGGTGAGCGGGTGCCGGGCGCCGGCGCGCCAGCGGCTCGGCAGCGCGGTGACGTCCACGGCCTCGGCGACCAGGCGCTCGGCGGCCTCCTGCTCCTGGATCTCCGCCTCGCGGGCCTGGAAGGCCTGCGTGACGCGGGCGCGGGACTGGCCCACGAGCTTCCCGGCGTCCTTGCGGTCGGCGGGCGGCAGGGAGCGGAGCGATCCGTTCAGCCGGGCGAGCGGCGACGCCTCGCCGATGTGGGCGGATCGCGCCTGCGCGAGCGACGCGGAGTCGGTGGTCGCGGCGAGCGCGGCCATCGCCTGCTCCACGGCGGCGCCGACGCTCTCCTCGGAGATCTGGGGTTCGGACATGAGGCCCGAGTCTACCGATCGGGGTGGGCGCCCCCGGCCCGCGACGGGCCCGGCCGCCGCACGCACGACGGGCCCGCCGCGCGGAGGCGACGGGCCCGTCAGGCGACCGGGAGGGCCCGGCGGGACGGCTATGCGCCCTGCGAGGTCCCCGCGGCGACGGTCTTGGCCATGCGCGGTCCGCGCTTCCGCGCCAGGCGCCGGGCGATGGTCGACACGGTGAGGTTCAGCACGAGGTACATGCCCACCATCACCACGAAGATCGGCAGCGAGTTGGCGCGGCTCGTGGCCTCGAGGATCAGCTCGCCCTGCTTGGTGAGGCCGACGAGGCTGACGATGGTGCCGAGCGCGGTGTCCTTGATGAGCACGACGAGCTGGGCGACGATGATCGGCAGCATGGTGCGGAACGCCTGCGGGAACTCCACCAGGAGCCGGTTCTGCAGGGGGCGCAGGCCGATCGCGAGGCCCGCCTCCCGCTGTCCGCGGGGCAGGCCGAGGATGCCGGAGCGCAGCGCCTCCCCGATGATCGCGCCGTTGTAGAGCGTGAGCGCGGTGACGACGGCCCAGTACGGGCCGATCGGGAAGATCAGGTAGATGAAGAGCATCATCAGCAGCACGGGCATGCCGCGGAAGAACTCGAGCACGACGGTGACCGCGTAGCGGATGACCCGGTGCTCGCTCATCCGCAGGAGCGCGAGCACCATGCCCAGGAGGATCGCGAGCACGGCGGCGACCGCGGCCGACTGGAGGACGACCCACAGGCCCTTCAGCAGCAGGCCCCACACCAGCGGGTCGTTGAGCACGCGCCAGATGTCGGGGCTGAACTGCCCGGCCTGCTGGAGGCGGACGGCGGCGAACGCGAGCACGGCGACGAGGACGACGCCCGTGACGATCGAGAGGATGCGCGAACGCCGGCGGGCGCGGGGCCCGGGGACGTCGTAGAGGACCTGGCTCATCGGGAGACCGCCACTCGCTTCTCGAGGTGGTCCGCCAGCTGGCCGAGCGGGACCGTGATGATGAGGTAGAAGAACGCGACGCCCACGAACACCCACACGACCGCGTTCCCGTTGGCGTTCGCGACGTCGCGGCCCACGTTGAACAGCTCGTAGATGAAGTACGCGCCGGCGATGGACGTGTTCTTGGTGAGCGCGATGACCACGTTGATCAGCGGCGGCACGACCGTGCGCAGCGCCTGCGGCAGGATCACGTGGCCGAGCGTCTGCCCGAACGTCAGCCCGATGCTGCGCGCGGCCTCCGCCTGACCGACGGGCACGCTGTTGATGCCGGAGCGGATCGCCTCGGCGAAGAAGGGCGCCGTGTAGAGCGTGAGCGCGAGCACCGCGGCCGTCATGAACGGCAGCGCGCCCGAGATCGACGTGATCACGACGCTGAAGAAGGTGAAGACGAGCAGCAGCGGGGTGTTCCGCAGCAGCTCGACGTAGACGGTGGAGGTGGCGCGGAGGCTCGCGACGGGCGAGATCCTCATGGCGGCGATCACGACCCCCAGCGGGAGCGCGAAGAGCACCGTGGTGAGGAGGAGGCGCAGCGTGCCGCCGAACCCCCGCAGGAACACGTCGAGATTGTCGAGGATCACTCCCACGGCACACCTCCTTGGATGATGCGCCCGGCGGGCCGGGCGGCTGGCGGATCCGGGCTCGGGTGCCCGGACGAGGGACGGGTCCCGCGCGCGCCGTCGGCGCCCGCGGGACCCGGGTGGGACTAGTAGCGGTCGACCGCCGGGGGCTCCGGCGTGTCGATGACCGTGCCGGCCGTCGCCTCGAACAGGCGCGCCCAGGTGCCGTCCTCGTAGGCCTCCTCCAGCGTGTCGTTGATGAAGGTGCGGAACGCCTCGTCGTCCTTGGCGATGCCGATGCCGTAGGGCTCCTCCGTGAAGGTCTCGCCGTCACCGACGAGCTTGAACTCGCCCTCGTTCTGGTCGATGAAGCCGGAGAGGATCACGTTGTCGGTGGTGACCGCGGCGACCTGGCCGTTGCGCAGCGGGTCGAGGCACTTGCTGTAGACGTCGGTCGGCACGACGACCGCGCCGAACGTGGCCTCGATGTTCGCGGCGGGGGTGGATCCGGCGACCGAGCAGACCTGCTTGCCGCGGACGTCCTCGGGCGTGTTGATCGTGGTGTCGTCCGCGAGCACCATGAGCGCCTGGCCGGCGACGTAGTACGGGCCCGCGAAGTCCACGACCTCCTTGCGCTTGTCGTTGATCGTGTAGGTCGCGACGACCGCGTCGACCGAGCCGTTCTGGATGAAGGGCTCGCGGTTCGCGGACACCGTCTCCGTGAAGGCGATGTCGTCGAATCCGATGCCGAGCTTGCTGGCGACGAGCGCCGCGATCGCGACGTCGAAGCCGGCGGGCTTGCCGTCGAGGCCCGCGAGGCCGAAGAGCGGCTGGTCGAACTTCGTGCCGACCTTCATGGAGCCCGCCTCGGCGAGGCGCGCCATCGTGGTGCCCTCGTCGAACGTGGGGTCCTCGGCGAGCTCGAGCTTGTACGGCCCGTCGCCGTTGGCGGGGGCGTCGGTGCCCGCGTCGACGGCGGGCCCGGACGCGCTGCCGGCCGCGCCGCAGCCGGTGAGGCCGACGACGACCGCGGCGGCGGCCGCGAGGATGGAGAGGTTCCTGTGCTTCATGGTTCCCGTTTCTCTGCTGGTGAGGTGGATGACGGAGGCGAGCGCGAGCGCCCGTGGTGCGGGTCGTGCCGATCGTGCAGGTGGGGCGGTGGTGCGGCGCCCGGACGCGCCTGCCTCGACGGCGTCCGGGTGCGGTGCGCGGGAGGGCGTCGGCCCTCCGCGGGCGTCAGTGGGCGAGGATCTTCGAGAGGAAGTCCTTCGCGCGCGGGCTCTGCGGGTCGTCGAAGAACGCCTGCGGGGTGGTGTCCTCCTCGATGGCGCCGTCGGCCATGAAGATCACGCGGTCGGCGGCCTTGCGGGCGAAGCCCATCTCGTGGGTGACGACCATCATCGTCATGCCGTCCTTCGCGAGGCCGACCATGACGTCGAGGACCTCGGTGATCATCTCCGGGTCGAGGGCCGAGGTGGGCTCGTCGAGCAGGATCAGCTTCGGGTCCATCGCCAGCGCGCGGGCGATGGCGACGCGCTGCTGCTGGCCGCCCGAGAGCTGGGCCGGCATCTTCTGCGCCTGGTTGGCGACGCCGACGCGGTCGAGGAGCTCCATCGCCCGCTTCTCCGCCTCCGCCTTGCCCTTCTTGCGCACCTTGATGGGTCCGAGCGTCACGTTCTCGAGCACGGTCTTGTGCGCGAAGAGGTTGAACGACTGGAACACCATGCCGACGTCGGCGCGGAGGCGCGCGAGCTCGGCGCCCTCGGACGGGAGGTCCTGGCCGTCGATCGTGATGGTGCCGTCGTCGATGGTCTCCAGGCGGTTGATCGCCCGGCAGAGCGTCGACTTGCCGGACCCGCTGGGGCCGATGACGACGACGACCTCCCCGCGGTTGACCGTGGTCGAGATGTCCTTGAGGACGTGCAGGTCCCCGAAGTGCTTGTTGACGTGGGATACGACGACCAGGGGCTCGCCGACCGCGACCGCGGCGGGCGAGGCGGTGTCCGCCGTGGGGCTCTGCTCCATGCGAACACCATATCCGTGACGGTGTTTCGTCCGCGTTTCCGCGCGGCATCGTCACCCACTCGTGACGCGGCATCCGCGTTTGCGCCGGTCAGAGCCGGTGTCCGGGGACGGCGGACGCCTCTCCCCCGTCAGGCGTCGGCGGATCCGCGGTCAGGCGCGCTGCGCGAACGCCGACTCGTAGAGGCACACCGACGCGGCGGTGGCGAGGTTCATCGACTCGGCCTGCCCGTAGATGGGCACGACGACGGCGCGGTCGGCGAGCGCGAGGTGGTCGTCCTGGAGGCCGCGCGCCTCGTTGCCGAACAGCCACGCGGTGGGCGCGGCGAGGCCGCCCGACGTGCGCTCGGCGAGGAGGTCGTCGCCCTTCACGTCGGCGGCGAGCACCTGGAGGCCGGCCTCGCGGACCCGCGCGAGCACGGCGTCGAGCTCCGGCATGATCGCGACCGGCAGGTGGAAGAGGGAACCCGTCGTGGCGCGCACGACCTTCGGGTTGTAGAGGTCGACCGAGCGGCCGGTGAGCACGACGGCGTCGGCCCCCGCGGCGTCGGCCGCGCGGATGATGGTGCCGGCGTTGCCCGGGTCGCGCACCTCCTCGAGGATCGCGATGAGGCGCGGCTCGTCGCCGAGGATCTGCTTGAGCGACGTGGGAAACTGGCGGCAGACGCCCACCACGCCCTGCGGGGTGACCGTGTCGGCCATGGCCGCGATCACGTCCTCCGTGACGTACTCCACCTCGACGGACGACTCGCGGACCGCGCGCGCGAGGTCCGGGTAGCGGTCGAGGGCGGTGGGCGTCGCGAAGAGCTCCTGGACGAGGTCCGGCCGGAACGCGAGCGCCTCGGAGACGGCCTGCGGCCCCTCGAGGAGGAAGAGGCCGGTGTCGGCGCGCGCGTCCCGCTTCGCGAGCTTGGCGACGCCACGGACACGCGGGGAGCGGGGGTTGTCGAGCATGGCCCCAACACTAACGGCGCGCCCCCTGTCGGGGACGCGCCGTCGGCGGTGGTGCGGGGAGTGCTACGCGTTCGCGGCGACCTTGGGGGCCGAGGTGTTCGCGGGCAGGGCGGCCTTGGCCGTCTGGACGAGCGAGGCGAAGGTCGCGGGCTCGTGGACCGCGAGGTCCGCGAGGATGCGACGGTCGACCTGGACGCCGGCGAGGGCGAGGCCCTGGATGAGGCGGTTGTACGTGAGGCCGTTCAGACGCGCGGCCGCGTTGATGCGCTGGATCCAGAGGCGGCGGAACTCGCCCTTCTTCGCACGGCGGTCGCGGTACGCGTAGACGAGGGAGTGGGTGACCTGCTCCTTGGCCTTGCGGTACAGGCGCGAGCGCTGGCCGCGGTATCCGGCGGCGCGCTCGAGGATGACCCGACGCTTCTTGTGGGCGTTGACGGCCCTCTTGACTCTTGCCATTTCAGTGATTCCTATTCGAGTTCAGGTGTCGCGGACGACGAGGGGCCTAGCGGCCGAGGAGCTTCTTGGCGACCTTCATGTCGGCCTTGGCCAGGGGCTGGTCCTGGTTGAGTCGCGCCTTGCGCTTGGAGGACTTGACCTCGAGGTTGTGGCGCATGCCGGCCTGCTGCTTCATGATCTTGCCGCTGCCGGTGACCTTGAATCGCTTCTTGGCACCCGAGTGGGTCTTCTGCTTAGGCATTGTTCTCTTCTCTCGCTTCTCGTGCACTCGCCTTGGTGGCGTCGCGCTTCGCGTTGGCCTCGGCCTTGGCCTCGGACTTGTTCTTGTGCGGTCCGATGACCATGACCATGTTGCGGCCGTCGATCGTGGGGGTGGACTCGACGCTGCCGAACTCGGCGACGTCCTCCGCGAACATCTTGAGCAGGCGCACGCCCTGGTCCGGACGCGACTGCTCGCGACCGCGGAACAGGATCATGGCCTTGACCTTGTCGCCGTCCTGCAGGAAGCCCTCGGCGCGCTTGCGCTTGGTCTCGTAGTCGTGCTTGTCGATCTTCAGGCGGAAGCGCACCTCCTTGAGGATGGTGTTCGCCTGGTTGCGACGCGCTTCCTTGGCCTTCTGCGCGGCCTCGTACTTGAACTTGCCGTAGTCCATGATCTTCGCCACGGGGGGCTTGGAATTGGGCGCGACCTCCACGAGGTCGAGGTCGGCTTCCTGCGCGAGCCGGAGTGCGACGTCGATGGATACGACGCCGACCTGCTCGCCTGCTGGGCCAACGAGGCGAACCTCGGGAACTCGGATTCGATCGTTGGTACGGGGATCGCTGATGGACTGCTCCTATTCGTGTCTTCGGGTGGCCCGGCGGCTGCGTGAGCCGCTCGGATTCGAGACGAGGAGGGTTCTTCACCAGGGTCCGACGCGTACGTCGTACTCGGCAACACGCCCATGCCCGCTGACGCGGGGCTCCCGTCGTGCGCGACGCCCTCTGGGGAGCCGCTCGGACGGGGGAGCGAAATCGACCCGGTAACCTATGGAGGCGGTCAAGCGCGGGTGGGAGATCAATCCTCTTTCGAACCGGGACTGTGACAGCCCCGGAGCCGTCGATCAGCATAGCAGACGCCGACCTCGTCCCGGAAGGGCGGGCATCGCCCGGGTCCCGCCGCCGGCCGCCATCCGCCACCGCCCCGAGCCCGAGGACAGACATGACCGACTCGCCCCGCCCCGACCACGCGGCCCCCGCGGACGCCGCCGCCGACGCGCACGTCCACCGCTTCGAGGAGCCCGCCGGCGCCGACGCCGGGACGACGGCCTCCGCCGGGGGCGTCGCCGACGACGACACCGCGGACTTCGTCGCCGACCAGTACGCGCGGGACATCGCCGACGTCTCCGCCGTCGAGGTCATCACCACCACGGCCGTCCACCTCATGAGCGCGGCCGCCGTGAAGTGCGGACTCGCCGACGATCCCGCCACGCAGACCGACCTCGCCGAGGCGCGGAAGCTCATCATCTCGCTCGCGGGACTCGTCACCGCGGCCTCGCCCGAGCTCGGCGACCAGCACGCGCGGAGCCTCCGCGACGGCCTGCGTTCCCTGCAGCTCGCCTTCCGCGAGGCGTCCCCGTACCCGGACGCCGTCGGCAAGGGACCCGGCGAGAAGTACACGGGCCCCGTCTCCTAGGCGTCCGGCCCGCGCGGGTCGCCGGTCGTCGGTCCGGCGGTCGCCGGGTCGACGGTCCGCGTCCGCCCCTCAGCGAGCGGAGATGATCCGCAGTCCCATGCTGTCGACGCGGTCGGCGAGCACGGCGCTGCGTGACCACTCCCCCTGCAGGCGCGCCAGCAGCGCGTCGAGCGCGGAGCGGTCGAGGCCGTCGACGAGCTCCAGCGCGATCATCAGCTCCGGCCCCTCGAGGCGTGCCCGCGGGTCGCCAGGCGACGTGCCCAGGGCGACGACCGCGGGCTCCTCCACGACGCTCGCCTGGAGCGCCGCGGCGACCTCGGGATCCTCGGGGCTCGGCGTCCACGGCAGCGACCGCGCGACGGCCCAGACGGCCGGGCGCCGCAGCACGAACTCCGTGTCCGACATGGGGTCCAGCACGACGAGGTCGGTCTCCTCGCTCGCCGCGGCCAGCGCGACGCGCACGGCATCGGCCGGCACGGGACGCGCGGCGGGGTTCCAGCGGCCCATGGCGGCGACCGACGTGAAGACCGGCATCACCGTGCGCCCGTCGGGTCCGGCGACCGTGATGATGGAGAGCTCCGCGCTCTTGTCGACCGTGAGGCCGGCGTCGTTCAGGCCCTCCTCGCCGAGGCGGGCCACCAGCGGGATCAGCAGGCGCGCCTCCCGCAGGGCGTCGACGACGTCCGCCTGGCCGGCCTCGCCGCGGCCGTGCCGCGCCAGCGCGTCGGCCAGGGCGGGCGGCGCGGACCCGTCGTCCCCGGGGAAGGCGGTGGGCTCGAACGAGCGACCGGCCCACGGTGTCCCGGCCGAGTCGGCGTGCGGCGTGGAGCCCGTCATCACTCCCCGGCGACGTCGAGCGCCTGGGCGAGCGTGAACGCGCCGGCGTAGAGGGCCTTGCCGACGATGGCGCCCTCCAGCCCGAGCGGCACGAGCTCGCGGAGCGCCTGGATGTCGTCGAGGCTCGACACCCCGCCGGAGGCGACGACGGGGCGCTCGGTGCGCTCGAGCACGTCGCGGAGCAGCTGCAGGTTCGGGCCCTGCAGGGTGCCGTCCTTGGTGACGTCGGTGACGACGTACCGCGCGCAGCCGGCCTCCTCGAGGCGCTCCAGCACCTCCCAGATGTCGCCGCCGTCCTGGGTCCAGCCGCGTGCGGAGAGCGTGCGGCCGCGCACGTCCAGCCCGACCGCGACGGCCTCGCCGTGCTGCGCGATGACGCTCGCCGCCCACTCGGGGTTCTCGAGCGCCGCGGTGCCCAGGTTGATGCGCGTCGCGCCGCTCTCGAGCGCCACGTCGAGGGAGCGGTCGTCGCGGATGCCGCCGGACAGCTCGATCTGCACGCCGTCGATCGCGCGGATCACCCGCGAGATGACGGAGAGGTTGTCCCCGCGGCCGAACGCGGCGTCGAGGTCGACCAGGTGCAGCCACTCGGCGCCCTGCTCGGCCCAGTCGCGCGCGGCGTCGACGGGGTCGCCGTAGCCGGTCTCGGTGCCGGCGGCGCCCTGCGTGAGGCGGACGGCCTGGCCGCCCGCGACGTCGACGGCGGGCAGGAGGGTCAGACGGGGCGTGCTGGTGAACTCGCTCATGGGAGGGCCTTCGATCGGACGGACGGGGCGGACGGGGCCGTCGGGGACGGCGGGGGCGCGGTGCGAGCCGCGTCAGGCGGCGCGGAGGGTGCCGAGCCAGTTCGCGAGCAGCCGGATCCCGGCCTCCCCCGACTTCTCGGGGTGGAACTGCGTGGCGGTGAGCGGGCCGTTCTCGACGGCGGCGACGAACCGCTCGCCGTGGGTGGCCCAGGTGACGCGCGGGGCCGGCAGCGGCGGGAGCGGGTCGATCCCCCACGTGCGCGCGGCGTAGGAGTGCACGAAGTAGAACCGCTCCTCCTCGAGCCCCGCGAACAGCGCGGAGCCCTCGGGGACCTCGACCGTGTTCCAGCCCATGTGCGGGAGGACGTCGGACTCGAGGCGCCCCACCGTGCCGGGCCACTCCCCCAACCCCGCCACGTCGACGCCGCGCTCGACGCCCCGGTCGAACATGACCTGCATGCCGACGCAGATGCCGAGCACCGGACGCCCGCCCGCGAGGCGGCGGTCGACCACGCGGTCGCCGCCGGCGGCGCGGAGCGCGGTCATGACGGCGGAGAACGCGCCCACTCCGGGGACCAGGAGGCCGTCGGACTCGTGCGCCCGCTTCGGGTCGCCCGTCAGCTCGACGTCCGCGCCGGCCAGCTCGAGGGCCTTGACGGCCGAGTGGATGTTGCCGCTGCCGTAGTCGAGGACGACGACGGACGGGCGCGTCACAGCGCGCCCTTGGTGGAGGGGATGCCGGACACGCGGGGGTCGAGCTCCTTCGCCTGTCGGAACGCACGGGCGAAGGACTTGAACTCGGCCTCCGCGATGTGGTGCGGGTCGCGTCCGCCGAGCACCGTGACGTGCACGGTGAGGCCCGCGTGGAATGTGATGGCCTCGAAGACGTGGCGGACCATGGATCCGGTGAAGTGCCCGCCGATGAGGTGCATCTCGAAGCCCGCGGGCTCGCCCGAGTGGACGAGGAACGGGCGGCCCGAAATGTCGACGACCGACTGCACGAGCGCCTCGTCGAGGGGGACGAGCGCGTCGCCGAAGCGCGCGATGCCGGACTTGTTGCCGAGCGCCTGGCGGATGGCCTGGCCGAGGACGATGCCGACGTCCTCCACGGTGTGGTGCACGTCGATGTGCGTGTCGCCCGTGGCGGTGACCTTCAGGTCGGTGAGCGAGTGCTTCGCGAACGCGGTGAGCATGTGGTCGTAGAACGGGACCGACGTGCTGATCTCGGAGACGCCGGTGCCGTCGAGGTCGAGCTGCAGCTCGATGCTGGACTCGCTGGTCTGCCGCGTGACGTGCGCGGTGCGCGCGAGGGTGCTCATGGCCTCCATGCTACCGATCGCTTCCGACCGCCCGACCTCGCTCCCGGCCGCCACCGGGAGCCGAGGCCGGCCCGTCCGCACCGATCGACCCGCGGCTGCGACCCGCGGCTGCGACCCGCGGCCGCGGGACGCAGCGCGGGTGGGATCAGTGCGCGTACTCGGCGGGCACGGCGAGCTGCTGGCCCGCCGCGACGTCCGACGTGGGGAGGCGGTTGAGGTCGACGACCGACGCGATGACGTCGCGCGGGTCGGCGCTGGGCGCGATCTCCTCGGCGAGGTCCCACAGGGACTGGCCGCTCGAGACGGTGACGTACTCGAAGGCGGTGCCCGATACGTCCTTCGACGCGACGGCCGCGCCGCCGTTGAGGGCGACGAGCCCGGCGCCGAGCGCGAGCGGGGCCGCGACCAGCGCGGTGAGGACGATGCGGCCGCGGCGCGTGATACGCAGGCGCGTGCGGGGCGCGACGGCTGCCTCCGCGACGGGGACGGCGGCGTCGGCGGCGGAGACGGTGGGGGTTGCTGCTGCGGTGTTCATGGTGACCTCTCGTGCGAGACGGTGGGGCATCGAGGCGACGCGCCCGGCGATGCAGTGCGGTACGGCATGCGATGCGGGTCGGGCAGCTCGCACCCGGCTCTCGGCCGGGAGAGCCGGGTGCGAAGCTGTGTTCCGAACATACATTCGAAACCAGCCCTCCGCAAGCCCTCATCGCCTCGATCCGCGCCTCCGACGCGCGACACGCTCGAACAGGTGTTTGCCCGGGGTGCCTCGGCTGGATACAGTTTCGAGTGCCTGGAGTCCATTCGACCGGGTACCACCGACATCGCCCTCGCGAGGGGGTCGGCCCGCCGGGTCGACGAGCCGCGGAGGGCGTCGGCGACGAGAGGCGGGCCGTGGCATGGCGGACGAGCGAGCAGCGGGAGGCGGCGCGACGAGGCGCCGCAAGAGCCTCAGCGACAAGCAGATCTCGATCCTGGAGTTCATCCAGCGCACCATCGCCGGCCAGGGCTACCCGCCGAGCATGCGCGAGATCGGCGACGCCGTCGGCCTGGCGTCGCTCTCGAGCGTCACGCACCAGCTCAACCAGCTCGAGCTGTCCGGCTACCTCCGCCGCGACCCGAACCGCCCGCGCGCCCTCGAGGTGCTCATCGACCTGCCCGGCAACGGCGCCGCGGAGAGCGGCGAGCCGTCGACGCCCGTGGGCGACGCGGCGATGGTCCCGATGGTCGGCCGCATCGCGGCGGGCATCCCCATCACCGCGGAGCAGATGGTCGAGGAGGTCTTCCCCCTCCCCCGCCAGCTGGTCGGCAAGGGCGACCTCTTCATGCTGCGCGTCGTCGGCGACTCGATGATCGACGCGGCCATCTGCGACGGCGACTGGGTCGTCGTCCGCCAGCAGAAGACGGCGGAGAACGGCGACATCGTCGCCGCCATGCTCGACGACGAGGCCACCGTCAAGGTGTTCCGCCAGCGCGACGGGCACACGTGGCTGCTGCCGCGCAACAGCGCGTTCGAGCCGATCCTCGGCGACTTCGCGGAGGTCGTCGGCAAGGTCGTGGCGGTCATGCGCTCCGTCTGACCCTCACCACGACGCACGAGAGCGGCCGGTCCCCGAGGGGATCGGCCGCTCTCGTGCGTGCGGGCGACGCGGATCAGACCGCGGGCGACACCGCGTAGTCCTGGACCTGCGCCTGCTGCTCGGCCGTGACGAGGGCACGGACGCGCGTCCCCTCCTCCACGTACGAGGTCTCGAGGACCTTGGCGCCCTCGTGCAGCATGGCCACGATCTCGCCGTGCTCGAACGGCACCAACAGGTCGACCTCGATGGTCGGCTGCGGGAGCAGCTCGGCGATGCGGCGACGCAGCTCGTCGACGCCCTCGCCCGTGCGGGCCGAGACGAAGACGCCCTGCGGGGCGAGCCCGCGCAGCACGACGCGGTCGTCGTCCGACGCCAGGTCGCTCTTGTTGAACACGATGATCTCCGGGATGGACGAGGCGTCCACCTCCGCGATGACCTCGTGCACCGTGGCGAGCTGTGCCGCGGGGTCCGGGTGGGAGGCGTCGACGACGTGCACGAGCACGTCCGCGTCGGCGAGCTCCTCGAGGGTCGAGCGGAACGCCTCCACCAGCTGGTGCGGCAGGTTCCGGACGAACCCGACCGTGTCGGCGAGCGTGTACAGCTGCCCCTCGTCCGTCTCGGTCTTGCGGACCGTGGCGTCCAGCGTCGCGAACAGGGCGTTCTCGACGAGCACGCCCGCCTTCGTCACGCGGTTGAGCAGCGACGACTTGCCGGCGTTCGTGTACCCGACGATCGCCACCGACGGCACGGCGTTCCGGTCGCGGTTGGCGCGCTTGGTGTCGCGGGCCGGCTTCATCCCGGCGATCTGCTTCCGGAGCTTGGCCATGCGCGTGTTGATGCGGCGGCGGTCGAGCTCGATCTTCGTCTCACCGGGTCCGCGGGATCCCATGCCGGCACCCGCGCCGCCGACCTGGCCACCGGCCTGGCGCGACATCGAGTCACCCCATCCGCGCAGGCGCGGGAGGAGGTACTGCAGCTGGGCGAGCTCGACCTGGGCCTTGCCCTCGCGGCTCTTGGCGTGCTGGCTGAAGATGTCGAGGATCACGGCCGTGCGGTCGATGACCTTGACCTTCACCACGTCCTCGAGCGCGCGCCGCTGGCTGGGGGCGAGCTCGGTGTCGGCGATGACGGTGTCCGCGCCGACCGCGGCCACGAGGGCGCGCAGCTCCTCCGCCTTGCCGCTGCCGAAGTAGGTGCTCGGATCCGGCGTGGGACGGCGCTGGAGGAGGCCGTCGAGCACCACGGCGCCCGCCGTCTCGGCCAGGGCCGCGAGCTCGCGCATGCTGTTCTCTGCGTCGTCGACCGATCCCTGCGAGTACACGCCGATGAGGACGACGTTCTCGAGGCGCAGCTGCCGGTACTCGACCTCGGTGACGTCCTCGAGCTCGGTCGAGAGCCCGGCGACGCGCCGCAGCGCCTGGCGGTCGGCCCGCTCGCTCTGGTCGCCGTCGGATCCCTGATCGGTGTCGGGGTCCGCGGACAGCGCCTGCGCGCCCGATCCGCGGAAGAGGGCGTAGCCGGCGGACCGGTTCTCCGCCCGGGCGAGGACGCGCGCGACGACGTCGTCCCCGATGCTGCTCTCCGTGGACGTCGTCGTCGTGTCCGTGGACTCGTGGTCGTGCTCGTCGTGCGTGATCATGTGCTCCCATCGTAGCCTCGGCGTCCGGTATCGTCCCGGTATGGCCGACGCGCATTACTTCTCCTCGTCGCCGGCCGGGCCCCTGCGCACCCGCACGATCGCGGTCGAGCTGGGGGGACGGACGGTGGACGTCGAGACCGCGGGCGGCGTCTTCAGCCCCGAGCACGTCGACCAGGGGACCCTGGTCCTGCTGCGCCACGTCCCGACGCCTCCTCGTGAGGGTCATCTGCTGGACGTGGGCTGCGGCTGGGGTCCGGTGGCGCTCGATCTGGCGATGCGGTCGCCGTCGGCCACCGTGTGGGCGGTCGACGTGAACGAGCGTGCTCTCGAGCTGACGCGGGCGAATGCCCGGTCCCTCGGTCTCGATAACGTCAACGCCGTGCTGCCCGAGGATGTTCCCGCGGACCTCCGCTTCGCGGCCGTCTGGTCGAACCCGCCCATCCGCGTGGGCAAGGAGGCGCTGCACGCGATCCTGCTCGAGTGGGTGCCGCGGCTCGCCCCCGACGCGGACGCATGGCTCGTCGTGCAGCGCCACCTCGGATCCGACTCGCTGCAGCGCTGGCTCGCCGACACCCTGCCCGCGGGCCTCGAGACGACGCGCGCCGCGTCTGACAAGGGCTTCCGGGTGCTGCGCGTGCACCGCGGCGCGGACTCCTAGGGCGGATCCCGCCCCGCCCTCCCCGACCGCACGCGGTCCGGCACCTCACACGAGCGTCCGGGCGTCGCTCCGCGACCCCGTCCGGGCTGCGCGAACGAATCAGGCCAGCGCCACGACCCCGTCGAAGACGAGCTCCGCCGGACCCGAGAGGCCCACGTGCTCGCCGTCCTCCGTCGGGAACATCCGCACGCCGAGCACGCCGCCCGGCAGCTGGACCCGCCACTGGTGGGGTGCCGCGGCGCCGGCCCAGTGCCGGGTGGCGAGGGCGGCGGCCGCCGCGCCCGTGCCGCAGCTCAGGGTCTCGCCGCTCCCGCGCTCGTGGACGCGCATGGCGATGTGGCCGATGCCGTCGACGACCAGCGGGTCGGCCGGCACGACGAGCTCCACGTTGGCGCCGTCCGCGGGCTCGGGATCCAGCTGCGGGACGAACGCGAGGTCGGCCTCGGCGAGCTCGTCCTCGCTCGAGAGCGCGACGACCACGTGCGGGTTGCCGACGTCGATGCCGAGGCCCGGCCGGGCGACCTGGAGGTCCTTGGCGCGCACGAGCGGCTCGCCACCTGCGAGGGACCAGCGGCCGAGGTCGACCTGAAAGCCGGATCCGCTGCGCTGCACGTCGCGCACGCCGGCGCGCGTGCCGATCGGGACGGTGCGCCCCGGCGGCAGCTCGATGAGCCCGTTCTCGATGAGGAAGAGCGTGAAGACGCGGATGCCGTTGCCGCACATCTCGGCGGGGCTGCCGTCGCCGTTCCGGTAGTCCATGAACCACTCCGCGTCGGGGTCCTCCTCGAGCGCCGCGCGACCCTCGGGGATGCGGCTGGAGAGCACCGCGCGGATCGTGCCGTCGGCGCCGATGCCGAAGTGGCGGTCGCAGAGCGCCTGGACCTGGGTGTCGGTCAGGTCGATCTCGCCCGCGGGATCCGCGAACAGCACGAAGTCGTTGCCCGTGCCCTGGCCCTTGGTGAACTGCAGGTCTGCCATCCCGCCAGCCTACGGGCGCGTCGCCGGGAGGGCGTCGAGGGCGTGCTCCAGGAGCCGGTCATCGCGCGCGTCGAGCCGCACGGCGTCGGCGTAGCGGCCGAACCACGACACCTGCCGGCGCGCGTACCGGCGCGTGAGGGCGCGTGTCTCCTCGATCGCCTCCTCCTCGGTCAGCTCCCCCGCGAGCTGACGCGCGGCCTGCGCGTACCCGATGGCGCGCGATGCCGTGACGCCGTCGGCGAGCCCGGCGGGCAGCAGCCCCCGCACCTCGTCCACGAGGCCGCCGGCCCACATCCCGGTGACGCGGGCGTCGAGCCGGGGCACGAGCTCCTCGCGCGGAAGCGTGAGCGCGAGGATCCGCGCGGGGTGCCAGGCGCGCGGCTCGGCGGACTCCCGCTCCGGCTGGGGGCCCGTGATCTCGACGACCTCGAGCGCCCGCACCAGACGCCGTCCGTTGTGGGCGCCGATGCGCTCGGCGGCGGCCGGGTCGAGCTCCCGCAGCCGCCGGTGCAGCATGCCGGGCCCGGTCTCCGCCAGCTCCCGCTCGAGGCGCTGGCGGATCTCCGGGTCGGTGCCGGGGAAGTCGTAGTCGAACAGGACCGACGAGACGTAGAGCCCGGATCCGCCGACGAGGATCGGGACGGCACCGCGCGCGAGGATGTCGCCGACCGCTGCCCGCGCCTCCTCCTGGTAGGCGGCGACCGTGGCCTCCGCCGTGACGTCGAGGACGTCGAGCAGGTGGTGCGGGATGCCGCGACGCTCCGACTCCGGGAGCTTCGCCGTGCCGACGTCCATGCCGCGGTACAGCTGCATCGCGTCGGCGTTGACGATCTCCGCCGCACGCCCCTCGGCGCGCAGGTGCTCCGCGATGTCGAGGGACAGCGCCGACTTGCCGGTGCCGGTGGCCCCGACGACCGCGAGGATCGGGGTCACGCGCGGTGACGCGGGTGCGCGGCACCGTCGACCGCGGGCGACGGCACCCGGAGCGACGGCAGGCCGAGCGACACACGGGGCGCGCCGCCGGTCGTGATGGTCCCGGCGGCCGGTGCGGGCACACCGCACGAGTCCGCCTGCGCGCGCTCCCAGGCGTCGCCGGCGCGGGTGCGTCGGATGCGCAGCGGCGCCTGGTCGACGGAGTCCGCGATGAGGTGGAACGGCGCCGCGCGGGTGACCTCCACCTGCACGGCGTCGCCGGGCCGCGGCTCACCGCTGCCGGCGGGGACGTCGAGGTGGACGAGGCGGCCGTCCTGGGCACGGCCCGTGACGCGACGCGTGTCGCCGTCCTTCCGCCCCTCGTGGGTGCTCACGAGCACCTCGACCGTGCGTCCGACGACGCGCTGGTTCTCCTCGTGGCTGATGCGCTCCTGCAGCGCGGTGAGGCGGGCGTAGCGCTCCTTCACGACGTCCGCGGGGACCTGCTCGTCCATGGTCGCCGCGGGGGTGCCCGGGCGGATGGAGTACTGGAACGTGAACGCGGAGGAGAAGCGCGCGGCCTCCACCACGCGCAGGGTCTCCTGGAAGTCCTCCTCGGTCTCGCCGGGGAAGCCGACGATGATGTCGGTGGTGATGGCCGCGTCCGGGATGCGCGTGCGCACCCGGTCGAGGATCCCGAGGAACCGCTCCGAGCGGTACGACCGGCGCATGGCCTTCAGGATGCGGTCGGAGCCGGATTGCAGGGGCATGTGCAGCTGCGGCATGACGGCGGGCGTCTCGGCCATCGCGTCGATCACGTCGTCGGTGAAGGCCGCCGGGTGCGGGCTGGTGAAGCGGATCCGCTCGAGGCCAGCGATGGCACCGGCGGCCCGCAGGAGCTTGCCGAACGCCTGCCGGTCGCCGAACTCGACGCCGTAGGAGTTCACGTTCTGGCCGAGCAGCGTGACCTCGACCGCGCCGTCGTCCACGAGGGCCTGGATCTCGGCGAGGATGTCGCCGGGCCGGCGGTCCTTCTCCTTGCCGCGGAGCGCGGGGACGATGCAGAACGTGCAGGTGTTGTTGCACCCGACGGAGATGGACACCCAGCCGCTCGCGATCTCGTCGCGCTTGGTGGGCAGCGTCGACGGGAACGTCTCGAGGCTCTCGAGGATCTCGAGCTGCGCCTCGCCGTTGTGCCGCGCGCGCGCGAGCAGCGTCGGCAGGGCGCCCATGTTGTGCGTGCCGAACACGACGTCCACCCACGGCGCCTTCTCGAGGACGGTCGCGCGGTCCTTCTGCGCGAGGCAGCCCCCGACCGCGATCTGCATGCCCTCGTGCCGGCGCTTGACCCCGGCGAGGTGGCCGAGGTTGCCGTAGAGCTTGTTGTCCGCGTTCTCACGCACGGCGCAGGTGTTGATCACGACGATGTCGGCCTCGGCGCCCTCGGCCGAGACATAGCCGGCGGCCTCGAGCGAGCCGGTGAGGCGCTCGGAGTCGTGGACGTTCATCTGGCAGCCGTACGTGCGGACCTCGTACGTCCGCGGCCGGTCGGAGGCGGGCGGGACGGCGACACGGACATGCTCGGCGACGGTGCTCATGATGACTCGATCCTACGTGCGGGCATGCACCGCTCCCCCGCGACCGGTCAGCGGAAGCGCACGCGCGACGAGCCACGACGCGTCGCCAGCGCCGCCTTGGCCGCATCGCGCACGACCCCGCCGCCGTAGCCACGACGCATGAGGAACGACGTGAGGCGGCGCTCGGCGGTCTCGTCGTCGTAGGACGAGAGCTGCCCGACGCGCTTCATCGCCACCTCGGTGGCGCGGGCGAGCTCCTCGTCGGGCTGCTCCGCCATGGCCTCCTCGATGACGAGCGGGTCGAGCTTGCGGCGACGCATCTCCATCTCGACCGAACGCCGACCGAGGCCCTTGCGGTCGAGGTGCGTGTGCAGGATCTGCTCCGCCAGCGCGGCCTCGTCGATGTACTGCAGGGAGACGTAGCGCGCGAGCGTCTCCTCGGTGATGTCGGGATCGATCTCGGCTCCGTCGAGCACCTCGCGCGCCTCGGCGAGCGAGAGGCCCCGGCCGCGCAGCCGGTTGGCGAGGACGTTGTCGGCACGTCGGCGCTGGCGCTCGGGAGTGCGCTCGGCGGCACGCTCCTCCTCGGCCTCGGCCTCACGACGCGCGTCCTCGACGCGGTCCTCCTCGAGCCGGAGCATGTCCTGCCGGTACGCCTCGTCCTGCTCGGCCTTCGCGCGTGCGCGTTCCGCGCGCTCCTGCTCGGCCCGCCAAGCGGCGGGGGTCTCGTCGGCTTCGGCGGGGTCGGTCTCGTCCAGGCGGGCCTCGGTCCACGGAGCGGACCCGGCGTCGGACGCCCCTCGGGCCGCCTGCGCCTCGGCCTCGGCCAGGACGCGGCGCGCCTCGGCGATGCGCTCCTGCGCGGCCAGCGCGCGACCGGCCTCGGAGGCGTCGACCGCGGCACCGATCGTGACGATGCCGTCGACCTCGGTGACCGTGCGGCCCCGCGACGGATGCGTGGGCTCGACCCGCGTCGCGGGCGGCTCCTCGACGGGTGCCGTCGGCTCGATGGACGGCCGCGCGGCGGCGCGGCGGGAACGCCGGTCGGCGAGCGACGCGACGGGCGCGACCTCGTCCGGGCTGGGGCCGGTGCCCTGCTCGTCCTCGGAGGGGAATCTGACCATGGTGCTTCCGTCCTCAGGTGGACGACGGCGGATCGCGCGGTGCGTGGATCACGGCGTCGTGCCGGTGTCGTGCGGAGGGCGGGGCGCGTCGGGTGGACGCGCCCCGCCGGTGGAGCGCCGGGTCAGGCGCTCTTGCGTGCGGATGCCTTCGGCGCCACGGCGGCGACGGGCGCCGGAGCCGCGTCGGCCGCGGCCGCGTCGGCGTTCGGGTCCTTCACGAGGCCGAGCTTGACCTTGATCTTCTGCTCGATCTCGGCGGCGATCTCCGGGTTGTTGAGGAGGTGCTTGCGCGAGTTCTCCTTGCCCTGCCCGAGCTGGTCGCCGTCGTACGTGTACCAGGCGCCGGACTTGCGGACGATCTCGTGCTCGACGCCGAAGTCGATGAGGCTGCCCTCGCGCGAGATGCCCGTGCCGTAGAGGATGTCGAACTCCGCCTGCTTGAAGGGCGGCGCCATCTTGTTCTTGACGACCTTGACGCGGGTGCGGTTGCCGACCGCGTCGGTGCCGTCCTTCAGGGTCTCGATGCGACGGATGTCGAGGCGCACGGACGCGTAGAACTTCAGCGCCTTGCCGCCCGCGGTGGTCTCCGGGCTGCCGAAGAACACGCCGATCTTCTCGCGGAGCTGGTTGATGAAGATCATGGTGGTCTGCGTCTGGCTGAGCCCGCCCGTGAGCTTGCGGAGCGCCTGCGACATGAGGCGCGCCTGGAGGCCGACGTGCGAGTCGCCCATCTCGCCCTCGATCTCGGCACGCGGCACGAGCGCCGCCACCGAGTCGATGACGACCAGGTCGATGGAGCCCGAGCGCACGAGCATGTCCGCGATCTCGAGGGCCTGCTCACCCGTGTCGGGCTGGGAGACGAGGAGCGCGTCGATGTCGACGCCGAGCTTCTTCGCGTACTCCGGGTCGAGCGCGTGCTCCGCGTCGATGAAGGCGGCGATGCCGCCGGCGCGCTGCGCGTTCGCGATGGCGTGCAGCGTCAGCGTGGTCTTCCCCGAGGACTCCGGGCCGTAGATCTCGACGATGCGGCCGCGCGGGAGCCCGCCGATGCCGAGGGCCACGTCCAGCGCGACGGAGCCGGTGGGGATGACGGCGACGGGCGCGCGCTCGTCGCTGCCCAGGCGCATGACCGAGCCCTTTCCGAACTGACGGTCGATCTGGGCGAGCGCGGTCTCGAGGGACTTCTCGCGGTCTGCCGATGATGCCATGGGGTGCTCCTCGTGTCGAAGGTGATGTGCCTGCAGGCTGTCGCTCCGCTCCCGCTGGCCGCGGGGTCCGGCACCGACAAGGCGACGGGTGATCTCCGCGAGGTGCACGTTATGCGGCACCGCCGACATCGCTGCCGTCGAGGGCCGGACCTGTGCAGTCCGCGCTTCGAATCGCTCCTGTGGGGAGACTACGCGCGTTCGAAGGGATATTCGAACGGCGCGCCGCGTGTCGCCGCGGTACGCCGCCCAAGTGGCGGGCGAGAGGACGTCAGGCGCGCGGCTCGGGCACGCCGGCGCCGTTCCAGCGCGATCGCGGCACGTCCTGCGCGCGGCAGAGGGCGAGCCACACCTCGCGGGCGGGCGTGCCGTCCTTCAGCGCCTGCGCGCACGTGCGCCCGCCGAGCTCGCCGAGCACGAGGTCCGCGACGAGCACCGGTCCGTAGCCGGCACCGAACTCGTCGGAGACGGCCCGCTGGAACTCGCTCAGTCGCATGCCCTCACGCTACCCGCTGCGCCCGGCACGACGACGCCCCGCCCGTCGCGAGGACGGGCGGGGCGGGAGGTCGTGGTGGTGGGGTCAGCGCGCGACGAGGCCGCTGTCGAAGCCGGCGACGAGCTCGTCCGGGATCGTGTCGGGGATGGGGTTGAGCCCCTCGATGACCGCGAGGCGGTCGCCGACCTCGCGCATGATGACCGAGATGGGGGTGTCCAACGCGTCGGCGACGGAGGCGAGGATCTCGCTCGACGCCTCCTTCTGGCCCCGCTCGACCTCGCTGAGGTAGCCGAGCGCGACGCTGGCCTTGCTGGCGACCTGTCGGAGCGTGCGCCCCTTCTGCAGGCGGAAGTCCCGAAGGACGTCGCCGATCTCCTGACGGACTAGAACCACGGGACCCTCCTCGTTGCGCCTGGTGCCTGATCGAACCGGAGGTCCGGGGCTGATGGGTGAGCATCCGGCCGAGGACCCAGGCTAAGCAGGGGCACTGGGCGTTGCTTGTGAACCTGATCATGACAACGCGGGACCCGCATCAGATGTTCCCGCCGGATTCGAGCGCATCGACGAGGGTCGCGAGGGCCTCCCGCACCACCCCGGCGCGGACCGCCTGACGGTCCCCGTCGAGGTGGAGCGCGACGGCGCGCGAGTCCCCGTCGACGGACAGGCCCACGAACGCCGTGCCCGGCCGCTGTCCGTCCTGCGGATCCGGACCGGCGGCTCCGGTCGTGGAGACGCCCACGTCGGCCGGGCGTCCGTCGACCGCGCAGACCTGGCGCACGCCGCGGGCCATCTGCCGCGCGACGTCCGGGTGCACGGCGCCGTGGACCGCGAGGATCGACGACTCGACGCCGAGGATCGTGCGCTTGAGGGCCGTGTCGTAGGAGACGATGCCGCCCGACAGCGCGCGGGAGGCTCCGGGGACGCCGACGAGGGCCGCCGTCAGGAGGCCGCCCGTGAGGGACTCCGCGACCGCGATGCGGCGTCCGCTCGCGACGAGGGCGGCGATCACGCGCTCGGCGAGCTGCTCGTCGGTCACGCCGTCGAAGGCGGTCACGATGCGCGCTCCGACCGCAGCGCCTGGCGCATGTAGTCGAGGCCGGAGAGGATCGTGAGGACGAAGGCGATCGACATCAGCACCGTGTTGACGACGTGCATGCCGTCGCCCACGACGTCCCACAGGGGCAGCAGCGCGACGCTGATGGCCACGGCCTGCGCGACGGTCTTCAGCTTGCCGCCGCGCGACGCGGCCACCACGCGGTCGCGGAGCACCGCGAACCGGTAAGCCGTGATGCCGAGCTCGCGCACGAGGATCGCGATCGTCACCCACCACGGGAGCTCGCCGAGCACGGACAGCATCACGAGGGCGGCGCCCGTCAGCACCTTATCGGCGATGGGGTCGAGGAGCTTGCCGAGGTCGGTCACGAGGTTGCGGCTGCGCGCGATGTGGCCGTCGACGCCGTCGGTCGCGATGGCGATCACGAACAGCGCGGCGGCCGCGTAGCGGAGCGGCCCGTCGGCACCGTCGTCCGCCGCGAGCAGGACGACGAAGACGGGGGCCAGCAGGATCCGGGCGATCGTGAGGACGTTGGCGACGTTCCAGGGACTAGCCGGGGAGTCGCCCGCGCGCCAGACGCGCGGTGCCCCGATCCCGGTGGCGCCCGATCCGCTCAGCTCGGCCACGGCTCAGTCCCTGCCCGTGAGGCCCCAGGCGTCGTCGTCGCCCTCGGCCTCCACCTGCTCGTAGGCGTCGAGGTCCTTGTGCAGCGGATCCGACGGGTAGCGGTCGTCGTCCGGCTCAGCGGCGATGGCGGCCGGTGCTGCCGGTGCTGCCGCGGGCGCGGCGGCCGGCGTCTCCCCGCGCAGCGTCGCGAGGACGCCCGGCAGCTGCTCCGCCGAGACGAGCACGTCGCGCGCCTTCGATCCCTCCGACGGGCCGACGATCTCGCGCGCCTCGAGGAGGTCCATGAGCCGGCCGGCCTTGGCGAACCCGACGCGCAGCTTCCGCTGCAGCATCGAGGTCGAGCCGAACTGGGTGCTGACCACGAGCTCGGCCGCGGCGAGCAGCACCTCGAGGTCGTCGCCGATGTCGGCGTCGATCTCCTTGCGCTCGGCGGCGACGGCGACGTCCTGGCGGTAGTCCGGGCGGGCCTGGCGCGTCACGTGCTCGACGACCTTCGCGATCTCCGCCTCCTGCACCCATGCGCCCTGCACGCGGACCGCCTTGTTGGCGCCCATGGGGAGGAAGAGGCCGTCGCCCTGGCCGATGAGCTTGTCGGCGCCCGGCTGGTCGAGGATCACGCGGGAGTCGGTCATGCTCGACACCGCGAACGCGAGGCGGGACGGGACGTTGGCCTTGATGAGACCCGTGACGACGTCGACGGAGGGGCGCTGCGTGGCGAGCACCAGGTGGATGCCGGCGGCGCGTGCGAGCTGCGTGATGCGGACGATGGAGTCCTCGACGTCGCGCGGCGCCACCATCATGAGGTCCGCGAGCTCGTCCACCACGACGAGGAGGTAGGGGTACGGGCGGAGGGTCCGCTCGCTGCCCTCGGGGAGCACGATCGATCCGCTTGTGACGGCCTTGTTGAAGTCGTCGATGTGGCGGAAGCCGAAGCTGGCGAGGTCGTCGTACCTCATGTCCATCTCCTTCACCACCCACTGCAGCGCCTCGGCCGCCTTCTTCGGGTTGGTGATGATGGGCGTGATGAGATGCGGCACGCCCGCGTAGATGGTGAGCTCCACGCGCTTCGGGTCGATGAGGACCATGCGCACGTCGCTCGGCTTCGCGCGCATGAGGAGCGAGGTGATCATCGAGTTGACGAAGCTCGACTTGCCCGAGCCCGTGGATCCCGCGACCAGGAGGTGGGGCATCTTCGCGAGGTTGGCGATGACGTAGCCGCCCTCGACGTCCTTGCCGACGCCGATGGTCATCGGGTGCGCGCTGTTCGTGGCGGCCGACGAGCGGAGGACGTCGCCGAGGGAGACGATCTCGCGGTCCGTGTTCGGGATCTCGACGCCGATCGCGCTGCGCCCCGGGATGGGCGAGAGGATGCGGACCTCGTTGGAGGCGACCGCGTAGCTGATGTTCTTGGCGAGCGCGGTGACGCGCTCGACCTTGACGCCGGGCGCGAGCTCGAGCTCGTAGCGCGTGACCGTCGGGCCGCGCGAGAAGCCGGTGACCGTCGCGTCGACCTGGAAGTTGGTGAGCACCTCGGTGAGCGCGCGCACCACCTCGTCGTTGACCGACGAGCGCGACTTCGCGGGCGTGCCGGGCGAGAGGGTGCTCGCCGCGGGCAGGCGGTAGGGGGCCTGCGGGGTGTCGGACTCCCCCGAGACGGTGGCCGCGTCGGATCCGTCGTCCTCGAACCCGGGGAGCACGGCGGGCTCGTCGTCGTCGCGGATGCCGGTGGGGTGCACGGGGATGGACGGCAGGATCGCGGTGGCCGTCGCGTCCGCGACGGGCTCGCCGAGGTCGATGCGTCGGGTCGCCGCGTCGTCGCCGGCGAAGGCGCCGGGCTCGGGGCGGGAGGCGTCCGGATCCACGGTGCGGTCGATGACGGTGGTGGGAGCCTCGGCGGCGGGCCGCCCGCGACGGCCGCGGCCTCGGTCGCGGTCGCGGTCGTCGTCCTGGTCCTCGTCCGCGTCGTCGGACCCGGCGTGCGGCGCGAGCACGGGGCTGTCGAACGCCGGGGCGTCCTCGCGCTGGCTGCGGTTGCGGCGCCACCACGGGAGGCTGTCGGTGTCCACGGGGCCGTCGTCGAGGCCGTCGAGCTCGACCTGCTCGGTCGCGCCGGACCGGCGGGCGGCGCGGTCGGCGGCGCGCTGCTCCTCGTCCACCGGCGGGGCGCCGAAGAGGTAGGAGTAGAGCTCGCGGAGGCGGACGCCGACGCGGTTCGGCGGCGTCCGCGTGATGATGAAGAGGGAGAGCACGAGGAGGATCCCGGCCACGATGCCGGCGCCGATCGGCGTGATGAGGAGGGCGAGCGGGGCCGCGAGCACCCAGCCGAGGACGCCGCCGGCGCGGGCCAGCGCGAGCATGCCGTCGCGCGGATCCGGGGCCCCGTTGAAGAGGTGGCAGAGCGCCGAGATGGAGACGAGGAAGAGCGTGACGCCGATGCCGATCCGCCCGTTGTCGCTGACCGACGCGGGGTGGCGGAAGAGCCAGAGCGCGAGGAGGACCATCACGATGGGCAGCGCGAACGCGACCCGGCCGAAGAGGCCGCCGAACGTGTAGGCGTCGAAGGCCATCGCCACGTCGTTCAGCGGGTTGAACCACTCGACGACGACGCCGGCGATCGCGAGGACCACGAGGAGGAAGGGGATGCCGTCCCGGCGCTCCTCCTTCGCGAGCTTCTCCGGGCCGAGGGCGCGGAAGAGGGCCCCGGTGGCGTGGGCGAGGCCCATCCACGCGACGACCAGCGGGCCGCGCCGCTCCGCCTGGACGGGGTAGGCGACGGTCTGCTGCTTCGTCTCGGCGGCACGCCCCTTGCGCGGGGGCGTGGCGCGCGGCGCGGGCGAGGAGGTCTTCCCGGCGCGGCTGGTCGACCTGGTGCTCGTAGCCATGCGACCCACGTTATCCCGCGCCGCCGTCGCCGTACGTCCGCCGAGCCGGGCGGGACGCTCGCCGCCCGGACCCGGCATCAGTACCGGATCGCGTCGATGACGGAGACCCGCACCGCGACGAGCGCCGGCAGCAGGCCCGCGATGGCCCCGACCACGAGCGAGGCGCCGAGCCCGAGGAGCGCGGCGCTGAGCGGGAACGGCGGGAACTCGGTGACGCCGGAGGAGACGAACGAGAGGATCCAGGGGTTCTTGACGATCGCGACCGCCGCCATCACGCCGACCACGCCCGCGGCCGTCGTGGCGACGACGCTCTCCATCATCACGGCGAAGAACACGCGGCCCGCGCTCGCGCCGAAGCTGCGGCGGACGCCGATCTCGCGGATCCGCTGCGTGACGGTGACGAGCGAGATGTTGACGAGGCCGAGCGCGCCGAGGAGGAGCACGAGGCCGGCCACTCCCCCGACGAGGATCTTCAGCGACAGGAGCGGGTCGTAGTCGTACGTGCCGTAGTCGGTCCGGTTGACGGTCGCCTGCACGCCGTCGGGAGCCGACGCCGCCACGTCCGACTGGATCGCCGCCATCAGCCCCTCGGACTCCGCCTCCGGCACCCAGAACTCCATCTGCGGCTGCATCGCGTCCAGCCCCGTCGGCCCCATCAGCCGCTCCGCCGACGCGGCGAGCACGAGCATGGAAGGCGGCTCCTCCGCGTAGCGGTCCGGGGTCACGCCCACCACGACGCCGGTGGCGTCGCCCTCGGACCCCCGCAGCACGGCGGTGGGATGGGTCGCGAGCTCCGGCGAGCCGAGGGCCGCCATGAAGGCCGCGTTGACCACGATCGGCGGGGCGAGCCGGTCCGCGTCCCGGTCGTCGAACCACCGCCCGTCCACCAGGTCGACCCGGCGCATCTCGCCGTAGTCCACGTCCACGACGGTCGCCTGCACCTCGGCGGTGCCGCCCGGGAGCTCGACCGGGAACGGCGCGGAGGCGATCACCGTGGACCACGTGATGCCGTAGCGGTCGGCGGTCTCGGCGAGGAGCGCGCGCTGGTCCGCGTACGGCATCCCGGCCCCCGTCTCCGAGTACGTCGACACCGACAGCGCCGCGGGCCGGCCCGACTCGCGCTCGTACTGCTCCGTCTGCGACTGCTGGACCACCCCGCCGAGGCCGACGACGGAGGTGATGGCCGTGACCGCGACGGCGACGCCGATGAGGGAGAGGAGGACGCGCGTGCGGTGGATCCGCAGCTCCGCCCACGCCTCGACGACCGCGCCGACGAGGCCCGTGCCCGTGCGGGCGAGCCAGCCGCTCACGCGAGCACCTCGCGGACGAGCGCCTCGGCCGGCGCGAGCACGCCGGCCTCCAGCCGGTGGTGCCGGTCGGCGCGCGCCGCGACGGTCGGGTCGTGCGTGATGGTGACGAGCGCCGCGCCGGACGCGTGCGCCACCTCGGCCAGCAGGGTCATCACTGTCGCGCCGGTCTCGATGTCGAGGGCGCCCGTGGGCTCGTCGGCGAGGATCAGCCGCGGCGAGCGGACGAGGGCCCGCGCGATGGCGACGCGCTGCTGCTCGCCGCCGGACAGGGTCTCCGGCATGGAGTCGATCCGGTGGCCGAGGCCGACGCGCTCGAGCATGTCGGCGGCGATGGACGCGCGCCGCCAGAAGGTGCGGCCGGTGGAGTAGAGCAGCGGCGTCATCACGTTCTCGCGTGCCGTGCGCCCCTGCAGCAGGTTGAACTGCTGGAAGATGAAGCCGATGTCCCCGCCCCGGGCCCGGTCGCGGCGGGAGCCGGAGACGCGGGCCATGGGCACGTCGTCGAGGAGGACCTCGCCGGTGGTGGGGGTGTCGAGCAGGCCGAGGATGTTGAGCAGGGTCGACTTGCCGGACCCGGAGCGGCCGACGATCGACACGTGGTCGCCCACGGACACGTCGAGGTCGACGCCGTGCAGGATCGTCAGCGGCTCGTCGTCCGGTCGGAGGACCGTGCGGGTCACCCGCTCGAGGCGGATGAGGCTCATCCGCCGTACCCGCCCTGCATCATCATGGGGTCCGCCGTGGGCGCGGGGGCGCCGGGCACGAACTCCAGCACCATGTCACCCTCGGCGAGGCCGGAGGTGATCTGCACGACCTTCCCGTCGCTGATGCCGAGGCCGACCGCGCGCTCCTCCGGCTCGCCGGACTCCGACGGCAGCCAGACGTTGCCCGTGTCGGCGAGGCCCTCGACCGCGGTGGTCGGGAGGGTGAGGACGTCGGGCGCCTCGCCCGCGGGGATCGTGATCTCGGCGGCGAGCCCGGGGAACACGCGCGTGCCGGCGGGCACGGCGCAGGAGACGGTCGCGCCGGTGGACGCGGACTCCCCGCCTCCCGTGGACCCGGTGGATCCCGGGGATCCGGCGTTGCCCGCGCCGCCCGTCGCGCCGTCGCCGGCCGTCGCGGACGGCTGGCCGATGCGGAGGTCGGCGCACTCGAAGGGGGCCGGTCCCGACGTGATCGCGACCCGCGCGGCGCCCGGCTGCGTGACGAGCCGGTACTGCTCCTCCGCGGTGAGCGGGGCGCTCGCGCGGAAGGTGGGCGGCGAGATCCGGCCGACCGCGTCGCCGACGGCGACCTCCTGGCCCACGAGGACGCCGAGCTCGGTGAGCGAGCCGGCCGCCTTCACGGTGACCGTCTCGGTGACGACCTTGGGCTTCGGCTGCGTGACCGTGCCGTCCGCGGCGACCACCGGGTCGACCGGGGTCTCCTGGCGGATGACGAGGATCGGGTCGCCGGCCGCGAGCGTGGCGCCCTGCCCGGCGACGAGCTTGGAGACCTTGCCCTGCAGCGTCGCCTTCACGGGGACGGCGGGGTCGGGCTGGATGCTGCCCTTCACGGTCACGTCGTTGACCACGGTCGCGATCGACGCCGGCACCTGCGACTCGACCACGGAGCCCGTCGGCGTCTCGGAGGCCTCCTCCGCCGTCGTCCCGAAGAACGCCATGCGCACGAGGGCCACCGCGATGGCGGCCAGCACGACGAGCCTCGTGATCGGGAGGATCCATCTCCGCCAGACGCCCACGGCCGCTCCTTCCCCGGCGTCCCCCAGCGGTCCGTCCGGTCACCCTCGACGCTAGGGGCGGAGCACGGCGGGCGGGTCGGCCGCGGGGATGACATGCGCGCCCACGCGAGGGGGCCCCGAGGGGGAGGCGCTCCGGGTCGCGCGACCGAGCACCGACGGGAGCCCGGGGGACGACGGAGGGGGCGGGGTCTCCCCCGCCCCCTCCGGGACGCGCTGCTCCGCCGCGGCGGCCGTGGCGCTACGCCTCGATGACCACCGGGATGATCATCGGGCGGCGGCGGTGCGACGAGTTGACCCAGCGGCCGACCGTGCGCCGGACGACCTGCGCGTACGCGTGCGTGTCGCGCGTGCCGTTGGCCGCGGCCTCCGCGAGCGCCTTGACCACGAGCGGCTTGACGCTGTCGAAGACCTTGCTGTCCTCGGCGAAGCCGCGCGCCTCGATCTCCGGGCCCACGATGACCTTGCCGGTCTGCGGCTCGACGACCGCGAAGATCGTGACGAAGCCCTCCTCGGAGAGGATGCGGCGGTCCTTGAGGTCGGCGTCGGTGATCTCGCCCACGGTGGAGCCGTCGACGTAGACGTACCCGATGTCGAGCTGCCCCGTGACGCGCACGTGTCCGTCCTTCATGTCGAGGACGGTGCCGTCCTCCGCGAGGAACGTGTTGCGCTCCGGCACGCCGGTCTGGATCGCCAGCTGCTGGTTCGCGACCAGGTGGCGGTACTCGCCGTGCACCGGGAGCACGTTCCGCGGCTTCAGGATGTTGTAGCAGTACAGCAGCTCGCCCGCGGCGGCGTGGCCCGAGACGTGGACCTTCGCGTTGGCCTTGTGCACGACGTTCGCGCCGAGCTTCGTGAGCCCGTTGATGATCCGGTACACGGCGTTCTCGTTGCCGGGGATGAGGCTCGACGCGAGGATGACGGTGTCGTCCTGGCCGATCTCGATCTGGTGCTCCGAGTTGACCATGCGGCTCAGCACCGCCATCGGCTCGCCCTGCGACCCCGTGCTCATGTAGACGATCTTGTCGTCCGGCAGGTTGACGGCCTTCTTGGAGTCGATGAGGACCCCCTCCGGCACCTTGAGGTAGCCGAGCTCGGCCGCGATGGTCATGTTGCGGATCATCGAGCGGCCGATGAACGCCACGCGGCGCCCGTTCGCGACGGCGGCGTCGAGCACCTGCTGCACGCGGTGGACGTGGCTGGAGAAGCTCGCGACGATGACGCGGCGCGGCGCCTTCGAGATGACGGCCTCGAGGACCGGCCCGATGGAGCGCTCGGTGGGCGTGAAGCCGGGGACGTCCGCATTCGTGGAGTCGGACATGAAGAGGTCGATGCCGGCCTCGCCGAGTCGCGCGAAGGCGCGCAGGTCGGTGATGCGGTCGTCGAGCGGCAGCTGGTCCATCTTGAAGTCGCCCGTGTGCAGCACGCTGCCCGCCTCGGTCTTGATGGCGACGGCCAGGGCGTCCGGGATGGAGTGGTTGACGGCCACGAACTCGAGCTCGAACGGCCCGAGGCGCTCGCGGTCGCCCTCCTTGACCTGGAACGTGTACGGCTTGATCCGGTGCTCCTTGAGCTTCGCCTCGATGAGGGCGAGCGTGAGGCCGGAGCCGATCAGCGGGATGTCCTGCTTCAGCTTGAGGAGGTAGGGCACCGCGCCGATGTGGTCCTCGTGGCCGTGCGTGAGCACGATGCCGACGACGTCGTCGAGGCGGTCCGCGATGGAGGAGAAGTCGGGGAGGATCAGGTCGACGCCCGGCTGGTGCTCCTCGGGGAAGAGCACGCCGCAGTCGACGACGAGGATCTTGCCGTCGATCTCGAACGTGGTCATGTTGCGCCCGATCTCGCCCAGGCCGCCGATGGGCGTGATGCGCAGGATGCCGGGCTTGAGCGCGGGGGGATCGTAGATCGTCTGGGGCATGGGGCTCCTCGGTCGGGGGTGCGGCCCGAAGGGGCCGGCGGGGATGTGCGTGGGGCGCGTCAGCGCGTGGTGCCCGCGATCTTCGGCAGGGCTCCGCCGGCGGCGGCGTTGCGGTCGGGGCGGAAGTTGCGGAAGTCGACGCCGGGGACGTCGCGGACGAGGTCGATCTCGTCCTCGATCTGGGCGGCCTCCCACTCCTCCGGGCCCACGAGGGGCAGGCGGACGCGGGGGCTGCCGATGCGGCCGAGGCCGTGGAGGATGTACTTCGCCGCGACCGTGCCGGGCACGTGGGTCATGACGGCGCGGACGAGCGGCTCGAGCTGCTGGTGCGCGTGCGTGGCGGCGGCGAGGTCGCCCGCGTTCACGGCGTCGACCATGGTGCGGTACGGCGTGGCGGTGACGTTGGCGGTGACCCCGATGAGCCCGGTGCCGCCGATCGCGAGGGTCGGCAGCGCGTTGGCGTCGTCGCCCGCGAAGTACATGAGGCCGGTCTGGTTGAGCACGCGGCTGGCCTGCGCGAGGTCGCCCTTGGCGTCCTTGATGGCGAGGATGTTCGGGTGCTTGGCGGCCCGGAGGATCGTCTCGTACTGGATGGGGATGCCCGTGCGGCCCGGGATGTCGTACAGGATGACCGGCAGGTCGGTGGCGTCGGCGATCATCCGGAAGTGCGTGAGGACGCCGGCCTGCGTGGGCTTGTTGTAGTACGGCGTCACGATCATGTTGCCGTCGGCGCCCGCCTTCTCGCTCTGGCGGGCGAGCTGCATGGCGTGCGCGGTCTCGTTCGACCCGCCGCCCGTGATGATCTTCGCGCGGCCCGCGCTCACCGAGCGGCCGACCTCGACGAGCTTGACCTTCTCGGGGTCCGTCAGCGTGCTGGTCTCCCCCGTGGTGCCCGTGACGACGATGCCGTCCGCGCCCGCCACGATGACGTCGTCGATGTGCTTCTCGACGCCCGGCCAGTCGACCTCGCCGTCGGCCGTGAACGGGGTGACGAGCGCCACCAGGACCTGGCCGAAGGGGTTCTCTGTGGACACGCGCTCCATCGTATCGGGCGGACGGTCGTCGGGTCCGGGCGCGCTACGGCGCGACGCGGCCGTTCTTCTGGAAGGCCGCGTGGGTGAGGGGCATGAGCCGCTCGAACTCGGTCTCCATCTTCTCCGCGCACATCTCGATCTCCCGCTGCGGGAAGCTCGGGAACGTCGAGTCCTCGTGCTTGGTGCGCAGCGACAGGAAGTTCATGAGGGCGCGCGCGTTGAGCGTCACGTACATGGACGAGTAGATGTTGAGCGGCAGGACGATGCGCGCGACCTCGCGGGCCACGCCCTCGCCGAGCATCCGCTGGTAGGACGCGTAGGCCTCCGTCGAGGTGCGGCGGGTCTCGGCCTGGACGAGGTCGGTCTGCTCCGGGCTCCCGGCGAGGAACTCGTACGCGCCGGGCTTGCCGACCTGCACGAGGTTGCGCTCGGGCCCGGGCACGTAGAACACGGGGTCGAGCTCCTTGTAGCGGCCCGACTCCTCGTTGTAGGAGGCCATGCGGTGGCGCATGAACTCGCGGAAGACGAAGATCGGCGCCTGCACGTAGAAGGTCATGGAGTTGTGCTCGAAGGGCGATCCGTGGCGGTCGCGTATGAGGTAGTTGATGAGGCCGCGGTCGCGCTTCACGCGCTTCTCCTCGGCCTCCGTGTCGACGTCGCCCTCGAGGGCGCGGTCCTGGCCGTCCGGCTCGTCGAGCGCGCGCTCGAGGGTCTTCTCGCCGGCGGTGGAGACGCGGGCGGCGAAGATCACGTCGGAGTCGTGGGCGCTCGAGCGGACGAGCTCCACGGTCATGTCGGAGCGGAAGGCGATGTCGTCGTGGGGCACGACCGTCACTGTACGCGACCGCCCGCGGCGCCCGCCCCGGCTCGTGGGAGGACCGGGCCGTAGGCTGACGGGCACCGACGAAGGGCTCGACCATGTCCGACAGCACCGCATCCCCCGCCCCGCTCACCGTCCTGATCTCCGGCGCGGGCGGCACCATCGGCACCGAGCTGCAGGCGCAGCTGCGCGCGGCCGGGCACCGCGTGGAGAAGCTGGTGCGGCACGCCCCCTCGGGTCCGGACGAGCACGAGTGGCAGCCGGCGGAGGGCCGTCTGGACCCGGCGGTGCTCGACGGCGTGGACGCGGTCGTGAACCTGTCGGGCGCGTCCATCAGCCGCCTGCCGTGGACGAAGCCGTACCAGGAGGAGATCCGGTCCTCGCGCGTGCAGGCGACGCGCACGATCGTGGGTGCCCTGGCGTCGGCGTCGACGCCGCCCCGGGTGCTGCTGAACGGATCCGCTGTGGGGTTCTACGGCGACCGCCCCGCCGAGCGCCTCACCGAGGACTCGCCGCGCGGGACGGGCTTCCTCGCCGAGGTCGTGGAGGCGTGGGAGGCCGAGGCGTTCCAGGCGTCCGCGGACGTGCGCGTCGTCGCCCTGCGCACCGGCCTCGTGCTCGCGCAGGCGGGGGCCCTCGCGCCGCTGCGCCTCCTCACGAACCTGGGGCTCGCCGGGAAGCTCGGCACGGGCGGCCAGGTGTGGCCGTGGATCTCGCTCCGCGACGAGGCCGCCGCCATCGTGCACCTGCTGACGTCGTCGCTGTCCGGCCCGGTGAACCTGACCGGCCCCGAGCCCGTCATGGCCGACCGCCTCATGCGCCATCTCGCGACGCGCATGCATCGGCCCTACCTCGTGCCCGCGCCGGAGGCCCTGATCCGGCTGGCACTGCGGGACGCGGGCCAGGAGCTGCTGCTGTCCAGCCAGCCCGCGCGCCCCGAGAAGCTCCTCGCCGACGGCTTCGCGTTCCGCGACCCCACCGTGGAGCTCGCGATCGACCGGCTGCTCGCGAGGGCCTGAGCCGCCGGTTCGCCGTCGCCCGGTCGGTCAGGCGGCGGGCTCGGATCCGTGCAGGGCGATCGCGCGGCGGATCGCGCCGCGCGCACGTCGTCGGTCGCCGCTCGCGTCGTAGGCGAGGCCCAGCCGGAACCACGCCCGCCAGCTGGCGGGCTCCTCCTCGACCTCGGCCTGGTAGGCGGGGAAGGCGGCGTCGGCCGCGTCCCGCAGGGGGCGGCCGCTCGCGCGGGACGGCAGGTCGGCGACGGGCAGGCCGCCCTCCTCGTCGAGGATCCGCGTGAGGCGCGCGCTGCGGATCCCGAACAGCAGCTCGCGGACGAGGGCCCACGCGCCGACGAGCGACAGGAACACGAGGCCGAGGCCGAGCGCCACGCCGACGAGCTCGCCCGACATCATCAGCAGCACGGCGAACTGGCCGGCCACCGCCAGGTACAGCATCATGAGAACGGCCATGAGGGCCACGCCGATGCGCGTGCCCATCAGGAGCTCGTGACGGTGGCCGCCTGGCCGCTCGGCCCGCCGTCGTCCACGGGCCCGGTCGGCGCGGCGGCCGCGTCCCGGGTGGCGCGCTCGCGCGACCCGTCGAGGTCGATGAGGCGGTCGAGCCCGACCACCACGCCCCGGGCGGTGCGGACCGCGCGGAGGGCGAGCAGGATCCCCGCCTCATAGGCGCTCGGCGCGAGCGTGTCGTGGCTGATGGTGAGCACCTCGCCGTTCCCGCCGAACACCACGTCCTGCTTGGCGACGACGCCCTGCATCCGGAGGCTGTGCACGGGGATGCTCGCGACCTGCTGGCCGCGGGCGCGCTGGTCGGTGTGCGGCGCCTGCACCGGGCCGCGTGCGCCGCGGGCCTGCGACATGAGCTCCGCGGTGCGGACGGCGGTGCCCGACGGCGAGTCGATCTTCGTGGCGCCGTGCGCCTCGACGATCTCGATGGAGTCGTAGAAGCGCGCCGCCATCTGCGCGAAGGATGTCGCGAGGACGCTGCCGACCGAGAAGTTCGGGATGATGACGACGCCCACGGCGAGGTTGCCCGTGATCCGCCGCTCGAGGTCCTGGATCCGCTCGCCCGTCCAGCCGCTCGTGCCCACGAGCACGTTCATGCCGTGCGCGACGGCGTACTCGACGACGCCCTGGCTGACCGCCGGGAGCGTCACGTCGACCGCGATGTCGGCGCCGAGCATGTCGGACAGCTCGTCCTTCGAGTCGAGGCTGGCGACGAGCTCGAACTCGGTGCTCGCCTCGACGATCTGCGTGATCAGCTGGCCCATGCGGCCCGTTGCGCCGACGACGGCGACCGTGGTTGTCATCCCGCCAGCGTACCGGCGCGGTCCGCGGCGACGGTGGCCGCCCCGGCGGACCCGCCTAGTAGGGCTGCTGCTCCGGCAGTCCCGTGCGGAGCTCGACCGGGAGGTGGCCGAGGTCGTTGTGCACCACGAGGACGGGCGGCTTCGCGGAGCGCACCCGGATGATCGTGAGGCCGCAGTTGGCCTGGTTGATCCCCATCCAGCGCCACTCGGGGGCGTCGAACACGTGCCGCACGAACCACGCGATGACGAAGTTGTGCGTGATGAGGAGGTCGTGCCGGTCGCCGCGCGCCGGCGCCAGGAACTCGCTCACCGCGTCGGCCATCTGGGCGCTGCCCGCGTCGATCTCCTCCTCGGTCACCCCGCCGAAGAACGACTCGAAGGCGTGCGGCATGTCGGGCACGGGACCCGACGGGATGCAGTCGAACAGCAGGGACGACGGCTCCGGCTCGACGGCCGGCATGCGCTGGGCCATGATCGCGGCCGTCTCCTCCGCGCGCGCGAGCGGCGAGTGGCGCACCGACGTGAACGGCACCCCGCTCAGCCGGTCGGCGATGCAGTGCGCCTGGCGCTTGCCGCGGCCGGAGAGCGGGCCGTCGGGCAGCCCGTGCTCGGCGTCCTGCTGCTCGCCGTGGCGAACGAGGTAGATGTAGTGGGACACGGATCCTCCTAGAGGAGCGAGCGGGTCTCGAGCAGCGGGGCGAACGCGTCGGCGCCGACGGTGCCCACAGCGGCGATCGAGAGCGGACGGGAGACGAGGTCGGCCGCGAGGGAGCGGACGTCCTCGGCGGTGACACGGGACAGGCGGGTGAGCGTCTCGTCGAGGTCGACGTACTCGCCCGTCGTGATCTCCGACCGGCCGAGCCGCGACATGCGCGTGTCCGAGTCCTCGAGCGCGAGGGCCGACTGGCCGGAGAGCTGGCCGAAGGCGCGGGTCAGCTCCTCGTCGGTCACGTGGTCCTCGGCGAGGCGCCGGAACTCGTCGATCATGAGGCGGGAGACCTGCGCGGTCTTGGCGGCCGTGCATCCGGCGTAGAGGCCGAAGACGCCCGCGTCCGAGTAGGACGCGCCGAAGGAGTAGACGGAGTAGGCGAGGCCGCGCTTCTCGCGCACCTCCTGGAACAGGCGCGACGACATGCCGCCGCCGAGCACGGAGTTGAGCATGGCGAGGGCGGGGCGCCGGTCGTCGGACGCGGCGAGGCCCGGAACGCCGAGCAGGATGTTGGTCTGCTCGATGGGGCGGTCGACGACGACGAGGTCGCTGCCGCGCGTGATGACGCCGACGTCGCCGGTCCGGCGGGCGACGGGCGCGGCGAGGACGGACAGGTCCCAGCCGGCGCGCTCGAGGCCCACGGTGACGCGGGTGACGAGGGCGTCGTGGTCCACCGCGCCGGCCGCCGTGATGACGAGGTCCTGCGGGCGGTAGTTGCGGCGGTAGTGGGCGACGACGGCCTCGCGCTCGGCGGCCTCGATGTCCGCGGGGCTGCCGCCGATGGGCCGGCCGAGCGGGTGATCCCCGAGCACGGCCTCGAAGAAGCGCTCGCTCGTGACGTCGCCCGGGTCGTCGTCCGCCATGGCGAGCTCCTCGAGGATGACCCCGCGCTCGGTCTCGAACTCCTCGGCGTCGATGAGGCTGGAGGTGACCATGTCGGCCAGCACGTCCACGGCCATGCCGAGGTCGCGATCCCGCACCTTGGCGTAGTAGCAGGTGTACTCCTTGGCGGTGACGGCGTTGTGCTCGCCGCCGACCGCGTCGAAGGCCACGGCGATGTCGAGCGCCGAGCGCGACGGGGTGCCCTTGAAGAGCAGGTGCTCGAGGAAGTGCGTGGACCCGAGGTCGCCGGGCTGCTCGTCGCGCGACCCGACCGCGACCCACATGCCGATGGTGGCGCTGCTGCTGCCCGGCACGTCCTCGCTGAGGATCCGGACGCCGGACGGGAGGACGGAGCGCCGGACGCCGGCACCGCCCGCCGACTGCACGGTGAGCTCGGGGAGGTCGAGGGGGAGTTCTACGGCGCGGGACATCAGCGTCACCCTACGCCACGGGCCTGCTCTCGGATCGGGGTGGACGCGGGGCGGTGGCGGTGGCGGCGGTCAGCAGCCTGGTCCAGCGTGAGCCGATCCGCACGCCCCGCCGACCAGGACCGTGGAACCCTGCAGGACGTGGAGCGTGACCGGCCCGCTGACCACCGGGAGCGTGCCCGGGATCTGCTGCCACCCACCCCCGTCGAACCGGTACGACGGCGAATACGCGATCGTCAGGCTGATCTGCCTGTCACCGACGCTCGGATACACGTGACTGGTGTCAGTGGGGGTGAAGTCCTGTTGGCCCAGCTGCCTCCACGACGACCCCGGACCCTGGACCGTCGTCGACGTCCCGTCACCGTGATCCCACGTGAACGACACCGGCACGAACCGCACCTGCGCCGGCCGACCCAGCAGCGTCCCGTCGACCACCTGCGCGGACGCGTCCGTGAGCAGGTTCACCGGCGCCCCGACCAACGCCCACCCGTTCGGCTGCGACCGGATCGACGCCGACCGCGGCACGAACTGCGCCACGTCCTCCAGCGTCACCCCCGGGTCAGCAGGCGCGGCCGGGGCCGGGTCGGCGGGCTTCACGGGCGGCTGGGCGGGCGGGAGGAACGCGTGCTGCCCGTCCAGGCAGGTGCCCTTCCCCGGCCGACAGGCCGTGTCGACGTCCGCGGCGAGGCGGTCCTGCCGTGGCACCGGATGCGGCACCACCGGCGGCACGACACCAGCCTGCGACGGTCCCACGTCCTCCGGCCCACTGGGCGACTGGGATCCGCGAGAGGGCGTCTCCTGCCCCGTGAGCGCGACACCGTCGCCCGCGATGGCTCCTGAAGCACAACTCCCGGCGTTTCCAGCCGATTGCGCACACGAACCAGCTGCCGCTCGACTCTGAGCGGGGAAGGCCACGACGGCCGTGAGAGCGATGGACCCGGCGATCAAGATCGACGTCATCCGCACGCGTGGACCTCCTCGTTGCGGAGGGAGTCGCTGATGCGCCACGTACCGTCGTCCGACCTCTTCGCCTTCATCTGAACCGACAGTCGCACGTCGCGCTGCGGTGTGACGTCGTGCCCGAACTCGTCGAGGATCCGGAGGCCGCTCACGTCGAGGCAGGCCTGGGCGACCATGAAGGCGCCTTGCCCGTCCGATCCGTGACTCGTGACTTCGAAGGCGGACATCGTCGCCTTGCCTTCTCCGTGCTGATGCTTCGCCTCGGTGTCGCGTAGCGAGGACAGCTCGCCGTCCAGCGCATCGCCCTCGAGCAGTCCGGACAGGTTGTCGGCCGTCTCCTCACTCGGGCTCAAGCTCACCAATCGCGTGAAGACATCCCGGAACGCCTCGTCGTCCTGCTGCTCCTGCGTCAGGGACGGGGACGGCACCGGCGTGGGAGCGGGGTCGGCCAGCGGGGCAGCCGTGCAGCCGGCCATCACCGGGATCGCGATCACGACGGCCAGCGCGAACGCCGCCGCTCCCGCTCGTCGTCGCAGCGTCAGGTCGCGCGGTCGTTCGTGCAAGGTCGTCTCCCCCGGGCCGTTCGGATGCCCGCGTGGAAGCACGGGCGTCCGGGCGTCGCGGGTCCGGGAAAGCTAGCCGAGGGGATGCGGGCGCGGCGGCATCGGTCCACATCGCGCGAACGACGAGCGCGGACGGCGCCTGGGGAGGGGCTACTCGCTGATGCGGTCGAGGCGCGCGACGTCGTGCCGCGAGAGCTGCACGTGCGCCGCCTGCACCAGGTCGTGCACCTGCTCGGGGCGGCTCGCGCTCGCGACGGGCGCGACGACGCCCGGCTTGGCCAGGAGCCAGGCCAGGGCGATGGTCCCGATGCTCGTCGAGTGGTGCTCGGCGATCTCGTCGAGCGCCGTGAGCACGCGGAGGCCGCGTCGGTGCAGGTACTTCGCCGCGCGCTGTCCGCGGGCGCCCTCGCGCACGGAGTCGCGCGTGCGGTACTTGCCCGTGAGGAAGCCGTTCGCGAGCGCGAAGTAGGGCATGACCGCGAGCTGCTGGCCGCGGACGACGTCGAGGAACTCCGACTCGTAGGGCGCGCGGTTGACGAGGTTGTAGTGCGTCTGGAGCGCGACGAAGCGGGGTGCGCCGTACAGGCCGCCCATGATCCGGGCGTGCAGCAGGCGCTCGGCCGCGTAGTTGGAGGCGGCGAGGTGCCGCACCTTGCCCGACGCGATGAGGCGCCCGGCCGCGGAGAGGCTCTCCTCGAGGGGCACGTCGAGGTCGTCCCAGTGGAAGTAGAGGAGGTCGATGAAGTCGGTGCCGAGGCGCGACAGGCTCGCGTCGACGGCCCGCTCGATGCGGGATCCGCCGAGGCCGGGGAAGTCCTCGCTCTTTCCGATCTTGGTGGCGACGACCATCGAGTCGCGGTTGCGGCGCTCGCGCATCCACGTGCCGATCATGTGCTCGCTGCGACCGCTCGCGTAGGAGTCGGCGGTGTCGAGGAAGTTGCCGCCCGCCTCCTGGTAGCGGTCGAGGATCGCGGAGGTGTCGTCGGGGCCGGCCGTCCAGCCGAAGACGTTCCCGCCGAGCGCGAGGGGGAAGACGCGGAGGTCGGTGTCGCCGATCGCGCGACGACGCGCCGGGTTCGGGATGCTCCCGCCGGTGCGCAGCCCGGGCGCGGCGGCGGCCTCCAGGACGAGGGCGCCGGCCGCCTGCACGGTGGCCTCGACGACGGGTGCGGGCCCGGTCGCCGGCTCGGCGGTCCGCGTGAGGAGAGCCCCGAGGGGTCCGCCGCGGTGGCGCCGGGGCGAGGAGCCGGGCGCCACGTTCGAGGCGGTGGGGAGGGACGTCGTCACATGTCCCACCGTACCTGCCAGCGCGCGAAACGTTTGGGTACCAAGGGATTGCCGCCGACCCCGTTCGTCGTCAGGACAGGCGCAGCGGCGGGCCCCGAGCGAGGGTGCGGATCCCGAGCACCGCGGCCGCGACGGCGCGTCGCACGAGCGACGGGGAGCTGCTCGCGCGAGGCGGGCTCGACAGTCCGAGCCGTCCGGATGCAGGAAGGGGTGCCGTGGATCCCCCGACCCCGGCACCCCTCGGCGGCCTGCATCCCCCGATGCGTCCCCCGGAGGCAGGCGGTCGCGTGGACCTGCCTGCAGAGCCCACGCTATCGAGCGGTCATCGCCCGGCCCCAGCCCCTCTTCGGGGGTGCGGTCGGGCTCCGACGTCCGCACCGGGGCCCGAGCCGACCACCGGGATGCGCTCCGGGGACGCCTCCCGGCCGGGTCCCGGCGCGTCGTGCGAGGCTGGGGCGTCAGCACGACCGAGAGGAACCCCTGTGCCCAACGACCCGCTGCACCGCCTGCCGGATGCCGCCCCCTTCCACCTCACCAGCCCCGACTTCGCCGACGGGGCACCGCTGCCCGAGTCGGCGCGCGGCGCGGGCCAGGGCGGGCAGGACCTGTCCCCCGCCCTGAACTGGACCGGCGCGCCGGAGGGCACGCGCAGCTACGTGCTCACCGCGTACGACCCCGACGCCCCCACGGGCAGCGGCTTCTGGCACTGGGCCGTGCGCGGGATCCCCGCCACCACGACCTCACTCCCGGCCGGGGCGGGCGACCCGGACGCCGGCCTGCTCCCCGAGGGCGCCGTGACCCTGCACAACGAGGCCCGCGAGACGCGGTTCGCCGGGGCGACACCGCCGGCGGCCACGGCACGCACCGGTACTTCTTCACCGTGACCGCGCTCGACGTGGAGTCGGTGGACGTCCCGGAGGGCGCGACCCCCGCGATCCTCGGCTTCCTGATGCTGCCGCACGTGATCGGGCGCGCCCAGCTCGTCGGCACCGCGATCACCGTCGCGGACTGACCGGACCGGATCGAGGGCGCGTCATGACGCAGCACGGCGACGAGCGCACGGCGACGGACGCGGGCGGCGACGCCCCGTCCCACCGTCGCCGGCTCGCGCTCGTGATCGCGCTGGTCGCGGCGGTGCTCCTGGTCGCGGGGATCCTCGCGGCGATCGCGCTGTCCCCGGGCGGCGAGCCGACGGCGCCCGCGTCGCCCGTGCCCGCCACCGGCGAGCCCGGCACGACGCCGGACACGACGCCATCACCCGTGCCGACGCCGACCGACGCGGGCACCCCGGCTCCGACGCCCGCCCCGAGCCCCACCGCGGACCGCACCCCGGTGCCGTCCATCTCGGTGCCGCCGGCGCCTGACGTCCCGTACCCCGCGGATCCGGACGACGGGAAGTAGCCGGCCGGACCCGAGCATGCGTGGACGCGCGCACGGGTCCGCGCCCCGCACACGACGGATGCCCGCCCCACCGAGGTGGGACGGGCATCCGGGTCGTGCGGGGTGCGTCGGGACTAGCCCTCGGCGGGGGCCTCGGGGCCCTCGCTCGCGGCGTCGCGGCCCTCCTGATCGGCGGGCTCCTCCATCACCGGGGCGAGCGACAGCTTGCCGCGGTCGTCGATCTTGGTGATCTCCACCAGGATCTTCTGGCCGACGCCGAGCACGTCCTCGACGTTCTCGACGCGCTTGCCGCCGGCGAGCTTGCGGACCTCGCTGATGTGCAGCAGGCCGTCCTTGCCGGGCAGCAGCGAGACGAACGCGCCGAACGTCGCGATCTTGACGACGGTGCCGAGGAAGGACTCGCCGACCTCCGGGTTCGTCGGGTTCGCGATGGCGTTGACCTGCGCACGCGCGGCCTCGGCCGACGGGCCGTCGACGGCGCCGATGTAGACGGTGCCGTCCTCCTCGATGGAGATGTCGGCGCCGGTCTCGTCCTGGATGGCGTTGATCGTCTTGCCCTTCGGGCCGATCAGCTCGCCGATCTTGTCGACGGGGATGTTGACCGAGATCACGCGGGGCGCGGTCGGGGCCATCTCGTCGGGGGCGTCGATGGCCTGGTTCAGCACGCCGAGGATGGCCGTGCGGGCCTCCTTCGCCTGCTTGAGCGCACCGTCGAGGACCGACGTGGGGATGCCGTCGAGCTTCGTGTCCAGCTGGATGGCCGTGACGAACTCGGACGTGCCGGCGACCTTGAAGTCCATGTCGCCGAGCGCGTCCTCGGCACCGAGGATGTCGGTGAGGGCCGCGTAGCGGACCTGGCCGTCGACGGTGTCGGAGACGAGGCCCATGGCGATGCCGGCGACGGGGGCGCGCAGCGGCACACCCGCGTTCAGCAGCGACAGGGTCGAGGCGCAGACGGAGCCCATCGACGTGGAGCCGTTGGACCCGAGGGCCTCGGACACCTGGCGGATCGCGTAGGGGAAGTCCTCGCGGCTCGGCAGCACCGGCACGAGTGCGCGCTCGGCGAGGAAGCCGTGCCCGATCTCGCGGCGCTTCGGCGACCCGACGCGACCGGTCTCACCGGTGGAGTAGGGCGGGAAGTTGTAGTGGTGCAGGTAGCGCTTCTTCGTGATGGGCGACAGCGAGTCGATCTGCTGCTCCATCTTGAGCATGTTCAGCGTGGTGACGCCCAGGATCTGGGTCTCGCCGCGCTGGAAGATGGCCGAGCCGTGGACGCGCGGGATGACCTGCACCTCGGCGTCGAGCGGGCGGATGTCGGCGAGGCCGCGCCCGTCCATGCGGATGCCGTCGCGGAGGATCCGGCCGCGGACGACGGTCTTCGTGACGGACTTGTACGCCGCGGAGAACTCGGTGAGCGCCGACTGCGGCAGCTCGCCGGCCTCGACCTTGGCGGCCACGGCCTCCTTGGTGCGGGTCTTGAGCGCGTCGTCGGCGTCCTGGCGCTCGATCTTGTCGGCGATCTGGTACACGGTCCCCAGCTCGTCGAGGGCGAGGGCCGACACGGCGTCGTACGACTCCTGCGCGTACGGCAGGAAGACGGGGTAGTCGACCGTGGGCTTCGCGGCCTGCTGCGCGAGCGAGGCCTGCGCGGCGACGAGCTGCTGGATGAACGGCTTCGCGGCCTCGAGGCCCTGCGCGACGATGGCCTCGTCGGGCTTCGTGGCGCCGGCCTGGATGAGGTCCCAGGCACCCTCGGTGGCCTCGGCCTCGACCATCATGATCGCGACGTCCTCGTTGCCCTCGGAGTCGGTGACGACGCGGCCGGCGACGGTGATGTCGAAGACGGCCTCCTTGAGCTGCGAGTGCTTCGGGAAGACGACCCACTGGTCGCCGATGAGCGCGAGGCGCACACCCGCGATGGGGCCGGAGAACGGGATGCCCGAGAGCATGCTCGAGGCGCTCGCCGCGTTGATGGCGAGGCTGTCGTAGAACTCGTCCGGCGCGATGCTGAGGACGGTGATGACGACCTGGACCTCGTTGCGGAGGCCCGTGATGAACGACGGGCGCAGCGGCCGGTCGATGAGGCGGCAGACGAGGATCGCCTCGGTGGAGGGGCGGCCCTCGCGACGGAAGAACGAGCCGGGGATCTTGCCCGCGGCGTAGCTGCGCTCCTCGACGTCGATGGTCAGGGGGAAGAAGTCGAAGTTGTCCTTCGGGTGCTTGCCCACCGAGGTGGCGGACAGCAGCATCGTGTCCTCGTCGAGGTACGCGGCGACCGCGCCCTGCGCCTGCTGCGCGAGGCGGCCGGCCTCGAATCGGACCGTGCGGGTTCCGTACTTGCCGTTGTCGAGGACTGCCTCGGCGAACTTGATCTCTGGACCTTCCATTGAGGTCTCTCTCCTTCGTGTTGCGCCTCTCGGCGACGCCCGTCGGGCGCTCGTCCTGCATCCCGTGTGGATGCGGACCTCCTGCGACAGAGGAGGAGCGGGCGAGGCGACACGTCGGGGTCCGCCTGATGCGGATCCCGGGTGCACGTGCGCGGCTGGTTCCGCTCGTCGACCGGTGGCCGACGGCGGCGGGCGCATGTCTGACCATCAGTGGGAATGCTCCGAGCGACTCGGAATACCACCACCAACGGCCAGCTCCTGCCGGCCAGCTCCATCTGTCGTGATCCCATCGTGACGCTGGGCGCCCGTCGGATCACTGCGTCCATGGTAGCACCGGACCCCTTCCGGGCCCCGGAGGACCGGGATGGCCGGGTGTCGGCCGGGCGACCTCCTCGTTAACGCGAGACGAGCCGCCACCCCGGAGGGTGACGGCTCGCGCGTTCGTCGTGATGCGATCAGCGACGCGTGGTGCGTGTCAGCGGCGGATGCCCAGACGTGCGATCAGGGCGCGGTAGCGCTCGATGTCGACGTTGGACAGGTAGCCGAGGAGACGACGACGCTGGCCGACCAGGAGGAGCAGGCCACGACGCGTGTGGTGGTCGTGCTTGTGCTCCTTCAGGTGCTCGGTGAGGCCCGTGATCCGCTTGGTGAGGAGCGCGATCTGCACCTCGGGGGATCCGGTGTCACCGGGGTGGGTCGCGTACTCGTCGATGATCGCCTTCTTGACGTCTGCTTCCAGAGCCATGTGATGATCCCCTCTCGTGTTCGTTGCGCGGCGCCCGTCACAGGATGTGCGAGCTCTCTTGATCCGCGGCCGTTCAGACGGCAACCGCACGAGCATACCAGAGGGCGGGGCCCGCACCCGCGGGCGGGCCCTGCGCGACGGCGGCCGCGTCCGTGGTCTCGGCTAGCGTGGAGAACCACCCTAGAGAGACGACGCAGCGACACGTGAGCACCCCGCCCGAGACCTCCCCCATCCCCATCTCCGACGAACGGCAGGTCCGCGGCAGCCACTTCGTCGACCTGACGCCCCTGCGGGAGAGCCCGGCCTTCGCCCGGCTCTGGGCGGGCAACGCGATCGCCGGCATCGGCAGCCAGATGACGATCGTCGCGATCGGGCTGCACGTGTACGAGATCACCGGATCCACCGGGGCCGTCGCGCTCGTGGGCGTGCTGTCGCTCCTGCCGATGATCCTCGCGGGACTCTACGGCGGGATGCTCGCGGACGCGTTCGACCGGCGGAAGGTCGCGCTCGTCGCGTCGTGCGCCGCGTGGGGCTCGACCATCGCGCTGGCGCTGCTCGCGTGGACGCACGCGGAGACGGTGTGGTCGCTCTACGCGCTGAGCATCCTCAACGCGGTCGCGGCGACCGTGATCGGGACCAGCCGGCAGGCGATCCTCCCCCGCATCCTCCCGCCGCACCTCCTGCCCGCGGCCAGCGCGCTCGGCGGGATCAGCCTGGGCGTGATGGTCACGGTCGGCCCGGCGCTCGCGGGCGTGCTCGTGGCGACCGTCGGGTTCCAGTGGACCTACACGGTCGACGCCGTCCTGTTCCTCGCGGCGTTCACGGGCGTGCTCGCGCTGCCGCGGATCGCACCCGAGGGCGAGGTGCAGCGGCCGGGCCTCGCGTCCATCCGGTACGGGATCGGGTTCCTCCGGACCGCCCCGAACATCCGCATGTCGTTCATCGTCGACATCATCGCCATGACCTTCGGGCAGCCCCGCGTGCTCTTCCCCGCGGTGGGCGCGGTCGTGCTGGGCGGCGGACCGGTGACCGTCGGCATCCTGACGGCGGCGGGCGCCGTCGGCAGCCTCGTGAGCAGCCTGCTGAGCGGGTCCGTCGGGCGGGTGACGCGGCATGGTCGCGCGATCCGCTGGGCCATCGTCGCCTACGGCCTCTCGACCGCCGGGTTCGGCCTCGTGCTCCTCCTCGCGTCGGAGCCGGGCGTGCTGCACGGCATCGGCTCGCGCATCGAGGACGCCAGCGTGCCCGGCATCGTCGCCGCCTCGGTGCTCCTCGCCTGCACCGGCGCGGCCGACAACATCTCCTCCATCTTCCGCAACACCATGCTGCAGACCGCGGTGCCCGACAACATGCGCGGGCGGCTGCAGGGCATCTTCATCGTCGTGGTGACGGGCGGTCCGCGGCTCGGCGACGCCTACATCGGCATCGTGACGGCGTTCGCGGCGCTGTGGGTGCCGTCGCTCGTGGGCGGGCTGCTCATCGCGGTGGTGGTGTGGATCCTCATCCGTGCGCTGCCGTCGTTCGAGCACTACGACTCGCGGAACCCCACCCCGTGACGCGGCGGCGGCGGACCCCGGTGCTGGTGACGATCGCGGCGCTCGTGCTGGTGATCGTCGCGGGGCTCGTGCAGTGGCGCGGCGACCCGGGATCCGGGCTCGGCGCGGGTTCGGTGGGCGGGGCGCCGGGGTCGGGGCTCGGCGCGGAGCCGGGGGCGACCGGATCCGCGCGCCTCGCCCTCGACGGGCTCGAGGTGCGGAGCGAGGAGCGGGTGCCCGGCTACGACCGGGAGTCCTTCTCGTGGCGCGAGGACGTGGACCGCAACGGCTGCGACACCCGCAACGACGTGCTGCGGCGCGACCTCCTGGAGGCGGAGATCCGCAGCGGGACGCGCGGCTGCGTCGTGCAGGCGGGCGTGCTCGAGGACCCGTACTCGGGAGAGCGGATCCGCTTCGACCGGTCGCGGGATCCGGAGGCGGTGCAGATCGACCACGTGGTGTCGCTGTCGGACGCCTGGTCGTCGGGCGCGTGGCGCTGGGACGCGGACTACCGCGCGGCGTTCGCGAACGACCCGCTGGAGCTGGTGGCCGCGTCCGGCGCCGAGAACTCGGCGAAGTCGGACGCGACCGCGGACGCGTGGCTGCCGGAGGATCCGCGGGACGCGTGCGCACTCGTGGCCCGGCAGGTGTCGATCAAGGTGCGCACCGAGCTCAGCGTCACGCGGGCGGAGCGCGACGCCATGGCGCGCGTGCTCGACGGGTGCGCGGATGCGCCGCTCGTCTCGTCCGACGACGTGCGCTGGCCGGCGCCCGCGCGCTGACCGGCGAGCCGGGGCCAGGTCCCGGGCAGCGGCGCCCAGGACCCCGTCATGTCGCCGGCCCATCCGATCGCCCGGGCGCTCCGAAGAGACCGCAATGCTCCGGACCACCAGAGACGCGATGCACCACGGGTCCGGATGTCATGGGGAGAGCGGTCGCACGGACGGCGCACGGAGAGGGGTCTCGGCGCCGGGACCACGACCGCCGGGCCGGCCCGTCATCGGGTCGGCCCATCTCCGTGCCCTCAGGAGATGACGCTCAGGCCAGCAGGCCGAGCACGCCCATCCACGCCGTGCCGACGACGCCCCAGATGACGATCAGCACCACGGCCATCGCGAAGCCGACGCGGAACCACTCCCTGGTCGTCACGTAGCCGGATCCGAAGACGACGCCGGACGGCCCCGACGCGTAGTGCGAGATGCCGCCGAAGAGGTTCCCGATGAAGCCCAGCACGAGCGCGGCGAACAGCGGCGGCGTGCCGGTCGCCACCGCGGCACCGAGGAAGACCGCGTACATCGCGACGATGTGCGCCGTGTTCGACGCGAACAGGTAGTGCGAGAAGAAGTAGACGAGCGCGAGCACCGCGAAGGCCCACGGCCAGGGCAGGCCGCCGACGGATCCCGAGACGGCGCCGCCCACGAGGTCGATGACGCCGAGCGCGTCGAGCTGGTCGGCCATGCCCACGAGCACCGCGAAGAAGATGAGCGTCGACCACGCGGACGCGTTGGCGGCGAGGTGCGACCACCTGAGGACGCCCGTGACGAGCAGCACCGCGATGCCGCCGAAGGCCGCGGCGGTGGCGGGGATGCCGAGGAGGGATCCGCCGCACCACAGCACGAGCAGCAGGACGAACGTGGCGGCCATGATCCGCTCGTGGCCGGACAGCGGTCCGAGCCCGCGCAGCTCGGCGCGGGCGTGCGCGGGGGCCTCGGGGGTGCGGGTCAGCGTCGGCGGGTAGACGCGCGACATCGCCCACGGCACGACCACCAGGCTGACGAGTCCCGGCACGAGCGCCGCCAGCGCCCAGCCGCCCCAGGTGATCTCGATGCCGAGGTCGGCGGCCGCCTTCTGCGCGACCGGGTTGCCGGCCATCGCCGTCACGAACATGGCCGACGTGACCGTGTTCACCTGCACGCTCGTGAGCGCGAGATAGGAGCCGAGGCGGCGGCGCGAGGCGTCGGACTCGGGGCTCGACCCCTGCACGCGGCTGAGGGACGCGACGATCGGGTACACGACGCCGCCCGCGCGCGCGGTGTTCGAGGGCGTCGCCGGCGCGAGCACCAGGTCGGTGAGCGCCATGCCGTAGGCGAGGCCGAGGCTGGATCCGCCGAGCCGCGCCACGAACGCGAGCGCGATGCGGCGGCCGAGGCCCGTGACGAGGAAGCCGTCCGCGATGAAGAACGACGCGACGATGAGCCAGATGGTGGGGTTCGCGAAGCCCTCGAGCGCCTCGCCGTCCGTGGCCATGGTCCCGGTGAGCATCGCGACGGCGAGGCCGATCAGCGCGACGGGCGCCGTGGGCAGCGGCTGGAGGATGAGCGCGAGGACCGTGCCGACGAAGATCCCGGCCATGTGCATGCCGCGCGGGTCGACGCCGGCGGGCGGCGGGACGAGGGCGATGCCGACGGCCACGGCGACGATGACGACCACCTGGACCAGGCGTGCGCGACGGGCCCGGCGGGCGGCCCCCGCGGACGTGTCAGACGGTGCGGCCGGGACCGACGCGACGCCCTCGGGCGCGGGATCCGCCGCGTCGCCCGGGGCGGGGTCCGTCCCCGTCCCCGGGGCGGACGAGGGGTCGGGGGCTGCGGGAGGAGGGGTCATGACCGGCCCATCCTCCGCGCGTGCCAGCCCCGATGCCACTTGTGCTCATAGTGTTCACGGGCGGTGCCGGACCGGGGTGCGGCCGACGCGGATCAGGCGGAGAAGCCCGTCGACGTGACGATGTGCAGGCGCTGCGTGGGACGGGTCATGGCGACGTAGAGGCCGGCCGCGCCGCGCGAGGTGTGGGCGAGGATCTCGTCGGGCTCGGCGATGACCACCACGTCGAACTCGAGGCCCTTCGCCTCCTGCGAGCCGAGCACCGCGATGGGCCGGCCGAGGCCCCCCACGCCGATGCCGACCGAGGACCCGAACCGCTCGGCGAGCGCCCGGTGCAGCTCCTCGACCCGGTCGTCGCGGGCGATGACCGCGAGCGTGCCCTGGTCGCCGCCCTCGCGCTCCTCGTCGACCACGTCGACGACGGCGGCGACGACCTCGTCGGCCGCGACCTCGACCGTGTCGATGGGGTGCTCCCCCTCGCGGACCGCGCGCGAGCGGGTGACCGGGAGGCCGTGCGCGATGGCCATGCGCTCGGCGGCCTCGGCGATCCGCGCGGGCGTGCGGTAGTTGACCGTGAGCTCCTCGAGGCGCCACTCGCGGCCGAGCACCGGGCCGAGCGCGTCCTGCCAGCTGGTGACGCCGACGGCGGAGCTGGCCTGCGCGACGTCGCCCACGATCGTGAACGACCGGAGCGGGCAGCGGCGGAGGAGCACGCGCCACTGCATCGGGCTGAGCTCCTGCGCCTCGTCGACCACGATGTGGCCGTAGGTCCAGGTGCGGTCGGACGCGGCGCGCTCGGCGGTCGTGCGGCGGGCGGCCTGCTCGGCGAAGCCCTCCGCGAGGCGCTCGGCCGTGACCATGCCGCCGACGCCCATGTTCTCGATGGCCTGCTCGGCGTTCTCGATGTCGCGGAGGCGCTGCTGCTCGCGCTCGCGGGCGCTCGCGTCAGCCTGCGCGCTGAACTCGCCGAGGAGCTCCGCGGCCTCGTCGAGGAGCGGCACGTCGGCGATCGTGAACGGCGCGTCGCGGACGCGTCGGAGGAGCGCGCGCTTCTCCGGGCTCCACCGCGGCGTGAGCGAGGCCAGCCACTGCGGCCGCGCGTAGAGGTCCTGCACGAGCTTCTCGGGCGTGAGCGGGAGCCAGGCGGTGTTGAGCGCGACCTTCACGTCGTAGGAGGTGCGGAGGTCCTCGCGGAGCATGGCCAGGTCGCTGTCGTCGAGCGCGCTGCCGTTGCGGCGCATCTGCGAGGCGAGGACCTGCGCGAGGGATCCGAGCGCGGCCTTGTTGAAGACCACCCGGGCCTCGTTGTGCGGCTTCCGGCTGTCCTGCGCGCGCCGGAGCGCGTTCGCCACGAGCGACGGCTCGAGCACGATGCGCTCCCCGTTCACGTCGAGGGTCACGGGCTCGGTGGGCGCGACCTGGCGCGAGCGGACCGCGCGCTGCAGGAGGCCGGCCATCTCGGATCCGCCCTTCACGGCCGCGACCTCGGGGGCGTCCTCGGCGGTCGCCTCGATGCCGGGGAACAGCTGGCCGACGCTCGCGAGCACGACGCCCGTCTCGCCGAGGGACGGCAGCACGGCCTCGATGTACTGGAGGAAGGAGCGGCTGGGGCCGACGACGAGCACGCCCGAGGACGCGAGGCGGTCGCGGTGCGAGTACAGGAGGTACGCCGCGCGGTGCAGAGCGACGGCGGTCTTGCCGGTGCCGGGACCGCCCTGGACGACGAGCACGCCGCGGAGGTCGGAGCGGATGATCCGGTCCTGCTCGGCCTGGATGGTGGCGACGATGTCGTTCATCCGGCCGGTGCGGCCCGCGGCGAGCGCGGCGAGCAGCGCGCCCTCCCCCTGGAGGCTCGTGCGGCCCTCGTCGAGGAGCGTGGGGTCGAAGATCTCGTCCTCCACGTGCACGACCTCGCGACCGCGCGTCGTGAGGTGGCGGCGGGCCCGGGCGCCGAGCGGGGTGGCGGCGGTGGCCTGGTAGAACGCGCTCGCCTGCGGGACGCGCCAGTCGAGCAGGAGCGGCTGGAGGTCGTCGTCGCGGAGGCCGATGCGGCCGATGTACCTGTACACGGGGTCGCCGTCGGCGGACTCCCCCGCGGGCGCGGCGCCCCGCGGCTCGTCCTCCGGGAGGTGGCCGTCCTCGAACTCCAGGCGGCCGAACACCAGGCGCTCGTCGACCTCGCGGAGCGCCTGCAGGCGGTCCTCGTAGATGCGGGCGAACGCGTCGCGCTCCGACCGGTTCTGGTGCGTTCCGCCGGTGGGGCTGTCGCGCACCGCCGTCAGCTGATCGCGGGTCTCCGCCCGCACCGCGTCGAGTCGTCCGTAGAGGCGCGTGACGTACTCGCGCTCGCGCTCCAGCTCCGTACCGGTCACCTGCACACCCCTTGGAATTCCGGCGTCAATCCTATCGAGCCGAGGTGACGCCCCCGGACCGCGGGCGGGACGCCGGTCGACGCCGACGGCGTGCTCGCGCGGGGGTCAGCGGGACAGGGAGACCAGTCGCTGCGGGCCCGTGGCCGCCGACTGCGGGCGCCGGCGGAGCGCGCGGCGGCGGGCGTTCTCGGAGCGAGCCGTGAGGATCAGGACGAGCACGACGCCGAGCAGCGCGCCCAGCCCGTTGTGGACGAGGTCGCGGACGTCGGAGACGCGCGTGGGCAGGAACACCTGCGCGGTCTCGATGAGGGCCGACAGCCCGACGCCGAGCGCGACGGCGAGCCACCACCGGGATCGCCCGAGCAGGAGCACCAGGAACATGCCGACGGGCAGGAACATCGCGACGTTCGCGGCGCCCTCGACGGCGGAGTACGTGATCCACGACGGGCCGCCGCGCTGGTGGAGCGCCTGCAGCGCGCGGAACAGGAAGCCGTCGATGCGGCGGTCGTACGGCTCCGGCGACAGCGTGATCCAGGCGACCAGGCCGAGGTACAGGGCCGTGGCGGATCCGAGGACGGGGTGGCGGAGGAGCATCCGTCCATCATCCGGGCTCGCCCCTGGGCGTCGGGTCCGTCGGAGGTGCCGGTTCCGTGACGCCCCGTCGCGATCGCCCCGTCCTCGCGGATGACCCCGTGCCGGCGTGCGTCCGGCCCTCCGTCGCGGCGGGCGCGGCGTCGCGGCGGGGCGCGTCAGAGCGCGATGATGGCGTGCACGTCGCGGCCCGCGAGCCGCTCCCGGCCGCCGAGGCCCTCGAGCTCGAGCACCACGCCGATGCCCGCGACCTCGTAGCCGGCGCGCTCCAGGAGCCGGGCGGCGGCCTCGAGGGTGCCGCCGGTGGCGAGGACGTCGTCGAGGAGCAGCACGCGGGATCCGGCGGGCAGCTGTCCGGGGTGCAGCTCGATGGCCGCCTCGCCGTACTCCAGGTCGTAGGACTCGCGCAGCACCTCGCCGGGCAGCTTCCCGGCCTTCCGGACGGCCAGGGTGCCGACGCCGGACGCGTAGGCGGCGGCCGCGGCGAGGAGGAACCCGCGCGCCTCGACGCCCGCGACCGCGTCGACGGGTCCCCCGGCGGCCACGAGGTCGTCGACCACGGCGCGGAGCGCGGGGCCGTCGGCGAGGACCGGCGTCAGGTCGCGGAACAGGATCCCGGGCTGCGGGAAGTCCGGGACGGTGAGCAGCAGGGAGCGGACGAGGTCGGAGACGGGGGTGTCGGGCACCCGACAACGGTAGTCGGTGGGGCGGCGACGGCCGTCCGTCAGGCGGGTGTGGTGGGCTTGGCGCTCCCCGCCCGCCGCATCCGCCCCCCCCCCCGAGGAGCACCCGATGGACCCCGTCGAGATACTGCGCGACGTCGTGGCGCGTGCCACCGCCGTCCAGGCGCCGCTCGCGGCGGGACCCGCGCTCGTCGCCGTGGCGCTCGCCGCGGCGCTCGTGCTCGTGCCGGCCGCGTGGCGGCTCGCGCGGCACGCCGTGACGATCGTGCACGAGGGCGGGCACGGGCTCGCGGCGACGCTGAGCGGGCGGCGGCTCGCGGGGATCCGGCTGCACTCCGACACCTCCGGCCTCACCGTCAGCGTCGGCCGGCCGCGCGGCCCCGGCATGGTGGTGACGCTGCTCGCGGGCTACCCGGCGCCGGCGCTGGCGGGCCTCGGGGCCGCGTGGCTCGCGGGATCCGGGCGGTCGGCCGCGGTGCTGTGGCTCTGGCTGCTGCTGCTGGCGCTCGTGGTGATCCAGGTGCGCAACTGGTTCGGCCTCTGGTCGTGCCTCGTGGCGGGCGTCGTCGTCGGCGTGGTGGCCGGGATCGCGCCCGTGATCGTGCAGGGCGTGGCGGCGCACGCGCTCGCGCTGTTCCTGCTCCTCGGCGCGCTGCGGGCGACGCTGGAGCTGCAGCGCTCGCGGTCCCGGCGCGGGGGCGGTGCCTCCGACGCCGACCAGCTCGGGCGGCTCACGCACCTGCCGGGGATCCTCTGGGTCAGCGTGCTCGTGCTCGTCGCGGCCGCGTGCCTGGTCGGCGGCGCGCTGCTGCTCGGGATCCCGACGCTCCTCGGGGCCTGACCCGCGGCGCCGCCCGCACGCGACGCGGCCGCCGCACCCCACGAGGGACACGACGGCCGACGACGACAGGGAGGCGCCGCTACATCTCCTCGTGCGTGTCCGGGTCGCCGTCCCAGAGGCGCGACTGCGGGCCGGAGCCGATCGCGCGCAGCTCCTCCTCGCTGAGCTCGAAGCCGAACACGTCGAGGTTCCGGCGCTGGCGCTCGGGATCCGTCGAGCGCGGGATGGGCAGCGCACCCGACTGGATGTGCCACCGCAGCACGGCCTGAGCCGGCGTCACGCCGTGCGCCTCGGCGGCCGCCACCACGTGCGGGTCCTGCATCAGCTGCTCGCGGGTGCCGAACGGCGACCAGCTCTCGGTGACGATCCCGAGCCGCGCGTGCTCGGCGCGGAGCTCGGCCTGCGTGAACGACGGGTGCAGCTCGACCTGGTTGACGACCGGCAGCGCGCCCGTCTCGTCCTCGAGGCGCTGCAGGTGCGCGGGCGTGAAGTTCGAGACGCCGATGGACCGGACGAGGCCGCGCTCCTTCAGCTCGATGAGCGCGCGCCAGCTGTCGACGTACTTGTCGACGCTCGGGTTCGGCCAGTGGATGAGGTAGAGGTCCACGAACTCGACCCCGAGCGACGCGCGCGACTCCTCGAAGGAGGCGAGCGTCTCGTCGTAGCCGTGGTGGCGGCCGGGCAGCTTGGTGGTGAGGAAGAGCTCCTCGCGGGGGACGCCGGAGCGGCGCATCCCCTCGCCCACCGCGGCCTCGTTGCCGTAGTTGAGGGCCGTGTCGAGCAGGCGGTAGCCGGCGCCGATCGCGCCGGACACGAGCTCGGCGCCCGCGTCCTCGTTCAGCCCGTACGTGCCGAGGCCGATGGCGGGGATGCGGTTCCCGTCGGACAGTTCCAGGGTGGGGATCGTGGTCATCCCCTCACGCTACGCCGGGGCGTCAGGCGCGGTCGGCGGGGGCGGAGCCGGCGGCGGCGTCCGCGTCCCGCTCGGCGTCGGCGTCCCGCTCGGCGTCGGCCCGCGCGTCCGCGACGTGGTCGCGCCCGAACACCGTGGTGAGGGCCCACGCGATCATGCCGCACACCGTGAGGATGTCGGCCACGTTGAAGACGGCGAACCACTCGACGGCGATGAAGTCGACGACGTGCCCGGAGAGCGGCCCGTCCTCCGCGCGCGTGATGCGGTCGAAGAGGTTGCCGAGCGCGCCCGCGAGCACGGCGGAGAGCAGGAGCACCTGGAGCAGCGACGCGCGGTGGCGGATCTGCCAGCCGACCCAGATCGCGAGGCCGAGCGCGAGCGCCATGATCCCGACGGTGAGGAGCGGCCCGACCTCGGCGCCCATGCCGAAGGAGACGCCCGGGTTGTAGACGAGCGCGAAGCGCACGGTCGGGATGAGCGGGATGGTCGCGCCGTCGCCGAGCGCGTCCACGGCCCAGGTCTTGCTGATCTGGTCGAGGACGAAGCCGACCACCAGCACGACGACCGCGAGCGCCACGACGACGGGGCGGGAGGTGCGGGGGCGGCGTGCGGCGGGGGGTGCGGTGGTCACGCGACGAGCCTAGGCGGTGGGCGCCGGGCGGTCGCCCGGGCCGTCGACCACGGCCCGGGCGGCGGCGCGGTCGCGGATCCGCGTGGCCGCCTCGCGCGGGAACGTGCTGCGGACGAGGTGATGGGTGCCGTCGGCCGACTCGATGCGGATCGCCGGCCCGGCGTCCAGCAGGAGCGCGGCGCCCCCGCCGGGGAGCGCGCGGACGCCGATCCCGCCGACGGTCCGCGGGCGGAGGTGGTCGACGACCACGCAGTCCGCGATCGCCGAGTACGGGATCCGGATGCGCCGGAACGGGACGAGCGCCACCTCGACCTCGTCCGGGTCGAGCGTGATGCGGATCCGCAGCGAGCCGACCACGGCACCGGCCGCGACGAGCAGCACGGCGACGACCGCGCCGAGCGCGCTGCCCCCGGTCGCGACCAGCGCCACGAGACCGACCGCCGCGATCACGAGCCCGGCGACGCGGATGGCGCGCGGGGCGCGCACGGTCTGGCGGAAGCGCGCGTCGGGTGAGGGCGTGGTCACGCCCTCACCCTAGGTGCGCGTGGCGGACGACGGGTCAGGCGTGCTGCTCGTCGTGCTCGCCCTCGGCGATCTCCTCGATCAGCTTCGCGTTGAACGCGGGCAGGTCGCCGGGGTTGCGGCTCGTGATGAAGCCGCTGTCGACCACGACCTCCTCGTCGACCCACTCGGCGCCCGCGTTGCGGAGGTCGGTGGCGAGGGTCGGGTACGAGGTCATGCGGCGGCCGTCGACCACGCCGGCCTCGATGAGGAGCCACGGCGCGTGGCAGATGGCCGCGACGGGCTTGCCCGCCGTGAAGAAGGCCTTCGCGAAGGCGACCGCGTCGGCGTCCACGCGGATGTCGTCGGCGTTCACGACGCCGCCCGGCAGCACGAGGGCGTCGTAGTCGGCAGCGTTCGCGTCCTTCACCTGGACGTCCACGTCGAACGTGTCGGCCTTGTCGATGTGGTCGAGCCCCTGCACGGTGTCCGCCTTCGGGGACACGAGCACGGGGGTGCCGCCGGCCTCCTGGACGGCCTTCCACGGCTCCGTCAGCTCGACCTGCTCGAAGCCGTCCGTCAGCAGGAAGGCCACCGTGCGGCCCTGGATGCTCTCTCCGGTCATGTGCGTTCCTCCTCGTGAGAGTGGTGCCGCCCGGTCGGACGGCGCCTCCGACGCTACGCGCGTGCGCCGCCGCCGACCGCGGTGCGAAAGACCGCCACCGGTCGCCCGGCGACGGCGGTGTCGATCGCGAAGACGCCGCCCGAGAGCGGGTGCTCCGCGAGCTGCTCCTCCGTCATGTTCTCCCGGGCGGTGCCGATGACGAGGGTGCGGAGGTCCGGGCCGGCGAAGGCGACGGAGGTGACGTTCGGGGCCGGCACCTCGATCTCGAGGTCCTTCGAGCCGTCGGGCGCCCAGCGGATCACCTTGCCGGCACCGTAGATCCCGTTCCACGCGTAGCCGTCCGCGTCGAGGGTCAGGCCGTCGCTCATCTCGCCGTGGATCCAGGGCTCCAGCTCGCCCAGCTCGCCGTCCTCCGAGTAGGGCGCCCGGAAGACCGTGGTGGTCGCGGTGTCGGTGAGGATAATGGTGCGGCCGCCGTCGGTCCACTCGAAGCCGTTGGTCGTGCCGAAGCCGCCGACGAGCGTGCGCAGCCTCCCCGCGCCGTCGACCGCGTAGACGGCCGCGTCGGGGTCGCCCTCGGTCAGGTCCATCGAGCCGACGACGAAGCGGCCCGCGGGATCGCACTTGCCCTCGTTGAGGCGCATGCCGTCGTGCGTGTGCGCGACCCGCGCCAGCTCCCGCGTGATCCGCCCGGCAGCGTCGACGAGCACGATCCGGTCGCCGAGCGCCGCGACGAACCCGCCGTCGTCGGCCGGCTGGAAGGACGCGAGCGGCGGCGGCAGCTCGAGCACGGTGTCGTCGGATCCGTCGGCGGCGCCCGTCCACGGGCTCCGGTGGAGGGTGCCCGCGGTGATGTCGTTCCACATCACGTCGCCGGCGGGATCCCACCAGAGGCTCTCGACGAGGATCGCGCGGGCGTCGCGCAGGACGCGGATGTCGGAGGTGAGGACGCTCATGGATCCAGCCAAGCACCGGAGCCGCCCCTCGTCCGGGGAGCGACGACGCGACCGCCGTCCCTGGACGCGGACTGTGAGCGCACTCACCGTTCGTGCGACGTGGATGAGGCGGGCGTACCGTCGGAGTCAGGCCGGACGTCGCGCGAACGCGCGCCCGGCCCACGCGGGCCCATCCCACCGGATGCCGCGCCGCACGGATCGGGAGACCCCCGACCCCACGAGAACGAAGAACCGAGGAGTCGCACATGACCACGACCGTCGAACGCCCCACCAGCACCTCCGAGAAGGCCACGCAGCCCGAGGGCTCCAAGCCCACCAAGCGCCAGAACGCCGAGCGCGGCTTCAAGGCCTCCGACGAGCTGCACCAGAACATGCAGAAGGTGCTCGTCGACCTGATCGAGCTGCACATCCAGGGCAAGCAGGCCCACTGGAACGTCGTCGGCAAGAACTTCCGCGACCTGCACCTGCAGCTCGACGAGATCATCGAGTCGGCGCGCGAGTTCAGCGACGACCTGGCCGAGCGCATGCGCGCCCTGCACGCGACGCCCGACGGCCGCAGCGACACCGTCGCCGAGAACACGACGCTCCCCGAGTACCCGCAGGGCGAGGTGGACACGGCCGAGACCGTCGACCTCGTGACCCAGCGCCTCGAGGCCGCCGTGCACACCATGCGCGAGGTCCACGACGACGTCGACGAGGAGGACCCGACCACCGCGGACCTCCTCCACGGCTTCATCACCGCGCTCGAGCAGTACGCGTGGATGGTCTCCGCGGAGAACCGCCGCGTCGGCTCCGCCGCCGAGTAGCGACACCGCACCACCCGAGGGCCGCACCACCAGGTGCGGCCCTCGTCGTGTCCGAGGGCACGACCACGCGCACGCCTCTACCGCCCCTCGCGGGCACAGGAAGGAGACCGGGATGGATCTCGGGATCACAGGGAAGACCGCGCTCGTCACGGGCGCCGACTCGGGCATCGGGTGGGAGACGGCCCGCATCCTCCTCGCGGAGGGCGCGACCGTCGTCATCAGCGACAAGGAGCAGGGGCTGCTCGACGAGGCGGCCGCGCGGCTCGACGCGCCGGAGGGACGGCTGCACGCGTTCGCGGCCGACGTCACGAGCGTCGCCGCGCTCGACGAGCTGCACCGACGCGTGCAGGAGGCCGTCGGCGACATCGACATCCTCGTGCAGTCGTCCGGGATCACCGGCGCGCAGGGGCTCTTCCACGAGATCGACGACGCGGGCTGGACGGACACCATCGAGGTCGACCTCCTCGGCCCCGTGCGGCTCGTGAAGGCGTTCCTGCCGTCGCTCCGGACGGGCGGCTGGGGCCGGATCGTGTTCCTCGCCTCCGAGGACGCCGTGCAGCCGTACGACGACGAGCTCCCCTACTGCGCCGCCAAGGCCGGGGTGCTCGCGCTGTCGAAGGGCCTGTCGCGCAGCTACGCGAAGGAGGGGCTGCTCGTGAACGCCGTGTCGCCCGCCTTCATCCACACGCCCATGACCGACGCGATGATGGACAAGCGCGCCGAGCAGCTCGGCACCTCGAAGCAGGAGGCGATCGACTCGTTCCTCGACGAGGAGCGCCCCTACATGGAGCTGAAGCGCCGCGGCGAGCCGACCGAGGTCGCGAACGTCGTCGCGTTCCTCTGCTCCGACCTCGCGTCGTTCGTGAACGGATCCAACTACCGCGTCGACTCCGGATCGGTGGCGACGATCTGATGGCGAGCTTCACGAAGGGCGACCACGTCACCTGGAACACGTCCCAGGGCGAGACGCACGGGAAGGTCGTCGAGGAGAGGACGAAGGACTTCCAGCACGACGGGCAGCACTTCCGCGCGTCGGAGGACGAGCCCGCGTACATCGTGGAGAGCGACAAGTCGGGCAAGACCGCGGCGCACAAGGGCTCCGCGCTGACGAAGAGGAAGTAGGCGCGGGCTCCCCCGCGGGTACCGGCGACCGGTACCCGCGGGGGGCGACCCGCGTGAGGCCGCGCACCTAGGCTGTGGCCGATGGACACCGGGACCGCCGCCGCCGCGCGCGCGACGCGCGCCCGGCCGTCCCGCCACCGCGGTCTCGAGGTCGCGGTGGACGCGCTCGTCGGCCTGATCGTCGTGGGCCTCGCCCTGACGCCGCCCGTCGAGGTGCAGGAGGCGGGCGCCCTGGTCGCGCTGCTGGCGCTGGTCGCCGTGGTCGTGCGCTCGGCCTTCCCCGGCGTGGCCCTCGTGCTGGCCTGGGCGATGGCGCTGACGCAGTGGGCGGTGGGCGAGCGGCCCGGCTTCGCGGATCTCGCCCTCCTGCTCGTGCTGTACTCCACGGCCCGGCGGGGATCGCGTCCCACCGCCGCGCTCGGCGCCGCGTCCGCGCTCCTCGGCGGTGCCGCCGCCACGGCCTACCTCCTGCAGACCGGGGCCCGGTTCTCCGTGCTCACGCAGGCGAGCGGCCCGAGCGGCGTGATCTTCGCGGCCGCGCCCGTGCTCATCCTCCTCATCGCGTGGCTGTCCGGGCTCGTCGTCCGCGTGGCGCGCTCCCGCACCGCCGAGTCGCAGCTGCGGGTCCAGGCCGAGGACACGGCCGTGAAGGCCGTCGACCTCGCGCAGGCCGAGACGCTGCGGGCCAGCATGGCGCGCGACGTGCACGACATCGTGGGCCACTCGCTCGCGGTGATCATCGCGCAGGCCGACTCGGTGCAGTTCCTCGACGACGAGGAGCGGATCCGCGGGGTCTCCGCCACCATCGCCGACACCGCGCGTCGCTCGCTCGCCGAGGTGCGCGAGGTGCTGAGCGGCACGAGCCCGGCCGAGGCCGACGACGGGCCCGAGGACCTCGACGCGGTCGTCGCGCAGCTGCGGGCCGCGGGCGTCGACCTCGGGCACGAGGTGCGCGGCACGCGACGCGCCGTCGACCCCGCCCGCCAGGTCGTGATCCGCCGCGTCGCCCAGGAGATGACCACCAACGCCATGCGCCACGGCGCGCCCGGCGGCCGGATCCGCTTCTGGGAGACCTGGCGCGCGACCGACGTCGTGCTCGAGGTCGAGAACCCCGTCGCCGCGCGCGAGGACGACGGCGCCGCCGCGCCCCTCGACGCCGCACCGCCGCGCGTCGGCACCGGCGTCGAGGGGATGCGCACCCGGCTGGCCGCGGTCGGCGGCGACCTCGAGGCCGAGGCCGTCGACGACCTGTTCACCGCCCGCGCGCGCATCCCGATCCCGGGTGCGCGCCCCCTCACCGTGCCGGGAGGCCGCCCGTGATCCGCATCGTGCTCGTCGACGACCAGGAGCTGTTCCGCGGCGGCGTGCGCGTCGCGCTCGACGCCCAGCCCGACCTCGAGGTGGTCGGCGAGGCCGGCGACGGACGCGAGGGGCTCGCCGTGATCGACGCGACCCGGCCGGACGTCGTGCTGCTCGACATGCGCATGCCCGTGATGGACGGCCTCGAGACCGTGCGGGCCCTGTTCGACGGGAGCCGCGCGGACCCGCCGCGCGTGGTCGTGCTGACGACGTTCGCGCTCGACCGGGCGTCCGCCACGGCGATCCGCGGCGGCGCGAGCGGCTTCCTCCTCAAGGACGCGACGCCCGCGTTCCTGGCCGCGGCGATCCGCGCCGTGCACGCCGGCAGCGCCGTCCTCGCGCCCGACGAGCTGACCCAGCTGTTCACCTCGGATGCGACCGTCGCGCCCGCTCCCCCGGCGCCGCCCGCGTTCCGGTCGCTGAGCGCCCGCGAGAAGGACGTCTTCGGGCACGTCGCGCGCGGCCTCTCGAACGCGGAGGTCGCGTCGCTCGAGTTCGTGAGCGAGTCGACCGTGAAGACGCACGTGAGCAGCATCCTCGCGAAGCTCGCGCTGCGGGACCGCGTGCAGCTCGTCGTGTACGCGCACGACCACCGGCTCGTGGAGCGCTCGGGCGCCTAGCGACCGGCGTCAGCCGCCGAGCGCGCCGCCGCAGCGGTGCAGCTCGGTCGCCAGCGCGTCGATCTCGGCGCGGGCGGCGGTCGCGGGGATGGCCGGATCGACGTCCTCGGCCCAGATGGTGAAGGCGACCCCGGTGCCGTCGGAGGCGTCCACGATGCCGGTGAGGCCGTGCATCCGCTCGAGCGTGCCCGTCTTGCCGCGGATGCGGCCGGCCGCCTGGCCCGCCTCCCCCGCGAAGCGGCCCTCCTCCGCGAGCGTGCCCGTGCGCCCGGCGACCGCGAGCCCGGCGTCGACGACCTCGAGGTCGCCCGCGTGCTCGGCCACGCGGACCATGAGCCGGGTGAGGAGCTCCGCGGGCACGCGGTTCGCGTCGGAGAGGCCCGAGCCGTCGACCAGCCGGATCCCGTCCACCGGCAGGTCGAGCGAGGCGAGCGCCGCGGGCGTGCCGCGCTGGATGTCGGCGGCCGCGCTGCCGGCGCCCGTCTCGATGGCGACGAGGCGCGCGAGGGTCTCCGCGAGCGTGTCGTCGGAGTGCGTGAGCATGTGGCCGACCAGCTCGCGGACCGGGGCGGACTCGACGGCGCCGAGCACGGCGGATCCGGGCGCGGCGGTGACGAGCGGCCCGTCGGTCGCGACGTCGTCGCCGAGCAGGGGCGCGAAGGCCTCGGCGGCGCGCGCGACGGCCGCCTCGCCGCGGCGGGAGTACGCGACGGCCGGATCGTCGCGGTCGCCGTCGACCATGAGCGCCGTGATGTTCGACATGGATCCGCCGCGCCGCGCCGCGATCGGCCACTCGGGCAGCCACGCCGGGCCCGTGAACAGGCTGCTGTCCACCTGGAGGCGGCGGATCGGGACGTCGGCGAGGTCGAGGTCGAGGCGCCGGGCCTCGCGCACCTGGCGCGCGAGGTCGTCGAGGTGCGGCGCGTCGGGGTAGACGCCGTCGGTGCCGGACGGGAGGCGGCTGAGCGTCGGGTCGCCGCCGCCCACGAGGACCACCGTGTCGGCGCGCGCGCCCTGCACGACCCGGGTGGAGATCCGCCGGTCGGGGCCGAGCGCCTCGACCGCGGCCGCGGCCGTGAGGACCTTCATGGTGCTGGCCGTCGCCGCCGGCTCGTCGGCGCGCACGTCGAGCACGGCCTCGCCCGCCCCGCCGTCGACCTCCGCGGCGGAGAGGTGCAGCGTGCCCGTGGACCAGCCGGCCGTGAGCGCGTCGACGGTGCAGGACGCGGGATCCGCGGACGCGCCGCCGACGGGCGACGGGAGGATCCCCGTGGCGACCCCGGCGCCGACGACGGCGGTCGCCACGACGGCCGCCAGCAGCGCGGATCGCCGCCGCCGGATCGCCGCGCGCGAGCGCGCCGCGGGACGACGAGCGGGCGCGGGGCGGGAGGGTGCCATGTCCCCAGGTTAGGAAACGCGCCGGACCGCCACCTCGGCCGCGGGTCCCGACGCGCTCCTCCGGGGGGACGAAGGGGGACGGCCGGGGACGGCGACGGGGACGAGCACGAGCACGAGCGGGCGGACGCGGGTCAGCGCAGCAGGCCGCCCGTGCGGCCCGACTCCGCCCAGGCCAGCGCGCGTGTGACCGTGCGCTCGCTCACGTCGAGCACGCGCGCGATCTCGGCCGTGTCGCGGCCCTTCGAGCGCTCCTCGACGGCGATCTGCAGCTTCCGGCGGGTGATGCCCTTGGGGAGCGACGGCAGCGCGGGCGGCGCAGGTGCGGCGGACGCGGCGGCGGCCTCCCGGGCGCTCGGCTCCGCGGAGCGGCGGCGGCGCCGCTCCGCCTCGGTCGTCGCCTCGACCGTGGCGAGCGCGAGCGTGACGGCGAAGAGCCCGCGGCCGGCCTCGGTGCCGGCCTCCAGCCCGTCGCGGACGGCGCGGAACGCGACGCCGCGCGCCTCCAGGTCGTTGAGGATCCGCACCACGTCGGCCGTCCCGGGGCCCAGCCGGTCGAGGCTCACGACGAGGAGCTCGTCGTTCTCGCGGAGGTAGTCGAGGGCGTCCTGGAGACCCGGGCGCGCGGCCTTCGGTCCGCCGGCGACGTCGACGAAGATCCGCTCGCAGCCCGCGGCGTCGAGGGCGTCGACCTGGTCCTGGTACGACTCCTCCGCGCGCGCGACGCGGGCGTACCCGACGAGCGTGGTCATGCGGCCTTCCTCCCTGCGTGCACCCCCGCGTCACGCGACGACGGGCGGGCGCCGTCGCGGCACCCGCCCGTCCGCTGCATGCGGCGGATCAGCTCGCGTCGTCGGACTGCGGCGACGCCGTGTCCTTCTTCTCCTGCAGGCGGTCGATCTGCTCGCTCGCCTCGGCCTTGTTGAGGTCGGCGGGGATCTCCTCGCCGGCCTGGGTGGCGAGGGAGTCGAGGTAGCTGCGCTGCGCGCCCGTCATCGGCTCGTCGCCCGTGACCCACGTGCTCGGGTCCTTCTCGGCGCTCTGCGGCGGCGTGGGCGTGGAGGATCCGAGCATCTCCCTGTCGTCGCCGCCGGTGGTGTCCTGGTTCGCATCGCTCATGGTGGTGCCTTCCTCGTGGTGTCCCTGTGACGCTACTCGCGACCGCCGACAGCGACGGGCGCGCCGGGGGCGCCGGGGCGGCCCGGACGCTGCCCGGCTAGCGCATCGGCATCAGCGCCGACCTCCGCGCAGCAGCGCGTCGCGGTGGTCGGTGACGGCCTGCAGCAGGCGGCGCTCGTCGTCGAGGTGCCCGGCCTCGGAGCGGCCGGAGGCGGCGGGCCGCTCGGACAGCATCCGCTGCCGCGCGAACGCCAGGCGCGTGGCGTCGCGCGTGAACAGGACCATGGCCCGTCCCGCGTCGCCGCCGCGCGTCCGCGCCCAGAGCCGGGCGCGGCGCCGTCCCTGCCACGTGCTCAGCATCTCGACCTCGGCGGGCGTGAACCAGCCGACGGCCGCGTACTCGCGGAGGCGGCGGCGCGTGAGGTGGATCTCGTACCGGCGCAGGAGGATCACGACCGTCACGAGGAACGCGAAGATCGGCACCTGCAGCAGCACGTAGAAGGTGAGGAAGTCGCCGGTGATGGTGACCCCGGTGTTCCAGAGCGCGTGCAGCACGATCGCGCCGACGAGGCCGATCGCGCCGAAGCCCAGGGCCGCGCCCGGTCCGCGTCGGGCGCCGTAGCCGATGGCGATGCCGGTGATCATCGTGAAGGTCACGTGCGCGAACGGCGAGAAGAGGCCGCGGAGCACGAACGTGGTGACGAGCGCGCCCTCCGTGCCCGAGACGAGCGGGCCGCCGAAGTAGACGATGTTCTCCGTGAAGGCGAAGCCGGCCGCGATGGTCGCGCCGTAGACGATGCCGTCGACGGGCCCGTCGAAGTGGCGGCGGGCGACCCAGAAGATGAGGAGCAGGCCGATGGCCTTCGCCGACTCCTCCACCACGGGTGCCTGGACGGCGAGCTGGAGGAACTCGGTGTACCGGGTGGGCACGCCCACGGCCAGGCGCGCGTACTGCACGACGAGGTCGAACAGGAGGGCGATGGCCACGGACGCGGCCGCGCCCCAGAGGAGCGCGAACAGGAGCGCGAGCCGCGGCTCGGGCTCCCAGCGGTCGACCCAGCGGATGGCGAGGAGCACGAAGCCGAGCGGGATGAGGGCGAGGACGGCGCAGATCGCGACGGCCTCGATCCCGAGGCTGAGCACGAGGTACGCGGCGACGACGAGGCCGACGAGCAGCAGGACGGCGACGCCCGCGACGCCGAGCACGGCCGACGCGGTGATGCGCGACGGCGGGTGCGGGGTCGGCAGCTCCATGGCCGGCGGCGGCGACGCCGGCGAGGGACGGTGGACGGTCACGGGGATGGACGGGTCGGTCACGACGGCCCTCTCTTCGGCGGATCGGCGTCGCCAGCCTACTGGCGGGATCGGCGGCCGTCCGGGGTCGCGTCGCGCGCGGACACGCGGATGCGGCGGCGGTCCGTCACGCCGCCTTGCCGGGGTTGAGGATCCCGGCGGGATCGAACACGCGGCGGATCCCCGCGGCCAGCCCCATCACGTCCTCGCCCAGCTCGTCGGCCAGCCAGCGCCGCTTGAGCAGGCCCACGCCGTGCTCGCCCGTCAGCGTGCCGCCGAGGTCGACGGCCGCGCGGAAGAGGAGGTCGGCCGCGTGCCAGACCGCGTCGGGGATGCCGGTCGCGTCGCCGTCGGGCGTGGTCGGGTCCTCCGGGATGCAGAAGTTCGGGTGCAGGTTGCCGTCGCCCGCGTGCGCGACGGTCGGGATGGCGAGGCCCGTCTCGCGCTCGATCTCCCGGATCCGCGTGAGCATCTCGGCGAGGCGCGAGCGCGGCACGGCGACGTCCTCGATGAGCACGCGTCCCCGGGCGGCGAGCGCCGGGTGGAACGCGCGGCGGATCGCGAGGAGGCGCTCCCCCTCGTCGGCGTCGTCGGTGACCTCGGCCGTGCCGCCGCCCGCGACGACGACCGCGACCACGCGCGCGGCCTCGGCGGCGGCGTCCGGCCCGTCGGAGCGGATGAGGAGGTGCGCGGATCCACGGGCGGAGTGGTCGGTGCCGAGGTGCGCGTCGATGGCCGCGAGCGCGCCCGCGTCGAGCAGCTCCATGGCGGCGGGCCGGATGCGCGCGGCCGTGATCGCGGACGCCGCCGCCGCGGCCGCCGTCGCGTCGGGGAAGGACGCCGCGACGGTGGACGGCGTGGCGGTCGGCAGCGGCCGCAGGCGCACGGTGGCGCGGACGATGACCCCGAGCGTGCCCTCCGAGCCGATCATCAGCGCGGTCAGGTCGTAGCCGGTGACGCCCTTCACGGTGCGGTGGCCGGTGTTGACCACGCGGCCGTCGGCGAGCACGACCGTGAGGGCGAGGACGGCCTCGCGGGTCACGCCGTACTTGGCGCAGAGGAGGCCGCCCGCGTTGGTGGCGATGTTGCCGCCGATGGTGGAGATGGCCTTGCTCGCGGGATCCGGCGAGTACCAGAGCCCGCGGGGCGCGAGCGCCGCGTTGAGGTCGTCGTTCAGGACGCCGGGCTCCACGACCGCGAGCTCGTCGTCCTCGCTGACCTCGAGGATCCGGTCCATGCCGCGCACCGACAGCACGATCTCGCCCGCGGTCGCCGTCGCGCCGCCCGCGAGGCCCGTGCCCGCGCCGCGCGTGACGACCGGGGTGCCGGTCGCGCTCGCGATGCGGAGGGTCGCGACGACGTGCGCCACCTCGGTCGCGCGCACGACGGCGATCGGGTCCGCGGGGCTGCGGTAGCCGGACCGGTCGGAGCGCGCGTCCTCGAGGGACGCGGGGTCGGTGGCGACGAGGTCGCCGAGGGCCGCGACCAGCTCCGCGCGGACGGCGTCGGCGGAGGCGGGCGTCGGGGAGGTGCGGACCACGTCGTCGTCGATCATGCAGTCCACCCTAGGTCGCGCGCCCGCGGGGGCGGGGGTCGGGCGCGTCGGGCAGTCTGGGCGCATGGACTCCCCCGACGTCGCCGCGTCCGCCGGCGCGCACGTCGCCCGCACCGTGCTCGACGTGCCCGCGCCCTTCGACGGCGGCGGCGTGATCCGCTTCCTGTCCTGGCACGCGGTGACGGGGGCCGAGGAGGGCGACGCGACGTCCTTCACGCAGTCGGCGCGGCTCGCGCACGGCGCGGGGACGGTGACGGTGCGGCTGCTCGCCCCGGAGACCCCGGAGGCCGGGGAGGCGCCGGACGCGTCCACCCGCGTCGAGGTGACCACCCGCGTCGAGCACGCGGACGACGCCGCCGAGCTCCTCGCCGGCACCCGCCGCCTCCTCGGCCTCGACGTCGACGCCGCGCGCATCGACGCTGACCTCGCCCGCGACCCCGCGCTCGCCGCGGCCGTGCGCGCGACGCCCGGGCTCCGCATCCCCGGCACGCTGGATCCGCGCTCCACCCTCTTCCGCACGGTCGTCGGCCAGCAGATCTCGGTCGCCTCCGCGCGCGCGACGCACGGCCGCATGACGGCGGACCTCGGCGAGGACCTGCCCGCGTCCGTGGCGCACGGATCCGTCACGCGCCTCCCGCCCTCGGCCGCCCGGATCGCGCAGGACGGCGCCGAGCTGCTGCGCGGACCCGCCCGGCGGACGGCGACGCTGATCCGCCTCGCCGAGGCCCTCGCGACCGGCGAGCTGGTCGTCGAGCACGGCATGCCGCGCGCGGAGCTCCGGGCCGCGCTCGTCGCCTTCCACGGCGTCGGGCCGTGGACGGCCGACTACGTCGCGATGCGCGCCCTCGGATCCTCCGACGTGCTGCTCTCCGGCGACCTCATCGTCCGCCGCGGGGCCGCCGCCCTCGGGCTCCCCGACGAGGCGCGCGCCCTCGACGCGCGCGGGGCCGCCTGGTCGCCGTGGCGCTCCTACGCGACCCTGCACCTCTGGCGCGTCATGACCGACGGGATGCCGGCCGCGGGCTGAGGCCTACGCGCTCCTCCGCTCGGCGGCGGGCTCCTTCGCGGTGCTCGACTTCCCCGCCCCGCTCGCCTTCTTCGTCGCGGCGCTCGACTCCTTCGTGGCGCTCGACTTCCGCGTCGTGCTCGCCTTCGCGGTCGCGGATCCCGTCGACTTCGAGGCCGCCGACGTCCCCTTCGACGTCGACTTCGCCTTGGTCTTCGCCGCCGGCTTCTTCGCCGCCGCCTTGGCCGGCTTCTCCGCCGCCGCCTCCGCGGGCGCCTCGTCCGCGTCCTCCGCGTCGTCCGCCGCCGCCTTCCCCTTCGCCGCCGGCTTCCGCGCGGGCGCCTTCCGCTTCGCGCCTCCCCCGCCCCGGCTCCGCTCGATGCTGCGCTTCAGCGCGTCCATGAGGTCGAGCACCTCGCCGCCGGAGTCCTCGTCGTCGTCGGACTCCCCGAAGGTGGCATCCGTGTCGAGCGAGTCGCCCTGGGCGAGCTTCGCGTCGATGAGCGTCTTCAGCTGCTCCTGATACTCGTCGCTGAACTTCGACGGGTCGAAGTCCTCCGCGAACCCCTCGACGAGCTGCGCCGACATCTTCAGCTCCCGCGGCGACACCTTGGGCGCGGCGTCGAGCGACGGGAAGTCGGCCTCGCGCACCTCGTCGTCCCAGAGGAGCGTCTGCAGCATGAGCACGTCGCCGCGCACCCGCAGCGCCGCGAGCCGGGTCCGCTGACGGAGGGTCACGTGCACGATCGCCGTGCGGTCGGTCTCCTGCAGCGTGCGGCGGAGGAGCGCGTACGACTTGGGGCTCGAGGAGTCCGGCTCCAGGAAGTAGCTGCGGTCGAGCATCACGGGGTCGATCTGGTCGCTCGGCACGAACTCGACCACGTCGATCTCGCGGCTCTTCTCCTCCGGGAGGGAGGAGAGGTCCTCCTCCGTGATCACGACCGTGCGGTCGCCGTCGTCGAAGGCCTTGTCGATGTGCGCGTAGTCGACGATCTTCCCGCAGATCTCGCAGCGGCGCTGGTAGCGGATCCGGCCGCCGTCGGCGTCGTGGACCTGGTGCAGCGGCACGTCGTGGTCCTGCGTGGCGCTGTAGACCTTCACGGGCACGTTGACGAGGCCGAAGGTGACGGCGCCCTTCCAGATGGCTCTCATGGGTCCAGTGAACACCGGCCCGGGCCATGCTGGACCGATGGCGGGTGCGAAGCAGCAGGTGGAGGTCGAGGGCCGGCGGATCACGCTGTCGAACCTCGACAAGGTGCTCTACCCGGAGACGGGCACCACCAAGGGCGACGTCATCGCGTACTACGCCGCCATCGCGCCGCACATGATCCCGCACCTCCGCGACCGGCCCGTCACCCGCAAGCGCTGGGTCGACGGCGTCGGCACCGACGAGCACCCGGGGAAGATGTTCTTCCAGAAGGACCTCGACGCGCACACGCCCGAGTGGGTGCTGCGCCGCGCGATCCAGCACCGCGACCACGCCAACGACTACCCGCTCGCGAACGACGTCGCGACCCTCACCTGGCTCGGCCAGATCGCCGCGCTCGAGCTGCACGTGCCCCAGTGGCGCTTCGGCCGCACGGGCGACGTCCGCCGGCCCGACCGGCTCGTGCTCGACCTCGACCCGGGCCCGGGCGCCGGCCTCCCCGAGTGCGTGGAGGTCGCGAAGGCGGCCCGCGCGATCCTCCGCGACATGGGCCTCGAGCCCTACCCGGTGACGAGCGGATCCAAGGGCGTCCACCTCTACGCCGCCCTCGACGGCAGCCACGACGCCGCCGCGATCTCCGAGGTCGCGCACGAGCTCGCCCGCGCGCTGGAGGCCGACCACCCCGACCTCGTGGTGAGCGACATGAAGAAGGCCCTCCGGCAGGGCAAGGTGCTCGTCGACTGGAGCCAGAACAACCCGAACAAGACGACGGTCGCCCCGTACTCGCTCCGCGGGCGCTCGCGGCCGACGGTCGCGGTGCCGCGCACCTGGCGCGAGCTCGCCTCGCCCGCGCTCCGGCACCTGGAGATGCACGAGGTCCTCGACCGCATGCGCACGCGCGAGGACCCGCTCGCGCCCGTCGAGGAGGGCCACCGCGAGAGCCTCGAGCCGACCCGCGAGCGCCTCGCGGGCTTCGAGCGGAAGGACGGGCAGGGCGACGCCGCCGATCCCGGGACCGACCGCCTCGCCACCTACCGCTCCAAGCGCGACGCCGCGAGGACGAGCGAGCCCGTCCCCGCGGAGCCGCCCGCGCCGTCCGAGGGCCGGTCCTTCGTGATCCAGGAGCACCACGCCCGCGCGCTGCACTGGGACTTCCGGCTGGAGCACGACGGCGTGCTCGTGAGCTGGGCCCTCCCCAAGGGCGTGCCCACCGAGCACGGCACCAACCACCTCGCCGTGCAGACCGAGGACCACCCCGTCGAGTACGGCTCCTTCGAGGGCACGATCCCCGCGGGCGAGTACGGCGGCGGCGATGTCGCCATCTGGGACGCGGGCACCTACGAGCTGGAGAAGTGGCGCGACGGGAAGGAGGTCATCGCGACGCTGCACGGGCGGGGCGAGGGCACCGGGATCGACGGGCCGCGCCGCTACGCGCTCATCCACACGGGCGGGCACGGCAAGGCCGACGCGAACTGGCTGATCCACCTGATGGAGCCCGCGGACGCGCCCGCGAAGCGCCACGTCGCGCCGGCGCGCGCTGCGAAGCTCGAGAAGGCGGCCGGGCGGACGCGCGTCGGCGCCCGGCGGCGGGGCGGCGCGGCGTCCGCCCCCGCGCCCATGCTCGCGACCGCCGCGACCGGGGCCGGCCTCGACCCCGACGAGGAGTGGGCCGTCGAGATGAAGTGGGACGGCTACCGCGCGATCGCCGTCGTCGCGGACGGCCGCGCGACCATCACGAGCCGCAACGGCGTCGACCTCACGGCCGCCTTCCCCGAGCTCGCCGAGCTGCCCGACCAGCTCGACGTGGACGCCGCCGTGCTCGACGGCGAGATCGTCGTGCTGGGCCCCGACGGCCGCCCCGACTTCGGGCTCCTGCAGACGCGCCTCGGCCTCACCGGGGAGAGGGACGTCGCCCGGGCCCGGAAGGCCGCGCCCGTGCACCTCATGCTCTTCGACGCGCTCGCGATCGGCGACCGCGTCCTCGTGGACGCGCCGTACCGGGAGCGCCGCGCCGCCCTCCTCGACGCCGTGCGCGCGCCGGACCGCGGCCGGATCCAGGTCCCGCCCGCGTTCGACGGCGACCTCGACGACGCCCTCGCCACCAGCCGCGAGCTCGGCCTCGAGGGCGTCGTCGCGAAGCGCGTGGACGCGCCCTACGAGTCCGGGCGGCGGTCGAGCGCGTGGGTGAAGGTCAAGCACCACCGGGCGCAGGAGGTGGTCGTCGGCGGCTGGCGCCCCGGATCCGGCAGCCGCTCCTCCGGCGTCGGCTCGCTGCTCGTCGGCGTCCCCGGGCCCGACGGCCTCGCGTACGCGGGCCGCGTCGGCACGGGCTTCACCGAGCGCGACCTGGCCGACGCCCTCCGCCGCTTCCGGCCGCTGGAGCGGAAGACGAGCCCCTTCGCCGACGTCCCGGCCGCCGACGCCCGCGATGCGCGCTGGATCACCCCGCGCCTCGTCGGCGAGGTCGAGTTCGCCGAGTGGACCGCGACGGGCCGACTCCGCCAGGCCTCGTGGCGGGGCTGGCGGCACGACAAGTCCCCCGACGAGGTCGTGCGCGAGGACTGAGCCGCCGCGGTCGCGCGTGCACGCCGGATGCACGTCCCATGCACGTTATGACCGCAACCGCGACCGACCGCGCCCGCCCGATACGGTGGTGGCATGAAGTTCGCGCACCTGCTCGCCGACGACGGCGTGACCCCCCGACTGGCCGCCATCGTCTCCGAGGGCCAGGCGCTCTTCCTCGACGAGGTGCTCGACGACTCCCCGCGCGACCTGCAGGACCTCATCGAGCGCGGCGACGACGAGATGGCCCGCGTCCGCGCCACCGTCGAGCGCGCCGTCGCCAGCCGCACGAGCACCACCCCGGTGGACGGCCTCACGCACGCCTCCGCGATCCTCCGCCCGCCGGCCGTCTACGCCGTGGGCCTCAACTACTCCGCGCACGCCGAGGAGCTCAACATCACGAGCGCCTCCGCCCCCACCGTCTTCGCGCTCTGGCCCAACTCGCTCGCGGGCCACGAGGGCACCACCAGCTGGCCGCGCTCGCTCAGCGAGGAGGTCGACTACGAGGTCGAGCTCGGCGTCGTCATCGGCCGGGCCGCGCGCGACGTGTCCGAGGCGGACGCCCTCGACCACGTCTTCGGCTACACGGTCGTCAACGACATCACCGCCCGCAACCTGCAGTTCTCGGAGCAGCAGTGGAGCCGCTGCAAGAGCTTCGACGGCTTCTCCCCCACGGGTCCCGTCGTCGTCACGCGCGACGAGGTGCCGGATCCGCAGGACCTCCGCATCACCACGGTCCTCGACGGCGAGACGGTGCAGGACGGCCGCACGAGCGGCATGGTCCGCACGGTCGCGCGCCTCGTCTCCTACCTCTCCACCTCCTCCACGCTGCAGCCGGGCACGCTCATCTCCACGGGCACGACGAGCGGCGCCGGCTACTCGCGCGACCCGCAGATCTTCCTGAAGGACGGCAGCACGGTCACCGTCTCGGTCGAGGGCATCGGCTCGCTGACCACGCACACGCGCATCCTCTGACCGGGGTCGGGCGCCCGACGCCCGCGCGTAGGCTCGACCGCATGACCGACCAGCCGCAGGACCCGATCCACGACCACTCCATCCCGGAGGACGCCGACCTCACCGCGCCCGACGCGGCGGATCCCGACGCGGACGAGGTCCACGACGCCACGGGCCCCCAGGGCGAGCGGGACGCGTAGCCCCTCCCGGCCGATCCCCGAGCCGCGCGTCTAGGCTGGACGGATGATCAACCGTCTCCTCCTCCTCGCCGGCCTCGGCACCGGCTACGTCCTCGGCGCGCGCGCCGGCCGGAAGCGCTACGAGGGCATCGCCCGGACGTCGCGCACCGTCTGGTCGAGCGCGCCCGTGCAGCGCGGCGTCCGCGAGGCGCAGGCCGTCCTCGACGAGAAGGGCCCGGTCGTCGTCGAGCGCACGGTCGAGACCGCCCGCGAGGTCGCGGGCTTCGTCGGGCACGCCGTCCAGGGCGCGGCGGTCGCCGTCGGCCGCACCGCGCACACCGTGGGCGAGCGCATCGGCACCACCACGCAGGACGTCGCCGGCCGCGTCGGCAGCACGACCCAGGACATCGCCGGCAAGGTCGGCAGCACCACCCAGGACATCGCGGGCAGGGTCGGCGACACCGCCAAGGACCTCGGCACCCGCACGGCGGACCAGACCAAGCACGTCGTCGACCGCGTCGGCCAGCAGGCGACCGAGGTCGGCCACCGCGTCGCCGAGACGGCCGAGGACGTCCGCGGCCGCGTCGTCGAGACCGCCGAGGAGGCGCGCACGCGCGTCCAGGCGACGGCCGAGGACCTCCGCGAGCGCGGCGAGGAGGCCGGCCGCCGCGCCGTCTTCACCGCGGCCGAGGCGCGCGACGAGGCGCTCGCGTCCTTCGACGACGAGGATGAGACCGGTCCCGTCCAGATCCCCGCGACCGGCGCCGCGCGCGCCGGCGAGGCCGACGCCTCCGCGGACGGCACCGAGGACGACGCGGACGAGGACCTCGACACCCTCGGCCCCGACGACCTGGGCGAGCCGGCCGACGCCGACGAGCCGTCCGCCGAGGAGCCGGCCGCCGAGACGCCGCCCGCACCCGCGCCCGTCGCGCCGAGCGCCGCCGCCCGCAGGCCCGCGCCGAAGCGGAAGGCGGCCCCGAAGCCGACCTCCGCCGACGCCCCGCACGTCCCCACCCCGGCCGACATCGCCGGATCCGTGCACCGCGAGGAGCCCGCGCGCGACGCCGCCGCGGACGACGCGTCCGGCACCACGCCGGCCCGCACCGCCACGGAGCCGGACGCTTAGCGCCGGATCCCCCGCACGCGACAGCGCGCCGCAGCCCTCGGGCCGCGGCGCGCTGTCGTCGTCGAGGCGCCCGTCAGCTGAGTGCGCCACCTTCCTCGGCGGCGTGGGCGGCGAGCATCTCCGGCGTGATCGCGGTCATCGCCGCCGTCACGGGCTCGAGGCCCGAGAGCCGGTCGGGCGCGAGGATCTTCTCCACCTGCGACCGCGTCATGAGGCCCGCCTCGACCACGAGGTCCGGGATCGACGCGCTCGTCATCAGGGCCGTCTTCGCGAGGCTGGAGGAGGCCGCGTAGCCGATGTACGGCGTGAGCGCCGTCACGACGCCGACCGACGACTCCACCTGCGCCGCGAGTCGCTCGGTGTTCGCGGTGATCCCGTCGATGCAGTTCACCCGCAGCGTCCACGCGGCGTTCCGCAGCCAGCTGAGCGACTGCAGCAGCGAGTGCGCGATGACCGGCTCGAACGCGTTGAGCTGCAGCTGCCCGCCCTCGGCCGCCATGGTCACCGTGACGTCGGCGCCCGCGATGGAGAACGCGACCTGGTTGACGACCTCGGGGATCACCGGGTTCACCTTGCCGGGCATGATGCTCGACCCCGCCTGCCGCGGCGGCAGGTTGATCTCGCCGAGCCCCGCCTGCGGGCCCGACGACAGCAGCCGGAGGTCGTTGCAGATCTTCGAGAGCTTGATGGCGCTCCGCTTGAGCGTCGAGGAGAGCGTCATGAACACGCCCGCGTCGCTCGTCGCCTCGATGAGGTCGCTCGCGGTCACGAGCGTGTAGCCCGTTATGGCGCTGAGGTGCCCGCGCACGGCCGCCGCGTAGTTCGGATCCGCCGTGATGCCCGTGCCGATCGCCGTGGCGCCGAGGTTGATCTCCGACAGCAGCGGCACGAGCTCGCCGAGCCGCGCGTGGTCCTCGCCGAGCGTGGTGGCGAAGCCGTGGAACTCCTGGCCGAGCGTCATGGGCACGGCGTCCTGGAGCTGCGTGCGGCCGACCTTGAGCACCTGCGAGAACTGCGCGCTCTTGGTGAGGAACGACCTCCGCAGCAGCTCCAGCTCGTCGAGGGTCTGCCGCAGCGAGTGGATGAGGGCGACCTTGAGCGCCGTCGGGTAGGTGTCGTTGGTGGACTGGCTGCGGTTCACGTCGTCGAGCGGGTGCATGTGCCGGTAGTCGCCGAGCGCGTGGCCGGCCCGCTCGAGCGCGCGGTTCGCGATGACCTCGTTGGTGTTCATGTTGGTGCTCGTGCCGGCGCCTCCCTGGATCACGCCGACCACGAACTGGTCGTGCAGCTCCCCCGCGATGATCTCCGAGCAGACCTCGTCGATCTGCTTCGCCTTCCGCGCGTCGAGCACGCCGATCTGCACGTTGGCGCGCGCCGCCGCCTGCTTCACCTGCGCGAGCGCGACCACGAACTCCGGGTAGACGCTCAACGGCCGCAGGCTGATGGGGAAGTTCTCGAGCGCGCGCGCCGTGTGGATCCCCCAGTAGGCGTCGGCGGGGACGTCGAGGCTCCCCAGGCTGTCGGTCTCGGTCCGGACGGGGTGGCCGTCGGGGGTCGGGATGCGGTCGTCGTTCGGGCTCACTGGGGTCATGGTGGAGGCTCCATCGTCTCGTCGCTCGTGGCAGGAGGATCCCTCGACACTACTAGCGGCCCTCCGGCCGGCCGAGGGCTCCGGAACCCGCGGATAGGCTCGTCGGATGCGCCGCTTCCTCGGGATCGACCTCGCCTGGGCGGAGGGCACGGCGGCCCGTCCGGCCCGCGAGACGGGACTCGCCTGCATCGACGAGGAGGGCCGCGTGCTCGACCTCAGCACGGCCCGCGGCATCGACGCCGTGGTCGCGTGGACCGAGGAGTGGGGCGCTCCCGGCGCCGTCGCCGCCGTCGACGGCCCGCTGGTCGTCGCGAACGCCACCGGCAGCCGCCTCGCCGAGAAGGAGGTCGCCTCGCGCTACGGCCGGCTCGGCATCTCCGCCTACCCGTCGAACGCCCGCATGCCCGCCCAGGGCGCCGTCGCGCTCCGCACGCGGCTGGAGGCGGCGGGCTGGGACTACGACGACGGCTCGGCCGCCGACCGCGCCGACGACGCCCGCACGATGATCGAGTGCTACCCGTACACGACCCTCGTCGGCGCCCCGGAGCTCGGCTTCGACGCCATGAAGCCGCGGTACAAGCGCCTCGCCCCGCTGCTCGCGACCGCCGACCGCCGCCCGCACCGCGCCGCCGAGTTCCGCATCGTCCTCGACCGGGTCGCGGGGCTCGCCCACGCGGATCCGGCGCTCGACGTGGCCACGCACCCGCGCGCGGCCGCCCTCGTCGCCGATGGACCCGCGATCGTGGAGCGGCAGCACAAGCACCTCGAGGACCTGCTCGACGGACTCATCTGCGCGTGGACGGCGGCCTACTGGGCCCGCCACGGCACCGCGCGCTCGCAGGTGCTGGGGTCGACCGACCCCGTGGTCGACGCGCTCGGGCGGCGCGGCACGATCATCGCGCCGGCCCGCCCGCACCAGCGCGCCCCGCACGATCCGCTGCACGCGTCCGCGGGCTGACCCGGCGGGCTCGGCTCGGCGGCCGGACGGCGCGGCGGCCGCGGCCCGCCGGGCGGGATCAGGGCCGGCGGCGCCCGAAGCGCAGGCGGAGCACGAGCAGCAGGTTCGTCACGAGCGTGTCGCTCGGGATCTTCGACTCGCCCTCGGCGCGGTCCATGAACACGATCGCGACCTCGGTCGGGCGCTTCGCGTACCGGAGCGCCCGCTGCTTCATCTCGATCTGGAAGCCGTAGCCCGTGGTCGTGATGGTCGACGGGGTGATCCGGCGCAGCAGCCCCGTCTCGTAGAGGTTGAATCCGCCCGTGTAGTCGGTGATGCGGGAGCCGAGGAACAGCCGCGTGTAGAGGTTGCCGCCCACACTGAGGAAGCGGCGCTTGAGGTCCCAGTCGGGCGTCGCGCCGCCGCGGATGTAGCGGGAGGCGACCACGAGGTCGGCGCCGCCGCGCACCCGGCGCAGCATCTCGGTGATGTAGGCGGGGTCGTGCGAGAGGTCGGCGTCCATCTGCAGGATGTGCGTGGGCGGCTCGTCCGCCCCGAGGAGCCGCTCGAAGGCCCAGATGTACGCGGCGCCGAGGCCGGCCTTCTCCGCGCGGGTCTCGACGCGCACGTCGAACGTGTCGGTCGCGACGTCGGCCGCGAGCGACCGGGCGAGGTCGGCGGTGCCGTCGGGCGACGAGTCGTCGACGATCATCGCGGTGATGCGGACGTCGGGGTTCTCGGCGGACATGGCGGCGAGGCGGGGCAGCAGCTCCCCGACGTTGCGCGCCTCCTCGTAGGTGGGGATCACGATCGTGAGACTGCTCAAGCTGGTGGTTCCGTCTCCGAATCGGGGATGACCCGGATCCGGGCCCCGTCGATTCTAGCCAGCGACCGCCGATCCGGCCGCGCGGGCCCCTGCGTGGCCGTTACGCGCTTGTTACACTGCCAGAGGCTCGGCGCCCTGACGCCGTGCGCGTGCCGACCGGACGGCCTTCGCGCCGGATGCCGGGAGGATCAGCATGACGAAGCTCCTCGCCGACCGCCGCGTCCGCTTCCTCCTCGCCGGGCTCCTCAACACGGGCCTCGACTTCGTGCTGCTCAACCTGCTGATCCTGGGCGCCGCCATGCCGGTGATCGGGGCGAACCTCGTCTCGGTGACCGTGGGCATCACCATCTCCTACTTCCTCAACCACTACTTCGTGTTCCGGCAGGGCGGGCCCGTGACCATGGGCCGCTTCCTCCGCTTCTTCGCGGTGACGGGCTTCAGCTCGCTGCTCCTGCAGAGCGGCGTGATCTGGCTGTTCGAGCGCGGGTTCGACACGACCTTCGGCCGCTCGCTCATCATGTTCGGCACGAGCGCCGAGCAGGAGTTCCTCGAGATCAACATCGCGAAGGCCACGGCGGTGCTCATCGGCCTCGTCTGGAACTTCACGCTCTACCGGCTCGTGGTGTTCCGCACGGCCGAGGCACCCACGTCCGGCGACCGGGCCGTCCCCGGCACCTCGGACGTGCGGGCGACCGCCTCCGCCGACTGACGGGCCCGAGCGCGGGCCGCCGCCGCCGCCGCTAGAGCAGCTTCCCGATCTCCGTCACGAGCTGCTGCACGCCGAGCACCACGAACAGCAGCGCGGAGATCCCCATCACCGTGTTGCTGAGCGGGCGGTTCCGCCACGCGCGCGGCGTGCGGTCGGTGTTGAGGAGCACGAGCAGGGTGATGGCGAGGAACGGCATGAACAGGGCCCCGAGCACGCCGTAGGCGATGATCAGGCCGATCGGCTGGTCGAGGAACAGCAGGCCGATGGGCGGGATCGTCAGCCAGACGATGAACGCCCTGTAGTAGCTGCCGCCGAGGCGACGGCGCGGGTCGTGGACGTCGAGGCCGCGGACGGTGCCGAGGAAGTCGGCGAACATGAGCGAGACGCCGTTCCACACGCCGAGGATCGACGAGAACGACGTGGCGAAGAAGCCGAGCAGGAAGAACCACGTCATGAAGGCGCCGTAGCGCTCCCCCAGCACGTCGGCGAGCTGCACGAGGCCGCCCTCGCCGTCGGCCAGCGCGATGTCGGCCGAGTACAGCAGCTCGGCGCCCACGACGAGCATCGAGAGCACGAAGACGCCGCTCATGACGTAGGCGACGGAGTTGTCGATGCGCATGACCTTCATCCAGCCGGGCGCCACCCAGCCCTTCTCGCGCAGCCAGTAGCCGTACGCCGCGAGCGTGATGGTGCCGCCGACGCCGCCCGCGATGCTGAGCGCGACGACGAGGCCGCCCTCGGGGATCGTGGGCACGAGGCCCGTGAGGAGCGCCGGGACGTTCGGCACGGTGACGACCGCGGCGCCCACGACCGTCACGAACATCAGGCCGACGAAGACCGCGATGATCCGCTCGAACGCCGAGTAGCGGCCGAACCAGACCACGACGGCGCCCACGAGGCCGCAGCCGATCGCGAACACCTTGAGGTCGACCCCGGGGAAGAGCGCGGCGAGCGGAAGCGCCGAGGAGCTCATGGCGGCGGCGCCGTAGACGAGTCCCCAGATGAGGATGTACGGGCCGAAGTACCACGTCGTCCAGCGGCCGACGGTGCGCCAGCCCTCGAAGATCGTGCGGCCCGTCGCGAGCGAGTACCGGCCGGCGCCCTCCACGAGGAAGATCTTGATGACCACGCCGAGCACGGCCGCCCAGAGCAGGGCGTAGCCGAAGCGGGATCCGGCGACGAGGGTCGCGACGAGGTCCCCCGCCCCGATGCCCGTGGCCGCGACCACGAGGCCCGGCCCGACGATGCGCCAGCGCTTGGCGGGCTCCTGGGGTTCGCGGACGTCGCCGCGCCTGTCGAGGTCGATCATGTGCGGGCTCCCGTGCGTCGTCGGAGGGGGGTCCCCACCGACCCTACGGGGGCGTCCGCCGCTCGCGCCAACCCGGAGGCGGCGCGAGCCGCGCGGATCAGACGCCGAGCAGCTGCTCGATCGGCCCGCGCGCGAAGAAGACGAGGAAGCCCGCGGAGACGACCCAGAGCAGCGGCGAGACCTCGCGCACGCGGCCCGAGAACGAGCGCACCAGCACCCACGACAGGAAGCCGACGCCGATGCCGTTCGCGATCGAGTAGGTGAGCGGCATCACGAGCACCGTGAGGAAGACCGGCAGCGCCACCGAGAAGTCGGTCCAGACGATGTCCTTGATCTGCGACGCCATGAGCGTGCCGACGATGACGAGCGCGGCGGCCGCGACCTCGAGCGGCACGACCTGCGTGAGCGGCGTGAAGAACATCGCGAGGAGGAACAGCACGCCCGTGACCATCGACGCGAGGCCCGTCCGCGCGCCCTCGCCGATGCCGGAGGCCGACTCGATGAAGACCGTGTTCGACGAGCTCGAGGTGGCGCCGCCCGCGACCGCGCCGAAGCCCTCGACGACCAGCGCGCCCTTGAGGCGGGGGAAGTCGCCGCGCTCGTCGGAGAGGTCGGCGGCCTTCGCGAGGCCCGTCATGGTGCCCATGGCGTCGAAGAAGTTCGTGAAGACCAGCGTGAAGACGAGCATGAGCGCGGAGATGACGCCGATGCGGCCGAACGCGCCGAAGTCGAAGGCGCCGACGAGGCCGAGGTCCGGGAGCGACACGGGCGCGGCGGGCAGCACGGGCGCGTTGAGGTTCCAGCCGGTGGCGCCCGAGGTGTTCGACGGGCCGATGCGGAAGACCTGCTCCACGACGATGGCGATCAGCGTGGTCGCGACGATGCCGATGAGGAGCGCGCCGGGCACGCGGCGGGCCATGAGGACGCCCATGATCACGAGGCCGAGGATGAAGACGACGGTCGGCAGCGACGCGATGGAGCCGTCGATCCCGAGCGCGAGCGGCGAGGCCGGCACGCCCGTGCCGCGCACGAACCCGGAGTCGACGAAGCCGATGAACGCGATGAAGAGGCCGATGCCGACCGTGATGGCGGTCTTCAGCTCCCGCGGGACGGCCCGGAAGATCAGCGTGCGGAGGCCCGTGGTGGCGAGGAGGACGATCACGAGGCCGTTGATGACGACGAGGCCCATCGCCTCGGGCCAGGTGACCTCGCCGACCACGCTCACCGCGAGGAACGAGTTGATGCCGAGGCCGGCCGCGAACGCGAACGGCAGGCGCGCGACGAGGCCGAAGAGGATGGTCATGACGCCCGCGGTGAGGGCCGTCGCGGCGCCCACCTGCGTGGCCTGCAGCCAGTTGCCCTCGACGTCGAGCGTGGCCGCGTCGGCGCTGAAGCCGCCGAGGATCAGCGGGTTGAGCACGACGATGTACGCCATCGTCACGAACGTGAGGACGCCGCCCCGGATCTCGCGGGCGTAGGTGGAGCCCCGCGCCGTGATCTCGAAGAACCGGTCGAGCGCGCCGCGCGCTCCCGGGGTCGCGGGGGCGGGGGACGACGTGCGCGCTTCGGTCATGGCTTCTTCCGCGAGGGGTCGGGTCGGACGACAGGAGGAGGGAGGAGCCGACGACGGCGTCGGGATGGGATCGAGCCTAGGGCCGGGCGCGCGGCCGGGACCAGCCCGGGACCGCGCGCGGCCGGGTCAGGAGTGCAGCGCGGGGACGATGAGGTAGACGCCGTACAGCACGGCGAGGCCGCTGAGGGCGAAGCAGACGTAGCCGCCCACGGTCGCCGCCTGCGGGCGGATGCCGGTGACGGAGACCTTGTGGCCCTCGTCGTCGTACTCGGTGCCGACGGCGAGGAGCCGGACGCCGAGCGAGAAGAGGCAGACCACCGCGACGGCGCCCACGAGGGCGGCCACGGCGACGATGAGGAACGCGCTCCAGTCGATCATGCGGCCTCCCTGGCCTTCCGGGCGGCCTTGGTGGCCTTGCGGCCGCGCACCGCGAACCCGGCGGCGTCGACCTCGACGATGGCGTTGCGGGCGTGCACGGCGTTCCGGCGCGAGCGCCAGAAGATCCACACGATGACGGCCACGCCGACGACCGCGTCGATGACGAAGCCGACCGTGCCGGTGCTCGCGACGAGCGCCGCGACGCCGCCCACGATCGCCGCGGACGGCAGCGTGAGGAGCCAGCCGAGCGCGATCCGGCCCACCGTGTTCCAGCGGACGGACGCGCCGCGGCGGCCGAGGCCCGAGCCGATGACGGAGCCCGAGGCGACCTGCGTGGTCGAGAGCGCGAAGCCGAGGTGGCTGGAGGCGAGGATCGTCGCCGCGGTGGAGGCCTCGGCGCTGAAGCCCTGCGCGGGCTTGACCTCCGTGAGGCCGGATCCCATCGTGCGGATGATGCGCCAGCCGCCCATGTAGGTGCCGAGCGCGATGGCCACGGCGCACACCGCGATGACCCAGAACTCGGGGCCGGAGCCCGCCGCCTGGAAGCCGCCCGCGATGAGCGTGAGGGTGATGATGCCCATGGTCTTCTGCGCGTCGTTGGTGCCGTGCGCGAGCGCGACGAGCGACGAGGTGAAGATCTGGCCGTAGCGGAAGCCGCCGCGCTCGTTCGGGCCGCTCGAGCGGCGCGTGATCGAGTAGGCGAGCTTCGTGGTCGTGTACGCGATGACGCCCGCGATGACGGGGGCGAGCAGCGCCGGCAGGATCACCTTCGACATGACGACGCCGAAGTCGACCGACCCGAGGCCCGCGCCCACGACGGCCGCGCCGATGAGCCCGCCGAACAGCGCGTGGCTGGAGCTCGAGGGGAGGCCGCGGAGCCAGGTCACGAGGTTCCAGACGATGGCGCCCATGAGGCCCGCGAAGATCATGGTCGGCGTGATCTGCACGCCGCCGTCGCCCTCGCGGATGATGCCGCCGGAGACGGTCTTCGCCACCTCGGTGCTGAGGAACGCGCCGACGAGGTTGAGCACCGCGGCGATCGCGACGGCCACGCGGGGCTTCAGCGCGCCGGTGGCGATGGGCGTCGCCATCGCGTTGGCCGTGTCGTGGAAGCCGTTGGTGAAGTCGAAGAACAGCGCCAGGACGATGACCAGGACGACGATGAGGGTGAGATCCACTACCGGATCCCTCGAGCGGATGTCACAGTCATCGATCCTAACGGCCTGCACACGGGCGCTCGGGACGGGCGACGGCGGGATGACGATCGGATGAACATCGCGCGCCGGGGCGGACCGCTCAGATGTGCGGGACGAAGTCGCGCCAGGCGACGCGGCGGTCGGCGTGCGGGTCGTGCTCGACGCGGTCCACCACGTCGAAGACGAGGGTGGCGCGGCGGCGGGGGCCGCGATCGCGGATGCCGCCCGGGCGCACGCGCGGCGGGCGGGGGCCGGATCCGGGACGCGACGGACCGCGCTCCCCCGCCGCACCGGTGCCCGCCGTGCGGTCGTCGGCCTCCTCGAGGTCGCGCAGCGCGTCCTCGTCGTCGCCCACGTACGCCGGCCAGGACTCGTCGACCGAGCCGTCCTGCGCGAACCGGAGCCAGGCGATGCGCATCCGCTCGCCGGCGGCGACGAACGCGCGACGGCCGCCGAGCAGGGTCATGCCGCGGCCCACCAGGGAGTCCATCCGGTCGAAGAGGGCGAAGAGCTCGAGGCCGTGCGTGGCGTCGAGGCCCATGAGGCGCACGAGGCGGGGCGCGATGTCGAAGCGGTAGAAGTGCACGGGCGCGTAGCGGGCGTGGCGCTCGGCGACCTTGACGGACGGGAACCAGAACGCGTAGTCGCCGCCGAAGTCGAGGGCCGCGCGGCGCTTTGGCAGCCCCGGGTAGAGCGCCGCCAGCTCCTCGCGGTGCTCCTCGTCGGTCTTGGCGAACACCGCCTCGATCCGCCGAGGCGTGGTCGCGAGGATGTCGAGGCGGCCGGTGAACAGCGACCCCTCGCGCTCGTTGGTGCCGATGATGAGCGGCACGCGCGCCGCCCGGCCGTGCTTGAAGGCGTCGAGGGGGCGCTCGGGCAGCACGTCGCCGTCGATGACGGGGCTGAACGTGATCGTGCCGGGCTCCTCGTCGGGCGTGCGGACCATGAGCTCGTTCGCCGCCGTCGCGAGGGTGGAGGAGCTCGCGGAGGTGAGGAGGCGGACGGCCTCGGCGTCGTCCGGCGCGCGTCCCGCCCGGTCCGCGAGGATCCGCACGAACTGCTCCGCCCACCTGGCCGTCTGCTCCGACGGGTAGATGGCGTTGGTGGGCGAGCTCTGCGCGATGGCGCGGGCGAACAGGCCGTGCGCCGACGGCACCGCCATGAGGGTCGTGACGGCGTTGCCGCCCGCGGACTCGCCGAACACCGTGACGTTGTCGGGATCGCCGCCGAACGCGCGGATGTTCTCGCGCACCCAGCGGAGCGCCTGCACCTGGTCGCGGAGGCCGAGGTTGGACTCGATGGGGCGCTCGGGCGTCGAGTAGCGGCTGAAGTCGAGGTAGCCGAGGGCACCCAGGCGGTAGTTGAAGCTGACGTAGACGATGCCGCCCTGGCGCACGAGGCCCTCGCCCTGCACGGGGTTCTCCCGCGAGGATCCGACGACGTACGCGCCGCCGTGGATGAAGACCATGACCGGCCGCAGCTGCGACTCCCGGTTGACCCGCGCGGCGTCGGGGCTGAGCCCGGACGGCGCGATGACGTTGATGGTGAGGCAGTCCTCGCCCATGGGCGTGCCCTGCGGCGCGCCGAGGAACGCGCCCGCGCTGACCTGCGGCGCCACCTTGCCGAAGTGCTGCGCGAAGCGCGCGCCCTCCCAGCCGACGACGGGCTGCGGCGCCCGGAAGCGGAGGTCGCCGCGGGGCGGGGCGGCGAACGGGATCCCGCGCCACGCCTCGACGCCGCGCTCGCGCACGCCGCGGACGGTGCCGCCCGTGACCCGCACGTCGAGCTCCGACGGGTCGTACGCCGGGGTCGGCGGTTCGGCGTCGGGGGTCACCTGACGAGTCTACGAGCCGCCCTCACGCTCCCGGGACGGCGGTGGCGAGCAGGCGCTCGAGCGCGCGCTGCGCCCGCCACAGCGCGGACTCGGTGCGCAGCCGCTCGGCCTCGTGCAGCACGCCGAGCGCGAAGGAGTCCTCGCCGCGGGCCGCGAGGCGCTGCGCCTCCTCGCGGAGGACGCGCTGCATGGCGATGCCGTCGCGGTGCTCCCCGAGCTCGTCGTGCACCTCCTCGGCGGCCGTCGCGAGCCGCAGGGTCTTCCGCCCGAGGACCGCGACCGTGCGCCCGCTGACCTCCTCGGCCGCGTAGCGGAGGCGCTTCGCGGCCTTGCGGACCTCGTGCAGCGCCTCGATGCGCGCGGCCTCGCCGACCGCCTCCTGCGCGATGGCGGCGCGCCGTCCGACGCGCTCGGCGTCGCGGCGGAGCGCGGCGTGCAGGGCCGGGCCGGCCGGGGCGCTGGCGTCGTGGGTGAGCGGCGGATCCTGCACCAGGGCGTCGAGGGAGTCGAGCAGCTGGAGGTAGCGCGCGGAGGAGAGCGCCCGGACGACGCGCTCGCGGGCCCGGTGGTAGCGCTCGTCGAGGACGTCGTGCAGGGCGTCGCCCACGTGGTCGGGCACGGTCGCCGTGTCGTGCTCGACGACCGACCACACGACGCGGTCGCGCAGAACCTCCATGTCGCGGGCCTCGCCGAGCACGGTGCCGAGCGCCGTGAGCTCGGCGCGGATCGGCGCGGTGGCCGCGGGGTCGATCACGTCCTGGTGGGTGCGGAGGGCGCTGCGGAGGCGGCGGACGGCGACGCGCATCCGGTGGACGGAGTCGTGCTCGTCCGCGCGGACGTGCGGGTCGGCGGCGACGAGGTCGCGGACGCCGCGGGCGAGCACCGCGCGGGCGACGTCGGAGGCGGGGCTGTCCTTCGCGAGCGTCGCGGGATCCGGCAGCGCGGGCCCCGCGGGCGCCTGCCGGCCGAGCGCGTCGGCGCCGAGCGCGCGGGCGAGCTTGGAGGCGCTGTCGGAGGGGCGGCCGCCGGCGTCGAGGACGTGCTGCTCGATCCGGTCGAGGAGCGCGGTGCGCTGCTTGCGCTTCGCGGGCGCGTCGGGCAGCAGCTCCACCTCCCACTCGTGCCAGGCGCGCACGGTGCCGCCGCGCACGTCGGATCCGGTGACCCGGTCGTCCGCGAACTCCGCGACCGCGCGGCCGTCCGCGTCGTGCAGCGTGACGATGGTGCGCACGGTCTCGAGGCGCGCGAGCGGCGTGAGCACGCGGCCGCGCAGGTGCACGGCCACCGCGTCGAGCACGGCGGGCGGCACGGCGCCGTCGCCGTCGTCGCCGTCCGCGAGGGGCCAGCCGAGCTCGGTGCGGCCCTCGCCGCCGTCGGCCGGGAGCTTCACGTGCCAGCCGGCGTCGTGCCCGCCCTCGCGGCGGCGCAGGATCATGCGGCGGTCGGCGAGCGCGTGGTCCTCGGTGTCGAGGTAGACGGCCACCAGGGTCACGGGCTCCTCGGGCCGGGCCTCGGCGATCCCCTCGATGCCGGCGAAGGCCGGGACGGGCACCCCCTCGGGGACGTCGTACTTGCGCTCGATCTCGACCGACTCCGTGTGCACCATGCCTCCCTGTGTAGCGCACGCGGGCGGGTGCGCCTAGCCACCGGGGCGGCCGAGGCGGCGGACGTGGGTCAGACTGGCGGGCATGCCCCACCGCGCGACCCGCTCCGCCCCCGACGACGCGAGGCCGGACGCGGATCCGCAGGACGCGCTCGACGAGGCGGCCCTCCACCGGCGCCAGCCCATCGGCCGGGAGCTCGGCTGGTACGCCTGCCGACGCGCGGTCTACGGCTTCATGAAGCACCGCGGCATCGACGCGGCCGCGAGCCTCACCTTCTACTCCACGCTCTCGCTCATCCCCGCCGCGGTCGCGGTGCTCAGCCTCATCGGCCTGGTCGGCGACACGCGCGCCGGCGTCGAGGGCGTGCTCCGGGTCCTCACGGCCGTCCTCGGCGACCCCGCGGTCGACGTGATCCGCGACCCGGTCGAGCAGCTCGCCGACGGGCCGCGCTCCGGGCTCGCCTTCGGCATCAGCGCGCTCGGCGCCCTGTGGACGTCGGCCGCCTACGTCACCGCGTTCGGGCGCGCCATGAACCGCGTCCAGGAGACCGAGGAGGGCCGGCCGCTCGTGAAGTACCGGGCGCTGATGCTCCTGGTGACGATCGCGCTGCTCGTCGTCAGCGTCGTGATGGTGGGCATGCTGCTGCTCACGGACGAGGGGGCCCGGGCGCTCGGGCAGCACCTCGGGCTCGGCGACACGACCCTCGTGGTGTGGGCCGTCGTCAAGTGGCCGCTGCTCGTGGCGCTGCTCACGGGGATCATCGGCGTGCTGTACGCGGCGACCCCGAACCTGCGCCGCCGCCGGGTGGACCTGCTCACCTGGGGCAGCCTCGTGGCGATCGTCGCGTGGGGGCTCGGCACCGCCGGCTTCGTCGGGTACGTGACCACCATCGCGAGCTACGAGTCGACCTACGGGGTCCTCGGCGCGGTCATCGTGCTGCTGCTCTGGCTCTACATCGGGAACCTGTCGCTCGTGCTGGGCGGCGAGCTCGACGTCGAGATCATCCGCGCCCGGCAGCTGCAGGCGGGGATCGCCGCCGAGCACGCGCTGCGGCTGCCGGTGCGCGACACGACGCGGGCCGAGCGGCTCGCGCGCCGCCGCGCCCTCCTCGAGGACGAGGGGCGGCGGCTGCGGGAGGCGCGGAACGGCGCCGCGGACGACGCCCGCGAGGAGCGCCGGGCGGATGCGCCGCCGACGCTCCCCGAGGACGACGCCCGCGAGGTGCGGGTCAGGCGGAGGCGCGGGTCCGCACGACCATCTTCCCGACGTTCTCGCCGCGCATGAGGCCCGTGAAGGCGTCGAACGCGCGGTCGATGCCGTCGATCACGGTCTCGTCGGCCGTGATGCGGCCCTCGGCGAGCCACGGGCCCATCCGGCCCGCGAACTCCGGCGCGAGGTCCTGGTGGTTGCCGAGGGTGAAGCCGCGGAGCGTGAGTCCGCGCGTGACGATGCGGCCCGTGTTGCGGATCGCGACCTCCTCGCCCGTGGAGTTGTAGGTCGAGATCGAGCCGCAGTTCGCGACGCGGCCGCCGTCGCGCAGGGCGCCGAGCGCCGCCGACAGGTGGTCGCCGCCGACGTTGTCGAAGTAGAGGTCGATGCCGTCGGGCGCCGCCTCCGCGAGCTTCCGCTCGAGGTCGCCGCCGTGGTAGTCGAACGCGGCGTCGAAGCCGAGGTGCGACGTGAGGCGCTCGACCTTCTCCGCGGATCCGGCGCTGCCGACGACGCGCGAGGCGCCGAGGAGCCGGGCGATCTGGCCGACCATCGAGCCGACGGCCCCGGCCGCGCCGGAGACGAACACGACGTCGCCCTCGCGGATGGAGGCGATGCGGGCGAGGCCGACGTAGGCGGTGAGGCCCGTGAGGCCCAGCACGCCGAGGTGGGCGGAGGACGGCACGCCGGGGATCTCGGGGACGGGGCGGAACGCGCCCGCCTCGCCCTGGGCGACGTCGCGCCACCCGAGGCTGTGGCTGACGAGCGTGCCGGCGGCGAGGTCGTCGGAGCGGGACTCGACGACGCGGCCCACCGCGGATCCGGTCATGGCCTCGTCGAGCCCGAAGGGCGGGATGTAGGAGGGGACGTCGTTCATGCGGCCGCGCATGTAGGGGTCGACGGAGATGTACTCGTTCTCCACGCGGACCTCGCCGTCCCGCAGGTCGGGGAGGTCGACCTCGACGCGGCGGACGTCGTCGGGGGTGGGCTCGCCGGTGGGGCGCTTCGCCAGCTGCCACTGGATGCTGCGTGCGGTCATGGGTCTCCTTCGCTCGGGGTGCGGGCGGTCGGACGGCCGCCCGCGGCGCTCGTGGCGCGGAGCCATCCGACCACCGCCGCCTGGACGCGGCACCCAGCGAGCCGTGGCCTCGGGACGGGGCGGCCGGGCGCGTCGCCCGGCCGACCACCCGGCGGGGGCTACGCGGCCGGCGCGCTCCCCCGCTCGGCGACGTGCGCGGCGAGCACCTCGCGCACGCCCGTCCACGACAGCTCGCCGAACCGCTCGCGGTCGACGTGCCGCAGCTCCGCCTCGCCGCTGTACATGCTCACGAGGTACTGCATCCCCTGCCAGGCCGGGAAGGTCTCCTGCTCGTCCCGCGCCACGCGGCGCATGGCCTTGCTCGCCGCGGCAAGGACGCCCGTGGTCCCCGCCCACTGCAGCTGGAAGGGCGTGCCGGTGACCTCGGTCATGATCCGGGCGAGGTCGCGCGCCGTGACGCGGTCCCCCGCGACCTCCACCACGCGGGGCGCGTCGTCGTCGAGGGCGACGAGCGCCGTGACGCGGGCGGTGTCGTCCTTGGTCGTGAAGTCGAGCACCTGGTCGGCGGACGACCAGTAGAGGACCCGGCGCCGGTCGAACAGGACGATGGGCGCCTGGCCCGTGAGCATGTCGGCGAAGGCGCCGTTGAGCACCGAGGTGACGCGCACGGGAGCGGCGTCGAGGTCGGCGGCGAACTCGCGGCGCAGCTCGAAGTTGCGGTTGCTGCCGGGGGTGACGCGGCGGTAGTCCGAGGAGTAGTCCGACGGGATGAAGCGCGGGACGCCGGCCGCGACGGTCGCGGCGAGGAGCGCGCGCTGGGCCCCGACGATCACGGAGCGGGCGCCGCTCACGGCGGAGACGACGACCCGGGCGCCGGCGACCGCGCGGATGAGCGCGGCCCGGTCCGTGTACGCGGCCTCGACGACCTCGACGCGGGGATCCTCGCCCCACGCCTCCGCCGTGGCGGTGCTGCCGGGGCGGGTGAGGACGCGCACGCGGGCGCCCGCGGCGAGGAGCTCCCGGACGATGCGGCGGCCGAGGTCGCCGGTGGCGCCGGCGACGACGACGGGACCGGACGGGGATCCGGATGCGGGGGTGGTGGGGCTGGGGGTGCTCACGAGGGGTCTCCGTCTCGGGTGGTGCGGCGCGCCGGTCGGCGCGAGCGGTGGGGGGCGGCGACGGGCTGCTCCATCGGCTGCCCGTCGGGGAGGCAGGCGGCGGCGTCGCCGGCGCCGAGGGCGACGCGCGCGAGGAGGCGCCGGAGCGCGGTGCGCTCGTCGGGGTCGAGGTCGCGCATGAGGGCGTCCTCGACGTCGCGGAGCGCCACGCGGGCGGTCTCGAGCAGGGCGCGTCCGGCGTCGGTGGGCAGGACCTGGCGGATCCGGCGGTCCCGCGGGTGCGGCTGCCGCTCGACGAGGCCGCCGTCGGCGAGCGCGTCGATCACGTAGGTCATCTGCGTCTTGTCGATCCCGAGGCGCTGCGCGAGGGCGAGCTGCGAGGTGGGCTCCTCCGTGGTGATCGCGACGAGCACCTGGTACCCGCGCGGCCCGCCCGGCACGTCCGCCACGGCGGTCTGCGCGGTGCGCGCGAAGCCCTGGTAGACGGCCTGGATGGACCAGCCGAACTGCGTCTCGATGCCGCCCGATCCCCAGTCGATGCCCGTGGCGTCGTCGGCGGCGCGGTCGTCGGCCCGGGGGGCGGAGGCGGCGGGGGAGGTCATGCCGAGATCGTATCCGGTTCAGATCGTCTTGTGTGAAGATGATCTCCGAGCGCAGGCATCCGCCGCGCGCCACGACCCCCATCGGAGCCGCGCATGTCCGCCATCACCCCCTTCCGCCTCGACGTCCCCGAGGCCGACCTCGACGACCTCCGCCGCCGCCTCCTCGCCACCCGCTGGCCCGATCCCGAGACCGTCGGCGACACCTCCCAGGGCCCGCAGCTCGCGCGCATGCGGCGCTTCGTCGAGCGCTGGGCCGACGGCTACGACTGGCGCCGCACCGAGGCGCTGCTCAACGGCTGGGGCCAGCACACGACGGAGGTGGACGGCCTGCGGATCCACTTCCTGCACGTGCGCTCCCCCGAGCCCGGCGCCCGTCCGCTGCTGCTGACGCACGGCTGGCCGGGCTCGGTCCTCGAGTTCCGCCACGCGATCGGCCCGCTCACCGACCCGGTGGCGCACGGCGGCTCCGCGGAGGACGCCTTCCACGTCGTGATCCCGAGCCTCCCCGGCTTCGGCTTCTCGGGGAAGCCGACGGGCACGGGCTGGGGCGCGCGGCGCACGGCCCGCGCCTGGGCCGAGCTCATGCGCCGCCTCGGCTACGACGCCTGGTACGCGCAGGGCGGCGACCTCGGAGCGTCGGTCACGTCCGAGCTCGCGGCCCTCGAGGCCGCGGAGGGCATCGGGCTCCGGGCGATCCACCTCAACATGGCGCCCTTCATGCCCACGGACGACGAGATGCGCGAGGCCACCGACGAGGAGCGGCGGATGATGGCGGAGACCGGGCACTACTGGCAGCAGCTGTCCGGCTACTCGCAGATGATGTCGACCCGGCCGCAGACCGTCGGGTACGCGCTGCAGGACTCCCCCGCGGGGCTCGCCGCGTGGATCTACGCCATGTTCCAGGACGTCGGCGGATCCCACGACGAGCACGGCGACGCCGAGGCGCTCTTCGCGCTCGACGAGATGATCGACGACGTGATGCTGTACTGGCTGCCCGGCACGGCGGCCTCCGCGGCGCGCTTCTACTGGGAGTCGGCGCAGGTCGGCTGGGCGACGCCGGGCACGATCGACGCGCCGATCACCATCCCGACGGGGCTCAGCGTCATGCCGGGCGAGTACGTGCGCCGATCGCGCCGCTGGGCGGAGCGCCGGTACACGGACCTCGTGCTGTTCAGCGAGGTCGCGCGCGGCGGGCACTTCGCGCTGCTCGAGCAGCCGGGGCTCCTCGTCGACGACATCCGGACGACGTTCCGCGGGCGCTGATCCGCGACCCGGCGGGTCAGCCCCCGAACGGCCGCAGCGACACCGACTCGAGGGTGCCGTCGCGGGTCTGGTCGACCACGAGGCGCACGGCGCGCGCGACGGACGCGGGCTCGAGGTAGCGCGCCTCGTCGTACTCGCCGCCCTCCTTGGCGCGGAGCTCGCGCTGCATGTCGGTGGCGACGCGGCCCGGGTGCACGCTCGAGACGCGCACGCCGTGCGGGCGCTCCTCCTCGCGGAGGGCGTCGCCGAGGGCGCGGAGGGCGAACTTGGATCCCGCGTAGACGCCGCCCGTGGGATTCGCCGTGAAGCCGGATCCGGAGTTGACGAGCACGACCTGCCCGCGGGCCGCCCGGAGCGCGGGCAGGAGGATCCGCGTGACCTCGGCGACCGCGAAGACATTGACCTCGAACACCCGGCGCCACTCCTCGACGGGCGTGCGGTCGACGGCGTCGCCGCCGATCACGCCGGCCGAGTGCACGAGCACATCGAGCCGGTCGAGCGCGGGGACGGATCCCTCCAGCCCGCCCGCGGCGAGGTCGGCGGCCCAGCCGACGGCGTCGGGGAGGGAGGCGGCGAGCGCGTCGACCGCGTCCCGGTCGCGCCCGTGGACGATGACGCGGTGGGTGCGGCCGAGGTCCTCGGCGATCGCCCGGCCGATGCCGCGGGTGGCCCCGGTGACGAGGGCGACGGGGCGGGCGGTGTCGGTCATGGGTCCTCCTGGTGGCCGGGCCTCCAGGCTACCCACGGCGTCCGGCCTCCCCGCCCGGTGCGGTCCGGGGCCGTCCGGGGCATGACGTAGCGTGAAGGGGACCCGGTCGCGAGGCCGGGTCCCCGCCCCGACCCGCACCGAGAGGATCCGCCCGTGCACGCCCGCTTCCCCGCCAGCCTCGAGGTGCTGCGCCAGGAGGCCCGCGACGAGCTGGACGCCGTGATCGAGCACCGCTGCCGGAACGGCGACGACCCGTGGGAGGTCATCCCGGAGCTGCCCACCGTGGACGAGCACGTGGTGGCGACCCTCCGGCAGGACGCGCTCGAGGCGGACGGCGTGGCGGAGGAGCTCGCGCGCGTGCGCCATCCGTCGACCGCGCCGGGCGTCGTCGCGCGCTTCGAGTACCGGCTGCTGCGCGGGATCGCGCTGGAGCATCCGGACCTCTCACGCGCGGTCTGGACCCTCATCGGGCGCATGGAGCGCGACCTCCGCCGACGCGCCTGAACCGGTGGTCAGAGCGCCATTCGCCCTGGGCGAACGGCTTGGCACTCGCATGCCCCGAGTGCTAATCTCGACGCAGTTGAGCCGAGGGGGCTCAACCCCACAGATCATCAGAGGAGTCGAGCATGAACATGACCTTCGATCCGTTCCGCGAGCTGGACCGCGCCATGGGCGCCCTGGCCGAGACCCGCCAGGCCAACCGTCCGATGCCCATCGACCTGCACCGCGAGGGCGACACCTACGTGCTGGCCGCCGACCTCCCGGGCATCGACCCGGGCTCGGTCGACATCGACGTGGACGGCCAGCTGCTGACCATCCGCGCGGAGCGCACGCTCGCCGGCGACCCCGGGGTCCGCTGGCTCACCCGCGAGCGCGTGGCCGGCACGTTCCTGCGCCAGCTCACGCTCGGCCAGGGCATCGACACCGAGCGCATCTCGGCGCACTACGCCAACGGCGTGCTCAGCGTCACCATCCCGGTGAGCGAGCGGGCGAAGCCGCGCAAGATCGCGGTCACGTCCGAGGAGCCCCAGGGCCAGGACGCGCGCACGCTGACGGTGGAGCAGGGCGCGTCCGCCGCGAGCTGATCCGCCCGGTGCCCCTTCGGCGCCGCCCACGACGAGGAGCCGTCGTCCGCACCGCGGGCGGCGGCTCCTCGCATGTCCGGGGGCGCCGGGTCAGCCGATGCGCGGCCGGAGCCCCGCGTGGATCGCGAGCGGGTTCACGAGCGAGCCGTGGATCTGGAGCACGGGGTCGGCGAGGTCGACCATCCGCCGGTTGTCCCGGAGCTGCAGCCGGTTGAGGCACGAGCGCGCGAACGACGGCGCGAAGAGGTCGAACCGGGCGGCGCGCTCCGCGAGCTCCGGGTGCGCGCGCTCGTGGTCGGCGAGCGCCTCGGCGGCCACGCGCCACAGGCCGTCGGGTCCGAGGTCGTCGCGGTCCTCGAGGAGCGCGGCGGCGAAGCGGAGGAAGCCGTCCATCACGTCGGTGAAGACCGTGAGGGCGCGCTCGTCCTCGGGGACGTCCATCCGGATCCGCCGCACGTCCTCCGGCAGGTCCCGCTCCGGGTCGAACAGGGCCACCTCCTCGGCGATGTCCTTCATCAGCACGCGGACGACGACGTGGTCGCGCAGCACGAGGATCACGTTCTCGCCGTGGGGCATGAACGCGAGGTCGTGCGCGAGGAGCGCGTGCGCGAGCGGCACGAGGTAGGCGTCGAGCCAGCGGCGGAGCCAGGCCGCGGCACCGATCCCCGACGCGTCGATGAGCGCCCCGATCACGGGGGCACCGGCCGCGTCGACGTGCAGGAGGCTCGTCATGCTCATGAGCCGCTCGCCCTCCGCGAGTCCCGGCACCGGCGACTCGCGCCAGAGCGCGGACAGCATCTTCCCGTGCGCGTGGCCGGGCGGCAGGGCCGAGTCGACGCGGGCGTCGCGCACGCCGACGGACGCGACCTCGCGGAGGATCCCGAAGCCGAGCCGCGCGAACTCCGCGTCGCCCACGACGAGCGCGTGCACCCAGTCGTTGATCGCCGGGGTCACGGCCATGTAGGCCGGCGACAGCCCGCGCGTGAACCCCATGTTGAGGATCGACAGCGACGTCTTCACGTAGCAGCGCTCGGGGGTCGTGCGGTTGGCCCAGGTGCGGATCGACTGCTGGGCGCCGTACTCGTCGTCGCCCGTGCCGAGGAGCACGATGTCGCGCGTCGCGACGAGCCCGGCGAACGTGACCGTGACGACGTTCTCCCACTGCCACGGGTGCACGGGGACGAGCACGCGGGCGGCGGGGTCGATGCCGAGGTCGGCGAGCCGCGCGCGGAAGCGGTCGCGGACGGACGCGCCGAGCTCCGCGTCGAGGAACGCGTCCCGGTCGAGGCCGTCGACGGCGGCGAAGTGCGCGAGGCGCTCGTGCACGGCGAGCCAGAGGATCCGGACGTCCTGACCCGCCTCGGGCGCGTACCGGTCGTGGTCGTCGAGGTCGAAGCCGATGCGGCCGTTGGTCGCGACGAAGCACGGGTGGCCCTCGTCCATCGTCGACTCGACCTCGGCGTACGAGGCGGTGAGGAGGCCGCGCGCGTCGGGCACGTCGCGGAGGCGCGAGAAGGCCGCGGCCGAGAGCGTGCTCTGGATCTCGTCGAGGTAGACGGGCAGGACCTCGTCGGTGATCCCGAGCCGGTCGCGGAGGTCGAGCACGAGGTCGATCGCGTCGAGCGCGGCGGGCTCGCCGTCCACCGTGCGGCGGATGCTCGACTCGTCGACGTCCCAGTGGTCGAGCGCGAGGATCCGTGCCCGGTAGGCGTGGACGCTCCGACCGTCGGCGCTCGGGACGCGGTAGTCGGCCCAGTCCCGGGGATCGTGCGGGCGGCGGGGCGCGCCGGGCGGCCGCTCGGGCTCCGCGCGCTCGGGGGCGATGAGCAGCTCGTGCGCGAACTCGGCGAGCGCCTTGCGCACGAGGTGGCGGGTGGCGGCCGCCCAGGCGTCGGGCCGGAGGTGCGCGGCGCGGTGGACGCGCGGGTCGGGGTCGGCCGTCCGGTCGCGGATGGGGGCGGGGGCGAGGGTGGGGATCATGCGGGGTCCGTCCGTGTCGAGGGCGTGCAGGAGGGCGTCGTCGCGCGTGAGGACGCTGAGGAGCGCGTGCTTGGCGCCGGTGTCGACGACGCGGAGCGGTCGGAAGCCGACGCGCGCGTTGAGGCGCTGGATCGCGGCGTTCCGCACGTCGGGCTCGACGACGAGGCGCCGGACCTTGGGACCCCGGAGCAGGTGCGCGACGACGTGGCGCATCACCGCGGTGGTGAAGCCGGGCAGCGGGTCGCCGGCGGCCGGGGCGACGAGCAGGTGCATCCCGCGGTCGCCGGGGAGCGGGTCGAGGTGCGGGCCGATCGGGTCGTCCGCCGGGTCGTACTCCTCGACGAGGAACGCGGGCACGCCGTCGTGGAGGCCGATCCAGGCGCGGCGCGACGGATCCGCGGCGATGCCGGCGTACTCGGCCCGCACGTCGTCGAGGGTCGCGTGCTCCATCTGAAAGAAGCGGGCGCGCGGCGCGGTGACCCAGCCGTGCACGAGGGGCGCGTCGCCGTCTGGGTCGAGCGGGCGCATCGCGAGCGGGTGGACGGGGGTCGCCACGGTCGGCGCGGGCGCGCTCACGCGAGCACCCCCGATCCCGCCGCGGGCACGTCGTCCGGCAGCCCGAACTCCTGGAACGCGATCCGCTCCTCCACCGGGTAGGGCGCGCGCCCCGTGATGGCGCGGAGGATCCGCGAGTTGCGGTGCGCGGTCATCCCGAGGTCGGGCGCCACGAAGCCGTGCGTGTGCACCTCCGCGTTCTGCACGAAGAGCGTGCCGGCGTCGTCGACCGTGTGCTCGCGCGCCACGTCGAGCCGGCCGCGCGCGTCGCGGTGCACGCGGTCGCCGAGCCCGTCGAGGATCCGCGGGGCCGAGGCGTCGTATCCGCTCGCCATGACCACCGCGCCCGTCGGCCACTCCCGTTCCGCGCCGGTCTCGGCGTGCCGCAGTCCGAAGACCGCGCCGCCGTCGGGCGTCGCCCGGGACGAGACGACCTCCGCGTTGGTGAGCAGCCGCGTCGGCACGCCCGATCCCGCGTCGCCGCCGGGCGCCAGCCGCCCCTCCGCCCGCAGCGCGTCGAAGGCGAGCCGCTTCCGGTACAGCGTCTGGAAGATCTCGTCGACGAGCTCGGAGTCGATCCCCTTGTAGAGGTTCCGCTGCTCGCGCAGGAGCACCTCGCGAGCATCCGCGGGGAGGCCGAAGAAGTGGTCGCTGTACTCCGGGCTCGTCATCTCGAGCGTCAGGCGCGTGTACTCGAGCGGGAAGAACCGGGGCGAGCGCGTGATCCAGTCGAGCCGGTACCCGTGGGAGTCCACGTCCTCGAGGAGGTCGCGGTAGATCTCGGCGGCGCTCTGCCCGCTGCCGACCACCGTGATCGCGTCCCGCTCCTGCAGCGCGTCCTTCGCGCCGAGGTAGCCGGAGCTGTGCACGACGCCCGGGAGGTCGCGCACCGCGTCGGGCAGCCAGGGCGGGGTGCCGACGCCGACGACGAGGTGCCGGCCGCGGTGCACGTGCGCGACGCCCGCGGCGTCGACCGACTCGACGACGTACGCGCCCTCCACCTCGTCGTAGCGGATCGCCCGCACGTCGCGGTCGAGCTCGATGCCCCGCGCGCGCTCGGCGGCCCACCGGCAGTACGCGACGTACTCGCTGCGGAGCACGAAGAAGTCCTCGCGGATGTAGAAGGAGTACAGCCGCCCGGTGTCCTTGAGGTACGCGAGGAACGAGAAGCGCGAGGTCGGATCCGCGAGCGTCACGAGGTCGGCGAGGAACGGGGTCTGCAGGTGGGCGGTCGGCAGCATCATGCCGGGGTGCCAGTCGAAGCGCGGCTTCCGCTCGAGCACGACGAGGTCGAGGTCGAGCGGATCCGCGAGGCAGGCGAGCCCGAGGTTCGCGGGGCCGAGGCCCACGGCGACGACGTCGTGGACGCGGCCGGGTACGGCGGCGCTCATCGGCCGGCCTCCGCCCGGTCGTCCGCCGCCACCGTCGTCGCCGCCGCCGCCGCGCGCACCGCCCGGGCCGCGGCATCCGCGCCCAGCCCGGCGTCGAGCGCGTCGCCGGCCTCCACGACCATGCGCAGGATCGCGGCGAGGTGCGCGTCCGTCGTCGCGGGGTTGAGCAGCGTGAGCTTCAGGTGCGCGCGGCCGTCCACGCGGGTGGCGGCGACCATCGCGCGACCCGAGTCCTGGATTGCCTGCCGGATGCCGCGGTTCACGGCGTCCGACCGCGCGCCCGCGTCCGGCCCCGCCGTCCCGTCCCGCTCCCCCGCGGGCACGTAGCGGAACACGAGCGCGCTGATCTCCGGCCGCACGACCACGTCGAGCGCCGGATGGCGCAGCATGGCCAGCCACGTGCGGTCGGCGAGCGCGATGACGTCGTCGAGCATCCGCCCCACCCCGTCGGCGCCCACCGTCCGCAGCGTGAGCCACAGCTTCAGCGCGTCGAAGCGCCGGGTCGTCTGCAGCGAGTTGTCGACCTGGTTCGGGATCTCCTCGTGCGCGCGGTCGGCCGGGTTCAGGTAGTCGGCGTGCAGCGTCGCGTGCCGGAGCGTCCGGCCGTCGCGCACGAGCAGCGCGCTGGAGCTCACCGGCTGGAAGAAGGTCTTGTGGTAGTCGACGGTCACCGAGTCGGCGCGCTCGATGCCGGCGAGGAGGTCGCGGTGCCGGAGCGAGGCGAGGAGCCCGCCGCCGTACGCCGCGTCGACGTGCAGCCAGATCCCCTCGCGCCGGCACACGTTGCCCACGGCGGGCAGCGGGTCGATGCTCCCGAAGTCGGTGGTGCCCGCGGTCGCGACCACCGCGATCGGCACCAGGCCCGCCGCGTAGCAGCGCGCCAGCTCGCGCTCGAGGGCGTCGACCCGCATCCGCATGGCGTCGTCGCTCGGCACGCGGACGACCGCGTCGGGCGCGAGCCCGAGGATCCGCGCGGACTTCTCCACGCTGAAGTGGCCGACGTCGCTCACGAGGATCCGCATCCGCTGCCGGTCCTCCGGCGCGAGCCCGTGCACGGCCGCCGCCTCGTCGCGGGCGAGCAGCAGCGCCTGCAGGTTCGACTGGCTGCCGCCGCTCGTGAAGACGCCGTCCGCGTCGTCGCCGAGGCCGATGCGGCCCGTCGTCCAGTCGACGAGGGCGCGCTCGATGAGGGTCGCGCCGGCGCTCTGGTCCCACGTGTCCATCGACGTGTTGACGCTGGAGAGGATGAGCTCCCCCGCGATGGCCGGGATGAGGATCGGGCAGTTGAGGTGCGCGACGTACGACGGGTCGTGGAACCAGACGGCGTCGCGGAGGTACAGGCCGTCGAGCTCGTCGAGGGCGTCGTCGAGCCCGCCGAGCGGGCGGTCGAGGTCGAGGCCGCCGAAGGAGCGGCGGAGGTGGTCGGGGGTGATCCCGGTGAACGGACCGTCGGCGCGGAGGGCGGCGGTGCGCACGTGGGCGGCGGCGGCGCGGAGGGCGGCGTCCCAGCCGGGGAGGGAGCGGTCGGAGAACAGCTCGGCGGCGGGATCCACTGTGGCGGCCTCGTCGGAACGGGGCTCGTCGAGCGTCGGATCGGACGGGCGGGAGGCGTGCGGGGAGAGGGTCATGGGTCCTTCGTCGGTTCGATGGGGAGCCGTGTCGGGTCACGAGCATCAGGATGAGTTAGGCAAGGCTCACCTAATATGGGGGCGCTCGGACGGGAACGCAACCCGCTCGGCGGCGACTCGCGGGGACCCTCCGCGAGGCGGTCCGGCGACCCCGATTCGGGGGCGCGAGCGCCGGCGTCGTCCCCCTCCCGCCGCTCGTAGGGTGGGGAGCATGAGCGACCGAGACGACCAGGCAGACGGCATCCGCACCGGGCGCGGCCCCGGCGATCCCGACGGGCTGGTGACCGTGGACGACGTGGTCACGGCCGACGACGCACCCGCGGGCACCGGCGACGCGGTCCGCGAACCCGACGGCACGACCTACGGGCACGCGGAGGAGGACACCCTCGAGGTCGAGGACGCGGATCCCGCCGACGCCGAGTACCCCGCCGTCCCCGACAACCGCGCCGTCACCGCCGCCGACTCGCGCATGAGCGCGCCGGCCGACGACGCCGCGGGCCACGTCGACCCCGAGGGCCGCTGACGTGACGGATCCCGGCGCGCGCGAGCCCGGCGCGACCCCGCTCGCCGAGCCCGCGCCCCTCGACGCGGACTCCGTCCTCTCCCTCGAGGAGGCCGAGGAGGAGGACAGCAGGAAGGCCGCGCCCGACCCGCTCGGCGAGGGCCCGGACGACCAGTAGCGCGACCCCGGGAGCGTGCCAGCGGCCTCCGCGGACCGTTCATGGGCGTTTCCCGGATGCCACCCCACGCCGCTGGAGGCCGAGCGTAGCGTCGGACGCATGGACACCGACTACCCGCACCTCGAGCCCTCCGACACGCTCCCGGACAGGGACTTCACCTCGCCCAGCGAGGACGACACCAAGGTGCTGCAGGAGCAGCAGATCTCCGACAGCGACGCCGTCTCCCCGGACGCCCCCGACGCCGAGGACGACGTGCAGGTGCTCCCCGGCTCCGGCGGACCCGACGACGTGGGCGAGATCGACGTCGACCCCGACGAGCTCAACCTCAGCGGCGACTCGATCCCCGGCCACCCCAAGCCCGAGGCCGGTGAGTGACCCGATGAGCGACGCCACCTCCACCACCCCCGGTGACGACTCGACCGGCGACGACACCGCGCTCGACATGGTCGGCATGGACAAGGAGACGGTCGTCAACGACGCCGTCGCCGGCGAGACCGTCCTCCCCGACACCGACGAGCCCGTCGAGGTGCTCGACGAGGACGACGCCGTCATGGCCGCGAACGCCGAGCCCGAGGCCGACTCCCTCGGCGTCGACGGCGAGGCCGAGCCCGCGCTCGCCCCCAACGACCTCGCCGGCCAGGACATCGACCTGGACGACACCCCGCCGAGCTGACGCCGGCACCCGCACCGCATCCGCACGCACGCACGCACGCACGCACGCAGACCCAGCACGAGGAGACCCCATGAGCCAGGACCAGTACACCTTCCAGGACCCCGCCGCGATGTACAGCGGCATCGACACGACCGCGCAGGAGCAGGACGGACCCGGCCTCGACGCCGACCTCGAGGAGACCGCGGACCGCGGCGAGAGGACCTACCGCGGATCCGGCCGCCTCGAGGGACGCAAGGCCCTCATCACGGGCGCCGACTCCGGCATCGGCGCGGCCGTCGCCATCGCCTACGCCCGCGAGGGCGCGGACATCGCCCTCTCCTACCTCCCCGAGGAGGAGGAGGACGCGAAGCAGGTCGTCGCCCTCATCGAGGAGGCCGGCCGGAAGGCCGTCACCATCCCCGGCGACATCTCCACGGCCGAGTTCAGCCGCGAGCTCGTCGCGAAGGCCGTCGAGGGCCTCGGCGGCCTCGACATCCTCGTGAACAACGCGGGCAAGCAGCAGAACTTCGACACCCTCGAGGAGATCTCGGACGAGGAGTTCGACGTCACCTTCAAGACCAACGTCTACGCGATGTTCTGGATCACGAAGGCCGCGCTCCCGCACCTCAAGCCCGGCTCGACGATCATCAACACGTCGTCCATCCAGGCGTACCAGCCGTCGCCGAACCTCATCCACTACGCGACCACGAAGGCGTCGATCAACGCGTTCTCGAAGGGCCTCGCGCAGCAGCTCGCGCCCAAGGGCATCCGCGTGAACGTCGTCGCGCCCGGCCCGGTGTGGACCCCGCTCCAGACCGCCGGCGGCCAGCCCGCCGAGGCGCTGCCGTCGTTCGGCGAGGACACCCCCCTCGGCCGCCCCGGTCAGCCCGCCGAGCTCGCCCCGGCCTTCGTGTTCCTCGCGTCGCCCGAGTCGAGCTACGTGATCGGCGAGACGCTGCACGTCAACGGCGGCATGCCGACGCCGTAGCGGACCGCGCCTCCCGGCGCCGCACGCCCCGCACCCCCGACGCCCGGGCCGACCGCACGGTCGGCCCGGGCGTCGTCGCGTCCGCCGCCGCCGTCTCCCCATCGCGGCCGGGACGACGGACGCGCACCGGAATAGGGTCGAGCGATGACCGACATCCCGGCCCGCGTCGGCGGGAACGTCCTCGCCGCCCTCATCCGCGCCGTGCGGCTGGTCCGCCGCCCCCGTCCGATCCACCCGGCCGGGGTCGCCCTCGCCGGCACGTTGACGCCCGTCGTCGGTCGCGCCGCCTCCGGGCTCGCGTGGCTCGACGGGCTCGACGCGCCGCTGGAGATCACCGCCCGCTTCTCGCGCGGAGCCGGGACCCCCGCCGCGCTCCCCGACGTGCTCGGGCTCGCGCTGCGGATCCCCGACGGCGGCGACACGACCGTCGACGTGCTCGTCTCGACAACGGGCATCGGGTTCCCCGGCCGCTTCCTGCTCCAGCCCAGGCGGTCCCTCTCCGGCGCCCGCATGACGACGCTGATGCCGTACCGCGGATCCACCGGGCCGGTGCTCCTCGGCGTGCTGGTGGACCGGGACCCGCCGCTGCCCGCCGGCGCCGAGGACCTCGGCCGCGCCCTCGCCACCCGGCCGCTCCGGCTGCGCCTCGTCCACGCGACGCCGCGCGGGCTCTGGCACGTGGCCGCGCGCATCGAGCTGACCCACGACGCCGCCGGCCCGCTCGACACCGCCACGCGCGTCGACCCGGTGCTCGCGGCGCCGCCCGGCGACACGACCTATCCCTGGGCGCGCCGCCTCCGCGCCCCCGCCTATCGGGACGCGCGGCACGGCGCACCCGTCTCCTCGCGGCACCCGGCGCGCGATCCCGATGCCTGATCCGGGGCCTCCCGGTTACGCGGCGCTGGTCATCGTGCGGCCCGGCCTTGTCGTCGCGCCGCGAGGGGCGTTGCCTGGGAGGAGCGCGTCGACGGCGGCGCCGATGAAGAACGGAGATCCCATGAGGGAGCTGAAGCTCGTCTCGGCCATCACGAAGATCGAGGACGCCGAGGTGCTCGACCCGATCGTCGCGAAGGTGCGCGGCACCGTGGTCGCCCTGCTCAAGCCGCGCGCGCTGGCCGACCTGCTGCACGGCGTGCCCTTCGGGCACCCGCTGCACCCCGTCGCCGTGCTGATCCCGTCGGGCGCGTGGATCTCCTCCGCGGTCCTCGACCTCCTGCCCGGCAACGAGAAGGCCAGCCAGGCGCTCGTGGGCGTCGGGATCCTCAGCGCCGCGCCGTCGATCGTCTCCGGCTACGCCGACTGGTCGCAGCTGCACGAGCAGCAGCTCCGGGTCGGCATCGTGCACTCCGCCGCCAACGCGCTCGCCACCGGCCTCTACGGGCTGTCATGGATCCAGCGCGCCCGCGGCAAGCAGACGAGCGGCAAGCTCCTGGGACTCGCGGGCCTCGGCCTCGTCTCCGCCGGCGGCTTCCTCGGCGGGCACCTCGCGTACCGCCAGGCCTCGGGCGCGAACCACGCCGAGGACGTCCCGCACCGCTTCCCCACCGGCTGGCAGGAGCTCGGCCAACTCGACGACCTGCCCGACGGCCGCCTCGCCAAGCGCGACGTCGCCGGCCTGCCGGTCCTCGTGCGCCGCCACGGCATGACGGTGGACGCCCTCAGCAACACGTGCAGCCACCTCTCCGCGCCGCTCGACGAGGGCGAGCTCGGGAAGGACCCGAAGACCGGCGAGGCCTGCGTCACCTGCCCGTGGCACCAGAGCGTCTTCAGCCTGAAGACGGGCGAGGTGATCCACGGCCCCGCGACCGCGCCGCAGCCGCGCTTCGAGACCCGCGTCACGGCCGGCCTCGTGGAGGTGCGGCTGCCCAACGCGGGCTAGTCCGCGAGCGCGTCGGATCCGCGGAGGCGGAGCACCGCCAGCAGCGCGCAGCCCGCGAACACGGCCGCGCCCGCGACCGTCGGCACCGCGATGCCGACGGTCGCGAGCGCGCCGCCGAGCGCCGAGCCGACCGCCAGGCCCAGCAGGCTGAGCACCCGGCCGGCGGCGCCCACGCGGCCGAGCAGCGGATCCGGGACCAGGCGCTGCCGGAGCGAGGTCGCGCAGATGCCCCACACCACCGCGTGCAGGATGTAGAGCGCGAGCAGGACCCCGGCGACGATCGGATCCCGGGTGACGGCCAGCCCCGCGAGGCTCGCGGCGCCGAGAGCGAGGGCGGCGACGATCGTCCACCGGGCGCCGAGGCGGGCGCGCAGGGGCGCGGCGATCGCGGATCCGGCCAGGCCGCCGAGCGCGGAGGCGGCGAGGAGCACGCCGTAGCCCGCGGCGTCGAGTCCCAGCCGGTCGCGCGCGAAGAGCACGAGCACCGAGAACGGCAGCATGTAGCCGACGCTCGCGAGGCCGCCGAGGAGCGCGAGCGCGCCGACCGCGCGGTGACCCGCCAGCCAGCGCACGCCCTCCGCGGCCTCGCGCACGACGGAGGCGCGCGGCGCAGGGACGGGGTCCACGGCCGGCAGCCGCCGCGGCAGCGCGAGGGCCACGGCACCGGCCGCGACCCAGAGCCCGCCCGTCGCGTACAGGGGCACGGCGGCGGCGAGCGCGAAGAGGATCCCGCCGAGCGGCGGCCCGACGAACTCGTCGGCCACGAGCTGCGTGCCGGTGATCCGCGCGTTGGCCCGGTCGAGCCGGTCGTACGGCACGAGCGACGGCAGCACGGCGACCGCGGCACCGTCGGCCGCGCTCTCGAGCACGCCGACCACGGCCATCACGGCGTAGAGGAGGACGAGCGAGGCGACGCCCGAGTGGATCGCCGCGGCCAGCGCCACGAGCGCCGCCCCACGGAGGAGGTTCGCGACCACCAGTAGCGTGCGCCGGTCGAGCCGGTCGACGTGGACGCCCACGGGCAGCGCGACCAGGAGCCGCACGAGCGCGTACGTCGTCGCGAGGCCCGCCACCGCGCGGGGGTCGTCGGTGAGGTCGGCCGCGACGAGCGGCACGGCCACGAAGACGAGCCCGTCCGCGAGGTTGGAGAGCGCGTTCGCGCCCCACAACGCCCGGAACGGGCTCGAGGATCTCACACCGGGCCCGTCGGGACGCCGCGCGTCCCGACGGGAACCGGCACCGGGATCAGATCCCGGCGCCCTCGGACGCGGCCGAGACGGGGCCCACGTCCGTGGCCGTCGCACCGGACGCGGATCCGCCCGCGGACGCCCCCGCGGCGGTCGAGCCGAGGAACGAGCTCAGCGCCGTGGCGACGTCGATGCCCGTGGTGTCCTTCAGCAGCTTCGGCAGCGTCGCCATGTTCTCGGCCACCGAGCGGTTGAGCGCGTTGGCGCCGTCCGCCGAGATGATCGTCATGTTGTCGACGTTCGCGAGCGGCGCCGCCATCTCGCGCGCGATCTCCGGCATGGACGCGATGATGCGCGCCTGCAGGGCCTCGCGGGACAGCTTGTTCTGCGCCTCGGCGAGCGCGGCGGCCGCCTGGGCCTCCGCCTGGCCGCGGGCCTGGATCGCGTCGGCGTTCGCCTTCCCGAGCGCGGTGATGGACGCGGCCTCGTTCACGGCCGCGGTCTTCGCCGCCTCGGCGTTCTGCGTGCGCTGGTAGACCTCCACGTCGACCTTCGCCTTCTCGGCGTCACGGGCGGCCTGCGCGTCCTGGACGGTCGCGTACTTGCGCGCCTCGGCGGGCAGCTCCACGTCGATGCGGAGGCGCTCCTTCGAGACCTCGGCCTGCGCGGCCACGGCGGTGCGCTCCTGGTCGGCGACCAGGCGGTCCTGCTCGGCCTTCGCGAGCTCGCCGGCCGCGAGCGCGGTGGCGTTGGCCCGGTCGGTGTCGGCCTTGATGGCCGCGCGGCGCAGGTCGAGCTCGAGCTGGCGCTCGGCGGTCTGCTGGTCGTTCTCGATCGCGGCGAGCGCGGAGATCCGCTTGTTCTCGGCCTCCGCGACCTCGGCCACCTGGCGGGCGCGGGCGGCGTTCGAGCGCGCCCGGTCGTCGAGGTAGGAGCTGCCGGGGGTCGTGATCTCGCGGACGTTGAGCGTCTCGATCTGGAGGCCGAGCTCCGCGAGGTCGTTCTTCGTCTGGTTCACGGCCTCCTGCGCCACGACGGAGAAGCTCTTCACGAGCTCGTCGACGGGCCGGTCGCCGATGAGGCCGCGGATCGCGCCCTCGAGCGACTGCCGCACGATCTCCGGCAGGGCGTCCTGCTGCAGCAGGTAGCGCTGGACGGCACGGCGCACGCCGTCCTCGGTGCCCGTCACCTTGAAGTTGACGGTCGCGACGACGGCGGTGTTGATGAAGTTCGCATCGCGCGCCTCGGCCGTGACGCTCGTCTGGTACTGCTCGAGGGAGAGCGTGAAGCCCTCCTGGAAGATCGGCCAGATGAAGGTCCGGCCGCCGATGATGACCTTCTGCGGGCTGGAGAACCCGGCGCCGCTCTCGCTCTTCTCGGCGTTGCGACCGACGATGACGAGCGCCTGGTTCGGCGGCACGCGGCGCACGCGCGACGCGATGAAGGCGACCAGCGCCACCAGGATGACGATGACGACGATGACGGCGATCGCGCTCGCGCCGCCGGATATGAGATCCACGGAAGGGTTCCTCTCGTTGGGACGGGTGGTGCTAGGCCGGATCCCCGGGCTGCGGTTCGACGCGCACCCGGAAGCCGTCCTCCGACACGACGCGGATGCGCGTGCCGATGTTGAGGGGCGCGTCGCTCACGGCGAGGCGCCGTTCGAGCTCGCGGACGTGCTCGAGCCGCACCTCGCCGCCGGTCGGCGAGGTGGGCGACGTGACGACGCCGACCATCCCGACGGGCGAGTACGAGCCGCCGCTCTCCTGCTTCGCGACGAAGCGGACGGCCAGCTGCACGACGACCAGCGCGACGAGCGCGAGGGCCACGCCGATCGCGACGGCGCCGCCGGACCCGATGCCGACCTGGTCGGCGAGCACGCCGCCGACGCCGTAGATGGCGAGGGCGGCGCCGAGCGCGACGCCCGAGACGAGGCCGTCGCCGCCGCCGACGGCGTCGAGGAGGTCGCCGAGCAGGATGCTGGAGAGGAGGAGCAGGAGGCCGACCGCCCCCACGATCACGAAGACGGTCACGCGGCGCCTCCCGGGCAGGCCGGGACTGCGCTGACGTGCGCGCCGTCGTGGTGCGGGGTCATGGGGGCCGATCTGCCGAGTGCCTGTCCTCTGAAGGTAGCGGCTGATCCATCCCGCGTCGCCTCCTCGTCCGGGGGCCGCCGGAACCCCTATGCTCCACGCCGGCGAGCGTAGGTTCGGGAGGTGATCCTCCTCTTCGGCACGCGTGCGCGCGACGCCCTCCTCGTCGTCGTCACGTTCGCCTGCCTCGTGTGCGGGGTGACCGCCCCGCAGCGCGTGCTCCACCGCACCGTCCGCTTCACGCTCTTCTTCGTCCCGCTCATCCCGCTCCGCTCCACCTACCGGGTCGAGTGCTCGAACTGCGGCGCCGAGACGCGCCTCACCAAGGACCAGGCGATGCACGGCCTCGAGTGGGCCGTGCGGAACCGGGGCGCGCGCCCCTGATCCGGTGATCCCGACCAGAGGTTGGGATAAGTTTCGCTCCCCGCCTAGAGTGGAGCCGGCGCCATGCGCCGACTGCCATCAACGACGACGGGAGGGATGCGACGATGCATTCGATCAGCAGGAGACAGGCGCTGGGGGTGGGGGCCGCCGCGGCGGGGACGCTGGCCCTCGCGTCCTGCTCGGCACCGGGCGGGAGGCTGGTCAACTCCGATCCGGTCCTCCCCGCCGCCGCACCGGGCGAGAAGGTCACGCTCACGTACTGGGCGTGGCTGAAGGACCTGCAGAAGGTCGCGGACGTCTGGAACGCCGAGAACCCCGACATCCAGGTCGAGGCCGTCTGGATCCCCGGCGGCAACGCCGGCGGCTACCAGAAGATGTACTCCGCGATCACGGCGGGCGGCGGCCCCGACATCGGCCAGGTCGAGCTGCGGCAGCTGCCCGAGTTCCTCCTCGCCAACGGCCTCGTCGACCTCACGCGCTACGGCGTCGAGGAGTACCGCGACCGCTACGACGAGGCGCTGTGGAAGCAGGTGAGCTTCCAGGACGGGGTCTTCGGGATCCCGCAGGACTCCGGCCCCATGGCCTTCTACTACCAGCCGGCGCTCCTCGACCAGGTGGGCGGGCAGCCGCCCGCGACCTGGGACGACTGGGCCGCCCTCAGCGCCGAGGTGCGGAAGACCGGTGCCGGCAACTACCTCGACTGCTTCCCCGTCGCCGACGCCAGCGTCTTCACCGCGTACGCCACGCAGGCCGGCGCGAACTGGTTCCAGGTCGACGGCGAGCGCTGGGTGATCGACATGCTCGACGACCGCACGATGGAGGTCGCCGCGTTCTTCGACAAGGCCGTCGACGACGACATCGTGAACACCTCCTTCAGCGCCTACTCGCCGCCCTGGTACGCGGCGGCCGCCGACGCGAAGATCTTCGGCTGCACGAGCGCGAGCTGGGGTGACGCCCTCATCCAGTCCGTCTCCGGCGGCGAGGGCAAGTGGCGCGTCGCACCCATGCAGACGTGGTCCTTCGACGGGTCGTACGGGTCCAGCTACCTCGGCGGATCCACGGCAGCCGTGCTCGCGAACAGCAAGCACCCCGTGGAGGCGCTGAAGTTCATGACCTGGATGACGACGTCGCCCGAGGGCATCGACGCGATGATCGCCAACTCCGGCATCGGCTGGTCCCCCTCGCCCGACTACATCGGCGCGCCGCGCCAGGAGCCGAGCGCGTTCTTCAGCGGCCAGTCCTACAACGAGGAGGTCTTCGTGCCCGCCGCGAAGGAGCAGAACCTCGAGTGGACGTGGTCGCCGCTCACGCAGTACACGCTCAACACGCTGCAGGACGAGTTCCGCCGCAAGCTCACGAGCGGCCAGACCCTCGTGGAGTCCCTGCCGATCGCGCAGGAGGCCGTGATCGAGGCCTTCCGCAACAAGGGCCTGCGCGTCGAGGCGGCGTCCGCATGAGCGCCGTCACGAAGCCCGCGGGCGCGCACCGCGGCGGCGCCGCTCCCCGTCCGGCCCGGACCGAGCGCTCCGGCGTCCGGAAGGGACAGCTGAAGAGGTCGCAGACCGTCGCGCCGTGGGTGCTGCTCGCGCCGTTCCTCGCGGTGTTCGTGCTGACCTTCGTGCTGCCGATCGTGTACGCCGTGTTCCAGTCGTTCACGACCGTGCGGCGGGAGGGCCTGTTCGGCGAGCAGGGCGTGACCACCGCGTTCGCCGGGTTCGAGAACTACGCGCTCGCGCTCGCGAACGGCGCCTTCACGGCGTCCATCGGCCGGGTGCTGCTGTTCGGCATCGTGCAGGTGCCGGTGATGATCATCCTCTGCACGATCCTCGCGCTGCTGCTCGAGTCGGCGTCGGCGAAGTGGCCCCAGTTCTTCCGGGCCGCGTACTTCATGCCGTACGGCGTGCCGGGCGTCATCGCGACGATCCTCTGGGGCTTCCTCTACATCCCGGGGCTGTCGCCGATCATCGACATCGGCGAGATGCTCGGGCTCCAGCTCGACTTCCTCGGCGCCGGCACCGTGCTCTGGTCCATCGCGAACATCGTGACCTGGACCTACACGGGCTACAACATGCTCATCATCATCGCCCAGCTCAAGTCGATCCCCGGCGACGTCTACGAGGCCGCGCGCATCGACGGCGCCGGCGCGTGGCGGACGGCCCGGTCGATCCAGCTGCCGCTGATCCGCCCGGCGCTCGTGCTCGCGACCGTCTTCTCGATCATCGGGACGCTGCAGCTGTTCGCGGAGCCGCAGGTGCTCGCCACCTCCGCCCCCGCGATCGACTCGCAGTACACGCCGAACCTCTCGGCGTACACCACGGCGTTCGCGTACAACGACTACGGCGTCGCCGCGGCGCAGGCGGTCATCATCGCCCTCGCCGCGTTCGTGCTGTCGTTCGTGTTCCTCGCGATCACCAACAGGAAGCCCAAGGAGGAGCGGGAAGCTGCCGCCGCCAGGAAGAAGGGGGCGCGCGCATGACCGCCACAGAGGCCAGACCGACCACGGACGAGTCCGCCGCCGACAAGGCGGAGCACAAGCGCGCCGCAGAGGCCGCCGAGGCGAAGGTGAGCCGGCCGTCGAGGGCCGGGAGCACGCCGGGAGCGGGCACGAAGCCGGCGACCCGGATCATCGTCACGGCGATCCTCGCGGTCGTCGCGCTGTACTTCCTCGTCCCCGTCTACTACGTCGTGGTCGCGGCCACGAAGACGACCGCCGACCTGTTCAGCACCAACGGGTTCCTGTTCGCGCAGATGAACCTCTGGCAGAACCTCACGATGGTGTTCACCTACGACGACGGCATCTTCGTGCGCTGGTTCCTGAACTCGGTGCTCTACGCCGGGGTCGGCGCGCTCATCGCGACGTACTTCGCGGCCGCCGGCGGGTACGCGCTCGCGAAGTACCGCTTCCGGGGATCGAACATCGTGTTCGGCACCATCCTCGGCGGCGTGCTCGTGCCCGGCACGGCGACCGCGCTGCCGCTGTTCCTGCTGTTCAGCAGCATGGGGCTCGCGAACACGTACTGGTCGGTGCTCATCCCGTCGCTCGTCTCGCCGTTCGGCCTGTTCCTCTGCCGGATCTACGCGCAGGCGTCGGTGGAGGACGCGGTGATCGAGTCGGGCCGGATCGACGGGGCGAGCGAGCTGCGGATCTTCCACACGCTCGCGCTCCGCTCCATGACGCCCGCGCTCGTGACGGTGTTCCTCTTCCAGCTCGTCGGCATCTGGAACAACTACTTCCTGCCGCTGATCATGCTGGCCGACTCGAAGCTGTACCCGATCACGCTCGGCCTCAACAACTGGCGGAGCCAGGTCGACCGGCTGCCGGAGTTCTACCAGCTGACCACGGGCGGCGTGCTCGTCTCGATCATCCCGCTCATCGCGGCGATGATCGTGCTGCAGCGGTTCTGGCGCGGGGGCCTCACCGACGGCGCGGTGAAGGGCTGACCCGGGCGCTCCGCGATGACCCGGACGGCCGGGCAGGGCGACCTGCCCGGCCATCCGCGCATTCGGCGCGCCGCCCCCCGACCCACGATGATGGATGCGCGGCACGTCGCCGCCCCCGCCCACGCGCAAGGAAGCCCATGACGCACGCCCTCCCCTTCTTCGAGGACTTCGCCCCCACGACGGGCCCGGCCCGCCGCCCCCGTTCCTGCCTGCACTCGGATGCCCCGCGCATCGTGCTGAACGGCGACTGGCGTTTCCGCCTCTCCCCTACGCCCCGCGGCCTCTCCGACGAGATGGCCGACCCGGCGTTCGACGACTCCGGCTGGGACGAGATCCCCGTGCCGAGCCACTGGGTGCTCGGCCAGGACGGCCGCTTCGGCCTCCCCGCCTACACGAACGTGCAGTACCCGTTCCCCGTGGAGCCGCCCTTCGTGCCCGACGAGAACCCGACGGGCGACTACCGCGTCGAGATCGACGTGCCCACCGACTGGCAGTCGCTCGAGCGCGTCGTCCTCCGCTTCGAGGGCGTCGAGTCGGCGTTCCGGGTGTGGCTGAACGGGCACGCGGTCGGCACCGCGATGGGATCCCGCCTCTCGCACGAGTTCGACGTCACCGAGTTCCTCCACCCCGGCGCCAACGTGCTCGCGGTGCGCGTGCACCAGTGGTCGATCGGCAGCTACCTCGAGGACCAGGACCAGTGGTGGATGCCCGGCATCTTCCGCGACGTCACGCTCCTCGGCCGCCCCGAGGGCGGCATCGACGACGCGTGGACCCGCGCCGAGTACGACCACGTGACGGGCGCGGGCACCGTGCACGTCGAGGTCGACGCCGAGCCCGCCGCGTTCCCCGTCACGCTCGAGGTCGAGGACCTCGGGATCCACGTCACGTGGGACACCCCCGAGGACGTCGCGCCCGTGCACGTCGCGCACGTCGAGCCGTGGAGCGCCGAGAGCCCCACGCAGTACCAGGGCTTCCTCCGCACCAACGTCGAGGCGCTCTCCATCCGCCTCGGCTTCCGCACCGTGCGCATCGAGGGCGACCGGTTCCTCGTCAACGGCCGCCGCGTCGTCTTCCACGGCGTCAACCGGCACGAGGCCCACCCGGAGCGCGGCCGCGTATTCGACGAGGACCACGCGCGCGCCGACATGCTGCTGATGAAGCAGCACAACGTCAACGCGATCCGCACGAGCCACTACCCGCCGCACCCCCGCGTCCTCGACCTCGCCGACGAGCTCGGCTTCTGGGTCATCGACGAGTGCGACCTCGAGACCCACGGCTTCGAGTTCGGCGGCTGGGTCGGCAACCCCAGCGACGACCCGCGCTTCGCCGACCACTACCTCGACCGCATCGAGCGCACCGTCGAGCGCGACAAGAACCACCCCTCGATCGTCATGTGGTCGCTCGGCAACGAGGCGGGCACCGGCCGCAACCTCGCCGCCATGTCGGCCTGGGTCCACCGCCGCGACCCGGGACGCCCCGTGCACTACGAGGGCGACTACACGGGCGAGTACACGGACGTCTACTCGCGCATGTACTCGAACCTGCAGGAGACCGAGTCCATCGGCAGCGACGTGATCCCGGGCGACCTGCTCGGCTGCTCGCCCGCGGAGGGCATGCGCCAGCGCACCAAGCCCTTCATCCTCTGCGAGTACGTGCACGCGATGGGCAACGGCCCCGGCCAGATCGGCGAGTACGAGGACCTCGTGCTCCGCTACCCGCGCCTGCACGGCGGCTTCGTGTGGGAGTGGCGCGACCACGGGATCCTCACCGAGACCGCGGACGGCGAGGCCTTCTACGCGTACGGCGGCGACTTCGGCGAGGTCGTGCACGACGGCAACTTCGTGATGGACGGCATGGTCCTGCCCGACGACACCCCCACGCCCGGCCTCGCCGAGTACAAGGCCGTCGTGCAGCCGATCGCGTTCCGGCTCGAGCGCGACGGCGGATCCGCGTCCCTCGTCGTGGAGAGCCGCTACCACTCCGTCTCCACCGCGCTCACGAGCCTCGCCTGGGTGCTCGCGGTCGACGGCGACGACATCGCGACGGGCGTCCTCGACGCCGAGCCCGTCGCGGCCGGCGACACCGTGCGGATCCCGCTGCCCGCCGACGCGCTCGACGCGGGCGAGCTCGCGGCCGACCGCGAGCGCGGCCCCGCGCCCGAGGTGTGGCTCACGGTGCAGGCGATCCTCCGCGACGACGAGCCGTGGGCCGAGGCGGGCCACGTGGTCGCTGTCGAGCAGTTCGACCTCACGGCCGCGCCCCGCCCGGCGGTGCCCGCGCGCTGGGTCGACGCCGCCGAGGAGACGTACCCGGCCGCCGGCGCCACGCGCCTCACCCTGGGCGACGGCGAGTTCGACCTCGCGACCGGCCGGCTCGTCCGCCTCGGCGGCCTCGACGTCGACGGCCCGCGCCTCGAGCTGTGGCGCGCGCCCACCGACAACGACCGCAGCGACAGCAGCGGCTCCTACGAGCTGGCCGACCCGCGCCTCACCTTCGGCAAAGGCGTGCCCGGGCCGTCGAGCGAGGCGCGATGGCGCGGGGCGGGCCTCGACCGGCTGACCCACCGGGTCCGCTCGGTGAAGGTCGGCTCCGGCTCGCTCACGGTCGTCGTGCGCACGAGCGCCGCGCAGTCCTTCGACTCGGTCGACACGACGTACTGCTGGACCGAGGGCGCCGACGGCGACCTGGGCCTCCGCGTCGACATCGTGCCGAGCGCCGGGTGGGCGATCACCTGGCCGCGCGTCGGGATCCGCATCGACCTGCCCGCGAGCGTCACGAACGCCGAGTGGTTCGGCACCGGGCCGCTCGAGTCGTACCCGGACTCGCGCAGGGCCGCGCTCGTCGGCCGGTTCTCGTCGCTCGTGGACGACCTGGGCGCCGTGTACTCGCGACCCCAGGAAACCGGCCACCGCAGCGACCTGCGGGAGCTCGAGCTCGGCACGTTCGACGGCGAGGGCGGCATCGTGATCCAGGCGCTGCCCGACATCGCGGGCCGCCGCCCCGGCTTCACGGCCTCGCGCCACACGCCGCAGGAGCTCGACCGCGCGGCGCACCCGCACGAGCTGCCGGCCAGCGAGGCGGTGCACCTCTACATCGACGCCGCGCAGCACGGGCTGGGCTCGCGCGCGTGCGGGCTCGACGTGCTGCCCGAGCACCAGCTGTGGCCGTCGGCCCGGACGCTGGAGCTCACCATCCGCAGCCGCTGACCGCGGAGCACGTGACGGGCCGCCCCTCCGGCGGCCCGTCGCTCGCCCTCCGGCCGGAGGGCGGGCAAGCTGGAGACGACGGCGTCCGATGGCGGGCGCGAGGAGGACGCATGACCGACACCATCGAGCAGGGCACCGCGGGCACCAACTGGGCCGGCAACTACGCCTACCGGGCACGGACCGTGCACGCACCGACGAGCATCGAGGAGCTGCGGACCATCGTCCGCGACGCGTCGAGGATCCGGGTGCTGGGATCCCGCCACTCGTTCAACGACATCGCCGACTCCGAGGAGCTGGTCTCGCTCACCGAGCTGCCGGCCGACCTGGTGATCGACCGCGACGCCAGCACGGCCACGTTCTCCGCGGGCCTCGCCTACGGGAAGCTCGCGGAGCTCCTCGGCGAGGAGGGCCTCGCGATCCACAACCTCGCGTCGCTGCCGCACATCTCGGTGGCGGGCGCGATCGCGACGGCGACCCACGGATCCGGCATCGGCAACGGCAACCTCGGCACGGCCGTCGCGGCCCTCGAGCTGATCACGGCCGACGGCGAGACCGTCACCTACCGCCGCGGGGACGACGACTTCGACGGCGTCGTGGTGGGCCTCGGCGCGCTCGGCGTGGTCACGCGCGTGACCCTCGACGTCGAGCCCTCCTACCTCGTGCGTCAACGCGTCTTCGAGGGCCTCAGCTGGGACGCGTTCGACCGGAACCTCGAGGACGTCTTCGGCGGCGCCTACAGCGTCAGCGTCTTCACGCGCTTCGGCGAGGCCACCGACCAGGTGTGGCTGAAGAGCCGCGTGCAGCTGGGCGTCGACGGCCAGCCCGAGGACGAGGTCGTCATGGAGGAGTACTTCGGGGCGCCCGCCGCCACCGAGGAGCGGCACCCGATCCTGGGCATCGATCCGGTGAACAGCACCTCCCAGCTCGGGGTCGTCGGCCTCTGGTCCGACCGCCTCTCGCACTTCAAGATGGGCTTCACGCCGAGCGACGGCGAGGAGATCCAGTCGGAGTTCCACGTCCCGCTCGACCGCGCGGTCGAGGCGGTGCAGGCGCTCCGCGCGATGGGCGACCGGATCCGCCCGATCCTCCTCGTCTGCGAGCTGCGCGCCGTCGCCGCCGACGAGCTGTGGCTGAGCCCGCAGAACGGGCAGACCACGATCGGCCTGCACTTCACGTGGAAGCGCGAGCAGGAGGCCGTGGAGGCGCTGCTCGTCGAGCTCGAGGCGGCGATCCGCCCGTTCGGCGCGCGTCCGCACTGGGGCAAGGTCTTCACCGCCACGGCGGCCGACATCGTGCCGCTCTACCCGCGCGCGGGCGACTTCCTCGCCCTCGCCGAGCGCCTGGACCCCGCGGGCAAGTTCCGCAACGACTGGTTCGAGCGCTCGCTCCGCGGCTGATCCGCATCCGCCGCTGACCGGCACCGCACCCGCGATCCCGACGCGCCGAGGCTTCTCCCTCGGCCGCGGGAATCGCGGGTCGGCGTCGCGCTCGGCGCGTAGGGTGAGCACCATGGCGCCCGAGACCTCCTCCTACGTGCCCGCCCCCGGGCGGATCACGATGTTCTCCACCACCTGGTGCGGCTACTGCCGCCGGCTGAAGTCGCAGCTCGATCGAGCGGGCATCGGCTACGACGAGGTGGACATCGAGCAGGTGCCCGGCACCGCGGAGCTGGTGGCGGCCATCAACGGCGGCAACCAGACCGTCCCCACCGTCCTCTTCCCCGACGGCTCGTCCGCCACCAACCCGTCGCTCGCCGACGTGACCGCGAAGGTGGCCTGAGCCATGCAGCACCACGACCTCAGCGTCATCCCCGAGTTCCTCGCCGCCTGGATGCGCGAGCAGCGCTGGTTCGCCTCGAAGGGCACCGAGCCCCGCCTCGAGCGCATCGGCGGCTGGAGCTTCAGCGACGAGGGCTGGTTCGCCCGCATCGAGACGCACCTGATCATCGACCACGGCAGCGCGAAGCCCGTCCTGTACCAGGTCCCGCTCACCTACCGGCAGGCGCCGCTGGAGGAGCTGAAGCCCTTCCACATCGGCAGCGTCGTCGAGGACGACGGCGTCGAGCTGCACGTCTACGACGGCCCGCACGACCCCGCGTACGCGTGGGCGCTCATCCGCACGATCCTCGACGAGCGCGACGCCGACGTCGACGAGACCTCGCTCGGCGCGACCGCCCGCGGCCAGCGCCAGCCGGGCGTGGAGATCGCGACCGTCGTCGGATCCCACGTGCTCTCGGGCGAGCAGTCGAACACGTCGATCATCTACGACATGGTCTCGGCCGACGGCACGGCCGCGAACTCCATGATCGTCAAGGTCTTCCGCGCGCTGCACCACGGCGAGAACCCCGACGTCGTGCTCCAGTCCGCCATCGCGGGCGCCGGATCCCGGCTCGTGCCGCAGACCATGGGCAGCGTGCTCGCCGAGTGGAGCGACTCCGGCCGCGAGGAGGGGCACGCCATCGGGCACGTCGCCTTCGCGCAGGAGTTCCTGCCCGGCGTCACCGACGCCTGGCGCGTCGCGCTCCGCGCCGCCGAGGCCGACGAGGACTTCCAGGCGCAGGCCCGGGCGCTCGGCGAGGCGACCGCCGACGTCCACGCCACGCTCGCCGCCGCGCTCCCCACCGTCGAGGCGACCCCCGAGGTCATCGAGGGCATCATGGTCAGCTTCCGCCGCCGTCACGCGACGGCCGAGCGCGAGGTGCCGGAGATCGCCGCGTTCCACGACGCCATCTCCAGCGTCTACGACGCAGCCGAGCACGGCGAGTGGCCCAAGCTGCAGCGCATCCACGGCGACTACCACCTCGGCCAGGTGCTCTCCGTGCCGAACCGCGGCTGGGTCCTCCTCGACTTCGAGGGCGAGCCGCTCCGCCCGATGCACGAGCGCTCGCTGCCCGACGTCACCCTGCGCGACGTCGCCGGCATGCTCCGCTCGTTCGACTACGTCGCCGGGTCCTACGCGCTCGCGCACCCCGGCAAGTCCGCCGCGTCATGGGCGTCGGATGCGCGCCGCGCCTTCGTCGACGGCTACATCGCCCGCTCCGGCACCGACCTCCGCGCGAACCGGGCCCTGCTCGACGCGTTCGAGATCGACAAGGCCGTGTACGAGGCGATCTACGAGGTCCGCAACCGTCCGGGCTGGCTGTCGATCCCGCTGCAGGCCGTCGCGCGCCTCGCCACCCGCTCGAGCACCATCGGTCGGGAGACCACGCCCGGCGCGACGGGTCCGCGCGAGGCGGGGCCGATCTCCTCCTGACGCCACCCCGCCCTCCCTGGGGGCGGTCTCCGCGCGCGACGCGGCCGCGCACCTACCGTGACGGGACGCGCCGTCCCGCACCGGGGCGTCCTCACCCCGACGGAGACAGCATGCTCGGCTGGATCCTCCTCGCGCTCGTGGGCGCGGGCCTCATCGCCCTGTCCGTCCCGGCCGGGCCCGCGGACCCGGCGTCCGGGTGGTGGGGCGCCGCGGGAGGGATCCTCGTCGTCGTCGGCGCGGTGGTCGGGGCCGTCCGCGGCCGACGCGGTGGGCGGCGGCGGCAGCTCCGTCGATAGGCTCGTCGGATGACCGACCCCGCCGTCCCGGCCGTCTCCGAGTCCTCCTCCCCCACCCCTCCCGTCGCGGATCAGCGCCCCATCGAGCGCACCTTCCACGGCGACACCTTCGTCGACCGGTACGAGTGGCTGCGCGACAAGGACGACGCCGACGTCATCGCGCACCTCGAGGCCGAGAACGCGTACACGAAGTCCGCGACGACGCACCTGGAGCCGTTGCGCGAGCGGATCTTCACCGAGATCAAGGACCGCACGCAGGAGACCGACCTCTCGGTCCCCGTGCGCGAGGGCGACTGGTGGTACTACGCCCGCACGGTCGAGGGGTCGCAGTACGCGATCCGCTGCCGCCGCCCCGTCCAGGGCCCCGACGGCTGGACGCCGCCCGTCATCGAGGCCGCCGACGACGGCGTCGCGGTCGAGGGCGAGCAGGTGCTCCTCGACTCCAACGCCGAGGCGGAGGGCCACGAGTTCTTCTCGCTCGGCGCGTTCGAGGTCAGCCCCGACGGATCGCTCCTCGCCTACTCGGTCGACGTCGAGGGCGACGAGCGCTTCACCCTCCGGATCCGCGACCTCGCCACGGGCGAGGACCTCGCCGACGAGATCCCCGGCACCAGCCACGGCGCCACCTTCTCGGCGCACGGCGACCACCTCTTCTACGTCACGGTCGACGACGCCTGGCGCCCCGACACCGTGTGGCGCCACCGCGTCGGCACGCCCGCCGCGCAGGACGTGAAGGTCTTCACCGAGCCCGACGAGAGCTACTTCACGGGCTTCGGCATGACCCGCAGCCGCCAGTACCTGGTGATCCAGGTCGGCTCGAAGATCACGACCGAGGTGCTGCTGCTCGATGCCGGCGACCCCACGGGCACCTTCCGCCCGGTGTGGCCGCGCCGCCACGGCGTCGAGTACGACGTCGACCACGCGGTCATCGACGGCAGCGACCGGCTCCTCATCCTGCACAACGACGGCGCCACGAACTTCGAGCTGATCGACGTGCCCGCCGACGATCCCACGTCCACGACCGACCGCCAGGTCGTCATCCCCCACGACGACGACGTGCGCCTCGAGGACGCCAGCGCGTTCGCCGACCACGTCGTCGTCTCGTACCGCCGCGAGGGCCTCACCCGCGTCGGCGTGATCCCCTTCGACCGGGTCCTCGACGGCGAGCAGCTCCACGAGATCGCGTTCGACGAGCCGATCTACACGGTCGGCACGGCCGGCAACCCCGAGTTCGCGCAGCCCACCGTGCGCCTCGGCTACACCAGCCTCGCGACCCCGGCCACCACCTACGACTACGTGCTCGCCACCCGCGAGCTCCGCCTCCTCAAGCAGCAGCCCGTGCGCGGCGGCTACGACCCGGACGACTACGTGCAGACGCGCGAGTGGGCGACCGCGGAGGACGGCACCGAGATCCCGCTGTCGGTCGTCTACAAGCGCGGCCTCGTGCACCCCGGCACGCCCGCGCCGCTCCTGCTGTACGGCTACGGCTCGTACGAGGCGAGCATCGACCCGTCGTTCTCCATCGCGCGGCTGTCGCTGCTCGACCGGGGCATGGCGTTCGTCATCGCGCACGTGCGCGGCGGCGGCGAGATGGGCCGCCGCTGGTACGACGAGGGCAAGACGCTCACGAAGCGCAACACCTTCACCGACTTCGTCGCGGCGGCCGACCACCTCATCGCGCGCGGGTGGACGAGCCCCGACCGCCTCGTGGCCGAGGGCCGGAGCGCCGGCGGCCTGCTGATGGGCGCGGTCGCGAACATCGCGCCCGACCGCTTCGCCGGGATCCTCGCGGGCGTGCCGTTCGTGGACGCGCTCACGAGCATCCTCGACCCGTCGCTGCCGCTCACCGTGATCGAGTGGGACGAGTGGGGCGACCCGCTGCACGACCCCGAGGTCTACGCGTACATGAAGTCCTACACGCCGTACGAGAACGTGCGCGAGGACGTGGAGTACCCGCGGATCCTCGCGGTCACGAGCCTCAACGACACCCGCGTCCTCTACGTCGAGCCCGCGAAGTGGACGGCCCGCCTCCGCGAGGTCGGCGCGCCCGTGCTGCTGCGCACCGAGATGCAGGCCGGCCACGGCGGCAAGTCGGGCCGCTACGACGCGTGGCGCGAGCGCGCCTCCGACTACGCGTGGGTGCTCGACGTGGCGGGGCTCGCGTAGAGGCGGTTCGTCCGTCACCCGCGGGGGGCCACCCGCCCTCCGGCCGCCATCGCCGACGCACCCAGGCAGAGCAGGAGCGCTCCGACGAGGATCGCGTTCCCGTAGGCGGCCGGCCGGGCGTCCCGCACGACGCTCAGGAGCCACCCAGTCGCGACGGTGCCGAGGAGCGACGTGAGCGCCACGGCCGGGGTGGTGATCGCGGTCACGCGCCCCATGAACCCAAGCGGTGTCGCGGCCTGCAGGATGGGCCCCTGCGCGACGACGTACAGCGAGAACGCGACGCCCGCGATGCCCATGAGCGCCACGGCCGCCTCGAAGGCGCGCACCTGCGAGTAGGCGACGTAGACGGCCCCCATCGATCCGAGACCCGCGAGGAATGCCGCGCGCGGCGTGACGACGGCCGCCAGGCGCGGAGCGAGGAGCGATCCGGCGAGTCCGCCGAGGCTGAACGCGCCGCTGACGACGCCGTACTGCGCGGGCGTGAGCCCCAGGTGTTCGAGGGCGAACAGGGCGAGCACCGAGTTGTTGATCCCGAGCGAGAGGCCGTAGACCGACACCCCGACGATGACCAGGCGGATCGACGGGGTCCGCCAGGCCACGGAGAGACCGGCGACGAACTCCGGCCAGTAGCGACGTGCCGCGTCCGCATCCGGCCGCGCCGACCGCGCACCCTCCACCCTGCTGACGCACACCGCGGACAGCGCGAACGTGAGGGCGTTCACCGCCAGTGCGGGGAGAGGCCCCAGCAGCGCGTAGAGCGCGGGTCCCGCCGACGTGGCGATGACGGCGATGCCGACGGCGGCGAACATCATCTTCCCGGCGGCGTCCGCACGTCGATCCTCGGGGAGGAGCACCTGGAGCGCCGCGGCGCGTGCGGGCAGGAAGAACTGCGAGGCCGCGCCGATCAGCGTGAGGGTCACCAGCAGCGCCACGATGACGAGGGCCTCGCCGCCCCTCGCCGCGATCGCGAGCATCGGGAGGAGCAGAGCGAAGCGGATCAGGTCGGCGGAGACCATCACCCTGCCGGCTCGCCAGCGATCGACGAGCACCCCCACCAGCGGCGCGACGACGAGGCGCGGCAGCGTGCTGGTCACGACGACCGCCGAGACCAGGGCAGGCAGCTCCGGCTCGCCCGCCGCGAGGCCGGTGATGAGCCAGACGGTGACGGTGGAGGCGAGCAGGTACTCACCGAAGGACGAGGTGGCCTGGGCAGCCCACAACCAGGCGAAGTCCCGGTTGATCAGCACTGGCTTGCCGGAAGCCGACGAGAGAGGACGCGTCATGTCGACCCGAGGAGGCGCTTTGCCTCGCGTCGGGTCGGCTCGTTGCGCGCGAACTGCGCCGCGATCACCAGTGCCTGGTAAGCGTCGTCATTGCCTCTTCTCGCCTCGTCGACCGCCATGATGTCCCGCCAACGCTCCCAGGTATCGTCGAAGGGCACCGTCGAGGGATGTCTCTCACGCCAGTAGTAGGCGAGCTCCTCGGGCCACCCTTCGTAGTGGGCGGCCCAACTTTCGGCGATCAACGGTGAAGCGAGTACACCCTCGGCCACGGGATCAGCGAGCGGCTGAAACCTGGCCTCCGCGCTGACTCGGACGCCATCACCGCGATTCCTTGCCCCACCATGCGGTGTGAACGTGTTGAAGACGAGCACGTCGCCTGGGTGCAGGTCGTATCGCACCTCACCTACGAGGAACGTTTTGTCGATCGCCCACCCAGATGGGTTCTCAGCGAGCTTCATGGGCATCACGGAGTCGCGATCCCTTCGAAACACCGGAAGGGATCCTGTGTCCGGCATCGTCCGGAAGAGAGGCGTCCACATAGTCAACTGGCTCATGCTCCCCTGCAGTTCAGGAAAGTCCTGATGCTCACCTGCCGGGAAGGAGAGCGGAGAGATTTCCGGAGGCACGGCCCGAAGATGCTTAAGGGGATGGACGAACACCTCATCGTGGTTCAATATCGCGGAAACCGCGTCTCGGACTGCAGGCGTGTGATACAGCGCTTCAAGGTCCTGCGAACGAGCTGTTACTTCGAGGAGGAAGTCCTCGGGTCGTTCATTTTCCCGTGCGACGTAGCGAAGCTGTCCGCGCCCGGTAATTGATCCGTCTGTGACACCCGACATACTGAACTGCCTGGCAATCTGCCTTTGAATTCGCCCGACGCGCTCCCGATCCAGGATGTCTCGCAACACCGCATGGCCGGTTTCGCGATAATGCGCGACGGCTTGCGTCGTGGCACTCATCGAACTCAACGGCCGCTCTTCGGGGTCGATAGACGAATGGCGTAGAGCATGTCGACCGAGTCGTCCAACTGAAACACCTCCGCGGCGAAGGACTCCTTGATCGCGGGAGTCATCCGCGCAGCGAGACCATGATGCTGACCTTCGAGAAGGAGCGCTTGACCAGCACTGCCGACGGAGACCAGGGCTCTCGCGTACGAGCGCTCGAGTTGCTCTGGCGCATCCTCGACCCGGTCCCAGGCGATGCCGAATACCACCCCGAGCCCAGGCCCATTCCCCCACCCCTGCCCCTGGATCATGGAGGCAAAATCGCTTGCCAAGAGCGCGCGCGGCACCTGTCGCAACGAGCGCGGTTGTGTGTCGACGATCCAAGCCGCATCTTTCCAGTCCTCCACGTCGCTCGTCACGACACCGCAAAGGAGTGCAGGCTCTTCGGCGAGAATCTGATAGAGACAGCGCAAGATGGACTCGAATGCAGGACGAAGCATCGACGTTCCTGCGTCCGCCGCGAGGCTACGACGCCTCACGGCACCGTGGAAGTCGAATCCTGAGACGATCTTGTCGTACATGTATCGACGAGGCCCGAGGTGAGACACGTCCATGCCGGGCGCGTCAGCCGCAATCTCCAGAAAACGATATGGGCGTGCCCAATTCGACTCCGCCCAAAAGCTCGGGATGTAGCTCATTCCGAGATGATCAATTGATCGCGTGATCAAAGCCAACCTTCCAGCCTCCCTCGAATTAGTACGGGAGCCTCTGCGGGACCCATTCCGTATCGATCGACGGTATATTGCAGGTCGATGTCGGTCGCCGAGCTGTAGCGCCAGTTGCAAAAGGCCGCGAGGGCGTGCAACTGTCCATCGGCGTGACCAGCGTCGACGAGTAGCGCGCGGAAGCTCCGCGGGTCTCGGTACCGGAACATCGCGCGTCGCACGACGGGCGCCAGTCTCACGTCCAGCACCCAGTCCGCGTCGGATGCAAGCTCCTCAGCGTCGGTGCCGCTTGGCGGCTGGTCGTTGACACGCACCAGTGCGTTGGATCGCGTGTCAAAGTAGTAATTGCCGGAAATGAACCTCGGAGACCTCAGTACCTCGACGAAACACTCCGTAGGGTGACGTGCTCCTCCACTCGGCACTGACCGATAGATCAGCTCTACCTGGTGGTATCCCGTATCGGGATCGTAGTACGCAGGTTGGCGATGTGTTTGACCGAACACACCGGCAAGAATCGCCGCAAGCTGATGTAGGTCTGAATTTCGAAGAGCATCCAGACCGAGATCGCTCGCTCGCTCCAAGGGGTGCGTGGAGAGACACGGGAGATCGAGATACACGTCGGGATACTCGTCAGCCTCCACATAACCGGCCATGATCCTTGCGTCTTCAACGCGTGCCGCCATTCCGCGCGACATATCCAGGAACGGGTGATCCTTTGTCGCGGCGTGGTACCCCGATACCCGCTGACGACCGGAAGCCTGCAGGCGAGCGCGAATGTCAGGAGACACGCCTTTCGTAGGTTCGCATGTCAGCGCCCCTTGAGATGCTATGTCCTGGGCCACATGAGGATCGAGGAGGACCGCGGGCTCCGACGTGGACCATTCAAGCCACGCGCGCCCCTCCGAATCATATTGAAGTGATGCGGCAGCGCTGACAACCATGGTTCAATCCTTCGGCTAAGGCAGTGGGGCCCGGCTGCGCCGGACCCCACTGCGAACAATTAGGACAGCCGCGCCCGCTTCGGCTTCAGGCGGGGCTTCGGGACGATCTGTACCAGGTTGCAAGCGCCCTCCTGGAGGAGGGCTGTCTTCACAGTGCTCGTCATTTCATTCTCCTTCGCTTGTCAGTTTTTCCTTAGCCGCCGAATAAGCCTGATCGGCATCGGCGTGGACTGAAGCGTATGCAGCTGAGGCACGAATCGCCACGCTATTGACACACCAACATGCCTTCTGTATGGTGCGCGCGGTGACCGCAAAGCGCATATGTAAATTTCCCCGGATAGCGAATTATGAGAAGCCTGACGCGACGAGACCCAAGCGGCAACGCGCGAAATGGCAACGTATTGCATCTGCGCATCGTGCGCCGTGGTTCGGGCTTTGCGTGCCGCGCGATGCGTCACCTCAGCAAGACGCGTGCTCAGTCAGGAAGTCTCTCCACTCGCACGGCAGTTGAATCTCCCGACTCATGGATCATCTGGGTACGGGCTACTGAGGGCTGTCCGTCGCGCGCCGACGGCGAGCGACTACATCACGCGCCTCGAGCCGCCGCGCGCCCCCTAGTGTGGATCCCTGACACGGGGTGCCCACGAGGGCTGAGATGAGACCCGTCGCACCTGATCCGGTTCGCACCGGCGGAGGGATGTCATCATGAGCGCTGCGCGCCCGTCCACCCACGAGACCACGGGAGCGGGGACCGCCTCGGCGGACCTCCTCCGCCTGCTGCGGGAGCGCACGCCGCTCGTGCAGTGCATCACGAACGCGGTCGTCACCGGCTTCACCGCGAACGTCCTCCTCGCGCTCGGCGTCGCGCCCGCGATGACGGACGTGCCGACCGAGGCGGGGCCGTTCGCGCGGATCGCGTCGGGCGTGCTCGTCAACCTCGGCACGCCGCACGCCGAGCAGCGGGAGGCCGCGGTCGAGGCCGCGCACGCGGCGCGCGAGGCGGGCACGCCGTGGGTGCTGGATCCCGTCGCGGTCGGTGCCCTGCCGGTGCGGACCCGGCTCGCGCACGAGCTGGTGGCGCTGTCGCCGACGATCGTGCGCGGCAACGCGTCGGAGGTCATCGCGCTGGCGACCGGCGGCGCCGGCGGCCGCGGGGTCGACGCGACCGACGCGGTGGAGGCCGCGCTCGACGCCGCGACGCTCCTCGCCCGCACCTACGGCACGGTCGTCGCCGTCTCGGGGCCCGTCGACCACATCACGGACGGCCACCGCGTCGTGCGCGTGCACACCGGCGACGCGCTCCTCACCAAGGTGACCGGCGGGGGCTGCGCTCTCGGCGCGGTGATGGCGGCGTACGTGTCGCTGGACCCGGATCCGCTGCGGGCCGCCGTGGCCGCGACGAGCGTCTACACGATCGCCGCCGAGGTCGCCGCCGAGGGTGCGCGCGGGCCCGGATCGTTCGCGGTCGCGCTCCTCGACGCCCTCGACGCCGTCACGCCCGAGCTCGTCGCCCAGCGCGAGCGCCTCTCGTGAGCGCGCTCGCCCTCTCCGTCTACCTCGTCACCGACCCCGCGCTCTGCGGCGAGCGCGGCGTGCCCGCGGTCGTCGCGGCGGCGGTCGCGGGCGGGGCGACGGCCGTGCAGATCCGCGACAAGCACGCGAGCGCGGCCGCCCTGCTGGCGACCGTGACGGCCGCCGCCGACGCGATCGACGCGCACGCGTCCGCGCACCCGGACGCCGCCCGTCCGCTGCTGCTCGTCGACGACCGCGTCGACGTCGTCCTGGCGGCCCTCGCCCGCGGCACGCGCGTGGACGGGGTGCACGTCGGCCAGTCCGACGTCCCGGCCGACCTCGTCCGGCGGATGCTCGACGCGGCCAGCCCCGACCGGCGGCTCGTCGTCGGCCTCACCGCGAACACGCCCGCGCACGTCGAGGCGGTGCGCGCGCTCCCGGCCGGGACGGTCGACTACCTCGGAGTGGGCGTGATCCGCCCCACCAGCACCAAGCCCGACCACCCGGCGCCGCTCGGCCACGACGGGTTCGGGATCATCGCGGGCCTCTCCCCCGTGCCGTGCGTCGCGATCGGCGGCGTGGACGTGCGGGACGTCGCGGCGATCGCGGCAGCGGGCGGCGCGGGCACGGCCGTCGTGTCGGCGATCTGCGCGGCCGACGATCCGGCTGCCGCGGCGCGCGAGCTCGCGGCGGCGTGGGCGCGCGTGCGCGGGGAGGGCGGCGAGGGCGACCACGCGGCGGCGGACGCGCAGGGCGCCGCGACGGCCACGGCCGAGGCCCCGGCGACGGCCGACGCGACGGGCACCCCGCACCCCGTGCCCGACCCGACCCGCGTCCCGCGCGTCCTCAGCATCGCGGGCACGGATCCGACGGGCGGCGCCGGCATCCAGGCCGACCTCAAGTCCATCGCGGCGAACGGCGGCTACGGCATGGCCGTCGTCACGGCGCTCGTGGCGCAGAACACGCGGGGCGTGCGGGAGATCCACGTGCCGCCCGTGGCGTTCCTGCGCGCGCAGCTCGACGCCGTCTCGGACGACGTCGCGATCGACGCCGTGAAGATCGGCATGCTCGGCTCGGCCGCCGTGGTCGACGAGGTGGCGGACTGGCTGCGCGCGGTGCGCCCGCCCGTCGTGGTGCTGGATCCGGTCATGGTCGCGCAGTCCGGCGACGCCCTCCTCCACGACGACGCCACCGACGCGCTCCGCCGCCTGCTGCCGCTCGCCGACGTGGTGACGCCGAACCTCCCCGAGCTCGCGGCCCTCCTCGGCGAGCGCGAGGCTGACGGCTGGGACCAGGCGCTCGCGCAGGGCCGCGCGCTGGCGGACCGGCACGGGGTCCGCGTCATCGTCAAGGGCGGCCACCTGCGCGAGGACGACTGCCCGGACGCGCTCGTGTCGCCGGGCACGTCGGGCACGCCGGGCGCGGAGGCCGCGGTCGACGTCGTCGCCGGCCCGCGCATCGCGACGACCAGCACGCACGGCACCGGCTGCTCGCTGTCGAGCGCGCTCGCGACGCTGCACCCGCGCCGCGGCGACTGGCTCGCGGCGCTCACGGAGGCGAAGGGCTGGCTCACCGGATCCCTCGCGCACGCCGAGGACCTCGACGTGGGCGCCGGCGCCGGCCCGCTCGACCACCTGCGCGCGCTGTGGGACGCCGCGGGGACGCACGCGGCCCCGATCTCGGCGGAGATGTGGGCGGGATCCGCGGACCTCCGCCGGGAGATCGACGAGCTCGCCTTCGTCCGCCGCCTGGGCGACGGCTCGCTGCCGGAGGCGTGGTTCTCGCACTACCTCGCGCAGGACGCGATCTACCTCCGCGCCTACTCGCGGGTGCTCGCGCGGGCGAGCCAGCTCGCGCCGACGCCCGAGGCGCAGGTCGCCTGGGCACGCTCCGCCGCGGACGCGATCGCCGCCGAGTCCGCGCTGCACGAGGAGTGGCTGGCGCGCCACCCCGCGCCCTCAGTCGTCGGACCCGTGACGCGCGCGTACGTCGACCACCTCCTCGCGCACGCGGCGACGAGCGACTACGCCGTGCTCGTCGCGGCGCTGCTGCCGTGCTTCACGATCTACGCGGACGTGGGCACGCGCCTCCGGACGGCGGGATCCGCGGCGGCGGCGTCCGGCGCCACTCACCCGTACGCGGCGTGGCTGGAGACGTACGCGGATCCGGCGTTCGCGGCTGCCACGGAGCGCGCGTGCGCGCTGGTCGACGAGGCGGCCGCTCTCGCGGGACCCGGGCGACGCGCGGCGATGCTCGAGGCGTCCCGCGTCTCCGCGGCCTACGAGCGCGACTTCTTCCGCGCCCCGGAGGCGCTCAGCTGATCGGAGGGCGCCGCGCCCGCGGATCAGCCTGGGGACGCCCCGGCCCCCTCCCAGCCGCACCCGCGGGAGGATGCGCGTGCCCCGGCGCGACCACCCGCGCCGGGGCTCCCCGTTCCACGACCCGGGCATCCTGCGTGCCCGACAGGAAGGACCCCGCATGCGCGTCCAGGCCGAGACCCCCGCCGTCCCGATGCCCGCCCACCAGTTCACGGGCGACGTCCGCCTCCGCTGGCTCTCCACCCCGCAGACGCCCGCGCAGCGCGCCGTCGTCGCGTCCGTCGTCTTCGCAGCGGGCGCCCGCACCGTGTGGCACTCCCACGTCCTCGGGCAGACCCTGCACGTGACCTCCGGGATCGCCCGCGTGGGCACGCGCGACGGCCAGGTGGTGGAGGTCGGTCCCGGCGGATCCGTGTACATCGCGGCCGGCGAGGAGCACTGGCACGGCGCCACGGCCCACGCGCCGATGGAGCACATCGCGGTCCTGGAGGACGGCGACGACCCGGTCGGCGCGACCGCCTGGGCCGAGCACGTGGCCGACGAGGACTACCTGCGGCCCGCCGCCCCCGCCTCCGTCGCGACGCCGGGCGCCACGCCCGCGGCCGCGCTCCCGGTGCCGCTCGGCCGCCCCGTGCTCGTGCACGCGCTCCGCTACACCGCGATGTACGGGCCGAAGCCGTTCGACGAGGCGCTCCTCGTGTACCTCGACAACGGCGCGTACAAGATCCTCTCGCCCGGCGAGGAGCACCACGGGAGCTACGTCTCGGCGGCGGCGACCGGCGTCGCGCCCCGGCACGTCGCGTTCCTGTCCTGGCCGTCCGACGACTGGGACCGGAACGTCGCGAGCCACACCCTGACCTTCTCGGACGACACGGGTGCCTTCATCCAGTCGCTCGTGCTCCCGGGCGACGCCGTCCCGCGCGCGCAGCACGGCTACGCCGAGGTGGTGGCGGATCCCGAGCGCGTCGACATGACCGCCTCGTGGGAGGAGCTCCGGGTGACGCACGCCGCGGCGTTCGCGCGGCTGGCGGAGCGGGTCCGGCAGCGCTGACGTCACAGAGGCGGCGGCGGCCGGTCGCGGCGCTACGCTCGACCCACCGCGAGCGCCTCCTCCTCCCCCGGGAGGGCGCCCGGCCGGCCGCGCGCCCTCCCGGAAGCAGGATCATGACCACGACCACCTCGCGGCCCAGCCGCTCCGAGCGCCTCGACGCCCTCCCCTGGACCCGGGCGCACTCGCGCATCCTCGGCGGAAGCGGCGTCGGCTGGGCGCTCGACGCCATGGACGTCGGCCTCATCTCGTTCGTCATCGCACAGCTCGCGGTGGTGTGGAAGGCGGACGCCGGCCAGCTCGGCCTCGTCGCGTCCGCCGGCTTCCTCGGCATGGCGATCGGCGCGAGCGTCGGCGGGCTCCTCGCCGACCGGCTCGGCCGCCGCCAGGTGTTCGCGCTCACGCTGCTGGTCTACGGCCTGGCGACGGGCGTCTCCGCGCTCGCGATGTCGGTGGGCGCGCTCATCGCGCTCCGCTTCGTCGTCGGGCTCGGGCTCGGCGCCGAGCTGCCGGTCGCGTCGACGCTCGTGAGCGAGTTCGCGCCGGCGCGGATCCGCGGCCGCGTGATCGTGATCCTCGAGTCGTCCTGGGCCGTCGGCTGGACCGCGGCGGCGCTCATCGGCTACCTCGTGATCCCGTCGAGCGACGACGGCTGGCGGTGGGCGCTCGCGCTCGGCGCCGTCCCCGCCGTCTGGGCGATCTTCGTGCGGCTGCGCCTGCCGGAGTCGGTGCGGTTCCTCGAGGCGAAGGGCCGGCACGCGGAGGCCGAGCGGGTCGTGCGCGGCCTCGAGGCGGCGGCGGGGGCGTCTCCCGCCCCGGATCCGGTCATGGAGACGCCGACGGACCTCCGGGCCGACGACGCCGCCGACGCCGCGGCCCCGGCGCCCCGCGAGCGCCTCTTCGGCGCGCGCCTCCGCCGCCGCACGCTGTCCCTCTGGATCGTGTGGTTCTGCGTCAACTTCGCCTACTACGGCGCCTTCATCTGGCTGCCGACGCTGCTCGTGGCGCAGGGCTTCTCGCTCGTGCGGTCGTTCGCGTACACGCTGCTCATCACGCTCGCGCAGCTGCCGGGCTACGCCGTGTCCGCCTGGCTCGTCGAGCGCTGGGGCCGCCGCGTGACGCTCGCGGTCTTCCTCGCGGGGTCCGCCGTCTCCGCCGGGCTCTTCGGCACCGCCGACGACGTGACCGCGATCCTCGTGTTCGGCTCCCTCATGTCGTTCTCGAACCTCGGCGCGTGGGGCGCGCTCTACGCCGTGACCCCGGAGCTGTACCCGACGCGGGTGCGCGCGACGGGCGCGGGCAGCGCGGCGGGCTTCGGGCGGCTCGCGTCGATCATCGCGCCGCTGTGCGTGCCGCCGCTCCTCGCGCTCGGCGGCGTCGCGCTGCCGTTCGGCGTCTTCGCGGGCGTCTTCGCGCTGGCCGCCGCGGCCGCGCTCACCCTGCCGGACCTCCGCGGTGCGGCCCTCGAGGACTGACCGCCGCTACGCTCGGAGCACCCGACCCGAGGAGCGCGCATGACCGGCATGATGATCCTGGTCTACCCGGTGCTGGCGGTCGTCGTGGTCCTCATCGCCTTCGCCGTCATCGGCACCTCGCGCTCGAACCCGACGCAGGACGCGCAGGACGCCGTCGCCCGCGAGCGCCGCGCCGCCCGGAAGGCCGAGCGGGCACGTCGCCGGTCCGAGCGCGGCTGATCGGCGCTGGGGAGCGTCGACGCCCCGCTCGGCCTCGCCGGGCATCCTGGGCGGATGACCTCCACCACCCGCCGCCGCGCCCTCCGCGACGCCGTCATCCTCACGGCCTTCGTCCTCGTGTCGCAGCTCGTCGTCGTCCCGCTGGTCGACGGAGGCACGGCGACGGAGCATCTCGGGCCCGCGCTCGTCGCCGGCGTCCTCGTCTTCTCCGCCGCCTACCTGATCCGCCGGGCAGCGGACAGGCGACGCCGGGACCGCGGCTAGCGGACAGCGCACGCACGACGCCCCCGCGACCAGCAGGTCGCGGGGGCGTCGTCGTGCGGGGCGCGACGGCTACGCGGCCAGCGCCTCCTCGAGCAGGTGCGAGAGCGCGTCGAGCTGGACCGACGTGGATCCGGCCTCGTCGAAGTCCTCGCCGTCGAGCGCGCGCGCCGCGAGGCCCGCCTTGCTGTCGATGAGCTCGGCGATCTTCGCGTCGATGGTCTGCGCCGCGATGATCCGCCACGCGGTGACGGGCTCCTCCTGGCCGATGCGGTGCACGCGGTCGATGGCCTGCGTCTGCTCCGCGCTCGTCCAGCTGAGCTCCGCGAGCACCACGTTCGACGCCGCCTGCAGGTTGAGGCCGACGCCCGCCGCGGTGAGCGAGCACACCACGACCTGGACCTCGGGGTCGTTCTGGAAGGCGTCGATCGCGTGCTGGCGCGCGGCCGGGGTCTGGTCGCCGCGGATGGAGACGGACCGGATGTCGCGCTTCGCGAACGTGGCCTCGGCCTGGTCCATCACGTCGACGTGCTTGGCGAAGAACACGACCTTGCCGACCGAGCGCGCGAGCTGCGCGGCGTAGTCGGCCGCGAGCACGGCCTTCGCCTGGCCGATGCGGCGGACCATGGTGAACACGTTCTCGCCGGTCTTCTGGGCCTTGGCCTCGTCGAGCTCCGACTGCGCGACGAGCCGGATGAGGTGCGCGCGCTCGGAGGCGGGCCCGTCGAGCACGTCGGGCACGGTGGTGCCGCGGGCGCCGACGAGCGCCGTGAAGCGCTTGACGAGGCGCGCCGCGAGCTCGCGCTCGGCCTGGCGGATGGAGCGGCCCAGGTCGTCGTCGAGCTCGACGGGGAGGTCGGCGATGCGCTTGGAGGGCAGGTCGGTCGCCACGTCGATCTTGCGGCGGCGGACGATCCCGAGGTCGATGACCGCGCGGCGGGCCTCGGCGAAGAAGCCGGGATCGGCGGGCGTGAGGCCCGCCTCCTCCAGCTCGCCCATGAGGCGGGACGTGGGCTTGTCGCCGTCGATCCAGCCGAGGAACTGCCAGATGGCGCGGAAGTCGTCGATGTCGTTGATGAGCGGCGTGCCCGTCAGCGCCATGAGCAGCGGGTTCGACTGGCGCTCCCGGATGCTCTCGGCGAGCGCGAGCACGAACTTCGAGCGCTGCGACTGGAGGTTCTTGATGAAGTGCGCCTCGTCGACGACCATGCCGCGGAAGCCGAGCGTGCGCAGCCAGCCGATGTGGCGGTCGAGCACCTCGTAGTTGACGATGACGACGTCGGCGAAGGCGTCGAGCCCGGCGCCGTCGCCGTGGATGACGGTGGCGCGGCGGTGCGGCGTCCAGCGCTCCACCTCGCGCTTCCAGTTCATCTTGACGACGTTCGGGACGACGACGAGCAGCGGGTACGCGTCGGCGACCGACGCGGCGAGCAGCGCCTGCGCGGTCTTGCCGAGGCCCGGCTCGTCGGCGAGCAGGAACTCGCGGTGGCCGAGGCGGACGCTCTCCAGGAAGCGGGCCTGGTGGCGCATGAGCTCGAGGTTCTGCGGCGAGAGGCGGTCGATGCGCGGGCTCTCGGGGAGGTCCATGCTCGCGATGCCGCCGCCGGCGCCGTACTCGAACGACTTGAACAGCGGGCCGAGCAGCTCCCAGTTCGCCAGCAGGCGGGTGGGCGGCGCGGCGGGCGCGGGCCGGTCGAGGTCCGGCTCGAGGAACGGGTTCGCGAGCACGCGCGCCTTGACCGACGGCGGTACGACCTGGCGCTCGTGCAGCTTGGCGAGGGCGGGATCCTCGGGCTCGGGCTCCGGCTCGTCCTCGACGACCATCTCCACGCCGCCGTCGAACAGCATGTGCTTGCGCATGGCGCGGGCGGCCTCGGAGAGCTTGGCGTCGGGATCCAGCAGCGGCAGCACCGAGGTGTCGCGCGCGGCGGTGCGGGCGAGGATGCTGGCGATGCCGTCGAGGCGCTTCAGCGTCTCGGCGCGCTCGGAGTCGCTGAGCGGGGTGGCCGGGTCCTTCGCGTGCGTGCGCTCCTCGCGCATGAGCACGGCGATGACCTGGAACTTCGTGCGGTTGACCGGCTTGAGCTTGCCGCGCTGCGCGGCCTGCTCGATCTCGCGCACGGCGCGCGCCAGGACGGGGATGAGCCCCTCGTTGTCGATCGTGCGCGTGCGGGCGGACGACCGCCGCTGGCCGGTGCGAGCCATGCAACTCCTTGTTCACTGCCGGGGCGAGGCCTCGCCTGCGCTCCCGGATCGGAAGGACTCAGCGCCCGTCGCGCACGGTGACGCGTGCGGTCGGACGGTGGCGAGGGGACCTTCCTCGAGCAACCGGGGTTCCGGGTCGGGGGTGGGATGCGGGTCCGCCGCCTGCGCCCGGCCGCCTCGGGGAGGACGGGCACATGAGGAGTTTAGGGCACGCCGGGACCGCGGCGCGCCCTCGTCCGCCGCGCGTCCCGGGTGATCCGCCGGGTGCCGGAGCGCCTCCCGCCCCGGTCGCCGCGGGGCACCCGGCCTAGGCTGGGAGGATGACGGATCAGGCGACACCCACCGGTACCAACGAGGCGGGCGCCCCCGGCCGCTACGTCGAGGAGGGTGAGTTCACCCGCGACGCGAACTACATCGAGGACCGCATCCTCCGGGACGGCTCGCAGGGCTGGCCGGTCGAGGCCGGCCGCTACCGCCTCGTCGCGGCGCGCGCCTGCCCGTGGGCGAACCGCTCGGTGATCGTGCGCCGCCTGCTCGGCCTCGAGGACGCCATCTCGCTCGGTCTCCCCGGCCCCACGCACGACGCCCGCAGCTGGACCTTCGACCTCGACCCCGACGGGCGCGACCCCGTCCTCGGCATCGAGCGCCTGCAGGAGGCGTTCTTCGCGCGCTTCCCCGACTACCCGCGCGGGATCACCGTGCCGGCCCTCGTCGACATCCCCTCCGGCCAGGTCGTGACCAACGACTACCCGCAGATCACGCTCGACCTCTCCACCGAGTGGACCGAGCACCACCGCGAGGGCGCGCCCGACCTCTACCCCGAGCACCTCCGCGCGGAGATCGACGAGGTCGCCGACCTCGTCTTCCGCGACGTGAACAACGGCGTCTACCGCTGCGGCTTCGCGGGATCGCAGGAGGCGTACGAGAAGGCCTACGACCGCCTCTTCTCCCGGCTCGACTGGCTGAGCGAGCGCCTCGCGACGCAGCGCTACCTCGTGGGCGACACGATCACGGAGGCGGACGTCCGCCTCTTCACGACGCTCGCGCGCTTCGACGCCGTGTACCACGGCCACTTCAAGTGCAACCGGCAGAAGCTCGCCGAGATGCCCGTGCTGTGGGCGTACGCGCGCGACCTCTTCCAGACGCCCGGCTTCGGCGACACCATCGACTTCGTGCAGATCAAGCAGCACTACTACCTGACGCACACCGACATCAACCCGACCCGCGTCGTGCCCGTCGGCCCCGAGACGTGGGGCTGGCTGGAGCCGCACGGGCGCGAGGAGCTGGGCGGCCGCCCGTTCGGCGACGGCACGCCCCCCGGTCCCGTCCGCGAGGGCGAGCGCGTGCCCGAGGGCCACGGCGCCGTCCCGCGCGGATCTCGCGAGACGCGTCCGTCCGAGGCCGCCCCGGCCGAGCTGCCCGCCGTCGACGCGCAGGACGCGTGATGTCCGACCGCACCGCCGTCCCGACCCGCAGCCGCCTCCTGTGGTGGGCGGGGCGGGAGTTCCCCGAGGCCGCGCGCGCGCTCCGCGGGTCGCAGGCGGCCGGCACCACGGTGGATCGCCGCACAACGGGCGAGCAGGGCCCGCCGCTCGACCTCGACGTCTGGCTGCCGCCGGACCACGACCTGGGGAAGACCGGATCCCCGGTGGTCGTGGTGTTCCCGCGGATCCGCGGCGACTGGCTGCCGTCGACCCTCGCGAAGGAGCTCCGCGCGGTGGTCGTGAGCATGCCGACGGACGATGACGCGCTCGCCCTCGCCGGGATGCGCTGGATCGCGGCGCGCACGGCCGGCTGGAACGGGACGCCCGAGCGCCTCGGCGTCCTCGGCGACGGGCCGGGCGCCGACCTCGCGCTCCGCGTCACGGCGACGGCCCGCGACACGGGCGGGCCGTCCGTGCTGCGCCTCGTGCTCGTGAGTCCCTCCGGCACGCTGCCCGCGGGTGACATCGCCGCCGACGACAGCTCGCGCACCGGATCCGGCCCGCGCGGCCTCCGCGACCTGCCGTCGAACCTCATCCACACGGGCGCGGCGGACCCCCGCCATCAGCGCCTCGTGGCCGCCGTCTCCGAGCTGCGCGCGGCGGGCGTGAAGTCCCGGCTCGTGACGCTGCCGAACGCCGACCGGGGGTGGCTCGCGCTGCCCCGCGTGGATCCGCAGCTCACGCGCCGCTCGCTCGACGAGATCGTGGCGTTCCTCCGCCGCGGCCTCACGGAGGAGCGCGAGTTCGGCACTACCTCCGGGGTGGAGATGAGCTGACCGGCACCTTCACGAGGATGCCGGCCGCGATGAACACGATCGCGGCGACGTACTGCAGAGACTGCCACGTCGTGGCCTCGACCGGGATCACGGCGACGGGGTTCCACATCACGGCGACGCCCGCGAGCAGCACCGCGCTCCACCAGCTGCGGGCGCGCAGCGAGAACACGATCATGATCAGCGCGAGGATCGACACCGCGAAGCGCACGACGGTGAAGAGGTCGCCGTCGATGACCGCGAACCCGGCCAGCAGCACGATGGCGCCGAGGAGCCCCGGGGCGAGCGACGGTCGGGTGAACGCGGGGGCGGCGGCGGGGGTGCGGGTCACGCGCCCAGTCTGCCAGCGCGGGGCGGCCGGGTCGCCGCCCCCGCTCGTATAGCGTGGACGGCTCACCCGATCCCGCACCATCCGAGGAGCCCCCATGCGTGCCGTCGTCTACGAGGAGTTCGGCGCGACGCCCGTCGTCCGCGACCTGCCGGATCCCGTCCCCTCCGCGCGCGGCGTCGTCGTGCGCGTCGAGGCCACGGGCGTCTGCCGCAGCGACGCTCACGGCTGGCTCGGGCACGACGACGGCATCGCGCTCCCCCAGGTGCCGGGCCACGAGCTGGTCGGGCGGATCCACGCGGTCGGGCCGGAGGTCACGCGCTTCCACGTGGGCGAGCGCGTCACCGTGCCCTTCGTCTGCGCGTGCGGCCGCTGCCCCGAGTGCCGCGCCGGGAACGGCCAGGTGTGCCGCGACCAGACGCAGCCCGGCTTCACGCACTGGGGGTCCTTCGCCGAGCTGGTCGCGCTGCACGACGCCGACGTGAACCTGATCCCCGTGCCCGACGACCTCGACGCGGGCGCCGCGGCGCTCCTCGGCTGCCGCTTCGCCACGGCGTTCCGCGGTCTCGTGCACCGGGCGCGGATCCAGCATGGCGAGCGCCTCGTCGTCGTCGGCTGCGGCGGCGTGGGCCTCAGCGCCGTGATGATCGGGGTCGCCGTGGGCGCCGAGGTCATCGCGGTCGACATCGACCCGGCCGCGCTCGCGCGCGCCACCGAGCTCGGCGCCGCGCACGCGATCGACTCGTCCGGGCTCACCGAGGAGGACGTGCTCGCCGCGATCCGCGCGGCCGCGCCCGAGGGCGTCCAGGTGTCGGTGGAGGCGCTCGGCCGCGAGTCGACCCTCCGGATCAGCCTGCTCGCGCTCGCGCCGACGGGCCGGCAGGTGCAGATCGGCCTCTTCGCGAGCGAGCCCACGGTGCCGGTGCCCGTGATCATCGGCCAGGAGCTGAGCCTGCACGGCAGCCACGGCATGCCCGCGCACGACTACGCCGAGCTGATGGCGATGGTCGCCTCGGGCGCGCTCCGCCCGGAGCTGCTCATCGAGCACCGCATCCCGCTCGAGGACGCCCCCGCCGCGCTCGAGGCGCTGGCGTCGGGCGACCGGTCGGCGGGGATCACGCTGGTCGAGGTCGGCTGACCCGACGGCGGCGTGCGGGCGTCGCGCCTAGAGCGCGCCCTGCAGCTCCGAGCCCGCCGGGATGGGCGCGAGCCGCGTGACCTGCGCCGGTCCGGTGATCAGGCCGGCGAGCGACGCGACCATCCGCGCGACGGGCTCGCCCGCGCCGTGCGCGTCCAGCGCCTCCACGGACGACCACTTCTCGAGCATGACGATCGTGCCGTCGGGCGCGTCGTGGATCGCGTAGACCTCGCACCCCTCCTCCTCGTGGACCTCGGCGATGCCGCGGGAGAGGGCGGCGACGGCCTCGTCCCGCCTCCCCTCGACGGGCGTGAACACGGCGGTGACGACGACGGGCTGGGACATGGTGACTCCTCGGGTGGGACGTGCGGGGTGGGACGGGTGCGCGGGCGGACCTGCGCGCAGGCGGGACCGACGCTCAGGCTAGGCGGCTCAGGGCCGCGGGATGTTCCGCAGGTTCGAGCGGGCGAGCTTCACGGCCTCGCCGACGCCGCCGTTCATCACGATCTTCGACATCGACAGCGCGAACCCCTTGACCTGCGCGGCGGTGATCTCCGGCGGGATCGACAGGGCCATCGGGTCGGTCACGAGGTCGACGAGCGCGGGCCCGTCGTGCGCGAACGCGGCCTCGAGCGCGCCGCGGATGTCGGCGGGGTCCTCGACGCGCTGGGAGTGGATCCCGAGCGCGGCCGCGACCGCCGCGTAGTCGACCACGGGCACGTCGACCCCGAAGTCGGGGATCCCGTCGACGAGCATCTCGACCTTCACCAGCCCGAGCGTCGAGTTGTTGAACACGACGACCTTCACCGGCAGCCCGTACGCGGCGACCGTCACGAGCTCGCCCATCAGCATGGACAGCCCGCCGTCGCCCGAGATCGAGACCACCTGGCGGTCCGGGAACGCGACCTGCGCGCCGATCGCCATCGGCAGCGCGTTGGCCATGGACCCGTGCACGAGCGATCCGAGCATCCGCCGGCGGCCGTTCGGGGTGAGGTAGCGCGCGCTCCACACGTTGCACATGCCGGTGTCGCTGAGGAACACGGCGTCGTCGGCCGCGACCTCGTCGAGGATGCTGGCCGCGTACTCGGGGTGGATGGGCCGCAGCTTCTCGGCCTTCGACGTGTACGCGCCGACGACCTGCTCGACCTTCCTGTCCTGCTCCTTCAGCAGCTTCTCCAGGAAGCGCCGGTCGGTCTTCCGCTGCACGAGCGGCAGCACCGCGCGGATCGTGGAGAGGGCGTCGCCGTGGATCGCGATGTCGACGTCGGTGCGGCGGCCGAGGCGCTCGGGCGCGATGTCGATCTGCGCCGTGCGCACCTCCTTGCCGGGCAGGAACTGGTCGTAGGGGAAGTCGGTGCCGATGAGGATCAGGAGGTCGGCGCCCGAGATGCCGGCGGCCGCGGCGCCGTAGCCGATGAGGCCCGTCATGCCGACGTCGAACGGGTTGTCCTGCTGGATCACGTCCTTGCCGCGCAGCGAGTGGCCGACGGGCGCGGCGACCTTGTCGGCCAGCTGCATCAGCTCGGCGTGCGCGGATCCGGCGCCGCGGCCCGCGAAGATCGCGACGCTCCTCGCCTCGTCGATGGCGGCGGCGAGTGCGCGCACGTCCTCCTCGGCGGGCACGATGGCGGGTCGGCGGGGCAGCGTGAACGTGGGCGCCTCGCCCTCCGCCTCGAACTCGGCGACGTCGCCGGGCAGCGTGATGACGCTGACGCCGCCGAGCGCGAGGGAGTGCCGCATGGCCTGGTCGACGACGCGGGGCGCCTGCACCGCGGTCGAGATCATCTCCGTGTAGTGCGAGCACTCGACGAAGAGGCGGTCGGGGTGCGTCTCCTGGAAGTAGCCGGAGCCGATCTGGTTCGTGGTGATGTGGCTGGCGATCGCGAGCACGGGCGCGCCCGAGCGGTGCGCGTCGTAGAGGCCGTTGATGAGGTGGAGGTGGCCGGGCCCGCAGGATCCGGCGCACACCGCGAGCTTCCCGGTGAGCTGCGCCTCGGCGGAGGCCGCGAACGCGCCCGCCTCCTCGTGCCGGACGTGGATCCAGTCGATGCCGCCCTTGCGGCTCCCGCCCGTGCGCCGCACGGCGTCCACGACGGGGTTGAGGCTGTCGCCGACGACCCCGTAGATCCGGCTCACCCCCGCCTCGATGAGCTGGGCGATGAGCTGGTCGGCGACCGTGCGTGCCATGGGAGCGTCCTTCCGTCGGTGCGCCCAGTCAATACCCGTCGCCTCCGCGCGGGCTCCGGGCGGCCGCGATGGTCGTCGGCGGGTGTCGGCGGGCGTCGGCGGTCGTCGGGAATGCCGTCGGACGCCGGACGCGTTGCCCCGGGGTGACCGACACGCGAGAGACCCCCGCCCGCCCCGCCGCATCCGACGCCGACCTCACCGCCGCTGCGCAGGCCGACTACGAGGCCTGGCACCGCGCCCGCCTCGCCGCGGTGACGAGCCCGTTCGGCAGCCTCGCGCTGATCCAGACGACGTGGCTCGCTCCCGGCCAGGAGGTCAGCGACCTCGAGGCGCTCGAGGGCCAGCCCGACACCGTGCAGCTCACCCGCATCGAGCGCGTATCGCTCGACACCGGCGAGCCCGAGCACGGCTACCGCCTGTGGGACTCCGCGTCCCCGAGGAACCGCGCGTTCGAGGACATCGAGGTCTACCCGTACGCGCCCGAGTGGATCCTCGAGGGCCGCTTCGAGCGCGTCGACGACGACCGCGTGATCCCCTTCGAGCACATCGCCGACCAGGGCCGCACGCGCGAGCTGCCCGTGCCCGGCGACATCGTCGTGGAGATCGAGGGGCGCGAGGTGCGCCTCAGCGCCTTCGCCGACGGCGACCGCCTCCAGCTCGTCTTCGCCGACGCCACCACCGGCCGCGAGAGCTACGCGCCCAGCCGCTTCCTCTTCCTCCCGCGCCCCGACGGCGACGGGCCCGTGACCCTCGACTTCACGCGCGCCGTCGTCCCGCCCTGCGGCTTCTCCGACTGGATGAACTGCCCGCTCCCGCCCGCCGGCAACCGCCTCGCGGCCGCCGTGCGCGCCGGCGAGCGCCGGGTGGTCTACCGCGACGAGGCCTGACCCGCCGACCCCCGCCGCACGGCACGTGCCGCGCGGTCGCTCCGCGGCGGCGCGCCCGTCCTAGCCGAGCACCTCGGGCCGCACGAACTCCTTCCCGTGCACGTGCTGGTCGAGGAACGCGAGCACCGTCCGGTACCAGACCACCGACTGCTGGGGCTTCAGGATCCAGTGGTTCTCGTCCGGGAAGACCAGGAACCGGTGCGGGGTCGTGCCGTCGTCCGCCGCGTGGTGCTCGGCGAGCTCCGACCAGAGGCGCAGGCTCTCGCCCACGGGGACGCGGTAGTCGCGGTCGCCGTGGATCACGAGCATGGGCGTCACGATGTCGCGCACCGAGTGGTGGGGCGAGTTCCGGTCGAGCCCCTCGGCGGAGAAGATGCTCTGCCAGTACTGCGAGGAGTCGGTCGTCGGCCCGAACTGGTCGAGGGCCCACAGGCTCGCGTGGCTGACGATGGCGCGGAAGCGGTCGGTGTGGCCCGCGACCCAGTTCGCCATGTAGCCGCCGAAGGAGCCGCCCATCGCGGCGGTCCGCGTCGCGTCGATGTCGTCGCGCGCCTCGACCGCGTCGGTGATCGCCATGAGGTCGGTGAAGGGCGCCTCGCCCCACGCGTCCCAGCCGCGCGCGATGAAGTCGAGGCCGTAGCCGGTGCTGAGCGCGGGATCCGGGAGCAGCACCGCGTAGCCGCGCGCCGCCATCACCTGCGGGGTCCAGCGCCAGCTCCACGCGTTCCAGCTGTTGAGCGGGCCGCCGTGGATCCACAGCAGCAGCGGCGCGGGCGCCTCCACCGACGCGCCCTCGGGCAGCACCAGCCAGCCGCGCACGCGCGCGCCGTCGGCCGCAGTGGTCTCGACCTCGGTCATGGTGCCGACCGCGGCGGGGACAGGGGCGGGCGTGGCCAGCTCGGTCACGGATCCGTCGGCCGCCGACACGCGCACGGGGTGCGCGGGCGCGAGCCAGGAGGAGCGGAGGGCGAGGACGTCGCCCGTCTCGGTGTCGACGTGCACGTCCGTGTAGGAGTGGTCGTCGGTCGTGAGCTGCGTGACGGATCCGTCGAGGCCGAGGCGGAACACGGGTCCGCGGCCGTCCTGGTCGGCCGTGACGACGAGCGCCTGCGAGTCCACGTCGAACTGCAGCGAGGAGGGCCAGCGGTCCCAGTCGGCGCCGACGCGGCGGGCCTCGGACCCATCGAGCGCGGACACCCAGATCTCCTGCTGCGTCGGGCCGGCGGGCGTCGCGCGGTCGGCTCGGACGTAGGCGAGGAGCGCGCCGTCGGGGCTGACGGCGGGCGACTCGACGTCGACGCCCGGCAGGTCGAGGAGCGTGGTGCGCTCGCCCGTCGCGACGTCGATCGACTCGAGCGCCTGGCGGTCGCCGCGGCGCTCCTTCACGCCGACGGCGACGACGAGCGTGCGGCCGTCCGGGGTGAGGGCGGCGGCGGCGTGGTCGAGCGTGCGGCCGGGCCGCGGGGTGAGGTCGCGCGGACGCGGCAGGGAGGCCGGGTAGGGCTGCGCGGTGGCGGCGGCCGCGGCAGCCGCGGATCCGCCGTCCTCGGTCGCGGCCTCGGCGGCGAGCGCGGTCGCGGCGTCGGCGGTCGTGGGACGCGCGGGCTCCTCGACGAGCGCGTCGGCGAGGTCGAGCGCGAGCAGGTGCGGCTCGTCGGGCCCGAGGTCGTGGTCCCAGTAGCGCACCGGGTAGCTCTCGTGCAGGATCGCGTTCACCTTGAGGTCCGCGCGCGTCCTCCGCGCGACCGCGTCGGCCTCGAGCGAGCCGGATCCGGGCAGCAGCGGCGCGTGCAGGACCACGGTGGAGGCGTCGCGCGCGACGGCGGCGATGCCGGCCACGCCGCCCGCGAGCCGGGTGATCGCGCGCGCCTCGCCGCCGGCGGCCGGCAGGATCCACAGCTGCGCGACCTCCTTCTCGTCGGCGTCGTCCGCGTCGGGGCGGGAGGAGACGAAGAGGAGGTCGCCGCTGGCGGTGAAGGCCGCGCCCGCCTCGCTCTTCGCGGAGCGGGTGAGGCGCTGCGGCACGCCGCCGCCCGCGGCGGGCACGACCCAGAGGGCGTGCCGGTAGCCGGTCCTCGCGGGGTCGAGGGTCGTGACGGTGAGCACCGCGCGGCGTCCGTCGGGCGAGAGCACGAGGCCGCCGAGGCGCGGCATGGCGATGAAGTCGTCGAGCTCGGAGAAGGGGGTGCGGTTGTCGGGCATGGTCCCACGCTAGCCGCGGCCGCCGGGCGTCGGCCGCCGCCCCGGCCCGACCGGTGCCCCGCCCCAGCGGCGCCCGCCCTCGTCGATGCCCGAGTCGTCAGCACCCGAAACCTTCGCGCCGTCACGGTAGGATCGTCGCCATGGAGCGGGGAGCCGGTCGGGTCGGGAGGCCCGCACGGGTGTCACGGAGGCTGATCGCCGAGGCCGCCCTCGAGGTCGGGCTCAGCACCCTCACGCTCACCTCCCTCGCGCATCGCCTCGGCGTCGACCACTCGACCCTGTACCGGCACGTCGCGAGCCGGGACGACATCGTCCTGCTCGCCTGCGACACCGCCCTCGCCGCCATGGACTGGCCCCTCGTGCCCGACTCCCCCGCCGAGGTCCTCGCCGCTCCCGACGACGAGTCGTGGCGCGCCTACCTCGAGCAGGCCGTCGAGCGCGTGTGGGACATGTACGACCGCCACCCCGGGCTGGCCAGCGCGATCCACCACCTCGAGACCGCGCCGGACCAGGTCGTCCTGCGCTTCACGGGCGCCATCCGCGACCTCACCCGCATGGGCTTCCCGGAGGCGGAGGCCGTGCTGGTCCTCGACACCGTGCTCGACATCGCGGTCGAGTCCTACGTCGGCTGGGAGCGCGTGCTCGCCGTGGCCGGCGGCGGGGACGACCGGCCCGCCTCGTCCTCGCCCATCGTGGACGCGACGATGCCCGCCTCCATGGGCCGCGGACTGCTCGCCCTGGCCGCGGACGGGATCGCCGCCGACCGCGTGGCCGACGCCGACGCGGCGTCCTCCCCGCACGCGCCGCGCCGGGGCAGCCCGGCGCACTCGTCCGGCGCGCCGGACGCCGTGCACGCCCGCGAGGAGGAGGCCCAGCGGAACGCCCTCGGCACCGTGGACCGCGTCACCGCGCGCTTCGCGGGCGAGGTGTCGACCGGATCCGCCGCGACGCCCCGGGACTGGTGGCGGCGGAAGCTCGGCGTGGTCCTGGCGGGTGTGGCCGAGCTGCGGTCCGCGGGCCCCGGCGTCCGCGCCCGCTAGGAGCCGGCCGGATCCGACGGGTGGTCCGCCGCCGCAGGAGCGGGCTCCGCGAGCAGCGGCCCGAGCACGGCGCGCACCGCGGCGACCCCGTCGGCGTTGAGGTGCAGCCGGTCGTCGGTGAGGGTGGGGTCGAGCTCGCCGTCGCCGAAGCGGAGGGCGGGCCAGAGGTCCACGTGCTGCGCGCGGACCGCGGGCGCGTACTGGCGCATGTGCACGTTGACCACCCGGATCCGCTCGGCGTGCTCCCGCCCGCGCGGCGGCACCGAGAGCACGAGGAGACGCGCCGCGGGCAGGTCGCGGCGGAGGTGGGCGAGGATCGTCTCCAGCGCGCGGACGGTCTGCTCGGGCCCGCGGCGCTTGGCGCCGAGGTCGTGCGTGCCGCAGGAGACGACGACCGTCGCGGGGTCCTGGGCCACCACCTCGGGCAGCAGCGCCAGCACGTCGTCGGTGGTCTGGCCGGGCCGGCCCAGGTCGACGACCGACGCGCCGCCCTCGCCGTCGTCCTGGCCGGGGACGATGCCGCCCCAGCCGCCGTCCTCCGCGAGGCTGTCCCCGAGGAGGACGGTCGTGCGCGTGCGCGATGCCATGGATCCGCCTCTCGTCGTGCCCATCATGGTCCCCGCGTCCGGGGATGTCATCGGCCCGACGGGGGAGGTCATCCGCGCGGGCGACCGAGCGCGCGACGCCACCAGCGTCGTGGACCCGGGGCCGCGACCAGCACGGCGACCGCGACGAGGAGCGGCAGGGACAGGATCGCGGCCACGAGCGCGCCCGCCTGGCCCGGGCTGAGCGCCATCCCGAGCACGTCGACCGTGACGCGGGTGACCGCGCCGTCCGTGAGGTCGGTGATGCTCCGGTTCCCGGCGGCGTCCACGGGCACGGGCGTCCACGCCTCGGAGGCCGCGGGATCCGGCGTGGCCGCCCCGCTCGGCGTCCGCGTCGTCGAGGGCTCTTCGCCCGCGATGACCGCGAGGTCGGCGCGCGCCTGCACCGGCCCGGACACGCTCATCGTCACGGCGGTCGCGAGGCCGGCCGAGGCGAGGGCGATGCCCAGGAGGGTCAGGACGATGAGGCCGATGCGCGGGGCCCTCGTCCGCCGGGTCACCGGGCGGCCCCCTCGAGGGGACGGCCGGCCTCGCGACGGCGCGTGGCGGCGAGCGCCTTGCCGGTGATCCGGGTGGCCATCGACGTGAAGATCACGCCGTGGAACGGGAGGATCGCGAACCAGTAGAGCCGGCCGGCGAGGCCGGACGGGAAGAAGATCGCGCGCTGCCGGTAGTCGCTGCCGCCGTCCGCGCGGGGCGTCGCGCTCAGCTCGAGCCACGCCTCGCCCGGCAGCTTCATCTCGGCGCGCAGGCGCAGGGCGGATCCGCGCTCGATGTGCTCGACGCGCCAGAAGTCCAGCGCGTCGCCGGTCTGCAGCGTGGTCGCGCTGCGCCGACCGCGCCGGAGGCCGACGCCGCCGACGAGCTTGTCCATCCAGCCGCGGGCGGCCCACGCGACGGGCAGCGAGTACCAGCCGTTGTCGCCGCCGATCGACTCGATGACGGCCCACAGGTCCTCGGGCGCCGCCTCGGTGGAGCGCTCCTTGAGGTCGAGGTAGACGGTGTGGCCGGCCCAGTCGGGGTCGCTCGGCAGCGGGTCGCTGGGCGCGCCGACGACGACGGAGTCCTTCCAGCTCGTCTCGACGACGCCGTCGCGCATCTTGCCGAGCGCGAGGCGCACCGAGCGGCGGTAGCCCGTGAGGCCGCCCTCGGGGTCGGGGATGTAGGTGGAGATGTCGTGCTCCCCCATCACGCAGTCGTACTGGAGCGACTCGATGATCGGCACGGCGAGCGTGCGCGGGATCGGCGTGACGACGTTGACCCAGTGGGCCGCCAGCCGGGGCGCGAAGATCGGGATGGACGCGATGGGCCGCTGCGGCAGGCCCGCCTCGACCGCGTAGCCGTTCATCATCTGGCCGTAGCGCAGCACGTCGGGGCCGCCGATGTCGAAGGTGCGGTTGAGGTCGGCGGGCAGGTCGGCCGCGGCGACGAGGTAGTAGAGGACGTCGCGGATCGCGATGGGCTGGATGAAGTTGCGCACCCACCCGGGGGCGGGCATGAACGGGAGCACCTCGGTGAGGTGGCGGATCATCTCGAACGACGTGGAGCCGGATCCGATGACGACGCCGGCCTGCAGCGCGATGGTCGGCACCCCGCTCGCGAGCAGCACGTCACCCACCGCCTTGCGGCTGGCGAGGTGCTTCGACAGCTCGTCGGTGTCGGGGTGCAGCCCGCCGAGGTAGACGATGCGCCCGACGCCCGCGGCGTGCGCCGCCTCGGCGACGTGCTCGGCGGAGGCGCGCTCGGAGGACGCGAAGTCGCCCTTGGCCCCCATGCCGTGGACGAGGTAGTAGAGGACGTCGACGTCCGCGACGGCGGGGGCGAGCGTGGACGCGTCCGCGAGGTCGCCCTGCACGACCTCCACGTCCTCGCGCCAGGGGACGTCGGTGAGCCGGCGCGGATCGCGCACGAGGACCCGCACCCGGAAGCCCGCCGCGAGGAGGCGGGGCACGAGCCGGCCGCCGATGTAGCCCGTCGCTCCGGTCACGAGGGCGAGACGGGAGGAGGCGCTCGGCGATGTCATTCCCTCACGCTAGGCAATCAGCCTGGCAAGGCCCTCCCAGGAGCCGGGACGCGGGGTGGACGGCGCCCGCGGATCAGCCCGCAGGTCAGCCCGCAGGCCGGCCCGCGCATCAGCCCGCGTGTCAGCCCTCGGCGGACTCGAGCTCGGCGAGGTAGCCGCGCCAGGTGGCGCCGTGCTCGGCCTCGCACGTCGTCCAGTCGACCGGGCGGCCGTGGACGAGGTCCTCCAGCAGGTCGAGGTGCAGGCGCCAGCTGGCCTTGAGGACGTTCGCGATGCCCGCGGGGAGGACGCCGGAGACCGTGACGCCGAGCTCCGTCTGCCGGTCGCGCGGGCCGCCGGGCACCTCCTGCAGCCGGAGGCGGAAGCGCGCGGTGACCTCGCCCTCGTGCAGGAACGTGTAGTCGATCGCGCGGCCCTCCTCGAAGCGCGTGACGAGCCCGCCCGACGCGGACGCGAGGCTGCGGTCGGGGACCGTCATCCACTCGAACCAGAAGTCGCCGCCCTCCTCCTGGTCGATGGACGCCTCGGCCAGCCAGCCGGAGACCATGTCGGGATCCGAGACCGCGTCCCACACGATGAGGGCGGGCAGGTCGATGAGCCGGCGGAACACGAACTCGTAGGGCAGGAGGACGGTGGACGCGCGGGCCTCGGAGAGGACGGCGCCGGGCAGGGCGGGGAAGCGGGCGCGGCTCCGGGCGTCGCCGTCGTCGTCGCCGTCGAGTCCCGCGGAGGCGGGCATGCCCTCGTCGAGCTCGCGGGAGGCGAGGCGCGCCTCGGCGGCGTCGGCGTAGTCGAGGGCGGGGGCGCCGCCGCGGCGGGGAGGCACGGCGGCGTCGGCGCGCGGGTCGGAGGCATCGCGCGGGGCGCGTCCGGGGGTGTGATCGGGATCCACGTGCCGAGCCTAGGCGGGGACCGGTCCCCCGGTCCCCGATTCCCACACAGGTGGCAGGGCCGTCGCGAGGTCGACGCGATGCGGATGGCGGGCCGCGCGTCCCGCGTCCTGGCGCGAACCCGCCCGTATCCTGGACGCCGGTGCACGGGCGGATCCGGGACCGGGACAGGACGAAGATGCCTCGCACGCTCGCGCTCGCCGTCGACTTCGGGGGCACCAAGGTCGAGTCCGCGCTCGTGGACGACGAGGGCCGCGTCCTCGCCGGCAGCCGCTTCCGCGGCCCCACCGGACCCGAGCGCTCGGCCGACGAGCTGCTCGACGCCGTGCTCGGGGTCGCCCGGCGGGCGCTCGCCGCGCTCCCCGACGACGCGGAGCTCATCGGCACGGGCCTCGCGGCCGCCGGCCCCGTCGACGTGCGCCGCGGCCTCGTCTCCCCGCTCAACGTGCCGGCCTGGCGCGACTACCCGCTGCGCGACCGCGTCGCCGAGCTCACGCCCGACGTGCCCACCACCCTCCAGATGGACGGGCTCGCCATCACCCTCGCCGAGCACTGGGTCGGCGCGGGCCGCGGCTACGACGACGTCATGGGCATGATCGTGTCGACCGGGGTCGGCGGCGGCCTCGTGCTCGGCGGCCGCACGGTCGCGGGCCCGACCGGGAACGCCGGGCACATCGGCCACGTCGAGGTCGCCGGGTTCGACGACCCGTGCAGCTGCGGCGGCCAGGGCTGCGTGGAGGCCGTCGCGTCCGGACCCCGGAGCGTCGCGTGGGCGCGGGCCCGCGGCTGGACGGGATCCACCGGCGAGGACCTCGCGGCCGGCTACCGGGCGGGCGACGAGCTCGCGGTGCAGGCCGTGCGCCGCGCGGGCCTCGCCATCGGCCGCGCCATCGCGTCGGCCAGCTCCCTCGTCGACCTCGACGTCGTCGCCATCGGCGGCGGCTTCAGCCGGGTGACGCCCGACCTCTTCGACATGATCCGCGAGCCGATCGCGCTCCGCGAGCAGTTCGGCTTCGTGACCAAGACGCGCGTCGTGCCCTCCGGCCTCTCGGAGGACGGCCCCATCGTCGGCGCGGGCGCGCTCGTGCACCGCAAGGCGATGGTCCCGAGCTTCTGAGCCGGACGCGGACGCCGGCGCCGCCCGGGAGGCGACGCCGGCGTCCGCGGGAGCGGATCCGCTAGGAGAGCTCGGCGTAGAGCGGGCTCGTGTAGAACCAGAGGTCCTCCCACGGGTCCGCATCGCCGAGCACGTCGATGGCGGGGCCCGCCGGGTCGATCGCCGCGCCCAGGAAGCCGGGCTGCTGGCGCTTGCCGTCGGTGCCGCGAAGGCGCACGTAGAAGCGGTCGCCGGGCGGGGTGATCTCGAGCGACAGCCGGTACCCGCCGGGGATCGCCGTGAGCCGGGACACCGGGAGCTGCGCGACGACGCGCGTGGCGGGCGCGGTCGTCGCGTCGCGGTCGGCGGCGGGGCCGTCGATGCGGCCGACGATCACGTCCACGCGCGCGAGCTCGGGCACGAAGCCGGCCCGGTTGGGGCGCGCGGCCGTCATGATGTCGGCCGTCACGGTGACCTTGCGGTCGCGCTTGCCGACGAGCGTGCCGCCGAGAGGGACGCTGCGGCCGCGCTCGAGGACGAGGCGCGCGTCGATCGCGTCGACGAGGCCGCCGTGGTCGACCCAGACGCGGCCGGCGCGGATCCCGTCGAGCACCGACGTGTGGTCCTGGCGGACGGCGCCGACGTGGGTGCGGCTGTAGTGGCCCGGCCAGAAGTCGTTCTCGTCGGTGTCGACGCCGCCGCGGTAGACGGGATCCACCATGCGGCCGTCGCGGTCGTAGTCGCTGCCCGGGCCGACCTCGGTGGTGTCGAGGTAGACGTTGTGGCTGTCGCTCGTCGCGGTGACGACGAAGCGGCGGCCCTCGGCGAGCATCGAGTCCCACACGCCGCCGACGGTGGCCGTGACCCAGTCGAAGCCGCCCCAGGTGCGGTACGACTCGGCCGGGTAGCCCGGGAACGAGTACGTGCTCGCGGCGTTGCCGTACAGGCCGCGCGCGCCGACCGTGCTGTGCGGGGAGGGCAGGCCGCCCGCCTGGTGGCCGGGCGCGCCCTCCATGCCGAGGACCACGCGCGGGCCGGCGTCCTGCCAGGCGCGCAGCTCGTGCGGGGAGTCGATGCCGAGGCGCGACGGGTGGTTGGGGAGCATCGCGGCGTCCTTCACGCGGCGCGAGGCGACGGCCTGCTCGAGGAAGCGGATCCCCTCGAGCGCGAGCGCCTCGTTCGCCGGGGTGCCGTCGCGCGTGCCCTTCACGCGGGCGTCCCAGCGCTCCTCGATCTCCTTCAGGACGCCGGTCGCGTCGCCCTGCGGGTGCACGAGCACGGTCGCGTGCTCAGCGCCCGGGATGTTCCACTCGAGGCCGTGGAAGATGACGATCTCGGAGCCGAACTCCTTCCGCGCCTCCTCGATGAAGGGGACGATCGCATCGACGCTGCCCTTCGTGGCGTGCGCGGTGTTGCCGTGGTCGGTGAGCACGATCCACTGCACGCCGTTGGCGACGGCCTGGCGGATGTGGTCGCGGACGCGGTACTTGCCGTCGTTGCTGAAGAGGGTGTGCACGTGGTGGTCGCCCTCGAGCCACAGGTAGCCGCCGACCTTGGCGGGGGCGCCGGCCGCGCGGGCGGCGGGGGCGGACCCGAGGGCGGCGATGGCCACCCCGGCGCCGACCGCGGCGCCTCCCTGCAGCAGGCCCCTGCGGCTCACCGTCGTGCGTGCGTCGTTCGTCATGTGTGTCCTCCGTGTCGCTGTGCGGGTGCATCCGCACCCTGCCGGAACCGGGCGACGACGGGTGGACCGCGGGTGGACGCCCGGCGGTCGGGAGGTGAACGGGGCGGCAGCCGGTGCGGTGTCCGGCGCCCGCGGCCTAGCGCGCGGCGGGCTCGCGAACGGGGCGGTCCCAGGTGTCCTCGAGCATGCGCGGCCTCGCGAGGTAGAAGCCGGACGCGCTGGCCACGGCGACCATCGCGAAGAGCATGAGCAGCGGCGCGGTCCAGCCGCCGGAGACCTCGTGCAGCACGCCGAACAGCAGCGGGCCGATCGCGCCGACCGAGTAGCCGATGCCCTGCACGAAGCCGCTGAGCGCGACCACTCCCCCGTGCGTGCGGGTGCGCAGGTTGATGAGCACGAAGACCAGCGGGAACAGGAGCGGCCCGAGGCCCGCGGCGGCCACCCAGAGGAGCGGCGCGGCGGCCGGCGCGACCAGGAGGCCCACGTAGCCGACGACGAAGAAGAGGACGCCGAGCTGGATCAGGATGCCGACGTTCCGCATGCGCGCGGCCAGCAGCGGCATGATGATCGCGGTCGGCAGGCCCATGAAGCCGAAGACCGCGAGGAGCACGCCGGACTCCACGGGCGTCTGCCCGGCGGTGTCCTGCAGGAGCGCGGGCAGCCACGCGAACATCGCGTAGGCGTTGAAGGACGACGCGGCCTGGATCCCCACGAGCGCCCACGCGACGGGCGAGCGGAACACGCGGCCCGTGACGGCCGCGGGCGCCTCCTCGACCCGGTCGAGCGCGGCGGCGGCCTCGCGCTCGCGGCGGGTGTCGCGGCGGTGCTGGACGAGCAGGGCGATCCACGGCACGAGCGCCACGACGGCGACCGCGGCCCACGTCCCGATCGCGACGCGCCAGCCGGCGCCGTCGGCCAGCGGCGCGGCGACGAGCGAGGGGACGCCCGTGCTGATCGACATCATCACGGTCGTGAGCGAGGTGAGCGGCCCGATCCGCCCGGGGAAGTACTTCTTCACGAGCGGCGGCAGGAGCACGTTGCCGAGCCCCATGCCCGCGAGCGAGAGGACCGTGCCGATGCCGAAGACGACCACCTGGTCCGATCCGGCCCGCACGAGGTGCCCCACGACCATCGCGAGGAGGCCCACCACCACGGTGAGCTCGAGGCCCAGCCGCCGAGAGATCGCGGGCGCGAGCAGGCCGAAGAGCGCGAAGCAGACGGGCGGCAGGGCGCCGAGCACGCCGATGGACACGCTGTCGAGCGGCACGTCGCGGCCGATCTGGTCCACGATCGGGGAGAAGACGGCCACGGCGGTGCGGAGGTTCAGCGCCACCAGCACGATGCCGACCAGGGCGAGGAGGGCGCCCGCACGGGGAGCTGCGGGGGTCGTCGTCACCACCAGATTCTACGGTGGCCGGAATAGGCTGCGGGCCATGAGCGAGATCTCCCGGCACCTGCCCCTCAGCCAGCGCGCGCCCGAACCCGAGGCGAAGGTCACGGCGGTCTGGAGCGAGGAGATCGCCGACGTCCTCGACCGCACCGCCGACCTCCTCGCGTCCCTCGACGCGGACGGCTGGGAGGCGGCGAGCATGTGCGAGGGGTGGACCGTGCGCGACGTCGCCGGTCACATCCTGTGGCGGGTGGGCGCGAGCAACGCCGCCATGGTGCGCACCGCGGTCGGCTCGATGCGCCGCCGACCGCACCTCAACCCCATGCGCGTGATGGACGACCTGAGCGCCGACGAGGCCGCCCGCTCCCCCCAGGAGCTCGTCGCCCGGATCCGCGCCATCGCCGCCCTGAAGCGCGCCGGGACGGGCCGCAAGCGCCTGCCGGAGCTGCTCGAGGTGGTGGTGCACGCCTTCGACATCGCGCACGCGCTGAAGGCCGACCTCGAGCTCGACGCCCGGTCGACCGGCGCGGTCGCGATCGCGCGGGCCGCCATCGCGCCCGCGGAGATCCGCGGCGTGCTGCGGGCGCGGACGCTGCGGGCGTCCGACGCGGGCTGGAGCGTGGGCCACGGCCCCGTGATCGAGGCCACCGCCTCGACGCTGATCATGTACCTCTTCGGCCGCACGCCCCGCCCCGAGGGCGACGCGGCGCCCGCACCGGCGGAGCCCGCCGGCGACGACGCCTAGAGCCCGAGCACCACGCGCGTGCGGACGACGTCGTCCGTCATCTGGGCGATGAGCGGGTCGCGGCCCTCGTACGCGACCATGCCGCGGATCCGGGCGACGAACACGACCTCGACCTCGTGGTCGTACAGGTCGAGCGTCTCGTCGAGCACGAACGCCTCGACGACGCGCGGCCGGACGCCGGCGAAGGTCGGGTTGGTGCCCACGGAGATCGCGGAGGGGTACGTGCGGTCGCCGTCGCGGAGCCAGCCGGCGTAGACGCCGTCGGCCGGGATGAGGCCCTCGGCCTCGGGCGACAGGTTCGCGGTGGGGAAGCCCAGCTCGCGGCCCCGCTTCTCGCCGTGCACGACGAGGCCGCGGACGGCGGGCGCGCGGCCGAGCAGCTCGGCGGCGGCCTCGACGTCGCCGCGGTCCATGAGGTCGCGGATCCACGTGGACGACACCTTGCGGCTGCCGTCGGGCATGACGTCGCCGACGACGACCGTGCGGAAGCCGTGGGCCTCGCCGAGGCGCGTGAGCGTGGCGGCGTCACCCGCGCCCTGCGCGCCGAAGCGGAAGTCCTCGCCCACGAGCACGACGCGGGCGCGGAGGGCGTCGACCAGCACCTGCCGCACGAACTCCTCCGGGCTCAGCCGCTGGAGGTGCTCGTCGAAGGGGAGCATGAGCGTCGCGTCGACGCCGAGCTCGGCGAGCAGCTCGATCTTCTGCCGGTTGCTCACGAGGCTCTGCGGGCGCGCGGCCGGGGCCAGGAGCGCGGCGGGGTGGCGGTCGAACGTGACCACCGCGGAGGACAGGCCCTCGTCGGCGGCGATGCCGAGGAGGCGGCGGATCACCGCGCGGTGCCCCGCGTGCACGCCGTCGAACTTGCCGATCGTGACCGCGCTCGGCCCGAAGCCCTCCGGCACCTGCGCCGGGTCGTGGACGACGAGCACGGTCAGCGGTCCCCGCGCACGGGGCGCTCGTCGACCGCGCTCACCCGCGAGCGTCCGCCGCGGCGCAGCCACAGGAGGCCGAGGACCGGGAGCACGAGCGGGATGAACACGTAGCCGTAGCCGTAGACCGACCACACGCTGTCGTGCGGGAAGAGCTCGGAGTCGACGAGGCTCAGCGTGCCCACGACGAGGACGCCGACCAGCTCGAACGCGATCGTGGCGAACGCGATCCGGTACCAGCGGCGCGCGGCCTCCGGGGTGCGCGCGGGCGCGACGAGCGCGACCGTCGCGACGATGTAGACGACGGCGGCGAGCGCCGAGAGCGCGTAGGCGACGGGCGCCTCGTCGTACTTGGTGAGGATCTGCGTGACCGAGCGACCCGTCGCGGCGAGGGCCAGCAGCCCGTAGAAGAAGACCAGGACCCGCCCGAGGCCGGTCATGCGCGAGTTCCGGAAGTCAGTCATGGCACCTGCGATTATCCCCTACCCGAGGGAGGGGCGGCTCACGCCGACTGGACGTTCCAGATGACGTCCATCCGGTACACCATGATCGCGATCGCGAGGCAGGAGGCGCCGAGGATCAGCGTGCTCCACCGCGTGCGCTCGACCAGCGCCCAGAACATGGCGAGCGGCGGGATCAGGAGCCCGCTCACGAGGTACGCGTAGTACTCGACGAGGTTGCCGGTCGGCGGGTTGCCCACGGCGGGCGCCACGATGGCGACCACGAGCTGCCCCACGAGCAGCACCTCCACGAGCGCGGTCGGCCCCATCGTGAGGTCGCTGGGCTTCCGCCCGATGGCGCCCAGCACGAGACAGAGCACGCCGGCGACCACGGCGACCGCGATCTGCGCGACCGTGAACCAGCCGATCACGAGGCGCCCGCCTCGTCGGCCGGGAAGTTGACGATCGACGTGCCGGTGCGGCCGCGGAAGCCGACCAGCCCCACGAGGCGGCCGTCGGGCGCGACCGCGGCGAGCGGATCCTCCGTGGGCGCGTCGTCCGGGGTCGTGAGCCTCTTGCCGTGCCCGAGGTCGACCGCCTCCTGCTCGGTGAGGTGCAGCACGTCGAAGAGGCGCCCGGCCGCGTCCGCCGGCGGGATCAGGCGGTCGGCGACCACGAGCTCGTCGACGGGCACGGCGTCGTCCACGTGGAAGGGCCCGACGCGCGTGCGGCGGAGCGCCGTGAGGTGGCCGCCGACGCCGAGCGCGCGGCCGAGGTCGCGCGCGAGGGCGCGCACGTAGGTGCCGGAGGAGCAGGTGATGCGGACGTCGAGGTCCAGCTGCGCGCCGTCCTCCTCGCCCTCCTCGGGCTCGACCGCGTCGAAGCGGAGCACGTCGAACGCGGAGACGGTGACCTCCCGCGCGGCGAGCTCCACGTCCTCCCCCGCGCGGACGCGGGCGTAGGCGCGCTTGCCGTCGACCTTGATGGCGCTCACGGCGCTCGGCACCTGGGAGATGGTCCCGCGGAGGTCGGCGATGGCGCGCTCCACGTCGGCGACGGCCAGGTCCCGGATCCGGCCCGGCTCGGCGCGCGAGACGACCTCGCCCTCGCGGTCGTCGGTGGTGGTCGCGCGGCCGAGGCGGATGGTCGCGAGGTACTCCTTGTCGAGGCCGACCAGGTACGTGAGCAGGCGCGTGGAGCTGTTGACCCCGAGGATCATGAGGCCCGTCGCCATCGGGTCGAGCGTGCCCGCGTGGCCCACCTTGCGGGTCCCGGCGAGGCGGCGCGTGCGGGCGACGAGGTCGTGGCTCGTCCACTCCCCGCGCTTGTCGATGAGGAGGAGGCCGCTCGCGGTGGAGGGCGCGGCGCGGGGGGTGGGTGTTTCCATGGCCTGACCATCATGCCGTGCCCGGGCCGCCGCCCGGCTCCCCCCGGGTCGCCCGGCTTAGGATCGGGAGGTCGGAGGAGGACGCGTGCGGATCGGTGTCTTGGGAGCGGGCGCGGTCGGCGGCACCATCGCGGCGCTCCTCGACCGCGACGGCCACGAGGTCGACGTCACCGCCCGGGGCCCGCACCTCCGGGCCGTCCAGGACCGCGGCCTCCGCCTCGCCGGCGGCTACGGCGACCACGTCGCGCACGTCGCGGCGGCCGAGCGGCTGGGCCGTCCGCCCGAGCTCGCCGTCGTCGCCACCAAGATCGCCGACGCGCGGGACGCCATGACGGAGAACGCGGGCTGGCTCCGCGGGATCCCCGTGCTCGTCGTGCAGAACGGGCTCTCCGCGCTCACGATGGGCGCCGAGTGCCTGCCGCGCTCCCAGGTCGTGGGCGGCCTCGCGCTCGTCGCCGCGTCGCTCACGGAGCCGGGGCTCGTGACCGTGACCGCCCCCGCGGGACTGCACGTCGGCTCCGCGGACGGCCCGGACGGCGCGGGCGTCGAGCTCGTGCGCCGGGTGCTGGATCCCGTCATGCCCGTCACGGTCGCCGACGATTTCCGCGGCGCGCAGTGGACCAAGCTCGTCGTCAACGGGATCAACGCCGTGCCGGCCATCACGGGGCTCAGCGTGCAGGCGGTCATCGCGGATCCCGCCCTGCGGCGCATCGTCACGCGCGCCATGCAGGAGACCGTGCGCACGGGCCTCGCCCGCGGCATCGTCTTCGGCTCCCTCAGCGGGCTGACGCACCGCCGGCTGCGGCTGTTCGCCGCGCTCCCCCTCGGCCTCGCCGCGCGGATGCCGGTGATGCTCGCGCGCGGGATGGGGCAGGTGCCGAACCCGGGGTCGACGCTGCAGAGCATCCGCCGCGACCGGCCGACCGAGGTCGACCACCTCAACGGCGCCGTCGCGACCCTCGCGCCCGGCGCCGGCCAGGACGCGCGCGTGAACGCGGCGCTGGTGCAGCTCGTGCACGGCGTGGAGGCGAGCGGTCGGCACATCTCCCCCGCGGAGCTCGCGCGGCTGATCCCGCGCTAGCCCGGCGGCCGCCCGCGGCCGAGCCGGCCTGCGGTCAGCAGCTGTCGGCGAAGACGCGTCGCGGCAGCTCCGGGTCGGAGACGTCGACGATCATGGTCGCGGCCCGCCTCGGGTTCACCGCCCGGATGTAGCGCGCGTGCGCCTCCTGGGCCGCGGATCCCGCGTCGCCGCCCGACGTCGCGAGCGGCTCGTCCGGCAGCAGCAGGTACACGACGGCGTTCCAGAGCCCGCGCAGCTCGGGGCTCTGCAGGGCGTCGCCGGCCACGAGGAGCACGGCGTCATCGGGTGCGTCGGCGACCGGATCGCCGTCCGGCCGGAGCGCGAAGGGGGTGCCGGCGCGACGGAAGGGGCGCGCGAGGCCGTCGCGGAGCGCGTCCGCGAGCGGAGCCGTCGCGCTGCCCGGGGTCGCGAAGTCTGCGGCGGACGCGACGTACGCCCCGCGGCCGTCGGCGCGCAGCACGTCGGCGAGGTCGCGCGCGAACGCGACCGGGTCGGCGAGGGGTCCGCCGTCGACCGCGAGGAACGCGCGGCCGCGGCCGTAGTTGTGCAGGAACTCGTCTGCGAGCGAGGCGAGGACCTCGGCGCGGGAGGCGCGGTACAGGGGCATGCGACGAGCCTAGGCGCGAAGTCCCCTACGCTGACCGGGTGCCGGAGACCGCCCTCGCCCCGCCCGTGAACGCGTGGTTCCGGGAGAACGCGCGCGACCTGCCGTGGCGGCGCGAGGGGTTCGGGTCGTGGGGCATCCTCGTCAGCGAGTTCATGCTGCAGCAGACCCCCGTGGTGCGCGTGATCCCGCGGCTCGAGGAGTGGCTCGCGCGCTGGCCCGTCCCCGCGGCGCTGGCCGCGACGCCCGCGAGCGAGGCCGTCCGGGCGTGGGGGCGCCTCGGCTACCCGCGCCGCGCGCTCAACCTGCACGCGTGCGCCGTCGCGATCGTCGAGCGGCACGGCGGCGAGGTGCCCGAGGACGTGGATGCCCTCCTCGACCTGCCCGGCGTCGGCCCGTACACCGCGCGCGCCGTCGCCGCGTTCGCCTTCGGGCACCGGCACCCCGTCGTCGATGTCAACGTGCGCCGGGTCCTCGCCCGGGCGGTCGCCGGCCAGGGCGATCCCGGCCCCGCGCGCACCGCCGCCGACCTCGCGGCCATGGCGGCGCAGCTGCCCGACGACGTGGCCGAGGCGCGCGTCTTCAACGCGGGCGCGATGGAGCTCGGCGCGGTCGTCTGCACGGCCCGCTCCCCGCGCTGCGAGGAGTGCCCGGTGCGCGACCTGTGCGCGTGGCGCGCCGCCGGGTACCCGGCCTACGACGGCCCGGCGCGGGTCGTGCAGAAGCGCTACGAGGGATCCGACCGGCAGGTGCGCGGGCTCCTGCTCGCGGAGCTGCGGTCGAGCCACTCCCCCGTGTCGGCCGCCGACCTCGCGACCGCCTGGCCGGAGCCCGTGCAGCGGGGTCGCGCGCTCGACGGGCTCCTCGCCGACGGGCTCGCCGTCCGCCAGCCGGACGGGACCTACGCGCTGCCGAGCTGACACGACCCGGAACGGGAGGAGGGGACCCGCGTCGCCCGACGCGGGTCCCCTCCTGTCGTCCGACGTGGACGTGGATCAGTGCGCGGGCGCACTCCCCGGCGCGGCCGGGTCGGCCGGGTCGGCCGGGTCGGCGTCCTCGTCCTCGTCGTCGTCGTCGTCCAGCTCGTCATCGTCGTCCGCGATCACGCGCGGCTTGACGTACGGGTCCTCGTCGCCCGCGTACACGCCGGCCTGCGCCTGCGTGTGCACGTCGGCGTCGCGACGTCGCGCCTCCTCGAGGAGCGCCTCGATGGCGGCCGCGTTCTCCGGCACGCCGTCGAGGATGAACTCGAGCGACGGCGTGAGGCGCGCGGTGATGTTCTTGCCCACCTCGCTGCGCAGCATGCCGGTGGCGGACTTGAGGGCCGCGGCCGTGTCGGCGCGCTCCTCGTCGGTGCCGTAGACCGTGTAGAAGATGCTGGCGTGCTGCAGGTCGCCCGTGACGCGCACGTCGGTGACGGTCACGAAGCCGAGCCGCGGGTCCTTGATCCCCCGGTCGAGCTTGCGCGCGACGATCTCCTTGATGCGGTCGGCCATCTTCCGGGCCCTCGCGTGATCGACCATGGTCGACGTCCTTCCGTGACGGGTGCGGCCGGGCGTGCTCGCCCGGCGTCCTGCTCGTGTCCCGCACGGGGCGGGACGGGGAGGGCCCCGCTCCCCTCATGGGGAACGGGGCCCGGATCAGCCGAGGCTACGCCCGCGGCTTCTCCTTCATCTCGATCGTCTCGATCTCGTCGCCGATCTCGATGTCGTTGAACTTGCCGAGGCCGATGCCCGCCTCGAAGTCCGTGCGGACCTCGGAGACGTCGTCCTTGAACCGTCGCAGCGACTCGATAGCGAGGTTGTCGCCCACCACCACGCCGTCGCGGATGACCCGCGCCTTGGCGTTCCTGGTGATGGTGCCCGAGCGGACGATGACACCCGCGATGTTGCCGAACTTGGAGGAGCGGAACACCTCGCGGATCTCGGCGACGCCGGACTGGACCTCCTCGTACTCGGGCTTGAGCATGCCCTTGAGGCTCGACTCGATCTCCTCGAGCGCCGAGTAGATGACGCTGTAGAAGCGGATGTCGACACCCTCGCGAGCCGCGCGGGCGCGGGCCTTCGGGTCGGGGCGGACGTTGAACCCGATGATGATCGCGTTGTCGATCGTCGCCAGGTTGACGTCGCTCTCGGTGACCGCTCCGACGCCGCGGTGGATGATCCGCAGCTGCACGGAGTCGTCCACCTCGATCTTCATGAGCGACTCCTCCAGCGCCTCGACGGCACCGGACACGTCGCCCTTGATGATGAGGTTGAGCGACTCGACCTTGCCCTCCTCCAGCGCACGAGTGAAGTCCTCGAGGCTGATGCGCTTGCGCGACTTGGCGAGCTGGGCGTTGCGCTCGACGGCCTCGCGCTTCTCGGCGATCTGACGGGCGGTGCGGTCCTCCTCGGTGACGAGGAAGGTGTCGCCCGCGCCGGGGACCGACGAGAGGCCCTGGACCTGGACGGGACGAGACGGGTAGGCCTCGTGGACCGGGTCGCCGTTCTCGTCCATCATCGCCCGGACGCGGCCGTAGGCCGTTCCCGCGACGATGGCGTCGCCCACGCGGAGCGTGCCCGACTGGATGAGCACGGTCGCGACCGCACCGCGGCCCTTGTCGAGGCGGGCCTCGATGGCCACGCCGCGCGCGTCCTTGTTCGGGTTGCTGCGCAGGTCGAGCCCGGCGTCGGCGGTGAGCAGGACGGCCTCGAGGAGGTCCTCCACGCCCTTGCCGGTGAGCGCCGAGACGTCGACGAACATGACGTCTCCGCCGTACTCCTCGGCGACCAGGCCGTACTCGGTGAGCTGCTGGCGCACCTTGGCGGGGTTGGCCCCCTCCTTGTCGACCTTGTTGACCGCGACCACGATCGGCACGTTCGCCGCCTGGGCGTGGTTCAGGGCCTCCACCGTCTGCGGCATGATGCCGTCGTCGGCCGCGACCACGAGGATCGCGATGTCGGTGACCTGCGCACCACGGGCGCGCATGGCGGTGAACGCCTCGTGGCCCGGGGTGTCGATGAAGGTGATGGCGCGCTCGTAGCCCTCGTGCGGCGCCCAGACCTGGTATGCGCCGATGTGCTGCGTGATGCCGCCCGCTTCGCCCTCGATGACGTTGGCGTTGCGGATGGCGTCGAGCAGGCGCGTCTTGCCGTGGTCGACGTGGCCCATGACGGTGACGACGGGCGGCCGGATCTCCAGCACGTCGTCGTCCTCGTCCTCGAGCTCCTGGTCGAGGTCGATGTCGAAGCCCTCGAGCAGCTCTCGGTCCTCGTCCTCGGGGGAGACGACCTGGATCTTGTAGCCGAGCTCCGTGCCGAGCACGTCGAACGTGGCCTCGTCGAGGGACTCGGTCGCCGTGGCCATCTCACCGAGGTGGAACAGCACGGTCACCAGGTTGCCGGGGCTCGCGTCGATCTTGTCGGCGAAGTCCGAGATGGACGCGCCGCGACGCAGGCGGACGACCGTGTTGCCGTCGCCGCGGGGGACGCTGACGCCACCCAGCGACGGAGCCTCGCGCAGCTCGAACTCGGCCCTCTTCGTCCGCTTCGACTTGCGCGACTTGCTCTTGCCGCCGCCGCGCCCGAAGGCACCTGCGGTGCCGCCGCCGGGGCCGCGACCGCGACCGCCGCCACCGGGACGACCGGCGAAGCCGCCGGCCGGACGCTGGAAGCCGCCGGCTGCCGGGGCGCCGGGGCGTCCCGCTCCGCCGGGTGCGCCGCCGGGACGACCCGCACCCGCGGGACGCTGGCCGAAGCCGACCGGGCGCGCGCCCTGGCCGACGCCGCCGGGACGCGGGGCGCCGGGGCGGGGGGATCCGGGACGGGGAGCGGCCGGACGGGGGCCTGCGGCTCCCGCGGCGGGGCGCTGGCCCATGCCCTGGTTGCTCGCGAACGGGTTGTTGCCCGGGCGGGGCTTGGTGCCCATGCCCTGGTTGCTCGCGAAGGGGTTGTTGCCGGGGCGCGGGGCCGCCGGACGCGGGATCCCGGGACGCGGGATGCCGTTGGAGGGCGCGGGCGCGCTGCCGGCGTCCGGGCGCGGGGTGCTCGGGGCGGCGGCGGCGGGCGCCTCGGGGGCGGCGGGAGCGGCCTTGGCGGCCTGCGCCTTCTCGTCCGCGACGGCCTTGCGGCTCGCCTCGGCCTGGGCCTGGCGCTCCGCGACGGTCAGCGGCGCGACGGGCGCGGGGACGTCGGACGCCTCGGGGGCGTCGGCGACCGGGGCCGTCGGCTGCGGGCCGGGGGTGGGGCGGCCGCCGGGCTTCGGAGCCGACGAGCGGGCTCCGGGGCGCGGCGCGGACGACGGCGTCGCGGCGGGTGCCGCGGCCTGTCCGGTGAGGCCGGCTGCCTCGAGGGCCGCCTTGAGCTTGCGGGCCACGGGGGGCTCGATGCTCGACGACGGTCCCTTGACGAACTCGCCCATCTCCTTGAGCTTGGCGAGTGCGGTCTTGCTGTCGACGCCGATCTCGGCGGCGATCTCGTGTACGCGTGGTTTTGCCACTGTTCTCCTGTCTGGGGGTCCTCTCCCAGGCAGGAGGGGACCGCTAGTGCTGGACGGATCTCATTTCGAGCCGCTCATTAGTTGTCCATGTGCCGTTCAGCCTGTTCTCTCGGATGCTCGCGCGCTCGGCTGGGCCGCGAGCCGCTCTCGTAGTCCCCCAAGAGCTGCGGGGTCGAGCGCCGCATCGCTCCGCAGGGCCCGCCCGAAGGCTCGCCGCGCGATCGCTCTGTCGATGCACTCGATGGTCGGATGGATCCACGCACCCCGGCCGGCCAGCACCGCACGCTCGTCGACGACGAGGGAGCGGGTGCGGGGATCGGCCACGATCCGCTGGAGAGCGGACCTCGGGGCACGCCGACGACAGCCGACGCACGTTCTTACCGGATCCATACTACCCCCTCCGTCCGGCGGCGGGGAGGCGGGGTCCCGACGGGCGGCGCTCAGTCGTCGCCCTCGAGGATGCTGTCGGGCTGGATGTCGATCTTCGCGCCCGTCAGCTTCGCGGCGAGCCGGGCGTTCTGGCCCTCCTTGCCGATGGCGAGCGACAGCTGGTAGTCGGGCACGAGCGCGCGCACGGCCTTGGTCGCCTGGTCGATGACGAACGAGCTCGTGACCTTCGCGGGCGAGAGCGCGTTGCCCACGAACACGGGCAGCGACTCGGAGTAGTCGACGATGTCGATCTTCTCGTCGTTCAGCTCCGCCGTGACCGCGCGGACGCGCTGGCCCAGCTCGCCGATGCAGGCGCCCTTGGCGTTGATGCCGGGCTCGGTCGCGCGCACGGCGATCTTGGTGCGGTGGCCGGCCTCGCGGGCGAGCGACACGATCTCGACGAGGCCCTGGGCGATCTCCGGCACCTCGAGCGCGAAGAGCTTCCGGACGAGCGACGGGTGCGTGCGCGAGACCGTGATCTGGGGGCCCTTGGCGCCGCGCGAGACGCTCGTGACGTAGACGCGCAGGCGCGAGCCGTGCGTGTACTTCTCGCCGGGCACCTGCTCCTCGGGCGGCAGGATCGCCTCGATCGTGCCGAGGTCGACGTGGATCATGCGGGGGTTCGGGCCCTGCTGCACGACGCCGGCGACGATGTCGCCCTCGCGGCCCTTGAACTCGCCGAGGATGCGGTCGTCGCCGATGTCGCGCAGGCGCTGGTTGATGACCTGCTTGGCGGCGAAGGCGGCGATGCGGCCGAAGTCGCTGGGGCTGTCCTCGGACTCGCCGATGACGAGGCCGTCCTCGTCGAGCTCGGGGACGTGCACGGAGACGTAGCCGGACTTGCGGTCCAGGTGCACGCGGGCGGGGGGCACGCCGTCGGCGACGGGCTTGGCGTCGGCCTGGTCGGTGTGCTTGAGGTAGGCGGTGAGGATGGCCTGCTCGATGATCGAGACGAGCTCCTCGAACGGGATCTCGCGCTCGCGCTCCATCATGCGCAAGACGCTCAGGTCGATGTCCACGGGCGACTCCTCTATTCGGTTGGAAACACCACAGGCTACCCGACCGGGACGGGTCGGGCAGCCTGCGGGGCGGAGCGGGAGGGGATCAGCGGTCGCCGGCGAGGGCTCCCACGACCTCGGTGAGCGCGATCGGGGTGCGCTCGTTGGTCCGGCGGTCCCACAGCTCGGCCATGCCGTCGGCGGCGCCGCGGCCGACGATGACGATGGTGGGGACGCCGATGAGCTCGGCGTCGCCGAACTTCACGCCGGGCGAGACCTTCGGGCGGTCGTCGAAGAGCACGTCGAGGCCGGCGGCGTCGAGCGCGTCGACCAGCTCCTCGCTGGCCGTGCGCACGCCCTCGTCCTTGCCGGTCATGACCACGTGGACGTCGAACGGGCTGATGGACGCGGGCCAGAGGAGGCCGCGGCCGTCCTGCGTGGCCTCGGCGACGAGCGCCAGGTTCCGCGTGATGCCGATGCCGTACGAGCCCATGGTGACCGTGACGAGCTTGCCGTTCTCGTCGAGGACCTTGAGGCCGAGCGCCTCCGCGTACTTGCGGCCGAGCTCGAAGACGTGGCCGATCTCGGTGCCGCGGCCCGCGCTGATGGGGCCGGAGCCGTCGGGCGCGGGGTCGCCGTCGCGCACGTCGGCGGCCTCGACGGCCCCGTCGGGTGTGAAGTCGCGGCCGGCGACGAGCGAGAGCACGTGCTTCCCGGCGACGTTGGCGCCGGTGATCCACGAGGTGCCGTCGACCACGCGGGGGTCGACCACGTAGCGCACCTTCGTCGTGGACGTCGACCCGAGGACCGGGCCCTCGGGCGACCACGGGCCGATGTACCCCGTGACGAGGCCGGGCTGCTTCGCGAGGTCGGCGGCGGTGGCGGGCTCGACCTCGGCCGGGAAGAACGCCACCTCGGCGCGCTTCAGGTCGATGTCGCGGTCGCCGGGGATGCCGACGACGACGAGCTCGCGCGTGCCGTCGAGGTGGGTGAGCGCGAGGACGATGTTCTTCAGCGTGTCCGCCGCCGTCCAGGCGCGGCCGTCCTCGCGGGGCTCCTGCGCGTTCGCGAGGTCGACGAGGGTGGCGATGGTGGGGGTGTCGGGCGAGTCGAAGACGCGCGCCGCGGGCTGGCCCTCGATGGGGATCGACTCCGGCACGAGGGTCGCGAACGCCTCGACGTTGGCCGCGTAGCCGCCGGGCGAGCGCACGAACGTGTCCTCGCCGATGGGCGTGGGGTGGAGGAACTCCTCGCTCTTGGAGCCGCCCATCGCGCCCGCGTCGGCGGCGACGATGACGTACTCGAGGCCGAGGCGCTGGAAGATCCGCTCGTAGGCGTCACGCTGGGCCTGGTAGCTGATCGAGAGGGCCTCGTCGGTGACGTCGAAGGAGTAGGCGTCCTTCATCGTGAACTCGCGGCCGCGCAGGATGCCGGCGCGGGGGCGGGCCTCGTCGCGGTACTTGTCCTGGATCTGGTAGATCGACAGGGGCAGGTCCTTGTAGCTCGAGTAGAGGTCCTTCACGAGCAGCGCGAAGAACTCCTCGTGCGTGGGCGCCAGCACCATGGGCGCGCGCTTGCGGTCCTCGAGGCGGAACATCCCGGGGCCGTACTCGTCGTAGCGGCCGGTGGTCTGGTACGGCTCGGCGGGGAGGAGCGCGGGGAAGTGCACCTCCTGGGCGCCGATGCGCTCCATCTCCTCGCGGACGATGGCCTCGACCTTGTTCTTGACCCGGAGGCCGAGCGGCAGCCAGGCGAAGATGCCGGGGGCCTGGCGGCGGATGTAGCCGGCGCGCACGAGGAGGCGGTGGCTGGCCACCTCGGCGTCGACGGGGTCTTCCCGGAGGGTGCGGACGAAGAGCTTGGAGAGGCGTGTGGACACCCGACACAGCCTAGCGATCCGGGCGCGTCGCTCCGGTGCGGCGGCGGCTCAGCGACGGGCGCCGGTCGCGTAGGAGAGGCGCAGGCGCTCGAAGCCCTCGTCGAGGGAGACCGCGGGGGTCCAGCCGAGGGCGCGGCGGGTCTCGCGCTGGTCGAACCAGTGCGCGGTGGAGAGCTGCTCGGCGAGGAAGCGGGTCATGGGCGGCTCGTCGGATCCGGGGCGGACGGCCCACACGCGCTCCACCGCTCCCCCGGCGGCGCGGGCGAGGGCGGCGGGGACGCGGAGGCGGGGCGCGGGGACGCCGGCGGCCCGGCACATGCCGGCCAGCAGCTCGGCGACCGGCCGCGGCTCGCCGTTGGTGACGACGTAGGCGCGGCCGTGCGCGGTGTCGGCGGCGTCGAGGGCGGCGACGATCGCGTCGGCGGCGTTGTCGCGGTAGACCGTGTCGATGAGCGCCGCGCCGTGGCCGAGGAGCGGGAGGCGGCCGCGGGCGGCGCGGTCGACGATGCGGGCGACGAGCTGCGTGTCGCCCGGGCCCCAGACGAGGTGCGGGCGGACCGCGAGGACGCGCATGCCGGGCGAGTCCTCCGCGAGGGCGAGCAGCTCGCCCTCCGCCTTGGTGCGGGCGTAGTCGCCGCGCGCCCGGACGGGATCCGCGGGGCCGGCGCCGTCGCCCGTGATCGAGAGGCCGGTGTGCGCGACGGACGGCGAGGAGACGTGGACGAACCGCGTCGCGCCGGCCGCACGTGCGGAGCCGAGGAGCGAGCGCGTGCCCTCCACGTTCACGGCGCGGAAGTCGGCCGGGTCCCCGGCGAGCGAGACCTTGGCGGCGAGGTGCACGACGGCGTCGACGCCCGCGACCGCGCGGGCCACGGCGGCCGGATCCGCGATGCTGCCGCGGAGGTCGACGACCGCCCCGGGCACGGGCGCGGTGCCGCTCGACGCGAGGCCGGACGGCTGGCGCTGGAAGGTGCGGACCGCGTGCCCCGCGACGGCGAGGCGCTCGGCGACGGCGCGCCCGAGCATGCCGCTCGCGCCCGTGACGAGCACGATCACGGCGCGCTCACGCGTCCGCCCGCGAGGATCCCCGCGGCCCAGCGGCCGAGGCGCGCCCGGTCGATCTTCGAGTTGTGGCGGACGTCGGTCGGCAGGACGGGGACGACGAGCACCGCGGCGACCGGGAGGTCCACGGCCTGGCGCACGGCGGCTGCGAGACCCGCCTCCGCGAGGCCGACCCGGCGCGCGGCCGGCACGGTCTCGACGACGAGGACGAGCTGCTGCACGCCCGCGGGTCCGACGCCGACGGCGGCCGCGCGGCCGACCCCCGGCGCGGACTCGGCGCGCTGCTCCGGGCCGACGGGCGTGAGGACGCCGTCGGCCGTGGTGATCACGTGCGGCAGCCGGCCCTCGATCCAGAGGGCGCCCGTCGCGTCGAGGTGGCCGACGTCGCCCGTGCGGTGGCGGCGGACCCCGTCGGCGGAGTCGCGGCGGGCCGCCCGGTCGGTGACGTGCAGGCGGTCGTACCGGTCGTGGACGTGGGGCGCGGCGGCGACGATCTCGCCCGTGACGCCCGGCACCGTGGTGAGCGCCCCCGTCGCGGCGCCGTCCGCGTCGAGCGGGCTGATGCGGATCGCCACGGGGTCGACGGCCGCGCCGACGCAGACGCCCGCGTCGCCGCGGAGGGCGGCGGCGCGGATCCCGTCGAGGGTCACGTCGGTGAGCAGCAGGCCCTCGGTCATGCCGTAGGGCGTGTGGACCGAGGCGGCGGGCACGAGCGCGGCGGCGCGCGTGAGCAGCGCCTCCGAGAGCGGCGCCCCGGCGGACAGCAGCGACCGGACGCGGCCGAGGGCGGCGCGGTCGTCGGCCGTGAGCGCGTCCGCGGTGGCGACGACGTTGGCGAGCGCGGCGGGCGACGCGAAGACGACCGTGGCGTCCGCGGCGCGGGCCGCGGCGGCCAGCGCGGAGGCCGTGAGGTCGCGCGGGCGGGCCACGTCCATGTCGGGCGTGACGCTCGTGGCGCCGAGCGCCGGCCCGAGCAGCGCGAACGGCGCGAACCCGGCGACGAGGCCCGTGCCGACGCCCACGTCGAAGCGGGCGCCGAGGGTGTCGCGGAGGGCGGCCAGCTGCCGGTGCGTGTAGACGACGCCCTTGGCGGGGCCCGTGGATCCCGAGGTGAAGAGGATCGCGGCGTCGTCGTCCGCGGCCGGCTCGGCGGGCAGGACCTGCGCGCGGCCGTCGCGGGCGATCTCCGGGAGGCTCGCGGCGACGCCGAGCGCGCGGGCGACGGGCGGCGCGAGGGTCGTCACGGAGATCCGCTCCCCCGGCCAGCCGAGGGCGCGCGCGAGGGCGAGGCCCGCGGGGATGCCGACGACCATGTCCGGGCGGGATCCGGCGACCGCGCGTCCCAGTCCCTTCACGCCGAGGCCCGCGTCGGCGACCACGACGATCGCGCCGATGCGGAGGCACGCGTAGAGGAGGGCCGTGAGGTCGGCGCCGGGCGGCACGAGGAGCGAGACGCGGTCGCCCGCGCGGAGGCCGCGGGCGTGCAGGCCCGCGGCGATCTCGCGGACGCGGCGGGAGAGCAGGCGCCAGGAGACGCTGCGGGGTCCGCCGCCGCCGCGCGGCGCCATCTCCACGAGGACGGGGGCGTCGCTGTCGCGGAGCTCCTCGAGCAGCGCGCCGAGCGGGCGCACGGGGTCGACGTCGGCGGCGACCGCGGGGGCGCGCACAGCGGCGCGGGCGGATCCGGGCACCACGCGGTCGGCGAGCCAGTCGAGCGCGGCGGACGCGTAGTCGTGGTCCTCGGCGACCAGGTGCCCGGCGCCCTCGACGCGGTGGACGTCCGCGTGCGGCAGGCGCTCGAGGAGGTCGGAGAGGTAGACGTCGGAGAAGATCGGGTCGCGCGGGCCCCAGACGAACAGGGCCGGCAGGTCGAGGTCGCGGAGGCCCTCGGCGATCGAGACCAGCGTCGCGTGGCTGGGGTGCGCGGGGCCGACGGGGATGTCGGCGACGAAGCCGCGGATCCCGTCGCGGCGGTCCGCGCCCTGGTACGGCGCGGCGAACGCCCGGCGCACGGCGGGGTCGAGCGGCGGGTGCGCGAGGGCGAGCGTGGTGGCGAGGAAGCCCGGCGTGCCGCGCGTGGCGGCGTCGTGGATCCCCGTCGCGAGCGCGAGGCGCAGCGGCCACGGGATGGGCACGCCCTCCTCCTGGTGCACGGCCGTGTTGAGCGCCATGACGCCGGCGAGCACGTCGCGGTTGCGGAGCGCCCAGCCGAGGCTGACCACGCCGCCCCAGTCGTGGCCGAGAGTGACGACGGGACCGGCGGCGTCGGATCCGGACAGCCCCAGCTCATCGGTGAGGGCCTGCAGGTCGTCGAGCCGCGTGGGCAGCGTGCGCGCCTCGCCCGTGCGCTCGGAGAAGCCCATGTCGAGCTGGTCGACGGCGACCACGCGCCAGGCCGGGCGCGACGGATCCCGCTCGGCGCGCGCGAGCGACTCCGCCGCGATGCGCCGCCACAGGTAGGACCACGTCGGATTGCCGTGCACGCAGAGGATCGTGCCGGCGACGGGCGCGCCCGTGGCGGCCAGCCGCTCCCCCGTGTCGAGCAGGTGCCAGCCGTGGCCGCCGGCGCGCACGACGCGCGACCAGGCGGGGTCGAGGCCGGGCAGCGGGCGCCCGTCGGGGCCGGGCACGGGGACGGTCGCCGCGCTGGTGCGGCCCTCGCGCGTCACGGCGCGGCTACCAGAGGATCTCGGTCATGGCCGTGTTGAGGCCGGAGCCCACGCCCATGCAGAGCACGCGGTCGCCGCGGCTGAGGCTGTCCGCCTGGTCGGCGAGCGTGATCGGGATGCTCGCGGGACCGACGTTGCCGTAGCGCGGGTAGGTCAGCGGCACGCGCGACTTGTCGAGCTTCGCCGCCTTGACGATGGCGTTCGTGTGCACGTCGGAGACCTGGTGGAGGATGTAGCGGTCCATGTCCGACCAGTCCCAGTCGTCCTGGGCGGCTTCCTTCCACGCGTCGACGACCAGCTCCATGCCGCCGCGGAGGAGCTCCTTCGTGTCGGTGAACATGCCGTCGACGTCGCCGATGCAGAGCTCGTGGTGCTGGGTGGCCGCGCGCGTGACGCCGCCGAGGATCCGGTGCCCCTCGGGGTGGTCGCTCGTGCGCCCCAGGACGGCGGCCGCGGCGCCGGCGCCGAGCGTGAGGCTGGGGAACTCGCTGAGGAAGTCGGCGCGGGTGGTCTCCGGGCGGAGCAGGCGCGCGACCGTGTTGTGGCGGATCTCGCCGGCGTCCTCGCCGTCGACGATCATCGCGTAGTCGATCTGGCCCGAGTCGATGAGGTGGCCCGCGAGCGTCATCGCGTTGACGAAGCCGAGGCAGGCGTTCGCGATGTCGAAGTTGAGCGCGGAGGACGGCAGCCCGAGGCCGTTGTGGATGCTCACCGCGACGCTCGGCTCGAGGTGCGCGCGCGTGACCGACGTGTTGATGAGCAGGCCGATCTGCGACGCGTCGACGCCCGCCTGCGCGAGCGCCTTCCGGCCCGCCTGGGTGGCGGCCGCGTCGAACGACATGCCGGCGTCCCAGTTGCGCCGCTCGAGCACGCCCGCGACCCGCTGCAGGAGTCCCGTGGGGAGGCGGAGGCGCGCGAGCACGGGCTTCAGCCGGTCGTCGATCTCGGCGGAGGTGACCGTGTGCGGGGCGAGGACGCTGGCGAGCCCCAGCAGGGAGGTGTTCCGATGCCGGAATGTGGCGTTACCGTTCAACAGCATCCTCAGTTCGTGGGGCGGTCCGCCGGGCGGACGACTAGCAGAGCCTACGCGCAGACGGCGCGCGCGGACGCACGCCGCCGGGCAGGCGGGTGGGGAAGGGGAGGGTCAGACCAGGATCTCGGGGCTGCCGATGGATCCGGCGGGCATCTCGGCGGCGAGGCGGTTGGCCTCCTCGATGAGGGTCTGGACGATCTCGGCCTCGGGCACGGTCTTGATGACCTCGCCCTTGACGAAGATCTGCCCGCGGCCGTTGCCGGACGCGACGCCGAGCTCGGCCTCGCGGGCCTCGCCGGGCCCGTTGACGACGCAGCCCATGACGGCGACGCGCAGCGGGACGTTGACGTGCTTGAGGCCCTCGGTGACCTGCTCGGCGAGCGAGTAGACGTCGACCTGGGCGCGGCCGCAGCTCGGGCAGGAGACGATCTCGAGCTTCCGCTCGCGGAGGTTGAGCGACTGCAGGATCTGCAGGCCCACCTTCACCTCCTCCGCGGGGGGCGCGGAGAGGGAGACGCGGATGGTGTCGCCGATGCCCTCGGAGAGCAGGATGCCGAACGCCGTGGCGCTCTTGATCGTGCCCTGGAACGCGGGACCTGCCTCGGTGACGCCGAGGTGCAGGGGCCAGTCGCCGCGCTCGGCGAGCTGGCGGTAGGCCTTGACCATGATCACCGGGTCGTTGTGCTTGACCGAGATCTTGAAGTCGTGGAAGTCGTGCTCCTCGAAGAGGCTCGCCTCCCAGACGGCGGACTCGACGAGCGCCTCCGGGGTGGCCTTGCCGTACTTCTGCAGGAGGCTCGGGTGGAGCGACCCGGCGTTGACGCCGATGCGGATGGAGACGCCCGCGTCCTTGGCGGCCTTCGCGATGGCACCCACCTGGTCGTCGAACTTCCGGATGTTGCCGGGGTTGACGCGCACGGCGCCGACGCCGGCGTCGATGGCCGTGAAGACGTAGCGGGGCTGGAAGTGGATGTCCGCGATGATCGGGATCTGGCTCTTCTTCGCCAGGATGTGCAGCACGTCCGCGTCGTCCTGGTGCGGCACCGCGACGCGCACGATGTCGCAGCCGGTGGCCGTGAGCTCGGCGATCTGCTGGAGCGTGGCGTTGATGTTGGTCGTCTGCGTGGTCGTCATCGACTGGACGCTGACCTGCGCGTCGCCGCCGACCTTCACCTTGCCGACGCTGATCTGACGGGTCTTCCGACGGGGCGCGAGGACCTCAGGGACCTTCGGCATTCCGAGATTGACTGCTGGCACGCATCAGAGCCTACGTCCGATTCCTGCGCGCCCGGTGCGTCGGGGGCGCGGAGGCCGGGTCGCCGCCGGGCGGCGGGTCAGGTGAGGCGGACCGGGTTCACGAGGTCGGCGAAGATCAGCAGCGCGCTCATGGCGCCGAAGAGGATCACGACCACGAACGTCAGCGGCATGAGCTTCGCGACGTCGACCGGGCCCGGGTCGCGGCGGCCGAAGACCTTCGCGAGGAAGCGGCGGACGCCCTCCACGACGGCGCCGAGCACGTGCCCGCCGTCGAGCGGCAGGAGCGGCAGGAGGTTGATCATGCCGAGGGCCACGTTGAGCGACGCGACCAGCCCGATCATGGCGGAGGCGCGCGAGGCGACCGGCGTCTCGTCGAGGCTCGCGATCTCGCCGGCGACGCGGCCGACGCCCACGACGCTCATGGGGCCGTTGGGGTCGCGCTCCCCGCCGCCGAAGGCCGCGCGGCCGACGTCCACGAGCCGCTGCGGGAGGTTCAGGATGAGGTTGCCGACGGCCGCCATGTTCTCGCCGGTAGTCGTGAACGCGGCGGAGAGCGGCTGCCGCTGCACGGCCTGCGTGGGGCTGAAGCCGATGAGGCCGACCTCGCGCGTGACCGGACGGCCCTGCTCATCGACCTCGGGGGCGCCACGCTGGCCGATGACGGCCTGCTCGGTGAGGACGGGCGTGATGGCGAGGGTCTGCCGTGCGCCGTCGCGCTCCACGACCACGTCGAGCTCCCGGCCGGCGGACACCCGCACGATGCCGGTGACCTGGTCCCACGCGGTGATCGGGGTGCCGTCGATGCTGACGACCGTGTCGCCGGGCTGGAGGCCGGCCGCGGCGCCGGGGGCGGCGGGCGCCCCTTCCGGGCACGTGGCGGCGTCGGCGGAGGACGTGGATCCGGCGGGCACGATGCACGCGTTCACCTGGCCGACGGTGGTGGTGGGCGTCGTGACGCCGAAGCCGCAGAGGACCACGGCGAACAGCAGGATCGCGAGGAGGAAGTTCATCACGGGGCCGCCGAGCATGATGACCATGCGCTTCGGCACGGACAGCTTGTAGAAGGCGCGGCCCTCCTCGTCGCCGATGCTCTCGGCGCTGGCCTGGCGGGCGTCCTGCACGAGGAGGTCGAAGAAGCCGCGGCCGGCGCGGTCGTCGGCGTCGGGGGCGGGCGCGGATCCGGCGTCGGGGGCAGACCCGCGGCGCGCGTCGGGGCCGACCAGCTGCGCGATGCCGGTGCTGCTCGTGCCGGCGCGCGAGCTCTGCGGCGGGAACATGCCGATCATGGAGATGTAGCCGCCGAGCGGGATGGCCTTCACGCCGTACTCGGTCTCGCCCTTGCGGCGGCTGAAGATGGTCGGCCCGAAGCCGATCATGTACTGCGTGACGCGCACGCCGAAGGCCTTCGCGGGCACCAGGTGCCCGACCTCGTGGAGGCCGATGGACACGGCGACGCCGACCACGATGATGAGCACCCCGAGGATGTAGAGGAAGACGCCGTCCATGGTGAAGGAGGCTACCTCCCGCACCCTGGGGGGACGCCGCCGTGGCGCGGATCGGGCGGGGCGGCCGGGCGGCGCGGCCGGGGCCGTGTGCGCGACCCCGGCTAGGCTGGTGATCCCGTGACGAGAGGTGCCCCCATGCCCGGAGAACGGTCCGACGGCCTCGCCGGCACGCTGCTGGCCGGCCGGTACCGCATCAGCGGCCTGCTCGGGCGCGGCGGCATGGCCACCGTGCACCGCGCCGTCGACGAGACGCTCGGCCGCGAGGTCGCCGTCAAGGTCTTCGCCACCGACTCCGCCGATCCGGCCGAGGTCGAGCGCCAGGAGGGCGAGGTGCGCATGCTCGCGGGCCTCAGCCACCCGGGCCTCGTGACGCTCTTCGACGTGGGCGACGACGTCGTCGCCGACCGCGTGCTCGCGTTCATCGTGATGGAGATCGTCGACGGCACCACCCTCGCCGACCGCATGAAGGAGGGGCCGCTGCCCGGGCCCGAGGTCGCGCGCATCGGCGGGATCCTCGCGGACGCGCTCGGCTACATCCACCGCCGTGGCGTCGTGCACCGCGACGTCAAGCCCGCCAACGTGCTGCTCGCGCGCCCCGAGGACGACGAGCCCGCCGCGGCGAAGCTCACGGACTTCGGCATCGCGCGCCTCGTGGACGGCACGCGCCTCACCTCCACCGGGTCGATCGTCGGCACGGTCAGCTACCTCAGCCCCGAGCAGGCGCTCGGCGAGTCCGTGGGCGCCCCGACCGACGTCTACGCGCTCGGCCTGGTGCTCCTCGAGTGCCTCACCGGCCGCCGCACCTTCCCGGGAACGGCCGCCGAGTCGACCATGGCGCGCGTCGTGCGCGACCCGGAGATCCCCGCCCGCCTCGGCGCGGCGTGGGTCGACCTCCTCACCCGCATGACGCGCCGCGACCCCGCCGCGCGACCCACCGCCCGCGAGGTCGCCGCGGAGCTGCGGACCGGGCGCGCGCCCCTGTCGAGCGTGGACGAGCCGACCGCGGAGTCCACGCGCGTGATGCCCGCGGCCGAGGTCGCCGGCTTCGGGGCCGGGGCGGCCGCCGCGGGGCTCGCGGGCGCCGCCGCCGCTCCCGTCGCGGATCCCGACGCCCGGACGGAGCGGCTCGCCGCCGCGCCGGCGACGTCGACCGCTCGGGCGGACGTGCCGACCGTGCGCACGGCGCCCGCCCCGCCGGCCGGACGCCCCGAGCGGGATCCGGACCGTGTCCCGGCGAAGCGCCGCGGCAGCCGCGCCCTCAGCATCGCGGTCGTCTCCGTGCTCATCGCGGCGGCCGCCGTGGTCGGCGTCGTGACCGTCACCTCGATGCGGGACGACGACACCTCGTACCCGGCCGTGCCCGGCCCCCTCGGTGCCAGCCTCGAGGAGCTGCAGAAGAGCGTGGAGGACGCCCCGTGATCCGCACATCCCCCCGCCGCGAGCCCGGCTCCCCCGCGCGCCGCACGCTCCGCGGCCGCGCCGCCGTCGGCCTCGCGACCACCACCGCCGCCCTCCTGCTGCTCGCCGGCTGCGCGGGCCCGTCCACCCCGGAGGACCGCGCGCTCGACGACCTGCAGCAGCGCACCCTGTCGGTGACGCAGTCCTCCGCCGACGGCGACTACGCCAAGGCGCTCGCGCAGCTCGAGGAGCTGCGCACGGCCGTCGAGGCCGACCTCGCCGACGGATCCATCGACAAGGCCCGACGGGACGAGGTCATCGCGCGCATCGACGCGGTGCGCGCGCAGCTCGAGGCCGCGCGCGACGCCGCGGGATCGACGCCGACGCCGACGCCCGCGCCGTCCGAGAGCGCCTCGCCGACGCCGGCTCCCACGCGCACCGCGACGCCGTCGCCCACGCCGACCCCGACGCCGACGCGCACCGCGACGCCCGCGCCCAGCCCGACCCCGAGCCCGGCACCGGGAGGCGACGACGACGGCGAGGGCGAGTCAGGGAACGGCGGCGGCAACGGCGGCACGGGGAACGGGAACTCCGGCAACGGCGGCTCGGGCAACGGCGGTTCCGGGAACGGGAACGGGAACTCGGGCAACGGGAACGGCGGATCGGGGAACGGCTGAGCCGTCCCGCCGACCTCGCGGGCGGCGATCCGAGCGGCCGGGTCAGACCCCCAGCACGCGGTCGGCCTCGGCGCGCGCCCAGCGCTCCGCCTCGGCCAGGGACTCGCGGGTGAGCGCGCCGGATGCCGGCTCGTGCGCGTCCACGACGCGGCGGATGGTGTCGACGATGTCGAGGAAGCCGGCGCGTCCCGCGTGGAACGCGTGCACGGCCTGCTCGTTCGCGGCGTTGTAGACGGCCGGGTACGTGGATCCGGCCCGGCCCACCTCCTTGGCGAGGAGTACCGCGGGGAAGGCCTCGTCGTCGAGCGGCTCGAAGGTCCAGGTCGCGGCGCGGGTCCAGTCGATGGGGACGCCCACGTCGGGCATCCGGTGCGGCCAGTCGAGCCCCAGCGCGATCGGCAGCCGCATGTCCGGCGGCGACGCCTGCGCGAGCGTGGAGCCGTCGATGAACTCGACCATCGAGTGGACGAGCGACTGCGGGTGCACGACCACGTCGATCCGGTCGTAGGGCACGTCGAAGAGCAGGTGCGCCTCGATGACCTCGAGGCCCTTGTTCACGAGGGTCGAGGAGTTCGTCGTGATGACGAGGCCCATGTCCCACGTGGGGTGCGCGAGCGCCTCGCGGGGCGTCACGTGCGCGAGCTCCGCGCGCGTGCGGCCGCGGAACGGCCCGCCGGAGGCCGTGACGACGAGGCGCCTGACCTCCTCGGCGGTGCCGCCGCGCAGGGCCTGCGCGATGGCGGAGTGCTCGGAGTCGACGGGCACGAGCTGGCCCGGCTTCGCGATCGACCGGACGAGCTCGCCGCCCACGATGAGCGACTCCTTGTTGGCGAGGGCGAGGGTGCGGCCCTCCTCGAGCGCCGCGAGCGTGGGGCCGAGCCCCACGGATCCGGTGATGCCGTTGAGCACCACGTCGGCGTCGACCGAGCGGATGAGCTGCTCGGCCTCGTCCGCGCCGAGCGCCGTGTGCTCGACGCCCGCGATCCTCGCCTGCTCGGCGAGCGCCTCGCGCTTGCTGCCGGCGCCGAGCCCGACCACCTCGAACCGCTCCGGATGGCGTGCGATGACCTCGAGGGCCTGCACGCCGATGGAGCCCGTGGATCCGAGGACGATGACGCGGCGCACGGCTGCTCCTACTGGCCCGCGGCGGCGGGCTGCGTGCCCAGGATGTCGACGACGAACACGATGGTGTCGGTGCCGCCGATGTCCTCGCCGGAACCCGCCTCGCCGTAGCCGTCGGCCGGCGGGATGATCGCGATGACCTGCGAGCCGACCTTCTGGCCGACGAGCGCCTTCGTGAAGCCGGGGATGACCTGCGAGGTGACGAACGTGGCGGACTGGCCGCGCTCCCAGCTGGAGTCGAAGACCTTCTTGGTGTTCCAGTTGATGCCGGTGTACTGCACGGTGACGCTCGCGCCGTCGGTGACCTCGTCGCCGTCGCCCGCCTTGAGGTTCGCGATGCGCGTCTCCGTCGGCGGGGCGGCGTCCGGGATCGTGATGGTCGGGGCGCCGTCGTCCGCCAGCGTGACCTCGGGGAAGCCCTCGGGCGCGGGCTGGTCGACGCCGTCGGCGCGGGTCGCGGCCTGGCTCAGGACGTCGACGACGATGACGATGGGGTCGTCGGCGCCGAGGCCGAGCTGCGTGGCCTGCTCGGCGGCGAAGCCGTCGGCCGCGGGCACGACCGCGACGACGCGCGAGCCGACCGTGGTGCACTCGACCGCGCGGACGACGCCGGGGACCAGCGCGCCGTCGTTCATGGTGGCGGGCAGCGGGGCCTCGGCGTTGTAGGCGAGCTGCGGGAGGGCCTCGCCGGTCGTGCCGTTGTAGCCGGCGAGCGCGATGTTCGCCGTGGCGCCGGCCGCGATCTCCGCGCCGTCGCCCTCGGTGACGACCGTGCGCTCGGTCGTGTCGACCGACAGCGGGCCGTCGACCGTGACCTCGGGGGCGGACCCGAAGTCGCCGGAGACCTTCACCGACTTCGACGCGTCGCCCGAGGGCGTGTCGATGCAGGAGGCGCCCGCGGTGCGCGCGCCGGCCGTCGGGCTCGCCGACGGGTCCGCGTCGGACGTGCCGCCGCTGGAGCAGGCGGACAGCGCCAGGATCGCGGCCGCGGCCAGGGTGAGGGGGATGCGTCGCTTCACGGTCATCGCTTTCATCGGCGCGCCGGACGCACCAGGTATGTGGGAGGGACCCGGACAGTCTGCCCGACGCGGCCGGGGGACGGCTGACAGGGGCGGCGTGCGGGGAGGGACGCGAGGGGTCGCGGGGGTCGCGCGGGCGTGCGGGAGCAGGTCGTCCGGACGCCGACGGATCAGGACGCGGCGGCCTCCGCGACGACGGTGCGCGGCTCGTGGTGCACGGGGAAGTTGACCGAGGACGCGATGAAGCAGCGCTCGGCGGCGCCCGCGTGCAGCGACGTGGCGAGCTCGACGTGGGCGGGGTCGCGCACCGTGACCACGGGGCGCAGCGTGACCTCGACGAAGTGCCCGCCGCCGCCGTCCGTCTGCCGCATGGTGCCCGTGGCCTCGTCGCGGTACCCGACCACGACGACGCCGGCCGTCGCGGCGGCGTGCAGGTAGCTGAGCAGGTGGCACTGGGCCAGCGCGGAGATGAGGGCGTCCTCGGGGTTCCACCGGTCGACGTCGCCCCGGAACGGGCGGTCCGCGGAGCCCAGCAGGTCGGGCTTGCCGTCGATGCGGACGACGTGGTCGCGGCCGTAGGAGCGGTGGTCGGACGTGCCGGATCCGCGGTCGCCCGTCCACTCGAGGGACAGGGCGTAGCGGTGCTCGATCTGCATGGGATCACGCTAGCCGTCGGGGCCGCGGCCCTCCCGGATCCGGCTGCCCGCGCGGGTAAACTCGCCGGATCATGACAGACACCCTGGACTCCGCCCTCGTCGGCACTCCTGCCGGCCCCGCCTCCGACTCCCCCGCCGCCCCGACCGGCCGCGACGCCCGCCCGCAGGTGCCGCAGGAGCGACGCATCGTGACGGAGATCCCCGGCCCGCTCTCCCGGGAGCTGCACGAGCGCCGGAAGCGCGTGGTGCCGCCCGGCGTCTCGTCGCTGCTGCCCGTCTACATCGCGCGCGCCCACGGCGCGGTCGTCGAGGACGTGGACGGCAACCGCTTCATCGACCTGGGCGCCGGCATCGGCGTCACCACGGTGGGCCACACGCGCCAGGAGGTCGTGGACGCGGCGACCGAGCAGCTCGGCGACGTGATCCACACGCTCTTCACCGTGACCCCGTACGAGGAGTACGTGCGCGTGGCGGAGCTGCTCGCGGAGCACACCCCGGGCACGCACGAGAAGCGCACCGTGCTCGTGAACTCGGGCGCGGAGGCCGTGGAGAACGGCGTGAAGATCGCGCGCAAGCACACGGGACGCCGCGCGGTGGCGGTGCTCGACCACGGCTACCACGGCCGCACCAACCTCACGATGGCGATGAACTACAAGGCCTCGCCCTACGGCACCGGCTTCGGCCCGTTCGCCGGCGACGTCTACCACGCGCCGAGCTCGTACCCGTATCACGACGGCCTCTCGGGCGCCGAGGCCGCGGCCCGCACCATCTCGTACCTCGAGAAGCGCATCGGCGCGACGGACCTGGCGTGCGTGGTCGCCGAGCCCATCCAGGGCGAGGGCGGCTTCATGGTGCCGGCCGACGGCTTCCTGCCGGCGCTGCAGGAGTGGTGCACGGCCAACGGCGTGGTCTTCATCGCGGACGAGATCCAGTCGGGCCTCGCACGCACGGGGCGCTTCTTCGCGAGCGAGCACCTGGGCCTCGTGCCCGACCTCGTGCTCACGGCCAAGGGCATCGCGGGCGGCCTGCCGCTCGCGGGCGTGACCGGCCGCGCCGAGATCATGGACTCCGCCCTCCCCGGCGGGCTCGGCGGCACGTTCGGCGGCAACCCCGTCGCGGCCGCGGCGGCCGTCGCCGTGTTCGAGGCGATCGAGGCGCACGGCCTGCTCGCCGAGGCCACGCGCATCGGCGACCACCTGCACCGCGCGCTCACCGCGCTGCAGGCGGAGCACGACATCATCGGCGACGTGCGCGGCATCGGCGCCATGACCGCCATCGAGCTCGTGCAGCCGGGCACCGGATCCACCACCAAGGAGCCGAACGCCGACGCGGTGGCGGCCATCGCGGCGTACTGCCACGCGCACGGCGTGATCATCCTCACGGCGGGCACGTACGGCAACGTCCTCCGCTTCCTGCCGAGCCTCGCGATCTCCGAGGAGCTGCTCGACGACGCCCTCGGCGTGATCGCCGACGCGTTCCGGGCGCTGTGATGGGGTCGACCGTCGAGACGATCCCCGTCCAGGGCGCCGTGGAGCTCGCGGTGCTCGACCGCAGCGGCTTCGTGGAGTCGCGCCACATCGGCGCCGCCGTGGTGCTCTCGCCCGCGGGCGAGGTGCTGCGCGAGGTCGGCGACGCCACCACGCCGGTGTTCCCGCGCTCGAGCATGAAGCCGTTCCAGGCGCTCGCGGTGCTGGCGAGCGGCGCGGAGCTGACCGAGGAGGAGCACGTGCTCGCCACGGCCAGCCACGCGGCGACCGCGCGGCACGTGGCCGTGGTGCGCGGGATCCTCGCGAAGGCCGGGCTCGACGAGTCCGCCCTCCGCTGCCCCGCCGACTGGCCGCTCGACCGGGCGGCGCGCGACGAGCTCGTGCGCGCCGGGATCCCGGCCTCGCCCGTCTACATGAACTGCTCCGGCAAGCACGCCGCGATGCTGCTCGCGTGCGTGGCCAACGACTGGTCGACCGACGACTACCTGCACCCGGACCACCCCCTGCAGGTCCGGATCCGCGACGTCGTGGAGCGGTTCACGGGCGAGCGGATCGCGACGACCGGCGTCGACGGCTGCGGCGCGCCCGTGCACGCGATGTCGCTGACGGCGCTCGCGCGCGGGATCCACCGCATCGCGACCTCCGCGCCCGGCTCGCCGTTCGCGCTGTACCGCCACGCGGCCGCCCTCACCGCGGCCGTGCGCGCCGAGGGCTGGGCCATCGACGGACCGGGCCGCGCGAACACCGTGGTGATCGAGCGGCTCGGGCTCTTCGCCAAGGGCGGGGCCGAGGGGATCATGATCATGACCGCGCCCGACGGCACGACCGTGGCGTCGAAGACGCTCGACGGGAGCCTGCGGGCATCCACGATCGTGGCGCTGGAGCTGCTCGCGCAGGCGGGGGCGATCTCGCGCGACGACGTGGAGCGCGTGCGCCCTGAGCTCGACCTCGTGGTGCTCGGCGGCGGCGTGCCCGTTGGCGAGATCCGGGTGTCGCCGGCGCTCATCGGCTGACCTCCGCGGGCGGCGCGGTGCCGGTGGGCTGCGCCGGCCCCGCCGGTGCCGGCGGCCAGGAGGCGCGGCGCACCGCGCCGTCCGGGGCGACCAGCCACGCGCGTCCGGGGAGGGGTGCGAGGGGCGGCGGCACCGCGCGGACCCGGAGCAGCGTGCGGACGTCGCGCGGGGCGCAGCCCTCCAGCACGACGCTGCCGGTTCGGCGGATCCCCGCGAGGAGCGGACCGCGGAGGAGCCAGCCGTCGGGGTCCGCGATCACGATGCGGGCCCTGCCGGATGCCGCTGCGGAGCCGGGACCCGTCGTGGCCGTGCCGCTATGACGCGCGGTGGGAGCGGGCGCGTCCGGCGTCCACCCGGGCGGGAGATCCGCCGCCTCGACGGCGTCGACGCCGCGCTCCCGCAGGCGCGCGACCGCGGCGACGGGCGACGGGGTGACGAGCGCGTGCACGACGGCGGCGTCGAGGACCACGCGCGGCGCCGGATCGCGCGCCTCCGCGGCGGTGCCGACGGGCGCGGGCGCGGGCGGCAGCGCCACCTGGATCCGCTCGCCCCGCCACTCCCCCGCGCCGGGTGCCGGGCGGGCCTCGAGGAGGCGGGCGTCGCCGCCCGCGAGCGCGTGCTCCTGCCGGGTGGGGAGCGCGAGGATCACGGGCGGACCCGACGCGGCGGCCACGGCCTGCAGCGGTCCGCTCGCGCGTCGGCCGGCGGCCGCGAGCGCCACCCCGGCGATCGGGCCCTCGCGGACGACGACGGCGACCAGCTCGAGCAGCGCGGCCTGGTGCTCGGGGTCCAGACGCGAGGCCGCGACGTCGAGGTCGTCCGCCAGCACGAGGAGCGGTTCGCGGGGGCCGGCGGGATCCCGGATGCGCGCGACCACGGCGCTCAGCCCGTCCCAGCAGCCCTCGGCGTCGGCGGGGACGGTCCGCACGCGCATGCCGGCGTCATCCGCCGAGGCGGCCAGCGTGCGCAGGAGGGTGCTGCGGCCGGACCCCAGGCCGCCGACGACGACCAGGTGCCCGTCGGTCGCGGGCCGCCAGACCGCGGTCGCCCGCCGCTGCTCCGCGGGCAGGTCGACGAGGGCGAACGGGAGCGACGGGACGGCGCCGGGTCCCGGGACGGGCCCGGCGCCGCAGCCGGTCGGCGGATGGGCGGCGTGCCCCGCGAGGTCGGCCAGCGGCACGACCGCGGGGAGCGGATCCAGCCACGGGCGTCGCACCGGGATCCGCGTCGCACGTGCGGCGGCGATGGCGGCGAGGTCGTCCGCGGTCGTGACCGCGACCTGGAACGGCCGCGCCGGAGAGCCGTGCGCTCCGACGAGGCAGCGGCCGGGAGGCGCGTCCTGGAGGCGCGCGGCCGCGGTCGTGCCGAGGAGCGCCCGGCTGTCGGCGTCGTTGTTGACGCGCAGCGAGAGGCGGAGGTCGCAGTTGGCGAGCACCGCGTCGCGCACGACGCCGGCCGGGCGCTGCGTGCAGAGCACGAGGTGCATGCCCAGCGATCGGCCCCGCGCGGCGATGTCGGCGACGACCTCGTGCAGGCCGTCCTGGTCGGCGAGCAGGGCGGCCAGCTCGTCGACGACGATGACGAGGCGCGGCAGGATCCCCGCAGCCGCCGCGTCGTCGACGTCGCGCGCTCCGGCCTCGCGCAGGGTCCGCTCGCGGTGCCTCACCTCGGCGCGGAGGCTCTCGAGCGCGCGTCGGGCGCCCTGGCCGTCGAGGTCGGTGACCAGGCCCACCGCGTGCGGCAGGACGAGCAGCGGATCGAAGGCCGCGCCGCCCTTGAAGTCGACGAGGAGGACGGTGACCTCCTCGGGCGGGTGCGCCGCGGCGAGCGCCGCCATCCACGTGACGAGCAGCTCGCTCTTGCCGCTGCCCGTCGTGCCCGCGACCACCGCGTGCGGGCCGTCGGCGACGAGGTCCACCGCGACGGGGCCCCCGTGCCCGACGCCGACGACGGCGGCGAGCGTGCCCGGGCGACCCGCGGGCTCGGCGAGGCACGGGAGGTCCGCGAACGGCACGCGGGACGGCAGGGGCGACCGAGCCGCCGCGAGGCCCCGGTCGCGGGCGAGCGCCGCGAGCTCGTCAGCGAGGCGCTCCGCCTCCGTGAGGGACACCAGCTCGGGCCGCACGAGGCCGGTGCGCGTGGTCCGCGCGGTCGGGTCGCCCTCCGGCTCGCCGGGGTGCGCGGAGGCGGGCGCATCGCCCGGCGGGAGGGCGACAGGCGGCGCGTCCGGGACGGGCACGGCTCCGGGACCGGGTGCGACCGCCGGGGCGTCCGGCGCGAGCTCGGCCACGAGGATCCGCGCGGCACCGGGACCTCGGACGTCGAGCACCGTGCGGCACGCGGCCGGGAGCGACTCGACCCGCGACGCCGCGGCCAGCACCACCTCGCGCGCGCCGAGCCGGAGCCGGATGACGGATGCGTCGGGCTCCCCCGGCATCCCGGCCTCCGCGCGGACGCCGTCCGCGGCGTGCGGGAGGCGCGCCAGCCAGTCCCACTCCGCGCCGGCCGGACGGGAGACGACGCGGAGGTCGTCGGGCGGGAGGGCGTGCACCAGCTGGACGAGGGCGGCCCGGAGCACGGGCGCGACGAGGGCGCGCGGGCCGCGCAGCCCGAGGCCGCCGGTGCCGGCGACGAGGACGGGGGCGTCGGGGACCCAGCCGACGAGATCCGCCCACCGGGCGGGCTCGGGCGCGCCGGACCCGCTCCGCCGACCGCCCGCACCCGCGGCGGAGGACCGGCGATCCGGGCGACGCGCACGCGGCAGGCCCCGCGAGCGGCGCATGAGCCGGCGTCGCGCGGACGCGGGCGCATCCGGCACCCGCGCCCGCGGATCCCCGCGCCACACCAGTCCGCTCGGGACCTCCCCGGTGCCGAGCGCGAGGACGGGCGCGGCGCCGTCCGCTCCCGGGTCCGCGCGCCAGAGGAGCGCGGGGTTGGCGCGCCCGTCGAGGATCTCGCGGGCCGACGGCGCGCGGGACCGCAGCACCGCGCGCACGGCCGCGACCCGCACCCGCACCTCGTCGTGCAGGCGCGCGGCCGCGTCGTGGGCCTCCCGGGCGGCGCGGCGGGCGGAGCGGCGGCCGGAGATGCGTTGATCCGCGACGCCCGCGACCGCGACCACGGGCCCGAGGGCCGCGAACAGCAGCGCGTACGGCGAGCGCGTGACGGCCCAGACCGCCGCGCTGACAACGAGCGGCGCCGCGACGCCGAGCACGGGGAACGGCGGGGGCGGGGCGGGCGGGGGCGATGGGGGCGGGGCGATGTCCACGGGCCGAGGACACCACGTCAGCCGCGCCGTCTCCCAGCCCGAGCCCCTGCCCGTGCATGGACGGCGGGGAGGCGGCCTGGGGAGGATCCGTCAGCCGCCCGGCTGACCCCGTCCGGCCGCAGCACCCGCGCGACCGCGAGCCCCACGGCCACCGCCGGTGCCCCGCGCGCGCCGCGCCCCCCGCAGCGACGCCAGCGACACGAGCGCCCGCAGCCGCTGCCGCCGGGTCCGCCCCGCGTCCATGCGCGCGGCCAGCTCGTCCACGCGGCGCCAGGCGGCGTCGGCGAGCGGATCCGGCACGTCGCCGGGCGCGAAGGCCGACTCGTCCGCCACGTCCGCGAGCCCCCGCGCGCCGCCGACCCCGGCGAGCCGCGCGACCTCGCGGCGGGTCGCGGCGACCGGCGGCACGAGGCCCCGGTCGAGCGCGCCGTCGCGGAACTCGTCCCATGCGCCGCCGACGCGGGTGCGCGCGTCCGCGGCCCCGCGTCGCCGGCGGCGCCGTCGGACCTTCGCGCCCACGACCGCGAGGAACGGCGACGCCGCGAGCCCCAGCGCCAGCAGCGACCAGCCCGCGACGCGCACGGCGGCGAGCAGGGCCTGGAGCGCGGGGTCCGCGTCGGGCCGGTCATCGCGGCTCGCGTCGGGCGGCGTGCGATCCTCGGGCTCGGCCTGCTCCTCGACGGGCGGCGGCAGCACGGTCTGCGGGCGGGCGACCTCGGTGGGCTCGTCGGGCAGGGCGTCGGGGACGTCGCGGACAGGCGGGTTCGGATCCACCGCGACCCAGCCGGAGGACGCCGTGTCGATCTCGATCCAGGCCGTGACGTCGGATCCGGTGATGGGCACCGGCCGCCCCTCCGCCTCGCGCACGGCGGCCTCGCCCGGCGCGAAGCCCATGACGACGCGCACCGGGAAGCCGAGCTCGTCGGCCATGAGCGCGGCCGCGACCGCGTACTGCTCGGCATCCCCGAGCATGGGGCGGGTGGTGAGGAGGTCCGCGATGCGCTCGGCCGAGTGGCCGGACCGGCTGAAGGGCGCGTCGCCGACGCCGTGGCTGACGTACCCGTCCGCGCGGAGGGCGGAGATCGCGGCGACGAGCTGCGCGCCGGGCGAGGCCGCGGTGCCGGCGCCGGCGCCCGAGCCGCCGGCGGTCGCGCCGTCGGGGGCGGCCGTGGACGCCGCGATGCGGGCCGCGACCTCGTCGGGCACGCCCGTGGGCCGGGGCGCGACGGCGTCGCCCGGGCGCTCGTCGGCGAGCGACTCGAGCGGCGGCGTCGAGGCGACCACGGCCTCGATCTCGTACGCGTCGCCCGCAGCCAGCCCGCCGATGACCGCGCCGGTGGCCGTCGCGTCGTCGTAGTAGAAGGAGTCGGCGAGGCGCCCGCCGTCGTCGCCCGCGAACCCGATGCGCTCGAGGCGGCCCGCGCCCGGCAGCCAGACGCCGCGGTAGGCGTCGATGACGACGTCGAGGGTCACGCCGTCGCCCGGGACGCCCGTCTGGTCGAGGCGGTACGGCACGCGCGCGAACGTGCCGGACGCCTGCCCGGTGCGGGACGCGTCGACGCTGCCGCGCGCGCCGCCCACGCCGTAGACGACGCCGTCGTAGGTGTCGAGCGCGGCGAGCCGGACGCGTCCGCCCGGCGGCAGGCCGGCGACGGTGAGGAGCGTGTCCCCCACGGCCGGCGCCTTCCAGTAGGTGCGGAACGACGAGAGCGGGCTGACCTGGGCCCGCGGGTCGAAGGGCTGCTCGACCGTCGATCGGAGGCCGGTGCGGGAGGCGTCCGGCGGGGCGGCGCTCGTGGCCGCGACGCCCGCGACGAGGGCGACCGCGAGGACGGCGACGGCCGATGCCCCGGCGCGCGTGCCCGAGCGCCGCCGGTCGGACGCGGACTCCACGGGGATCCCGGCCTGCCGGCCGAGGCGGCGGACCGCGCGGTGCCGGCGGCGCCAGCGGCAGCGGGCGATCCACAGCAGCGCGGTCGCGAGCCACGCCAGCGCGAGCGGCACGAGGAGGCCCGAGGCGTCGGGCGCGTCCGGACCCTGGCTGCGGTCGGGGCCGAGGGCGGCCGCGGCGACGAGGATCACGAGGGAGGGGATCACCGCGAGCTCCGGCCGGCGTGTGCGGAGCGCCACCGTCACGCCGACCACGGACCCGAGCAGCACGAGCGCGAACGCGGGCACGAGGAGGGCCTGGTAGTCGCCGACCGGGAGCGCGATCGTGAGCAGCCGGACGACCCCGAGGGACGCGCCCTCGACCAGCTCGCCGAGGCCCTCGAGCGTGGGACGCCAGCCGTCGACCGCGGCGGTCGGCACCGCGAGCGGCACCCCGAGCACGAGGAAGGCGAGGACCACGGCCCCGGAGACGACCGCGCTGCCCCAGCGGAGGCGGGCCCCCGCGACCGCGATGAGCGCGCCGACCGCGAGCGTGATCCCGGCCATGCGGACGAACGAGGCGTCGCGGTACACGGGCCAGAACGCCGCCGCGGCGAGCGCCGTGAGGACGGCGATCGCGAGCACGGGGACGAGGGTGCGGCCGGGGTCGCGGGCGCCGGCGGGGACGCGGGCACGGGCACGCGCACCGGCACGGCCACGGCCATCGGCACCGACGGGCCCGGCCGCGACGCCCGCCGCCCGGCGTCCGCCGCCGGCGCTCACGACGCGCTCCGCTGGAGGGCGCCGCGCAGGTCGTCGAGGTAGCCGACGGTGAGGACGCTGAGGTCGCCGAGGCGGCGGAGCCCGGCCTCGGCCTCGGGGTCGCAGACGACCGCGACCACCTGCACGCCGGGCGGGAAGCCGACGGCGGCTGAGCGGATCGCGGCGGGCGCGGCGCCGGTGCCGCAGACGAGGAAGACGACCGAGACGCCCGCGACCTCGTCGGCCGCGGCCCGCGCGAGCTCCCCGAGCGGTGCGGCGCGGTCGTCGGCGGCGATCTCGGCGAGGTCGTCGAGGAGGCGGTCGCGCGTCACGGTGGCGAGGCGGCGGAGGCGCCCGGAGCGGGAGGCGGCGGGCGCCGGGCGGCGGACGGTGCGCGCGAGGCCGGGCAGCGTGGGGACGGTCGGCAGGCGGCGGGCGCGCGGGCGGCCCGTGCGGTCGGCGCTGGCGACGACCGAGACGGTGCGCGCGTCGACGATGGCGCGCGCGCCCAGGGATCCGACGACGCTCACGGCCAGCTCGAACTCGGCGTCGGCGGTGGATCCGGGGCGCGCCGCCGCTCCCCCGGCGGCGACCGTCGTGCCGCCCGCGGGGATCCCGGCGTCGCCGCCCGAGCCGGACCCGCCGGCGGCGCCCGCACGCGCGTCCGCGCCCGCGCCGCCGGCCGCGCCGTCCCCGTCGTCCGCCGCGTCCCCGTAGTCCCCCGCGTGCAGCGACAGCGCCACCATGATGTGGCTCCGCCGGGTCTCCTCGAAGCGCCGCACCATGGGCACGCCCGTCTTCGCGGTGGAGCGCCAGTGGATGTGCCGCACGGCGTCGCCCGGCACGTACTCGCGGAGCGACTGGAAGGACACGTCGCTGTCGGTGAGGTCGCGCGTGGCGCGGCCCTCGAGGTCGCGGACGAAGCCCGTGCTCGTGCTCGGCATCGCGAGCGTGCGCGGGTGCACGAGGAGCCGGGTCGCGGCGGCCTCGGTCGACTCACGGCGCACCAGGCCGATCGGGTCGCCGCGGACGATGCGGGCGGGGCCGAGCGGGATCACGCCGCGCCGCGAGGTGGGCACGACGAAGACGTCCTCGTGGGAGTGGCCGTGCCCGAGGGACGGCACGTGGATCTCGGCGAGCCCGGATCCGACGGGCACCTCGACCGTGAGGCCCACGGCCCGACGCCGGAGCGGGTTGCGCACGGCGACCGTGGCGGGCGCGCGCTCCCCCGCCACCACCCGGTCGCGCGGGAGGCGCAGGGTCACCTCGACGCCCGAGGATCCGACGAGGTGCAGGAGCGCGACGACCCAGAGCGCGGCGGCGGTCCAGCCGACGGCCACGAGCTCGCGCCAGCCGAGCGCGTAGCCGGCCGCGCTCGCGAGGACGGCGACGACGGCGACGACGCGGCCGAGCGGCGTGACGACGCCGACGAGGCGCGCGATCGCGTTCCGGGGCGGGGCGGCGCCCGGCGCGGCGTCCGGGACCTCGGGGACGCCGGGACCGGGAGCATCGGCGGCGCCGCGCGTCCCGACCTCGGTCATCCGCCCGGCCGCGCGCCCGCGGCGCCGGAGCCGGAGGCGGACGCGGACGCGGACGCGGCACCGTCACCGGCCGCACGCGCGCCCGCCCCCGCGTCCCCCGCGAACGGCGCCCCCGCGTACCGGTCCCGCGGCGGCGCGGTCTCGATCAGGATCTGCGACAGCACGCTCGTGGGCGTGACCCCGTCGAACTCGGCCTCGGGATCCAGCAGCAGCCGGTGCGCGAGCACGGGCTCGGCGAGCGCCTTGACGTCGTCGGGCAGCACGTAGTGGCGGCCGTCGGCGGCGGCCCAGGTGCGGGCGGCGCGCACGAGCGCGAGGGCGCCGCGCACGCTCGCGCCGAGCCGCACCTCGGGCGCGGTGCGGGTCGCGTCGACGAGGCGCACCACGTAGTCGGCGACCGACGGGTCCACGTGCACGGTCCCCGCGCGCTCCTGCAGCGCGCGCACGGACGCGGCCGACGCGACCGGCGCGAGCGTCACGTCGTGGGCGCTCACGGCCGAGCCCTGCAGGATCCGCAGCATCGACTCGTGGTCGGGGTACCCGATGGAGGTGCGCAGCAGGAAGCGGTCGAGCTGCGCCTCGGGCAGCGCGTAGGTGCCGGCCTGCTCGATGGGGTTCTGGGTCGCGATGACCATGAACGGGTCGCCCACGTCGTACGGCGTGCCGTCGACCGTGACGCGGCCCTCCTCCATCACCTCGAGGAGCGCCGACTGGGTCTTCGGGCTCGCGCGGTTGATCTCGTCGGCCAGCACGATGCTCGCGAACACGGGCCCGCGGTGGAACTCGAACTCGCCCGTGCGCTGGTCGTAGACGCTGACGCCCGTGATGTCGCCGGGCAGCACGTCGGGCGTGAACTGCACGCGGCTGTGCGTGCCGTCGACCGTCTGCGCCATGGCGCGGGCGAGCGAGGTCTTCCCGGTGCCCGGCACGTCCTCGAGCAGCAGGTGCCCGCCCGTGACCATGGCCGTGAAGGCGAGGCGCACCACGTGCGACTTCCCGAGGAGCACCTGCTCGACGTTGCGGACGAGCCGGGCGAACTCGTCCTGGAAGGCGCGGGCCTCGTCGGCGGTCATCGTCATGGGGGCGTGCCTCTCGGGTGCGGCCGCGTGTTCCGGCACGAGGGCCGCGGGATCGGCCGTCATCCGCGGTGGGCGTACGTGTACAGGTTGCCCGAGTTCGCGGCGACGCGCACCTCGAGGATCCGCTCGCCTCCCGCGGGGATCGCGCAGGATCCGGCCGCGCCCGACGACGCGTCCGTCCAGGCGCCCGTCCCGCCGCAGCGGTACTCGCTCCGGGAGTAGCCGCCCGCGGCCACCGGGGGCATCGAGGTCCAGGACGCGCTCACGGCGCCCGCGTCGTCGGCCGTGAACCGCACGTCGCCCGCGCGCGCGTCGACCGCGACGCCGGCGTCGACGGGATCCGACCAGCCGCTCGAGCGCGGACGCCCGTCGCCGCTGTCCTCGACGACGCGCACCTGGATGCTCGCGCGGGCCCCCGGGCGCGGCAGCGTCAGCTCCTGGCCGACGCCGACCGGCACGCCGTCGCCCTGCCCGTCGACCCGGTACAGCAGCTGGGCGGACGCGGACGCGCTGCCCGGCCGGTAGCGGGCGTCGGCGAGGACCGCGCGGGAGACGCCGTCCGACGACCTGTCGGGGTCCGGCAGTCCGACCGTGACGACGGGCGTCGACGGCGCGGTGCGCGGCGTGAGCTGGCCGGCCTCGACGACCGTGCAGCCCTGGCTGTTGGCGGCGAGCACGGCGAACGCGACGGGCTGGTCGGTCGCGAGGCCCGTGAACTGGTGGCTGGTCGCGGCGCCCACGTCGACCGCGGGCCCGTGGTCGGCGGACCACGGCGCCACGCCCTCGGTGGCGACCGAGCAGCCGGGCGCGGATCCGGGCGCGTACGCGGCGACGAGGTAGCGGATCCCGTCGACGCCCTGGCCCTGGAACGCCGGCCACGACACGGTGACGCGCGTCTCGTCGGCGGGGTCGGCGACCGCGGAGGGCGCGCCGGTCGCGGTGGGGGCGCCGCGCGGCGTGCCGGTGGCGGACGCCGCGAGCCAGGCGGACGCGTCCTGCACCTGGGCGCTGTTGCGCGCGGCGACCGCGACGGCGACGGGCACCTCGGCGACGAGCGACGGATCCCGCACCTCGACGCTCGTGGCGTCCGCGGCCACCTGCCGGGTCACGCCGCCCACCGTGACGACGTGCTGCGTGACCGGGCTCGACGCCGACGGCGCCTCCGACGGACGCCACGAGACGCGCAGCCCGTCGACGAGCGGCTCGGTCGTGAGGCCGGCGGGGGCCGCGGGGAGCACGTCCGACCAGAGCCCCGAGATCGACGCGGGATCCGACGCGCCGACGCCGTTGACGGCCGACACCTCGACCTGCACCGCGTTCGCCGGCCCGTTGCCCGGCGTCGGGACGGCGCACGTGGTCGACGCGCACGTGACGGTCGCGGTGGCCGTGCCCCCGCGGAGCACGCGCACCTGGTAGCCGGTGATGGGCGAGCCGTTGAAGACGCCCGGCTCGAACGCGACCGTGAGCGAGCGGTCGGCGAAGCCGGTGGAGCGGAGGGCCGAGACGGGTCCCGGGCGGTCCTGCACGCGGATCACGACGGTGCCGAACGCGGCCCGGCCCGCGTCGCCCGTGGCGTCGCGCACCTCGTACTGCACGCGCACGTCGCCGGGCTCGGCGTCCGCGGCGGCCGTGACGGCGAGGGTCGCCCTGTCGGCCGACGGCGTCACGGTGACACCCGCGGGGAGGCTCGCGCCGTCCGCGCCGCGGATGGACGCGACCGTGAGCGGCGTGCCCGGGAACGGGTTGCCGGCCTGGTCGTTGGCGAGCACGTCGATCGTGGTGGAGGATCCGCGGGTCACGGCGCCCTCATCGGTCGCGGGCTCGGCGAGCGGGCGCGTCGACGGCACGACCCGGAGGTCGACCCGGCCCGCGCGCCCGGTCTGCGTGGCGTCGCGGACGCTGACGGGGAAGGACGCGGCCTGGCCGGTCGCGACGCCCTCGTCGGCGGAGACGCGCAGCGTGCCGCCGTCGACGGAGGCGCGGAAGCCGGCGGCCACGGCGCCCTCGAGGGCGTACGCGAGCTGCCCGCGGTCGTCGGCGTAGGGGTAGGTGGTGAGGCGGCCGAGGTCGATGTCCTTGGACTGCCCGGGCTCGAGGTCGATGACCGCGCCCGTGAACACGGGCGGCTGGTTCTCGGTGGGCGTGACCGTGATGGGCAGCACGAGCGCGGCGGTGCGCCCGCCCGCGGACCCGGCGCCGGTCCCGGATCCGTCGGTCACGCTGAAGGACACGGCCGCGGGCCCGAAGTACCCCGGCTCGCTGCGGTACGCGATGGTGTTCTCGTCCACGAGCTCGACCGGCCCGTCGGCGTGCGTCGCGGTGAGCGCGTTCGGGTCGGCGATCCGCACCGCGCGCCCGCCGGCCGCGACCACGTGGTCGTCGAGGTCGAGCACGAGCCGCTCACCGCTCGCGACGGTCGGCCGCGGCTGGCCGACGCGCAGCTGCGGGAGGGTGTCCTCGAAGCCCGGCACCCAGATGAAGGCCGTGGCGGAGATCGCCGGGTCGTCGGGCTGCGCGACCGTGAAGGGGACGATGCGGCGCTCGTCGCCGACCTCCACGCGGATCCGCCCGTCGGGCGTCACGCGCGCCACGTCCTCGTAGCCGGCGCCGACGCCGATCACGAGCGCGGAGACGTCGCCCTCCGCGGAGAAGACGTTCCGCATCACGTCCACGTCGACGCTCGTGCGGTCGAGCACGTCGGACAGCTGCAGCACGGTGTCGCGCGCGACGGGCCGGGTGGGCGGCGCGGCCGGGTCGACGATCACGGTGAGGAACGCCTCGTCCGTGCCGCCGCGCGCGTTCCGGACGCCGTAGACGAAGCCGTACCGCCCGGCGGCCTCGGGCGCGACGACGCGCACGGTGTCGCCGTCGAGGCCCGCGACGAGGCCGGCGACCTGCGGCTGCACCGAGACGAGCGAGAGCGCGCCGCCGTCGGGATCCGTGTCGTTGGCGAGCACCTGCACGCGCAGCACGCGGCCGGGCCGCACCGTGACGGTGTCGGCGGTCGCGACGGGGTTCCGCGCGCCCTCGACCCGCGGGCTGATGCCCACGCGGATCGTGCCGGTCGCCCGCGCGCCCAGGCCGTCGACCACGGCGTACGCGAACGCGTCCGTGCCCGTGGAGTAGTCGCCCGCCTGGTAGTCGATCCAGTCCGCCCCCACCTCCGTGACCTGGCCCTTCTCCGGCCCGGTGTCCTGCCCGAGGAGGCGCACGGAGTCGCCGTCGGGGTCGATGCCGGTGAGCGGCACGGGGATCCGCACGGTCTCGCCGGCGAGCACGCGCGCGGTGAGCGGGCGCGGCACGGGCGCCGCGTTGGTCGCGACGTCGGCCTCGCGCACGGAGATCGTGAGGGTCGCGGTCGCCCACTGGCCGTCGGGCGCGACCGCGCGGTAGACGGCCGTGTAGTCGCCCGTGCGGTCGGGCGCGAGGTAGCGGAGGCGGTCGTCGCTCGCGAAGAGGAGGCCGGCGCCCTCGGGCAGCGGATCCACGAGCACGGGGTCGAGGCGGAGCGCGTCGCCGTCGGGCTGCTCGTCGTTGGCCAGCACGGGGACGTCGACGGCGTCGCCCACGCGCACGGCCACGCGGTCGTCGGTCGCGACGGGCGGCTGGCGCACGGCGGGCTCGGGCACCTCGATCACCGTGATGACGCCCGTGGCCTCGGCCACGCCGTTGCTCACCCGGTACGCGACGTCCACGGGTCCGTCGAGCGGCCGGGTCAGGCTGATCCGCACGAGCCGCTGCTGCACGACCTCGGCGCGCACGCCCACGGCGTCGCCGGGCGAGACGGCGTCGGTGATGACGAGCACGCCGCCCGCGGGGTCGAAGTCGGTCGCGAGCACGTCCACGTCCTGCGCCTGGAGCGCGCGCACGAAGACGGTGTGCGGCACGGTGACGGGCCGGCCGTCGGACTCGGGGACGCCGCGCACCTCGACCCGCACGACGCCCGTCGCGGTCGTCCGCCCGTCGGTCACCGTGTACTCGAGCAGGTGCGTGCCGGTCTGGCTGCCCTGGAGGCGGAACGTGCCGGCCTCGAGGTCGGGCGTGACCTGCACGCCGGCGCGCGCGGGCACGGCCGCCAGCCGGATCGCCCCGCTGCCGCCCCGCGCGTGCGTGAGCGGCTCCACGGTGATCTCGCGCCCGACCGCCGCCTGCACGACGAAGCCCTCGGCCACGAGCGGCACGTCGCCCGCGCGGCGCACGGTCACGACGAGCTCGCCGGATCCCTCCTCGCGCCCGTCGGACACCTGCAGCGCCACCGTGCGCGTGTCGCCGCCGGCGCCCGCGTCCGTGTAGACGACGCGGCCCTCGGGCTTCCAGCTCACGGAGTCCGGCGCGGGCACGCTCGCGCGCGTGAGGTAGAGCGGATCCCCGTCCGGGTCGTACCAGCCGCCCAGCACGTCGGTCTGCAGCCGGTCGCCCTCGGCCACCGTGCCGGTCGCGGGCCGCACCTGCACGGGCGCGGAGTTCTCGCCCTCCGTGCGCACGGCCACGCGGACGTCCGCCGTCGCGGTGCCGCCGCGGCCGTCGCTCACGACGTAGGAGAGCCGCACGGTCCCGGACGCGCTCGGCCGCAGCGCGAGCTGGAGCCCCTGGCCCTCGTCCACGATGTCGACCGTCCCGACCTCGGCGTCGACGGGCGTGACGGAGTCGATCACGAGCACGTCGCCGTTCGGGTCGTGGTCGTTGAGGAGCACGGGCAGCGCGGTGGTGCGGCCGGGGCGCGCGCCGAGGTCGTCGTCGACGGCGACGGGCGGCTGCTGCACGCGGTCGCTCTCGGGCGGGGTGTCGGCCGTGTTCTGCTCGACGACGGTGTCGGAGCGGTCGCGGTCGATGAGGTCCGACCAGTTGTCGATGAGGCCCGCCCCGCGCTGCACGGCCCACGCCGCGCCGCCGCGCACGTCGTTGAGCACGACGCGCGTGCCGTCGACGAGGAACCGCAGCGCCGCCTGCGCCGGCATCGACCCGAGCCCGGCCGTCGCGCCGGCCGTGGTGCGGATCCCCTCGGCATCCGTCCCGGCGAGCACCGCGGGCGCGAGGCAGCGCTGCCAGCCGGATCCGTCGGTCCAGCCCGCGTACTCGCAGCCGGCCACGCGCACGGGCCGCGCCGGCGCGCCCTGCACGGCATCGGAGACGACGACCGGGTCGCCGCCCGCGACCGGCACCTCGAGCAGCCCGCCGGAGTGCGCGACGAGGACGCTGCCGCCGTCCGCGGACGCGCGCTGCAGGGCCACCTGCGCGTCGGCCGCCACGGATCCGCCGAGGTCGACCGCGCGGCCGTCCACGAGGAGGGCGCGCGCGTCGGCGTCGTAGAGCGCCCAGTGGTCGTCGACGCCCGTGAGCGCGAGGCGCTGCCCGGCCGGGCGCCCCGGGCCGCCGGCCTCCACGGTCTCGCCCGCGACCGCGACCGCCGGGTCCGCCGCCGCCTCCGCCTGCTCCTCGGCGGGCGCGCCCACGGCACCCACGTCCACGGTCTCCTCGACGGTGTCGTCGGTGGCCGCCCGGATGCGCGACAGCGTGCCCGCGTCGGCGGAGTACACGAGGAGCGTGCCGTCGGCGTCCATCGACGCGACCGCGTCGGCGCCGAGGGAGAGGGTCGGCGCGCTGGCCGCGTCGAACGCGGCGAGCCCGGCCACGGGCACGAGCCAGAGCTGGCCCGTGGCGGGCACGAGGATCGCCGCGCGGGTTCCCGCGAGCATCACCTCGGCGCCCGCCGGCAGCGGGGCCGTGTCGACGACCTCGCTCGTCGCGTCGTCCACCACGTCGAGGCGCGAGCTGCCGCTGTCGGCGAGGAGCACGGTGGATCCGGCCTGCAGCACGTCGATGTCCTGGCTGCGGGAGTCGACCACGCTGTCGAGCTCGAGCACGGCCGTGTTGGCGCGGCCGATGGCCTGCTGGGCGGAGTTGACGACCCACACGGAGCCGTCGTCGAGGTCGACGCGCTGCGCGTCGTACCCGTCGGAGACGAGGGCGAAGCCCGTGAGGAGGGCGAGGACGAGCGCGCCGCCGGTGACGGTCGTCGCGGCCTGGCGGTGGCGGCGGATCCACCCGCGGATCATCGCGGCAGCTCCGCGCACTTCTCGGTCGAGGGCTCCCCGGCGATGCCGTCGCGCGTGACGGTGACCTGGACGCAGGCGCGGTCGCTCGTGCCCGCGGCCCCCGTCGCCACGCGGAACGACGTGTCGCGCTGCGTGCTCGGCAGGCCGCCGTCGCGGACCACCTGGTACGCGTCGTCGGCGTCGAGCCCGGGGTCGGCCCAGGAGAACAGGACGCCGTCGGCCGTGGCCGAGGTGCGGATCTCGCCCACCACGGGGATGTCGCGCGGATCCGTGCCGCCGCGGGAACCGCCGAGCAGGACGCCCACGAGCACGCTCGCGACGACCGCGCCCGCGGCCGCCGCGCCGAGCGCGATCCGGTGCCGGGCGAGGAAGGACCGCGGTGCCGGCGCGGCGGCGCGGCCGGGCGTCGAGGCGCCGACGGGCCCGGATCCGGACCGGCCGAACGACGTGGACGCGGATCCCGCGCGCACGGGGTCGGACGCGGTGGACGCTCCGCCGGGGCCGCCGCGCGCCGCGCCAGCGACCGCACCCGCACCCGCACCCGCACCCGCCCGCGCCCCCGGGTCGGTCACGCGCGCCGCCGTCGCCGTCGCCTTCCGCCGCACCCGCCGCGCACCCCGCGGGCCGGCACCCGGGTCCACCTGCACGATGCCGCGCACGCGCGTGGGGTCGTCGTCCTCGTCCGGCACCGCCGCCACGGCGGACGCCCACTCCTCGCTCGCGACCTCGAGCGGCGTCTGCGCCAGCTGCAGCTCGGCCTCCACGGCCTGCAGCTCGCGCACGAACGCGAGCGCCGACTCGGGCCGGGCCTCCGGCTGCCGCGACATCGAGCGGCGGAGCACCAGCTCGAGCCGCTCGGGCACGTCGGCGCGTCCGGTCGGCAGGGGACGCGCCTTCTGGATCCGGGCGATGAGGTCCGCGGGTGCGTTCTGCCCGCCGGGCACCTCGAAGGGGCTGCGCCCCGCGAGCAGCGAGTAGACGGTCGCGGCGAGCGACCACACCTCGCTCCGCACGGTGCCGGGGCTCTCCTCGGCCAGCACCTCAGGCGCCGACCACGGGATCGACAGGCCCACGGCGTCGGTCGCCGCGGCGTCCTCCAGCGTCGACGCGATGCCGAAGTCGCTGAGCACGGGGTGCCCGAACGCGGTCGTGAGGATGTTCGCGGGCTTGATGTCGCGGTGCAGCACGCCCGCGCGGTGGGCGGTCTCCACCGCGCTCGCGATGCGGATCCCGACGCGCAGCGCCTCGGCGACCCCCAGCGGCTCGCGCCGGTACCGGTCGCTGAGGCTCGACGAGCACAGCTCCATGACGAGGTACGGCCGCCCGTCGGCGGCGACGCTCGCCTGGTGCACGGTGAGCACGGACGGGTGCGCGCTCAGCTGCGCCATGAGGTCGGCCTCGGCGCGGAACATGGCGCGCAGGCGCTCGGTCACGATCTCGGCCAGCATGACCTTCACGGCGACCTGGCGGCGCGGCATGTCCTGCTCGTAGAGGAAGACGTCGGCGAAGCCGCCGGATCCGAGCACCGTCACGTAGGTGAACCCCGGCAGCACCGGCGGGGACGACGGCAGGCGTCTGGCCATGGCCCCCTCTTCGGGTTCGGACCGGCGGCAGGGGCTGTTGCGGGCGGCGGGCGGGTTGTCGGTGCAGTCGAGTCTAGGTCGCCGATCCGCGCGGGTACACGGATCGGCGGCCTCGGGACGCCCCCTGTTCGGGAGCGTCCGTCGTGCGGGTCGGTCAGTCGCGCGGCGGGAGGTCCCGTGCCGGCTGGCCGATGTAGAGCTGCTGCGGGCGGCCGATCTTGGTCGTCTGGTCCTCGTTCATCTCGCGCCAGTGCGCGATCCAGCCGGGCAGGCGCCCGATGGTGAACAGCGCCGTGAACATGCGCGTGGGGAAGCCCATCGCCTTGTAGATGACGCCCGTGTAGAAGTCGACGTTCGGGTAGAGCTTCCGCTCGATGAAGTAGTCGTCCGCGAGCGCGACGGCCTCGAGCTCCTTGGCGATGTCGAGCAGCGGGTCCTGGATCCCGAGGGCCTCCAGCACCTCGTCGGCGCTCTCCTTCACCAGGCGGGCGCGCGGGTCGAAGTTCTTGTAGACGCGGTGCCCGAAGCCCATGAGGCGGACGCCGTCCTCCTTGTTCTTCACGCGCTCGACGTAGCGGTCGACGCCCTCGCCCGAGTCGCGGATGCGGCCGAGCATGGAGAGCACGGCCTCGTTCGCGCCGCCGTGCAGCGGGCCGAAGAGCGCGCCGATGCCGGCCGAGACGGAGGCGAACATGTTGGCCTCGGTGGATCCGACGAGCCGCACGGTCGACGTCGACGCGTTCTGCTCGTGGTCCTCGTGCAGGATCAGCAGGCGCTCGAGCGCGCGGCTGACCACGGGGTTCACCTCGTAGGGCTCGGCGTTGTTGCCGAAGTTGAGGCGGAGGAAGTTGTCGACGAAGGACAGCGAGTTGTCCGGGTAGAGGAACGCCTGGCCGAGGCTCTTCTTGTGCGCGTACGCCGCGATGACCGGCAGCTTCGCCAGCAGGCGCAGCGTCGAGATCTCGACCTGCTCGGGGTCGTGGACGCTCAGCGAGTCCTCGTAGTAGGTGGAGAGCGCGGAGACCGCGCTCGAGAGCACCGACATGGGGTGCGCGTTGGTGGGCAGGGCGCGGAACACGCCCTTGAAGTCCTCGTGGAGGAGCGTGTGGCGGCGGATGTCGTCGTCGAACTTCGCGAGCTCGTCGGCCGTGGGCAGCTCGCCGTGGATGAGGAGCCAGGCCACCTCGAGGTAGCTCGACTGGCGCGCGAGCTGCTCGATCGGGTAGCCGCGGTAGCGGAGGATGCCCTGGTCGCCGTCGATGTACGTGATGGCCGAGCGGGTCGACGCCGTGTTGACGAAGCCGTTGTCGAGCGTGGTGAGGCCGGTCTGCCGGGTGAGCCCGGAGATGTCGATGCCGGACGCGCCGTCGACCGCGGGGAGGATGGGGAACTCCACCCGGCCGCCCGGGTACGTCAGCGTGGCCTTCTGCGGCTCGTCCGCCTGCCGGTCGTCCGCCTGCTGCCCGCCATCGGTCACGGCGCCTCCTCGAGTCTGGTGTCGGATCGGTCGGACAGATCCGCGCCTGCGGGCGCTCGTGGCACCGTTCACGGCGCCGGGTCCGAACCGACTACAGCCTAAAGGGCCGACCGGGACACTGTCGCCTCCGCCAGCATCCGCGTGGATCCGTTGGAGGTCGTGCCACGCGTGCGCTAAGCGCGGAGCCGCGCGGCCGCCGCCTGGACGCGCTCGTCGCTCGCCGTGAGGGACAGGCGCACGTGCTCGGGCGACGCGTCGCCGTAGAAGGTGCCGGGGCCGGCGAGGATCCCGAGGTCGGCCAGCTCCGCGATGCCCTCCCAGGCGTCGCGGCCGCGGGTCGCCCAGAGGTAGAGCCCGGCCTCGCTCGCGTCGATGCGCCAGCCGGCTTCCTCGAGCGCGGGCCGCAGCGTCGCGCGCCGGGCGCGGTAGAGCTCCCGCTGCGCGCGCACGTGCTCGTCGTCGCCGAGCGCCACCGTCATGGCGTGCTGGAGCGGCGCGGGCGGGAGGAGGCCGGCGTGCTTGCGGACGCGGATCAGCCGGGCGATCACGTCCCGGTCGCCGGCGACGAGCGCGGCCCGGTAGCCGGCGAGGTTCGACTGCTTGCTCAGCGAGTACAGCGCGAGGACGCCCCGGTGGTCGTCGCCGACCACGCGGGCGTCGAGGATCGAGGGCGTCGGGCCGTCGGCCCACTCCCCCTCCCAGCCGAGCTCGGCGTAGCACTCGTCGCTCGCGATGACGGCGCCGAGCTCGCGCGCGCGGGCGACCGCCGCGCGCAGCTCATCGACGCCGAGGACGCGGCCGTCGGGGTTGCCGGGCGAGTTGAGCCAGACGAGGCGCGTGTCCGCGGGCCAGTCCGCCGGGTCGTCGGCGGGCACGCTCCGGGCGCCGGCGAGCGCGGCGCCGACGGCGTACGTCGGGTACGCGACGCGCGGGTGGACGACCGCGTCGCCCTCCCCGAGGCCGAGCATGAACGGCAGCCAGGCCACCATCTCCTTCGACCCGATGGTCGGGAGCACCTGGTCGACGTCGAGCGTCGCGCCGCGGCGCCTCGCGTGCCAGTCGACCATGGCGCGGCGGAGCTCCGGGGTGCCGACCGTGGTCGGGTACGCGTGCGCGTCGGTGGCCCAGGCGAGGGCGTCGCGGATGAGCGTCGGCGTCGGGTCCACGGGCGATCCGATGCTCAGGTCGACGATCCCGTCCGGGTGCCGCCTCGCGCGCTCGGCGTACGGGGCCATCAGGTCCCAGGGGTAGTCGGGGAGCTCGCCGAGGGCCATGCGCGTCAGCCGGCCTGGGGCGGGAGGGCCGAGATCACGGGGTGGTCGGCGTGGATCACGCCGACCTTGGTGGCGCCGCCGGGCGAGCCCATCTCGGCGAAGAACTCGACGTTGGCCGTGTAGTAGTCGGACCACTTCTCGGGCAGGTCGTCCTCGTAGTAGATCGCCTCGACGGGACAGACCGGCTCGCAGGCGCCGCAGTCCACGCACTCGTCCGGGTGGATGTAGAGCGACCGCTCGCCCTCGTAGATGCAGTCCACCGGGCACTCGTCGATGCAGGCGCGGTCCTTGACGTCGACACAGGGCAGGGCGATGACGTAGGTCACTTCGGGCGGGTCCTTCCGGGAGCGGTGCGGCCCGGACGAGTCTACGCGGCGCGCGGACCCGTCCCGGCCGGGGCGGGGTCGGCCGACGCCGCCCCGGGAGCGCCGTCCGGGCCGGTCCCCGCGCCGTCCGCGGAGCCCCCGGCGGGCACGCTCCGGGAGAAGCGCGGCCACACGACGACCGCGGCGACGAGGATCGCGGGGGCGACCGCCCACACCTGGCTCAGTCCGTCGTCCGGGAACAGCACGGATCCGCTCGGGCCGCGCGTGCCGAGGACCGCGACGGCCGCGACCACGCCGAGCCCGAGGCACAGCGCGTGCAGCCGGTCGACGAGGAGGAGGCGGAAGGCGACGAGCAGGCAGGCGAGCGTCGCGAGGGCGAGCACGAGGCCGACCGGGAGCGCGGCGTCGCCGACCGGGACGGTGGCCCGGTGCGCGGCCGTGCCGACCGCGCCCACGAGGAGGCCCAGCACGACGGAGGCGACCGCGGTGCCGACGCGCTGCGCGCCGCGCGGGGGTCGCGGGGCGCCGTCGTCGTCGGCCGGGGCGCCGGCCGGGCGGTGGATCCGGTACATCTCGACGGGCGAGACGGGCGCGCCGATCCCGTGCGACAGCGCGAACTGGTCGCCGTCGACGACGGTCTGGGTGCGGTGCGCCGCGACCGCGCGGATCTTCCGGTCGAGCACGTCGGACGCGTCCACATGGAGGTCGACGGCATCGTCCGGCAGCACGAGCACGCCCGCCGGGTCCGGCTCCGGCGCGGGGAAGCGGCCGCGCGCCTGGACGAGGTCGTGCGCCTCCCGGGCCGACGACCGCGTCGTCGTGACGAGGTACGCGGGGATCCCCGCCTCCTCCGCCGCCCAGGTGGCGATGACGTGCGTCCGCACGTGGTCGGGGTGGCCGTAGCCGCCGTGGTCGTCGTAGGTGACGACGCTCGTGGCGTCGACGTCGGCGATGACGGCGAGCACGTCGCGCGCCTCGTCGGCCTCGTCGCCCGCGCACAGCGAGTCGGGATCCAGCGGGCGGAGCGCGACCGGCACCCCGTCCTCGCCCCACTCCATGCCGGAGTCGACGTAGCGCCGCGGCTCGAGCCCGCGCCAGCGCGCGTCCGCGTCGCCGAGGAAGCGGTGGTCGACTACGCCGAGCGCTGTCATGGCGTCGGCCAGCTCGGTCTCGCGGTGGTCGGCGAGCGCGCGCAGGTCGCCCTCCAGGTGGCGGAGCTCCGCGGGGATGACCTCGCCGCGTTCACCGCGCGTGCAGGTGAGGACGGTGACCGGGACGCCGTCCCGCACGAGCTTCGCGATGGTGCCGCCCGTGACGATGCTCTCGTCGTCGGGGTGCGCGTGCACGAACAGCACGTGCTCGCGATCGGGACGACGGGTGCGGGCGGCCCGAGCGGGGCGTCGGGACGTGCCGGAGGTCATCGGGCGATCCTATCCGCGACCCCGCCGCCCCTCCCTGGGACCGCGACTGGACGCGCTGCCGCCCCCGCGCTACTGTGCACGAGGTAAGGCAAGCCTCACCTACATTTCCCCACCACCAGCAATAGGACGCGCCCCGTCGCGTCCGCCGCCCCGAGAGGCGCACGCGTGTTCGCGAACTACCTGATCGGCCTGCGCGAGGGCCTCGAGGCCGCACTGGTCGTCACGATCCTCATCGCCTACGTCGTCAAGATCGGCCGGCGCGACGTGCTCGGCCGGCTCTGGACCGGGGTCGCCCTCGCCGTCCTCCTCTCGCTCTCCGTCGGCGCGATCCTCACCTACGGCGCCTACGGCCTCACCTTTGAGGCGCAGGAGGCCATCGGCGGATCCCTCTCCATCGTCGCCACGGGCCTCGTCACCTGGATGGTGTTCTGGATGCTCCGCACCGCGAAGGACATGCGCGCCGAGCTGCAGGGCGCGGTCGACCGGGCCATCGCCGGCGCCGCGTGGGGCCTCGTGGCGGTCGCGTTCCTCGCGGTCGGCCGCGAGGGCATCGAGACGGCCCTGTTCCTCTGGTCGGCCGTGCAGGCCACGGGCTCCACCACCATGCCGCTCGTCGGCGCGGGCCTCGGCCTCGTCACCGCGGTCGGGCTCGGCTGGCTCGTCTACCGGGGCGTGCTCCGCATCGACCTCGCGCGCTTCTTCACCTGGACCGGGGCGCTGCTCCTCGTCGTCGCCGGAGGCGTGCTCGCGTACGGCGTGCACGACCTGCAGGAGGCGGGGATCCTGCCGGGGCTCGGCGCGCTCGCGTTCGACGTCTCCGGCGCCGTGCCGCCCGGATCCTGGTACGGCACGCTCCTCAAGGGCACCGTCGGCTTCTCCCCCGCCACCACGTGGCTCGAGGGGATCACGTGGGTGCTGTACGTCGTGCCGACGCTCACGGTCTACCTCGCCCTCTCGCGTCGCGGGCGGCGGGCGCGGCCGGCAGCCGGTGCCGATGCCGCGCCCGGCCCCGCCGCCGCAGACGCCCACGCCCACGCCGCACCCCGCGTCGTCGACGCGCCGGCCGCGCGCTGACCGCGGCCCCGCTCCCGCCCCCCTCCTCCCCTCCTCTTCCCGCTCCATCCACCGCCCGGCACCGCCGGCCCGCTCCCCCACGAGGACCCATGACGCGCTCGACCCTCCCCGCCGCCGCCCTGCTGGCCGGCGCCGCCCTCGCCCTCAGCGGCTGCGTCGCCAACGCCCCCGCCGCATCCCCCGGCGACGGGGCCGCCGCCGCCTCCGGCATCACGCAGCTCACGGTCGACAGCTCCGCCGACGCGTGCACCGTCTCCGCGGCGACCGCGCCGAGCGGCACCGTGTCGTTCCACGTCACGAACTCCACGGACCAGGTGACCGAGTTCTACCTGCTCGCCGCGGACGGCCTCCGCATCGTCGGCGAGGTCGAGAACGTGAGCCCCGGCATCGAGCGCGACCTCGTGCTCACGGCGCAGCCGGGCGACTACTTCACCGTCTGCAAGCCGGGCATGGTGGGCGACGGCGTGGGCCGCACGCCCTTCACCGTCACGGGCGACCAGGTCGCGCTCGCGGGCGACGCCGAGCAGCAGGGCCAGGACGCCGCCGCCGCGTACCTCGCCTACGTCAAGGACCAGATCGGACGCCTCCTCCCCGCGACGCAGGAGTTCGCCGACGCGTACCTCGCGGGCGACGACGAGCGGGCCCGCGCGCTCTACCCCACGGCCCGCGCGTACTACGAGCGCGTGGAGCCGGTCGCCGAGTCCTTCGGCGACCTCGACCCGGAGATCGACTTCCGCGAGGCGGACGTCGAGAGCGGCACCGAGTGGACCGGCTGGCACCGGATCGAGAAGGACCTCTGGCAGCCGGCGCCCGACGCGAACGGCGGCGACGTCTACACGCCGCTCGGCACGGCGGATCGCGCGCACTTCGCCGAGGAGCTCACCGCCGACACGCAGCGCCTCTACGACGCGGTGCACGCGGACGGCTTCTCGGTCGACATCTCCACGGTCTCCAACGGCGCGGTCGGGCTGATGGACGAGGTCGCGTCCGGCAAGATCACCGGCGAGGAGGAGATCTGGTCGCACACGGACCTCTGGGACTTCCAGGCCAACCTCGAGGGTGCGCGCGTGGCCTACGAGGGCGTCCGCGACATCGTCGCCCCGAAGGACCCGGAGCTCGTCGCGACCCTCGACGCGCAGTTCGCCTCCCTCGAGCAGGACCTCGGGGCGTACGGATCCCTCGACCGCGGCTTCACGCCCTACGACCGGCTCACCACGGAGCAGGTGAAGGGCCTCGCGGACGGCGTGAACGCGCTGGCCGAGCCCCTGTCGCGGCTCACCGGCGCGCTCGTCGGCTGATGACGGACCACGGCACCGTCGCCCCCGGCGGCATCTCCCGCCGCGGGGTCCTCGGCCTCCTGGGCGCCGGCGCGCTCGGCGGCGGCCTCGTCGGGGCGGCCGGCGGCGTGATGGCCGACCGCGCCTTCGCCGGCGCGCGCCAGGCCGCGGGCGGCGTCACGTACGCGTTCCACGGGCCGCACCAGGCGGGGATCACCACGCCCGCGCAGGACCGCCTGCACTTCGCCGCGTTCGACGTGGCGGACATCGACCGGGCCGGCCTCGTCTCGCTCCTCCAGGACTGGAGCGCGGCGGCCGCGCGCATGACGGCGGGCGGATCCGCGGGCGCCCTCGGCGCGGTCGACGGCCCCTACGACTCCCCGCCGGACGACACGGGCGAGGCGCTCGACCTGCCGCCCGCGGGCCTCACCATCACGTTCGGCCTCGGCCCGTCGCTGTTCACGACCGCGGACGGCGTCGACCGGTTCGGGATCGCCGACCGCCGCCCCGCCGCCCTCGTCGACCTGCCGCGCTTCCCCGGCGAGGCACTGGTGCCCCAGGCCACGGGCGGCGACCTCTGCATCCAGGCGTGCAGCGACGACCCGCAGGTCGCCGTGCACGCGATCCGCAACCTGTCGCGCATCGCCTTCGGCCGCGCCGCCATCCGGTGGTCGCAGCTCGGCTTCGGCCGCACGTCGTCGACGAGCCGCGCGCAGGTCACGCCGCGGAACCTCTTCGGCTTCAAGGACGGCACGGCGAACGTGAAGTCCGAGGACACCCGCCAGGTCGAGGACCACGTCTGGGCCGACGCCGGGTCCTCGCCCGCCGAGGCGTGGATGCAGGGCGGCTCGTACCTCGTCGCGCGGCGGATCCGCATGACCATCGAGACGTGGGACCGCGCGTCGCTCCGCGAGCAGGAGCGCGTCGTCGGCCGCACGAAGGGCTCGGGTGCGCCGCTCAGCGGCGGCACGGAGACGACGGCGCCGGACTTCCACGCCACGGGTCGCGGTGACGCACCGCTCATCGACCCGGCGTCGCACGTGCGGCTCGCGCACCCGGACGCCAACGCCGGCGCGGTGCTCCTCCGCCGCGGCTACAACTTCGTCGACGGCAACGACGACCTGGGGCGGCTGAACGCGGGCCTGTTCTTCCTGGCGTTCCAGCGGGATCCGCGCGCGCAGTTCATCCCCATCCAGCGGAGCCTGGCGCGGGACGCGATGAACGAGTACCTGCGGCACGTGGGCAGCGGGATCTGGGCGGTCCCGCCGGGCGCGGGCCGCGACGGCTTCGTGGGCGAGACCCTCTTCGCCTCCTGACCGGCCCCGGACCGGCCGGCATCGGCGGCGGCGGCGGATCAGGGCGCGGGCAGCACGACGTACGTCGCGACCGGCGACCCGAGGTCCGCGGACACCGTGACGATGACGGTCAGCGCGTCGGTCGTGAACCGCCCGTACCCGCGCGCGTCGTCGGCCGCGACCTCGGTGGAGGCGTAGCCCGCGGCCTCGAGCCGCGTCCGCGCGTCGGCGAACCCGCCCGCGACGTCCGGCACCTGGACCTGCGCGACCCAGCCGGCGTCCTCCGGCGCGGCTCCCCCGCCGAGCAGCTCCCCCTCGGCGAACGGCACGGCGTCGGACGGGAACGAGTCGGGCACGTGCCCGTCGTTCGACACCTGCACCTTGCCCAGGGTGTCGCCCACGACGTCCTCGACGCCGTGGCGCACCTGCTCGGCGCCCTCCTGGGCGGCGTCGCGGACGGCCTCGCCCACCTGGCTGCAGCCGGCGAGCGCGGTGCCCACGACGAGGACGAGCCCGGCCGCCAGCCCCCTCCTGCGGAGGGACCTGCCGGACGGGCTCGTCGGGCTCATGCCGGACTAGGCGTTCTGCTTCTTCAGTCGCGACGTCTTGCGCTGGCGCGCGTTGGCGTCGAGCTCGACCTTGCGGATGCGCACGAACTCGGGCGTGACCTCGACGCACTCGTCCTCGCGGGCGAACTCGAGGCACTCCTCGAGCGTCAGGTTCCGCGACGGCGTCATGCGCTCGAAGGAGTCGGAGGTGGACTGACGCATGTTGGTCAGCTGCTTCTCCTTGGTGATGTTCACGTCCATGTCGTCCGCGCGCGAGTTCTCGCCGACGACCATGCCCTCGTAGACCTCCTGGGTGGGCTCCACGAAGAACGACATGCGCTCCTGCAGGGCCACCATGGCGAACGGCGTGGCGACGCCCGCGCGGTCGGCGACGATCGAGCCGTTGACGCGGGTCGTGATCTCGCCCGCCCACTGCTCGTAGCCGTGCGACACGGCGTTGGCGATGCCCGCGCCGCGCGTGATCGTGAGGAACTCCGTGCGGAAGCCGATGAGGCCGCGCGAGGGGACGACGAACTCCATGCGGACCCAGCCGGTGCCGTGGTTGCTCATGCCCTCCATGCGGCCCTTGCGGGCGGCGAGGAGCTGCGTGATCGCGCCGAGGTACTCCTCGGGCGAGTCGATGGTGAGGTGCTCGTAGGGCTCGTGGATCTTGCCGTCGACCTGCTTGACGACCACCTGCGGCTTGCCGACGGTGAGCTCGAAGCCCTCGCGGCGCATCTGCTCCACGAGGATCGCCAGCGCGAGCTCGCCGCGGCCCTGGATCTCCCAGGCGTCCGGGCGGCCGATGTCGACCAGCTTGATGGACACGTTTCCGATGAGCTCGCGGTCGAGGCGGTCCTTGACCATGCGGGCGGTGAGCTTGTGGCCCTTGACCTTGCCGATGAGCGGGCTCGTGTTCGTGCCGATGGTCATCGAGATGGCCGGGTCGTCCACCGTGATGGTGGGCAGCGGGCGGACGTCGTCGGGGTCGGCGAGCGTCTCGCCGATGGTGATGTCCTCGATGCCGGCGACGGCGACGATGTCGCCGGGGCCCGCGGACTCGGTCGGGAACCGCTCGAGCGCCTTCGTGATGAGGAGCTCGGTGATCTTCACGTTCTTGACGGTGCCGTCGTGCTTGACCCAGGCGACTTGCTGGCCCTTCTTGATCGTGCCGTTGAAGACGCGGAGGAGGGCGAGGCGGCCGAGGAAGGGCGACGCGTCGAGGTTGGTGACGTGGGCCTGGAGGGGGTGCTCGTCGTCGTAGGTCGGCGCGGGGACGTGGTCGAGGATCGCCTTGAAGAGGGGCTCGAGGTCGTCGTTGTCCGGCAGCTCGCCGTTCTCCGGCTTGTTGTCGCTCGCGGCGCCGTTGCGGCCGGACGCGTAGACGACGGGGACGTCGAGGATCGCGTCGAGGTCGAGGTCCGGGTGCTCGTCCGACATGTCGGACGCGAGGCCGAGGAGCAGGTCCTGGCTCTCGGCCACGACCTCGTCGATGCGCGCGTCGGGGCGGTCGGTCTTGTTGACCAGGAGGATCACGGGGAGCTTCGCCTCGAGCGCCTTGCGGAGCACGAAGCGCGTCTGGGGCAGCGGGCCCTCGGACGCGTCGACGAGGAGCACGACGCCGTCGACCATGGACAGGCCGCGCTCGACCTCGCCGCCGAAGTCGGCGTGGCCCGGGGTGTCGATCACGTTGATGACGATGGGCGAGCCGTCGGCGTGCTTGCCGTTGTAGAGCACCGCGGTGTTCTTCGCGAGGATCGTGATGCCCTTCTCGCGCTCGAGGTCGTTCGAGTCCATCATGCGGTCCTCGCCCTCGAAGTGGGCGTCGAACGAGTTCGTCTGCTTGAGCATGGCGTCGACCAGGGTGGTCTTGCCGTGGTCCACGTGGGCCACAATGGCCACATTGCGGAGGTCGTTGCGCGCGACTAGCGCCATAGTGCTGTCCTTCAGTGGGAAGAGGATGCTGGCCTTGTCATCAAGGGAGTAGGGCGAAGAGCCGCCGTCTGCTATTCCCAGCGCTACCAGTCTACCGTGCCGACGCAAGCCGGGTTCAGGGAGCGGCGGGAGAGACCGTCCAGCGCCAGGCGTCGTCGAGGATCCCGGCCTGGTGCGGGGACACCCGGACGCCCTCGACGCCCGCCCGCATCGCCGCGACGGCGGCGTGCTGGTAGAGCGGGAGGCCGGCGCGGTCGCCGTACATGCGGCGGTCCAGGCGCAGGAGCAGCTCGGACCGGGCGTCCTCCTCCTCGGTGCGGCTGAGCGACGCGAACAGCGACGCCACGTCGGGGTCGACGGTCGCGAGCCCGTCGCGCGCGTCGGCGCGGGCCTCGTGCGCGGCGCGGATCCCCGCGACGGACGGGTAGGCGTCGTCCGAGCCGACGAGCGCCACGTCGTACGCGTCCGGCTGGTCGAGGACGCTCTCCCACTGCGGGGTGGAGCAGTCGGCCACGACGAACCCGGCCTTCTCGGCGGACGTGCGGATGGCCTCGAAGGCGGCGACGCGGCGGGGGTCCGCCGGGTCGTAGAGCACGCACACCTCGGGGGCGGTCTGGCCGACGGACGCCAGCAGCTGGCGCGCCTCGTCGAGGTCGACGTCGTCGAAGCGGCTCGACCCGTTGGCACCCACCTGGTCGGCGTAGCCGTCGGCGCCCGGCGCGAGCACGAAGGAGTCGCGCGTCGTCGCGTCCGGATCCACGGGTGCGGCGGCCTGGCGGACGATCGCCTCGCGCGGGACGGTGGAGAGGAAGGCGGTGCGGACGGCGACGTCCGACATGGCGGGATCGCGCGCGCCGAGGGTCTGGAGGTCGAGCCGCTCCCACGTGGAGGACGTGCCCCGGACGACCGTCGCGCCGTCGACGTCGTCCAGCGCGTCGATGACGTCGGCGTCGGCCCTGGGCGCGATCACGTCGACGTCGCCCGCCTTCAGCGCGGCGACCGCGGCGGCGGGGTCCTCGATGGTGGAGACGACGATCCGCTCCACCGACGGCCGGTGCAGGCCCGTGTAGTAGCGGTTGGCGCGCAGGGTGACGGAGGTCCCCGGGTCGATCGACTCGATGGCGTAGGGCCCCGAGCCGACCGCGCGGTCCGGGTGCGCCGCGATCTCGGCCACGCCGAACCCGCGGTTCCACGCGTCGGAGATGGGCGACAGCAGCTCGGGCGCGCGGTCCTGCACGGCGTCCACGAGCGTCTGCTTCGCGCGTCCCGGGCTCGACATGTCGAGCCCCAGCTGCGCGACGGCGTGCGCCGGCAGGCCCACCTCGAACGCGAGGCGCCAGTCGGGCGTGTACTCGTCGAAGACCATGGTGATGGAGCGTCCGCCGTCGCCGATCTCGGGAGTGCGGGTCACGTGCGTGAGCGCCTCGTCGGCGGCGGCGTCGAAGTGCACCGTCCCCTCGGGGAGCGGGCCGGTGTAGCCGCCGGTCGCCTCGTCGACGTACCCGGCCGGGTCGAAGCCCGGGGTGTCGAAGGCGCCGGATCCCGCGGCCCAGGCGAGCAGGAGGTCGGCGGCGTCGACGGGCTCGCCGTCGGACCAGCGCACGCCCTCCGCGACGGTGTACTCGACGGTGAAGGGGTCGCGCGAGGCGACGCGCGCGGATCCGTACCCCGGGTCGGTGGCGACGGTGCCGTCCGCGGACACCTCCGAGAACCGCGAGTTGGTGGCGTGCACGATCTGCCGGTTGCCGTCGGTGCCGCCCGTGCGCGACGCCGCGTTGTAGGAGGTGAACGAGGTGGGCAGCGCGGCGCGGATCTCGGTGTCGGCCACCGTGCCGGTCGTCGGCGCGCAGGCGGCGAGGCCCGCGACGAGCGCGAGGGCGACGGCGGCGGATGCGCCGCGGAGGGCCCGGCGGCTCCCTCGCGGGCGCCGGGCTCGGGCGGCCTCGGGGCCTCGCGTGTCGCTGTCCATCGCCGTCGATCCTACGCGAGCGGCACGACGAGGCCCGCCGCCCGCGCGCCCCCGCGAGGGGGTGCGACGGACAGCGGGCCGGGTCGTGCGGGCCGATCAGGCCGCGGGCGGCTGCTGGTCGCGCAGCGCCTCGCGGAGCCGGCGGCGCTCCTGCTGCTGGTCGGGATCCGGCAGCGGCACCGCGGCGATGAGCTTCTGCGTGTACGGGTGCTGCGGGTTCCGGAGGATGGACTCGGTCGGCCCCTGCTCCACGATCTTCCCGTGGTTCATCACGACGATGCGGTCGGCGAGGAGGTCGACCACCGCGAGGTCGTGGCTCACGAACAGGCACGCGAACTGGAGCTCCTTCTGGATCTCCTGCAGCAGCGCGAGCACGCGCGCCTGCACCGACACGTCGAGCGCCGACGTCGGCTCGTCGGCCACGAGCACCTTGGGCCGGAGCGCGAGCGCCCGGGCGATGCCGACGCGCTGGCGCTGGCCGCCCGACAGCTCGTTCGGGTAGCGGTTGCGGAAGCTCCGCGGGAGCTCCACCTGCTCGAGCAGCTCCTCGACCCGGTCGCTCTGCTGCTTCTTCGAGAACTGGCCCGAGAGCTCGAGCGGCTCGCCGATGCTCTGGCCGATGGGCCAGCGCGGGTTGAGCGAGGATCCCGGGTCCTGGAACACGATGCCGATCTCCCGGCGCACGGCACGCAGGTCCTTCTGCGAGATGCCGGTCATGCGGCGCCCCGCGACCGTCATCTCCCCGCCCGCGACGGGCAGGAGCCCGACCGCCGCGCGCGCGATGGTCGTCTTGCCGGACCCCGACTCGCCCACGACGCCGACGACCTCGCCGGGGTGGATGTCGAAGGAGGCACCCGACACGGCCCGGAACGCCGGCACGCGGCCGAGCTTCGGGTAGTCGATGTCGACGTCCTTGAGCGAGATCGCGGGCTCCGTGGTGCGGGCCGCGATCTCGACCTGCGACGCCTCGCCCGTGCCGAGGTGCGGCACCGACGCGAGCAGCTGCTTCGTGTACGGGTCCTTCGGCGCCTGGAAGATCTCGCGCACCGAGCCGCGCTCGACGATCCGGCCGCTCTTCATCACGATGACGTTGGTCGCGAGGTCGGCGACCACGCCCATGTCGTGCGTGATGATGACGATCGCGCTGTTGAGGCGCTGGTGCAGCTTCCGCAGCAGGTCGAGGATCTCGGCCTGGATCGTCACGTCGAGCGCCGTGGTGGGCTCGTCGGCGATCAGCATGTCCGGGTCGCACGACAGCGACTGGGCGATCATGGCGCGCTGGCGCTGGCCGCCCGACAGCTGGTGCGGGTAGGAGTCGAACGCCTTCTCCGGGTCCGGCATCTCCACGAGCTTCAGCAGCTCGAGCGCGCGCACCTTGGCGGCCGACGGGATGATCGACTGGTGGACCCGCAGGGCCTCCACGATCTGGAAGCCCACCGTGTACACGGGGTTGAGCGCCGTCATGGGCTCCTGGAAGATCACGGCGATGTCGTTGCCGCGGGCCTTCCGGAGGGTCGCCTGGTCGGCGCCGACCATCTCGACGCCCTTGAGCTTGGCGCTCCCCCGGACCCGGCCGTTCTTGGGCAGCAGGCCCAGCAGCGACATGGAGCTGACGCTCTTGCCCGAGCCGGACTCGCCGACGATCGCGAGCACCTCGCCCGGGTTCACCTTGTAGTCGATGTCGATGGCCGCGGGGATCCACTCGTCGCCGACCCAGAAGTCGACGCCGAGGCCGGAGACCTCGAGGATGGGGACGATGGCGTCCGCCCCGTTCACGTGAGCGCTCATGCTGCGGCCTCCTGGCTGCTGGGGACAAGGGGTACGAGGGGCGTCCGGGCGGGCCGTGGGACGATGAGGCCATGGATCAGCCCGTCGTCATCCGCCCGTCGTTCGGACGTCTGCTGACCGTGATCGTCTCGGCGATCGCGGCGCTGGTGCTCGTGAGCACCGTGGTCGGCGGTCGCGCCGACCTCCTGCCGACGCAGGCGTGGGGACCGCTCCTGCTGGCCTACGCCGCGTGGCTCGTCTTCTGGGCTCCTCGGGTGCGCATCGCCACCGAGGGCGTCGAGATCCGCAACGTCTTCCGCACGCACGACATCTCGTGGCCCGCGATCCGTCGCGTCGACACCAAGTGGGCGCTGAACATCACGACCGCCCACGAGCGCGTCACGGCCTGGGCCGCTCCGGCGCCCGGCCGGCACTCGAACGCGTACATCACCACGAACGAGGAGCGGAACCAGCCGCACCTCAGCGCGATGATGCAGGACGCGCGCCGCGGCGATCTGCCGCGCACCGACTCCGGTGACGCCGCCACGGTGATCCGCCTGCGCCTCGCCGACCTCGCCGAGGCGGGCCACCTGGGCGGCCCGGTCGAGGAGGAGGCGCGACGCGTGCGCACGCACTGGGCGGAGATCGCCGTGCTCGCGGTGCTCGTCGTCGCGACGGTGCTGAGCGGCCTGCTCTGAGAGCCGGGCCCCGAGGGGCCGACGACCGACGGCGATGACCGTCATCGGCCGTCCGCGCCGTCGGGCGCCTGGCCCTCGGCGGGACCGTCGGCCTGGGCGCCCGGTCGGGCGGACCCGACGGGCGGCGGCACGCGCACGCCCTCCGCGCCGGATCCGGCCTGGGGACCGGAGTCCCGTCCGCCGCGGCCCGTGAGCATCGCGAACATCTGGCGGTAGGGGCCCTGTCCGCCCGGCATGCGGCGCTGGCGGGGGTCGAACGCGTCGCGCAGGCCGTCCCCGATGAAGTTGATGCACAGCGCGATGATGATGATGAACAGGCCCGGGAACCAGAACAGCCACGGCCGGGTGGCGAAGGCCCCCTGGTACTCGTTGATGATCTGGCCGAGCGAGACGTCGGGCTTCACGATGCCGAAGCCGAGGAACGAGAGCGCCGCCTCGAGCAGGATCGCCGCGCTCATGAGCAGCGTGGTCGACACGATGACGACGCCGATGGCGTTCGGCAGGATGTGCCGGAACACGATGCGGCTGTTCGAGGCGCCGGCGACGCGCGCCGCGTCCACGAACTCCCGCTCGCGGAGGCTGAGGAACTCGCCGCGCACGAGGCGCGCGAGGCTCGGCCAGCCGATGAGCCCGAGGACGATGCCGAGCACCACCGCGCCCAGCCCGCCGAAGGTGCGTCCGAGGACGGCCGCGATCACGATGACCGGGATGACGATGATCAGGTCGGTGAAGCGCATCAGGAGCGAGTCGATGCGGCCGCGGAAGAAGCCGGCGATGGCGCCGACGACGATGCCGATGAATGCCGCGATGATGCCGTACAGCACCATCACGACGATGGACTGCTGCGTGCCGCGCATGACGCGGGCGAAGATGTCGCGGCCGATCTCGTCCTGGCCGAAAGGGTGGACGCCGAACTGGAACGGCAGGACCCAGGTGGGATCGCCGCCCTGCACGATGGGCGAGACGTCCTCGTAGTTCCACATCCACCAGCCCGGGATGCGGAACCCGAAGAACTGGATGCCGACGGACGAGTACACCAGGATCGCCATCAGCGCCAGCACGACGAGCGCCGTCATGGCGCCCTTGTGCCGGAGGAATCGACGTCGTACGACGGTGCCCTGGCTGAGGCCCTCGATCTCGCGCTGCTCGATGGTCAGCTCGGAGTTGGCGCCGCCCTCAGGCAGGCTCGGGTCGTTGTGGGGGTCGTTGGGGTTCCCCATCAATGCGTTCGTCATGTGTCAGCTCACCCGGATTCGAGGATCGAGGACCGAGTAGAGGATGTCGGCCAGCATGTTGAAGATCACGGTCAGGATGCTGGTGATCAGGATGAAGCCCATCAAGGGGTTGAGGTCGGTCCTCGTCAGGGCCTCCTGGAAGATCGAGCCCATCCCCTTCCAGGCGAAGATCGTCTCCGTGATCACCGCGCCGCCGATGAGGGCGCCCACGTCGAAGGCGATGACGGTCGCGACGGGGATCATGGCGTTGCGGAACGCATGGCGCATGATCACGGTGCGCTCCGTGAGGCCCTTCGCGCGTGCGGTGCGCACGTAGTCCTGGTTCATCACCTCGAGGAGGCTCGCCCGCGAGTAGCGCGAGTAGCTGGCGACCGAGATGAGGAGCAGCGCGATGGTCGGCAGGAGGAGGTGCGTGTAGCTGTCGAGCATGCCCTGCCAGACCGAGCCGTTGAGGCCGGGGGTCACGGCACCGACGGTGGCGATGGGGCGTCCGCGCGTGTTCTGCACGTAGTCCGGCCACACCTGCATGACGCGGTCGACGATGATCAGCAGCGCGACGAGCCCGCCGGTGATGGCGGCGCCGCGGGCGACGATCGGCTTGTCGTTCTGGCCGACGACGTAGCCGACCACGATGCCGATGATCACGAACGCGGCGATGAGGACCAGCGTGATCCACCAGGGCGCGGAGACCGTGAGCACGTACTGGAGCGGGAACCAGAGCGCGGCCCCGAGCGCGGCCATGCCGAGCGCCGAGTAGAACGCGCGCCGGTTGCGGAGGCCGGTGGACAGCGAGGTGATGAGGACGGCCACCAGGGCGCCGAGCGCGGCGATGAGCAGGATGCCGAGGCCGGGCCGGGCGAACCACTCGGTGACCGTGAGGTACGTGAGCACGACGGCGGTGATGACCGTGGCGGAGCCGAAGACGACGAGGCGCGGCTTGGGGTCGCCGCCGATGACGCTCATCCAGACGAAGCCGGAGAGGAGGGACAGCACCACGATGACGAGCGGCGGTATCGAGGGGTCCGTGAGGAAGTCGTTGAAGCCGATGGCGACGTACTGCTTGAGGAGCACGGCCACGAAGAAGACGGGGAGGGAGAAGAAGAGGAACGACGAGAACGTGATGGTGTAGTCGTACCCGCTGTACTGGCGGAGGGCCGTCGTCATGCCGACGGCGACGCCGATGATGACGGCGATGATGGTGGCGATGGTCACGAGCTGGATGGTCTGGGCGGCCGCCGTCGCGATCATGCCGTTGACCTCGCGGCCGTCGATCGCGCGACCGAGGTCGATCTGCCCGATGAACACCTTCAGGACGCCGGCGAGCCAGTAGAAGTAGCGCAGCGGCGGCGGGACGTCGAGGTTCAGGGCCTCGGTGCGCGCGGCGATGAGCGCATCCCTGTTCGGCGACGGCGACTCCCGCAGATCGGCGAGCGGATCACCCGAGTTGGCGGCCAGGTTGTAGATGATGAAGCTGGCGCCCAGGAGGACGAAGAACGACGCGACGAGGCGTCTCAAGACGAAGGTAAGCACAGGGCGACGACGTCCCTTTCTGTGTTCGGCCAGGGCTCGTGACCCGACCCGACGAGAGCATACGCGGCCGGATCCGAGGATCACGAATCGGCAACGGACATGGAGAGGGTGCCGAGGCCAGGTGGCCTCGGCACCCTCACGCTCACCCCGTTCGGGGGCGGGCGTTCACTGCATCCGTGCTACTCGGCAGAGGAGTCCGCCGGTGCCCACTCCCAGAAGTTCCAGAAGAACGTGGGCGAGAGGAAGGCCGGCTTGACGCCCGACACCGTGTCGCTCCAGGCCGTGAGGCCGGGGAACTGGAAGATCGGCGTCGTCCAGCCCTGCTGCTGGATGAGGGTCTCGGCCTGGATGAGCAGATCGCGCTGCTTGTCCGGGTCGATCTCGGTGTCGAGCTGCATGAACAGGTCGTCGATCTCCGGGTTGGACCAGCCGTAGTAGTTGTTGATGCCACCGGTCTGGTAGTTCGGGCCGGACTCGCCGACCGCGAGGCTCGTGGACTGCCATCCGAAGAGGGCGATGTCGTACGAGTCGGTCTTGCTGGAGAGGTCGGCGCCCCACGTCGCGCTGTTCACGTCGATGAGGTTGAAGCCGGCCTGGGCGGCGGACTGGCGCATGAGCTCGAACTCCTGCTGGCGACGGGTGTTGCCCTGGCCGTACAGGACGCGGGCGTCGATCGTGCCCGTCACGCCGGCTTCGGCGAGGTCCGCCTTGGCGCCCTCGATGTCGACCGCCTGCTCGGCGTAGCCGTTCTCCTCGACGGAGGCCTCGTAGTTCTCCGTGCCGGGCACGAAGACGTTCGAGTTGCGGAGCTCCGCGTCCTCCTGGAGGGGCTTGATCAGCTTCTCGAGGATCTCCTCGCGCGGCAGCGTCTTGAAGAACGCCTCGCGGACTGCCTGCGCCTTGGCGGCGTCGCCGCCGTAGGTCGCGGGGTCGAACGGGCCGCCGTTGGTGACCTGGAGGTCGACGTGCTCGTACGTGCCCTCGGCCTGGCCCTTGTACTCGACGCCGCTGAGGCCCTGGACCTGCTTGAGGAGGTCAGCCGTCGGCTGGCCGGACGCGATCGAGACCTCGCCGTTCTCGAGCGCCTGGATCTGCGCCTGCGGGTCCGCGATGAATCGCACCGTGATCTTCTGGTACTTCGGCTTCTTGGTGCCGGTGTACTCGGGGTTCGCGGTGAGCGTCACGTACTGGTCGGCCTTGAGGTCCGAGATGACGTACTGGCCGGTGGCCAGCGTCTTCTGCGCCTCGGCCGGCATGTCCGAGTAGCGGTAGCCGTCGTTCCAGATCTTGGAGACCGGGGCGAGGACGCTGGCGTCCTTGTCCTGGATGCCCTTGATGAGCTTGTCCTTGGCGTCCTCGGCCGAGAGGTCCTCGTCGGGGAACGCGAGCTGCGTGGTGCCGTGCGCGGAGACGCCGACGCCGTTGCCGGTCGCGACCTCCCAGTCGACGTACGGCTTGTCGTACGTGTACGTCAGGCTGCGGCCGTCGTCGCCGATCTCGGGGGTCTCGGTGACGAGGCCGAGGCGGGTGTCCGCCACGGCGCCCGAGTTGAAGAAGACCTGGTCGTCGCCGGTCGTGACGGCGCCCGTCTCCTCGTCGGTCTGGACCTCGTCACCGCCGACGGTGTTGACGTTCGTGGTGTTGGCCGCCCAGTTGAGCAGCATGTCCGCGGCGTCGACGGGCGTGCCGTCGCTCCACTTGACGCCGTCCTTGACGGTGAACTTCACGACGAGCGGGTCGTCGGAGACCTTCTCGTAGCTCCCGAAGTCCTCGTCCTTGACCAGGGTCGGGCCGTCGTCGTAGTAGTTGAACGACCGGTTCGTCAGGTAGACGATGTTCGTGTTGGCGGTCGCGTTGCCGGTCGCCGAGAGGTTGTTGTACTCGAGGAACGGGTCGTTCCAGGCCACGGTGATCTCAGAGCCGTCGATGACCTCGGACTCCTGAGCGGGCGCAGAGCAGCCGCTGAGGACGAGGGCACCGGAGACGATGACGGCACCAGCCGCTGCGAGGCGTCTGATTTTCAATGTTCCTCCTGTGCATGGGAATGGCGCGGACCCACCGTGCGTGCGGTCGGCCGCGCAGATATGAATGACCCTAGGTACGCCTGAGAGTCTTTGCAAAAACTGGGCCCAAACGTTACACACCGGTAACGCGGACGCGCGGATCCGCGCGTGGGAGTCCGGATCCGTGCGTCCTGACGGGCGGGATCGCGTGTTCCCGCCGCTCGCGGCGACGGATCGCGTCGTCAGGGGCCTCTCGGACCACGTCCGGCCGACGGACGGTGCGTGCCTGCCGCGCGCCTAGGATCGGCCCGTGCCCGTCGCTCCCGCCCTCCCCCGCGACGCGCGTCCGCCGCTGCGGCGCTCCATGCGGACCAGGCTCCGGATCGAGATCGCGATCGTCCTCGGGCTGTCGCTCGGGGCCAGCGCCGTGTACTCGGTCCTCCGCATCGTCGACCTGTCGACGCGGTCGGAGTCGCTCGGATCGCAGAGCGCCACCATCAACCGGAGCCTGAACGACCGGCAGGTGTTCGACCTCCTGTACCAGCTGCTCGACGTCGCCACGGCCCTCGTGCCGGTGGCGCTCGTGCTCTTCCTCCTGTGGCAGCCGGGACGCAGCGCGTTCCGGCGCATCGGGCTCGACCTCGCGCGCCCGGGACGCGACGTCGCCGCCGGGTTCGGGCTGGCCGCGCTCATCGGGGTGCCGGGGCTCGGGCTCTACTTCGCCGGCCGGGCGCTCGGGATCACGGTGGACGTGGTGCCCACCGCGCTCGACTCGTACTGGTGGACCGTGCCGGTGCTCGTGCTCGTCGCCCTGCGCGCGGCGCTGCAGGAGGAGGTGATCGTCGTCGGCTACCTCTTCACCCGGCTCGGCCAGCTCGGCTGGGGGCGCGGCCGCCTCGGCATGTGGAGCGTGATCCTCGCGGCCGCGGTGCTCCGCGGGAGCTACCACCTCTACCAGGGCTACGGACCCTTCGTCGGGAACGTCGCGATGGGCGTCGTGTTCGGCTGGTGCTACGTGCGGTTCGGCCGGACGGCGCCGCTCGTGGTGGCCCACCTGATCCTCGACGTCGTGAGCTTCGTGGGCTACCCGGTCGCGCTCGCGCTGCTGCCCGGGGTGTTCGCCTGACAGGTGTTCGTGCGCTGCCGGGGGCGTGACCCTGGCGCATCCGGCGCACCTGTGCCTAACCTGGGAACGCCGCACGACGAGGTGCGGCCTCATCTCGAGGAGAACCCATGGGCGACGCCGCTCATCCGACCGGGGACCCCCGGCCGGCCGTCGACTACCTGGAGGTCGAGGACTCGGCCCGGTTCCGGGAGCTGAAGCGCGCGCACCGCAGCTTCGTCTTCCCGCTCGCCGTGGCGTTCCTCGTCTGGTACTTCGCGTTCGTGCTGCTGTCCGACTACGCGCACGAGTTCATGTCCACCCCCGTCCTCGGCAACGTGAACCTCGGGATCCTGCTCGGGCTCGGGCAGTTCGTCACGACCTTCGCGATCACCACCTGGTACGTGAGCCGGGCGAACGCGCGCTTCGACCCGATCGCCGCGGAGATCCGCGCCGACCTGGAGGAGCGGGAGCGCGTCGCGGTGCGGGGTCCGCGCGGGTCCACGCCGCCGAAGCGCCGGAAGGGCGGCCGGCGGTGAGCGCCGCGACCTCGGCGGTCCGGGCGACGACGCCCACGACCGACACCGGGGATCCCGTCCTCAACATCTCGATCTTCGGGGCGTTCGTCGTGATCACCCTCGTGATCGTCTTCCGCGCGAGCCGGAACAACTCGACCGCGGCCGACTACTACGCGGCCGGCCGCTCCTTCACAGGTCCGCAGAACGGCACCGCGATCGCGGGCGACTACCTCTCGGCGGCGTCATTCCTCGGGATCGTGGGCGCCATCGCCATCAACGGGTACGACGGCTTCCTCTACTCCATCGGATTCCTGGTGGCCTGGCTCGTGGCGCTCCTGCTCGTGGCCGAGCTCATGCGCAACACCGGCAAGTTCACGATGGCCGACGTGCTGAGCTTCCGGCTGAAGCAGCGGCCCGTGCGGCTGGCGGCGGCGACCACGACCCTCGCGGTCTGCTTCTTCTACCTCCTCGCGCAGATGGCGGGCGCTGGCGGGCTCGTCTCGCTGCTGCTCGGGATCGACGACCGGCTCGGGCAGTCGCTCGTGATCGCGGTGGTCGGCGCGCTCATGATCGTCTACGTGCTCGTCGGCGGGATGAAGGGCACGACCTGGGTGCAGATCATCAAGGCCTGCCTGCTCATCGCCGGCGCCGCCGTGATGACCGTGTGGGTGCTCGCGATCCACGGGTTCAACGTCTCGGAGCTCCTGGGCGCCGCAGCCGCGGCGGCCGACAAGCCCGTGCTCGAGCCCGGCAACCAGTACGGGGCCACGGGGATCACGAAGCTCGACTTCCTGTCGCTCGCGCTCGCGCTGGTGCTCGGCACCGCGGGACTCCCCCACGTGCTCATGCGCTTCTACACGGTGCCGACGGCGAAGGAGGCGAGGCGCAGCGTCGTCTGGGCCATCTGGCTCATCGGGATCTTCTACCTCTTCACCCTCGTGCTCGGCTACGGCGCGGGCGCGCTGCTCGGGAGCGAGCGGATCCTCGCGGCCCCCGGCGGCGTGAACTCCGCGGCGCCGCTGCTGGCGCTCGAGCTCGGCGGGCCGATCCTGCTCGGGATCATCGCGGCGGTCGCGTTCGCGACGATCCTCGCGGTGGTGGCGGGGCTCACCATCACGGCGGCGGCGTCCTTCGCGCACGACGTGTACGGCAGCGTCATCAAGAAGGGGCAGGTCTCCGCCAACGGCGAGGTGCGGGTCGCGCGGATCACGGTGGTCGTGATCGGGATCGTGTCGATCCTCGCGGGCATCGGCGCGAACGGACAGAACGTGGCGTTCCTCGTGGCGCTCGCGTTCGCGGTCGCGGCGAGCGCGAACCTGCCGACGATCCTGTACTCCCTCTACTGGCGGCGGTTCTCCACGCGGGGCGCGGTGCTCAGCATGTACGGCGGCCTCGGGACCGCGCTCGTGCTGATCGCGTTCTCGCCCGTGGTGTCGGGCGCGGAGACGTCGATGATCCCCGGGGCCGACTTCTCCTGGTTCCCGCTGAGCAACCCCGGGATCGTGTCGATCCCCGTCGGGTTCCTGCTCGGCTGGATCGGGACGGTGACGTCTTCGCGCAAGGAGGATCCGCTCGTCGCGGCCGAGATGGACGTGCGGTCGCTCACCGGGCACGGCGCGGAGAAGGCGACCGAGCACTAGGCGCGGGCGGCTCCTCTCGGAGACGCGCAGAGGGCGTCGGGACCCGTGGGTCCCGCCGCCCTCGTCGGTGCGTGCGTCGTGCGTCGCGCGTCAGGCGCGGATCAGGCGAACGCCTCCGGCGGCGGGCAGGCGCAGAACAGGTTGCGGTCGCCGTAGGCCTGGTCGATCCGGCGCACCGGCGGCCAGTACTTGTCGCGCACGAGGGTCGCCACCGGGTAGACGGCGCGCTCGCGCGTGTACGCGTGCGTCCACTCCCCCGCGATGACCGACTCGGCGGTGTGCGGCGCGTTCCGCAGCGGGTTGTCGTCCGCCGGCCACTCGCCCGCGGCGACCGAGTCGGCCTCCTGCTTGATGCCGATCATCGCGGCGATGAAGCGCTCGACCTCGGCGAGGTCCTCGCTCTCCGTAGGCTCGACCATGAGCGTGCCGGGCACCGGGAAGCTCATCGTCGGCGCGTGGAACCCGTAGTCGACGAGGCGCTTGGCCACGTCGTCCACCGTCACGCCGGTCGCGGCCGTGAGCGGGCGGAGGTCGAGGATGCACTCGTGCGCGACGAGGCCGTCCTCGCCCGCGTAGAGCACGGGGTAGTGGTCGCGGAGGCGCGCGGCGATGTAGTTCGCCGAGAGCACCGCGGCGCCGGTGGCCTGCTTCAGGCCCTCGGCGCCCATCATCCGGACGTAGGCCCAGCTGATGGGGAGGATGCTCGGGGATCCGTACGGCGCGGCCGACACCGGGGCGCCGCCGTGCTCGATGGTGGAGACGACGCCGCCCTGCACGAGCGCGTGGACGTTGCGCTGCGCCTGCGGGTGGCCGGGCAGGAACGGCGCGAGGTGCGCCTTCGCCGCGACCGGCCCGACGCCGGGTCCGCCGCCGCCGTGCGGGATGCAGAAGGTCTTGTGCAGGTTGAGGTGCGAGACGTCGCCGCCGAAGTCGCCGAACCGGGCGAAGCCGAGGAGCGCGTTGAGGTTCGCGCCGTCGACGTAGACCTGGCCGCCGGCCTCGTGCACGGTCTCGCAGATCACGCCGACCTCGTGCTCGTAGACGCCGTGGGTGGAGGGGTACGTGATCATGAGGGCCGCGAGCGCGTCGCGGTTCTCGGCGATCTTGGCCCGCAGGTCCGCGACGTCGACGTTGCCGAGCTCGTCGCATGCGACGACCACGACGCGCATCCCGGCGAGCACGGCGCTGGCCGCGTTCGTGCCGTGCGCGCTCTGCGGGATGAGGCAGACCGTGCGCTGGGTGTCGCCGTTCGCGAGGTGGTAGCCGCGGATCGCGAGGAGGCCCGCGAGCTCGCCCTGGCTGCCGGCGTTCGGCTGGAGGCTCACGGTGTCGTACCCGGTGACGTCCGCGAGCCAGGTCTCCAGCTGGAGGACGAGCTCGAGGTAGCCCTCGACGTCGTCGGCCGGCGCGAAGGGGTGGATGGCCTGGAACTCGGGCCAGGTCACGGCCTCCATCTCGGTGGCCGCGTTGAGCTTCATGGTGCAGGAACCGAGCGGGATCATGCCGCGGTCGAGCGCGTAGTCCTTGTCGGACAGGCGCTTGAGGTAGCGCATCATGCCGGTCTCGGAGCGGTGCGTGGAGAAGACGGCGTGCGTGAGGTACTCGCTCGTGCGGATCGACGCCTCGGGGATCGAGGACAGGTCGCCGGACGCGCCCTCGTCGTCGGCGAGCTCGGCGCCGAACGCGCGCGCGACGACCTGGAGGTCCTCGACGCGGGTGGCCTCGTCGACGCTGAAGCCGATCGTGTCGGCGTCCACCCGGAGCAGGTTGACGCCGCCCTCGGCGGCGGCCGCGAGGACCGCGTCGGCGCGACCGGGCACGGCGACGCGCACGGTGTCGAAGAACGCGGCGTGGACCGGCTCGACGCCGACGGACGCGAGCGACCGGACGAGGCGGCGGGCGCCCCGGTTGGCCTGGCGCGCGATCACGCGGAGGCCCTTGGGCCCGTGGTAGACGGCGTACATCGAGGCCATGACGGCCAGCAGGACCTGCGCGGTGCAGATGTTGCTCGTGGCCTTCTCGCGGCGGATGTGCTGCTCGCGCGTCTGCAGCGAGAGGCGGTAGGCGGGGTGGCCGGCCGCGTCCTGGCTGACGCCGACGAGGCGGCCGGGCATCTGCCGCTCGAGGCCGGCGCGCACGGCGAGGTAGCCGGCGTGCGGGCCGCCGAAGCCCATCGGCACGCCGAAGCGCTGCGACGTGCCGACGGCGATGTCCGCGCCGAGCTCGCCGGGCGAGGTGATGACCGTGAGCGCGAGCAGGTCGGCCGCGACGACCGCGAGGCCGCCCGCCGCGTGCACGCGTGCGATGACCGCGCTCGGGTCCCAGATGCGGCCGGAGGCGCCGGGGTACTGGATGAAGGCGCCGAACGCGTCGGGCAGCTCCGCGGGATCCACCGTGGCGAGGTCGTGCGCGACCAGCTCGATGCCGAGCGCGGCGGCGCGGCTGTCGAGGAGCGCGCGCGTCTGCGGCAGGGCGTCCTGGTCGATGAGGAAGACGGGCGTCTTGGCCTTGGAGGCGCGGCGCGCGAGCAGCATGCCCTCGACGACGGCCGTGGCCTCGTCGAGCATGGACGCGTTCGCCGTTGCGAGGCCCGAGAGCTCGGCGACCATCGTCTGGAAGTTGATGAGGGCCTCGAGGCGGCCCTGCGAGATCTCCGGCTGGTAGGGCGTGTACGCGGTGTACCAGCTCGGGTTCTCGAGCACGTTGCGGGTGATCACGGCCGGCGTGATCGTGTCGTGGTAGCCGAGGCCGATCATCGACGTGCGCACGCGGTTGCGGCTCGCGATGCGGCGGAGCTCCGCGAGGGCGTCGCGCTCGGTGGCGGCCTCGGGCAGCACGGAGTCGCCGTCGGTGCGGAAGCGGTCGACCTGGATCGTCTCGGGCACGGCGGCCGCGAGGAGCGACGGGATGGAGTCGTGGCCGAGCACGCCGAGCATGGTGGCGCGGGCCTCGGAGTCGATGCCGATGTGGCGGGCGCCGAACGCGCCGGGCGCGAACGCGGAGGACTCCTCCGCGATGTCGGGCGCGGAGACGGGGGCGGGAGCGGCCGGGCGCGTGCCGGCGTCGACGGCGGTCACTCGCCCACCAGCGCGAGGTACTCGTCGTGGCTCAGCAGCGTGGGCAGGGCCTCGAAGCGCACCTTCACGAGCCAGCCGGCCCCGAACGGGTCGCTGTTCACGAGGTCGGGCGAGGCGACGACGTCGTCGTTGACCTCGGTGACGGTGCCGTCGATGGGCGCGAAGAGCTCGCCGACCGACTTGGTCGACTCGATCTCGCCGACGACCTCGCCGCCTGCGAGCTCGTCGCCCACGGCGGGCAGCTCGACGAAGACGACGTCGCCCAGCTTGTCGGCCGCGTAGGCCGTGATGCCGACGGTCGCGACGTCGCCGTCGACCTGCACCCACTCGTGCTCGGCGGTGTACTGGAGGCTGGTCTGGTCGGTCATGCGGAGGCCTTTCGCGAGTAGAACGGGAGGGTCACGACGGTGGCGGGCACGCGCGTGCCGCGGACGTCGACGGCGAGGCGCGTGCCGGGGGCGGCGAGCGCGGGATCCACGTACGCCATGGCGACGGGGTGGCCGAGCGTGGGCGACAGGGCGCCGCTCGTGACGATGCCGACGGGCGGCACGGCGCCCTCGGTCGCCTCCATCACGGCCTCGAGCGCCGCGGCGGAGTCGCCCGCGGCCTCCTCGGCGTAGACGGGGTAGTCGGCGCGGGGCGCGCGGCGGCCCTCGGTGACGAGGCCGACGAGCACGCGGGCGACGGGATCCGGGCCCTTCTCCACGGCGGCGCGCCCGCGGAAGTCGCCCTCCTTGGCGAGCGCGACCGCCTTGCCGAGGCCGGCCTGCACGGGGAGCGTGTGGAGGCCGAGCTCGTGGCCGTAGAGCGGCATCCCCGCCTCGAGGCGGAGCGTGTCGCGGCAGGCGAGGCCGGTGGGCAGGAGACCGAGCGGCGTGCCGGCCTGGACGAGCGCCTCCCACAGGGCGACGGCGTCCTCGGTGGCGACGTACAGCTCGTAGCCGTCCTCGCCCGTGTAGCCGGTGCGGGCGACGAGCACGTCCTGCCCGGCGAAGCGCGCCGGCGTCGCGCGGTAGTAGCGGAGCGCCTCGAGCGGCGTCTCGGTGTCGAGGCCGACGGTGGCCTCGAGGATCGCGCGGGACACCGGGCCCTGGACGGCGATCAGCGCCACGTCGTCGCTCGCGTCGTCGACCTCCACGTCGTCGAGGCCGGCGGCGGCCTCGGCGAGGACGGCGAGGACGGGGTCGTGGTTGCCGGCGTTGGCGACGACGAGGAAGGACTCCTCGCCGGTGCGGTAGACGATGAGGTCGTCGACGATGCCGCCCGAGGGATCCAGCAGCAGCGTGTACTTCGCCTGCCACTCGGCGATGGCGGAGAGCCTGCCGGCGAGGACGGAGTCGAGGAACGCGCCCGCGCCCTCGCCCTCCACGGCGATCTCGGCCATGTGCGAGATGTCGAAGATGCCGGCGGCCTCGCGGACGGCGCGGTGCTCGGCGAGGTCGCTCGTGTAGCGGACGGGCATGAGCCAGCCGGCGAAGTCGGTGAAGGAGGCGCCGGCGGCCTCGTGCACGGCGTGCAGCGGAGATCGCCGGGGCGGCGCCTCGGCTGCGGCGTGGGCGGGTGCGTCGGTCATGGAGTCCTCCGGTCTTCCCCGGCGGGACGCCGGATGCGGGACTCCCCCTCTGTCATGGGCCTGAGAGCTTCGCGCCGTCCGAGGACGGTGCTTTCACCGTGGGCGAGCCGTGCGGGACGGCTGCTTTTCAGAGTGGCCAGTGCATCGCGGTACGTGGACCTGAGAGATTGGCGGGGAGGCTTGCTCCTTCGGTGCTCCCGGAGGAGCTCTCCCGCGATGCGTGCGCGGCCGTGTTACGGGGATCAGCATATCGAGCCCGAGGTTTCCGGCGTGTGACGATCCGCGGGGCGACCGGTCCGGACGCGACGACGCCGCCGCATCCTCCTCGGATGCGACGGCGTCGGTGGTCGGTCGGACCGCGCGGGTCAGACCGCGTCGGGCGAGGGCGCGGCCGGCGCCGGGGTGCCGGGCTGGCCGTCGTCGTCCTGGTCGATGACGCGGCGCACGTCGTCGGCGAGCTGCGCGACGCCCTCGGGCATCATCTCGAAGCCGTCGGTGGTGCCGACGTTGATGACGAGGCCGGTGCCCTCGGGGATCGCCTGCACGAGCTCGGCGGCCGGGATCGTGGCGACGTGGTCGGCGACGCTCGTCACCTTCTCGTCGATGCGGTCCTCGTGCGTGAACGCGGCGAGCATGGGCACGCCGTCGCGGTCGAAGAGGACCGGCTGGAGCTGGTCGGTCTCGGGGGTCAGGGGCGTGGCGGTCGGCACGACGACCACGGTGTTGATGAACTCGGTGAGGACGGCGGTCATGTCGGACTCGCCGGCCTGGCCGCGCGCGATGGCCTGCTCGAGGGGGGTGGGCTCTCGGTCCTGTGAATCGGTCATGTCCCCATCGTGCCCGATCGGGCGCCGCGGTGCCTGACCGCGCGAGGTCGGCGGGTGCCCGGCGGAGTTAGGATCGACCTTTCCCATCCGCCGCCCGACCCGAGGGGAGCCGCCGTGCCGATCGGACGTCAGCGACCCCGCGGCGAGCTCGAGGCCGCGATCATGGACGCCCTCTGGGACGCCGACGAGCCGCTCACCGGCAAGGACGTCGTCGCGCGCATCGCCGATCCGCGGCCCGCTCTCACGACGGTGCTCACGGTGCTCGACCGCCTCGGGCAGAAGGGTCTCGTGGTGCGCTCCGACGAGGCGCGCGCCCTCACGTTCGCGCCCGCCCGCTCGCGCACCGACCACGCGGCGTCGCTCATGTCGGGCGCGCTCGCGGCCACGAAGGACCGCGAGGCCGCGCTCCTGCGCTTCGCCGGCACGCTCGACGGGGACGACCTCACGGCCCTCCGCCGCGCGCTCGGCTCCGACGACCGGGCCTAGCCGACCCGTCGGATCCCCGCCCCGCGCGTCGCCGCGGCTAGCGCGGGTCGTCGGCGCCGTCGAGCGGTCCGCCGACGCTCCGGCCGTCCTCGCCCGGGAAGCGGCGCGACGACCGGCGCACCACGCCGAGCACCACGAGCACGGCGGCCGCGAGGATCACGAAGCCGATGAGCACGAAGACCCCGACCGGCGTGTCCTCGGCCGCGTCGGCGATGGGCACCGACTCGCCGGACTGCGCGTCCGAGGTCGGCGCGGGCGCCGCGGACTCCGCGCCCTGCGTCGTCATGGTGCCCTCGGGCTCGGGCGTCGGGGTGGGCTCGCTGCCCGCCCAGGGGTCCCCGCACGCGGGCGCGGCGAGCACCGCCGGGGTGCCGGCCGTGTCGCCCTCGGGCGCGTAGGTGAAGGAGTAGGTGCCGTCGATCGGGTGGCTGTCGCTCGAGACCGCGCGCCACGTGACCTGGTAGGTGCCGGCCGTGCCGAGCGCGATGCGGCTCGTGGCGGTGGTGCCGTCGACCGCGACGCAGCCGTCCTCGTGGAAGGAGCCGTCCGAGGCGTTGACCACCTGGATCGCGAAGCCGGAGTTCTGCGCGTCGAGCGAGAGGAGGTCCTCGCTGAAGTCGAGGGCGATGGTGCCGGGCTCGGCCGTGACGGTCGCGTCGGCGGCGGGCGTGGACCCCACCAGCCGGTCGTGCGCGGAGGCGGCACCCGCGGGGATCAGCGCGCCCCCGACCACGAGCGCGGCGGCGGACGCGGCGAGCGCGGCGCGACGGAGGACGGACGGGGTGCGGGGGTGGAGCGGAGACGCCATGGGTCCATCATCCCCTGCGATCGGGCGGGTGGGCCGAGGCCGGCGGCCCGACGGAGGGGCAGGGTGGAGGGACGGCGGGCGCGCGAGGCGGCCCGCACCGAGCACGAGGAGGATCCGTGGCCCCCGACGACGACGACATGCCGAGCACCATCCGCCGCTCCCCCGAGCACGCGCAGGCCACCTGGTCGGCGGCGCACGCGGCGGCCGAGGAGCAGTACGGATCCGGCGAGCGCGCCGAGCGCACCGCCTACGCCGCGCTCAAGCACGGCTTCGAGAAGGTCGGCGACCACTGGGAGCCGAAGGACGAGAAGGGCCCGTCGGACGACGGAGCCGAGCGACGCGGCGCGGGCACGAAGGGCGGCGTCGATGCCAACGCGTCGAAGGTGCACCTCATGGACGTCGCCCGCCGCCTCGACGTGAGCGGACGCAGCCGCATGACGAAGGACGAGCTGGTTGCGGGGATCCGGAAGGCGAACGACCGCGAGACCCGGAAGGCGCGCGAGCGCGAGGATTGAGCCCGTGCCCGTGCCGATCCGGCCTCAGGGCAGGTCGACGCGGAACAGCTCGCACTCGGCGTCGTAGTAGGCGCGGGTGCGGCCGAGCGGGCGCATCCCGATCCGCCGGCACACGGCCTGCGAGGGCGCGTTGGCCGGGTTCGTGACCGCGAGGACGCGCGCCAGCCCGCCCGCGGCCGCGTGCGCGAGCACCCGCCGGGCCGCCTCCGTCGCGATGCCGCGGCCCCAGGCGTCGGGGTGCAGGTGCCAGCCGATCTCCGTCTCGCCCTCCTCCGGCGCGTCGCGCGGGGCCGGGTCGTCGTCGGGCACGGGTGCGCTCGACGCCGGCAGGTCCTTAAGGAGGAGGGTGCCGAGCAGCGCGCCGCCGTCGCGGTCGGCGATCGCCCAGATCCCGCGCACCGGGTGCTCGAGGGCGGCGTAGCGGGCGGCACGGGCGACCGCCTTCGCGGGGTCCGTGTGCACCTCCCCCGAGCCGATCCACCGCTGCACGTCGGGCCGGGAGTGCAGGTCGAGCAGGAACGGCGCGTCGGCCTCCGTGAAGCGGCGGAGGAGCAGGCGGTCGGTCGCGAGGTCGGGCATCGACCCAGGCTAGGCGGCCGACGTCGGTGGCTCCTCGTACCGTGACCGCATGCCCGAGCCGGTGGATGCGTGGTGGGCGCGACGCCGCTGGTCGCGCGGCCTCGACGTGCCGTACCCGGTGGGCGCGTACCGGGAGGCGTGGGCGTCGTTCCCCGTGCTGATCCGGCAGTACCACCCCGAGTACAACCGCGGCATCACGCTCACGCAGGTGCCGCCCGCGGCCGACGTCCTCCTCATCTGGCAGTGCGACACGGGCCACGTCTTCGTCGCCACGCCCGAGGAGCAGCGCAACCGGCCGGGCCGCGAGCGCCGCCGGTCGTCGTGGTGCCCGGACTGCGCGGAGGCCGCGTCCCCGCGCACGCCGGTGCTGCCGATGGCCGACCAGGTGCGGTGGCCGGGGGCGTCGCCGCTCGTGGCGGGGCCGGTGGCGGGGGCAGGTGCGTCCGGTGGATCCGCGGCGTCGAGCGACGGGTCCACCGTGCCGACGTCCGGGGCTCCCCGGGCGCGACGCGGATCGCGCGACGGCATGCCGACGGCCCGCGGCACCGGGCGCGACCGCCGCGGGAAGGACGGCACGCCGAGCGGCACCGCGCCTTCCGCCGCCGCGCCTTCCGAGCGTGGCGCCGCCGCCCCTCCCGCGCGCGCCGCTGCCTCTCCCGCCCGCGCCCGCCGCTCCCCCGGCATCTGCGCGAAGACGCCCGACCTCCCCGTGGGCGAGCCGTTCGCGAGCGCGTGCGCGCCGCCACCCGCGTCCGCCGTCGAGGAGCGCCTCCGCCAGGACCTGGCCGCGCGCCTCGAGCACACGACCGGCCTCAACGCGGTGCGTCTGGCGCGGCCGTTCTTCGAGCACCTGGAGGCGTGGCCGGACATCCTGCTGCCGGAGCTGCGCGTCGCGATCGAGTACGACTCCACCGGCCGCCACGGCCTCGAGCACGTCGGCCGGCGCGAGGACGCCGACCGCCGCAAGGACCGCGCGCTGCGCTCGGCCGGCTGGGAGGTGATCCGCATCCGCACCGGCAAGCTGCCGCCCCTCGGGCCGTACGACCTGTGCGTGTCGGGCCTCACGCGCGGCACGGTGGATCAGCTCCTCGACCGGCTCCGCGAGATCCGCGGCCCGTTCCTCGTGGACGCGTACCTGCGCGAGGCGCCGCCGTCGGCCGCGGCCGGATGACGTGCCGTACCGGTCGCGTCAGCTGACCCGCAGCGCCAGCGCCTCGCTCCGCCACCGGGCGAGGAGCTCCCACGGATCCGGCTGGCCCGCGGCGAGCGCGGCCACGTGCGCGCGCAACCCGGCGTCGAGCGCGAACCACTCGGTGCGGTCGTACCGCTGCCGGGCGAACTGCGCGTGCCGCGCCCGCTCCACGGCCCGGCCGCCGCGCTCGAACGCGAGCAGCTCGTCGTGCCGGAGCGTGCCGAGCCGCTGCCGCGGGTTGGCGCTGGTGCCGATCTTCATCCGGTCGCCGAAGCGGATGTAGTAGACGACGTCGACCCGCGGCGGCGCGAGCTCGCCGTCCGGGTGATCCCCGTGCCGCCACTCGCATACCGCGCACAGCCAGCCGGAGGGGTACCGCACGCCGAGGCGCGATCCGCAGGCCGGGCACGGCGACGGCAGCACGTCCTCCACGCCGTGCTCCCGCTCCGCCCATCCGGCCGAGGCGACGAGGTGCGCCGCGCACAGCGGCACGGGCGCCCCGCGCTCGGCCGACGCCGCGCAGCCCTCGGCGCAGCACCCCGCGGATCGACTCGACGTCATGCCCCGACGCTAGACGCGGGGGCCGACATTTGGTGCCGACCACAAGGCCGAATGGAGCGAGTCGTCACCGTCCGAGCTCGCGTGCAACTTGCGTGCCACGCCATGAAGCACCCTGAATGGGGGCTTGGCTCGACCATCTCGGACTCATATGGTTTAGGCAAACGACGATGGGAAGTTTCACGTGGCACGTCTTACCGACGGGTTCGATCATTACTACAGGCCAGTCAAGGATCGCATAGAGGCCGCCTTCGAGGACGGCTTAATTGTAGTCGACACGAATGTTTTACTCCATGTTCTGCGCTACTCCCCCCTTGCCCGCGAAGAACTTCTGGCAGTTCTCGGCGAGATCAAAAACCAGTTGTTTATTCCATACCAGATTGCACTGGAGTTTAATCGTAATCGCGTCGATGTCGTGGACCAACGCCGCACGGAATTGGAGCAAACTGAAGCCGAAATAGACAAGCTGAGGTCTGCGACTAGAGCGCTGATCAACGCATTCGCCAATAGGCGAACGCTACACCCCAGCGACATCGAGGGACTCGAAGCCGCCAGGTCGAATCTATTTGATGTACTGGATAGCGCGCAGACCGAGGCCGATAATAGCTATGATCTCAACCCAGATAAAATGGTTGGCTACAAAGACGAACTCACTGCTCGACTGGAACTGATAATCGGAGACCAAGTCGGAGCCCGCCCTTCTGACCAGCTGCTGCTCGCCGACGCTGCCGAGGCGGAGAGGCGCCATGAAGCGCAGCTTGCCCCTGGATTCAAAGACAAGAGCGATGGCGACTACTTGTGGTGGGCCGAAGTACTGAGGGCTCCAGAGCTTCAGAATAGAGCCGTAGTAGTGGTCAGTGACGATGCCGCAAAAGGCGACTGGCTATTTAAGCAGCGCAAACTGAACGCAGGCCCGCACTCCATCCTCGTGGAGGATGTGCGTGGAGCGGGCGGTACGGACCTCATTCTTCTCACCACTCGGGATCTGCTACTTCTTGTTCAAAGCCGTGATCCCGAAAAGGTTTCCACCACTACCCTCGACGAGTCCGAGGACGCCTTGAACCCATCTCCTGCGACATGGACCGCCGCCGCCTATGAACAGCTTCTAGCCACATTGAGGTCCACGGGCAATGGGGAGCGGGCCGACGTCATAGTGGAAGCCGCGAGGGCAGATGGTTTTATTAGCCGATCCAGCCTGTACGAGATCATCAAGCAGGATGAGGACGCACGCTCTCTTCGACATTTCGCCACTCCTGCACGAAACGCCATGAGTGCCTTGGTAGCAGATGGGCTCGTTTCGAAGCAGGCCCAAGAGCCAATGCGCGCAGAGTACACAGGCCCTGGTAAAGCAATCGGGTACTCGGTTCCGGAAGAGTTCGTCAAATACGAGGCAAGTTCCGGCCCGACTACGGATTCTGCAATTGGCTTTGCGGTGTCCACGATCGAGGGCCCAGACGGAACCGTCGCCTAGAAACGCGGAAACTGAGGTCACGCGCCTCAGCGCGACGCCCGCACCACCACGGGTGCCTGGTCCTCAAAGCCGCGGCGGAGCTCCACCGAGGTCCAGGGCACGAGCGCGCCGGCGAAGATCGGCTCGAGGACGCTCCACATGATCCCGCGCTCGTATCCCACGAAGTGCACGTCGTAGGAGTCCTCGCCGAACTCGTTGCCGTCGATGCGGCCCGCCTCGAGCAGCTGCAGCGCGTCGTCGCCCGCGGCCTCCGTCGCGGCCAGCGACTCGAACGCCTCGTACGCGGACGCGTCCGGGCCCGCCGCGAACCGCAGCACGACCCAGTCGTCGGGCTCGGGCCGCCGGGTCCAGGGACGCGCGGCCGCGACGATCGCCATGGTCAGACCGGTGATCACCCCGCTGAGCAGGAGGGCCCGGATGCGCGGCGTCATGCCCGCACCCCGCTGGCGTCGGCTGCTCGGATCATGCGACCTCCCCGTCACGGCGGCGGCCCTCGGGACGGCGCCGCCTCGTCCAGTATCGCCGAGGGATCCGTCCGCGACCGGCGCGTGGCGGCCGATCCGCGGCACGACGCGGCCATCCTCCGGCGCTCCTCCCGCCCGATGCGCGGTATAGCGGTCGCTGCCCGATCCGCGCGACCCCCTTCACCGCCCGGCACCCCGCCCCTAGTGTGGGGAAATGGCGAATCCCATCGAGGCAGACGCACCATCGCGCAGCGTGCTCAAGCGGTCCATCACCGCGAAGCAGCTGTACTTCTACGTCGTCGGCGACGTCCTCGGATCCGGCATCTACGTGCTCGTCGGCCTCGTGGCCGCGGCCGTGGGCGGCGCGTTCTGGATGGCGTTCCTCGTGGGCGTCGCCATCGCGACCATCACGGGCCTCGCCTACGCCGAGCTCGTGACCAAGTACCCGCAGGCCGCCGGCGCCTCCCTGTACATCAACAAGGCGTTCCGCAGCCCGGTGCTCACCTTCTTCATCACCATCTGCATGCTGTCCGCCAACATGGCCGCGGTCGGCTCCCTCGCCGCCGGCTTCGTCCGCTACCTCAGCGACCTCATCGGCCTGCCCGAGTCCGCCATCTGGGCGACCACCGGCATCGCGGTCGCGTTCGTGGCCGTCATCACGGTGATCAACCTCATCGGGATCAGCGAGTCGGTCGTCGCGAACGTGGTCATGACGTTCGTGGAGATCAGCGGCCTGATCGTCGTCGTCGCCATCGGCGTGATCGCACTGGTCGAGGGCGTCGGCGACCCGGCCGTCCTGCTGCAGTTCCAGGTCGAGGGCGGCGGCGGATCCGCGGTGCTGGCCGTCCTCGCCGGCGTCTCGCTCGCCTTCTTCGCGATGACCGGCTTCGAGAACGCGGCCAACGTCGCCGAGGAGACCATCGACCCGTCGCACGCGTTCCCCCGCGCGCTCATCGGCGGCATGATGACCGCCGGCGTCGTCTACGTGCTCGTCTCGATGGCTGCGGCCCTCGCCGTCCCGATCGACGCGCTCGCGGGCAACACGCTCCTCGAGGTGGTGCGCGCCGACCTCTTCTTCATCCCCGCCGCCGTGATGCTCGTGATCTTCGGCCTGATCGCCATGGTCGCCATCAGCAACACGGCGCTCGTGACCGTGGTGGCCCAGTCGCGGATCCTCTTCGGCATGGCCCGCGAGAACGTCGTGCCCGCGATCTTCGCGAAGGTCCATCCCGCACGGCGCAGCCCCTACGTCGCGCTCATCTTCGGCGGCGCGGTGGTCGCGAGCCTCCTGGTCATCGGCGCCGCGATCCGCTCCAGCCAGGCGGGCATCCCCGAGGACGAGCGGCTCGACATCGTCGACCGCCTCGCCACCATCACCGTGGTGTTCCTCCTCTTCATCTACGCGCTCGTGATCGTCGCGTGCCTGAAGCTCCGCGGCCACGACGAGACGGCGGACACCTACCGCGCGAACACGCCGCTGCTCATCGTCGGGATCATCGGCAACGTGGCCGTGCTGATCTACACGCTCATCGACGACCCCGCCGCGCTGTGGTGGGTCGGCGGGCTCCTCGCGCTGGGGCTCGTGCTCTACCTGGCCCAGCGCGCCTTCGGGAACAAGCGGCCGGATCCCGGGGACGCGGCGGCGGTCGCCGCGGCCGGCCCGACGGACAGGGAGGTCTGACCATGCACGTGATCGTCACCACCGACGGATCGAAGGCGTCACTCGAGGCCGCCCGCCAGTTCCAGCTGATCGCCGACTCCCGCGAGATCCGTGACGTCACGGTCCTCGCGGTCGTGAGCCCGTACGCCGCGGCGCCGTTCGCCAACGAGCTGGGCCCCCACCACGCGCCGGGCCAGACGGAGCTCAGCTACCGCCGCGACGCGGAGTCCGCCGTCGACGTGGTCGCCGCCGTCTTCGACCGCTGGGGGCCGAGGATCCACCGCGAGGTGCGCAGCGGCTCCCCCGCCACCGAGATCATCCGCGCCGCCGAGGACCTCGACGCCGACCTGATCTCCATGGCCGCCGGCAGCCGCGGCCTCACGGCGACGATCCTCCTGGGCAGCACCGCGAGCCGCGTGCAGCACTCGGCGCCCTGCCCGGTGCTGATCTGCCGGCCGGTGCGGGGGCGCGCGTAGGCGGATCGCCCCGGCGTCACCCGGCTCTCAGTCGATCGCCTCGAACACCATGGTCGCCTGGATGCGGTCGCCGCCGCCGAGGCCCTTGCTCCCCGACACGGCCGTCGAGATCGTGTGCAGGCGGTATCCGAGCGCGGCCTGCGCGTTGATCGCCTGCTCGAGCTCCGTGAGGTTCCCGGATCCGGTGCCCCACAGCTTCTCCTTGAGGATGGTCTGCAGGACGACGTAGCTCTTGCCGCGCTTCCGCGCGCTGACGACCGGGGCGGGCGATGCGGCGGGGGCGGCGGCGGGCATCGCGGCCACGGCGGGTTCCGCGGACACAGCGGGCGTCGCGGACGCGCCGTATCCGGGCGGCGGCGGGGGCTGCACCGTCTCCGTCCACCCCGCGCCGTCCCACCACCGGGTGATCCCGGAACCGTCGTCGTACCACCCGGCCTGCGCCTCAGCTGCCATCGTCTCGCCTCTCGTCGTGAGCATCTGGCCCCATCGTGGGCCGTCGCCCGCCCTCCGCACCACCCTCGTGTCCGGCCGCGCGGCGGATCACCACCCCCAGGTCCCTAGGCTGGCCGCATGGCGACAGTGATCCTCGTGCGGCACGGACGCACCACAGCGAACGCGACCGGGATCCTGGCGGGGCGCACCCCCGGCGTCGACCTCGACGACATCGGACGAGAGCAAGCGGACCGCACCGCCGAGCGGCTGGCCGCGGTGCCGCTGGCCGCCGTCGTGTCCAGCCCCCTCCAGCGCTGCTGGGAGACCGCGCAGCGGATCCTCGAGCGGCAGCCGGGGAAGCCGACCCAGCCGATCGAGCCCGACATCACCGAGTGCGACTACGGCGACTGGCAGGGCCGCGCGCTCGGCGAGCTCGCCAAGGAGGACCTCTGGTCCCGCGTGCAGGCGCACCCGTCGTCGGTCGTCTTCCCGGGCGGGGAGTCGATGGCCGGGATGCAGGCGCGCGCGGTCGCCGCGATCCGCCGTCATGACGCCGCCATCGAGGCCGAGCACGGGCCCGGCGCCGTGTGGGTCGCGGTCAGCCACGGCGACGTCATCAAGTCGATCCTCGCCGACGCGCTCGGCACGCACCTCGACCTGTTCCAGCGCATCGACGTGGGCCCCGCGTCGGTCTCGATCGTGCGCTACGGCACGAGCCGGCCGACCGTCCACGCGACCAACACCGACGCGGGCGACCTCGCGTGGCTCGCGAAGGGCACCGGATCGGGCGATGCGCCGGTCGGCGGCGGCGCCGGGCACAGCACGCCGTGATCCGCCGCGCATAGAGTGGAACCATGCCCACACGCGCCCTCGAGTTCGACTGGCCCGACCGGGTCGTGGTCGGCACCATCGGCCTCCCGGGGGCCCGCACGTTCTACCTGCAGGTGCGCTCCGGCGCGCGGGTCGTGAGCATCGCCCTCGAGAAGCAGCAGTCCGCCCTGCTGGCGGACAAGATCGACGAGATCCTCGACCAGCTCATCGCCGTCGAGGGCAACCCCTTCAGCATCCCCGCGAGCACGCCGCCGGAGCTCATCGACGAGGACCAGCTCGAGCCCGTCGAGGAGCACTTCCGCACCGGCGCCATGAGCCTCGGCTGGGACCCGACCACCGCGCAGATCGTGGTCGAGGCGTACCCCCTCACGGAGGACGACGCGGACGACGACGTGTTCCGGGCCGACGACGCCTCCTCCGAGACCGAGATGCTCCTCGTGCGGATGCCGGTCGGTGCCGCCCGCGCGTTCGCCCAGCGCACCCGCGCCATCGTGAGCGCCGGCCGCCCGGCGTGCCCGTTCTGCGGCGAGCCCATGGATCCCGACGGCCACATCTGCATCCCGCGCGAGGACTGATGCCGGCGACGGATCTCGTGACCGCCGAGCTCACGCTCACCGGCCGCATCCGCACCGCGTCCAACGCGACCTTCCTCGGCACCATCGGCGACGTGGTCGTCGTCTACAAGCCCATCGACGGCGAGAACCCGCTGTGGGACTTCCCCGACGGCACCCTGGCGCACCGCGAGGTCGCCGCGTACCGCCTCTCGGAGGCGCTCGGCTGGGGCGTCGTGCCGCGCACGTGGCTGCGTGACGGGCCGTTCGGCGAGGGCATGGTGCAGCTCTGGCAGGAGACGGATCCCGAGCAGACCGCCGTCGACCTGCTCCCGACGGACGAGGTGCCGGAGGACGGCTGGAAGCCCGTGCTCGAGGGCGAGGACCAGGACGGCGGATCCGTCACCCTGATCCACGAGGACACCCCCGCGCTCCGCCGCATGGCCGTCTTCGACGTCATCGCCAACAATGCCGACCGCAAGGGCGACCACATCCTCGCGATGCCGGGCGGCCACCGCCACGGCGTGGACCACGGCATCACCTTCCACCAGGAGCACAAGCTGCGGACGGTGCTGTGGGGGTGGATCGGCGATCCGCTGACCGCCGAGGAGCTCGAGGGCGTCGACCGGGTCGTCGCGGGGTTGGACGGTGATCTGGGGCGCGAGCTGGCGGAGCTGCTCACGGCGGAGGAGGTCGCGGCGCTGGCCGATCGATGCACCCGCTTGCGCGCGGATGCACGGTTCCCGGCGCCATCCGGGCAACAGTCCGCGGTCCCATGGCCGCTGTTTTAGCTGGCAGACGGGAATACACACCACTCGATACGCTAGCGACGGCGAAACCAAAAGGGAGATAAGTCATACTGAGCGAAAAGTAAACGACCGGACGCGCGCAAATTATTTAGCACTAACATTTGCCTGCTCCCATGAACCCGGACTCGCGACTGCCTTTAACGGATACACCACACCCCCACCAAATCCCCCTTCAGACACTATGGACTCGCCACTCTGCTCGTCCTGCAGATTTGGGATAATCGCGGCGACCGATGCATTGCCGACCCCGAACTCATATTTAACACGCGAGTACCAGCTGGTGCCGTTCAAGCTCGTATAATTAATAAGTATCGCAACGCTGTAGGACCGATTCGCAATATCGCGCAATGCGCTACTCGCTTCGCTACCTCGCAGACTGAGCGACAGCTCTGCAGTCTCCAGATTTCCTTCCGACAATGGCAATGGAACCGCAACGACCGCAGACGCATCACCAGCTTCTTCCGCGCGCATACTTAGTGTGACATTGAGAGCGGGGTCTGCGGTTTGATTTCTCAGCGTAATTTTAAACACGAGCGTCACATGAAGCTGCCCTGCAATCCACTGGGACTGGTCAATGCGACCATCCCTGTCCGCCAAGTAACCAACGACGTACGGTCGCAATCCCAGCCGATCATTGTCGGCCATTTGCTCCCGGTGTTCTAGGTCACGACGCCTTTCGTTGACATCGAAAACAAGAACAACTGCTACTGCCGCAACCGCAATAGCCGAAAAGAGAGAAGAGCCAGCGCCAAACATATCTCCGACTTGCCCATACTTCGACGCTTGTCCAGCTGGCAGGACGGTCGAGAGCAATATCACAAACGCCCAGAGGGCAAGCCAAACCACCACGGCAAGTACACCGGCAATTAGTACTGCTGTCTTCAGTTTCACGACATCCTCATCAGGAATCTAGTTACCAGCGTTTGCACTCGCCCCGCGCTACCATCGAGCAAATCGCTTTCAGTATCGTGCATGCTTTCAAAACCCTGTCGAAGGAGGGTATCGAAATCAATTCGGTCCATTAGGCGCTCACCTGCCGTGCGCCGCTTGCGAAGAACCTTAATAGATTCTTTTGACACGAACACCAGATCAGCAACCGCCGCGTCTCCGTCCACTGCCACACGATCCTCAAGGAGGGCAGTAAGAGATACTTCGACAACGGAACCACGAAATGGCATTCCAGTGGCAGGGTCTCCGTCATCGTGCAAAACGGACAGAGCACGCACGCCAAGTCGCAAGATCTTATTCCTACGCACCTCATCGCCTAGATCTGCGCGGAGCGCGGCTTCCACTGACGTGATTGGAGGAAGTTCTGGAGAACCCGATCGAGTATCGATGATAATTTGAGTGTTGGCGCCCTGAGCGTAGGTCTGCATCGCTACCGAGGCCCAGTACCAACGCCTAATAGTGCCCTCAGCGATGCCTCTATCGATGAAATACGCCAGCGCGAGCACCATTGTTTCTGAGGGAAGGCCATCCGACCCTTGGATCCCGAAAGATTGCGAACACATACCCAGCGCGTCGCTGTATGCCGCAATGGCGCGTTTCCACCAGCGTTCAACCGACTCCGGCGGAATGTTTAGAACATCCCTTTGTCTAATTCCAGTAACGCGCCTCGAAGCGGGCCGTGATCTGGAGAGCTGGTCTTCGTCTTTTTGCCACAGAGCAATAAGTTTCAGTATTTCGAGGCCACTGCTGTCAAACTGGTCTAAAGCAGCTGATGTCGCTCGTGCCGCGTTCCACTCTTCCCGCAGGTTGAAGCCTGAGGGATACAGAACAGCCACCATCAAGTCAAAGGAATTAAGACGTACTCCGGTCCTGTTCAGCGTCTCGAATATTCGCGTTAATGCCTCTAGGCTGATCGCTTGTTCCATAACGATGGCCGGGACACTATATGCGCTTCCAAGGTCGTCGTCTACCAGGACCCGCCGGGCTTCATACATCCAGTCAGAAACATGTTGCGGAACCTCTTGAGCAAGGGCATCGAAAAGGTCTTCACGCAAGAGGATAGAAAATGGCACTCTCGACGCTGACGCAGCATTACTTGATGGTGACTTCTTTGCCCACTTTAACGAAGGGCGTTCATTTTCGTCAAGATCACTGAAGTCAGCGTAGTACGCCGTATGACTAGTGCCAGTGAGAGCATGATATAAAGCTGTTACACGCTGCTGCCCGTCCAAAAGGTACAGCTTTACGTCATCTTCAAAGACGGGGGGAGCTCCGTCAATCTCTCGAATTTGAAATGGCTGAGGACCCTCCAGCATGAGTAAGGACCCTATAGGCCAGCCATTTAAGACGCTATCTAATAGCTCAACAACCCGGCTCGGCTCCCACACGAAAGGGCGTTGAAACTCTGGCAGGGCGAGGGCGCCACTGTGGGCTAATCGAATGAGCTCGGGTACACCCATGTTGCGGGAGACGTGCTGCATATCGCTGATTCGCTTCCTTGGACGGGCGGCAGCACAGCGCGAGGTATGCGGCGAGTGCGGTTAGGCTGCGCGAGCTGGTGCGCGATGCACCGCGAAGCCAGTAGAAGATTTAGACGAAGGGTCACGAGTCTCATGACACAGGCCTTATTGCGCCTAAGCGCTCTTCGAGCTTGGCAGAGCAAGAACTCGATCACCTAGCCCCCAAAGGGGTGTCGCGACAGACGCACTTAAAACGTCGACTCGGATCACCTTCACTACGCGGAGCGCCCTACCGGGACGGTTGGGGCCGCACGTGTCACTCAGTTGTTGAAGCGGAACTCCACCACGTCGCCGTCCTGCATGACGTACTCCTTGCCCTCGATGCGGGCCTTGCCCTTCGAGCGCGCCTCGGCGATGGAGCCGGTCTCGACCAGGTCGTCGTAGGAGATGACCTCGGCCTTGATGAAGCCCTTCTCGAAGTCGGTGTGGATCACGCCGGCGGCCTGCGGGGCCTTCCAGCCACGGCCGATGGTCCAGGCGCGCGTCTCCTTGGGGCCTGCCGTCAGGTAGGTCTGGAGGCCGAGGGTCTCGAAGCCGATGCGGGCCAGCTGGTCGAGGCCCGACTCCTCCTGGCCGGTCGAGGCGAGCATCTCGGCGGCGTCCTCGGGGTCGAGCTCGATCAGCTCGGACTCGATCTTCGCGTCGAGGAACACGGCCTGCGCGGGCGCCACGAGGGCGGCCAGCTCCGCGAGCTTGGCCTCGTCGCCGAGCACCTGCTCGTCGACGTTGAACACGTAGATGAAGGGCTTCGCGGTCAGGAGGCCGAGCTCGCGGACGGGCTCGAGGTCGATCCCCGACGCCGACAGCGGCTTGCCCGAGTCGAGCCACTCGCGCGCGGCCTTCGCGGTCTCGAGCACGACGGGCTCGATGCGCTTGGTCTTCAGCTCCTTCTCGTAGCGCGGCTCGGCGCGCTCGAGGGTCTGCAGGTCGGCGAGGATCAGCTCGGTGTTGATGGTCTCCATGTCGCTCGCGGCGTCCACGCGGCCGTCGACGTGCACGACGTCCTCGTCCTCGAAGCCGCGGACGACCTGCGCGATGGCGTCGGCCTCGCGGATGTTCGCGAGGAACTGGTTGCCGAGGCCCTCGCCCTCGCTCGCGCCGCGGACGATGCCCGCGATGTCGACGAAGGAGACGGGGGCCGGGAGGATCCGCTCGGAGCCGAAGAGGCCGGCGAGCACCTCGAGGCGCGGGTCCGGCAGGTTCACCACGCCCACGTTCGGCTCGATCGTCGCGAACGGGTAGTTCGCGGCGAGCACCTGGTTCTTGGTCAGGGCGTTGAAGAGCGTCGACTTGCCGACGTTGGGGAGACCGACGATCGCGATAGTGAGTGCCACGGGAGTCCATCGTACGGGGCGGGCCGGCTCCTCCCCCGCCCGCGCGCGGCTGGGCTCTCCCGAGATGCGGCGTCGGTCGTGCGTGGAACACTCGAGCACATGCCGTTGGACTTCACCGCGATCGACTTCGAGACCGCCAACAACTCGTCGGCGAGCGCCTGCTCGGTGGGTCTCGTCAAGGTCCGCGACGGCGTCGTCGTCGACGCCGCGTCCTGGCTCATCCGGCCGCCCGCGGGGCACGACTCCTTCTCCATCTGGAACACGCGGATCCACGGCATCGTCGAGGACGACGTGGCCGACGCCGACGGCTGGGCCGACCAGCTGCCGCGCCTCATGGCCTTCGCGGGCGACGACCACCTCGTCGCGCACAACGCGCGCTTCGACATGGGCGTGATCCAGGGCGCGTGCAAGGCGACCGCGCTCATCGCGCCGCCGTACTCCTACCTCTGCAGCCTCCAGGTCGCACGCCGCACCTACGCGCTGGAGTCCTACCGCCTGCCGGTCGCCGCGCGGGCCGCGGGCTTCGAGGACTTCGCGCACCACGAGGCGCTGGCCGACGCGCGCGCCTGCGCCGCCATCGTCGTGCACGCCGCGTCCCGGCACGGCGCCGCCTCGATCGCGGGGCTGGCGGAGGCGTCCGGCGTCGGCATGGGGCGCATCGGCGCGCCGCGCACGCAGACCGTCACGCGCGCGTCGGCGGCCGCCACCCCGCCCATCGACTGGGCCTGACCCTCCCCCGGGCGACCGCGGCGGATCCGTCCCTCGGCCGCCCGCCCGGCGTCCCGGCCGTGTCGGAGGCCGCTGGCACACTGCACGCATGGATCCCGTCATCGCCCTGCTCGTCGGCCTCGTCATCGGCCTGGCCGTGGGCGCGGTGGTGGGCCTCACCGTGTCGCGCGCCCGCTCGGGCGTCGACGCGCCGGGTCGCGCGGGCGAGGCCGCTCGCCTGGCCGCCGCGGAGGCCACGGTCGCCGCGCTCCGGGAGCAGCTGGACCGCACGGAGCGGCTGGCCGAGGAGCAGATCGGGCAGACGACCGCGCAGTTCGCGTCACGGGCTCAGGCGCAGGACGCGCTGCACCGCGAGCGGCTCGACGCGCAGGAGTCCCACCTCCGCGAGCAGATCGGCCAGCAGGAGGACCGCATCGCGGAGCTCCAGGCCCGGCTGCGCGAGGTCCAGCGCGCCGAGGTCGCCCGCACCGAGGAGGACGGCCGCGTGCTCACCGCGCTCAGCCCGGTCGCCGAGAGCCTCAAGCAGGTGCAGGCGAAGGTGCACGAGCTCGAGGAGCAGCGCCGGCAGCAGCACGGGGAGCTGAGCGAGCAGCTCCGGAGCGCCACCGAGGCGGAGGAGCGGCTGCGCGCCACGGCCGAGACGCTGGCGTCCGCCTTGCGGTCGAACAGCACGCGCGGCGTGTGGGGCGAGACCCAGCTGCGGAGCGTCGTGGAGGCCGCGGGCCTCATCCACCGCGTCGACTTCGACGTGCAGACGTCCATCTCCACGGCGCAGGGCGTCGGCCGGCCCGACATGGTGGTGCACCTGCCCGGCGGCAAGAACATCGCGGTGGACGCGAAGGCGCCCTTCACCGCGTACCTCGAGGCGAGCGCCATCCCCGCCTCGGCGACCGGGGCCGAGGGCGCCCGACGCGACCACCTCATGAAGCAGCACGTGCAGGCCGTCCGCGACCACATCACGGCGCTCGGCAGCCGGGCGTACTGGGAGGGGCTCGACGCCAGCCCGGAGATGGTCATCGCCTTCATCCCGAGCGAGTCGCTGGTGTCGTCGGCGCTGGAGGCGGATCCGAGCATCATGGAGTTCGCGTTCAGCCGCCGGGTCGCGCTCTCCTCCCCCGTCACCCTCTGGTCGGTGCTCAAGACGGTCGCGTTCAGCTGGCAGCAGGAGGTCCTCACGGAGGACGCGAAGCAGCTCTTCGACCTCAGCCGCGAGCTGCACGCGCGCCTCGCCACGAGCGGCGAGCACATCGCGAAGCTCGGGCGCTCGCTCACGGGTGCGGTGGGCGACTACAACCGCGTCGTCGGATCCCTCGAGCGCCAGGTCCTCCCCACGGCCCGCCGCCTCACCCGGCTCGACGAGTCGAAGGTCATCGGCACGCTCGAACCGCTCGAGGCCACCGTGCGCGAGCTCACGGCCGACGAGTTCACCTCCACCGGATCCACCGCGGGCGCCGACCGGTAGCCCATCGCCCGCCCGCGCGTCCACCCGCGCCGCGACCCGGGCCGCGGGCACGGCCCATCGATAGAGTGGCGAGCACGCGGGGCCCGGCCGCGGACGACGCGTCCACCGGCCGACGGGCTCCCGCGACAGCCGCACGGCGCCGCCGTGGATCCGCCGAAGGAGATGCACCATGCCCGTAGCAACCCCCGAGCAGTACGCCGAGATGCTGGATCGCGCCAAGTCCGGCGGATTCGCCTACCCGGCCGTCAACGTCTCCTCGTCGCAGACCATCAACGCGGTCCTCCAGGGCCTCACCGACGCCGGCTCCGACGGCATCATCCAGGTCACCACGGGCGGCGCCGACTACTTCTCCGGCCACACCGTGAAGAACCGGGCCGCTGGCGCCCTCGCGTTCGCGCGCTTCGCCACCGAGGTCGCCAAGAACTACCCCATCACGGTCGCGCTGCACACCGACCACTGCCCGAAGGACGCGCTCGACGGCTTCGTCATCCCCATGATCGAGGCCAGCGAGGAGCAGGTCCGCGCGGGCGGCAACCCCATCTTCCAGTCGCACATGTGGGACGGCTCGGCCATCCCGCTCAACGAGAACCTCGACATCGCGAAGGACCTGCTCCCCCGCATGAAGGCGATCAACGCGATCCTCGAGGTCGAGATCGGCGTCGTCGGCGGCGAGGAGGACGGCGTCAGCCACGACACCGGGAAGCACCTCTACACGACCCTCGAGGACGCCATCTCCACCGTCGAGGCCCTCGGCCTCGGCGACCAGGGCCGCTACATGGCCGCCCTCACCTTCGGCAACGTGCACGGCGTGTACAAGCCGGGCGGCGTCCAGCTCCGCCCGTCGCTCCTCAAGGAGATCCAGGACGGCATCCAGTCGAAGTACGGCACCGGCGAGAAGCCGTTCGACCTCGTCTTCCACGGCGGATCCGGCTCCTCCGACGACGAGATCTCGGAGGCCGTGCGCAACGGCGTCGTGAAGATGAACATCGACACCGACACGCAGTACGCCTTCAGCCGCTCCATCGCGGACTCCGTGCTCCGCAAGTACGACGGCTTCCTCAAGGTCGACGGCGAGGTCGGCGACAAGAAGACGTACGACCCCCGCGCCTGGGGCAAGACCGCGGAGACGGCCATGGCCGCCCGCGTCGTCGAGGCCACGCGCCAGCTCGGCTCGCACGGCCACTCGCAGAGCTAGCCGGTACGAGCACGGATGACGACGGCGGGGCCGGTCCACCAGGACCGGCCCCGCCGTCGTTCGTCTGTCGCTGCGACCCTCAGGGGCTCCGGCTCGACATGATCTGCTGGAACGCCGGATCCGCCACGATCAGCGTCAGCACGAGGATGCTGGTGATCACCGTCGCCACGACCGCGCCCGCGATCGGCACCCAGAAGGCCACGCGCTTGCGCTTGACGAGCTCGAGCGAGATCCACGCGGCGAGCACGAACACGACGATGTTCACGACGTTGACCGCGATGCCGATCGTCGAGGTCTGCGGCGTCACGGTGTACGTGCCGCCGCCGAAGATCGCGTAGGACTGGTTGATCGCCCGCGACGGATCCGCGTTGGCGCCGATGCTGCCGACCACGTTCACGAGGCCCGCGGCGAGCAGGCCGATCGTGATGGCCGCGTCGAAGCGCCGCGGCGCCCGACGGGCGTCCTGGCCGGCGAGGTAGGCGGGTCGCTCGGGACGCGCACCGGCGGCGGGCGAGGCGGCGCCGTCCTTGGCGGGGCGCGCGGGCGCCTTCGCGGCGGACGACCGGCGCGCCTCACGGCGTGCGACCTCGGCGGCCTTCTCCGCCTCGCGGCGATCGGCGAGCATCCGCTCGCGGGCCGCGCGCCGCTCCTCGGCCATCTGCTCGGCCAGGGTCTGCGGGGCGGAGGCCTTGCCGGCCTTCTTCGCGCCGCGGGCCGGGGCGGATGCGGGGGCGTCCCGCTCGGCCTGCGCCCGGCGGTACTCCGCGGCCTCGGCGACGATGCGCGCATCCGCCTCGGACAGGCCCGACGCATCAGCGCCGCCCTCACCCGAGCCGGAGCCGGAGCCCGAGCCCGAGCCCGACCCGGACCCCGCGGGCGACGCGTACTCGCCGTACCGCGGAGCGGGACGGCCGGGACGGCGCGTGCCGTCGTCGTCGCTCACGCGCGGGTGCGCCCGCCGATGGCGCGGGAGTCCGTGTTGCCGGACTGGTCCTTGCGCAGCTCCTTGGGGAGCGAGAAGACGAGGTCCTCCTCGGCCGTGACGACCGCGGTCACCTCGCCGTAGCCGGCGTCGGCCAGGTCGTCGAGCAGCTCCTGCACCAGGACCTCGGGGACGGACGCGCCGCTCGTGACGCCGACCGTCTGCACGCCGTCGAGCCACTCCTGCTTGACCTCGGACGCGTAGTCGACCCGGTAGGACGCCTTCGCGCCGTACTCGAGCGCGACCTCGACGAGGCGGACGGAGTTGGAGCTGTTCGCGGATCCGATGACGATGACGAGGTCGGCGTCCACCGCGACCTTCTTGATGGCCACCTGGCGGTTCTGCGTGGCGTAGCAGATGTCGTCGCTCGGCGGGTCCTGCAGGTTCGGGAAGCGGGCGCGGAGGCGGCGTACCGTCTCCATCGTCTCGTCGACCGAGAGCGTGGTCTGCGAGAGCCACACGAGGTTGTCGGGGTCCTTCACCTCGATGACGTCGGCGTGCTCCGGAGAGGTGACGATGATGGTCTGCTCGGGCGCCTCGCCCGCGGTGCCCTCGACCTCCTCGTGGCCCTCGTGGCCGATGAGGAGGATCTGCTTGTCGGCCTTGGCGAAGCGCACGGCCTCGCGGTGGACCTTGGTGACGAGGGGGCAGGTCGCGTCGATGGCCTGGAGCCCGCGGTCGGCCGCGCCCTGCACCACGGCCGGCGAGACGCCGTGCGCGCTGAAGACGACGTGGGCGCCCTCGGGCACCTCGTCGACCTCCTCCACGAAGATCGCGCCCATGCGCTCGAGCGTCGAGACGACGTGCACGTTGTGGACGATCTGCTTCCGCACGTAGACGGGGGCGCCGTAGCGCTCGAGCGCCTTCTCGACGGCCACGACGGCGCGGTCGACGCCCGCGCAGTAGCCGCGGGGAGCGGCGAGCAGGACCCGCTTGGGTCCGTCCACCGGGTTATCCTTGAGCCTGTTGCGGACGCCGGGCATCCGCGGCATCGACAGGCTGACGACGGGTGCTCCCACGAGTCGCTGGTCAATGGTCGCTGTAGTCACGTATTCAATTGTATGCGCCCGCGCTGGGCGCCGAGTGGGGGACCATGAGCGAGACGCGCACGGTGTCCATGCCCGCGGCGGACGCCCCGACGGTCGACGCCCCGTGGCCCGTCTCGGTGCTGTCGGGGAAGATCAAGGGCTGGATCGACCGGCTCGGCACCGCCTGGGTCGAGGGCGAGATCACCCAGTGGGGCGGATCCGGCGGCAACGTCTACGGGAAGCTCAAGGACCTCGACGTCGACGCCACCATCAGCTTCACCGTCTGGTCGTCGGTGCGCGCGAAGATCCCCGCCGACCTCGGCCAGGGCGCCCGGGTCGTCGCGCTCGTGAAGCCCAACTACTGGGTCAAGGGCGGCACGCTCACGATGCAGGTGCTGGAGATGCGCCACGTCGGCCTCGGCGACCTGCTGGAGCGCCTCGAGCGCCTGCGCCAGACGCTCCGCGCCGAGGGCCTCTTCGACGCCGACCGCAAGCGGCGGCTCCCGTTCCTGCCCGGCTGCATCGGCCTCATCACCGGCAAGGACTCCGACGCCGAGAAGGACGTCCTCCGGAACGCCCAGCTGCGCTGGCCGAGCGTGCGGTTCCGCGTCGTGCACACCGCGGTGCAGGGCGACCGGGCGCCGGGCGAGGTCACGCGCGCCATCGGGGTGCTCGACGAGGATCCCGAGGTCGACGTCATCGTCATCGCCCGCGGCGGCGGCGACTTCCAGAACCTGCTCGTCTTCAGCGACGAGACGCTCGTGCGCACGGCCGCGGCCTGCCGCACGCCGCTCGTCAGCGCCATCGGGCACGAGGCCGACCGCCCGCTCCTCGACGACGTCGCCGACCTCCGCGCCTCCACCCCCACGGACGCCGCGAAGCGCGTCGTGCCGGACGTCTCCGAGGAGCTGTCCCGCGTGCAGCAGGCGCGCGCCCGCATCGGCATGCGCCTCACCTCGCAGGTGCGCGGCGAGATCGACCGGATCGAGCAGCTGCGGTCGCGACCCGTGCTCGCGAGCACCGCCTGGATCGTCGACTCGCGCGCCGAGGAGCTCGGCCGCTACATCGCGCGCTCCGCCGAGCTCGCCGGCCGCGTCGTCGAGCGCGGTGTGCAGCGGACGAGCGAGCTGTCCCGGCAGCTCCGCGCCCTCTCGCCGCAGCACGTCCTCGACCGCGGCTACGCCATCGTGCAGACGGCCGACGGATCCGCCCTCCGCGCCCCCGCCGACGCCCCCGACGGCACCGGGCTCGTGCTGCGCCTGGCCGCCGGCGCGCTCGGCGCCACGTCCACGGGCCCCACCGACGACATCCCCTCGTCGGCCGCGCGGCTGCCCGCCTCGCCCGCCCGCGACGCCCGGCCCGCGTCCGACGTCGGAAGCTAGGATCTCCCCCATGCCCACCAGCCCCGCCGACACCGGCGCCGACACCGGCGCACGCCTGCCCGACGTCTCCGCGCTCAGCTACGAGGAGGCGCGCGACGCGCTCGTCCGCGTCGTGAACGACCTCGAGCAGGGCGCGTCCACGCTCGAGGAGTCGATCGCCCTGTGGGAGCGCGGCGAGGCCCTCGCGGCCCGCTGCGAGGAGTGGCTGCTCGGCGCCAAGGCGCGGCTCGACGCCGCGCGCACCACCGCGTCCGACGCCCGCTGACCGTGGCGAAGCCCCGCACCCCGAACGTCGTCGCCGAGCTCGGCCGGCCCGAGACGCCCGAGGAGACCGCCGCCCGCAAGGCCGCCGACTCCCGCCGCCACCGCGCCAAGCAGACCTTCCGCAACCTGCTGTACTCGCTCATCGTGACGGTCGCGACCGTCGCGGTCATCGTCGCCATCGTGCCGCGCTCGAACACCACGATCCTCCCCGACGTCGACTACGCCGCCGCCGCGGCCGAGGCGCAGGGCGGCTTCCCGGAGACGCTCGTCGTGCCGGAGCTGCCGACCGCGTGGAAGAGCAACGACGCCGAGATCCGCCCGGCCGGCCGCGACGGCGTGGCCGTCTGGTACATCGGCCTCATCACGCCGAGCAACCGCTACGTCGGGATCTCGCAGGGCATCGACGCGAACCCCACCTGGCTCGACGAGACGCTGCAGTCCGCCCCCGACGTGAGCCGCGAGGAGATCGGCGGCCTCGAGTGGACCCTCTACGACAACAGCGGCGCCGACGACCCGGGCAACGTCGTGCTCGCGGCGAGCGCCGTCGACGGCGACAGCACCTACGCGGTCTACGGCACGGCCGACGCGAACGAGCTGCGCACCGCGATCGACGCGGTCGCCGCCGCGCGCGGCACCGCGGCGGGCACCACGCCGACGCCCGCCCCCACCGCCGACGGCACGACCACCGACGACACGACCAGCACCACCGCACCCGGAGAGGGGATCGAGGGATGACCGATCAGGACGAGGCCGTGCAGGCGCCCGCCGAGGTCTGGGCCGAGATGATGGAGGGCAACGCCCGCTTCGTCGCCGGCGAGCCCCGGCACCCGCGGCAGGACGTGGAGCGCCGCGCCGCCCTCGCGCACGTGCAGCGCCCGACCGCCGCGCTCTTCGGCTGCAGCGACTCGCGCCTCGCGGCCGAGATCATCTTCGACAAGGGCCTCGGCGACCTCTTCGTGGTGCGGAACGCCGGGCAGATCATCTCCGACTCCGTGCTCGGCAGCCTCGAGTACGCCGTCGCCGTGCTGGGCGTCCCGCTCATCGTCGTGCTCGGCCACGACGAGTGCGGTGCCGTGCGCGCCGCCATCGAGAGCGCGGCCCCCGACGCGGAGGCGCTGCCGCCCCACATCGCCCGCCTCATCGCGCCCATCGAGCCGGCCGTCCGCCGCGTCGCGGGCGACCCCGTGGTGCCGTCCGAGGTCGACGCGGGCGAGGTCGGCCGCGAGCACCTGCGCGACACCGTGACCCGTCTCCTCGAGGCGTCCGAGATGATCTCCGACAAGGTGGCGGCCGGTAGCCTGGCCATCGTCGGCGCCAACTACAAGCTCCTCGAGGGCACCGCGGTGCCCGACGTCATCGTGGGCGACATCCCTCGCTAGAGGGGCTGTCCGCGCTGACCCGCCTACCCCCGCGGCCCGTGCGGCCCGGGTGCATCACCATCCCGAAGGAGAGAGAAACAGCGTGGTCGACACTTCCCCCGGATCAGAGACGAACGGCGCGGACGCGTTCCGCATCGAGCACGACACGATGGGCGAGGTGCGGGTCCCCAGGACCGCGCTGTACGCCGCCCAGACGCAGCGTGCCGTCGAGAACTTCCCCATCTCCGGCCGCGGCCTCGAGCCCGCGCAGATCCAGGCGCTCGCCCGCATCAAGCGCGCCGCCGCGATCGTGAACGGCGAGATGGGCATCATCGACGCCGACGTCTCCCAGGCCATCGTCGCCGCGGCGGACGAGGTGGCGGGCGGATCCCACCACGAGCACTTCCCCGTCGACGTGTACCAGACGGGCTCCGGCACGAGCTCGAACATGAACATGAACGAGGTCCTCGCGGCCCTCGCCACGGCGTCGCTCGGGAAGCCCGTGCACCCGAACGACCACGTCAACGCGTCGCAGTCCTCCAACGACGTCTTCCCGACCTCGGTGCACGTCGCCGTCACGGGCGCGCTCCTCGCCGAGCTGATCCCCGCCCTCGAGCACCTCGCCGAGGCGCTGGAGACCAAGGCCGAGGCGTGGAAGGGGCTCGTCAAGGCGGGCCGCACGCACCTCATGGACGCCACCCCGGTCACGTTCGGCCAGGAGTTCGCGGGCTACGCGCGGCAGGTGCGCCTCGGCATCGAGCGCGTCCGCACCGCGCTCCCCCGCGTCGCGGAGGTCCCCCTCGGCGGCACCGCCACGGGCACCGGCATCAACACGCCCCTCGGGTTCCCGCAGAAGGTCATCCGGGTCCTCGCCGAGGACACGGGCCTCCCCGTCACCGAGGCGCTCGACCACTTCGAGGCGCAGGGCGCGCGCGACGGCCTCGTCGACGCGTCGGGGGCGCTCCGCACGCTCGCCGTGAGCCTCACCAAGATCTGCAACGACATCCGCTGGATGGGCTCGGGCCCGAACACGGGCCTCGGCGAGCTGCACATCCCCGACCTCCAGCCCGGGTCCTCGATCATGCCCGGCAAGGTCAACCCCGTGATCCCCGAGGCCGTGCTCATGGTGTGCGCGCGCGTCATCGGCAACGACGCCACCGTCGCGTGGGCGGGCGCCTCGGGCCTGTTCGAGCTCAACGTCGCGATCCCCGTCATGGGCTCGTCGCTGCTCGAGTCGATCCGCATCCTCGCGTCCTCCACGCGCCTGCTCGCCGACAAGACGGTCGACGGCCTGCGCGTCAACGAGGAGCACGCCCGCGCCCTCGCGGAGTCGTCGCCGTCCATCGTCACGCCGCTGAACCGCATCATCGGCTACGAGGCGGCGGCCAAGATCGCGAAGCACTCGGTCGCCCAGAAGATGACCGTGCGCGAGGCCGTCGTCGACCTCGGCTACGTCGAGCGCGGCGAGATCACAGAGGAGCAGCTCGACCAGGGCCTCGACGTGCTGCGGATGACGGCGCCGGGCCTCTAGGCCGCGGCTCCCACGGACGCCGACGGGCGCCGATCCCCTCGGGGACCGGCGCCCGTCGTCATGCGGCGGCAGCGCGGATCACACGGGGTCGCCGTCGAGCAGCCCCGTGACGAGGGCCGCGATCGCGCTCCGCTCCGAGCGGGTGAGCGTGATGTGGCCGAACAGCTCGTGGCCCTTGAGCGTCTCGATCACGCTGGCGACGCCGTCGTGCCGGCCGACGCGCAGGTTGTCGCGCTGCGCCACGTCGTGCGTGAGCACCACGCGCGAGTTCTGGCCGATGCGGCTGAGCACCGTGAGCAGCACGTTCCGCTCGAGCGACTGCGCCTCGTCGACGATCACGAACGCGTCGTGCAGCGAGCGCCCGCGGATGTGCGTGAGCGGCAGCACCTCGAGGATCCCCCGCTCCACCACCTCGTCCATGACGTTCTGCGAGACGACCGAGCCCAGCGTGTCGAACACGGCCTGCGCCCACGGGTTCATCTTCTCCGCGGCGTCGCCCGGCAGGTAGCCGAGCTCCTGGCCGCCCACCGCGTACAGCGGCCGGAACACCATGATCTTGCGGTGCTGCTGCTTCTCCAACACGGCCTCGAGCGCGGCGCAGAGGGCGAGCGCCGACTTGCCGGTGCCGGCGCTGCCGCCGAGCGAGACGATGCCCACCTCGCGGTCGAGGAGCAGGTCGATCGCGAGCCGCTGCTCGGCGGAGCGGCCCTTGAGCCCGAACACCTCGCGGTCGCCGCGCACGAGGGACACGGTGCCCCGGCGGACGACGCGGCCGAGCGCGGATCCGCGGTCCGAGTGCAGCACGACGCCCGTGTTGACGGGCAGGTCCTGCACGGCCCGGGTCTGCAGCGTCTCGCTCTCGTAGAGGCCGGCCATCTGCTCGCTGGAGAGCGTGACGTCGGCCATGCCGGTCCAGCCGCTGTCGACCGCGAGCTCGGCGCGGTACTCCTCCGCCTGGAGGCCGATGGAGGCGGCCTTCACGCGGAGCGGCATGTCCTTCGAGACGACCGTGACCGCGAGGCCCTCGGTCGAGAGGTTGAGGGCGACCGCGAGGATCCGCGAGTCGTTGTCGCCGAGCTGCAGGCCGTTGGGCAGCGCCGCCATGCTCGAGTGGTTGAGCTCGACGCGCAGCGTGCCGCCGGCCTCGCCCACCTCGATGGGGAAGTCGAGCCGCTCGTGCTCCTCGCGGAGCTGGTCGAGGAAGCGGAGCGCCTGGCGGGCGAAGTAGCCGATCTCCGGGTCGTTCCGCTTCGACTCGAGCTCGGTGATGACGATGACCGGGATCACCACCGCGTGCTCGGCGAAGCGGAAGAGCGCACGCGGGTCGGACAGGAGGACGGAGGTGTCGAGCACGTACGTGCGCTCGGCCTGCGGCGTCCCCTCCCCCGGCTCGCGCGTCGTGCGGTGCTGCTGCGGCTGTCCATCGGGGTCACGGGCCACTCCATCCCCGAGCGTTCGCGCTCGGATCCTGACGGCGATCGGGCCACGGTGACGAGAAGCGGTCCTGCGGCCCTCTCGATCGGGCGCCATGCCCGATGAGTGGAACCTACGTCGCCACCCCACCCGGTGACCAGTGCCACGCGCGAGCCGATGTGTCAGGGACATTAACTCTTGCCCGGGACCCCGCGGCCCGGGCCCGGCGCGTCAGGAGCCGAAGCGGCGCTGGCGGGAGGAGTAGTCGCGGAGGGCGCGGAGGAAGTCGACCTCGCGGAGGTCCGGCCCCAGCGCCTCCATGAAGTAGAGCTCGCTGTGCGCCGACTGCCACAGCATGAAGTCGCTGATGCGCTGCTCGCCCGAGGTGCGGATCACGAGGTCGGGATCGGGCTGGCCGCCCGTGTAGAGGTGCTCGCCGATGAGGTCGGGGGTGAGGAGGGCCGCGAGGTCCTCGAGCGTGCCGCCCGCGAGGTGGTGCGACTGCACGATGCTGCGCATGGCGTCGGCGATCTCGGTGCGCCCGCCGTAGCCGACCGCGAGGTTGATGTGCAGCCCCGTGTTGCCCTTCGACCGCTCCTCGGACGCGTCGAGCCGCGCGATGAGCTCGGCCGGCAGGCCCTCGTCGGATCCCACGTGCTTGACGCGCCAGTCGCGGTGCCGGGAGAGGTCCTCGGCGAGCTCGCCGATGATGTCGATGAGCGCGGTGAGCTCGGCGCTGCCGCGGCCCGTGAGGTTGTCCGTCGAGAGCAGGTAGAGCGTCGTGACCTTGATGTCGAGGTCGTCGCACCACTCGAGGAACTCGAGGAACTTGGCCGCGCCCGCACGATGCCCGTGGGCCGCGGACTCGAGTCCGAGCTGGCGGGCCCAGCGGCGGTTGCCGTCGAGGATCATCGCGATGTGGTGCGGCAGCGCGTTCCGGTCGAGGCCGCGGCGGATGCGCTTCTGGTACGCCCGGTAGAGCAGACCGCGCCACGGTCGGATCGGCTTCTCTCGCACCATCCCACGCTAGCCCACACGCCCGGGAGACCGGATCGCCCGGCCGGTGGACGTCACCACGGCTGTCCTACACTCGCAGGATGACGCCCGCCGCCTCGTCCCCCGGACCGCTCGGCACCCCGGAGGACGACCGCGCGGATCACGGTGCGAGCGCCGCGGCGCCCGGCCCGCACCTCCCCCTCGTCGAGGACGCGCAGGACGTCGGCCCGGAGCCGCGCCCCACCTGGCGCGGCTGGCTGCACGCCGGCATGACGCCCGTGGCGCTCGTGCTGGGGATCGTGCTCATCGCGGCGGCCGAGGGGACGGCCGCCCGCATCGCGTGCGCCGTGTTCGTGGCGTCGTCGCTGCTGCTGTTCGGCGTCTCCGCGGTCTACCACCGGTTCGACTGGTCGCCGCGCACGAAGGTCCTCCTCAAGCGGATGGACCACGCCAACATCTTCCTGCTCATCGCGGGCTCGTACACGCCCATCACCGTGCTGGCGCTGCCGCACGGGAAGTCAGTGCTGCTGCTCTGGCTCGTGTGGTCGGGGGCCGCGCTCGGCGTGCTGTTCCGCGTGCTCTGGATCGGCGCCCCGCGCTGGCTCTACGTGCTGCTGTACCTCGTGCTCGGCTACGCGTCGCTCGTGTTCATCATCGACTTCTTCCGCGCCGACGCCGCGATGATGACGCTGATCCTCGCGGGCGGCCTCGCCTACACGGTCGGCGCGGTGGTCTACGCGCTCAAGCGGCCGAACCCCTGGCCCGGCCGCTTCGGCTTCCACGAGATCTTCCACGCGTTCACGCTCGTGGCGTTCCTCTGCCACTGGACGGGGATCCTCCTGGTGGCGACGCACCCGCCCGTCCTCTGACCGGGCGGGCGCGTCCGGCGCCCGCTACAGGTAGGGCTGCACGTTCTCCGTGTACGCCGCCGTGAGCTGCGTCGCGGCCGCCGGGAACACCTGGGCCGGGTCGGCGTCCTGCGTGAGGATCTGCGCCCACGGCTGCTGCAGGTAGGTGTCGCCGTTCGGGATGAACGTGCGCGCCCAGTCCTGCGAGCGCACGTGCTCGAGGCTGTCGTACGCCGTGCGGAAGGCCGGGTTCGCGTCCCAGTACCCGGTGAGGTCCGACGACCGCCCCGCCGACGTGCGGACGGGCGCGTAGCCGGTCCTCTTCGCGAACGCGACCTGCTGGTCCACCTCCGTCACGTGCTGGATGAACATGCCGGCCGCGAGCTGCTGCTCCTTGCTCTTGCTGCCGACGACCGCGAGGCCCGTGCCGCCCGTGGGCACGAAGCGCCCTTCCGGCCCGCCCGGGAGCACGCCCGTGCCGATCGGGAACGCCGCGCTCGCGGTGACGATGCCGACCGCGCCCGCCGAGGCGATCGTGCACGGGGCGAGCCCGCCCGCGAAGTCGACCGCGGTGTCACCGCTGGCCGCCGCCACGTTCGCGATCCTCGAGTCGAAGACGAGGCCGCGCGCGTAGCCGGCCGCCTCGAGCGTCTCGGGCTGGTCGAGCGTGAGGTCCCAGCCGTCGGAGTACCGGCCGCCGCGGCCCCACAGCACGTTGCTCATCGCCCACGTGCCGATGGATCCCTGGGGCAGGCGGATCGCGGGCGTCCCGCCGGTGGCCCGCATGATCGCCGGCGCCCACTCCTCGAGCTCGGCCCAGGTGTCGGGCGCGCGGTCGGGCAGGCCCGCGCGCTGCCAGATCGACCGGTCGTAGTAGAAGATCGGCGTCGAGCGGGCGTACGGCACCGCGTAGCGCGCGCCGTCGTAGAGGTAGTCGTCGAGGAAGACGCCGTTGAAGTCGTCGAGCTCGAACCCGAGGTGCGCCATGAGCCCGTCCATCGCGGCGGTCTGCCCGTTCACCATGAAGCGGAACCACCAGGTGTCGCTGGCGTTCACCATGTCGGGCATGCTGTCGGTGCCCGCGGCGGCCTGCAGCTTCTGCGCGATCTCGTCGTAGCTCGCACCACCCGTGATCACGTTGACGGTGATGCCCGTCTTCGCCAGGAAGTCGGCGGCGAACTGCGCCTCGAGGTCGGAGGTCTGGCCGGGGTGCGTGGTCCACCAGCTGATCTCGGTGGCGGGCTCGATCCCGTCCCAGTCGGTGTCGGGGGCGACCGCGGCCTGCGCGTCACCGCCGACGGCGGGGCCGGAGCAGGCGGCGAGGAGCGCGGTGCCGCCGAGGACGGCGCCGAGCTTCAGCACGTCGCGCCGACGGAGGGGGCTGGTGGCCGCGGCGCCGAGGGCCGAGCGGGGGTGGATGGGCATGGTTCTCCTGGGGTCGATGGCAGGGCGGGGGCGGGACGAGCGGACGGACGGAGCGACGAGGAGCGCGGTGCCCGGCTCAGCCGGTGACGGCGCCGGCGGTGAGGCCGCCGACGATGCGCCGTTGGAAGACCAGGAACACGGCGAGCACGGGCAGCGTGACGATGACCGTCCCGGCCATCAGCACGCCCCAGTTCGTGATGCCCGTCGTGTCCTGGAGGAGCGTCAGGCCCACGGGCAGCGTCATCATGCGCGGGTCGGTCGTGACGAGGAGCGGCCACAGGTAGTCGTTCCACTCGCCGACGACGGAGACGAGCGCGACGGCGGCGATGGTCGGGCCCGACATCGGGATCACGAACGAGCGCAGGCGGCGGAGGTGGCCTGCGCCGTCCATCGCGGCAGCCTCGAGCACGGAGGGCGGCAGCGTGAGGAAGTGCTGGCGGAAGAGGAACGTGCCGTAGGCGCTCGCGACACCCGGGAGGATGAGGCCCGGGTAGGTGTTGATCCAGCCGAGGCCCGCCACGACCTGGTAGTTCGGGATCATCACGATCTGCTGCGGCACGAGGAGCGCGAGGATCACGACGCCGAACCACGCGCTGCGGAACGGCACGCGGATGAACACCAGGGCGTACGCGGTCATGAGGCCGAGCAGCACCTTGAGGCCGGATCCGACGAGCGTCTTGACGAGGCTGTTGGCGGCGAGCGTGGAGAAGGAGACCGTGTCGGAGGCCGTCGCGTAGTTCGCGGGCGCGAACGACGACGGGAGGATCGTGAGCGGGAGCGAGTAGATCTCGCCGAATCCCTTGAAGCTCGTGAGCACCATCCAGATGAGCGGCAGCAGCATGACGAGCACCGCGAGCAGCAGGGCGAGGTAGGTGCCGGTGAGGGGCGGCCGCGCGGGCCCGCCGGACGTGCGAGATCGACGGCGGCCTCGGGGACGCGGGGCGCGGGGCACCGCCGCGGGCGCGGGTCGGGTGGGGGTCGCGGTCACGAGTAGTGCACCTTCCGCTGGACGACGACGAGCTGGACGAGCGTGACGACGAGCAGGACGAGGAAGAGGATCGTGGCGACCGCCGACGAGTAGCCGGCCCGTCCGGCGACGAAGCCCTCGTGGTAGATCTGGTACATCATCGTGGTCGTGCCCTGCAGGGGCCCGCCCTTGGTCATGGCGCTGATGAGGTCGAAGGTCTGCAGCGAGCTGAGCAGGGTCGTCACGCTGAGGAAGAACGTGGTCGGGCTGAGCAGCGGCAGCACGATGCGGAGGAAGGCGCGCGCCGGTCCCGCGCCGTCGAGGGCGGCCGCGTCGAGCAGGTCCCTCGGCACGGCCTGCAGGCCCGCGAGGTAGATGAGGGCGCAGTAGCCGAGGTCGCGCCAGACCTGCACCGTCGTGACCATGGCGAGCGCCGCGGCCGGGTCGTCGTACCAGTCGGGCGACGGGAGGCCGAGGGCGGTGAGGCCGGCGGCGATGAGGCCGAAGTTCGGGTCGAAGACGTAGAGCCAGAGGAAGCCGACGGCCACGCCCGAGAGCACGTACGGCGCGACGATGATCGTGCGCACGGGACCGCGCAGCCGGATCCGCCGGTTCAGCAGCACCGCGACCCCGAGGCCCAGCACCATCGAGCCGACGACGGTGACGCCCGTGAACACCAGGGTGACGCCGACGACCGTGGGGGTCTGCGGATCCTGGAACCAGGCGACGTAGTTGGCGAGGCCGACCTCGCGCGCCACCTGCGAGCCGATGTTCCACTGGAGCGTCGAGTAGTAGAAGGACTCCAGCAGCGGCTTGTAGGTGTTGACCGCGAGCAGCAGCACGTTCGGCCCGACGAAGGCGAGGAACAGGAGCCCGTCGCGGACGCGGCCCGGGCGGCGGCGGCGCGGGACGGGACGCGCGGCGGCCCGGCGGACGGTCGACCTCCGTGTCGGCACCGCCTCCGGCGTCGGCGCGACCCGGGCGGGCGCGGGGGCGTGCGTCACGTCGGACCTCCTCGTGGAGCAGGGGGAGGGAACGTTCCCTCCATGCCTGGCCACGGTAGGCAGGACGGGTGAACGGACGGGTGGACGCGGGTGGCGAGCGGACGGACGAGCGACGACCGGCACCCCCCGGACGGGGGACGCCGGTCGAGGGCAGGTGGATCAGCTGCCGAGCATCAGCCCCCGTGGTGGCTGTGGCGCCACTCCCCGATCGAGGGCACTCCCACGTAGTAGGGATCCGGCTCGGCCGGGCTGTGGCCGTGCCCCATGGCGCTGACGCGGACAGCATCCGAGGCAGCGGTCGCGGATGCCGACGCCGATGCGTGCACGATGCCCAGACCGACCGTGGCGGTGAGCGCGACCGCGGCGACGGCCGTGACGGATGCGGCCCGGGCGGGACGACGCGGGGATCGGCTCGAGGGCATGGGGGATGACGTGTTCATGGGACTCCGTTCTCGGGGGAGGCACGAGACTACGGAGTCGGCCGGTCGGCGGGACGGCCCGCCTCCACAGCGACCGGACGGGCAGGCCGCCGAGATCCGCGCCGGTCAGCCGCGGGCCGGGCCCGACACGTCGTCCGGATCCGCGGTGCCGTCGCCGACCGCGGGGTCCGTCGTGCGGTCGCCGCGCTCGGGCGCGGCATCGCGCGCGAGGTCGGCCTCGAGCTTCTCCGCCTCGAGACGGCCGCGGATCTCCTCGCGGTAGCGCGTGCGGCGGATCCGGCGGGTCATGTCGACCATGAGCAGCAGCACCATGACGGCGACGAAGAAGATCGCGATGAAGCCGAGGGGCCCGGGTGAGACGGTGTCCGGGTCGAACTCGGCGGTCGGCGTCGGGCTCGGGGTGGTGACCGCGGCGGCCAGGCGGAGGGCGAGGTCCGTGCCCATCACGCGCGCGCCGCCCGGTCCTCGGCGTCGTCCGCGATGCCGGCGAAGAGGTCCTGCTCCTCGTCCGGCACGTCGACGCGCGACTCCACGAGCTGGAAGTCCTCGAACGGCCACGCGCGCTGCTGGAGGTCGCGCGGCCAGCGGAAGAACGTGCTGTCGGGGGCGACCTGGCTCGCGTGCGAGAGGAGCGCGCGGTCGCGGGCCTCGAAGTGGTCGGCCACGTGCACGTGCGTGGTCGCGAGGTCGGGGCGGTCGCCCATCCAGCCGAGCATCTCGTCGACGGCCTCGAGCATCTCGGGCGCCGCGTCGTCGGCGACCAGGTGCTCGCGCACGGCGCGGAGCTTGGCGCCGTTGAAGATCCGGTCGAAGTAGAGCTTGGCCACCTCCCACGGCTCGCCCGCGTCGGGGTACGAGCCCGGGACGCCGGACTCGCGCCACGCCTCCATCGCGATCACGTGCGCCTGGATGTGGTCGGGGTGCGGGTAGCCGCCGTTCTCGTCGTACGCCACGAGCACGTGCGGGCGGAAGGAGCGGACGAGGCGGATGAGCGGCTCGGCCGACACCTCCACCGGGATGCTCGCGAAGCTCGCGGGCGGCAGCGAGCCGTCCTCGCGCGCCATGCCGGAGTCGACGTAGCCGAGCCAGCGGTGCTGGACGCCCATGACGGCCTGCGCCCGCGCCATCTCGATGCGACGGAGCCCGGGGAGGTCGCGCTCGGCCATCGCGCGCTCGGCGAGGCCCTCGTTGAGGATGTCGCCCGCCTCGCCGCCCGTGCAGCTGACGACCATGACCTCGGCGCCCTCCTGCGTGTAGCGGGTGTACGTCGCGGCGCCCTTGCTCGACTCGTCGTCGGGGTGGGCATGCACGGCCATGAGGCGCAGGGTCACGGGGCTCCAAGGGTGGGGAAGGTAGTCTGGATCCCCAGAGTACAAGGTGCGTGTGGAGGAGTGGCCGTGACGACCGAGTCCCGCTCCCCCGTCCCCGCCGGCCCCTTCGGGGACGACGACGAGACCGTCGAGCACCGGGTCCCCGCGCCGCGATCCAGCGCCGCGCTCGACGAGCGGTACGGCCGCACGAGGCCCGCGCGCATCCGCCAGCGCTGGCTCTACGGGGTCGCCGGCGGGCTCGTCGCCCTGGTGTTCGGCGCGTGGGTGCTGTGGGCCGGGCTCGACCAGGCGTCGGGATCCATCGACGCCACCGACCGCGCGTTCGACATCGTCGACGAGCGCACCATCGACGTGACGTTCTCCGTCGTCATGCCGGCCGGCACCGAGGCCTTCTGCGCCGTGCAGGCGCAGGACGAGCAGCGCTCCATCGTCGGCTGGCAGGTCGTCGAGCTCCCCGCCGAGGACGGCTTCGAGCGCACGGAGACGGTGCGCCTGCGCACCACCGGTCCCGCCGTGACCGGGTTGATCCACAGCTGCTGGCCCGCCTAGAGTGGGGGATTCGCCCCGACGGATCCGTCGGGGCGTCCGTGCGAGTGCAAGGAGTCCATCGTGGCGCAGGAGCAGGCAGTCACCTGGCTGACCCAGGAGGCGTTCGACCGCCTCAGCAGGGAGCTCGACACCCTCAGCGTGCAGGGCCGCCAGGAGATCGCGAAGAAGATCGAGATCGCGCGCGAGGAGGGCGACCTCAAGGAGAACGGCGGCTACCACGCCGCCAAGGAGGAGCAGGGCAAGATCGAGGCGCGCATCCGCCAGCTCACGCAGCTGCTGCGGACGGCCGAGGTCGGCGACGCCCCGGAGAGCCACGGCGTCGTGGAGCCCGGCACGGTCGTCACCGCGCTCATCGCCGGCGACGAGACCAAGTTCCTGCTCGGCAACCGCGAGATCGCGGGCGACAGCGACCTCGACGTGTACAGCGAGCAGTCGCCCCTCGGCGCCGCGATCATCGGCTGGGAGGTCGGGCAGAAGGGCGCGTACACCGCTCCGAACGGCCGCGAGATCCCCGTCGAGATCCAGGCCGTGGAGAACTACACGCCATAGCGCTCCCGGACGTGCGGCGAGGGGCCGCGGACCATCGGGTCCGCGGCCCCTCGTGCGTCCGGCGGCAGCGCTGTCCGGCGACCGCGCCGTCGCGCGACCGCGCTGCCGGGCGGCCGTCCGTCAGTCGCGCTGGAGCCGGGGGTCGTAGCCGGCGTCGCGGAGCCGCTGCACGACCTCGGCCGTGTGCTCGGCGCCGCGCGTCTCCACGCTCACCTCGAGCTCGACCTCGCTGATCTGCAGCCCGCGGCCGTGCCGGGTGTGCAGCACCTCGACGACGTTCGCGTTCGCCTCGGAGATGATCTGCGACGTGCGGGCGAGCTGGCCCGGGCGGTCGGGCAGCATGATCCGCAGCTTCACGTAGCGGTCGGAGGCGGCGAGGCCGCGGCTGATGACGCGCTCCATCATGAGCGGGTCGATGTTGCCGCCCGAGAGGATCACGACGGTGCGGCCGGCGTCCTGGACGAGGCCCGCGAGGATCGCCGCGACCCCCACCGCGCCCGCGGGCTCCACCACGAGCTTCGCGCGCTCGAGGAGGAGCAGCAGGGCGCGCGCGGTGTCGTCGTCCTCGACCGTCACGACCTCGTCGACGCTCTCGCGGATGATGTCGAAGTTGAGCAGGCCCGGCTTCGCCACCGCGATGCCGTCGGCGATGGTCGGCGTGATCTCGATCTCCGTGGCCCGGCCCGCGGCCAGCGATGGCGGGTAGGCGGCGGCGTTGCGCGCCTGCACGCCGACGACGCGGATGGTCCGGCCCCCCTCGGCCGCGCGCAGCTTGAGCGCGGTGGCGACGCCGGAGATCAGGCCGCCGCCCCCGATGGGCACCACGACCGTCTCGACGTCGGGCGTCTGGTCGAGGATCTCGAGGCCGAGCGTCGCCTGGCCCGTGATGACGTCCTCGTGGTCGAAGGGCGGGATGAGCACGGCGCCCGTCTGCGCGGCGAACTCGGCCGCGGCCAGCAGCGGCTCGGCGACGGTGTGGCCGCGGAGGATGACCTCGGCGCCGTACTGCCGCGTGGCCTGGAGCTTCGGCAGCGCGACGCCCACGGGCATGAAGATCGTGGCCCGGATCCCGAGCTCGCGCGCCGCGAAGGCGACGCCCTGCGCGTGGTTGCCGGCCGACGCGGCCACGACGCCGCGCGCCTTCTCCTCGTCGGTGAGGCGCGAGATGCGGTTGTAGGCGCCGCGGATCTTGTACGACCCGGTGCGCTGCAGGTTCTCGCACTTGAGGTGCACGGGGCTGCCGAGGATCTCGGCGAGGAAGCGCGACGACTCCATGGGCGTGACGTCGGCGACGCGGCTGACGACCACGCGGGCCGCCTCGATGCGCTCGAGGGTGGGCGCGGATCCGCGGGGCAGCTCCCCCGCGAGCGCCGCGGCCTCCTCGCCCAGCTGCGAGGGGTCGAGCTCGTCGCCCACCGCGCGGAGGTGCGGGAGGTCGGCGTGCGCGGCGGCGGGGGCGGTGGCGGCGTCGGTCATCGGGTGCGCTTCCTGGGGGTGGGGCGGCGGGTGGCGTGCGAGGCGTCGGCGGGGAGAGCGGGAGGGGGCGGCTCGGGCTGCCCCCGCCAGGCGCCGCTGGCGACGTGCTTGACCATGGAGTTGAGCGTGGCGACGAGCGGCACGGCGAAGAAGGTGCCCGCGATGCCGCCGACCATCCCGCCCGCCGCGACCGCGAGCACGACCGCGAGCGGGTGCACCTTGACGACCGTGCCCATGATGAGCGGCTGGAGGATGTGCCCTTCCACCTGCTGCACGATGAGGACGATCACCACCATGCCGACGGCCTGCGGGAGGCCGTTGTAGACGAGCGCCACGAACACGGCGAGGAAGCCCGTGAGCACCGCGCCGACGATCGGGATGAACGAGCCGAGGAACACGAGCACGCCGATGGGGATCGCGAGCGGCACCCCGATGATGGCGGCGCCGCCGGCGATGCCGACCGCGTCGATCAGCGCCACGAGCACCTGGACCTTCACGAAGTTCTGCAGCGTGGTCCAGCCGGCCTTGCCCGCGCCGTCGACCGCGGGGCGCGCGAGGCGCGGGAACAGCCGCACGACCCAGCGCCACATGCCCGGGCCGTCGATGAGGATGAACAGGGTCGAGAACAGCACGAGCAGGACGCCCGTGAGCACGTGCCCGAGCGAGGACGTGACCGAGAGCGCGCCGCTGAGGAGCACGCCGGCGTCGCGCTGCACGGCGTCGACCGCCTGCGCGTACGCGTCGGTGAGCTGCGCCTCGGAGAGCTGCAGCGGGCCGTCGGTGAGGTAGTCGCGGACGTCGGCGTACCGCGTCATCGTCTGCGCGCGGATGGAGTCGTACTGCCCGATGATCTGCGTGGTGACGAGGTAGACGAGCGCCGCCACCGCCACGATGACGCCGATCTCGGAGATCGCGACCGCGAGCCACTTGGGCACGTGATGGCGCTGCATCCAGTTCGAGATGGGCACGAGCAGGGCCGCGAGCACGATCGCGAGGAACAGCGGGATGACCACGTACTCGAGCTGGATCACGAGCCAGCCGACGACGCCGAGCACGCCGAGGATCAGGAGCAGCCGCCAGGCCCACGCGCCCGCGATGACCATGCCGGGCGGCACGGTCGCGGCGACGGTGCGCGCGACCGGCTGGACGGTGTCGACGTCGGGGTCGACGCGGCGCTCGGCGGCGCGCGCGTCCGCCGCGGCTCGCGCGCGGGATCGCTGGCCGAAGATCATGCTGGGAGTCTAGGACGGGCCTCCCGTGCCGCCGCGCCCGGCGGGCCGAGCCGTCGCCGGCCGGACGCCGGGTCGGGGGCCGCGGGTAGCGTCGGGGCATGCCCGACTCCGTCTCCCCCGCCCTCGCCCGACGCGTGGCCCTGGCGGCCCAGGGGCTCGGCCGACCGCATCCGGGGGCCGCGGGCACGCGGCGCCTGGCGGCGGAGATCCGGCGCCTCGGCCTCCTGCAGATCGACTCCGTCAACGTCTTCGAGCGGAGCCACCACCTGCCCGTGCTCGCGCGCGTGGGGCCCTACGACCGCGCCGCGCTCGACCGGATGCTCTTCGGCGGCGGCGGCGCGTACACGGAGTACTGGGCGCACCAGGCCGCCGTGCTGCCCGTCGACGACCTGCCGCTGTACCGCTGGCGGATGGAGGGGGAGCGCGCCCGCCGGATGCGGCCCGGATCCTGGGCGCTCGAGCACGCGCCGCTGCTGGCCGAGGTCCGCGCCGAGCTCGCCCGGACGGGACCGGTGCCCGCGAGCGCCATCGAGCACGAGGCGAACGTGCGCACGGGCCCCTGGTGGGGCTGGTCGGACGTGAAGCGCGCGCTCGAGGCCATGTTCGCGTGGGGCGAGATCGCGAGCGCCGGCCGGCGCGGGTTCGAGCGCGTGTACGGACTCGCGGAGGACGTGCTGCCCGCGGGCGTCCTCGCGCGCGAGGTGCCCGAGGAGGACGGGGTGCGCGAGCTCGTCCGACGCGCCGCGATCGCGCACGGCGTCGGCACGGCGGCGGACCTCGGCGACTACCACCGCCTGTCCCGCGCCGCGACCGACCGCGCGCTCCGCGACCTGGCCGACGCGGGCGAGGTGCTCCCCGTGACCGTGCCGGGCTGGGAGGGGCGCGGGAAGCCGCTGCCCGTGTGGCTGCACCGGGACGCGCGGCTCCCCCGCCGGATCGCGGGCGAGGCGCTGCTGTCGCCCTTCGACCCGGTGGTCTGGTTCCGCGAGCGGGCGCTCCGCCTCTTCGACCTGCACTACCGGATCGAGATCTACACTCCCGCGGCGAAGCGCGTGCACGGGTACTACGTGCTGCCGGTGCTGGTGGACGACGAGATCGTCGCCCGGGTCGACCTCAAGAGCGACCGGCAGTCGGGCGTGCTGCGGGTGCAGGCGTCGTGGATCGAGGGGCGGCACGACGCCGCGGTCGTCGCCGAGCGGATCGCGCCGCTGCTCGAGCGCGCCGCCGCCTGGCAGGGGCTCGAGCGCGTCGGGGTGGTCGACCGGGGCACGCTCGCGGGCGCGCTGCGGGTGCACCTGCCGGCCGTGGAGGCGACGGCGGCCGAGCCGGCGGCGGAGGACCCGGCGACGGATCCGACCGCCTGAGGCGCGGTCCCTAGAACTGCACGCGCGGCGGCTCGGCGATGGACGCGAGGCTCGAGACCTCGTAGAAGTCCCGCTCGCCGAAGCCCAGCCCGCGCACGAAGAGCGTGTTCGGGAACTGCGTGATCTTGGTGTTCAGCTCGCGCACGCCGCCGTTGTAGAAGCGGCGCGAGGCCTGGATCCGGTCCTCGGTGTCGACGAGCTCGCCCTGCAGCTGCAGGAAGGTCTGGCTCGTCTGCAGCTGCGGGTACGCCTCGGCGACCGCGAACAGCGACTTCATGGCGCCCTGCAGGTGCTCCTCCGCGGAGCTCGCCTCGGCCGGGTTCGCGGCGCTGATCGTCTCCGTGCGGGCCGACGCGACCGAGTCGAACACCCGGTTCTCGTGGGACGCGTAGCCCTTGACCGACTCGATGATGGTGGGCAGCAGGTCCGCGCGCCTCTTCAGCTGCACGGTGATGTCGCTCCACGCCTCGTCCACGCGGACGTTGAGGGTGACGAGGGCGTTGTACGTCGCCCAGAGGTAGATGCCGACGAGAACTGCCAGGAGCACGACGACTCCGAGCGCGATCCACAATTCCATGGTCAGGATCCTACGCGGCGGTCCGGGGAGGACCCGGGGCAGGAGGCCCCGCGCACCCGTTCTGGGGGCGTCGCACCGGCGGTGCGCGTCGGGCGCGGGGGCGGGCGTCAGCCGCGCTCGCGCAGGGTGTCGCGGAGGAAGCGGTACGAGGAGCGCGGCGTGCGGTCGCCGGTGCGCGGATCCACGTGGACGAGGCCGCGCGGGTGGGCCCGTCCCGCCTCCCACTCGAAGCCGTCGAGCAGGCTGCCCGCGATGACGGCCTCGAGCCGGACGCCCTCCGCGGGACCGCCGGGGGCGACCGCGGCGAGCGCCTGCACGAGGTGGTCGGAGATCGCGTGCGCCCGGCGCGGGTCCCGACGCGAGCCGTCGCGCTCGTCGACCTGCTCGGGGTGCGCGGCGTCGAGGCCCGAGAGGACGACCGGCGGCAGGGCGTCGCCGTAGCGCGCGCGGAGGTCGGCGAGCACGGCGGGCACGAGGTCGGGCGCGACGACGTGGCCGTCGAGCGCGGACGGGTGGTCGGTCCAGGGCAGCTCGGCGAACGGGATCGCGGCGGATCCGGGGGTGAGGCGCGGCACGGCGGCGACGCGGATGGGGTCGGCGAGCGCGACCCCGTAGTGGTCGAGCGGCTGGCCGATGGCGCGGAGGTCGGCCGGGTCGACGCGGCCGAGGCGCGCGAAGGCCTCCGCGTGCGGGCCGTCGAGGTCCGGGTAGCGGCCGAGGAGGACGGCGTCGGCGAAGAGGCCCTGGTGCAGGGCGCGCGCCGCGACGGCGGCCGCCTGGTCGTCGTCGTCCGCGGAGGCGGCCTCGATGACGCGGTGCGCGTTCACGATGCCGACGCGCGCCGACGAGCGCGAGCCCCGGATCGCCTCGACGGCGCGGCCGTGGGCGAGCAGCTGGTGGTGCACGGTCGGCAGCGCGTCGAGCCCGAGGCGGGATCCGGGCGCGTGCTCCCCCGTGACATGGCCGGCCATGGTGGTCAGCGCGGGCGTGCGCAGCGTCACCCAGTCGGGCACGCGGTCGGCAAGCGCCTCGGCGGCGAGGTAGGCGAGGTCGCCGAAGCGGAGCGCCGTGTCGCGGTGCAGCCAGCCCCCGCGGTCCTGCAGCTCGACGGGCAGGTCGTGGTCGTGCAGGGCGGCGCGCGGGCGGATCCCCGCGGCCAGCAGCGCGTCGATCAGCTCGTCGTAGAAGCCGATGCCCTCCCGGCGGAGGCCGCCGCGGGCCTCGGGCTGGATCCGGGACCAGGAGAGGGAGAAGGAGAGCACGTCGACGCCGAGCTCGGCCGCGAGCGCGACGTCCTCGCGGTACCTGGCCATGTGCTCGGCGCCGCGCTCGGGATCGCTGCCGTCGGCCACGGCGCCGGGCCGGCGCGCGAACGCGTCCCACGCGGACTCCGTGCGGCCGCCCTCGTGCGCCCGGCCCTCGACCTTGGTCGCGCTCGTGCTCACCCCGACGCGCGGGCCGCCCGCGAGGAGCCCCGCCAGCTCGGTCGGCGTGGGGCGGTCGGGGACGGCGTCGCGAGGGGTCACCCCGTCAGTATCCGGCACGGCGACGGGCCATCCGGGCCGGCGCGATCCCGGCGGCGCACCGCCCGTGCACACCCCGCGCACCGGGCCCGGGGACGCCGCGTCCAGGTTCCCGTACCACTTCCATCACGGACGGTGCGGGTGGTTGACACGCCCGGACGCGCACGCATGAATGGACGCACGGTGCAGCACAGAGCGGAGAACGGGGCACGTCCGTCCACGGGGGGTGGAGCGGGCGACGTCCGGCGATCCCGCGAGCGGGTCGTCCGCGCGGTCGCCCTCCTGGCCCTCCTCGCGGCGCTGGCCGCCGGCGGCTCGGCCGCCGCGTCCGCCGCCCCGCAGACCCCGACGCCCACACCGAGCCCGATCCCCTCCGCCGCGCCGGCGCCCGCGCCCGGCCCCACCGTGGACGCGCCGCCCTTCTCCACCGACGGCGCCGTCGCCGTCGCGGGCACGCGCCCCGCGGGCGCCGACGTGCGGGTCACCATCGCGAGCGTGCCCGCCGCCGTCACGCTGCCCTCCTCGACCACGTGGCGCGCGACCGCCACCGGCGTGCCCGACGGCCAGAACCCCATCCGCGTCACGTCGGCCGGCCAGGAGGCCTCCGCGACCGCCTCCGTCCTCCGGGCCCCCGGCGTCAACAGCTTCCCCGTGGTCACGACCGGGCTCGTCAGCGGCACGGGCTACCCGGGCGCCACGGTCGACGCGCGCTCCGGATCCGCGGCCTGCCGCGCGACGGTCGGCGCCTCGAGCACGTGGGCCTGCCTCCTCGCGCCGCCGCCGACGTCGGGCACGGGCGTCCCCGTCACGGCCACGCAGAGCACGTCCTGGAGCACGGGCGCTCCCGCGGTCGGCCGCGGCACGGCCGCCTTCGACACGACGGCCCCCGGTGCCGCGGTCATCACGGCTCCCGCCGCGGGCGCCACCGTCGACCAGGCGGGCATCGCGATCTCCGGCACGTCCGACGAGGACGGCGCCACCGTCCGCGCCTACCTCTCCGGCTACGGCGACGCCGCGTGCCAGGCGCAGGTGTCCGGCGGCCGGTGGTCGTGCACGACCGGCACGCTGCCGCCCGGTCCCCTCGGGATCACGGCGACGGTCACGGATCCGCTCGGCAACATCAGCACGCTCGCCTCCGAGGTGCGCATCACCGTCGCCGCCCCCGCCTCCTCCCCCACGCCGGGCGCGACGACCCCGCCCGCGACCCCCACGCCGCAGGCCACCAGCTCGCCCGAGGGCACGCAGGCCGCTCCCGCGCCCGTGCCGGGATCCGGCGGCGGCTCCTCCTCCGGCCCCGGGGCCGCTCCCGACGGCGCGCCCGGGGCCGGATCCGCGCCCTCGCGAGCCGTGCCCGGCACCTGGAACGCGCCCACGCGCTTCGGGACGTCGCTGCAGCCGCTGCCCATCGCGTTCACGGACGGCCGGGGCCTGCTCCCCCTCCTCCTCGCGCTCGGCGCGGTGCTCCTCGTGACCCTGCCGGCGCTCCTCCTCCGCGGCGCGCTCATCGGGCGCTTCGGCGGGCGCCACCGCGCGGCCGAGGACGTCACGCCGCTCCGGATCGTCCCCCGCGGCGACGCCGGGGCCCTCACCACGCGCGCCGCGGCCGCCGCCTTCACGGACTCCGCGGCCACGACCGGCCAGATGCGCATCGTCCCCGGCCGGCTCGACTCGGCGCCCATCCCCGTGCCCGCCCGCAGCGAGGCCGAGCCGACGCTGCTCGGCGCGCGCCCGCCACGCGAGCCCGGCCGCGCAGGCCGGTGGGGCGGGGCCGCGGCTGCGCTCGCCCTCGCCGCCGCGCTGGCCGCGCTCTCCCTGCCCGTGGGATCCGACCCCAACGCCGTGCGCCTGTTCCTCGCGGCGCTCGTGGGCCTCGCCATCGTCAACGGCGTGGGCGTCGTCGCGGTCGCGTCGGTCGCCGGCCGGGTCGGCGCGGGTCCCGCCCGGGTCCGCGCGGTGCCGGCCCTCCTCGTCCTCTCGGCCACGGCGGTGCTCATGTCGCGCACCCTCGGCCTCGCGCCGCCCGTGGTCCTCGGCCAGGTGCTCGGGCTCGTCGCCGACGACCGCGACGACCGGTCGCGCGCCCGCCTCGCGCTCGTGCAGTCGGGTTCGCTCGCGACGCTCGGGCTCGTGGCCTGGATCCTCTACGGCCTCTTCCCCGCCGACGGCGCCATGTGGCCGCAGCTCGCGAACGAGCTGCTCAGCGTCATCACGCTCGCCTCGCTGAGCTCCGCCGCCCTCGCGCTCGCGCCCGTCTCCCTCGTGCTCGGCCGGTCGCTGCTCGTCCGCTCCCTCCCCCTCTGGGCCGGCGCGAGCGTCGTCGTGCTCACGCTGGCCTTCGCGGCCGTCGCCACCACCGCGAGCGGCGTGCAGGCCGGCGTCTGGATCACCGCCCTCGTGATCGCCGCGGCATTCGCGGCGGTGAGCGTCGCGGTGTGGCTCTGGATCCGCGTGGTCGAGCCCTCCCTCCAGCGCCCCTAGCAGCGCTCCCCGCCGCCCGTCGCGCACCTGGCGCGCGCGCCCGGCCGGGGCCACACTGGGGGCGTCGCCGGCTCCGGCGGCCTCGGTCCGGCCCCCGCGGCCCCGACGGCAGGAGTCCTGCATGAGCACATCCCGCACGAGCCTCCGGGCGGCCCTCACCCGGCGGAAGCCCGTGGACGCCATCGAGGACGAGCCGGGCGCGGGCACCCCCGAGGGCGGCCTCACCCGCTCCCTCGGCCTCTGGCAGCTCACGGCGATCGGCGTGGGCGGCATCATCGGCACCGGCATCTTCACGCTCGCGGGCACGGTCGCGAACCAGACGGCCGGCCCCGCCGTCCTCATCTCGTTCCTCATCGCCGGCATCGCGAGCGCGGCGGCCGCCCTCTCCTACGCGGAGTTCGCGGGCATGATCCCCAAGGCCGGATCCGCCTACACCTACGGCTACGCGGCCCTCGGCGAGATCGTCGGCTGGTTCATCGGCTGGGACCTGCTGCTCGAGTACACCGCCATCGTGGGCGTGGTCGCCATCGGCGTCTCCGGCTACGCGGGCTTCCTGCTCGACCAGCTCGGCGTGGACCTCCCGGCGTGGATGCTCGGCGCGGCCGGCACCGGAGACGGCCACGTGGTCGACCTCTTCGCCGTGATCCTCTGCCTCGGCACCGCCTTCGTCCTCACCCGCGGCATGAAGAGCGTCGGCCGCTTCGAGCTCTACCTCGTGGGGCTCAAGGTCGCGCTCGTGCTGGTGATCGTCGTCATCGGCTTCACGCAGATCACCGGCGCCAACTACCAGCCGTACTTCCCGTTCGGCGCGGCCGGCGTCTTCACGGGCGCCGCGACCGTCTTCTTCGCGGTGTTCGGCTACGACGCCATGAGCACCGCCGCGGAGGAGTCGAAGGACGCCACGAAGCACATGCCGAAGGCGATCCTCCTGTCGCTCGGGATCGCGATGGTGCTCTACGTGCTCGCGACCATCGTGCTCACGGGCATGCAGCGCTACACCGACATCAACCCGGAGAGCGGGTTCGCGACGGCCTTCGAGTCGGTGGGCCTGCCGGCGGTCGCCAACGTGGTGGCGGTGGGCGCGATCGTCAGCGTCGTCACGGTGATGCTCACCTTCATGCTCGGCGCGTCCCGCGTCTGGTTCTCGATGAGCCGCGACGGCCTGCTGCCGGCGTGGTTCGCCGTGACCGACCGGAAGCGGAACGTGCCCACGCGCGTGACGTGGATCATCGGCATCGGCTCGGCCCTGTTCGCGGGCTTCCTGCCCATCACCGTGGTGGCGGAGCTCACCAACATCGGCATCCTGCTGGCCTTCGTCGTGGTCTGCGCGGCCGTGATCGTGCTGCGCTACCGGCGGCCCGAGATCCCGCGGACCTTCCGGCTGCCGCTCATGCCCGTGGTGCCCATCGTCGGCATCGCGTTCTCGCTGTGGCTCGTGTCGTCGCTGCCGTGGGAGACGTGGGTGCGCTTCGGGATCTGGCTCGCGATCGGCCTCGTCATCTACCTCACGTACTCGCGCCGGAACTCCGTGCTCGCGCCCGAGAGCCCGCGCAACCGGAGCTGACGCACGCCGCCGGCCGGTTCACCCGCCTGGACGACGACAGGGGCGCCGCCCACCTCGCGAGGTGGGCGGCGCCCCTGCGTGCACGTGCCTGCGGGCTAGTTCGCGCCGCTGGTGTTGATGCCGCCGTTGACGCCGTTCGGGTAGAACCCGCCCTTGGTGACGGCCTTGTTGTTCAGGTACACGATGTTGAGGACCTGACCGGTGGTGCGGCTGAACGCGATGCCGTTCGCGTCGGTCGGCACGAGGTTCGCGCCGCCCGAGATCGTGATGCCCTGGTCGAGGTCCGTGGACCCGTCGAGGGAGTCGCGCGCGTTCGAGATCGCGTTGGTCGGGGCCGCGAGGCCCTTCGCGAACAGCGAGGTGCGGATGATGCCCGCGTGGTACGCCTCGACCGCGAGGATGCCGGCGGCCGCCTCGAGGTACGTCTTGTTCGTGATGAGCGGAGCGGCGCCCTTGTAGGCGGTCACTCCGACGTCCTCGAAGACGAAGGACGCGAGCAGGAAGTTCTCGTCGCTCGCGAACGCGTCGAACTTCTCGCCCGGCTTGATGAGGCCGGCAGCCGTGGCCGCGGCGGAGAACGCCGCGTCCAGGTCGATGGCCGGACGGGCGACCTTCGCCGAGCCCAGCGCCGAGCGCAGGAACTTGACGTGGGCCTTCTCGTCCTGGGCGATCTCGCGGGCGTACTCGCGGATCGCGCGGTCCTTGAACTGCACCTGGCGACCGCCGGTGACGCCGCCGGGCGTGCCGACGCCCGAGATGTCGTTCGGGACGAGGCCCGCGCCGGTGGAGGCGCGGAGGTAGAACTCGGCCTCGAGGTACTCGAGGTTGAGCGCGAAGTTGAGGACGGCGAGGTCGGTGGCCTGACCCGAGTCGGCCTCGGCCTGGGCGTCGGCCGCCTGGGCTCCGGTCGCGGGGATCAGGGCGGCGGCGCCGACGCCGAGTCCCGCGATGCCCGCCGCGCTGAAGAAGCGACGACGGTCGAGGGGCGACTGCGCGCTCCTGTCGATGGCCTGGGTGATGAACTTCTTGTCGAACATGGATGGAGCTCCCTTGATCGGCGCGGCGCATCCCAGATGACGACGCGAGCTGGTTCGAACGCTATACGGGTGACAGGCATCCGGGACAGGCCGCGTGGCTCCTGTTCCCGTGGATGTCGGATGCGGTTCGGAACCCTGCCCCGGACGGTTTGCCCGGGTCTCCCGGGACGACGGTCAGCGACCGGCCCGGGGCCGCGAACGCGTCGCGCGCGCCGACGCGCGGGACGACGCACCGGTCGCGCGCCGGCCCCGGGCAGCACCAGCCGACCGGACCCGCCGGACGACCACCGCGACGCCGAGCGCGAGCAGCGCGACCGCGCCGAGCGCGATCCCGACCGTCCGCGCGTCCTGCCGGGACGCCGGCGATGCGGGGTCGCCGCCCTGCGCGAGTGCGTCCTCCGCGCGATCCGCCCCGGGGACACGCGTGACCGGGCCCAGGGTCGCGGTCGCGAGGTCCAGGTGCGCGCGCAGGGCCGCCGCGGTGGCGGGATCCGCCGTCGCGCGCCAGTCGATGACGGCCGCGTCCGCCTCCGCCTCCGCGCGCTCGAGCTCCCGCCAGACGACCATGCCGATGCCCGGGTGCGCCGCGCGGACCTCCGGCGCGAGCACCTGCTCCCACCACGCCCGCGTGATGTCGATCCCGCTCGCGCCGTCGGTGCGCGCGGGATCGTGCAGCGCCGCGGTCTCGATCACGGCGGGCTTGCCGGTGCCGTCGATCCACTCCGCCGCGAAGTCGCGACCCGTCCCGCCCTCGTCGGGGTAGCCGTACGCGCCCTGCAGCTGGCGCAGGAACTTTCCGTCCTCGGGGAGGACGTTCGCGCCGAACGCCTGCCGGGGCACCACGTCGCCGCCGAGGTACTCCTCCTCCTCGGTGCCGGTCGCGGCGTCCCGCTCCGCGCCGAAGTGCGAGGCGGACAGGCCGACCCAGTCGACCGCGTCGTCCCCCGGGTAGTAGGGCCGGTACGCGTCGTCGTCCACGTCGACGCGCCCGTCGCCGTCGGTGTCGAGCTCGGCGATCGAGCGTGCGGCGGAGCCCTCGACCCGGCCGTCCGCGGATCCGAACGGGTAGCCGGAGGCGTACGCCGGCGACCACACCGTGACGGCGCCCGCGTCCGAGGCGTGCACCGCGTCGGCGACGACCCGGAACGCGGACACGTACGCGGCGGGCTGCTGCCCCCAGGGGGTCCACGACCCGTTCATCTCCGGCGCGAACCGCACGAGGGCGCGCAGCCCGACCCGCTCCCGGAGGGCCTCCAGCCGGTCGGTCAGCACCGTCGCGTCCTCCGCCGTCAGCTCGGCCAGCGGCACGGTCGGCTCGAGGGTGAGGAGCAGGAGGGATCCCTGCCGGGCCGTCTGCTCGGCGATCCCGTCGAGGTACGCGACGTCGTCGGGTCCGAGCGGGTAGCGCACCGACTGGCCGAGGACCGCGGGGATCGCGCCGAGCCGGTCGGCGTAGCTGCGGGCGTCGTCCTCCGCCCAGTCGAGGATGCCGCCGAACCACGGCGCGTCGGGCGCCGTGGTGAGGTCGACCTCGTCGGAAGCGGAAGCGGCCGCGGCCGCGGTCGCCGCCCGAGCAGCGCCGGCCGCCGCCGCGGGGACGACCGCCAGCGCGACCGCCGCCACCGCCGTCGCCGCCGCCGAGACGCGCATCCGGCCGGGCGCACGCACCCGGCGGCGCGCGGGCATCAGCCGCGGAGCCGGACCAGCCGCCAGCGGTTGCTGCCGTCGGTGCGCTCGTAGGTCAGGTCGTCGAGGACCGCCTGCGCGAGCGCCAGCCCGCGCCCGCTCTCGCTGAGGTCGTCGGGCATGGACACCTGCGTGAGGTCGACGACGGCGGGCTGCCCGTCGTCCTCGAACAGCGCCACGATGCGGTCGTGTTGGCAGATCACGGTCATGGTGAAGGTCACGGGGTACCCCGCGCGCTCGCCCACCGCGACGCCGTGCTCCACCACGTTGCCCGCGATCTCGACCACGGCGGTCTCGAACAGCATCCGCTCGGTGTCGCTGACGTCGAAGGCCTGGTCCCAGACCGCGGCGATCACGGCGTGCACCGCGGAGAGGCTCTCCTCGACGGCCGGGAGCGTGACGTTGGCCCGCACCGGCGGCGCGTGGTGCGTCATGCCGTCATCGGTCACGGAACACGCCCTGGGTGGACTCATGCACCGTGAGCACCCGGTTGAGGTTCGTCAGCTCGAGCACCGCCTGCACCTGCGCGTTCGGGCGCGCGAGCCGGAGGTCGCCGCCGGCCTGCCGCGCGCGCTTGAGGGCGGAGACGAGCGCGCCGAGTCCCGAGGAGTCCATGAACTCGGTGGCGCCGAGGTCCACGATCACGAAGGGACGGCCCCCGTCGATGACCTCCGTGATCACGGTGGTCAGCTGCCGCGCGGAGACCATGTTGAGGCGTCCCGTCGGTGCGACGATGCTGATGTCGGTGCCCTCGTCGTCCACTGCGATGTCGATCATGCGTCCTCCTGTGCCGGCGTGAAGCCCCGATAGCGGGCCGCACGGATGATGATGCTGAAGATGGCCAGGTCGAAGACGACCCAGGCGATGTTGGTGAAGGTGCCGAGCGCCGTCGCCTGGCCGACCGCGAGCCGGATGAGGCCGATGGCGGACGACACGACGAGCAGCCCCATGACCCAGAGCTGCGGCTTCACGAGATCCCACCGCGGCTTCCCGCTCTCGGCCCGCACCTTGGGGGTGACGGCGAAGTCGAGGGGCTTGTGGAAGAACACGTTGGCCACGGCGGTCGTCACCGACTCGATCCACACGGGGAACAGCGCGAGCGAGTACTGCTGCCCGCGCCAGGTGCGCTTCCCCCGCCCGACCACGGCGAACAGGATCTGGTTCACCACGAGGAACGGGATCAGGCGGATGAAGAAGTCGCTCGACAGCGCCTGCACGGGGAGCACGCCGAAGACGAGGTAGATCATGGGCGCGGCCACGTAGACGACGGCCGTAAAGCCGGAGAAGTAGCTCCACATGGTCGCGAAGTACATGAGGCGCTGCGGGATGGTGAGCGCCTTCTGCAGCAGCGGGTTCTCGCGGAAGAACACCTGGATCGTGCCCTGCGCCCAGCGGAGCCGCTGGGTGAGCATCGTCGGCAGGTCCTCAGGCGCGAGGCCGTAGGCGAGCGTCTCGTCGTGGTACGCCGTCTTCCAGCCGAGGCCGTGCAGGCGCATGCAGGTGGCCATGTCCTCGGTGACCGAGATGGTGGCCAGCGGCATGATCGACTGCGCGTCGGACTCGCGGTGCACGTCGATCTCGGAGATCAGCGCGCGCACGGCGTCGATGGCCCCGAGCGGCGACCAGTCGCGCTGGGCGAGGCGGGTCATGGCGCGCTCGTCGACGAGCGGCGCCGCGCCCTCCTCCGTCATCGGAGCGCCCGCGAGGGCCTGGATCTCCGCGAGGTCGGCGTTCAGGGCCGCCATGTCGCTCTGAACGACCCGGGACGCGATGGAGTCGACGCGCCTCTGGAAGCGGAACGTCACGTCGGCCAGCGGCTGGCCGCGGCGGAGCTCGGCACGCGCCCGCCGGACGTCGTAGTCGACGTCGTCGAGCGCCTGGCGGAGCTCCTGCTGGTCGGGCTCGAGCTCGGCCCGGGCGCGCTTGAGGACGTAGGCCGCGGTGCGGAGCGCGCGGAACACGCTGATCTCGATGTCGGTGACGTAGCGGGAGACGCCGAGGAGCATGAGCGCCTCGCGGCGGAGGATGGCGTTCGACCCGCAGAAGAACGCGGCGTTCCACCCGTCCTTGCCCTGCTGGATGGGGCCGTAGAACAGGGGCGCCTGGCTGCCGAGCGGGTCGTCCTCGGGCACGTTCACGAACACCTGCGGCGTCTGGACGAGCGCCATCTGCGGGTCGTCGAAGTACCCGAGCGTCTTGTCGAGGATGTCCGGCTCGGGGATCTGGTCGGCGTCGAGGATGAGCATGAACTCGCCCTCGGTCGTGAGCAGCGCGTTGTTGAGGTTGCCGGCCTTCGCGTGGCGGGCGCGTCCCGTCCAGTCGGCGCTGCGGGTGATCCACCCGATGCCCTCGGCCTCCGCGATCTCGCGCAGCTCCTCCCGGTTGCCGTCGTCGAGCACCCACGTCTTGTGCGGGTAGGTGATGCGCTTGGCGGCGCGCGCCGTGTCCATCACGAGGTCGAGCGGCTCGTTGTACGTCGCGATGAAGACGTCGACCGTGAGGTCCGGCGCGGGCGACGGCGGCTTCGGCCGCTCGCGGGCGCGCCACATGGTGAAGCCGAACAGGAGCGAGTCGATGAGGCTGTAGGTCTCGGCCAGCACGAGCGGGATCGCGATCCAGAGCGCCCCCGGGTTCACCGAGAAGAGCAGCCGCCAGACGATGTAGTTGAGCCCGAGGATCGCCGTGACGACCGCGAGCAGCCGGATGAGCGCGAAGCGGAACGTCATGCGCGAGGTGCCGGGCGCGCGCGTCGCCGTGGCCGTCATGCTCGCCTCACGGCGAGGACGGTGACGTCGTCGAGCGGCGTGCCCGCGGACGAGAGGAGGCGGACCCGGTCGACGAGCGCCTGCACGCCGCCGGCCTCCTGGACCATCCGCCCGATGAGCGAGAACGCCGGGCCGCTGCCGCCGAACATGTCGAACAGGCCGTCGCTGAACGTCACGAACGTGTCGCCGCGCGCGAGCACGACGTGGCGCTCGCGCCACGGGTGCTCCACGTCGATCCCCATGGGCAGGTCGGTGGTGACCAGGTGCGTCACGCGGCCGTCGGCGTGCACGACGATCGTGAGGCCGTGACCCGCGTCCGCGTACCGGAGGAGGCCGGACGCGGCGTCGAGGTGGCCGTGCTGCAGCGTGACGAAGGCGCCCGTGCGGTCGAGGTCGGCGTCGAGGGCGTACGCGGCGTCGCTCATCATGCGGCCGGTGTCCTCGAGGACCCCCGCGCCGTAGCGGTCGGCCGCGCCGGCGAGCCCGCGCAGCACCGCGCGGACGGTGGCGGTGAGGATGGCCGCGCCCGTGCCCTTGCCCATGACGTCGGCGATGGCGAAGCGGAGACCGGACGCGGTGCGCTCGTAGTCGTAGAAGTCGCCGCCCACGACCTGGGCGGGCACGCACACGGCGGCGATCTCGTAGCCGGGGACGACGACCTCGGCCTCGGGGAGGAGCGCCACCTGCACGGCCTGCGCCCGCTCCATCTCGGCGCTGGCGACCAGCTCGCGCTGGGCCCACTCGGCGAGCTCGCCGAACAGGGCGAGCTGCTGGTCGTCGAGCTTCCGCGGCCGCACGTCGTAGAGGCAGAACGTGCCGATGACGAGGCCCTCGGTGTCGCGCAGCGGGTAGCCGGCGTAGAAGCGCACGTGCGGCTCCCCGGCGACGCTCGGGAGGTCGCGGAAGACCGGGTGCTGCTGGGCGTCCTCGACGACGAGGACCCGCTCCTCCCGGATGGTGGTGTCGCAGAAGATGCCGCTGATGGGCGCCTCCTGCACCTCGGCGCCCGCGCAGGACGCGAACCACATGCGGTCGTGGTCGGCGAGGCCGATGGTGGACAGGGGGACGCCGAAGGCGGTCTGCGCGAGCCGCGTGACGCGGTCGAAGCGCTCCTCGGGCGCGCTGTCGAGGAGACCGAGCGCATCCACCGCGCGCTGCCGGGCCCCCGACCGGCGTGCGTCGTCGATCAGACTCATTCCCGCCCCCTCGCTGACATGGACCCCCGTCCACGGACCCGATTCCTCGGGCTCCCTCAGCTTACGTGCCCGGATCCTTCGCGGGCGCACCAAGTGGTGCCGCGCGGCTACCTAGGTGGTCGCGCCGGGGGTGGCCAGGGGTGTCGGCACGCGCGGCCGCGCTCGTGACGGGTGACGGTGCCCCCGCAGGGACTCGAACCCTGACCTGTAGCGATTTTAAGTCGCCCGTCTCTGCCAATTGGACTACGGGGGCCGGCGCCGGAGCGCTCCCGACAGCCTACGGTCGGCCGGGGCGCCACGCGTCCGGGCATGACGACGGCCCGCAGGCTGCTGCCTGCGGGCCGTCGACGGGTGGTGCTAGCGGATCAGGAGGTGCGCTCCTCGCCCTTCGTCTCCGCGGTGGGCGACGTGCTGTAGCTGCCGGCGAGGGCCGGGGACTTCTCGCCCTCGGTGGGGGCGTCGGCCTTGGCCTCGTCGGCCGCCTTCTTGGAAGGGGCTTCCTTCTTCTCGGCGGGCGCGGCCGGGGCGGCGTCCGCGGCGGGGCGCGGGCGCGACGCGAACGTCTCGAACGCGACGCGCGGGGTCTCGCGCGCCTCGAGGGAGACGATGTCGCGACCCCAGACGAGGTTGTTCAGCCAGCCCGTGACGACGCGCGCCTTGCGCTCGAAGCTCGGGATCGCGAGGCCGTGGTAGCCGCGGTGCATGACCCAGGCGGGGAAGCCGGTGATGCCGATCTTGCCGGACTGGAACGCGCCCTGGTACAGGCCGAGTCCCGCGACGGCGCCGAGGTTCTTGTGGAAGTAGTCGGTGATGCCCTCGCCGCGGAGGCTCGCGGTGAGGTTCTTCGCCATGAGCTTGCCCTGGCGGACGGCGTGCTGCGCGTTGGGCACGCAGAAGCCGCCGACGCCGCCGCCGGTGAGGTCGGGGGTGGCCGCCACGTCGCCGGCGCCCCAGGCGTCCGCGACGATGCCGTCGTCGCCCTCGACGCGACCGTCGGCGCGCACGCGCAGGCGCCCGCGCTCCTCGATCGGGAGGTCGGTGTTCTTCAGCATCGGGCTCGCCATGACGCCCGCGGTCCAGACGATGACGTCGGACTCGAACGACTCGCCGGTCGACAGCTCGACGACGCCGCCGACGGCGGACTTGAGCTGCGTGTCGAGGTGCACGAGCGCGCCGCGCTCGGCGAGGTTCTTGAGCACCCAGTGGCTGGTCTCGAGCGACACCTCGGGCATGATGCGGCCCATCGCCTCGATCAGGTGGAAGTGCGTGTCCTCGAAGTCGATCTCGGGGTACTTCTTCACGAGGTCGGTCGCGATGCTGCGCATCTCGGCGAAGACCTCGATGCCCGCGAAGCCGCCGCCGACCACCACGAAGGTGAGGAGGCGGTCGCGCTCGGGTCCGGCCGGCAGGGTGGCGGCGCGGTCGAAGTTGGCGAAGATGCGGTCGCGGATGGCGACGGCCTCCTCGATCGTCTTCAGGCCGATGGCCTCGTCCGCGACGCCCGGGATCGGGAACGTGCGGGAGACGCTGCCCGCGGTGACGACGATGATGTCGTACTGGAACTCGTACGGCTCACCCACGGGCGGCGTGATGGTCGCGGTCTTCGACGCGTGGTCGATGCCGGTGACCTTCGCCGTGACGACGTTGGTGGTGCGGAGGTGGCGTCGCTGGGACACGACCGCGTGGCGCGGCTCGATGGATCCGGAGACGACCTCGGGCAGGAACGGCTGGTACGTCATGTACGGCAGCGGGTCCACCATGGTGACCTCGGCCTCGCCGGATCGGAGGTGCGACTCGAGCTTCCATGCCGTGTAGAAACCGGCGTAGCCGCCGCCGACGATCAGGATTTTGGGCACGATGGATGACTCCCTGCAGGTTGTGGTCGAAATCAGGCTACCCCTAACGGAGCAGACGTCTGAAATGCCGGAACGCGACGACGCCCATGGCGGCCGCGAGCGCCGCGAAGACGGAGAGCACGAGGGCCGGGATCCCGACCTGGCGGAGCGTCCCTGCGGTCGGGAGCGCGTCGGCCGCGGGGTCGGCGGTGGGGGCGTCCGCGGGAACCGCCGGGCTGGCGTCCGGGGTGGCGGTCTCGGTCGGCGTCGGCGTGGCGACGGGCGCCCGGCGGTAGAGGCGCACCCACTCGGCCAGGTCGCCGAGGGGCTTGCCGCTCGCGGGCGCGACCGGCGCGGACACGGCGGCGGCCGCGTCGACGAGCCCGCGGCCGTAGATCTCGGGCTGGCCCTTCTGGCGGGCGGTGGCGAGGACGCGCTCGACGACGTCGTCGGCCTTGAGCTCCGGGTGCGCGGCGCGCACGAGCGCGACGACGCCGGAGACAAGGGGCGCGGCGCCGCTCGTGCCGCTCCACTGCACGTACCCGCCGCCGGGCTCGACGCCCACGAGCTGCTCGCTGGGCGCGGCCACGGCGATCGTGATGCCCTGCGACGACGCGTCGAAGCTCGCGGCTCCCGAGCGGTCGACGCCCGCGACCGCGAGCACGCCGGGGATCGTGGCGGGCGCGCCGACCTCGGTCGTGCCGCTCCCCCGGTTGCCCGCGGCCGCGACGACCACGACGTCGTGCTCGTAGGCGTAGAGGAACGCCCGGTCCCAGCTCTCCGGCCAGTCGAGCGAGTTGCGGGTGAGGGACATGTTGATGACGCTCGCGCCGTTGTCGACGGCCCAGCGGACGGCGTCGGCGATCTGGGCGTCCTCGTCGCGCGCGCCCGGGGTCGGGCCGCCGAGCGCGACGGACACCGCGAGCAGGCTCGCGCCGGGCGCGACGCCGACGACACCGGATCCGGTGCCCGTGCCGCGTCCGGCGAGGAGCGACGCGACCATGGTGCCGTGCTCGCTGGACGCGCCGACGGGGCGGGTGCCGTCCGCGGATCCGATGCCCGAGACGTCCGTGCCGCCCACGACGGCGCCGCGGAGGTCGGCCACGGAGGCGTCGACGCCCGTGTCGATCACCGCGACCTTGACGCCCTCGCCGCGCGTGGTCTGCCACGCCTGCTCGACGCCGTAGTCGGCGAGCCAGTACTGGCGCTCGCGCACGGGATCCGCCTGCGCGGGCGCCGCGGCGGGCAGCACGACCGCGAGTGCGAGGATCCCGACGACGGCCGCGCGCGCGAGCCGGCGCCGCGGGGCGGCCGCGTCGACGGGGCGCCCGCGGATCATGCCGCGGCGGGTTCGGCGCACTCGCACACGTCGGGCGACCAGGACGCCCGGGCGAGCGCGATGTCGCCGATCGGGTTGACCCCGGGCCCCGCGGCGAGCGCGTGGCCCGCGAGCGCGTGCAGGCACTTCACGCGCACCGGCATGCCGCCCGCGGAGACGCCCGCGAGCTCCGGGACCACGAGGATCGACTCGCGGTCGGCGAGGTACGACGCGTGCGCGGCGGCGTACGCGTCGCGCAGCGCCTCGTCCTCGGCGAGGTCGTCCTGCAGCTCGGCCATGACGTGCTCGGCCTCGAGGTGCGAGATGGCGGCCGTGGCGGCGGGGTGGCACAGGTAGTAGAGCGTGGGGAACGGCGTGCCGTCGCTGAGGCGCGGGGCCGTGCTCACGACCGTCGGGTTGCCGCAGACGCAGCGGGCCGCGATGCCGACCACGTCGCGCGCGGGGCGTCCGAGCTGCTCGGACACGATGCGCACGTCGCGCTCGGAGGGCGGGTCGAAGGGGGGTCGGGTCACTGGTCGCCTCCCTGGACGGATCCCTGGAGCTGGTCGGGCGGGGTGTCGCTGAGGGCGCTGGTGAGCGCGGATCCGAGGAGGGCCTGGACCCAGTCCTTCCGCGTCTCCTGCAGGTCGTCGCTGATGGGCGCGCCGTCGGCCGTGGTCGCGGCGTCACCGGATGCGGAGGGCAGCCCGCGGACGAGGTAGCTCGTCTCGCCGGGCATCACGTAGAAGAGGCGGTCGCGCACCTGGGCCTTGAGGAACGCGGGGTCGTCGTAGCGGGCGCGCTGGTCCTGGAGCTCGGCGATGGTGCCCTTCTGGGCGTCCACCGCGCTCTGCAGGCTGCTCAGCTGCTGCCGCTGCTCGAGGTAGATGCGCAGGCCCGGCGCGAGCACCACGACCGTGAGGACGAGGAGCACGAGGACCATCGCGGAGAACCCGGAGAACCGCATGCTGCGGAGCCAGTTGCCGGCGGGGGCGTCCTCGGGCAGCGCCACGGGGACGCGCTCGGTGCGCGGGCGCGACGCGCGGCGGGCGCGGAGGGTGTCGAGGCCGGGGAAGCGGGCCATCGGTCCTCCTTCGTGTGCGTCGTGTCGTGCGGCGTCGTCGTGCGGTGCGGTGGTGCGGTCGTCCGGGACGGAGGCGGCGGGACGCCGGGCCCGATGGCCCGTCGCCCCGCCCTGCGATCCGGTGGTGCGCCGGCGGCCCGCCCGCGCCGGTGGGCGGGGCGGGCCGGCCGGATCAGGCCTGGAAGCGCGGGAAGGCGCTGCGGCCGGCGTAGACCGCGGCGGCGCCGAGGTCCTGCTCGATGCGGAGGAGCTGGTTGTACTTCGCGACGCGCTCGCTGCGGGCGGGGGCGCCGGTCTTGATCTGGCCCGCTTCCACCGCGACCGCGAGGTCGGCGATGGTCGTGTCCTCGGTCTCGCCCGAGCGGTGCGACAGCACGGTGGTGTAGCCGCTGCGCTGGGCGAGGCTGACCGCGTCGAGCGTCTCGGTGAGCGTGCCGATCTGGTTGACCTTGACGAGGATCGAGTTGGCGACGCCGCGCGTGATGCCGTCCGCGAGGCGCTTCGGGTTCGTGACGAAGAGGTCGTCGCCGACGATCTGCACCTTGGAGCCGAGCTCGGCGGTGAAGTGGTCGTAGCCGGCCCAGTCGTCCTCGTCGAGCGGGTCCTCGATGGTGATGAGGGGGTAGGACGCGACGAGGTCCGCGAAGTACGCCGTCATGTGCGCGGCGTCGACCTTCTGGCCCTCGAACGTGTACGCGCCGTCGGAGTAGAACTCGCTCGAGGCGACGTCGAGGCCGAGCGCGATCTGCTTGCCGGGCGTGAAGCCGGCGGACTCGATGGCCTCCATGAGCAGGTCGAGCGCGGCGCGGTTGCTGTCGAGGTTCGGGGCGAAGCCGCCCTCGTCGCCGAGACCGGTGGACAGGCCCTTGCCCTTGAGGAGGCTCTTGAGCGCGTGGTACGTCTCGACGCCCCAGCGCAGGCCCTCGGAGAAGGTGCTGGCGCCGACGGGGAGGAGCATGAACTCCTGGATGTCGACGTTGGTGTCGGCGTGCGAGCCGCCGTTGATGACGTTGAGCATCGGCACGGGCAGCGTGTGCGCGTTCGGGCCGCCGAGGTAGCGGTAGAGGGGCAGCTCGGCCGAGTCGGCCGCGGCCTTCGCGACGGCGAGGGAGACGCCGAGGAGCGCGTTGGCGCCGAGGCGGGACTTGTTCTCGGTGCCGTCCAGCTCGATCATCGTGGCGTCGACGATGCGCTGGTCCGCGGCGTCGAGGTCCTGGATGGCCGGGCCGATCTCGTCGACGACGGCGGCGACGGCCTTCTGGACGCCCTTGCCCAGGTAGCGGCCCGCGTCGCCGTCGCGCAGCTCGTACGCCTCGAAGGCACCGGTGGACGCGCCGGACGGGACGGCGGCGCGCGTGAACGTGCCGTCCTCGAGGAGCACCTCGACCTCGACGGTCGGGTTGCCCCGGGAGTCGAGGATCTCGCGTGCGTTGACTGCTTCGATGGCTGCCACGGAATGGTCTCCTTGCGTTGCGGTGGGGGGTGGGAAGTCGCGTCCATCCTAGCCGCGGGCCCCTTCCGGGCCGCGGGCGGCGACGCGTCCGCGCAGGTGTCGCGCAGGTGACGGATCAGCCGCGCGGGCCGCCGTCGAGCGGGCGCTCCTGCAGCGACGCGGCGTCCGCGGTGTCGGCGTCGACCGCCGCGAACGTGCGGAACCCCTGCTGCTTGAGCGACTCGAGCAGCGGCGCGACGTTCTTCGGTCGCGGCTCCAGCCGCACCCGACGACCGGACGCGACGAGCTCGGCCTTGAGGCGCGCGAGCACGGCGACCGGGGTCCGCCGGTCGTGCACGAGCGCGATGGCGTCGGCGTCCTCCGCGGCCGGGAGGACGGCCAGGTCGACGATCCGCTCGAAGCCGATGGAGAATCCGGCGGCCGGCACGTCCTGGCCGAGGAAGCGGCCGATCATGCCGTCGTAGCGGCCACCGCCGCCCACGGAGCTGCCGGACGCGGGGTGCGCGATCTCGAAGATCGTGCCCGTGTAGTAGCCCATGCCGCGGACGAGGGTCGGGTCGAAGCGGAGCGTGACGCCCTCGGGCAGGCCGACGAGGGCGCCGGCCAGGGTCTCGAGGTCGGCGACCGCGTCGGGGTCGACGCCCTCGGGGAGGATGGCCGTGATCGCCTCGGTCGTCATCGGCACGCCGCCGTCGGCGAGCGCCGGCTCGATGCGCTCGAGGATCCCGCCGAGCACCGCCGCGGCGTCCGCCCCGTCCTCGGCGAGCTCGGCCACGACGCCCGCGGCGCCGATCTTGTCGAGCTTGTCGATGCTGATGAGCGCCTGCGCCTGGCGGTCGGGCGCGAAGCCGCAGAAGTCGAGGATCCCGGCGAGGAGGCGGCGGTCGTTGACGCGGATCGTGCAGCCCGTGAGGCCGAGGGCCGCGAGCGTGGCGGCCGTGGCGGAGATCAACTCGACCTCGGCCAGCTGGCCGGCCTCGCCGATGACGTCGATGTCGCACTGCATGAACTGGCGGTAGCGCCCCTTCTGCGGGCGCTCGGCGCGCCAGACGGGAGCTGCCTGGATCGCGCGGAAGACGCCCGGCAGCTCGGCGCGGTGGGACGCGTAGAAGCGCGCGAGCGGCACCGTGAGGTCGAAGCGGAGGCCGAGGTCGGACAGGGCGAGCACGTCGCCCGCGTCGGCGGCCGCGTGCAGGTCGTCACCGGAGAGGCCGCGCTTCAGCACCGAGTAGGCGAGCTTCTCGTTGTCGCCGCCGAGGCCCGCGTGCAGCCGACCGGACTCCTCGACCACGGGCGTCTCGATCTCGTCGAAGCCGTGCGCGCGGTACGTGCGGCGGATGATCGCGAGCGCCTGCTCGCGGCGGGCCTTCTCGGCGGGCAGGAAGTCGCGCATGCCGCGGGGCGGCGTGATCTGCTGGGGCATCCCCCGATTCTGTCAGGCGGCGGGCGGGCCCTCCGGCGCCCCGGACGCCGCAGCGGCCGCCTCGGCCGCCGCCGCCAGGTCGTTCCACGGCTCGATGCGCGGGGTGAAGGCGTCGATGAGCGCCTCGAAGCCGCGCATCGCCCGGTCGCGGTCGCCCGAGATCACGAAGTCGAACTGGAGGCCGTAGCAGCCCGCCTGCAGGAGGTCGGCCGTGTCGACGGCGACGTCGTCAGGCACACCGTGGGCGAGCATCCACTCGAGCGCGAAGCTGCGCCACGCGGTGACGCTCGCGATGGCGTGCGGGCGCACGATGCCGTCGCGGCTGCGGAGGAGCGCGGCCTCGAACTCGAGCCGCTGGAAGTCGCGATTGACGTCGGTGAGGCGCCAGCTCCAGGCCCGGGTGGTCCACTCACGCAGCTGGTCGGTCCGGATCGTGCGCGGGTCGCCCTCGACCATCTCCCCCTGGCGCCGGTCGATGGCGTCCATGGCGGCCTCGAGCAGCGCGTCCTTGGAACCGAAGTGGTAGACGAGCACGAACGTGCTCTCCCCCAGCGCGTCGGCGAGGCCGCGGAACGTCACCGACTGGAGCGGGTGCGTGCGGAGGTGGTCGAGGATGTGGGCCAGCAGATCGTCGCGACGGTGCGGATCGTGAGCTGCCACGCTCTCACCATAACAAGCGTGATGGACAAGCCGCGAAGACCCGTACGGTGTGGGTGCCCGAGTCTGTCCGTCGTCTCCTTCGGGTGGAGGCGTCGGACGAGGCGGCCCGGGATCGGGTAAATCCCGGGTGACGCCCCCGCGGGCCGGACGACGCCCTAGGCGCTCCGGCCCGCGCTGGGGGATCCGCCGGCCGCATCGCCGTCGTCCGCTGCCGGTTCCGCCGTCGCGTCCGCGCCGCCCCGCACGGGCTCCGACGCGCGGATCTCCTCCGTCAGCGACCGGAGCGTCGTGCGCAGCGCGCGCTCGGCGTCGAGGCCCCGGGATCGAGCCGAGACGACGACCGCGAGCAGCAGGCGGCCGAGGTCGTCCTCGTCCTCCACCGGGATCGCGGGCGGCGCGTCGGCGTCGAGCAGGCCGATCCGCTCCGCCCGCCCCAGCAGCTTGGCGGCGAGGGCGAGCGACGGCAGGCCCGTCGGGATCCCGTCGAGGACGCTCGTGCGCGCGGCCTTCTCGCGGTCCTTGGCGGCGCCCCAGACGCGCAGCACGTCCTCGACGGTGTCCGCGCGCTCGTCGCCGAACACGTGCGGGTGGCGGCGCACCATCTTCTCGGTCGCGGTGCGGGCGACGTCGGCGAGGCCGAAGCCCTCGCCCTCGGTGCGCGCGATGTCGGCGTGGAAGACGACCTGCAGCAGCACGTCCGCGAGCTCCTCGCGCATGCCGGGCACGTCGTCCGTCTCGATGGCCTCGACGAGCTCGTGGCTCTCCTCGATCAGGTACGGGACCAGCGAGCGGTGCGTCATGCCCCGGTTCCAGACGCACCCGTCGGGCGCGCGGAGGACGGCCATGGTCGCCGCCAGCTCCGCGACGGCCGCGGCGTCGGCGTCGGCGTCGGCGTCGGAGGCCGATGCGGACGGGATCGGGGTCGCGGGCTCGCTCATCCCGCCATCCTCGCACCGGGGTCGGGGTACTCTGGGAGCTGGTGTGCCGGGAAGTCTGGTCGGCGGCGGGCGACCGTCTCCCCCTCCCCCGACCCCGGAAGGCGCACATGACCGCCCTCATCCGCTCCGAGCGCATCGCCGCCGGACTCCTCCTCCTCGCCGCCGTCGTCGGCCTCGTCGTCGCGAACACGCCCGCGGGACCCGGCCTCATTGCCTGGGCCGACGGCCACCTCGCGCTCCCCGCGATCGGCGTGGACCTGTCGCTCCGCCACTGGGTGAGCGACGGCCTGCTCGTCGTCTTCTTCTTCATCGTCGCCGTGGAGCTCAAGCACGAGTTCCTCGCGGGCGGGCTCAACAGCGTCTCCGCGGCGCTCGTGCCCGCGATCGCGGCGGTCGGCGGCGTGGTCGTGCCCGCGGGCGTCTACCTCGCGATCACCGCCGGCAGCGGCTTCGAGCGCGGCTGGCCCGTGCCGACGGCCACCGACATCGCCTTCGCGCTCGGCGTGCTCGCGGTCTTCGGCCGGGGCCTCCCGGCAGCCGTGCGCGTGTTCCTCCTGGCGCTCGCGGTGCTCGACGACCTCATCGCCATCGGGATCATCGCGGTCTTCTTCACGACCGACCTCGCGATCGTGCCGCTCGTCATCGCCGTGGTCGGCGTCGTGCTCTTCGCCGTCGTGGGCCGCCTCGGCGTCGGGCGGACGGGCGCGGTGCGCGTCGCGGTCGTCGCCCTGCTCGTCCTCATCGCCCTCGTGACCTGGTGGGCGACGCTCTCCTCGGGGATCCACGCGACCATCGCCGGCGTGGCGCTCGGCTTCGCGCTCCCCCGCCTCTCGGGCCTCCGCGCCGCGCACGCGCTGGAGCCCTTCTCGAACGGGATCGTGCTGCCGCTGTTCGCGTTCTCCGCCGCGCTCGTCGCGATCCCCGCGGTCGGCCTCGCGGAGCTCGCGCCCGCCTTCTGGGGCATCGCGCTCGCGCTGCCGCTCGGGAAGCTCGTCGGGATCACCGCGGGCGGGCTGCTCGGCGCCTGGGTCGCCCGCCGTCGCGGATCCGCCGGCGGCCTCGCCGTGCCCGACCTCGTGACGGTGTCGCTCCTCGGCGGCATCGGCTTCACGGTGTCGCTGCTCATGAGCGAGCTCGCGTTCGCGGGCCTCGACGAGGTGCGCGACGAGGGCACCCTCGCGGTGCTGCTCGGCTCGGGCGTCTCGATCGTCGCGACGGCCGTCACCCTGTCGATCCGGAGCCGCCGCGCGCGTCGCGACGGCGCCGCCGGCGACGGAGACGACGCGACGCGCGACGACTTCCCGGCGCACGTCGACGGCGGACCGGTCCGCGCCTAGGCGCGGACCGGACCGCCGCCGGGTGACGCCTTCCGCGCGGACTCCACGGTGCCGCCCGGACCACCGGCGGGTCACGCCTTCGGCGCGGACTCCTTCGCGGCGGGCGCCGGCTCCACCGTGAACACGGCGTCGAGCAGCTGCCGCACCCAGTCGACGAGCTCGGCGTCGGGCAGCGGCTCGCCGTCGCGCTTGGGCAGGGGCACGGTCACGGCGTTGGTCTGCGCGAACAGGCGGCTCCCCGGGTACATGCGCTGCAGGCGCACCTGCTTGCTGTCCGGGAGGTCGGCCGGCGCGATGCGCAGGTTCGGCCCCATGGCGACGACCTCGCTGAGCCCGGCCCGCTGCGCGACGCGGCGGAGGCGCGACACCCGCACGAGGTTGTCGACCTCCACGGGCGGCTCGCCGTAGCGGTCCGACAGCTCCTCGATGACCCGGTCGATCTGGTCGTCGGTCGCCGTGGGCGAGGCCGCGGTCGACAGCTTCTGGTACGCCTCGAGGCGCAGCCGCTCGCTGTCGACGTACTCCTCGGGGATGTGCGCGTCGACCGGCAGCTCGAGCCGCAGCTCGGTCTGGCCCTCGGCGACGTCGCCGCGGAAGGTGGAGACGGCCTCGCCGATCATCCGCAGGTAGAGGTCGAAGCCCACGCCCTGGATGTGGCCGGACTGCTCGCCGCCCAGCAGGTTGCCCGCGCCCCGGATCTCGAGGTCCTTGAGCGCGACCTGCATGCCCGAGCCCAGCTCGTTGTTCGCGGCGATGGTGGACAGCCGGTCGTGCGCCGTCTCGGACAGCGGCTTGTCGGCGTCATAGAGGAAGTACGCGTACGCGCGCTCCCGGCCGCGGCCCACGCGGCCGCGCAGCTGGTGCAGCTGGCTGAGGCCGTACTTGTCGGCCCGGTCGATGATCAGCGTGTTCGCGTTCGCGATGTCGAGGCCGGTCTCGATGATGGTGGTCGACACGAGCACGTCGAACTTCCGCTCCCAGAAGTCGACGATGACCTGCTCCAGCATCGCCTCGCTCATCTTGCCGTGGGCCACGGCGACGCGCGCCTCGGGCACGAGCTCCGCCAGCTCGGAGGCCACGCGGTTGATGCTCGACACGCGGTTGTGCACGAAGAAGACCTGGCCCTCGCGCAGCAGCTCGCGCCGGATGGCCGCCGCGATCTGCTTCTCGCTGTTGGGGCCCACGAACGTGAGGATCGGGTGCCGGTCCTCCGGCGGGGTCGCGAGCGTCGACATCTCGCGGATGCCCGTGACCGCCATCTCGAGCGTGCGCGGGATGGGCGTCGCCGACATCGCGAGGATGTCCACGTTGGCCTTCAGCTTCTTCAGCGCGTCCTTGTGCTCGACGCCGAACCGCTGCTCCTCGTCGATGATGACGAGCCCCACGTCCTTGAACGCGATGCTGCCCGTGAGGAGGCGGTGCGTGCCGATGACGACGTCGACGGATCCGTCCTCGAGGCCCTTGACGGTCTCGCGCGACTCCTTCTCCGACTGGAAGCGGCTGAGCTGGCGCAGGTGCACGGGGAACCCGGCGAAGCGCTCGGAGAACGTCTCGAAGTGCTGCTTCACGAGGAGCGTCGTGGGCACGAGCATCACGACCTGCTTGCCGTCCTGCACGGCCTTGAAGGCGGCGCGCACGGCGATCTCCGTCTTGCCGAAGCCGACGTCGCCCGAGACCAGGCGGTCCATGGGGATGGGGCTCTCCATGTCGCGCTTCACCTCGTCGATGACGGTGAGCTGGTCGGGCGTCTCCATGAAGGGGAACGCCTCCTCGAGCTCGCGCTGCCACGGCGTGTCCGGCGGGAACGCGTGCCCGCGCGACGCCATGCGCGCGGAGTACAGCTTCACGAGCTCGACGGCGATGTCGCGGACGGCCCGGCGCGCCTTGCCCTTGGCGGCGGCCCAGTCGCTGCCGCCCATCTTGCTGAGGGTCGGCTCCTCGCCGCCGACGTAGCGGCTGAGGAGGTCGAGCTGGTCGGTGGGCACGAAGAGCTTGTCGCCCGGGTAGCCGCGCTTCGAGGGCGCGTACTCGATGACGAGGTACTCGCGCCGCGTCTTGACCGCGTTCCGGCCGCCGGAGGAGACCTCGCGCTGCGTGAGCTCGACGAACTTCCCGATGCCGTGCGTGGTGTGGACGACGTGGTCGCCGGTCTTGAGCTGCAGCGGGTCGACGACGTTCTTGCGCCGGGTGGCGAGCTTCTTGACCTGGCGGCTGTCGTACCCGGCCGCGCGCCCGTAGAACTCGCTCTCGGTGAGGAGCGCCAGCTTGACCTCGGGCATCTCGAAGCCCGCGTCGATGGCGGAGCGGAGGAGGTAGGCGATGCCCGCCTCGGGCTCCGGGGGGAACTCCTCGACGACGCGCGCGGGGACGCCGGCCTCGCGGAGGACGGTGTCGGCGCGCTCGACGAGGCCGGATCCCTGGGCCACGATGCCCACGCTCCAGCCGGCCGCGAGGCGCTCGCGCACGTGCTCGATGGCGCCGTCGGCGTTGCCCGCGAAGCTCGGCACGGGATCGGCCTCGATGCGCACGGTCATGACCTCGTCGATCCCGAGGTCCTCCGGCAGCACGTCGGTGGCCTGGAAGCCCGACAGGGTCCACCAGCGGCGGGGGCCGCGCGCGTCGCGCAGGCGGCCGAGCGAGAGGAAGTCGCCGGACGCCAGGTCGATGGGCGCCTGCGCGCCGGCCGTGGCGGCGTTCCAGGCGGCGTCGAGGAACTCGCGGTTCGTGTCGGCGAGGCTCTGCGCGCGGGTGGAGACGCGCTCGGGCGAGACGACGGCGATGGCGGCGTCTACCGGCAGGTAGTGGGTGACCGGGACGAGCCGGTCGACGAGCGCCGGCGCGAGCGACTCCATGCCCTCCACGGGGATGCCCTCGGCGATCTTCGCGAGCATCTGCTGCAGGTTCGGGAACTCGTGCTGCATCTCGCGGGCGCGCTGGCGCACGGGCGCGCTCAGCAGCAGCTCGCGGCTCGGCGGCAGCTCCACCGAGTCGACCGTCTCCTCGAGGGAGCGCTGGTCGGCGACGGCGAACGGCCGCATCTGGTCGACCTCGTCGCCGAAGAACTCGACGCGCACGGGGTGGTCGGACACGGGCGGGAAGACGTCGAGGATGCCGCCGCGCACCGCGAACTCCCCGCGGCGGGTGACCATGTCGACGCGCGAGTACGCGAGGTCGACGAGCCGCACGGCGAGCTCGGAGAGGTCGTGGCCGCGGCTGCCCGTGGCGAGCTGCACGGGCGCGAGCTCGGTGAGGTTGTCGGCGACGGGCTGCAGCGCCGCGCGCACCGAGGCGACGATGACGAGCGGGCGGACCTCGGCGGCCGGCACCTCGCGGGCGCCCGCACCGAGCGCGGCGTGCCACTGCTCCATGCGGCGGAGGGCGTGGATCCGCTTGCCCACGATCTCGGCGCTCGGGCTCAGCCGCTCGTGCGGCAGCGTCTCCCAGGCCGGGAACTCGAGGATCTCGGCGTCGGGCAGCACCGCGTCGAGGCTGCGGCGCATGCCCTCGGACTCGCGGCCCGTGGCGGTGACGACGAGCAGGCACCCCGGGATGCCGCGCTGGATGCGCTGGCGGAGGAGCCCCGCGAGCAGCGGCCCCTGGAGCCCCTCGGTGAGGGAGAAGTCGGCGTCGCGGGAGGCCGATGCGAGGGCGTCGTCGAACGTGGAGGCGCGCGAGAGCGCCGGGATCAAGCCCTGGAGGATCACCAGATGATCGTACGCGCCGCCACCGACAGGGCCGCCGTCGTCCGCCGTGGGCGGACGCGCGGATCCCGGGGCGGGATCAGGACGCGGCGGTGTGGAAGCGCAGCTGCGCGGCGATGAGGCCGTCGGAGGCGATCATCTCGACCGCGTCGGCCGCGTCCTCGAGCACGTTCGGCAGCACCTGCCGCTCCGTGGAGGAGAAGGGCTTGAGCACGAAGTCGGCGGCGTCCTGGCGGCCGGGAGGGCGGCCGATGCCGATCCGCACGCGCGTGAAGTCGCCCGAGCCGACCGAGGAGATGATGTCCCGGATGCCGTTGTGGCCCCCGTGCCCGCCGCCCTGCTTGAGCTTCATCGCGTCGAACGGGATGTCGAGCTCGTCGTGCGCGACCACGAGCTGCGACGCGTCGAGCGAGAAGTACTTGAGGAGGTTCGCGACCGGCCCGCCGGACAGGTTCATGAACGAGCTCGGCTTGGCGAGGATGAGCTTCGGCCCGCCCGGGACCGCGCGCCCCTCCGCGACCTGCGCGTTGGCGCGGTGCGAGCGGAAGGCGACGCGCATCCGGTCGGCGAGGACGTCGAGCGCCATCTGCCCGACGTTGTGGCGCGTGCCCGCGTACTGCGGGCCGGGGTTGCCGAGGCCGACGACGAGCAGGGTCCGGTCGTCCACGTGCGCTCTCCTCGTCCTCGTGCGCACCCGGTCCCGGATGCGCGGAGCCCGTCGGCCGACGCCGGTGTCCCGGACGGCGGCCGACGGGCTCCGTGGTGCTGTCGTGCTGGTGGTGCTGACGTGCGATGCGGCGCGGGGCCGCAGGACGCTACTTGTCGGCGTCGACGGTCTCGTCGCCGGTGCCGCCCTCGCCCGTGACCTCGACGCCCTCGTCGCCCTCGGCCTGCGCGTCCTCCGCGTCGGTGGTGAGGTCGAGCTGGGGCACGGAGACCGCGAGCACGAGCGTGTCGGGGTCGGTGACCAGCGTGGCGCCGGCGGGGAGGGTGACCTGCCCGGCCGAGACCTGCGTGCCGTCCTCGAAGCCCTCGATGGAGACGACGAACGACTCGGGGATGTGCGTGGCCTCGACGTCGACCGTGATGGACGTGTTCTCGAGGGAGTGGATCGTGCCGGGGTAGGACTCGCCCTCGACGTGGATCGGGACCTCGACCTCGACGCGCTCGCCCTGGCGGACGACGATGAGGTCGACGTGCTCGATGATCTGGCGGACGGGGTCCTTCTGGACGTCCTTCACCAGCGCGAGCTGCGGCGTGCCGGCGATGTCGAGCGTGATGATCTGGTTCGCCTTGCGGATGATGAGCATGAGCTCGTGACCCGGCAGCGTTACGTGCTGGGGGTCGGTGCCGTGGCCGTAGATGACCGCGGGGATCTTGCCGACCGCGCGGATCTTGCGGGCCGCGCCCTTGCCGAACTGCGTGCGCAGCTCCGCGGTGAGGTTGTTGTCAACCATGGTGTCGCTCCTAGTGCGGCCCGTGAGGGCTCGCGTCGTGTGTGTGTCGTCTGCTCGAACGCTTGCGCGTGAGGAATGAGGTGCGAGCCCCGTCCACCGCGTCGATAACGGACCGCCGCCGCGCTCGCGCACGGCTCCTGCGATCCCTCGCCGAAGTTCAACCCCCGATGCTACCGGACGGACGGGTCCCCGGTCGACGCGTCCCCGGCCGGAGTCTGCGCGGCAGCGGGCGCCGGCGCTCCCGGCGCGGGCGGCGTGGACTGCCCCACGCGGAGCCGCAGCCCGTCGTGCACGCCGTCGACGACGTCCTCGAACGCGACGGGGGTGCCGAGCGTGGCCGACACGTAGACGCTGACGACGGTGGCGAGCGAGAGGAACGCGTCGTCCACGGTGACGCCGGCGGGGCGGCCGGTGCGGAGCGCGTCCGCGATGTCGTCGTACTGGCGGTAGTGGCCCTCGAGGTAGGTGTTGTCGAGGCGCGGCGAGCGCGGCAGCTCGGCGGCGTGCATCTCGAGCTCCGCGTCGTTCCGGACGTCGGCCTGCGCGGGCACGCCCGACTCGGGCGCCGCGTGGAAGTAGGTGAGCGACCCCGCCTCGATGACGGCCGATCCGCGCGTCCCCTGCACCTGCACGCGGGTGTCGAGCCCCGGGTACCCGGCCGTCGTCGCCTGCATGGTGGCGAGGGCGCCGGACGCGAAGCGGATCACGGCGACCGCGACGTCCTCGACCTCGATGCCGTCGTGGGCGAGCAGCGCCGTCTGCGCGTACACCTCGACCGGGCGGCCGAGGTAGGAGACGAGGAGGTCGAGCGTGTGGACGCCCTGGTTCATGAGCGCGCCGCCGCCGTCGAGGTCCCACGAGCCGCGCCAGTGGCCGGAGTCGTAGAAGCCCTGGCTGCGCCACCAGGGCGCGCTCGCGACGGCGGAGGTGAGGCGGCCGAGGCGGCCCGAGCGCACGGCGCGGTCCACCACGACGCTCGACGGATTGAAGCGGTGCTGGCTGATGACGGTGGAGAGGATCCCCCGCCCGGCGGCCTCGCGCGCCAGCTCGGCGATGCGGCGGCCCCGCGCGAGGTCGACGTCGAGGGGCTTCTCGATGACGACGTGCAGGCCGGCCGCGAGCGCCTCCTCGGCGAGGCCGATGTGCAGGCCGCTCGGGGTGCAGATCACGACGAGCTCGGCGGCGTCCTCGCGGATGAGGTCGCCGAGCCGGGCGAACACGCGCGGGCGGGCGGCGCGCAGCTCGTCGACGACGACGTCGGCCAGCTCCTCGGCGGTGGCCGCGGTGACGTCGACGAGCGCGGCCACGTGGAACTCGGGGTGCTCGGCGAGGACGCGCGCGTGGTGCGTCCCGATGACACCGCAGCCGACGATCGCGACGCGGATGGGCTCGTGCACGGCCGCCGCGGGGGCGCCGTCGCCCGTGGCGGCCGCGGGGGCGTCGTCGGCGGCGCGGATCGCGGCGGACGGCTCCGGCGGCGCTCCGGCCGCGTGGCGCGGGGCGTCCGCGGAGGCGACGGGGTGCGGCACGTCCTCGTCGGAGCGGGCCTCGCGGACGAGCGCGGGCACGTCCGCCTCGGGCACCGCCGCGGCGGGCTCGGTCGACGTGGCCGGCGCGTCGTCGACCCGCCCGGGCGACGCCGTCCGGCCGCCCGGCAGCAGCTCGCGGACGGCCGCGTCGGCGAGCGCCACGGGGTCGTCGGTGATGTCGAGCGTGATCCCCGCCTCGTCGTCGCCGAGCGGCTCGAGCGTGCGCAGCTGCGACGCGAGGAGGCTCGACGGCATGAAGTGGCCCTCGCGGGCGCCGAGCCGCTCGGCCAGCAGCTCGTGGTCGCCGGCGAGGTGCACGAAGACGGCGTCGGGCACGGCGGCGCGGAGGATGTCGCGGTAGGAGCGCTTCAGCGCGCTGCACGCGACCACGGGCCCGCCCTCGGCACGGCCGGCGAGCGCGCGCCCGACCTCCTCGAGCCAGGGGCGGCGGTCGTCGTCCTCGAGGGCGCGGCCCTCGGCCATCATGCGGCGGTTGGCCTCCGGGTGGAGGTCGTCGCCGTCGACGAAGGGCACGCCCGCGTCCTGGGCGAGGAGCTCGCCGACGGTCGACTTCCCGGATCCGGAGACCCCCATCACGATCACGGGCGGGAACGGTCGGACGGCGTCGATGCGGATCACTCCCTGCGGTTCGGTGAGGAACTCGTGCGGCGCGACCGTCTCGGTGCGCCCGTCCATCCTACGAGACGCTCCCTGTCGTCCCGCTGACGCGCGGGAGCCCGGGCGTAGCCTGAGCACCACTGTCGACAAGGAGGCATCAGATGTCAGATGACCAGCAGGCCACGGCGAACATCGGGGTGGTGGGGCTCGCGGTGATGGGCTCGAACCTCGCCCGCAACCTCGCCAGCCGCGAGGGCAACACGGTCGCGGTGTACAACCGCACCACCCAGAAGACCACCGACCTCATCGAGGCGCACCCGGAGGCCGGCTTCGTCGCCGCCACCACGGTCGAGGAGTTCGCGGCCTCGCTGCAGCGCCCCCGCACCGCGATCATCATGGTCAAGGCCGGGCGCGGCACGGACGCGGTCATCGAGCAGCTGACCGCGGCGTTCGAGGAGGGCGACATCATCGTGGACGGCGGCAACGCGCTGTTCACCGACACGATCCGCCGCGAGAAGGAGGTCCGCGCCAAGGGCCTGCACTTCGTCGGCGCCGGCATCTCCGGCGGCGAGGAGGGCGCGCTCAAGGGACCGAGCATCATGCCCGGCGGCACCGCGGAGGCGTACGAGACGCTCGGCCCGATCCTCGAGTCGATCGCCGCGGTCGCGGAGGGGAATCCCTGCGTCACCCACATCGGCACCGACGGCGCCGGGCACTTCGTGAAGATGATCCACAACGGCATCGAGTACGCCGACATGCAGCTCATCGCCGAGTCGTTCGACCTCCTGCGTCGCGTGGGCGGCCACGAGCCGGACGCCATCGCGGACGTGTTCGAGGCGTGGAACGGGGGCGACCTCGAGTCGTACCTCATCGAGATCACCGCGGAGGTGCTCCGGCAGAAGGACGCGTCCACGGGCAAGCCGCTCGTCGACGTGATCGTCGACCAGGCCGGCTCCAAGGGCACGGGCGTCTGGACGGTGCAGAACGCGGTGGGCCTCGGCGTGCCGGTCGGCGGGATCGCGGAGGCCGTGTTCGCGCGCGCCGTGTCGTCGAAGCCGGAGCAGCGGAAGGCCGTGCAGGCCACGATCACGAGCCGTCCGGAGATCCAGTCCGGCGGCGACACGTTCGAGGACGACGTGCGCGCCGCGCTCTACGCGAGCAAGGTCGTCGCGTACGCGCAGGGCTTCGACGCGATCATCGCGGGCGCCAAGGAGTACGGCTGGGACATCGACAAGGGCAAGGTCGCGGAGATCTGGCGCGGCGGCTGCATCATCCGCGCCCAGTTCCTCAACCGCATCGTGGAGGCGTACGAGAAGGACTCGGGCCTCGCGACGCTGCTGGAGGACCCGTACTTCGCGAAGGCCGTCGCCGACGGCGAGCAGGCCTGGCGCCGGGTCGTCTCGGTCGCCGCGCTGTCGGGGATCCCGGTCCCCGGCTTCGCGTCCGCGCTGAGCTACTACGACTCGCTCGCCTCCGAGCGCCTGCCCGCCGCCCTGGTGCAGGGCCAGCGCGACTTCTTCGGCGCGCACACGTACCACCGCACCGACCGGGAGGGCACCTTCCACACGCTGTGGTCCGGCGACCGCTCCGAGGTCGAGGCGGAGGACACGCACTGACCGTCCGCTGACCGTCGCCGACGCCCCGCCGCCCCTCGTGGGCGGCGGGGCGTCTGTCAGACTGGGCCGGATGGACGAGGACGAGCACCCGGAGCTGGCCGGCTACGAGCCGCACCGGCCGCGGAGCCTCCGCAGCAAGCGGACCCTGCTCGTGATGCGCGTGGTCGTCGTCGTCGGGATCGTGAGCCTGCTGCTCCCCGGCGTCGTCACCATGGTGCGCGTCGGCGCGAACACGGCCGACATGGCCTGCGCCGACTTCGTGCGCTTCGAGCGGCCCGACTCCCCCTCCTACGAGGTGCGGTTCCAGCTCTTCGGCCCCGGCGTCGTCGGCTACGAGTGCTACACGAGGTACGCCTTCGGGGGCGACGAGCACATCGTCTCGCTCGGCGTCATCCCCTCGGGGCGCGTCGCGAGCGAGGTCGTCGAGCGGGGCTCCCGGGACTGACCCGGTCGCTCCGCCCGACGCGGACGAGCTGCGGCCTAGGCCGCGCCGTCGAACATGCTCGTGACGGATCCGTCGTCGAACACCTCGTGGATCGCGCGGGCCAGCAGCGGCGCGATGGGCAGCACCGTGAGCTTGTCCCAGCGCTTCTCCTCGGGGATCGGCAGGGAGTCCGTGACGACGACCGAGTCGATGTGCGGGCTGTTCAGGATCTGCGTGGCCGGGTCCGAGAAGACCGCGTGCGTGGCCGCGACGACGACGCCCGTGGCGCCGTTCTTCTTCAGCGCCTCGGCGGCGGAGACGATGGTGCGGCCGGTGTCGATGAGGTCGTCGACCAGGAGGCAGACGCGGCCCTCCACGTCGCCGACGATCTCGTGCACGGTGACCTGGTTGTGCACCTTCGGGTCACGGCGCTTGTGGATGATTGCGAGCGGCGCGCCGAGCTTGTCGCTCCAGATGTCGGCGACGCGGACGCGGCCCATGTCGGGCGACACGACCGTGAGGGTCGTGGAGTCGAGCACGGAGCGCATGTGCTCGAGGAGCACGGGCATCGCGAAGAGGTGGTCGACGGGGCCGTCGAAGAAGCCCTGGATCTGCGCGGCGTGCAGGTCGACCGACATGATGCGGTCGGCACCGGCGGCCTTGAAGAGGTCCGCGACGAGACGGGCGGAGATCGGCTCGCGGCCGCGGCCCTTCTTGTCCTGGCGGGCGTAGGGGTAGAACGGCGCGACCACCGTGATGCGCTTGGCCGAGGCCCGCTTCATCGCGTCGACCATGATGAGCTGCTCCATGAGCCACTCGTTGATGGGCGCCGTGTGCGACTGGATCACGAACGCGTCGCTGCCGCGGACGCTCTCGTCGTAGCGGATGTAGAGCTCGCCGTTGGCGAAGGTCCGCGCGTCGGTGTGCACGAGGGTGGTCTCGAGCTCCTGGGCGATCTGCTCGGCGAGCTCGGGGTGCGCGCGACCCGTGACGATCACGAGCCGCTTCTCTCCGGCGGTCTTGATTGCGGGCACGGGACTCCGTCTCGTCAGTGCTGCTCGGTGGGGTCGGTCCCGGACGGCTCGTCCTGGTGCCCGTCGGCGGCCTCGACGGCGGCCCGGGCCTCGGGGGTGCCCGGTCGCTTGGCCTCGGTCCAGCCGACCATGTTGCGTTGCGGCGCCACCGAGATGCCGAGTGCGCCGGGTGGGACGTCCTTGCGGATGACGGCACCGGCACCCGTGTAGGAGCCCGTACCGATCCTAACGGGTGCCACGAGGACGTTCCGCGAGCCGAGGTGGACGTGGTCGCCCACCTCCGTGCGGTGCTTGGCGACGCCGTCGTAGTTGGCGAAGATCGCGCCCGCGCCGATGTTCGAGTGCTCCCCGACCGTCGCGTCGCCCACGTAGCTGAGGTGCGGGACCTTGCTGTGCGCGCCGATCTCCGCGTTCTTCGTCTCGACGTACGCGCCGATCTTGCCGTCGTCGCCGAGCCGCGTGCCGGGCCGGAGGAAGGAGAACGGCCCGACGGTCGCGCGGGCGCCGATGACGCTGAGGTTCGCGTCGGTGCGGCGGACCTCGGCGTCCTCGCCGACCTCGGTGTCGCGGAGGGTCGTGTCGGGGCCGACGGTCGCGCCCGCGGCGACGGTCGAGGCGCCGAGGACCTGCGTGCCCGGGAGGATCGTGACGTCGGCGGCGAGCGTGGCCTTCACGTCGATCCAGGTGGTGCGCGGGTCCTGGATCGTCACGCCCGCGAGCTGCCAGCGGCGGATGATGCGCGCGTTCAGCTCGGTGGCGGCGGCCGTGAGCTGCACGCGGTCGTTGATGCCGGCGACGAGCCAGCTGTCGCGCACGGGCAGGGCCTCGATGGATCCGCCCGCGCGACGGATCACGTCCGCCGCGTCGGTGAGGTACTTCTCGCGCTGCGCGTTCTCGGTGCCGATGACGCCGAGCGTCTGCCGGAGGGCCTCGGCGTCGAAGACGTAGACGCCCGCGTTGACCTCGTCGATGCGGAGCTGGTCGCCGGTGGCGTCCTTCTGCTCGACGATGGCCTCGAAGGCCCCGTCCTGGCCGCGGATGATGCGGCCGTTGCCGGTCGGATCGTCGAGCCGGGCGGTGAGGAGGGTCAAGTCGTTGCGGGCCTGGCGGTGCGCGGAGACGAGCGAGCGGAGCGTGGCCGCGTCGAGGAGCGGGACGTCGCCGGAGAGCACGACGACCTGGCCCGTGAACCCGTCGGGCAGGGCCGTGATGCCCACCTCGACGGCGCGGCCGGTGCCGGGGATCTCGTCCTGGTCGACCACGACGGCCTGCGGGGAGAGCGCGCGGACCACCTGGACGACCTGGTCGCGCTCGTGGCGGACGACCGTGACGATGTGGCGCGCGCCGAGCTCCTCCGCGGTCGCGAGCACGTGGCCGACGAGCGGCAGGCCGGCGAGCGGGTGCAGGACCTTGGGGAGGCGCGAGCGCATGCGCGTGCCCTGGCCGGCCGCGAGGATCACGACCGCGATGGACGGGCTGCGGGGCTCCCCGTCGACGTCGAGCTCGCCGGTGACGATGGGGATCTCGCGGGTCCTCGGCGTGCTGTCTGAGTCGGTCATGGCGATCTCCCTGATCTGGGTCGGTCGGTCCGGCGCGCCCGGGTGGGGCGTCGCTCCGCCCCCAGGATTCGAACCTGGACCTCACAGCTCCAAAGGCTGAAGTGCTGCCGTTACACCAAGGCGGACCGCTCCACGGCCCGGCCGTGCGCAGGTCGAGTCTGCCAGACCACGGGGCGCGGGCTGCCCGTGCGTGCGGCCGGCGGGCCGGGTGGGCGCCGCGGGCACCCCCTAGCGACCTCGCACGCGCGGGTCCCGCCCGTAGCGCGGGGCCGCGCCCATGCTCTCGCGGAGGGTGGCGGCCTCGTAGTCCCGGTGGAAGATCCCGCGCTCCTGGAGGATCGGCACGACCTGATCGACGAAGTCGTCGACGCCGTCGTGGAGGCTGTCGATGGAGAGGGAGAAGCCGTCGCAGGCGCCGGCCTCGAACCACTCCTGCATGAAGTCAGCGACCTCCTCCGCCGTCCCCGCGACCACGGGGTGGAAGTCGATGACGCCGTGGGCGATGACGTCGCGCAGCGACCAGCCCTCGCGGACGACCTCGAGGGCCCGGACCGCCCGCGGATCCCCGGGGCTCGCGACCGCGCGGGCGAGGAGTTCCGCGGGCACGGGCTCGTCGATGGCGTCGTACGTCAGCGGCAGGCCGATCATGTGCCCGAGGTAGGCGACGCGCTGGCGCAGGTCGAGCGACTCGTCCAGGAACCGGCGCCGGTCGAGGGCCTCGCGCTTGGTCGCGGCGACCGTGGGCATGAAGCCGGCGAACATCTTGATGTCGTCCGCGTCCCGGCCGGCCGCGACGGCGGCCGCGCGCAGGGCATCGCGCTGGGCGCGGGCGGAGGGGATGTCGAACGGGTTCGCGTAGACGCCGTCGGCGTAGCGGCCGGCGAGCTCGAGCCCGTTCTGCCCTCCCCCGGCCTGGAAGATCACCGGCTGCCCCTGCTCGGACGGCGGGATCGGCAGGGGTCCGACCGACGCGACGTGCTGGCCGCTCAGGTTGATCGGCCGGACCTTCGACGCGTCCGCGTAGCGGCCCGCCGCGACGTCGCCGATCAGCGCGTCCTCCTCCCAGCTGCCCCAGAGCGCCTCGACGATCTGGATGACCTCGTGCGCCCGGGCGTACTTCTCCGGCCGCGGCGGCACCTGCGCGCCGAAGTTGGCGGCCGCGTCCGGGTTCGACGTGGTCACGGCGTTCCAGCCGATCCGGCCGTGGCTGACCACGTCCATCGCCTTGTACTGGCGGGCGATGTTGTACGGCTCGTTGAAGGTCGTGGACGCGGTCGCGACCAGGCCGATGCGCGACGTCTCACGCGCGATGGAGGTCATGACGACCACCGGGTCGATCACGTGCCGCTGCGGCTGGACCTCGAGGTCGGTCTCCAAGGCCGGGGTGTCGGCGAAGAACAGCAGGTGGATCTTGCCGCGCTCGGCGGAGCGCGCGTGGCGGACGTGCTCGTCCATGTCCGTGTAGCTGTCCAGTCGCACGCCCGGGAGCCGCCAGGCGCCCGGCACGCCGCCGAAGCCGCCGACGAGCTGCATGGCGATGAGCATCTGGGGGGTGGTGCGGGACGTGTCGTCGTTCTCCATGGATCCATGCTCCGACCTTCACATAGGTGTGAATGTCAAGCGGCGTCTCGCCGTGGACGTCGGATGTCGCGGCGCGCTCAGCTCGCGTGCGCCAGCGGCTCCTGCGTGGTGGCCTCGTCGAGGGCGGCGATGTAGCTCGTGATCGCGTCGCGGTTCTGCATGAGGAAGTCGATCTTCTCCGCCATGCGGTCGCGCTCGCGCGTCAGGAGGTCGCGCAGCCCGGGCTCCGCGTTCCGGACCACGATCGTCTGCGGCTGATCGAGGCACGGGAGGATGTCGATGATGATGCGCGAGGGGATGCCGGCGTCGGCGAGGCCGCGGATCTTGTTGACGCGGTCGACGAGGTAGTCCCCGTAGTCGCGGTACCCGTTGTCGAGGCGCTGCGGGGAGATCAGGCCCTGCTCCTCGTAGTACCGGAGCATGCGCGGTGGCACGCCCGTCCTCTTCGCGAGCTCTCCGATGCGCATGCCGTCCTCTCGTCCGCGTTTGACCTTCACACTAATGGCAACGTCGACACTGGAGGGCACCAGGACAGGAAGGCAGGACCATGAAGATCGGCATCATCGGCACCGGCATGATCGGCGCCACCCTCGCGCAGCGCCTCGCCGGCGCAGGGCACGACGTGGCCGTCGCGAACTCCCGAGGCCCCGAGACCATCGAGGGCGCGGCCCTCAGCACCGGCGCGCGGGCGGTGGAGGCGGCCGACGTCGCGGCGGGGGTCGATGTCCTCATCGTGTCCGTGCCGCTGAACCGGGTCCCGGACGTCGCGCCCCTCGTCCGCGCGGCGCCCGAGGGCGCCGTCGTCATCGACACCTCGAACTACTACCCGATGCGCGACGAGGCGATCGCCGAGCTCGACGGCGGCCAGGTGGAGAGCCTGTGGGTCGGCGAGCAGTACGGCCGACCGCTGGTCAAGGCGTGGAACGCGATCGTGGCGCAGTCCTTCGCGGAGCGCGGAACCCCGGAGGGCACCGCCGGGCGGATCGCCGTCCCCGTCGCCGGAGACGACGCGGCCGCGCAGGCGCTGGCGATGTCGCTGGTGGAGGACACCGGATTCGACGCGTTCGACAGCGGCTCGCTGGCGGAGTCGTGGCGACAGCAGCCCGGCACCCCGGCGTACTGCACGGACCTCACCGCGGAGGAGCTGCCCGCCGCCCTGGCCGCGGCCGACCGGGCCAGGTCGGCGCGCCGCCGCGATCTCGTCATCGACGTCGTGACCGAGCGCGCGGAAGCCGGCGGGGACGTGACCTCCGACTACCTCGTGCGGCTCAACCGCGCCGTCTACTGAGCGCGGGGCCGCCCCGACACGACGGTGATCGCGCCGACGGCCGGACGCACGACGAGAGGCTCCCTCCCTGAGGGAGCCTCTCGTCGTGCCCGGTGGGATCAGGCGCTCGGAGCCGCGTCGGCCGGGGTCGCCCGACGGCGGCCGATGAGCAGGGTGGCGATGAGGCCGGCGATCGCGATGATCAGACCGGTCGTGAAGGCCGCCTGACCCGCCGACACCGTCTGCGCCACCGTGAGGGCACCCGGGCCGGTCGCGCGGGAGCCGATCGTGTACGCGGACACCAGGACCGCCCCGCCGGCGGCGCCCGCGAGCTGCTGCACCGTGGTGAACGCCGCGGTCCCGTGCGGGTACAGCTGCGAGCGCAGCGACGACAGGGCGAGCGTCGTCACCGGTCCCCAGATCATCGCCTGGCCGGCCGCCATGAGGAGGTAGCCGGTGAGGTAGGTCCACACGCTGCTCGTGTCGTCCAGGGTGCTGAGGAACCAGATGCTCGCGGCCCAGATCACGGCACCCGGGATGGTCAGCGGCAGGGGACCCCACCGGTCGTAGACGCGCCCGCCGAGCGCGGAGACGACGGAGATGATGACGCCGCCGGGGAGGAGGAACAGCCCGATCGCGAGCGTGCTGAGCCCCAGCGCCCCGGTCAGCACGAACGGCAGGACCAGGGCGACGCCGAAGCCGTTCATCGCGACGAACAGCATCACCACGACCGCGACCGCGAACCGCCTGCTCTGGAAGATGCGCATGTCGAGGAACGGCTCGGTGCGGCGGCGCAGCGCCACCTGGCGCCAGACGAACCCGGCGACCCCGATGAGGCCGATCACGGTCGGGACGAGCGGGGGCATCGGGGCGTGGCCGGACGCGGACTCGCCGATGAGGGACAGGCCCAGCACGAGGGCGCCGAAGCCGACCGCCGACAGGGCCAGGGAGACGAGGTCCAGCGAGGCGCGCTCCGGGGTCGTGATGTTCCTCAGCTTCACGGCACCGGCGATCAGCGCGATGACGGCGAGCGGGAGCACGAGGAGGAACAGCCACCGCCACGGGAGGTAGGTCAGCACGAGCCCCGAGACGGCCGGCCCCACGGCGGGAGCGATGGCGGGGACCGCGGTCACGAGCGCCATGACGCGACCCCGGCGCGACTCCGGGATGAGCCGGATGGCGGTGGTCATCAGCAGGGGCAGGAACACCGCCGTCCCGACGGCCTGGACGATCCGGCCGATCAGGAGGATCCCGAAGGACGGGGCCACGGCCGAGACCGCCGTGCCGATGATGAACACCGACAGCGCGGTCAGGAAGATCGTGCGCAGGTGGAAGCGGCGCATCACGAAGCCGGTCGCGGGGATCAGGACCGCCAGGGTCAGCAGGTAGCCGGTCGTCAGCCACTGACCGGCGGACGGGGTGATCCGCAGGTCGGCGATGAGGGTGGGCAGGGCGACGCCCAGGAGCATCTCGTTGAGCAGCACGAGGAAGGTGGACGCCATCAGCAGGCCGATGACGAGCGCGTCGCCCGGCTGGAGGCGATCGGCGGTCCGCGGCTGCTCGCGCGGTCGGAGGGAAGTGGTCATCCCTCCATCGTCGACATTCACATAAGTGTGAAGGTCAAGTCCGCAGCGGATCCGGCGCCCGTGCGCCGAGCGCTCGCCCGGCGGCGCCGCGATCCACCGGCTCCGCCCGGACCGGCATGATGGGGGGATGCCCAGCCGCGACGAGGTCGACCGCATCGTCGACGCGTGGCGCCGCGAGCGGCCCGACCTCGACTTCTCGCCGCTCGAGGTGCTGTCGCGGGTCGGCCGGCTGTCGCGGCTGCTCGAGCGCGCGCGGCGCTCGGCCTTCCAGGAGTCGGAGCTCGAGTCGTGGGAGTTCGACGTGCTGTCGGCGCTGCGGCGGGCGGGCGATCCGTACCAGCTGAGCCCCAAGGCCCTGCTGCAGCAGACGCTCGTGTCCTCGGGCACGATGACGAACCGCATCGACCGGCTCGTGGCGCGCGGCCTCGTCGAGCGGCGCACCGACCCGCACGACGGGCGCGGGATCCTCGTCGTCATGTCGGCCGCGGGGCGCACGCGCGTCGACACGGCCATCACGCGGCTCGTGGCCGAGGAGGCGGACCTGCTCGCGACGATGCCCGCCGCCGATCGCGACGTGCTCGCGGGGCTGCTGCGGCAGCTCATCCTCGACCTCGACGACGACGGGGCCTGAGGCCGGCTCGGCGGCGTCCGGCGCCTCGGCGACGGGCGATCCCCTCGGGTCAGGCGTGGGCGACGCAGCGGCGCGCGGCCGGGCGGATCGCGAGGCGGCCCGCCGGGATCGGCTCGCCGCACACCTCGCACCGGCCGTAGGAGCCCGCGTCGAGGCGGGCCACCGCGGCGTCGACGTCGTCGAGGCGCACGCGGGCCTCGCGGATCATCGCGTCGGACTGCGAGCGCTCGAACGCGAGGGTGGCGCCCTCGGGGTCGTGCTCGTCGTCGGAGTTCGCGTCCTGGCGCGCCTCGACGATCGCCGCCACATCGCGGTCGAGGCCGCGGATGAGGGCCAGCGTGTCGGCGCGGAGCGCGGCGAGGGCGGCGCGCGGGTCGACGGGCGGGTCGACGGGGTCGGGATCGGGGGCGGAGGTCACTCCACGGGAACGCGCCGGGGGTCCGCGGGCTTCCCGGCCGGATCCGCCAGGGGCGCGGCGACGGCGTCCCGTTGCGTCCCCGGGTCGGCGGTGGCGGCGGCAACACGACGCGACCGCGCGCGGGACCACGCCGCGACCACTCCGGCGAGGGCGAGGCAGATCGCGGTCGCCACGAGGATCCGCGCCCCCTCCCCCGCGCCCGCCGGCACGAGCGGCAGCAGCACCTGCACGGCGAGCACGAGCATCACGACGGCGATGGCGGTGTCGAGGACGCGCCAGGCGGCCGGGCGGGCGAGCACGGGCGCGAAGACGCGCGCCGCCAGGACGAGGAGGGTGAACCAGACGCAGCTGGCCACCATCGCGCCGATCCCGAACGCCCAGCGGCCGTCGCCGTGGCCGGCGGCGACGGACCCGACGAGGAGCACCGTGTCGAGGTACACGTGCGGGTTGAGCCAGGTGAGCGCGAGGCACGCGCCGACCACGGCGCCGAGGGAGCGGGGCGCGCTCGCGGCGACCGCGAGGCCCCGCGGCGCGACGGCCCGGAAGAGCGAGAGGGCGGCGTAGCCCGCGAGGAAGGCGGCGCCGAGGACGCGGATCACGACGATCGCCACGGGCGCCGCCTCGATGACCGCGCCGACCCCGGCCACCCCGAGGCCGATGAGGATCACGTCGGAGAGGGCGCAGATCACCACGACGGCGCCCACGTGCTCGCGCCGCGTGCCCTGGCGGAGGAGGAAGGCGTTCTGCGCGCCGATCGCGGCGATGAGCGAGAAGCCGAGGCCGAAGCCGGAGAGCGCGTGGGCGAGGGGGTGCATGGCCTCCACGCTAGGGATCGCGCGTGCATCAGACCAGCTCATGTTCCTGCAGCGCCATTAGCATCGCTGATGATGGACATCCGCACCGAGCACCTGCGCACCCTCGCCGCCGTCATCGACACGGGCACGCTCGACGCCGCCGCGCGGGCCCTGCGCCTCACGCCGTCCGCGGTGAGCCAGCGCATCACGGCGCTCGAGCGGAGCGCCGGCCGCGTGCTCCTCCGCCGCACCCGGCCCGCGACCACGACCGAGGCGGGCGACGCCGTCCTCCGGCACGCGCGCCAGGTGCTCCTGCTGGAGCGCGACCTCGACGGCCTGCTCGGCGTGGGCGACGGCGACGCGCCCCGGGCGGGCACCGCCGCGGTGCCGGTGGTCGTCAACGGCGACTCGCTCGCGTCGTGGCTGCTGCCGGCGTTCGCGGGCCTCGCGGCGGAGACAGGGCAGGCCGTCGAGGTGCTGCGGGAGGACGAGCACCACTCCCTCGACCTGCTGCGCGACGGATCCGCGATGGCCGCGGTCACGAGCGTGCGCGACCCGGTGCAGGGCTGCACCTCGGAGCGCCTCGGCCGGATGCGGTACCGCGCCCTCGCGACGCCCGCCTACGTCGCCGCGCACCTGCCCGACGGGCCGACCCCGAGCGCGCTGGCCGTGGCGCCCCTCGTCATGTACGACCGCAAGGACGCGATGCAGGACCGCTGGCTCCGCGGCCGCCGCGCGCCCGCGGGCCAGCCGCGCCACTACGTGCCGTCGTCGGCGGAGTTCGTCACGGCGGTCGCGCTCGGCATGGGCTGGGGAATGCTGCCGGACCTGCAGGCCGAGGAGCTCGTGGAGCAGGGCGTGCTGGTGCCGCTCGACGCGGCCAGCCACGTGGACGTGGCGCTGCACTGGCAGCGGTGGAGCGTCGACTCCCCCGTGCTCGCCGACCTCACCCGGCACGTGCGCGCCGCGGCCGCCTCGCTCCGGTAGGGAGCGGGCGGCCGCGGGTCGTGCGAGGAGCGGGTCGGCGACCCGTGGGATCAGCGTCGCAGCGCCGCCCGGGCCAGCCGGTTGCCGATGAGCTGCACCACCTGCACGAGCACGATGATGATGAGCACCGCCGCCCATGTGACGACCGGCTCGAACTGCCGGTACCCGTAGACGATCGCGAAGTCGCCGAGGCCGCCGGCGCCGATCGCGCCCGCGACCGCCGTCATGTCGACGATGCCGACGAAGACGAAGGTGTAGCCGAGGATCAGCGGGCCGAGGGCCTCCGGGATCAGCAGCGTGAAGATGATCCGCACCGGGCTCGCGCCCACGGACCGGGCCGCCTCGATCACGCCGGGCTGCACCGTGAGCAGGTTCTGCTCGACGATGCGGCTGATGGCGAACGAGGCCGCGAGCGACAGCGTGAAGATGATCGCCGCCTGCCCGATGCCCCTGCCCGTCACGACGCGGGCGAGGGGCTGGGCGGCGACCAGGAAGATGATGAACGGGATCGGGCGGAAGGTGTTGACCACCACGTTGAGCACCGCGAACACGGGCCGGTTCGCGAGCAGGCTGCCGCCGCGCGTGAGGTAGAGCCCGAGGCCCATGAGGAGGCCGCCGAGCCCGCCGAAGAGGAGCGTCAGCAGCACCATCGTGAGCGTCTCGACCGTGGAACGGCCGAGGAGCGGGAGGAGCGGGGTCAGCGCGTCCATCTCAGACCACCTCCGTCACGGTGACGCCGGCGCGGTCGGCCGCGAGCACCTCGTCGATGCGCGCGGGGTCGCCCCCGAGCGCGAGGGTCAGGTTGCCGAACGTGCGGCCCTGGATGTCGGTGATGCCGCCGTGCACGACCTCGAAGCCGATGCCCGCATCCGCGAGCGCGCGGAAGACCTCGCTCTGGGTGGCGCCGCCGTCGGCGAACGACAGCGTGACCAGCCGGCCGGGGTGCCGGGCCCGCAGGCGCGCGACCTCCTCGGGCTCGGGCACGCCCGCGACGACGGTGGAGACGAAGCGCCGCGCGGCGTCGCTCGTGGGCCGGGAGAACACGTCGAACACCTCGCCCTGCTCGATGACACGGCCGGAGTCCATGACGGCCACGCGGTCGGCGATGGACTTGATGACCTCCATCTCGTGCGTGATGACGACGATGGTGACCCCCAGCTCCTCGTTGACGCGGCGGAGGAGCGCGAGGACCTCGCTCGTGGTCTCGGGGTCCAGCGCGCTCGTGGCCTCGTCGGCCAGGAGGATCGCGGGGCTCGTGGCGAGCGCGCGGGCGATGCCGACGCGCTGCTTCTGGCCGCCGGACAGCTCGTCGGGCCGGGCGTGCGCCTTGTCGGCGAGGCCGACGAAGTGGAGGAGCTCGCTGATCCGCCGCTGCTGCTGGTCCTTCGGCATGCCCGCGACGGACAGCGGGTACGCCACGTTGCCCCACACCGTCTTCGACGCGAAGAGGTTGAACTGCTGGAACACCATGCCGATGCCGAGCCGGAGCTTCCGCAGCTCCCGCTCGGGCAGGTCCTGGATCTCCCGCCCGTCCACCGACACCGTGCCGGAGGTCGGCCGCTCGAGCGCGTTCACGAGCCGCACGAGCGTGCTCTTGCCGGCGCCCGAGTAGCCGATGATCCCGAACACCTCGCCGCGGCGGATGTCGAGGTCGACGGCGGCGAGGGCGTCGAGGCCCTGCTCGCCCTTCGCGCGCGGCGGGTACTGCTTGCCGACGCCCCGCAGGGAGACGTGCGGGGCGTCCGTCACTGAGCCGACTTCTTGTCGGCGACGGCCTTCTCGGTGGTGGCGAGGATGCTCTGCAGCTCGTCGGCCGGCGTCTTCAGCGGGATGGCCGTGTCGCCCGAGTTCTCGACGAGGGCGTCGATGACGGCCGGGGTGTCCTCGAAGATCCGCGCGAGCTGGAGGTACGTCTCGTTCTCCGCGTCGTCGGCTCGGGCCGCGAACACGTTGACGTAGGCGAGGGAGTTCGGGTCGCTCGGGTCGTCCTGGGCGATGGCGTCATCGGAGGTGAGGCCGGCGTCGGTGACGAAGTCGTTGTTGATGATGACGGCGTCGGCGTCGGGCAGCGACGTGGCCGTGAGCGCGGCGTCGACGGGCGTGACGGTGACCTTGGAGGCGGCCTGGTCGATGTCGTCGAGCGTCGAGATGCTGGATCCGCCGCCCTCCAGCGTCACGAGGCCCGCGCTCTGGAGCACGAGGAGGCTGCGGGCGAGGTTCGACTCGTCGTTCGGGACGACGACGGTGCCGCCCTGGGGGATCTCGTCGACCGAGCCGTGCTTCTGCGAGTACAGCGCGAGCGGGTAGATGGCGGTGGCGCCGATGGGCGTGAGGTCGTCGCCCGCGCCCTCGTTGTACTGCGCGAGGTAGACGAGGTGCTGGAACTGGTTGAGGTCGATCTCGCCCTCGGACAGCGCGGGGTTCAGCTGCGTGTACTCGGAGAAGTTCACGACCTCCACGTCGATGCCCTCCTCCTTCGCCGCGTCGACGAAGGGCTGCCACTGCGGGTCGCTCGCGCCGACGACGCCGATGCGGACGGACTTGCTCCCGCCCGAGAACGCGCCGGTCGCGAAGAGCACGGCCGCGACGATCGCGAGGACGACGACGACCGCGCCGATGATGAGGCCGAGGCGGTTCTTCCGCTTCGGTGCGTCGATCAGGGGTGCCTGGGTGGTCATGGGGATCCTCTCGGTGGTGCGGGGCCGGTGCTGTCCGGGGTGGTGCGGGCGGTTCGGGCGATGCGGGGTGCTGCGGGCGCGGGAGCGCACGACGGCGGCGGTGCGCGACGGCATGGCGGGCGACCCCGCGGGGGCGCACGACGCGGGTGAGCGGTGCGCGGTGCGGGACGCCGACGACGGCCGGTCGCCGCGTCCCTGCAGCACCTCGACGGTAGGCGGCCGGACGGGGGCGTGTCGAACCGGGCCGTAACACGGGGACACCCCGCGGCGCCCGCGGGATGTGGCAGGGTCGGCCACGGAGGTGCCCATGCACGAGGACGACGACGTCTCCGCGCTCCCCGTCGAGGAGTTGCGGCGCCGGGTGTACGCGCAGGGCGCCGACGAGCGCGACGAGCGATGGATCCGCGCGGCGGCCGAGCTCGACCGGCGCGAGCGCGCGTCCCGGCCGGCCGAGGCGGCGGCGGCGGTCCGCGGGGACGAGGCTTCCGGCTCCGCCGAGGCCCCCGACCCCGCGGAGGCGGACCCGACGGCGGACGATGACGATGCGCACGACCCCGGCCCCGGATCCCGCCGCGCCCTCGCCTGGGCCGCCGGCGCGCTCGCGGTGGGCCTCCTCGCGGGCGGCGCGATCGGCGCGGCCTCCGCCGGATCCCCCGCCCCCACGGCGAGCACCGACGGCACCCCGAGCCCCGGCGCCGACGCGCCTCCCGTCGCCGCGGGATCCTCCCCCGCCCCCACGGCGAGCGCCGACGGCCCCGCGCTCCTCGGCCCCGACTCCTCCTCCGACCGCCGCAGCCGCCCCGCCGGCCCGATCTTCGACGGCCCGCAGGAGGACGGCGACCTGCCGCCGCGGGCCGTGCGCGCCGACGTCGACGCGACCACGATCCGCGCGGTCCAGACGAGCGTCGGCCTCTACGCGGCGCTGTCCGACCGGGGTGACCGGTGCCTCCTGGTGTTCCCGAGCGGCGGCGCGGGCGTCGTCACGTGCGCATCGCCCGACCGGGTCGGGTCCGACGGCCTCCGCATCGCCTGGACCACCGAGTTCCCCTCGCGGAACCGCGACGGGTCGACGGGCATGATCACGGGCGACGTCGAGGCGATCTGGTCGGGTGACGACCTCATCACGCTGACCACGCCGGACCGCATCCTCGCGTACTGAGCGGATCCCGACGGACCGCGCGGGCGGTGTGGGAGGGTCGCTGCGACGGAAGGGGACCACGATGTCCGCACGCGCACCCGGGTCGGACGACGACCTCGCCGCGCTCCCCCTCGACGAGCTCCGGCAGCGGGTCTTCGCGCAGGGCGCCGACGAGCGCGACGAGCGGTGGATCCGCGCCGCCGCCGAGCTGACGCGCCGCGAGCGGGCGGCGTCGACCGCCCCGGAGGACGCCGGCGACGCGGACGACGCGGACGACGCGGACGAGCCGGCCACGTCCTCCGACGAGTCCGCCGCGGCCGATGCGACGGCCCGCCGCGGCCGTCGCCCGCTCGCCTGGGCCGGCGCCGCCCTCGCGGTCGGCCTCCTCGCGGGCGCGGGCGTCGCGACCGGGCTCGGCGCGGGATCCGCGGCGCCGTCGGCCGATCCGGCGCCCCGCGCGTCCCCCGCGCCGACCGCCTCCGTCGACCCCGCGCCGCCGGATCCCGCGACCGTGCGCTCGCTCCTCGGCACCGAGATCAGCGGACGGTCCCGCGGAGTCGCCCTTGAGGACGTCCTCGACCGCCCCCAGGAGCAGGCGGACTCGCCGCCCCGCTCGCCGCGCGGCGACGTCGACCTCTCCTCCATCCGCGGCGTGCAGACGAGCGTGGGCCTCTACGTCGCGCGCACGATCTCCGCCGACGTGTGCCTACTGGTGTACCCGTGGTCGGGTTCCCCCCAGGAGGACGACTCGAGCCCGGGATCGGGGGTCCTGTCGTGCGTGTCCCCCGCCCAGCTCGCCGCCTCCGACCTCCACGTCACCTGGGTCGCGGACGCACCGCTGCGCGCCTTCGACGGCAGCATCGTCCGGGCGGGGATCGAACTCACGGCCGCCCTGGCCCCGGACGGCACGATCACCCTCGCCTTCCCGGCAGGTCAGCTCGCGTACTGACCGGTCGGCGGATCAGCCCTCGAGCAGCTCGCTGAGCTCCATCCAGCGGCTCTCGAGCGCCTCGACCTCGCCCTCGATGGCGCGCACGCCCTCGTTGGCCTTCGCGAGCCCCTCGTAGTCGTTGGGGTCGTGCTCGGCCATGGCGTCGAGGGCCTGACGGCGGCGCGTGTCGGCCTTCTCGAGCTTGCGGGTGATGCTCGCGAGCTCCTTCTGCGCGTTCCGCAGCTCGGCCCCCTGGAGGGACGGGCCGGTGGATCCGCCGAGCGTCGCCGTCGCCTGCCCGCCCACCTCGTCGGGGCGCGCGACCGTCGACTTCTCGGCGTTGCCGGGCTGCTGGCGGAGCTTCAGGTACTGGTCGACGCCGCCGGGGAGGTGGCGGAGGTTCCCGTTCATCACGGCGTACTGCTGGTCGGTGACGCGCTCGAGCAGGTACCGGTCGTGGCTGACGACGAGGAGCGTGCCGGGGAACGAGTCGAGGAGGTCCTCCATCGCCGCGAGCATGTCGGTGTCGAGGTCGTTGGTGGGCTCGTCGAGGATGAGGACGTTCGGCTCGTCGAGCACGATGAGGAGGAGCTGCAGGCGCCGCTTCTGGCCGCCCGAGAGGTCCTTCACCGGCGTCGACAGCTGCGCGCTCGTGAAGCCGAGGCGCTCGAGCAGCTGGCCCGGCGTCATCTCCTTGCCGCCCGCGACGTAGGTGGTGCGCTGGCGGCCGATGACGGTGGACACGCGGTCCTCGAGCACGTCCTTCAGCTCGTCGAGCTGCTGCGTGAGCACGGCGACCTTGATGGTCTTGCCGCGCTTCACCTTGCCGGTCGTGGGCTGGAGCGTGCCGGCGACGAGCGAGAGCAGGGTCGACTTGCCGGCGCCGTTCACGCCGAGGATGCCGGTGCGCTCGCCGGGCGCGATGCGCCACTCGACGTCCTTGAGGATCTGCCGGTCGCCGTAGCTGACGGACACGTCGAGGAGGTCGACGACGTCCTTGCCGAGCCGCTGCATCGCCATGGACGCGAGCGACACGGTGTCGCGCGCGGGCGGCTCGTCGGCGATGAGGGCGTTGGCCGCCTCGATCCGGAACTTGGGCTTGGCCGTGCGCGCGGGCGCGCCGCGGCGGAGCCAGGCGAGCTCCTTCTTCATGAGGTTCTGGCGCTTCGCCTCGGAGACGGCCGCGCTGCGATCGCGCTCGACGCGCTGCAGGATGTACGCCGCGTAGCCGCCCTCGAACGGCTCGATGAGCCGGTCGTGCACCTCCCACGTGTAGTTCGCCACCTCGTCGAGGAACCACCGGTCGTGGGTCACGACGATGAGGCCGCCCGAGTTCGGCGACCAGCGGCGGCGGAGGTGCCCGGCGAGCCAGGCGATGCCCTCCACGTCGAGGTGGTTGGTGGGCTCGTCGAGGAAGAGGATGTCGTGGTCGCCGATGAGGAGCTTCGCGAGCGCGACCCGGCGGCGCTGGCCGCCCGAGAGCTGGGCGACGTCGGCGTCCCACGGCACATCGGAGGCGAGGCCGTCGATCACGTCGCGGACGAGCGGGTTGCCCGCCCACTCGTGCTCGTCGATGCCGCCGACGATCGCCTCGCCGACGGTCTGGCCGTCGGGCAGGGTGTCGCTCTGGTCGAGCACGCCGATAGTGACGCCGCGGCGACGCGTGACGCGGCCGCCGTCCGGCTCGAGACGGCCGGAGAGGAGGGAGAGGAGGGTCGACTTGCCGTCGCCGTTGCGTCCGACGATGCCGATGCGGTCGCCCTCGTTCACCCCGATGGTCACGTCGTCGAAGATCACGCGCGTCGGGAACTCGAGGTGGAGCGCTTCGGCTCCCAGCAGATGGGCCACCGCACGAGCCTAGGTGGTCCGTGCCCGGGGAATTCCCGCGAGCCGCCCGCCGTTGGCCCTCCTCGTGACCCGCGAGGGCCGCGCGCTCGACGGGGAGCAGCCCGCCCGCCGCCCGCCGACGGGGATCCGCCCACCGCGAGGAGCGCACATGACCACCGGCCCCGACACCGCATCCCTCCCCGCGACCGCGGCGACCGCGGCGCCCGCAGCGCCCGCAGCGCCCGCCGAGCCGCTCGCGCACGCTCCCGCCGCCGCTCCTGCCCGCCGCGAGTCCGCCGCCGGGCTCGTGGTCTACGCGCTCACGCTGCTCGTGCTCGTCGCGAGCGGCGCCGCGCCCTCGCCCCTCTACCCCGTGTACCAGGAGGAGTGGGCGCTGCCGCCCGTCGTCCTCACGGTCGTGTTCGCGGTCTACGTCGCCGGCCTGCTCGCGACGCTGCTCACCGCCGGCCGCCTCTCCGACCACATCGGCCGCCGTCCCGTGATCCTCGGGGCCCTCGCCGTCTCCACGGTCGCGATGCTCGTGTTCGCGTTCGCCCACGACGGGCTCGCCCTCGTGGTCGCGCGGATCCTCCAGGGGCTCGCGATCGGCCTCGCCACGGGCGCGCTCGGCGCCGGCATGATCGACCACCAGCCGACCCGGCGAACCGGCCTCGCCGCGTTCCTCAACGGCGTCGTGCCGCCCGCGGCCCTCACGGTCGGCGCGCTCGGCAGCGGGTTCCTCGTCGCCTACGGGCCCGCGCCCGAGGAGACGGTGTTCCTGGTGCTCGCGGCGCTCATGGTGGCCGCGGGCGTCGGCGTCGCGGTCGTGCCCGAGCGGCAGCCGCGCCGGGCGGGGGCGCTCCGGTCGCTGATCCCGTCGGTCGCCGTGCCGCGCGCCGCGCGGTCCGTCTTCACCGCGGTCGTCGGCGGCATGATCGCGAGCTGGGCGCTCGGCGGCATGTTCCTGGCCTTCATCGGATCCGTGCTCGGCACGACGTTCGGCCTCCACAGCGCGGCGCTCACGGGCGCGGCCATCGCCCTGTTCACCGGCACGGGCGCCATCACGGGCATCGTGATCCGCACCCGCGACGCCCGCCGCAGCCTCGTCGTCGGCGTGGTCGCCCTCGTGCTCGGGCCGGTCGGCCTCGTCGCGGCCATCTGGACCGCATCGCTCCCCCTCTTCGCGGTCGCCGCGGTCGTCGGCGGCGTCGGCTTCGGCGCCGGCTTCCAGGCGGGCCTCCGGCTCGTGCTCGCGGAGGCGCCCGTCGACCAGCGCGCGAGCCTCCTCTCCTCCGTGTACGTGGCCAGCTACCTCGCCTTCGGCGTGCCGAGCATCGTCGCGGGGATCTTCGTGGAGGCGGACGGCCTCCCGGTCGTGCTCACCGTCTACGGCGCGTTCGTCGCGCTGAGCGCCCTGGTCGCGCTCGTGCTGCAGCTCACGGGGCGCCGCACGCGCCGGGCCGAGCGGATCGCCGCCCGGGACGCCGCCACCGGCGCCTGAGGCCGGCGCCGCGGGACGCGGGCGGGCCGGGTCCCGCCCCTTCCGCGGACCGCGCGGGCCTGGCAGGCTCGTCGCGACGACCGACGGCAGGGGGCACCATGACGGATCCGGACGACGACGGCGACGCAGGCGAGGACGAGATCGGCCCCGAGGCGGAATGGGGCCGGCTCGTCGGCGCGGTCGGCCACGCGACGAGCGGCGACCCGCGGATCGCGCAGCTGGTGTTCGTGCCCGCGGCCGTGCCGCACCCGATGGAGGACGCGGTCGAGGTGTTCCGGCGGGCCGCCGCGCAGCTCCTCGACGGGGCCGACGAGCGCCCGGTCGCGTTCCTCGGCTACCACGCGGTGAACCGCATCACGCGCTCCCGCGAGGCGGTCGGGTTCCTCGTGACGGACCTTGCCGTGCACGTGAAGGACGCGCCCTCCGGGATCCTCCGCGCGCGCGTGCGGAGGATCCCGCTCCTCCGGGGCCCGGAAGGTACGGCCGCCTCCGCGGCGGCGACCACCGCCTCCGCCGCCGACGGGTTCGCCTGGCAGCACGCCGACCACCTCCTCCCCGCGGACACGCGACCCGCGCTCCTCGGCGCGCTGGAGACGGCCGTCGCCCTCACGCTCGAGCACGACGCCCGCACCTCCCGTCGACTGCCGGCCGCCGTGCCGCGCGCCCGGGACCTCGGCGGGCGCGTCGCCGAGCTCGGGCTCCAGGACGTGGTGCGGCTGCCCGACGACCCGCGGCACCGCAAGCACATGGCCCGGCTCGTGAAGGCACTGGCGCTGCCCGCGGAGGAGCGGGTCGCCTTCACGGTGACGGACCAGACCCTGGGCGGTCCGTACGGGCTCGTGGTCACGGATGCCGCGATCCGCTCGAAGGACCTGATGGAGCCGCCCGTCGCGACGAGACTCGCCGGCCTCGATCCCGCCGCGCTCCGGGTCGAGGGCGACCGGCTGCACGCGGGCGACGAGCACGTGCTCCCCGCGCACCTGGAGGACACGCAGCGTGCGGCGCTCACGGTCCTGATCCGGGAGCACCTGGGCGGCGCATTCCGCGACTGAGCCGGCGCGGAGCCGCGGCGCGGAGCCGCCGCGCGGAGGACCGACGTCGGCGCTCCCGGGACCCGGGGCGCGGCCGTCGACGCCTCCCGGGCGGGCGCGGGCGACGGGCTATCCTCGTCACGGACCGCGGGACCGCCACGCGGCCCACCGCCAGCGGGGTGCCCGTCGGCCGCTCCCGTCCGCACGCGCTGCACGCCCCCGGAGAGACCATGAACCGAACGCCCCCGCACGCCCGCGCCCCGCGCACCGACGGACGGCCGGGCCGGGCGTCGTTCCTCGTCTTCCTCGCGGCGCTCGTCGGGATCGGCGTGCTGAGCGCGCTGTGGGCCGTCACCACGCCGCTCGGCGCGAGCCCCGACGAGCCCGCGCACCTCAACAAAGCGGCGTCCGTCGTGCGCGGCCAGTTCCTCGGCGAGGTGACGGAGAACCCGCAGGTGCGCATCGTCCAGGTGCCCGAGGGCGTCGCGTACTCGGACCCATCCGCGTGCGCCCGGCACGACGGCGACCGGACGGCGGACTGCGCGCCCGGCTTCCCGGCCGGTGACGCGGCCGACCGCATCGTCTCCACCGAGACGAGCGCCGGCCTCTACGACCCCGTCTACTACCTGCTCGTCGGCTGGCCGACCCTCATCTGGGGCGGCGGCACCACGGCGGTCTTCGGCATGCGCCTCGTGAGCGCCCTCCTCTGCTCGCTGCTCGCCGCCGGCGCGCTCGCCTACCTCGCGCGCCTCCCCCGCCCCGTGCTCCCCGTGCTCGCGACCTTCGCCGCGCTCACGCCCATGACCCACTCGCTCTTCGGATCCGTGAACCCCAACGCCTTCGAGATCGCGGCCACCGCGGCGTTCGCGGCGGCCTACGTCACGGGCCTCGTGCGCGGCGGCCCCGTGAGCTGGCGCACCGCGGCGTTCCTCGCCGTGACGGGCGGGCTCCTCGTGCACGCGCGCGGCCTGTCGCCCATGTGGCTCGGCGTCGTCGTGGTCGCCGGGGCCTGCCTGGTCGGCTGGTCCCGGTTCTGGGCGTACCTCCGCCGGCCCCAGGTGCTCACGGCGGTGGGCGTCGTGGCCGTGTCGACGGTCCTCGCGATCGTGTGGATCCTCCGCACCGGTTCGCTCGCCGCCGTCGGCGTGTACGAGCGTGCGGGCACGAGCTTCGGCGAGGGCCTCGTGATCATGCTCGAGCGCACCTTCGACTACGCGCGCGACATGGTCGGCAACTTCGGCTGGCTCGACACGGCGATCCCGTCCTACGTCGTCTTCCCCTACTTCGTCGGCTGGGGCGTGCTCGTCGCCGCGGCCCTCCTCATCCCGGCCGCGAAGGGCGGGCGGCTCGCCGTCGGCGTCGCCCTCGTCGGCTTCCTGCTCCTGCCCGCGGTCGTGCAGGCGTCGTCGGTGACGGTGTCCGGCTTCGTCTGGCAGGGCCGCTACAACCTGCCCGCCTACCTGCTGCTGATCATGGTGGCGGCCGTCGTCACGGCGCCCGCGTTCGACCGCGTGCCCGCCCTCGTCCGCCGGCGGATCCTCGTGCTCGTCGTGGTCGTGCACGCCGCGGCCGCGTTCGTCGGCCTCATGACGTTCCTCCGCCGCAACTCCGTGGGCCTCAGCGCCTCGTGGTCCGACCTGGTGCTGCGACCGCGGTGGTCGCCGCCCGTCGTGGGCGTCGAGCCCTGGATCCTCGCGATGGCCGTCGGGTCCGTCGTCGCGGGCGCCGCGCTGCTGCTCGCCGTCCTCGCCGCCCGGCGCGACGCCCCCGCGGGTGCATCGGCCGCCGACGGCCCCGACGGGTGGTCCCGGGACGGCGCGGAGACGGGATCCCCCGGACCGCACGGGACGGTCGCCGCCGTCGCCGCCCCCTCCGTCGACGGATCGCGCGGCGCATGAGCACCGGGATCCCCGGCCGCCTCGCGCGCTTCCGCTCCGGCCGCCTCTACGGCCCCTTCGTCTACCTCGCCGTCGGCGGCCTGGCGTTCGTCGTCGACCTCGGCCTGCTCATCGTCGGGCGCGACCTGCTCGGCTGGCCGCTGGCCGCCGCGAGCGCCGTGTCGTTCTGGGCGGGCCTCGTCGTCAGCTACGTGACGCAGCGCTTCCTCACGTTCCGCCACCAGCGCTCCGACTGGCACAGCCTCTGGAAGTACGGCGTGCTCGTGGCCGTGAACTCGCTCGCGACCGTCCTGATCGTGAGCCTCTTCGATCGCATCGGCCTCGGCTACGTGGTCGGCAAGTTCGTCTCGACGGCGCTGACCACGCTCTGGAACTACGCGGCCTACCGCTTCTGGGTGTTCGCGGATCGCTCGACGGACGGCGCGGCCGACGGCGACGCCGGCATCGACGGGCGGCCCTCGGAGCCGAGCGCCGGCTGATCCCGGACCTCGCCCGCATCGGTCGCGGAGCCGGGTCGTCCCGCGCCCGGGCCGGCCGCGCTCGGGCGTGCCGTGCCGGGGCGCGCGGTGTCGGGGCGTGCCGCCTCGGCTGCCCGCTCCAGGTCGTGCAGCCGCAGGTCGGTCATCGCGCTCTCCTCGGCGAGGCGGCGCACCTTGTCCTCGAGATCGGTGAGCTCGGCGCTGAACTGCACGCACACCAGGAAGATCACGACGATGCTCGCGAAGAACGCGAGGTTCAGCGGCTCCTGCACGCCGAGGAAGCCGGCGAGGCCCGAGAGCAGCGGCGGGAACACGCTGATGACGAGCGCCACCAGACCGGCGACCAGCCACCAGACGGCGTGGCGCTCCCGGAGGCGGCGGCGGCGGAGGCGCTCGATCACGACGCCCACGGCGAGGAGCGCCGCGACGAGGGTGAAGACGTAGCTGGTGGGGTTCACGCGGTGACCGCCTTGACGGGTCGGCTGATGGGACGGATGAGGGCGATCACGAGCGCCATGCCGGCGCGCGCCAGGTAGATGGCGGCCTTCGCGGGGTTGTGCGAGGCGACGCCGCCGGCGCGGGGGCGCATCGACACGGGCACCTGCTCGATCGTGAGGCCGTGACGGGCCGCGATGACGAGGGACTCGACCGTGTCGCCGAGGTACTCGGCCGGGTAGTTCTCGGCGAAGAGCGCGACGGCGCGGGGGCCGGATCCGCGGTAGCCGGAGGTCGTGTCGGTGAGGGCCGTGCGCGCGATGCGGCTGAGGGTGAAGCTCAGGAACCTCATCGCCCACTTCCGCGGACCGGAGACCTCGTAGTCGCCCTCGCCGGCGAAGCGCGCGCCGATCACGACGTCCTTGCGCTGGAGGGCCTCGAGCAGCTGCGGGACGCTCTCGGGGTTGTGCTGCCCGTCGGAGTCGATCTGGATGACGTTCTCGAAGCCGTGCCGCTGCGCGTAGCGGAAGCCCGCCCGCATCGCGCCGCCCACACCGAGGTTGAACGGGAGCTCGAGGACGCGGGCGCCGGCGGCCTGCGCGACCTCGACCGTGCGGTCCTTGGAGCCGTCGCTGACCACCAGGCACGCGATGCCGGGGAGCGTGTCGAGCACCTCCCGGACCACCGCGCCGACCGCCTCCTCCTCGTTGAACGCGGGCATGACGATGAGGGTCGTGCTCAGGCTGGCGGGCATGCTGAGAGGGTAGCAAGCCGACGCCGGGCGCCCGCGCGGGATCGCCGGGTCAGCCGAGCGAGGCCACCCACTCGCTCGTGCCGTCGTCGAAGGCCTGCTGCTTCCAGATGGGGACGCGCTGCTTGATCTCGTCGACCAGCAGGCCGCACGCCGCGAATGCATCGGCGCGGTGCGCGGAGGAGACGGCGCAGGTGAGCGCGACGTCGCCGATGCCGAGCCGGCCGATGCGGTACCCGACGTACTCTCCGAGAGGGCTGTGCCGCCGAGATGCGGCTGACGACGCTCGCATCGACGGGCGGCCCCTGACCTCGACGTGACGGCGCGGAACCCGAACCGTCGATCTCGTCGATGAACGCCCCCTCACTCAGAGCTCTTCTGACGATCTTGGCGTACGACTGCGTTGATCGCGAGGCCGGAGATCACGATGATGACCCCGAAGGCGATCGACCCCGCGACGCGAATCACTCCGGTTCGCTCGAAGGTGAGAGCTTGGATGAGCAGGACGACCCCGAGCCCGAGGACGACGATCCCCGCGATCTTGCACCTCAATGTGGCCTCTCTTCCGGAGGTGGGCACCGCGGCTCTCGCAGCACCCACCTCCCACATGGTGTGAGCGTCAGACGCACCGGATCCATGAATCGTCTACGCCAGACCACGCCGCTTCATGACCGAAGAAGGGGAGGAGCAGTTGACGATCCTCAGAGCACTTCCCGTTGTAGCTGAGGTACTGCTGCGCGGCCGCGAGCATACCGGTAGTGATGACGCAAGTCTCGGGGAATGCGCCGCACGCGGCGACTCCGATGAGGAAGCCGCTGCCGTTGATGATGGCATCTTGATCGAACGAATTGAAGAGGATGTACGGATGCGCAGTACCGTCGTCGAGGCCGCCGGACATCTTCGACTCGAACTCCCCCTGGGGAGGAGCGGCTGCCGCCCTTCCAGGAAATGCGACTTCCATCCCGTTGCCCACGTGGTAGGTCGTGACGGACCGCCCACGGACCAGCGAGATCTCTCGAGGGACGTCCGACGCGTCCAATTCGGCGTGCCAGCGACTGGTCGCCTGCTCCGAGATCGCGGACGACTGCGGAGACGGATCCATCTCAGCCGCATCCGCTCCGACGGAGGAGATGCACGTCAGTCCGACAGCGACGAATGCCGCCACGGAAAATGGAGTGGAGCCTTCGATCTGCTCTTCATTCGCCTTTCCTCTCATAAGGAAGTGAGGCGGCTTGCGTACCGATGCTGCTCGACCTACGCCCGATGTGCCGAGTGAGCACGGCAGGGCTCGGCATTCGGAGATGCCGCGCGTGACGTGGGCTTCGGTCGGAATTCCAGGATCGGCTGAGCCCTCGAGGCCGAACTCAGGACTCGTGCTCCGAGCCCGTCGACACGGTCCACAGGGCGACGAACCTCACGCGCTCGGCACGGCGAGCTAGCCGAGCGAGGCCACCCACTCGCTCGTGCCGTCGTCGAAGGCCTGCTGCTTCCAGATCGGCACGCGCTGCTTGATCTCGTCGACCAGCAGGCCGCACGCCGCGAACGCATCGGCGCGGTGCGCGGACGAGACGGCGCACGTGAGCGCGACGTCGCCGATGCCGAGCCGGCCGATGCGGTGCTCGGCCGCGATCCGCACGTCCGGGTACCGGGCCGACACGTCGAGCGCGACCTGCTGGATCGCCTGGCGGGCGGCCGGATGCGCGGAGTAGTCGAGCCAGAGGACGCCCTTCCCGTCGTCGTGGTCGCGCACGACGCCCTCGAAGGTCACGACGGCGCCCGCGTCGTCGGCGCGCACGGCGTCGGCGCAGTCCTCGACGCGGATCGCGCCGCCGGCGATGCGGGCGAACAGGACGCGGTCGGCGGTCACGAGCGGGCCTCGGCGTCGCGTGCCGTGTCGGCCGCCGCATCCATCGCGGGATGCACGGAGCCGCGGATCTGCGCGAGCACGTGGTCGAGGATCCCGTCGAGGAGGCCGAGCCCGTCGCGCACGCCCCCGGGCGAGCCCGGCAGGTTCATGACGAACGCCCCGCCCGCGACCCCCGCGTGCCCGCGCGTGAGGACGGCCGTGGGCGTGTGGGCGGTGCCGATGCGGCGGGCCTCCTCCATGATCCCGGGGATCTCGAGGTCGAGCAGCGGCCGCGTCGCCTCGGGCGTGCGGTCGGTGGGCGTGATGCCCGTGCCGCCGGTGGTGAGTATCACGCGCGCGTCGCCCGCGACGGCCTCGGCGAGCGCCGCCGCCACCCCGGGTCCGTCGGCGCGCACGTGCGGGCCGTCGACCTCGAAGCCGCGCTCGGCGAGCCAGGCGGCGATGACGGGACCCGTGCGGTCCTCGTACAGCCCCGCCGCGGCGCGCGTGGAGGCGACGATCACGACCGCGCGGCCCCGCGGGTCCCCGGCGGTCATGCCCGCTCCCAGTCGCCGGACTTGCCGCCCTGCTTCTCCCGCACGAGCACGTCGGTGATGACGGCCCGCGCGTCGACGGCCTTCACCATGTCGTAGAGCGTGAGCGCCGCGACCGACGCGGCGGTGAGCGCCTCCATCTCGACGCCCGTGACGCCCGTGGTGCTCACCGACGCGACCACGGTGAGTCGGTCGTCGGCCCCGGTGATGTCGATCTCGATGCGCCCGATGGGCAGCGGGTGGCAGAGCGGGATGAGGCTGGAGGTCCGCTTCGCCGCCATGATCCCCGCGATGCGCGCCGTGCCGACCGCCTCGCCCTTGGGGAGGTCGCCCGTGATCACGGCCGCGACGACCTCGGGCCGGGTCACGAGCACGGCCTGCGCGACGGCGCGGCGCTTGGTGACGGCCTTGTCGGTGACGTCGACCATGTGCGCGGATCCGTCCTGCCGCAGGTGGGTGAGGGACGGCGCGGCGTCCGCGGTCGGGGTGGGATCAGTCATCGATGCTCCAGACGGTGACGGGGTCGCCGGCCTCGAGCCGGTCGACGCCCGCGGGGATGTGGACGAGGTGGGTGGCGGTCGCGTACGCGTGCAGGAGGTGGGATCCGGGGCCGCCGACCGCGAGCACGCGGCCGTCGGCGTCGACTCGGCCGCGACGCACCTGGTGCTTGCCGGCGGGCGAGTCGAGCGGCGCGGCGAGCGGCAGCTGCCGGGACGGGCGGTCCGGGTGCGGGTGCCCCGCGAGGGCGCGCAGCACGGGGCGGAGGAAGAGCTCGAAGGAGACCAGCGCGCTCACGGGGTTGCCGGGGAAGGCGACGACGGGAATCCGCGCGCCGCCGAGCTCCGCCGTGCCGAGGCCCTGCGGCCCGCCGGGCTGCACGGCGACGGAGGCGAACTCGACGCCGCCCCCCTCGAGGACGTCGCGCACGACCTCGTACGCGCCGGCGCTGACGCCGCCGGTGGTGATCAGGAGGTCGACGCCCGGTGCCGCGTCGCGGAGGGCGTCGCGCAGCCGGGCGGCGTCGTCGGAGGCGACCCGCAGCGTGCGGACCTCGATGCCCACGCCCGTGAGGGACGCGGCGAGCGCGATCGAGTTGGCGTCGTGGATCTGCCCGGGCGCGAGCTCCTCGCCCGGCCCGCGGAGCTCGAGGCCGGTGGAGAGGATGAGGACCACCGGTCGGCGGCGCACCTCGACGCGCGCGATGCCGGCCGACGCGAGCACGCCCCCGTGCGCGGGCAGGAGGCGCGTGCCGGCGGCGACGAGCACGCTGCCCGCGGCGAGGTCGCTGCCCTGCGCACGGACGAAGGCGCCGGGATCCACGGGCGCGGCGAAGGCGACGGTCGCGTCGACCCGGTCCTCGTCGACGAAGCGGTCGGGCGTCGCGGCCTCGATGGGCACGATGGCGTCGGCGCCGGGCGGGACGGGCGCTCCCGTCATGCACGGTGCGGCGGTGCCGGGGGCGAGCGGATCCGGCGCCACGCCCGCGGGGATGCGGGGCGCGATCCGCAGGGCGACCGGCCGCGCCTCGGAGGCGCCGGCGAGGTCGGCCGCGCGCACGGCGTAGCCGTCCATCTGCGAGTTGCGGAAGGGCGGCAGGTCGAGGGGGCTCGTGACGTCGCGCGCGAGGACGCGCTCGGCGTACCGGTGCGGATCCGCGGCGAGCGCGTCCGCGGAGACGAGCAGCTCCTCCGTCCCCCGGTCGGCGAGCGGGGCGAGGAGCGCGGACACGGCCGCCCGGTGCTCGTCGACCGTGCGTCGTCGGCGGTCCGCGGGGCGGTCGGGGCTCATCACCCCATCATCCCCGACGCGGCCGGACCCGCCCCGCCGCCGGCCCTCCCCTACCCTGAGACCACCCGCGGAGGAGACGGAACTGCATGGTGGATGAGGCATCGCTGCGCGACGACCGGTGGACGAAGGTCGCGATCCTCACAGGCGCCGTCGCTCTGGCGACGTACGCGGTGCTCTGGTGCGTGATGTGGATCCCGTTCCACATCGACGGCGCCGGGCTGCTGATCCTCTACCCGCTGTTCCTCGTCGCGTGGGTGCCCATCGAGCTCCTGGCGCTCCTCAGCCTGGTGTTCGCGATCGTCGCCCTGGCGACGCGAGAAGGCAGGACGGCCGGCACCGTCGGGATCCTGATCGCCGACGTCGTGTGCGTCGTCATGTCGCTCCCGACGCTCTGGTTCGGTCAGATCCCGTGGTACCTCTTCACTCCCGGAGCAGCATGAGGAGCACGACGTGATCGCATCAGCACGGACGCTCCGACGGGCAGGTCTCGCCGTGGGCGCGGTCCTGAGCCTCGCAGCGCTCTCCGCCTGCACGACACCGGGCGATGCCAGCACCCTGAACCGCTACTCGACGAGCAGCACGCCCGCGCCGGCCGACGTCGTCGCCCAGGTCGAGGTCGGCGGCATCACCATCACGTGGCCGCAGGAACCGCGCGATCTCCTCATCACCTCCATCGGCAGCTCGAGCTGCCCTCGCATCCCCATCGCGTTCCGCGGGGACGCATCGCAGACCCTCGTCGTGGCGGAGGACACCGGAGCCGGCACCGCCTGCTCCGCCGACCTCGGTCCCACCACCTCACGGGTCGAACGACCCGACAGCTGGACACCTGGCGCCGTCGTCACGGCCACCCAGGACGGAGACATGCTCCTGCTCACGGTGGAATAGCGCCGTCTCGACAGGCCGCTCCTTCCGGGACGCGATGGCGAGTCCCGGCGCAGGCCTCCTGCCACGATGGACGCATGGCCATCGACGTCACGTCCGGGCGAAGCGGCACCGACGTCCGGCGCATCCTGGGATCGCTGCCGGACTGGTTCGGCGACCCGGACGCGATCGAGGGCTACGTGGCGGCCTCGGAGAGCGACAGCTACGACAGCTACCTCGCGACCGACGGCCCGCGCGTGGTCGGCGTCGCCCTCATCCGTCGGCACTTCCCCGAGACGGCCGAGCTGCACCTCATCGCGGTCGCTCCGGACTCGCGAGGGTACGGCGTCGGCCGACTCCTCATCGATCGCGCGGTCAGCGATCTCACGACGAGCGGATGCGCGCTCCTCTCGGTGCACACGGTCGGCCCGTCGTTCGCGAACGAGCCGTACGCGCACACGCGCCGCTTCTATCGCCGACTCGGATTCCTGCCGCTCGAGGAGCACACGGGGCTCGACTGGTCGGGCCCGACCCTCATCCTCGTCCGCCCGCTCCCGCCGCCTTCCTAGGCGCGCGGGCGCCCAGCGACCGGGACCGCGCCCCGCCATCCGCCCTTGCGGGGATCGCTCGGCGGACGCTCCCCGACGCCGCTCAGCGCGCCTGGCCGGACCGATCGTGCGCGAGCAGGGCGTACCCGTCGAGCGTGGTCCACTCGCCCTTGAACCAGTCGGCCTCGACCTGCCGCGACTCCTGCCGGAACCCCTGTCGCCTCAGCAGCCGTGCCACCGACTCGTTGCGTGAGTCGCACGAGGCGACGACCCGGTGGGCGCGCTCGTGCTCGAAGACCCGGTCGAGCAGCGCTCCGAGCGCTTCGGAGGCGATGCCCCGGCCCTGCGACGAGCGCGCCAGGGTGACGCCGACCTCGAAGGTGTCGGGCTGCTCGTCGAGGACGTGCAGCGCGAGGTCCCCGAGGAGCCCGCCCGACGCGGTCTCGCGGACGGCGAGCTGCACCCAGCCGCCGGGCAGCGGAAGGCCTCCGTCGGGCTGGGCGGCGACCAGGCGCTCGGCATCTGCTCGGGAGTAGTCGGTCCCCCACGACTGGTACCGGGCCACGTCCGGATCCCGCCGGTACTCGGTGAAGGCGTCGACGTCGCGACCCGCGAGCGGCTCGATGGTCAGGCGAGCGGTCGTCAGGGCCAGGTGGTCGTGCGGCGAGGGCATGCCCGAAGGCTAGTGAAGGACGGCGGGCGACCGGCGACCGCGGGACTCGTCCCCGCGAGGGAGAACCCGGCCGACCCGGTTCCGCACCCGGCCGCAGGTGCGCGCCGGCGATGGCGCGAGCTCGTGCGCGTCCGGCCGGGGGTCGGCTACCGAGACAGCCGATCCCGTGCCGTCGGCGCGGGAGGGATGCGCAGGATGCGCTGCACGGCTTCGTGGACGAAGGCCTCGTCCGGCGGCTCGGGGTCGAGTGCGCGGTGGATGGAGAGGCCCTCGATGAGCGCGTCGAGCATGCGCGCGGTGGTCGGGTCGACGTGCTCCTCGAGGGCAGCGCGGCTGCGGGCCATCCACGTCCGCGTGATGGTCCGGTACTCGGGTCGGCGGGCGGCGAGCGTGTAGAGCTCGTGGGTGAGGACGAGGTCGCGCTGCGTCCCCAGGAGGTCGCGCACGATGACGTCGACCACGGCAGCGGCAGCCTCCTCGGTCGTGCCGGCGCTGCTCATGCGGCGTCGCATCTGCTCCGCGACGCGGTCGGCGAAGAGCGTGAAGGCCTCGTGGAGCAGGTCGTCCATGCCGGCGAAGTGGTAGGTCATCGAGCCGAGCGGGACGTCGGCCGCGGCGGCCACCCGGCGATGCGTCGTCCCGTCGACGCCGACGTCGGCGATGACGTCGAGGCAGGCCTCGACGATCCGATCCCGACGGTGCGGATCCGATCGCCGGGGTGACCGCGCAGGGACCGGGGCCGTCATCCGCGGGGCGCGATCTCGCGGATCACCCGGGCGGGGTTCCCGACGGCGACCACCCCCGCGGGGATGTCGCGGGTCACGACCGATCCGGCGCCGATGACGCTGTCGTCGCCGATGCGGATGCCCGGGCAGACGATCACGCCACCGCCGAGCCAGACGTTGTCGCCGATGGTGATCGGGCGGGCCGCTTCGAGCTTGTCACGTCGGGGCTGCGGATCGATCGGGTGCGTGGGCGTGAGGAGCTGGACGTTCGGCCCGATCTGGCAGTCCTCGCCGATCGTGATCGCGGCGACGTCCAGAGCCGTCAGGTTGACGTTGACGAATGTCCGAGCGCCGATGCGGATGTTCTCCCCGTAGTCGACGTACAGCGGCGGCTTGACGAAGGCGTCCGGACCGAGCGACCCGAGCAGCTCCTCGAGCAGGGGGCGCGCCGCGGTCTCATCCTCGACAGCGGCACGGCGGTACGCGTCCGCCAGCCGGACGGCGCGCTGCGCCATGCGGGCGCTCTCGGGGTCGTCGGCGATGTACGGGTCGCCGGCGAGCATCCGCTCGCGGTTGCTGCGGTCGTCGCCGTCGAAGTAGGCAGTCGTCATTTGTACAAGCGTACACTCGGCCCCATGACCGACATCGACTGGACCTCCGGCACCTGGACCACCGCGCCCGCCCACGTGGAGGTCGACGCCGACGGCATGCGCGTCACCGCGGTCGAGGGGAGCGACGCCTGGCGGGTCACCTCCTACGGCTTCGTGCACGACACGGAGCACGCCCTCCTCGCGCCGTTCGACCAGGGGACGGCGATGGAGGTGTCGTTCCTGCTCGACTTCTCCGCGCAGTTCGACCAGGCCGGCATCTTCGTGAAGGTCGACGACACGACGTGGACCAAGGCGGGCGTCGAGCGCAGCGACGGCGAGGACGGCCTCGGGGCCGTCGTCACCCGCGGCATGTCCGACTGGTCGCTGGCACCTGTGCCCGGCTGGCACGGCCGGATCGTGACGATCCGCGCCAGCCGCTCCGGCGACGCGCTGACGGTCCGCGCGCGGGTGGACGACGAGCCGTGGCGCCTGGTGCGGGTGGCACCCCTGGATCCCGATGCCGCCGTGACCGCCGGCCCGCTGTGCTGCGCTCCCTCGCGGGCCGGCCTCGCCGTCCTGTTCACGGCGTGGAAGGCCGGGCCGGCGGACGGGAGCCTGCACCCGGGCGACTAGGCGGTCCGGTGGCCCCCCCCCCCCTGCGACGGGGTCGAGCGCCCAGGTCCACCTCACGGCGCACGCCTTGCGGAGTTCGAACACCGCGTGGCACCCTTCGCCGGGCTCCCCCAGCCTGCCGCTCTCGAGGACCAGCTGCGCAGCGCCCCCCTCCCCGCGAAGCTCAGCTCGGTCGCGCGAACAGGTTGACGAGGTTCCCGTCGGGATCGCGGAACAGCACCGACCGGTTGCCCCACGGCATCGTCGTCGGCTCCTGCACGACGTCCTCCAGGAGCCCGCGAAGCCGGGCGAACTCCTCGTCCACGTCGTCGACGAGGAACTCGAGGATGACCGAGCGGTTGCTCGCCGGCTGCGGCGTCGCCTCCCCCAGCATGGCGACGGTGGCCCGACTGCCGATCGCGACGGCACCACCTCCGGTCCTCAGCTCCGCGAACACGGGCGCTGGTCGTGCGGCGACGACGCCCAGCACCGCTTCGTAGAAGCGCGCGAGCCGGTCGACGTCGTCCGTGATGATCCTGATCGATGCGAAGTCCATGCTGATCCTCTCCGCCGGATCGCTCGACCCGGCGGGACCATGCTCACGGACGTCGACGACACCGTCGTGTCGGTGTTTGCGGGCTCATCCGATCTCGTGGACGGGGCGGAGGTCGCCATGCGGGATCTCGAGGTCCTCCGCGCGGAGCTCGCGTCGCGGGGGACGCTCCCCCGTCGGGTCCGCCGTGACGATGCGGTCAGCGCGGAACGCCCGCATCCCGTCACGCGTCCGGCACCAGCCGAGGAGGTACCAGCTCCGGTCGCGGTGCACGTAGCCGAGCGGCTCGATCTCGCGCAGCGTCTCCACGTCATCCCGGTCGCGGTAGCGCATCCGCAGCACCTCGCGCCTCCGGAGCGCATCCGCGAAGCCGGACGGGAACGTGGCGGCGTGCCCGTCCTCCAGCAGGTGCACCCGCGTCGCGAGACCGGTCGCCTCGTCCGCCCTGCGCCCCTCGGTGACGGCGAGCACCTTCTGCAGGGCCGAGGTCGCGGCCGGCGCGAACGGACCCTCCCGCAGCATCGCGAGTCCGATCGTCACCGCGAGCCCCTCTTCCACCGTGAACCCCAACGGGGCCAACGTGTGAGCTGCGTCGATGCAGTACCCGCCGGTCCGCCCGGGCTCCGCCCAGATCGGGACGCCCGCCTGCTGCAGGGCCGACAGATCCCGCTCGATCGTCCGCGAGCTCACCTCGAACCGCTCCGCCAGCTGACGCGCGCTCCGAGGACGCGGCGCCACACGACGCAGCTCCTCCACGAGGGCGTACAGGCGATCGGTGCGGGTCACGGCCCCAGCGTAGGCATCGCGTGCGATCCCCCATGCGGCGGCGGCATGGGATCGCCCATCACCCACGAGTGCGGGCGGCCGCATCGCGAAAGGGCATCCGCAAGCGGACGCTGCCACGCAGGTCAGGGGGTGCGCGCCGCCCGACCGGTCGAGTGCCAGCGGAACCGGTCCAGGAGTGCTGACAGGACCGGTACGCGCGTCAGCACGACGAAGATCGCGTAGCCGATGACACCACCGACGGTGTTCCAGATGAAGTCGTTGACGTCCGCGACGTGGCCGCCGGAGAACAGCTTCTGCGCGGCGAGCTGCAGGAGCTCGATCGTCAGACTGACGGCCGCGGCGGTGAGCAGTGCCTTCCACCACGACGGACGTCGCATGAGGAGCGGGATCAGGATGCCCAGCGGTACGAACACCACCAGGTTGGTGAGCGCGTCGGTGAGTTCGTAGTCGTGGAACGGGATCAGCGCCAGCGCCGGCGACCACGGCTCCTCGTTCGGCGCCGCGTCGAGGAAGATCGGGAAGACCGTGTTCGCGAGTATCCCCGCGGCGTACACGGCGATCGCGGCGGCGACGGCAGCGCGCGGCCATGTGAAGTGCCCTCGTCGAAGCAGGAGGACGAGTTGGATGAGGAACACGACGGCGCCGACCGCGACAGCGACGGGCAGGGCGGGGACTTCGCCGAACGGGTCAGAGGACATCCGGTGAAGCCTAGTGACGCGGATCTGTCATCCAGGACTGACGCGTTCCGAGCTGCCCGGCAGCCGACCGCCCACCGGACGTCGCGGGCGGCTGGCGCTCGACCGCGCCCCACCATGACCGCCTGCGATGGACCAGTCCGGTCCCCGACGTGGTGTTCCCCTCTCCTCTGCCCGGGCCCGCACGCCCTCCGTCGGGTGCCAGCCGGTCGAGTCGGCGCTCGTCCACTTCGCGTCGTCGGCGGCCCGCGGGGCGGTCGGGGATCACCACCCCCGTCATCGCGGACGCGGCCGCGTCGTCCGGGGCCTTGCCGCCGGGGTGCAGCGCGGGGGACCCTGGGCGCATGGACCTGCACGAGCGCCGATCCGCCCTCCGCCGCCGCGTGGCCGCCGTAACCGGGGGCGTCCTGATCGCGGCGGCGATCGCGCTCGGCGTCGCCGGGGTGGTCGTCTACACGGGCGGATCCGACCTCGGGCTGCTCCTCCTCGTGGCGGGGCTCGCCCTCCTGACGGCGGGCGCGGGCCTCGTCGTCTCCGCCGTGCGGGCCGGCGCGGGCCGCGCCGGCTAGTCCGGCCGCTCCTCCCCAGGGGCCGTCGCCGGATCCGTGTCCGGCTCCCGAACCGGGCCCTGCCGCGCACGGCGCGCCCGCCCTAGGGTCGGGGCATGACCATCGCCGCCCGCGGGCAGAACCTCGTCGACCTCCACACCGCACCCGAGCTCCTCCGGGTGGTGAACGTGTGGGACGCCATCTCGGCCGCCACCGTCGCCGCCCTCCCCGAGACGAAGGCGCTCGCCACCGCAAGCCACTCCATCGCCGCCGCCTTCGGCTACGCGGACGGCGAGAACATCCCGCTCGACCTCCACCTCGAGATGATCGGCCGCATCGTCGCGGCCGTCGAGCAGCCCGTCTCGGCCGACCTCGAGTCGGGCTACGGCGACGCGGGCGAGACCGTGCGCCGCGCCATCGGCGTCGGCGTCGTCGGCGCCAACCTGGAGGACGGCATGCGCCCCCTCGCCGACTCGATCCGCGCGGTCGAGGCCGCCGTCGCCGCCGCGCAGGCCGAGGGCGTGCCGTTCGCGCTCAACGCCCGCACCGACGCCTACGTGCTCGGCGGCGACCGCGACCGGTCCGACATCCTCGCGGACGCCGTCGAGCGGGGCCGCGCCTACCTGTCCGCGGGGGCGACGTCGATCTTCGTGCCCGGCCCGCTCACGGAGGACGAGGTCCGCACCCTGGTCGACGCCCTCGGTCCGCAGCGCCTCACCGTCATCGGCATCCCCGGATCCCTCTCCCCCGCCCGCTTCGAGGAGCTCGGCGTCGCCCGCATCTCGTACGGCCCGTGGACCCAGCGCGTGGCGCTCACGGCCCTCCAGGACGCGGCGACGGAGCTGTACGCCGGCGGCGCGCTCCCCGAGGGGACGCGGCCGCTCAACTGACCCGGCCCCGTCCTCGTCGACCAGGGCACGGCGGACGCGGTCGAGCCCGCGTCCACCGCGCCCTGGTTGACTGGGCACCCACCCGAAGGAGCACGACGTGACCGACACCCCCGCCCCGGCGCCCGACGCCTCCGCTCCCCGCGCCGAGGTCGGCGTAATCGGCGGATCCGGCCTCTACGCCCTGCTCGACCCCGCCACCAGCACGTCGCTCACGGTCGAGACGCCGTTCGGCCCGACCTCGAGCGAGGTCACCGTCGGCGAGCTGGCCGGGCGCCGGGTCGCGTTCCTCACCCGGCACGGTTCCGACCACTCGGTCGCGCCGCACCTCATCGACTACCGGGCGAACGTCTGGGCGCTCGCGTCGCTCGGCGTCTCCGCCATCGTGTCGTCCTCGGCGGTCGGCGGCGTCTCGCCGGACTACCCGCCGGGATCGCTCGTGCTCACGGACCAGCTGCTCGACCGCACGTGGGGCCGGCCCGACACCTTCTTCGACCAGGGCGTCGTGCAGCACCTCTCCGCCGCCGACCCCTTCGACCCGGAGCTGCACGCGCACGCCGCCGCCGCGCTGGTCGAGCTCGAGGGCGGCGACCGCGCGGATCCCGCCGGACCCCTCCGCACCTCGGGCACGGTCGTCGTGATCCAGGGGCCGCGCTTCTCGACGCGCGCGGAGTCGCTGTGGTTCCGCCAGGCGGGCGCGCACATCGTCAACATGACGCAGTACCCGGAGGTGGTCCTCGCGTCCGAGCTGAACATCGGCACGGTCAACCTGTCGTTCGTCACCGACGCCGACGCGGGCCTCGCCCCGCTGCCCGGCGAGCAGGGCGACGCGGTCACGGCCGAGATCGTGTTCGCGCGGCTCGCGGAGGCCCAGCCGCGCATCGTGCGGGCGATCGAGGCGGTCATCCGCGCCATCCCCGCGGGCTACCGGGGGCTGCCGCTCATCGACCCGGACGCCGTCGCGTCCGTGCTCGCGCGTCCGACGACCGGCGCGCGCTCGTGAGCGACGGGATCCTCCTCGTCACGGGCGGCGCGGGCTTCATCGGCGGCACGGTCGTCACCGCGGCGCTCGAGGAGGGTCGGCGCGTGCGCGTGCTCGACTCCCTGCGCGCCGACGTGCACGGCGGCACCCCGGAGATCGACCCGCGCGTCGAGCTCGTCCGCGGCGACGTCACCGATCCGGACGCGGTCGCGCGCGCCCTCGACGGCGTCGACGTCGTCTGCCACCAGGCCGCGAAGGTCGGCCTCGGCGTCGACTTCCTCGATGCGCCCGACTACGTCGCCACCAACGACGGCGGCACGGCCGTCCTCCTCGCGGCGATGACCCGCGCGGGCATCGACCGCCTCGTGCTCGCCAGCTCCATGGTCGTCTACGGCGAGGGCGCGTACGAGGGCGCCGACGGCCCGGTGCGCCCGCCCGCCCGCCGGATCGCCGACCTCGACGCGGGCATCTTCGACCCCGTGGATCCCGCCACGGGCGAGCCGCTCGTCCCCACGCTCATCAGCGAGGACGTGCCGCTGGATCCGCGCAACGTCTACGCCACCACGAAGCTCGCGCAGGAGAACCTCGCGAGCTCCTGGACCCGGGCCACGGGCGGCCGCGCGGTCGCCCTGCGGTACCACAACGTCTACGGGCCGGGCATGCCGCAGAACACCCCGTACGCGGGCGTCGCGTCGCTCTTCCGCTCGGCGCTCGCGCGCGGCGAGGCCCCGCGCGTCTTCGAGGACGGCCGGCAGCGCCGCGACTTCGTGCACGTCCGGGACGTCGCGGGCGCGAACGTCGCCGCGCTCGCCTGGACCGCGACGCGGGAGGCGGGATCCTTCCGCGCGTTCAACGTCGGCAGCGGCACCGTGCACACCATCGGCGAGATGGCGGAGGCGCTGGCGCGGGAAGCCGGCGGATCCGCACCCGTCACCACGGGCGAGTACCGGCTCGGCGACGTGCGGCACATCACCGCGTCCTCGGAGCGGCTCCGCACGGAGCTCGGCTGGGAGCCGCAGATGACCTTCGCGGAGGGCATGCGCGAGTTCGCGACGGCGCCGCTGCGGAGCGCGGTGGTCTGACGCGGAGGCGGGCTGGGATCTCGGGCTCGGCTCGGGTGCGGAGATCGACGCCCCCTCCGACCGCCCCGACCGGACGGCCGGCCGGCCGGCCGCCCACCGGACCACCGCGACCGGTACCCGGGTACGGGGCCGGCGGGGATCCCGGCACCTCCGGCGGATGAGCCGGCGACCCCGCCCGGCGAGACTGGGGGCATGCCCTCCGCTCGCTCCCTCCGCCTCACCGCGCGCTCCGGCGCCGCCCTCGCGCTCGGCGCCACGGCCCTCGCACTGGCGGGCTGCTCGAGCGTCACGGATGACATCGCCGACATCTACGCCATCACGTACGAGGTGACGACCACCGGCGCCGCCGACGGCGGGCTGACCGACGTGTCCTACGCCGAGGCGTCCCACCGCGGCCGCCCGTCGATCGTGCAGGAGGTGGGCGACGCCCCGCTCGCGCCGGGCGACGACTCGGCGAGCCGCGTCTGGTCGGTCGAGTCGGTCGTCACCGCGGAGGACTGGGCCTTCGTGCAGGCGACGCCGGTGGACGGCGAGGCGCTGACCTGCCGGATCCTCGTCGACGGCGTGACCGAGATCGCCACGTCGACGGCCGCCCCCGGGCAGCCCGTGACGTGCCAGGTCCCGACCGCGCCGTTCGGCTGACCGCGCCCGTCGGTCCCGGCAGGCGCCGTCGCCGCCGTCAGTACTTCGCGGACTGCCCGCCGTCGATGGGCAGCACGGCCGCGTTCACGTAGGCCGCGTCCGCCGAGAGCAGGAACGCGACGACCGAGGCGATCTCCTCGGCCTCGCCGTAGCGCTTCGTCGGGTTGCCCTGGATGAACTGCTCGGCCGCGCCGCGCGGGTCCTCGGCGCTGAGCTGCTTCATCGACGCCTCGACCATGGGGGTCCAGATGGCCCCGGGCGCGATCGCGTTGACGCGGATGCCGAACTCGCCGTACTCGACGGCCGAGTTGCGGGTGAGGCCGACGACGCCGTGCTTCGCGGCCGCGTAGCCGGACTGGTTGCCGACGCCGCGGATCCCGCCGACGCTCGCGGTGTTCACGACCATGCCGGAACCCTGCCGGCGCATGACGGCGAGGACCTTCTCGAGGCCGAGGAACACGCCGCGCAGGTTGATCGCGACGACCCTGTCGAACTCGGCGGCCGTGAAGTCCTCGGTGAGGTTCTGGCGGCCCTCGATGCCGGCGTTGTTGAAGAAGCCGTCGATGCGGCCGAAGCGCTCGACCGTCCGGCTGACGTACGCGTCGACGTCGGCCTCCTGGGACACGTCGGCGACGACGGTGAGGACCTCCGCGTCGGGCGAGCCCGCGCGGACGGCCTCGACAGTCGCGGTGACGCCCTCCTCGGAGATGTCGACGAGGGCGAGCTGCGCGCCCTCGGCGGCGAGGCGGACGGCGGCGGCACGGCCGAGGCCGGATCCTCCGCCGGTGATGAGGACGACCTGGTCGGTGAAGCGTGTGGTGGTCATGGGGTCTCCTGACGGGTGGGGCGGCGGCCCGCACCACGTGGGCGGAGCCACCGTCCATGCGATCGCATGGACATACCTACCGTAGGTCGGGATTCTGGGCGCGGGCTCCGTCCGAGCGGAGGCGGCGCTCCGCGACCCTGCGGATCACGACGAAGGCGAGTCCCGCCAGCACGATGTGCACGAGCACCAGCGCGATCGCGTCGGGCTCGGCGAACGCGACGTCCCAGCCCGACGGCGCCCATCCCGTGCCGCCGAGGACGATCCGCGTCACGGTCAGCTGCGTCCAGTGGAACGCGACGGCCACGAGCAGCGCGCCCTCCACGGGGATCCGCCTCGCGGCCACGAGCGCCAGGCCGAACAGCACCAGCTGGACGACGTACACCGCCGGGTCCTGGCCCTGCGGGAACACCCGGAGCGGTCCCGGATCGCCGCCGGTGACGATCGCGAGGAGCGTGCGGACCGGCGCGATCACGACGCCGAGGAACGGGAACAGCGCGGTCGTGAGGAGGGTGGCCGTCACGAGCCCGAGGCCGTCGCGCAGGTTGGTCCACACGTACCCGCGGAGGGCGAGCTCCTCCGGGACCGCCTCGTACAGGGCGAGCACCACGCCGTTCAGGAGCAGGAAGCCCGCGAAGGCGGCGAGGTCGAGGGCGTCGACGCGGATCCAGCCCAGCAGGCCGGCCGGCACCCACGTGATCGCGCCGGTCGCCGCCCCCACGCCGACGCCCAGCGCGAGCGGCCGGGCGACCCGCCGCGCCAGGCCGAGCGTGCGGAGGCTGCGGCGGTCGAGCCGTCGCCGCAGGAGCACCACGGCGGGCAGCACCAGCGCCGACATCAGCACCGCCTGCACGACGACCTCGACGAGGAGGCCCGCACCCGTCGTCCGCGTCACGGCATCGGCGACGCCGATCGCGAGCCCCAGTCCGACGCCCAGCACGACCCAGCCGAGGAGGGCGACGAGGACGGCGCGGATCCACGGCTGCGGACGTCCGGCCTGCGCGTCCTCGTCCGGACCGTCGTCGCGGAGCGGGGCGTCGGCGTGCGGCGGATGCGAGGAGGAGGTCACGGTGCTCGTCTCGTCGGGCGGCGGAGGGACGACCCCCATGGTCACCGCCCCCGCCGCCCGCGCCACGCGCTCGCACGGCGCGGCCCGCATCGGGGGCGCCGGATCAGGCCGCGGGCGCCCCCTCCGTGAAGTCGAAGACCAGGACGCCGTGCGGATCGGGCGCGAGCAGCGGCCCGACGAACTCCTTGAACGCGGCGTGCTGGGCGTCGATGCGGGCGGGGTCGGAGATCAGCGGCTCGCCCAGGTAGAGGTTGCGGTCGCCCTCGGAGGAGAAGGTGAGCACGAAGCCGAGCTCGAAGCCGCGGCCGACGCCCTCGGGGCTCGACTGCGGGCCCGCGTGCAGCGAGCGGATGTAGGTGCCCGAGCCGTCGGGATGCGGCGAGTCGGCGAGCGCGCGGAAGCGGCGCTCGACCTCGTCGTGCGATCCGGGCGCCGCGTCGTCGCGGAGCCGGAAGAGCACGACGTGGTGCACGAGGCCGGGGACGTGGTCCCGGGCGGTCAGCTGGGCGTCGGTGAGGGCGGGGCGGTCGGGGTCGGGCGATCCGGTGGTCATGCGTCGAGCCTGGCCCCACCGGGCGCGGACCGCCCGGTGCTGGCGGCCCCCGTCCGGGCGCTGTCGCCGGCGGACGCCGGGCCGTAGCCTGAGCGCATCCGGCGAGGCGACGAGGAGGCCGCATGGGCGCACCCGGCGATGGCCCGGCATCCGTCCGCTCGGACGCGCGCACGTCCGGCGACCGCGCCCCTGCCCGCGACGACGATGCGCTCGCCCGGCGGCTGCGCGACGACGAGGTCGCGGCAGGCCAGCTGGAGGCGCTCCGCCGCGACGCCTACGGCCGGGCGGCGACCGACGCGCGGCTCGTCCCCGTCCCCGACGAGCTGCGCCGCGTCACCGGCATCGAGGATCCCGCGCTGCCCGCCCCGCTCGTGGCCCTGCTGACCGAGGAGGCGCGGCTCGTCGCCGAGGGCCGGACCCTGCTCGACGGCGATCGCCTCGCCCGCGTCGAGCCCGCCGACGAGCCCGCCGACGGGCCCATCGGCGACCACCGCACCGGACCGGCGCCCGCCGGCTCGGTGCCGCATGGAGGAGTGCACGCGTCCAGCGGTGCCGACGCGCACGCCGCCCTCCACCCGCGGACCCGCCCCCTCCGCCGACGCACCGTCGTCGCCGCGGTCGCCGCGGCCCTCGTGATCGGCGCCCTCGGCGGCACCGTCGCCTCCGACCTGCGTGACGCCACGGATCCCGCCACCGCCACCGGCACCTCCGCCGGCGACGGGCGCGGCTCGCGCGTCGAGGCGATGGGAACGCCCGACGGCCGTCGCCCGTCCGCCGCCTCTGCCCTCCCCGCCTTCACCGCGCCGCCGCCACCGCACGTCGCCGCGACCGAGGAGGAGCTCGCCGCCGCCTACCGCCAGGAGGCCGACGTCAACTGGAGGATGTGGACCGAGGGGGTGCCGGACGCGGTGCGGCCGGACGTCGCCCTCGAGCGGGTCATGTCGGAGGAGGACTACCCGGTGCAGCAGGTGGAATGCCTGACGGCGGCGGGGATCCGGGCCGAGGCGACGGGAGACGGCGGCCTCGCCTACCAGGACGGCGATCCCGTCGCGATCTGGGCCTGCGCGACGCGGTTCCCGATGCAGCTGCCCGACCCGCTGACCGACGCCGAGCTCGCGTACCGGCACGACTACATCGTCTCCTTCGTCCTCCCCTGCTACGCCGTGGAGGGGTCGCCGTACATGGACGCCGTGCCCGCGCGTGAGGACTTCGTGGCACGCGCACGGTCGGGCACCCCCTGGTTCCCGTACCCGGATGGCATGGACAACGCCCTCCTGGAGCGCTGCCCGTCCGAGCCGCCGGCGTGGCGATGACCGACGACCCGACGCCGGACGCCGCCCTGCACCGTCGGCTGCGCGACGCCCCGGGAGCGGCAGAGCGGCTCGCGGGCCTCCGCCGAGCCGCGTACGGGCGCGACGGATCCCACGACGGCGCCGCCGAGGCGCTCCTCGCGGAGGAGGCGCGGCTCGTCGACGAGGGGCGGCGGATGCTCGCGGACGAGTCCGAGGCGCGCACGGAGCCGACGCCCGGGCCGCCGACACCCGCGGAGCCGGCACCAGGGCCGCCGACGCCCGACCCGCCGACGCCCCGCCGCGCACCGCTGACCCGCACGACCCGGGACCGCGCACCCCTCGCGCACGCCCGCCGGCTCCTCCGCCCCGGGCCGGTGGCCGCCGCCGCGGTCGCGATCTGCGTCGTCGCGGGTCTCGGGTCCGCGTCCGCGTCCGGCCTCCTCAGCGACGACGACAGCTGGCGCAACCAGGAGCCCACCTCCACCCCGGGTCCGCCCAGCACGCCGGATCCCCGCATCGGCCAACCCGTCCCCGCGTTCACGGCGGAGCCGCCGGACCCGTTCACCGAGCAGCTGACGGCGGCGCAGACCGCCGAGGCGCTCCGTGAGCAGGGCGACGCCCTCTGGAGGAACACGGCGTCGACGTCCCCGGGCGCGGTCCGCCCCGACGTCGCCACGGAGCGCGTGATCCCCGACGCGGACTGGCTCGCCCAGCACGCCGCGTGCCTGCGGGAGGCGGGCGTCGACGTGACGCTGATCGGCACCGGACCGGACCAGCGGCTCAGCGACGCGGAGATCGACCCGGTCGTGGACTACAGCTGCTCGGTGCGCTTCCCGCGGGCTCCGGCTGGCCCCCTCACCGACCCCGCCCTCGCCTACCTCCACGACTACTTCGTGTCGTTCCTCATCCCCTGCTACGCCTCCGAGGGCGAGCCCTACGAGGACGAGGTGCCGGATCGCGCCACCTTCGTCGCGCGGGCCCGCAGCGGCGACTGGTGGCAGCCGACGCCCTCCTCGGACCACCGCATGCTGGAGTCGCTCTGCCCGTCGGCGCCCGCGCGCCTCCCCTGAGCCGGCACCGCGCGTGACCCGCCGCCCCGCCTGCTGAGGACGCTTCTCACCGCGGTTAGGGTGGATCCCGTGCGCGCCCTCCTCGGACCCCGGCCCCGCGCCACCGGTCCGCGATGACGGATCCGCGCTCGCCCTACGAACCCGACGACGGCGCCTCGCCCTTCGACCGCCCCGCGCGCCCCCGCCGCGAGCGCACCCGCGACCGCCGGGCACGCGAGAGCGCGGCTGCCCCCGCCGCCGTGACAGCACCCGAGGCCGCGGCCCCCGCCTCCGCCATCGCGACCGCCACCCGCCCCCGCGACGCCCACGCCGCGCAGCACCACGACCACGACCACGGATCCGCCACCGCAGGCCCCTCCCGCCCCGCGACCCCCACGGGCCTCCGCAGCGGCCTCGCGACGGGCCTCGCCCTCGTCCTCCTACTGCTCGCCCTCCGCGCCGCCTCCCCCGCCCTCGGCGACAGCGTGCTGCCCGACCGGCTGCAGGACCTCGTCACGCTGTCCGTGAGCGTCATCGTGGAGTCGCTGCCGTTCGTGATCCTCGGCATCGTCCTGTCGATCGCCGTGCAGGTGTGGGTGCCGCCGGGCGTCATCGAGCGCCGCCTCCCCCGCAACCCGTTCGCGCGCCGCGCCTGCATCTCGTTCCTCGGCATGGCGCTGCCCGTCTGCGAGTGCGGCAACGTGCCGCTCGCGCGCGGGCTCGTGGTGCGCGGCTTCACGGTGCCAGAGTCGATCACGTTCCTGCTCGCGGCGCCGATCCTCAACCCGATCACCATCATCACGACGCACGCGGCCTTCGGCTGGGACGGCTGGATCCTCGTGGCCCGGATCGTCGGCGGCTTCCTCATCGCGAACGTGGTCGGCTGGCTGTTCAGCCTCCACCCGCAGCCCGACCGGCTCCTCACCGACGAGTTCCGCGCCGAGTGCGCCCTGCCCGACACGCACGCGCACGGCAGCGCGCGCGTCCGGAAGTCGATCTCGCTGTTCGGCCGCGAGGCGACCACGATCATGCCGGCGCTCGTCATCGGCTCCCTGCTGGCCGGCCTCATCCAGGTCGCCGTGCCGCGCGAGGTGCTCGTCACGCTCGGCGGCAGCCCGATCCTGTCCGTGCTCGCGCTGATGCTCCTCGCCTTCGTCGTCTCGGTCTGCTCCAACGTGGACGCGTTCTTCGTGCTCTCGTTCGGATCCGTGTTCCTGCCCGGCGGCATCGTCGCGTTCCTCGTGTTCGGCCCGGTCATCGACGTGAAGATGCTCGCGCTCATGCGCACCACCTACTCGACCCGCACGCTCGTGATGATCACCTCGGTCGTCGCGCTGATCAGCCTCGCGCTGGGATGGGGTGTCAATGCGATCGCCTGACGACCGGATGCCCGAGGACCAGCAGCCCGACGGCCGCACCCCCGACGGCCGGACCTCCTTCGCCCTGCGCCCGGTCGGACGCCGCCGCGCGGCCGGCGGGCGCGCCTCCTCCACGGTGGGCCTCGTGCTGCTCGCGGCGTGCGTCGTCTCGACGCTGTGGCTCACGATCACCGGACAGCTCGGCCTCTACATCCACCCGCGCTACTTCGTCTTCACCGGCATCATGGCCGTGATCGGCCTGGTCGCCACCGTCGCCGGCTTCGCGCTGCGCCCCGCCGACGCCGCGGAGGAGCACGACCACGCGCACGACCACGACCCGCTCGGCCTCGCCGCTGCCGCCCCTCCCGCGACCCCGTCGGCCGACCGCCGGCACCTCCGCGCGCGCGTCGGGCGCCTCGCCGTCGCGGGCGTCGTGACGATCACCGTCGTCGCGGTCCTCGTCCTCCCGCCGCGCACCCTCACCTCGAGCACGGTCACGCAGCGCGCCCTCAACTCGAGCACGGTCGCCTCCGACGCCGCGCCCGACGAGGAGCTCCTCGGCACGAGCGACTTCTCCACGCTGGGCGTCAAGGACTGGTCGGTGCTCCTCTCGCAGACCACCGACCCGACCTTCTTCACGTCCAAGTCCGTCGACGTCACGGGCTTCGTGAGCGCCGACCCCGACGACCCGGAGGACGTCTTCTACGTGACGCGCTTCGTCGTCACGTGCTGCGCGGTCGACGCGCAGCCCGTCGGCGTGCCCGTCTACCAGCCGGGCTGGGCGTCCACGCTGGAGATCGACGAATGGGTGCGCGTCACCGGCCCGTTCGCCTCGAACCCGAGCGCGAAGAGCCGCCAGCCGCTCGCGGTGATGCCGCAGGGCGTCGAGCAGGTCGAGCAGCCGGCCGACCCCTACGTCTACTGAGCCGCCCGTGACCGACGCCGCCGCCTCCCCGCGCGCCTTCCGCCGGGCGTTCACCGCCGTGATCGTCGTGCTCACGCTCGTCTGCGGGGGCCTGCTCGCCGTCGCCGGCAGCCAGGGACCGCGGCTCGTGCGCACCGACGTGGATCCGCTCGCCGTCGTGCAGCAGTCCCGCCAGCGGCTCGTGCTCGCGGCGAACCGGCCGCTCCAGCCCGTCGACGCGTCGCGGATCCGGATGGAGCCCGGCGCCGACTTCAGCGTGGACACGCAGGCCGACCGGATCATCATCGACTTCGCCCGCCCACTCGCCTACGACGCCGACTACACGGTCGCGATCGACGGCGTCCAGGGCGTCGGCGGCGGGCCCGCGTCCGACCTCCGCACGTCCTTCCGCACGGGCGACCCGGGCATGTACGTCCTCATCCGCGGCGGCGAGCAGCAGGCCGACCGCATCGTGCGGCAGACGGTGGCCGGCACCGGGTCCGGCGCGAGCGACGTGGTGTTCGAGGCCACCAAGATCCAGGAGTACGCGGTCGTCGGCCAGTCGCTCGTGGTCGCGACGCTCGAGGACGACGGCACGAACGGCCTCGTGATCGCCGCGCTCGACGGATCCGGCCAGGTGCCCCTGCCGCTCCCCGACCGGGGCACGCTGCAGGACCTCCACGCCGAGGACGCGGGCACCACGGTCGGCTTCCGCTTCACGAGCGCCGACGGCGACCGCTACGACGACGCGCTCATGGTCGACGACGTCGCGTCCGGCGCCGCGCCCACGGCCGTGGTCGGGCTCGACGGGCAGGACCTCAGCGTGCAGGCCTGGGGCTTCGTGCCCGGCCGGCCGCAGCTCGTGGCGCACGGGCAGGACGGCGACCTCTTCCTGGTGACGGTCGACGGATCCACGCCCATCGTCCCGCTCGGCCGCCACGGCACGCTCGGCCCGTTCTCCGCCGACGGCACGCGCCTCGCGGTGACGGACCCCGGCTCGACGACCGAGATCGACCTCCGCACCGCGGAGCAGACGACGCTGCCCACCGAGACCGGCGGCGCCGACCTGCAGTACGACGGGGCGATCTCCTTCGTGCCCGGCGACGACGCCGCGGTCCTCCGCGTGCGCACGGCGCTCGATCCTTCGACCGGCGCCGCGACCCAGCGCCTGGTGGTCGTGCGCGGCGGCACGGCGAGCGACGTGTACGTGCCCGCGGATCCGGCGACCCGCATCACGGGCCTCACCGTCACGCCCAACGGCCGCTTCGCGCTGCTCGAGACCGTCCCGGATCCGGCGCGCGGCGCGAGCGATGACTACCCGCGGAACCCGCGCGACACGACGGTGACCACGCTCCTCGTCGAGCTCGCGACGGGCACCGTGACCCGCAGCGTCGCGGGCTTCGAGGTCACGATCGGCTGACCTCTGCGCGCACGGCACGGGTGAGCCGGCACGTGGCCGCACTCGATCGCCTCGCCGGATCACTCCCCTTCACATCGCGGCGAGGACTCCGCCGGGTGTCACTGCTTCCGCCAGGTCCCGCACGAGGTCGAGGTGAAGGAGTAGTCACCCGATCGGATGACCACCTCCGCACGGAGGCCGCTGCTGATGAAGTTGTTGTCGATGATCTCGCCCGCAGCGTCCGTCCGCTCCCAGTAGCAGCCGTCGAGTTCCCCCTCCGTGACGTAGGTCCCCGGCTGGATGTCCTCACCGATGCGCTTGACACCTGCGCCGAACGCCCTGCCGTCGGCGAGAGCGGCTTCTTCCGCGAGGGAGCTGTCCACCCGCGCTCGGACGTCTGCCGCCTTGGGGTGGTCCGGGCAGATGGTGAGGGCTCCCGTGAGCTCCTTGGCCTGGCTCGCGCTGTAGGTCGCCATGTTCGCGTAGCTCCCGAAACCGAGCGAAGCGCAGATGCTCTGCAGCGTGCCGTTGCCGTCGAGACTGGTGATGGCTCCTGACGAGAGCGCGGCCCTCTGCGCCTCGGTGTAGAAGGTGCCGCTCTTCGTCCCGGCCTCGCAGCGGCTCAAGGGCAGCGTCGACGCCCACACCGCCCTGAAGTCGGCGAAGTCATGAGACTTGTACGCCGAGTCCGTGCAGGACATCGACCACGTGTACGGCTTCCCCACGTTCGTCATGCCGTTCTTCACGCGCACCACAGCCGAGTTGATGGCGTCGGTGTCGGTGACCGAGACGTCCTCGAGCTCCTTGATGGCCTTCGCCAGATCGGCGATGGTGTCCCCCGGGGCATAGCTGAGATCCGTGAGCACGAACGCACGGGCCGTAGCCAGGGTCTCGTCGCGAGAGACGAGCGCGTCGGACCGGGCGTCATTCGCTAGGCGGGCAGTACGCACCTGTTCCTCACGGGCTGTCGCCTGCTCCCTCTGCTGAGTCTCGATTCCTCCGACGACCAGGGGGATGCCCACCGCGACGAGGAGCAGCAGGAGGGCGATGCCGCCGCTGATCCACCTCCCTCGGACGGAGCGGATGAAGGCCAAACCAGGCGGCACATCCCGAGCTCCAGTGGATGGGGCAGCCGATGTGGAGTGGTGCTCGGCCTCGCGCGACCCTTCGGGCGATGGGAGGGCGTCCGCGTCATGTGCGACTGGGACAGCGTTCGGCGTCGCATCCCGCTGCACGTTGCGGCGCTCGCCCGTCCATTTCGAGCCATCCCAGTACACCTCGAGGTCGGGATCGGTCTGATCGGGGAACCACCCGGGCGCAGTCGCGGTCACCTCGTCAGCCTGGTCGTGTCGTGCCCATGGGAACAGACCCCGTCCGGGGGCACTCCGGACTCCGAGCGGCGGGCAGGACGTCGGCGCACGGCGCCCGCACGCGCCGACGGCCCCGGCTCCCGGAGGGGAGACGAGGCCGTCGATGCGTTCCGCTGTGATCGCAGGTGGTGCTGTCCCGGCGTGTGCCGGGTGGGTGCTACTTGGTGTTGACGGTGATCTTCGCGATGCCGACGACGAGCTCGTCGGTGACCGCGTCGGTGCCGAAGGTGCTGTTCAGCAGCGCGGCGGCGTCGGGGCTGACCTTGACCGTGGTGCCCTCGAGGACGGCGTTGTCGCCCTCCATGGCAAGGGGCTTCAGGGTCGTGCCGTCGAGGTTGAAGATGTAGACGTCGTTCATGATCTCGCCCTCGCCGACCTGGACCGAGCCCGTGAGGCGGCTGGTTCCGGGGTCGATGACGAAGTCGGTGAGCTTCACGACGGTCTCGCCGGCGGTGAGGCTGATGCCGGAGCCGGCGTGGTCGATCTCGCCCTGGACGTAGGGGCGGTAGTCCATCTCGGGGTCGAAGTAGTCCACGTTGCCGCCGGTGATGGGGAACGCGAGGGTGCCGGTGGCGGCGTCGAGGGTCGCTCCGCCGATGACGCCGGGGGTCAGGCCCAGGGTCGTGAGGGCGCTGGCGAAGCCGGCGTCGAGGGTGACCTTGGTGTCGACGCCGGTGAGGGTCGGGATGGACGCGAGCGGGGTGGGGTTCGCCTCGGTCGTGGCCGACGCGGACGGCGCGGCGGACGAGGAGGACGGGGTCTCGGCGGGGGTGGAGCAGGCGGCGAGGCCGACGACGAGGAAGCCGGCGGTGGCGAGGCCGAAGACGGACTTGGTGAGGTTGCGCATGGGATTTCCTTCGCTGTGTGGACTGGGGATCCGCCCGGTACCCCCGGGCGACACAGGGACTTCGGCACCACGGCGGAACGGGTTGGGGAACGCGCTCCTTTCCCAGGGGAACGCCAGGTTGGGCGGCCGCTCCCCCGAGATCACGGGGCGGAGCACTGCACGGGCTCCCCGGAGGTCTTGACATCCCGACTGTCGCCGATATATCGTCGCTACATCGCGACAGCACGCCGCGATCCCCGACATCACTTGACCGGAAGGAGCGCTCATGCGCATCCACCACCACCACCACGACGACCACGGGTCGTCCCGCTCCCACGACGGATCCCCCGCCGAACGCCACGAGCCCCGCATGCAGCACCACGGCAGCGGCCGCCCGCGGTTCATGCCGGGCCACCCCCTCGCCCGCGGCTTCCACCCCGGCGAGGGCGGCTCCGGCTTCCCCGGCTTCCCGGGCTTCCCGGGCATGGGCGGCTTCGGCGGCCCCGGCTTCGGCCCGGGCCGCGGACGCGGCGGACGGGGTCGCGCCCGCCGCGGCGACGTCCGGCTCGCGATCCTCTCGCTCCTCGCCGAGGCCCCCTCGAACGGCTACGGCCTCATCACCGGCATCGCCGCGAAGAGCGAGGGCGCCTGGCGTCCGAGCCCCGGATCCGTCTACCCCACGCTCCAGCAGCTCGTCGACGAGGACCTCATCGTCGCCGACGAGTCCAGCGCCAAGAGCGTCTACTCCCTCACCGACGCGGGCCGCGCGCACGTCGCCGAGCACCAGGCCGAGATCGACGCCGCCTGGGCCGCGACCACCGACAAGTCCGAGGGCGAGGACGCGTTCCAGACGAGCCTCATGAAGCTCATGGGCGTGGTGAAGCCCCTCATGCACGACGCGACCGACGCCCAGCGCCAGGCCGCGGCGGCGAAGCTCGACGAGACGCGGCGCGCGCTGTACGCGATCCTCGCCGACTGATCCCCGTCCGGCGCAGCCGCGCCGCGCACGACGACGGCCCCCGCTGCGGCGGGGGCCGTCGTCGTGCGTGCGGGAGGCGGGATCAGCTGATCGCGGCCCCCGTGTCGAGGTCGTCGCCCGACTCGAGGTACGGGCCGTCCGACTGCGTGATGTCGATGCCGAGGCCGTCGTCGTCCGCGTCGTCGTCCGCGACGGAGTCGTCGTCGAGCGGCACGACGCGCTCGGCGTCGACCGCCTCCGCGGCGTCGCGCCCGTCGGTGCCCACGGCCTCCTCCTCGTCGATGCCGGTGTCGTCCAGGTCGCGGTCCGCGGGATCGCGGGGGTTCTCGATGTCGCTCACGGTGCTCTCCTCTGCTGGTCGATGCGGCGCGGTCGCGCCGCCCCTCGACGGTACGCGCCCTCGCTCCGGACGACCCGGGATCGAGACGCGGGGAGGCGGATCAGGCGACGGAGACCGTGACCCCGTGCCAGCCGGTCGCGCCGTCGGGCGCGGGCGGCGCCTCGTCGGAGGTCTGCGTCGCACCCGTCGTGTCGGTGGCGCGCACCTCCACGCGATGGGATCCGCTCGTCGCGTCCCACGCGTACGACCACTGCCGCCATGTGTCGGCTCCCACGCCGTCGCCGAGCGTCGCCTCGACCCAGTCGCCCTCGTCGACGCGCACCTCGACGCGCTCGATGCCGGTGTGCTGCGCCCACGCCATCCCCGCCACCGCGACGCGGCCGGCGTCGACCCGCACGCCGGAGCGCGGGGTGTCGATGCGGGAGCCCGTCTTGATGGGGCCGCGCTCGGTCCAGCCGCGCGTCGACCAGTAGGCGACGTCGTCGGCGAAGGTCGTGACCTTCAGCTCGGTGACCCACTTGGTCGCCGAGACGTAGCCGTAGAGGCCGGGCACCACCATCCGCACGGGGAAGCCGTGCTGCTGCGGGAGGGGCTCGCCGTTCATGCCTACCGCGAGGATCGATGCCCGGTCGGGATCCGTGAGCGCCTCGAGGGGCGTGCTCGCGGTCCAACCGTCCTGGCTGGTGGAGAGCACCATGTCGGCGCCGGCGGTCGGGCGTGCGCGCTCGAGGAGCAGCCGGATGGGGTAGCCGAGCCACGTCGCGTTGCCGATGAGCTTGCCGCCGACCTCGTTCGACACGCACGCGAGCGTGGCGACGTGCTCCTCGAGGGGCAGGGCGAGCAGCTCCCGGAAGGAGATCTCGACCTCCTCCTCGACCATGCCGGTGATCCGCAGCCGCCAGGACGCGGCGTCGACCGAGGGCACCTGCAGCGCCGTGTCGATGCGGTAGAAGTCGCCCGACGGCGTGACGAAGGGCGCGAGGCCGGGGATCCCGAGCTCGGCTGAGGCGGGGATCGCGGCGGCGGGGGCGGCGGCGCGCGGGAGCACGAGGGTGCGGCGGAAGTCGTCGACGCGTGCGGCGGCGGCGTTGAGGCCCCGGGCCACGGATCCGGCGACGACGGACGCGACGCCCGCGACCACGGTCATCACGAGGAAGGTGCGGCGCTCGACGCGGGCGCCGCCGCCGGACGTGAGCGGGGCGCGCGCGGCCGGACGGACGATGGCGCGCACGGGCTCGGCCGCCTCGGCCGACGCGGCGGACGCGCGGTCGGCCGCGTCCCGCCAGTCGCGGAGGCGGTCGGCGCCGCGGTGGAGGATGAAGACGCCTGCCAGCATCCCGACGATCGTCGGGATCGCGGCGGCGCCCGTCGCCCCGGCGCGCGTGGTCGCGGCGAGGACGGCGATGCCGGCGAACAGCGCGAGCACGACCACGCCGAGCGGCGGGCGGCGCACCTGCAGGATCCCGGCGAGCGCGGCCGCGACGAGCACGACGACGCCGAGCACGACGATCAGCGCGACCTTGTCGCCCGTGCCGAACAGGGCGATCACCGCGTCCTTCACACCCGGCGGCACGAGGTCGATGACGAGCGCGCCGACCGCGAGGACCGGGCTCGCCGCGGGCGCGACGAAGGCGGCCGCGATCTCGGCGACCGCCAGGACGGCCAGCGCCGCGACGACCCCCAGGAACGCGGACCACGCGCGGAGGGCCGTGCGGGTCACGCGGTGACCGGCTTGCTGTACGGCAGGATCACGTCGAAGCGGCAGCCGCCGTCGACGTTCTGGACGGTGACGTCGCCGTCGTGGGCGCGCACGATGCCGCGGACGATCGCGAGGCCGAGGCCCGCGCCGCCGCCGCCCGACGCGTAGCCGCCGTCGTGGGTGGACTCGGCCTGCACCGCGGGATCCGGCTCGGCGGCCTCGTCGGCGGGCGCGGGCTCGGGGAAGTCCGGACCGAGGGCGGCCCGCTGCGCGGCGCTCCCGGCGTAGGCGCGCGGGGTGCGGGATCCGGTGGAGCGCCAGCCCGCGTCGAACACGCGCGGGAGGTCGTCCTCGGGGATGCCGCCCGCGGTGTCCTCGACGGAGAGGACGGCGAGGTTGCCGGAGTCGCGGTGCGCGGAGATCACGATGCGGCCGCCCGGGAGCGACTGCTGGATCGCGTTCATGACGAGGTTGCCGACCACGCGCGACAGCTCGCGGGGGTCGCCCTGCACCACGAGGTCGTCGTGCGCGGTCACGCCGCGGAGGTCGACCTGGCGCGCCTGCGCGACCGGCCCGAGCTCGGCGACGGTGTCGCTCACGACGTCGTAGAGGGAGACGCGCTCGACGGCGAGCTCGAGGCTGCCCGAGTTGATGCGCGACAGCTCGAACAGGTCGTCCACCATGCCGTTGAGGCGGTTCGCCTGCACGCGGATCTGCCGGAAGTAGCGGTGCTCGTCGTCGACCATGCCGTCCTCGAGGGACTCCGCCATGGCGCGGATCCCGGCGAGCGGCGTGCGCAGGTCGTGCGACATCCACGCGATGAGCTCGCGGCGGCTGCGCTCCTGCGCCTCCATGCGGTCGCGCGCGTCGGCGAGGCGGCGGTTGGCCGCGCTCAGCTCGCGCGCCAGCTGGGCGAACTCGGTGCTGGTGGGGCGGCCGGGCTCGACGGCGGCCTCCTCGCCCATGGACGCGGCGTAGCGGCCGAGCTCGCGGCTGCCGCGCACGAGGGTCATGCCGAGCATGGCGGCCATCACGAGGGAGACGAGCGCGGAGACGGCGGCGACGGAGAGGAACGCGCTGAGGCCGGCGTCGTCGACGAGCATCGTCGCGGTGACGGCGACCATGCCGCCGACGACCGAGAGCACGGCGGCGAGCGCGACCACGCAGATCTGCAGCACGAGCGAGCGGCGGCGGAGCAGGCGCAGCAGGACGCTCGCGCCGAGGCCGACGACCGCGGCGCAGACGAGCGCCGTCAGGACGACGATGAGGAAGGAGTCGGGGGTCACGCGTCGCTCCCGGCGGGCGTCGCGGGGGCGGCCGTCGCGGCGGGCGTCGCCGGCGTCGCGGCGTCCGGGTCGAAGCGGTAGCCCACGCCCCACACGGTGCCGAGGAGCACGGGGTGCGCGGGATCCGCCTCGATCTTCTCCCGCAGGCGCCGCACGTGCACCGTGACCGTGGAGAGGTCGCCGATCTCCCAGCCCCACACCGAGCGGAGCAGGTCGTCGCGCCCGAAGACGCGGCGCGGGTTCCGCAGGAGGAAGGCGAGGAGGTCGAACTCGCGGGAGGTGAGCGAGAGCATCGCACCCGCCTGGTGGATCTCGCGCGCCCCGAGGTCGAGCACGAACGGGCCCGCGACGAACGCGGGCTCCGGCTGGGCCTCCGGCACGGTGCGGCGGAGGACGGCGCGCACGCGCAGCACGAGCTCGCGCGGGGAGAAGGGCTTGGCGAGGTAGTCGTCGGCGCCGGCGTCGAGGCCGTTGACGCGGTCCTCGCCCTGGCCGAGCGCCGTGAGCATGACGACGGGGACGGGCGACTCGGGGTGCTCCGCGCGGATCCGGCGGCACACCTCGAGGCCGTCGAGGCCGGGGAGCATGCGGTCGAGCACGACGAGGTCGGGCATGCGCTCGGTGGCGACGCGCACGGCCTCCAGGCCGTCGGCGACCGTCTCCACCTGGAAGCCGGACGCCTTGAGGTAGCGGCACACGACCTCGTTCACGGTCGGGTCGTCCTCGACCACGAGGATGCGGCGGCCGCGCAGGGGGTCCTGCCGCGTCGGGTCGGTGCGCGCGGACTCGGGGCGTGCCGCGTCGACGCGCGCGGGATCGGAGGTGGGGCTCACCCGGCCAGGATATGCGCCGGTCCCTGATGTGAGCCCGGGCGTGTCCGGCTTGCGAGCGAGCCGTCACCCCTCGGGCCCCGGCGGCGCCCGCGGGCGGCGCGGGCTCCTAGGCTCGACGGATGACGCAAGCGCTCGTGGACGTGGTCCTCCCCTGCCTCGACGAGGAGGAGGCCCTGCCCTGGGTGCTCGGCCGCCTGCCGGAGGGGTACCGCGCGATCGTGGTCGACAACGGATCCACCGACCGCTCCGCCGAGGTCGCGCGGGAGCACGGCGCGCTCGTGGTGACGGAGTCCCGCCGCGGGTTCGGCGCGGCCGCGCACGCGGGGCTCGAGGCCGCGACGGCGCCGCTCGTCGCGTTCTGCGACGCCGACGCGTCGATGGATCCCGTGCTCCTCCCCCGCGTGGTCGACCCCGTGCGGCACGGCGAGCGCGACCTCGTGCTCGGGCGCCGGATCCCGTCGACGCGCGGCGCCTGGCCGCTGCACGCACGGATCGCGAACCTGGAGCTCGCGCGACGGCTCCGGCGGATCACCGGGGTGCCGCTGCACGACCTCGGCCCGATGCGCTGCGGCCGGCGCACCGAGCTGCTCGGCCTCGGGATCCTCGACCGGCGCAGCGGCTATCCGCTGGAGATGCTGCTGCGGGCGTCGGCGGCCGAGTGGCGCATCCTGGAGGTGGAGATGCCGTACGCGCCGCGCGTGGGGCGCTCCAAGGTGACCGGCACCGTGCGGGGGACCGTCCAGGCGGTGCGCGACATGTCGCGCGTGCTCGCCGAGGCGCGCGCCGCAGCCGCCGGCGCCGACCGCACCCCGGGAGGAGCCGCGTGACCGCCGTCGTCGTCATCGCCAAGGAGTGCATCCCGGGCCGCGTGAAGACGCGCCTGCACCCGCCGTTCACGCTCGAGGAGGCGGCCGAGCTCGCGTCCGCGGCCCTCGCCGACACGCTCGCCGCCGTCGACGCCGCCGCCCCCGACCGCCGCGTCCTCCTCTTCGACGGCACGACCCCGCCCGCCGAGGCCGCCGGCTACGACGTGATCCCGCAGGTCGCGGGCGACCTCGATGAGCGGCTCGCCGCCATGTTCGACGCGCTCGACGGCCCCGTCCTCCTCGTCGGCATGGACACCCCGCAGCTCACCGCGGACCTGCTCCGCCCCGTGCTCGACTCCTGGGCGGACGGCGCCCGCGGGCCCGACGCCTGGTTCGGCCCGGCGAACGACGGCGGCTTCTGGGCGCTCGGGTTGCGGGATCCCGACGGCGCCCTCGTGCGCGGCGTCCCCATGTCGCGCGACGACACCGGCGCCGTGCAGCTCTCGCGCCTGATCGACGCCGGGCTCGACGTCGCGATGCTGCCCGAGCTCACCGACGTGGACACCGTCGACGACGCGCGGGAGGCCGCCGTGGCCGCGCCCGCCCATCGCTTCGCGGTCGCGCTCCGAACCCTGATGACCGCCGCGGACACCCGCGACGCGTCCGCACCGACCGCACCACCGCAGGGGGACCCCGCATGAGCTTGGCCGTCGACCACCCCGATGACCGCGCGGCGTCGCGCGGCCGCACCTTCGGATCCGGAGGCGGCGAGCCGTACGCCCGGGCGCTCCGCGACGCGGGCGAGGTCCTCTTCCTGTCGCTCGCGGCGGACGACGACAGCGCCGAGGTCATCGACATCAGCCGCTGGAGCGCCGACGCCGACGCGGTCGACGCGAGCCTCCTCGCCGACGCGGCCGGCCCCGTCCTCGACATCGGCTGCGGCCCGGGCCGCATGGTCCGCGCGGCCATGGACGCCGGCCTCGGCGCCCTCGGCATCGACGTCTCCCCCACCGTGGTCGAGATGGCCGCGGGCCAGGGCCTCCCCGTCCTCCACCGCTCCGTCTTCGAGCGCCTGCCCCGCGAGGGCGGCTGGGGCACCCTGCTCCTCCTCGACGGCAACATCGGCATCGGCGGCGACGCGGCCGCGCTCCTCGCCCGGTGTGGCGAGCTGCTCGACGACCAGGGCGCGCTCGTGGTGGAGACCCACCCGGATCCCGCCCGCGACCGCACCTTCGAGTGCACGGTCGAGGACGGCCAGGGCCGCGCGAGCGATCCCTTCCCGTGGGCGCAGGTCGGCCGCGACGCCGTCGCGCGCATGGCCGCCGACGCGGGCCTCGTGCTCGATCAGTCGTGGGAGACCGAGGGCCGGTCCTTCTGCCGCCTCGTCCGCGCGTAGAGCGCGGCGATCACGGCCGTCGCCACCGCGGTGGCCAGCCACATCAGCGCGAGGCGCGGCGCGTAGTCGGCGATGAGGATCGTCGGGTTCTCGTTGCCGATCGCCCGGGCCCGGATCTCCGGCACGACCACGAGCGTCATGACGGCCATCACGACGACGCCCGCCTGCACGATCACGAGCGCGCCCGGGGGCAGCCGCCGGCCGGCCTTCCGCAGCAGCAGGCCCGCCGCGAAGACGACGGGCGACAGGATCGCGTCGTGCACGAGGATCGCGAGCAGCAGGAACACGGCGACGCCGATCACCTGGTCGGTGCGCTGCGTGTCGAGCAGCGTGCGGACGCCGACGGCGAGGCCGACCACGCCGACGGCGATGAGGATCACGCGTGCCGCGAGGATCCGCCGGGTGCCGGTCATGACACCACCTCCAGGGTCGAGAGCCACTTGGTCTGCAGCACGCCGGGACGCCCGGGCGCGATCATGCGCGCCGGGTAGCCGTGCTGGATGTCGAGGGGCGCGCCGTCGAGCTCGAGCGCGACGAGGGTGAGCGGGTCGCGCACGTACTCCGGGCCCATCTCGGTGCGCCGGAAGCCGCCGCGCTGCTCGAGGCTCGTGACGCGGAGGCGCGCGCCAGGGTCGGCCCCGACCGCGTCCATCAGGTCCTTCAGCCGCACGCCGCGCCAGGTCGCCGACTGGCTCCAGCCCTCGACGCAGGCGATGGGCAGCGTCGCGGTGACGAGCTCCATGCCGCGGAGGTCCGCCAGCGTGAAGGCGCGCGAGGCGGATCCGGCGGTCACGGTGAGGGTCCACGCGGGATCCACCGCGGACTCGGTCACGCCGGCGGCCTCGGCCGTGCGGTTGACGGGGAGCGCCTGCGGACCGGTGCCCATGACGCGCGGGCCGAAGGCGTTGAACGGGGCGAGGATCCGGAAGGACTGCCCGGCGGTGAGGCCCACGACCGCGGCGACGGACGCGCCGACCGCCACGAGGAACCCGCGGCGCGCGACGGGGGCGGGCGTGACGGGGGTGTCGTCGATCCAGGCGATGACCCGGCCGGTGACGCCGCGGGGCGCGGACGCGGCCGCGACGGCCACGGGCGCCTCGACGGCTGCCTCGTCCTCGACGATGGGCGACTCGTCCGCCTGCCCGCGCCGCCAGTGCCCGGCGATCGCGGGCAGCTTCACGCCGATGTGGATCGCCAGCGACCCGACCACCACGAACGCCAGCGCCCAGTGCGTCTGCCGGAAGTAGAAGGGGAACGGCACCCACTGGAAGGTGTTGAGGAGGCCGATGGCCACCTCGAGGAGTGACGCCCCCACGAACACGGCGATCGACGCGCGCTCGAGGAACGAGACGACCCCGGTCACGGGCGGGTACGTGAGCAGCTCGGGGAAGACGATCCAGAGCTTGGCGAGCAGCAGCGGCACGCACGCGATGCCCGCCGCGATGTGGATCCCCTGCGACACCCGGTACAGCGAGACGGGCGCCGTCGGGAAGCGCATCCACGGCAGCGGCTCCTGCAGGTAGTGGCTGTAGAGGCCGGTCGCGAAGCAGACCAGGAAGGCGAGGCCGAGGAGGCGGCCGATCACCACCGCGAGGCGCGTCGTGCGCGCGGGCGAGGCCAGGCGCCGTCGGGCCTCGTGCATCAGCGTCCGCATGGGGGCCTTCCGGCGTCTCGGGGGTGGGTGGTCGGGGTCGTGCGGCGATCGTCCGGGGCACGGCCGCCAAGATGGGGTGTGCGCACCGCCCTCACCGCCTTCGTCCTGCTCGTCCTGGCCGCGCTCACCGGGTGGTCGGTGGTCGCGTTCGATCTGTTCGGCGAGGCCGACGACGAGGCGTTCTTCCGTCGCGAGGGTGCCGCGCCGTTCTTCTGGCTCGTCGTCGTGCTCTGGGTGGTGTTCGGAGCCGCGGTGCTCCTGGTGCGGAGACTGCCCGCCCGATCGGCCGCAGCGCTCATCATCCTCGGATCCGTGGGCCTCGGCGCCGCCGCGATGGCCGGCCCGCCGAACACCAGCACCGACTCCGCGCGCTACGCCTGGGACGGCATCGTGCAGAACGCGGGCGAGTCGCCGTACCGGTACACGCCCGCCGATCCCGCGCTGCGGGAGCTCCGGCCCGCCTGGCTGTACCCCGACACCGTCGCCCGGGCCGACGGCTCGGCGACCTGCACGGGCACCCGGATCCAGGGCCTGCGCGAGGACCGGACGGGCGAGCCGATGTGCACGGCCCTCAACCGCCCGCACGTCCCGACCATCTACCCGCCCATGGCCGAGCTGTTCTTCGCGGGCGTGCGCGGCGTCGTGCCCGCGACCGCGGAGTACTGGGTCTTCCAGGCCGCCGGGCTCCTGATGATGACGGCCGTCACGCTCCTGCTCGTGCGCGCGCTCCGCACGCGCGGCCGACCCGTGTGGTGGGCCGCGCTCTGGGCGTGGTGCCCGCTCGTCGCGAGCGAGGTCGTCACCAACTCGCACGTGGACGCGCTCGGCGCGCTGCTCGCGCTCGCGGCCTCGCTGCTCGTCGCCGGCGGGATGCGCTGGCGGGGCGGCATCGCGCTCGGCGCGGCCATCGCCACCAAGCTCATCCCCGTGATCGCGGCGCCCGCGCTGCTGCGTCGGCAGCCGTGGAAGGTGATCACCGCCGCGGTCGTGACCTTCGCGCTGCTCTACGTGCCCTACGTGCTCACGACCGGGATCGCCGTGCTCGGCTACCTGCCGGGCTACCTGCAGGAGGAGGGCTACGAGGACGGCGGCCGGTTCCCGCTCGTGGAGCTCGTCGTGCCCGGGCGCCTCGGGCTGGTCGCGGTCGCGCTGATCCTCGCGGTCACGGCGGCGCTCGTCTGGTGGCGGACGGACCCGGCGGATCCGTGGCTCGGCCAGGTCGTGATGATCGGCGTCACGCTCCTCGCCGTCAGCCCGCGCTACTCCTGGTACGCGCTGCTGCTCATCCCGTTCATCGCCATGACGGGCCGCGGCGAGTGGTTCGCCGTCGTCGGCGCGCTGGCGATCCGGCTGTTCGCGCCGGACATCTGGGCGTGGCAGATCGCGCTCGTGGCGGCGCTGGCGATCGTCGTGGCCGGCTCGCTCGTGCGCCTCGGCCCGGACGGGCGGCGGCGTCTCGTGCCCGCGGCCGTGCGGCGGCGGCTCGGCCGGGAGCGCGTGACGACGGATGGGCCCGGCGCCTGACCTCCGGAGCAGCCGCCGCCACGATCCGATGCGAGCCCGTCGGCTCAGCACAACACCGAGTCGAGCCGGTCATGGTCCGCCCGACGGCCTTGCTCGCTCAGCACCCCGCGCGCTTCCCGGGGGCGGGGTGGCGTCGTCGGCCTGTCGACTCCGACGCGCGTCGAGGTGATGCGGGCGGCGCCGTTCGATGAGGACGGTGTCGCGCCAGGTGCCGGCGAGCGGGCCGTACGCCATGCGGGCGACGCGTTCCCGGGTGCCGACCCGGCGGAAGCCGGCGGCCGCGTGGAGGGCGATGGTGGCGGTGTTCTCGGGGAACGTGCTCGCCTGGATCGTCCAGATGTCCGACGCGTCGGCCGCCTCGGTGAGCGCTTCGAGCAGGGCACGGCCGACGCCGCGGCCACGCGCAGCGGCGGCGACGTAGACGGAGTGCTCGACGACGCCCCGATACACCTCCCGGGTCGACGTCGGGGAGAGGGCGACCCAGCCGAGGACCCGGTCGCCGTCGACCGCGACCAGGCGGGCGACGTCGAGCTTGCCGGCGTCGAACTCGTCCCACGACGCGGGCGGCGCCGTCTGGAAGGTCGCGTGTCCGGTCTCGATGCCCTCCTGGTGGACGGCTTGGACCGCGCCCCAGTCCGCCGGGGTCATGGGGCGGATCACGCGCAGCAGCCCGAGCCGTCGGATCCGGTGCCGATGTCGGTCGAGCACACCCCGGTCTCGGGGAGCACGAGCTGCACGCGGCGGGCAGCGTCGTGGTCCCCGGCGAGCTCGTCAGCGATGGAGCGGACCTGCTCGTACCCGGTGGCGAGCAGGAACGTGGGCGCGCGGCCGTAGCTCTTCATGCCGGCGATGAAGAACCCGGGCTCCGGGTGGGCGAGCTCGGCGACGCCGTGGGCCGGGACGCTGCCGCAGGAGTGCAGGTTCGGGTCGATCAGCGGCGCGAGCAGGCGGGGTGCTTCGACGATCTCGTCCAGCGACAGGCGGATCTCGCGCAGCATGTCGAGGTTCGGGCGGAACCCGGTCGCGTTGACGACGACGTCGGCCTCGACCCGGTACGGGTCGTTCCGGCGACGGCCGAGAAGCGCCACCCGGTCCTCGTCGGCGGCGGTGACCTGGTCGATCTCGAACCGGTCGATGAGGGTGATGGCGCCCTGGCGGACGAGGTCGTGGAGGACACCACCGAGGGCGCCGCGCTCGGGCAGCTCGTCGCGCGCAGATCCGTAGACGCGGACGGGGCTGGTGGAGCGGATGGCCCAGGTGATGGTGGTGCCGGGTTCTTCACGGGCGAGGGCGGCGAGATTGAGGAGCGTGTTCGCGGCCGAGTGGCCGGCGCCGACGACGACCACGTGCCGGCCAGCGAACCGGGCCCGGTCCGCACCCTGGCGTCGGGCAGGGCATGGCTGATCCGCTCCGCGACCTCGGCCGGGACCGCCGGTGCGAGGCCGTTGGAGGTGAGGGGGTTCGGGGAGGAGTAGGTGCCGGAGGTGTCGATGACGGCCCGGGCGAGGACGTCCTCGACACCGGCCGTGGTGTCGAGGCGGAGGAGGAACGGGGCGGATCCGCGCTTGGTGGAGCGGGTGCGGTCCATGCCCTGCCGGGTGACCGCCTGCACCCGGGTCCCGTACCGGATCCGCGGCACGAGCTCCGGGGTCGCGGCCAACGGTGCGAGGTAGCTGTCGACGAGGTCATGCCCCGTCGGGAGGCGCCTCGCCGCCGGCGCATCCCAGCCGGCGGCATCCAGGAGTCGGGCCGCGGCGTCGTCGACGAGGTACTCCCACGGGGAGAACAGGCGCGTGTGGCCCCACTGCCGGACGGCGGCGCCGGCGGTGTCGCCTGCTTCGTAGACGATGACGTCGATGCCGCGCTCGAGCAGCTGCGCGGCCGCGGCGAGCCCGACGGGGCCGGCGCCGATGATCGCGACGGGCAGCCCCGTGAGGCGTCGCTCGTCCGTGCGAGGCGGGACGGTGAGGGTCATCGACATGTGGTGCTCCTTGATGGTGTCTCCGCTCACGCGGGGACGGACGCGTCCAGTCCAGCAGTCTCGGCCTGCGCGTAGGTGGCGAGGCCGTGGAGTGCGAGGTGGTGCTCGGCGTCCTCGGCGGCCGAGCAGCCGGTGCCGGCGGCGGTGATCGCCTGCCGGTACCGGTGGTCGACGAGGTCGCCGGCAGCGAACACCCCGGGCAGGTTCGTCAGCGTGGTGGGGGCGTCCACGAGGATGTACCCGTCAGCGTCGAGATCCACCTGTCCGGTGACGAGCTCGGAGCGGGGGTCGTGGCCGACGGCGATGAACAGGCCCTGCGCCTGGATCGCCGACGTGATTCCGGTGGCGGTGTCCCGGAGCGCGAGGCCGGTCATCGCGTCGTCGCCGACTACCTCGGTGACTTCGGTGTTCCAGAGCATGCGGATCTTCGGGTTCGCCAGCGCCCGGTCCTGCATGATGCGCGACGCCCGTAGTGCGTCGCGGCGGTGGATGAGGGTGACGGTTGCGGCGAAGCGGGTGAGGAACATGGCCTCCTCGAGGGCGGAGTCGCCGCCGCCGACGACGGCGACGTCCTTGCCGCGGAAGAAGAACCCGTCGCAGGTCGCACACCACGACACCCCGTGCCCGGTGAGGCGCTGCTCGCCGGGGACGCGGAGCTTCCGGTACGCGGATCCCATCGCGAGGACCACCGTGTGCGCCCGGTACGTGTTCCCGTTGCCGGTGGTGATGCTCTTCACGTCCCCGGTGAGATCCAGTGCGGTGGCGTCGTCGTAGACGATGCGGGCGCCGAACCGTCCGGCCTGGCGGCGCATGTTGTCCATCAGGTCCGGGCCCATGATGCCGTCGGGGAAGCCGGGGAAGTTCTCGACCTCCGTGGTGTTCACGAGTGCACCGCCGGCTTCGACGCTGCTGGTGAGCACGATCGGGTCAAGGCCTGCCCGGGCGAGGTAGATCGCGGCCGTGTAGCCGGAGGGGCCGGAGCCGACCACGACGACGTTCTCGATCACCTGGTCGCTCATGAGGTGGGTGCCGTCGTCTCGATGCCGAGGCCGGCCAGCATCGCCTCGACCCGCTCCGCGATCTGGTCGCGGATGGTGCGGACTTCCTCCAGGGGCAGGCCGGCGGGGTCGGTGAGGTCCCAGTCCTGGTAGGTCTTGCCCGGGTAGATGGGGCACGCGTCGCCGCAGCCCATCGTGACGACCACGTCCGCGGCCTGCACGACGTCGTCGGTGAGGGGCTTCGGGAACGCCTCGGTGATGTCGAGCCCGAGCTCACCGATGGCGGTGACGACGGCGGGGTTGAGCTCTGCGGCGGGCATGGATCCGGCGGAGCGGACGTGGACGCGGCCGGCGGACATGGTGTGGGTGAGGATCGCGGCCATCTGGGAGCGGCCGGCGTTCTGCTCGCAGATGAACAGGATCTCCGGCACGTCGTGCGCGAGGGCGCCCTTGGCCTGCGCGAGGGCGGTGAGGCGGTCGGTGGCGAAGCGGACGGTCTGGTTCGCGAGGTGCGCCTTCACCTTCGAGGTGCGCAGCAGCCCCGTGTAGGACTCCAGCACGTACCGCTCGACGGTCTCCTTGGCGAAGATCCCGGAGAAGCGGGTGCTGAGCTCGTCCGCGAGGCGGGCGAGGTAGCCCTCCGGGTAGGTCAGGCCGAGCATTCCCCGGCGGGTGCTCATGTCGGTCATGGTGTCAGGGCTCCTAGACGGTGGCGGGCAGGAGCTCGGCGAGGAGCTTCTGCACGCGGTTCTTGATGTCGTCGCGGATGGGGCGGACCTCATCCAGGCCCTTGCCCTTGGGGTCGGTGAGCTCCCAGTCCTCGTACCGCTTGCCGGGGAAGATCGGGCACACGTCGCCGCAGCCCATGGTGATGACGACGTCGGAGTCGCGGACCTGCTCGGTGGTCATCAGCTGCGGGACGGCCTGGGAGATGTCGATGCCCTCCTCGGCCATCGCCTGGATCGCGACGGGGTTGATCTGATCGCCAGGCTCCGAGCCGCCGGAGCGGACCTGGACGGCGCCTGCGGAGAGCTCGCGCATGTACCCGGCGGCCATCTGCGAGCGGCCGGCGTTGTGGATGCAGACGAACAGGACAGTGGGGGCAGCGGTGGTGTCGGTCATCGAAGACTCCTTGACGTGTGCGGTGGAAGGTCAGGCCCGGTCGGCGACCGGGTCGAGGGCAGAGACGGCAGGATCGGCGGCGGTGACCGGGTCCGTGGTGCGGGTGGGGAACAGGCGCGGGCGCAGCCACAGGGCGGCGTAGACGAGCGCGAGCAGCGCCGGGACCTCGATCAGCGGGCCGACGATGCCCGCGAGGGCCTGCCCGGAGGTGGCGCCGAACGTCCCGATCGCGACCGCGATGGCGAGCTCGAAGTTGTTGCCCGCCGCGGTGAACGCGAGGGTCGTGGTGCGCTCGTAGCCGAGACCGACGGCCTTGCCGAGCAGGAACCCGACGAGGAACGTGACGGCGAAGTAGATGACCAGCGGGATCGCGATGCGGACCACGTCCAGCGGCCGGTCGATGACCTGCTGCCCCTGGAGGGCGAACAGCATCACGATGGTGAACAGCAGCCCGTAGAGGGCGAACGGTCCGACCTTCGGCAGAAACCGGTCCTCGTACCAGGTGCGCCCCTTGGCACGTTCCCCGATACGGCGGGACAGGTACCCAGCGAGCAGCGGGATCCCGAGGAACACCAGCACGGATGCGGTGATGGCCCAGAACGAGAACTCCGCGCTCGTGGTCGGAAGTCCCAACCAGGACGGGAGGAGCTGGAGGTAGAACCAGCCGAGCGCGCCGAACGCGAGGACCTGGAAGACGCTGTTGACCGCGACGAGGAACGCCGCGGCCTCCCGGTCGCCGCAGGCGAGGTCGTTCCAGATCAGCACCATCGCGATGCAGCGCGCGAGGCCCACGATGATCAGGCCCGTCCGGTACTCCGGCAGATCCGGCAGCAGCAGCCAGGCGAGGGCGAACATGAGCGCGGGCCCGACGATCCAGTTCATCGCGAGCGAGGAGATCAGCAGCCGCCGGTCGCCGGCGACGGCGCGGGCATCGGTGTAGCGGACCTTCGCGAGCACCGGGTACATCATCACCAGCAGCCCGACCGCGATCGGCACGCTCACCGACCCGACGCTGAACGCGTGCAGCGCCTCCCCTACCGCCGGCGCGAACACCGCCAGCAGGAGGCCGGCACCCATCGCGGCGAGGATCCACACCGGCAGCAGCCGGTCAGTGGTGCCGAGGCGGGCAGGGGCGGGAGCAGCAGAAGCCATCGAGAGGTGTCACATCTTCCGGAAGTCGCGAGCATGAAGCCATCGACGAGTGTCGATGGGTTGAGCATGACGCAACCCATCGACAGCTGTCAATCTGTGCCAGGATCGATCGCATGGCCGCCCTCGACATGCTCCCCATCACGGACGTGACCGCGTGCTGCGCACCGCTCACCCGTGAGGCGATGAGCGCCGACAACGCCGACAAGCTCGCCCGGTCACTCCGTGCGATCGCGGACCCCGCCAGGCTCCGCGTGATCTCGATGGTCGCCGCGCACGACGGCCAGGAAGCCTGCGTCTGCGACCTCACCGAGCCCCTGGGGCTCGGCCAGTCGACTGTGTCGCACCACCTCAAGGTCCTCGTCGACGCCGGCATCCTCAGTCGTGACAAGCGCGGCATCTGGGCCTACTACCGGCTCGTGCCCGGTGCGCTCGACTCCCTCGCGGGGCTCATCGCCACCGTCTGAGCAGGGCGGTCGAGCCGCGCGGACGCAGGCGGGCGACGGGCCCGGCGCTTGACCCGCGGGCCGATCAGGCGACGCGCGGGATCCCGACGCGCAGCTCCTCGCCCGCGGCCGGCCGGAGCGCGGCGAAGGCGGCAGCATCGAGCTCGGCGGTGACCTCGGCGCCCGCGTCGGGGATCAGGCCGCCGGCAGCGGGCGCGCGCAGGCGCAGCGTGACGTGGATCCGGCCGGCCGCCGCCTCCACGCGGTGGACGACCCCCGCGAGGCGCACGTGGGCCGCGTCGTCGGGCCGGCCGTCGGACCCGCGGGACAGCCGCACGTCGCCGGGCGCCGCGATCAGCACGGTCGGGCGTCCCGCGGCGTCCCTCCCCTCGATCCGGTTCATGCCCACGAGCCGCGCGACGTAGGCCGTCGCGGGCCGCGCGGCGACCTCCGCGGGCGCGCCCTCCTGCACGACGCGGCCGCCCTCGAGCACGTGGATCCGGTCGGCCAGCGCGAGCGCGTCCACGGGATCGTGCGTCACGAGCACGGCCGCCCCGCCGAAGCGCCGCAGCTCCTCGGCGAGCAGGTCGCGCACGTCGAGCCGCGTGCCCGCGTCGAGCGCGGCCATCGGCTCGTCGAGGAGCAGCAGCGGCGGCTCCAGCACGAGCGCGCGGGCGAGCGCGACGCGCTGGGACTGCCCGCCGGACAGCCGGGCGGGCCGGCGGTCGGCGAGGTGCGCGATCCCGAGCCGGTCGAGGAGCGCGCGGGCGCGGTCCTCGGCGTCGGCCCGCGGGACGCCCTGCGCGCGCGGCCCGAAGGCCACGTTCGCGAGCGCGGTCAGGTGGGGGAAGAGCAGGTGGTCCTGGAAGACGACGCCCGCGCCCCGGCCCTCGGCGGGGATCCGCACGGCCCGTCCCGCGCCCGCCTCCTCGAGCACGCGGCCGTCGAGCGCGACGCGTCCCGCGGTGAGCGGCACGAGCCCGGCGAGCGCGCGGAGCAGCGTCGACTTCCCGGCCCCGTTCGGCCCGACGACGGCGGCGACGGATCCGGGGGGCACGCGCACGTCGACGTCCAGCCGGAAGGCGGCGCGCTCCACGACGACGCGCGCCGCGAGGCCGCCGACGGGGACGCCGGGGTCCACGGAGACCGCCCCGCTCACTCGCGCACCCCCGACGTCCACCGGTCGCGGAGCGACACCAGCACGACGACCGACACCGCGAGCAGCACGAGGCTCAGGACGACGGCGGCGTCGGGATCCGTCTGCAGCGCCAGGTAGGCCTCCAACGGGATCGTCCGCGTCACGCCGGGGAAGCTGCCCGCGAAGGTCAGCGTCGCCCCGAACTCGCCGAGGGCGCGCGCGAAGCAGAGCACCGCACCCGCGCCGATGCCGGGCGCGACGAGCGGCAGGGTCACCCGGCGGAACACGGTCCCGCGGCTCGCGCCGAGGGTCGCGGCGGCGTCCTCGAAGCGGCGGTCGGCGCCGCGCAGCGCCCCCTCCACCGCGAGCACGAGGAACGGCATGGCCACGAAGGTCTCGGCGATCACCACGGCGGCGGTCGTGAACGGGATCGTGATCCCCGTCAGCGCCTCGAGCGGCCCGCCCACGAGCCCGCGGCGGCCGAGCAGCAGGAGCAGGGCCACGCCGCCGATCACGGGCGGCAGCACGAGCGGCACGGTCACGAGCGCGCGGAGGATCCGCTGCACCACCGGCGGGCGCCCGGCCGAGCGCGCGAGCACGAACGCGAGCGGCACCCCGAGCACGAGGCTGAGCGCGGTGGCCGCGAGGGCGCTGCCGAGCGAGAGGCCGAGCGCGCGGGCGACGGCGGGTTCCGCCAGCCGCTCCCCCAGCGTCGCCCACGGCGCGCGCACCACGAGGGCGACGAGCGGCAGCACGAGGACGGCGAGGGCGGTGCCGGCGGGGATCCAGAGGAGGACGGGCACGCGGTCGGCCCGCTCGTCACGGCGCACGGAACCCCGCGGCCTCGAAGCGGGCGCGAGCGGCATCGCCGGCCACGAAGTGGGCGAACGCGCGGGCGGCCTCGGGCGATGCGGATCCGGCGAGCGGCGCGACGACGAGGTCGGTGGTGACGTCGACGTCCGCGGGCAGCGGCACGCCCTCGACCCGGTCGCCCGCGGCCCGCACGTCGGTCGCGTACACGACCGCGGCGTCCACCTCGCCGAGCTCGACGCGCGTGAGGGCGGCGCGCACGTCCTGCTCGAGGGAGTCCGGCCGCGGGGTCACGCCCGCCTCCTGGAAGGCCGTCGCGGCCGCCGCACCGCAGGGCACCTCGGGCGCGCAGAGGGCGAAGGTGCGGTCGGCGTCGGCGAAGTCCGCGAGCCCGGCGACGCGGCCGGGGTTCCCGGGCGGCACCGCGATCTCGAGGGCGTTGCGGGCGAAGACGCGCGGATCCGCGGCCGCCTCGCCCGCGTCGACGACGGTCCGCATGGTGGCGTCGGACGCGGCGGCGAAGACGTCGGCGGGCGCGCCCTGCACGATCGCCTGCGCGAGCGTCGAGCTCCCGCCGTAGGTCACGGTGACTGTGACGCCCGGGTGCGCGGCGGAGAAGTCGGTGGCGACCTCGTCCATGCTGCCCGTGAGCGACGCGGCGGCCTGCACCACGAGGGCGCCGGTGAGGGCGTCGGGGCCAGTGGGGTCGGAGCGGGGGGCGGTGGAGGCGACGGGCGCGGATCCGCCCGAGGAGCACGCGGCCAGGAGCCCGGCGGCCGCGAGGGCCGCGCCCACGACGGCGAGCCGGCGCCCGCGGCGCGAGCGGCCCGCGCGGATCACGCCCGCCCGCCCGTGAGCGCGTCCGGCGCGAGCAGCTCGACGCCGACGGCCGTGGCCTTCACGGTCGCGACGGCGGGCGCGCCGACCTCGAGGCCGAGCTCGTCGGCGGCCTCGCGGCTGATGAGCGACACCATCCGGAAGGGTCCCGCCTGGATCTCCACCTGCGCCATCACCCCGTCGCGCACGACGCGCGTCACGATGCCGGCCATGCGGTTCCGCGCCGACGCCTGCGGGCCGCGGGCGGCGGAGGCGGCGAGCGCCCCGTCCGCGGCGAGCTCCGTCGCGAGGTGGGCGAGCTGCACGCCGTCGACCTGGATCAGCCGCCCCTCCCCGCGCACGAGGTCGAGCCGTCCGGCGTCGGCCCAGCGCCGGAGCGTGTCGTCGCTCACGCCGATGAGCGCGGCGGCCTCGCTCACGCGGTAGCGGAACGGCGTCGGAGCGGGTGCGGCGTCCGATGGCACCTCGGCATCCGCGGCGCGCGACGACCTGCGGTCCCTCTTCTGCGTCATGGACCGATCCTAGGCACCGCACCCGCGGCGCGCGACGACGAGCCGGATCCGGTCCGCGTCGGCCCCGCCGCGACGCCCGCGTAGCCTGGTCCCATGAGCACCTCGCTGGGGATGCCGGCGATGCCGCGTCCCGCCGCCGCGCCGGGTCCCGCCCGGCCCGACGACCCGACGCTCCTCGACGCCCACGGCCGCCGCGCGACCGACCTCCGCATCTCGCTCACCGACCGCTGCAACCTCCGCTGCACCTACTGCATGCCGGCCGAGGGGCTGCCCTTCACGCCCGACCGGCAGGCGCTGCAGCTCGCCGAGATCGAGCGGCTCGTGCGCATCGGCACGCGGGACCTCGGGGTGCGCCAGGTACGCTTCACGGGCGGCGAGCCGCTCCTCCGCCGCGACCTCATCGAGATCATCGCCGCGTGCGCCGCGCTCCCCGACCGGCCCGAGATCTCCCTCACCACCAACGCGATCGGCCTCTCCTCCCGCGCGCAGGCGCTCGCCGACGCCGGGCTCGACCGGATCAACGTCTCGCTCGACTCCGTGCACGCCGAGACCTTCCGCCTCATCACGCGCAGGCCGTTCCTCGACCGGGTGCTCGAGGGGATCGACGCCGCCGCGGCCGCGGGGCTCGCGCCCATCAAGATCAACGCGGTGCTCGTGCGCGGCGTCAACGACGACCAGGCCGCGGACCTCCTCGCCTGGGCGGTGCAGGGCGGCCACCAGCTCCGCTTCATCGAGCAGATGCCGCTCGACGCCGACCACGCGTGGGACCGGGACGAGATGATCACGGCGGCCGAGATCCGCGCGCGCCTCTCGGAGCGCTTCACGCTCGTGCCCGACGAGGAGCCGCGTGACGGCGCCCCCGCGGAGCTGTGGCGCGTGCACTCCCGCGAGGGCGGCGCCGGCACCGCGATGCTCGGCCGCGTCGGCGTGATCGCGAGCGTCACCGAGCCGTTCTGCGCCGACTGCCGCCGCACGCGCCTCACCGCCACGGGCGGTGTCCGCAGCTGCCTCTTCTCGCACACCGAGACCGACCTGCTCGCGCCGATGCGCTCCGGCGCCTCCGACCGGGAGATCGCCGACCTCTGGCGCGGCGCGATGTGGGCGAAGCCCAAGGGCCACGGCATGGACGACGCCGACTTCATCCAGCCCGCCCGCTCGATGAGCGCGATCGGGGGCTGACGTGATCGTGCCCGTGGAGCTCTTCGCCGCCGCCGCCGCCGCGCTCGGCCGCACGACCGACGAGGTCGACCTGCCCGACGGCGCCGCGCTCGGCGACCTCATGGACGCGCTCGGCGCCCAGGGCGCGACGACCGACGACCCCGCGAACGCCGCGGCCGTGCTGGCCCGCTGCTCCTACCTCGTGGAGGGCGTCGCCACCACCGACCGCGACGCGCCCCTCACCGCCGGCAGCGCGGTGGACGTGCTGCCGCCGTTCTCGGGCGGCTGATCCGACGCGGATCCGCGGCCCCCGCCCCGTAGGCGTCGGCCCGCGGACGCGGGAGGCTGGGGCATGAGCGACGACATCGACCCCACGCGCGTCCGCGGCCAGCCCGCGATCCGGAGCGGACGACGGCGGGCCTGGCTCGTCCCGGCCGGGCTGCTCGCCGCGGTGACGATCGCGCTGCTCGTGGCGGCGCTCGACCTCGAGACGTGGATCCCCGCGGTCGGGATCGCCGCCACCGCCCTGCTCTACGCCGCGATGCTCGTGGTCGCCGGGACCGTGCGCCCCGTCCGCACGCGGAACGTCGCCCTCGCCTGGCTCATGATCCTCATCGCCGTCGTCGGGCTCGGCTCGCTCCTCCTGCTGCTCGGCGCCGAGCGGGCGGCGGGCGCGGCGGGCGCCTGACCGCCGACCGCCCATGCCGTCCGCGCCCGCGCCGTCAGGCGGCCCCGCGCGCGGCGACCAGGGTCGCGACGGCAGCCGCCCCGCGCTCGGCGTCCGCGACGGTCACGAGCCGCGCCCGGCCGTTCCGGAGCCGGACGACGAGGCCGGGCCCCGATCGGGTGACGTACGCGACGCCGCGACCCGAGAGCCGCAGGCCCCAGCCGCCCCACTGGCCGGGCGACACGTCCTCCCAGCCGCCCGACTCGATCCGGTCGAGGGGCACGCGCATCACCGGGATCCGGCTCCATGAGGACGTGACCCGGAGCCCCCGCGCGTCGACCGTGACCTCCACCCGAGCGAGCGCGAGCATCGACAGGCCGGCCACGAGCAGCGGGACGGCGGCCAGCGCGGCGCTCCCCGCGCCGGTCGCCGGAGCCGCGACGGCGACGCCGATCCCCAGGGCCAGGACGAGGGCGCCGACGCCGGCGAACCAGCCGCTGCCCGCGTGCGCGCGCCAGGCGACCCGGGCCGAGGCGGGGACCGCGAGTGGCGGCACGTCGTGGGCGGGGACGGGGGCGGCCCCGCGGATCAGCGCGAGCGCGGGGATCGCCGCGGCCACCGCGCCGACGCCCAGGATCACCGCGGCCCACCACATCGGGAGCGTGCCGTCGCCGACTGCGGCGCTCGCCGCGATCGCGATCCACGCGGCGGCGAGGCTGCCCGCGAGCAGGTGCACGACGAGCAGCCACGTCGCCGCGGTGCGCCGATCCCGTGCCCCGAGGCTGACGACGGCGACCACCACCCCGAGGACGGCGAGGCCGAGCGCGATCCCGAGGAGGACCCACGGCGAGCCCCACCCGTCCGGCTGCCCATCGGCCGCGAAGTGGATCGCGACGCGACCCGGCAGCGACGGCGCGAGCACGACCGCCGCCACGACGAGGGCCAGGGCGACGACCACCCCGGGGGCGACGACCGCCACGCGCGTCCGGGTGGTCATGGCTGCGGTCTCGTGCATCATCGTGCTCCCTTGATCATCGTGACGAGGTCGTCGACGGGGACCCCGAGCGTCTCCGCCTGGTCGCGGAGCTCCTCGACGAGGGTCCGCAGGCGGTCGAACGAGGCGTTGCCGGAACGCAGGACCGTCGCGCCGCGACCACGCCGCAGCTCGATGAGGCCGTCGTCCTGGAGGGCGGCGTACGCCCGGAGGACCGTGTGCATGTTGACGTCGACGGCGGCCGCGAGGTCGCGGGCCGACGGCAGGCGCTCCCCGCTCGCGAGCTCCCCGCGCGCGATGGCATGGCGGATCTGCGTGGCCACCTGCTCGGCGAGCGAGGCGCGGGCGGCAGGGTCCACCGTGATCAGCATGTTTGCATTGTATGCGAACAATGGTGTGCACGCCAGAGGGCAGCGTGCGTGGCGGCGACGATGACGGTCATGGTCACGACCTCCCGTCCCCGGCGCCCCCATGCGGCCCCGGTCGCGCGCCCGCGCTCGCATCCCGCACCGTCGCGCCCTAGCGTGGGGTCATGGAGGACCGCGGGGGGCGGCCCTCCGACGCGCGGCGTCGGAGGCGGGGGTTCCGTCTGCGCCGGGGCGCGGTCGGGCCGGATGTGGCGCGCCTCATCGCGGAGGCGCCCATCCGCGCGGGCGTGGAGCGCGGGATGGTCCGCACGCTGTCGGTCATCGGCCCCCTGCTCGCCCTGCTGTCGCTCCCCGCGCTCGCGGTGGAGGACGCGGACATCGCCCCGCCCCCCATGGCCGTGGCGGTGTGCCTCGCCACGCTGATGATCGCGGCCGTGCCGGCGTCCCTCGTGCCGCGCGGCCTGCCCGCGTACCGGAGCCTGCACCTGTCGGCCCTCCTCTACGCGGTGCTCATCGCCCTCGAGCCGCTCCGGATCGCGGGGTCGACGCTCCCCGACGCGGCGCCGTGGCTCGTCGCGCTGTCGTGCATCGGGTTCAGCTGCATCGCGATCGGGGTGGAGGACCCGCGCCGTGCCCTCGCCGCCTGCTGGGCGTGCGTCGTGCTCGTCGCCGCGATCTACGCGGGCCGCCTGCCCACCCCGGAGCTCGTCATCCAGGCCGTCGGGCTCGCGGCCATCGCCGCGGCCCTCGTGCTCGGCGTCCGGGCCCTGCGCGTGCGGGCGAGCCGGGCCGACGCGGCGGAGCGCCGGGCCCGGGCGCTGTTCGAGGGCTCGCGCCGCGGGGCCGCGCTCACCGCGGAGCGCGTGCGCACGGACGCGCTCCTGCACGACACCGTCCTCGCGGCCCTCCTGTCCGCCGCCGGCCGCGACGCGCCCGACCGGGTCGCGCGCATGGCCCGCTCCGCCCTCGACATCGTCTCCGACACTGCGGGCGGGCCCGATGCCCGATCCCGCACGGTGCGCTTCGGGGACGCCGTCGCCGCGGCCGAGCGCGAGATCGCCCCGCTGGAGGGCCTCGCGCGGCTCGACCTCGCCCGGGTGGCCGCCGTCGAGCTGCCGTCCGCGGTGGCCGACGCCCTCGTCTCCGCCATGATCCAGGCCCTCAGCAACAGCGTCACGCACGCCGGCGCCGTGACCGTGCGGACCGCGACGGCCGCGCCGACCCACGACGGCGGGCTGCGGATCCGCGTCCGCGACGACGGCTGCGGCTTCGACCCCGCGCACCTCGAGCCGGACCAGCTCGGGGTCCGCGTCTCGATCCTCGAGCGCATGCGGCAGGTCGGCGGCGACGCCGACGTCCGGTCCGTGCCGGGCCGCGGCACCACGGTGGTGCTCGAGTGGCGGCCGGACGACGCCCCTCCCCCGGCGGACGCCGCCGTCGACGCGACGCGCGAGAGCCTCGTCCCTCGGCGGGTCCTGTACGCGACGATGATCGGCCTCGCCATGGGCGCGATCGTCGCCGCCACCCTGGAGGCCGCGCTCGTCTACCGGGCTGTCGGGCCCATGATCGCGGCGGCCCTCGGGCTCACCGCGATGCCCTTCCTCATCCGCGGGGCGCGCACCGGCCGGATGCGCACGCGCACCGCCTGGACCCTCGCGTCCGTCGGCGGCGGGATCTGCGTGACCGGCACGATCGGGCTGGCCCCCGGCGAGGTCGACTCCGTGACCATCGCCTGGCTCACGTGCGGGGTGCTCGCCGGCTGCGTCCTGGTGTGGATGGCCGGCCACCGCCTGCCGCCGCTCGTCGCGACGGCCTTCCTCGTCGCGGCGATCGCCGTCTGGGGCGGCCCCGCGGACGTCGTGCGCCTGGGCCTCGCCGCCGAGATCGTGCTCGTCGCCGCCGGCCTCCTGCTGCACCGGGCGCTCCGCCGCGTGACCGACGCGACGGAGCGGGCCGCCGCCACCGAGCGGGAGACCCTGCTCTGGCAGGCCGAGCTCGACGCGTACCAGCTCGAGCGGCAGGACCGGCTGCGCAGGGCGGAGAGCGAGGTCGCGCCCGTGCTCCGTCGGATCGTCGAGCGCGACGGCGAGCTGGACGACGCGTCGCGGGCGGAGTGCCGCGTCCTCGAGCAGACCCTGCGGGACGAGATCCGCGGCCGGCGCCTCCTGAACGACGCCCTGCGCCGGGTCATCCGCGCCCACCGCCGACGGGGCGCGCTCGTGCAGGTCCTCGACGACGGCGGCCTGGACGACCTCGCACCCGCGGCGCTCGACGCCCTGCTCGACGACGTGGCGGAGCGGCTCCGTCCCGTGCGGTCCAGCCGCATCGTGATCCGGACCGGGGATCCCCAGTCGGACACGGCCGTCACGATCGTCGCGTCCTCACCGGACGAGATGGCGGCCGCCCTCGGGCTCGACGGCGACGACACGGTCGACCTGTGGACGACCGTCCCGCGACCGGCGGCCCGCGCGCCGCGCTGACGCCCGGGATCCGCCCTATCGGCCCGCCCTCAGGCCGACTCGCGCACCACCAGCTGGTGCCGCACCGTGCGCACCACCTCGGGGCCCGAGCGCGGCAGCTCGCCCGCGATCATCGCGACCGCGAGGTCGAGCGCGTGGCGGGCGAGCTCGTCGAGGTCCACCGCGAGGGTCGTGAGGGTGGGCGCGAGCAGGCGCCCGAGGGACAGCCCGTCGATGCCGACCACGCGCACCTCGCCCGGCACGTCCACGCCGGCGCGGCGGCAGGCGGAGAGCACGCCGAGCGCGCACACGTCGTTGAAGGCGACGATCGCGTCGGCCGTGCGCGGGCGCGCGACGATGCGCTCGGTCGCGGCGGCGGCGGCCTCGGCGGTGGGGGCGGGCGCGCGGACGATCGTCGCCTCCATCGACCGGGCCTGGAAGGCGCGCAGGAGCAGCGCGGCGCGCGCGCTCGGGCCGACGGCGACCGCGGCGTCGAGCACGACCGGGCGGCGCACCCCGGACGCGGCCAGGTGATCGGCGAGCGCCTCGATCGCCTCCGAGGGATCCAGCTGCACGGCGGCGCGGAGGGGTGCGGCATGCGGATCCAGCTCCACGACGGGCACGGAGCCCAGCCGGGCGATCCACTCGGCCGCGCGGAACCCGAGCGTGCCGATGACGGCGTCGGTCTGCGCGCCGAGCGCCTGGACCATGCGGTCGGAGTCGGCCGCGAGGCCCACGTCGGCGAGCGACACGTTCCAGCCGCGGGCCGCGGCGATCCGCACGACCGCGGCCGCGAGCTCGGGCGACCACGGGTTCCGCAGGTCGTCGACGACGAGGCCGAGCTGGTGGTCCCCGCCCGTCACGAGCCCGCGGCCGAAGCGCGACGGCCGGTACGCGAGCGCCTCGGCGGCGTCGAGCACGCGCCGCTTGGTGGCCTCGCTGATGCCGGGCATGCCGTTCATCGCGCGCGTCACGGTCTGGCGGGAGACCCCGGCGGCGGATGCGACGTCGTGGATGGTGGCGCGGCCGGCCGCCTCGCGACCGGCCGCGCCCCTCCCGGCCGCGCCCCTCCCGGCCTCGTCCGGACCGCTCAGCCGCGGAGGTCCAGCCACGCCACCTGCTCCGGGGTGAGCTCGACCGAGAGGCCGCGCATCGAGGAGCGGACCTCGGAGATCGTGCGCGGGCCGAACAGCGGGAAGGTCGGGAACGGCTGCGCGAGCACGTAGGCCAGCGCGATCGCCGTCGCCTGCACGCCGTGCTCGGCCGCGAGCTCCTCGGCGCGGCGCAGGCGCTCGAAGTTGTCGTCGCCGTAGTAGCAGCGCACGAGCTCCGGGTCGCTCAGGTCGTCCGGGCGGGCGCGGCCCGTGAAGAAGCCGCGGGCCTGCGACGACCACGGGAGCAGCGGGATCTGACGCTCCTCGAGCCAGGCCTTGGAGGCGGGATCCGTGACGTGCACGCATCCGGCCCACGGCACGTCGTACGCCTCGGCCAGGCCGAAGTGGTCGCTCAGCGCCTGGAAGCCCGCCCGGCCGTTCGCCTGCGCGTAGGCCTGCGCCTCGTCGAAGCGCTCGGGCGTCCAGTTCGAGACGCCGTAGGAGCGGATCCGCCCCGCGCGCTGGTGCTCGTCCATCACGTCGACGAACTCCCCCACCGGCACGTCGGGGTTGTCGCGGTGCATGAGGTAGATGTCGGCGTAGTCGGTCCCCTGGCGCTCGAGGCTCTCGAGCAGCTGGCTCGTGAGCGACTCCGGGTCGCAGTGCGGGGTGTGGGCGCCCTTGGTGATGACGACGACGTCCTCGCGGATGCCGCGGTTCCGGATCCACGTGCCGAGGCGCCCCTCGAGCACGCCGCCGCCGTAGATGTAGCCCGTGTCGAAGGCGTTGCCGCCCTGCTCGACGAAGTGGTCGAAGATCGCCGAGGCGTGGGCGAGGTCGGGCTGGTTGTCGACGCCCATCACGAGCCGGGACATGCGCTTGCCGACGCCGGGGATCTCGCCGTAGAGCATGGGGCTGTCGTCGCGGACGCGCAGCGGGCGGCCGGAGACGGTGGGGATGTCCGCGTCCTCGGCCTCGAACGGGTAGCGGAGCTCGAGGGCGGCGCGCCAGCGGTCGAGCGTCCGGGCGGTCGCGAGGATCTCGTCGAGCGTCATCTGCGCGGCCTCGCCGAGGCCGGCCGCGAGCGCATCGGTGGTGGCGTCGGCCTCGATCGCGTACGGCTTCGCGTCGGGGAACGTCAGCGTGCGCGGCTCCTCGCCGACCACGGAGACCACGATCGCCGGCTCGCCGCCGAGGGTCCAGGGATCGGCGAGGTGGATGCGGCCGCGGCTGCCGAGGATCGTGAGCGCCTGCGGCTCGTCGAGGGCGACGCCCGTGCGGAGGGTCGCGGTGATCCCGCCGCGGTAGGTTGCCCGCGCGACGGACCACTCGTCGACGCCGGTCGGGCCGACCGTGCCGTCGACCTCGAGGGTCAGGGGCTCGGCGACGGCGATCCCGGTCGCGGCCTGCACGACGGCCGCCGCGGCCGTGACGGTGTAGCCGCCCACGTCGAGGATGCCGCCGCCCGCGGTCGCGGGGTCGTAGAGGCGGCCGGTGCGGGATCCGGTGCGGAAGGAGAAGGACGCGTCGACGTGCGCGACGTCGCCGATGACCCCGTCCCGGAGGAGCTCGAGGAGCGCCGCGGTCTGCGGGTGGAAGCGGTACATGTACGCCTCGACGAGCGGGAGGCCGGCCTCGCGGGCCGCGTCGACGAGGGCCATCGCGGTGCCGTGGTTGACGGCGAGCGGCTTCTCGCAGAGGACGGCCTTGCCGGCGTCGAGCGCGCGGATCACGAGGTCGGCATGGCCGGTGTGGACCGTGGAGATGTAGACGGCGTGGACGTCCGGATCCGCGAGGACGGCGTCGTAGCCGCCGCCGGTGACGTCGGCGAAGCCCTCGCCGGCGGCCTCGGCCGCGAAGGCCTCCGCGCGCTCGGGGCTGGAGCTGCCGGCGGCGACGAGGCGGGCGCCCCGCTCGCTCGCGGGCAGCTGGGAGAGGAAGCGGCGGGCGATGGAGCCCGGGCCGAGGACCGCCCAGCCGGGTGCGGTCGGGGTGGTCGGGGTGGGGTCGGTCATGGTGGGGCCCTTCGCGGCGTCGTCGGCGTGAACGTTCACGACGACGCTACGGGGTCCGCTCCGCGAGGGTCAAGGGCGCGGGCGGGATGCGGTCGTGAACGTTCACGCCTCCCCGATGGTGGCGTCGGCGATCTCCGCCAGGACGGCCTCGCAGCTCCCCGCCCGCGCCATGATCTCCCGCTGCCGCCTGGCGCCGTTCCCTCGCGCGAGGACCGCGGCCAGCCCCTCCGCCACGGCCCGCCGCTCGGCGTCGTCCGCGAACCCGTCCCGGACGTGCTCGCGGAGCGCCGCCACCGCGTCCGCCGCCCGGCAGGGCCGGCGCGTCACCGGATGCAGCAGGTCGTCGTCGAGGCCGGAGCGGCTCGCGCGCCAGGTGGCGAGGCGCAGCAGCGAGGTCGGCACGTCGTCCGCCGGGATGCCCGCCCGCCACTCGGCGGCGGCGGTCTCCACCAGCGCCCGGACGAGCACCGCGATCACGGCCGCGTCCTCCGGCCGCAGGCAGACGTCCGCGATGCGGGTCTCCACGGTCGGCGAGTGCGCCGACAGCCGGGCGTCGGAGTAGACCATGCCGATGTCGAGGGACACGTCGGCCGCGAGCATCTCCCCCAGCGACGCGGCGTAGCGGGCGGCGGATCCGTGCACGTCGTACGCCCCGGCCGACGGCCACCGGCCCCACGCCTGGTACCGGTAGCTCGCGAACGCCGTGTCGCCGCCCTGCCAGAAGGGCGAGTTCGCGCTGAGCGCCAGGATCACGGGCAGCCACGGCCGGATCCGGTCGAGCACCGCCACGCCCTCCTCGTCCGAGCTGACCGCGACGTGCACGTGGAAGCCGCAGGTGAGCTGCTCGGTCATGGTGAGGCCGTAGCGCTCGATCATCCGGTCGTACCGCGGGCCGGGGACCGCGTGCGGAGTGCAGGGCACGGTGCTCGTGGCCACGGCGACGGCACGCGCACCGACCTCGCCGGCGGCCCGGTCCGCGGCCCGCCGCCCGGACAGCACCGCGTCCCGCAGCTCGTCCAGGGTGCGCAGCGGCGGGCTGACCACCTCGATCTGCTCGTGCTTCACCTCGAGCTCCAGCAGGGCGCCGGGCACGAGGCCGTCCGCGGTGCGCGCGGTGACGGCGGCGGCGTCTCCCCCGTCGACCGAGCCGGGCCCGCGGATGATGTCGCCCGCGACCGGCGCCGGCTGCAGCGTCTCCGCGTCGATGAGCAGCAGCTCCTCCTCCACCCCGACGGTGCGGACGACCCGGGCGCCGGGCGGCACGGGGGCCGTGGCCGGCGGCGGGACGTGGGCCGTCGCGGGCCGGCCAGGCGGCGCGGGGCTCGCGGGCGGCATCGGCGCGGGGGCCGCGGATCCGGTCGTCGCGCTCATCGCGGACCCGCCGCACCGGCCGCGTCGCCGCCGCCGGGCCCGAGCGCCGCCCCCAGCTCCGTCCAGAGGTGTGCGATGGACGCGGCGCCGTCGAGCAGCATCCGGACGTCGACGCTCTCGTCGCTCGCGTGCCAGTGGTCCTCCGGCAGGCCCGTGCCGAGGAACAGGACGGGCGCGTCGAGCACGCGGGCGAGCAGCTCCGCGGGCCCGCCGCCCGCGTTGCCCATCCGCCCGGCGGTCGGGGTCCCATGGCCGCGCTCCATGGCGCGGATGAGCGCGTCCATCGCGGGCCCCTCGGGCGTGACGTACGGCTCCTGCCCGGTCTCCTCCGCGACCTCCAGCTCGTACGCGACGGTGTCCGGCATGTGCTCGGCGAAGAACGCGCGCAGCTGCTCGGCCACGGTCGCCACGCGCTGCGCGGGCACCGTCCGCACGTTGAGGTCGGCCGTCGCCTCCGCGGGGATCACCGCCCGCTGGATCCCCGTCGGGTCCCCCGCGAGCACCGACAGCACCTCGAGCGAGGGCCGCGCCCACAGCCGCTCCTCCACGGTGAAGCCGTCCTCGCCCGTCACGCTGCGCGTCTCGGTGCGCTCGATCCAGGTGCCGGTGTCGAACCGCAGCTCCTCCAGCTGGCGGCGCCGCTCCGGCGTCGGCTCCTCGACGTCGTCGTGGAACCCGGGCAGGGCGATCCGCCCGCGCGGGTCGTGCAGGCGCGCGAGCACGTCGACGAGCACGTGCACCGGGTTCGGCGCGGGTCCCGAGGCGGCACCGCTGTGCACGTCGCGCTTCGGGCCGGCGATCCGGAGGGTCGCGCTGACCATGCCGCGCATCGACGACACGACCGCGGGGTCGCCGCCCTTCCACTGCAGGGTGTCCGAGAAGACGACGGCGTCGCACGCGAGGCGGTCGGCGTGCTGGTCGAGGAGCTCGGCGAGGTGCGGCGATCCCATCTCCTCCTCGCCCTCCACGAGCAGCACGAGGTTCACGGCGGCGTCCCGGTCGCCGCGCTCCGCGAGGTGCGCGCGGAGGCCCCACGCGTGCGCGAGGACCTGGCCCTTGGCGTCCGACGCCCCGCGCCCGTGCAGGCGCCCGTCGCGGAGGACGGGCTCGAACGGCGCGGTCTCCGACCACTCCTCCGGCTTCGCGTGGCGCACGTCGTGGTGGCTGTAGACGAGCACGGTCGGGAGGGCCGGGTCCACGCGGCGCTCGGCGAGCACCGCCACCGCGGATCCGGTCGGGATCAGCTCGGTCGCGAACCCGAGCGACCGCAGCTCGCCCGCGAGCCAGTGCGCCGACCGCTCGACGTCGACCGCGTGCGCCTCCTCGGCCGAGATCGACGGGATGCGCACCCACTCCGCGAGGGCGGCGACGAGCTCGCCGGACCGCTCGCGGAGGAACCGGGCCACGTCGTCGTCGGCGGCGCTCGGGCAGATGCCCGGGGCGGCGGTCAGGTGGGCCGGGGCGGGGGGTGTCGTCGTCATGCTGTCCTCTCGTCGCGTCCGGCGTCGGCGTCGACGCGGCACCTCGAGCCAAGCGGGACGCGCGGGGAGGCATCCGGGCCTTGACAACGGACCGGCGGATCGGAATGGGCATCCGATCGGCGGCCACGTCCTGTCCCGACACGACGGACCGGGTGCTGGCGCACGCCCGACCGCGGCGAGCACGTGCTCCCTTCGGGGGTGGGGCGCCGGGCGCCGCCGGTGACAGACTCGCCTCATACCCGCCGGGCTCCCCGCCCGCATCGAACGAGGAGCCCCCGTGGATGACGACGTCCAGCTGATCAGCGATGGAGACGGCCTCGCCGTCATCGGCGAGCCGAGCGCGGTGGAGCGGTTCCTCGCGGCGAACGAGCTACCGAAGGGGCGGGATCTCGGGCTCGAGAGGCTGGCGCCCGTCGTCGGCATGGCGGCGGCCGCGGCGCAGGCCGGATCCGTCATCGCGGAGAACCACGGGCGGTGGGTGAAGCTCTCCGACAAGTCGAGGAAGCTCCTCGACGCTCATTCGGCCATGAAGGGCTCCGTGCCGAACCTCGAACGCGGCGTGATCATGGACGGCAACAGGATCAAGGGCATCGTGGAGTTCGCCCGCGGACCGGGCGCGTACCTCACCAATCCCGCGATCCTCTCCGGCGCCGCGGGGATCATGGCCCAGTACGCCATGCAGCAGACGATGGACGAGATCAGCGACTACCTCGCCGTCATCGACGCGAAGGTGGACGACATCCTGCGCGGGCAGAAGGACGCCGTGCTCGCCGACATGATCGGCGTCGAGATGGTCGTCGACGAGGCCACGCTGATCCGGGAGCGGGTCGGCCGGGTCTCCGACATCACGTGGTCGAAGGCGCAGGGCACGACGCAGACGCTCGCGCGGACGCAGGGCTACGCGCTCCGCCAGCTCGACGCCCTGGCCGAGAAGATGGAGCGCACCACGAAGGTCGACGACCTCGTGAAGGTGACGAAGGACGCGGAGGCGACCGTCCGCGAGTGGCTCGCCGTGATCGCCCGGTGCTTCCAGCTCCAGGACGCCGTCGCCGTGCTCGAGCTCGACCGCGTCCTCGACGCGTCCCCGGAGGAACTGGACGAGCACCGGCTCGGCCTGCGCACGGTCCGCCAGAACCGGCTCGCCGTCATCGGCCGGACGACCGACCGGCTGCTGGAGCGCATGGACGCGGCGGCCGGGACGGCCAACGCCAAGGTGCTGCTCAACCCGTTCGACTCGCGCGCCGTCGTGGGTTCGAGCAACCGCGCTGCGACAGGCGTGGTCCAGTTCAACGGCCTTCTCGGCGTCGCCGACGAGCGCGAGTCGCTGGAGGCCCGACGCTGGCTGACTGCCGTGGGCGACACGTGGGACTCCGCACGTGGCCAGGGCGCTGAGGGTGTCGACACCGCCCGCCGCCTCGGGGCGGCGGCGTTCGGCAGAGGCCGCGCTGCGGCCGACGGCCTGTCGCTCAAGCTCGCGGAAGGCGCGCTGCGCCGTCGCAAGGGCGCTGAGACGAGAGACAGCTCCCATTCTGGCGATGAGCCTGACGTACCACATTCTTAATCAGCGAGTTCGGTATCGGTATACCCGAGATCGTGGCCTGATGTCGTGCCCGAATCGGGGCCCGACATTCCCCCGCTACGCCCGCCCCGCGGAGACCCGATGAGGGAGAGAACATGGATATGACAGACATCGTGAGCATCACGGCGGCTATAGCTGCAGTCGCCAGTGCTGTGATCGCTCTTGTTCAAGCAAGAAGCGCAAGGAATTCAGGCCATGAAGCGCAGCAAGCCTTGATCCGGCTGGCGGCAGCGCAGGAACAGCTCGCAACGTCCAGCAGGAGAAGTGCCTGGGGAGCACCGAGACAGTCTCGTGAAGGAAGCTGGTCTATTCGCAATTCGTCTGGGAAGGACATCGAGGTGCGGAGCAATGAGGTCTCCCCTGACCAGGCCTCGTCGCTCTTGCGGTTTGAGACGCACTTTCCCACGATCGTCCGCAGTGGTGATCTGCTCTACTTCTCAGTCGAGAGGCGGTTATCGCTCAGCCCGAGGAGCTTCACGCTGACGTGGGCTTTCGTCGAGCTGCCCGAAGAGGAATTCAGATCAGTGCGACCTCTGCCGTAGACGTCTGCTACCCCCAGCAAGTGCTGTAAATCGATCACGCCCTCCCCGCCACGCTCCGCCACGACTGGATGCCGCCGCGCAGGCTCACCGCGTCCCGCCCCGCCTCGCGGAGCGCGGCGGCGGCCGCCCGCGAGCGGACGCCCGACGCGCAGTAGACGACCACCCGGTCGGTGACGGCGCCCGGCACAGCCCCCGGATCCACCGTGACGATGCGCACCGGGACCGCGACGTGGCCGGGGATCGAGTCGGCGAGGCGCTCGTCGGGCTCGCGCACGTCGAGGAGGACGACGGGCTCGTCCGAGGCGAGGATCCGCTCCACCTCCTCCGCGTCGAGCTCGGTGCCGTCGGTCGCGGCGCCCACGCCGCAGAACAGGTCGTAGTCGGCGAGCGCCGTGACCCGCTGGCGGCCCTTCGCGCGCTTCACGCCGATGGTGCGGCTCGTGCCAGCCAGGGCGTCGAGCACCACGACCCGGCCGAGCAGCGGCTGGCCCGCGCCCGTCACGAGCTTGATGACCTCGGTCGCCATCAGCGAGCCGACCGTGCCGCAGACCGCGCCGAACACGCCCGCCTCCTCGCAGGAGAGCACGGCGCCGTCGGCGGGCGGCTCGGGGAACACGTCGCGGTAGTCGATGCCCCGGCCGTCGGGCGCCGCGTCCCAGAAGACGGTGACCTGCGCGTCGAACCGGTACACGGATCCCCACACGCACGGGATGCCGACGAGGGCCGCCGCGTCGCTGATGAGGTACCGCGTGGCGAAGTTGTCGGTGGCGTCGACGACCACGTCGTATCCGCCGAGGATCCGCAGCGCGTTGTCGTTCGTCAGCCGCTCGGCGTGCTCCACGACCTCGATCCCGGGGTCCGTCCGGTGCACCGAATCCGCCGCTGACGAGGTCTTCGGTCGACCGATGTCGGGCGTGCCGTGGATGGTCTGGCGCTGGAGGTTCGAGAGGTCCACAGCATCGTCGTCTACGATTCCGAGGGTCCCGATCCCCGCCGCGGCCAAGTACTGCAGCACCGGGGAGCCGAGGCCGCCCGCGCCGATCACGAGGACGCGCGCGCGGTCGATGCGGGACTGACCCCCCATCCCGACGCCGGGAAGGGCGAGGTGCCGGGAGTGCCGTTCGCGCCGCTCGTGCGCATCCCGCCCGGAGCCATGACCACCCAGGCCCCGCCCCCCGGGGTGCGTGCCGTCCAGATCGACGAGCGGCAGTGACGACCCCATGACAGACCTCCGTACGGACGGCGGACGCGGACCCGCGTCGACCGGACCCAGCGTACGACGGCCCGCCGACGGGACCCGCGGCGGCCGTCCCTCCGGCCCCCTCGGCCGCTTCCACCACCGCCGCTGGGGCGACGCCTGGCTCATCGGCCTGCTCGGCTTCCTGCTCGCGCTCCCCCTCGCCGGGCAGCCGTCCGTCTGGTACGACGAGGCCGCCACGGTCGTGTCGGCCACGCGCGACTGGGACGGCCTCCTCCGCATGCTCAGCACGGTGGACGCGGTGCACGGCCTCTACTACGCCCTCATGCACGTGTGGTTCGACCTCGTGGGCTACTCACCCACGTCGCTCCGGTTCCCGAGCGCCGTCTTCGTCGGGCTCGCCGCCGCCGGCGTGGTCCTCCTCACGCGCACCGTCTCCACGCGCGCCACCGGCGTCGTCGCGGGCATCGCGTTCGTCGTCATCCCGCGCTCCGCCTGGATGGGCACGGAGGGCCGATCCTTCGCGCTCGGCACGCTCATCGCGGTCGCGCTCACCGTGGTCCTGGTGCTGGCGGCGAGGCGCGCGGGCTCGCCGCCCCGGGTGCAGGCCGCGTGGTGGGCGCTGTACGGCCTCATCGCGTGGTTCGGCGCGTCCACCTTCATCTACCTGGCCCTGCTCGTGGGTGCGCACGGCGCCGTGATCATGTGGTCCATCGCCTCCGCCCGCGCGGGCCGCCGCACCCTCCGGCCGATGATGGTCTCCCTGCTCGGCTGGGGCATCGCCTCCATCTCGGCGGGGCTCCTGTCGCTGCCGCTCGTGGACGTGGTCACCGCGCAGTCCGGGCAGGTCGGCTGGATCAAGCCCATCGGCCCGAAGACGCCCGGGCAGGTGATCCTCACGCAGCTGTTCCCCGAGAACGCCGCGTTCGCCTGGGTCGCCTGGCCGCTGGCGCTGCTCGGCCTCGCGATGCTCGTGCGGCGCGGGATCCGCCTGGTGCGCGCCCGCCGGGCCTCCACCGCGGAGCCCGTGGGCGAGATGGCGGCCTTCGAGTCGGCGTACCTCCACGCGGGCTGGTCGCCGACGCTGCTGCAGCTCGCGGTCGTGTGGCTCGTCGTGCCGACCACGCTGCTCGTCTACGCGTCCACGCTCACGTCGCCGCTGTACTCGCCGCGGTACCTCGCGTACACGGCCCCCGCGTTCGCGATGCTCATGGCCGTGGGGATCCTCGCGCTGCGGTGGAAGCCCGCGGTCGCGATCGTCACCGCCGGGCTCGTGGCCCTGTCGCTCGTGCAGGTCGCGCACGACCGCGGCACCACGCGCAAGGCGGACGCCGACTGGGCGGGCATCGCGCGCATCGTCACCGCGGAGCGCGCGCAGGAGGCGCCCGGCACCGCGGAGGCCGTGATCTTCGGACCGGTCCGCCGCCACCCGAAGGCCACCTCGCGCGTCGTCGCCTACACGTACCCCGACGCCTTCCGCGGCATGGACGACATCCTGCTGCGCACCCCGCCCGGCGACACCGACGGTCTCTGGGAGGAGGCGTACCCCCTCGCCGACCGGGTCGACGAGGTCGACGGCGCGGACGTCGTGTGGCTCGTCACGAGCGACAAGCAGGACATCCGACCCGAGGTCGCGGAGGCGCTCACCCCGCGCGGCTTCGCCAAGACCGACGACTGGCACGTGAAGAACGCGAACGTCGAGCGCTACGAGCGGATCGCCGCGGGCCGACCCGCCGCAGGCTGAGCCGCGCTGCAGCTCAGGCCGGGCGGGGCACCAGCCGGTCGACGAGCAGGTCGATCCGCGCGGCGCCCTGGTCGGGATGCAGCCGCCCCCCGCGATCGAGCACCACGATCCCGTGCAGGGCCGCCCACACCGCCTCGGTGAGGAGCTCGGCTTCCGCGTCGCCGGCCGCCGGCTCGACCGCGGCGCGCAGCTCGGCGAAGGCCGCCGTGAGCTCGGGGACGGCCGCCTCCCCGAACCGGAGGCGGGTCCGCCTGCTGAACATCGCGTCGTAGAGGGCGGGCGCGTCCGTCGCGAACCGCGCGTACCGGTGGGCCACGGCGTGCACGGCCCCGGCGGCGTCCGCGGGCCCCGCCGCCTCCCGCGCTTCGCGCAGCGCCGTCGCCAGCTCGGCGAACCCCTCGAGGGCCACGGCGTCGGTGATCTCGTCGAGCGACGCGAAGTGCTTGTAGATGACCGGCTGGCTGTACTCGATCTCGGTCGACAGCCGCCGCGTGGTGACGGCCTCCCAGCCCTCCCGCTCGGCGACCTCCCGGGCGGTGGTGGCGATGAGGCGACGCCGTGCGGCCCGCTCGCGTGCGCGTCGGTCTTCGATGGTCATGCCGGATGGTAGCGCCGCTAGCGATGCGAGCGCCAGTCTTGACGGCTGCGGTCGTCGCCGTTAGCGTTGCTAGCAGTTAGCGCCGCTAGCAATACGAGAAGAGGACAGCATGGACCCCCGCGCACTCGTCGAGACCTACCTCGACATGCTCAACACCCACGACGCCGACCTCGTCGACCGCTTCATCGCCCCGGACTACGTCAACCACAACGTGGTCGTGGCCGACGGCCGCGAGGCGAACCGCGCCTTCTGGTCGATGTTCTTCGCCGGCCTCCCCGACGTCGTCGTGACCGTGGAGGACGTCGTGATCGCCGGCGACCGCGTCGTCGGCCGCTTCGTGTACCGCGGCACACACCGCGGCGAGCTCCTCGGCATCCCCGCCACCGGCGCCCGGGTCGAGATGCGGAGCATCGACATCTGGCGCGTCGAGGACGGCCTCCTCTCCGAGCACTGGGACGAGCTCAACCTCATGGAGGTCTTCCAGCAGGTCGGCGTCCTGCCGCAGCTCGGCGGCGGCGAGGCCCGGTCGTGATCCTCGCGGCGCAGCTCGCCGCCCTCGCGGCCGTCCTCGGGATCGGGCTCGTCTTCGGCACGGACGCGTTCTGCGCGCTCGTGATGCGCCCGGCCCTCGCCCGCGTCGACGACCGGACTCTGACCGCCGCGATGGGGAGCGTGCACCGCTACGGCGACGCGCGCATGCCGATCCCCGGCGTCGTCGGCCTCGTCGGATCGGCCGCCGCCGCGGTGACCGCCGCGCTCTCGGGGCACGCCGCCGCGGCCGTGGCGGCGGGCGCGGCCCTCGTGCTGCTCGTCGTGCGGCTCGCGCTCTACGCGCGGATCAGCGCGCCGATCAACCACCGGCTCACGGCCGCCGCCGACCGGGGCGAGACGCTTGCGGACGCGAGAGCGCTGCAGGCCGGCTGGGATCGGATCATCGTGCTCCGCGCCACGCTGCAGGGGCTCGCGCTCCTCGCGGTGGCCGGCACCCTGATCCTGCTCTGAGCGGCTCGCGACCCGGATCCGGGTCCGGGTCCGGGTCCGGATCCGGGTCCGGCGCGACCGCGCACCGGGCGGCGGGCGGCACCCCGGCGATCCCTCAGGAGACGGGCGGCCCGTCCCCGTCCGCGGCGATCCGCTCCGGCTCGACCGCGTCCGGCTCCCGGCGCGCCCGCGGCTTCAGCTCGCTGACCACCGTCCCGGCGACGATGAGCGCCGCCCCGAGGATCGCGAGCGCGGGCAGCCGCTCGCCGGCGAGGCGCCCCACGACCCCCGCCCAGACCGGCTCGCCCGCGTAGATGATGGTCGCGCGCGTGGGCGAGACGGAGCGCTGCGCCCAGTTCATCGTGAGCTGGATGAGGCAGCTGCTCGCCCCGAGCGCGAGCGCCGCGATCAGCCAGACCCAGGAGAACGCCGGGATCGCCTCGCCCGCCAGGGGCATGCACGCGAGCGACAGCGCGCCGGCGACGAGGAGCTGCACCACGGTCACGCGCCCGACGTCGACGCGTCCGGCGAACAGGCCGATGAGGATGATCTCGGCCGCGATGGGCAGGGTGCTGACGAGCGTCGCCAGCTCCCCCGCGCCCAGCGCGACTCCCTGCTGCGGACCGGCGACGAGCAGCAGCCCCACGAAGGCGAGCGCGATCCCCACGAGCGCCGGCACCCCGGGCCGCTTCCGGAACGCGGCCCACTGCAGGAGCGGCACCAGCGGCACGTAGAGCGCGGTGATGAAGGCGGACGTGCTGCTCGGGATCGTCTGCAGGCCGTACGTCTGCAGCCCGTAGCCGAGGAAGATCATGACGCCGATCGCCGCGCCCGCACCCAGGTCGACGCGGCGCATCCCGGCGAGGACCCGGCGGAACACGACCGCGCTGATGAGTCCCGCCGCGAGGAACCGGAGCCCCACGAAGAAGAGCGGCCCGCTGTGCTCCATCGCGACGTGCACCGCGAGGAACGTCCCGCCCCAGATCGCCGTGATGCCGATGAGGGCCCACTCGGGACGGGAGGGCCGGATCGCTAGCGGCGAAGGAATGCGCAACATCCTGCACACCCTATGGTGCAAGATGTTGCGCATGCAAACGCCGCCGTCGACCGCCGTCCTCGTCCACGTGGGCGGCAACCTCCGTCGCGTCCGCCACACCGCGGGGATCAGCCAGGCGGCGCTCGCCGAGCGGTCCGGGATCAGCCGCCGCACGATCGTCATGGTCGAGGCGGGAGAGGCGAACATCAGCCTCATCGGGCTCGACCGCCTCGCGGAGGCCCTCGGCACGACCTTCACCGCGCTCGTCTCCGCGCCCGGCGCCTCGCCCGCGGCCATCGACGAGGTCGCCTGGCGCGGACGCCACCCCGCGAGCGTCGCGGTGCTGATGTCGTCGGTCCCGGCCCGGGCGGAGGCGCAGCTCTGGACCTGGTCCCTGGGCCCGGGCGAGCGCTACGACGCGCAGCCCGACCCGGAGGGGTGGCACGAGATCCTCCTCGTCACGGCGGGCACGCTCCTCCTCGAGCGCGGCGCGGACGACGTCGTCTCGTTGGCCGTGGGGCAGCACGTCGCCTTCTCCACGGCCCGGTCGTACGCCTACGCGAACGCCAGCGACGTCGACGCCGTCGTCTTCACGCGCATCGTCGTGAGCTGACCGGCCGCCGGGGCGGTGCGCCGTGCGCCGCGCTCCGGCTCAGCCGGTGATGATGCGCGCGCCGTGCACGGGCCCGGTGGCCCGGATGACCGTGAGGCGGGCGGCGCTCAAGGCGATCTGCAGCTCGAGCGCGCTGTCGAGGTCGGCCGCGAGGAACGCGACCGTGGGGCCGGATCCCGAGACGATGCCCGCGAGCGCGCCGTTCTCCTCGCCGAGCTGCAGCACCTCGCCGAGCCCGGGCGCGAGGTGGAGCGCGGGTGCCTGGAGGTCGTTGTGGAGGACCTCGGCGAGCATGTGCGGATCCCCCGCCCGGAGCGCCTGGAGGACGCCCGAGTCGACCTGCGGGATCTGCTGCGCCGGGAAGATGTCCTGCGCGTGCCGCTCGCGGTGCTTGTCGAGCTCGCCGTAGACGTCGGGCGTGGAGACGCCGAACTCGGCGATGGCGAGCACCCACTGGAAGGTGCCCTTCGCGAGCGCGGGGCTGAGGCGGTCGCCGCGGCCCGTGCCGATGGCGGTGCCGCCGGCGAGCGCGAACGGGACGTCGGCCCCGAGCTCCGCGCCGAGGGCGAGCAGCTGGTCGCGCGTGCGCTCGGTGCCCCAGAGGGCGTCGCAGGCGAGGAGGGTGGCCGCGGCGTCCGCGGATCCGCCGCCCATGCCGCCCGCGATGGGCACGTTCTTCTCGATGCGCAGGTGCACCCCGCCGCGGTGGCCCGTGTTCCGGGCGAGGAGGCGGGCGGCGCGGATCGCCAGGTTGTCGGCGCCGGTGGTGAGGTGCGACGTGTCGATGGACCCGCCGAACTCGACGGAGAAGCCGTCGGACCTGGTGGCCCACACGTCCTCGTAGAGGCTCACGGCCTGGTAGGCGGTGGCGACGTCGTGGTAGCCGTCCTCCTGGAGGGCGCCCACCGTGAGCGAGACGTTGATCTTGCCGGGGGCCCGCGCGTGCACCACGTCGGAGGTGGTGGCCGCGGAGGTCATGTGCTCCAACCTAGCGGAGGGCGGGAGGCACTCCGTCCGCGTCCCGATCGGCCCAGGCGTGCGCTACGCGCAGGTAGTCGTGGACGCTCAGCTGCTCGCCCCGTGAAGTGGGGGCCACCCCTCCGGCCTCGAGGAGCGCGGACGCCGCCTCGCTCCCGCCGAGCAGCTCGGCGAGCGCCTGGCGGAGCATCTTGCGGCGCTGCTGGAAGGCCGCGTCGACGATCCGGAAGGTGCGCACGCGCAGCGCCTCCGACGCGAAGGGCTCCGCGTGGCGCTCGAACGCGACGAGCACGGAGTCGACGTTCGGCACCGGCCAGAACACCTGGCGGCTGACCTGGCCGGCCGTGCGCCACGCGCCGTACCAGGCGGCCTTGACGCTCGGGGATCCGTACACCTTGGATCCCGGCGCCGCGGCGATGCGGTGCCCGACCTCGGCCTGCACCATGACGACGCCCGTGCGGATCGCGGCGAAGTGCTCGAGCAGGTGCAGCAGCACGGGCACGGAGACGTTGTAGGGCAGGTTCGCGACGAGCGCGGTCGGATCCCCGGGAAGCTCGGCGACGCGCAGCGCGTCCTCGTGCACGACGGTGAGGTCGGCCTCCGGCTGGTACAGGCCCACGGTGATCGGCAGCTGCTCGGCGAGCCGGCCGTCGATCTCCACCGCGACGACGCTCGCGCCCGTCTCGAGGAGGCCGAGGGTGAGGGATCCGAGCCCGGGCCCGACCTCGACCACGTGCGTGCCCGCCGTGACGCCCGCGACCCGGACGATGCGGCGCACGGTGTTCGCGTCGATGACGAAGTTCTGGCCGAGCTTCTTGGTGGGGGCGACGCCGAGGAGCTCGGCGAGGTCGCGGATCTCCGCGGGGCCGAGCAGCGTGGCGGGTGCGGCGGATGCGGGTGGTCCGGCGGATGCGGGCGTGGTCGACGCCTCGTCGCTCACGCGCGGCCCGCCGGGTCGATCTCGGCGGGGTCCTTCGACGGCGACGTGACGGGCTCGTCATCCCAGCGGCCGTAGACGAGCTCGGTGTTGGAGGAGATCTGCGCGGCGAGCATCGAGACGTCGGTGCCGAGGTGCGCGGCCATCGCCCGCAGCGTGTGCGGGATGAGGTACGGGGCGTTCGGCCGGCCGCGGAACGGCACGGGCGTGAGGAACGGCGCGTCCGTCTCCACGAGCAGGAGCGAGCGCGGCGCGAAGGCGAGCGCCTCGCGGAGATCGTGCGCGTTCTTGAAGGTGACCGTGCCGGAGAAGGACATGTACCAGCCGTTCTCGGCGCAGATGCGGGCGAGGTCCTCGTCGCCGGAGAAGCAGTGGAAGACGGTGCGCTCGGGGGCGCCGACGCGCAGCAGCGTGGCGACGACCTCGTCGTGCGCGTCGCGGTCGTGGATCTGCAGCGCGATGCCGCGCTCCTTGGCGATCCGGATGTGCTCCTCGAACGAGCGCTGCTGGGCGGCGCGGCCGTCCTCCCCCGTGCGGAAGAAGTCGAGGCCGGTCTCGCCGACGGCGCGCACGCGCGGGCGACCGGCCAGCTCGTGGATCTCGGCGAGCGCGTCGTCGAGCGTGCCCGCCTCCTCGTACGCCGGGGCCTCGTTCGGGTGGATCGCGACGGCGGCGAGCATGCGCGGCTCGTGCGCGGCGGTCTCGGCCGACCAGCGGGACGTCTCGAGGTCGCCGCCGACCTGGATCACGCCGCGGACGCCGACCGAGCTCGCCCGGTCGAGGTGCTCGGTGAAGTCGATGGGCGACTCGCCGTCCGCGATCTCGAGGTGCGTGTGGTTGTCGTAGACGGGGACCGTGAGCGCCTCGGGCAGCGGCGGGTACGTGAGGTCGCGCGTCTGGCCGTGGACCGCGGTGGTGTCGCGCTGGCGCACGTAGTTCGAATCGGACATCGCGCTCACTCTACCGACGGGAGGGTGCCGCGCCCGGCGGGGCGCGGCACCCGGGACGTCACGCGGTGGCGGCCGTCGGCTCCTGCTCGATGCGCGGGAACAGCGGCGCCTCGAGCGGGGTGACGACGCCGGATCCGGTCCACTGGTCGGCGAGGTCGATGCGCTGCTGGCCCACCGTGCCGTCGCCGCCGAGCGCGGTCCAGAGCTTGGCGGTGGCGCCGGGCAGGACGGGCGCGAGCAGCACGGCGAGCGTGCCGAGGCCGCGGACCGCGGTGTGCAGCACGGTCTCGAGGCGCGCGCGGTCCTCGTCCTTCTTGGCGAGCGCCCACGGCTCCTGGCTGGTGATGTAGCCGTTGAGCTCGTCGACCAGGGTCCACACGGCGGCGAGCGCCTCGTGGATCGCGAGCCGCTCGATGGCGTCGTCCGCGGTGGAGGCCGCGGCACGCGCGACCGACAGCACGCGCTCGTCGGCCTCGGTGAGCTCGTGCGCCTCGGGGACGCGGCCCTCGAAGTAACGGCCGACCATGGCGATCACGCGGGAGGAGAGGTTGCCGAAGCCGTTGGCGAGCTCCGCCTGGTAGCGGGCGCTCAGGTCCTCCCAGCTGAAGGAGCCGTCCTGGCCGAAGGCGAACGCGCGCATGAAGTAGTAGCGGAACGCGTCGATGCCGAAGGTGTCGGTGATGGTCTGCGGCACGATGCCCGTGAGCTTCGACTTCGACATCTTCTCGCCGCCGACGAGCAGCCAGCCGTGACCGAAGACGCGGCGGGGCGGCTCCTCGCCGAGCGCCATGAGCATGGCGGGCCAGATGACCGCGTGGAACCGGAGGATGTCCTTGCCGACGAGGTGCGTGGCGGGCCAGCGGCGCTGGAACTGCTCGTCGTCCACGCCGTAGCCGATGGCCGTGACGTAGTTCATGAGCGCCTCGAACCACACGTAGACGACGTGGCTCTCGTCCCACGGGATCGGGATGCCCCAGTCGAAGCTGGAGCGCGAGATGGAGAGGTCCTCGAGGCCCCGGCGCACGAACGACAGGATCTCGTTGCGGGCGCTCTCGGGCTGGATGAAGTCGGGGCGCTCCTCGTAGAAGGCGAGGAGGCGCTCGCCGAAGTCGCTCATGCGGAAGAAGTAGTTCTTCTCCTCCAGCAGCTCCACGGGCTTGGAGTGGATGGCGCAGACCAGCTGGCCCTCGAACGGCCCCGTGCCCTCGAGGAGGTCGGAGGGCTGCTTGTACTCCTCGCAGCCGACGCAGTAGTAGCCCTTGTACTCGCCCGTGTAGATGAACCCGGCGTCGTGGAGGCGCTGCAGGAAGATCGTGACGCTCTCCTCGTGGCGGGCGTCCGTGGTGCGGATGAAGTCGTCGTTGGAGATGTCGACGGCCTCGAGCAGCGGCTGCCAGCTCTCGGTGACGAGGCGGTCGGCCCAGGCCTGCGGGGTCGTGTCGTGCGCCGTGGCGGTGCGGAGGATCTTCTGCCCGTGCTCGTCGGTACCCGTGAGGAACCAGGTGTCGTCGCCGCGCTGGCGGTGCCAGCGGGCGAGGACGTCGGCGGCGACCTCCGTGTACGCGTGCCCGATGTGCGGGACGTCGTTCACGTAGAAGATCGGCGTGGTGATGTAGAAGGGCTCGCCGCGGGACATGGGCTCCATCCTAACGATCGGCGGGAGGGCTCCCGGCCGCGTGACGGGCGTCGGACGCGGTGCCTCCGCTGCCGGCGGGCGTGCCTAGGAGAGGTGGCGCTCGGCCGGCCCGTCGTACTCGGAGAGCGGCCGGATGAGCGAGTTCGCGGCCCGCTGCTCGACGATGTGCGCCGTCCAGCCGACGACGCGCGCGGCCACGAACAGCGGCGTGAAGGCGCGCGTCTCGAAGCCGAGGAGCGCGTACGCCGGGCCCGACGGGTAGTCGAGGTTCGGCAGGATCCCGGTGCGCTCGGCCATGCCGCGCTCGAGCGCGTCGTACAGCTCCATGGTGCGGACGGCCGACTCCCCCGCCGGGCCGCCGGCCGCGACGCGCACGGCGACGAGCTCGTCGAGCGCGTCCTTCATGGTGGGCACGCGCGAGTCGCCCGCGCGGTAGACGCGGTGCCCGAAGCCCATGACCTTGCGCTTGGCGGCGAGCGCCTCGTCGAGCCACGCCTCCACCCGGGATGCGTCGCCGATCTCGTCGAGCGTCTCGAGCACGGCCTCGTTGGCGCCGCCGTGCAGCGGGCCCTTGAGCGCGCCGATCGCGCCGGTGACGGCGGAGTGCAGGTCGGCGAGCGTGGAGGTGATGACACGGGCCGTGAACGTGGAGGCGTTGAAGGAGTGCTCGGCGTAGAGGATCAGCGACACCTCGAGCGCGTGCGCGTCGGCCTCGGTGGGCCGGTCGCCGTGCACCATGAGGAGCAGGTTCTCGGCGAGGCCGAGGTCGTCGCGCGGCTCGACGGGGGCGAGGCCCCGGCGGCGGCGCTGGTCGTAGGCGATGAGGACGGGGATCTGCGCGAGGAGGCGCACGGACCGCTCGAGGTCGGCGTCGGCGGAGTGGTCCTCCGGGGTCGGATCCGCCGCGCCGATCGCGCTGACCGCGGTGCGGAGGACGTCCATCGGGTGCGCGTCGACGGGCAGCGCGTCGACGATCCGCAGCACGGCCTCGTCGGGCTGCCGCTCGGCGCGCTCCTGGGCCTCGAAGTGCGCGAGCTCCTCGTCGGTGGGCAGCTCGCCGTGCCACAGCAGGTACGCGACCTGCTCGAAGGAGCAGGAGCCGGCGAGCTCCTGCACCGGGTAGCCGCGGTAGAGGAGGGAGTTGGTGGCCGGCTCGACCTTGCTCACGGAGGTCGTGTCGACGACGACGCCGGCGAGGCCCTTGCGGATGTCGGTCATGTTGCTCCTTCGCGGCATGCCGCACCCGCGTGGTCGGCGGATCGGGTGCCTCCGGGTGCGTTCGTCACTGTATCGGGGCGGGTGGCGCGGGAGCGAGGGTCGCCCGCGACGGCCGGGTGCACGCCCGGGGGCGGGCTGGGGAGAAGACGCGAGGGGCCACCGGCCCGGCCCCGCGGCATGACGGGTGCCTCCGGACCCGGGTCGCGGCCGGATCCGCTCGGTAGCCTCACGAGCAGGCGCACCCGAGGCGCCGCCCGCGCAGCCGCGCCGACCCCGGAGGACGCCATGCCCGAGAGCACCGACCACGCCGATCCCGCCGCCGACGCATCGGACGCCACCCCCGATACCCCCGACACCCCGGCCCACTACGACGTCGCCGTCATCGGCGCCGGACCCGCGGGCACCGCCGCCGCCCTCCGCGCCGCCGAGCTGGGCGCGTCCGTCGTGGTGCTGGAGGCCGGCCGCGTCGGGGGCACGTGCGTCAACACCGGGTGCGTGCCCACGCGCGTGCTCGCGAAGACCGCGCGCCTCGTGCGCGAGGTCCGCTCGGCGGGCGAGAACGGGATCGGCGTGGGCGAGCCGACGCCGCACTGGCCGTCGATCGTGGCGCGCGTGCACCAGCAGGTCGACCGCGTGCGCTCCCTCAAGCGCGAGGGCGAGCGGTTCCGCGAGGCGGGCGTGGAGCTGATCCACGAGGGCCGCGCGCGCTTCGTCGACGACCGGACGCTCGTGCTCGACAGCGGGCGCCGGATCACCGCGGGCTCGATCATCGTGTGCGTCGGCGGCCACTCCCGCCGCCTGCCCGTGCCCGGCGCCGAGCTCGCGACCGTCCCCGAGGACGTGCTCGCGCTGCCCGGGATCCCCCGTCGCCTCGCCGTGATCGGCGCCGGCAACACGGGCGCGCAGCTCGTCACCGTCTTCCGCTCGTTCGGATCCGAGGTCACGCTCCTCGACGTCGCGCCGCGCGTGCTCACCGCCTCCGACGCGGCGATCTCCGAGGCCGTGTCCGACGCGTTCGTCGCGCAGGGCGTGCGCGTGCACGTGGGCATCGACACGGTGACGGGCATCACGCGCTCGGGCGACGGATCCCTCACGCTGCTCTGGCGCGACGGCGACCGCCCGCAGTCCTCCAGCTTCGACGCCGTGATCATGGCCACCGGCTGGCCGGCCGACGTCGAGGACCTGGGGCTCGAGGCCGCGGGCGTCGAGGTCGCCCGGTCCGCGATCCCGGTGGACCGGTACCTCCGCACGCGCGTGCCGCACATCCTCGCGGTGGGCGACGCCAACGGGAAGGACATGCTCGTGCAGGCGGCGCAGTCCGAGGGCGAGGCCGCGGCCGAGAACGCGGTGCTGGGCGTCAACCGGCGGATCCCGCTGCAGCTCCTCCCCGCTGGCGGCTTCACCGACCCCGACTACGCGGGCGTCGGCCTCACCCAGGCGGAGGCCCGCGAGCGCGACAGCGCGTGCGTCGTCGCGCGCGTGCCGTTCTCCGCGGTCGACCGCGCGGTGATCGACGACCGCGAGGCCGGCTTCCTCCTGCTCATCGCCGACCGCCGCCGCGAGCTGATCCTCGGCGCGCACGCCGTGGGCGAGAACGCGGTCGAGGTGATCCAGTCGGTCACCACCGCGATGGCCGCGGGCGTCGACGTCGCGACCCTCGCGCACGTGCGGTTCGCGTACCCGACGTACAGCGCGATCATCGGGATCGCGGCGCGGGCGCTCCTGGCGGAGCAGACCCCGGCCGAGCTCGACTGACGGCGGGTCGGGCCCGGCTACCGGGCCCGGCGGCCTGCCCGGGTCGTACCCGGGGGTGACGCGCCCGGGCGCACCCGCGTCGTACGGTGCAGGCAGGCCGAGCTCGTCGGCCGCGCATCCGGAAGGACACCGTGGGATCCCTCACCGCCTGGCACACGATCATCATCGGCATCGTGCTCGCCCTCGACCTCGTCGCGCTCGTGCAGGTCACGCGCGACCCGCGCCGCAGCAGGACGGCCAAGGTCGTCTGGTCGCTCGTCATCGTGCTGCTGCCCCTCGTCGGCTTCGTCGGCTGGCTGATCGACCTGACGCTCGGCGCCGCCACACGGGGGCTCGACCGCCGGAACGCGCGCGCCCTGCGCTGACCCCCGCCGGGCGATCCGGCGAGGACGCCCGGTCGCGCGTGGTCGGATGGACGCATGCCCGCGCTCATCGTCACGGCCCACCCCGATCCCGACTCCCTCACCCACGACGTCGCCCGCCGGCTCGCCGACGCGCTCGGCACCGACCGCACGACGGTCGCGCACCTCGCGCAGGAGGGCTTCGACCCGGTCTTCGGCATGGCCGACCGGCGCGCCTACTCGGGCGACGCCGCCGCCCCCGCCGACGTCGTCGCCGAGCAGGCGCGGCTCGACCGGGCGGATCACGTCGTGCTCGTCTTCCCCGTGTGGTGGTGGTCGATGCCCGCGCTGCTCAAGGGCTGGATCGACCGCACGTTCATCGCCGGCTGGGCCTTCGGCGTCGACGACGACGGCCGCATCGAGAAGCGGCTGCAGCGCCTCACCGTGCACCTCGTGCCCGTCTCCGGCACGAGCCGGGAGTCCTTCGCCCGGCACGGCTACCTCGCGTCGTTCGAGACGCAGGTCGGGCACGGGATCCTCGACTACTGCGGCGCGCGCCGGGGTGCCACCGCCTTCGTCCACGACTCCGAGTCGGGCGACCGGGACGCGGTCGCGGCGGAGGTCGAGCGGGCCGTGGCGGAGGTCGTCGCGGCGGTCACGGGCGCCTGACGCGACCGCCGCCGCTCAGACCGCGTCGTCGATCCCCGCCATGTCGAGCACGAAGCGGTAGCGGACGTCGTTGCGGCGCAGCCGGTCGAAGGCGACCTCGACGTCGGCGACGGGCACGACCTCCACGTCCGCGGTGATCCCGTGCTCGCCGCAGAAGTCGAGCAGGTCCTGCGTGGCGGGCCGTCCGGCGCTGCCCGACGAGCCGAGGCGGCGGCGTGCGGTGAGGAGGTCCATCGCCTGCACGCCGAGCGGGCCGAGGAAGCCGAGGACGCACAGCGTCCCGTCGAGGTCGAGCACCCGGAGGTAGGGGGCGAGGTCGTGGTCGACGGAGACGGTGTCGAGCACGAGGTCGAGGCTCGATCCGGCCGCGGCCATGGCCGCGGCGTCCGTGGACACGACCACGCGGGTCGCGCCCAGGCGCACGGCGTCGGCGCCCTTGGCCGCGGTCGTCGTGAACACCGTGACCTCGGCTCCGAGCGCCCGCCCCAGCCGCACCGCGAGGTGGCCGAGCCCGCCGAGGCCGACGACGCCCAGGCGCGTGCCCGGCCCGACGCCCGCGGCGCGCAGGGGCTCCCACACCGTGACGCCCGCGCACATGAGCGGGGCGACGGCGGCGGGATCCAGCGACTCCGGCCGGCGGTAGACGAACGACTCGCGGACCACGTAGCGGCCCGAGTACCCGCCGAGGGTCGTGGATGCGTCGACGCGGTCGCGGCCGCCGTAGGTGAGCGTCGGGAACTCGACGCACATGTTCTCGTGCCCCGCCCGGCACATGCGGCACGCGCCGCACGAGTCGACGATGTTGCCGATCGCGACGGGGTCGCCGGGCGCGAAGGACGTGACCGCGGATCCGACGGCCACCACCTCCCCGACGAACTCGTGGCCGGGCACGAGCGCGTGGTCGCGACCCGGCTGGCCGAGCGCGTGGAGGTCGGAGTGGCAGACGCCGCAGTGGGTGACGCGGACGTCGACGTCGTCGGGCCGGAGGTCGCGGCGGTCGATGCCGACAGGTCGGAGGGGCTGGCCGGAGGCCGGGGAGAGGAGGGCTGTGGTCCGCATGCGCTCAACCTACCTACCAGTTGGTAGGCATGTAAAGTCGGCGGCATGACGACGTCGGCCGACCGCACACGCCAGCGCATCCTCGACGCCGCGACGGACGAGTTCGCCGCCCGCGGCATCGCGGGAGCTCGCGTCGACCGCATCGCCACGGCCTCCGGCATGAGCAAGCCGATGCTGTACGCGCACTTCGGGGCCAAGGACCGGCTGTTCGACGCCGTCTTCGCCGCGCACGTCATCGCGAACGGCGACCGCGTGCCCTTCACGGCCGACGACCTGCCCGGCTACGCGGAGCGCCTCTACGACGACTACCTCCAGGATCCCGCGCTCGCCCGCCTGGTGATGTGGAAGCGCCTCGAGCGCGACGGCACCGGCTACCTCTACCCCGGCCTCGAGGACCACGACGCGGGTCACCGCCGAGACATCGCCGCCGCCCAGGCCGCGGGCCGGATCCGCGCGGACCTCGAGCCCGACGACGTGTGGACCCTGCTCATCGCCACGGCCGCGAGCTGGGCGCAGGTCTCGATCACGACGGTCGCGACGACGGACGACGCGGCGGACCTGCACGCGCGGCGGCGCGCGGCGCTGGCCGCGTTCGTGCGGGACGGGCTCTGCGGGGGGGGTGACGCACTGACGCGCGCAACGGTCGCCCCGGCTTGGTGCTCAAGTCAAACGTAAAGCCACTCCCTCCTGATGATGCCTAAACGTGCAGACGCGATATCCAGCGTGATAGACCATTAAGCCCCTATGTCGAAAATTGCGCGAAGCAGCTCCTGCGCGTCCGACTGGACACTTAGCGGTCGCTTAGAGCGCTCAACTAATTCAACCTCAGTCAGATCCGTGTAACTTTCATCGCGCCAGAATGCCAACTCCTTTGGATGCACCTGCGGCAATGCGCCAAAATCAAATCCATGCGGATCGGGCCAAAGCCGCACTGCACGTCGGGCATCTACTTGTGCGTGAGTAATCGAGAGCCCCGGGTGCCATACAATCGTGGCATTGACCCCCGTGAAGCCGAAGGCTTTGCTAAAGAAATTAAGATCTCTTCCGTCGACGACCAGGCGTGGCAATAATATGTGCTGCATCCGAGCGGGCTCATCAGCTTCGGGATGAAGTGCGCGCCGAGTCAAAAACACAGAGAATCCAGACGGAGGCGCCGCCCCGTCCTTCATCCATCCCAGCCACTCCGCTTGGAGAAAGGAAAGCCTCGGTCGATCAGGATCTTTATTGACACCACTGTGATCGTAACTCGCATCCGGGTGCATTGCAAGAAGGCCCACCTTTAGTATCCACCAGGCCAACGCCGAACTTTCGTCACCCGAGACGTCTAGCTTGTCAGTAGATTCTTTGTGCGCGAGAAGACGCCTTACAATACCCTTTGCCGGCTTCTCAAGATTCGCATCGAGAGCTGAATTACACTCCTTACACGCAGGGACGTGCACCCCTGGGAGAGCTGACATAACGACTGGAGTCGACTTGTCGCGCTTCATGTAAGGCACACCAGCATGCGAGCTTACATGCGGACCCTGTTCTTGGAATTCAGCGATAAACCATGACGGCCACACGTGCTCACCCACGCCGTGATTCGGTTTGTGGCAAAAAACGCATGTGTCGTTCGGGAAGCGATTACCCATGTAGGGATCCTACGGCAGGAACAGCTGAAGGCATAATGCAGGCAACGCCGCATTCTACAGACGCGCCGCAATTTACGCGGCACATGCGCACGTTCTATATCCGCAGCTATACCCCGCCGCGGTTCCCCTCCAGCGTGAAGGTGAACACGTCCTCGTCGAACGCGCTGTACCCGGCGTAGTCGAGCAGCTCGTAGAGGCGGGCGCGGGTCTGCATCTCCGGCACCTTCGAGGCCAGCGTGCCCTCCTCGAGGATCGCGTCGAGGCCGCGCTCGGCGGCGCCCATCGCGAGGCGCAGCAGCGAGACCGGGTAGATCACGATGTTCACGCCCACGTCGCGCAGCTGCGACGTCGTGAACAGCTCGCTCTTCCCGAACTCGGTCATGTTGGCGAGGATCGGCACGTCGACGGCCGCGCGCATCGCCTCGAACTCGGCGAGGTCGGCCATCGCCTCGGGGAAGATCGCGTCGGCGCCGGCGTCGACGAGCGCGCGAGCCCGGTCGACCGCGGCGGCCATGCCGTCCACGCCGCGCACGTCGGTGCGGGCCATGACCAGCAGGTCGGGGTCGCGGCGGGCGTCCACGGCCGCGCGGATCCGCTTCAGCGCCGTCGACTCGTCCACCACCTGCTTGCCGTCGAGGTGGCCGCACCTCTTGGGGTTCACCTGGTCCTCGATGTGGAGGCCCGCGACGCCCGCGTCCTCGAGCATCTGCACGGTGCGCGCGACGTTCATCGGCTCGCCGAAGCCCGTGTCGGCGTCCACGAGGCACGGCAGGTCGGTGACGCGCGCGATCTGCTGCGAGCGCCCCGCCACCTCGGTGAGCGTGGTGAGCCCGATGTCGGGCAGGCCGAGGTCGGCCGAGAGCACGGCGCCGGAGATGTAGACGCCGTCCATGCCCTTGTCCTGGATGAGGCGGGCCGAGAGCGGGTTGAACGCGCCGGGCATCCGGAGCAGCTCGCCTGAGGCGAGGCGCTCGCGGAACGCGCGGCGCTTGGCGGCGGAGGTGAGGGCGGAGTGCAGCATCAGAGGAGTCCCTTCGGGGAGCCGGCGCCGCCGAGCAGGCCGGGCCTGGCGGTCACGGTGAGGCCGGCGAGCTCGTCGGCGGTCAGCTCGGGCAGGCGCTCCACGAGCCGGAGGAAGCGGTCGACCTCGGTCTCCTCGAGCACGCCGTCGGCGAGCGTGCGGAGCTTCGCCACGTAGTCGGCGCGCGCGAACGGCCGGGCGCCGAGCGGGTGCGCGTCGGCGACGGCGATCTCGTCGACGATGGTCGAGCCGTCGGTCAGCCGGATCTCCACCCGCCCGCCGAACGCCTTCTCGGCCGGGTCCATGGAGTGGTACCTGCGGGTCCACTCGGGGTCCTCGGTCGTGGTCACGCGGCGCCAGAGGTCCACCGTGTCGGGGCGGCCGGCGCGCTCGGGCGCGTACGAGTCGACGTGGTGCCAGGCGCCGTCCTGCAGCGCGACGGTGAAGATGTACGGGATCGAGTGGTCGAGCGTCTCGCGGCTGGCGCGCGGGTCGTACTTCTGGGGGTCGTTCGCGCCGGACCCGATGACCACGTGCGTGTGGTGCGACGAGTGGATGAGCACGCGGTCGACGCGCGCGGCGTCCGCGAGCACCGGGTGCGCGTGGTGCAGGCGCCGGGCGAGGTCGATCCACGCCTGGGCCTGGTACTCGGCCGAGTGCTCCTTCGTGTACGTGTCGAGGATCGCCCGCTTGGCCTCGCCGGGCGCGGGCAGCGGCACCTCGTAGGCCGCGTCGGGGCCGTCGAGGAGCCAGGCGATCACGCCGTCCTCGCCCTCGTAGATGGGGGTGGGGCTGGTCTGGCCGCGCATCGCCCGGTCGATCGCCTCGACGGCCATCTTCCCGGCGAAGGCGGGCGCGTGCGCCTTCCACGTGCTGATCGCGCCCTTGCGCGACTGGCGCGTGGCGGTGGTGGTGTGCAGGGCCTGGCCGATGGCCTGGAAGACGGTGCCCTCGTCGAGCCCGAGGAGCGTGCCGATGCCCGCGGCGGCCGACGGGCCGAGGTGCGCCACGTGGTCGATCTTGTGCGCGTGCAGGCTGATGGCCTTCACCAGGTCGACCTGGATCTCGTAGCCGGTCGCGATGCCGCGGACCACGTCGGCGCCCGTGAGCGCGCGGCCGTCGGGGCGTCCCGCGGCGGCCGCGTGCTGCGCGGCCGCGAGGATCGGCGGGATGTTGTCGCCCGGGTGCGAGTACTCGGCCGCGAGGAAGGTGTCGTGGTAGTCGAGCTCGCGGACGGCCACGCCGTTCGCCCAGGCCGCCCACTCGGCGCTCACGCGGGTGCGGGGATCCGCGCCCACGACGGTCGCGCCGGCACCGCCCGTGGACGGACCGTGCGCGAGGGCCTGCGCGCGCGCCGCGACGACGGGCGCGCGGGTGAGCGAGGCGGTCGCGACGGCGGCGTTGTCGATGATGCGGTTGACGATCATCTCGGTGACCTCGGCGTCGACCTCGACCGGGTCCGCGGCGACGGCGGCGATGCGCCCCGCCAGCTGCTCCCCGGGAGGCAGGGCCTCGTCGCTGCGGTGGACGCGGACGCGGTGGATCTGCATGCTCTTCCTCACGGTCGGGCGCCGGATGCGGAGGGCTCGTGACCTCGTCCGCGCGGCACCGGTCCAGCGTATCCACCGCCGCGGCCGACCTCGGCGGGCGTGCGGACGAGCGGACGAGCGCGAGCCGGGCGGGCCGTGCGGCGCGAGCCGGGCGGGCCGGGCGACGCGGGTTGACCGGCGTAGCGTGGCAGGCGACGAGGAGGTCACCATGAGGGCACGGCAGCTGGGTCCGTACGAGGTCGGGGCGATCGGTCTGGGCGGCATGCCCATGTCGGTCGACGGGCGCAAGGACAGGGAGACGTCGATCCGGGCGGTGCACGCGGCGCTCGACGCGGGCGTCACCCTCATCGACACCGCGGACGCGTACCACCTCGACGCGGACGGCGTGGGGCACAACGAGATCCTCATCGCCGAGGCGCTGAAGGCGTACGGCGGCGACGTGTCCGACGTCGTGGTCGCCACGAAGGGCGGCATGCTGCACCGGGACGACGGCCCGTGGGACACCGACGGCTCCCCCGCCCACCTGCACGAGGCCGCCCGTGCGTCGGCGGCGCGGCTCGGGGTCGAGGCGATCGCGCTGTACCAGCACCACCGGCCGGATCCGGCGACGCCCTACGAGGAGACCATGGGCGCGCTCGGCGAGCTCGTCGACCAGGGCATCGTGCGCGCGGTCGGCATCTCGAACGCCGACCCGGGGCAGATCCGCACGGCGCACCGCATCCTGGGGACGAAGCTCGTGTCCGTCCAGAACCGCTTCTCCCCCGGCTGGCGCGCGAGCCTGCCGGAGCTCGAGCTGTGCACCGAGCTCGGCCTCGCGTTCCTGCCGTGGAGCCCCATCGGCGGGATCCAGGGCACCGCCGGCCTCGCGGACGAGAACCGCGCGTTCGGCGAGGTCGCCGACGAGCTGGGCGTGAGCCCGCAGCAGGTCGCGCTCGCGTGGGAGCTCGCGCTCTCGCCCGCCGTGCTGCCGATCCCGGGGGCCAGCCGACCCGAGAGCATCACCGACTCCGCACGCGCCGCCGACCTCGAGTTGACGGCGGAGCAGATCGCGCGGCTCACCGGGGCCTGACGCCGGCAGCCGTCCGGACGGGCGCCGCCCGGACGGCGCCCGCGCGCGCGTCACCTAGCCTCGGGGGATGAGATCCCCCGCGGTGCGCACCGAGGCCGCCCGCGCCTGGCACGCCGCGACCTCGACCGGCCGCCTCCTGCTGGCGGCCAAGACGGCGCTCGCGGTCGGCATCGCGTGGGCCATCGCGCCCTACGTGCCCGGCGTCGCGAACGACTACCCCTACTACGCGCCGCTCGGCGCGCTCGTGAGCATGTACCCGACCCTCATGGGATCCGCGAAGACCGGGTTGCAGACGCTCCTGGGGCTCGGCGCGGGCATCGTCCTCGCGACCGCGGTGACCCTGACCACGGGCCCGTCCTGGTGGTCGATCCCCGTGATCGTCGGCATCGGCGTGATCCTCTCCGGCTCCGGCTGGTTCGGCGCGGGCCGCGAGTACGTGCCGATGGCGGCGCTGTTCGTCCTCATCGTCGGCGGCCAGGACGCCGACACGTACTCGCTCGGCTACCTCGTGCAGATGGCCGTCGGCGTCGTCACCGGACTCCTCGTCAACGTGCTCGTGGTCCCGCAGCTGACGAGCGGCGCCGCGAGCGCCCGCATCGGCGCGTTCCAGCGCGAGGTCGCGCAGCGCCTGCGGGAGGTGGGCGACGCCGTCGAGTCCGACGCGCCGCCCGCGCACGACGACTGGATCCTCGCCAGCGAGGGCCTCGCTGACACCGCGCGCGCCGTGCGCGCCGACCTCGCCGAGGCCGACGAGAGCCGCAAGGGCAACCCGCGCGCGCTCCTCAACAAGCGCGACGTGCGCATCGACCACGCGCGGCTCGAGGCGATGGACCAGATCGTCTTCCACGTGCGCGACATCTCGGGGGCGCTCGCGGACACCATCTGGGAGCGGCCGGGGGCTCCCCGCCTCGACCGCGAGATCACCGGGCCGGTCCGCGACGCGTGCCACGCCGTCGCGGGCGTGCTCGACCTCGACGACCCCGACTCCCCCGAGCGCCACCGCGCGATGGGCGAGGCCGCGCGGCGGGTGCGCCTGCTCGTGGAGGCCGTCGACCGGCGATCCCAGGAGCTCGGCCGCGCCATGGGCCCCGGCGTCCTGACCGCGATGCACCTCAAACGCGTGCTGGCCCACCTCGAGCCGGTGGACGCGGCGGAGTCACCGGCCCCGTAGCGCCGGGTCGGGATCCGCCTCGGGCGACGGCGACGGCGACGGCGCGGCCTCCGCGCCCGCCTCGCTCCCGGGCTCGACGCCGACGGGCAGCGCGACGGGCAGCGCGTCCGCCCGCGCGTCGAAGCGCACCGCCACGATCCCCGCGACGATCAGCAGGCCGCCCACCATCTGCAGCGCCGTCAGCTCCTCGCCGAGCAGCAGCCACGCCCAGGCGCCGGCCGCCGCGACCTCGAGGAGGCCCACGAAGGACGCGAGGCGGGACCCGAGCATCGCGCTCCCCGTGATCCCCGCCCCGTACGCGAGCGCCGTCGCGATGACGCCGACCACGAGCATCGGCACCCACCACGGCACCACGTTCCCGAGCACGACCACGTCGGCGACGGAGCCGGTGAAGGGCGGGATCCCGGTCACGCCGACGAGGCCCAGCACGACGGCCGCGACGAGCAGCCCCGCCGCCGCGAGCGCCGCGGGCGGGAGGCCGTCCGTGCCCTGCGCCGCGATGGCGAAGTACCCCGCGCAGCCAACCATGGCGCCGATCGCCAGCAGCACGCCGATCGGGTCGAGCGCCCCGCCGCCCGACGGCGACACCACGAGCGCGAGCCCGCCGGCCGCCGCGACGGATCCGAGGAGCACCGGCACCGCGGGCCGCCGCCGGCTCATCGCCCACGCCACCGCGACGAGCAGCAGCGGCGCCATGAACTCGATGAGGATCGCCGTGCCGACGGGGATCCGCTCGATCGCCGCGAAGTACATCACCTGCGCGCCGGCCACGCCCACGAGCGCCATGCCGAGCACCCGCCGCCAGGCCCGCAGCACGGGTCGGAGGTCGCCGCGCAGCTGCACGAGCGCGACCGGCGCGAGCAGCAGCCCGCCGATGAGCGCGCGCAGCGTGACCGCGGCGACCGGGCTCCAGCCGGCCTCGAGCAGCGGCTTCACGAACGCGCCCGAGAGGCCGAAGGACGCCGCGGCGACGACCGCGAGCACGAGTCCGGTGGTGAGGTGGCGTCGTTCCATGATGAGCTCGTTCCGTCAGGGGCCAAGCGGCCTACGGTCCTGACGCTAGACTGGTCTCGGATAAGGAGTCAAATTGCTTTTCGCCCCTGACACGGAGGACGTGCTCGCGTTCGACGCCGTCATCCTCAACACGGCGCCGCGCGCCACCCGATCCGGCCTCGACCTGCTGGCCACCCCGGAGCAGCTCGCCGACCTCATGACGCGCAGCGGCTTCTCCGGCCGCTTCGACCGCGACGAGCGCGAGCTCCGGCAGGTGCACGACGCCCGCGCCCGGCTGCGCGAGATCTGGACCCTCGACCGCGACGCCATGGTGGATCCCGTCAACGAGCTGCTCGCCCGCCACCGCGCCTCCCCCCGGCTGGTCCGGCACGACGTCCTCGACTGGCACCTGCACGCGACGCCCGACGACGCGCCGCTCGCCGACCGCGTGCTCGTGGAGGCCGCGATGGCGCTCATCGACGTGGTGCGCTCCGACGCCACCGACCGCCTGCGGGTGTGCGCGGCCGACGACTGCGACGGCGTGCTCGTCGACCTGTCCCGCAACGGGTCGAAGCGGTTCTGCAGCGTGCGCTGCGGCAACCGGATGAACATGGTGGCGTTCCGCGAGCGCCGCGCGCAGGATCCGACGGGCTAGCCCGCCGGCCGGGTCACCTGGCCTGCAGCGCCGCCTGGTACAGGTCGCGCTTGCCGAGGCCGGTCGCCTCCGCGATGGTGCCGGCCGCGTCCTTGAGGCGCGCGCCGTCGGACACCAGCTCGAGCACCTGCGTCACACCCGTGGCGAGGTCGACCTCGAGCGCCGCCGCGCCCTCGGCCACGACGACGATCTCCCCGCGCACGCCCTCGGCGGCCCAGGCGGCGAGCTCGGCGGCGGATCCGCGGCGCACCTCCTCGTAGAGCTTCGTGAGCTCGCGGCACACGACGAGCCGGCGATCCGGCCCCCACTCCGCGACGACGTCCTCGAGCGACGCCTGCAGCCGGTTCGGCGACTCGAAGAAGACCATGGTGCGGCGCTCGCGCACGAGCTCGCGGAGCACGCGGCGCCGGTCGCCGCCCTTGCGCGGCAGGAAGCCCTCGAACGTGAAGCGGTCGGTGGGGAGACCGGATACGGCGAGCGCGCTCAGGACGGCACTCGGGCCGGGGATCACCGTGACGCGGACGCCCGCCGCGGCCGCTGCCTCCACGAGGTGGAAGCCGGGGTCGGAGATCGCGGGCATGCCGGCGTCGGAGAGCACGAGCACGTCGGTCTCGCGCGCCAGCTCGACGAGGTCGGCGGAGCGCTCCTGCTCGTTGTGGTCGTGCAGCGCGATGAGACGCGGCCGGTTCTCGACGCCGAGCGCGCCGAGCAGGCGGATGGTCGTGCGGGTGTCCTCGGCGGCCACGACCGTGGCGGAGGAGAGCGCCTCCACGAGCCGCCGCGACGCGTCGCCCAGGTTGCCGATGGGGGTCGCGCCGAGGATGATCACCGGTCGATCATCCCATCCGGGCGGGTGGGCGCCGGGTCGGTGCCGTCCGGACCGCTGCCGTCCGGGCGCGGGAGGTCGGCTCGGTCGCCGGGCTCGGGCGCATCGCGGTCGCCCTCGCGCAGGTCGCTGCCGCCGCGGAACGCGTTCGCGATCCCGCCCCCGATCGCGACGAGCCCCAGGGGCACGCCGATGAGGACGATGGTGCCGAAGTGCCTTGCGCCGTTGAGCTCCCCGAAGGCACCCGTCAGCCCGAGCACCGACACCGCGCACAGGACGACCCCCAGGAGCACCAGGCTCCACGTGTCGCGTCCGCGCGACCGGTCCCGCAGGAACACCCGTCAGCCCGCGGCGGGCGCGCCCGCGCCCACGTGCGCCAGCACTACGGGGTCCTCGCAGCCGCGCACGAAGCCGTCGATGCGCCGGTCCATGTCGCGCTGCAGGATCCACGCCCCGATGCGCTCGGCGACGGGCGCGAGCCACGCGGGCCGGCACGCGAAGTTGTACCGCCAGACCGCGAGCGTGCGCCCCGGGTCGCCGTCCACCGCCGCGAAGCGCCACCCGCCGCCCATGCGCGCGAAGAACCAGGACCCCTGGGTCATCTTCATGCCCACGTTCGTGGGCGGCTGGTGCGAGACGTACTCGCTCACCATGCCGAGGCCGAGGCGCGAGACGGTGAAGGTGCGGACGCCCTTGGCCGGCTCGGTCGCGCCGCCGAGGAGGTGCTGGTGGGCGATGAAGGGATCCCACCGCTTGCGGATCTCCCCCTGCGTCTGCGAGATCGCGAACGCCACGGCGGGCTCCACGGGGACGATGCGGCGGGACTCGACGACGGGCACGGATCCATGCTGGCATGCCGTCCGCCGCCGGCCGCGGCTCGCGCCCCCGTATCCGCTCCCCGACCCGAGGGCATCCGCCTGAGGACCGGCTGGGAACGCTCGACGCGTTTCGGTGGGAAGCTCAGGCGTTGCCCCAGACCCCGGCCGCACATCCACGACGTCACCCCCAGCGGTTCGCCACACGAGCCGCTCGATCAGGCCCCCAGGCCCGGGAACGAGCAGACATGACCGACACCACCGCAGCCCCGCGGATCGTGCTGACGCGTGCCAAGCGCGGGGGTGGCGTGAACCCGACGTCCGAGTACTCGGGCCTGCTGCGGACGATCCGCGACGCGGGGCTCCTCCGCCGCCGCGTCGGGTTCTACGTCGCGATGTTCTCCGCCACCGTGGTGGCGCTGGGCGGCGCGGTGACGGGCTTCGTTCTCCTCGGCGACAGCTGGTTCCAGCTGCTCATCGCCGCGGGTCTCGGCATCATCTTCACGCAGTTCGCCTTCCTCGCCCACGAGGCCTCCCACCGACAGGTGTTCGAGTCCGGCAAGGCCAACGACATCGCCGGCCGCACACTGGCGAACCTCTTCGTCGGCATCTCGTACTCGTGGTGGATGACCAAGCACTCCCGCCACCACGCCAACCCGAACGTGGTCGAGAAGGACCCGGACATCGCCCCCGGCGTGCTGGTGTTCCGGCCGGAGGACGCGCAGGGCGCCCGCGGATTCGCTGGCGCGATCATCCGGCGCCAGGGGTGGCTGTTCTTCCCCCTGCTCACCCTCGAGGGGCTGAACCTGCACGTCACGTCGATGCGCACGGTCTTCGGTCGCGGCAAGGTCGACAAGCGCTGGCTCGAGATCTCGATGCTCTCCACCCGCATCATCGCCTACCTCGCCGTCGTGTTCTTCTTCCTCCCCCTCGGCATGGCGTTCGCGTTCGTCGGCGTCCAGCTCGCCGTCTTCGGCGTCTACATGGGCGCCTCCTTCGCCCCGAACCACAAGGGCATGCCCGTCCTGCCGAAGGACTCCAAGGTCGACTTCCTCCGCCGACAGGTCCTCACGTCGCGGAACATCAAGAGCACCTGGCTGACCGACATCTACATGGGCGGCCTCAACTACCAGATCGAGCACCACCTCTTCCCGAACATGCCCCGCCCGGCACTGAAGAAGGCCCAGGTCATCGCCAAGGAGTACTGCGCGACCCACTCGATCCCGTACACCGAGACCACGCTGCTGGCCTCGTACGGCATCGTCGTCGCGTACCTCAACCGCGTCGGCCTCTCCGCCGGCGGCGACCCGTTCGACTGCCCCGCATCGGCGTCCTTCGGACGCTGAGATCCGTGCTCAGTTCGAGGTCTCGCCGCTGACGGCGACGTGGTGATCGCGCTGGAGCGCGTCGGGGAGGCGCATCACCAGGCGCCAGCGGTTGCCGTCGGGATCGCGCTCGTAGGAGAAGTCGTCCATCAGCAGCTCGATCATCGCGATGCCGCGGCCGGACTCCGCCATCTCCTCGGGGTCCGGCATCTTCGAGCGGAACGGGACCTGCACCTCGGCTCCGCTGTCGCTCAGCACGGCCTCCAGCGCGGTGGCCGTGCGCTGCAGGGTCAGCTGGCACAGCAGCCGCTCGCCCCCGTCGGCGTGCTCGATGACGTTCCCCGCGAGCTCGACCAGCGCGGTCTCGAAGCGGATCCGCTCCCGGTCGCCCAGGTCGGCGTTCAGGTGCCAGAAGTCGTCGACCGACTCGTGCACCTCGTCGACGTCGTTCGGCGGCACCAGCAGCAGCACCGTGCGCTCCCACGCCGGCCCGTGGATCACCGACGCATCCCCCGTGTCCTCGCTCCCCATGGCGCGATGCTCCCACACGACCGGGCCGGCTCCTAGCGGCCCCGCGGCTGAGCTGCTCGGCGCCGGGCGACGCCGTGGCGGACCACGGGGCCCGCCATCCTGCGTACGCTCGTGGCAGCGGCCCGCGGGCCGACGGCGCCCGGACCGGGCGCGCACCACCACCCCGAGGAGCACCACAGTGGACGACGCCATCGAGACGAACGCGATCCCCGACCCGGAGCCCACGGAGATCACGTACGACGATGCCCGCTTCCCGGCGCGTCCCGCGCGTCTCCGCTCCCGCCCCCAGATGCGCGCGAGCGGGATCCGCCGCTCCTCCTCGGACCCGCGCGCCGCCGACGCCTCGAACCCCTCCTACGTGGAGTGGCTCCGCCGCCAGTCGATGCTCGGCGACGCCGACGTGCTGAGCCGCGGCCTCTCCGGCTCGCCCAGCATGTGGTCGAACCCGTACGCGCGCCCGGACGCCCGCCGCGCCATCGGCACCGCGTCGGTCTGGTTCACCGCGTACCCGATCTCGCTCATCACGAAGCCCGGCGAGTCGTACCTCGGCGCGCTCGGCGACCCCGAGCTCTGGCGGATCTTCGAGGCCATCGGCATCGAGGCCGTGCACACCGGGCCGGTGAAGCTCGCCGGCGGCATCACCGAGTGGTCGCAGACCGCGAGCGTCGACGGCCACTTCGACCGCATCAGCACGCAGATCGACTCCGCCTTCGGCACCGAGGACGAGTTCCGCCGACTCACCGACGTTGCCGAGCAGCACGGCGGCAGCGTCATCGACGATATCGTGCCCGGCCACACCGGCAAGGGCGCCGACTTCCGCCTGGCGGAGATGGGCTACAAGGACTTCCCCGGGATCTACCACATGGTCGAGATCCCCGAGGAGGACTGGCACCTCCTGCCCGAGGTGCTGCCGGGCCGCGACGCCGTGAACCTCGACGTCGCCGCCGAGCAGGCGCTCGCCGACCAGGGCTACATCATCGGCCGCCTCCAGCGCGTGATCTTCTACGCGCCCGGCGTCAAGGAGACCAACTGGAGCGCCACCGCGCCCGTGCTCGGCGTCGACGGCCGCACGCGCCGCTGGGTCTACCTGCACTACTTCAAGCAGGGCCAGCCCTCCATCAACTGGCTGGACCCCACGTTCGCGGGCATGCGCATGGTCATCGGCGATGCGCTGCACTCGCTCGGCGACCTCGGCGCGAGCGCCCTGCGACTCGATGCGAACGGCTTCCTCGGCGTGGAGAAGAGCGTGGAGGGACCGGCGTGGTCCGAGGGCCACCCGCTCTCCGAGGCCGCGAACCACCTCATCGCGAGCATGGTGCGCAAGGTCGGCGGGTTCTCCTTCCAGGAGCTGAACCTCACGATGGAGGACATCCGGGACACGGGCCGCGTCGGCGCGGACCTCTCCTACGACTTCATCAACCGGCCCGCGTACCAGCACGCGCTGGCGACCGGCGACACCGAGTTCCTGCGCCTCACGCTCCGCACCTCGCTCGAGGTCGGCGTGGAGCCCGTGACCCTCGTGCACGCGCTGCAGAACCACGACGAGCTCACCTACGAGCTCGTCCACTGGGCGACCGAGCACTGCGCCGACGTCTTCCCGTTCCGGGGCGAGGAGGTGACCGGCGCGGACCTCGCCGTCACGATCCGCGGCGACCTCCTCGAGGAGCTCACGGGCGAGAGCGCCGACTACAACCACGTGTTCACCACGAACGGCATCGCCTGCACGACGGCCTCCGTCATCGCCGCCGCGCAGGGCTTCACGACCCTCGACGCGATCGGCGAGGACGACGTCGCGGGGATCCGCGCCGCGCACCTCCTGCTCGCGAAGTTCAACGCGTGGCAGCCGGGCGTCTTCGCGCTCTCCGCGTGGGACCTGCTCGGCGTGCTGCCGCTGCAGGCGTCGCAGGTCGCCGAGCTCATCGAGGGCGGCGACACGCGCTGGGTGCACCGCGGCGGCCACGACCTGCTCGACGCGGCGCCCGAGGCGACCACGTCCGGATCCGGCATGCCGCGCGGCCGCTCGCTCTACGGATCCCTTCCCGCGCAGGTGGACGACCCCACGTCGTTCGCCTCCGGCCTCCGCAGCGTGCTCGACGTGCGCGAGCGCTTCGACGTCGCGGTCGGCACGCAGGTCGACGTCCCGGACGTCGGCCACCACGGCATGCTCGTGATGGTGCACCGGCTCGACGGGGGCGACTCCGCCGCCGACGCCGGCCTGCAGCTCACCGTGCTCAACTTCACGAACGAGCCGATCCTCGCGACGGTCCGCTCCGAGCACCTCCCGACCCGCCGGGTCGTCCGCGACGCGACCACGGGCGACGAGGTCGGCACGGTCGACGACCTGTCGAGCTTCCCCGTGCACCTCGGCCCGTACGCGGGCCTGTTCCTGCTGCTCGACGAGGAGCCGGAGTCCGCGGAGCCCGACGAGGAGGACGCCGACCGGTAGCGGCGCCGCGGGAGCTGCCGGCGACCGGCGGGTCGCCGGCTCCCCGCCCGCCCGGGCGGGCGCGCACCCGCATGCCATGATGAGCCGTGCCCGACATGCCCCACCGCCCCGCCGCGCACGGCGTCGACGAGGCCCGGCAGGTCGACGCGACGGACGGCGTCCCCACCCGCGCGTCCCAGCGGGCCGACGAGCGGGCGCTCACCGCCCGCGGATCCCGGTTCGACGACCGGTGGGCGCGCATCGTCTCCACGCCCGCCCGCCGCCGCGTCTGGCACTGGGGCGCGCCGATCCTCATCACGCTGCTCGCGGCGGTGCTCCGCATCCAGTCGCTCGGCCACCCGGCGACCCTCGTGTTCGACGAGACGTTCTACGTCAAGGACGCGTGGACCCTCCTCCACCTCGGCTACGAGGGCTCCTGGCCCACGGATCCGAACCCCGACTTCATCGCCGGGCAGACCGACGGCTACCTGCAGGCGCCCGCGTTCGTGGCGCATCCGCCGCTCGGCAAGTGGGTCATCGCGCTCGGGCTCGCGGTGTTCGGCGCCGCGGATCCGGTCGGCTGGCGCATCGCGACGGCCGTCGTCGGCACGCTCGCGGTCGTCCTGCTCATGCTCATCGCCCGCCGCCTCACCGGATCCGCGGTCGTCGCCGCCATCGCCGGCCTCCTCTTCGCGATCGACGGCCACGCCATCGTGATGAGCCGCGTCGCGCTCCTCGACACGCACGTCATGTTCTTCGGGCTGCTGGGCTTCGGCGCGATCCTCCTCGACCGGACCTGGCACGAGCGCCGCTTCGCGCGGCTGCTCGCCCTCCGCCGCGACGCCCGCCCGGACGACGCCCGCCCGCTCGAGTGGGGCCCGGTCGTCCTGTGGCGGCCCTGGCTCATCGCCGCCGGCCTCGCGTTCGGCGCGACGTCGTCGGTCAAGTGGTCGGGGATCTTCTTCCTCGCGGGCTTCGGCCTCTACGTGGTGCTCACCGACATGCTCCTGCGCCGCCGCCACGGGCTCGCCGCCTGGTTCACGGCGGGCGCGGTCGTTCAGGGACCGATCTCCTTCCTGCTCCTCGTGCCGCCGGCGATCGCCGCCTTCCTCGCCTCCTACGCGGGCTGGTTCGCGACGGCGGACGGCTACTTCCGCGGCTGGGCGGCGGAGGGGGCGAACGCCTGGCAGGGCGGGCTCGCGTGGGTGCCGCTGTCGGTCCAGAGCCTGTGGCACTACCTCTCGCAGCAGTACCAGTTCAACGTGGGGCTCGACGTCACGCACCCCTACCGGGCGGATCCGCGCCTGTGGCTGCTGCTGTACCGGCCGACGCAGTTCTACTACGAGGGCTACGGCCCCGGCGAGGCGGGCTGCACGATCGACGCGTGCTCGGCGTCCATCACCTCGATCGCCAACCCGATCATCTGGTGGCTCTCCGTCGCCGCGATGCTCTACCTCGTGTACCGGCTCGCGGCCCGCCGCGAGTGGCGCGTGGGCCTCGTGCTGATGGGGATCGTCGTGGGCTACCTGCCGTGGCTGCTCTACGTGAACCGCACGGTGTTCCAGTTCTACTCGATCGCGTTCGAGCCGTACCTCCTCCTCGGCCTCGCGATGGTGCTGGGGATGGTCCTCGGCGAGCGGGACGATCCCCGCCGCCGGCGCACCCGCGGCGTCGTGATCGTCGGCGCGGTCCTCGTCGTGTGCGTCCTCGTCAGCGCGTTCTTCTACCCGCTCTGGACGGGACAGCTCGTGCCGACCTGGTTCTGGCGGCTGCACGCGTGGATCCCCTCGGGCTGGATCTGATGCCCGCCACCGCCTCCCGCCTCCACCCCGCGCTCCCCGGCCTCGCCGCGGCCGCCGCCGCCGCGCTGGTGGCGTGGGTCGTGCACCTGCTCGTCCCGGCGATCCCGCTGCTCACGGTCGCGGTCGCCCTCGGGATCGCCGCCGCCCAGGTCCCGGCCGCCCGCCCCGCGCTCACCGGCCCGCTGAAGCCCGGCCTCACGCTCGCGTCGAAGCGGCTGATGCGGATCGGCGTGGTGCTCCTCGGCCTGCAGCTCGGGCTCTCCGACATCGTCGGGCTCGGCTGGCGCGCCGTGCTGCTCGTGGTCGCCGTGGTGGTCCTGTCGTTCGCGGGCACCTACGCCATCGCCCGCGCGCTCCGGATGCCCGGCCAGCAGCCGCTCCTCCTCGCGACCGGCTTCTCGATCTGCGGCGCGAGCGCGATCGGCGCGATGGCCGGCGTCACGCGCGCCAAGCCCGCTGACCAGGGCGCGCCCGTCGCGCTCGTCACCCTCTGCGGCACCCTCGCGATCGCCGTGCTGCCGCCGCTCGCCGGTCCGCTCGGCCTCGACGACGTCGCGTTCGGCCACTGGGTCGGCGCGGGCGTGCACGACGTGGGGCAGGTGGTCGCGACCGCGCAGATCGCGGGATCCGCCGCCCTCACCATCGCGATCGCCGTGAAGCTCACGCGCGTGCTGCTGCTCGCGCCCGTGGTCGCCGTCGCGGGCGTCGTGATGCGCCGCCGCGAGGGCCGGGTGGAGGGCGCGTCGCGTCCGCCGATCGTGCCGCTGTTCGTGCTCGGCTTCCTCGCCGCCGTGCTGGTGCGCACCTTCGTCCCGCTGCCGGACGGCGTGCTCGACGCCGCGCAGGTCGTGCAGACGGCGCTCCTCGCGATCGCGCTCGTGGCCCTCGGATCCGCGGTGCGCCTCCGCGAGCTCGTCGGCCAGGGCGGCTCCGCGCTGGCCGCCGGCCTCCTCTCCTGGGCGCTCATCGCGGGCCTGGCGCTCGCGGCCGTGCGCCTCTCCTGATCCGCCGCGCCCGCCGACCCGGCTGTGCCGTCACCCGCGCCAGCCGCCGTGTCACGCGCATGTCGCCGCATTACGACGCGGCCGGGGAACCGTCGGGAGCCCGGGTTAGCGTGAGGCCATGGTCGATCGCGAGTACGGGTTCAGGACGAGGGCGATCCACGCGGGCAACATCCCCGACGCCACCACGGGCGCGCGCGCCCTCCCCATCTACCAGTCGAGCGCGTTCGTCTTCGACGACACCGCCGACGCCGCCGCGCGCTTCGCGCTGCAGAAGTACGGCAACGTCTACTCGCGCCTGTCGAACCCCACCGTCGCCGCGTTCGAGGAGCGGGTCGCGAGCCTCGAGGGCGGACTCGGCGCCGTCGCGACGGCCAGCGGGCTGAGCGCGCAGTACATCACCTTCGCCTCGCTCGCGGGCGCCGGCGACCACATCGTCGCCTCCGCGAACCTCTACGGCGGATCCATCACGCAGCTCGACGTCACCCTCCGCCGCTTCGGCGTCGAGACCACGTTCGTCCAGTCGAGCGACCCGGCCGACTACGCCGCCGCGATCACCGACCGCACCAAGCTCGTCTTCGCCGAGACCGTCGCGAACCCGTCGGGCGAGATCGCCGACATCGAGGGCCTCGCGGCCGTCGCCCACGCCGCCGGCGTCCCGCTCGTCATCGACTCCACCATCGCGACCCCGTACCTCAACCGGCCCATCGAGTGGGGCGCCGACATCGTGATCCACTCGGCCACCAAGTTCCTCGGCGGGCACGGCACCACGCTCGGCGGCGTGGTCGTCGAGTCGGGCCTCTTCGACTGGGAGAGCGCGCGGTTCCCGCTCCTCGACCAGCCCGTGCCGAGTTACGGCGGGCTGAACTGGACCGGCAACTTCGGCGAGTACGCGTTCCTCACCCGGCTCCGGGCCGAGCAGCTCCGCGACATCGGGCCCGCGCTCGCGCCGCACTCCGCGTTCCTCCTCGCGCAGGGCGTGGAGACGCTCCCGTACCGGATGCAGGCGCACATCGACAACGCGCGGGCCGTCGCCGAGTGGCTCGACGCGGATCCGCGCATCACCGCCGTCAACTGGGCCGGCCTCCCCGCGCACCCGCATCACGAGCGGGCGCGCAAGTACCTGCCGACGGGACCCGGATCCGTGTTCACGTTCGAGGTGGCGGGTGGCCGCGCGGTGGGCCAGCGCTTCATCGAGTCGGTCGAGCTCGCGAGCCACCTCGCCAACATCGGCGATGCGAAGACGCTCGTCATCCACCCGGCCTCCACGACCCACGCGCAGCTCAGCGAGGCGCAGCTGGTGGACGCGGGCGTGCTGCCCGGCATCGTCCGCATCAGCGTCGGCATCGAGGACGTCGCCGACATCATCCACGACCTGGACCAGGCGCTCGCCGCCGCCACGGAGGGAGCGAAGTGAGCTTCGACACCGGCGGGGTGCCGCCCGAGCGCACCGGATCCACTCCCCACCCGGCGGCCGACGCCGCCGACCTCGCGCCCCTCGATTCCGCGGAGGAGGCCGCCGACCGCGCCGCCGGCGACGCCGCCGAGGCGCAGGACGACGACGCGACCGCGCCGGTCACCCCGGTCGCCGACCCGGACGCCGACGGCACCCAGACCACGCAGCTCCAGAACGGCCTGACCTGCGCGATCCCCCGCTCCAGCCCGCTCGCCGCGCTCCTCCGCTCGGAGCGCACGTGGACCGGCCCGAGCGCGAAGGAGCGCCAGGCGATCCTCCGCCGCGCGACGAGCGTCGCCATCGTCGGCGCGTCCCCGAATCCCGCCCGCTCCAGCTACTTCGTCGGCACGTACCTGCAGCAGTCGAGCGACTACCGGGTGTACTTCGTGAACCCGAACGCCACCGAGATCCTCGGCCAGAAGGCGTACCCGGACCTCGCGTCGCTGCCCGAGGTGCCCGACATCGTCGACGTGTTCCGCAAGGCCAGCGACATCCCGTCCGTCGTGGACGACGTGGTCGCCGTGGGCGCGCCCGTCATCTGGGTGCAGCTCGGCATCTGGAACCAGGAGGCGGCCGAGGACGCCGAGCGGCGCGGCCTCACCGTGGTCATGGACCGCTGCATCAAGGTCGAGCACGCCCGCTTCCACGGCGGCCTGCACCTGCTCGGCTTCGACACGGGCGTCATCAGCTCGCGGAAGGCCGTCGTCTAGTGGAGCGGATCCGGCGGCGGGCAGCCCGCGCGCCTCACCAGCCGAGCGTGCCCGGCGCGCCCTTGAACGGGCCGACGACCCGCGGCGTGATCCAGCCGCCGTAGAAGTCGCCCTCCTGCGCCTCCACGAGGACGTCGTCGACCGTGATGCGACCCATGCGCGACGGGTACACGGCGATCATGTCGGCGAGCACCTCGAAGCCGCGCGTCGGCGACGGGTACCACCACGCGGAGCGGTCGGCCGTGACGCCGCCGCCCGCGATGGTGAGGTACGACGCCTCCCCCTTGTACTCGCACCAGGAGCGCCCGGCGGCGGAGGCGAGGACGCCGGCCGCGAAGTCGCCCGAGGGGATGTAGTACACGGGCGGATGGCTCGTCTCGAGCACGCGGACCGCCGCGCGGGTGTCGGCGACGACCTTCCCGCCGAGCTCGATCACGACGTGCTCCCGCGACGGGTCGACGCGCGGCGGACGCGGGTAGTCCCACACGGATTCCTGCCCCTCGCCGGGGATCTCACGGGGACGACGGACCGGGGGGATGCGCATGCGCTGACGGTACCGCGGGTGCCTGGACGGCCCGGATCCCGGGGCGGATCCGGCTGCCGGACCCCGTCCCGTAAAGGCGTATCCACTAAACGTTTTTGCACGAATGGTCCTCAGGGTGCTTGACTGGGGCACGTCCACCCGCATTCGGGTGTCACACAGCACGTCATCTTTGAGGAGTAACGCACATGGGCATCATCGGTTTTCTCGTTCTGGGCCTGATCGCCGGAGCGCTCGCCAAGCTGATCCTCCCGGGCAAGCAGGGTGGCGGAATCATCGTCACGCTGATCCTGGGTGTCGTCGGCGCCTTCCTCGGCGGCCTCATCGGCAGCGCCGTCTTCGGCAAGGGCGTGGACAGCTTCGACCTGGGCTCGCTCGCGCTCGCCATCGTCGGCGCGATCATCGTCCTGCTGGTCTACGGCGCGATCGTCGGCCGCAAGAAGGCCTAGTCCTTCTGCAGCTCACAGAGCCCTCGTCGCCTGACCCTCGTGGTCCGGGCGGCGGGGGCTCTCTGCATGTCCGGCCGGGGTCCGGCCGGGTCATGTCGGGCTCCTGATCCGCGCCGGATCCCGGACGCGCCCTGCCTACGATGACCGCATGCCCGACGCCGACGCCGCCTCCTCCTCCCGATCCCGCACGGCCGCCGTCCTCGTGGCCGTCGCCCTGCCGCCGCTGGCCCTGGCCGCCGCGGGCCTCACGCACCCGACCTCGCTGACCGACGACACCGCGATGCGCTGGCGCGACCTCCACATCGCCCTCCTCCCCGTCTTCCCGCTCCTCGCGATCGCGCCGATCCTCCTCACCCGCCGCCACGACCGCCGGCTCGGGATCCTCGCGATCGTCCTCGGCTTCGCGTACGCCGTCTGCTACCAGGCGCTCGACATCCTCGCGGGCATCGCGGCCGGCGCCCTGAAGCTCGAGGGCGGCCAGGGCGTGACCACCATGTACGCGCTCGCGGACGGGATCGTCGTCACCGGCGTGTGGGCGTACGTCGCCGTCACCGTGCTCGCGAGCGCGCTCGTGATCCGGCACGCGGGGCTCCGGGCGCTGCCGGGCGCCGTGATCGCCGTGGTCGCGGCCGTCTCGTTCGTCGACAGCCACATCTTCCCGCCGCGCGGCGTGATCACCATGCTCGGCCTCGCGGTCGGCTGGACCTGGCTGGCGCTCGCCTCCCGCGGGCCCCGCCGCACCGCCCGCGCCGCCCGCGTCGGCCCCGCCGCCCCCTCGGCCGGGCGGGCCGGAGCGGCGGCATAGTCTGACGGCATGACAGCGTACGTCTCGGCACTCGACCTCTTCTCCATCGGGATCGGGCCGTCGAGCTCGCACACCGTCGGCCCCATGCGCGCCGCCCTGCTGTTCGCGGAGGAGTGCGCGGCCTCGCCCCGGCTCACCGAGATCGCGCGCGTCACCGTGCGCCTGTTCGGCTCGCTCGGGGCGACCGGCCTCGGCCACGGCACGCCCGACGCCGTCGTCGCGGGGCTCGCCGGCCTCGCGCCCGAGACGTGCGATCCGGACGAGGTGCGCGGCCGCTGGTCCGGGCTCGGCGAGGGCGTCGACGTGCCGCTCGCGGGGATCCACCCCGTGCGGATGGTGGGCCGCGACCTCACCTTCGAGCCGTTCACGCGACTCCCCCGCCACCCCAACGCCATGCACCTCGCGGCCCTCGACGCCGACGGCGCCACGGTGCTCGAGAGCACGTGGTTCTCCGTCGGCGGCGGGTTCGTGCTGCGCGAGGACCAGGCGCCGTCGGCCGTGCTGCCCACCGGGCTCCCCCACTCCTTCTCCAACGCCGACGAGCTCATCGCGCTGGCCGAGTCGACCGGGCGCTCCATCGCCGACGTCGCGCGCGACACCGAGGAGTCGATCCACGGGTCTCGCCGCGCGGTGGCCGGGCTCGACGCCATCTGGGACGCCATGGCCGCGTGCGTCACCGCCGGCCTCGGCGGCCAGGGCACGCTGCCGGGCGGCCTCAACGTGCGACGGCGGGCGGCGCGGGTCGCCTCGCAGCTCGCCACCATCGATGCCGAGGGCGCGCGCGACACCTCGCACGAGTGGCTGCACGCGTTCGCGCTGGCGGTCAACGAGGAGAACGCGTCGGGCGGCCGCGTGGTGACGGCGCCCACGAACGGCGCGGCCGGGATCATCCCCGCGGTCGGCTCCTACTACCTGCGGTTCGTGCCCGGCGCCGACCGCGACGGGATCCGCGACTTCCTGCTCACCGCCACCGCCATCGGCTCGCTCGTGAAGGCCAACGCGTCCATCTCGGGCGCCGAGGCCGGCTGCCAGGGCGAGGTCGGCACGGCGTGCGCGATGGCCGCGGGGGCGCTCTGCGCGGTGCTCGGCGGATCCCCGCGCCAGGTCGAGAACGCCGCCGAGATCGCGATGGAGCACCACCTCGGCCTCACGTGCGATCCCGTGGGCGGGCTCGTGCAGATCCCGTGCATCGAGCGGAACGCGATCGCGGCGTCCACGGCCGTCAACGCCGCGCGCATGGCGCTGCACGGCGACGGCACGCACCTCGTCTCGCTCGACACCGTGATCGAGACGATGCGGCAGACGGGCCTCGACATGTCCACCAAGTACAAGGAGACGTCCACGGGCGGGCTCGCGGTCAACGTCATCGAGTGCTGAGGGGCTCAGGCGCCGCCGGCCGTGTCAGGCTGAGGGCATGGGTGTCCCCGCGCTGCTCCTCGCCGTCGCGGCGCTGCTGATCCTCGGCACCACGCAGCTCGCCGCGTGGGGCGCGCTGAAGCGCAACGGCTGGATCGGGATCCGCACGCGCCCCCTCATGGCGAGCGACGAGGCCTGGCGGGCCGGCCACCGCGCCGCCCTCCCCGCCCTCCGCGGCACGTGCCTGCCGGTCGCGATCGGCGGGGTCATCGGCGGCATCGCCGCGGGTGCCGGCATGAACAGCGTCGCGAGCTGGGGCGGTCTGCTCCTCGTCGGCGGCATCGTGTGGAGCACCTTCCGGGCGGGGCGGGCGGCGCGCGCCGTCACGCGCCGCCGCGAGGACGAGCGCCCGCCCCTCCGCCGCGGCTAGCGCCCGACCGGGCGACCCGACGTCAACGCGTCGCCGACCGCGTGGAGGCGCTCCCGGCCGAGGAGGCCGAGGTGGTACGCGTACACGTCGTCGAGCGCGGCGACCGCGGCCGGCCAGTCGGCGCGGATGCTCGCGGGGGTCGCGGGCGGCAGGGCCCACATCCAGCCGCCGAGCCGCGTGCCCGGGAGGCGGTGCCGGAGCGCGGCGAGCTGGGCCGCGTCCGACGCGACGGCGTCGGTGAGCACGACGCCGTCGACCGCGTCCGCCTCGTCGAGGAGCGCGGCGAAGGGGCCGGTGCCCCAGGGATCCGCCTGCGCGTGCACGACGACGCGCGCGACGCTCGCCGCCCGGGCCGCGGCGACGCACGACTCGAGGAGCAGCCGGCGCGCGGCGGCCCGGACGGCGAGCACGGCGTCGAGGCCCTCGAGGCCGCCGTCCGCGTCCACCCGGTCGCGCACCAGGCGGCGGAGCGCGTCCGGATCCGCACCATCCGCCCGGAGCGCGTCGCCGCAGGCCGCGCAGAAGCAGATCGAGAGCAGGGCCTCCGCGTCCGCCGACCAGTCGGCGCCCGCGGTCTTCTCGTGGTGGCCCAGGTGCGCGACGCCCATCGGGCCGCACGCCTCGAGCAGCACGCCGTCGAGCGGGGCGACGGCCGCGGTCTCGGCGACCAGGGCGGTCGCGTACTCCCGCACCTCCGGCCGCGTGGGGCACAGCGCGTACGGGTAGGACTCGCCGAACGCGTTGACCACGCAGCTGCCCGGGTTGCGGCTCCCCACGCTCGTGGAGTGAGTGAGGACGATCCACGCCTCGACGCGGAGGCCGCCCGCGCGCGCGACCGCGGCGGCGCGGGCGAAGGCGTCGGGGCCGACCCAGGGCGTCCGGTCGTCCGGGCGGAGCTCGCCCCATGCTCCGTCGCGGACGGGGAGGTAGAGCGCGGCGGACCGGGCGTCGACGATCCGGTGCCGCGGATGCAGCGGGGTGGCGGCGCGCGCCGAGTGGTAGGCCGAGGCGATCGCGACGCCGTCCGCGCCCGCGCCGCGCACGCGCGCCACGGCGTCGGGGTCGTCGACGAGGTCCCAGGGGTAGGCGCAGAAGGAGAGGCGCGGGGCGGCGGCGCTCATCGCACGCCCGCCGACCGCAGGGTCGCGGCGAGGCGGCGGGCGTGCGCCTCGATGACCGCGGCGACGCGGGCGACCTCGGCGGCGTCGGCCCGCTCGACGGGGATCGAGCAGCTGAGGGCGTCGGTGGCGGGGATCCGGTAGCCGACCGCCGCGGCGACGCACGCGACGCCGGGCGTGTTCTCCTCCCGCTCGGTGGCGTGGCCGGCCGCGCGCGCCGCGTCGAGCTGGGCGTCGAGGGCGTCCCGGTCGGTGACGGTCGCGGGCGTGAGGGCCGCGAGGCCACCCGCGCCGAGCGCCCGGCGCCGCTCCTCCGGGGTGAGCTCGGCGAGGAGCGCCTTGCCGAGCGCGGTCGCGTGGGCGGGGAGCTGCCGGCCCACGCGGGATGCCGCCCGTCGGGGCTCGGTCGTCTCGCGGGTGGCGAGGTAGAGCACCCGCCCGCCCTCGCGCCGGGCGTAGTGCGCGGTGTAGCCCGTCTCGTCGCGGATCCGCTCGAGCGCCGGGAGCGCGTGCGGCAGCGCCCGGTCGCGGTCGAGGTAGGCCGTGCCGACGACGAGCGCGCGGGATCCGATGGAGACGTGCGTGCCGTCGTGGAGCATCTCGATCCAGCCGCTCGCGGCCATGGTGTGCAGCAGCTGGTGCAGGCTCGAGCGCGGGTAGCCGGAGGCCCGGTGCAGGTCGACGACCGCGACGGGCTCGCCCGCCTCGGCCAGCCGCTCCAGGAGGGCGAGCGTGCGCTCGGCGGACTTCACGGGCCGGAGGGCGCGGTCGGCCGGCGCCTCCTCCACCGCCTCGGCCGCCGCCTCCGCCGTCACCACGGCTCCCCCAGGGCGTGCTGCGGGGCGGCGAACTCGCCGCCGATGAGGCCGTTCGCGTCCGGGTCGTCCGCGTCCCCGGCCTCCGCGAGGACGGCGTCGGCGTGGACCTCGGAGTCGTCCCGCGGGTGGAAGCCGATCCGCTCGCCGGGGACGGGCGAGAACCACGCGCGGGTGTTGCGCGAGACGCCCCAGACGACGTGCGCGCCGGGCTCGTCGAGCACGGCGGCCGCCTCGATCAGCCGCACGACGTCGGGGAAGGAGAACCAGGTCGAGAGCGTCCGCCGGTTCACGGGCCGCTCGAGGACGCTCCCGATCCGCACGCTCACCACCGCGAGGGCGTGCCGGTCGGCGAAGACGGAGCCGAGCGCCTCCATCGCCGCCTTGCTCGCGCCGTAGTAGCCGTCGGGCCGGGGATCCAGCTCCTCGGCGGGATGCGCCGGGATGGGGTGGAAGCCGACGACGTGGTTGGAGCTCGCGAGCAGGACGCGGCGCACGCCGGTGTCGCGCGCGGCCTCGAGCACGCTGCGCGTGCCCTCGACGTTCGCGTCGGCGAGGGCGGCCCAGGGGCGCTCGCGGCTGAGCCCGCCGAGGTGCACCACGAGGTCCGCGCCGACCAGGGGCGCGCAGACGGCGGCCGTGTCGGTGACCGACGCGACGACCGCGGTCTCGCCGTCCACCGGATCCGGGTCGACCAGGTCGAGGAGCGTCAGTCGGTGTCCGGCCTCCCGCAGCAGCGGGCGCACCCCGCGGGCCACCTGTCCCGCCGCGCCGGTGATGACGATGCGTCGTGCGTCGGCCATGCCTGGTCTCCCTCCGGGGTCCGTCCTCGTTGACGGCGGACCCGATGCCGCCTACGGTAGCAGCCACGTTCACGATGACGGAAGACGTTCACGTAGGTGAATGCGGGGTCGTGATCCGACTCCCACGACGCGACGAGGCAGCCATGACCGAGACAGCCGACCCGACCACGGCCGCGCCGGCCGGGCACCGCCCGCTCCCGCCGCTCGAGGGGGTCCTCTTCTTCCCCGTCACCCCGTTCGACGCCGCCGACCGGGTGGACGAGGACGTGCTCGCGCGGCACGTCGCCGACGGGCTCGCGGACGGCGCGGGCGCCGCCTTCGTCGCCTGCGGGACGGGCGAGTTCCACGCGCTCGACATCGACGAGTACGCGCAGGCGGTGCGCGTGGCGGTCGCCGCCGCCGGAGGCCGCCACCTCGTGATCGCGGGGGCGGGAGGCCCGCTCGGGCACGCCCGCCGGTGCGCCCGGATCGCGGCCGACGCGGGCGCCGACGGCCTGCTCGTGCTGCCGCCGTACCTCGTGACCGGTCCGCAGGAGGGCGTCGCCGCGTACGTGGAGGCGGTGGCACGGGTCACGCCGCTGCCCGTCATCGCCTACCACCGCGGCAGCGCGACCTTCGGGGACGCCACCGTCGAGCGCCTGCTGCGGCTGCCGACCCTCGCCGGGATCAAGGACGGCGTGGGCGACATGGCGCAGATGCAGCGCTTCGTGCTCGCGGCCCGCCGGGCGGGGCGGTCGGACGTGCGGTTCTTCAACGGGATGCTGACCGCGGAGGCGAGCCAGGCCGCGTACCGCGCGATCGGGGTGCCGCTCTACTCGTCCGCCGTGTTCGCGATGGCGCCGCGGATCGCGCTCGCCTTCCATGCCGCGCACCTGGCCGACGACGAGGCGACGCAGCACCTCCTGCTCGACGGCTTCTTCACGCCGCTCGTGCGCCTCCGCGACGAGACGCCCGGGTTCGCGGTGTCGCTCATCAAGGCCGGGCTGCGGCTCCGCGGCGTGCCGGTCGGATCCGTGCGGGCGCCGCTCGTGGACCCGTCCCCCGCGCAGCTCGGCGCGCTCGAGCGGATCCTGGCCCGCGGCGAGGAGCTGGTCGCCTGAGCGTGCGCGCCGGAGCAGGCGGCCGCGGTCCGCGGGTCAGGCGGCCGGGCCCTCGGCGAGCTGCGCCCGCAGCGCGTCCGCGGTCGTGACCGGGAGACGGCAGACGAAGTCGGCGCAGAGGTACGCCGTGGCGCCGGATCCCGCGGTGCGGTCCGCGAGCAGCTCGAAGCCCGCCTCCGCCCAGGCCCGTGCGGCCGATGCCGTGACGACGAGCGCGACGTCCGGCGGGCGGATGCGGTGCCGCGCGAGGTCGGCGAGCGGGTCGCCCGCGGGATCGACGCCGTCGGGCAGCACCACCACGAGCTGCCGGCCCGCCGCGTCGACCGCGACCGCCTGCTCGAGCGCGCCGCCGAACGCGATGGGCCGGGTCGCGCCGCCCGCCGCGACCGTCGCGAGCGCGGCCCGGGCCGCCCGCTCGTAGCGCGGATCCGCCGTCAGCCGCCCGAGCACGCGCGCGGCCGACGACGCCGCGGTCAGGCCCGACGGGTACGCGCCCTCGGACGGGTCGGCGGCGAGGTCGAGGCCGAAGCCCGCGAGCACCGGATCCGCGCCCGTCGGCACCCGGAACCCCGCGGAGCCGGGCTCGGGCGCGCCGTCGGCCGCCGCGATGAGCGCGTCGACGAGGTCGCGGGCGCGCACCGCGTACCCGACCTCCCCCGTCGCGAGGGCCAGCGCGAGCAGCCCGTCGGCGAGCATGCCGTGGTCCTCGAGCGTGGCGACGGCGGGCGAGACGCGGCCGTCGATGGACGCGCGGACGAGCGACCCGTCGGCGCGCACGTGCTCCGCGAGCAGCATGTCGGCGGCGTCCCGGGCGGCGGCGATCCACACGGGCCGGTCGAACGCGCGGCCCGCGCGGGCGAGCGCGCCGATCGCGAGGCCGTTCCACCCGGTGAGGACCTTGCCGTCGACCGCGGGCGGCTCCTCGGCCGCGCGGCCGGCGGCGTCGAGCGCGTAGTACCCGCCCTCGACGCGGCGGCCGCCGACCGTGCTCTCGGAGTCCTGCGCCGACGCGAAGCCGCCGGACGCCCTCCGCAGCGTCGTCGTGAGGAACGCGGCGATCCCGGCCGCGACGTCCTCGTCGCCCGCGCGCGCGTACGCGTCGAGGAGGAGCGCGTTGTCGTAGAGCATCCGCTCGTAGTGGGGTTCGGTCCAGTCGCGGCGCGTGGAGTAGCGGAAGAAGCCGCCCTCGACCGGGTCGCGGAGGTCGGAGCGGGCCATCGCGTCGAGCGTGCGGCGGACGAGCGCGCCCGTCGCCCGCGCGCGCTCCGGCGCGAGGACCCCGGCGGTCGCGAGCGTGTCGAGCAGCAGCACGACGGGCGCGACGGGGAACTTCGGGGCGGATCCGAACCCGCCGTGCTCCGGGTCCTCGAACCCCGCGAGCTCGGCGGCCACGCGGTCGAGGGCGGCAGCGTCCGGCAGGGGGGAGGCGACGGCTCCGCGCGCCGAGGCCTCCCGGATCGCCGCGCTCAGCTGCCCCGCGCCCTGCTCCACCTGGTCGCGTCGCGTGGTCCAGGCGTCGGCGACGGCGTCGAGCACCTGCCGGAACGACGGGTGACCGGCGCGCGGCTCGGGCGGCGAGTAGGTGCCCGCGTGGAACGTGCGGCCCTCGGGCGTCGTGAACACGTTGAGCGGCCAGCCGAGCTGCTGCGTGAAGGCGCCGGCCGCGGTGATGAGCGCCGCGTCCACCTCGGGGTGCTCCTCGCGGTCGACCTTGATCGCGACGAAGCCGGCGTTGAGCCGCTCCGCCAGCGCCGGATCCGCGAACGTCTCGCGCGCCATGACGTGGCACCAGTGGCAGGTCGCGTAGCCGACCGAGACGAGCACGGGCACGTCGCGGCGCCGGGCCTCGGCGAACGCCTCCTCGCCCCACGGCCGCCAGTCGACCGGGTTGTCCGCGTGGCTGAGGAGGTACGGGCTGACGGCGTCGGCGAGGCGGTTGGGCATGCGTCCACGCTACGCGCGGGTCCGGGTACGGGGGCGGGTCGGGCCCGCGGCCGGGTCAGATCCAGTCGCGCTTGCGGAAGATCCCGAAGAGCACGCCGCTCACGCCGAGCATGAGCACGAGGGAGAGCGGGTAGCCCCAGTCCCAGTGGAGCTCCGGCATGAGGTCGAAGTTCATGCCGTAGACGCTGGAGACGAGGGTCGGCGCGAAGAGGATGGCCGCCCAGCCGGAGATCTTGCGGGTCTCCACGCTCTGCCGGTTGCTCGACTCGCTGAGCTCGCGCATCTCCTCGTTCTGGCGCTGGCCGACGAGCGTGCTGTTCACCGTGAGGATGTCGCGGAGCAGCACGCGGAACTCCTCGACGCGCTCGTTGACGACGATGACGTGGTCGGCCACGTCGCGGAGCGCCTGCTGGAGCTCCTCCCCCACGCGGTACTTGCCGGATCCGGCCTGCAGCTGCTGCAGCATGCCGGTGAGCGGGCGCACGGCCCGCTGGAAGTCGATGACCTCGCGGGACAGCTCGTAGATGCGGCGGGACACGGCCGGGTCCCCGTCGAACACCTGGTCCTCGATCTCGTCGATGTCGTTGGCGAGGCCCGTGACGACGGGCGCGTAGCCGTCGACGACCGCGTCGAGGATCGCGTAGAGCACGGACTCGGGGCCGTTCGAGAGCAGCTCCGGCCGCTCCTGCATGCGGGTGCGGATGGCCGAGAGGTCGGGCGACTCCGCGTGCCGGACCGTGATGACGAAGTTCCGGCCGAGGAACACGTGCAGCTCGCCGAACTCCACCTCCTCGCGCTCGTCCACGTACCGGGCGGCGCGCAGCACGGTGAAGAGGGTGGAGCTGTAGCGCTCGGTCTTGGGGCGCTGGTGCGCCTGGATCGCGTCCTCGACCGCCAGCTCGTGCAGGTCGAACTCCTCGGCGAGCGCCTGCAGCTCCTCGACCGTGGGGCGGTAGAGGCCGATCCACGCCATCGCGTCGGGCCGCTCGTCCAGCTCGCGGAAGGTGTCCGCAAGCGTCGCGGGCGAGGCGACGCGGCAGCCGTCGACGTACACGCCGTTGTCCACGAGGCTCGGGCGGCGCGTGCCGCCGGGGGCGGCGGGGGTGCCGTGCGCGGCCCCGTCGGCGTCGGATCCCGATGCACCGCCGGCGCTCCCGCCGAGGGGCGCGACGCCCCGGGCGACCACGGACTTGAGGCGCGTGCGGATGCGGTGCTGGGACATGACGGCCACCGTACCCGCCGGAGGTGACGCCTCCCCGCCACCCGTGGACGGCCGGGCGGGAGCGCGGGTCAGACCACCTGGTCCGGGTGGCTTCCGACGCGTCCGGCGGCCTCGAGCGCGGTGATCCCCGCCATCTCCGCGTCGGTCAGCGCGAAGTCGAACACGTCCGCGTTCTCGACCAGCCGCTCCCGTCGCGTGGTCTTGGGGAAGACGATGGCGCCCCGCTGCACGTGCCAGCGCAGCACGACCTGCGCGTCGGTGCGGCCGTGCGCGCGGGCGGCGTCGCGCACGACGGGCGCGTCCGCGACGGCACCGCGGGCGAGCGGACTCCACGCCTGGACGGCGATCCCGTGCTCCGCCAGGTACGCGGTCGTCTCCCGCTGCTGGTGCCGCGGGTGCAGCTCGATCTGGTCGACGGCGGGCGCGGGCAGCCCGGCGGCGGCGAGCGCCTCCAGGTGCGGCACGAGGAAGTTCGAGACGCCGATGGAGCGGGTCAGGCCCTCCTCGCGGGCCACGGCGAGCGCCTCCCACGTCTGCACGTAGAGGCCGCGCTCGGCCGCCGGCCAGTGGATGAGGAGCAGGTCGACGGCGGGCAGGTCGAGCCGGTCGAGGCTGCGGCGGATCGCGTCGCGCGCGCGGTCGCGGCCGTGGTCGTCGTTCCACACCTTCGTGGTGACGAACAGCTCGTCGCGCGGGATCCCGGAGGCGCGGATCGCCCGCCCGACGCCCTCCTCGTTGCCGTACATGGCCGCGGTGTCGATGTGGCGGTAGCCGACCTCGAGCGCCTCGGCGACGATCCGCTCGGCCTCCGCGTCCGACACCTTGTAGGTGCCGACGCCGAACTGGGGGATGGGGATCCCGTCGCCCATCGGGACGGAGGGGATGGGCGTGCGCAGGGAGGGGTCGGAGGTCATGCGGTGTCCCGTCGGAAGGCCGTCGCGGGCGGGTCGCGCCGGCCCGGGCGCCGTCGGATCGGCGCACCCGACCGACGATACCGACGCCCGGCCGGCCGGGGATCGCGTGCGCCCCCGCGGATAGACTGGACGCCGTATGGAATTCAGCATCGCGTACCCGCCGGAGCTCCCCGTCAGCCGGATGCGGGACGAGATCGCCGACGCCATCCGCGACAACCAGGTCGTGATCGTCGCGGGAGCCACCGGGTCCGGCAAGACCACGCAGCTGCCGAAGATCTGCCTCGAGCTCGGCCGCGAGAGCATCGGCCACACGCAGCCCCGCCGGCTCGCCGCGCGCACCATCTCGGAGCGCATCGCGGAGGAGCTCGGCGGCGAGGTCGGCCAGCTCGTCGGCTACCAGGTGCGCTTCACCGACAAGGTCTCGGCCGACACCCGCATCAAGCTGATGACGGACGGCATCCTCCTCAACGAGCTGCAGCGCGACCGGCTCCTGCGGAAGTACGACACGATCATCATCGACGAGGCCCACGAGCGCAGCCTCAACATCGACTTCCTGCTCGGCTACCTCAAGCAGCTGCTGCCGCGCCGGCCCGACCTCAAGCTCATCATCACGTCGGCCACCATCGACCCGCAGAGCTTCTCGAAGCACTTCGGCGACGCGCCCATCGTGGAGGTCTCCGGGCGCACGTACCCGGTGGAGATCCGGTACCGGCCGCTCGTGGCGGAGGCCGCCGTCGCGGGCGAGGACGACGAGCTCGCCGACGCGCCGCTCGAGCGCCCGGCCGACGACCGCGACTACCTCGAGGGCATCAACGCGGCGCTCGACGAGCTCGCGGGCGAGTCCTCGGGCGACGTGCTCGTGTTCCTCAGCGGCGAGAACGAGATCCGCGACGCCGAGGACGCGATCCGCAGCCGGAACCTCCCGCACACCGAGGTGCTGCCGCTCTACGGGCGGCTCTCCTCCGCCGACCAGCACCGCGTCTTCCAGCCGTCGACCCAGGCGGGCGTCCGCCGCCGCATCGTGCTCGCCACCAACGTCGCGGAGACGAGCCTCACGGTGCCCGGCATCAAGTACGTCATCGACGCCGGCACCGCCCGCATCTCCCGCTACTCGGTGCGCTCGAAGGTGCAGCGCCTGCCGATCGAGGCCGTGTCGCAGGCGTCCGCGAACCAGCGCTCGGGGCGATCCGGCCGCACGAGCGACGGCATCGCCATCCGCCTGTACTCCGAGGAGGACTTCCTCCGGCGGCCCGAGTTCACCGAGCCGGAGATCCTCCGCACCAACCTCGCGGCCGTCATCCTGCAGATGGTGTCGCTCGGCCTCGGCGACATCGCCGCGTTCCCGTTCCTCCAGCCGCCGGACTCGCGCGGCATCAAGGACGGCGTCGACCTCCTCACCGAGCTCGGCGCGGTCGTCCGCTCCCCCGACGGCACCCCGGCGCTCACCAAGGTGGGCCGCGACCTGTCGCGCCTCCCCATCGACCCGCGGTTCGCCCGCATGGTCGTCGAGTCCCGGAAGCACGGGGTCAGCCGCGAGGTCATGATCATCGTCGCCGGCCTCACCATCCAGGACGTGCGCGAGCGGCCCCTCGAGAAGCGCCCGCAGGCCGACCAGCAGCACGCGCGGTTCGTGGATCCCACGAGCGACTTCATCACGCTGCTCAACCTCTGGAACCACCTCGAGGCCAAGGAGGACGAGCTCTCCTCGAGCGCGTTCCGCCGCATGTGCAAGGCCGAGTTCCTCAACTACGTGCGCGTGCGCGAGTGGAAGGACGTGTTCCGGCAGCTCCGCCAGCTCGCCCGCCCGCTCGACCTCACGATGAACGAGCCGAAGGCCGACCCGGACGGCATCCACAAGTCGCTCCTCGCGGGCCTCCTCTCCCACATCGGGCTGAAGGACGCGCAGAAGAAGGACTACGTCGGCGCCCGGCAGTCGCGCTTCGTGGTGTTCCCGGGGTCCGCGCTCGCGAAGAAGCAGCCCGACGCGATCATGAGCGCCGAGCTCGTGGAGACCAGCCGCCTGTTCGCGCGCACCAACGCGGCCATCGACCCCGCGTGGGCCGAGCCCATCGCGGGCGGGCTCGTGAAGCGCACGCACAGCGAGCCGCACTGGGAGAAGAAGCAGGGCGCGACCGTGGCGTGGGAGCGGGTGACGCTCTACGGCGTCCCGATCATCCTCAAGCGCCGCGTGCAGTTCTCCCGCATCGATCCGGCGTACGCGCGCGAGCTCTTCATCCGGCACGCGCTCGTCGAGGGCGACTGGGAGTCGCAGCAGGCGTTCGACCGCGCCAACCGGGAGCTCCGCGAGGAGCTCGCCGAGGTGGAGGAGCGCACCCGCCGCCGCGACATCCTCAACGACGACGAGGCCGTGTTCGAGTTCTACGACAAGCGGATCCCGCGTGACGTCGCCTCCACGCGCGCCTTCGAGGGCTGGTGGAAGAAGCAGCGGCAGGAGACGCCCGACCTCCTCACCATGACCGCCGAGGAGCTCCTCGCCGAGGACGCGATCGACGTCGACGAGGCCGCCTTCCCGCCCACCTGGCAGCAGGGCGACCAGCGCCTCTCGCTCACCTACCGCTTCGAGCCGGGCGCGCCCGACGACGGCGTGACCGTGCAGGTCCCGCTCGCGCTCCTCGCGCGCTTGAGCCCCGCCGGCTTCGACTGGCAGGTGCCCGGCATGCGGCGCGACCTCGTCACCGCGATGATCAAGGCCCTCCCGAAGGCGCTCCGCAAGAACGTCGTGCCGGCAGCCGACTGGGCCGACCGACTGCTCGAGGGGCTGCCCGAGCCGGATCCGCAGCACCCCGTCGCCTTCACCACCACCATCGCGTCGCTCATCATGCGGAAGGCGCACGTGCGTGTCGCGGACGACGACTTCGACCTCGACCGGATCCCCGCGCACCTCCGCATGGCGTTCCGGGTCGTCGACGAGCGCGGCCGCGAGGTCGCCGCCGGACGCGACCTCACCGAGCTGCAGGCCCGGCTCTCCAGCCGCGCCCGCGACAGCGTCGCCCGGGCCACGGCCCGGCCGGTCGAGCGCGTGGCCGGGGCGACCGGATCCGCGACCCGCGGCATGGAGCGCACCGGCCTCACCACGTGGGACCTCGACGAGCTGCCCCGCTTCGTCGACACTGCGCAGGGCGGCACGGGCGACAGCCGGCACGTCATCCGCGCCTACCCGGCGCTCGTCGACGAGGGATCCACCGTCGCGATCCGCCTCATGGCGACCGCCGAGGACCAGGCGCGCGCCATGCCCGGCGGCGTGCGGCGCCTGCTCGTCCTCGCCATCGCGAACCCCTCCGCCTACGTGAAGCAGCACCTCACGAGCCAGGAGAAGCTGATGCTCGCGACGAGCCCGTACCCGAACGTGCAGGCGCTCTTCGACGACTGCCTGCTCGCGTGCATCGACCAGGTGCTCGAGCGCGTGGCCCCGGGTGGCGCGATCTACTCGAAGGAGCTGTTCGAGACCGCGCGCGACCGCGTCTCGGGCGTCGTCATGGACTCCATGTTCGACACGGTGGCGCTCGTGAACCGGATCCTCACGGGGTACCGCGACGCCGAGCGGGCCATCAAGGCGGCCACGAGCATGCAGCTGATCGGCGCGCTCACCGACGCGCGCGAGCAGCTCGCGGGCCTCGTGCGCCCGGGCTTCGTGTCGGCCACCGGCCTCGCGCGGCTGCAGCGCCTGCCCGCCTACCTGTCCGGCCTCACGCACCGCGTGCAGCGCCTCCCCGACCAGCCCGCCCGCGACCGCGCGTGGATGACCGAGGTGCAGAAGGCGACGGACCTCTACCGCGAGGCCGGCGGTGTCATCCCGTCGGCGCCGCACGCGCCCGAGTCGCTCGTGCACGCCCGATGGATGCTCGAGGAGCTGCGCCTCAGCCTCTTCGCCCAGCACCTGCCGACGGCCGAGCCGGTGTCGCTGCAGCGGATCCGCAAGGTGCTCGCGGGCTGACGCGGGCCGCGGCGCGGCTCACGCGCCCCGGAAGCGGTCGGCGAGCACGGCCGTCACCGCATCGACGTCCAGGGTGCCGCCGTCATCCCCGGCGAGGGCCTTCGTGAGCGTCCGGGGCCGACGGACCCGGACTCCGCCGATGACGAAGTCGCCGCCGAGGAGCGGCCAGTCCGCGTCGACGAAGCACAGCGCTCCCGTCACCCGGACGTCGGGCAGCGCCGCCTGGACGAGGGCCACCTGTCGCTGGACCCCGGTCACGAGCTTCGTCCGGTCGCGGCCGCCGATCCTCAGGGTCTCCGTGCGGGGCCGGAGCAGTCCACCCTCGACCCGGAGGGACACCCGGCCCGTGTAGCGCTTCGCGTCGATCACCCAGACGCCGGCACCCGTCACGGCGATGTGGTCGATGTTCGCCCGAGTCCCCGGGATGCGCCGGTCGTGCAGCACCCGCAGCCGTGGGGACGCGATGCCGTCGAGCGCCGCTCCGAGCCGCTCCTCACCGACCGCGCCCGTCCTCCAGGCCGTCGTGCTCCGGCGCTCGGTCGAGAGCGCCACCGCGATCCCGCCGAACCGCCCCCAGGCTCGCCGGGTGGCCTCCTGATCCCGCGCCCGGCGCCGTTCGTACTCGCGGCGCGCCGATGCGCCCGCCCCCGTGCCGTCCCCGCTGTCCATGCCCCCATCGAGCCAGTCGGCGATCCTCGCCGCCAACCCCCGATCGGGGGCATCGGACCTCGTGATCGCGGCCCCGGAGGGCGCGGGGGTCGTCCCTGCTGGCGCGCGCGGGATCGCGTCCACCGGTCCGGCGCGGACCCGGCATTTCCCCTGGCGCGTAGACTCTGGGCATCGCACGCGAGCCGGTCACCGGTGCGTGCGGAGCGCGGATCGGGGGATCCGCAGGAGATCAGGAGGGGCGGTTCGCATGGACACCGACCTCCGCGAGCGCCAGCGCCTCGAGACGCTCGAGACCCTGCACCTCTTCGGCTCGGGGCCCGAGACCCGGTTCGACCGGATCACGATGATGATCGCCGAGTTCTACCGCGTGCCCATCGCCGCGATCGGCATCATCGGCGCCGACGCCATCTGGATGAAGGCGAGCCTCGGCCTGCCCACGCCGCGATGGGCGCGCCACGGCACCTTCACCGACGCGGCCCTCGCGGCCGACGACGGCATGCTCGTGGTCGAGGACGCCCTCCTCGATCCGCGGCTCGCGACCTCCACCAGCGTCACCGGTCCCCTCGGCGTGCGCTTCTACGCGGCGCAGCACCTGCGTGCCCCCGACGGCAACGTCATCGGCGTCTTCTTCATCGCGGACACGTCGCCGCGCGAGTTCGGCGCGACCGACCGCGCGCGCCTCGCCGTGATCGGGGACTTCTTCTCCGACGAGCTCGCGCGCGAGACCGAGAGCGCGAGGGCCGCCGAGGTGGCCCGCGCGCTCTCGCCGAAGGCCGCCGTGCACCTCGACGGCTACGAGGTCGCGGGCACGAGCATCCCCGCGCAGGTCGTGGGCGGCGACGTGCACGACTGGTTCCTCGAGGGCGGCGACCTCCGCCTCACCCTCGCCGACGTGATGGGCAAGGGCGTCGGTGCCGCGATCCTCGCCGCCGGCGTGCGCGCGACCATCCGGCTCGCGTCCCGCACGGACGGCGTCCGCCGCACGATGGTGCGCACCGCCGCCGCCCTCGTCGACGACCTCTCGACGGCCGGCTCCTTCTCGACCCTGTTCCATGCGCGGCTGGCGCTGTCGACCGGCGTCCTCACCTACGTCGACGCCGGGCACGGGCTGTCGCTCGTGGTCCGCGCCGACGGCGGCCTGCAGCGCCTGCACGGTCGCCACCTCCCGCTCGGCCTCGAGGCCGAGGACGCGTGGGAGGAGGAGTCCGTGCACCTCGACCCGGGCGACAGCCTCGTGATCTTCAGCGACGGCCTGCTCGACTTCTTCGACGACGAGGAGGCGACCTACGACTTCCTCGGCGGGCTCATGGGCCGGCACACGTCCGCGCAGGGCTTCGTCGACGCGCTGGTGAAGCTCACGCCCGAGGGGCAGCCGGACGACTGCACGGTCATCGCGGTCCGCCGCACCGCCTGATCAGCGGTCGTCGCCGCCGGGCTCCGCACCCGTCGCGACGGGCCGCTCCGGCCGGTTCGACCACGCCGACCAGGACCCCGGGTACAGCGCCGCGTCGATCCCCGCGATGGCGAGCGCCGCGATCTCGTGCGCGGCCGTGACCCCGGAGCCGCAGTAGACGCCCACGGTCCCGCCCGGCTGGATCCCGAGCGCGGCGTACCGCTCGCGCAGCGCCTCGGCGGGGAGGAACGCGCCGTCCGCGTCGATCGTCTCGGCGGTGGGCGCGCTCCGGGCGCCGGGGATGTGGCCGGCGCGCGGATCCACGGGCTCGGCCTCGCCGCGGTACCGCTCCCCCGCGCGCGCGTCCAGGAGGACGCCGGTGCGGGCGAGGTCGGCGGCCGCGTCCTCGTCGAGGGTGGGGAGCGCGCCGCAGGTGAGCGTCACGTCGCCCTCCTCGGGCGTCGCGGATCCGGTCGAGAGCGGCAGGCCGGCGGCGACCCAGGCGGGCAGGGCGCCGTCGAGGAGCCGCACGTCCGGGATCCCCGCGTCGCGCAGCAGCCACCAGGCGCGCGCGGCCGCCATGTTTCCGCCGCCGTCGTGCACGACCACCGTGTCGCCCCGCCGGATGCCCCAGCGGCGCGCGGCCCGTTCGAGGTCGGCCACCGTCGGCAGGGGATGCCGGCCGTCCTCGGGCGCGCCGTGCCCGGCGAGCTCGGTGTCGAGGTCCGCGTACACGGCACCGGGGATGTGCCCGGCCTCGTGCAGCGGGCGGCCGGGAGGGCCGCCGAGCGACCACCGCACGTCGAGCACGCGCACGTCGTCGCGGGTGCGGAGGGCGAGGTCCAGCTCGGCCGGCGTGATGAGGATGTCCATCCGCCCATGCTCGCAGGCCCGGTGCCGCGCAGGCGGGAGCGCCCGGCCCGGGTGCCGGCGGGAGGCCGCGTCGAGGAGGCGCGCAGGCGGGACCGTAGGCTCGGGGTCATGCGCGTGCTCATCGTCGAGGACGAACCCCTGCTCGCCGCCTCGCTCCGCGACGGGCTCCGGCTCGAGGCCATCACCGCCGACATCGCCCCGGACGGCGAGCGCGCGATGGAGGCCCTCGCCGAGAACCCGTACGACGTGATGCTGCTCGACCGCGACATCCCGGGCATCGACGGGGACGAGGTCGCCCGCCGCGTGGTCGCCGCGGGCATCCCGTGCCGCATCGTGATGGTGACCGCCGCCGCCCGCCTGCACGAGAAGGTCCGCGGGTTCGAGCTCGGCGCGGACGACTACATCACGAAGCCCTTCGAGCTGAAGGAGGTCGTGATGCGGCTGCGCGCGATCGGCCGCCGCTCCGCCGCCGCGGCGCCCCCGGTGCTCGAGCACGCGGGCCTCCGCCTCGACCCGTTCCGCCGGGAGGTGTACCGCGACGGCCGCTACGTCGCCGTGACCCGCAAGCAGTTCCAGGTGCTGGAGGTGCTGCTCCAGGCGCGCGGCGGGGTGATCAGCGCCGAGACCCTCCTCGAGCGGGCGTGGGACGAGAACGCCGACCCGTTCACGAACGCCGTGCGGATCACCATCTCGTCGCTCCGGAAGCGGCTCGGCGACCCGTGGCTGATCCACACGGTCGCGGGCGTCGGCTACCGGCTGGACGCGCCCGACGCCGGGCCGCGCGGCACCGGGGCAGGGACCGAGGCCGGCGCTGGGGCCGACCACCCGGCGCCCGAGCCGCCCGCATGAGCGCCCGCCTCCGCCTGACCCTCAGCTACGCGGCGTTCCTCGTGCTGGCGGCTGCGGCCATGCTGCTCCTGCTCCTCTACGTCCTCCGCTTCGTGCCGGACGCGCCGATCCCCAGCGCCGATGGCTTCGTGCCGAGCCAGGGCGACCTGCTCGCCGCGCTCTGGCCGCGCGCCCTCCAGGTCACGGCCGTCCTGCTCGTGGTCGGGCTCGTCGGCGGCTGGTACCTGGCCGGCTGGATGCTGCGGCCCCTGCAGCGGCTCGGCGCCGTGGCCGAGCGGGTCGCCGACGGATCCCTCGACTCGCGCGTGCGCCTGGACCGCCACGACGAGTTCGGCCGGCTCGGTGACGCGTTCGACTCCATGCTGGACACCCTCCAGGCCGCCTTCGCCGAGCAGGAGCGGTTCACCGCGAACGTGTCGCACGAGCTGCGGACGCCGTACGCGATCTCGCGGGTCGTCCTCGACGTGGCGCTGGCGGATCCGACGCGCGTCGACGTGCCGCAGCTCCTCGGCCGCCTCGACGCCACCACCCGCCGCGGGACCGAGGCCGTGGAGGCGCTGCTCACGATCGCGACCCTCGACCACCTCGTGGAGATCGAGCGCCGGCCGGTCGACGTGGCGGAGCTGGTCGCGCGCGTCGTCGACGAGGCGCAGCCGCTCGCGGCGGAGGCGCGGGTGGCCGTCGCGACCGAGCTCGGCGAGGGCGACTTCGACGGCGACGAGGTGCTCGTCGGGCAGCTGATCATGAACCTCGTCGTGAACGGGATCCGACACAACGACCCCGCGGGCGGGCGGATGCTCGTGACCGCGGGGACGCTCGACGACGACCGCGTGGAGGTGCGCGTCCGCAACACCGGGCCGGTGATCCCGCCGGACGTCGCCCGCACGCTGAGCGACGCGTTCGTGCGCGGCGCCGGCCGGCCCACGACGCCCGACGGCCGCGCGATCCCGGCCGTCGAGGGGAGCGGCCTCGGACTCACGATCGTCGCGCGCGTCGCCCGCCTGCACGCCGCGGAGCTGACGATCGACCCGCAGCCGGGCGGCGGCCTCGACGTGCGCGTGGTGTTCCCCGCGCCGCGCTGATCCCGCGCCCGGCCTGTCGGCACCGCGCGCATCCTGCCCGACGGGACGTATCGCGGGCGTATGCGGAAAGGGCGACGCCCGGGCGACACGCGCCCTGGTGGTCTGGATCCGCACGTCGCCCCCGCGGCGTGCGGAAAGGCTCCCGTGAACCGCACCCCCGCATCCCGCCTCCCCCGGCGACGCCCCGCCGCCGCCCTCCTCGCGGCCGTCCTCCTCGTCCCGGTGCTCGCCGGATGCGTAGCGACCGATCCCGCAGGGGCCGCCCTCGACGGATCCGCGTCCGGCGCCTCCCGATACGACGCATCCGACGCCGACCCCACGGGCGACCCCCGCACGCCCGACGACGGCTGGATCCCGCTCGAGGCGCCGATCTCGCCCTTCGACGACGAGCACCCCGGCATCGCCCGGTTGGATCCCGCCCTCCGCGCCGCGATGCAGGACGCAGCCCGCGACGCCGCCGCCCAGGGCGTGGACATGGTCGTGGCGTCCGGCTGGCGCAGCGCCCGCTACCAGCGGAGCCTCCTCGAGGACGGCGTCGCGAAGTACGGCAGCGCCGCCGAGGCCCGCAAGTGGGTCAGCACGCCCGAGCGCTCGGCGCACGTCACGGGTGATGCGGTCGACATCGGCCCGACCGACGCCGACAGCTGGCTGCAGCAGCACGGCGACCGCTACGGCCTGTGCCAGACCTACGCGAACGAGATGTGGCACTTCGAGCTCGGCACCGAGCCGGGCGGCACGTGCCCGGCCGGGCTGCAGGACGCGGCGGGATGAGCGTCCCCCGAGCAGGCGCACGCACGGGCACCGGCGCGCGCGTCGAGGTCGACGCGGACGCGATCCGCCACAACGCCGCCGTGTTCGTGGCGCGCACGGGCGTCGCCGTCATGGCTGTGGTCAAGGCCGACGGCTACGGCGTCGGCGCCCGCACGGCGGCGCGCGCGGCCGTCGAGGGCGGCGCCACCTGGATCGGCGTCACCACCGTCGACCACGCCGTGCGCCTGCGCCGGGCCGGGATCGCGGTCCCCGCCCTCAGCTGGCTGGACGCGTCGCCGGTCGACTTCGCGGTCGCCGTCGAGCACCGCGTCGACGTGGCCGTGGGCACCTTCGCGGAGCTCCGTCAGGCGATCACCGCGGACGGCAGCCCGCGGATCCACCTGCAGCTCGACACCGGGCTCGCGCGCGAGGGCTTCGCCCCGGAGGACTGGGAGCTCCTCGCGGCCCGCGCCGCCCGGGCCGAGCGACGCGGGCGGATCCGCGTGGTCGGCGCCATGACCCACCTGTCCTCCGCCGACCGCCCCACCGACCCGGCCAACGCCGCCCAGCGCGCGGCGTTCGCGCACGGACTCGCGGTCCTCGCAGCCGCGGGCCTGGATCCCGAGGAGCGGCACGCGGCCGGATCCGCCGCCGCCCTCCTCGACCCCGCCTCGCACGGCACGCTCGTGCGCGTCGGCGCGGGCCTGGTCGGCATCGACGCGACGGGCGGCGAGGCGGGACTCCGCGGCGCGCTGACCCTGCGCGCCCCGCTCGTCGGGGTCCGTCGCGTCGCCGCGGGGACCCCGGTCGGCTACGGCGGCACGTGGACGGCCGCGCGCGACACGACGCTCGGGCTGCTGCCCGTCGGCTACGCGGACGGCCTGCCGCGTGCCGCCTCCGCGCGCGCCTCCGTGGGGATCGGCGACCGCCGCGTCCCGGTAGCCGGCGTGCTCTCCATGAACCAGACGGTCGTCGACCTCGGTCCCGACGCCCGGGACGCGGCGGGCGACGAGGCCGTCGTCATCGGCGCGGGATCCGACGGCGCGCCCACCGCCGGCGACTGGGCGGCGTGGGCGGGCACGATCCCGCACGAGGTGCTCACGTCCGTCGGGAGCGCGGCCGCGTCCCGCGATCCCTTGCCTGCGCCTGCGCCGCCGCCCCGCCCCGGAGCCCCATCCACCCGCGCACCCACCGAGCCAGCTCCGCGCACCGATCCCGCATGCACCGCCCCACCCGCTGCCCCCGATGCCCCCACCCACCCCGCCCGGACGGAGATCCCCGCATGACCGCCACCCCACCCCGCCCGGCCGTGCCGCCGACCACACCCGCACCGCCAGGGACGACCGCCCGCACCCGCGTCGCCGTCATCGGCGGCGGTCGCAGCACCGAGCACGACGTCTCGCTCGCCTCCGCCGCCGCGGTCGCCTCCGCCCTCGACGCCGCGCGCTTCGACGTCGTCCCCCTCACCCTCGGCCGCGACCACGGCTGGACGGACGCCGCCGGCCGCGCCATCGCCCTCGCCGGTGCGGTGGAGGCGCTCGCCGCGTGCGACGTCGCCCTCCCGATGCTGCACGGCCGGGACGGCGAGGACGGCACGATCGCCGCCCTGCTCGAGCTCGTGGGGATCCCCTACGTCGGCTCGGGCGTGCGCGCGGGCGCCATCGGCATGGACAAGCAGGCGACGAAGCTCCTGGCGGCGTCCCTCGGCATCGACGTCGCGCCGGGCGTCGAGCTGACCCGCGCGTCGGCCGCCGCCTGGACCTGGGAGCGCCCGGTGGTCGTGAAGCCGTCCGGCGGGGGATCCAGCCACGGCGTCGGCCTCGCCCTCGCCGCCGCGGACGTGCCCGCCGCCCTCGCCGCCGCCTTCGCCGTGGGCGACCGCGTGCTGGTGGAGCACCTGGTCGCGGGCCGTGAGATCGACGTGCCGGTCCTCCGCGCGTGGGACGGCACGATCCGCATCGGCCCGGCCGTGGAGGTCGTCACCGAGGGCGTCTTCGACGCGGGCACGAAGTACGACGGCGGCGCCGTCTTCCGGATCCCCGCCCCGCTCGCCGCCGACGAGCTCGCCGCGCTGCACGACGCCGCGGCGCGCCTGGTCGAAGCCCTCGACTGCCGCGGCGTCGTGCGCGTCGACTTCTTCCTCACGCCCGAGGGCCCCGTGCTCAACGAGGTGAACACGACGCCCGGATCCACCGCGGCCTCGCAGGTCCCGCGGAGCTTCGCGGCGGACGGCCTGCCCTTCCCGGACCTGCTCGCGCTCCTGGTGGACGACGCCCTGCGCGGCGCGGCGGCCGCCCGGCCGGCGTCGGCCGACCTCAGCCCAGCGGCTTCTCGAAGCAGATCGAGTTCGTGACCGGCAGGTACGGCGGGTACACGTCGATGGGCCGCCACCCCGCGGTCTCGTAGAGCCGCACAGCGTCCGGCTGCCGGTCGCCCGTCTGCAGGATCAGCCGCGGCGCGCCGAGCTCCCGGCCGACCCGCTCGAGCTCCGCCATGAGCACGCGCGCGAGGCCGGTGCCGCGATGCGCCGGATCCACGACGACCTTCTTCAGCTCGAGCTCGCCGCCCAGCCGCCGGATGACGCCGTGCGCGGCCGCCCCCGCCTCGTCGCCCTCGGGCACGAGGAGCACCACCGCCTCGACGTCCGCGGGGTCGAGCGCGAACGCGACCGCCGCCTTCGCGGGCCAGTCGGGGTCGTCCGCGTGCCGGCCCTCGTAGCGGACGTCCATCTCGTCCTCCATGGCGCGGCGGATGCGCGCGCCGCGCGCGTCGTCCCACCCCACCACGCGGGTGCGGTACGCCCGTCCGTCCCGGGCGAGGTGACGCGGTGCGGTGTCGTGCTGCTGGTCCATGGGCCCTCTCGATGGCGGCGACGTCGGTGCTGGGTGGTGGCGGTGGCCCGGGCGGGCATGACGACGCCCGCACCCGCATCCTCGTCGGATGCGCGGCGCGGGCGGCGTCGGGTGCTGCGGTCGTGCGGTGCTGCGGCGGTCGGTCCTACTTGGCGCCGACGGTGGCCGACGCGTTCGACTCGTACGACGTGTTCGTCGACTCGAAGAAGTTGACGAGCTGCAGCGTGTCGTTCGCCGTGGCCATCCACTTCGCCGGGTTCGAGACCTTGTACTCGGCCTCGAAGCCGAGCTCCTCGAGGCGGCGGTCGGCGAGGTACTTCACGTACTGGTTGATGTAGTTCGCGTTGAGCCCGAGGATGCCGTTGGGGAGGAGGTCCTTGTTGTACTGCTCCTCCATCTCGACGGCGTCGAGGATCATCTGCTTGATCTCGGCGGCGAACTCCTCCGTCTGCAGGTCGGGGTTCTCCTCGAGCACGGTGAGGATGAGGTTGATCCCGAACTTGAGGTGCAGCGACTCGTCGCGGACGATCCAGTCCATGAGCGAGCCGAAGTTGCGCAGCAGGTTCCGCTGGCGGAACGACAGCGACACCATGAAGCCCGAGTAGAACCAGATGCCCTCGAGGATCACGTTGTACGCGACGAGGTTCCGGACGAAGTCCTTCTTGCCCTCGGTGGTGGTGATGTCGAGGGTCTGCTCGGTCATGCGCTTGATGAACTTGACCTCGAACTCCTCCTTGCGGGCCATCGACGGGATGTCGACGTGGGAGTTGTAGGCGGCCTCGCGGTCGATCGGGAACGTCTCGAGGACGTACTCGAACGACATGCAGTGGTTCGCCTCCTCCCACATCTGCTTCGCCAGGTAGAGGTGGCACTCCGGCGCGTTGATGTACGGGTAGACGCCGAACGCGAGCGCCTTGTTCACCAGCAGCTCGTTCGGGTTGAAGTAGCTCATGAGGAACGTGATCGCGTGGCGCTCCTCGTCCGTCATCTTCTTGAAGTCCGCGATGTCCTCACCGAGCTGGATCTCGTTGGGGAACCACGTGTTCGCGACGGCCTGGTCGTACAGGTCCATGGCCCACTGGTAGTTGACGGGCTTGAGGAGGAGGCCCTCCTGGATTCCCGTGCCGAGGATCTTCGACATCTGCTTCTTCTCTCCGGGTGACGTGCGTGGTGGTGCGGGTGGGGACGGCCGAGTGCGCCGCGACGATGCTGCTAGGTGGTCCCGCCTACTGGCAGGAGTCGCACTGCAGCTCGTCCATGGGGTCCATGGGGACGACGTAGTCGCCGAACGTGTCGTCGTTCATCAGCGTGCACCTCCCACTCCACCGAATCCGAAGCCCTTGCGGGGCGCGGGAGCGGCCTGCGGCGCCGGGGCGTCCGCGGGCGTGGATGCGCCGGCCGCGGTGGCGGGGACGGCTGCGGGCGCGCCGCCGCCGAATCCGCCGAAGCCCTTGCGCTTGGTGCCGTCGGCGTCCTGCGACTTGTCGACCTTGACGGTCGACTGCTCAGCCGTGTGACGCGGCTTCATGTGCAGGTAGTACGTGGTCTTGACCCCGCGCTCCCAGCCGGCGAAGTAGATGTCCATCATGTCGCCGAGGTCGCGCGTCTCGAGGTACATGTTGCGGCTGATGGCCTGGTCGATCCACTTCTGCGCACGCGCCGCGACCTCGAGGAACGCGTACGGCGAGAGCTGGAAGCTCGTGCGGTACGTGGCCTTGACGTGGTCGGGGATGGCGGCGATGTTCTGGATGTCGCCCTGGCTGCGCAGGATGTCCTCGCGGACGCCCTCCCAGATGCCGAGCTCCTGCAGGTCCTTCACCAGGTTCCGGTTGACCTCGAGGAACTTGCCCGAGGAGGTGGAGCGGCTGAAGATCTGCGAGAACTGCGGGTCGAGGCCCGGCGTGGTGCCGGCGACGAGGCCGATGGACGCGGTGGGCGCGATCGCCATGAGCGTCGCGTTGCGCATGCCGCCCTTGACCTTGAGGCGCAGCGCGTCCCAGTCGAGGCGCGTGGTGCGGTTGACCTTGACGGGCACGCCGCGGTCGGCCTCCATGAGCGCGATCGAGTCGAGCGGCACGAGGCCCTCCGACCAGCGCGAGCCCTCGAAGTTCGGGTACGCGCCGCGCTCCTGGGCGAGGTCGGCCGACTCGTCGATCGCCGCGTAGGAGACGTGCTCCATGATCTCGTCGATCAGGTCGTAGCTCTCCTCGGACTCGTACGAGTAGCCGAGCTTCTCGACGATGTCGGTGAAGCCCATGACGCCGAGGCCCACCGCGCGGTTCTGCTGGTTGGAGAAGTCCGCCTCCTTCACGCTGGAGCGCGTGATGTCGATGAGGTTGTCGAGCTGGCGCACCGCGAGGCGCGCGCTCTGCTCGATCTTGGCGAAGTCGACCTTGCCGTCGGCGAAGTGCTGCGACAGGTTGATCGACGCCAGGTTGCAGACGGAGACGTTGTCCTCGTCCTGCGGCAGCGTGATCTCGGTGCAGAGGTTCGAGAGGTGGATCGTGCCCGTGTTGTTGTTCAGGGCGCGGTTGTTGATCGTGTCCTTCCAGGTCAGCCACGGGTGGCTGGTGGTCTGGAGGGAGATGAGGATCGACTTGAACTGCTCGCGCGCCTTGATGCGCTTGAACATCCGGATGCGCCCGGCCTCGGCCTCGCCCACGTAGAACGCGTAGCGCTCCGAGAAGGCCTTGCCGTAGAGCTCGTTGAGGTCGGAGACCTCCAGCGGGTCGAAGAGGTACCAGTCCTCGTCGTTCTGGACGCGCTTCATGAACTCGTCGCTGATCCACACCGCGGTGTTCGCGGTGCGGGTGCGGCGGTACGGGTCGCCCGAGTTCTGGCGCAGGTCGAGGAACTCGGGGAAGTCGAGGTGCCAGTTCTCCATGTAGAAGCACAGGGCGCCGAACTTCTTGCCGCCGCGGCTGACGGCGCGGAGCACGGAGTCGATGGTGTGCATGAACGGGATCGGGCCCGTGGAGGTGGTGTTGTTCGAGCGGATGGGCGAGCCCTGCGCACGCAGCTTGGAGACGGAGAGGCCGATGCCGCCCGTGCCCTTCGTGAGCCACATGACGTCGCGCGTGGTCTTCGCGATGTGCTCGATGTCGTCCTGCATCTCCATGACGAAGCAGTTCGCGAGCTGCGGGTAGATGGTGCCCGCGTTGACGAGGGTGGAGCCGGCCGCGAGGTACTCGAGCTTCGACATCTTCTCGTAGAAGGCGATGGCCGTCTCGGTGGGGTTCTGCTCGTTGAGCGTGAGGCCCATCGCGATGCGCATCCAGAAGTACTGGGGGACCTCGAGGGCGTCGCCGTTGCGGCCCTTGATGCCGTAGCGGTTGTTCAGCGTGACGACGCCGATGTACTTCAGCAGCTCGTCGTGCGCGGGCTCGAGGGCCTGGGCGAGGCGCTCCAGGTCGAACAGCTGCACGAGGCGGGAGTCGAGGAGCATCTCGTCGACGCCGCGCTGGATGTTGCGGGCGAAGTGCTCCGCGTGGAGGCGCTTGAGCTCCTCGGGCGACGAGTAGTCGCCGAGGACGCGCTTGTAGATGGTCTTGAGGAGGAGGCGCGCGGCGACGGTGTCGAAGGCCGGGTCGTCCTTCACGTTCTGGAGCGCGACCTGGATGACGGCCTCGTCGAGCTGCTGGGTGCTGATCCCGTCGAAGAGGGTGATCTCCAGCTCCGACGCGATCTGCGTGACCCAGCCGATGTTCTCGTCGAGGCCCTGCGTGGCGTCCTCGATGGCCAGGTTGATGCGGTTCGCGTCGTACGGCTCCCGCGTGCCGTCGCGCTTCACTACGGTGATGGACACTCTGCTCCTCGTCGTCTTCGTCGTCCGCGCTGATCGGCGGCGGACTGTCCTGCGGTCGGCGGCGACGCGGTGCGGGACGTACCCGCCGCGCCCTGCGCCTCACCAGGGGAAATGCTCGGTCGGCCCCTCCGCGCCCGCTCCGTGGAGCCGGGACGACCGGGGGCCGCTGCCGTCTCCATCACTATATATGCGGGCGACCGGCCGCGCCCAACCCCATATGTAGTGGGCGTGTCGTCCACAGGTGTGGATAAGTCCGCGGACTTCTCCACATGTTCCACAGGCTACGGAGACCTCCCGACATCGACGTCCGGCGACGTCCGGGCTACGGGCGGACCCTCCCCGGACGGTAGGATCTGACCCTCGTGAGCACGTACGGAAGCCTCCTCAAGACCCGCGGCGTGGGCCGGATCATCACCGCCCAGCTGGTCGCGCGCTTCCCCGGCGGCATGCTCTCGCTGGCGTTCCTCATGCACGTCGAGCGGATCCACGAGTCGTACGGCGCCGCCGGCCTCGTGCTCGCCGCGACGAGCATCGGCCAGGCCATCGCCGGCCCCCTCACGAGCCGGTGGATGGGCGTCTGGGGCATGCGCCCGGTCCTCATCCTCACGTCGGCCGTGTGCACGGCCGCCGTGGTCGCCGTGGCCCTCGCCGACGCGAGCACCTCGGTCCCCGCCTTCATGGGGCTCGGCCTCCTCGCCGGGCTCGCGAACCCGCCGGTGCAGCCGGCCGTCCGCACCATCTACCCGAAGATGGTCAACTCGAAGCAGCTCACGCCGCTCTTCTCGCTCGACGCGTCGGCCCAGGAGATCATCTGGGTGCTCGGGCCGGTCATCGCCACGTTCCTCGCGATCCAGGTCGACACGAGCGCGGGCATCCTCGTCGCGGCGGCCTTCCTGGTCGGCGGCGGCGCGTGGTTCATCTCCTCCCCCGAGCTCGGCCGCGTGCGGATCCCCCGCAGCAAGCGCCGCTTCGGCGTGGTCCTCGGACGCCCGCCGGTGCTCCTCAGCACGGTCGTCGGCTTCCTCCTCATCGCGGCCTGCGCGGCCATCGAGGCGGGTGTCGTCGCGGTCTACGGACACGGCGGCCCGGAGGCGGGCTTCGTCCTCGCGATCTTCGCGGTCGGCTCGCTCATCGGCGGCCTCGCGCTCGGCCACATCCCCATCAGCCCGTGGGCCATGGCGCGACGGATGACGATCATCCTGGTCGGCACCGCGCTGGCCGCCGTGTGGATGCAGTTCGCCTGGCTCTCCGTCTTCCTCTTCCTCGCGGGCGTCGGCATCGCCCCCGCGCTGGCCGTGCTCTTCGCGGTGGTCTCGTCGTCGGTCCGCTTCAGCGACACGGCCGAGGCCTACGGCTGGGTCGGCACCGGGCAGCTCATCGGCGCCGCGCTCGGGTCGGCCGCGGCCGGGTTCGTCATCGACGCGCAGGGCGCGCAGGGCGCGTTCGTCGTGGCGGCGGCGCTGCTCGCGGTGGGCGCCGCGATCGCCGCGGTGTTCCACCGGCACAGCCCGGACCTCCGCGGCCGCGACGCCGGCCCCATCCCGGACACGGAGCCCGTCCACGTCGTGACGTGACGCCCGGGGCTCCGCTCCGGAGGCCATCCGCCCTGCGGACCGCGGACCGTGAGCCGCGCCCCGGGGTCTCCGCCCCCGCGGAATTCCCGACGGCGCGCTGGATAGTGTGAGGGCATGACCTCTCAGCAGACCCCTCTGACCACGCGCCGGCTGCGGGCCGGGATCGCCGGACTGGGGCTCGTCCTCGGCCTCGCCCTCGCCGGCTGCAGCTCGCCCGCCGCCGACGACGCCGCCAGCACGCCGACCCCGTCCGCCTCCGCGTCCGCGTCCGCCGAGGCCGCGACCCCCACGCCCGAGGCGACCACCGAGGGCGACGCCGGATCCGGCGCGACCGGTACGGATGAGGCGACGCTCGCGAAGGTCCGTGACTTCACGTGCGGCCTCAAGGACAAGGAGACCATCGAGGAGTCCGACGTGCAGGCTTACCGCGATCTCGCCACGCAGGCGCAGGAGAGCGGCGTGCCGAACGCCGACCAGTACGGGCAGCAGATCAATGCCGGAGCGGACCAGATGGCAGCGCTGGTCGGCAAGCCCCTGCCGGATGACCTCAGGACGAGCCTGTCGAGCGCCTGCGACTCCCTCCAGTAGCGCATCCGCACGGACGACGGCCCCGGTCAGCATCGCTGACCGGGGCCGTCGCACGTCCGGGTGGTGCTACCAGCGGGGGTGGACCGCGGCGCGGAAGCGCCGGTCGTAGATGTCCGCGACCTGCCGCTCGAAGACCTCGCCGAGCGCCGGGGCGTCGCCCGCCTGCGCGTTGGCGCGCGCCTGCTCGGCGTTGCGCGCGCCGGGGATCACGGTGGAGACGCCCTCGCGCTGCACGATCCAGGCGAGCGCGACCTGCGCGGGCGTGAGGTCGGGTGCCGCCTCGTGCGCGGCGGCCGCGAACTCGCGGGCACCGGCCACGCCCTCCTCGTAGTCGACGCCCGAGAAGGTCTCCCCCACATCGAAGGCCTCGCCCTGGCGGTTGTAGTTGCGGTGGTCGGTCTCGGCGAACGTCGTCTCCGCGGTGTACCGCCCGCTGAGGAGGCCCGACGCGAGCGGGACGCGCGCGATGATGCCCACGCCCGCCTCCGCGGCGGCCGGCAGCACGCGGTCGAGCGGCTTGTGGCGGAACGCGTTGAGGATGATCTGGACGCTCGCGACGCCGGGCCGGGCGATCGCGAGGAGCGCCTCGTCCGTCGTCTCGACGCTCACGCCGTAGGACGCGATGGCACCGTCGGCGACGAGCTCGTCGAGGGCGTCGTAGACGCGGTCGCTCGAGAAGACGGCGGTCGGCGGGCAGTGCAGCTGGACGAGGTCGAGGGTGTCGACGCCGAGGTTCCGGCGCGAGCGGTCCGTCCACTCGCGGAAGCGGTCGAGCGTGAAGTTCGCGGGATCCTGCGCGTCGCGTCGGCCCATCTTGGTCGCGACCGTGACGCCGGCGCCCGGGTGCGCGCGGAGCCAGGATCCGATGATCGTCTCGCTGCGGCCGTCGCCGTAGACGTCCGCCGTGTCGAAGAAGGTGATGCCCGCGTCGGCCGCGGCGTCGAGCACCGCGAGCGCGTCGTCCTCGGCGACGTCACCCCAGTCCCCGCCGAGCTGCCAGGTCCCGAGTCCGATGACCGAGACGTTCCGATGGGTCCTGCCGAGGCTTCTCTGCTCCATGGGTCGAGCCTACGCGGGCGGGAGGGCGGCGCCCGGGCCGGGCGGGCCCGGTCAGCGCGGACGGCGGTGCAGGGCGTGCACGGCGAGCGCCGCGATCACCGCGACCGGGCCGCCCGCGACGACGCCCGGGGCGAGGGTCACGATGAGCGGCACGACCTCCAGGAGCCACCGCTGCCCGAGCGGCTCGCCGAAGCTGGAGTAGGGCATGGACGTCGCGATCCCGGCGGCGAGCGCGCGGAGGGCGAGGCCCGCGGCGGGGAAGGCGACCGCGAGGATCCACAGCACGGGGGCGAGCCAGCGGGCGACGAGGGGGCGGTCGCCCCGGTCCTCTCGCGACTCCCCCGCATCCCGAGGCACGGGCTCCGCGAGCAGCGCGTCCGGGACGGCGGCGGTCGCGACGGGCGGGGCGGCGGGAGGCGGGGCGGCGGATCCGGCCGCGCGCTGGAACGCCGGGTCGTAGCGCGGATCCACGTCGAGGGGCTCGCCGTCCTTGTCCGACCTCCGCGTCATGCCGCTCAGGGTACGCCCGGGCCCGGGACGGGATCCATGGCGGACGCTCGTGCTCGTCATGGGGTGCTCATAGGGTCGGCCGCTGTGATCTCCTCATGGCCCCCGCCGGGCCCACCCGAGACACGAAGGACCCGTCATGAACGAGACACCCCAGGAGCCGACCGGACGTCCGGACGAGGCCCCCACCGACGACACCCGCGCGACCGGCTCCGACGCCGCGGACCGCGCGCCCGAGCAGCCCGCCGCCGCGACCGCAGCGCCCGAGGCGCCGGCCGCGACCTGGACCGCCCCCTCCGGGCCCGCGGTCGACGGACCCGCCGCACCGGGATCCGCCCCGGCCGCCCCGGCCGTCCCCGCCGCCCCCGCCGCCCCCGCGGCGCCGCAGCCCGTGCCGCACCAGCCCGCCGCCGAGCACGCCACCGCCGCGTACGCGAGCGCCCCGCCCGCCGCGGGTCAGCCCGCCGCAGCCGGATCCCCGTGGCCCGCACCCGCGACCGACGCCTTCGGCCGCCCCCTCCCCGTCGACCCGGCGGGGACCCCCGCCCCCCGGAAGCCCATGCGGCGCGGCCTCCGCACCGGCCTCATCGCGGGCGCATCCGCCCTCGCCCTGCTCCTCTCCTTCGGCAGCGGCACGGCGGTCGGCTTCATGGCCGACCTCGGCCGCTCCTCCTCCCCGGCCGGCGACACGCGGATCCAGGACCCGGGCTCCTTCACGCCCGGCCAGGGCTTCGGCCGCGGCACGACCACGCTGCCCGGCCAGGGGTCGGGCAGCGGCTCGGGCTCCGGGACGCAGTCGGGCACGGGGAGGGGCGCGTCCGTCACGTCGCCCGCGGCGGACGCCGCCCAGACCGCCGGGGTCGTGACCATCGACTCGGCGCTCACGTACGAGAACGCGGCCGGCGCCGGCACGGGCATCATCCTGTCGTCCGACGGCACGATCCTCACCAACAACCACGTCGTCAGCGGCGCCACGAGCATCCGCGTCACCGTCGAGTCCACGGGCAAGGCGTACGTCGCCAAGGTCGTCGGCACCGACGCCACGAACGACGTCGCGGTCCTCAAGCTCGAGGGCGCCTCGGGGCTCACCCCGGCGAAGCTCGACACGGACGGCGTGCAGGTCGGCGAGGCCGTCACGGGCGTCGGCAACGCGGGCGGCACGGGCACGCTCACCGCGGCGGCCGGCCAGGTCACCGCGCTCGGCCAGACGATCACCACGCAGTCCGAGGGGACGGCGGCGGGCGAGACGCTCACCGACCTCATCCAGACCGACGCGCCCATCGTCTCCGGCGACTCCGGCGGGCCGCTGGTGGACGCCGAGAACGAGGTCGTCGGCATCGACACGGCCGCGTCCTCGGGCTCCGCGCAGATCGCCGGGTTCGCCATCCCGATCGACAAGGCCATGGGCATCGCGAAGCAGATCGAGAGCGGCGTCGAGTCCGGCACCGTGGAGATCGGCTACCCGGCGTTCCTCGGCGTGCTGCTCGCGAACGGCGCGGGCACGGTCGCGGGCGCTCCCGTGCAGGGCGTCGTCGACGGGTCGGGAGCGGCGCAGGCCGGCCTCGCCCAGGGCGACGTCGTGACCTCGGTCGACGGGAAGGCCGTCGCGTCGGCGTCCGAGCTGAGCGCCGCCATCTCGGCGCACGAGCCCGGCGACCGGGTCACCCTCGGGTGGACCACCGCGGCCGGCGCCCAGAAGACCGGCACCGTGACCCTCACCGAGGGCCCGGTCGGCTGATCCGCCGCACCACCACGACGACGGCCCGCCCTGCATCGCGCAGGGCGGGCCGTCGTCGTGCGTCGTGCCTCAGCTCCGGGTGACGTCGAGCACCACGACCGCCCACGACAGCGCCGGGAGCGTGAGCGTCAGCAGGCCGCCCTCCGCGTGGACGCCCTCGAGCGGCACGAGGCCGACCTGCTCACCCGACTGCTCGGTGTTGCTCGTGAAGCGGTCGCCGCCCTCCGGCACGCGCAGGACCTCGGCCCGGAGGATCCGGCTGACGTCGAGCCCGCGGAGCGCGACCTCGGTGGACGCCGCCTCCTCGAGGTCGCGGTTCGCGAGGAACAGGGACACGGTGCCGGCCTCGTCGTCCCACGTCGCGCTGACGTCGACCACGTCAGCCGTGCCGAAGCGGTCGTTGTCGTAGCGGTCGCTGTCCACCTCGACCTGGAGGATCCGTCCCGTCGCGAGCTGGGCCATGCGGGCGAACGGCCAGAAGATCGACTGGCGCCAGGCGGGCCCGGCCTCCTCGCTCCGGATCGGGGCGATCACGTTGACGAGCTGGGCCTGGTTCGCGATCTTCACCCGGTCGCCGTGCCGCAGCAGCGAGTTGAGGAGCGTGCCGACCACGACCGCGTCGGTGACGTTGTACTCGTCCTCGATCACGCGAGGATGCTCGCGCCAGCCGGCCTTCTCGATGCGGTGCGGCTGGTCCTCGCCGTCGAGCCCGCGCTGGTACCAGACGTTCCACTCGTCGAACGAGAGTTCGATCCGCTTGCGGTTCTTGAGACGTGCACCGGTGGCGTCCGCGGTCGCGACGACGGACTCGATGAAGAAGTCCATGTCGACGCTGCTCGCCAGGAAGCTCCGGACGTCGCCCTCCTGCTCCTGGTAGTAGGCGTGCAGCGAGATGTAGTCGACGACGTCGTAGGTGTGGCCGAGCACGGTCTGCTCCCACTGCCCGAACGTGGGCATGCCCGAGTTGGAGCTGCCGCACGCGACCAGCTCGATGCTCGGATCCACCAGGCGCATGGCCTTGCCGGCCTCCTGCGCGAGGCGCCCGTACTCGTCGGGCGTCTTGTGCCCGATCTGCCACGGGCCGTCGAGCTCGTTGCCGAGGCACCACAGCTTGATGTCGAAGGGCTCCTCGGCGCCGTTGCGTCGACGCATGTCGGAGTACTTCGATCCACCGGGGTGGTTCGCGTACTCCACGAGCGAGCGCGCCGCGTCGACGCCGCGCGTGCCGAGGTTGATGGCCTCCATCACCTCGACGCCGGCGGCCTTCGACCAGCCCATGAACTCGTGCAGGCCGAACGCGTTCGTCTCCACCGTGTGCCAGGCGCCGTCGAGGCGGCGGGGCCGGTCCTCGACCGGGCCGACGCCGTCCTCCCAGTCGTAGCCGGAGACGAAGTTGCCGCCGGGGTAGCGGACGATCGTGGCCCCGAGCTCCTTGGTGAGGTCGAGCACGTCCTGCCGGTAGCCCTCGGGCGTCGCGGTCGGGTGCCCGGGCTCGTAGATGCCGGTGTAGACGCACCGGCCCATGTGCTCGACGAACGAGCCGAAGAGGCGGCGGGGCACGTCGCCGATGGTGAAGTCGCGGTCGATGGTGATGCGGGCGCGGGTCATGGGGCGTCCTCCTGGACGGACGGCCGGGCGCGTGCGTCCCGGGCGGGGTGGGTGGATCGGTCGGTGGCGGGCGCGGGGCGGGCGATCACTGCCCGCCGAACCCGGTGGTCGAGATGCCCTTGATGATCTGGCGCTGGAAGAAGAGGAACACGATGATCAGCGGCAGCGCGGCGAGCACGGCGGAGGCCATGTTCTGCGCGTACTGGATCCCGTAGGCGCTCTTCACGGTCTGCAGGCCGACGGGCAGCGTCATGAGCGAGGCGTCGTTGGTCGCGATGAAGGGCCAGAGGAAGTTGTTCCAGGCGCCGATGAACACGAAGATCGACACCGCGGAGAGGATGGGCCGCGACAGCGGCAGCACGATCTGCAGGAACACCCGCACCCGGTTCGCCCCGTCGACGCGCGCGGCGTCCTCGAGCTCGATGGGGATCTGGTCGAAGAACTTCTTCAGGATGAAGACCATGGCCGGCTGCACGATCTGCGGCAGGATCACGGCCCAGAGGGTGTCGATGAGGTCGAACGACAGCATCTGGTAGAAGAGCGGGACGATGAGGATCTGCGGCGGGATGATGATCGACGCGATGATCGCCCCCATCAGCAGCTTCTTCCCGCGGAAGTCGATGCGGCTGAGCGCGTAGCCGGCCAGCGCCGAGAACACGATCGAGACGACCGTGATCACGATGCTGGTGATGAGGCTGTTCCACGTCCACAACGGGATGCTGCCGCCGTTGAGCACGCTGGCGTAGGCGTCGAGGGTGAAGCCCCCCGCGGGGAAGATGGTCACGGGGGACGCCGCCGCGTCCGTCTCGGACTTGAACGACGTGAGCACCGCCCAGAGGAACGGCAGGAGCCAGACGGCGGACATGACGACGAGGACGATGAGGGCGACGACCTTCGCCAGGTCGAAGCGCGGCTTCTCCGTGCGGCCCTCGCGGGCGATGGCGGCGCTGCGGCTCCTGGGCTGGGCGCCGACGGGTGCCGGACGGGTGGCGGTGGTCATGACTTCCTCCGGGACGTCGCGGTGAACTGGATGACCGAGATCACGACGATCAGGGCGAAGAAGATGTACGAGATCGCGGCCGAGTAGCCGAGGCGGAACCCGGTGAAGCCGGTCTCGAAGACGTACTGCACGATGGGCCGGGTCGCCCCTCCCGGGCCGCCCGCGGTCATCTGGTAGATCTGGTCGAACACCTTGAGCGACGCGAGCACCTGCAGGATCGCGAGGAGGCCGGTGGTCGGCCCGAGCTGCGGGATCGTGATGGAGAAGAGCTGACGCCACTTGCCCGCGCCGTCGAGGGCGGCGGCCTCGTACTGCTGGTCGGGGATGTTCTGCAGCGCCGCCAGGTAGATGAGGAAGTTGAAGCCGACCGTCCACCACACCGTGGTGACGACGACGCTGGCCATCGCGACGTTCGCGTCCTGCAGCCAGGCGGGCTGCGGCAGCCCGAGCCCCCCGGCGATGGCGTTGATCACGCCGAGCTGGGGGTTGTACATCCACAGCCAGAACAGCGAGACGACCGTGGACGCCAGCAGGTACGGCAGGAAGAACGACAGCCGCCACAGCCACTGGCCGGGGAGCCCGAGGTTCACGAGGAGCGCCATCACGAGGCCGACGACGAGGAGCGGGACCGTGCTCGCGATCGTGAACACCACGGTGTTGCCGAGCGAGCGCCACATCTGCGCGTCGCCGAACGCCTCCGCGTAGTTGTCGAAGCCGATGATCTGCCCGTTCGCCCCCGTGAGGCTCTGGCCGGTGAGGCTCTGGAAGAACCCGTAGAGCACCGGCCAGACGAGGAAGAGCAGGAAGGTGATCACGAACGGGGCGATGAACAGGATCCCCTGCATCTGCTCCTTGGCGCGGACCCTCGGCGGGGCCGGTTGCGGGCTCGCGCCCGCGGTCTTCGCCGCGGGAGCGACGGGGGTGGGTGGTGCTGCCGTTGTCACGAATGGACTCCTTCGTCGTATCGCTGGATGAGCTCGTGCGGATCCGGCCGGGCCGGAGGGGGTCGGGCGGTGATCAGGCCGTGGGGTTGGGCTTGGCGAGCAGGGCGTCGATCTGGCGCACGAACGCGTCGATGCCCTCGCCCGCGTCCTGCCGCCCGAGGAAGACGTTCTGCACGTTCTCGGCGAAGAACGACTGGAAGTCCGAACCGGAGCCGGTGAAGTAGGCCACGGGGTCGTAGTTGATCTGCGTAGCCGCGTTCGCGTAGTGCGCCTGGGGCAGCAGGTCCGCGTAGTCGGGGCTGTCGATGATGGGCTTGTACGCGGGGATGTGGCCGGCGCCCGCCCACTGCAGCGAGTTCTTCAGCATGTCCGCGACGAACTCGTACGTCTTCCGGCGCTTGACCGGGTCCGGCGAGTTCTGGTGCGGGAGGACGAACGCGTGCGAGTCCGCGTAGGTGGCCGCCGTGCCGAAGAGGTTCGGGATCGGCATGGCGTCGAAGGGCAGCTCCGCGGTCTGGAACGTGGGCAGCTCCCACACGCCCGTGAAGATGGCCCCGCTCTTGGCGCCCGCGAACTCCGCGATGGCGTTGCCGGCGTCCCCGCTCGGCGTGGCGATGGTGCCGTCGAGCAGCGACTGGATGAACTCGAGCGAGGCGACTGCCTTGTCCCGGTCGTAGACGACCTGGCCGCCCGTGGGCAGCTCCATGTCGCCGCCCATCTGCTTGTAGAACGTGTAGAACGCGCGCCACATCTGGGCGCCGTCCCCCAGGTAGCCGAAGCTCAGCCCGTGGACGCCCGTCACCGCCTGCATCTTCCGCATGACGTCGAGGAACCCGTCCGGCGAGTCGATGGGCACCATCTGGCCGTCGTCGCCGAGGACTCCCGCCTCGCCCGCGATGTCCGTGTTGTACATCATGATGAACGGGTGGCTGTCGAGGGCGACGGAGTACAGCTGGCCCTCGAACACCCCCTTCTCCCACACCCGGGGCTCGAAGTCGCCCTCGCGGATGCCGAGCTCCGCGAGCTCGTCGAGGTCCCACGGGTCGAGGAGGCCGCCGGGCGCGAAGCCGGGCACGCGCGCGGCGTGCATGACGGCCAGCTCCGGTGCGCGCCCGCCGACCGACGCCATGGCGAGCTTCGTGTAGTACGGCGCCCCCCAGGCGAGCACCGTCTGCTCGACCGCGAATCCATCGCCCGCCTCGTTGGCCTCCTGGACCATCGCGGCCATCCGGATGCCGTCACCGCCGGAGAGCAGGTGCCAGTACTTCAAGTCGACGATGCCGCCGGCGGACGCGACCCGGGGCGCGCAGCCCGAGAGCCCTCCCGCGAGGAACACGCCGCCGAGGGCGGCCGCGCCGCCCATGAGCAGTTGACGCCGGGACCAGGCCGAGGGTCGTCCCCCGGTGTACTTCTCGTTCGAATCCATCGATCACCCCTTCGTGATCCCCGAATCATTACATCGTTGTAATGCGCAGCGCAACCTTTCGCGATCACGATCTGGCCGGAGTGGCCAAGGGAGCGCTCTCAGGCGGGGACCGGGCCGCGCGTGCTGCCGCGGACGACGATGCGGTGCGGGATCACGAGCTGCACGGCCGGGCCCTCGCGCTCCTCGATCCGGCGCACGAGCTGGCCCACGGCCGCCTCCGCGTAGGCGCGGATGTCGAAGTGGACGGTGGTGAGGGTGGGGATCGAGAACCGGGACTGGTCGACGTCGTCGAAGCCCGCGACCTGCACGTCCTCGGGCACGCGCGCGCCGTGGTCGGCGAGGGCGCGCAGGACGCCGAACGCGAGGCCGTCGGTGAAGCAGAACAGCGCGTCGGGCAGCGGGTTGCCGTCGGCGAGCCAGGCCTCCACGGCCTCCGCCCCGGACGCGCTCGTCCAACCCGTGCGGTCGATCTCGATCGGCGCCTCGCCCGCCTCCTCCATCGCGCGCCGGTAGCCGATCCGCCGGAGGTCGCCCGCGGCGGACTCCTCGCGCGTGGCGGTGCCCACCGCGGCGATGCGCCGGGCGCCCGTGGCGAGGAGGAACCGCGTCATGTCGGAGGCCGCCGCCACGCTGTCGACGCCCACGCGGTCCGCGATCTCCTGCTCGACCTCGCCGATGACCACGACGGGCGGCAGCGACTCGGCGCGCACGATGGCGCTCTTCGACAGGAGCACGGGGTTGAGGATCAGGCCGTCGACGAGGTGCTCGCGCGCCCGCGACATGAGGTCGCGCTCGCGGTCGGGGCGCGAGCCCGTCTCCTCGATCTGGATGCTGTAGCCGGCCTCGTGCGCGACCTCCACCAGGTGGTGGGCGAGCTCCGCGGAGTACGCCGTGCCGAGGTCCGGGAGGGCCACGGCGATCACGCCGGTGCGCCCGTTGCGGAGGCCGCGGGCGCTGAGGTTGGGCACGTAGTCGAGCTCGGCGACGGCCTCCTCCACGCGCTCCCGGGTGGCGGGGCTCACGGCCACCCGGCCGGTGATCACGTTGGACACGGTCTTCGGGGAGACGCCGGCGCGCGCCGCGACGTCCTTGACTGTCGCGCGCATGGTCCTCCCCGGGCCGGCCGACCGCGGGATGCGCCGCGGGCGGTGTCCCCGAATCTAACGCACCCGGATTCCCTCAGCTGCGGAGCCGATGCCCGGGAGCGCCGGGCATACTGCACGGATGATCTCCACCGCGCACGCCACGACCCTCCTGGAGCTCGGCCTCGAGTGGAGCCCCGAGCCCGGCGACCGGTTCCGGATCCGCGGCCAGGGCTTCGAGTCCGACGTCTTCACCATCAGCGAGCTCACCATCGAGGCGCACGAGCACGCCACGGGCACGGTGCTCGGCTTCAACGGCACGACCGAGTGGGCGCTCGACTCCGTCGCGCTCGAGGACAGCCTGTGGCTGCCGCGCGAGGACCAGCTGCGGGCGCTGCTCGGCGGCGCGTTCCGGTCGCTCCGCCGCGAGATCGGCGGCGCGGAGGACGGCGCGCACGTGGTGCTCGTCGTGATCGACGGCGAGGAGGTCGAGCACCGCGACCTCGAGGCCGAGGAGGCCTACGCCAAGGCGCTCATCGCGGTCATGGAGGCGGCGGACTCCGCGTCGCCGGCCGCCTAGGGCGGTCTCGCCGGACTCAGGGCCGCGCGCGCCGGCGGACCACGAGGGCTGAGATCGCGCGCCAGCCGAGCAGCAGGACGCCCAGGATGATCGCCGTCGTGATGACGAACGGCACCACCACGCCCTCGCCCGTGAGCGCGCGGAGGACGACACCGACGACGACCGTCACGGCCCAGACCACGAGCCCCGTGGGGACGACGCGGGAGGGGCTCCGCCAGGCCCGGGCGACGATCCAGCCCACGAGGCCTCCGGCGAGGAACGGCCACGCGGTGCCGAGGACGCCCGACGGCGCGAGGTCCTCGCCGTGGCTCGCCCGGCCCACGAGGGCGAAGACGACGATGAGCGCGGCGTCGAGCACGACGGCGCGGACGATCTCGGGACGGGCGGCGGGGCGGGATGAGCGGCGGGTCACCCCGCGATCCTAGGCGTCGCGGGCTGGGCGGTCGGCGAGCGTCCCGCCGTCGGCGACGGCCGGCAGCAGGAGGAAGCCGTCGGCGACGAGCGTCCGGATGCGCGGCAGCAGCTCGCCGCGCAGCGCGCCGGCGTCCACCGAGGTGAGCTGCGCGACCGCGTCGACGATGGCGCCGACCGCCAGCTCCCCGTCGCACGCGCCGACGAGCGCGGCGAGCCCCGTGTCGAGCGGCACCTCGCGGCCGAAGCCCGCGCCCTGGCGCAGCGTCATGACCGTGGGGTCCTCGGCGCCCGGCCAGTAGTGCCGCTCCTCGGTGACGTCGCTCGCGACCACGAGCGCGAGTCCAGCGAGCGCGCGGTCGTCGATCCCGGCCAGCGCGTCGTGCGCGGCGAGCGAGGCCCGGAGGTGGTCCCCGAGGCCGGTCGGGTTGTGGCCGAGGCCGCCGTGCAGCCGCTCGAGGCGACGCAGGGTCGGCGCGCCCGCGGCCGGACGGCGGAGCGTGAGGTAGCCGAACCCGACGCCGTCGACGCCGCGCGCGGCGAAGTCGTCGAGCCAGGCGTCGACGAGCACCTCGGACTCCGGGGTGCCCGCGCGGGTGCCGCCGTCGCGGATCCACGTCTCGGCGTACAGCGCGGCGTCCTGCACCTCGCGCTCGACGATCCAGGCGTCGAGGCCGGATCCGGTGCGACGCGCGGCCGCGTCGAGCCAGCCCGCGACACGCTCCAGGCCGGGCTCCCCCGCGCGGTGCTCCCAGTTGCCGAGGAGCTGCGCGACGCCGCCGGGCGTGAGGTGGTCGACGAGGTCCGCCACCACGCCCTCGACGAGCGCGTCGCCCACGAGGCCGGCGTCGCGGTACTCGTACGCCGGCACGCCCTCGGCGCGCGGGGTGATGACGAACGGCGGGTTCGAGACGATGTGGTCGAACCGCTCCCCCGCCACCGGCTCGAAGAGGCTGCCGAGGCGGAGCTCGATCGTCGTCACCCCGTTGAGCGCGGCGTTGAGCGCCGCGAAGGCGAGGGCGCGGGCGGAGATGTCGGTCGCGACCACGCGGTCCGCGTGCCGGGATGCGTGCAGCGCCTGGATCCCGCAGCCCGTCCCGAGGTCGAGCGCGGACGCGACGGGTGCGGAGATCATGAGGCCGCTGAGCGTGGCGGACGCGCCGCCGACGCCGAGCACGTGGTCCTCGTCCAGCGCGCCGCCGGTGGCGAGCTCGCCGAGGTCGGACGCGATCCACCACTCGCCCACGCCGTGGGCGTCGATGAAGCCGTAGGGGCGGAGGTCGACCGCCGGGCGCACCCGGTCGCCGTCGACCTCGACCAGCCCCAGGCGGGCGGCGCCGTCGAGGCCGAGGGCGGGCAGCGCGCGGCGGAGGTCGTCCGCGTCCACCGGGTCGCCGAGCACGAACAGGGCGGCGAGCGCGGCGGGCGCCGGCAGGCCGTCGACGGTGCGCGCGGCGGCGACGGCGCGACGGGCGGGGATCCGGTTCCCGCGGTGCAGGGCCTGCCCGGCCGCGTCGCCCCACACGTCGAGCGCGGAGGCGAGGGAGAAGGGCGCCGCCTCGAGGTCGGCCCGGAGCGCCTGCACCTCCGGGCTCGCGATGGTCACGGGCGGGATCGCGGGGCGGGGCACTGACCGATCTTAACCGGGGGCGCCGCGCCCCGACGGCGGCGTCGCGCGCAGGCGCCGGGGGAAAGCAAAAACCCCGCCGGAGCGGGGTTCTTGTGGACCTAAGGAGATTCGAACTCCTGACCTCCTCGATGCGAACGAGGCGCGCTACCAACTGCGCCATAGGCCCTGACAACTCCACGAGACTACCACGTCGCGGGGAGCCTTCCGGACCGCGTGGCCCGGAGGAGCATCGCTAGCCGACAGCCCGGCGGCGGCGCAGCACCTCGTCGAGGTCGCCCATGCCGGGCTCGGCGTCGTCGACGATGCCCATGCGGGAGAAGCGGCTGGCGGGCGACGTGCGGGCGGCGGGAGCGGCCGGGGCGACGGCCGCGGGCGCGGCCTCCTCCTCGGCGGACAGGCGCGCGACCTCGGGCTCGAGGTGGGCGCGGCGCAGGGTCTCCTCGGACGCGGCGGCGGCGCGGCGCATCTCCTCGACGGGCGACAGCGGCGTGCGGGGCGCGCTGCCGGCGCCGGGACGCGGGCCGGGCGCCTGCGAGCGCGAGAGGTAGAGCGGCTTCGGCACGGGCACGGGGGTCCAGGACTCGCCCTCCTCGCGCTCGGCGACCGTCTCGGCGACGGGTGCGGCCGTCTCGTGGAAGTCGGTGAAGCCGGTGCGGGGGCGCGGGCGCGCCTCGGGGGCCTGGAGGCGGCGCGCGGCGGCGATCTGGGACATGCGCTGCAGGGCCGCGAGCGAGCCCATGGTGGCGAGGGAGGAGATCACGAGCAGCGTCCAGGCGCCGGACGCCGTGACCTGCGCGAGGCCGGCGATCACGCCGACGAGGGCGAGCGCCAGGACGACGGTGGCGGTGAGCCGGCTGCGGCGGAGGCGCGTGGCGGCGGAGGGCGACGTTGCGGACACGGGGGCCACTTTCGGTAGGGCGCGCTGGGCGGCGGCGTCCCGCGCTCGCGCGGCGGCTTCGGCTTCTTCGGCGGCCCGGCGGAGGGCGCGCTGCTGCTCGACCACGCTGCGGGCGCTGGTCTCCGCCCGCACGGCGTCGGGGACCTCGGCCGTCTCGGCAAGGATCCGCAGGGTCTGCTGGAGGCGCACGGCATTGCGCTCGGTCGCCATGTACTGGCGCCGGTGCAGCCACGTGGGCAGGAGGTAGGCGAGCCAGAGCACCGCGGAGAGCGCGATGATGATGCCGCCGGATTGCATGATCCCGAGGCTAGGAGGTCCGGCGGGTGCGGCGCGGGAAGCGCGCCGCGTGTCCACGGTCGGACCGGCGCATCCGCAGGTCGGAACGCGTCGGCGGGTGCCGCGGGTGACCCCGGGCCGGCGTCAGATCCGGCGCTGCACAGCGAGGGGCGCGGCGGCCGCCTCGATGTCGGCGTCGGGGACGCGCGACCACTCGGGATCCACGCCGCCCTCCTTCCAGCGCGCGAGCACGCTGGTGGAGAGCTCCTCGACGACGAGGCCGAAGCAGAAGTGGTCGCGCCAGTCGCCGTTGATGTGGATGTACCGTCGGCGCAGCCCCTCGTACCGGAAGCCGAGCTTCTGCACGACGCGGAGGCTGGGTGCGTTCTCCGGGCGGATGCAGATCTCCATCCGGTGGAGCCCGAGGGTGGTGAAGCAGTGGTCGGTCGCGAGCGCGACGGCCGTGGGTGTCACGTTCCGGCCGGCGAACTCCTGGCCGACCCAGTAGCCGATGGTGGCGCTCGAGAGCGAGCCGTAGGCGATGGACGACACGTTGAGCTGCCCGGCGAACTCGTCGTCGTACTCGATCACGAGCGGCACGCCGAGGCCGGCGCGCGCGTTGGCCTGGAGCGACCGGATGCTCGCCCGGGTGTCGAAGGCCATCGGCGCATAGGGGCTCGTGGCCTCCCACTTCCGCAGCCAGGAGCGGTTGTCGAGGAGGGAGCGCTCGAGGGCCCGCGAGTCGCGGAGCCGGATGGGGCGGACGGAGATGCGCCCGTCCCGCATGGTGGGTACGGTCTGCGGCACGTCCATGAGCCTAGGCCCGCCCGGACGCGACGACGCGACCCCGCGACGTCCCCGCGCGGAGCGGCTCGTCGGGAGCCGTCCGCGCGCCGGGGACCGGGATCAGCGCTCGAGCGTCTTGACGAACTCGGGCAGCCACTCGCGCAGGCCCTCGCCGAGGTCCTCGTGGTCGACGCCGAGCTGGACGATGGCCTTCAGGTAGTCGAGCCGGTCGCCTGTGTCGTAGCGACGGCCGCGGAAGACGACGCCGTAGACGCCGCCGGTCCACTCGGGTGCGGCGGCCATCTTCTCGAGCGCGTCGGTGAGCTGGATCTCGCCGCCCTTGCCGGGCTCCGTCTTGTGCAGCACGTCGAAGACCTCGGGGCGCAGCACGTAGCGGCCGATGATGGCGAGGTTGGAGGGCGCGGTGCCGGCGGCCGGCTTCTCGACCATGCCGGTGATGCGCACGACGTCGTCGTCGTCCGTCTCCTCGACCGTGGCCACGCCGTAGAGGTGCGTCTGCGAGGGGTCGACCTCGAGGAGCGCGACGACCGAGCAGTTGCGCTGCTGCTGGACCTCGATCATGCGGGAGAGGAGCACGTCGCGCTTGTCGATGATGTCGTCGCCGAGGAGCACGGCGAACGGCTCGCGGCCCACGTGCATCTCGGCGCGGAGCACCGCGTGGCCGAGGCCCTTGGGGTCGCCCTGGCGGACGTAGTGCATGTCGGCGAGGTCGGTGGACTCGTTGACCTTGCGGAGCTTCGCGGCGTCGCCCTTGAGCTGGAGGGTGGCCTCGAGCTCGGCGTTGCGGTCGAAGTGGTTCTCGAGGGCCGTCTTGTTGCGGCCCGTGATCATGAGGACGTCGTGGAGGCCCGCCCCGACGGCCTCCTCCACCACGTACTGGATGGCCGGGCGGTCGACGACCGGCAGCATCTCCTTCGGCATCGCCTTCGTCGCGGGCAGGAATCGTGTTCCGAGTCCCGCTGCGGGGATGACGGCCTTCGTGATGTGGGTGACCATGCGATCGAGCGTAGCGGGCGAACATACCTAGACTCGACCCATGCCGAGCGAAGTCGGGAACGAGAAGAGGGCCCTGCGCGCCCAGCTGCGGGAGCGTCGTCGCCAGATGACCTCGACGGAGCGCGACGAGGCGGCCCACGGCCTCACCAGCCGCCTGACGGAGCTCGTCGCCAACCACGACGCCCGCCGCGTGGCCTGCTACCTCTCCACGGTGGACGAGCCGACCACGCGCCCGTTCCTGCAGTGGCTGCACGCGGACGGCCGCCAGGTGCTGCTGCCGGTGTCGCGCAACGACGGCCTGCTCGACTGGGTCGTGAGCGACGGCACCGAGACCGAGGGCCTGTTCGGCCTGCCGGAGCCGGTGGGCGAGCTGCTCGGGCCCATCGCGATCAACGACGTCGACCTCATCGTCGTCCCCGCCGCGGCGGTCGACCAGGGCGGCATGCGCATGGGCTGGGGTCGCGGCTACTTCGACAAGACCCTCGGCTCGATGGAGGCCTGCCCCCCGGTCTACGCTGTGGTGTTCGACGCCGAGTTCGTCGACGAGCTCCCGCGGGAGAAGCACGACATGCCGGTCGACGGCATCGTGACCCCCACCCTCATCCACTCCTTCTAGGGACCCATGCCCACGTACTCCTACCGCTGCACGGTGTGCGGCAACGCCTTCGACATCGTCCAGGCGTTCACCGACGACTCCCTCACCGAGTGCCCCGTCTGCGGCGGCAAGCTCCGCAAGCTCTTCGCCGCCGTCGGCGTGAGCTTCACCGGCAGCGGCTTCTACCGCAACGACTCGCGCACCGAGGACGCGGCCAAGCGGTCGCGCTCGTCGTCCGGCTCGTCCTCGGCGAAGGCGTCCGGCTCGTCGGAGTCCTCGTCGTCGGGGTCCTCCGAATCCTCGTCGTCCTCGGGATCGTCCGACTCGTCCGGGTCCTCGGGGTCGTCCGGGTCCTCGGGCTCCGGCACGGTCGGCCAGGGCTCCGGTACCGTGACGCCGAGCACCCCCTCCGGTCCGGCGTCCTCCGGCTCGGGATCGTCCTCGCCGTCCACCTGATCGGGCGGCCCGTCCGACAGGAGCACCCGTGAAGGGCTTCAAGGAGTTCATCCTCCGCGGCAACGTCATCGACCTCGCGGTCGCGGTCGTCATCGGCGCGGCGTTCACCGCGATCGTGACGTCGATCGTCACGTCCGTGTTCAACCCGCTGATCGGGGCGCTGTTCGACGCCTCGACGCTCGCGAAGGCCCTGCCCGTCACGATCCCCACGGCGTCGGGTGGCGAAGCCACGATCTTCTTCGGGGCCGTGATCGCCGCGATCATCAACTTCCTGATCGTCGCCGCGGTCGTCTACTTCGCGCTCGTGCTGCCGGTGAACCACCTCAAGAAGGTCGCGTTCGCCAAGCAGAAGGCCGAGGAGGAGGCGACGCCGAAGGACGTGCCGCCGACGGAGACCGAGCTGCTCATCGAGATCCGCGACCTGCTCGCCGGGCGGCCGTCGCCCGAGGGAGCGCACGGCATCCCGTCGTCGTCCGGTCAGCACGTGGCCGAGCCCGGGAAGCCCGCCTAGCGCGCCGGACGCATCACCCGCACGACCCGACCGCCTCCGGCGTCGGCCCCTCAGCCCCAGTGGGGCGGGCGGTCGAGCCGGAGGCGGTCGTCGTTGGCGTCGGATGCGGCGGGGGCGTCGCCCCAGCCCTGCGGGGCGTCCTCGGCGGCGCGGACCGCGGCCTCGTGCGCGTCGGCCTGGGGCGTGGGGTCGGATCCGGGGACGGGCGCGGTGGAGGCGCGCCGCGACCGGCGGGCCGGGCGCCGCTCCCCCGCGGCGGACGCGGCGGGACCGGCGGGACCGGCGGCCGCGGCGGCCGCATCGGCCCCTTCGGCCCCGTCGGCCCCGTCCGCCGCGTCGCGCTCGGGCATCACTCCGCCCGGTGCGCGCCGGCCTGGACCTGCACGGGCGCGGTCACGGGGTGCGCGTCCGAGATCGCGCCGAGGGCCGTGGCGATGCGACGGGCGACGGCGTCCGGATCCGCGAAGAGCTCGAAGGAGTGCACGCGCAGGTAGTGCCAGCCGAGGCGCTTCAGCATCTCCGGGCGGAGGCGCAGCGACTCGCGGAGGCTCGTCTGGTTGACCACCGGATCCGTCTCGATCGCGATGGCACGGCCCCCGTAGGAGGCGACGAGCCCGAGCTTGTCGCGGTGCCCGAGGGCGGGCGCGAGGCCGAGGCCCTCGAGGCGGCGGGCGAGGTCCACCAGCATGGCGTCGCCGTCGTCCGGGATCGGGTCCTCCTTGAAGCGGGCCTCCGCCTCGGAGAGGATCTGGGCGAGCGCGACGATGCCGTGCTTCATCCGGTCCTGGTCGATGTCGGAGGGCTGGAAGCAGGAGACGACCACCATCGAGCGGCGGGCGCGCGTCATCGCGACGGCGAGCAGGCGCTCCCCGCCGGGGGCCGCGAGGGCGCCGAAGTTCGACAGCACGCGGCCGTGCGGGGTGCGGCCGTAGCCGACCGAGAAGATCACGCGGTCGCGGCTCTGCGCGACGCACTGCTCGAGGGTCGCGACCATGAACGGCTCGGCGCGGTCGCCGATGAAGAACTCGGTGACGTCGCTCCGCTTGGCGGCCGCGTGGAGCACGGCCTGCTGCACGCGCACGGCGTGCCGGGCGCTCGCGGTGATGACCATGAGCGACTCGCGCGGGCGGTGGCTCGCGTGGTCGAGGACCAGCTCCACGACGCGGATCACCTCGGCGTCGACGCTCTCGACGGCGCCGGTGTCCTCGTCGGGCATGCCGTGGCCGTCGGCCACGAAGTCGAGCGAGAGGCTGCCGTGGCCGAGGAAGGTGCCCGCCCACGGGAGGGACTGGATCCGGCCGCCGTAGAAGCGGCGGTTGACGAGCTCGGCCAGGTCCTCGCCGCCCGCGCGGTAGCTGCGCGTGAGGGAGAGGGTGGGCAGCAGCTCGCTCAGGCGCGCGAGGGCGGAGTCCGCGTGGCGCTCCTCCAGCGTGGAGTCGTCGTCCGCGAGCTGCGGCGTGGAGCGCTCCGGCTGCGGGACGACCGCGATCGTGAAGGGCGACGGCGTCTGCGTGACCGGGTCGCCGAACACGACGGTCTGCTTGCCGCGGCGGATGCCGCCGAGGGCCTCCGCGAGCGTCATGGCGCCGGCGTCCACGAGGAACACCGCGTCGAACGGCATCTCGTCGGTGATGGTCGGCACCTCGTACGGCGACGCGAGCCAGACCGGCGCGATCGTGCGGGAGAGGTGGGGCGCGGAGTGGTGGAGGGCCGCGGCGTCGACCGGGGCGGATCCGCCGAGCAGCTGGCGCAGGTGGTGCGCCTCCTCGGGCCAGTCGACCACGCCGATCTTCCACGTCTCCGCGAGCTGCCACGCGAGGAGCCCCGCGCTGGCGGTCGCGTGCGCCTCGTCCACGAGGCGGAAGTCCGACTCGAGGCGGTCGAGGACGCTCGTGTTCGCGTTGAGGAGCGCCTTGTCACCCGCGAGCATCTGCTCGAGCACGGACTGCCACCACGCGAGCTCGAGCTCGGCGGCGACGGCCTCCTGCGGCACGTGCCGGTCGGAGAGGTCGTGCAGCAGCGGGTCGAGGTCGAGGCGGCGGAGGTCGGCGAGGAGCGACGTGCGCTCCTGCAGGTTCTGCAGCACCTCGCTGTCCTCCGCGAGCTGGGCGACCTTCTCGCGCAGCTCGTCGACGGGCAGCTCGGCGAGCGGCGTCGGGCGCGTGACCATGCTCAGCGGCTCGTCGAGCACCTTGAGGTCGGCGGCGACCTCCTGGAAGCGCGCGTGGACGTCGGAGATGCCGCGCGGGACCTCGGGGGTCGAGCCGACCGCGACGTAGCGCTGCCACAGGATCCGCTGCTTCTGGATCGCCTTGAGGCTCTCGTGCATGTCGGAGATGTGGACGCCCGGGCGCACGTACTCGCGTGCGAGCTTGCGGAGGCGCCGGCGGGTGATGCTCGTCATCTCCGGAGCGTCGCGGCGGGATCCGGTGGCCGCGATGATCTCGCTGAGCGACCGGTCGAACACGACGGGCTGGAACTTGTCGAGGGTCTCGCGGACGTCGAGGAGGAGGCGGAGGTACACGCCCAGCTCGTCGATGGACCGGTACGCGCGCATCCGCGTCTGGCCGACGAGCTCGTCGGCGCGCTCGAGGAGGCGCGGCAGGCCCTCCGCGGACAGGGACTTCGCGAGGTCGTGCGCGTGGGTCGCGGCGGCGCTCGTGGAGAAGGTGGCGCCGTACCAGGGCGAGTCGCCCGGGCCGTAGCGGAACTCGCCGAGGCTCGCAGCCTTCACGAGGGAGGCCGCGGCGCTCGCGCGGTCGTGCGCGATGGCCGTCACGGCCCCGCGGGTGAGGCGCGCGGTCGTGGCCGGCGGGCTGGGGAGCAGGGCGAGCCGGGAGAGCTCGCCGAGCGCGTCGAGCACGGAGACGCCGAGGTCCTTGTCGGGACGGCCGAGCGCGAAGCGGTAGTCGAGCAGCACGTGGCGGAGGCGGACGAGCGCGTCGTCGACCTCGGCCGTCTGCGCGGGCGCGGCCTTCTCGTTGCGGACGATGGACTGCACCACGTCGCGCTTGAGCGACTTCGGCGCGACCGCGAGGCCCGGGAGACCCACGTCCGCGAGGCGCTGGCCGATGCCCTTGAGCGACGACGCTCGGGGGCTCACCACGAGGACGCGCTTGTTCTGCGCGACCAGGCAGCCGATGGAGTTGACGATGGTCTGCGTGCCGCCGGTGCCCGGCAGCGTCGTCACGACGAGCGAGTTGCCCGCGTTGATCTGCGCGATGACGTACTCCTGCTCGGGATCCGCGTCGAGCAGCAGGGTGTCGGTGACGGGCGGGCGCTGGTCCTGCGGGATCGGGTCGACGGGCGCGTACGCCTCGCCGACGCCCCACCTGGCCGTGGGGTTGCCGGCGATCGCGTCGATGACGAGGTGCTCGAGGTCCGCCGCGTCCTCGGCGAGCGCCTGCCCGACCTCGGCGAATGAGGAGACGACGAGCCGCGGCTGCACGGTGAAGGCGGGCAGGTGGGAGGTGAGGCCGCGCAGGCGGTCGATGACCGGCTGCGGCTTGAAGGCGCCGTTCTGCACGGCGAGGGCGACGAACGAGTCGGCGTCGAGCGTGATCTGGAACTGCTCCTCGAGGGCGCGCGCGAGCGCCGGGTTGAGGAACGGCTGGCCCTTGAGGCGCACCTCGTAGTCGCTGCCGTGGCGGCGGATCGCGAGCGGACGCAGGAGCACCGGCCCGCGGAACTGCTCGTCCGCGAAGCGCCACTCGGCGAGGCCGATGGCCAGGTGGATCGACTCGATCCCCCGGGCGGAGACCAGCTCGATCCCCTTCTGGGTGATGCGGTTCGCCGCCTTGCGGGCGCTGCGGAGCGCCAGCTCGTCGCGGATCAGGGACGACAGCAGCGTCGTCTTGCCCGTGATGAACTGCGCGAGGCCGCCCGGGTGGGTCGTGCTCAGCTCGATGCGCGAGCCCGGGGCGTCGACGAAGTGGAGGAGGGGAGAGGAGCCGCCGATGCCGGCCAGCTGCTCGCGCCACTCGCGCCAGCGGGGCTCGGCCACGTTTCCGCTCCCCAGGTGCACGTCGCCGACCCGGAGGTCGTGGGGGCTGGTGCTGTTGTGGGAAGCATTCACGTGGGGGTCCTCAAGAGGCTCGGCGGCGAACCCGGAGAGCAGGTCGTCGTCGTCGTCGGATCGTTCATTGGCACGCCACACCCGGCAACAGTACGACGCGTCGGGTGGGGAAACCGGCAGGCGACGCCGTGCGGACGCGGATCCGAGGGGTCGGGGGCCCGGCTCGGCGTCCGCGTCGGAGGCCCGGCTCGGCGTCCGCGTCGGGGCACCGACGCGCCTCGGCCCGCCGCGCTCCCCTCCGCTACCATGGGTCGGTCAGCCTCTGTAGCTCAATGGAAGAGCAGTTCCGTCCTAAGGAAAGGGTTGGGGGTTCGAGTCCCTCCAGGGGCACCGCGCATCTCGCCGCCCGCGTCTAGGCGCCGATCGGCTCCCCCGCGTGGATCCGGATGGCCTCGCGGATCTCGTCCGCGTGCGCGTAGATCTCGTCCAGCGACCCGATCGGGTGCCGCGTCTCCACCTTGTGCGCGTCGAAGAGCCCGAGGTACTTCTGCCTCTTGCCGTTGAAGTGCAGGCGCGCGATCGGCTTGCGGTTGTTGTCGTCCAGGAGGATCGCGAGATAGGACTTCGCGTCGCGGTGGACCACGCGCTGCGGCTTCACCTCGCTGCACGCGATGGCCTTCACGATCTGATATCCCTCGAGCTCCTCGAGCGTGGTCTCGATCTCCGTGTCGCGGTCGAGGTCCGCTGCGACGACGTCCTCGCTGGTGATCACGTCGGCGGACGGGGTGGTCGGCGCGGACGGGAACGCAGGAGCGCCGAGCGCCGTCTTCAGGCGGTCGTTCACCTGCTCGTTCAGGTACTGCTTCGACGCCTTCCCGACGAGCGTCGTGAACTGCTCGCGCACCTTCTCCGTGAACATCCCGTCGTACACGCGGCGGGTGAGGAGCTTCACCCATTCCGGCGTCGGCTCGCGGAACTCCGCCGCGATCGCCCGCTTCAACGCACCGACGTACTTCAGCTCACCCGCGGCGCTGATGATCGAGTCGAGGTCGAACACGTCCTTCGTGAGCTTCATGAGCTCCGGCAGCAGCGTCTCGTCGATGTCCGCGAGGTCGAGCACGAGGAACGGCTTCTCGTCCATGCGGTTCGGCGCGTCGAGGTCCGTGTAGAAGTGGTAGACCTCGCCGTTCGTGAGCACCGCGATGCGCGCGTTGGTCACCGCGAAGTAGCGGAAGAGCTGCGAGGCGTGCTCGATCTTGAGCGGCTCCGTCGACTTCTTGCACTCGATGAGGATCTGCACCTCGCCGTCGCGCATGATCGCGTAGTCGATCTTCTCGCCCTTCTTGAGGCCGAGGTCCGCGGTGAACTCCGGCACCACCTCGAGGGGATTGAAGACGTCGTACCCGAGGATCGTGGAGATGAACGGCATGATGAACGCGTTCTTCGTCGCCTCCTCCGTCTGGATGGCGTCACGCTGATTGCGGACCTTCAGGGCCAGGGCGGCCAGGCGTTCGGCGAATTCCACGGGGACTCCCTCGTCTCGGTGGGTCAGACGATGCGGGCGATGCGTGCACATGGAGATGGGCGTGCCCCCATTTCGGGACGAGCGCCGAATCGCATGCGGGCGCTCCGCGATGTCACCCTCGCCCTCGCGATGGCGCCCCGTGCGCTCCGTGCGCTCCGACATCGGATCCCGCCGTCACCGGCCAGCCATCACGAGGCCAGCACCGGCTCCGTCCCCTCGAGCGCTCGGCTCGCCCGGTACTCCTCCGCGGCCGGGTGCAGAGCGAACTCCACGATCTCCACGGCGTGCGCCTTCAGCGCCTCCAGCACCTCGTCCGGGGTGACGTAGAAGAACTCCCGGCGCAGGTTGATCCGGTTGACGCGGTGCTCGGCGAACGTGCGGTGCAGCATCGCCTCGACCCCCACGGCATCGTCCGCGAAGAACAGCGCGTGCACGTCGAAGCGGAAGGGGACGGAGGCATCGCCGAGCTCGACGACCCGGTCCATGGGCTCCAGCCGCCGGGTCATGCCGATCTTCACCATGCGCTCCCCGAAGGCGCCCACGTTCGAGATGACGTAGACGTATCCGGCGCGCACGTTCGCAGCGCGGTAGTCGACCTCGACGAGGGCGCGGTCGACGTCGTCGATGCGCGCCTGCATGCGCGCCGCTCCCTCGAGGTCGCCCTTGCTCTCGAGCGCTGCCAGCGTGGCGGCGTAGTGGGCGCGCTCCTTGTCGAGGCGGTCGTGCTCCGCCTGGAGCTCGGCGGAGGCCTTCGCCTGCTCGCGCAGCTCGGCCCGGCGTTCCCGCTCCATCTCCTTCTCCGCCTGCAGGACGCGGAGGTGGGCGCTCGCGAGCTGCAGCTCCTCCAGCCGGAGCTCGTGGTACCCGTCCTCGATGCGGAGGTCGATCATGGTGCCGCTCCTCGCGATCTGCTCCGCGGCGCGGGTCAACCGCGTCTGCGCCGTCTGCAGATTGCCCGCCCTCGTGGCCTTCAGGGCGTTCTCCGCCTCGGCGTTGTAGGCGCGCAGGAGGACCTTGGACATGTCGCCGACGAACTTGCGCCCCTGCGCCTCCGACCCGTTGAAGGTGAAGCCGGAGGTAGCGGTCACCGCCTTCTTGTCCCGCACCGCGTTCTTGATCGTGTACCGCAGGGCCTCCAGCCGCGAGGCGAGCTCCGCGGAGGTCTCGGCCGGGTGGTCGTAGTCGAACAGGCCGACGCCCTGGAGGTCCGCGGTCGTCGTCACCTCGACCAGCTCCGCGCGGGCCGCCTGGATCTGCGCTTCCAGGAGCCGGCGGGTCTCCAGCCGCGCGTGCACCTCCTCGTCGACCGCCGCGAGCTCCGCCTCGGCCCGGGATCGCGAGGCACCTGCCTCGGCCAGGATCCGGTCCCGCTCCTCGCGCGCCGCGGCGACCAGCGAGGCCGCCGCCTCGGCCCCTGTCCGCCGGCTCGCCTCCGCCTCCTGCTCGGCTGCTGCGCGGTAGTCGTCGATCTCCGCGAACGACCGTGCACCGTGGCGCGCGATCAGGTCCTCCAGGACCGCGATGTGCGCCTCCGCGGAGGCAGCCCGCTCCCGGGCGTCGCGCTTCGAGAGACGGTCGACAGGAGGCGCCGCGAGCGGGGCCGGTTCCTCAGGAGCCGACTCCTCGGGTGCGGGGACAGCCTCCGGCTTCTGCTGCACGTGATCCGTCCACTGCACGCCGTCCCACCAGCGGATGTAGCGGGGGTCCTGGTCGTCGTACCAGCCGGCAGCAGCGCTCATCCGCCCAGGCTAGGCAGCGACCCCGGCCATCAGGAGCCCCCGTTCGAGGCGGCCTCCCCTGTGGACGCTCACCCGCCCCGCCGCTCCCCCGCGCCTACCGTCATCCCCACCGCCCTCCCGCCGCACACGCGGCACGACGCACCCCGCCCCGACGCAGGTGCGTGCGGGCGGCCCCCGTCCCGCTACCCACGAGAGGCACGCGCCCATGACCGACACCACCCGCACGATCCCCTGGGACGGCACGCTCGACCCGCGGGCCGCCGCGGCCCTCGAGGCGCCCGGCGGCCTCGTCGTCGCCGCCACCAAGGTCGGCTACATCCTCATGACCACCGATGGCACGGGCCTCGAGCGCAAGTTCGACGCCAAGCAGCGCAACCGCGACAAGCCGGGCGTGGTGCTCTGCACGAGCATCGAGCAGCTGCAGGAGCTCGCGGTGCTGAACGACGAGATCCTCGCCTTCTACCAGGAGCACTGGGATGCCGACGTGCTGCTCGGCTGCATCCTCCCGTGGCGCGAGGACGCGAAGCACCTCATCCCCGACGCGGTCGCGGGCGAGCTCGCCATGGACCGCCGCGGCACCAGCTGCTTCGTGATCCGCTTCGGCCGACCCGCGGAGCAGCTCGCCGAGCGGCTGTGGCAGAGCCGCCGCCTCTCCTTCGCGAGCTCCGCCAACCCGTCGGGCCAGGGCAACCGGGGACGCGTCGAGGGGATCGGCGAGCGCATCGAGCAGCAGGCCGACGTGATCGTCGCGGCCGACGACTACGTCGCCTCCATCCAGCCGGGCCTCGACGAGACGAGCCGGCACGAGCAGGGCGTCATGGTCTCCATGGTCGACGCGGCCGGCGCGCTCGTGCCGGAGCAGCGCGGTGAGCGCTCGGTCACGCCGAACCCCACGCTCATCCGCCGCGGCCTCGCGGTCGACGTGATCATGTCGGCGCTCGCGCGGTCGTTCCCGTCGTGGGACTACCGCCACGGCGAGTACTACTGATCCCGACCGGCACCGGCGAGGGCCCGCGGAGCACGTCTCCGCGGGCCCTCGCGCGTCCGCTCCGGTGTTCGTCGGAGATCGCAACGAATTCCGCCACTGAGGAGATTCTCGGCGACGCTCCCGGTGAATGCGCCCTCGCGCCGACCCCGCATCACCGCTAATCGACGCGGAATGGCCGCTCGTGCCCATGGGCAATCCGGATTCGCACGCCGGAGCGCCGATACGGACACGATGCACGGGCATTAACCACGTTCATCGACGCATTCGGCACATGTTGTCGGAATTCACGCCGAGAACAGGTATCGTGTGGATCGCCGCATCATCTGATGCACCATCTGCAAGGAGAGGAACAGACGTGGCTCGCAAGGTTGTCACCACGCTCGTCGACGACATCGACGGCGTCGTCATCGAAGAGGGAAAGGGCGAGACCGTCCCCTTCGCCCTCGACGGCGTGAATTACGAGATCGATCTGAGCGACGCCAACGCCGCCAAGCTGCGCGAGGCGCTGGACACCTACGTCGACCGCGCGCGCCGCGTCGGCCGCGCCTCCTCCGGCCGTTCCTCCAGCCCGCGCCGCTCGTCCTCGAGCGCCCCGAAGGAGGACCTCGGCGCCGCGCGCGAATGGCTGCGCGAGCACGGCCACAAGGTCTCCGAGCGCGGACGCATCTCCGCCGACCTGCTCGAGGAATACCGCGCCAACAAGTAGGCGACACCGCGCGCGATCCGCGCGCGAGCACGACGACGAGGGCCGATCCGCCACAGGATCGGCCCTCGTCGTCGTTCGGCGGCACTCCGTAATGAATTTCCCTGCTCCTGGGATACGGGGGTGTACGACCTCGGCGCGCCGCGTGTCACGCGGGCGTCACGCTCCCGTCGCGGATCCGTCGCGAGGGCGCGAGCATCCTGGGCGCGAAGAAGGAGCACCGTGCCGAGACACCTCGCAACACCCGGGAACGCCCAGCCCGCCACCCGCCGCCGCCGCCCCCTCCGCGCGCGCATCGCCGCGTCGGCCGGGGCAGCGCTCATCGCGCTCGTCGCCGTCGTCGGGATGACCGGCCAGATGCAGTCCGCATCCGCCGCCGTCTCCCTCACGACCCTCGCGCAGTGCAACGACGTCCCGACCGGGGCCGGTGTCGAGGTCCAGTGCGACGTCACGGTCGTCAACCAGCTGGACGTCGCGACCCAGGAGGGCTCCTCCACCGTCACCACGCGCGTCTGCTCCGGCGCGGCGGGCGCTCCGCTCTGCACCACCTCCGTGCAGGAGCGGGCGGGCATCCTCATCGACTCCGTCGAGCAGTGCAACGGCGTCGCCGCGGGCGGCAGCAACGTGATCTGCAACGTGGACGTGATCAACAACATCGTGGGCGAGAGCACCACGATCGCCGCGACCGTCAACCAGTGCATCGGCTCCGGCGAGGGCGGCGGCACGACCGTGTGCGCACCCGTCGCGAACACGACGAACGCGGACATCACCCAGTGCAACGGCTCCGGCAACGGCGGCGGCAGCACCGTGACCTGCACCGTGCCCACCACGGCAACGGTGACCTCGGCGCTGCTGGTGCAGGTCGACCAGTGCAACGGCTCCGCGAGGGCCGGCAGCATCGTGCGCTGCGCCACGAGCGTGCGCAACTTCGTGACCCCCGCCGTCGAGCCCACGGTCGAGCCGACCATCGACCCCACCGTCGAGCCGACCATCGACCCGACGGTCGAGCCGACCATCGAGCCGACCATCGATCCCACCGTCGAGCCGACCGTCGAGCCGACCGTCGAGCCGACGATCGAGCCGACCGTCGAGCCGACGATCGAGCCGACCATCGAGCCCACGATCGAGCCGACCATCGAGCCCACGATCGAGCCCACGATCGAGCCGACCGTCGAGCCGACGACCGAGCCGACCGTCGAGCCCACGATCGCGCCCACCATCGAGCCGACGCCCGCACCGACGCCCACAGCCCCGACGCCCACGCCGACCGCGCCGCTCCCGACGCCCACCGCGCCGACGCCGACCGCCACCGTGCCGATCCCGACGCCGACCGCGCCCACCCCGACCGCCACCGTCCCGGTCCCCACCCCGACCGTGCCGATCCCGACCGCCACCGTGCCGGTCCCGACCGCCACCGTCCCGGTCCCGACGCCCACCGCGCCGACCCCGACCGCGACGGCCCCGCTGCCGACGCCGTCCGCCGGCACGCCGACCCCGACGCCGACCCCGACCGCCGGGACGCCCACGCCGACCGCGGTGACGCCCACCCCGACCCGCACCACCGCGGCGCCCCTCATCCCGAGCGGCACCACGCCGGACGACTCGCTGCCGGTGACCGGCTACGACCCGACGCCCACGATCGGCTGGGGCCTCGCCGCCCTCGTCCTCGGTGCGCTAGGACTCGGGATCCACGCCCGCCGCCGGTCCGCGCAGGGCTAGCCACCACGCGATCCGCCGCCCATCGCCCGTCGATCCGTCGATGGGCGATGGGTCGTCGGTAGCCCCAAAAGCACGCCGGTGGTGGGGATTCGCCTCGGAGCGGTTACCGTGGCCGTGACGGGGGTCGCATGGATCAGCAGGCGCGGGGCAGGAGACTCCCTCCCGCGCGCCGCTCGCCGATCTCCCCGCCCTCCTCACGACGCCGGCGACGAGCCCCCGGGGCGTCGCGGTGATCACCGTCGATGTGCTCGGCGGCTTCCGCATCGCCGGGCTCGGCGCCCTGCCGGGATCGGCGTCGCCGGGTGCGGATCCCGCCGGCGTCAGGCTCTCCGACGGCACCCGTCGCCTCATCGCCGCCCTCGCCATCCGCACCCGCGCTGCTGACCGCGGCACCCTCGCCGCGCAGCTGTGGCCCGACGCGCTCGACGGCCGCGCCGCCTCGAGCCTCCGCTCCGCGCTGGCCCGCCTGGGCGACGGGGGCCGGGAGATCGTCGACCCCGCACCCGGCGGGCTCGTCCTGCACGAGGCCGTCGCGGTGGACCTGCGGACGGCCCGGGCCACCGCGGCCCGCCTGCTCGAGCCGCGCCGGACGGCGACGGACGCGGTGGATCCGGCCGACATCTCGCCGGAGGCCGTCGCGCTGTTCAGCTCCGACCTGCTGCCCGACTGGTTCGACGCGTGGCTGGAGCCCGCGGCCGAGGAGTGGCGGCACCTCCGGGTCAACGCGCTCGAGGCCCAGTCCGACGCGCTCCTCGCGCGCGACCGCCTGCACGAGGCGGCGTCGGCGGCCCGGCGGGCGATCGACGTGGATCCGCTCCGCGAGACCGCGCAGCGCTGCCTCATCGCCGTGCACGTCGCCGCCGGCAACCAGTCGGACGCCCTGCGGGCCTACGGGATCTACCGGACCCGGCTCGACCGGGAGGTGGGTCTCGAGCCGACCCCGATGCTCACCGACCTCGTGTCCGGGCTGCGGACCCGCGTCGGCGCGAGCGTCGGCGCCGGCGCCCTCCGACGCCGCAGCTGACCGCCACCCGGCCACCCCCGCGCCGGACCGCCCGAGCCGGGGTCACCGCCCGACGCGCACGCCCCCGAGCCGCTCCCACAGGAACGCGTGGATGAGCGACTGCAGGCGCGCGGTCGCGGGGTTGTCAGCCGATCCGCCGTGCCCACCGGCCGTGTTCTCGAAGTACCAGGCGTCCTCGACCCCCGTCTCGTGCAGCAGCGCGACCATCTTCCGCGCCTGCACGGGGCCGACCCGGTCGTCGCTCGTGGCCGCGTAGACGAGCGTCGGCGGGTACGCGACCCCCGCGCGGACGTTGTGGTACGGCGAGAAGGTGCGGATGAAGTCCCAGTCCGACGGCACGTCCGGGTCGCCGTACTCGGCGATCCACGAGGCCCCCGCCGACAGCCGCGTGTACCGCCGCATGTCGAGCAGCGGCACCCCGCAGATCACCGCGCCGAACAGCTCCGGGTAGGTCGTGAGCATGTTGCCGACGAGCAGCCCGCCGTTGCTGCGGCCCTCGCAGCCGAGGCGCGCCGGCACGGTCACGCCACGCGTCACCAGGTCGCGCGCGACGGCGGCGAAGTCCTCGTACGCGCGGTGGCGGTCCTGCCGCAGGGCGGCCCGGTGCCATGCCGGCCCGTACTCCCCGCCGCCCCGGATGTTGGCGAGCACGAAGACGCCGCCGCGCGCCAGCCAGCCGCGCCCCACGACGCCGCTGTACGAGGGCAGGCGGCTATTCTCGAAGCCGCCGTAGCCGGAGAGCAGCGTGGGGGCGGATCCGTCGAGCGGCAGGTCCCGCGGCCCCACCTGGAAGTAGGGCACGCGCGTGCCGTCGTCGGAGACCGCGAAGTGCTGCGCGACCTCGAGCCCCAGCGCGTCGAACGACGCCGGCTGCTCCTTGACCGGACGCGGCGCGCCCTCCCCCACGACGCCGAGCAGGAGCGTGGGCGGCGTGAGGAACCCGGTCACCGCGAGCCAGTACTCGTCGGTCTCCCGGTCGGTCGCGACGACGGAGACGGACGCGAGCGGCGTCCCCACGCGCACGTCCTCCTCGTGCCAGCTCGCGGGACCGTGCGACGCCGGCGGCGTGAGCACGCGGATCCGGCTGGCGACGTCCTCGAGCAGCGTGAGGACGAGGTGCCCCGCCGTCCACGCCCAGTCCTCGAGGCTCCGCGACGAGGTCGGGGCGAACAGCACGGCGAGCTCGCGCGATCCCGCGAGGAAGTCGTCGAGGCGCGCCGCCAGCAGCGAGCCGCCCGCGTGCACGACGCCGCCGATCTCCGTGTCCGTGCGCGGTCGCAGCACGAGCCACTCGCGGTGCAGGTCGACGTCGACGTCCTCGGGGACCTCGATCGGCACGGTGCCCGCGTCCGTCAGCAGCAGCGTGCGGGACGTGAAGAAGTCGGGCACCTCGCGCACGACGTCCCGCTCGAACCCCGGCGTGGGGTCGTGCGTGACGTGGACGAGCATGTCCGTCGCCGCGACCGCGTGCACCTCGGGGGCGTCGGCGAGCGCCTGCCCGCGGCTCCAGCGCCGGGCGGTCCGCGCGTACGAGCTCTCGGTGAGGCTGCCGGGGCCGAAGTCCGTGCCGACGAACACGGTGTCGCGGTCGATCCACGACACCATCGTCTTCGCCACGGGCACCTCGAAGCCGCCCGCGACGAAGCGGCCGGTGCGGAGGTCGAGCTCCCGCACCGCCACCGCGTCCCCGCCGTCGGGCGAGAGCGACACGAGCGCCCGGTCCCGCTCCTCCGGCAGCAGCTGCGCGCGCGAGAACTGCCACGGGATGCCCTCGGCCGCACCCAGCGCGTCGAGGTCGAGCAGCACCTCCCACTCGGGAGAGGGCGCCTCGTACTCGTCCATCGTCGTGCGCCGCCAGAGGCCCTGCACGTGCTCGGCGTCGCGCCAGAGGTTGTAGAGGTGGTCCCCGTGGCGCGTCACGTACGGGATCCGCTCGTCGGACTCCAGCACCTCGAGCAGCTCGCCCGTGAGCCCGGCGCGGGACTCCTCGGAGGACCGGCCGAGCGTCCGCTCGTTCTCCGCGCGCACCCACGCGAGGGCGCGGTCGCCGTGGATCTCCTCCAGCCAGAGGAACGGGTCGTCGGGGGTCTCGGAGGCGCGAGCGTCGTCGGTCATCCCCTCAGCCTACGGACGAGGCCCGGCCCACCTCCGCCGAGCCCGGCGCACCCGTGGTCAGGCGGCGGGGGCGAGGAACTCGTCCCACCCGGGCGCCGGCCGCTCCATCCCGCTGACCACCCAGCCGCTCCCCTGCGGCGCCCGCGGCGCCGTGCGGAGCGTCCAGCCCATCTCCTCGGGCGTGCGGTCGCTCTTGCGGTTGTTGCAGGAGAGGCAGCAGGCCACGAGGTTCTCCCACGTGTCCTTGCCGCCGCGCGAGCGCGGGAGCACGTGGTCGATGGTCGTCGCGTTCCGCGCGCAGTACGCGCACCGCCCGCCGTCCCGGCGGAGGACGCCGCGGCGCGACACGGGCACGCGGCGCGCATGCGGGATCCGCACGTAGCGCGTGAGGAGGATGACGGACGGACGGCCCCACGCCCCGCCGCTCCCGAGGATCGGATGCTCCTCGTCCTGGGCGAGCATGGTGGCCTTGCCGCTCAGCACGAGCACCAGGGCCCGCTTGAACGACACGACGGCGAGCGGCTCGAAGCCCGCGTTGAGTACCAGTGTGCGCACGACATCCCTCTCAGACCGGCCTGGACGGCTTCCAGGCATCCGAACGAGGCGCCCCGCCCCCGGGAACACGCGAAGGCACCGCCGAATGCTCGGCGATGCCTTCTAGGAGAGCGGGTGACCGCTCGGGTGGATCCGGTGGATGCCCACCCGGGGATGGTGCCGATGGCCGTGGCGCACGTGCGCATCCATGGTGCGGATGTCGCGTGCGGTGATCATTCGGGCTCCCGGGCGGGTCGAGGGACGTCTCACCGGCCAGGGTAGCTCAGCGGGTCCCGATTGTCCCGGGGAATGCGGAAGGCCGGCGGCGCATCCGTGGATGCGTGCCGCCGGCCCTCGCAGGTCGAGCTCGTGCCGATGTCAGCCGAGGAGGCGGACGAAGTGCACGTTCTGGCTCCAGATGGGGCGCTCCTTGACGCGGTCACCGGGCTTCGGCGCGTCGATGAAGATGCCGTTGCCGGTGTAGATGCCGTCGTGGCTGAAGTCGTTCCACACCACGATGTCGCCGGGGCGGGCATCCGCACGGGAGACGACGACGCCGGCGTTGTGCTGCGCGCGCACGGAGTGCGGCAGGTTCAGGCCGAACTGGGCGAACACGTACTTGACGAGGCCGGAGCAGTCGAAGCCCGCGGGGGTCTCGCCGCCGAAGACGTAGGGCACGCCGAGGTACTGGCGGGCCACGGCGGCCACGCCGCCCGCAGCCGCGGAGGTGGGCGGCGTCTGGTAGACGGGGTTGGCGGCGATCTGCGCGGCCGACGCACCCGTGTAGGTCGTCGCCGTGGAGGCCAGCTGCACGCGGCGCTGCTCGGCGAGGGCGGCCTGCGCGGCCGCGGCCTTCGCGGCGTTGAGCTCGGCGACGGAGGTGGCCGTGAAGCCCTCCTCCTCGACCGGGGTCGACGTCGCGCGGTCTGCCGTGACGACCTGCGCGTTGGCGGCCGTGTAGTCCTGGAGGGAGGTGCCCTCGGCCGTCGAGGTGTGGTCGAGCTGCGATCCGGCGGCGTAGGCCGGGATGGCCATGACGCCGACGAGGCCGGTGACGAAGGTCATGACGACCGCGTTCGCGGCCTTCGTGCGGCGCGAGCGGCCGACGGGGGCGGGCGTCAGGCGCGGAGCGGGTGCCTGGAGCGTGCGGGTCGCGGAGTCGCGACGCGGACGGACGGCCTTCGCGGTCTCGGCGGCGCGGAGCTCGCGGCGAGTGGGCAGGCGATCCATCCCGGGTGCGGGCGGTCGAGTCGGGTCGGACGGGTTCCCGACGGAACCGCTGATGTCACCATGGATCAAGTTGTGAACCTCCTGCGTCTCGACGCCGGGCATGCGGGCGCCCCGTCCCTCCAAGGTCGTCGAGGGGTACACATGCAGGGGACGGGTGTCGAGACGCCCTGCACCGGGCCCGGAACCTCTGTGGTGGTCGGTCGGGCCTGTTCGAGAGTAAGGGACGGGCCCCGGTTTGTCATCCTGAGGGACCATATTTCTAACGAATCCATAACGGCAGACGTCATCCTCACGAGGGATGCGGGGCAGAACCCCCGGTGACGGCGGCGTGCCGTCGCCGTGTGCCCAGTCCGGGGGTGGTCCCCGAGGATGCGCCCGCCGAGCGGCCCGACGGCCGACCCGGTCAGCGCTCGATGAAGATGTGGCCCGCGACCTCGAGCGGCAGCTCGAGGCCCGATCCCACGCCGTCGACGCGCACGAGGACGTAGGCGCCCTCGCGGGAGAAGGATCCGGTGGCGCCCGGCAGGACGCCGGCCTGCTTGAGCTGCGAGAGGAGCTCCGGGTCGAACTGCACGGGCTCGCCCAGCCGGCGGATCACGCCGCGCGCGGGAGCGTCCTCCGTCGTGCCGAGCGACGCCTCGACGATGCTCACCACGCCGGCCATGAACGCGACGGCGGGCGAGTCGCCCAGCTCGTCGAGCCCGGGGATGGGGTTGCCGTACGGGGACTCCGTGGGGTGGCCGAGGAGGTCGAGGATCTTGCGCTCCACCTGCTCGCTCATCACGTGCTCCCAGCGGCAGGCCTCGTCGTGAACGAACTCCCACTCGAGCCCGATGACGTCGCTGAGGAGGCGCTCGGCGAGGCGGTGCTTGCGCATCACGTGGACGGCCTTGCTGCGCCCCTCGGGGGTGAGCTCCAGGTGGCGGTCGCCGCTGACGACCACGAGGCCGTCGCGCTCCATGCGGGCGACGGTCTGCGAGACGGTGGGGCCCGAGTGCCCGAGGCGCTCGGAGATGCGCGCCCTCAGGGGGACGATGGCCTCCTCCTCGAGGTCGAGGATGGTGCGGAGGTACATCTCCGTCGTGTCCACGAGATCAGTCATCGGGCCTCCCTTGCGCCAGGGACCAGCCTACTTCCCCGGGTGCGGGATGGACGGCGCGGGGGCGCGGGAGGCCCCCGGCTCCGCGGGCACGGTCCCCTACCATTGCCGCATGCCGACCACGAAGATCCCCACCGAACTGCTGCCCCTCGACGGACGATTCGGCTGCGGGCCGTCCAAGGTGCGGCAGGCGCAGCTCGACCACCTGGCGCTCGCGGGCGCGCAGATCCTCGGGACGTCCCACCGCCAGGCCCCCGTCAAGGACATGGTCGGCCGCGTGCGGGACGGCCTCTCCCGCCTGTTCCGCCTGCCCGACGGCTACGAGGTCGTGCTGGGCAACGGCGGGTCCACCGCCTTCTGGGACGCCGCGGCGTTCTCCCTCATCGAGCGCCGCAGCCAGAACCTCGTCTTCGGCGAGTTCGGCGGCAAGTTCGCGACCGCCGCGAGCGCGCCGTTCCTCGAGGCGCCGGACGTGATCCGCGCCGAGCCCGGCAGCCGCGCCGCCGCGAACCCCGTCGAGGGCGTCGACGTCTACGCGTGGCCGCACAACGAGACGTCCACCGGCGTCATGGCGCCCGTGACCCGCGTGCACGGCGACGAGGGCGCGCTCACGGTCGTCGACGCCACGAGCGCGGCGGGCGGCATCGACTTCGACGCGGCCGAGGCCGACGTCTACTACTTCGCCCCGCAGAAGAACCTCGCGAGCGACGGCGGCGTGTGGCTCGCCCTCTTCTCCCCCGCCGCCCTCGAGCGCGTCGAGCGCATCGCGGCGTCGGGCCGGTGGATCCCCGAGTTCCTCAGCCTCAAGAACGCCGTCGACAACTCGCGACTGAACCAGACGCTGAACACGCCCGCCCTCGCGACGCTGCTGATGCTCGAGGACCAGCTCGACTGGATCGAGAGGGCGGGCGGCCTGGCCTGGGCCGACGCCCGCACGCGCGAGTCGTCCTCCGTCCTCTACGAGTGGGCGGAGCGGGTCACGTACGCGCAGCCGTTCGTGTCGGATCCCGCGCACCGCTCGCAGGTCGTCGTGACGATGGACTTTGACGCGGGCATCGACGCGGCGGCCGTCGCGAAGACGCTCCGCGCCAACGGCGTGGTCGACACCGAGCCCTACCGGAAGCTCGGGCGCAACCAGCTGCGCGTCGCCACCTTCACGGCCATCGAGCCGGACGACGTGCGCGCGCTCGTGCGCTGCATCGAGTTCGTGGTGGAGCAGGGCGCGGGCTGATCCCGCCCCTCCCGTGCATGACGACGACGGCGGCGGTCCCCTCGGGGGCCGCCGCCGTCGTCATGCGGGGTGCGGGTCAGCGATCGGCGCCGTCGAAGCTCGTGTCGTCGTCGTCGTCGTCGTCGTCATCGTCGTCATCGTCATCGTCCTGCGCCGGGGCGGTCTCGAAGTCGACGCCGTCCAGGACGTCGTCCGCGTCCTCGGCGTCCTCCGACGAGTCGTCGTCCTCGTCGTCGTCCTCGTCGTCCTCGTCGTCCTCGTCATCGGACTCCGCCGCGATGCGCTCGGCCTCCTGGTCGGCCTCGATCCCGGCGAGCCGGTCGGACCAGGGCAGCCACTCGGGCGAGAGCAGCGCACCCTCCCCGGGCATGAGCTCGGCCTCGAGGACGGTCGGGGCGGCGTCCTCGACGCGGGCCAGCGTCACCGTCCAGAACCAGCCGGGGTAGCCCGGCATCGTGTTCTGGAACAGGAGCGACAGCACGCGCTCGCCCTCGACGATCGAGCCAGCGGGCTCGCCGACGGTCTCAGCGGGCGTGATCTCCAGCAGCGCGGCGCGGGCGAGGTCCACGGCCGCGAGCAGCTCGGCGTCGGGGACGGCCGGCTCCGCGAAGGCCTTGGCCTCGGGGGCGTCCGGCGCGACGGTCTCCTCGGGCGAGTCATCGTCAGGCCCCTGCTCGGAGGAGGTCGCCTCCGGGGTCGCGGCGTCCGCGGCGGACTCGCTGTACGTCGTCGCCTCGGCGTCGAGATCCGACGCGGAGCCGGCGCCGGCGCCCGTCGTCGGCTCGGCGTCCGTCGCGGCGCCGTCCTCGGCCGTGCTCACGTCGTCGTCCCGGCGCTCAGGCATCGAGCTCCTCCGCGACCCGGCGCAGCAGCGCCGCGATCTTCCGGCTGTGGGCGTCGTCCGGGTAGCGGCCGCGCTTGAGGTTCGTGCCGATCCCGTCGAGCACCTTCACGAGGTCCTCGACGATGACGGCCATGTCGTCGGCGGGCTTGCGGGACATGCGGACGAGCGAGGGCGGGGCGTCGAGGATCCGCGCCGAGAGGGCCTGCGCGCCGCGCTTGCCGTCGGCGATGCCGAACTCGAGCCGGGTGCCGGCCTTCACGCCGGCGACGCCCGAGGGCAGGGCCGACGCGTGCAGGAAGACCTCCTGGCCGTCGTCCGAGCTGATGAACCCGAACCCCTTGTCCTCGTCGTAGAACTTCACCTTGCCGGTGGGCATGCGATCCTCTTCCCTCGCCCCGGAGGGGCTCGATGTGCTGGTGGGCGGTCCAGTCTATTCGCCCGGTCCCCGGGCGGCACGGGGCGGCGGCGGGGCCCGAGCGGCGCCGCTGCTCCGCGACGCGCCCGGGCGTGCCACCGCGTAGTCTGGGCGGATGGCATCCGAGACCGCACCGAGCGAGGGACGGGCCGAGCGCATCCTCGCGTACATGCTCGCCGGGATCCTGCTGGTCGCCGTCCTCAGCATCCTCGCGATCCTGCTGGCCCCGCTCATCGCGGTCGACGCGGCCGAGTACAGCACGCCTCTCTGGCAGGTCATCCTGCTGCTGCCGGCCGTCGGCATCCCCATCGCCGCGCTCCTCTTCATCGCGATCCTGGTCATCAGCGTCCGTCGCCGTCGTCGCGTGGACGGCCCGTCCCGCTAGCGGGACGACCATGACCGACGCCCTGGTGCTCGCGTCCCGCCTGCGCGCGCTCGACGACGAGTCCCTGGCGGCCCTCGTCCGCGACCGCGGGATCGACGCTGCGCGCATCGCCGACCTCTTCGACCTCGCCGACGCGCTGCTCGCCCCCGACGCCGTGGCGCGGGCCCTCGAGCAGCTCGACCGCACCGCGCTGGCCGTCCTCGCGGTCGCCGCCGCGGAGGGCGCGACCGCACGCCGCGTCCCGCTCGACGACGTCCGGGACGCCGTCGCGCGGCGCTCGGGCGAGGAGCCGCGCGACGAGCGGGAGCTGGCGGACGCCGCCGCACGTGCGGCCTCCACCCTCCTCGCCGACCTCGACGACGGCGGCGTCACGACGCACCCCGAGGTCGCGGCCGCGCTCGCGGCGTGGCCCGCCGACGGCCTGCCCGGCACCGACGAGCTCGCGCGCCTCGACCCTCCCGCGCCCCTCGCCGCCGTCCCGCGCACCGACCCCGACGAGGTCGACCGTCGCGCCGGCGAGAGCGCCTTCGCCTCCGTCGTCGCCGTGGCCGCGCTCGTCGACGAGCTCCTCACCGAGCCCGCCCGCGAGCTCAGCCGCGGCGGCATGTCGCTCCCCGACGCGCGACGGCTGGCGGCCGCGCTCGGCGCCGACGTCGACGACGTGCCGGTCGTCCTCTCCATCGCCGCCCGCGCCGGCCTCGTCGCACGCACGGGCCGCACGTGGTCCGCGGCCGCCGCCTCCACCGCCTGGTCGGGGCGCCCGACCGCCGCCAGGTGGGAGGCCCTCGCCGCGTCCTGGCTCGAGGCGCTGGCGCCCGCGACCCGCGGGATCCTGGCCGAGCGCGCCGACGCGTCGTGGGGCGCCGGCCTCCTCGACAGCGTGCTCTGGCGCTTCCCCGGCGGATCCGCGTGGATCGGCGCGCGCATCACCGCCTTCACGCGCGACGCCGGCCTCCTCGGCATCACCACGGGGGACGTGCCGAGCTCGGCCGGCCGCGCGCTCCTCACAGCCGGCCCCGCCGCGGCCGCCGCCGCGCTCGCGCCGCACCTCCCGGCCGAGGTGGACCGGGTCTACCTGCAGCACGACCTCACGATCGTCTCGCCCGGCCCGCTGGATCCCGCGGTCGAGTCGCGCCTGCTGTCCGTCGCGGACGCGGAGGGCCGGGGCCTCGCCGCGAGCTACCGCGTGTCCGCGGGCTCCGTCACGCGCGCCCTGGCCTCGGGCGAGTCGGTCGACGCCGTCCGCTCCTTCCTCGCGGGGATCTCGCTGACGGGCATCCCCCAGCCGCTCGACTACCTGCTCGACGAGACGGCGGCGCGCTTCGGCCGGCTGCGCGTCCGCCCGGCGGCACCCTCGGACGCCGCACCTGGCACCGCACCGGAGGCCCGGACCGCGGTCGTCTCGGACGACGCGACGCTGCTCGCCACCCTCCTGGTCGACCGCGACCTGGCGTCGCTCCGGCTCACGCGGGCCGCCGACGGCGTCCTCGTCTCGGCCGCACCGCCCGAGGCCGTCGAGCGCGCGCTCTCGGCCGCGAAGCTCGGCCCCGTCCGCGAGGACGCCGACGGCCGCCGCATCGCCCCCGCTCCCCGCACGTCCCCGACACCCGGTCCGGCGCGGGACCCCGAGCCCGACGCCGCGGACGCGCTCGTCGCCCGGGTCCGCGCCGCCGACGGCCCCGACGACGGAGCCGCGTGGACCGCGCGCCAGCTGGAGGTCGCGATCCGCGCCAAGGCCGCCCTCCGCGTCCGCGTCCGCATGCCCGACGGGCGCGAGGTGGATCACGTGCTCGAGCCCGCCAGCGTGGCCGGCGGCCGCCTGCGCGCCCGCGACCGCGTGGCCGACGTGGAGCGCACCCTCCCCCTGTCGAGCATCGTGTCCCTCTCCCCCGGGCCGACGTCCGGGTGAGCGCGCCTAGGCTGGCGGGCATGTCCGACGGCCCCCTCATCGTCCAGAGCGACCGCACCGTCCTCCTCGAGGTCGCCCACGCGGACGCCGAGGACGCGCGCCACGACCTCGCCGTGTTCGCCGAGCTGGAGCGGGCGCCGGAGCACATCCACACGTACCGGATCACCCGGCTCGGGCTCTGGAACGCGCGCGCCGCCGGCCACACCGCCGAGGACATGCTCGCCACGCTCGAGCGCTACTCGCGCTTCCCGGTCCCGCAGTCCGTGACGGTCGACATCACGGACACCGTGGGCCGCTACGGGCGCCTCGTGATCGGCCGCGACGCCGACGGCGAGCTGCAGATCTCCAGCACGGAGTCCGCGGTCCTCTCCGAGATCGCGAGCGCCCGCCGCATCGCGCCGCTCCTCACCGAGCGCGTCGACGCCTCCACCTACCGCGTGCAGGCGTGGGCGCGCGGCCAGCTCAAGCAGGAGCTCGTGAAGATCGGCTGGCCCGCCGAGGACCTCGCCGGCTACACGCCGGGCACCCCGCACGACATGGCGCTCGTGCAGGACGGGTGGTCGCTCCGCGGCTACCAGGAGGACGCGGTCGACCACTTCCTCGACGGCGGATCCGGCGTGGTGGTCCTCCCCTGCGGCGCCGGCAAGACGCTCGTGGGCGCGGCCGCGATGGCCAAGGCCAAGACGACGACGCTGATCCTCGTGACCAACACCGTGTCGGCCCGCCAGTGGCGCGCGGAGCTGCTGAAGCGCACGACCCTCACCGAGGACGAGATCGGCGAGTACTCGGGCCAGTCCCGGGAGGTGCGGCCCGTCACCATCGCGACCTACCAGATCCTGACCGCCAAGCGGAAGGGAGAGTACGCCCACCTGGCCCTCCTCGACGCGCTCGACTGGGGCCTCGTCGTCTACGACGAGGTGCACCTCCTGCCCGCACCGGTGTTCAAGCTCACCGCCGACCTGCAGGCGCGTCGTCGCCTCGGGCTCACCGCGACGCTCGTGCGGGAGGACGGTCGCGAGGGCGACGTGTTCAGCCTCATCGGCCCGAAGCGGTTCGACGCGCCGTGGAAGGAGATCGAGGCCCAGGGCTTCATCTCCCCCGCGGAGTGCTTCGAGGTCCGCATCGACCTCCCCGACGACGAGCGCCTGACCTACGCGGCGGCCGCCGACGACGAGCGCTACCGGCTCGCGGCCACGGCGCCCGCGAAGATCGAGGTGACGCGCGCGCTGGTGGAGCGGCACCGCGGCGAGAGCATCCTCGTGATCGGCCAGTACCTCGAGCAGATCGACGAGCTGTCCGAGGCGCTCGGCGCCCCGAAGCTCACCGGCGCGACGCCCGTCCCCGAGCGCGAGCGGCTCTACCAGGCGTTCCGCGACGGCACGGAGCGCGTCCTCGTGGTCAGCAAGGTCGCCAACTTCTCGGTCGACCTGCCGGACGCGACCGTCGCGATCCAGGTGTCCGGCTCGTTCGGGTCGCGCCAGGAGGAGGCCCAACGGCTCGGTCGGCTCCTCCGCCCCGAGGCGTCCGGCCTGTCGGCCAGCTTCTACACGCTCGTGTCGCGCGACACCGTCGACCAGGACTTCGCGCAGAACCGCCAGCGCTTCCTCGCCGAGCAGGGCTACAGCTACACGATCCTCGACGCCGCCGGCATCACCGGCGCCGCCGCTCGATAGGCGCACGGCTGCGCGTCACTGCGCATCCAGGCGGCTCCCAGCGAGTGCGCAGATACTTCATCCCATGAGCGATGGCCCGAAGATCCTTATCGTCGATGACGAGCCCAACATCCGCGACCTGCTGACCACGAGCCTCCGGTTCGCCGGGTTCGCCGTCCGCGCCGTCGGCAACGGCGCCCAGGCCATCTCGGCCGTCCTCGAGGAGGAGCCCGACCTCATCATCCTCGACGTGATGCTGCCCGACATGAACGGCTTCGGCGTCACGAAGCGGCTGCGCGCCGCCGGCTACACCGCGCCGATCCTCTTCCTCACGGCGAAGGACGACACCGAGGACAAGATCACCGGCCTCACGGTCGGCGGCGACGACTACGTCACCAAGCCGTTCAGCCTCGACGAGATCGTGGCCCGCATCAAGGCGATCCTCCGCCGCACCATGCACGCCGACGAGGACGCGATCATCCGCGCGGGCGAGCTCACGATGGACCAGGACACGCACGAGGTGCTCGTCGGCGAGGAGCCCATCGAGCTGAGCCCCACCGAGTTCAAGCTCCTGCGCTACCTCATGCTGAACCCGAACCGCGTGCTCTCGAAGGCGCAGATCCTCGATCACGTCTGGGAGTACGACTTCAACGGCGACGCCGGCATCGTGGAGTCGTACATCTCCTATCTGCGCCGCAAGCTCGACCAGCACTCGTCGGAGCCGGTCATCCAGACCAAGCGCGGCTTCGGCTACATGCTGAAGGCCGCGAAGTCCTGACCCGCCGGGCTCGCGCCCGCACCACCTGGCCGGCCGGACGCCCCTGGGCGCCCGGCCGGTCGCACATCCGGCGTCGCCTATCCTCGTGGGACACGGTCACCAAGACGAGGAACACGGGGTGCGGCCAGTGCACGACTACGTCTCGGAGAAGTGGAACAACGTCTCCCTGCGCACGAAGATCACGGGCGTCACCGTGCTCCTCCTGCTCCTCGGCCTCCTCGTCTCCGGCGCGGGCACCATGTACCTGCTGCGGCAGCAGATGGTCACCCAGCTCGACGGCCAGCTCTCGATCGCCATCAACCAGCTCCCCAAGGTCCTCGACACCGACCCCTCCCAGCCCGACACCTTCACGGAAGCCGACGTCGAGGGCGCCAACCCGTCGTGGTTCGTCGTCCTCCTCGACGCCCAGGGCGACGTCATCGCCGACAACTGGACGGGCGACGCGTCCCGGCACCCCCGCGTGTTCGGGCTCGACCTGGCTCGCGCCTCGCAGGTCAACGACCAGATCGTGGTCTTCTCCGACAACTCCGGCAAGAACAGCTGGCACGGCATCGTCCGCGTCTCCCAGAACACGGGCCCCGACTCCACCGAGTACTCGACCCTCGTCGTGGCCAAGCCGCTCGAGGAGGTCGACGACCTCGTGGCCACCTACATCGTGATCTTCGCGAGCTTCGGCCTCGCCGTCGTCGTGCTCGGCGCCGCGGTCACCCGCATGCTCGTGACCAGCACCTTCGGCCCGCTGCGGGAGGTGGAGCGCACGGCCGCGGCCATCGCCGGCGGCGACTTCAGCCAGCGGCTCGGCGGCGCCACCCCCAACACCGAGGTCGGCCGCCTCAACCGCTCCCTCAACATGATGCTCAGCCGCATCGACCGCGCCTTCGCCGACCGCGCCAAGACCATCGACCAGATGCGGCGCTTCGTCGGCGACGCGAGCCACGAGCTGCGCACCCCGCTCGTCTCCGTGCGCGGCTACGCCGAGCTCTACCGGATGGGCGCGCTGCAGACCCCCGAGGACGTCTCGCAGGCCATGGAGCGCATCGAGAAGGAGGCGATCCGCATGGGCGGCCTCGTCGAGGACCTCCTCGAGCTCGCGCGCCTCGACGAGACGAAGCCGCTGCAGCTCGCCCCGGTCGACCTCTACCCCATCGCGCGCGACGCCGCCCTCGACGCCATGGCGTCCTCGCAGACGCGCACCGTCACCGCCCTGCCGCCCGTGCTCGTGAACCCGGTCGGCCCGATCCTCGACGCCGACGGGCTGGAGCCGACGCAGGACATGTCCCCCGAGGCGCTGCGGGCCGCGGGCGCGGTCACCGGGAACGACGCCACGGGCCCGATCGCCTTCGCGGGCGCCACCCTGTCGCGCTTCCGCGCCCGGCGGTTCCGCCGCCCCGGCGAGACGGCGACGGACGCCCTCGCGCCGGTGCGCCCGGGCGACGACGGCTCGCCCGTCTCCGCTGAGGGGGTCGCGATGGTGTCGGCCGAGGAGAACAAGATCCGCCAGGTCGTCACCAACCTCATCGGGAACGCCGTGCGCTTCACGCCCGCGGGCAGCCCCATCGAGCTCGCGACGGTCGTGGATGAGGCGGCGCGCGAGGCGCGCATCGAGGTGCGCGACCACGGCGACGGGGTCCCCCCGCAGATCCGGGAGAAGATCTTCCAGCGCTTCTGGCGCGCGGACACGTCGCGCACGCGCGAGACCGGCGGCAGCGGTCTGGGCCTCGCCATCGTGTCGGCCATCGTCGCCGCGCACCGCGGCCGCGTGGACGTCGTCGAGACCGAGGGCGGCGGTGCGACCTTCCGCGTGATCCTGCCGCTCCTCCCCAGCCCCGAGGCGCCGGCACGGTCCACGCCCGCGCCTCCCGCCGCATCCGGCTCCTGAGGCAGGCCTAGCCTCCGCCCGTCCCACGACGAGATGGAGGAGACGCATGACGAGGTACCAGGTGGACAGCGAGGCCGTCCTGTCGGCCACGGCTGCCGTGCAGGGCAGCATCGGCCGCATCCAGGCGGAGGTGGCGGGCCTGCACGGCCAGCTCGCCGATCTGCAGGGATCGTGGTCGGGCAGCGCCGCGACCGCGTTCCAGGGCGTGGTCGCCGAGTGGAAGGGCACGCAGCAGCGCGTCGAGGAGGCCCTGGCGAGCATCAACCAGGCGCTGAGCGCCGCGGCCCGGCAGTACGCGGAGGTGGAGGAGGGCAACGCGCGCATGTTCGCGCACTGACCCGCGGCACGACGAAGCGGGCGGCCCCGGTGAGGGACCGCCCGCTTCGTCGTGCAGATCGTGCTGGTGGGCGGGAGCGCTGCCGCTCCCGCCCGGTCGGACTAGAAGTCCATGCCACCCGTGGGGTCGCCGGCCGGGGCCGGGTTCTTCTCGGGCTTGTCGGCGACGACCGCCTCGGTCGTGAGGAACAGACCGGCGATGGACGCGGCGTTCAGCAGAGCCGAGCGCGTGACCTTCACCGGGTCGTTGATCCCCGCGGCGAGCATGTCGACGTACTCGCCCGTGGCGGCGTTGAGGCCGTGACCCGAGGGGAGGTTGCGGACGCGCTCGGCCACGACGCCGGGCTCGAGGCCCGCGTTGAGGGCGATCTGCTTGAGCGGAGCGTCGACCGCGACGCGGACGATGTTCGCGCCGGTGGCCTCGTCGCCCTCGAGCTGGAGCTTCTCGAAGGCGAGCTTGCCGGCCTGGATGAGGGCGACGCCGCCACCGGCGACGATGCCCTCCTCGACGGCGGCCTTCGCGTTGCGGACGGCGTCCTCGATGCGGTGCTTGCGCTCCTTGAGCTCGACCTCGGTCGCCGCGCCGGCCTTGATGACCGCCACGCCGCCCGCGAGCTTCGCGAGGCGCTCCTGGAGCTTCTCGCGGTCGTAGTCGCTGTCGGTGTTGGAGATCTCGTTGCGGATCTGCTGCACGCGGGCCGCGATCTCGGTGGCGTCGCCGCCGCCGTCGACGATCGTGGTCTCGTCCTTGGTGATGACGACCTTGCGGGCCGTGCCGAGCAGGTCGAGGGTGACGTTCTCGAGCTTGAGGCCGACCTCCTCGGCGATGACCTGGCCACCCGAGAGGATGGCGATGTCCTGCAGCTGCGCCTTGCGGCGGTCGCCGAAGCCGGGGGCCTTGACGGCGACCGACTTGAAGATGCCGCGGATCTTGTTCACGACGAGCGTGGCCAGGGCCTCGCCGTCGACGTCCTCCGCGATGATGAGGAGCTGCTTGCCCGACTGGATGACCTTGTCGACGATCGGCAGCAGGTCCTTGATGTTCGAGATCTTCGAGTTGACGATCAGGATGTACGCGTCCTCGAACACGGCCTCCTGGCGCTCGGGGTCGGTGACGAAGTACTGCGACAGGTAGCCCTTGTCGAAGCGCATGCCCTCGGTGAGCTCGAGCTCGGTGCCGAAGGTGTTCGACTCCTCGACGGTGACGACGCCCTCCTTGCCGACCTTGTCGATGGCCTCGGCGATGATCGCGCCGATGGTGGCGTCGCCGGCGGAGATGGACGCGGTGGCGGCGATCTCCTCCTTGGTCTCGATCTCCTTCGCGGCGAGCTTCAGCTCCTCCGTGACGGCGGCGACGGCCTTCTCGATGCCGCGCTTGAGGCTGATGGGGTCGGCGCCCGCGGCGACGTTGCGGAGGCCCTCGCGGACCAGGGCCTGCGCGAGGACGGTCGCGGTGGTCGTGCCGTCACCGGCGACGTCGTCGGTCTTCTTGGCGACCTCCTTGACGAGCTCCGCGCCGATCTTCTCGAACGGGTCGTCGAGCTCGATCTCCTTGGCGATGGAGACGCCGTCGTTCGTGATGGTGGGGGCGCCCCACTTCTTCTCCAGGACGACGTTGCGGCCACGCGGGCCGAGGGTCACGCGGACCGCGTCGGCCAGGATGTTCAGGCCGCGCTCGAGGCCGCGGCGGGCTTCTTCGTCAAAAGCGATGATCTTAGCCATGTGTATCTCTCGTCCCTCCCGGACGTCAGGAAAAAGGCAGTCGTCTAGCACTCCCCGTGAGGGAGTGCCAGGGACGATTCTGGCACTCGCCCTACGGGAGTGCAAGCGAGCCGCTCACAGGCCGGGCGGCCCGGGGAACGCGACGACGCCGTCGCCCTCGTGGGCGACGGCGTCGTGGCGGTGCCCCTCTAGGCGGGGGTGACGTTCTCGGCCTGCAGGCCCTTGGAGCCCTGCCCGATCTGGAAGGCGACGCGCTGCCCCTCCTCCAGGACCTTGTAGCCGGACATCTCGATCGCCGAGTAGTGGACGAAGACGTCCTGCTGGGCCGGTCCGCCCTCGACGGCGTCGACGGTGATGAACCCGAACCCCTTCTCCCCGTTGAACCACTTCACGGTGCCGTTGGCCATGTGCTTCTCCATGTGCGACTGCGCGGTGTCGAGGGCGCGGTGCCGCCACCCCCGGGTCGTCCGCGGAGCCCTGCATCGACCCCGCGCCACGCCCTCGGGACTCACCGCATGCAGCGCCTGGTGCGCGACGGGCGTGCGACCAGGCAGCACCATAGCCAGGGCCCGTGATCCGCGGTCCGGTTCCTCCACGGAGGCGCGTCGCGTGGTCTGCGGTGCGCCGCGGGTGCGCCGCCGGTCAGCCGCGGGACGCGTAGTCCGAGCCGAGCACGGCCGTCAGCCGCGGCGCCGACGCGGACGGGGTGCCCTCCGCGGGCCGGAACTGGTCCGACTGCTGCACGTCGCCCACCCCCAGCGCCTGGACCAGTCCTCGCGCGGCGCCCTCGTCCGCGGCGTCGTAGTAGTAGACGGTCGTCGCGGTGATGTCGGACGTGCTGGCGTTGGCGCGCGACCCGACCTTCCAGCCCCCGGACTCGAGCGTCGCGGCGGCCCGCGCGGAGAGGCCCGAGGTCCGCGTGCCGTTGAGGACGGTCACGACCATGCCGGGGACCGCGGTGGGCGCCGCGGTCGGCACCTCCGTGGGGGCCGCCGCCTCGGATGCGCTGTCGCTCGGGATGATGTCGGTGAAGGAGACGCGGTCGTCGATGACGAAGAGGCCGACGACGCCCAGCCCGACGAGGACGCCCGTCGCGAGCGCAGCCCAGGCGAAGGCGCGGAACCGGTGGTGACGCGGACGGGGTGCGCGGTGTGCGCCCACGCGGCTCAGGTCACCGGGGACGTCGTCGAAGCGATCGGGAGCGTGGGAGGGCATGGCGGTCTCGTGTCTCCTCGGTGGGGCGCGGGGTCAGCGCGCGGACGGACGGTGCGGGAGACCGGCGGGCAGGGCGCGGGCCGCACGGGCGGCGGCGCGCGTCTCGCGGAGGCGCAGGAGGCGCCCCACGAGGAGGGGGTTGTAGGCGAGCGCCTGACGCGTCTCGAGGAGGGCGCCCAGCAGCTGGTAGTAGCGCGTGGCGGAGATGCCGAAGGTCTGGCGGATCGCCTCCTCCTTCGCACCGGCGTGACGCGTCCAGTCCCGCTCGAAGTCGAGCACCGCGCGTGCCCGGTCGTCGAGCTCGACGGCGGGACGCTGCTCGGCCACCGGGGCGGTCGCGGGGCGGGTCTCGCGCTGGTCCACGGCGTGCTCCTTCCCCGACATCCCCCACATACTAGGTGCGCCTCCCTGGGCGCCCCGCTCACGCGCTCGGGGTGTCCCCGGCCGCTCCGGACGGGCTCCGCGACGGGGCCGCCGACACCGCACGCCCGGCCGGGAGTTCCCCGGATGGAGGAATCCCCGGGCCGTCGCGGCGGTTCCCCCTGGAGGCGCGCTGGGACGCCGCCCCTAGGATCGACCAGCGAGAAAGGACCCGCACCATGGCCTACGAGATCGAGAAGACCGACGACCAGTGGCGTCAGGAGCTCTCCCCCGAGGAGTACGCGGTGCTGCGCCAGCAGGCCACCGAGCGCCCCTGGACCGGCGAGCTGCTGGACGAGGAGCGCACCGGCGTCTACGGCTGCAAGGCCTGCGGCGCCGAGCTCTTCACGAGCGACACCAAGTTCGACTCCCACTGCGGATGGCCGAGCTTCTACGCGCCCAAGGAGAGCGACGCGGTCAAGCTGTACACGGACACGAGCCTCGGCATGAAGCGCGTCGAGGTCGTCTGCGCCCGCTGCGGATCCCACCTCGGGCACGTCTTCGACGACGCGCCGCAGACCCCCACCGGCGACCGGTTCTGCATGAACTCGGTCTCCATGTCGTTCCGCACCGCGGAGTGACCGACGTGCCGCGGCATCGGGCGGGCGGCGACGCCGACCCGTCCGCGCCCGGCACACCCGGATGGGCCGGCCCGGTGCTCACGGCGCTGCGCGACCGACGGTCGCGCTCGTCCGTCGGCGAGGCCGCGCCGACGCACGAGGCCCTCGTCCCGCTCGTGGAGGCCGCCTCGCGGCTGGCCGACCACGGCGGGCTGCGGCCGTGGCGGATCATCGAGATCCGCGGCGCGGCCCGCGACCGCCTCGGCGCCGCGATGGACGAGGCCGCGGGCGACCCCGGATCCGGCAAGCACCGCAAGAAGACCCACCGGGCGAGCCTGCTCGTCGCCGTCGTCGCCTGCGTGGCGCCGAGCCGCAAGGTGCCGGGGTGGGAGCAGGAGGCCGTCGCCGCCGGTGTCGCGCACGCGCTCACGCTGCTGCTCGAGGAGCAGGGGTGGGGCGTCTTCTGGCGCACCGGATCGCTCACGCGCAGCGACGCCGTGCGGCGCATGCACGACCTGCGCGAGGGCGAGGAGCTCCTCGGCTGGCTGTACGTCGGGGCCGCGGAGCCGGACGACAAGGGCCCCCGCTCGACCGTCGAGGGCGAGCGCATGATCACGGTCCTCGACTGATCCCGCGCCGCGCGCCCCACGGGGGCGGCTCCCGTCTCGGAGCCGGCCACGGGACTCGAACCCGTAACCGCCGCATTACAAGTGCGGTGCGCTACCAATTGCGCCAGGCCGGCCGACGTCCCTCGCGGGCCGTCGATCCATCATAGGAGCCGCGCTACGGGGCGGTGGTCGGCGTCTCGGTGGGCGTCGGCGCCTCGGTCGGCGCGGGCGTCGCGTCCTGGCCCGCGGCCTGGAGGACGAACGCGGCGAACGCCTTGGCGTCGTCGGGCTGGCCCGTGTACTGGCGGTCGCCCACGACGATCACGGGCGCGCCCACGACCTTCTCCACGTTCGAGTCGGGGATGTCGCCGTCGAGCACCCGGTCGGTCGCGCCGTTCACCCACGACTGGAAGCGCTGGTCGGACACGCACTTCGCCACGTCGGGCGAACCGGCTCCCGCCTTCTCGGCCAGCTCGACGATGCGGTCGTCGCTGAGGCCCGTGCTCTGCTCGGCCGGCTGCTCCGCGAACAGCGCCGAGTTGAAGGCCCAGAAGTCGTCGGGCGAGGAGTCGGCGACGCAGGCGGCGGCGTTGGCCGCGCGCAGCGAGTAGGCCTGCGACTTGCTGGTGAGGATGGCGACCGGGTGGATCTCGACGGTGGCGGCGCCGGACTGCAGCCAGCCCTCCATCTGCGCGCCGTTCGTGTCCTGGAACTCCTTGCACGCGGTGCAGAGGTAGTCGACGTAGACGCGGATGTGGGCGACGCCGGCGGCCTGCGACGCCGTGGGCACCGGGTCCTGCTCGGGGTCGAGGGCCTCGGTGGGGACGGCGGCGAGGTCCTTGCCGATGAGGATGCCGTCGCTCGCCATGTTCTCGGGGCCGGGACCCGCGGGTCGTGCGCCCTGGACCACGATGAGGCCGACGACCACGACCACGGCGACGAGGGCCGCCGCGATGCCGCCGCGGATGAGGCCGCGCGCCGCGACGTCGCGACGCCGCTGCTTCATCCGGTTGAGCCGCGCCTTCTCGCGCGCCGCCTCGCGGCGTCGTCGATGACCGCCGTGCGGTTCGTGCGCGGGCGGCGTGCTGCTCATGGGGTCCTCGCTCCGGGGATGGGGGAGTCGGGCGCGGGCGGGCTCCCGGACGACCTCAGGACTCTAGGCGGCCAGTCTGGGAAAGCGCCAACGCGGCGGGCGCGGGTACGGCGCCGCAGGTGACGATACAGGCCGGGGGCCCTGATCCCCCAGGCGGGGAATGGCCGCCGATCCGCACCACGGCGGGGTAGTCGGCCGGATGGCCCCGTGCAATACTCATCGGGTGGTCATCGTCGCCCACAGCGATGAGCCATGAGCATCACATCCATCACCACGGATCGTCGGGCACGTACCTGCCCGTGAAGGAGAACACCGAAATGGCATCTGTAACTTTCGACAAGGCCACGCGCCTGTACCCGGGCTCCACGCGCCCGGCGGTCGACGGCATCGACCTCGAGGTCGCCGACGGCGAGTTCCTCGTCCTCGTCGGCCCGTCCGGCTGCGGCAAGTCGACCACCCTCCGCATGCTCGCGGGCCTCGAGGAGGTCAACGACGGCAACATCTTCATCGGCGACCGCAACGTCACGGACGTGCCGCCGAAGGACCGCGACATCGCCATGGTCTTCCAGAACTACGCGCTGTACCCCCACATGACGGTCGCCGAGAACATGGGCTTCGCGCTCAAGATCGCCGGCGTCGGCAAGGACGAGCGGGCCACCCGCGTCCTCGAGGCCGCCAAGCTCCTCGACCTCGAGCCCTACCTCAGCCGCAAGCCGAAGGCCCTCTCCGGCGGCCAGCGCCAGCGCGTCGCCATGGGCCGCGCGATCGTGCGCCAGCCGCAGGTGTTCCTCATGGACGAGCCGCTGTCGAACCTCGACGCCAAGCTCCGCGTCCAGACCCGCACGCAGATCGCGTCGCTCCAGCGCCGCCTCGGGGTCACCACGGTCTACGTCACGCACGACCAGACCGAGGCCCTCACCATGGGCGACCGCATCGCGGTCCTCAAGGACGGCGTCCTGCAGCAGGTCGGCACGCCCCGCGACCTCTACGAGAAGCCGCAGAACGTGTTCGTCGCCGGCTTCATCGGCTCCCCCGCGATGAACCTCTTCACCGCGAACGTCGTCGACGGCGGCGTGCAGTTCGGCTCCGCCGTGGTGCCGGTCGAGCGCGACGTGCTCACGCACGCCACGGGCGGCGCGGTCACCATCGGCGTGCGCCCCGAGGACGTCGTCGTGTCGACCACGCAGGGCCAGGGCCTCTCGGTCACGGTCGACCTCGTCGAGGAGCTCGGCGCGGACGGCTACCTCTACGGCCACACCGACATCGAGGGCAAGCGCACCGACCTCGTCGCGCGCGTCGACGGCCGCCTGCACCCCAACGCCGGCGACACCGTCTTCATCACGCCGCAGCCGGGTCACCTCCACGCCTTCGACGCCGAGAGCGGCCTCCGCCTCAACGCGCCGGTCGCCGCGGGCTGATCCAGCTCGACACCGCACGTCCGCTGCCGCGGTCCCGCGCTCTCCCTCGGAGAGCCGGGGCCGCGGCAGCTCCGTTTCCCCGGTCGGGTAGGGTCGCAGCATGGCCGGATCCCTGAACATCACCTCGGCGACGGTCGATCCCGCGCTCCTCGACCTGCCCTGGCAGCTGCCGCTCGACGAGTGGCCCTCCTCCGCGATCGCGACGCTGCCGAAGGGCATCTCGCGGCACCTCGTGCGCTTCGCGAACCTGTCCGGCTACGTCATCGCCATCAAGGAGACGACGGACGAGATGGCACGCGGCGAGTACGACATGCTGCGGACGCTGCAGCGCCTCGAGATCCCGTGCGTCGAGCCCGTCGCCGTGATCATGAACCGCACGGACGAGGACGGCGACCCGCTGAAGTCCGTGCTCGTCACCCGGCACCTCAAGTTCTCCCTCCCCTACCGGGCGCTCTTCTCGCAGCAGCTGCGGCCCGACACCGCCACGCGGCTCGTCGACGCCCTGGCCGTGCTCCTGGTGCGGCTGCACATGATCGGCTTCTTCTGGGGCGACGTGTCGCTCTCGAACACCCTCTTCCGCCGGGACGCCGGTGCCTTCGCCGCGTACCTCGTTGACGCGGAGACCGGCAAGCTCTTCAACGGCGGCCTCTCCAACGGGCAGCGCGAGAACGACCTCGAGATCGCCCGCGTCAACATCGCCGGCGAGCTCATGGACCTCGAGGCCGGCGGCCGCATCGAGGAGGGGCTCGACCCGCTCGAGACCAGCACGCGCATCGTCGCCCAGTACCGCACGCTCTGGAAGGAGCTCACCGGCCGCGAGGAGTTCCCCACGTCGGAGCGCTGGCGCATCAACGAGCGCGTCGACCGCCTCAACGACCTCGGGTTCGACATCGAGGAGCTCGCGATCCGCACGACCGCGGAGGGCTCGCAGGTGCGGATCCAGCCCAAGGTCGTCGACGCCGGCCACCACCAGCGCCGCCTGCTGCGCCTCACGGGCGTGGACGCGCAGGAGAACCAGGCCCGCCGCCTCCTCAACGACCTGGACTCGTACACGGCGACCTTCGACAAGCAGGACCTCGACGAGGAGATGGTCGCGCACGAGTGGCTCGCCCGCGTCTTCGAGCCCGTCGTGCGCGCGATCCCGCGCGACCTCCGCGGCAAGCTCGAGCCGGCCGAGGTCTTCCACCAGCTGCTCGAGCACCGCTGGTACATGTCGCAGAAGCTGAGCCGGGACATCCCGCTCGCCGAGGCGGTCACCGCGTACGTGCAGGACATCCTCCGCCACCGCCGCGACGAGGCGACCGTCATCGACCCGCCGACCGAGTCGATCGGCGTGATCGAGGACGAGTCGGACGTGCCGATCACCGAGGCCGAGGCCGCGGAGGACTGGCGCACCAAGGTCTGATCCTCAGGGCGCGTGCCCCGAGACGACGACGAGCCGGGACCCGAGGGTCCCGGCTCGTCGTCGTGGTGGGGCTACTTCCGGCGGGCCGCCGCGCGCAGCTTGCCGATCTCGTAGAGCGTGACGCTCGCCGCGATGCCCGCGTTGAGCGACTCGGTGGAGGCGCCGATCGGGATGGAGACGATGGTGTCGCACGTCTCCGTGACGAGGCGCGACAGGCCCTTGCCCTCGGATCCGACGACGACCACGATCGGCCGGTCGGCGAGCGTGAACTCGTGCAGCGACATGTCGCCGCCGCCGTCGAGGCCGACCACGAAGACGCCGCGCTGCTTGAGCGCCTTCAGCGTCTGCGTGAGGTTCGACGCCATGGCGACGGGCGTGCGCGCCGCGGCGCCCGCCGACGTCTTCCACGCGCTGGCGGTGAGGCCGACCGAACGGCGCTGCGGCACGATCACGCCGTGCCCGCCGAACGCGGCGACCGAGCGGATGATGGCGCCGAGGTTCCGCGGGTCGGTGATGCCGTCGAGCGCGACCATGAGCGGCACCTGGCCGCGGGAGATGGTCTTGTCGAGCAGCTCGATCGCGTCCGCGTACTCGTACGGCGGCACCTTGAGCGCGAGGCCCTGGTGCACGGCGTCGTGGCCGGCGATGCGGTCGAGCTCGGGGCGCATGACCTCGAGGACGGGGATCCCGCGCCCGGTGGCGAGCGACAGCACCTCCTTGACGCGGTCGTCGTACTCGATGCGCGACGCGATGTAGAGCGCCGTCGCGGGGATCTTCGCGCGGAGCGCCTCGACCACCGAGTTGCGGCCGGTGACGACCTCGGACTCGTCCTGCTGCTTGGCGCGGCGGGCGCGCGGGGCGTCGGCCGCCGCGGGGCGGTCGGTGGCGCGGGCGCGCGGCGGGGCGGAGCGCTCGGGGCGGTCCTCGCGGCCGCGGCTGGCGCCCGCGGACGCCGCGTCGTACCGGTCCTTCGCGGCCTTGCGCTTGCCCGCGGGGTGGTACGGGCGGTCCTCCGCCTTCGGCGTGGGCTTCTTGCCCTCGAGGGCCTGCCTGCCCTGCCCTCCGGAACCCTTGAGCGGGCCCTTCTTGGTCTTGCGTACCGCGCCTGAACGGCTGGGCTTATTCGCCATCGATGCTCCAATGCGACCCGCCGGGCGAGTCCTCTATCGTGATGCCGGCCTCGGCCAGCTCCTGTCTGATGCGGTCGGCGAGGGCGAAGTCCCTGGCCTCCCGCGCGGTCTGTCGCTCGGCGATCCGGTGCTCGACCAGCGCCTGCAGCGCACGGCGCGCGGGCTGGTCGGACGCGGTGCGCCACTCGTCGGCGAGCGGGTCGATGCCGAGCACGGCCACCATCGCGGAGACGTCGGCGCGCTGGGCGGCGGCCTCCTGGAGGTCGCCGGCGTCGAGGGCGGCGTTGCCCGCGCGGACGGCGTCGTGGAGCACGGCGAGCGCCTGTGGGACGCTCAGGTCGTCGTCCATCGCCTCGGCGAAGGCCGCGGGCACGGGGGCCGGAGCGCCGCCGTCGGGGGCGGGGGCCTGGAAGCGCGTGCCGGCGAGGCGGCGGGCGCTGCGGTCGAGGAACGTCTCGATGCGGTCGAACGCGGCCTCGGCCTCCGCCAGCGCGCCGTCGTGGAACTCGAGGGTGGAGCGGTAGTGCGCGGATCCGAGGAAGTAGCGGACGACGACCGGGCGCGCGGAGGCGAGCAGGTCGGCCGCGAACAGGGAGTTGCCGAGCGACTTGCTCATCTTCTGGCCGGCCACGGCGACGAGCCCGTTGTGCAGCCAGTAGCGGGCGAACGGATCCCCCGCCGCGCGCGACTGCGCGAGCTCGTTCTCGTGGTGCGGGAAGCGCAGGTCGAGGCCGCCGCCGTGGATGTCGAATTCGGCGCCGAGGTAGCGCGTGGACATGGCGGAGCACTCGATGTGCCAGCCGGGACGGCCGGCGCCCCAGGGCGACGGCCACGACGCGCTCGCGGGCTCCCCGGGCTTCGCGCCCTTCCAGAGGGCGAAGTCGCGGACGTCGCGCTTGGCCCGCGGATCCGCGTCGGCGGCGGCCTCCATGTCGGCCGCGCGCTGGCGCGTGAGCTCGCCGTACTCGGGCCAGGACGCGGTGTCGAAGTAGACGTCCCCGGATCCGTCGTCGGCCGGGTACGCGTGCCCGCGGTCGACGAGGCGCCGGATGATCTCCTGCATCTCGCCGACGCTCGCGGTGGCGCGGGGCTCGTAGCTGGGCGGGAGGATCCCGAGGGCGGCGTAGGCGCGGGAGAACTCGAGCTCGACGCGGTACGCGAGCGCCCACCACTCCTCGGTGCCGCCGGCCTCCTGCCCGCGCCGGGCGTTGTCGATGACCTTGTCGTCGATGTCGGTGACGTTGCGGACGAGCGTGACGTCGAGCCCGCGGTAGGCGAGCCAGCGGCGGAGCTGGTCGTACGCGAGGGCGCTCCGGAGGTGGCCGATGTGCGGCGCCGACTGGACCGTCGGACCGCAGACGTAGATGCCGACCCTGCCGTCGACGAGGGGCACGAAGTCCCGCAGGGACTGCGTCCGGGAGTCATGGAGGCGCAGGGTCACAGAGAGATCCTAGTCAGCGCGCCTCCGCGCCCCCACCGGATGACGGGCCGTGCGGCCGGGTCCGATGCCCCGGACGGCCGCGGTCAGAGGCGCTCGACGAGGGCGGTCGCGACCGCCGCGACGCCGTCGCCGCGGCCCGTGAAGCCGAGCCCGTCGGTCGTGGTGCCCGCGAGCGAGACGGGCGCGCCGACCGCGGCCGAGAGGATCCGCTCGGCCTCGGCCCGCCGCGGCGACAGCTTGGGGCGCACCGCCATGACCTGGACCGCGACGTTGACGATGCCGTAGCCGGCCCCGCGCACGAGCTCCGCGGTGCGGCGCAGGAACACCTCGCCGTGCGCGCCGTCGAGCTCGGGGTCGTCGGTGCCGAAGATCCCGCCGATGTCGCCGAGCCCGGCGGCGGACAGGAGCGCGTCGCACATGGCGTGGCTCACCGCGTCGCCGTCGCTGTGGCCGGCGAGCCCCGCCTCGCCCGGCCAGTGCAGGCCGGCGAGCCAGAGCGGCTGGCTCGCGTCGACCGCGTGGACGTCCGTCCCGATGCCCGAGCGGAGGCGGGAGGCCGCGGATCCGCTCCCCTCGGCCCGCGCGACGAGCTCCTCCGCGCGCCGCAGGTCCCACGCGGTGGTGACCTTGAACGCGAGCGCGTCGCCGGGGATCACGCGGACCGCGCCGCCCGCGGCCTGGAAGAGCGCCGCGTCGTCGGTGTGCTCGGCGGTCGCCGCGGCGTAGGCCGCGTCGAGCGGGCCGCGCGGGAACCCCTGCGGGGTCTGGACGCCGACGAGGTCGCTGCGGTCGACCGTGCCGAGGCACTCCCCCGCGGCGTCGACGCGCTTGACGGTGTCGGTGACGGGGAGGCCGGGGACGACGCCGGCGGCCTCGGCGCGGACGGCCCGCGCGACGGAGGCGAAGAGGGAGGTGGGGGTCAGCGCCCGGGCGGCGTCGTGCACGAGGACGACGTCGACGGATCCGGCGAGCGCCGCGAGGCCGGCCCGCACGGATCCCTGGCGGGTCGCCCCGCCGACGACCACGGCGACGGATCCGCGGGCCGCGCCGGCGACCGCGTCCACGACGGCGGTGGTCTCCGCCACGTGCGCGGCGGGCGCGACGACGACGACGTGCGCCTCCTCGGCGAGGCCGAGGACCGCGCGGAGGGAGCGGGCCAGCAGCGTGGCCCCGCCGACCTCGACGAGCGCCTTCGGGATCCCCGCGCCCAGCCGCGTGCCGCTGCCCGCCGCGACCACGACGACGCCGAGCCGGGGGCCGGCCGGTGCCCCGTCGTCGGTCGCGCGGGCGGACGGGGCGACGGGGTCGTGGCTCATGCGGTCAGGCTACCGGCGGGTCGCGACGGCCGATGCCCGCGGGTCAGGAGGCGAGGACCTCGTCGAGCAGCGTCGACGCGTGCTCCTCGTCGGTCTTCTCCGCGAGGGCCAGCTCGCCCACGAGGATGCCGCGCGCCTTCTGCAGCATGCTCTTCTCGCCGGCGGACAGGCCGCGGTCCTCGTTGCGGCGCCACAGGTCGCGGACGACCTCGGCGACCTTCAGCACGTCGCCCGAGGCGAGCTTCTCGAGGTTCGCCTTGTAGCGCCTCGACCAGTTGGTGGGCTCCTCGGTGAACTCGGCGCGCAGCACCCCGAACACCCGCTCGACGCCCTCGCGCCCGATGACGTCGCGCACGCCGACCATGTCGACGTTCTCCGCCGGGACCTCGATCCGCAGGCCACCCTGGTTGACGTCGAGCTTGAGGTACAGCTTCTCCTCGCCGCGGATGACGCGCTTCTTCACCTCGATGATGGTCGCCGCCCCGTGATGCGGGTACACGACGGTCTCGCCGACCTCGAAGATCATGGACTCCCCGTTCCTCAGACTGCCGTCCAGGCTACCAGCCGGGTCGCGGGCACCCGCGGGCGGTCGGCAGGCGGTCGCGCGGCACGCGATCCCGTAGGCTGGGCGGGTCAGCTGATCCACGCGCGGACGCCCGGACGCCCGGCGCCGGACCGCGCAACAACCGGAGGGTCCCGTGAGAGCGCGTACCGCATCGTCCATCGTCCTCGCGGCCCTGATCGCGGTCGGCACGTCGTCGTGCACGTTCATCACGCCCCAGGCCACGCGGATCTCCTACTTCCCGAGCGACGGCTTCGACGCCACGGTCGGCGACGTGGAGGTGCGCAACGCGATCCTCCTCACCGAGGACGGATCCGAGGCGGGCGCCAGCCTCGTCGTCACGCTCGTCAACGGCTCGTCCGACAGCCAGCGCGTCTCCTTCCAGCACGAGCTCACCGAGGGCGGCGCCGAGCGCGAGACCCGCACGGTGACGGCGGCGCCCGGCCTCACGAAGTACGGCGCCGAGGACTCGCAGCGCATCGTCTTCGACTCCGTCGACCCGACCCCGGGGTCGCTCACCAAGATCTACATCCAGTACGGCGACACCGAGGGCGTCGAGATGGACGTCCCCGTCCTCAACGGCGACCAGGAGACGTACACGGACCTCGTCCCCGGCGAGACGGGCTCCACGCCCGACACGACCGTGACCACCACGCCGGGTACCAGCGACGAGGACCAGGGTCTCGACGACGACCAGAACTGACCGCGCCGCCGATCCCGGCCCCGCATGACGAAGGCCCCGGCCCCTGAGGGACGGGGCCTTCGTCGTCGCTGGCGCACCGGCGGGCGACGCGCCTACGCCTCGAAGCGGTAGCCGAGCCCGCGCACGGTGACGAGCAGCACGGGGTCGGACGGCTCGCGCTCGATCTTGGAGCGGATCCGCTTGATGTGCACGTCGAGCGTCTTGGTGTCGCCGAAGTAGTCGGAGCCCCAGACCCGGTCGATGAGCTGTCCGCGCGTGAGCACGCGGCCGGCGTTCCGCAGCAGCAGCTCGAGCAGCTCGAACTCCTTCAGCGGCATGGCGATCTCGCGCCCGTCGACCTCGACCGTGTGGCGCTCGACGTCCATGCGCACGGCGCCGACCTCGAGCACGTTGAGGGGCTCCTCGTCGACCTCGACGCGGCGGCGGAGCACCGCGCGGATCCGCGCGAGCAGCTCCCGGGTCGAGTACGGCTTCGTGACGTAGTCGTCGGCGCCGAGCTCGAGCCCCACGACGATGTCCACCTCGGAGTCCTTGGCGGTCAGCATGATGATCGGCACGGCCGAGCGCGTGCGGATCTCCCGGCACACCTCGGTGCCGGGCAGGCCCGGGAGCATGAGGTCGAGCAGGATGAGGTCCGCGCCGTCCCGGTCGAACGCGGCCACGGCCGACGGGCCGTCCTCGACGACGTCGACCTCGTAGCCCTCGCGCTGGAGCAGGAAGGCGAGCGGCTCGCTGAGCGACGCCTCGTCCTCGACGAGCATGATGCGTGTCACGTGGGTTCTCCGATGTCCGTACCGGCGAGCGCCGGGGTCTGCGATGCCTCGGGGAGGCGGATGGTGAAGGTGGAGCCGCGGCCGGGGCGGGACCAGACGCGCACGTCGCCGCCATGATTCTGCACGACGTGCTTGACGATGCTGAGCCCGAGCCCGGTGCCGCCGGTGTCGCGCGCGCGGGCCTGGTCGACACGGAAGAAGCGCTCGAAGATCCGGCCCTGCTCGTCCTCGGGGATGCCGATGCCCTGGTCCGTGACCACGATCTCGACGGCCCCGTCGTCGACCATGACGCCGATGCCGACGCGCGACCCGTCCGGCGAGTAGTTCACCGCGTTGCTCAGCAGGTTGTGCACCGCGACCACGAGGAGCGCCTCGTCCCCGTAGACGGTGGAGCGCGAGCGCTTGCCGCGGGCCAGCTCGATCCCGCGCAGCTCCGCGCCGAGCCGCACCTGGTCGAGCGCCACGCTGATCACGTGGTCGACGTCGACGGGCTCCGCCTTCTCCAGCGCGTTCGACGCCTCCAGCCGCGACAGCTCGATGATCTCCTGCGTGATGCGCGCGAGCCGGGCCGACTCCGTGGTCAGCCGGGCCGCGAAGCGCCGCACCTGCACGGGGTCGTCGGCGCACGAGTCGAGCGCCTCCGCGAGCAGCCCCACCGCGCCGATGGGCGTCTTCAGCTCGTGGCTGATGTTCGCCACGAAGTCGCGCCGCACCTGGTCGAGCCGGTGCGACTCGGTGCGGTCCTGCGCGAGCAGCAGCACGTACCGCGTGCCGAGGCGGGCGACCCGCACGTGCATCTGGAACTCGGCCGCGCCGAACGGGCCGCGCGCGAGCGACACCTCCTCCGCCACCGCCTCGCCGGATCGACGCACGCGGTCGACCATCGTGACGAGCTCGGGGTGGACGAGGGCCTGGTGGAAGACGAGGCCGGAGGAGATGGCGCCGGGCGACGCCTTCATCACGTTGTTGGAGGGGTCGAGCACGATCCCGGCGGACTCGAGGGCCTCGAGGACCTGGTCGACGCCGTCCGGGACGACGGGGTTGGTGATCTCGACGGCACGGTCGCCGCGGTCCGCCGCGTGGTGCAGCAGCCACACGAATCCCGCGCCGACCGCCAATCCGATGAGGAGGCAGACGAGCACCAACGCACCGGTGTCCATGCGCCCACACTAGGAGACGGCGTCGGGCCCATCCGGCCGTCCGAGCGCTCGGAGGAGGGGCCGGAGCCGCGAATTCAGCTCGACGGCACCGTGCGTTAACCTCGCATGACCAGAGTCGGGTGATGTGGATCCGGCACCCGGGGTCCGCCGTGCCCGAGAACCACCCCGTCCCTCCTGCAGCGGGGCGGCCTGAAAGGACGTCCCCATGCGCGAAGTGTTCCAGCAGGAGCTCCACGAGGTCCAGGAGCGTCTCATCGAGATCTCCGCGCTCGTCGCCATCTCCATCGAGAACGCGACCCGGGCGTTCAACGAGTCCAACGTCAGCCTCGCCGAGACGGTCATCGAGCAGGACCGCCGCATCGACGAGCTCGCCACGAGCCTCGACGAGCTGGCCATCAACATCCTCGCCCGGCAGCAGCCCGTGGCCCGCGACCTCCGCATCGTCGTGAGCGCGCTCCGCATCAGCGCCTCGCTCGAGCGCATGGGCGACCTCGCCGAGCACATCGCGCAGCTGTCGCGCTACCGCTTCCCGGACAAGGTGGTGCCGAAGTCGCTCCGCCCCACGTTCCTCGAGCTCGGCCAGCTCGACGTCGCCATCGCCCGCAAGCTCACGGACCTCCTCACCACCGAGGACCCGAAGCTCGCCGAGGAGATCCGCAACGACGACGACCGCATCGACGAGCTGCACCTCAGCGTCTTCGACAAGGTGCTCGGCGAGACCTGGAAGGGCGCGGCCGTCGACACGGTCGACTCCACGCTCGCCAGCCGCTATCACGAGCGCTTCGCCGACCACGCGGTGTCGATCGCGAAGACCGTGCAGTACCTCGCCACGGGCGACTGGGTGCAGGCCGACGCCTGACCCGCGCGCCGGCGCACGTCCGGCCCGCATGACGAGAGCCCGACCGGATCATCCGGTCGGGCTCTCGTCGTCGGTGCGGGCGGTCCTACTTCTTGGTGCCCTGCGCGGCGACCGCGGCGGCGCCGGCCGCGGCGGCCTCGGGGTCGAGGTACTCGCCACCGGGGACGAGGGGGCGGAAGTCCTCGTCGAGCCGGTAGACGAGCGGGATGCCCGTGGGGATGTTGAGCTCGGCGATGTCGGCGTCGGAGATGCCGTCGAGGTGCTTCACGAGCGCGCGCAGCGAGTTGCCGTGGGCGGTGACGAGCACCGTGCGCCCGGACGCGAGGTCGGGCTGGATGTCGGACTCCCAGTAGGGCAGCATCCGCTCGATGACGTCCTTGAGGCACTCGGTGCGGGGCAGGTCGTCGCCGAGGTCGGCGTAGCGGGGGTCGCCGGACTGCGAGTACTCGTCGGCGTCGTCGATGGGGGGCGGCGGCACGTCGAAGGAGCGGCGCCAGGTGGCGAACTGCTCGGGGCCGTACTCGGCGAGCGTCTGCGCCTTGTCCTTGCCCTGGAGCGCGCCGTAGTGGCGCTCGTTGAGGCGCCAGGTGCGCTGCACCGGGATCCACGAGCGGCCAGCGCGCTTGAGCGCGATGTTGGCGGTGTCGATGGCGCGGATGAGGACGGAGGTGTGCAGCACGTCGGGGAGGATGCCGGACTCGGCGAGGAGCTCGCCGGCGCGCTGGCCCTCCGCGACGCCCTGCTCGCTCAGCTCGACGTCCACCCATCCGGTGAACAGGTTCTTCTGGTTCCAGTCGCTGTTGCCGTGACGCAGCAGCACGAGGGTGCGGGGTTCAGCCATGCCGCCAGCCTACCGAGCGATGGGAGACTGGACCCATGCCGGGCGCCGCCTCCCCCGTCGGCTCCGTCACGCGCGGGACGACCAACACGAACCGCCTCCGGCGCGTCGACCGGTGGATCCGCACGCTCGACTCCCTGCGCACCGCGGAGGCGCCGCTCGTGGTCGACCTCGGCTACGGGGCGAGCGGGATCACGGCGCTCGAGATGCACCGGCGGCTGCGGGAGGCGCGGCCGGACGTGCGCGTCGTGGGCATCGAGATCGAGCCCGGGCGCGTGGCGCGGGCCCGCGAGCAGCTCGCGGGGTGGCCCGACGCGGAGGCGCGCGAGCGCGTGTCCTTCGTGCGCGGGGGCTTCGAGGTGCCGCTGCCCGGCGGCGAGCGCGCGACCGTGATCCGCGCGTTCAACGTGCTGCGGCAGTACGACGAGGCCGAGGTGCCGGCCGCCTGGGCGCGCATGGCGGCGCGGCTGTCCCCGGGCGGATCCGTGGTGGAGGGCACGTGCGACGAGATCGGCCGCGTCGCGAGCTGGGTCGACGTCCGCGCCGACGGGCCCCGGAGCCTGACGATCTCGCTGCGGCTGGCCGGTCTCGAGCTGCCGTCGATCGTGGCGGAGCGGCTGCCGAAGGCGCTCATCCACCGCAACGTCCCGGGCGAGCGCGTGCACGAGGTGCTCGCGCTCCTGGACCGGAGCTGGATCCTCAGCGCCCCGCTCGGCGTCTACGGCCCGCGCCAGCAGTGGCTGGGGGCCGTGCGGCGGATGCGCGACGCGGGCGTGCCCGTCCTCGGCGGGCCCGCGCGGTGGCGGCTCGGCGAGCTGACCGTGCCGTGGTCCGCGGTGGCGCCGGCCTAGACCGCGGGGAGCGCCGCGCGCGCCGCGGTCTCGTCGACGCCTGCCGCGACCTGGAGGTCGACGAGCAGGGGCCGCAGCAGCATGACGAGCATCACCTCGCCGACGGGGGCGCCGGGGATGAGCTCGCGCGGATCCAGGCGCACCGCCACCAGCACGAGGTTCTGCTGCGCGAGCGGCGCGGCCGACGGGTCCGACAGGCTCTGCCCGAGCAGGTTCACCCCGTTCGACACGGTGGCGAGCAGCTCGGCGAGGACCGGCCGCCTGACCCCGTCGACGACGAGGAAGTCGATGCGCCGGGAGATCACCCGGAGGTTCCGCACCGCGAGGTCCATGCCGTCGAGCACGCGCCGCTGGTCGCGGAGCTCCGGGAGGTGGCGGCGGAGGAACGGGGAGATGCGCGCGATCGACAGGGCGGAGTCCGCGGCCGCGCTCCACGCATCGATGAGCGGCTGCGTGCGCCGCAGCCGGTCGAGCGCGCGGTCGGCCGCCGTCGTGTCGCCGAGGCGCAGCGCCGTGACGAGCGAGGTCAGCGCGTAGGAGCACTCGGAGAAGACACGGCGCGCCTCGCGGAGGGCCTGCCGGCGCGGATCCCGCGGGATGAGCGCCGTCGCGAGCAGCGCCACCGCACCGCCCACGAGCCCGTCGACGCTGCGCACGAAGACGCCGCCCGGCGGCGCGGGCAGGAGCGCCACGAGCACGGCCTGCACGCCCGCGGCCACCGCGAACGCGGCGTTCGACGACAGCAGCCGCGCCACGAGCAGCGTCGCGAGGATGATGACGAACAGCTGCCACGCGCCCCGCCCGATCCCGAGCAGCAGCACCTCGCTCAGCGTGATGCCCACGGTCATGCCGATCGCCGTCTCGAGCACGCGCACGGGCCGGGCGTCGCGGACGAAGCCGAGGCTCGTGATGGTGACGGTCGTCGCGAGCAGCGGGGTGTCGTGGCCCAGCACGTGGTGCGCGAAGGCCCAGCCGCCCGTGGCCGCGACGGCGATCTGCAGCGCGGCGGGAGCGGATCCCCAGAGCCGCAGGAGCGCGGCCCGCGGGTCCGCCCGGTGCCTCAGGGTGCGGGCGGCACGGGCCGACCGCTGCCGCCCGCGCTCAGCGGCGGACCGCACCGAGCCGGGGCAGGCGGGGGACGTCGGCGGATCGGCCCGCGTCGGTGGGCACGATGACGTCCTGCGCCGCCTGCACCCGCACGTCGTCGGCGACGACCTCGAGCTGCGCGGCGGGGTCGACGTTCCGCCGCACCACGGCGAGCGCGACCGGGCCGAGCTCGTGGTGCAGCGCGCTGGAGGTCACCGATCCGACGACCTCGCCGAGCGCGCCCTCGGCGTCGGCCGGGAGCCGCACCTCGGATCCGGCACCCGGCAGCACCGCGTCGGAGCCGTCGAGCTGCAGCAGCACGAGGCGGCGCGGGGGACGGCCGAGGTTGTGCACCTTGGCGACCGTCTCCTGGCCGCGGTAGCAGCCCTTGCTGAGGTGCACGGCGCTGCGCAGCCAGTCGAGCTCGTGCGGGATGGTGCGGTCGTCGACCTCCGTGGCGAAGCGCGGCCGCCACGCGGCGATCCGCAGGGCCTCGGCTGCGAGGACGCCCGCGACGGGCAGCTCCCCGGCCGCGGCGCGCGCGGCGAGCGCGGGCAGCTCCGACCGGGGCACGAGGCGCTCGCTCCAGGTCCAGCCCTCGGCGGGATGGGGCGACGCGGACGCGTACTGGTGGCCGCCGGGCACGACGCGCGCCCACGGGTCGCGCCACACGAGCGGGACGCCGTCCGGCGCGGCGACGGGGAGGTCGGGCTCGCCCAGCGTGCCGATCACGGCGAGCTCGGCCGTGCGGTCGGCCGGCTCGACCCGGAGCATGAAGCGCATGCGCTGCAGGTAGGCGAGCAGGGCGTCCGCGTCGCCGGCGCCGAGCAGGAGCCAGGTGGTGACGCCGTCGTCGAGCACGCCGACCGCGTGCTCGAGGCGGCCGTTCTGGTCGAGGAAGAGGGTCTCGGCGGAGTCGCCCGGCGCGAGGCCGCGGAGCGACTGGCTGGTGATGGAGTCGAGCCAGGTGAGCCGGTCCTCGCCCGCGACCGAGAGCACCGCGCGGTGGGAGAGGTCGACGACGGCCGTGCCCGCGGCGAGCGCGCGCTGCTCGGCGACGAGGGATCCGAGGTGCGCGGGCACGCCGGCGTCCGCGCCGTACGCGGCGACGGCGCCGGGCAGGTCGAGGAACGGGGAGCGGATGACGGCTTCCGGATCAGTCGACATGTGCCACCCGCCCGGAGGCGTGCGTGCGCAGCGGCTGGCCGAGGGCCGCGATGTCCCACGCCCACAGGAGGTCGCGCTCCACGAGGCCGTAGAGGCGCGTGGCGCCCGTGTACTCCTTGGCGCCCTCGGTGCGCATGACCGCGTCGGTGGCGAGGTCGATGCGCGCGCTCTTCACCTGGCCGACGTAGAGCTCGCTCACGCCGCCCGGGTGGACGAGCGCGACCTCGACGTCGAAGCCGCCGTCGGCGTTCCGGAGCGTCTCGACCTCGTCGGCCGTCGTGAAGGGGCGCTCCCCCGCGGGCGGCAGCATCGCCGGTCCGGGGTCGCCGTCGGTGACGCGGCGGCGCAGGCGCCAGTAGCCGGTCTCGGTGACGAACGGGACGGGCCCGTCGTCGCCCTCGATCCACGCGTAGGAGGAGTAGTTGAGGTGCGGGAGGCCGTCGTGGCTGAAGCTGATGCGCTGCCCGAACTCGCGGCGGACCAGGTCGTCGCCCACGGCGTACTCGACGACGCCGGTGCCCTCCCAGACGCCGAGGAGCCAGGACAGGGGGACGAGCTCGGCGGGGAGGCCCGTGGGGATCTCGATCATGCGGCGCGCGGTCAGCGCTGGCCGCGGAAGAGGTTGTACACCACGACGAGCGACACCCAGCCGATGGAGAGGCTCGCCAGGACCAGCAGTCCGGTGAAGAGGAGTTCCAGAGCAAGCAGCGACGACATGGCCTCAATCTACCCCACGGGCGGCCGGGGCGGACCGGCGGGCGGGGCCTGTCCGACCGGGTGGGTCAGCCCGCGACGGGCAGCAGCATCACGACGGCCGTGGCGGCCGCGAGCACGAGCACGGCCCCCACCACGCTGCCCACCGCGCGGTCGACGAAGCCGGTCTTGCGGGGCAGCGCCAGCTGGATCACGAAGGTCCCGATGACGCACGCGGCGAGCACGAGGGGGAACCAGCGCGGGGCGTCATCGGGGCCCACCGCGACGGCGACCACGACCGCGCCGACGACGGCGGTCAGCCAGACGGGCAGGAGGCTGCGCAGGGGGGAGGTCACCCGCCAATCCTGCCCCACGTATCATGGGGTCAATTCATCCATGGAGGATCCCTGTGGCCCAGCTGTTGATCCTGACCTCGTCCGCGGACACCGACGTGCTCCCGGCACTCGGGCTCCTCAGCCACCGCACCCGGCACATCCAGGCGGATGCGGCGAGCCTGGTCAACGCCCCCGCGGCCGACCTCGTGCTCGTCGACGCGCGCCGGGACCTCGCCAGCGCCAAGTCGCTCTGCAAGATCCTCACCACCACGGGCGGCGGCACGCCCCTCATCCTCGTGCTCACGGAGGGCGGCCTCACGGCGGTCAGCGCCGACTGGGGCGCGACCGACGTGATCCTCGACTCCGCCGGCCCCGCGGAGGTGGACGCGCGCGTGCGGCTCGTCATCGGCCGCGCGGCCCAGGAGCGCACGGGCAGCAAGATCCAGGCCTCCGGCGTCGTCATCGACGAGGCCAGCTACTCCGCGAAGGTGCACGGCAAGCCGCTCGACCTCACCTTCAAGGAGTTCGAGCTCCTGCGCTTCTTCGCCAGCCACCCCTCCCGCGTCTTCACGCGCGAGCAGCTGCTCAGCGAGGTGTGGGGGTACGACTACTTCGGCGGCACGCGCACGGTCGACGTGCACGTGCGGCGCCTGCGGGCGAAGCTCGGCGACCTCGAGTCGCTCATCGGCACGGTGCGCAACGTCGGCTACCGCTTCAACGTGTACGAGGAGGACAGTGAGCGCGTTCCCGCCCCCGCCGGAGCCTGACGCGCGTCGCGTCACCCGGGTCGAGCCGTCCCCCGAGGACGCCCGTGCGATCCTCGCGCTCGCCGACCGCGCGCGCCGGGCGGACGGCCCGGCCCCGTTCAACGAGCAGACGCGCCTCGCGCTCGGCGCCGACGGCGGTCCCGCGGCGCTCGTCGCGCACGCCCCCGACGGCCGTCCGGCCGGCGCCGCGGTCGTCGCCCGCGGCGAGGCCGGGATCGAGGCCGAGCTCGTCGTGGATCCGGACCACCGCCGCCGCGGCATCGGCCGCGCGCTCCTCGACGCCGTCCTCGCGGAGGCCGACGGCGCGCCCGTCTCGGTCTGGGCCCACGGCGACCACCCGGCGGCCCGCGCGCTGGCCGCGGCCACCGGGCTCGACCGCGCCCGGGAGCTCCTGCAGCTGCGCGCGTCGGTCCCCGAGGCGCGCGCCGGCCTCGGGGAGCGGCCGATGCCGGAGGGCCTCGCGCTCTCGTCCTTCTCCCCCGCCGACGCCGACGACTGGGTCGCGCTCAACGCGCGTGCGTTCGCGCACCACCCCGAGCAGGGCCGCATGACCCGCGCCGACCTCGACGACCGCGTCGCCGAGCCCTGGTTCGACCCCGCGGCGCTGCTCCTCGCCCGCGACGCGGACGGGCGGCTGGCCGGCTTCCACTGGCTCAAGGTCGAGGACGGGCAGGCGGAGGTCTACGTGCTGGGCGTCGACCCCGACCGCGCGGCCCGCGGGCTCGGGTCCGCCCTCCTCGCCGCCGGCCTCGACCTGCTCGCCGAGCGGGGCCACGAGGAGGTCGACCTCTACGTCGAGGCGGACAACGCGCCCGCCCTCGCGCTCTACCGCCGGGCCGCCTTCGTCGACGCCGCGGTCGACGTCCAGTACCGCCGCGCCTGATCCCCGCGCCTCCCCAACGCCTCCCCCGGTCCGGTTCACCCTGCGTTCACCTCCCGGAGGCCGGACCGCGCACCGCGATGCCATGATGGGCGGATGGACAGCGAGACGTACATCGGCGATGCCAAGGCGGTCGCCGAATCCCTGGACGACTTCGACGAGGACGAGATCCTCGAGGACGACGGGACCCTCCCCGAGGGGCGCTTCCTCGACCGGGAGCTGAGCTGGCTGGCCTTCAACCGCCGCGTGCTGGAGCTCGCCGAGGACCCGGAGCTGCCGGTCCTCGAGCGCGCCAACTTCCTCGCGATCTTCGCGAGCAACCTCGACGAGTTCTTCATGGTCCGCGTCGCCGGCCTCAAGCGCCGCATCGCGACGGGCCTCGCGGTCCCCACTAACATCGGCCGGACGCCCTCCGAGGTGCTCTCCGCCATCAACGAGACCGCCTACCGGCTCCAGGTCCGCCACGCGGCGGCCTTCAACGACAGCGTCCGCCCGGCGCTCGAGGAGCATGGCATCCGCATCGTCCGCTGGGACTCCCTCGACGAGGCGCAGCAGGACCGCCTGCACGAGCTGTTCTCCGAGCAGGTCTTCCCCGTGCTCATGCCGCTCGCGGTCGACCCCGCGCACCCGTTCCCCTACATCTCGGGCCTGTCGCTCAACCTCTCGGTGCGCATCCGCAACCCCAAGACCAACCGCCAGGAGTTCGCCCGCATCAAGGTGCCGCAGATGCTGCCGCGCTTCATGCCGCTCTCGCCGGACACCCGCTCGGGTCCCATCGACTTCATCGCCCTCGAGGACCTCATCGCGAACCAGCTCCAGACGCTGTTCCCCGGCATGGAGATCGTCGAGCACCACGTCTTCCGCGTCACGCGCAACGAGGACGTGCAGATCGAGGAGGACGAGACCGAGAACCTCATCCAGGCCCTCGAGAAGGAGCTGCTGCGACGCCGGTTCGGCCCGCCCATCCGCCTCGAGATCTCGGACGACATGGACGCGGTCACGCTCGACCTGCTCATGCGCGAGCTCGACATCACCGAGCAGGAGGTGTTCACGCTCCCCTCCCCGCTCGACCTGGGCGGCCTGTTCGACCTCGCCAAGCTCGACCGGCCGGCGTTGCACTACCCGAACAACGTGCCCACGACGGCGGTCGCGCTGAAGCCCGGCGAGGACAACTCGCGCGCCGACATCTTCCGGTCCATCGCGCAGCAGGACATCCTGCTCCACCACCCCTACGAGTCCTTCACCACGAGCGTGCAGGCGTTCCTCGAGCAGGCCGCGGCGGATCCGCACGTCCTCGCCATCAAGCAGACGCTCTACCGCACGAGCGGCGACAGCCCCATCGTCGAGGCGCTCATCGACGCGGCCGAGGCGGGCAAGCAGGTCCTCGCGCTGGTGGAGATCAAGGCGCGCTTCGACGAGCAGGCCAACATCACCTGGGCGCGCAAGCTCGAGAAGGCCGGCGTGCACGTGGTCTACGGCGTCGCCGGGCTCAAGACGCACTGCAAGCTCGCGCTCGTGATCCGCCAGGAGAAGGGCGGGGTGCTCCGGCACTACAGCCACATCGGGACGGGCAACTACAACCCCAAGACGAGCCGCATCTACGAGGACCTCGGGCTGCTCACCGCGGACGACGTCGTGGGCAAGGACCTCACGCGCCTGTTCAACGAGCTGTCGGGCTACGGCATCGAGAAGAAGTTCAAGCGCCTGCTCGTCGCGCCGCTGCACCTGCGGAAGGGCCTGCTCAAGCGCATCGCCGTGGAGACGCAGAACGCCCTCGACGGGAAGCCCAGCGGCATCCGGATCAAGGTCAACTCCATCGTCGACGAGAAGATCATCGACGCGCTCTACCGGGCCAGCAACGCGGGCGTGCCCGTGCAGGTCTGGGTGCGCGGCATCTGCTCGCTCACCCCGGGCCAGCCGGGCCTCAGCGAGAACATCGAGGTGCGGTCGATCCTCGGCCGGTACCTCGAGCACTCGCGCGTGTTCTCCTTCGTCAACGGCGGCGACCAGGCCACGTACATCGGCAGCGCCGACATGATGCACCGCAACCTCGACCGCCGCGTCGAGGCGCTCGTCCGGCTCGTCGACCCCGCGCACCTGCAGGAGATCGAGGACCTCTTCGACCGCGCCATGGCCGACACGACGTCGGCGTGGGTGCTCGACTCCGCCGGTGAGTGGACCCGGCGCAACAAGGCCGAGGACGGCACGACGCTGGAGGACCTGCAGACCGCGGTCATGGGCATCGTGGCCAAGCGCAAGCGTCGCGTGCTCCGCTGAGCACCGCTCCGCTGAGCGGGGCCGCGCCGGGCGGTCGGCCCGCCGCCGCCGACCCGGCTAGCGTGGGAGGCGTGAGAACCGCCCCCACCGTCCTCGCCGCCGGCGCCGTCGTCTGGCGCGTCGTCGAGGGGCGGATCCGGGTGCTCATCATCCACCGCACCCGCCGCCGTGACACGTCGCTGCCCAAGGGCAAGGTCGATCCCGGCGAGACGCTGCCGCAGACCGCCGTCCGCGAGGTGCACGAGGAGACGGGCCTCCGGATCGCGCTCGGCGTGCCGCTCGGCGCCATCGAGTACGGCATCTCGGGCGGTCGCCGCAAGTCGGTGAGCTACTGGGCCGCCGAGGCCACGGAGGCCGCCGTCGAGGCCGGCCGCTTCGAGCCGGGCCACGAGGTCGAGAGCATCGAGTGGGTGTCGATCCCCAACGCCCGCAAGCGCCTCGACTACCCGGGCGAGATCGACATCCTCGACCTGTTCGCGGGCCTCGTGGAGACCGGGTCGCACCGCTCGTTCGCGCTCATCGCGCTGCGGCACGGCCACGCCGTGCAGCCCTACGAGTGGGACGGGCCGGACGCGTCCCGACCGCTCAGCGCGCGCGGCCAGGGCGAGGCGCGGTCCATCGTCCCGACCCTCGCCGCGTTCGGGCCGCGCGTCATCACGAGCAGCACCGCGGAGCGCTGCCTGCAGACGGTCGCGCCCCTCGCCGAGGCGCTCGGCCGCCGGGTGAAGGAGGACGCGGGCATCAGCCAGGACGCCTACGAGACGGACGGCGGATCCGTGCGGGAGACCGTCGCGAAGCGCGTGCGCAAGGCGCGGAGCGCCGTGCTGTGCAGCCACAGCCCCGTGCTGCCCGAGATCCTGCACGAGATCGCGCTCGCCACGGAGACGCCGCGTGCGAGCCGGATGCCGCGCGCGGGGATGCTGTCGCCCGCCGAGTTCTCGGTGGTGCACCTGTCGGCGTCCGACCCGGAGGCTGGGATCCTCGCGGTGGAGAGCTACGGCCCGTCCGCCTGACCGCCGAGGTGCGCCGATCCGGCGACTGAGCGCAGCCCGACCGACAACTGTCCGCCCGTCCGGCTGAGCCCGTGCCGATCCGCGCGGTCTGTTCACCTTCCGTTCACCGATATCGGCCGATCCGGACAAGAGCCCGACATAGCGTCTCCGAGGGGCTCGCACCGGCCCCCTCACAGCACGAAATACCCGGAAGGCTCCATCACGTGAAGATCTCGCGTCTCGGCAGCGCAGCAGCGCTCGCCGCCGTCACCGCCCTCGCCCTCTCCTCCTGCGCGGCCAACGAGGCCCCCGCCGAGGGTGGCGCCGGCGCCCCGTCCGCCTCCACGCTTGAGGGCACGCTCAACGGCATCGGCGCCTCCTCGCAGGGCTCGGCCCAGGAGGCCTGGATCGCCGCGTTCCAGACGGCCAACTCCGGCGTCACGCTCAACTACTCCCCCGACGGCTCCGGCGCCGGTCGCGAGGCCTTCATGGCCGGCGGCCAGAACGCCAACTTCGCCGGCTCCGACCGCGCGCTGAAGACCGACGAGCTCGAGGGCACCTTCGGCCAGTGCGCCGACGGCACCAAGCCGATCGACGTCCCCGCCTACATCTCCCCGATCGCCATGATCTTCCAGATCGACGGCGTCGACGAGCTGAACCTCGACCCGGCCACCGCCGCGGGCATCTTCAAGGGCACCATCACGAAGTGGAACGACCCGGCCATCGCCGCGCTCAACCCCGACGCCACGATGCCCGACGCCGCGATCACCGCCGTGCACCGCTCGGACGACTCGGGCACCACCGAGAACTTCGCGACCTACCTCAACGCCACCGCGGCGGACGTGTGGGACGCGGAGCCCGACGGCGTGTGGCCCTACGAGGGCGGCGAGGCTGCCCAGGGCACCTCGGGCGTCGTCGACGCCGTCACCGGCGGCACCAACGTCATCGGCTACGCCGACGCGTCGCGTGCCGGCGAGCTGGGCACCGCCAAGATCAAGGTCGGCGACGAGTTCGTCGGCTTCTCGCCGGAGGCCGCAGCGGCCGTCGTCGAGGCGTCCCCCGAGGCCGAGGGCCGCGAGGAGAACGACGTGGTCTTCGACCTCGACTACTCCACCACCGAGGCCGGCGTCTATCCGATCGTCCTGGTGAGCTACCTCATCGCCTGCCAGGAGTACAAGGACCCCGCCGTCGGCGAGCTCGTCAAGGCCTACCTCGGCTACGTGACCAGCACCGAGGGCCAGCAGGTCGCCGCGGACGAGGCCGGCGCCGCGCCGCTCTCCGAGACGGTCGCCGCGCAGGTCAAGACCGCGGTCGAGTCCATCAAGTAGCACCCGCTGTCCGCCCCCTGATCCGCGTCCGCGCGGGTCAGGGGGCGCTCCCACGGGCGGCCCGCCGCTCCCAGCTCCACCATCTCGACGTAGGGATCCCGACCCATGACGACCGCCGCCCCGCAGCCTCCCGAGGCTCCCGAGTCCGACCGGCCGCGCGACGCGGCCGTCGCTCCCCGCAGCTCCCAGGACGTGAAGGCCAAGGCCCGCCTGGCCGACCGCGTCTTCTCCGGCCTGTCCTCCGGCTCCGGCATGCTGATCCTCGTGATCCTCGCGGCCGTCGCGCTCTTCCTCATCGTGCAGAGCATCCCGGCCCTCACCGCACCGCCCGCCGAGGTCTCCGGCGGCGGCGGCTTCTGGGGCTTCGTCGGGCCGCTGATGTTCGGCACCGTGTACGCCGCCGCGCTCGCCATGGTCATGGCCGTCCCGGTCGCCGTCGGCATCGCGCTCTTCATCTCGCACTACGCGCCCCGCCGGCTCGCCCAGGGCCTCGGCTACATCATCGACCTCCTGGCCGCCGTGCCCTCCGTGGTCTTCGGCCTCTGGGGCATCACGGTCCTCGCCCGCTTCCTCCAGCCCTTCTACGCGTTCCTCACGGACACGTTCGGCTGGTTCCCGCTCTTCGCCGGCCCCGTCTCGGGCACCGGCCGCACGATCTTCACGGTCGCGGTCGTCCTCGCCGTCATGATCCTGCCGATCGTCACCGCGCTGTGCCGCGAGGTCTTCCTCCAGACCCCGAAGCTGCACGAGGAGGCGGCGCTCGCACTCGGCGCCACGCGCTGGGAGATGATCCAGACGGCCGTGCTGCCCTTCGGTCGCCCCGGCATCATCTCGGCCTCGATGCTCGGCCTCGGCCGTGCGCTCGGCGAGACGATGGCGGTCGCGATCGTCCTCTCCCCCGCCGCGGTCGTGAACTTCGCCTGGTTCCAGTCGACGAACTCGAACACGGTGGCCGCGAACATCGCGCTGAGCTTCCCCGAGGCGTACGGCCTCAAGATCAACGAGCTGATCGCCTCGGGCCTCATGCTCTTCATCATCACGCTGGCCGTGAACATGCTGGCCCGCTACATCATCAGCCGCCGCAAGGCCTTCTCCGGAGCGAACTAATGGCGACGACAGCCCCCTCCCGCACGCGGCCCGTCGCGAGCACGCTGCCCAACTCCCTCACCGCCGGCAAGCTGCACCGCTTCACGGCCCCCGCGATCTTCCTCGCGTCGTGGCTCGTGATGGCCGTCATCTTCCTGGTGCTCGTGCTCTCGGGCGCCGCGGAGGAGTTCAACCTCGTGGGCACCGCCGTCTTCGGCACGCTCCTGTTCGGGGTCGCCCTGTTCTGCATCTCGCTCGCCGTGGAGGGCGAGCGGAAGGCGAAGGACCGCGTCATCACGATCCTCGTGACGGTCGCGTTCGTGCTGGCCCTCATCCCGCTCGTCTCGCTCGTCCTCACCGCCGTCACGAACGGCGCCGCGCGCTTCGACCCGCTGTTCTTCAACTCGAGCCTCCGCAACGTGGTGGGCGCGGGCGGCGGCGGGCTCCACGCGATCATGGGCACGCTGATCATCACGGCCATCGCCGCGGTCATCTCCATCCCCGTCGGCCTCATGTCGGCCATCTACCTGGTCGAGTACGGCCGCGGCCGCCTCGCCCGCGCCATCACCTTCTTCGTCGACGTGATGACGGGCATCCCCTCCATCGTCGCCGGCCTCTTCGCCTACGCGCTGCTCGTGCTGTTCCTCGGCCCGGGTGTCCGCATGGGCTTCGGCGGCGCGCTCGCGCTCGCGGTGCTGATGATCCCCGTGGTCGTCCGCAGCGCCGAGGAGATGCTGAGGCTGGTGCCGAACGAGCTCCGCGAGGCCTCCTACGCGCTGGGCGTGCCGAAGTGGCTCACGATCGTGAAGATCGTGCTGCCCACGTCGCTCGCCGGCATCGTCACGGGCGTCATGCTCGCGATCGCCCGCGTCATCGGCGAGACCGCGCCGCTGCTCATCGTGGCCGGCTTCACGCAGGGGATGAACTACAACCCCTTCAAGGACCAGATGATGACCCTGCCGGTCTTCGTCTTCCGCCAGTACGCCGACCAGGGCGCGGATGCCGCGGCCTACGTCGACCGGGCGTGGACGGGTGCGCTCGTGCTCATCCTCATCGTCATGGCGCTCAACGTCATCGCGCGCCTCATCGCGCGCCTCTTCGCCCCCAAGCTCGGCCGCTAGCCCCCGCTCCCCCGGCCCACGAACCCGAACGGTTAGGAAACCCTTGTCCAAGAGCATCGAAGTCAACGACCTGAACGTCTACTACGGCAAGTTCAAGGCGGTCGAGGACGTCAACCTGCGGATCGAGCCCCGCACCGTCACCGCCTTCATCGGCCCGTCCGGCTGCGGCAAGTCGACCTTCCTCCGCACGCTCAACCGCATGCACGAGGTCATCCCCGGCGCGTACGTGGAGGGCGAGGTCCTCGTCGACGGCAACGACCTCTACGGCCCGGGCGTCGACCCGGTGCTCGTGCGCCGTCAGGTCGGCATGGTCTTCCAGCGGCCGAACCCGTTCCCCACGATGTCGATCCGCGACAACGTGCTCGCGGGCGTGAAGCTGAACAACCGCAAGATCTCCAAGGGCGACGCGGACGCGCTCGTCGAGCAGTCCCTCATGGGCGCCAACCTCTGGAACGAGGTGAAGGACCGCCTGGCGCTGCCGGGCTCGGGCCTCTCCGGCGGCCAGCAGCAGCGCCTCTGCATCGCCCGCGCCATCGCCGTGCAGCCCGACGTGGTCCTGATGGACGAGCCGTGCTCCGCGCTCGACCCGATCTCCACGCTCGCCATCGAGGACCTCATCGAGGAGCTCAAGGCGCAGTACACGATCGTCATCGTGACCCACAACATGCAGCAGGCCAGCCGCGTCTCGGACCGCACCGCGTTCTTCAACATCGCGGGCACCGGGAAGCCGGGCAAGCTCATCGAGTACGACGACACCACCACGATGTTCTCCAAGCCCAGCGTGCAGGCCACCGAGGACTACGTCAGCGGCCGCTTCGGCTGATCCCCGCACCGAGACCGACGGCCCCGCATCCTCTGGAGGATGCGGGGCCGTCGTCGCATGCGGGCCGTGCGGCCGATCAGGTGCTGGTGACCGCCACGATGGGCTCGGTGGTGGGCTGCTCGGATCCGCCCGCGGGCTCGACCGTGATGGCCACGGTGTCGCCGGGCGTGTACGCGCCCTCGAGGACGGCGTGACCCGCCCCGCCCTCGGACGGCATGACGCCGGCGGAGACGGGGCCGGACTGGCCGACGTACCAGAGCTGCAGGACGCGGCCCTCGGGCAGCGGTGACGCGTCGTTGAGCACGACCGCCGTCTTGGCCTCGGATGCCGAGAAGTAGACGGTGGCGGTGCCGCCGCCGACGACGTCGCGCTTGTCGATGACCACGTCGGACGCGGTCGTGACCCGCTCGTACGCCGAGGCGACGGGCGCCTGCGAGCTGCCGGGGCCACCCACGTTCGTTCCGACGACCACGCCGCCCACGACGAGCACGACGGCGGCCGCGGCCACGCCGATCAGGGCGCCCGGCTTGCGGAACCAGCGCTCGGAGGCGCGGGCGGACGCGGATCCGAGGCGCTCACGCGGTGCGCTCGATTGGGGCGCCGACGGCGCTGCGACGGGCCGCGCGGCCGGGCGCAGCTCGGTTACGGGCGCGGGCTGACGCTCCTCGTCCGGGACGGCGGTGGGGACGTGGAGGGGCGGGAGCTGCGGCGTGGCATCGAGCATGGCCATGAGGTCGGACTTGAGGCGCGGCGACGGGGTCACCGGCTCGGTGGTCCAGGCGAGGTCGGCCGCGGTGGACCGCAGCTCCTCGACCTCGGCGCGGAGAGCCGGGTCGCGCTCGAGGAGGGCCTCGAACTCGGCCGCCTCGTCCGCGTCCACGGCGCCGAGCGCGTAGGCCGCGGTGAGGGTGCGCAGTTCGTCGTCGGCGGTCATGATGCGACCCCCATCTCGTCGCGCAGGCGGATCATGCCGTCGCGCAGGCGCGTCTTCACGGTGCCGATGGGCACGTCGAGCATGGAGGCGACCTCGCTGTGGCTGTAGCCGCCGTAGTACGCGAGGGAGACGGCTTGGCGCTGGATCTCGGTGAGCTTCGTCATCGCCTTCTTCACCCTCTCGTGCTCGATGCTGATCTCGACGGTCTCGGAGACCTGGTCGTAGCCGTTCTCGTGGTCGCGGATGCCGATGCGGACATCGCGGTCACGGCTCGACTGGGAGGCGCGCACGCGGTCGACCGCGCGGCGGTGGGCCATGGTGAGGACCCACGTGGTCGCTGCGCCCTTCGCGGGGTCGAAGCGGGAAGCGGACTGCCAGATCTCGAGGAAGATCTCCTGCGTGACCTCCTCCGACTGCGCGTGGTCGACGAGCAGACGTCGGACGAGGCCGAGGACGCGGGGGGCGAGCTGGTCGTAGAGCTCCGAGAAGGCGCGCCTGTCGCCCTGGGCGACGCGGCCGAGGAGGGCCTCCTTCGACTCGGGGTCCGCCGGCCCTGGCAGGTCGGGACGCTCGATCGATGAAGGCACGAACCCCAGCATCCCAGACGCACGTGCGTTCCGCATGCAGGCAGGGCGGGGCCCGGCGAGCTGGGGTCGTGCAGCGGGGAGGTCATCTGGTGCTTCCGGTCGTGGTTCGGGTGATGGACGTCGGCCGCGCGGTGCGTCGCCCCGCATCGGCCGGGCCCCGCATGCGGGACATCTGGGATGGCCGGGCGGCCTGCCACGCGACAGGATCCGACCGATGCGGGTCGCACCCTCGCGGGTGACGGGTGCGAGGCGGGTGACCGCCTCACGATGACTCTTCGGCGCGGATGGCGGCGCGGATTGGTCACAGGGGCCGCGGATGAGGACGCGACGGCCCGCCGGTCGTGGCGGCCGCTCACGTGGGGGCCGACCCTCCGGCGAGGAGGGGGAAGAGGGAAGCCGGGCCGCAGAACGCCTCTCGGCGCGAGGCCGCTCGGAGCGGCGAATATTGGAGCCCGGGGTTACTGCGGCCCGACCTCGTCTACTGTAACCGAGTCGGCGCGGACTGTCGTCCCCGGGATCGCGCTCACAGCGAACGGTGCGGATCCGCGGCGCGCGCCGGGGCCGAGTCGTGGCCGCGGCCGGGATCAGTCGAGCCGGTCGCTCCGCCAGAGCCGGGCGCACTGCGCGAGGTCGACCGCCATCTGCGAGAGGCGGAGGGCGCGGGTGGTGAGGTCGCCGGCGCGCTCGGGCGAGGCCGTCGCGTCGAGGTCGTCCGCGACGCTCGTGGCGCCGAGCGCGGCCAGGCGACTGAAGGCGCCCGCGCGGTCGAGGGCGACGGCGAAGTCGCCCGTGAAGAGGCCGCGGAGGATGCTGTCGGCGAGGTCCATGATCTCCGCCGGCCCCGTCGGCGCGGTGGCGCCGGCGACGACCTGGTCGATGGTCGTGGCCACCTCGGTGCCGCGCTGGTAGAGCAGGCTGATGCCGTCGGGATCCTGGCGGATGAGGGCGCGCATCAGGTACAGCCGCCAGAGCGCCCCCGGCAGGCTCCTCGGGCTCGCGCGGGACCAGAGCTCGGCGACCGCGTCGATGCCGTGCTCGTCGGTGTACGCGATGAGGCGCTCGACGACGGCGGGGTCGGGATCGGCGCGCACGCGCGCCAGCAGGGCCGACGCGGTCTCGTGGGCCACGCGGCTGATCGTGGCGGGGTCCTCGCCGCCGAGCATGCTCTCGAACTTGGACCCGGAGAACTTGGTGGGCTTGTGGTATTCGCCGGACATCCCGGCAAGCGTACGCCGGGTGGGGCGCCCGTCGTCGGGCTCGCGTCCGGTCGGCGGCCGTAGGCTGGATCCATGCGCTTCGTCCTCGGCCTGGTGGCCCTCTGGCTCGTCCTGGTCGTCGTCGGCTTCGTCGTGAAGGCGCTGGCGTGGCTCGTCGGCGTCGGGATCTTCCTCGTGGTGGTGACGCTCGTCGCGGGCGCCGTCGTGCGCCGCGGCTCCTCGCGCGACGTCGACCGGCTCTGATGGCGCATCCGCCGTCCCGTAGCATCGGGGACGCGGGCCTCTAGCTCAGTTGGTAGAGCAAGGGACTTTTAATCCCTGGGTCGTCGGTTCGAGCCCGACGGGGCCCACTTCCGCGCTGCGCCGTCCATGGGGCAGCCGCATCGCGCCGCCGGTCGGCACCGGAGGACGTCTGCGCCGCGTGCCCGTGGACGGACGGTGTCCCCTGCGCTCGGCGCCGCCTGCGGGGCGCCGGACGCCGGGTGATCAGGCCGTCGCGGCGGGAGCGGGGGTCAGCGCGGGAGCCGGGGTCGGCGCCGGCGTCGGAGTCGGCGTGGGAGTCGGCGTGGGGGTCGGCGTCGGCGTCGCCACCGCGGTCAGCGGCCGGCCGAAGCCGTCGATGCTGCGCACGCCGCCGTCGGTGACCACGGACGCGAAGGGGGTGTCGGGGTTGTTGGGGAGGGACGGGCGCTCGACGCGGGTGTCACGGGCGTACTTGCCCACCACCACGACCCGCTGCGACGGGTACTTCGTCGGCGTCATGAACATGGTGCCGCGGCCGACGAGCGTGTCCTGCGCGAACCGCGTGCCCTGGTCGACCAGGCCGACGCCGATGCCGTGGGCGCCGAGGTCGCCGCCCGTCACGATGTTGTAGCCGACGACGGTGGCCCCGACGCCCGCGCCGATCTCCATCTGGTACCCGCCCGCGCCCGAGTTGCCCTCGAGGCGCATGCCGTTGATCCCGAGCTCGGAGACCATGGACGACGCGTTGCTGGTGGGGATCGCGAGGAAGCCGCGCGCCGCCTTGTTGCCGGCCCCGCAGCCGATGACGCGCGTGTTCTCGAAGCGCGCGTTGGTGGGGGCGATGCGGATCCCGCCCGCCACGCAGTTCACGATCTCGGTGTCGCGCATGACGATGTCGATGGCGTTGACGCCGTCGCAGTCGACGCCCCAGGTGCCGGCCGCGATGACGCGGAGGCCCTCGATCACGTTGGCGTACGAGTACTCGTCGTTCGCCGCGGTGAAGTTCGTGCGCGCGAAGTAGACGCCCGCGCCGCCCGTGGCGTTCAGCTCGATGTCGGTGATCCGGCAGTGCAGCAGCGAGCGCAGGTACAGCCCGTGGCGGCCCGTGCGCGTGCCGGTGATGCTGAAGCCGCTGAGCGTGACCGTGGCCTTGTTGTTCGCGGCGGGGCCGGAGTCGGCGCCGATCTTGCCCTGCACCTTGAAGACGTCGCCGGTGGATCCCGCGATCTGCCGGATGGTCGTGACGCGCCGCCCGTAGCCCTCGATGGAGATGGCCGGGTACCCGTACGGCGCCCCGGAGAGGGGCTGCTTGGGCCAGATGGCGCTCGAGTAGTCGATGCCGGTGGAGGTGACGCGGATCTCGCCGGGCGGCAGGATCCCCCGGCCGCCGGTCTTCTGCAGGGCCGCGAAGAACGCGTTCATGGCCTTCGTGTGGTCGGCGGCCGACGGCACGAAGCCGAACTGCTCCGGATAGTAGACGCGCGTCTGGTCGCCGACGACGGCGGCCGACGCGGGCGGCGCCACGACGGGGGCGGCCACGGCGGCGACCCCCGCGGTCGCACCCATGGCGGCGAGGAGCACGGACCGCCGACCGAGCGCGGCGGATCCGCGCCGTGGTGGCGCGGACGCGTCCCCGGTGGGGGCGACCACGGGCGCGGCTGCGGAAGGAGCTGCAGGGGGCGGGGTGACGGTGGACGAGGTGGATCGGGCGCGCGCGAGGGACAAGGGGGCCTTCCGGGTGACCGTGCTGTCGGGTTCAGCTGCGTCGTGCCGGATGCGCTCCCCCGAGCTCCGGCCCACCACGCTGGGTAGGGCCAGGGTGGGCCCCCGCGCGCCGGAGCGTAACGCCCAGTTCGGGGGTGGCGTGCCGCCGGTGCCGGCGAGGGCTCCGATGCGGCCCGCCCGGACCGTGCTGCGCGGCCGACCCGTCCCCGTGCCGCGAGGCGGTGCGATGCTGGAGCGCATGAGCATGCAGGCCGACGAACTCGTGATCGCGATGCTGACCGCCGAGGAGACGAGCGAGCGGTACGACCTGCTGAGGACCGCGCTCGAGGAGCACGACGACCGGGGCGTGCAGTACCTGTCCGGGGTCGTGGGACGGCTGCTCGCCTACATCGACGGGCTGCGCGAGCCCGAGGAGAACCGGATCGCGCTGGAGCAGTACACGCGGCGCGTGGCGCTGCAGTGGGCGCAGGAGGACGAGGGCTAGAAGCCGGTCGCGCGGATCCCCCAGCTGAGCGTCCACTCCTCGCCGGGCTCGAGGCGCCGCACGCCGACGCCGGAGTTGAAGGCGTCCGCGGGCGCCGTCATCGGCTCGATGGCGACGGCCTGGCGTCCGTGCGTCGGGAACTCGCGCGGCGTGTAGACCTGCAGGAAGCGGAAGGACGCGTCAGCCCACAGCTCGACGCCGCGGCCGTCGGGCGCCGTGAGGCCGTGGCGGCTGGTGCCGTCGACCACGTGCACGTCGCCGTAGCCCGTGTTCAGGTCGAGCTCGCCGACGACGCGGCCCCGGCGGAGGTCCTCGTCGGCGCCGTCGACGGGGTGGTCGGCGACGGGGATCAGCGCGTCGTCGACCTCGGACCACGTGTCGGCGCGGACGGTGAGCGTGAGCTCGGACGACGGCACGCCGCCGATCGCGAGGTAGGGGTGCGCCCCGACCGCGACGGGAGCAGGGGCCTCCGAGTCGTTGCGGATCCGGTGCGTGACGACGAGGCCGTCGTCGGCGAGCCGGTACGTGACGGAGGTGTCGAGCAGGAATGGGTAGCCGTGCTGAGGGAAGACGGTCGCCGAGAGGGTCACGCGGTCGTCGGCCCGGTCGGACGCGGCGTAGCCGGTGTTGCGGAGGAGCCCGTGCGAGGCGTTGCCGAGCGAGGGCTCGGAGACGTCGAGCGACTGCGCCTTCCCGTCGAGCTCGTAGCGGGCGCCGCGGATGCGGTTCGGCCAGGGCACGAGCACCATGCCGGCGCCCATGGGCGCCACGAGGTCCTCGCCGTACGGCTCGACGAGGTCGACGCCGTCGAGGGTCAGGCCGCGGATGGCGGCCGCGAGCTGCACGACGGTGGCGCGCAGCTCACCGGACGGGCCGGCGTGGACGAGGTGGTGCTGGTCTCCGGTGACGGGTCTCATGGGATCCACGTTACGGCCGTCCGGCCCCGGGCGACCGGCCGGCCTGGACGATCCGGAGGCCCGCGTCGCGGAGACGGGCGAGCTCCTGCGGGTCCGCGCCGTCGTCGGTGAGGAGCGTGTCGACGAGGTCGAGCGGCGCGACCGACCCCAGGTGCGTGCGGCCGAGCTTCGCGCCGTCCGCGACGACCACCGTGCGGGCGCTCGCGTCGACCATCCGCCGCTTCACCTCCGCCTCGGGCAGGTTGACGTTCGTCACGCCGCGGTCGACGTCGATGCCGTTGCAGCCGATGAACGCGACGTCGGGGTGCAGGCGGTCGAGCACGACCGAGGCGAGCGGATCCACGAGGCTGTGCTGCAGCGCCCGGAGCGTGCCGCCCGTGACGACGACGGTGAAGCGCGGCATGGCGCGCTCGAGCTCCAGCGCGAGGGTGAGCCCGTTCGTGATCACCGTGACGTCGACGAGGTCCTCCCGCGCGACGAGCGCCCGGGCCACCTGGAGCGTCGTGCTGCCGACGTCGAGCAGGACGCTCTGCCCGCTCTCGACGAGGTCGGCGGCGGCCCGGCCGATGGCGCGCTTGGCGTCGGCGGCGGACTCCAACGTGACCTCGAGGCTCTGCTCGCGGGCGCCGAGGCCCGAGCGGAGGACCGCGCCGCCGTGCACGCGCTGCACGGCGGCGGAGTCGGCGAGCGCGTCGAGGTCGGCGCGGATCGTGACCGCGGAGACGCCGGCGTCGGCCGCCAGCTCGGCGACGGTCGCGAAGCCGCGGTCGGCGAGCGCCGCGAGGATCCGGGAGCGGCGGGTCCCCGCGGGGACGGATGCGGTGTCGTCGGCCATGCCGCGAGCCTCCACCACCGGGTTGCCGGAACGCAAGCCGGCCTTTCGCGAGCGCAGATCCCGGCCGCGCGAGCCCGTAGGATCGGGGGATCATGCATGCCGACCAGACCGTCACGACGTCGCCGTCCGGGATCACGCAGCGCCGCACGCTGCTCTCCGACGGCCGCGAGCTCGTCTACTTCGACGACGCCGACACGACCCTGCCGCCCGAGCGCGCCGTCGACGCCCGCCCCGCCGCGCCCCGCCCGCCCACCGCGACGATGCGGCAGGACGTGCTCACGGGCGAGTGGGTGTCGATCGCGGCCGCGCGCCAGAACCGCGCGCACCTGCCGCCGGCGGAGCTGGATCCCCTCGCCCCGGCGAGCGCGACCAACCCGTCCGAGATCCCGAGCATGTACGACGTCGCGGTCTTCGAGAACAAGTCGCCGTCCTTCGGCCCGGCGCTCGCGGACACCGCGGGCGTCGACGCACCCGTCGACGACGACGACCTCACCTCCGTCGGCGTCGAGCGCACCCGCACCTCGGTCGGCCGCTGCGAGGTCGTCTGCTTCAGCCCCGAGCACACCGGCTCGTTCAGCGGCCTCACGCCGTCTCGCGCCCGCACCGTGGTGGAGGCGTGGGCCGAACGCACGCGCGCCCTCTCCGCGATGCCCGGCATCCGCCAGGTGTTCCCGTTCGAGAACCGCGGCGAGGCCATCGGCGTCACGCTCCACCACCCGCACGGGCAGATCTACTCCTACCCCTACGTCACGCCGCGCACGCGCCGCCTCGTCGAGTCGATCGAGCGCTTCGGGCCGGGCCTGTTCCAGCGGATCCTCGAGACCGAGCAGGCGTCCGAGCGCGTCGTGCTCCGCGGCGAGCACTTCACCGCGTTCGTGCCGTTCGCGGCGCGCTGGCCCGTGGAGGTGCACATGCTCCCCCACCGGCACGTGCCCGACCTCGCCGAGACGACCGACGCCGAGCGCGACGAGCTCGCCACGATGTACCTGAAGCTGCTGCAGGGCATGGACCGGCTCTACGACACCCCCACGCCGTACATCGCCGCCTGGCACCAGGCGCCCGTGGACGCGCACCGGGACGAGATCCGCCTGATGCTGCAGATCACCTCGCCGCGACGCGCGGCCGACAAGCTCAAGTTCCTGGCCGGATCCGAGGCGGCCATGGGCGCCTGGATCGGCGACGTGCCGCCCGAGAAGGCGGCGGAGATGATCCGGAAGGCAGTGGAGGACGCATGACCGACATCCGAGACGACGTGCGCGAGGGATTCCGCCAGCGCTTCGGCACCGAGCCGCACGGCGTGTGGTCCGCGCCCGGGCGCGTGAACCTCATCGGCGAGCACACCGACTACAACCAGGGCTTCGTGTTCCCGTTCGCGATCGACCGCCGCACGGTCATCGCGCTCGCGCCGCGCGACGACGACCGGATCCGCCTGGCGAGCTCCTTCTCCGAGGAGGTCGTGGAGGCGCGCCTCGCCGACCTCACCGGCGAGCGCATCGAGGGCTGGCAGGCCTACCCGCTCGGCGTCGCGTGGGCCCTCGGGCAGCGCGGGGCCGACCTCGCCGCCGTGCCCGGCTTCGACGTGTTCATCGACAGCGACGTGCCCGTGGGCGCCGGCCTGTCCTCGTCGGCCGCGCTGGAGGGATCCGTCGCCCTCGCGCTCGACGACATCTGGCGCCTGGGCCTCGACCGGCCCACCCTCGCCGCGGTGGGGCAGCTCGCCGAGAACGAGATCGTGGGCGCGCCGACCGGGATCATGGACCAGTCCGCGAGCCTCCTCGGCCGCCAGGACGCGGGCGTGTTCCTCGACTGCCGCTCGCTCGACGCGGAGGTCATCCCGCTCGGGCTCGAGGCCGCCGGCCTGACCATCGCCGTGATCGACACGCACGTGGCCCACGCGCACGCCGACGGCGGCTACCGCGCACGTCGCGAGTCGTGCGAGACGGGGGCGCGCCTGATGGGCGTCACGTCCCTCCGCGACCTCTCCGTGGACGACCTGGTGCGCGCCCGCGAGGTGCTCGACGACGAGACGTTCCGCCGCGTGCGCCACATCGTCACCGAGAACCAGCGCGTGCTCGACACCGTGCGCGCGCTCCGCGAGGAGGGCCCGCGCGCCATCGGCGAGCTGCTCGACGCGAGCCACCGCTCCATGCGCGACGACTTCGAGATCAGCGTCCCCGAGCTCGACCTCGCGGTCGAGGTGGCGCAGAACGAGGGCGCGATCGGCGCGCGCATGACCGGCGGTGGCTTCGGCGGATCGGCCATCGCGCTGATCGACGTCGACTCCCTCTCGCGCCTGCAGGTCGCCATCGACGGCGCCTTCGCGGAGCACGGCTACACCGGCCCGACCGTCTTCACGGTCACGCCGTCGGACGGGGCGAAGGCGGAGCAGTAGGGCGCGGGGCGCTCGCGCGGCGCCGCCCCTAGGCTCGGGCGCATGCGACGGACCCCCGGCCTGACCGAGATCACGGACGACCGGGGCGATGCCGTGCGGGACATCGCGCGTGCGCTCCCCGCGTGGTTCCCCGCGTCGACCCACCCCGGTGGCTTCGCGTGGGAGGCCGCCACCGGGCAGCTGCCCGCGCGGATCGCCGTGGTCCGCGACGACGCCGGCGCGGTGATCGGCTGGGCCGCCTCCTCGCCGGACGACGCGCGCGTCGAGTGCGGACCCGGCGACGACGCGACGACCGATCTGCTGGCGGCCTGGCTCCTCGACGCGGCCGCTGGCGCGTCCGCGAGCGTCGCCGTCCACCGCGGGCAGGAGCGGCTGCGCGGGATCCTCGCGGACCGCGGCTTCGTCGACGAGGCGATCCCGCTCGCCGGGCTCCGCCATGCCGCCCGCGACGCCGGCGCGCGGGCGCCCGCCGGGTACCGGATCCGCCCGGTCGCGGACGGCGAGGAGCGGGCGAAGGTCGACGCGCACCGCCGCGCATGGAAGCCGGTCCACCTGCCCTTCACCGACGGATCCGGCGACGGCATCGACCCGGACGCCGAGAGCCGGTTCGACGCCGACGCCTACGCCGCCATGCGCCTCGCACCCGTCTACCGACGCGACCTCGACCTCGTGATCGAGGCGCCGGACGGCTCGCTCGCCGGGACCTGCACCGCCTGGCTCGACCCGACCACCGGATGGGCGGAGCTCGAGCCGCTCGGCATCGTGCCCGAGCACCGGCGGCGGGGGCTCGCGGGGATCCTCGCGCTCGACGTCTCCCGCCGCGTCGCCGAGCTGGACGGCCGCGAGGTGTTCATCAACGCCTCCCCGCTGCCGTACTACCGCGCGCCGTGGGACGCCTACGTCGCGGTGGGCTTCGCACCCATGGAGCGGGGCACGCGCATGCGCCCGCGGCCTACCCTGGCGGCATGACCGTCGACCCCCAGGCCACCGTCCGCGCGCTCCCCGGGTCGCCCGCTCCCGACATCGCCCCCGACGCCCTCGTGGCCGCCGGTGCGCGCGTGGTCGGGCGGGTGACGCTGGGCGCCGGATCCAGCGTCTGGTTCAACGCCGTGCTGCGCGCCGAGGCCGCGGACATCGTGATCGGCGCCGGCTCCAACCTGCAGGACAACGTGAGCTGCCATGTCGACGCGGGCTTCCCGCTCACCGTCGGCTCGGGCGTGAGCGTCGGCCACAACGCCGTGCTGCACGGCTGCACCGTCGAGGACGACTGCATCGTCGGCATGTCCGCCACCGTGATGAACGGCGCGGTCGTCGGCCGGGAGTCGCTGCTCGCGGGCGGCACCGTCGTGCTCGAGGGGCAGGTGATCCCGCCGCGCTCGCTGGTCGCGGGCGTGCCCGGGAAGGTGCGGCGCGAGCTCACCGACGAGGAGGTCGCCGGGCTCCGCGCGAACGCCGCGCACTACGTCGAGAACGCACGGCTGCACGCGGGCACGATCCCGACGCCGGCCGTGCTCCTGGCCGCGTCGACGGACCCCGCACGCGAGGAGGGGACGGCCTGACCGGCCGTCCCCTCCTGCATCGCCGCCGCTCGATCGCGGCGAGCGCCGTCAGCCGCGCAGCTCGGCGGCCAGGCGCGCGTCGCGCTCGGCGGCCAGCACCACGTTGACGAGCAGCATCGCGCGCGTCATGGGACCCACGCCGCGCGGGTTCGGCGACAGATGCCCGGCGACCTCGGCGACGGCCGGGTCGACGTCGCCCGTGAGGCGCGCCTTTCCGGTCTCCGGATCCACGACGCGCGTGATCCCGACGTCGAGCACCGCGGCGCCCGGCTTCACCCACCCGGGCTGGATCAGGTGCGCGACGCCGACGGCCGCGACCACGATGTCCGCCCGGCGGACCTCCTGCTCGAGGTCGCGCGTGCGAGAGTGCGTGAGCGTCACGGTGGCGTCGAGGCCCTTGCGCGTGAGCAGCAGGCCGAGCGGGCGGCCGACCGTGAGGCCGCGGCCGACGACGACCACGTGCTGGCCCGCGATGGGCACGTCGTACCGCTGGAGCATCTCGACGATGCCGGCGGGCGTGCACGGCAGCGGCGAGGTCAGCTCGCCCTGGACGCCGAGCACCAGGCGCCCGAGGTTCGCCGGGTGCAGGCCGTCCGCGTCCTTCGACGGGTCGATGAGCTCGAGCATCGCGTTCTCGTCGATGCCCGCGGGCAGCGGCAGCTGCACGATGTAGCCGGTGACGGCCGGGTCCGAGTTCAGGCGCTCGATGGCCAGGCGCACGTCGGCCTCGCTCGCGTCGGCCGGGAGGTCGACGCGGATGGACTCGATGCCCACCTCGGCGCAGTCGCGGTGCTTGCCCGCGACGTACGACCGGGATCCCGGGTCGTCGCCCACGAGGAGCGTGCCGAGGCCGGGGACGAGCCCCTGCTCCCGGAGCGCGCGGATCCGCACGGCCAGCTCCGACTTGACGGCCGACGCGGTCGCGACGCCGTCGAGCACGACCGCGGTCACTGGGTGAGGCCCTCGTAGAGCGGGAAGCCGTCGGTGAGCGTGAGCACGCGGGCGCGGAGGCTCGCGAGGTCGCTGCCGGGCTTCAGGGTCTCCGCGATGACGTCCGCCACCTCGGTGAACTCGGCCTCGCCGAAGCCGCGGGTCGCGAGCGCCGACGTGCCGATGCGGACGCCGGAGGTGACCATGGGCGGGCGCGGGTCGAACGGCACCGAGTTGCGGTTCACCGTGATGCCGACCTCGTGCAGCGCGTCCTCCGCCTGCTTGCCGTCGATCTCGGAGTGGCGGAGGTCCGCGAGCACGAGGTGCACGTCGGTGCCGCCCGTGAGCACGGAGACGCCGGCCTCGGTGGAGTCGGCGGCCGTGAGGCGCTCGGCGAGGATCTGCGCGCCCTGGATGGTGCGGCGCTGGCGGTCCGCGAACTCCTCCGTGGCCGCGATCTTGAACGCCGTGGCCTTGGCGGCGATGACGTGCATCAGCGGCCCGCCCTGCTGGCCCGGGAACACGGCCGAGTTGAGCTTCTTGGCGAGCGCGGTGTCGCGGCTGAGGATCACGCCGGACCGGGGACCCGCGAGGGTCTTGTGCACGGTGGAGGAGACGACGTCCGCGTAGGGGATGGGCGAGGGGTGGACGCCGGCGGCGACGAGCCCGGCGAAGTGGGCCATGTCGACCCAGAGCTTCGCGCCGACCTCGTCCGCGATGGAGCGGAAGGCGGCGAAGTCGAGGTGGCGGGGGTACGCCGACCAGCCGGCGATGATGACCTGCGGGCGGTGCTCGAGCGCCTTCTCCCGCACGACGTCCATGTCGATGAGGAAGGTGTCGGGGTCCACGCCGTAGGCCGCGGCGTCGTAGAGCTTGCCGGAGAAGTTGAGCTTCATGCCGTGCGTGAGGTGGCCGCCGTGCGCGAGCTCGAGGCCGAGGATCGTGTCGCCCGGCTGCGCGATGGCGGCGAGGACGGCCGCGTTGGCCGTGGCGCCGGAGTGCGGCTGGACGTTGGCGAACTCGGCGCCGAAGAGGCTCTTCGCGCGGTCGATGGCGAGCTGCTCGGCGACGTCGACGAACTCGCAGCCGCCGTAGTAGCGGCGGCCCGGGTAGCCCTCCGCGTACTTGTTGGTGAGCACGGATCCCTGCGACTGCAGCACCGCGCGCGGCACGAAGTTCTCGCTGGCGATCATCTCGAGGGTGCCGCGCTGGCGGCCGAGCTCCTGCTCGAGGACGGCCGCGATCTCGGGATCGACCTCGGAGAGGGAGGCGTTGAAGGACTGGTCGACGGGCATGGGACTCCTTGTGCACGGTGGACGAGCGGATGCGTCGTGGCCCAGGCGTACGGCCACCAACCGTGTGAGTCGCTCCCCGATGGTGACCCATCCGAACGCCAGTCGCGACGAGGTCGAGCCTACCCGGGCGGGCGTGCCGATGCGAGGCGGGAGCCGCCCGCCGAGGGCGCGCGGACAGCCCGGCCGGGCGCGCACCTGGCCGCCGAGCGAGGAAAAGCGGAGGGCACGAACGGATCCGCCGGTCACGGGCACCCCCCGCCCGTAGGATCGGGGGATCGGGCGACGTCGCCCGCCGGATGCGGAGGAAGGACCGAGCATGGGGAGCACAGCGCTCACGACCGATCCCGCGGCAGGCGGACACGACCACGACGACGCGCGCCCGGACGACGCGGCCGCCCCCGCGGCACCCGCCGAGGCGCCCCCGGTCGACCGCGACGCCCTCGCCGCCGACCTCCGCCCGCTCCTCGGCGACGACGCCGACGCCGACGCCCTGGCGGACTCCCTCGCCGCCGACCTCCGCGAGGTGCGCGCCCGTCGCACCCCGCCCGCGTCCCTCGACCTCGACCGCCGCACCGGCGGCGTCTGCTACGTCGACCGCTACGCCGACGACCTCCGCGGACTCGTCGCGCGGATCCCCGCCCTCCGCGACCTGGGGCTCACGCACCTGCAGGTCACGCCCGTCGCCGAGCGGACGACCGACGACGACCGGGACGCTCTCCTCGCGCCGGGCGTGCGCGTGCGCGCGGGCCTCGGATCCGCCGACGACCTGGCCGCGCTCGTCGACGCACTGCACGACGCCGGCCTCACGCTCGCCGTCGACCTCTCCCCCGCGGATCCCGACGCCTCGCCCGCCGACCGCGTCGGCGCCGCCGTCCGCGAGGCGGTGGCCCTCGCCGCCGTGGGCGCGGACGTCGTGCGCGTGGACCCGGCCGCCGTCCTCGGCGACCGCCCCGCCGCCGACCGCGCCGCCCTCCTCCGCGTGATCGGCGCCCTCGCCCGTCGGGTTGCGCCGGCCCTCGCGCTGGCCGTCGCCGCCGAGGCCGAGCCCCGCGGCGGCGCCGACCTCCTCGACGGCGACGCCGTGCGCCTCGCCGAGGATCCCGCGCTCACCGCGCTGGTCTGGGAGGCGCTCGCCACCCGGTCCGCGTCCCTCCTCTCCCGGGCGCTGGCCCGGCGCGGCGAGGCGCCCGCCGGATCCGCGTGGATCGCCCGCGTCCGCAGCCACGACGCCCTCCGCTGGGCCTTCGACGACGAGGACGCGCGCGCCCTCGGCATCGATCCCGACGAGCACCGCCGCTTCCTCGCCGACTACCACGTGGGCCGCTTCCCGGGCAGCCACGCGCGCGGCATCTGGCACGCCGACGGCGCGGTCGCCGGAACCACGGCGTCCCTCGCGGGGCTCGAGCAGGACGACCCGGGCGCGGTCGAGCGGATCCTCCTCGCCCACTCCGTCGCGCTCAGCACGGGCGGCCTGCCGCTCATCGTGCTCGGCGACGAGGTCGGCCAGATCAACGACTACGGCTACGACGACGTGCCCGCGCACGCGGAGGACAGCCGCTGGGTCAACCGCCCGCTCTACCCCTTCGAGCGCTACGACCAGCGCGACGACCGCACCACGAGCACGGGCGTCATCCACGCGGGCGTCCGCCGCCTCGTGGCCGTCCGCCGCGCCACGCCCGCGCTCGGCGGCACGCGCGTCGTCGGGTTCGACGCCAAGGACCCGCGGGTGCTCGGCTACCAGCGCCCGCACAAGGACGGCACGGTGCTCGTGCTCGCCAACCTCGGCGACGAGCCCGCGACGGTCTCCGCGGAGACGCTCGGCGGCTTCGCCGAGCACGCCGTCGACCTCGTGCGCGACGAGCGCCTCCGCCTGACGAAGGGCATCGTGCTCAGCCCGCGCACGTTCGTCTGGCTCCAGGCCGCTCACGACCTGCCGTGACACACTCGCGGTCACAGGCGGGGCGGCACGGAGGAACGGCATGAGCGACGAGGGACGCGGCACGGACGAGCCGCGCGAGGGCGCGCGCCCGACGGGGTTCGCATGGCCGATGTGGGTCAACATCGGCTGGATCGCGCTCGGCGCCTGGCACGTGGTCGCCCCCGTCAACGACGCGTCCGGCTGGCTCGGCGCGTTCCAGATCTCCGTGGGCGCGTTCGGGATCCTCGCATCCCGCCGTCGTGCCCGCCGACTCGCCGAGGCCGAGGCCGACGCCCTGCCGCTCGCGCAGGCCACGCGCATGCCCGCCGACCCGGACGAGGATCCGGCCCGCCCGAGCGACGCGGCCGCCGCGCACGCGGAGATGGACGCCCGGCTCCGTGCGCTCGCGATGCAGCTGGAGCAGCCCGGCGATCCGACCGCCGATCCCGACAAGCCCGAGCCGCCGCACCAGCCCGGCCCCCGTGGTCGCAAGGGCCGCACGCGGGTCCGCGAGGGCGACCTCGACGACGACGGCCTGCCGCCCGTCGCCCGCTGGTAGCGGAGGAGCCGGGCGCGCCCGCGCCCGCGATCAGCTCGCCCGCGCCACCCCGCGCGACATGATCGCCGAGGTCAGCGCCTCGATGGACGCGCGCGGCCCCGCCGGGTTGTCGAGGAGCACGTAGTCCACCTCGTCGAGCTCGGGCAGGCCGAGCCGCGAGGTCACCTTCACGAGGTCGGTGGGGATCAGCGCCTGCGGCAGCACGGCGACGCCCATGCCGGCGCGCACCGCGGCGAGCACGCCGTTGACGTCGCGCGTGCTGCACGTGATCCGCCAGGTGCGCCCGGCGTGCTCGAGCGCGTCCATCGCCATCCGCCGGCTGATGCTCGGGGCGCGGTACGCGATGAGCGGGACGCTCGCGCCCGGCTCCACCAGCGTGCGCTCGAGGCCGACCCACACCATCCGGTCGCGGCCCACGCGCCGCGCCGCCGGCTGCTCGTCGACCGCGGTCTTCGTGAGGATGAGGTCGAGCTGCCCGGCGAGCAGCCGCCGGTGCAGCGGCGCGCTCTGCGTGACCGTGAGCTCCAGCTCGATCTGCGGGTGCAGCTGCCGGAAGTGCCGGAGGATCCGCGGGAGCTGCGTGATCGCGAGGTCGTCGGCGGTGCCGAAGCGCAGGCGGCCGCTCACCGCGGATCCGCCGAAGTAGCTCTCCGCGGCCTGGTGCGCGGCGAGGATCGTGCGCGCGAAGCCGGCCATCGCGTCGCCCGCGTCGGTGAGGCGCATGGCGCGGGTGTCGCGCGCGACGAGCGTCCGGTCGACGGCCCGCTCGAGCCGCCGCACCTGCTGGCTCACGGTGGGCTGGCTGATGCCGAGCCGCGCGGCCGCCTGCGTGAAGCTCCGGGTGTCGGCGACCGCGAGGAACGTGGCGAGCAGGGTCGGGTCCAGCACGGCGGCCTCCGGTCATTCGATCACGTGATGGCATTCATCATGTCGAGGCGGGATCCGAATGGGAAGCCCCGGAGTACCGTCGATGTCGGCCCTCCGCGGCCGCACCCATACGGAACCGATCCGCCCATACGCAACGCACACGCAGGATGAAGTGACCCCGCCCCCGAACGCCTTCCCCCCGACCGCCCCGCTCCCCGTCCAGACCGAGCGCCCGCCGTGGCGCCACACGCTCATCGCGCTGAGCGTGCCGAACTTCCGCCGCTTCACGGCGTCGAACGTGATCGCCATGACCTCGGGCTGGATGCAGCGCATCGCCCAGGACTGGCTCGTGCTCGAGCTCACCGGCAGCGTGACCGCCGTCGGCATCACGGTGGCGATGCAGTTCGCGCCCATGCTGTTCTTCGGCCTCCTCGGCGGCGTCATCGTCGACCGGTGCTCGAAGCGGATGCTGATGATGATCACGCAGGGCACGTACGCGCTCCTCAGCGCGCTGCTCGCCGTCCTCACCCTGTCCGGTGCGGTCGAGGCGTGGCACATCTTCGCCATCGCGTTCGCGACCGGGCTCGTGACGGTCATCGACAATCCGGCGCGCCAGGTGTTCGTGACCGAGATCGTCGGGCAGCAGCACCTGCGGAACGCGATCAGCGTCAACTCATCGGTGTTCCAGCTCGGCGGCATGGTGGGCCCGGCGCTCAGCGGGATCCTGCTGCTCGCGGTCGGCGCCGGCTGGTCGTTCGCGATCAACGCGGTCGCGTGCGTCGTCGTGGTCCTGACCCTGTGGAGCCTGAGGACCCGGGACCTCATCCGCATCCCGCCCGCCCCGCGCCGCCGCGGCCAGCTCGCGGAGGGCCTCCGGTACGCGCGGTCGAAGCCGACCATCCTCTGGCCCGTCGTGCTCGTGGCCGTCTTCAGCGTCTTCGGGCTGACCATGCCCGTGCTCCTCGCGGCGTTCGCGAGCGACGTGTACGACGTGGGCGCGGGCGGCTACGGCTTCTTCAACTCGATGGTCGCGATCGGCGCGCTCACGGGCGCGCTCCTCTCGACGCGGCGGGCGACCGTGCGGCTGCGGACCATCGTGGTCGGCGTCGGGATCACCGGCGTCCTGCAGGCGGTCGCGGGCCTCATGCCCGGCATCGCCCCGTTCGCGGCCGTGCTCGTCACGGTCGGCATGGCGTCGCTGCTCTTCCAGACAGCGGCGAACTCGCTCGTGCAGCTCTCCAGCAACGTCGCCATCCGCGGGCGGGTGATGAGCGTCTACGTGCTCGTGCTCCTCGGCGGCCAGGCCGTCGGCGGTCCGCTCATGGGCGGGATCGTCGAGGCGTGGGGCGTGCACGTCGGCATGGTCGTGTCCGGCGGGATGCCGGCGCTGGCCGCGGCGGTCGTGGCCGTGGTGCTCGCCCGGCGGGGACAGCTGACCCTCGAGGTCGTGGTGCGCCGGCACGTGCCGCGCGTGCGGATCACGCCCCGGGCGCCGGGGGCCGGTCGTCCCCGCGCCGCCGCAGCGGACGCGGGGACGACCGGCGGCGGTCTCAGCCACGCACGTCGATCGCGCGGTGGCGCTGCTGCACGCCGGCCGGGCCGTACGGGTAGTCGGACACCACGGGCGCGCTCACCGCGCTGAGCGAGGCGATCTCCTCGGCGTTGAGCTCCAGGTCGGCCGAGGCCATGTTGTCCTCGAGCTGCTCGACCGTGCGGGCGCCGAGGATCACGCTGGTCACGGCCGGCTGCGCCTCGAGCCACGCGAGCGACACGCGCGCGGAGCTGGAGCCGTGGGCGTCCGCGATGCGGCGCACCTCGTCGAGGATCGCCCAGGTGCGCTCCTGGCCGTTCCGCGGCGTGAACGCCTCCATGCCGCGCTCCGGGTCCTCGCCGAGGCGGGTCGCGCCGGTCGGGGTCTCGTCGCGGCGGTACTTGCCGGTGAGCCAGCCGCCCGCGAGCGGCGACCAGGGCAGGAGCCCGATGCCCGCGTCCAGCGACGCCGGCACGATCTCCGACTCGATCTCGCGCACCAGCAGGCTGTACTGCGGCTGCAGCGTGACGGGCGGCGTGTACCCGAGCGCCTTCGCGAGCCCGACGGCCTTGGTGAGCTGCCAGCCCAGGTAGTTCGAGAAGCCGTAGTACGAGATCTTGCCGGCGCGGACGGCGTCGTCGAGGAAGCGCAGCGTCTCCTCGAGCGGGGTCACCGCGTCCCACGCGTGCATCTGGTACAGGTCGATCGTGTCGACGCCGAGGCGGCGGAGCGAGTCGTCGAGCGCGCGGGTGAGGTGGCGGCGCGAGGTGCCGACGTCGTTGTTGCCCTCCCCCATCGGGAAGCGGCCCTTCGTGGCGATGACGAGCTGGTCGGCCTCGGCGGGGTGCGCCGCGAGCCAGCGGCCCACGATCTCCTCCGAGATCCCGGCCGAGTAGACGTCGGCGGTGTCGATGAACGTGCCGCCGCCCGCGACGTAGGCCTCGAGGATGCGACCGGAGGTCTCCTCGTCCGCCTCCGCGCCGAAGGTCATGGTGCCGAGCGCGTAGGTCGACACGATCGCGCCGCTGTTGCCGAGAGTGCGGTACTGCATGGGGTTCCTCCATCGGATCCGCCGCGGGCGTCCCTGCCCGCGGTCACCACCCAGCATGCTCCGCCGGGGCGGGTCGGGGGCGCGTCCGGGGGACGGGGTGGCCGGCGGGCCGGTCGCTACCATGGGCGCATGTCCGTCGACGAGCTCTCGAGCGCCGCGCAGGACTACCTCAAGCTCATCTGGACCGCCACCGAGTGGTCCGACCAGCCCGTCACCGTGACCCGGCTCGCCGAGCGGCTCGGGATCCGGCCCGCCACCGCCTCCGACGGCCTCCGCCGCCTCACCGCGCAGGGCCTCGTCGAGCACCGGCCGTACGGCAGCATCGAGCTCACCTCGGACGGCCGGCGGCACGCGATCCAGATGGTGCGCCGGCACCGGCTGCTCGAGACGTTCCTCGTGGAGGTGCTCGGCTACGGCTGGGACGAGGTGCACGACGAGGCCGAGGTGCTCGAGCACGCGGTCTCCGACGACTTCGTGGCGCGCATCGACGCGCACCTCGGGCACCCGTCCCGGGATCCGCACGGCGACCCGATCCCCTCGGCCGACGGCGAGCCGCACCTCCCGGAGGCCACGGTGCTCGCGGACGCCGTCGCCGACCGGCCCATGCGCGTGCGCCGCATCTCCGACGAGGACCCGCGGCTGCTGCGCGAGCTCGCCGAGCACGGGATCGGGCTGGACGCCACGCTCGTGCGGGCCGCGGGATCCGACGGGCGGGACCCCGCCGCCGTGGTCGTGACGGTCGACGGATCCGCGGGCCGCCCGCTCACGCCCGCCGCGGCGTCCGCGGTCTGGGTGTCCGACGCCGGCTGACCCGCGGATCCGGCCGCCCGATCAGCCCGTGACGGTGAGGACCACGAGCGCGACGTTCAGCACCACCACGAGCGACACCGCGACCCACGCCGCGACGCGCGTGAGCGGCCGGTCGACGTGGTCGCCCATCACCCGGCGGTCGCCCGTCAGGCGGATGAGCGGCACGAGCGCGAACGGGATCCCGAGGCTCAGCACGACCTGGCTGACGACGAGGGCCGACGTCGGCTCGACGCCGATCGCGAGGATCGCCAGGGCCGGGATCAGCGTCACCACCCGGCGCGCGAGCAGCGGCACCTTGACGTGCAGCAGCCCGCCCATGATCGCCGCACCCGCGTAGGCGCCCACCGACGTCGACGCGAGGCCGGATGCGAGGAGCCCCACCGCGAACACGACGCCCACGACCGGCCCGAGCGAGGCCGTGATGGCCGCGTGCGCGCCCTCGATCGAGTCGGTGCCGGGCACGCCGCCGAGGCTCGCGGCCGCGATGAGCAGCATGGAGATGTTGACGGCGCCGGCCACGGCGAGCGCCGTGATCACGTCCCACCGCGTCGCGCGGAGGAGCCGGCGCAGGACGCCGTCGTCCGTCTGGACCCCGTGCCGGTCGCGGCTGAGGGACGAGTGCAGGTAGACGGCGTGCGGCATGACGGTCGCGCCGAGCATGCTCGCGGCCAGCAGCACGCTGTCGGTGCCGTCGAAGCGCGGCACGAGGCCGCCCGCGATGCCGGACGCCGACAGCGGGCTCACGACGAGGCCCGTGAGGAAGCCGACCGTGATGACGAGGAGCAGCGCGCCGATCACCAGCTCGAAGGGCCGCTGCCCGTGCCGCGACTGCACGGCGAGGAGGCCGATGGAGACGAGGCCGACGATGACGCCGCCCGCCACGAGCGGGATCCCGAACAGGAGGTGCAGCGCGATGGCGCCGCCGATGACCTCCGCGAGGTCGGTGGCCGCGGCGATCAGCTCGGCCTGCACCCAGAACGCCCGGCGGCGCGTCGTGGGCAGGCGCTGGCCGAGGAGCTCCGGGAGGCTCCGGCCGGTCACGAGCCCGAGCTTCGCCGACTGGTACTGCACGAGCACGGCGATGAGGTTCGCGGCGACGAGCACCCACACCAGCAGGTACCCGTAGCGCGCGCCGGCGGTGAGGTTCGCCGCCACGTTGCCGGGATCCACGTACGCGATGGCGGCGACGAACGCCGGGCCGAGCAGCAGGACGAGCTGGGGACCGGTGACGGGCCGGCGCGCGCGACCGGGCGCGGGGGCGGTGCGGGTCATGGCGGCCTCTCCGTCGAAGTGTTAGCCGAGGCTAACATTCGTGGCGGCTGCCGAGAAGGGGCGGATCCGGATCGGCGCCCGTCCCCCGGCGATCAGCGCGCGGGGCGCGACGGGGCGAGGAACGCGGAGTCGTCGGCCTCCTCGCCGCGGATCATGCGCACCCAGTGCGCGAGGAGGGCGGCACCGGCCTCGTCGTGGATCAGGTCGCCGGCCGTGAGCACGGGGTACGGCGTCGCGGGGATGCCGTCGGCCGGGCGCACGTCGACGTGCGCGACCTCGTGTCCGTTCTCGTGCAGCCAGCCCGCCATCGCGTAGTCGGTGCGCGAGTCGCCGACGGTGCGCCAGCGGAGCGGGAGCGGCCCGCTGTGGGCGAGGAGCTCCAGGGCGCGGGCGGCTCCGAGGTCCTTGCCGAGGCGGATGGACTCGACGTCGGTCGAGATGATGGTGGGGTCGACCCGCACCTGCACGCGGCCCTCGGCGTCGGGCACCTCGACGCCCTCGAGCACCGAGCCGAGCCCGTGCGCCGACAGCATCTCGACCGCGCGCGCGTCGAGGTCCGGCTGCACGGCGAGGTAGTCGGCGGACGCGACGCTCGTGAGCTGCTCGAGCGAGACCATCGCGAGCTTCGTCGTGTCGAAGAACATCCAGTCGGCGAAGCGCTCCGCCACGAGCCGCTCCATGTCGCGCATGAACGCCTCGGGCAGCGCGAGCGTCCGGTCGACGTGCACCTCCCCGGCGCCCTCGGGCGTGATGGAGAACCACGACGCGCCCTTCTCGCACACCGCGTGCACGCGCGCGCCCTGCGGCAGCCCCGCGTCGATCAGCGGGCCGACGACCTGCGCGCGGATGAAGGCGTCCGAGCGGCCGGTGTTGAACACGATCGGCACGCCGGCGGCGGCGAGCTCCACGAGGTCGGCCGCGATGCTGGGGATGGCGAGGGTGCGGGTGATCGGGCTGGCGATGGGGCCGTCGACGTCGAGGAGGAGGCCGAGGGGCGCGGGGGTCGTGGTCACGGATCCATCCTCCCGCAGGCCGGCGTCAGCCGGCGGCGCGCGCGACGGCGCGACCGCGGGCGGCCCGGCCCGCGGATCCGACCACCAGCACGAGCGAGACCGCCATCACCAGGAGGAACGCCCCGGGGAGCGACGCGATGCCGAGCCCGTCGAGGAGCGCGCCGCCCACGAGGGCGCCGCCGCCGATCCCGACGTTGAAGGCCGTCGTGTAGAAGGAGCTCGCGGTGTCGCGGAAGGACGGGTGCGCCGCGTGCAGCATGCGCGTCTGGAGGAGGGACGGGATCGCGCCGAACGCGACGCCCCAGAGGAGGAAGCCGGGGATCGCGACCGCCCAGAGGCCCGGCACGAGCGCCAGGGCGGTGACGCCGAGCGCCGCGGCCGCGAGGCCCGCGAGCACGCCGAGCTGCGGGCGGCTCGAGAAGACCGTGCCGGCGAGCAGGAGGCCCACGGCGCCCGCGATCCCGTAGCCGAAGAGCATGGCGCTCAGCTGCTGCTCCGGGATCCCCATCACGCGCGTGACGAACGGGTCGACGTACGTGTAGAAGCCGTACTGGCCGATCATGATGACCATCGCCGTCAGGCACACGAACAGCACCCCGCCGAGGCCCTGCCCGGCCATGCGCTGCCGCATCCCGACGCGCGCGCCCGCGGGCACGTCCGCGGGCGCTTCCCGCTCGGGCCGGCCGACCGCGGGCAGGAAGCGCCAGGTGAGCAGGATCCCGAGCAGCGTGAGCACGCCGATCCCCGCGAACGCCGCGCGCCAGCCGAAGGCCTGCCCGGCCGCGGTGCCGAGCGGCACCCCGAGGACGAACGCCAGGCTGCCGCCGCCGACCGTGAGCGCGACGGCCCGGCCGATGAGCGCGGGCGGCACGAGGTGGGCCGAGTACGCGCCGACGACCGCCCAGAACAGGCCGTGCGCGAGTCCCCCGAGCACGCGCGTCGCGACGACGAGCTCGAACGTGGGCGCGAGCGCGGTGAGGAGGTTGCTCGTCGCGAACACCGCGAGCACCGCGAGCAGCAGCGCGTGCCGCGGCACCCGGCGGGTGAGGGCCGCGAGCGGCGCGCTCGAGACGACCACGGCGACCGCGAACACCGAGACGAGGAGGCCGACGCGCGACTCCTCCACGCCGAGGTCGCCGCTCATCTCGCTGAGGAGGCCGGTGGGCAGCATCTCGCTCGTCACGCTGAGGAAGACGCACGCCGCGAGCGTGAGGATGCCGACCCACGGGAAGCGGAACGCCGGGTCGGCCGGGTCGTGCGGCGGCGCCGGGGACCGCCGGCCGGCGTGCGCGGCGCGGTCGGGATCGGGCAGGAAGATGGGGGAGGTGTTCGTCATGGAGACCCACAGGACGTCGACGGCGGGAGAGCTCCCGGGGCCGGCGGGATCCGCGCAGCCAGGCAATAGCCTAGACGGATGACCGACCAGGCCACCCGCGCGCGCGCCCCGCACCGCGTCCTCAGCTTCTCCTGCGACGACCGTCCCGGCATCGTCCACGCCATCGCCGGCGCCATCGTCGAGGCCGGCGGCGACATCACGGAGTCGCAGCAGTTCTCGAGCGCCGACACGGGCCGCTTCTTCATGCGCCTGCAGATCCAGACCGCCGCCGACGACGACCGGCTGGCCGTCGCGCTCGCCGCGGTCGTCGAGCGCTACGACGCGACGTGGCACCTCGACGAGGTGGGCCGTCCGCTCCGCACGCTGGTGCTCGGATCCACCGCCGAGCACTGCGTGAACGACCTGCTCTTCCGGCAGCGCGCGGGCCAGCTGCCCGTCGAGATCCCGCTGGTGCTCAGCAACCACGGGCGCCTCGCCGACCTCGCGGGCTTCTACGGGGTGCCGTTCGAGCACGTGCCCGTCACCGACGAGGAGTCGAAGACCGCGTTCGAGGCGCGGGTGCTGCGCGCGGTCGAGGAGCACGACATCGAGCTGGTGGTGCTCGCGCGCTACATGCAGATCCTCTCCCCCGGGCTGTGCGCGGCGCTCAGCGGCCGGATCATCAACATCCACCACTCGTTCCTGCCCGGCTTCAAGGGCGCGAACCCGTACAAGCAGGCGCACGCGCGCGGCGTGAAGCTCATCGGCGCGACCGCCCACTTCGTCACGAGCGACCTGGACGAGGGCCCCATCGTGGAGCAGAACGTCGTGCGGGTGGACCACTCGCGGAGCGCCCGCGAGCTCATGGCGATCGGCCAGGACGAGGAGTCGCGCACGCTCACGCAGGCCGTGCGCTGGTTCGCGGAGCACCGCGTGCTGCTCGACGGGGCGCGGACGATCATCTTCCGCTGACGCGACGGCGGCCCCGCCCGGCCGCGCCCGCCCGCCCCGCCGTCAGCGCGTGCTGATCGTCCGGTACTTCCGCACGGCGAGCGGCACCGCGACGACGAGGAGCACCGCCGCCCACGCGAGCGTCGTGAGGATCGGGTGCTGCAGCGTCCACGCGTCCGGCTCCGGCGCGCCCGGCGGCACGTTCCCGAACAGCTGCCGCGCCGCGAGCACCACCGACGACACGGGGTTGTACTCGGCGAACACCCGCAGCGGCGTCGGCAGCGTGTCGCTCGGCACGAACGCGTTGCTGATGAAGGTCAGGGGGAACAGCACGAGGAACGACGCGTTGTTGATCACCTCCGGGCTCCGCACGCTCATGCCGAGCAGCGCCATCACCCAGGACAGGGCGTACGCGAACAGCAGCAGGAGCGCGACGCCCGCGAGCGCCTCGAGGAGGCTCGAGCGCACGCGCCAGCCGACGACGAGCCCGGTGGCGAGCATCACGACCATGGAGAACACGTTGATGAGGAGGTCGCCGTTGGTGCGCCCCACGAGCACCGCCGACGGGCTCATCGGCAGGGTGCGGAAGCGGTCGATGATCCCGTCCTTGAGGTCGTTCGCCATCGCCGACCCCGAGTAGGTCGACCCGAACACCACGGTCTGGGCGAAGATGCCCGCCATGATGAACTCCTTGTAGTCGCTGCCCGGGATGTCGATCGCGCCCGCGTAGACGAAGCTGAACAGCAGCACGAACATGATCGGCTGGATCAGCGTGAAGACGAGGATGTCCGGCAGCCGCTTGATCTTGATGAGGTTCCGACGGGTCGCGATCCACCCGTCCTCGAGCCAGGTGCCGAACGTGGAGCGCGGCGCGGGACGCGGCGGGCGGGCGGACTGGCGGCCCTCGACGGCGGTCATGCCGCGTCCGTCCCCTGCGCGCGGCCGGCGGCGCGGTGCGCGGCCGCGGGATCGGATCCGCCTGATCCCGCCGCGTCCCCGTCCGCGTCCCCGTCCTCCCCGGCCGCCGCGTGCCCGGTCAGCCGGAGGAACACGTCGTCGAGGGTCGGTCGGCGCATGCCCGCGTCGTGCAGCTCGATGCCCGCCGCCGTCAGCTCGCCGACCACCGCGGCGAGCGCGCGCGGGCCGTCGTCGACCTGCACCGAGAGCGTGCGACCGTCGGAGGACACCGTGGGCGGCGTCGTGCCCGCGCGCTCGAGGATCCCCCGCACCGCCGGCCCGTCCGCCTCGCGCACCAGCGCGACCTCCACCCGGTGCCCGCCGATGGAGCTCTTCAGCTCGTCCGCGGTGCCGCGGGCGATCACGGTGCCGCCGTCGATCACCGCGATGTCGTCGGCGAGGCGGTCGGCCTCCTCCAGGTACTGCGTGGTGAGCAGCACGGTCGTGCCCTCGGTGACGAGCTGGGTGATCACATCCCAGAGGCCGAGGCGGCTGCGCGGGTCGAGGCCCGTGGTCGGCTCGTCGAGGAACAGGACGCGGGGCCGGGCGACGAGCGCGCCCGCCAGGTCGATGCGCCGCCGCATGCCGCCCGAGAACCCCTTGACGGCGCGGTCGCGCGCCTCGGTCAGGCCGAACGTGCCGATCAGCTCGTCGGCCCGCGCCCGGGAGGCGCGGCGCCCGAGGTGGTACAGGCGGCCCACCATGTCGAGGTTCTCGAACGCGGTGAGGTTCTCGTCGACGGCGGCGTACTGGCCGGAGACGCCGATCATCGCGCGCACCTCGGCGGGGCGGGCGAGCACGTCGACGCCGTCGACCCGGGCGGTTCCCGCGTCCGGCACCACGAGCGTGGTGAGGACCTTGACGGCGGTGGTCTTCCCGGCGCCGTTCGGTCCGAGCAGCCCGAGGACCGTGCCCTCGGGCACGTCGAGGTCGAGGCCCGCGAGGGCGTGCACCGGCGGCGCTCCGCGCGGGTGGTAGGTCTTGACGAGCCCCTCGGCTTCGATGACGGCCATGGCGCATGGTAGCGCCGGGCATTTCCCCACGCAACGGATCCGGACGCCGAGAGGGGCGGGCGCCTCCCGGCACCCGCCCCTCCGCGGTCGAACCCCCTACATCAGCCGGGTCAGCGGCTCACGACGAGGTACCTCGGCGCGCTCGTCTTGTCCGTGTTCGCCTCGTCGCCCGGGTAGGTCGCGACGACCGCGTAGCGGCCCTTCGCGTACGCCGGGAGCTCGATGCGGCCCGTGCCGGCGGCGTCGAGCGTCACCTCGTACGCGTCCGAGCCGACCGTCACGGTGACGGTGCCCGTGGGCGCCGCGGCGGCCGGGCTGTCGACCTTGACGGTGACGACGGCCTTCTGCGTGCTCGTCACGACGGACGGCGTGAGGCCCACCGTGATCGTGCTGGCCTGCTTCACCCGGACGCCCGCGCTGGTCGCGGTGCCCGTGGCGCCGTCGGCGCGCGTCGCGGTGACGACGACCGTGACCTCCTTGCCGGCGACCGACGGCGAGACCCGGAGGGTCGCCCGCGTCTGCCCGGCGAGGGGCTTCCCGTCCGCGTACCAGGCGTACGAGAACGTGAGGCCCTCGGCGTCCCACTCACCGGTCGACGCGGTGAGCGTCTGCCCGACGGCGGGGGTCCCGGTGATCACGGGAGCCGCGGTGGCCTCCGGGGCCGGCGCCGCACCGGACTCGACGCGCACGTAGGTCGTGGCCCCGCTGCCCGCGTAGGCGACGCGACCGAGGTACGCCGTCTCGGGAGCGAGGCCGCTCCACGAGGCGGTGTAGGTGGTCGGCCGGCTCTGCGTCGCGGCGATCGGGTCGGGGGTCACCGTGAAGGCGCCCTCGTCCGTCGTCGTGGAGAGGTCGAACTGCGTGACCATGAACTCCTCGGTGCGCTGGCCCTTCGGGATCGAGAAGATCGACGCCTGGATGACGTAGTCGCCGGCGACCGGGGTCTCGATGGTGACGGACTCGTCGGCCGAGGCGGTCGCCGAGTCGAACTGCTCCACGGGCTCCCCTCCCTCGAGCCGGAAGACCGACAGGTCGAGGTCGGCGGCGTCGTCGTCCGCGTCGAGGTCGATCCGCGTCGCCAGCTGGCCCGCCGGCACCGTCGTGCGGTACTGGAAGTCCTCCTTGGCGGCGCCCGAACCGGTGAACGGCGACGCGGCGTCGTCCGGGTCCGGGAACGTGCGACCGGCGGCCAGGCCCTCGGCCGTGAGGTCGATGGGGCCGGTGGTGCCGGGCGTCACGGTGACGTCCACGGATCCGTCGGTGCCCTCGCCGCGCACCTCGGCCGGGGCCGCGATGCTGACGGGGTTCACCGCGATCGGGCTGCGCACGGTCGTGCCGCCGCCCGTCCAGGTGAGCGATCCGGTGGCGTACTCGTCGACCGTCGCCGTGGTGCGCGTGAACGACACCTCGAACGACTTGGTCTGGCCCGCGGCCGTGAACTCGAGCGTCTTCGGCGTGACGTCGGTGCGCACGCCCTCGAGGCCCTGGATCGACGCCGTGTAGGTGCCCGGGCCCGTGGAGGTGACCTCGCGCGTCACGGTCTCGGCGCCCGTGAGGGTGCCGATCGCGATGCTCGCCAGGTTGAGCTCGGAGGGGTCGACCGGGTCGGCGCCGCTGTCGTACCCGACGCCGGCGACGTAGCCGAGCCAGTCGTCGCGGTCGTTGAGGTACAGCAGGCCGGGCGACAGGTAGCGCGTCGGGTCGACGTGACCCGCGCCCTGCGTGAACGGGTCGGTGACGGGCTGGCCGTCGCCGTCCACCGTGTCGTAGGCGGTCGTCATGAGCGCGGACTTGATCTCCGAGACGGGCGCCTTCGGGTGCTCGCCGAAGTACAGGAGCGCGAGGCCGGCGACGTGCGGGGCGGCCATCGACGTGCCGGACAGGAGGCCGAAGGTCGGCTCGCCGCCCTTCGCGTTGTTGGTCGCCGCGATGATCGCGACGCCGGGCGCCGTGACGTCGGGCTTCAGGATGTCGCTGCCGTCCGCGAGGACCGGGCCGCGCGAGCTGAAGCCGGCGACCTGGGGCGTCGGCTCCTCGATGCCCGTCGTGTTGTCGGGCACGAGGGTGACGGTCGCGCCGGGCGTGGCCGCGTAGGCCGAGACCGCCGCGTAGACGTCGGCGTCGAGGTGGACCGTCGGCACCGCGTGGGTGTCGGAGTCCGTCGAGTTGGGGGTCGGGTTCACGAGCACCATGCCGATGCCGCCCGCGCGCGCGACCTCGGCCGACTTGGCCACGCGGTCGAACGTGCCGCGCTCGCACAGGATGATCTTCCCCGCGGCCTTCGCCGGGTCGAGGGATCCGGGACCGCAGAGCGCCGGCGTGGTGGCGCCGGCCGCGGCGACCGAGGCCGCCGTGACGAAGGCGCCCGAGACGGGCTCCGTGACGGTGATCGACGCGCCCGCGAAGGCTGTGCCGTTCCCGAGCTGCGCCGTGGCGGCGAAGTTGCCCGCGACCGTGCTCGCGCCGACCGTGGTGATCCACGGCGAGGCGTTGTCGAGCGTCGAGGCGCCGGGGCCGGAGTTGCCCGCCGAGGCGGACACGAAGATGCCGGCCGCGGCCGCGCCGAGGAACGCGACGTCGGTCGCGGAGACCGTGGTCGCCGCGGATCCGCCGCCGATGGAGTAGTTGATGACGTCGACGCCGTCCTTCGTCGCCTGCTCGATGGCGGCGACGAGGTCCGCGCCGGCGCAACCGTCGTCGTCCTGCGACGCGGGGTCGGGGCCGGACCAGCAGACCTTGTACGAGGAGATCTTCGACGCGGGCGCGACGCCCGAGATCTCGCCGAGGTCGTTGCCGCCGATGGTCGCCGTCACGCCGGCGTTGCCGGCCGCGGTGGACGCGGTGTGCGAGCCGTGCCCGTCGCCGTCCCGCGGGGAGAGGTACTCGCCCGTCTTCGCCGTGCCGATGTTCCGCTTGCCGAAGCCGTCGACGTAGTAGCGCGCACCGACGATCTTCGTGGAGCAGTCGGCCGCCGTGAACTGCGGGCCGGTCTGGCAGAGGCCCGTGAACTGCGTGCCGTCGCCCTTGTCGTAGCGGATGGTCGTGCCCTGCCGGTACGGCGCGGACCCCTTGGCGCGGCCGAGCGGCTCCCCTGCGAAGGACGGGTTCTCGGGTGCGATGCCGGTGTCGATGACGCCGATGACGGCGCCCTCGCCGGCCTTCTCCTGGCCACCCGTCTCGGCCCACACGCCGTCGGGCCCGGTGAGGCCGAGGAAGTCGGCGGCCGGGGTCGTGGTGGGGTGGTAGATCCGGTCGGGCTCGACGCTCGCGACCGCGCGGTCGCTCGAGAGCTTCGCGGCCTGCGCGGCGGTGAGGTCGGCGGAGAACCCGTTGACCGTCAGCGAGTACGAGTAGGCGATGTCGGCGCCGACGCTGGCGGCGACCTCCTCCTGCTGCTGCTTGAGGTAGTCGGTGTACTCGACGACCGGGGCGGCCTCGGCGTCGAGCTGCGCGCCCGAGCGCACCTGCGTCGCGGCGAGCCCGGAGACGCCGCCCTGGTAGGTCGCGGCGGCCTCGTCGGCGAGGGTCACGATGTAGCGGCCGTCCTTCAGATCGGACGCCTGCGTCGCGACGGTCGGGGCGGGGGCCGCCATGGCCCCTCCGGCCCCGAGGGTCACGAGGCCGGCGGCCACGAGGGCGGTGGCGGCGACGGAGGCCGTCGCCCTGCGCAGCGATGCGGCGCGGGCGGACTCCGTGCGGAGCCGCGGGGAGCGTGGGATCACGAACACGTCCTTCGAGAGGGGATGGGTGGTCGCCCGCGCCCCGTGCGACGCGCGCGAATCCTCAACATACCCCGGGTATTCGCCCTGAGACAGGGCGCGTGTTACCGCCGTGTAACAGTTCCCCGGAGCTCTCGGATGCCCGTCCTCCCGGCGTTCTCGCCCCGTCCGATCCCCGCCCGATCCCGTCTCGGACCGGGTGCGGATGCCTCGCGCACAGCAGGCGTCCAGCACCCCGTCCGGTGGGATGCGCGAGGCCGCACGCCGGGGACGACGGAGGGGCGGGTGCCGTCGGCACCCGCCCCTCCGCGTCCCGCGCGCGTCAGCCCACCGGGTGCTCCGCCTGCCCGGGCGTCGTGACGTCGACCAAGGTGGTGGCGTCGGATCCCGCGTACGACACGACCCCGACGTACCGGGAGCCCGACGCGAGGCCGGACCACGACGCGACGTACGTCGCCTTCCGCCCCTTCGCGACGTGCAGCTGCGCGGGCGCGACCGCGAAGGCCCCCTCCCCGCCCGAGGCGGGGACGTCGTAGCGGGTGAGGTCGACGTCGGCCGCCGTCGCCGACCCCGTGACCGACCCGGCCTCCACCGTCGCGACGTACGACCCGGCCCGGGGCGCCGGCACGACGATCCGCTCCGACGGCGACGACGTCACCTGCACGTCCACCACGGTGCGCGTGCCGTCGGCGGCCACCTCCTCCAGCTGCAGGGCGAGGTCCGACGCGCCGTCCCGCGGGGTCGCGTCGAGCACCAGCGTCCTCTCGCCCGCGGCCACGGTGAACGGCACCTCGAGGTCCTGGCCCTTCGCGAGGGACCCGGTCGGCCCCGTCGGCGACCCGGACGGATCGCGGAGCACCTGCCCCTTGGCGAGGCCGGACGCGGTCAGCCCGATCCGCCCCGTGACGCCGGAGGTCACCGTCACGGCGGCCTTCCCGGTGGTGCCGCTGCCCGCGACGCCCGTCGGGGCAGCGACCTCCACGGGCCGCACCGCGACGGGGCTGCGGACGGTGCCGCCGGGGCCCGTCCAGGTGAGCGACCCGGTCGTCCAGGCTCCCGTGGACGCCCCGGCCTTCGCCGTGATGCGGACGCGGAAGGAGCGGGTCTGGCCCGGGGCCGTGAAGGTCAGCTTCGCCGGGCTGACCGACACATCGGCACCGGCCACCCCCTGCACGGAGGCGGCCCACGTCCCAGCGGCCTGCGACGTCACCGTCCGGGTGACGGTCGTGCTGCCGACCAGCGAGCCGACCGCGATGCTCGGCAGGTTGAGCTGCGACACCGGCACGGCCGCCGCGGGGTGCGGCAGCGCGAGCCCCGTCTGGGCGGCGTAGCCCGCCCAGTCGCGCGGCCCGCTCGCGTACACGAGGCCCGGGTGCAGGTACCTGCCCGGCGCGATCTCGCCGGCGCCCTGCGCGAAGGGATCCGTGACGGGCCCGCCCTGCGCGTCGACCGTGTCCGTCGCGGTGGTCATCATCGCCGACTTGATCTCCGACGGCGACGCCGTCGGGTGGATGCCGAGGTAGTCGAGCGCGAACCCGGCGATGTGCGGCGAGGACATCGACGTGCCGGACAGCACCGCGAAGCCCGGCTTGCCGTCGATGTCGGCGTACGCCGCGGGGATGCCGGACCCCGGAGCGGTGATGTCGGGCTTGATGATGTCGCCGCCGTCCGTGGGGTCGGGGCCGCGCGAGCTGAACCCGGTGACCTGCGGGGCCGGTCGCTGCACGCCCGAGGTGTTGCCGGGCACGAGCGTCGCGGTCGCGCCGGGCTTCGCGGCGTACGCCACGACCGCGGGCCGGGCGTCGACGTCGAGGTGCACGGTGGGCACGGCGTGGGTGTCGAGCTCCTCGGAGTCCGCCTGCACGTTGGTGAGGACCAGGCCGATCCCGCCCGCGCGGCGGACCTCGGCGCTCTTGTCCGCACGCGCGGACCCGCCGCGGTCGCACTGGACGATCCGGCCCGTCACCTTCGCCGGATCCAGCGTGCCCGCGCCGCACAGCTCCGGCGACCTCGCGCCGGCGACGCCCGAGACGGCGGCGCGCACGAGCGGGCCCGTGACCGCGGACGGCACCGTGATGGAGGCTCCGGAGAACCGCTCGCCGTCGCCGAGCTCCACGGTCCCCGAGTAGTTCTCCGGCACGCTGCTGGCCGCGACCGTGGTGATCCAGGGATCGAGGTTCGTCACGGTGCCGGCGTCGGGGCCGCTGTTGCCCGCGGACGCGGCGACGAAGACGCCGGCGCTCGCGGCGCCGAGGAGGGCCCGCTGCCACGCGTCCGGCGACTTCCCGCTGCCGCCGAGCGACATGTTGATGACATCCGCGCCGTCGGCCGTGGCCTGGTCGATCGCCGCGATGATGTCGGAGGCCTGGCACCCGTCGTCCGTCTCGGCGTCCGGGTCGGGGCCCTGCCAGCAGACCTTGTACGCGGCGATCCTCGCCGCCGGCGCGACCCCCGAGATCGTGTCGAGCACGCGTCCCTGGATCACGGCGGGGACGCCCACGACGCCCGCAGCCGTGCTCGCGGTGTGGGTGCCGTGCCCGCCCGCGTCGCGCGGCGAGCGCGTCTCCTGCGGGCCGAGCGGGTCCTTCGCCGCGTCCCGTCCGGCGACGAAGTAGCGGGCGCCGACGAGCTTCGTCGAGCAGTCGGCCGCCGTGAAGCCGTCCCCGGTCTGGCAGGCGCCGTGGAAGACGCCGCCGTCGGCCTTCCGGAACGCGATGCCGGTCCCATCGCGGTAGGGCTCGTCGCCCGGCGTCGAGCCCAGGGGCTTCCCCGCGAACGACGGGTTGTCGGGGGCGATGCCGGAGTCGATGTCGGCGATCACCGTGCCGGCGCCCGCCTGGTCCGCACCTCCCGCGGCCGCCCAGAGCCCGTGCTCGCCCTCGAGGCCGAGCGCGCGCGTCGCGGGCGTCGACTGCGTGTGCATCGTCTGGTCGGGCTCGACGCTCAGGACGTCGGCGGAGCGGCCGAGCGCCCGGACCTGCGCCGCGGTGAGGTCCGCGGAGAAGCCGTTCGTCGTGAGGGAGTACTCGTGCGTGGGCGTCACGCCGATCGAGTCCGCGACCGAGCGATGGGCCTCGGCGAGGTGGTCGGTGTAGCGCTGGACGGCGTCGGACTGCGCGTCCAGGCGCGCGCCGGCGTCGACCTCCGTGCGCGGGAGCCCGTCGACGGTCCCGTCGTAGGTGGCGGCCGGCTGGTCCTTGAGCGTGACGAGGTAGTGGCCGTCGCCGGCGTGGAGCGGCACGGCGGCCCGCGGGAGGACCGCGGCGCCGGCCGCGGATCCCCCGGCGGCGACGAGCGCGAACGCGAGGGCGCAGGCGGTGAGGGGCCGGGCCGCGTGCCGCGCGCGCCTCCGGCCGGGCGGGATCGGGTCTCGATGGATGGGCATGGCTGTTCCCTCCTGTCACCGGCGGCCGCCGGCGTGCGGATCCGCGACGCACCACGTGCGCGGGACGGCGGGATCGCCGTCGCGGAGTCGCGTCGACGACGCGATGGGGAGAACCGTAGGGAGGACGCGGCGCACCGCACCCGCCCTCTGCACACCCGAGGGCGGGCCCGGACGCACGAGAGGCCCCCGACCGGCGCGGTCGGGGGCCTCTCGTGCGGTGCGGCGTCGCGGGCGACGCCGACGGATCAGGCCAGGCGCGCCTGCAGGTTGTCCGCGAGCGACGCGAGGAACTCCTCGGTCGTCTGGTACGGCTGGTCGGGACCGACGAGGAGCGCGAGGTCCTTCGTCATCTTGCCGGACTCGACCGTCGTGATGACGACGTCCTCGAGGGTGTCCGCGAACTCCTTCAGGGCGTCGTTGCCGTCGAGCTTGGCGCGGTGTGCGAGGCCCCGGGTCCAGGCGTAGATCGACGCGATGGGGTTCGTCGACGTGGGCTTGCCCTGCTGGTGCTGGCGGTAGTGGCGCGTGACCGTGCCGTGCGCGGCCTCCGCCTCGACGACCTTGCCGTCGGGCGTGGTGAGCACGCTGGTCATGAGGCCGAGCGAGCCGAAGCCCTGCGCGACGGTGTCGGACTGGACGTCGCCGTCGTAGTTCTTGCAGGCCCAGACGTAGCCGCCCTCCCACTTGAGCGACGCGGCGACCATGTCGTCGATGAGGCGGTGCTCGTAGGTGAGGCCCGCGGCGGCGAACTGGTCGGCGTACTCCGCCTGGAAGACCTCCTCGAACAGGTCCTTGAAGCGGCCGTCGTAGGCCTTGAGGATCGTGTTCTTGGTGGAGAGGTACACGGGGTAGTTGCGGGCGAGGCCGTAGGACAGCGAGGCGCGCGCGAAGTCGCGGATCGAGTCGTCGAGGTTGTACATGCCCATCGCGACGCCGGATCCGGGGCTCTGGAACACCTCGAACTGCTGCGGCTCGGAGCCGTCCTTCGGGGTGAAGGTCATCGTGAGCGTGCCCTCGCCCTCGAAGCGGAAGTCGGTGGCGCGGTACTGGTCGCCGAACGCGTGGCGGCCGACGATGATCGGCTTGTTCCAGCCGGGCACGAGGCGCGGGATGTTGCTGATGATGATGGGCTCGCGGAAGATCGTGCCGCCCAGGATGTTGCGGATGGTGCCGTTCGGCGAGCGCCACATCTTCTTCAGGCCGAACTCCTCGACGCGCGCCTCGTCGGGCGTGATCGTGGCGCACTTGACGCCGACGCCGTGGCGCTTGATGGCCTCGGCCGCGTCGATCGTGATCTGGTCGTCGGTCTCGTCGCGCTTCTCGATGCCCAGGTCGTAGTACTCGAGGTCGATGTCGAGGTACGGGTGGATGAGCGTGTCCTTGATGGACTGCCAGATGATGCGCGTCATCTCGTCGCCGTCGAGCTCGACGACGGTCCCCTCTACCTTGATCTTCTCCACGAAGTCCTCCTCATGCTCGTCGGTGCCCTCCGTCCGCGCGTCTCCGTCGGCGCGCGGCGGGTCCGGCTCGTCGCCGGTGGATCCGTCGGCCAGCCTACCCGCCGACCCCGGTCTCTCGACATCGAGAGACCGGTGCGTCGGGCCGCTCCGCCGGGTCGCGCCCCGCTCCCGGGCGCCCGCGCGCTCCTGGCCCGAGCGGGATCCGCCCGATACCCTGTGCCCATGAGCGACATGAGACTCGAAGAGCTGAGCGCCCGCACGATCGTGGCGGCCAACACGCTGACGCTCAAGCCGGGGCAGGAGAACTACGTCGCCCCCGTGTCGCACTCCATCGCCGAGGCGTACGTCAACCCCACCACCGCCTGGCCGCGCGTCGTCATCGAGGACGACGAGGTCGTCGGCTTCATCATGGGCAACTTCGACCCCGAGGCCCACGAGGAGATCTTCCGCAGCTGCATCTGGCGCATCAACGTCGATGCCGACGCGCAGGGCCACGGCGTGGGCCGGTTCGCGGTGCTCGCCCTCGCCGACGAGGCGCGCTCGCGCGGCTTCGACCGCCTCACCGTCGTGTGGGAGCCGGGCGAGGACGGCCCGGAGGACTTCTTCACGCGCGTCGGCTTCGCGGTCATCGGCGAGACGCAGTACGGCGAGGCCATCGGCGCGCTGGCGCTCTAGCGCGTGGCCGTCTTCGCGACGCCCGGCGAGTTCACCGACCGCGTGCTCGAGGTCGTGGCCGAGATCCCGTCCGGCCGGGTCATGACGTACGGCGACGTCGCCGCGGTCTTCGGCCGACGCGGCGCGCGTGCGGTCGGCATGGTGCTGCGCTACCACGGCTCCGGGCTCCCCTGGTGGCGCGTCCTCCGCGCGGGCGGGCACCCGCCGACGGGGCTGGCCGACGAGGCGCGGCCCCGCTACGAGGCCGAGGGGACGCCGCTCATCCCCGCCCCCACCGATGCGGGATACCGTGTCGACCTCGAGGCGGCACGCTGGTTCCCCTGATCCCCTGACCACCCGGGGCGAGCCGTCCGCCTTCCGGCCGAACGCGGGTCATGCTGCGGGACCACGGGCGAGGCCTCGCGGCCGATGCGCCGGATCCGCCGCTCCGCTGGACTGGGATCATGCCCCGCAGCCCGTCCGCCCTCCCCCTCGTCGCGTCATCCTCCGAGCCGGGCGTCGCCGGCCCAGCGCCCGCTCGTCGGACGGGGCACCGGCCGACGGCGCGCCTCACGGCCGTCCCCCTGGCCGTGCTCCTCGTGCTGGCGCTCGGCGGCTGCGGCGCCGCGAGCACCGTCGGCGGCATGACCACCCCGGCCGACGCGCGCGTCTACGCGACGGCGGCGGACGCCGAGGGCCGGATCCCGTCGTGGATCCCCGCGGACGCGACCGACGTCCGCATCAAGACGTCCCTGCGCGGCGAGGGCGCGATCCTCGCGTTCCGCTCGGCGACGCCGGCCGACCAGCTGGGCTGCGACGCCGCGCCCGCCGATCCCGCGCCGCCCGGCGTGCAGGACACGTGGTGGCCCGATCCCTCCCCCGCCGCGACCATGACGTGCGGCGACGGCTGGCTGGCCGCCGCGGACGGCGACGCCGTGCGCGCGTGGCTGCCGGCGGGCGCCCCCGCGCTCGACCTCTGACGCCGACGGCCCGGGCTCCGCGATCACGGGGGTCCGGGCCGTCCGACGCGATCGGTCCTAGACCAGCGACTCCCGCCAGGCGGCGTGCAGCTGGGAGAACCGGCCGGTGCCCTCGATGAGCGCCGCCGGCGTGCCGTCCTCGACGATGCGGCCCTGCTCCATCACGAGCACGCGGTCGGCGATCGCGACCGTCGAGAGCCGGTGGGCGATGATGATCGCCGTCCGGTCCGCGAGCAGCGTGGTGAGCCCCTGCTGCACGAGCCGCTCGCTCGGGATGTCGAGCGAGCTCGTGGCCTCGTCGAGGATCAGCACGGCCGGGTCCGCGAGGAACGCGCGCGCGAAGGAGATCAGCTGGCGCTGACCCGCCGACACCCGCCCGCCGCGCTTGTTCACGTCAGTGTCGTACCCGTCCGGCAGGGACTCGATGAAGGTGTGCGCCCCCACCGCCTCGGCCGCCTCCTGGATCTCGCGCCGCGTCGCGTCGGGCTTGCCGATCGCGATGTTGTCGGCGACGGAGCCGGAGAAGAGGTACGCCTCCTGCGTGACCATCACGATGGCGCGGCGGAGGTCCTTCGGGTGCAGGTCGCGGAGGTCGATCCCGTCGAGCGCGACGCGGCCGTCCGACGGGTCGTAGAACCGGGAGATGAGCTTCGCGAGCGTCGTCTTGCCCGCTCCCGTCGACCCGACGAGCGCGATGGTCTGCCCGGCCGGCATGTCGAGGTCGAACCGCGGCAGGATCGTCTTGCCCTTCCCGTAGCCGAACTCGACGCCCTCGAAGGACACGTGCCCCGTCGACTCCCACAGGTCGACCGGCGTGACCGGATCCGGCACGCTCGGCTCCTCCTCGAGCACGCCCGAGATCTTCTCGAGCGCGGCCGACGCCGACTGGTAGCTGTTGTAGAACATCGCCATGTCCTGCGCCGGCCCGAAGAACTGCCGGGTGTAGAGCACCACGGCGAGCAGCGCGCCGATGCCGAGCTGCCCGTCGGCGACGCGGAGGCCGCCGACGAGCAGCACCACGGCGACCGTGACGTTGCCGATGAGGACGAGACCCGGGTCGAACACGCCGAACACCTGGATCACGCGCATGTTGGTGTCGCGGTACCCCTCGACGTGCTCGGCGAACTCCTCGGCGTTGCGCTTCTCCTTGCGGAACGCCTTCACCGCGCGGATGCCCGTCATCGTCTCGACGAAGTGCACGATCAGCCGCGCCGACTTCACGCGCGTCTGCCGGAACAGCGCCTGCGACTTCACCGCGAACCAGAGGCTCAGGAAGAACAGCGGCACCAGCGCGGCGAGCAGCACGAGGCCGGACACCCAGTCGAAGGAGAACAGCGCGATGGCGGTGAACGCCATGTAGAGCGCGCCCTGCACGAGCTGGTTGATGCCGCCGTTGAGGAGCTCCCGGATCGAGTCGAGGTCGCTCGTCTGGCGGGAGATGATCCGGCCGGACGTGTAGGTCTCGTGGAACTCCAGGCTCAGCTTCTGGGTGTGCAGGAACATGCGCTTGCGGAGGTCGATGAGGATCTCCTGCGCGATGCGCGCGGACATCACCTGGTACTTCGCGACGAGCACCGCGCCCGTCACCGCGACCAGGACGTACGCCCCGATCACGAGCGCGAGCCCGGTGGGGTCGTCCGTCTCGAGCAGCGCCGGCAGGGCGCGGTCGAGGCCGACGCCGATGAGCGCGGGTCCCGCGACGTTCGCCGCGGTGGCGACGAGGATCGTCGCGGCCGTGAGGATCAGCGTCCGCTTGACGGGCTGGATGGTGCTGACGAGCAGCCGCGTCGACCGCTGGCGGATCGCCTTGCTCTCGGCGCGGGAGAAGTCGTCCCTCTCCTCGCCGGTGACCCCGGTGACGCTCATGCTGAGGCCTCCTCGCGCACGGTGTTCCCTTCCACGTCCAGGCTCGAGATGACGAACCGGTAGTGCTCGCTGGTGGCGAGCAGATCGGAGTGCCGGCCGACCGCGGTGATGCGGCCGTCCTGCATGAGCGCCACCCGGTCCGCGAGCATCACGGTCGAGGGGCGGTGCGCCACGATGAGCGCGGTGGTGGAGGCGAGCACGCGCCGCAGCGCCGCCTCGACGAGCGCCTCCGTGTCGACGTCGAGCGCGGAGAGCGGGTCGTCGAGGACCAGCACGTCCGGCGCTGCGGCGACAGCGCGCGCGAGGGCGAGCCGCTGGCGCTGGCCGCCGGAGAGGCTGAGCCCCTCCTCGCCGACGGTCGTGTCGACGCCGGCGGGCAGGTCCCGGACGAACCCGGCCTGCGCGATGTCGAGCGCCTCCTGCAGCACGCGCTCGGCCTCGGGCCCGCCGTCGGCGAGGTCGGGGCGGCCGAGCAGCACGTTGTCGCGGACGCTCGAGGAGAACAGCGTGGCGTCCTCGAAGGCCATGGCGATCCGGCTCCGCAGCTCCTCGAGCCGCAGGTCCCGGATGTCCACGCCGTCGAGCTCGACGCTGCCGCCCGTCACGTCGTACAGCCGCGTGGTCAGTGCCGTCAGCGTGGACTTGCCGCAGCCGGTGATCCCGACGAGCGCCATGGTCTCCCCCGGCTGCAGGTCGAGGTCCACGCCGTCGATGAGGTCGGGCTGCCCGGCGACGGCGTCCTGGTAGCGGAAGTGCGCACCCCGGAAGACCAGGTGGCCGCGGGGCTCGGCGATGCGCGTCGGCGTCGCCGGGTCCGTGATCGTGTCGTCCTCGTCCATCACCTCGAAGTAGCGGTCGATGGCCGTGCGCGCGTCGAAGGTCATGGAGAGCAGGAAGCCCACCGACTCGATCGGCCAGCGGAGCACCGCCGCGGTCGCGAAGAACGCCACGAGGTCGCCCACGGAGATCTCGCCGCCGTACGCCAGCAGCACGCCGCCGAGCAGGGCGAGCGCGAAGGTGAGGTCGGGCACCAGCAGCAGCCACAGCCAGATGCCGGCGATCGCCTTCGCCTTCTTGATCTCCGTGCCGCGCAGCTCCTCCGCCTGCTCGGCGAACGCGTCGTGCATGTGCTTGCCGCGGCCGAACGCCTTGAGCACGCGGATCCCGTGCACGGACTGCTCGACGCTGGTGGCGAGGTCGCCGGACTGGTCCTGGCTGAGCCGCGCGACCGAGGAGTACTTCTGCTCGAACAGGTAGCCGTACACCCACAGCGGGATGGAGCAGACGAGGAACCCGAGGCCCAGGCGCCAGTCGATGGCGACGAGGAACCCGATCCCCACGAGGATCGTCAGGATGTTCACGATGAACAGCACGAGCCCGAACGCCATCCAGCGCCGGATGAGGTTCAGGTCGCTGACCATGCGCGAGAGCAGCTGGCCGCTCTGCCATCGGTCGTGGAACGCGACCGGCAGCCGCTGCAGCTTCCGGTAGAACGAGTTCCGCATGTCCGCCTCCATGAGCGTGCCCGGCTTCAGCACGAACCAGCGGCGGAGCGCGATCATCACGGCCTCGAGGATCCCGAGCCCGAGGATCAGGAGCACGGCGGGCACGACGGCGGCCGAGTCGCCGTCACCGAGCGGTCCGTCCACGAGCCCGCGGAGGACCTGCGGGATCACGAGCGACAGCAGCGACCCGACGAGCGCGACCACCATGCCCGCGATGATGCTGGGCATGGCGGGGCGGGCGAACGGCAGCAGCCGCATCAGCACACGGATCGTTCCGGGCCGCGGACCGTGCCGGTCGGACGGCGCCTGCTCGGGCGTTTCGGGCGGGGAGGTGGACACGTGTCATTCCTTCTGTAGTCCCGGCCGATGCGCGGCCGGACGTGCTCTGCGGCCGTGCGCGTCGTGACGCGCGCGGCGGAGGACCGGGGTGGGTGGGAGCGGAGACGACGGGCAGGCGGGCGTCGGTGGCGACGGTCGAGTCCCTGCACGGAGGCCGACGGGCGGCCGGAGGACCTGGGACGAGCACCGGGGAGGAGCGCGAGCCTCGCGTCCGGCTCCGACACGATGCCGCCCGCGCACGCGGATGCCGCGAGGACACCCGCCCTCGGGCGGTGGTGCAGCCGACTCCGACGATCGGAGGCGCCGGACCGGTGCGCCGCGCTAGCGGATCGGGGCGGGGGACGCGGGGACGAGGCGCCGACGGGCGGCGCCGATCCGGTTCGAGGCCGTGCGTGCGTCTGTCGTCGATGTCGTGGTCATGACATCCTCCCTGGCTGCGTATGCGATTCACGTGTGGGCCGCACCGGGATGGCCACGTGGGTGGCCGCTCCGAGCAGCCTTTCAGGATAGGGAGCGGAGCAGTGCGCGCACAAGAGCCCGGCCCGCATCCGTGGATGCGAGCCGGGCTCTTCGTGGGTGGAGGCTCGTCAGGCGATGCGCACCGAGAGGCAGGTGACGCAGCCCTCGAGCTTCTCGAACTCGCTGATGTCGACCGTGACGACCTCGTAGCCGAGCGCACGGAGGAGCTCAGCGGTGCGGGGCGCCGCGGCGGAGAGGAGCAGCGTGTGCGCATCGAGCGCCACGACCGCGGTCCCCTCCGCCTCGGGGACGGCGAGGAAGGACGGGAACAGCCGGGGCTCGTCGACGAGCGGCTCGTACCCGATCACGGTGCCGTCGGGCAGAGCGGTCACCTGCGACTTGAGGTGCAGCGTGCGGCTGACGGGCACGCCCACGACGGAGTACCCCAGGGGACGGGCGATCTCGCGCAGGCGACGGATCCCCGCGGCGTTCGTGCGGCTGCTCGCACCGACGTAGATCGTGCGCCCGACCTCGAGCACGTCGCCGCCGTCGATGGTGGCCGGCAGGTCGATGGACGTCACGGTGAGGTCCATGTCCTCGAGCGCGCGCTCCACACCCGTGCGCTCGCCCCGGCGGGACTCGGCGCCGGAGGTGAGGAGCACCGCGGTGCCGCCGAGCACGAGCACCGCGTCCTCGACGAAGACGGAGTCGGGGTGGTCGTCCGCCGGCGGCACCTCGCGGGTCGACCAGCCGTGCTCCTCGAAGGCGAGGACGTAGCGCTCCCACTGCTGGTCGGCGAGCTCGCCGTCGACCGGACGACGCTCGAGGTGCGTGAGCTCCCCCTCCGCGAGACGGGACGACGGGATGCGCACCAGGGCGACGCGCTCCCGCTCGCTCTCGTCGACGCCGCCGACGAGCCGCAGCCAGATGCGACGACCGAGGAGCACGGACGCGAGCGACACCCCGAGCACGAACATGAGGTTCAGGCCCAGGAGCGTCTCGAGCAGCGGACCGAGGATGTCGCCGGACACCGTCGCCCCCTGCCCCATCGCTCCGACGAGACTCCCCACGAGGGCGCCGACGACCGCCGCCGCGACCGATCCGACGATGGTCGTCCACAGGCGGCGGTACATGCCCGTCCCCGCGAGGGCGGCGAGGAGCACGAACGCGACCAGGGTGTGGACGGTCCAGTAGTCGAGCAGCGTCACGAGGACGGCAGCGCCGGGCTGGTTGGCGCTGAACAGGGTCAGGACGCTGAAGAGGAGCCCGAGGATCGCGGAGATCCCGGCGGCCACGAGCGCGGCGGACAGAGCACGCCCGAGGGGCGTACCCGCGGACGCGCGGCGCGTCGAGCGCGAGGGGGCCGTCGAGGGAGCAGAGGGGCGGCTCGCCGGCGAAGCGGCGGCGGCGTTCTCGTCGGACTGGTCGGATGCGCGGTCGTTCTCACGGGGATCGGTCACGACCCACGACCATAACGGGCGGGCTGATGAACGCGATGTGAGGGCGCTGACAAGGGGCGGCGGCACCGGCTGCGCGCACGGGTGCCATCTCTGCACAGTCCGCTCGAGAACCGCATCCTCGTAGGTGCGACGTCCCCTCGAGACGGACGTGCGTAGACGTTTCGGTAGGAATTGCTCCCGCCCCGAGTCGGTCAGCACCTGCGCTCCCGCACGGTCGCCGCGTGCTGCTCGGTCGCCCGTGCACCGCGCACGGCCGAGGCTACGCGGGGCGTGTTAACGCAGAAAGGCCCGCCGCACAAAGTGCGACGGGCCTCCCGATCAAACAAGTTAAGTCCGGCGGTGTCCTACTCTCCCACAGGGTCCCCCCTGCAGTACCATCGGCGCTGAGAGTCTTAGCTTCCGGGTTCGGAATGTAACCGGGCGTTTCCCTCTCGCTATGGCCGCCGAAACATCCCATACACACCCCACAAAGGGCATGAAATCTGTGATGAATCGACCAGTCAAGCTGGTTGTTCAATTGATACCCGACCGTATATCGGGAACCACATAGTGGACGCAAGCAAAGTGTTTTCAAGATATCGGCTTATTAGTACAGGTCAGCTCCACGAGTCTTTAGTCCTCGCTTCCACATCCTGCCTATCAACCCGGTAGTCTAGCCGGGAGCCTTCACCCTGAAAGGGATGGAAATCTCATCTCGAAGCCGGCTTCCCGCTTAGATGCTTTCAGCGGTTATCCGTTCCGAACGTAGCTAATCAGCGGTGCTCCTGGCGGAACAACTGACACACCAGAGGTTCGTCCATCCCGGTCCTCTCGTACTAGGGATAGATCTTCTCAAATTTCCTACGCGCGCAGCGGATAGGGACCGAACTGTCTCACGACGTTCTAAACCCAGCTCGCGTACCGCTTTAATGGGCGAACAGCCCAACCCTTGGGACCTACTCCAGCCCCAGGATGCGACGAGCCGACATCGAGGTGCCAAACCATGCCGTCGATATGGACTCTTGGGCAAGATCAGCCTGTTATCCCCGAGGTACCTTTTATCCGTTGAGCGACAGCGCTTCCACAAGCCACTGCCGGATCACTAGTCCCGACTTTCGTCCCTGCTCGACTTGTCAGTCTCACAGTCAAGCTCCCTTGTGCACTTACACTCGACACCTGATTACCAACCAGGTTGAGGGAACCTTTGGGCGCCTCCGTTACTTTTTAGGAGGCAACCGCCCCAGTTAAACTACCCACCAGGCACTGTCCCTGAACCGGATTACGGTTCGAAGTTAGATATCCAGAGTGACCAGAGTGGTATTTCAACAATGACTCCACCCGAACTAGCGTCCGAGCTTCAAAGTCTCCCACCTATCCTACACAAGCCACACCGAACACCAATACCAAGCTGTAGTAAAGGTCACGGGGTCTTTCCGTCCTGCTGCGCGTAACGAGCATCTTTACTCGTAGTGCAATTTCGCCGAGTTCGCGGTTGAGACAGCTGGGAAGTCGTTACGCCATTCGTGCAGGTCGGAACTTACCCGACAAGGAATTTCGCTACCTTAGGATGGTTATAGTTACCACCGCCGTTTACTGGGGCTTAAATTCTCAGCTTCGCACTTGCGTGCTAACCGTTCCTCTTAACCTTCCAGCACCGGGCAGGCGTCAGTCCGTATACATCGTCTTGCGACTTAGCACGGACCTGTGTTTTTAGTAAACAGTCGCTTCCCACTGGTCTCTGCGGCCTTCAAACGCTTCAGGAGTAAATCCCTACACGCCTCAGGCCCCCCTTCTCCCGAAGTTACGGGGGCATTTTGCCGAGTTCCTTAACCACGATTCTCTCGATCTCCTTAGTATTCTCTACCTGACCACCTGAGTCGGTTTGGGGTACGGGCGATTGGAACCTCGCGTCGATGCTTTTCTCGGCAGCATAGGATCACTGATTTCGTCCGTGAGGACTACCCATCGGGTCTCAGGCTTAATAGAAGACGGATTTGCCTATCTTCTGCCCTACATCCTTAGACCGGGACTACCATCGCCCGGCTCAGCTACCTTCCTGCGTCACACCTGTTAATACGCTAAACGCCCCAGCGTAGGGTCGTGTGCTAGGCCAAGACCGTCACCCCGAAGGGATCGAATCAAGGATTCAGACACTTAGCATTACTGGATTGTCTTGGGCGGTTCTTCATCGGTACGGGAATATCAACCCGTTGTCCATCGACTACGCCTGTCGGCCTCGCCTTAGGTCCCGACTTACCCAGGGCGGATTAGCCTGGCCCTGGAACCCTTGGTCTTTCGGAGGACGGGTTTCTCACCCGTCTTTCGCTACTCATGCCTGCATTCTCACTCGTGTGGCCTCCACGGCTGGTTCACACCGCCGCTTCGCTGGCCACACGACGCTCTCCTACCCATCCATACGGCTGGACCACGAAGGCCTGCCTATAATATAAATGCCACAACTTCGGTGGCGTGCTTGAGCCCCGTTACATTGTCGGCGCGGAATCACTTGACCAGTGAGCTATTACGCACTCTTTCAAGGGTGGCTGCTTCTAAGCCAACCTCCTGGTTGTCTATGCAACTCCACATCCTTTCCCACTTAGCACGCGCTTAGGGACCTTAGATGGTGGTCTGGGTTGTTTCCCTCTCGACGATGAAGCTTATCCCCCACCGTCTCACTGCTGCGCTCTCACTTACCGGCATTCGGAGTTTGGCTGAAGTCAGTAACCTTTTGGGGCCCATCGTCCATCCAGTAGCTCTACCTCCGGCAAGAAACACGCAACGCTGCACCTAAATGCATTTCGGAGAGAACCAGCTATCACGAAGTTTGATTGGCCTTTCACCCCTATCCACAGCTCATCCCCTCCATTTTCAACTGAAGTGGGTTCGGTCCTCCACGACGTCTTACCGTCGCTTCAACCTGGCCATGGATAGATCACTTCGCTTCGGGTCTAGAACATGCGACTCATACGCCCTATTAAGACTCGCTTTCGCTACGGCTGCCCCTCACGGGTTAACCTCGCCACATATCACTAACTCGCAGGCTCATTCTTCAAAAGGCACGCTGTCACACCAACATGGGTGCTCCAACGGTTTGTAAGCAAACGGTTTCAGGTACTATTTCACTCCCCTCCCGGGGTACTTTTCACCTTTCCCTCACGGTACTTGTCCGCTATCGGTCATCTGGGAGTATTTAGGCTTATCAGGTGGTCCTGACAGATTCACACGGGATTTCTCGGGCCCCGTGCTACTTGGGATACTCTCCGGACAGGCGACGACATTTCGACTACGGGGTTCGCACCCTCTATGACTGGCCTTTCAAGACCATTCGTCTATATCGCGCTCATTGCCCTCACAGCTCGGTAGAACTGTACGGAAAGTCCCGCAACCCCGACCATGCAACTCCTACCGGATATCACACATGATCGGTTTGGCCTCTTCCGGTTTCGCTCGCCACTACTAACGGAATCGCTTTTGCTTTCTCTTCCTGTGGGTACTGAGATGTTTCACTTCCCCACGTTCCCTCTACCCGCCCTATATATTCAGGCGGGAGTCACCAGGTCACCCAAAGGGCCTGGCGGGGTTTCCCCATTCGGAGATCCTCGGATCAAAGCTCTATTATCAGCTCCCCGAGGCTTATCGCAGATTTATACGTCCTTCTTCGGCTCCAGATGCCAAGGCATCCACCGTTTGCTCTTAGAATCTTGAAATCACATGAGATTGAATCGTTTCGCCTCCCCTAGAGGAGACAGAATTGACCAATGATCTATAAATAGATCTTTGTGATCCACCGGAAAACCGGTGAATCTAAGATGCTCGCGTCCACTGTGTAGTTCTCAATATACGGGCGGTACCCCACCACCATCCATGCAAGGACGACGGAAAGGGTCCGACAAGAAACCAGACACACCCGAAAGGTGCGGCCCGGTCCCTCAGGACCCAACAGCGTGCAACATGCCCTCGACACCCCGCACCACGTTCCCACCCCACAAGGAGGCGTACTAGCAGCACGACATATCAGCCGGCATCAATGTCAATGTTCCACCCATGAGCGCCACCGCCAGGACATACGCCTGACGCGTGACTTGGCACCCTTGATCTCCCTGTATACAGAGGAGAGGTGCACATGCTCCTTAGAAAGGAGGTGATCCAGCCGCACCTTCCGGTACGGCTACCTTGTTACGACTTAGTCCTAATCACCGATCCCACCTTCGACAGCTCCTCCCTTGCGGTTAGGCCACTGGCTTCGGGTGTTACCGACTTTCATGACTTGACGGGCGGTGTGTACAAGGCCCGGGAACGTATTCACCGCAGCGTTGCTGATCTGCGATTACTAGCGACTCCGACTTCATGAGGTCGAGTTGCAGACCTCAATCCGAACTGAGACCGGCTTTTTGGGATTCGCTCCACCTTACGGTATCGCAGCCCTTTGTACCGGCCATTGTAGCATGCGTGAAGCCCAAGACATAAGGGGCATGATGATTTGACGTCATCCCCACCTTCCTCCGAGTTGACCCCGGCAGTCTCCTATGAGTTCCCACCATTACGTGCTGGCAACATAGAACGAGGGTTGCGCTCGTTGCGGGACTTAACCCAACATCTCACGACACGAGCTGACGACAACCATGCACCACCTGTATACCGACCTTGCGGGGCGCACATCTCTGCACGTTTCCGGTATATGTCAAGCCTTGGTAAGGTTCTTCGCGTTGCATCGAATTAATCCGCATGCTCCGCCGCTTGTGCGGGCCCCCGTCAATTCCTTTGAGTTTTAGCCTTGCGGCCGTACTCCCCAGGCGGGGAACTTAATGCGTTAGCTGCGACACGGAGACCGTGGAATGGTCCCCACATCTAGTTCCCAACGTTTACGGCATGGACTACCAGGGTATCTAATCCTGTTCGCTCCCCATGCTTTCGCTCCTCAGCGTCAGTTACGGCCCAGAGATCTGCCTTCGCCATCGGTGTTCCTCCTGATATCTGCGCATTCCACCGCTACACCAGGAATTCCAATCTCCCCTACCGCACTCTAGTCTGCCCGTACCCACTGCAGACCCGAGGTTGAGCCTCGGGATTTCACAGCAGACGCGACAAACCGCCTACGAGCTCTTTACGCCCAATAATTCCGGACAACGCTTGCACCCTACGTATTACCGCGGCTGCTGGCACGTAGTTAGCCGGTGCTTTTTCTGCAGGTACCGTCACTTTCGCTTCTTCCCTACTAAAAGAGGTTTACAACCCGAAGGCCGTCATCCCTCACGCGGCGTTGCTGCATCAGGCTTTCGCCCATTGTGCAATATTCCCCACTGCTGCCTCCCGTAGGAGTCTGGGCCGTGTCTCAGTCCCAGTGTGGCCGGTCACCCTCTCAGGCCGGCTACCCGTCGTAGGCTTGGTGAGCCATTACCTCACCAACTACCTGATAGGCCGCGAGTCCATCCCCAACCGAAATTCTTTCCACGACCAGACCATGCGGCCAGTCGTCATATCCGGTATTAGCTACCATTTCTAGCAGTTATCCCAGAGTCGGGGGCAGGTTACTCACGTGTTACTCACCCGTTCGCCACTGATCCGCCAGAGCAAGCTCTGACTTCACCGTTCGACTTGCATGTGTTAAGCACGCCGCCAGCGTTCGTCCTGAGCCAGGATCAAACTCTCCATAAATGCTTAAACGCACGACCACCCGAAGGCGATCGGCACATCTAAAGCCGGACGTGAACGGGAATCGAACACGAACCAGCAAGTTTGAAACCGACAGAACAAATCATTACTGACTTGCTTGTTTGTTTAAATGTTTTCCAAAGGAATCCGGACACCATCCAGAAGGACGATGCCACGGGTATTTGGCATTTGACATTGTGCACGCTGTTGAGTTCTCAAGGAACGGACGCTCCCGACACCGACCATCACAGCCAGCCATCGGAGCTCACACTCCACCGCTCCCCGTGGGAGTGATCCAGACCTCAAGGCCCAGCACTCACGTCGGAAGCAGAATCAGACCCTAGCTCAGTTGGTGGTACACACGCAACCCGTAGGCCGCGGCAACTTCTGTTTCACCAGGATCATCACCCGCCAGAACAGCTCCGGAAGCCTTTCAGCTTCCCGCCCGTTCCGGCGACAAGAGGAGACATTACGCGGACCACCCCACCCCCGCAAAACAACCCGCATCCCGGGCGTGTCGCGACGGTGTCCCGCACGGGAGCGGCGGCGGCACCCGGAGGCGCCGCCGCTCCCCCGTCAGTGGAAGAAGTGGCGCTCGCCCGTGAAGTACATGGCGACGCCCGCGGCACGGGCGGCCTCGACGACCTCCTCGTCGCGGACCGATCCCCCGGGCTGGACGACGGCGCGGACGCCGGCGTCGAGCAGGACCTGCAGGCCGTCGGCGAACGGGAAGAACGCATCCGATGCCGCGACCGAGCCGGCCGCCCGGTCCCCCGCCCGCTGCACCGCGAGCTGGCAGGAGTCGACGCGGTTCACCTGCCCCATCCCCACGCCGACGGATGCGCCGTGGTGCGCGAGGAGGATCGCGTTCGACTTCACGGCGCGGCACGCCTTCCACGCGAACTCGAGGTCGGCGAGCGTCTGGTCGTCCACCGGCTCTCCGGCGGCCAGGGTCCATGACTCCGACAGGCGCGTGCCGTCGGTCGGGAACGCATCCCCCGACTGCACGAGGTAGCCGCCCGAGATCTGGCGGGCCTCGAGGTCCTCACGGTGGTAGCCCTCGGGCAGGGTGAGCAGCCGCAGGTTCTTCTTGGTCTTCAGCAGCGTGAGGGCGTCGTCGTCGAACCCCGGCGCCACGAGGACCTCGGTGAAGATCTCCTTCACCGTCTCGGCCATCCCCAGCGTCACGGTGCGGTTCGCCGCGATGACCCCGCCGAACGCCGACACCGGATCGCAGTCGTGGGCGCTCCGATGCGCCGAGGCGATGGCGTCCACCGCCCGAGGCGCGGCGACGGCGATCCCGCACGGGTTCGCGTGCTTGATGATCGCGACCGCCGGCTCGGCGAAGTCGTGAGCGGCTCGGACCGCCGCATCCGCGTCGACGAAGTTGTTGTAGGACATCTCCTTGCCGTGCAGCTGCACCGCCTGGGCGATGCCCGCCCCGTCGGATCGTCGGTACAGGGCCGCGTCCTGGTGGGAGTTCTCGCCGTACCGGAGCACCTGCGCGAGCCCGCCCTGCACGTCCCATGTCGCGGGCCAGCCGGAATCGCCGGATGCCGACGGCTCCGTGCCGACGACCGCGGACCGGAAGTAGTCCGCGACGGCCCGGTCGTAGTCGGCCGTGTGCGCGAAGGCCGCGGCGGCGAGGCGCCGACGCTGCTCGAGGGTCGTCCCCCCGGAGCGGACCGCCGCGATCACCTCGTCGTAGCTCGAGGGCGACACGACGATGGCCACGTTCGCGTGGTTCTTCGCGGAGGCGCGCACCATGGCGGGCCCGCCGATGTCGATCTGCTCGATCACGTCCGACGCGGGGGCGCCCGAGGCGACCGTCTCCACGAACGGGTACAGGTTCACGACCACCAGCTGGAACGGCGAGATCCCGAGCTCCGCCAACTGCACCTCGTGCGACTCCAGGCGCAGGTCGGCGAGGAGGCCCGCGTGCACGGCGGGGTGCAGCGTCTTCACCCGCCCGTCGAGGGACTCGGGGAACCCGGTGACGTCCTGCACCTGGGTGACGGGGAAGCCCGCCTCCGCGATGGTGCTCGCCGTGGATCCGGTGGAGACGATCTCGACGCCCGCCTCCGCGAGGGCCGACGCCAGCTCGAGCAGGCCGGTCTTGTCGCTCACGGAGACGAGGGCGCGTGCCACCTCGATGCCGTCGCGATCGCGGAACAGGGACGGGTCGTGACGGGGTCCGCTCATGCCGGGGACAGCTCCTTGAGGTCGATGGTGCCGAGGGAGATCGCGCGCACCGTGTCGACGAGGAGCCTGCGCTCCACGACCTTGATGCGCTCGTGCAGGGTGTGCTCGGTGTCGCCCAGCTCCACGGGCACGCGCTCCTGCGCGAGCACGGGACCGGTGTCGACGCCGGTGTCGACGACGATGATGGACGCGCCCGAGCTCGTCGCCCCGGCCGCGATGGCGTCGCGCACCGCATGCGCGCCCGGGAACTCGGGCAGGTACGCCGGGTGCGTGTTGACGATGCGGGGCGCGAAGGCCGCGACCGCGCGCGGCGGCAGCAGGCGCATGAAGCCGCTGAGGACCACCAGGTCCGGTTCCCAGCCGGCGATGGCGGCGGCCAGCTCGTCGCCCCATGCCGCGCGGTCGGGGAAGCTGCCGAACGGGACCGTGAAGGTCGGGATGCCGCGCTCCTCGGCGAAGAGGAGGCCGTCGGCGTCGCGATCCGCGCCGACGGCGACCACCCGTGCGGGGTAGTCGGCGTGCTCGGCCGCCTGGAGGAGGGCGTGGAGGTTGGTCCCGCTGCCGGAGATGAGGACGACCACGTTGAGCACGGCCACAGCCTATCCGCGTCCCTCGGCGCTGCGCCGGACCAGCGGGGCCATCAGCCCGGACACGAACATGCCCGCGACGGAGGCGATGCCGATCTCGAGGAAGGCGGCCAGGAGGATCCACCCGGCGGCAGGCCCCACGTCGGCCAGGCGCCCCGGACCCGCGGCCCCGCCGGAGACCACGGCGAACAGCGCGAGGATCCCCGCGCCGACGATGCCCATGCCGAGCCCGGCCGCCAGGAACCACGGCCACCGACGGGCCTCCGGCTCGGGGATGCGGGACACCCGCGGCGACAGCGCCACCGCCGCGACGAAGGCCACGACCACGGGGACGAGGATGCCGAGGTAGCCGAGGTCGAACGCGCCCTGCGGCAGGATGCCCAGCACGGGCACCGACGGGAGCGGGCCCACCGACGTGCCGAGCGGCGACACGGACGACCCGGTGCCGATCGCGAAGCCCGGACCGAGGAGCCAGGACGCCGTCCAGAGCACCAGGTTCGGCAGGAGCGCGAGCTGCCCGAGCGTGAGCGCGACGCCGCCGACGATCCCCGTCTGCAGCGTCTCGTAGAGCGTGATGACGGTGGCGTACTGGATGCCGAGCAGCACGGCGACGACGACCGCGGAGACGGCGACGACCGCGAAGGCCGCCGCCGCTCCCCCGCGCACGGCCGTCGCGGCGACCGACGCCGCCCCTGCCGGGAGGCGGTCGAACGCGTCGCGCCCGCTCCGGATGGCCGCCGCGGCGCGGCCGGACGACAGGGAGGCCCACCATCTGCCGGCGCGCGCGCGATCGACGCGGGCGATGCCGCCCACGAGGAGGCCGAGGGCGAGCACCAGCGTCGGGAGCACGGCGCCCCGCACGACGGCCGGGGCGATGCCCTCGTGCTGCGCCGCGAGCGCGAGGCCGAGCGACAAGACGGCCGTGGTCCCGACGGCCGCGATCGCGCCGATCCCCGGGTGGTCGGTCTCGACGATCCGACGCCCCGCGCGGATCCCGAGGAGGAGCGTGAGGAGGGCGAAGCCGAGCGGCGCGAGCGACAGCGCGAACGGCGCGTCCACCGCGGGGAGCCCGAAGGCCGCCGCGAGCGCCGGATCCAGCGACGCGGTGAGCGGCACGCCGTGCCCCAGGAGCCACAGGTCGATCGCCGTGCGCGCGAAGACGCCCCAGTCGATCTGCAGGTCGTACTGCCCCGCCCAGAGCGCGGTGAGCGGCACGAGGGGCAGGGCGACGCCGACCCCCACCACCAGGAGCGCCTCGAGTGCCGCGAACAGGGCGGTTGCGTGTCGGTTCATGCCTCGACGACCCTACCGGCCGGGCCCTGCGCGACCGGTCCGGAGGCGGGCGCGCCGGGGCATCCGCGACGGATCCGCCTGGGGAGGGGGCGCGGGCATGACGACGGCCCGCATCCACCGGATGCGAGCCGTCGGTCGTGCGCCCGGGAGCGCGTGCGCGCTACAGCGCGGCGAAGACCTCGCGGAGGAGGTTCGCCGTCTCGGTCGGCGTCTTGCCGACCTTGACGCCGGAGGCCTCGAGGGCCTCCTTCTTGCCCTGCGCCGTGCCGCTGCCGCCGGAGACGATGGCGCCCGCGTGGCCCATGGTCTTGCCCTCGGGAGCGGTGAAGCCCGCGACGTACGCGACGACCGGCTTGGTGACGTGCGCCTTGATGTACTCGGCCGCGCGCTCCTCGGCGTCGCCGCCGATCTCGCCGATCATGACGATGGCGCGCGTCTCCGGGTCCGCCTCGAACGCCTCGAGGGCGTCGATGTGCGTGGTGCCGATGATGGGGTCGCCGCCGATGCCGATGGCGGTGGAGATGCCCAGGTCGCGCAGCTCGAACATCATCTGGTACGTGAGCGTGCCCGACTTCGACACGAGGCCGATGGGGCCGGCCTCGGTGATCGTGGCGGGGATGATGCCGGCGTTCGACTTGCCGGGGCTGATGATGCCGGGGCAGTTCGGGCCGACGATGCGGGTCTTCCCGCCGGTGCTCTTGGCGTGCGACCAGAACTCGGCGGAGTCCTTGACCGGGATGCCCTCGGTGATGACGACCGCGAGCGGGATGGCCGCGTCGATCGCCTCCACCACCGCGCTCTTGGCGAACGCCGGGGGCACGAAGATGACCGACACGTCGGCGCCCGTCTCCGCCATGGCCTCGGCGACCGAGCCGAAGATCGGGAGCTCGACGCCCTCGATCTCGACCGTGGTGCCGGCCTTGCGCGGGTTCACGCCGCCCACGACCTTGCTGCCCGACGCGAGCATGCGGCCCGCGTGCTTGGTGCCCTCGGAGCCCGTGAGGCCCTGGACGATGATCCTGCTGTTCTCGTCGAGAAGAATCGACATGTACGTGTTCCTGTTCTCTCTCGGGAGTTACGCGGCGGCCAGCTCGGCGGCCTTGGCGGCCGCCTCGTCCATGGTGCCGACGACGGTGACGAGGGGGTGCGCGCGCTCCTCGAGGATGCGGCGCCCCTCCTCGACGTTGTTGCCGTCGAGCCGGACGACGAGCGGCTTGGTGGCGGTGTCGCCCAGCTTGTCGAGCGCGCCGACGATGCCGTTCGCGACCGCGTCGCACGACGTGATGCCGCCGAAGACGTTGACGAAGACGCTGCGGACCTGCTCGTCGCCGAGGATGACGTCGAGACCCGCGGCCATGACCTCGGCCGACGCTCCGCCGCCGATGTCGAGGAAGTTCGCGGGGCGCACGCCGCCGTGCTGCTCGCCCGCGTAGCTGACGACGTCGAGCGTGGACATGACGAGACCCGCGCCGTTGCCGATGATGCCGACCTGGCCGTCGAGCTTCACGTAGTTGAGGTCGGACTCCTTGGCCTTCGCCTCGAGGGGGTCCGCGGCGGCCGCGTCCTCGAGGGCCGCGTGGCCCTCGTGACGGAAGCCGGCGTTCTCGTCGAGCGTGACCTTGCCGTCGAGGGCGATGATGTCGCCCGACTCGGTGAGCACCAGCGGGTTGACCTCGACGAGCGTCGCGTCCTCGTCGCGGTAGACCCACCAGAGGCGCTCGAACACGGGTGCGACCCTGGCGATGAGCTCCTCCGGGAAGGACGCGGCGCGCGCGATCTCCTCGGCCTTGGCGGCGTCGATGCCGGTGACCGGGTCGATCTCTATGCGGGCGAGGGCCTCGGGGCGCGTGACCGCGAGCTCCTCGATCTCCATGCCGCCCTCGTAGCTGGTGAGCGACAGGTAGGAGCGCTCCGCCCGGTCGAGCAGGATCGAGAAGTAGAACTCCTGCTGGATGCGCGCACCGGCGGCGACCATGACGCGGTCCACGATGTGGCCCTTGATGTCGAGGCCGAGGATGGACTGCGCCGCCTCGTACGCCGCGTCGGCGCTCTGGGCGACCTTGACGCCGCCGGCCTTGCCGCGGCCGCCGGTCTTCACCTGCGCCTTCACGACCACGGTGCCGCCCAGCTTCTCCGCCGCGGCGCGCACCTCCTCGGCGGTGTCGGCGACGATCCCCGGGAGGACCGGGACGCCGTAGGACTCGAAGAGGTCCCTGGCCTGGTATTCGAAAAGATCCACGCGTGTCATCCCATCCGCACCCGCGCTCGGCGGTTACGTGCGTCGTTCGAGGCTGCGGTGCCACGACCGTCTGGTGGCGGCACCCGGTGTGTAGCGGCTGGCCGACGCGCACGCCGCCCACCGGGGTGGACCTGCCCGCCGCGTCGACGACCGTGGAGAGCCTATCGGGTCCCGCGTCGGCCGGCCCGGGTGCGCTGCGGCCGTGCTGCGGGACGCGATCCGACCGCCTGGGGAGGGAGACTGGGCGGATGAGGCCGACGACGCATGCGGCGCGACGCCGGGACGGATCCATCCGCGACCTCGCGGGCGAGGGGATCCTCCTGGCCGCGGGCGGGCGGGCGATCCTGCTGCAGATCGCCGACCCGTCGGTCGCCCGCGGCGTGGCCGAGCACAGCGACTTCGCGTCGCGTCCGCTCGACCGGCTCGAGGGCACGCTCGGCTACGTGTACGCGGTCGTCTTCGGGTCGCCCGCCGAGGTCGCGCGCGCGCGACGCATCGTGGGACGCGCCCACGCTCCCGTGCGGTCCGCGGTCGCCGCGGCGGACGGCTCCGCGCCGGCGTACTCCGCCTACGACGCCGACCTGCAGCTGTGGGTGGCGGCGACGCTCTACGACTCGGCCGTCACGATGTTCGAGATCTCCTTCGGTGCGCTGCCCGAGGAGGCCGCGGATCGGATCTACGCGGAGTACGCGGTCCTGGGCACGGCGCTGCAGGTGCCCGAGGGGCGCTGGCCCGCGGACCGGGCCGCCTTCCGCGCGTACTGGGAGGAGCGCATCGCGACCCTCGAGCCGACGGCCGACGCCCGCCGGGTCGCGCGGACGCTGCTGGGCGGACGCGTGGGATCGCCTGCGGTCCGCGCCGTGATGCCGCTCGTCGCCCTCGTGACCGCGGGGCTGCTGCCGCCGCGGATCCGCTCGGGCTTCGGGATGCGCTGGGACGCGCGGCTCGAGCGCCGCTTCCGACGTGCGCTCGGCACCGTCCTCGCGGTCTACCGGCTGATGCCGCGCGCGGTCCGCGAGGCGCCGCGGTCGGTGATCACGCGCCGGTACCGGCGGCGCGACGTCGCCTAGCGGACGCCGGGCCGCTCCTGCACAGGGCCCGCGCCCCGCATCCGCTCCCCGTCCCGCCGGGATCCCGATCGGCGGCGGGCGCGATGTCGCACCCTGCGGCCATGACACGGATCCCCTCCCCCGCTCCCCCGTCCCTCCACCGCCCCGCGCGTCCGCCGAGCCGCCGCCCCGCTGCCCGCCTCATCGCCACGCTCGTGGGCATCGGGCTCGCCGTCGGCCCCGGCCTCGGCCTCGCGGCGAGCGCCGCCCCTCCTGCCCAGGCGCTCAGCGCGACCTCCCGCGGGACCGGCTACGCCTCCGGCCCGGACGGCCGCTGGCTCGGGACGTACCGGCTGGACGACGGGCGGCTCGGCTTCTGCATCGACGTCGGGCTGGCCGCTCCGCCCGGACACGACTACGCGCCGGTGGACGACGCGGGTCGCTCCCCCGAGGACCGGGCCCGCCTCGCCTACATCGCCCGGACCTGGGCGGGGACCGCGGATCCCGACACCGCGGCCGCCGGGCAGCTCGCGACGTGGAGCATCACCGGCCTCGGCGGGCACGACCTCGACTGGTACGCGTCGCGCGCCGGTGATCGGGCGGGCGTCGTGGAGTCGCGCGCTCGGGACATGCTCGCCGAGGCCGGCTCCGCGACCGGCGCCTCGCGGTCCGTCACCGCCGCTGCCACGGTGACCCTCGGCGACGACGGCCACGGCACGGTGCGCGCCGACCTGCGTGCCGACTTCCTCGCCACCGGCCCCTCGGACGTCGCCCCCGGGACCCGCACGGGCACCGTCTTCCTGGAGGGCGCCGTCTTCGCGGACGGCAGCACGAGCGCGGAGGTGGCGAACGGCACCCCCGTCCCCATCACGGCGACCGGGTCCTCCCCGGAGTCCCACGTCACGGCGAGCGTGGCGTTCTCCGGGCTCCCCTACGGCGACGCGCTCGACCTGGTCGGCGACGGGGGCGCGTCGCAGCGCCTGGTCCTGGCCCGTCCCGCGGATGCACGCGCCGAGGCACGGGCGGATGCCCGGGCGCCGAGCCCCCTCCCCTTCGCGCCCCGGGTGGTGACGCACACGTCCCGTGCGGTGGCCGCGGTCGGCGACGAGCTCACGGACCATCTCCTCGTCTCCGCGGACCCGGCGGTGCCCGCCACCCCCGGGAGGCCGGCCACCTCCGACGGCTGGGGGGTCGCGCGGCGTGAGGACGGGAGCCTCGTCCCCGTGCCCGTGATCGTCCGGAGCAGGCTCCTCGGCCCCTTCCCGGAGCAGGTGGGCCCGGAGCGGGACGGCGTCCCGGACGACGCACCGCAGGTCTGTGAGGTGACGACCTCCGTCGACCACGTACCGGGCGACTACACGACGCCCGCCTGCCGCGTGCCCGCGGGCGGCTTCTACACCTGGGTCGAGTCCATCTCGCCTGACGACACCCCGATCGCAGACGGCCGGACTCGGGTGCTCCCCTGGCACTCGACCTTCGGCGCCGCGACGGAGTCCACGCAGGTCCCGCAGCCTCCGACGATCACGACGACGATCGGGGCGCCGGAGATCACCACGGGCGACTGTCAGACCGACACGCTGCACACCACGGGGTTCGTCGGCGTGGGGCCCGTGCCCGTCCGGGTGCGGCTCGTCGGACCGCTGGCCTCCGCTCCTGCCGAGGGCGAGGCCGTCGCGTCCTCCGACGATGCGTCACCCGCCGTCGCACAGGCCGAGGTGCAGCTCACGGACGACGGCGACGCGACCACGCCGTGCATGCGCGTCGACGCGCCCGGGTGGTACGTCGCCGTCCTCGACAGCGCGGGGCGCCCGGCGGGCGACGCCGACGGGGCTGCCATCGCCCCGTTCGCCGACCACGTCGCGCACGCGGCCGAGTCGTTCCATGTCAGCCCGCCCCCGGCGGCGACCCCGCCCGTGCCGCCCGCGCATCCCGAGCTCGCGATGACGGGCGGTGCGCCGGGCATCGTCGTCCCGGGATCGGCGGCCGGGTACAGGGTCGGCGCCGGGCAGCTGGCCTGCGCGGCAGCGGCCGTCGGCACCATCGGCGCGCTCGGCGTCGGCGCCCGCACCAGCGGCCGGCGTCGCCGGAGGACCGCTAGATCTTCTCGATGGGCGCGATCTTGATGAGGAGCCGCTTCCGTCCCGCCGGCCCGTCGAACTGCACCTCCGCGATGCGCTTGCGCCCCTCGCCGGTGACGGCGGTGACCCGGCCGTCGCCGAAGTCGGTGTGGCGGATCCGATCGCCGAACGCGAGCTCCAGGTCGCCGTTGTCGCGCACCTGCCCGGTGACCGTGTTGGCCCACTGGGTCTTGGGGCGCGGGGGCGGAGGCAGGGCGGGGTCCTCGAAGCCGCTCGTGGACCGGGATCGGCCACCGTACCCGCCGCCCTCGCGTCGGGCGTTGAGCGCCCGCGGCTGGGTGCCGCCGCGCGACGTGGCCATGCCCGGGGACTGCTTCCAGTCGATCAGCTCGGCCGGGATCTCCTGGAGGTACCGGCTCGGCATGGCCACGTTGACCTCGCCGAACTGCGCGCGGGTCATCGCGAGCGAGATGAAGAGGCGCCGGCGGGCCCGCGTGATGCCGACGTAGAACAGGCGGCGCTCCTCGGCGGGGCCGCCGGGCTCGTTCGCGGACATGCGGTGCGGGAGCAGGTCCTCCTCCACGCCGGTGAGGAACACCGAGTCGTACTCGAGGCCCTTCGCCGTGTGAAGGGTCATGAGGGACACCGTGCCGCTCGAGTCGTCCAGCTCGTCGGCCGCTGCCACGAGGGAGACCTCCGTGAGGAAGTCGACCAGCTGGCCCTCCGGGTTGTTGCGCGAGAACTCCTTCGTCACCGCGACGAGCTCCTCGACGTTCTCCGCGCGCGCCTCGTCCTGGGCGTCCTTGCTCGCGCGCAGGGCCTGCACGAGGCCGCTCCGGTCGAGGAGGGTGGTGACGAGGTCGCCGACGGAGGTGCGCCCCTCCGGCCGGTCGGGATCGAGCAGCAGCACCACCTCGTCGAGCATGCGCGAGAGCGTGAGGATCGCCTGCGTGACCTTCGGCCCGAGCCCCAGCTCGGAGGCGCGTCGCATGGCCTCCCGGAAGGTGACGCCGTGCGCCTCGGCGAAGTTCGCCAGCGCCGTCTCCGTGGCGGGGCCGATGCCGCGCTTCGGGGTGTTGAGGATGCGGCGGAGCGCGAGCACGTCGGCGGGGTTCGCCACGGAGACCAGGTACGCCATGGCGTCCTTGATCTCGGCCCGCTCGTAGAACTTCGTGCCGCCCATGATCCGGTACGGCACGGCGGAGCGGATGAGGATCTCCTCGAGCGCACGCGTCTGCGCGTTGGTCCGGTAGAAGACCGCGATCTCGGAGTAGGCCGTCCCCTCCTCGTGCAGCTTCTGGATCTCGTCGGCCACGAACTGCGCCTCGTCATGACCCGAGTACCCCGTGAAGCCGATGATCTTGTCGCCGTCGCCGATGGACGTCCACAGCTTCTTGTCCTTGCGGTCGAAGTTGTGGGAGATGACGGCGTTGGCCGCGGTGAGGATGTTCTGCGTCGACCGGTAGTTCTGCTCGAGGAGCACGACCTTCGACTGCGGGAAGTCCCGCTCGAACTCGGTGATGTTGCGGATGTCGGCGCCGCGGAAGGCGTAGATCGACTGGTCGCTGTCGCCCACCACGGTGAGCGACGCCCCGTCGATGCCGCCCATGCCGTTCGTGGACATGCGCGTGTCGAGGGGCACGTCGTCGGGCGAGACCGCCCGCGTCAGCTCGCGGATGAGGGAGTACTGCGCGTGGTTCGTGTCCTGGTACTCGTCCACCAGCACGTGCCGGAAGCGCCGCTGGTAGAGCGCCGCCACCTTCGGGAACGCGCGGAAGAGGAACACGGTCTGCCCGATGAGGTCGTCGAAGTCGAAGGCGTTCGCGGACGCGAGCGAGCGGGTGTACTGCCGGAAGATCTCCACGAACATGGCCTCGGCCGGGTCGTTGAAGTTGGCCGTGCGGGCGAAGGTGTCGGCGTCCGACAGCTCGTTCTTGAGCTTCGAGATGCGGCCGGACACGGAGGAGACCGTGAAGCCGAGCGTGTCCGCGTCGAGCTGCTTGATGATCCGCTTGATGAGGACCCGGCTGTCGGCGGAGTCGTAGATCGTGAAGTTCTGCGTGAAGCCGAAGGCCTCCGCCTCGCGACGCAGGATGCGCACGCACGCGGAGTGGAACGTCGAGATCCACATGCCCTCGGACGCCTGCCCGAGGAGCGACTCGACGCGCTCGCGCATCTCCGCGGCGGCCTTGTTCGTGAACGTGATGGCCAGGATCTGGCTCGGCCACGCCTCCCGCGACTCGATGAGGCTCGCGATGCGGTGGGTGAGCACGCGCGTCTTGCCGGAGCCGGCGCCCGCGACGATGAGGAGGGCAGGCCCGCGGTACACGACGGCCTCGCGCTGCTCCGGGTTGAGGCCCTCGAGCAGCGGATCCGACGGGCTCCCGGACCCTCCGCCGGCGCCACCGTGGCCGTCGAGGATGATCGGCGTGCTGGAGGCGGGAACGGCGGCGGGGTCGGCACTCATGTCGGCATCGATCCTAGGCGCTGCCCCCGACGCCGGTCCGGGGCGGGAGACGTGCGCGCCGGTGGCCGAGCCACGCGGTCCGCCCGAGGCCGCCGCGAGCGAGCGAGCGCACCGCCCGCGCCGCGCGTGACCCGAGCGGCCCGGAGCCGCCCGGCCGGGCCGGACGCGTCGGCCCTATCCCGCGACCCCGACCGCCGCCGCCCGCTCCTCGACGAACCGCACCGCGAGATCCGGGTGGTCGACGAACACGCCGTCGACGCCCGCGTCGAGGAGCCGCCCCCAGTGCGCGCGGAAGTCGCCGTGCGCCGACTTCGGCCCGGACCCGCGGAGGGGTCGCGGCAGGAACGCGTTCTCGGGCCGGAGCGTCCAGGTGAACACGGAGAGGCCGGCGGCGTGCGCACGCGCGACCAGGTCGGAGACGGGGGACACGACCGCTTCGTCGGCATCGTCGCCTCGGACGGCGGCGAAGCCGGCAGCCGGGCAGATCCGCTCCACCCCCACGCTGATCCCGTCCACGTCCGCGGCGAGCGCCGCCAGCCCCGCATCCGTCAGCTGCTCGTCGAAGGTGGCCGCCGAGTCGCCGTGGCGCGCGACCTCGTCCACCGCGGTGCCGCGCCCCTCGAGCAGGTACACCAGCCGCGCCTCCACGCCGCGTGCCCGGACCCGCAGCAGCACGTCCCGCTCGAAGGACTCGATCGTGAGGCGCGATGCGTCCGACGCCCAGCCGTGGGCGCCGAGGTCGCGGGCGAGCAGCTCGTCGAGCGGCAGGCCGAGGGTGGCGAAGTGGGTGGCGTGCTTGATCTCCGCGACCATGCCGAGCGGTCGGCCGTGGCGCGCGGACTCCTGGTCGATGATCCGGAGCAGGTCGGGGAGCGACAGCACCGTCTCCTCGTCGTCATGCGCCGCGCTGCCCGGCCGGATCGCGGGGATCCGCTCCCGGCACCGCAGCGTGCGGATCTCGGCCCACGTCATGTCCTCGGTGAACCAGCCCGTGCGCTCGACGCCGTCGACGAGGCGCGTGGTCCGGCGGTCGGCGTACTCCGGGCGGTCCGCGACGTCGGTGGTGCCCGACAGCTCGTTCTCGTGCCGGATGACGAGCACCCCGTCGGACGAGGCGACGAGGTCGGGCTCGACGGCATCCGCACCCTGCGCGAAGCCCAGCCGCACCGCGGCGGCGGAGTGCTCGGGGCGGTGGCCGCTGGCTCCGCGATGGGCGATGACGAGGGGGCGGGGGCGAGGGGCGTGATCCACGCGGGGGACGCTACAGGCGCCAGGTGGACGGCGAGCGGGTACTCATCCGAGGAAATACAGGGCCCGCGCGAGTGGTTTCCCAGCCTGGTCGGCTAAATTGATGTCCGATCACGTTCATCCACCATTGAGAGTAGAAGGATCATGGCCAACCCCACGTTCTCCAACAACCCGGTCTTCAACGGCCGGGGTGCGACGCCCACGAGGGATGTGACCCCGGAGAGCCTCGACGAGCTCTACAACCGCCCGTCCGCCACGGCCTCCGAGACCGACCGCATGACGTTCGAGGACACGACCGTCAAGACGGTCAGCCTGCTCGCCATCGTCATCGTCCTCGGCGCGGTCGCCTGGCTCTCGGGCCCGCTCGCCATGCCCCTCGCGCTGCTCGGCGCGCTCGGCGGATTCGTGCTCGGACTCGTCAACTCCTTCAAGAAGGAGCCGTCCGTCCCGCTCATCGTCGCGTACGCCGCGTTCGAGGGTCTGTTCGTGGGCGGCATCTCCCGCGTCTTCGAGGGCATCTACCCCGGCGTCGCGACGCAGGCGGTCCTCGGCACGGCGGCGGTGTTCGCCACCGTCCTCCTGCTGTTCCGCAGCGGCAAGATCCGGGCCTCGAAGAAGGCCACGAAGATCTTCATGGTCGCGATGGTCGGCTACCTGCTGTTCTCGCTGCTGAACTTCGGCCTCATGGCGTTCGGCGTCACCGACAGCGCCTTCGGGCTGCGGAGCCAGCCCGTGTTCGGCATCCCGCTCGGCGTGATCCTCGGCATCTTCGTCGTCCTGCTCGCGTCCTACTCGCTGGTGCTCGACTTCGACTTCATCCAGCGCGGCGTCCGCGCCGGTGCCCCGCGTCGCTACGGCTGGACCGCGGCCTTCGGCCTCGTGGTCACCATCGTGTGGCTGTACGTCGAGCTGCTCCGCCTGTTCGCGATCCTGCGCGGCAACGACTAGCACCACCCGGTCCGCGGCACAGCACCGCGGACCGGCAGCACGACGAAGGCCGCTCCCCCACGGGGAGCGGCCTTCGTCGTTCAGGGCCCGGGTAGGAGGATCACTCCCACTCGATGGTGCCCGGCGGCTTGGACGTGACGTCGAGCACGACGCGGTTCACGCCGTCGACCTCGTTCGTGATGCGGTTCGAGATGCGCGCGAGCACGTCGTACGGGAGGCGGGTCCAGTCGGCGGTCATCGCGTCCTCGCTCGAGACGGGGCGCAGCACGATGGGGTGGCCGTAGGTGCGGCCGTCGCCCTGCACGCCCACGGAGCGGACGTCCGCCAGGAGCACGACGGGGCACTGCCAGATCTCCTGGTCGAGGCCCGCGGCGGTGAGCTCGGCGCGCGCGATGGCGTCGGCCTTGCGCAGCAGCTCGAGGCGCTCGGCCGTGACCTCGCCGACGATGCGGATCCCGAGGCCGGGGCCGGGGAACGGCTGGCGCCCGACGATGACCTCGGGGAGGCCGAGCTCGCGGCCGATGGCGCGCACCTCGTCCTTGAAGAGGGTGCGCAGCGGCTCGACGAGCTCGAACTTGAGGTCCTCCGGGAGGCCGCCCACGTTGTGGTGGCTCTTGATGTTCGCGGTGCCCGTGCCGCCGCCCGACTCGACGACGTCCGGGTAGAGCGTGCCCTGCACGAGGAAGCGGATGGGCTCGCCGTCGGCCTTCGCCTCGAGCACGAGCGCCTCCGCGGCGCCCTCGAAGGTGCGGATGAACTCGCGGCCGATGATCTTGCGCTTGGCCTCGGGATCCGTGACGCCCGCGAGACCGTCGAGGAACTGGTCCGCGACATCCACCGTGACAAGGCGGATGCCCGTGGCGGCCACGTAGTCCTCCTCGACCTGGCGGCGCTCGTCCTGGCGGAGCAGGCCGTGGTCGACGAACACGCACGTGAGCTGGTCGCCGACCGCGCGGTGCACGATCGCGGCGGCCACCGCGGAGTCGACGCCGCCGGAGAGGCCGCAGATGACGCGGGCGTCGCCGACCTGGGCGCGGATCCGCTCGACCTGCTCGGCGATGACGTTGCCGCTGTTCCAGTCGCCGGGGATGCCGGCGGCGCGGTGCAGGAAGTTCTCGAGCACGGCCTGGCCGTGCGCGGAGTGCTTGACCTCGGGGTGCCACTGCACACCGTAGAGGCGGCGCTCGTCGCTCGCGAACGCGGCGACGGGGGTGGACGCGCTGGAGGCGAGGACCTCGAAGCCCTCGGGCGCCTTCGACACGGAGTCGCCGTGGCTCATCCACACCGTCTGGTCGTCGGGTTGGCCGTCGAGCAGGGTGCTGCCGGGCGTGAGCGTGACCGCGGTGGATCCGTACTCGCGCTGGCCGGTGTGCGCGACCTCGCCGCCGAGCGCGCGGGCCATGACCTGGAAGCCGTAGCAGATGCCGAGCACGGGGACGCCGAGGTCGAGGATCCCCTCGTCGAGGCCGGGCGAGCCCTCCTCGTAGACGCTGGACGGGCCGCCGCTCAGGACGATGCCGGACGGGTCCTTCGCGCGGATCTCCTCGGCCGTGATCGTGGACGGCACGATCTCCGAGTAGACGTTGGCCTCGCGCACGCGGCGGGCGATCAGCTGCGCGTACTGGGCGCCGAAGTCGACGACGAGGACGGGGCGCTGGTTCGTGGGGTTGTCGACGCTCAAGTGGTGGCCTCCGTGGTGGTGGTCGGGTCGGTGGGTCGGGGGGCGCGGCGGTCGTCGTCGCCGGAGGAGCTCGCGGTCGCGGTCGCGCTCGCGGTCGCGCGACGCGGCGCCTCGAGCTCCGCGATGGTGGCGTGCACCTGGCGGGCGATGCGCGCCTCCACCACGAAGGACAGGAACGGCACGACGCCGCCCGCCGCGATGAGGATGAAGCGCGTGAACGACCAGCGCATCCTCTGCCAGAGCAGGAAGTCGCTGATGAGGTAGACGACGTAGATGTTGCCGTGGACGATCTGGACGATGAGGCTGAGGTTCGTGCCCGTGAGGGTGTCGGCAGGCGACAGCGCCAGGAAGCCCGACGGGCCGTTCAGCTCGAGCTCGTAGCCGGCGCCCGCGAGGTACTGCAGCGATCCGTCGACGAACTGGAAGCCCGGCAGGTACTTGAACCCCATCTCCACGACGAGGAGGAGGAGGAACGCGCCGGTGATGAACGCCATGACGCGGTAGAAGCCGAGGACCCTCCGGATCTGCGGGACGTCGGAGCGCTTGAGTCCGTAGGCCATGCGTGGATCCTACCGGTCGGCGTCTGCGCGGCTCCCGGGGCGGGGAGCGCCGGTGGGCGCCTCGAGGGCGACCTCGGGGAGCGGGTCCTCGTCCTCGTCGTCGTCCTCGTCCTCGCGGTAGCCCGGCTGCTCGCGGGTCCAGGTGTCGCGGACGGTGCGGTACCAGATGACGATCGCGAAGATCGCGAAGACCGCCCACTCCGCCGCGTAGAAGATGTTGAGCCAGTTGAGCTGCACGTCCTCGCTCGGCGGCGGCGAGTCGATGGGCGTGAGCCCCGCGACGGCGTCCGAAGCCACGACGAAGCCGTTGTAGACGTCGCCCACGTCGCCCTGCCAGACGTTGACGAGCGCCGCCGTGCTGAGGCGCGTCATGCGCTGCGGGTCCTGGCCGGTGCCGGACGGCTCGGGCTGCTCGCTGGGGAGGAAGCGGCCGACGACCTCCTCGGCGCCCGCGGACGATCCGGCGTCGGTGTTCAGGCGCGCGGCGACGGCCGCGGCCTCGTCGTCGGTCGCGGCCCAGCCGAGGGCGACGGGGACGCTGGCGGGGAGGGCGTCGGGCGCGGGATCCGCGGGCCGGCCGTCGTCCGTGATCGACAGGTGGCCGACGACCCAGGCGCCGGTGCGGCCGTCGTCCACCCGGTCCGACACCACGACGAAGTCGCCGGGGACGAGCGCGCCGGAGACGGTGACCATGTGCCCGGCCGACCGGTCGGTGACGTAGCCCTGCGGCTCGGCGAGCGTCCCCAGCGGCAGCGCCGTCTCGGTGTCGCGCTCGATCACGACGCCCGACTCGACGGCGCGGGCCAGCTGCCACTGCCCGAGCGCGGCGAACCCCGCGGCGATGACCAGCGCGAGCGCCAGCAGCGCGATCGAGCGGGGGCGCCGGGCTACCTGGGCGATGGTGGGGCCGGTGCGCGCGGCGTCGTCGATGCGGTGGTCGGATGCGTGCGTCATCAGTAGTCGGGTTCCCGTTCGCGGGTGGGCGGTGTCCAGGTGTCGTGGTCGGACTGCTGCCCGGCCTGCTCGGCTCGGCGGCGGTCCGGGGCGGGACGCACGTCCTCGGCATCGCCATCGCTCGCCGGGTCGTCGGCTCCCGCACCGCGCGGGACGCCCGGCGCGCGTCCGCCCTCCGCCTCGGGGCCGGTGCCCGGCGTCGTGCCGCGCGCGGCCGTGCCGGATCGGGATCCCGCGACCGCGAGGCCGTCGTCGAAGGCGTCGGCGGGCACGGCCTCCCCGCGCTCGGCCGCCTCGAACAGGGCGAGGGCCCCCGCGCGCTCCGCGTCGCGCTCGGCCTTCTCGGCCGCGCGCTTGGTGGCGGAGCGGTAGCGCGTGGGCAGGACGGCCGTGCCGATGCGCACCGAGTTGGCGGCGAGGAGCGGTCCCATGATCGCCATGACGAGCACGTACAGGCCGGCGAAGGGCTGGATCCGCTCGTCGAGCCCCGCCGAGAGCGACAGCGTCGCGAGGATGAGCGCGAACTCGCCCCGGTTCTGCAGGATGAAGGCCGTGTTGATGCCGGCCTGCGCGCCGTGGCCGTTGAGCCAGGCCACGAACTGGCCGGCGATGAGGTTGAGCGTGACGGTCATGGCGACGGCCACCAGCACCGGGACCACGACCGTGGGGAACTCGCCCGGGTCGAGCGCGAGCCCGAAGTTCAGGAAGAAGAACGCGCCGAACACGTCGCGCAGCGGGATGGCGATCTGCTCGATGCGGTTGCGCACGCGGGTCGCGCCGAGCACGAGGCCGATGAGGAAGGCCCCGATCGCGTCGGTGACGCCGAGGACCTCCCCGATGCCGCCGAAGAGGATCGCGAGGCCGAAGAACAGGACCGTGAACAGCTCGACGTCGCGCGTGCGGAGGAAGCGCGAGAGGAACGCGCCGCCCTTCCGCGCGACCGTGAACATGACGACGAGGAACGCGAACGACACCGCCAGCTGGCCGACCACGGCCCAGGGCTCGGTCTCCCCGCTCAGCACGACGGACACGATGGCGAGGTAGACGGCGATGAAGATGTCCTCGACCACCGTGACGCCCAGGATCATGGGCGTCTCGTCGTTGGCGAGCCGGTTCAGCTCGATGAGGAGCTTCGTGACGATGGCGCTCGACGACGTGGCCGTCATGCCCGCGATCACCAGCGCCTCGCGGGTGCCCCAGCCGAGCGCGAAGCCGAACGCGAACCCCACGCCCATGTTGATGAGCACGTACGAGCCGCCGGAGACGATGAGCTTGCCCGCGTTGCCGAAGAACTCGTCCTGGTCGAACTCCAGGCCGAGGTTGAACAGCAGGAGGATCAGGCCGAAGACGGCGATGAGCTCGATGTCGCCCGAGGCGAAGTCGAGCGGGAACCAGTCGACGCTCGGGCTCGCGAGGAGCCCGATGAGCATGTAGATGGGGATGGCGGGCAGGCCGACGCGCTTGCCGAGCTGGCCGAACGCGTAGGCGAGGACGAACAGCAGGCCGAGGACGATGAGGTCTTGGCCGTGGTGCACCCGCTACCCTCCGTCCGGCGCGGAGCCGGATGCGGGACGGTGCGGGAACTCGCCCGTCCGGTAGAACGCGAAGGCCTTGGCGACCTTCTCCGGCGAGCCGGCGACCACGAGCGTGTCGCCCGGGTAGACGGTGAAGTCGTCGGCGGGCGCGGGGTTCGCGGAGTCGCCGCGCACGACCGCCACGACCGTGAGGCCGACGACGCCGCGCGAGGCGAGGTTGCCGAGCGCCTGGCCGGCGATGTGGTCGTCGTAGTCGACGGTGAACCAGTCGATGCTGAGGCCCGGGATCTGGTCGAGCTTGTCGAGCGACTCGGTGATGCGCGTGCCGCCGAGCAGCTCCGCGAGCGTGTGGGCCTCGTCCTCGCTGAGGCGGAGCGACACCTTCTGCGTGTCGGGCCCGTCCTGCTCCTCCGAGAAGGTGATCAGGTCGCTGTGGCCGGAGCGGTGGGCGATGACGCCGACCTTGCCCCCGTCGTCGGTGATGAAGGTGTGCAGCACGCCGACACCCGGCAGCTTGACGCGACGGACCTCCGCCATGCGCGCACCTCCCTCTTCCTGTGGATCACAACGCCGGCCGTGCCTCGCATGTTCCCGGTCGCTCGACGCGATGCGGGTCCCGCGGAGCGGCCGCCGTACTACTTGCCGTACGGCGCGACGACGACCTCGACGCGCTGGAACTCCTTGAGGTCGGAGTAGCCGGTGGTGGCCATGGCGCGGCGCAGGGCGCCGACCAGGTTGGAGCTGCCGTCGGCCGTGGTCGACGGGCCGTAGAGGATCTGCTCGAGGGGCGCGACCTGGTCGACGCGGACGCGGTGGCCGCGCGGCAGCTCGGGGTGGTGCGCCTCGGCGCCCCAGTGGAAGCCCTGGCCGGGTGCGTCCGTGGCGCGTGCGAGCGTCGAGCCCAGCATGACGGCGTCGGCGCCGACCGCGATGGCCTTGACGATGTCGCCGGAGCTGCCGAGGCCGCCGTCCGCGATGACGTGCACGTAGCGGCCGCCGGACTCGTCCATGTAGTCGCGTCGCGCGCCCGCGACGTCCGACAGCGCGGTCGCCATGGGCGCGTGGATCCCGAGGGCCGAGCGCGTGGTCGACGCCGCTCCCCCGCCGAAGCCGACGAGCACGCCCGCCGCGCCCGTGCGCATGAGGTGCAGGGCCGCCGTGTAGGTGGCCGCGCCGCCCACGATGACGGGGACGTCGAGCTCGTAGATGAACTCCTTGAGATTGAGGGGCGCCGCGCCCTTGGAGACGTGCTCGGCGGAGACGGTGGTGCCGCGGATGACGAAGAGGTCGATGCCGGCCGCGACCACGGTCTCGTAGTGGTCGGCCGTGCGCTGCGGGGAGAGGGCCGCGGCGACGACGACGCCGGCCGCGCGGATCTCGGCGATGCGCGCCGTGATGAGCTCCGGCTTGATCGGCTCGGCGTAGATCTGCTGCATGCGCGCGGTCGCCGACTCGGGCGGCAGCGAGCGGATCTCCTCGAGCAGGCGCTCGGGGTTCTCGTACCGGGTCCAGAGGCCCTCGAGGTCGAGGACGCCGACGCCGCCGAGACGGCCCATGGCGATCGCCGTGGCCGGGGAGACCACGGAGTCCATGGGCGCCGCGAGGAACGGGATCTCGAACTGATACGCGTCGATCGACCACGAGACCGACACGTCCTGGGGGTCGCGCGTGCGACGGGACGGGACGATGGCGATGTCGTCGAACGCGTACACGCGGCGGGCGCGCTTGGCGCGGCCGATCTCTACATCACTCACCCGCACAGCCTAGCGGCGAGCTCCTGCGCGACCGGCCGCCGCCCGGATCCGGCCGCGCCGCCGGTCGTGCGTGCGCGGACCGGCGCTCGGGCTCGAGACCCGCATGGAGCAGGAGCGCCCGCAGGCGGCCCGGGGCCAGGACGTCGCGCTCCGCCGCCACGACGACGCGCCACCGACCGCGCTCCTGCGCCTCCCCGGCGGAGGGATCCGGCCGGTCGCCGCCGCGCGCCGCCGCCCCCGCGACCCGCAGACCGACCCGCTCGCGCGGCCAGGCGAGCGCGAGCCGGCCGTGACCGGGCACACGCACCCCGACGTCCGGATGCGCGAGCCCCGCCTCCCGGGCGACGCCGCGGGCGACCGACTCGACGGGGCAGCGGGACGCGCCCTCCGCCGCCTCCACGAGCAGCTCCGCCCGCCGGCTCCACGGCCCGGGACCGCGCAGCGCCCGCTCCGCCTCGAGGTCCACGCGCGTCGCCGGCGAGGCGCGCGCCGGTCCGAGCGCGTGGTCGAGCGCGACCAGCCCGTGGGCGAGCCAGCCCGGACCGTGCGGCGCGGCGTCCCGCACCGCCGCCATCGCCGCCTCGTGCGACGCGGCGAGCGCCGTCGCCGCGAGCCCCGGCAGACGCACGGCCTCCGCGACCCGCACGAGCGGCGAGCGCCCCCGCGCGGGATCACGGGCGATCCGCGTGCCCGCCGGACGGCCCGCCGGCATCCCCGGCACCTCGAGCAGCGTGACGAGGGACGGCCACGGCGTGAGGCGCGGGAGCGCGTGCACGGCCGCCGCGGACGCCCCGCCGAGCACGATCGGCGCCGCGGAGACCCGGGCGAGCGCGCGGATCCGCAGCAGGTGCCGCTCGCGCGCCGACACCGCCTCCCACGCGGCGCGATCCACGTGCACCCCGGCGCGCAGCCGGACGAGCGCGCCCCGCGCCTCCGCCCGGGCGACGGTCCCGGCGTCCGCGCGCTCCTCCTCGCCGGAGCAGCCGAAGCAGCCGAGGCACGACGCCGGGGACGCGGGCGGCGCCCCCGAGAGGATCAGCACCACCCCGGGCGGCCCGAGCGCGGGATCCGTCGCAGGAGCAGCAGGAGCGGGGGCGGGAGCGGGGGCGGGCACGGGACGCAGGGACGACGGCATGCGGGCAGTGTCGCGTCGGCGACCGCCCCGGGACGGGACGCACCGCGACCCGCCGGACACCCCGCGCCCAGCGCGCCCTGTGAGGGAGCGCCCGCACGCGCGAGGGGCCGGTGCGATGCGCACCGGCCCCTCGTCATCGCCGCGCGGATCGCGCGGCTCCTCGCCTCAGCGCCGGTAGTTGGGCGCCTCGACCACCATCTGCACGTCGTGCGGGTGCGACTCCTTGAGCCCCGCCGCGGTGATCCGCACGAAGCGCCCGCGGTCCTTGAGCTCGCCGATCGTGCGCGCGCCGACGTAGAACATCGACTGCCGCAGTCCGCCCGTGAGCTGGTACACGACGTTGGCGAGGGACCCGCGGTAGGGCACCTGGCCCTCGATGCCCTCGGGGATGAGCTTGTCGTCGCTCGGCACGTCCGCCTGGTAGTAGCGGTCCTTGGAGTAGGACGTCTTCGTGCCGCGCGTCTGCAGCGCGCCGAGCGAGCCCATGCCCCGGTAGCTCTTGAACTGCTTGCCGCCGACGAACATGAGGTCGCCGGGGCTCTCGTCGCAGCCCGCGAGCAGGCTGCCGAGCATGACCGTGTCCGCGCCGGCGACGAGCGCCTTGGCGATGTCGCCCGAGTACTGGAGGCCGCCGTCCGCGATGACGGGGATGCCCGCCGCGCGCGCCGCGAGCGACGCCTCGTAGACCGCGGTCACCTGCGGGACGCCGACGCCGGCGACCACGCGCGTGGTGCAGATGGATCCGGGTCCGACGCCGACCTTGATGGCGTCCGCGCCGGCGTCGATGAGCGCCTGCGCACCCGAGCGGGTCGCGACGTTGCCGCCGATCACGTCGACGTGCGACGTGGCCGGGTCGGTCTTCAGGCGGCGGATGATGTCGAGCACGCCCTTGCTGTCGCCGTTCGCGGTGTCGACCACGAGCACGTCCACGCCGGCGTCGACGAGCGCGAGCGCGCGCTGCCAGGCGTCGCCGAAGAAGCCGATGGCCGCGCCGACGCGGAGGCGCCCCTCGGCGTCCTTCGTGGCGTCCGGGTACTGCTCGGACTTGTCGAAGTCCTTGACGGTGATGAGGCCGCGCAGCTTGCCCGCGTCGTCCACCAGCGGCAGCTTCTCGATCTTGTGCTCCGCGAAGATCGCGATGGCGTGGTCCGGGTCGATGCCGACCTGGCCGGTGATGAGCGGGGTGCGCGTCATGACGTCGCGGACGAGCGTCGTGGCCGCCTGCACGGGCGAGACGAAGCGCATGTCGCGGTTCGTGATGATGCCGACGAGCGTGCCGTCCGACTCGACGACCGGGAGGCCGGAGACGCGGAACTGGCCGCAGAGGGCGTCCACCTCGGCGACCGTGGCGTCGGGGCGCGTGGTGACCGGGTTCGTGATCATGCCGGACTCGCTGCGCTTCACCTTGTCGACGAAGGCGGCCTGGTCCTCGATGGAGAGGTTGCGGTGGATGACGCCGAGCCCGCCCTGGCGGGCCATCGCGATCGCCATGCGCGCCTCGGTGACGGTGTCCATCGCGGAGGAGAGGAGGGGAGCGACGACGCTGATGTTGCGCGTCAGGCGGGAGGTGGTGTCCGCCTCGCTCGGGATGACGTCGGTGTGCCCCGGCAGGAGCATGACGTCGTCGTAGGTGAGGCCGATGACGCCGAACGGGTCGGACTGATCCAAGTTCCCTCCAGGGGACGATGAGAGGCGGATGGTGGAGCCGGGGGACCGCGTCGGCAACCGGTGTGTCGATGTTAACGGTCGCCGTCGCGCGCTATTCCCGGCGTCGCACGTCGCCACGCGGCCCGGGCCCGAAACATCCAGGACATAATCAGCACGTACTGTCAACCAACGTCGTCCTGACGGTAGTCGCGGCGCCTGCGCGGAACTCACCATCCGCCGGCTCCCCCTATGGAGGTCTAGTGATAGCCACTGGTTCGGCCGGAGCACGCGCGCAGCGCTTGTGGGCCCTGATTCTCGCGGTGGCGTTCGCCTGCACCGCACTTCTCCTCTCGTCCCCGTCGGACGCCCACGCGGATCCACGCGCGGCGCCGCAGGCGGTCGACCCGGCCGCCGCCGAGCAGTCGCTGCTCGTGTGGGTCCGGGCGGACGCCGACAAGACCGGCATCGCCGGGGTCACCGTCACGGTCTCGGGCGGCGGCGTCGACGCCACCGGCACGACCGGCGCGGACGGCAAGGCCGAGGTCGGCCTCAGCGCGCCGGGCTCCTACACGGTGCAGGTTGACGAGTCGACCATCCCCGAGGGCGCCGGCGTCCCCCGCGCGGGCTCGAGCCCCCGCGAGATCGACGTCGCAGCCGGCAACAAGAACGTGCCGGCCTTCTTCTTCCTCTCCCCCGACGGCGCCGCGGGCGGTGCTGTCGGTGCGAGCCCCACGCCGAGCACCGACGCGGGGACGCCGTCGGGCGGCGAGACCGCCGCCCCGGACACCGAGACCGGCGCGGTCTCGGGTACCGCGGAGCCCGTGACGGGCAACAACTTCTGGAAGATCTTCTGGCCCAAGGTGGTGACGGGCCTCATCTTCGGCCTCCTCCTCGCCCTCGCCGCCATCGGCCTCTCCCTCATCTACGGCACCACCGGCCTCAACAACTTCGCCCACGGCGAGCTGGTGACCTTCGGCGCGCTGATGGCGTACCTCTTCAGCAACGTGCTCGGCCTCAACCCGGTGCTCGCGATCCTGATCACGGTGGTCCTCGGCGGCGCGTTCGGCTACGCGCAGGACGCGGCGATCTGGAAGCCCCTCCGGAAGCGGAGCCTCGGCCTCGTGCCGCTGATGATCGTCACCATCGGCCTGTCGCTCGCCCTCCGCTACCTGTTCCAGTTCATCTTCGGCGCGGACCGCCTGACGCTCCCCAACAGCCCGGCGCCGTTCCTGGTCGTCGGGCCGGTGAGCCTCAAGTTCACCGACGTCGCCGGCGCGGTCGTCTCGATCGTGCTGCTCCTGGCGGTCGCGTACGTGCTGCTCTACACGAAGATCGGCAAGGCCACCCGCGCCGTCTCCGACAACCGCTCGCTAGCGGCCGCGTCCGGCATCGACGTCGAGGGCGTGATCCGGGTCGTGTGGATCGGCGGCGCGGCCCTCGCCGCGCTGTCGGGCGTCTTCATCGCCTACTACCAGTCGCTGCGGTGGGACACGGGGGCGTCCATCCTGCTGCTCGTCTTCTCGGCTGTCGTCCTCGGCGGCCTGGGCACCGCGTTCGGTGCGCTCATCGGCTCGATCGTGATCGGCGTGTTCATCAACGTCAGCACCATGGTCCTGCCCGAGAACATGAAGTACGTGGCCGCTCTCGTGGTCATGATCGTCATCCTGCTCGTCAGGCCCCAGGGCATCCTGGGTCGGAAAGATCGGATCGGTTAGCCGCGCATGAACTCCAACTTCATCTTCCTGGCGATCGGCGAGATCTTCTCGCCGACCACCGCGGCGTACGCGCTCGCGACCGTCGGCCTCGTGATCCACTTCGGGTTCACGGGCCTGCTCAACTTCGGCCAGGCCGGCTTCATGGCCATCGGCGGGTACGCGTTCGCCATCACGGCGGTCATGTACGACTGGGCCGTCTGGGCGTCCCTCCTCGCGGCGATCGTCGCCAGCGCCGTGTTCGCGCTCATCCTCGGGATCCCGACCCTCCGGTTGCGGGCCGACTACCTGAGCATCGTGACGATCGCGGCGGCGGAGATCATCCGGTTGAGCGTCAAGACGCCGGAGTTCTCGAGCGTCACGGGCGGCTCCGAGGGCATCAACGGCGCGGCGGCCGGGTTCAACGACCTCAACCCGCTGCCCGAGGGCCGCTTCGGCGCCGGGGTGCTCACCTACTCCGCCGACCAGTGGTGGATCCGCATCGTCGGCTGGGGCCTCGTCGGCATCGCCTGCCTCCTCGTGTTCCTCCTCATGCGCAGCCCCTGGGGCCGCGTGCTGAAGGGCGTGCGCGAGGACGAGGACGCGGTCCGCGCGCTCGGCAAGAACGTGTACTCCTACAAGATGCAGGCGCTCGTGCTCGGCGGCGTGTTCGGCGGGCTCGCGGGCGTGGTCTTCATCCTCCCGAGGTCGCTGCAGCCCGACAACTACGGCACGCAGCTCACGTTCTTCCTCTACACGATCATGCTGCTCGGCGGTGCCGCCACGATCTTCGGCCCCGTCATCGGCTCGATCATCTTCTGGGTCACGCTGTCGCTCTCGGACGGCCTGCTCAGCCTCGCGGTCACGAACGAGTGGCTGCCCATCTCGAGCACCCAGCAGGGCCCGATCCGCTTCATCATCGTGGGCGTCGCGCTCATGCTGCTCGTGATCTTCCGACCACAGGGCATCTTCGGGAAGAAGAAGGAGACGCACTTTGCCTGACAAGACCCCGGTCTCGGCTATCCTCGACGGCGACGCCGGTCCGGGCTGCGCCAAGAAGGACCCCATCATCGTCGCCCACGGCGTCAGCCGGCAGTTCGGCGGCCTGAAGGCGGTCGACGTCGACCACCTCGAGATCCCCCGCGGCTCCATCACGGCCCTCATCGGGCCGAACGGCGCCGGCAAGACCACGTTCTTCAACCTGCTGACCGGCTTCGACAAGCCGAACAGCGGCAAGTGGGAGTTCTCGGGCCGCAACCTCGCCGGGATGAGCGCGTTCCGCGTCGCCCGCCTCGGCATGGTGCGCACGTTCCAGCTCACGAAGGCCCTCGGCGGGATGACGGTGCTGGAGAACATGCGCCTCGGCGCCACCGGCCAGGGCGGCGAGAACTTCTTCTCCGCGCTGATCCGCCCCCTCTGGAGCAAGAAGGAGGACGAGATCACGGAGCGCGCCCGCGGGCTCCTCAAGAAGTTCAAGCTCGACGCCAAGGAGGAGGACTATGCGGCCAGCCTCTCCGGCGGCCAGCGGAAGCTCCTCGAGATGGCGCGGGCGCTCATGACGAAGCCCGACCTCGTGATGCTCGACGAGCCGATGGCCGGGGTCAACCCCGCGCTGACGCAGTCGCTGCTGCACCACATCCTCGACCTCAAGACCGAGGGCATGACCGTGCTGTTCGTCGAGCACGACATGCACATGGTCAACGAGATCGCCGACTGGGTGGTCGTCATGGCCGAGGGCCGCATCGTCGCCGAGGGCCCGCCCTCGACGGTCATGAGCGACCCGGCCGTCATCGACGCCTACCTCGGCGCCCACCACGACACCGACCTCGGCACCCTCACGGGCCAGCGCGAGGTGGCGAAGGACATGGAGTCCGACCTCGTCAAGGACGAGATCGAGAAGGAAGCGGCAGAGAAGTGACGGTAGAGCGGGTCCTCCAGACCACCGACCTCCACGCGGGCTACCTGCCCGGCGTCAACATCCTCAACGGGTGCAACGTGCACGTCGACAAGGGCGAGCTCGTGGGCATCATCGGCCCGAACGGCGCGGGCAAGTCCACGCTCCTGAAGGCGATCTTCGGGCAGGTCAACGTGCGCGGCGGCAGCATCGAGCTGAACGGCCAGGACATCACCGGACTGAAGGCCGACAAGCTGGTGTCGCGCGGCGTCGGCATGGTGCCGCAGAACAACAACGTGTTCCCCACGCTCACCATCGACGAGAACCTCCAGATGGGCGTCTACCAGAAGCCCAAGCTGTACAAGGAGCGGCTGGCGTTCGTCACCGACCTGTTCCCGGAGCTCGGCAAGCGGCTCAAGCAGCGCGCCGGATCCCTCTCGGGCGGCGAGCGCCAGATGGTCGCCATGTCGCGCGCGCTCATGATGGACCCCACGGTGCTGCTCCTCGACGAGCCGAGCGCCGGCCTGTCCCCCGTGCGCCAGGACGAGACGTTCATCAACGTCGCGCAGATCAACCGCGCGGGCGTCTCCGTCATGATCGTGGAGCAGAACGCGCGCCGCGCCCTGCAGATCTGCGACCGCGGCTACGTCCTCGACCAGGGCAAGGACGCGTACGAGGGTCGGGGGCGCGAGCTCATGAACGACCCGAAGGTCATCGAGCTGTACCTCGGCACGCTCGCGGCCGACCAGGAGAAGGCCAAGGCGGCGCCCCAGCCCTGATCCCGGACCTCGCACCACCCGACGCGGCATCCCTCCGGGGGTGCCGCGTCGTCGTGTGCGGGGCGGGTGCCCTCAGGGGACGGACGCGCCGGGGGGGGCCTGTGCGGCCGTCGCACCGAGCCGGGCCGCTCTCGGTCGGGCTGATCGCCGGAGCGGCCCTCGACGTGCCCCTCGTCCGGCATCGGGAGGGCACCCGTCCCTGGATCACCTGCCGTCCCCGCATCGCCTCTCCTGACCTGTGACGGCCGCCGTCGTGATCCCGGCACCGGCCCCGGAGCCCCTCTCCGTCGCCGCTCGGCGCTCCTCCCCGAGCGGACCCGGCAGCACCTCTCCGCCGCCGCAGGCGGCCCCCTGCGTCGCCCGCCCGGCCCCGGGTCCTCCGGGCACGCCGAAGGGCCCGGTCCATGCGGACCGGGCCCTCAGCCGTGCGTGGTGCGGTGCTAGTCGAGCTTGCCGTAGACCTGCTCGGAGAAGGTCTGGACGTTGCCCTCGGTGTACTTGTAGACGGAGACGTACGCCTCGGTCGGGTCGCCGTTCTCATCCCACGTGATGGGGCCGGAGATGCCGTCGTAGTCGACGTCCTCCCCGTCGGCGATGAGCTTCGCGCAATCGGCGAAGGACTCGCACTTGGTGCCGCCCTCGGAGACGGACTGGAGGTTCTCCTTCAGCGTCGCGCCGTCGGTCGCACCGCCCTGGAGGGCGGCGAGCGCGAGGAGCGTCGTGCCGTCGTAGGACTCGGCGGCGTAGCTGAAGACGGTCAGCTCGGGTTCGCCATCGGCCTTGACCATGTCCTGCAGACGACCCTGGAAGTCCTCCTTGGCCTCGACGCCGGGGTTCGTGAACTGCGCGCCCGCGATGTCGACGTTGGTGTCGGTCTCCTTGATGACGCCGTAGTTGCCGTCCGTGCCGTAGAAGTTGTTGAAGTCGAAGCCCTTGGACGCGAGCTGGTCGGCGATCGTCTTGATCTCGTCGAACGAGATGACCACGAGCGCGTCGGGGTTCGGGGCGAGCACCGACGTGATGGCGCTGTTGAAGTCCGTCGCGGACGGCTCGAACACCGACTCGGCGGCGATGGTGGCGCCACCCTCCTCGAGCGTCTTCTTGATGTTCTCGCGGAGGCCGGTGCCGTACGCGTCGTTCATGTAGAGGATCGAGACGTTGGTCTTGCCGTCCTGGAGGATCTTGTTGCCGAGGATGCGGCCCTGGAGCACGTCCGAGGGGGCGGTCCGCCAGTAGTAGCCGTCGTCCTCGTAGGTCGTGAAGTCGGGCGACGTGTTCGCCGGCGACAGCTGCACGACGCCGGCCTGCGTGACCTGGTCGATGAAGGTCTTCGAGACGCCGGAGGACGCGGCACCGAGGATGGCGCTGTTGCCGTCCGCGATGAGCGACGTGGCCGACTGGCTCGCGATGTCGGTGGTGGTGTCGCCCGAGTCCTTGTCGGTGACGCTGACCGTGATGCCGGCCTTCGCGTCGTTGATCTCCTGCTCGGCGAGGTGGACGCCGGCGAACTCGGGCGGGCCGAGGACGGCCAGCGAGCCGGTCTGGGGGAGGATCGTGCCGATCTTCAGCTCGAGGCCGCCATCGGCCGTCGCGCCCCCGTCGCTCCCGCCGCTGCTGCTGGAGCAGCCGGCAAGGACGAGGGCGCCGGCCACCGCGACGGTGACGGCGCTGAGGGCGGTGCGGGCGGATCGTGAGCGGGAGGCCGAAGCCCTGCCGAATGCGCTCATGGTGCTCCTTATGGATGTGTGTGGTGATGCTCGGGAATGTGGTGCATGAGGCACGCGAATGCGCGCCTCGCCTGGTGCGACCCTAGGGTGCGGATGAGACGGACACAATGCATCGGCATTTCCAGCGTGTAACGCGACCTGATCGTTACCATCCGGCGAATGCGCGACGGGATCCGAATCAGATGCCCTCGGCGACCGGCGTTTCCCTCTGTGCGCGCTCGGCGACCGGGATGGTGCGGCGGGACGCGCGGAGCATGTCGACCGTGAGCAGCACGAGCGCCGCCCAGACGATCGCGAAGCCGGCCCAGCGCTCGGGCGGCATCGCCTCGTGCATCACGAACACCCCGAACGCGAACTGCAGCAGCGGGGCCAGGTACTGGGTGAGGCCGATCACGGACAGCGGCAGGCGCCCGGCCGCGAAGCCGAAGAGGAGGAGCGGCCCCGCGGTCACGACCCCCGTGCTGACGAGCAGGAGCGTGTGCCCGAGCGAGACCTGACCGAGGGTGAGCCCCGCGCCCGCGCCGGTGATCACGAGCATGGTCGTGGACGCGGGCACCAGCCACGCGGTCTCGATCGCGAGGCCGGACAGCGCGTCCGCCCCGCCGCTCACGCGCTTCTTCACGAGGCCGTACAGGCCGAAGGACCCGGCGAGCGCGAGCGAGACCCACGGCAGCTGGCCGTAGCCGATCGCGATGACGGCCACCGCGATCGCGGACAGCGCCACCGCGCTCCACTGCAGGGGGCGCAGGCGCTCGCGCAGGAGGATCACGCCGAGCAGCACCGTGACGATCGGGTTGATGAAGTAGCCGAGCGCGGTCTCGACGACGTGGCCGGAGAGCGTGCCGTAGACGTAGACGGTCCAGTTCACGAGGATCAGGTGGCCCGCCAGGGCGAGGCCGAACAGGAGCCTCGGCCGCCGCACGATCGCGAGCACGTGCGACCAGCGCCGGGCAGCCGTGATGACGAGGGCGCAGACCACGAGCGAGAAGAGGATCCGCCAGGCGACGATCTCGAGGGCCCCCGCGGGCGCGAGCAGCAGGAAGTAGACGGGGAGGACGCCCCACAGCCCGTAGGCGCCGACGGCAGCGAGGAGGCCGGTGCGGGTCGAGGACTCCGAGGCGGGGCGCGTCACTCGACGAGGCTAGCGCCGGGGCGACCGCGGCCCGGCCACGCGGCGACCCCGTGACGCGCGAGAGCCCGGCCGAACGTGTCGGCCGGGCTCCCGGGTGGTGCTGTGGTGCGGTGTCGCGGTGTGCGGAGCGTCAGCGCTCGATGACGGCGAGCACGTCGCGCGCGGAGAGGACGAGGAGGTCCTGGCCGTCGTACTTGACCTCGGTTCCGCCGTACTTGGAGTAGATGACCTTGTCGCCCACGGCGACGTCGAGCGGGACGCGGTTGCCGTTGTCGTCGATGCGACCGGGGCCCACGGCCACGACCTCGCCCTCCTGGGGCTTCTCCTTGGCGGTGTCGGGGATGACCAGACCAGACGCGGTGGTCTGCTCGGCTTCGACCTGCTGGATGACGATGCGATCCTCGAGCGGCTTGATGGAGACCGACACGGTTGACCTCTTCCTTCTCACATACGGGACAAGACTGATTGGCAATCCCCGGGGGAGAGTGCCAGGTGAGATTCTACGGGCTGGGCTTGCACTCGTGCAACGCGAGTGCCAATCCGTGGGGAGCGGCCCCGGTACGGTGGGCGGATGGATCAGACCGACCTCCGCGAGGTGCTCTCGCTCGAGGGGCTCCGCCTGCTCGACTCCCTCCCCGAGCCCCGGCCGGGTGACGACATGGTCCGGATCGTCAGCGCGCTGCGGGCCGAGGGGCACTCGCCCGCCCGCGTCAGCGCCGTGCTCACGCAGGCCCGCCTGCGGGCCCGGGCTCGCGTCAAGTTCGGCGACTTCGCCGAGCGCATGCTCTTCACCGAGGCGGGGCTCGAGCAGGCGACCCGGCTGGCCGTCGCGGCGCAGCACGCGGGCCGGTTCCAGCAGGCCGGCGTCGCGCACGTCGCCGACCTCGGCTGCGGGATCGGCGGGGACGCGATGGCGATGGCGGCCATCGGGATCCGCGTCACGGCGGTCGAGCGCGACGAGGTGACGGCGGCGGTCGCCGGCTGGAACCTCGCGCCGTTCCCCGAGGCCGAGGTCGAGCAGGGCACGGCCGAGGCGTTCGACGCCGGCCGCGTCGACGGCGTGTACCTCGACCCGGCGCGCCGCACGGACGGGCACTCCTCCACCCGGCGCATCTCGGATCCGGACGCCTACTCCCCCACCCTCTCCGCCGCGTTCGCGCTCGCGGCGGGGCGGGCCGCCGGGATCAAGCTCGGGCCGGGGCTCGACCGCGACCTCATCCCCGAGGAGGCCGAGGCGCAGTGGGTCTCCGTCGACGGGCAGGCGGTGGAGATGGGCCTGTGGTTCGGGCCGACGCGGCGCGACGGCGTGCGGCGGGCGGCGCTCGTGATCGCGGGCGGGTCGCAGGCGGAGCTCACCTCGGCCGCCGACAGCGAGGACGCGGAGCTCGGCGAGCTCGGCGCGCACCTGTACGAGCCGGACGGCGCGGTGATCCGCGCGCGGCTCATCGGCGACGTGGCCCGGTCGCTCGACGGGCACATGGTCGGCGCGGGCATCGCGTGGATCACGTCCGACCGAGAGCAGGCGACGCCCTTCGCGCGCGGGTTCCGCGTGCGCGAGGTGCTGCCGCTCGACGAGCAGCGGCTGAAGCGCGAGCTGCGGGCGCGCGGGATAGGGACGCTCGAGATCAAGAAGCGCGGGGTCGACGTCGACCCGGCGCGGCTGCGCACGCGGCTGCAGCTGAAGGGCGACGCGTCGGCGACGCTCATCGCGACGCGCGTGGGCGGCCGGCGGGTCGCGATCCTCGCGGACCGGCACGGGGTCGACGCGGGCTGAGGCCGCTCCGCCGACGGGCCGGGACACGACGACGCGGCCGCCCCGAGGGGACGGCCGCGTCGTGGCGTGCGGGTGGTGCGTGCTACGGAGCGGTGTAGCCCTGCTCCTGCAGCGCGGCCAGGGCGATGAAGCCGAGGATCGCGAGGCCGACGGCGAGCACGAGGCCGACGATGCCGGTGATGATGCCGGTCAGCCAGAAGCCCTTCGCGTCGGGGTTGCGCTTCTTGCCGAGGATGCCCGTGACGATGGCCGCGATGCCCAGGGGCGCCGAGAGGAACCAGAAGAGGATCGTGACCACGGACACGATGCCGAGCACCATGGACGTGATGCTGAGGCCCTTGGAGGCCGGGGCACCGCCCTGGCCGGGCTGGTACGGCGCCGCGTAGGGCGAGCCGGATCCGGCAGCGGGCGCCGCCGGGTAGGACGGCTGGCCGGGAGCGGGCGGGAAGTCGTTGGCGGAGCGGTCCGGATTCTGCGGATCGGTCATTGTCGTTCCTTTCGTCCCTGGGAACATACCGTGATGCGGGGCCCGGATTCAGCGGCACGCGGAAATGCCCCGGACGGGGGTCCCGCCCGCGGCGACGCGGGGACGGGGGCGGTCAGACCTGGACGACGGTGACCGGCAGGGTCGAGTCGGCGCCGAACGCGAGGCCCGACGGCGCACGGCCGGACACGATGAGGCGGGCGCCGAGCGCCGCGATCATCGCGCCGTTGTCCGTGCAGAGCGACAGGGGCGGGATCCGCAGCTCGATGCCCGCGGCCGCGCACCGCTCCGCGGCGAGCTCGCGCACCCGCGCGTTCGCGACGACGCCGCCGCCGAGCAGGAGGCGCGGCACGCCGTGGTCGACGCACGCGGCGACGGCCTTGGTGAGCAGCACGTCGACGACGGCCTCGCGGAAGCTCGCGGCGACGTCCGCCACGGGGACGGGCTCGCCGGCGTCCTGACGCTTCTCCACCCAGCGGGCGACCGCGGTCTTGAGGCCGGAGAAGGAGAAGTCGTAGCGGTGGCGCTCCATGTCCTTCGAGAGGCTGAGGCCGCGGGGGAAGCGGATCGCCTTCGGGTCGCCGCCGGCCGCGACCCGGTCGATGTGCGGGCCGCCGGGGTACGGCAGGCCGAGCACGCGCGCGACCTTGTCGAAGGCCTCGCCCGCGGCGTCGTCGATGGTCTCGCCGAGGAGCTCGACGTCGTCGACGAGGTCGCGCACGAGCAGCAGGGAGGTGTGGCCGCCGGAGACGAGGAGCGCGATGCTCGGGGTCTCGAGCGGGCGGCCGGGACCGCCGTCGACGCTGAGGAGGTCCGCCCCGACGTGCCCCACGAGGTGGTTCACGCCGTGCAGCGGGACGTCGAGGGCCACGGCGAGCGCCTTGGCCGCGCCGACGCCCACCATGAGCGCGCCGGAGAGGCCGGGGCCCGCGGTGACGGCCACGGCGTCGAGGTCACGGAGGGCGACGCCGGCCTCGGCGAGCGCGGCGTCGATGGCGGGGGTCAGGGCCTCGAGGTGCGCGCGGGCGGCGACCTCGGGCACGACGCCCCCGTAGCGCGCGTGCTCCTCCATGGAGCTGGAAATCACGTTGGCGAGGAGCGTCTGGCCGCGGACGATGCCGATGCCGGTCTCGTCGCAGGAGGTCTCGATCCCGAGGACGAGGGGGCCGGCGTCCGCGTCCGCGCGCTCCGGAGCGTCGGGGTCCGGGTCGACGTCCGCGGGGCCGACCGGGCGCGGTGCGTCGCGCGGGTCGACGACCTCGGGCGGCGCCTCCCCCAGGGCGACGCGCATCACCACGGCGTCGACGTCGTCCGGCTGGTAGTAGTGCGGGCGGACCGCGATGGCCTCGAAGCCGAGCGAGGAGTACAGGGCCTGCGCCACCGGGTTGTCGTCGCGGACCTCGAGCAGCACCTCCCGGGCGCCGCGGGCGTGCGCCTCCGCGACGAGCCGCGTGAGGAGGGCCCGGCCGATGCCGCGGCCCCGGCTCCCGTCGGCGACCGCGATGGTCTGCACGTCGGCGGTGTGCGCCCCGCGCGGGCAGGAGAGGCCGGCGTAGCCGAGGATCCGGCCGTCGGCCTCGTCGACCGCGACGACGTACCAGCCGTGACGGGTCGTGAGCTCGCCGCGCATGGCGTCGGGCGACCAGGCGTCGCTGACGAACGTGGTCGTCTCCAGGTGCATGAGCGGCCCGAGGTCGTCGAGCTCCGCCGGGCGGAACAGGACGCTCACGCCGTCACCCGCTTCGGTCCGGCGGACACGGTGACGTCGGGCGAGCGGAGGTACAGCGCCTCGTCGGCCGCGAACGGGAGGTCGAGCTCGTCCATGCGGCGGGCGACCTGCGCGAGGGAGGCCGCGCGGACGGCGGTGGCGTCGAGGCGGTGGTCGGCGGGTGGCACGTCGTCCGGTCTGCTGAGGCCGGGGCCGGCCGTGCGCTCGGCGACGCCGCCCGGCTCGGGGGCGCGGTACACGGACCAGTACAGCTCGCGGCGGCGCGCGTCGGTGACGACCACCAGGGATCCGGTGCCGCCCGCCGCGTAGTGGTCGTGGGCCAGGGCGTCGTGGCTGACCACGGGGATCACCCGGACGTCGAGGCCGGTCGCGAGGACCCGGGCCGCCGCGATGCCGACGCGGAGGCCGGTGAACGGGCCGGGGCCCATGCCCGCGACGACGGCGCGGATGTCGCAGCGCTCGACGCCGGACGCGGTGAGGCACTCCTCGAGGAGCGTGCCGATGACCTCGGCGTGCCGCATCGTGTCGGCCTCCTGGCGCTCCGCGAGGACGCGGCCGTCGGGGTCGATGACGGCGACGCCCGTGCCGGCGGAGGTGTCGATCGCGAGGAGCACTGGACGAGTCTAGGCGCGGGGGCGCGCGCGGAGGCGGCGGACGCGGACCGCGCGGGGCTCCTCGGGGGCGGCGTCCGGATCCGCGGGGTCGTCGGCCTCGTCGCCGGGCTCCGGATCCGCGTCCCCCGCGCCCGTCGGCCGAGCGATGGCGAGGTCCCACCACTCGTCCGCGACGCCGTCGAGCTTGCCCTGGCCCCACTCGACGACGACGACGGACCGGGCGAAGTCGATGTCGAGGTCGTCGAGCTCGCGGGCGTCGGCGAGCCGGTACGCGTCGACGTGCACGAGCGGCGGGCCGTCGACGAGGCTCGGGTGGGTGCGCGCGAGCACGAAGGTGGGGCTCGTGACGGGTCCGCGGACGCCGAGGCCGTCGCCGAGCCCGCGCGTGAACGTGGTCTTGCCGGCGCCGAGCGGGCCGGAGAGCACGACGAGGTCGCCCGCGCCGAGCTCGCGGGCGAAGGCGCGGCCGAGCGCCTCCATGTCGTCGGTGGTGGCGACGGGGACGAGCTCGTCGGAGAGGACCTCGTCGGCGGCGGCGGCCTCGGCGGCGGCGGCCTCGTCGGCGATCGCGTGCTCGTGCAGGTGGATCCGGTCGACCCGCGGTCCCACGCGCGTGACGATCTCGTCGCCGATCGTCTCGGCCCAGCCGGCCCACTCCTCCGCGGTGGGCTCGCCGCGGTCGCCCGGCCCGAGGATCACGGCGGTGTCGCCGACCTCGACGGGCAGGTCGCCGACGTCGAGCACGAGCTGGTCCATGGCGATGCGGCCGGCGACCGGGAAGCGGCGGCCGTTCAGCAGCACGGAGGCGCGGGGGCCGGCGATGCGCGGGATCCCGTCGGCGTAGCCCAGCGGCACGAGCGCGAGCGTCGACGGACCGGCCGTGCGGTGGTCGAGGCCGTACGAGACGCCGTGCCCCGCCGCGACGCGCTTCACCGAGACGACGTCGGCCTCGAGCGTCATGGCGGGGACGAGCCCGAGGTCGCGGCCGGAGCGGTCGTCGAACGGGGAGATGCCGTAGACGGCGATGCCGAAGCGCACCATGTCGAAGCGCGCGGCGGGCAGGCGGATCCCCGCCGAGCTCGCGGCGAGGTGCTTCTCGACCGGACGCGCGCCCAGCTCCTCGGCCACGCGGACGGCCTCGTGGAAGCGGGCGAGCGCGGCGTCGTCGTCCTCGGGCGAGGCGTCGGCGAGGTGCGACCAGAGCGCGTGCAGGGTCAGCTCCCCCGCGGCGTCGGCGGCGACCGCGGCGCGCACGAGATCCGGCCACATCTCCGGGGTCGCGCCGTTGCGGCTGAGGCCCGTGTCGGCCTTGAGGTGCACGCGGGCGCGGATCCCCGTGGCCCGGCCCGCGGCGGCGATGCGCTCCAGCTCCCACAGCGCCGAGACCCCGAGGTCGATGCCCTCCTCGACGGCCGTGCGGAAGTCGGTGTCGACGCCGTGCAGCCAGGCGAGGAGGCGGGCCTCGACGCCGGCGCGGCGGAGCTCGACCGCGGACGCGACGTCGAGCACCGCGAGGCTCTCGGCGCCGGCCTCGAGGGCGGCGCGGGCGACCTGCAGGGCGCCGTGGCCGTAGGCGTCGGCCTTGACCGCGACCATCGTGCGGGCGGGTGCCGCGAGCGCGGCGAGCGTGCGGACGTTGTGCCGGATCGCGTCGAGGTCGACGACGGCGCGGCGGCCGGGCGCGACGGGCGCCGGTGCGGCGGCCGCGGATCCGGCGGGAGCGGAGGCGGACGCGGCCGGGTCGGCGGCGTGGGCGGGACCGGTCATGGGGCGTGCCTCCGGGTCACGCGGCCGGCGACGCGCGTGACGATCTCGTAGCCGATGGTGCCGGTCGCCTCGGCCCACTCCTCCACCGAGGGCGCGCCGGTCGCGGGATCCCCGAAGAGGACGGCGTCGTCGCCCACCGCGACCGGGCGGCCGTCGACCGCGCCGTCGCCCACGTCGACCACGAACTGGTCCATCGCGATCCGGCCGCTCACCCGGAAGCGCGCGCCGTGGATCGCGACGGGGGCGCGGTTGCTCGCGAGCCGCGGCACGCCGTCGGCGAAGCCCAGCGAGACGAGCGCGAGGGTCGTGGCGCGGGTGGTGCGGTACGTGTAGCCGTAGGAGACGCCGGTGTCGGCGGGCACGCGCTTGACCGCGACGACGCTGCCGACGAGGGTCATCGCCGGCACGAGGCCGAGGTCGGCGGACGTGACGCCGTCGAGCGGCGAGATCCCGTAGATCCCGATGCCGAGGCGCACCATGTCGAGGCGGGCCTCCGGCACGCGCAGGGCGCCGGCGGTCGCGGCCAGATGGCGGATCCCGGGCTCGAGCCCCGCGGCCCGCACCACGTCGACGGCCGCGTGGAACGCGCGCACCTGCGCGGCGTCCTCGTCCGGTCCGGCGTTGGCGAGGTGGCTGAAGACGCCGCCGAGGCGGATCGTTCCCGCCGTGACGAGGGCGGCCACCTCGGCGACCACGCCCGGCCACTCCGCCGGCGTGACGCCGTTGCGGCCGAGGCCGGTGTCGACCTTGAGGTGGACGTCGGCGGGCTGGCCGACGCGGCGCGCGGCCTCCGCCGCCTCGCGCACCTGGCGGAGGCTGTTGAGGCCGAGGTCGATCCCGTGCGCGATGGCGGTGCCGAAGTCGGCGCCGGGCGCGTGCATCCAGGTGAGGATCGGCGCCTCGACGCCCGCGGCCCGCAGCGCGAGCGCCTCGCGGATGTCGACCACGCCGAGACGATCGGCCCCGCCGGCCAGCGCCGCGCGCGCGGAGGCGACCGCGCCGTGCCCGTAGCCGTCGGCCTTGACGACCGCCATCACGAGCGGCGCGCCCGTGGCGGCCCGGAGGGTGCGGACGTTGGCGGAGATGGCGCCCGTGTCGATGCGCGCCTCGCGGCGGAGGGCGGCGGGCAGCTGGACGGTCGCCTCGTCGGTCATGCGCCCTCCCCCTCGGTGACCACGAACGCGGTCGCGAGCCCCGCGTCGTGGCTCATGCTCAGGTGGATCCGCGTCACGCCGCGCTCGGCCGCGACCGCCGCCACGGCCCCGCGCACCACGAGCGACGGGTCGCCGTGCGCATCCCGGACGACCTCCATGTCCTGCCAGCTGATGCCCCCGGGGCCGCCGAGCGCCTTGATCAGGGCCTCCTTCGCGGCGAACCGCGCCGCGAGCGAACGCGCGGGCAGGGTGCGCTCGGCCGGCGCGAACAGGCGCGGCACGAGGCCCGGCGTCCGCTCGGCGCTCCGGGCGAAGCGCGCCACGTCGACCACGTCGACGCCGATGCCCCTGATCACACGCGCTCGGTCACTCGACGGTGACGGACTTCGCGAGGTTGCGCGGCTGGTCGACGTCGAGGCCCTTGGCCGCCGCGAGCTCCATGGCGAAGATCTGCAGCGGCGTGACGGCGAGCAGCGGCTCGAACAGCGGCGCGGCGAGCGGGATCGGGATGACCTCGTCCGCGTGCGGCAGCACGAACGCGTCGCCCTGCTCGGCGATCGCGATGACCCGGGCGCCGCGCGCGCGGATCTCCTCGATGTTGGAGATGACCTTCTTGTGCAGCGCGAGCTGGTGCACGGGGCTCGGCACGATGACGAAGACGGGCTGGCCGGGCTCGATGAGCGCGATGGGCCCGTGCTTGAGCTCGCCCGCGGCGAAGCCCTCCGCGTGGATGTAGGCGAGCTCCTTGAGCTTCAGCGCGCCCTCGAGCGCGACCGGGAAGCCGACGTTGCGGCCGAGGAAGAGCACCGCGCGGGTGTCGGCCATCCACTTGGCGAGCTGGCTGATCTTCTCGCCCTGCGCCACGACGGCGGCGAGCTTCTCGGGCACCGCGAGCAGCTCCTCGGTGTTCGCGACGATCTCGTCGGCCGACAGCGTGCCGCGGATGCGCGCCAGGTGCAGCCCGAAGAGGTACAGCGCGGCGACCTGCGCGACGAACGCCTTGGTCGAGGCGACGGCGACCTCGGGGCCCGCGTGCGTGTAGACGACGGCCTCCGACTCGCGCGGGATGGTCGCGCCCTGGGTGTTGCAGATGGAGAGGACGCGGGCGCCGGCCTCGCGGGCGTACCGGACGGCGAGGAGCGTGTCCATGGTCTCGCCGGACTGGCTGATGGAGATGACGAGCGTGGTCGCGTCGAGCACCGGGTCGCGGTAGCGGAACTCGTGGGCGAGCTCGACCTCGACGGGCACGCGCGCCCACTTCTCGATGGCGTACTTGCCGAGGATCCCGGAGTACGCGGCCGTGCCGCAGGCGACGATGACGATGCGCGAGATGTCGGCGAGGTCGACCTCGCCGATCGCGTCGAGGTCGGGCAGCACGACGACGCCGTCGACGATGCGGCCGCGCAGCGTGTTCGCCACGGCGTCCGGGCCCTCGCTGATCTCCTTCGCCATGAAGCTCGACCAGCCGCCCTTCTCGGACGCGGAGGCGTCCCAGGCGATCTCGAACTCGTGCGTCTCGACGGGCGCGCCGTGGAAGTCGGTGACGGTGACCGAGTCGGGGCGGATGGCGACCATCTGGTCCTGGCCGATGGCGACCGCGCGACGCGTGAACTCCACGAACGCGGCGACGTCGGATCCGAGGAAGTTCTCGCCGTCGCCGAGGCCGATGACGAGCGGGGAGTTGCGGCGGGCGCCGACCACGAGGCCGGGCTGGTCGCGGTGCACCGCGAGGAGCGTGAAGGCGCCCTCGAGGCGGCTCACCGTGTTGCGGAACGCCTGCTCGAGGTCCTGCGTGACGGCGTACTCGCGGCCGAGGAGGCGGGCGGCGACCTCGGTGTCGGTGTCGCTGTCGAACGAGTAGCCGTCCGCGAGGAGGTCGTCCTTGAGCTCCGCGAAGTTCTCGATGATGCCGTTGTGGATGAGGGCGAGCTTGCCGTCGTCGCCGAGGTGCGGGTGCGCGTTGCGGTCGGTGGGACCGCCGTGCGTGGCCCAGCGGGTGTGGCCGATGCCGGTGGATCCGTTCGGCAGCGGCGACGCCTCGAGGTCCTCGAGCAGGCGGTCGAGCTTGCCGGCGCGCTTGCGGACGCCGAGCGTCCCGTCCTCGTCGAGCACCGCGACGCCCGCGGAGTCGTATCCCCGGTACTCCAGCCTCCGCAGTCCCCCGAGGAGGACCTCGAGGCTCTTGGACTCACCGACGTATCCCACGATTCCGCACATGGGGCACCACTTTAGCCGCCCGCGCAGGGCTTCCCCTGCGCGCCCGGCCCGGCGGCGCGCCCCGCCCGCGCGGCGCCGTGCCGCAGCCCTGTCGCGGCACGACGCGAGCGCGCGACGGCACCCGCGCGGCACCGGTCGCCCGTCGGCCCCGCCGTAGGATGGGGACGCCATGGCAGACACCGCGACGGGACACCCGACGAGCCACGGCAGCCTCTCCCCCTTCGTGGAGATCGCCCGCGCGGACTGGGCGGCGCTCGCCCCCGCGACCCACCTGCCGCTCCGGGAGACGGAGCTCGTGCAGCTGCGCGGCATCGGCGACCGGATGGACATGCGCGAGGTCGGCGACGTCTACCTCCCGCTCAGCCGACTGCTCAACCTCTACGTGTCGGGCACCAAGAAGCTGCACCGGGAGACGAGCGCCTTCCTCGGCGAGCGGGCGAAGAGCACGCCGTTCATCATCGGCGTCGCGGGATCCGTGGCCGTCGGCAAGTCGACCGTCGCCCGCCTCCTCCGCGAGATGCTCGCCCGCTGGGAGGACACCCCGCGCGTGGAGCTCGTGACCACCGACGGCTTCCTGCACCCGAACGCGGAGCTCGAGCGCCGCGGCCTCATGGAGCGCAAGGGCTTCCCGGAGTCCTACGACCGGCGCGCCCTCCTGCGGTTCGTCACGCAGGTGAAGAGCGGGGTGCCCGAGGTGCGGGCGCCGTTCTACTCGCACCTCGCGTACGACATCGTGCCGGGCGCCGAGGTGGTGGTCCGGCAGCCGGACGTGCTCATCATCGAGGGCCTCAACGTGCTGCAGCCGGCGGCGTCCGGCGCGAAGCTCGCCGTCAGCGACCTCTTCGACTTCTCGATCTACGTCGACGCCCGCACGCAGGACATCGCCCAGTGGTACGAGGAGCGGTTCCTGAGCCTGCAGCAGGGCGCCTTCAGCAACCCGCGCTCCTACTTCCACCGCTACGCCGACCTCAGCCGCGACCAGGCGGTGGCGCGCGCCCGGCGGATCTGGTCGAGCATCAACGAGCCGAACCTCGAGCAGAACATCCGGCCGACGAGGTCGCGCGCGACGCTCGTGCTGCGGAAGGACGCGGACCACTCCGTCGCGAACGTCCTGCTGCGGAAGCTCTGACGGCTGCCGCCCCGCCCTCCTCGCGGGAGACGGGACGGACGCGGCGCGCGGCGGGATCCCGGGGCGCGGCTAGATCGCGAGGCGCTGGGTCACGAGCGCGGCCAGCTCCTGCGCGTGCCGCTCGGCGGTCGCCTGGTCGGCGGCCTCCACCATCACGCGGATCATCGGCTCGGTGCCCGACGCGCGCATGAGGATGCGGCCGGTGTCGCCCAGCTCCGCCTCGGCGCGCGCGACGGCGCCGTTCAGCTCCGCGTCGTCGCCGACGCGCTCGCGGTCGACGCCGCGGACGTTGATCATCACCTGCGGGTACACGGTCATGACCGAGGCGAGCTCCTGGAGGCTCCTGCCGGTCGCCGCCATCTCGCCGAGCAGCTGGATCCCCGTGAGGATCCCGTCGCCGGTCGTCGCGTGCTCCGCGATGACGAGGTGCCCGGACTGCTCACCGCCGAGGGAGTAGCCGCCCTCGTTCATGGCCTCGAGCACGTAGCGGTCGCCGACGCGCGTCTGCAGCACGGTGATGTCGTTCTCGGCCATCGCGATGCGGAGGCCGAGGTTGCTCATGACGGTGGCGACGAGCGTGCGGTCGACCAGGAGGCCGCGGCGGGCCATGGAGAGCGCGAGGACGGCCATGATCTGGTCGCCGTCGATGATGGCGCCCGTGTGGTCGACGGCGAGGCAGCGGTCGGCGTCGCCGTCGTGCGCGATGCCCACGTCGGCGCCGTGCCGGAGGACGGCCTCGGCGAGCAGGTCGAGGTGCGTGGACCCGACCCGGTCGTTGATGTTCATGCCGTCGGGGTCGTTGCCGATGACGGTGACGCGGGCGCCCGCGTCGGTGAAGACCTCGGGGCTGATGCCCGCGGCGGCGCCGTGCGCGCAGTCGAGGACCACGTGGATCCCGTCGAGGCGGTGCTGCAGCGTGCCGAGCAGGTGGAGGACGTAGCGGTCCTCGGCGTCGGCGAAGCGGCGGATGCGGCCGACGTCGGCTCCCGTGGGGAGCAGGACGGGCTCGCTGAGCTGCGCCTCGATGCGGTCCTCGAGCTCGTCGGCGAGCTTCCGTCCGCCCGCGGCGAAGAACTTGATCCCGTTGTCGGGAGCGGGGTTGTGCGATGCGGAGATCATGACGCCGAAGTCGGCGTCGAAGTCCGAGATGAGGTACGCCGTGGCCGGCGTCGGGATGACCCCGGCGTCGAACACGTCGACGCCGGAGCTCGCGAGGCCGGCGGCCACGGCCGCCGCGATGAACTCGCCGGACACCCGGGGGTCCCGGGCGACGACCGCGATGGGTCGTCGCCCGGAATCCCGGGCGTCCTGGCCGAGCACGTGCGCGGCGGCCTGGGCCAGGCGCAGGGCGAGGTCCGCCGTGATGGTCTCGCCGTTGGCGAGGCCGCGGACGCCGTCCGTGCCGAAGAGCCGGGGCATGGCTGCCGGGGTACCCGAGCGCCTTAGCGCTTCGAGAACTGGGGCGCCTTGCGGGCCTTCTTGAGTCCGGCCTTCTTGCGCTCCTTGACGCGCGCGTCGCGGCTGAGGAAGCCGTTCTTCTTCAGCGTGGCGCGGTTGTTCTCCTCGTCGATCTCGTTGAGGGCGCGGGCGATGCCGAGGCGCAGGGCGCCGGCCTGGCCGGAGGGGCCACCGCCGGAGATGCGCGCGACGACGTCGTAGCTGCCGAGGAGGTCGAGGACCTTGAACGGGTCGTTGACGAGCTGCTGGTGCAGCTTGTTGGGGAAGTAGTCCGCGAACTCACGGCCGTTGACCGTGATCGAGCCGGAGCCGGGGACGAGGCGCACGCGGGCGATGGCCTGCTTGCGTCGTCCGACGGCGCCGCCGGACACGTTGAGGACCGCGCGGGGGGCCTTGGGGGCCTCCTCGTTCGGGGTCTCGGTCGAGAAGCTCTCGGGAGCCACGTCGAGGGAGTCTGAGATCTGAGCCACTGGGTTCGATTCCTTCTGAGGTCTTTGGTCGTCGCTGTCGGCAGCCGGAGCTACTGAGCGACCTGGCCGAGGGTGTACGGGGTGGGCTGCTGAGCAGCGTGGGGGTGCTCGGGGCCCGCGTAGACCTTGAGCTTCTTCAGCTGCGCCGCACCCAGCGAGTTCTTCGGCAGCATGCCGCGGATGGCCTTCTCGACCGCGCGCGTGGGGTGCTTCTCGAGCATCTCGACGTAGGTCATCGAGGAGAGGCCGCCCGGGTAGCCGGAGTGGCGGTAGGCCAGCTTCTTCTCGAGCTTCTGACCGGTCAGCGCCACCTTGTCGGCGTTGACGATGATCACGAAGTCGCCCATGTCCATGTGCTGGGCGAAGGTGGCCTTGTGCTTGCCGCGCAGGAGCGCGGCGGCGTGGCTGGCGAGACGGCCGAGGACGATGTCCGTGGCGTCGATGACGACCCAGTCGTGCTGGACCTCACTGGCCTTGGGGGAATAGGTGCGCGTCATTGATCTGACTGCCTTCTTTTCGAGGTGAGATGGTCGTGGATCCCGCTCCGTGGGCGTTCTGACGAGAACGCATCCGGTGGAGGGCTCAACCTTGTACGTCGTCGCACGCTGACGTGCAGACAACCGGTTCAGAGTACGCGATCCGAGGGGATCAGGCAATCCCGGGCGTGTCGCGGAGCCGCGCGAGGTCGCGGGCGGCCTGGTCGGCGCCCTCGCGCACGGGGTCGACCTCGTGCGATCCGCGTCGCGCGCGGGTGATCTCGTTCCGCGCCGCGAGGTCGGCGTCGGCCGGGTAGCCCACCCGCTCGAGCACGAGGCCGCGGGCGGGCATCACGGTGAACTCGCTCGTGCGCTCGCGCAGCTCCAGCAGGTCGCGGAGCCGGGCGACCGCGACGCGGCCGGACGCCGCCGCGACGCACGCCCCGACGAGCGCGCGGACCATGCTGTGGCAGAACGCGTCGGCGCGCACCACGGCCTCGAGCGCTCCGTCGGCCGTCCGCGTCCAGGTGAGCTCCTGCAGCGTGCGGATGGTGGAGGCGCCCTCCCGGGGCTTGCAGTACGCCGCGAAGTCGTGGAGGCCGAGCAGCGCGTCGGCGGCCTCCTGCAGCACAGCTGCGTCGAGCCCCACCGGGACCTCGACGGTGCGGTGCCGCTGCAGGGGGTCGCGGGGGCCGGACGCGTCGGAGATCCGGTAGCGGTACGCCCGCCAGGTGGCGGAGAAGCGCGCGTCGAAGCCGTCGGGCGCGGGGGCGCACGCCAGCACCACCACGTCGGAGCGCGCGCCGAGGACGCCGTTCAGCCGGCGGGCCAGGGCGGGAGCGGCGCGCTCCACGGAGGGCTCGTGCGGCCCCTCCCCCGCGGCGGCCTCCGCCGCGCGTCCGCGGGGCGGGCGGTCGAGTGACGCGACCTGCGCGTCCGAGAGGTCCAGGTGCGCGACCTGCCCGGTCGCGTGCACGCCCGCATCCGTGCGACCCGCGACCACCAGGGCCGGGGCGGGCGGCGTGCGGGCGAGCAGCTGCGCGAGGGCGTCCTCGAGGACGCCCTGCACCGTGCGCAGGCCGGGCTGCTTGGCCCAGCCCGCGAACCCGGTGCCGTCGTAAGCGACGTCGAGGCGGACGCGCGCGCCGCCGTCCCCGCTCACGGCGCGGAGCCGCTCATCGGGCGGATCCGCTCATCGCTCCGGGGTCGACCGCGGACGGGTCGTGCCGACCTCGCGCTCGTGCACCGCGGTGCGGCTGGCCTGCGTGAAGCCGAGGTGCTCGTAGAGGCCGAGCGCGCCCGTGGGGCTGTCGGAGTCCACGTCGAGCACCGCGCGCTGCAGGCCCTCGGCGCGGAAGCCCGCGAGCGACGCGGACAGGAGCGCCTGCGCGAGCCGGCGTCCGCGGAACTCGCGGCGCACGCCGACGAGGCCGATGTAGGCCGAGGTGTAGCCCGCGGCCTCCCAGTCGTCCGGAGACACCTCGGCCATGGCGAAGCCCGCGACGACCGCGTCCTCGTCGTCGCCCGTCACCGCGATGACGGACAGGTCGCCGCGCGCGGTCGGCAGCGACAGGAAGGCGTCCCACCGCTCGACGCTGATGGGCTCGGATCCCCAGTGGTCGCGGAACACCTCGTTCTTGGCCTGACGGGTGCGCTCCCACCACTCCCGCGTCACGGGGACGAGGCGCAGCCCCTCCGGGACGGGGACCTCGGGGAGGTCGGCGGCGAGGTCGCGGTGCATCTCGATGAAGTACCGGCTGACCGAGAAGCCGCGCGACGCGAGCAGCGCCGCGGCGCCCGCGGAGTCGGCCTGCGTCTCGGTGGTCATGCGCGTGGGCACGGGACCCTCGACGTGCTCGGCGGGCTGCGCGGTCGCGAGCTTCGCGGCGGCGCGCGCGACCTGCCACTCGAGGAGGCGCGCGCCGATGCCGGTGCGGCGGAGGTCGGGCCGGACGCCGCCCGAGATGTCGGCGCGGACGATGGACTCGTCGTCGGGCTTCACGATCGCGTGGCCCTCCGCGGCGAGGCGGCCGTCGGCGTCGACCGCGACGATCCCGTCACGCGCCACGTCGACGTAGGAGAAGCCGAGGGCCATCTCGATGTCCTCGCGCGCCGCCCGGTACTCCGGGTGGTCGGCGTCGGCGATGGCGCTCTGCAGCTCCACGAGCGCGTCGACGTCGTCCGGGGACATGGCGCGCCAGGTGATCCCGTCCGGCCCCTCGGGCAGCGGGACGGGGGCGGTGGAGGCGGGGTCGTCCGGCATGGTCGTGCTGCTGTCGGTCATCCGTCCAGGGTACCGGGGCTCCGACCCCACGGCCGGGGCGCCCGGACGCGCGAGAGCCCCCGACGCGCAGGGCGGCGGGGGCTCTCGGGTGATGCGGGTGCTACTTGTCGGACTTCTCCGCGGCGTCGGCCTCGACCTCGGCGGCGGCCTCGTCGGTCGCCTCCGCGGGGGTCGCGTCGGTGTGCTCGATGGCGTCGGTGCCCTCGACGGGCACGTCGGTCGTCTCGTCCTCGGCGGGCGCCTCGGCGACCGGGGCCGCAGCGGCCGGGGCCGTCGTGGTCGCGGTGCGCGAGGAGCGGACCTTCGGGGTCACGGGCTCGAGCACGAGCTCGATCTGCACCATGGGGGCGTTGTCGCCCTTGCGGAAGCCGAGCTTCGTGATGCGGGTGTAGCCGCCGTCACGCTCGGCGACGAGGGGCGCGATCTCCGTGAAGAGCTCGTGGACGACGCTCTTCGAGGGGATGATCCCCATGACGCGGCGACGGGCGTGCAGGTCCCCGCGCTTCGCGAAGGTGACCAGGCGCTCGGCGACTGGACGCAGGCGCTTGGCCTTCGTCTCGGTCGTCTTGATGGACTTGTGCTCGAACAGGCTCTGGGCGAGGTTCGCGAGCATGAGGCGCTCGTGCGCCGGGCCGCCTCCGAGGCGGGGACCCTTGGTGGGCTTGGGCATGGTCTATGTCTCCGTAATGGTCGAAAGGAAGTCGGGCCGAGGCCGGACGGGTCAGTTGGTGGTGGTCTCGTCCTCGTCGTAGCTGTAGTAGTGCGCGCCGTCGAAGCCGGGGACGGCGTCCTTCAGCGACAGACCCAGCTCGACCAGCTTGTCCTTGACCTCATCCACCGACTTCTGACCGAAGTTGCGGATGTTCATGAGCTGCGTCTCCGAGAGGGCGACGAGCTCGCTGACGTTGTTGATGCCCTCGCGCTTGAGGCAGTTGTACGACCGCACCGACAGGTCGAGGTCCTCGATGGGCATCGACAGCTCGGAGCTGAGGACCGCGTCGACCGGCGCGGGGCCGATCTCGATGCCCTCGGCGGCGGTGTTGAGCTCGCGCGCCAGGCCGAAGAGCTCGGTCAGCGTGCGGCCGGCCGACGCGATGGCGTCGCGCGGCGTGATGGCCGACTTGGTCTCGACGTCGACCACGAGGCGGTCGAAGTCGGTGCGCTCGCCGGCACGGGTGGCCTCGACGCGGTAGGTGACCTTGAGCACGGGCGAGTAGATCGAGTCGACCGGGATCTGGCCGGCCTCGCTGAACTCGCTGCGGTTCTGGGTCGCGGAGACGTAGCCGCGGCCGCGCTCGATCGTCAGCTCCAGCTCGAACTTCGCCTTCTCGTTGAGCGTGGCGATGACGAGCTCGGGGTTGTGGATCTCGACGCCCGCGGGAGCGGAGATGTCGGCGGCCGTGACCTGGCCCGCACCCTGCTTGCGCAGGTACGCGGTGATCGGCTCGTCGTGCTCGCTGGAGACGACGAGGCCCTTGATGTTGAGGATGATCTCGGTCACGTCCTCCTTCACGCCGGGGACGGTGCTGAACTCGTGCAGCACGCCGTCGATGCGGATGCTGGTGACGGCCGCGCCGGGGATGGACGAGAGGAGCGTGCGGCGGAGCGAGTTGCCGAGCGTGTAGCCGAAGCCGGGCTCGAGCGGCTCGATGACGAACCGCGAGCGGAACTCCGAGATCTGCTCCTCGGTGAGGGTGGGGCGCTGCGCAATGAGCACTGTGTTGTTTCCTTTCGGCGAGGCGTCCGCTATATGACGCCTGCGATGCCCCCCGGATGGCGGCCCGGGCGGGTGGTGGATTGGTCGATCGGACACACGGCGGATCGGCCGACGCCGTCCCCCTCCTTGCGGAGCGGGACGGCAGCGGCCGATCAGCGCGAGCTAGACGCGGCGGCGCTTGGGCGGGCGGCAGCCGTTGTGCGCCTGCGGGGTGACGTCGTTGATCGAGCCCACCTCGAGGCCGGCGGCCTGGAGCGAGCGGATCGCGGTCTCACGGCCGGAGCCGGGTCCCTTGACGAACACGTCGACCTTCTTCATGCCGTGCTCCTGCGCCTGGCGGGCGGCCGACTCGGCGGCGAGCTGCGCGGCGAACGGCGTCGACTTGCGCGAGCCGTTGTAGCCGACGACGCCCGAGGACGCCCAGCTGATGACGGCGCCGGTCGGGTCGGTGATCGACACGATCGTGTTGTTGAAGGTGCTCTTGATGTGGGCCTGGCCCACGGCGATGTTCTTCTTGTCCTTGCGGCGCGGCTTGCGAACAGCCGACTTGGGTGCTGCCATGGAATTCTCCTGTGTCTACGGGTGGCGAGGGCGCTGGCCGATGGCCTAGCGCGCCTTCTTCTTGCCGGCTACGGTGCGCTTCGGGCCCTTGCGGGTGCGAGCGTTGGTCTTCGTGCGCTGCCCGTGGACAGGGAGGCCGCGGCGGTGGCGGATGCCCTCGTAGCTGCCGATCTCGACCTTGCGGCGGATGTCGGCGGCGACCTCGCGACGGAGGTCGCCCTCCACCTTGAAGTTCCCGTCGATGTAGTCGCGCAGGGCGATGAGCTGGTCGTCGCTCAGGTCCTTGACGCGGATGTTCTTGTCGATGCCGGTGTCTTCGAGGGTCTTGACGCTCGAGGTGCGGCCGACGCCGTAGATGTACGTGAGTGCGATCTCGACGCGCTTGTCGCGCGGGAGGTCGACGCCTGCTAGACGTGCCATTGAGGCTTCTCCTGGTGATGAGTGGAGGTCTGCAGCAGCGCCTGTGCACCGGCCTCCGACCGATGGTGTCCCCCGGACCCTCGCGGGTCCCGGCTTCCGGCGTTGCTGTCGTTCTTCTTATGGGTGGTGCGGGTGGTGCCGTGCGATGGGTCTGATCAGCCCTGGCGCTGCTTGTGGCGCGGGTTCTCGCAGATGACCATCACGTTGCCGCTGCGTCGGATGACCTTGCACTTCTCGCAGATCGGCTTGACGCTCGGGTTGACCTTCATGACGCTTCCTTATGTGTTCTTCGCTGGCCTCGTACCCCGCGGCTGCGGGGCCGTTCCTTGTGCAGCAGGCCTACTTGTAGCGGTAGACGATCCGGCCGCGCGTGAGGTCGTACGGGCTCAGCTCCACGATCACGCGGTCCTCGGGGAGGATGCGGATGTAGTGCTGACGCATCTTGCCCGAGATGTGGGCGAGGACCTTGTGCCCGTTGCTCAGCTCAACGCGGAACATCGCGTTCGGCAGAGCTTCGACAACTCCGCCTTCGATCTCGATGACGCCGTCTTTCTTGGCCATATACTCACTGTCGCTAGAGGTGGTGTCTGCTGGTCGTGCGGTTGCGCATCAGGTGGAGCGCGCGTGGTGCCGATGGCACGCCGGGAGGCGGCCGAGCACCAAGGGTCGAGAGTACGGCATACCCGGGCGTGTCGCAATTCTTCCCGCGTGTCGCGGCCGGATCCGCGGATCCTGCGCTAGCGGAGCGCACGACGGGCCGGGCGGTCGCCCGCCCGGCCCGTGCGCGTGGCCCTACTGGTCCGCGCGGTGGCGGGGGGCGCTGCGGCGGTCGGCCTGGGCCGCGTCCACGAGCGCGACGAGGTCGGCGGTCAGCGGGTGCTGGTCGTCGAGCCCGGTCACGCGGCGCACGAGATCCGCCGCGGTGTCGGTCTGGAGGAGCTCCTGCAGCTCGAGCGCCTGCGGGTCGCCCGCGGGGTCGAAGCGGAGCGCCTGGCCCATGGCGCGCACGAGCGCGTCGTGCGGGAGGCCCCGCTCGGCGAGCTGGGACGCGGGGCCCACGAACCGCTCCTCGCGGGAGAGCTTCCGGAGCGGCTGGCGGCCGACGCGCTCGACGGTGTCGGCGAGGGCGGCGTTCGCGAAGCGCGCGAGGTTCTTCTCGCGGTACGCCGCCTGCTCGGCCTCGTCGAGGCCGTGCTTGGCGACGAGCAGCGCGCTCGTCTCCTCGAGCACCTGCCGGACCTCGTCGGCGACCTCGGGGATCGCCATCGCGTCCGACTGGCTCACGGCGCCGCGCGCGTAGCCGTGGTACGCCACGGTCGCGTGCCCGGTGTTCACCGTGAAGAGCTTCCGCTCGATGTAGGGCGCGAGGTCGTCGACGAACGTGGCGCCGGCGATCTCGGGGACGGCGTCGCCGAACGGCCCGCGCTCCACGACCCACTCCGAGAAGTCCTCGACGGTGACGTCGAGGCCCGCGGCGGGGTCCTGGTTCGGGACGATGCGGTCGACGGCCGTGTTGGCGAAGATCGCGCGGCCGACGGCGTCCGGCTCCTCGACGAGGGCCTTCTCGATCTCGGCGCGCAGCGTGTCCGTCGCGTTGATCGCGTTCTCGCAGGCCATGACGGCGACGGGGCCGAGGTCGGCGGAGCGCGCGCGGAGGCCGGCGGCGATCGCCGGGGCGACGAAGCGGAGGATGTTCGGGCCCACCGCGGTGGTGACGATGTCGGCGGTGGCGATCTCCCGGATGAGGGACTCGCCGTCCGCCGCGCTGTCGATCGCGCGGAAGCCGGTGACGGTCCAGTCGCGCGCGTGCGGCCCGACCTCGGTGACGCGGTAGGACTCGGCGGCGTCGAGGTGCCCGATGAGCTCGGCGTTGACGTCGGCGAAGACGACCTCGTAGCCGGCCTCGTGCAGGATCAGCCCGACGAAGCCGCGGCCGATGTTGCCGGCGCCGAAGTGGACGGCCTTCACGCCTCGTTCACCTCGGACAGGAGGGCGTAGAGCTCCTCCGCGGTGGACGCGTCGAGGAGCTTCTGCACCTCGTCGTCGTCGCTGAAGATGATGGCGATCTTGCTGAGGATCTCGAGGTGCCCGTTGTCCTTGCCGGCGATGCCGACCACGAAGCGGACCTCGTTGCCCGCCCAGTCGAGGGGGGCGTCGTAGCGGACGAAGGAGAGGGCGGAGTCGAGGATCGTGTCCTTGCCCTCGTTGGTGCCGTGCGGGATCGCGAGCAGGTTGCCCATGTAGGTCGAGACGCTCTTCTCGCGCTCGAGCATGAACCCCTCGTACTCGGGGGTGACGGCGCCCGCGGCGACGAGGATGGCCGCCGCCTCGGCGATGGCCTCCTCCACGCTGGACGCGGTGCCGCCGACGCGGATCTGGGCGGGTTCGAGGACGTTCGACATGGTGCTCCTGACGTGTTGCGTGCCTGATGCGAGGCTACCGGGGCCCGGTCGGTGTCGACCGGGCCCCGGGGGCCTGCGCGTGCGGTGGTGCGGGTCCGCCGCGGGGGCGGACCGGGATCAGCTGTCCGAGCGCTGCTTCCGGACCAGCTCCACGATCTCGTCGTAGCGCGGCGAGTTCATGAAGTTGTCGACGGAGACGTGCTCGGAGCCCGGGCTCTTCTGGCGGGCCCGGTCGGTGAGCTCGCGCTGCGTGATCACGAGGTCGGCCGAGCCGTCGAGGGCCGCGATGGCCTTGTTGACGACCGTGACGTCCGTCAGGCCGGCCTTCTTCATCTTGTTGCGGAGCACCGAGGCGCCCATGGCGGACGAGCCCATGCCGGCGTCGCAGGCGAAGACGATGTCCTGGATGCGGGTGGCCGTGGCCGTCCCGCCGTCCGTGCCCGTGGCGTTCGTGCCGGCCGTGCCGTCGGCGAGGCCGCCGACCGTGCCCGCGGTGCCGGTCTCGGCGCCGAGGCCCGTGAGGATCGAGGACTCCTTGCCCTTATTGGCCTGCGTCGCGGCGACCGCGGCGCCGAAGTCGCCGGAGCCCTTCTTGCCGGTGCGGAGGATGACCGCGGCGACGATGAAGGTGACGGCCGCGGAGATGATGACCGAGAGGATGACGCCCGGGAAGCTGTTGCGCTCCGTCTGGCCGAGCACGGCGATGATGCTGCCGGGCGAGGCCGGGCCGCGGAGGCCGGAGCCGAACGCGACGTTGGTCGCGACGCCCGACGCGCCACCCGCGATGACCGCGAGGAACAGGAGCGGCTTCGACAGCACGTAGGGGAAGTAGATCTCGTGGATGCCGCCGACGAACTGGATGAGGATCGCGCCGGGGGCGGTGGAGCGCGCCGCGCCCGCGCCGAAGATCGCGAAGGCGAGGAGCACGCCGAGACCCGGGCCGGGGTTGGCCTCGAGCAGGAACAGGATGCTCTTGCCGTCCTCCAGCGCCTCGGTCGTGCCGAGCGGGGTGAGGATGCCCTGGTTGATGGCGTTGTTGAGGAACAGCACCTTCGCCGGCTCGATCACGATGCTCGTGAGGGGCAGGAGGCCGTTGTCGACCAGGAAGCCGACGCCGCCGCCGAGGATCGACGTGATGCCGCGGATCACCGGGGTGAGCAGGTAGTAGGCGCCGATCGCGAAGACCGCGCCCAGGATGCCGGCGGAGAAGTTGTTGACGAGCATCTCGAAGCCGGGGCGGATCCGGTCGATCCACAGGCGCTCGATGACCTTCAGCAGGTAGGCCGCGAGCGGGCCCGTGATCATGGCGCCGAGGAACATCGGGCTGCCGCCGTCGAAGTAGGGCTCGCCGACCGTGCCGACGATGACGCCCATGGTCGCGATGGTCGCGACCACGCCGCCGCGCGCGTCGTAGACCATGCGGCCTCCGGTGTTCGCGATGAGCAGCGGCAGGAGGAAGTACAGCACCGGCGCGATGAGCTGCGCGATGTCGGCGTTCGGCAGGTAGCCGTCCGGGATGAACAGGGCCGTGAGCAGGCCCCAGGCGATGAACGCCGCGATGTTGGGCATGATCATGCCGCTGAGGAACGTGCCGAACTTCTGCACGCCCGTGCGCACGGACTGGCCCGTGCTGCGGGTGGGTGACGACGTCGTCATGGGGGTGGTGCTCCTGTCGTGGTGGATGGCGGGCCTGCTGCGGGCCGCCGTGCTGCGGGTGGAGGGATCGCGGGTGCGGGTGGTGCGGTGGAGAGGGTCGGTGGTGCGGGTCAGACGGTGGCGGGCGCCGACGCCGCGGTGACCGCGGCGCGCGCCTCGACGGCGCTGTCGGCGGCGAGGGCGACGGCGGCCAGGGCCTCCGCCTCCTCGCGCGTGTGGAGGGCGAGCTCGGCGCGCACGTCGGCGAGCGCCGCCGGCGACATCGAGAGGCTGGTGGCGCCGAGGCCGACGAGCACGACGGCGAGCAGCGGGTCGGCCGCCGCCTCGCCGCAGATGCCGACGGGCTTGCCGAGCGCCCGCCCCGCGGCACCGACCTCCTGCACGAGGCGGAGGACGGCGGGGTGCCACGGGTCCTGGAACGCGGCCACGGACCCCAGCAGCCGGTCGGCCGCGAGCGTGTACTGCGTGAGGTCGTTGGTGCCGATGCTCGCGAAGTCGGCGTGGGCGAGGATCCGGTCGGCGAGGAGGGCGGAGGACGGGACCTCCACCATCACGCCGACGGTCTTCAGGCCCAGCTCGCGGCCGAGCGCGGAGAAGTACCGCGCCTCCTCCACCGTGGAGACCATGGGGGCCATGACCCACAGGTCGGCCTCGGTGGCGGCGTCGGCGTTCGCGAGTGCGGTGAGCTGGTCGCGAAGGATCTGCTCGTTGGCCCGGAGCACGCGGAGGCCGCGGAGCCCGAGCGCCGGGTTCTCCTCGTCGGCGTCATTGAGGAAGGCGAGCGGCTTGTCGGCGCCGGCGTCGAGCGCGCGGACCACGACCTTCTGACCGGGGAACGCCCGGAGGAGGCGCGTGTAGTGCTCCTCCTGCTCGGCGACGGTCGGCGCGCTCGTGGCGTCGAGGAAGAGGAACTCGGTGCGGAAGAGGCCGACGCCCTCGGCGCCCTTGGCCACCGCGTCCTCGGCGCCGTCGGCGGATCCGAGGTTCGCGAGCAGCGGGATCGTCGTGCCGTCGGAGAGCGCCCCGGGGCCGGTGGGCACGGCGGTGCGGTTGCGGCGGGTCTCGATCTCGGCGCGGGCCGCCCGCTCCTCGCCCTCGCTCGGCGCGACGGTGACGGCGCCCGTGAGCGCGTCGACCACGACGATCTCGCCGTCGGCGAGGTCGGCCGCGGCCGCGACGCCGACGACCGCGACGATCGCCTTCTCGCGGGCGAGGATCGCCGTGTGCGAGGTGGGGCCGCCGTCGGTCGTGATGAGCGCGAGGACCTTGTCGAGGTCGAGGAGCGCGGTGTCGGCGGGCGCGAGGTCGCGGGCGACGAGCACGAAGGGGTGGTCGGGGTCCGGCACGCCCGGGGCGGCGACGCCCTGCAGGTGCGCGACGACGCGCTGCGAGACGTCGTCGAGGTCGGTGGCGCGCTCGCCCATGTAGCCGCCCATGCTGAGGAGCAGGTCGCGGAAGCCCGCGAACGCCTCGTGCACGGCGCGCTCGGCGGTGCGGCCGGTCGCGAGGCGGGCGGTGATGTCGTCGACGAGCGTGGGGTCCTCGGCCATGAAGGCCTGCGCCTCGAGCACGTCCTTCGCGGCGCCGCCGGCCTTCTCCCCGCGGATGCGGATGTCGGCGGCGACCGCGGCGAGCGACGCGCTCACGCGGATGCGCTCCTCGTCGGCGGTCAGGGCGCTCGCGGTGTCGGCGGGCTCGGGGAGCGGGTCGGGCATCCGGATGACGGGGCCGACGGCGGATCCCCGGCCGATGCCGATGCCGGAGAGGGTGCGGGAGCTCATGCGGCGTCCAGGTCGGACTCGAGGAGCGTCGCGAGGTCGGCGACGACCTGCTCGGCGTTCTCGCCCTCGGCGGAGACGACGACCTCGTCGCCCGTGTCGACGCCCAGCGAGATGACGCCGAGGATGCTCGCGGCGTTGACGCTGCGCTCCCCCTTGGCGAGCTGCACGGGGATCCCGGCCTTCGCGGCGGCCTGCGTGAACAGCGAGGCGGGGCGGGCGTGCAGCCCGTGCGACGAGGCGATGGTGACGGTGCGTTCTGCCATGGTGGCTCCTTCGTTCGGCCCCGTCGGCGGGGCCCTGGTGGGCGGTGGTCGTGCGGGTCTGGGTGGTCGTGCGGGTCCTGCGGGTCTCGCGGGGTCGGCGCGGGCGCCGGTGATCAGGCGGCGGGCGGCGCTCCCCCGGCGGGGCGGCCGTGGAGGCCGGGGATCGCGGACAGCCCCGACAGGCCGGGCGCGCGGCGGAGCGAGCGGGCGCCCGTGCGCATCGCCGCGAGGGCCCGGTCGAGCGCGGCGCGCGCGCCCTCGGGACGCGAGGCGTCGGCGTCGAGGAGGACCGCGGTCGCGCCCTCGTCGGCGGCCGCGTCGCGGACGGCGTCGAGGCGGTCGGCGAGGTGGGCGCCGAGGAGGACGACGTCCATGCCGGCGGCGTCGAGCCGCACGTGGGCGAGGGATCCGGCGACGGCCTCGATCTCGAGCCCGTCGGCCTCGGCGAGCTCGCGGAGGCGGTGGGCGAGGAAGGTGCTGGATGCGCCGGAGCCGCAGACGACGAGGATCCTCCCGGTCATGCTTGCCTCCTCGCGTCGTCGCTGGTCGTCCCATCGTGCTCCGCGGCCGGGCGGGGCGCCAGCAGATCCGCTTCCGCAGGGTAGGAAAACCGGTGCGGCGCGGGCCCGCGCGGGCATCCGCGCCCGGACCGGATGGTTGACTCGGTGTGCACGGACCGGCCTCGCCCCGCGGATCCGGCCGAGGCGGACCGCCGCGAGGGAGACGACCATGCTGAGCGACAACCAGGAGAGGCTGCTGGACTACCTGTCCGCCGCCGACCGCTGGGTCGAGGCCGGCGAGCTCGCGGACCGCCTGGGCGTCACCACCCGCAGCGTGCGCAACTACGTCACGGCCGTGCGGGAGCGCTCGAGCGTGGCCATCGCCTCCTCCCCCGACGGCTACCGCATCGACGCCGGCAGCTACGCCCGCCACCTCGGCGACCGGCCGGCGGCGGATCCGCAGGGCACGCCCCGCGACCGCCTGCACGCCCTCGTGCGCCGCCTCGGTGACGCGCCCGACGGCCTCGACGTCCACGCGCTCGCCGACGAGCTGCACGTGAGCGAGTCCACCGTGGAGGCGGACCTCCGCAAGGTGCGCGCCCTCGTCGAGGACGCGGGTCTGGCGCTCCGCCGTGCGGGCTCCACGGTGGTCCTCGAGGGCTCGGAGCGCGACTTCCGCCGGCTGCTGTCCCGCATGTTCCGCGACGAGAGCGCGCAGGGCTTCCTGCCGCTGGAGTCCGTGCAGCGCGAGTTCGCCTCCGACTCCCTGAAGGCGTTCAAGACGGACCTCATCCGCGACCTCACGGAGCGCGGCTTCTTCGTGAACGAGTACGGCGTCGACAACGTGCTCCTGCACGTGGCGATCGCGATGGACCGGCTCGCGCGGTCGCCGCGGCGCGCGGACGAGGACGCCGAGGTCGATGCCCTCCCCGCGGCGGACGGGGATCCGGCCGACGAGGCCGATGCCGCCGGCCACGACGCCGCCGCCGGAGCCGCCGCGGATCCCACGGCGCTCGCCATCCGCGACGTGCTCGCCCGCCTCCTCGCCGCCCACTTCGACGTGCCGGTGCCGGCCGGCGACGTCGCCTACCTCGCCCTCCTCGTCCGCACGCGCGTCGTGACCCCCGGCAACGAGCAGTCGCTGGCCACCGTGATGCGCGAGCACGTCGTCGAGAGCGACCTCGACGTGGTGCGCGCCATCGTCCGCCGCGTGAAGCAGGAGTACCTGGTCGATCTCGAGGACGAGGACTTCACGGTCCGCTTCTCCCTGCACCTCGGCAACCTCGTCGCGCGCGCCGCCGACCGCTCCTTCTCCCGCAACCCGCTCGCGCGCTCCATCAAGACCTCGTACCCGATGACCTACGAGATCGCGGTCTTCATCGCGAGCGAGGTCCAGCGCCGCCGCGGCATCGCGATCAACGACGACGAGATCGCCTACATCGCCCTGCACGTGGGGTCGCACCGGGAGCGCGTCGCGCGGCGCGACGACCGGGTCGCCACCGCGCTCGTGTGCCCGAACTACTACGACCTGCACCAGATCATGCGCAGCCGCATCGAGCAGGCGCTCGGCGCGGACATCAGCGTGGACGCCGTCGTGACGCGCACCGACGTCGACGCCGACGCGCTCGGGGTGCAGCTCGTGATCGACGCGACCGGATCCCGGCCGCCCGCCGACAACGTCGTGGTCGTGCAGCCGCTGCCGACGCCGGACGACATCGAGTCGATCCGCCGCGCCGTGGCCCGCGTCCGCCGGCACGCGCGCCGGAGCTCCATGAAGCACGACCTGCTGCGCTTCCTCGACGAGTCGCTGTTCTTCCGGGACCTGCACGCGCCCGACGAGGAGGCCATGATCCGGCTGCTCGGTCAGCGCATGGTCGAGCAGGGCATCATCGAGCCCGAGTACATCGAGGGCGCCATCGAGCGCGAGCGGCTGTCGTCCACCGCCTTCACGGACACGCTCGCCGTGCCGCACTCGCTCGCCATGACGGCGCACCGCACCGCCATCGCGATCGTGGTGAACGACGAGGCGATGCAGTGGGGCGGCAACCGCGTGCACGTGGTGGCGCTCGTCGCCTTCAGCGCGAGCGGGCGCACGAGCTTCCAGCATGTGTTCGACCAGTTCGTGGAGGTCTTCTCCGACCACCGCGACGTGCAGGCGATCATGCGGGCGTCGGGATCGCACGGCTCCTTCATCGAGGAGCTCGTGCACGTCATGGACACCTGACCCGGGGCCGGCGGGCCGCGCCGGCCCCGGACGCACTCGGCCGTCAGCGGCCGGCGACGCTCAGGGCGCGACGGGCGTGACGCCCAGCGGCACGAGGCGCGACGCCCCGCCGTCCGCCAGGGTGAGCACCCAGATGCCGCGCGCGTGCACCGCGACGGAGTGCTCCCAGTGCGAGGCCATGCTGCCGTCGACGGTGGCGACGGTCCAGTCGTCGTCGAGGACGCGCGTCTCCGACTCGCCGTCGGTGATCATCGGCTCGATCGCGACGACGAGCCCGGGCTTCACCGCCGGGCCCTTCCCGCGCACGCGGTAGTTGAACACCGGCGGATCCTCGTGCATGCTCCGGCCGATGCCGTGGCCCGTGTAGTCCATGACGATGCCGAAGGCACCGGCGGCCTCGACGGACTCCTCGACCGCCTCCCCCACCTCGTTGAGGTGGGACGCCGTCGCGAGCCGGGCAATGCCGGCCCACAGCGAGTCCTCGGTGACGCGGGACAGGAGCTCGCGCGCCTCCACGACGTCCGGACGCGCGGGATCGGGGACGACGACGGTCATGGCCGAGTCGCCGTTCCAGCCGTCGATCTCCGCGCCGCTGTCCACCGAGACGATGTCGCCCGGCTGCAGGACCCGGTCGCCGGGGATCCCGTGCACGACCTCGTCGTTCACCGAGACGCACACCGTGTGGCGGTAGCCCGGCACGAGCTGGAAGTTCGAGTGCCCGCCGAGCGCCCGGATCGCGGCGTCGGCCGCGGCGTCGAGCTCGCGGGTCGTGACGCCGGGGGCGATGAGCGCCCGCACCGCGTCGAGCGAGGCGGCGGTGGCGAGCCCGGGGGCGACCATGCGGCGCATCTCGTCCGGGGTCTTGTAGATCCCGGGCGTGCGGCGGAGCGCTCCCACGGGCTAGACGCGGCCCGCGTCGGAGACCGGGCGGATGCCTCGGGCGGCGAGGGCCTCGCGGATGCGGGCGGCGACCTCGTCGACCTCGCCGAGGCCGTCGACCTCGAGCAGCAGCCCGCGGTCGCGGTACACGGCGATGAGCGGCGACGTCTCGCGGACGTACACCTCCTGGCGGTGACGGATGGCGTCCTCGCTGTCGTCCGCGCGGCCCTGCTCGGTGGCGCGGCGCGTGAGGCGGGCGACGACCTCGTCCTCGTCGGCGACGAGCTGGATCACGGCGTCGAGCTCGTGGCCCCAGCCCTGCAGCAGCTCCTCCAGGTACGCGACCTGGTCGAGCGTGCGGGGGTAGCCGTCCAGCAGGAAGCCCGCCTGCGCGTCCTCCTCCTGGAGGCGGCCGGTGACGAGGCTGTTGGTGAGCTCGTCCGGGACGTAGTTCCCCGCGTCGACGAGCGCCTGGACCTGCTGGCCGAGCTCGGTGCCGTCCTTGATGTTCTGGCGGAAGATGTCGCCCGTCGAGATGTCCGGGATGCCGTACTCGGCCGCGATGCGCTTCGCCTGCGTGCCCTTGCCGGCGCCGGGCGGGCCGACGATCAGGAGCCGGGTCACTTGAGCAGCCCCTCGTAGTGGCGCTGCTGCAGCTGCGAGTCGATCTGCTTCACCGTCTCGAGGCCGACGCCCACCACGATGAGGATGCTCGCGCCGCCGAACGGGAAGTTCTGGTTGGCGCCGACGAGCGACAGGGCGATGAGCGGCAGGAGCGCGATGAGGCCGAGGTACAGCGAGCCCGGCAGTGTGATGCGCGTGAGCACGTAGTCGAGGTACTCGGCGGTCGGGCGGCCGGCGCGGATGCCGGGGATGAAGCCGCCGTACTTCTTCATGTTGTCGGCGACCTCCTCCGGGTTGAAGGTGATGGCGACGTAGAAGTACGTGAAGCCGACGATGAGCAGGAAGTACATCGCCATGTAGAGCGGGTGGTCGCCCGTCGTGAGGTTGTCGGTGATCCACTGCACCCACGGCGCGGGCGCCTGGCCGACGGCCGGCTGGTTGAACTGCGCGACGAGCGCGGGCAGGTACAGCAGCGACGAGGCGAAGATGACGGGCACGACGCCGGCCATGTTGACCTTGATGGGGATGTACGTGTTGTTGCCGCCGTAGGTGCGGCGCCCGACCATGCGCTTGGCGTACTGGACGGGGATGCGGCGCTGCGACTGCTCGACGTAGACGACGGCGGCGACGACCAGCAGGCCGACCAGGATCACGAGGGCGAAGACCTCCCAGCCGCGGCTCTGCTGGATGGCGAGCAGCGAGGTCGGGAAGGCCGCGGCGACCGACGTGAAGATGAGGAGCGACATGCCGTTGCCGATGCCGCGCTCCGTGATGAGCTCGCCCATCCACATGATGAGGCCGGTGCCGGCGGTCATCGTGATGACCATGAGCATGATCGCGTACCAGGCGTCGTTCGTGATGAGCTGCGTGCAGGCGCTGACGTTCGTCTGGCCGAACAGCGCACCGCTGCGCGCGACCGTGATGAGCGTCGTGGACTGCAGGACCGCGAGGGCGATCGTGAGGTAGCGCGTGTACTGCGTGAGCTTGGCCTGGCCGGACTGGCCCTCCTTGTAGAGGGTGTCGAAGTGCGGGATGACCACGCGGAGCAGCTGGACGATGATCGACGCCGTGATGTACGGCATGATGCCCAGCGCGAAGATGGAGAGCTTCAGCAGCGCGCCGCCGCTGAAGAGGTTGACGAGCTCGTAGAGGCCCGAGGTGCCCTGGTTCGCCGCGAGGCACGACTGCACGTTGGCGAAGTCGACGAACGGCGCGGGGATGAAGGATCCCAGGCGGAAGAGGGCGATGATGCCCAGCGTGAAGCCGATCTTGCGACGCAGATCGGGGGTGCGGAAGATCCTGACGACGGCGCTCAACACGGAGGGTGTCCTGCTTTCTGTGGGAGGTCCGCCGGGAGGCGGGGGTCGGGCCGACCCGATGCGGCCCCAGTAGCCGGGAGGGGCGGCCGGATTCCCGACCGCCCCTCCCGTGCGTCCTGCAGTGCTACTTGACGGAGCCGCCTGCTGCGACGATCTTCTCCGCAGCGGAGCCGGAGACCTTGTCGACAGCAACCGTCAGCTTAACCGAGATGTCGCCGTCCCCGAGGACCTTGACCTTCTCGTTCTTGCGCACGGCACCCTTGGCGACCAGGTCGCTCGTGGTGACGTCGCCGCCGTCGGGGTAGAGAACGGCGAGCTTCTCCAGGTTCACGACCTGGTACTCGACGCGGAACGGGTTCTTGAACCCGCGGAGCTTCGGGGTGCGCATGTGCAGCGGCATCTGCCCACCCTCGAAGCCGATGCGGACCGTGTAGCGGGCCTTCGTGCCCTTGGTGCCACGACCCGCGGTCTTGCCCTTCGAGCCCTCACCGCGGCCGACACGCTGGCGTGCCTTCTTGGCCCCGGCGGCGGGACGGAGGTGGTGGACCTTGAGGACCTGCTCGCGCTTGACCGTCTCCGTCGAGGCGACCGTGGTCGTCTCGGCGGAAGCGGCGGCGACGGGGGTCTTCGCGGTCTTCTTGGGTGCGGCCTTGGGCGCCTTCACGGGCGCCTGCTCGGCCGACTCGTTCTTCTCAGCCATCAGTCGATCTCCTCCACCTTCACCAGGTGCGCGACGGTGTTGACGTAGCCGCGGTTCTGGGCGTTGTCCTCTCGGACCACCACGGCACCGATGCGACGGAGCCCGAGGCTCCGCAGGGTGTCGCGCTGGTTCTGCTTCTCGCTGATCTTGGACTTGATCTGCGTCACTCGGAGCTGAGCCATCAGACACCTGCCTTCGCGTCGGCCTCGGCACGCTGGGCGCGGAGGATGCGGGCCGGGACGACCTGCTCGAGCTCGAGCCCACGACGGGCCGCGACGGCGCGCGGCTCCTCGAGCTGCTTGAGCGCCTCGACCGTGGCGTGCACGATGTTGATCGTGTTCGACGAGCCGAGCGACTTGCTCAGCACGTCGTGGATGCCGGCGCACTCGAGCACCGCGCGGACGGGGCCACCGGCGATGACGCCGGTACCCGCGGACGCGGGACGCAGGAGGACGACTCCGGCGGAGGCCTCACCCTGCACGGCGTGCGGGATGGTCAGGCCGATGCGGGGGACGCGGAAGAAGTTCTTCTTCGCCTCCTCGACGCCCTTGGAGATGGCGGTCGGGACCTCGCGGGCCTTGCCGTAGCCGACGCCCACCAGTCCGTTGCCGTCTCCGACGATCACGAGAGCGGTGAAGCTGAAGCGACGACCGCCCTTGACGACCTTGGACACGCGGTTGATGGTGACGACGCGCTCCAGGAACTGGCTCTTGTCGGCATCACGGCCACCGCGGCTGTCGCGGCCGCCCTGGTTCCGGTCGCGTCCGCCACGACGGCCTTCACGGCCCTCGTTCTGCGCGGGTGCGGTGGACGCCGCGGTCTCGACGGGCGTCTCCGCCACGGCCACGACCTCGGGCTCCTTGCTGTTGTTCTCGGCTGCGCTCACAGGCTCAGACCACCCTCTCGAGCTCCTTCGGCGATGGCCGCGACGCGTCCTGCGTAGCGGTTGCCACCACGATCGAATACGACGCTCTCCACGCCGGCCGCCTTGGCGCGCTCGGCGACGAGCTCGCCGACCTTGCGCGACTTGGCGGTCTTGTCGCCGTCGAACGTGCGCATGTCGGCCTCGAGGGTCGACGCGGACGCGACGGTGTGACCACGGCTGTCATCGACGACCTGCACGAAGACGTGACGGGCCGAACGGGTGACGACGAGGCGCGGACGCAGCTCGGTCCCCTCCACCTTCTTGCGCAGGCGTGCGTGCCTGCGACCGCGGGCGGCGGACTTGCTTTTTCCTCTAACTCCGAGAGCCATGATCACTTACCACTCTTTCCGGCCTTGCGGCGAACGTTCTCGCCGGCGTAGCGGACGCCCTTGCCCTTGTAGGGCTCGGGCTTGCGAATCTTGCGGATGTTGGCGGCCGTCTCGCCGACGAGCTGCTTGTCGATGCCGACGACGGTCATCTTGTTGACGCCCTCGACGGTGAAGCTGATGCCCGCGGGCGCCTCGACGTACACCGGGTGAGAGAAGCCGAGCGCGAACTCGACGCCCTTGTCCTTGATCGCGACGCGGTAACCCGTGCCGACGATCTCGAGGCCCTTGGTGTAGCCGGTGGTGACGCCGACGATCTGGTTGGCGATGAGGCTGCGCGTGAGGCCGTGGAGCGAGCGCGACTCGCGCTCGTCGTCGGGACGGGTGACGAGCACCTGTCCGTCCTGGACCTCGGCGCGGATGGGCTGGGCCACGGTGAGGCTCAGCTCGCCCTTGGGGCCCTTGACCGTGACGACCTGGCCGGCCACGGTGACGTCGACCTCTGCGGGGACGTCGATGGGGAGTCTTCCGATGCGGGACATGTCGTTACCACACGTAGGCGAGGACTTCCCCACCCACGCCCTTCTTCGCAGCCTGGCGGTCCGTGAGGAGCCCCGAGGAGGTGGACAGGATGGCGACCCCGAGGCCACCGAGGACCTGGGGGATCTCGGCGGACTTCGCGTACACGCGGAGGCCGGGCTTGGACACGCGCTTGATGCCCCGGATGGAGCGCTCGCGGTCCGGTCCGAACTTGAGGCTGAGCGTCAGCGTCTGGCCGACGCGGGCGTCCGCGACGTCCCAGCCGGCGATGAAGCCCTCGGACTTGAGGATGTCGGCGATGTGCGACTTGAGCTTGGAGTGCGGCATGGAGACCGTGTCGTGGTGCGCGGAGTTCGCGTTCCGGAGTCGGGTCAGCATGTCGGCGACCGGGTCGGTCATTGTCATGACTGGTGGTACCTCTCTCGCCTGGTTTCGTTCATCCGGACACGGATGACGACCTGTGGTGGTGGCGGCGCCGGGCGGGGGTGCCCGGCGCCGATCGTGCGGTGGTGCTGGTCGTGCGGGTGGAGCGTGTGGTGCGTGCTACGGCGTGTTCTCGGGCGTCTGGAACGGGAAGCCGAGCGCCTTGAGCAGCGCGCGTCCCTCGTCGTCCGTCCGAGCGGTCGTGACGACCGTGATGTCCATGCCGCGGACCCGGTCGATGCGGTCCTGGTCGATCTCGTGGAACATGGACTGCTCGTTGAGACCGAACGTGTAGTTGCCGTTGCCGTCGAACTGCCGGGGGCTGAGCCCACGGAAGTCGCGGATGCGGGGCAGGGCGAGGGACAGCAGGCGGTCGAGGAACTCCCACATGCGGTCGCCGCGCAGCGTGACGTGGGTGCCGATGGCCTGGCCCTCACGCAGCTTGAACTGGGCGATCGACTTGCGGGCCTTGGTGACCTGCGGCTTCTGGCCCGTGATCTTGGTGAGGTCGGCGACCGCGCCGTCGATGATCTTGCCGTCGCGAGCCGCGTCGCCGACGCCCATGTTCACGACGATCTTCGTGAGCCCGGGCACCTGGTGCACGTTCGTGAGGCCGAGATCAGCGGTCAGCTGGCTGACGATCTCGGAGCGGTACTTCTGCTTCAGGCGCGGGAGCTGCTTGCCCTCGGCCGTGCCAGCGGTTGCGGTGTCGGTCATTGCTAGAGGTCCTTACCTGACTTCTTGGCGTAGCGGACGCGGACGGTCTTGGAGACCCCGTCCTTCTCGACCGTCTCGGTCCGGAAGCCGACACGCGTGGGCTTCTTGGACTCGGGGTCGACGAGCGCGACGTTGGAGATGTGGATGGGCGCCTCGACGGTCTCGATGCCGCCGGTCTTGGAGCCGCGCTGCGTCTGGCCGACGCGGACGTGCTTCGTGATGAAGTTCACGCCCTCGACGACGACGCGGTTGCGCTCGACCAGGACGGACAGGACCTTGCCCTGCTTGCCCCGGTCGCCGCCCTTGGCCTGCGTGCGACCCGTGATGACCTGCACGAGGTCACCCTTCTTGATGTTCGCCATGACTAAATGACCTCCGGTGCCAGCGAGATGATCTTCATGAACTTCTTGTCCCGGAGCTCGCGGCCCACCGGTCCGAAGATGCGGGTGCCGCGGGGCTCCCCGTTGCTGTTCAGGATGACGGCGGCGTTCTCGTCGAACTTGATGTACGAGCCGTCGGGACGGCGCGTCTCCTTCTTGGTGCGGACGATGACGGCCTTGACGACCTCGCCCTTCTTGACGTTGCCGCCGGGGATCGCGTCCTTGACGGTCGCGACGATGACGTCACCGAGGCCGGCGTAGCGGCGACCCGAGCCACCGAGGACGCGGATGGTCAAGATCTCCTTGGCGCCCGTGTTGTCCGCGATCTTGAGGCGGGATTCCTGCTGAATCACTGTTGCTCCTTCATCCAAGCAGCCGGGGCTACTTGGCCTTCTCGAGGATCTCGACCAGGCGCCAGCGCTTGGAGGCGCTGAGGGGACGGGTCTCGTTGATGAGGACCAGGTCGCCGATGCCGGCGGAGTTCGCCTCGTCGTGCGCCTTGACCTTGGAGGTGCGGCGGATGACCTTGCCGTACAGCGGGTGCTTCACGCGGTCCTCGACCTCGACGACGATGGTCTTGTCCATCTTGTCGCTCGTGACGTAGCCACGACGGGACTTGCGGTAGCCGCGGTCGACCGTCGCGGTGTCCGCCGTGTTCTTCTCTTCGGCGTTCGCCATGATCAAGCCTCCTCAGCCTTCTCGGTGACGGCGGCGTCGTCGGCCTTCGCGGCCTTCTTCGTCGCCTTCTTCTTCTCGGGCTTCTCGGGGACCTCGACGGGGGCGGGCGTGGGACGGATGCCCAGCTCGCGCTCGCGGATGACCGTGTAGATCCGAGCGATGTCGCGCTTGACCGCGCGGAGGCGGCCGTGGCTGTCGAGCTGACCGGTGGCCGACTGGAAGCGCAGGTTGAACAGCTCCTCCTTGGCCTTCTTCAGCTCTTCGACGAGTCGCTCGTCCTCGAAAGTGTCCAGCTCGACGGGGGCGAGCTCCTTGGAACCGATCGCCATTATGCGTCGCCTTCCTCGCGCTTGATGATGCGTGCCTTGAGGGGCAGCTTGTGGATGGCCCGGGTGAGCGCCTCGCGCGCCGTGACCTCGTCGACTCCGGAGAGCTCGAAGAGCACGCGGCCCGGCTTGACGTTCGCGACCCACCACTCGACCGAGCCCTTGCCGGAACCCATGCGGGTCTCGGCGGGCTTCTTGGTGAGCGGACGGTCGGGGAAGATGTTGATGTACACCTTGCCGCCGCGCTTGACGTGACGCGTCATGGCGATTCGAGCGGACTCGATCTGCCGGTTCGTCACGTAGGCGGGCGTGAGGGCCTGGATGCCGTACTCACCGAACGACACGGTGGTGCCACCGGTCGCGTGGCCGGTACGACCGGGGTGGTGCTGCTTGCGATGCTTGACTCGACGGGGGATAAGCATGGTTACGCCTCAACTCCTGCTGCGGCGACCGGCGCTGCCTCGGCGGCCGGCGCGGTGCGCGGCGCGTTGGTGCGGCGATCCCCGGTTCGACCGTCGGAACGGTCGTTACGGCGCTCGGGGCGCGACGACTTCTGGTTCGCCTGCTCGCGAGCGAGATCCTTGTTGGTGATGTCGCCCTTGTAGACCCAGACCTTCACGCCGATGCGGCCGAAGGAGGTGCGGGCCTCGTAGAAGCCGTAGTCGATGTTCGCGCGGAGGGTGTGCAGCGGAACGCGGCCCTCGCGGTAGAACTCCGACCGGCTCATCTCGGCGCCGCCGAGGCGGCCCGACACCTGGATGCGGACGCCCTTGGCGCCGGCGCGCTGGGCGCCCTGCAGGCCCTTGCGCATCGCGCGGCGGAACGCCACACGACCCGCGAGCTGCTCGGCGATGCCCTGGGCGACCAGCTGCGCCTCGGCCTCGGGGTTCTTCACCTCGAGGATGTTCAGCTGGATCTGCTTGCCCGTGAGCTTCTCGAGGTCGGCGCGGATGCGCTCGGCCTCGACGCCGCGGCGGCCGATGACGATGCCCGGGCGGGCCGTGTAGATGTCCACGCGGACACGGTCACGGGTGCGCTCGATCTCGATGCGCGCCACTCCGGCGCGGTCGAGGCTCGTCTTGAGCATGGTGCGGATGCGCACGTCCTCGGCGACGTAGTCGCTGTAACGCTGCCCCTTCTTCGTGCTGTCCGAGAACCAACGCGACACGTGGTCGGTGGTGATCCCGAGACGGAACCCGTACGGGTTGACCTTCTGTCCCATTACTTGCTCGCCTTCTTCGTGGTCGACGCCACGTCCGCCTCATCCGGCGTCGCGAGGACGACCGTGATGTGGCTGGTGCGCTTGTTGATACGGAATGCGCGACCCTGTGCGCGCGGCTGGAACCGCTTGAGGGTGGTGCCCTCGTCCACGAACGCCTTGGCGATGTAGAGGTCCTGCTCCGCGAGGAAGCTGTTCGACGCGTCGGCCTTGACCCGCGCGTTCGCCATGGCCGAGGCCACCAGCTTGTAGATCGGCTCGCTCGCGCCCTGCGGCGCGAACTTCAGGATGGCCAGGGCCTCCTCGGCCTGCTTCCCGCGGATCATGTCCACGACGCGACGGGCCTTCTGGGGGGTGACGCGGATGTGACGCACGCGTGCGATCGACTCCACCATTTCTCTCCTCCTTCTCGTCGCCGCGTTAGCGACGACGACCCTTCTTGTCGTCCTTCACGTGGCCGCGGAAGGTGCGCGTGAGAGCGAACTCGCCGAGCTTGTGGCCCACCATCGACTCGGTGACGAACACCGGGACGTGCTTGCGACCGTCGTGCACCGCGATGGTGTGACCCAGCATCGCCGGGATGATCATCGAGCGGCGCGACCAGGTCTTGATCACGTTCTTGCTGCTGGCCTCGTTCGCCGAGATCACCTTGCGGAGCAGGTGGTCGTCGACGAAGGGGCCCTTCTTCAGACTGCGTGGCATCTTCTACAACTCCTACTTGCGCTTCTTGCCGGCGTTGCGGCGGCGAACGATGAGCTTGTCGCTGGGCTTGTTGATGTGGCGCGTGCGGCCTTCCTTCTGGCCCCACGGGCTGACCGGGTGGCGACCACCGGAGGTCTTGCCCTCACCACCACCGTGCGGGTGGTCGACCGGGTTCATGGCGACACCACGGACGGTCGGGCGGACGCCCTTCCAGCGCATGCGGCCGGCCTTGCCCCAGTTGATGTTGGACTGCTCGCCGTTGCCGACCTCGCCGATGGTGGCGCGGCAGCGCGCATCGACGTTGCGGATCTCACCCGAGGGGAGACGCAGCTGGGCGTAGGGGCCGTCCTTCGCCACGAGGCGCACGGAGGCGCCGGCGGAGCGGGCCATCTTCGCGCCGCCGCCGGGGCGGAGCTCGATGGCGTGGATGACGGTACCCGTCGGGATGTTGCGCAGCGGCAGGTTGTTGCCGGGCTTGATGTCGGCCGTGGCGCCTGACTCGATCTTGTCGCCCTGCTTCAGCTTGTTCGGCGCGAGGATGTAGCGCTTCGTGCCGTCGATGAAGTGCAGGAGCGCGATGCGCGCCGTGCGGTTGGGGTCGTACTCGATGTGGGCGACGGTCGCGATGACGCCGTCCTTGTCGTTGCGCTTGAAGTCGATCACGCGGTACTGGCGCTTGTGGCCACCACCGATGTGACGGGTCGTGATCCGACCCTGGTTGTTGCGGCCACCGGTCTTGGAGAGCGGGCGGAGCAGCGACTTCTCGGGCGTCGAGCGCGTGATCTCCACGAAGTCGGCGACGGACGAACCGCGACGACCCGGGGTCGTGGGCTTGTACTTGCGAATAGCCATTGGTGTTTTCCTAGTCCCGGTCTCAGCCGACAGTCGTGAAGATGTCGATGGAGCCCGACTTGAGGGAGACGATGGCGCGCTTGGTGTCCTTGCGCTTGCCCAGGCCGAACTTCGTGCGGCGCGTCTTGCCCTGCTTGTTGAGCGTGTTGACCGACGCGACCTGCACGCCGAAGATCTTCTCGATCGCGAGCTTGATCTCGGTCTTGTTCGAGCGGGGGTCCACGATGAACGTGTACTTGCCCTGGTCGATCAGGCCGTAGCTCTTCTCGGAGACGACCGGCGCGATGATGATGTCGCGGGGGTCCTTCTGGGTGGCGCTCATGCGGCAACCTCTTCCTTGGCCGTCTTCGACTCGACGAACGCGTCGAACGCGCCCTTCGTGAAGACGATGTCGTCGCTCACGAGCACGTCGTACGCGTTGAGCTGGTCGTAGGACAGCACGTGGACCGTCGGGATGTTGCGCACGCTGCGGAGGCTGACCTCGTCGGTGCGCTCCAGGACGATGAGGACGTGCTTGCTCGTGGCGATGCCGTCGAGCAGCGCGACCACGGTCTTCGTCGAGGGGACGTCTCCGGCGGAGAGGCTCTCGATGACGTGGAGGCGGGCGCCGCGCGCGCGGTCGGAGAGGGCGCCGAGCAGAGCCGCGGCGATCATCTTCTTGGGGGTGCGCTGCGAGTAGTTGCGGGGCGTCGGTCCGTGGACGATGCCACCGCCGGTCATCTGGGGCGCGCGGATGGAGCCCTGACGAGCGCGGCCGGTGCCCTTCTGCTTGAACGGCTTGCGGCCGGCGCCGGAGACCTCGCCGCGGCCCTTGGTCTTGTGCGTTCCCTGGCGCGCCGCGGCGAGCTGGGCGACGACGACCTGGTGGATGAGCGGGACGTTGGTCTGCACGTCGAAGATCGACGTGGGCAGGTCGACGGAGCCGGTGACTGCACCGGTCGCGTCGAGGACGTCGAGCTGGGTGTCGGTAGCCATGACTACTTCCCCTTCACTGCGTTGCGGACGAAGACGATGCGGCCACGCGCGCCGGGCACTGCGCCCTTGACGAGCAGGAGGCCCTTCTCGGCGTCCACGCTGTGGACGACGAGGTTCAGCACGGTGACGCGCTCGCCACCCATGCGACCGGCCATGCGCATGCCCTTGAAGACACGGCTGGGGGTCGAGGAGGCGCCGATGGAACCGGGCTTGCGGTGGTTGCGGTGCGAACCGTGCGACGCGGAGACGCCCTTGAAGTTGTGGCGCTTCATGACGCCGGCGAAGCCCTTGCCCTTGCTGGTGCCGACGACGTCGACCTTGGTGCCGGGCTCGAAGGCGCCGACCGTGATCTCCTGGCCGAGCGTGTACTCGGCGAAGTCGGCCGTGCGGACCTCGGTGAGGTGGCGGCGCGGCGTGACGCCGGCCTTGTCGAAGTGGCCGGTGCTCGGCTTGTCGGCCTTGCGGGGGTCGATCTGGCCGTAGGCGATCTGGATCGCGCCGTAGCCGTCGACCTCGGGCGTGCGCACCTGGGTGACGACGTTCGGGGTGATCTGCACGACGGTCACGGGGATGAGCTTGTTGTTCTCGTCCCACACCTGCGTCATGCCCAGCTTCGTGCCGAGCAGACCGGTGAAAGTCCTGTTAGCGGTAGACATGGGTTCCCTTAGAGCTTGATCTCGATGTTGACGTCGGCCGGGAGGTCGAGTCGCATGAGCGAGTCGACCGCCTTCGGCGTCGGGTCGACGATGTCGATCAGACGCTTGTGGGTGCGCATCTCGAAGTGCTCGCGGCTGTCCTTGTACTTGTGGGGGGAACGGATCACGCAGATCACGTTCTTCTCCGTGGGCAGCGGCACCGGGCCGACGACCGTGGCGCCCGCGCGGGTCACCGTGTCGACGATCTTCCGGGCCGAGGAGTCGATGACCGAGTGGTCGTACGACTTAAGTCGGATGCGGATCTTCTGTCCCGCCATGTGTGACTCTCTCTCTTTCGTGCGTCATGCGGCCTCGGACCGTATTGGACGCGTGTGTCCCTCGCTCGGACCGGTGCGCCTCGTGGCGTCCTGGTCCGTCGTGCACCCGGGCTCGCATCGTGGGACGCGGCCTCGGGCAGCTCGTGCACCCGCCCGCATGCGGGCGCGGAGGAGCGATGCTCATCCGGTGGGTGTCGGTGCCTGTGCTCTGCTGCCCGCGGCCTAACCTGCTCCTGGAGCGACGTGCGCTCCGGGCGGCTATGCACTGCCTGGCAGTGATCCGGTGTCTCGCGCGCAGGGCGCCGTGCACCGGAATGTTGAACTAGACGAGTTTGTCATAGTCGGGCCCCACGTGCAACCCGGGCGTGTCGCGCCCACTCCCCCGGAATCCCGGGCCTCGGGACAGCATTGGAGGGGAGCTCGACGGCCGTCTCCCGATCACCGGAACAGCAGGTTCCGGAGCTCCGTCTCCCCCGAGGCGACGCGCTGCGGGTCGATCGTCCGGCCGTGCGCGTACTCGTCGACGAGCCGCGGATCCACGTAGCTGTTCTTCGCGATCGTGGGGGTGTTGCTCAGGACCTCGGCGGCATCCCGGTACGCCTGCGCGAGCGCACGCTGCCGCTTGCCCTTCGTCTCCTCGGGGCCGTGCTTCGCGAGGCTGATCGCCGCGGCGACCGTGCCGTGCAGCGTGCGGAAGTCCTTGGCGGTGAACTCCCCGCCGGTGCGCTCCCGCACGTAGTCGTTGATGTCGGCGGCGCCGAGCGGGTGCCAGGCCGTCCCCTCCTTGTAGGCCAGGAGGCGGGCATTCGGGCCGCGGCGCTTCAGGCCCCGCACGACCTTGACGAGGTCCGGATCCCGGATGTCGCTCGACCACTCCTGCCCGCTCTTCGCGGGGAACTCGAGGTGGACGGCGTCGCCGTGCACGGTCACGTGCGAGCAGAGCAGCGTCGTCAGCCCGTGGCTCCCGTTCGACTCGGTGTACCGCTCGCTGCCGACCCGGAGGCTGCCGGTGTCGAGCATGCGGAAGCCGGCGGCGAGGGCGCGCTCGCGCGTGAACCCGTCCTGGCGGAGGTGCATCGTCACCTGCCGGCGCGCGGACGGGAGCGACTCGGCCAGCTGCAGCGCGCGGTCGAACTTGATCCGGTCCTTCTGCTCGCGCCAGGTCGGGTGGTAGATGTACTGCCGGCGCCCGGCGCTGTCGACGCCCGTGGCCTGCACGTGGCCGTTCTCGTACGGGGCGATCCACACGTCGGTCCAGGCGGGCGGGATGCCGAGGCCCTCCATGCGCGCACGGAGGTCGCGGTCGCTCACCCGGTTCCCGTCGGAGTCGAGGTAGGTCCAGCCCTTCCCGGACCGCTTCCGCGTGTAGCCCTTGCCGTTGGCGTCGCTGCGACGGAGTCTGACCATCCCTCGAACCTACGCGCAGAGCGGGAGATCGTTAGCGCACGACTGATCGCGGGCCGGCATCCGCAGGAGGCCGTGAGGACTCCCTGGGTTAACGGCCGACAGGGCCGGGCCATGACGGCCCGACCCTGTCGGAGGTGGTGCTGGTGGTGCTGGTGGAGCTGGGTGCTACTTGACGATCTTCGTGACCGTGCCGGCGCCGACGGTGCGGCCGCCCTCGCGGATGGCGAAGCCGAGGCCCTCCTCCATGGCGATCGGCTGGATCAGCGCGACGTTCATGTCGGTGGTGTCGCCGGGCATGACCATCTCGGTGCCCTCGGGCAGCGTGATGACGCCGGTGACGTCGGTGGTGCGGAAGTAGAACTGCGGACGGTAGTTCGCGTAGAACGGGTTGTGACGCCCGCCCTCCTCCTTGGAGAGGATGTACGCGGTGCCCTCGAAGTCCGTGTGCGGCGTGACCGAACCCGGCTTGACGATGACCTGGCCGCGCTCGACGTCCTCGCGCTTGGTGCCGCGGAGCAGGAGACCGCAGTTCTCGCCGGCCCAGGCCTCGTCGAGCTGCTTGTGGAACATCTCGATGCCCGTGACGGTGGTCTTGACGGTGGGACGGATGCCCACGATCTCGACGTCCGAGTTGATCGCCAGCGTGCCGCGCTCGGCGCGACCCGTGACGACGGTGCCACGACCGGTGATCGTGAAGACGTCCTCGACGGGCATGAGGAACGGCTTGTCCTTGTCGCGGACGGGCTCGGGGATGGACTCGTCGACCGCCTCCATGAGCTTGACGATCTGCTCGACCCACTTCTCGTCGCCCTCGAGCGCCTTGAGGCCGGAGACCTGGACGACGGGGGCGTTGTCGCCGTCGAAGTCCTGGCTGGAGAGCAGCTCGCGGACCTCGAGCTCGACGAGCTCGAGGATCTCCTCGTCGTCGACCATGTCGGACTTGTTGAGCGCGACGAGCAGGTACGGCACGCCGACCTGCTTCGCGAGCAGCACGTGCTCGCGCGTCTGGGCCATGGGGCCGTCGGTGGCGGCGACCACGAGGATCGCGCCGTCCATCTGCGCCGCGCCGGTGATCATGTTCTTGATGTAGTCAGCGTGACCCGGGGCGTCGACGTGAGCGTAGTGACGCTTGGGCGTCTCGTACTCGACGTGCGAGATGTTGATCGTGATGCCGCGCTGGCGCTCCTCGGGAGCGGAGTCGATGGACGCGAAGTCGCGCTGCACGTTGGTCGCCGACGGGTACTTGTCCGCCAGGACCTTGGAGATCGCTGCCGTCAGCGTCGTCTTGCCGTGGTCGACGTGACCGATCGTTCCGATGTTGACGTGCGGCTTGGTCCGCTCGAACTTGGCCTTACCCACTGTGGGTCCTCCTCAGGACTCGGTGGCAGGGCGTCCGGTTGTTCCTCGGACGCCCTGCGGATTGGAGATGGTGCTTATGTTACTGAAACGGCGGATGCCGCTCGAACTGGAGGGCTACTCGCCCTTGTTCTTCTGGACGATCTCGTCGGCGACAGCCTTCGGGACCTCGGCGTAGCTGCCGAAGCTCATCGAGTACACCGCACGGCCCGAGGTCTTGCTCCTCAGGTCGCCGACGTAGCCGAACATCTCCGACAGGGGGACGTTGGCCGTGATGACCTTGACGCCGCTCGCGTCCTCCATGGCCTGGATCTGGCCGCGGCGGGAGTTGAGGTCGCCGATGACGTCGCCCATGTACTCCTCGGGCGTGCGCACCTCGACAGCCATGAGCGGCTCGAGGAGGACAGGCTTCGCCTTGCGGGCCGCCTCCTTGAACGCCATGGAGCCGGCGATCTTGAACGCCATCTCCGAGGAGTCGACGTCGTGCGCCGCGCCGTCCAGCAGGGTCGCCTTGACGCCGACCATGGGGTAGCCCGCGAGGACGCCGACCTGGAGCGCGTCCTGGATGCCCGCGTCGACCGAGGGGATGTACTCCCGCGGGACGCGACCGCCGGTGACCTTGTTGTCGAACTCGTAGGTCTTCTCCGCGGTCACCTCCATGGGCTCGATCTTGATCTGGATCTTGGCGAACTGGCCCGATCCACCCGTCTGCTTCTTGTGGGTGAAGTCGTGCTTGTCGACGGTGCCGCGGATGGTCTCGCGGTACGCGACCTGCGGCTTGCCGACGTTCGCCTCGACGTTGAACTCGCGCTTCATGCGGTCGACCAGGATGTCGAGGTGGAGCTCGCCCATGCCCTTGATGACCGTCTGGCCGGTCTCCTGGTTGTGCTCCGTGCGGAAGGTCGGGTCCTCCTCAGCGAGCTTCTGGATCGCGAGACCCAGCTTCTCCTGGTCGGCCTTCGTCTTCGGCTCGATCGCGACCTCGATGACGGGCTCGGGGAACGTCATGGACTCGAGGACGATCTGGTCCGTCGGGTCGCAGAGCGTGTCGCCCGTGGTCGTGTCCTTGAGGCCGATCACCGCGTAGATGTGACCGGCGGTGACCGAGTCGACCGGGTTCTCCTTGTTGGAGTGCATCTGGAAGATCTTCCCGATGCGCTCCTTCTTGCCCTTGGTCGAGTTGATGACCTGGGCGCCGCTCGCGATGTGGCCCGAGTAGACCCGGACGTACGTGAGGCGACCGAAGAACGGGTGCACCGCGACCTTGAACGCGAGGGCCGAGAACGGCTCCGTCGAGTCGGGCTTGCGGATGATGATCTTCTCCTCGTCGCGCACGTCGTGGCCCTCCATGGGGGGCACGTCGAGCGGGCTGGGGAGGTAGTCGATCACCGCGTCGAGCATCGGCTGGACGCCGCGGTTCTTGAACGCGGAGCCGCACAGCACGGGGTAGATCTCGCTGTTGACGGTGAGCTTGCGGATGGCGGCCTTGATCTCCGCCACCGTCAGCTCCTCGCCGCCGAAGTACTTCTCGAGCAGCGCGTCGTCGGTCTCGGCGACGGTCTCGAGCAGCTTGGCCCGGTACTCGTCCGCCTTCTCCTGCAGATCCGCGGGGATCTCCTCGATGTCGTACTTCGCACCGAGCTCGACGTCTCCCTTGGAGTCGCCGCGCCAGGTCAGCGCGCGCATCTCGACGAGGTCGATGACGCCCTCGAAGCTGCTCTCGGCGCCGATGGGCAGCTGGATGACCAGCGGCTTCGCGCCGAGGCGGTTGATGATCGTGTCGACCGTGAAGTAGAAGTCGGCGCCGAGCTTGTCCATCTTGTTGACGAAGCAGATGCGCGGCACGTCGTACTTGTCGGCCTGGCGCCACACCGTCTCGGACTGGGGCTCGACGCCCTCCTTGCCGTCGAACACGGCGACCGCGCCGTCGAGGACGCGGAGCGAACGCTCCACCTCGACGGTGAAGTCGACGTGCCCGGGGGTGTCGATGATGTTGATCTGGTTCTTGTTCCAGAAGCACGTCGTCGCGGCGGACGTGATCGTGATGCCGCGCTCCTGCTCCTGAGCCATCCAGTCCATCGTGGCGGCGCCGTCGTGGACCTCGCCGATCTTGTGAGTGATGCCCGTGTAGTACAGGATGCGCTCGGTGGTGGTGGTCTTGCCGGCATCGATGTGAGCCATGATGCCGATGTTGCGGACCTTGTTCAGGTCGGTGAGCACGTCCTGTGCCACAGGTTCCTCCGAAAGGGGTTGGTGGTGCTGTCGAACGAGGTGGACGACTACCAGCGGTAGTGCGCGAAGGCCTTGTTCGACTCGGCCATCTTGTGGGTGTCCTCGCGGCGCTTGACCGCGGCACCGAGGCCGTTGGATGCGTCGAGGATCTCGTTGGTGAGACGCTCGGTCATGGTCTTCTCGCGACGCGACTTGGCGTACGTCGTGAGCCAGCGGAGGGCGAGGGTGTTCGCGCGGTGCGGCTTGACCTCGATCGGCACCTGGTAGGTGGAGCCACCCACGCGGCGCGAGCGGACCTCGAGGGCCGGGCGGACGTTGTCGAGCGCCTTCTTCAGCGTGACGACGGCGTCCTGGCCGTTCTTCGCGGCGACGCCGGCGAGGGCGTCGTAGACGATCTTCTCGGCGAGGCCCTTCTTGCCGTCGAGCAGGATCTTGTTGACGAGCTGGCTGACGATCGGCGCACCGTAGACGGGATCTGCGACGACAGGGCGCTTGGGGGCGGGACCCTTGCGAGGCATTACTTCTTCTCCATCTTCGCGCCGTACCGGCTGCGAGCCTGCTTGCGGTTCTTCACGGCCTGGGTGTCGAGCGCGCCGCGGACGATCTTGTAGCGCACGCCGGGGAGGTCCTTCACGCGACCGCCGCGGACGAGCACCATGGAGTGCTCCTGGAGGTTGTGGCCCTCACCGGGGATGTAGGCCGTGACCTCCTGGCCGTTGCTGAGCTTGACGCGGGCGACCTTGCGGAGAGCCGAGTTCGGCTTCTTCGGGGTGGTCGTGTACACGCGGGTGCAGACGCCCCGCTGCTGGGGGTTGGCCTTCAGGGCGGGCGCCTTGGTCTTGACGACCTTGGGCGTGCGGCCCTTGCGGACCAGCTGCTGGATGGTTGGCACTACGGGACTCCTCGATGCTGCACGGTGACAGCGGGTTGATGGTCAGCATTCGATGCCCGTAGGACGGGATCGAGTTCAACTGGACCCGCGCGTCCGCCGTCCACGGGAGTGGGAGGCGCCGGCGGGTATGCCGTGGGGGCCGGCCGAATGGACGAACCCTGATCGGTGCGCTCCCGGCCCGCTCGGACGTCCCGACTTCACGGCACGACACGAGCGCACGCCTGAGCGCACACCCCCGCTACGATACAGTTCCGCGACTCGCCGGTCAAACGGTGGACGCGGGCCCCCGAGCGGCCAGGGCGACCGCGCCGAGGCCGAGCAGGGCCGAGATGCCGAGCACCGCGATCCCGAACGGATCCACGAGGTGGCGGCCGGCGAACGCGAGGCTCGCGAAGACGTCCGCGCCGCCGACGAGGTAGGCGACGGCGCCCACGATCCCGTAGGCGAGCCAGGCGGCGCCACCCCAGCCGAGCACGGGGATCACGGGGCTCCGGCGCTCGCGGTCCGCCTCCCGCGTGGTGCGGACGAGCCCGCCGGCGAAGACCAGCGTCGCGCTCAGCACCATGGACGGGCCGAGCAGGACGCCCGCGTCGCGCTCCGGGATCACGTCGTCACCGCCGAGCAGCGCGACGAAGCCGAAGACGCACACGACGAGCGCGACGTGCAGGACGGCGGCCAGGAGGGGGATCACTCCCCCACCCTGACACGCGTCAGCGGTGGTCCGGCTGCTCTGCCAGCTTGCGGTCGTACTCGGCGCGGGCCTCGACGTTCTTCGCCTTGACCCGGCGGCCGCGCGCGCTGATGCCGGCGCCCAGCCACGTGACGAGCTCGCGGGCGAGGAAGCCGGCGAGGATCCCGTCGGGGAACGTCACCGTGCGCTGCAGGAGGAGCGCCTGCTCCGCGGGGGCGAGGTCCATGACGCCGCCCTGCAGGAGGCGGGTGCCGACGTACGCGGCGTAGACGAGGATCGCGACGGGCAGGCCGCCGAGGACGAACGCCCACCACCTGCCGCGGTTCACGAGGAGCGCCAGCAGGACGAAGAGGATGAGGAAGGCGATCGTCGGGACGTAGAACACGGGCGACGAGAGGTACCGGCCGAACACGTCGCCGAACGCGTCCGGATTGCGGACCGAGGCGAGCAGCGCCGTGCCGAGCGAGTAGAGCAGGGCGAAGAGGATGGCGGCGACGATCGCGATCAGCACGCCGAAACCGCGGTTGCCGCGCTTCTGCGGCGGGACGGGGGCCTGGACGTAGATAGGCTGCGACGCGCTCTGCCGTGCGGTCTCCTCGTCGCGGGCGCGGCGGTCGCGCTCCTCGCGCTCGCGGGCGTCGGCATCGCGGGCCTCGCGCTCGCGGCGCTCCCGGTCCTCGACGTCGCGCTGGCGCGCCTCGGCCTCGCGGGCCTCCGCCTCGCGGGCCTCGTGCTCGCGCGCCTCGCGCTGGCGGGCCGCGCGCTCGCGCGCCTCGCGGTCCTCGTCGACGGTGGCGGCGAACGCCGTCTCGTCGAACGTGGAGGTGTCGGAGTGGCCGGAGTCGGCGGTGCGGTCGGCGGGGCCGTCGTCGAACGCGGCGACGGCGGCGACGTGGCCCTCGTCGGCGGGGCGGGGGTCCCGCGGCTGGTCGGCCTCGTCGGGCTGTCGGTGCGGGGCGGGCCTGTCGTCGGTCATGGCTCGAACCTACAACGGGGGGCGTCCGTCGCCCGGGCGGCGTGCCGGGGAGCTGTCAGATGGCCGCGAGCGGCTAGAACGGCTCGAGGAGACGCTGCAGGAAGCGGCGCGTGCGCTCCTCCGCGGGATGCTGCAGGACCTGCGACGGGTGCCCGCGCTCGACGACCACGCCGCCGTCCATGAAGACGACCGAGTCGGCCACCTGCCGGGCGAACGCCAGCTCGTGCGTGACGATCACCATGGTCCACGCCTCGTCGGCCAGCTCCTTGATGACGCTGAGCACCTCCCCCACGAGCTCGGGGTCGAGGGCCGAGGTCGGCTCGTCGAACAGCAGGATCTGCGGACGCAGCGCCAGCGCGCGCACGATGCCCACGCGCTGCTGCTGCCCGCCGGAGAGCTGGAAGGGGTGCTGGTCGCGCTTGTCGGCGAGGCCCACCCGGGCGAGCAGCTCCTCGGCCTCGCGGGTCGCCTCGGCGACCGGCCGGCGCTGCACCTGCACGGGGCCCTCGATGACGTTCTCGAGCACGGTGCGGTGCGGGAACAGGTTGTACTGCTGGAACACCATCGCCGAGCGGTCGCGGAGCGCGAGCAGCTCGCGCGCCTTCGGCTTCCGCCCGAAGTCGACCGTGAGGGGGCCCGTGGTGCCCGCGCGCGAGTCGGCGTCCGCGGCCGCGACCTCGACGACGCCCGCCTCGGGCACCTCGAGCCCGTTGAGCGAGCGGAGGACCGTGGTCTTGCCGGATCCGCTCGGCCCGATGAGCGCGGTCACGCCGCCGCGGCGCACCTCGAGGTCGATGGAGCGGAGCACCTCGTTGTCGCCGAAGGACTTCCGGAGGCCGCGGACGGTGAGCACGGGCTCGCCCGGTGCGCGGTGCGCGGCGGGTGCGGGATCAGTGGGCGACATACCGGTCGAGCCTCCTCTCGAGGCGGGTCTGCGCGAACGAGAGCACGAGGCAGACGAGCCAGTAGATCAGCGCCGCCTCCAGGTACAGCAGCATGTACTCGAACGTGGAGGACGCGATGAGCTGCGCCTGCTTGAAGAGCTCGGTCACGAGGATCACCGAGGCGAGGGACGTGTCCTTCACCAGGCTGATGAACGTGTTCGACAGCGGCGGGACGGAGACCCGGGCGGCCTGCGGCACGATGATCCGCCGGAGCGTCATCGCGCGGGACATGCCGATCGTGTGGCCGGCCTCCCACTGCCCGCGCGGGACGGACAGGATCGACGCCCGGATGATCTCCGCCGCGTAGCCGCCGACGTTGACCGACAGGGCGATGACCGCGCTCGGCCAGGGTGGGAGCACGACGCCGATGGACGGCAGCCCGTAGAAGATCACGAACAGCTGCACCAGCAGCGGCGTGCCCCGCACGACCGAGATGTAGAAGCGGGCGATGCCGGAGACGAGGCGGTTGCCGTAGAGGCGCATGAGCGCGAGGCCCAGCGCGATGGCGAGCCCGAGGACGAACGTGACGAGGGCCAGGGGGATGGTGCCGCGGAGCGTCTCGAGCGCGAGCGGCCCGAAGGACGACCAGAACAGGTCCCACTCCCTCGACATGCGTCCCCTTCGTCTCGTCCTCGTCCGTCAGCGTACGCGGGGAGCTACTGCGTGACGTCCGCGCCGAAGTACTCGTCGGAGATCGCGGCCAGCGTGCCGTCGGCGCGGAGGTCGGCGAGGGCCTTGTCGACCGCGGCCACGAGGTCGTCGCTGCCCTTGCGGAAGACGAGCGCGCTGAGCGACGGGTCGTCGGTCTCGGCGGCCACCTGCAGGTCGGAGTCGCCCTGCTGCTTCTGGTAGTCGAGGAGGGTGAGGCGGTCGTTGATGGTCGCGTCGACGCGGCCCTGCTGCAGCAGCGTGACGGCCTGGGCGAAGCCCTCGACGGCCTCGACCTTCGCGCCGCTCTCGGTCGCCAGCTCGTTCCAGTTGCTCGTGAGCGACTGCGCCGTCGTCTTGCCGGCGAGGTCGGCGAAGGAGGAGATGCCCGAGTCCGCGCCCTTGACGATGATCACGCCCGGCGAGACGGTGTACGGCTCGGAGAACGCGTAGACCTCCTGGCGCTCGTCGGTGATGGAGATCTGGTTGGCGATGACGTCCCAGCGGCCGGCCTCGAGGCCCGCGAAGATGCCGTCGAACTGGGTCTCCTCGAAGACCGGCTTCACGCCGAGCTCCTCGGCGACCGCCGTGGCGATCTCCACGTCGTAGCCGGTGAGGGCGCCGGAGCCCGATCCCTCGTGGAAGGAGAAGGGCGAGTAGGTGCCCTCGGTGCCGATGACGAGCTCGCCCGCGGCCTGCACGTCGGCGAGGCTCGACGCGGCGGCGGGGGTGCCCGAGGCGTCCGGCGCGGATCCGGTGCCCGTGTCGCCCGACGCGCAGCCGGCGAGGCCGAGGGCGGCCACGGCGACGAGGCCGGTGAGGGCGAGGGACGGGCGGATGCGGGACAGGAGCGTCATGGGGGTCCTTGCGGTCAGGGCGCGTCCTCGGTGCGGGATCGCCTCGTGCGGGTGCTGCGGGTGCTGCGGGGTGCGGTGATGCGGCGCCGGATGCCCGGCATCCGGGAGCGCCGGTCGCCATGGTCTCAACGCCGACGTCGTGTCGGTATTCCCATGTCGCCGCATGACGGCGCACCCGGCCCGAGGGCGTCGCCCGGCGGCTAGAAGAGGGGTTCGGGATCCGTTCCGTCGCGGCCGTCGGGTACGGGCCCGATCTCGCCCTCCAGCTCCAGCAGCCGCAGGTTGACGAAGCGGTCGAGGGCCTGGCGGATCACGGGCGCGAGCGGCGCCAGCTCGCGCGCGAGCGCCTGGTCGACCACGTGCTGGATCTCGGCGTCCCGCTCCCCGTAGTCCACGAACGCCGGCATCCCGAAGGGGTGGTCGCGGTAGACGGGGCCGCGCGTCTCGCGGTACAGGCGCTCCCGGGCGTCGAGTGCCGCCTCCGCGCGGGTGGCCTCGAGCGCGGCGATGAGGGGGTGGATCGCCGTGTGGGGCGCGTCGCGGGGGATCGCCTCCTGGTCCGTGAAGATCGAGGCGTCGCAGGCCGGGCAGGACCCGGTTCCGCCGCCGGCCGGAGTCGGCGACTCGGTCGCGTAGCGGAGCGCGTGCGCGCGCCACGCCAGGACCACGTCCTCCAGCATCCGCACGTCCGACGCCTCCTCGGGTCCCCGGCGAGGCGGCCGCCGGGTCCCGCCCACTGTATCGCCGGGCGCCGCCGGGCCGGGACGCGGCGGCGGAGGCCCGGGAACGAGGAAGGGCCCCGCCGGAGCGGGGCCCTTCTCATCGTGCGCTCACGCGCCGGCGTCCCTAGTTGTAGGTGCCGGGCGTGTAGTCGTCCGAGCTGAAGCTGTCGAAGTCGACGAAGCTCAGGTCGGACTCGTTGAACACCGACTCATCCGTGAAGATGCGGTTCGGGTAGCGCTCGGCCTTGGCCTCCTCCGTCGCGGTGACGGTGACGTCGCGGTACTTCGCGAGCCCCGTCCCGGCCGGGATCAGCTTGCCGATGATGACGTTCTCCTTGAGTCCCATCAGCGGGTCGGACTTGCCCTCCATGGCGGCCTGCGTGAGCACGCGGGTCGTCTCCTGGAAGGACGCGGCCGACAGCCACGACTCGGTCGCGAGCGAGGCCTTGGTGATGCCCATGACCTCCTGGCGGGCGGAGGCGGTCTTCTTGCCCTCCGTCAGCGTGGCGCGGTTGACCTCGTTGTAGCGGGCCCGGTCGACCAGCTCACCGGGGAGGAGATCCGTGTCGCCGTGCTCGACGACCGTGACCTTGCGCAGCATCTGCCGCACGATGACCTCGATGTGCTTGTCGTGGATCGGGACGCCCTGCGAGCGGTAGACGCCCTGGACACCGCCCACGAGGTGCTTCTGCACCTCGCGCACGCCCTTGACCCGGAGGACCTCCTTCGGGTCGATGGCGCCGACGTGCAGCTGCTGCCCGAGCTCGACGTGCTGGCCGTCCTCGACGAGGAGGGTCGCGCGCTTGAGCACCGGGTAGAGGTGCGGCTCGTCGCCGTTGTCCGGGGTCAGGATCACCTTGCGGCTGCGATCCGTGTCCTCGATCGTGATGCGACCGGCGGCCTCCGCGATCGGCGACGCGCCCTTGGGGGTGCGGGCCTCGAAGAGCTCCTGCACGCGGGGCAGACCCTGCGTGATGTCGTCCGCCGATGCCACACCACCGGTGTGGAAGGTGCGCATCGTGAGCTGCGTGCCGGGCTCGCCGATCGACTGGGCCGCGATGATGCCGACGGCCTCGCCGATGTCGACGAGCTTGCCGGTGGCGAGCGAGCGGCCGTAGCAGGCCGCGCACACGCCGACGGCGGACTCGCACGTCAGGACCGAGCGCACCTTGATCTCGTGCACGCCGGCCGAGATGAGGTGGTCGATCAGGACGTCGCCGACGTCGCTGCCCGCGGGGGCCACGACCTCGCCGGACTCGTTGACCGCGTCAGCGGCCAGCGAGCGGGCGTACACGGAGTTCTCCACGTTGGAGTCGCGCACGGCCGTGCCGTCCGCCGCGTACGCGGCGATCGGCAGGTCGAGCCCGCGGCTGGTGCCGCAGTCGTCCTCGCGGATGATGACGTCCTGCGACACGTCCACCAGACGACGGGTGAGGTACCCGGAGTCGGCGGTGCGCAGCGCGGTGTCGGCCAGTCCCTTGCGGGCGCCGTGGGTGGAGATGAAGTACTCCGCCACCGTCAGGCCCTCGCGGTACGAGTGGACGATCGGGCGGGGGATGATCTCGCCCTTCGGGTTCGACACGAGGCCGCGCATGCCGGCGATCTGGCGGACCTGCATCCAGTTGCCTCGTGCCCCGGAGGACACCATGCGGTTGATGTTGTTGTCGGCGGGGAGGTTGTCCTCCATCGCCTTCGCGACCTCGGCCGTGGCCTTGTTCCAGATCTCGATGAGCTCCTGACGACGCTCGGCGTTCGTCGTGAGGCCCTTCTCGAACTGGCCCTGGACCTTGGCGGCCTGCTTCTCGTAGCCCGACAGGATGGCCGCCTTGGTGGGCGGGGTCAGCACGTCGGAGAGGGCGACCGTGACGCCGGAGCGCGTGGCCCAGTAGAAGCCCGCGTCCTTGATCCGGTCGAGCGCTGCCGCGACCTCCACCTTGGGGTAGCGCTCGGCGAGGTCGTTGACGATCTCGGAGAGCTTGCCCTTGTCGGCGACGGCCTCGATGTAGGGGTAGTCGACCGGCAGGGTCTCGTTGAACAGCGCGCGACCGAGGGTGGTCGAGAGCAGCACGGGACCGACGGTCTTGCCCTTCTCGTCGAGCTCGACGCCCTCGGGCGTCTCGCCCTCGGCGAAGTACAGGTCGTGCAGGCGGATGCGCACCTTGGCGTTGAGGTCCAGCGAGAGCTGGTCCTTCGCCAGGATGGCCTCGGCTACCGAGCTGAACGCGCGACCCTCACCGGCGACGCCCTCCTTGAGGGTGGTCAGGTGGTGCAGGCCGATGATCATGTCCTGCGTGGGCAGGGTGACCGGGCGTCCGTCCGACGGCTTGAGGATGTTGTTCGAGGCGAGCATCAGGATGCGCGCCTCGGCCTGGGCCTCGACCGACAGGGGCAGGTGGACGGCCATCTGGTCGCCGTCGAAGTCCGCGTTGAACGCGGCGCAGACGAGCGGGTGCAGCTGGATCGCCTTGCCCTCCACGAGCTGGGGCTCGAACGCCTGGATGCCCAGACGGTGGAGCGTGGGCGCGCGGTTGAGCAGCACGGGGCGCTCGCGGATGATCTCCTCGAGCACGTCCCAGACCTGTCCGCGGCTGCGCTCGACCATGCGCTTGGCGGCCTTGATGTTCTGGGCATGGCTCAGGTCGATCAGGCGCTTGATGACGAACGGCTTGAACAGCTCGAGCGCCATCTGCTTGGGCAGACCGCACTGGTGCAGCTTGAGCTGCGGTCCGACGATGATGACCGAGCGGCCCGAGTAGTCCACGCGCTTGCCGAGCAGGTTCTGGCGGAACCGGCCCTGCTTGCCCTTCAGCATGTCGCTGAGGGACTTGAGCGCGCGGTTGCCGGTGCCCGTGACGGGACGACCGCGGCGGCCGTTGTCGAACAGCGCGTCGACGGCCTCCTGCAGCATGCGCTTCTCGTTGTTCACGATGATCTCGGGGGCGCCGAGATCGAGCAGACGACGGAGGCGGTTGTTGCGGTTGATCACGCGGCGGTACAGGTCGTTCAGGTCGCTGGTCGCGAAACGGCCGCCGTCGAGCTGCACCATGGGGCGCAGCTCCGGCGGGATGACCGGGACGACCTGCAGCACCATCGCGGCCGGCGAGTTGCCGGTCGCGAGGAAGGAGCTGACGACGCGCAGGCGCTTGATGGCGCGGATCTTCTTCTGGCCCTTGCCGGTGGCGATCTGCTCGCGGAGCAGCTCCCCCTCGGCCTCGAGGTCGAAGGCCTCCAGGCGCTTCTGGATCGCCTCGGCGCCCATGTGGGCCTCGAAGTAGATGCCGAAGCGGTCCTGCAGCTCGTGGAAGACGGCGTCCTCGGGCTTGAGCTCGCCGACCTTGAGGCTGCGGAACTCCTCCCAGACGCGCTCGAGGCGGGAGATGTCCTCGTCGAACGCCTTGCGCGTCTGACCCATCTCCTTCTCGGCGCCGTCCTTCGCGCGGCGCTTCTGGTCGCTCTTGGCGCCCTCGGCCTCCAGCGCGGCCAGGTCGGTCTCGAGACGCCCGAGGCGCTCGGCGATCTGGGAGTCGCGCTGGTCCTGCAGGGTCTTGATCTCGAGCCGGAGCTCGTTCTCGAGGCCCGGCATGTCCTCGTGGCGAGCGTCCTCGTCCACGCTGATCACCATGTAGGCGGCGAAGTAGATGACCTTCTCGAGGTCCTTCGGCGCCATGTCGAGCAGGTAGCCGAGGCGCGAGGGCACGCCCTTGAAGTACCAGATGTGCGTGACGGGCGCGGCGAGCTCGATGTGGCCCATGCGCTCGCGGCGGACCGCGGACTTGGTGACCTCCACGCCGCAGCGCTCGCAGACGATGCCCTTGAAGCGCACCCGCTTGTACTTGCCGCAGGAGCACTCCCAGTCACGGCTGGGTCCGAAGATCTGCTCTCCGAAGAGGCCGTCCTTCTCGGGCTTCAGCGTGCGGTAGTTGATGGTCTCGGGCTTCTTGACCTCACCGTGCGACCAGCGGCGGATGTCGTCGGCCGTCGCGAGGCCGATCCGCAGCTCATCGAAAGTTGTTACGTCGAGCAATTTTCCTTCTCTCCTTGGAAAGCTTCGAGTCGAAAGTCTTGAGCGGGCTTAGATGTCGTCGATGCTGGACGACTCGAAGCGGGTGGAGATGTTGATGCCGAGCTCCTCCGCCGCGCGGAAGACCTCGTCATCCGTGTCGCGCAGGCTGACCGCCTGGCCGTCCGCCGAGAGGACCTCGACGTTCAGGCAGAGGGACTGCATCTCCTTGATCAGGACCTTGAAGGACTCGGGGATACCCGGTTCCTGGATGTTCTCGCCCTTGACGATGGCCTCGTACACCTTCACGCGGCCGAGGATGTCGTCCGACTTGATGGTGAGGAGCTCCTGGAGCGCGTAGGCCGCTCCGTATGCCTCGAGCGCCCACACCTCCATCTCGCCGAAGCGCTGGCCGCCGAACTGGGCCTTACCGCCCAGGGGCTGCTGCGTGATCATCGAGTAGGGACCCGTCGAGCGCGCGTGGATCTTGTCGTCCACCAGGTGGTGCAGCTTCAGGATGTACATGTAGCCGACCGAGACGGGCTCGGGGAACGGCTCGCCGGAGCGGCCGTCGAACAGGCGCGTCTTGCCGCTGGACCCGATGAGGCGGTCGCCGTCGCGGGTGACCGTCGTCGAGTCGAGCAGGCCGGCGATCTCCTCCTCGAGCGCTCCGTCGAACACCGGGGTGGCGACCTTCGTGCCGGCCGGGGCCTGGCGTGCGTGGTCGGGCAGGCGCTCGGCCCACTTCGGGCTCCCCTCGACCTCCCAGCCCTGCTTGGCGATCCACCCGAGGTGGGTCTCCAGGACCTGGCCGAAGTTCATGCGGCCGGGGATGCCGAGCGGGTTGAGGATGACGTCGACCGGGGTCCCGTCGGCGAGGAACGGCATGTCCTCGACCGGCAGGATCTTGGAGATGACGCCCTTGTTGCCGTGACGGCCGGCGAGCTTGTCGCCCTCGGTGATCTTGCGCTTCTGCGCGATGAACACCACGACGCGCTGGTTGACGCCCGAGCCGAGCTCGTCGTCGCCGTCCTGCGAGTCGAAGACCTTGACGCCGATGATCGTGCCCTGCTCGCCGTGGGGCACCTTCAGGGACGTGTCGCGGACCTCGCGGCTCTTCTCGTTGAAGATCGCGCGCAGCAGGCGCTCCTCGGCGCTGAGCTCGGTCTCGCCCTTCGGCGTGACCTTGCCCACGAGGATGTCGCCGGGGCGGACCTCGGCGCCGATGCGGATGATGCCGCGCTCGTCGAGGTCGGCGAGCAGCTCGGGGCTGACGTTGGGGAGGTCACGGGTGATCTCCTCCTTGCCCAGCTTCGTGTCGCGCGCGTCGACCTCGTACTCCTCGATGTGGATGGAGGAGAGGGTGTCGTCCTTGACCAGGTTCTGGCTCAGGATGATCGCGTCCTCGAAGTTGTGACCCTCCCACGGCATGAACGCGACGAGCAGGTTCTTGCCGAGCGCGAGCTCGCCGTTCTCCGTGGCGGGGCCGTCGGCGATGACCTCGCCGGCCTCGATGCGGTCGCCGGCCGAGACCAGGACGCGGTGGTTGTAGCTCGTGCCCTGGTTGGAGCGGTCGAACTTGCGCAGGTAGTAGGTCTGCGTGCCGCCCTCGTCGAGCTGGATGGTGACGACCTCGGCCGACACCTCCTGCACGACGCCCGAGGCGTCGGCCGTGAGGACGTCGCCGGCGTCGATCGCCGCGTAGCCCTCCATGCCGGTGCCGACGAGCGGGCTCTCGCTGCGCAGCAGCGGGACGGCCTGACGCTGCATGTTCGCGCCCATGAGGGCCCGGTTCGCGTCGTCGTGCTCGAGGAAGGGGATGAGCGAGGTGGCGACGGACACCATCTGGCGGGGGGAGACGTCCATGTAGTGGACGTTCTCCTTGGCGACGAGCTCCACCTCACCGCCCTTGGGGCGGACGAGGACGCGGTCCTCCGCGAAGCGGAAGTCCTTCGTGAGGGGCGCGTTGGCCTGGGCGACGAGGAACTCGTCCTCCTCGCTGGCCGTGAGGTAGTCGATCGTGTCGGTGACCACGCCGTCGACGACGCGACGGTACGGGGTCTCGATGAAGCCGAACGAGTTGATGCGGGCGAACGACGCCAGCGAGCCGATCAGGCCGATGTTCGGGCCTTCCGGGGTCTCGATGGGGCACATGCGGCCGTAGTGCGACGGGTGGACGTCGCGGACCTCGACGCCGGCGCGCTCACGGGACAGACCACCCGGGCCGAGCGCCGAGAGGCGGCGCTTGTGGGTGAGACCCGCGAGGGGGTTGTTCTGGTCCATGAACTGCGACAGCTGGCTCGTGCCGAAGAACTCCTTGATCGCGGCGACGACGGGGCGCACGTTGATCAGGGTCTGCGGCGTGATGGCCTCGATGTCCTGCGTGGTCATGCGCTCGCGGACGACGCGCTCCATGCGGGACAGGCCGGTGCGCACCTGGTTCTGGATGAGCTCGCCGACCGCGCGGATGCGGCGGTTGCCGAAGTGGTCGATGTCGTCCACGTCGAGGCGCAGCTCGACGGGCTTGCCGTCGCGCGTGCCGCTCATCTTCGTCTCGTTCGCGTGCAGCGAGACGAGGTACTTGATGGTCGCGAGGATGTCCTCGACCGTCAGCACCGAGTCGGTGAGCTGCTTGTCGATGCCGAGCTTGCGGTTGATCTTGTAGCGACCCACCTTCGCCAGGTCGTAGCGCTTCGGGTTGAAGTAGAAGTTGTCGAGCAGCGCGCGGGCGGCCTCGGCGGCGACCTGCTCGCCGGGACGGAGCTTCCGGTAGATGTCCTTGAGGGCCTCCTCCTTGGTGAGGATGGAGTCCTTCTCGAGCGTGAGCTCGATGGACGCGACGCCCTTGAACTCCTCGAGGATCTGCTCGCTGGTGAGGCCGAGGGCCTTCAGGAACACGGTGACCGACTGCTTGCGCTTGCGGTCGATGCGCACGCCGACCTGGTCGCGCTTGTCGATCTCGAACTCGAGCCAGGCGCCGCGGGAGGGGATGACGCGGGCGGAGTAGATGTCCTTGTCGGAGGTCTTCTCCTGCTGGCGCTCGAAGTACACGCCGGGCGAGCGGACGAGCTGGGACACGACGACACGCTCGGTGCCGTTGATGATGAACGTGCCCTTCTCCGTCATGAGGGGGAAGTCGCCCATGAAGACCGTCTGGGTCTTGATCTCACCCGTGAGGTGGTTCATGAACTCGGCCTCGACGTAGAGGGGAGCGGAGTAGGTCTTGCCGCGCTCCTTGCACTCGTCGATGGAGTACTTCTGCTCCTCGAGGTACGGGTTCGTGAACCCGAGCTGCATGGTCTCCCCGAGGTCCTCGATGGGGGAGATCTCCTCGAAGATCTCCTCGAGGCCGGAGTTGAGGGCGAGGTCGGTGCGACCCTGCTTGGTGCCCTCCTCGACACGCCGCTTCCACACGTCCGAGCCGACGAGCCAGTCGAAGCTCTCGGTCTGCAGGGCGAGCAGGTCGGGGACGGTGAGGGTGTCAGTGATCTTCGCGAACGAGAGCCGCGATGCGTCGCGACCGTTCTGGGGAGTGGGAGTTGCGTTGCGCGCAGCAGCCAAGGAAATTACCTCCGTGGGCCCCGTCGGGCTCCGATGTCGTCGATACGCCGAGACCGACCCGGGTTGTCACCCGTGCCGATCCTGATGGAGTTGCTCGCCACACCTCGCGGGATGGGCTCGGGATCGACCCGAGCGCACACGATGACCGACCGCAATATGAAGGCAAAGGGAGTGGGAGCGCAAAGGATCACTATACGAGGTCGCGACGCGCCATGTCCAGCGGAATCTTGCATCCTCGGCGTGTCTCGGTGTATAACGTCCGGTCGCCCGGCTCCCTGGGCCCGGGGCGCGCGTAGCCTCCGGGGATGAGCGCACCCTGGCACGTGTCCCCCGGCGGCCCCTCGCACGTGCACCGGGCGGGCGACGTGGAGATCCGGAAGGCCTCCGTCGGGCCCATGGACAACGACGCGTACCTCCTCACCGACCTCGACTCCGGCGAGCGCCTGCTCGTCGACGCGGCCGCCGACGTCGACCGCCTGCTCGCCCTCGCGGCCGAGCCGGATCCCGTCGGCCGGCTCGCGGTCGTCGTCACCACCCACGGGCACGCCGACCACCACGGCGCCCTCGCGGCCGTGCTCGACGCGACCGACGCGGACGCGGCCGTGGGCGCGGAGGACGCGGGCGACCTCCCCGTCGACGCCGACCGGCGCCTCGCGCACGGCGACCGGGCGGCCTTCGGCGGCGTGACGGTCGAGGTCGTCGCCCTCCGCGGCCACACGCCGGGCGGCGTCGCGCTCGTCCTGCAGCCGGGCGACGGCAGCACGCACCTCTTCACCGGCGACTCGCTCTTCCCGGGCGGCGTGGGGAGCACGCAGGGGGACGCGGACCGGTTCGGCCAGCTCATGGACGACGTCGAGGAGCGGCTGTTCGCGCGCTTCCCCGACGACGCGCACGTGCATCCCGGCCACGGCGACTCGACCACGCTCGGCGCCGAGCGCGGGTCCCTCGCGGACTGGCGGGCGCGCGGCTGGTGACGGGACGCCCCGCGGCCCAGCTGGGCGCGGGGCGGACGCCTAGGCTGAGGAGATGCCCGAGCACCCGTCGACCGTCCTGTCCCTGAGCGGGCACCGGGCCGTCATCGAGCCCGACCGCTTCGTGCCGGGCGCTTACCAGCTCGTGGTCGACGGCACGCCCCAGTCGCACGTCAACATGGACGACCCGGGCGAGCTGTTCTTCGAGTACGTGCAGCGGATGGGGCACGTCATCGACCTGCTCGGCGAGCCCGGGGAGGCGATCACCGCGCTGCACCTCGGGGCCGGCGCGCTCACCATCCCGCGCTACGTCGAGGCGACGCGGCCGGGATCGCGCCAGCAGGTCATCGAGCTCGAGCAGGACCTCGTGGACCTCGTGCGCGAGCACCTCCCCTGGTCGCGCAAGGCCTCCATCCGGCTGCGCTACGGCGACGCCCGCGAGGTCATGGGGCGGCTGCCGCAGGGGCTCCGCGGATCCGTCGACCTCGTCGTCGTGGACGTCTTCAGCGGCGCCCGCACGCCCGCCCACATCACGAGCCGCGAGTTCCACGCGGAGGCCGCCGCGATGCTCGCCCCCGGCGGGATCATGACGGTCAACGTCGCCGACGGCCACGGGCTCGCGTTCGCGCGCGGGCAGGCCGCCACCATCCGCGACGTGCTGCCGCATGTGGCCGCGCTCGCCGAGACGCAGGTGCTCAAGGGGCGGCGGTTCGGCAACGTCGTCTTCGCGGCCTCCGCCACGCCGCTCCCGCTCGACTTCGTGCCGCGCCTGCTCGCGGGCGGCCCCCACCCCGCCAAGGTCGTCGAGGGGCGCGAGCTCGCCGACTTCATCGCCGGCGCGTCCGTCGTCACCGACGCGACCGCCGTCCCGTCCCCCTCCCCCGCCCGCAGCGTCTTCCAGACCAGGCCCTGAGGCCGCCCCGGGCGCCGACGCCCGCCGAACCACCGGAGTCCCCATGAACCGCCGCTCCCGCACCCGCCCGGCGCGCCTCGCCGTGCTCGGCCTCGCCGCGATCGTCGCGCTCTCGGGCTGCACGAACGACGACGGATCGCCGGTCGACGTCCGGGCGACGGAGCCGCCCGCGCCCTCCCCGACGAGCACGGACACGGCGCCCGCGGGCGTCGCCCCCTCCGGGACGCCGACCGCGACCACCACCGGCCTCACGTCGCCGTGGTCGATGGCCGAGCTGCCGTCCGGGGCCCTGCTCGTGAGCGAGCGCGACACCTCGCGCATCGTCGAGGTGCTCGCGGACGGCACGACGCGCGTCGCGGGGACGATCGCGGGCGTGGGCCCCGTGGGCGAGGGCGGCCTCCTCGGCATCGCGACGCGCGAGGTCGACGGCGGGACGCAGCTCTACGCCTACTTCACGAGCGCCACCGACAACCGCATCGTGCGGATGGGCGTGACGGGCGCGCCGGGGTCGCTCGGGCTGGGCGTCGCGGAGGACGTCGTCACGGGGATCCCCCGCGACACGACCCACAACGGCGGCCGGATCGCGTTCGGCCCCGACGGCATGCTCTACGCCACCACGGGCGACGCGAACCTCCGCGACGCGGCGCAGGACCCGATCTCGCTCGCGGGCAAGATCCTCCGCCTCACGCCCGACGGGCAGGGCGCCGAGGACAATCCGACGCCGGGATCGCCCGTGTACTCGATGGGCCACCGGAACCCGCAGGGCATCGCGTGGGACGCGGAGGGGAACCTCTGGTCGGCGGAGTTCGGGCAGGACACCTGGGACGAGCTGAACCTCATCGAGCCCGGCGGGAACTACGGCTGGCCGGTCGTGGAGGGCGCGAGCGACGACGCGGCCTCGGACGCGTACATCGACCCCGTGCGCCAGTGGGGCACCGACGACGCGAGCCCGAGCGGCATCGCCGTCGTGGGCGACACGGTCTTCATGGCGGGCCTCGGCGGCCAGCGCCTCTGGGTCGTGCGGCCCGGCGCCGTGGCCACGGATCCCATCCCCGACGACCGCGTCACCGAGTTCTACACCCGCGAGTACGGGCGGATCCGGGACGTCCAGGCGGCCCCCGACGGGTCGCTCCGGATGCTCACCGGCAACACCGACGGACGCGGGACGCCGCGCGACGGCGACGACAAGCTGCTCCGGGTCGAGCTCATGCCGATCCAGGCGGGATAATCTCTTCCTCGTGACAGGCACCGCGATCATCATCGGCTACGACAGGGACACCCTCCGGGAGAAGGTGGACCTGCGGGCGGCCGGCGAGCGCCTGGACGAGCTCGAGAACCTCCGCAGCCTCTCCGCGATCACCGAGAAGGTAGCGCTCCTCCGCATGCTCGGCCGGCTCGACGAGGCGTGGGACATGGCGAACGCGGCCGTCCGCCAGGCGCGCTTCACGGGCGACCGGGAGACGCTGCTCGCGTGCCGCATCCGCCGCGCGCAGGTGCAGCAGTACCAGGGCAAGCTCGACATCGCGCTGCAGGACCTCGGCGGCTGCGTCGACGAGGCCCGCGCGCACGAGTGGTACGCGCTGGAGGCGTTCGCGCTTCAGCACCGCGGCAAGGTGCACTTCGACCGCGGCGACTACCGCCACGCGCTGAGCGACTTCGAGGACGCCTACACGCTCCGCACGCGCGAGGGCCTCCCGAGCGACCAGCTCGAGAGCTCGGCGCTCGCGATCGACGTCGCCAAGGAGCGCATCGCCGCCCAGCCCGCGTGATGGGCGCGCTCCCCCGCCGGCCGCGGGCGGCCGGCCGTGGCTGACCTCGTCCGGGTGCGGATCTGGGCCGAGGCCCTCATCGCCCTGCACCTCGACCCGTCGTGGACCTTCGCGTTCGACCACGCCCGCACGCGCGCGGGCGCCTGCCACTACGGCGACCGGCGGATCACCGTCTCGCGGCACCTGGCCGGGCGCTTCGAGGACGACGAGATCCACCAGGTGCTGCTGCACGAGGTGGCGCACGCGCTCGCCGGATCCCGCGCCGGGCACGGTCCGCGCTGGAAGCGGACGGCCGCCGAGCTCGGCTACGAGGGATCCCGCCTGCACTCGGGCGCGGTCGCCGAGGAGCTCGCGCCGTGGGTGGGCGCCTGCCCGGCCGGGCACGCGCACTTCCGCTACCGGAAGCCGACCCGGCCGCTCGCGTGCGGCCTCTGCTCGCGCCGGTTCGACGCCGCGCACCTGATCGCGTGGACGAAGCGGGACGTGCCGTCGGGTGCGGCCGCGGCCGGGCCTCCGTCACCGGAGGCGGCACGGCGCGAGGGCGCCGCGTGAGCCGGGCGCCGGGGTCCGAGCGGCCGACGGGCCAGTGGATCACCGACCCGGACGGCCTCCGCTGGTTCCTCGACACGGGCGCCGTGAGCCTCGACCTCGCCTACACCGGCGCGCTCGGGGACCCGGAGCCGCGCGAGGCGCTGCCCGACGCCGCGGCGCTCGGCGCGTGGCTGAGCGAGCACCTCGCGCCCGTCTCGGAGCCGGCGGAGCGGGACCTCGCCGACGCGCGCACCCTGCGGCAGGCCATCGGCGACATCGCCGCCGCGCTCGCCGACGGCCGGGCGCCCGCGCCGCGGGACGTCGACGTCCTGAACCTCTACGCGGCGACGCCCGACCTGCCGCCCGCGCTCGGCGGCGGATCCCGCCAGGCCGGCCGCGCGCTCGCCCGGCCCGCGCAGGCGCTCGCCTCGGCGGCGCGCGACGCGGTGGCGGTCTTCGGGGCGGGGTCCGAGCGGATCCACCGCTGCTCGGCCGACGACTGCACCGTGCTCTACCTCGACACGACCCGGTCCGGCACGCGCCGCTGGTGCTCGATGCGCCGCTGCGGCAACCGCGCGAAGGTGCGCGCGCACCGCGCCCGGCAGCTGCGCGAGCGGCGGACGGGGATCCCGGCCCGCGTGGCGCCGCTCCGTCCGGCGTCCGTCCCCGGGGCTCCCGCGGACGGCCCCGGGGACGACGACGGCCCGGGAGCCGGAGCCCCCGGGCCGTGATCGGCGATCCGCGTCACTCGCTGACGCGGACCTCCTTCCAGAACGCGACGTAGCCGCTGTAGTCGCGGCCGACGCGGTCGAACGACGACGGGATGGGCGTCGGGTACGACCACGCGCGGTCCTGCAGCTGGGTCTCGCCGTCCTTCACGGAGTAGTACTGCGTGTCGCCCTTCCACGGGCAGTGGTACGGCGTCGAGGTCTCGGTGAGGAGCGACATGTCCACGCTCTGCGGCGGGAAGTACCAGTTGCCCTCGATCTCGATGAGCTCGTCCTTCGGAGCCTCGGCGACGGTGACGCCGTTGAGAAGTGCCTTCATGTGCGTGCCTTTCCTGACGATCGGGGGCGTCACGCGGACGGCGGCGCCTGATCCAGGAGAACACGCGCGCCCGTGAGCCCATTCCGCGGGGAGCGGCCGGGTCGGCGCGGGACGGGGCCGCGGGCGGCGGGCGGCGGGCGGCGGGCCGACTAGGCGTCGCGGTGGAGGCGGTGCACGACCACGTCGGCGGGATCCGCGGCGAGCGACGCGGACACGAGCGCGCCGTGGCCCGCGGCGTCGAGGCGCCGCGCGGAGACGCTCGCGGTGAGCAGGTGGCCGACGGCGGGCCGCAGCTGCTGGTACGCGGCGCACGCGACCGCGGCCTCGGGCGACGTCGCGTCGATCCCGAGGGCGGCGAGCGCGTCGACCACGGCGCCCGCGGCCAGCTGGTCCTCGGCGCAGGCGCGCCAGGATCCGTCGGCCTCCACCGTCCCCGCGGCGACGACGGCCACGTACGCGCGGCGGCCGAGCGCCTCCTGGAGGGCGAGGATCCACGCGGCGACGGCCGGGCCGTCCGCGAGGCCCGCGCTCACCACGGCGGGGCGGGCGGGCATGGTCGCGAGGACCTCGTCGCGGCGGGCGGCCGTGGGCGGCGGGACGGAGGGCAGGGCGTCCACCCAGACGATGACGTCGGCGCCGGAGGCGATGCGGCGGGCGCCGGCGACCCCGCCGTCGAGCCGGACCTGGTAGCGGGCCTGCGTCGACGGGTCGGGGTGCGCGGCGTCAGCGGAGGAGGTCACGATCCGATGCTACGGGCGTCCAGGGCCCCGCCCCTCCGCGGATGACGCGGCGCGACGGCTCGGGCGCCCCGCGGCGCATGGCCTGGCGGATCACCTCGAAGTCGTCGCGGGTGATCTCCAGCAGCCCGGGTGCGAGCTTGCGGCCCCACTCGAGGGAGTCGCGCGTGAAGTCGAGCACGGGCACGAGCGGCCGGATGGGGGCGTCGACCGCGCCGAGGTCCCAGTCCATCCGCCGCCGCCACGGCCGCCACTCGCCCACGCGCCCCTGGTAGGGCGCGGCGTCGGCGACGCGGCCGATGGCCGTGAAGGAGCGGAGGAGCTGCCCGTCCGGGTACGACTCGCGCGGCGAGTAGTAGACGAAGCCGTCGGCCTCGCCGAGCCGCTCGACCGGTTCGCGGGCGCCGCGGTTGACCTGCGCGATGCCGAGGTCCAGGCCGTCGAGCACGCGGTCGCGCGAGACGACGCCCACCCAGTACCTGATCATGTCCGTCCCATCCTGTCCCACGGGGGACGGACGCCCGGCCCGCCCGGCCGATCCCCCAGCCGCGCGGAGCAGACTGGGGCCATGCGCGTGCTGCTGAAGACCATCCTCGACTGCGATCCCGACGCCGCCTGGCGCGCGCTCCACTCGCCCACCGTCATGCGGGAGGTCGCGGGTCCGCTCGTCGACTTCGTGCCGCTCGAGGACAGCGGGTTCCCCACCAGCTGGGACGGCCGCGAGCACGTCGCGGCGATGCAGACGGGGCCCTTCACGGCCGGCCGCCAGAGCATCCGCCTGCGGGACATGAAGCCGCGCGTCGACGGCGTCCGCATCGTGCGGGACGACGGCCACGGGCTCTCCGGGCTCATGTCGATCCCCACGAGCATGCGGCACAGCATGGCCGTGTCCGCGGATCCCGCCGGCCCCGACGAGGACGGCCGCGTCAGGACCCTCTTCCGCGACCAGCTCGAGTTCGAGGCGGGCCTCCTCGGGCCCGCGATGTGGCCCACCTTCTGGGCGTTCTGGCAGTGGCGCGCCTTCCGGCTCCGTCAGCTCGCGCCGACGTGGGCCTACGACTGGGAGCCCGAGCCGTCCGACGCCGCCGCCGCGCCCGGCCCCGACGGCGCGCCCCTGTCCGCCGGCTGACGACCGGTCCCCGCCGCGCGGATCCGGCTGACCCGACGCGTACGGTGTCCCCATGCCCTCCGCCGTCACCGCCCTCCACGTCGCCGACTGGCGCCGCCGCACGCACGAGATGTACGCGGAGGTCCGCTGGGTGGCGCAGACGGACCCGGCCGCCGCGCACGCCCTCTGGCGCCGCACGCGCGACGACATGTTCCGCGGCCACCCCGCGACGCCGCTCCTCCCCGAGCACCGCGCCGACTTCGACCGCCTCGACGTGGCCGAGTACGACCCGGACTGGCGGTTCGAGCTGGAGATCCACGACGACCGCGGCGAGGAGCGCCACGAGGTCGAGACGGGCACCGACGGCGTCGTGCCGTTCGAGCTCCTCGGATCCGTGCACCTGCCCGCCGCCGACGGACGCGACGAGGCGACCCTCGACGTCTGGCGCCTCGTGAGCTACGGCGGCGGCCTGCACCTGCCCGTGAAGGACGCGTCGCACCGGCGGGAGGGCGGCACCTACGGGGGCGGCCGCTACCTGCTCGACACCGTGAAGGGATCCGACCTCGGGCCCGGCGCCCCGGGGTCGATCGTGGTCGACCTGAACTTCGCGTACAACCCGTCGTGCGCCTACGACCCGGCCTGGGCCTGCCCGCTCGCGCCCGCCGGGAACGTGCTCGGATTCGAGGTGCCGGTGGGCGAGATGGCTTTCTCGCAGGACTGACGCTAGAGTGGGAGGACTTGCGAGCACATCATCGTGCTCCCTGCGTCGAGAGAACGCGTCCCTCCTCGCCCCGATCAGATCGCCGATTCCGGCCGACGGGTGCGGGTGACATCTTTCTTACGGCGAACGGATGCGCCCATCGGCGCCTTCGCCATCCTCCGCTTCCGTGCGTAGTCGCACATCCCCGAGAACGCACACCGGGGCGGACCCCTGCCTGGAAGGCAACTCCCCCGCATGACCACTGACACCTTCGGCGCGCTCGGCGTGCCCGCACCGCTCGTCTCCGCCCTCACGGCGAACGGCATCACGACGCCGTTCCCCATCCAGGTGGACACGCTGCCCGACACCCTCAACGGCCGCGACGTGCTCGGCCGCGGCAAGACCGGCTCCGGCAAGACGCTCGCGTTCGCCATCCCGATGATCGCGCGCCTCGGCGGCGGACTCGCCGGCGGCCGTCGTCGTCCGGGCCGCCCGCTCGGCCTCATCCTCGCGCCGACCCGCGAGCTCGCCACGCAGATCACGGCCGCCATGGCCCCGCTGGCCGAGGCGTACAACCTGACCACCACGACCATCTTCGGCGGCGTCTCGCAGCAGCGCCAGGTCGCGGCCCTCAAGGCCGGCGTCGACGTGGTCGTGGCCTGCCCCGGCCGCCTCGAGGACCTCATGAAGCAGGGCTTCGTGAACCTCGACGCCGTGGAGATCACCGTCCTCGACGAGGCCGACCACATGGCCGACCTGGGCTTCCTGCCCGTCGTCACGCGGATCCTCGACAAGACCCCGAACACCGGCCAGCGCATGCTGTTCTCCGCCACGCTCGACAACGGCGTGGACAAGCTCGTGCGCCGCTACCTGCACGACCAGGTGCTGCACTCCGTCGACGAGGCGAACTCGCCCGTCGCCGCCATGACGCACCACGTGTTCGAGGCGTCCGACGTCGAGGCCAAGCGCCTCCTCGTGCAGAAGCTCGCGGGCGGCAGCGGCCGTCGCATCCTCTTCATGCGCACCAAGCACCACGCCAAGAAGCTCGCGAAGCAGCTCACCGACGCGGGCATCCCGTCGGTGGACCTGCACGGCAACCTCTCGCAGGTGGCCCGCGACCGCAACCTGGCCGCGTTCTCCGCGGGCGACGTCAAGGTCCTCGTGGCCACCGACGTCGCGGCGCGCGGCGTGCACGTCGACGACATCGAGCTCGTGATCCACGTCGACCCGCCGGCCGAGCACAAGGCGTACCTGCACCGCTCGGGCCGCACGGCGCGCGCGGGCTCCGCGGGCGACGTCGTCACGATCATGCTGCCGGCGCAGCGCAAGGACGTGCAGCTCCTGATGCGCAAGGCCGACATCCACGTCACGCCGCAGCAGGTCACCGAGTCCTCCCCCGCCGTGGCCGAGCTGACGGGCGCCGTCGCGGCGTACGTCAAGCCCGCGCCGCGCGAGACGAAGTCGGTCCGCGAGTCCACCCAGCGCCAGTCGCAGGGCGGCCGCGCGAACGGCGGCGGACGCTCGCAGGGCGCGAACGCGCAGCGCAAGCGCGCGGTCCGCGACGGCGCGCCCGTCGGCGGTCGCCGCGAGGGCGCCGCGTCGGGTCGCCGCGACGGAGCCGCCTCGGGCGGACAGCGCGGCGGCACGCCCCGCACGTTCAGCACCTCATCCGAGGGCTTCGGCGGCGGCTCGTCCGCCGCTCCCTCGCGTCCCCGCCAGGAGCGCCCCGCGGCCTCCGGCGGTGCCGCGGCCGGCGGTCGTGCGCGCACGCACCGCCGCGTCTCCAGCGGACGCTAGACCGCACGGCGCGCAGCGCGCGCCGGCATGACATCGAGGGCCCCCGTCTGCGGACGGGGGCCCTCCGTCGTCCCCGGGGCGATCAGATGAGGACGCCCGGCGACGCGTCCGCGCCCCGATCGTCGGGAGCCGCGGCGCGGCCTGGGGACGGTCGGGGAGGCGTGCGCGCGCATCCGGATACGGTGTGCGGATGACACGCCCCGCCCTCGCCGCCCGTGGCCCGTACCGCAAGGGCGTGGAGCGCAGGGAGCTCCTCATCCGCACCGCCATCGAGGTGTTCGCCGAGCAGGGGTACCGCGGCAGCTCGCTGCGGGAGATCGCGTCACGGGCGGAGATCACGCCGGCCGGCCTGCTGCACCACTTCCGCGGCAAGGAGGAGCTGCTGCTCGCCGTGCTGGAGCGCCGCGAGGAGCGCCTCGCCGCGGCCATCGAGCTGCACCGGCCCCGGAGCGTCGCCGAGCACGCGGCCGTGGCCATCGCCGACGGGGAGCAGAGCGCGTGCCTCACGCGCGTCATCGCCGTCGTCTCGTCGGAGGCCTCGGCGGCCGGGCACCCGCTGCACGAGCTGTTCCGCGAGCGCCGCGCCCGCGAGCTCGAGCGGATCACCTCGGGCGTCATCGTCGACCAGGCGCGGGGCCTCATCGACCCGCACCTCGACCCGGAGGCCGCGGCCGCCGTCGTGCTCTCCGCCATGGACGGGCTGCACGTGCAGCGGTCCTACGGCGTCGGCGCGGGCGCGAGCCAGGCGTTCGAGGACCTGCGGCGCCATTACCTGGAGCCGCCGGAGTTCGCCGAGCGGGTCGCCGCGGTCTGAGCACCCCGGCGCCGCGGACGCGGTGCAGCGGACGCGGCGGTCCGGCTAGGGCAGCACGCCCACCGAGGCGAGGGCCGCGCGGAGGAGCGCGCCGCGGCCGCCCTCCATGTCGGCGGAGACGGCGTCGGACGCGGCCTCCTGGGGCGTCATCCAGGTGATCTCGAGCGCGTCCTGGCGGGGATCGCACGTGCCCGTCACCGGCACCACGTACGCGAGCGAGACGGCGTGCTGCCGCTCGTCCGTGTAGGGGCTCTCGCCGGGGAACGGGAAGTACTCGGCCACCGAGAACGGGGTCGGGCTCGCGGGGAGCTGCGGGAACGCCATCGGCCCGAGGTCCTTCTCGAGGTGGCGGAAGAGCGCGTCGCGCAGGGTCTCGCCGTACATCACGCGGCCGGAGACGAGCATGCGCGTCATCTGGCCGGTGACCGTCGCGCGCAGGAGCACGCCGATGTCCTTCACCCGGCCCATGCCGTCGACCCGCACGGGCACGGCCTCCACGTAGAGGAGGGGCAGCCGCTGCCGGATCTGCGCCAGCTCCACGTCCGACAGCCAGCCGGAGTTCGGGTCGGGGATGTTCGGGTCCGGGGTGCGAACGGTCATGGTCCATTGTCACCCACCGCCGGTGCGCGGCCGCCACCCGGCGCGCTGGCCGGACGCGCCGGCGGCGGGACGGGCCGCAGGGCGTAGGCCGCGCGAGCCGGACGGCCGCCCGGGCGCGGGTGCGAGGATGGGCGGGCCGGCCGATCCCCCGCGTCCGCGCATCCGCCGCAGCCGACGAGGACACCGTGACCGCTCTCCCGCTGGATCCCGACGCCGTCCTCTGGTCGGCCTCCGCCGCCGAGCTCGCCGACCGGCCGCTCCTCGTCCTGCTGCACGGCTACGGCTCGCACGAGGGCGACCTGTTCGGCCTGTCGCCGTACCTGCCGCTCGGGCCCGTGATCGCGTCGCTGCGCGCGCCGATCGCGCTGCAGGGCGGGCACGCGTGGTTCCCGATCGTGCCCGGATCCACCGGCGACCCGGATCCGGACGCCGCCGACGCCGCCGCGCAGGGGGTCCTCGACTGGCTCGACGCGCTGCCCGCGCCGCCGCGCTCGGTCGGCCTCCTCGGGTTCAGCCAGGGCGGCGCGACAGCGCTCCAGCTGCTGCGGCTGGCGCCCGGACGCTTCTCCTACGCGGTGCAGCTCAGCGGGTTCTCCGTGCGCGGGGAGCACGCGGGCGACCCGGCCCTCGTCGCCGCGCCGACGCCCGTCTTCTGGGGCCGCGGCACGGCCGACACGGTGATCCCCGACGCGGCCGTGGCCCGCACGCGCGGCTGGATCGGCGCCCACACCGCCCTCACGGAGCGCATCTACGAGGACCTGCCCCACTCCGTGTCGGCGGCCGAGCTGCGGGACGTGTCCGCGTTCATCCGGGAGCACGCGAGCTGACGCGCGGCGCGGCGCGCGGCCCAGCTCGCGGCACGGCTCGCGTCGCGGTCGTCCGGGGAGCGCCGGGCCCGGCCCGATGTCGGTGGCGCAGAGGAGGATGGGGAGATGGATCCCGTCCTCGCGCGCTTCTCCCCGGCCACCCGGGAGTGGTTCCAGGGCGCGTTCCCCGGCCCCACGACCGCGCAGACGGGCGCGTGGGAGGCCGTGCAGAAGGGGTCGCACGCGCTCGTCGTGGCGCCCACCGGATCCGGCAAGACGCTCGCGGCGTTCCTGTGGTCCATCGACCGGCTCGCCTCGCGGCCCGCTCCGGAGGATCCGATGCGCCGCACGCGCGTCCTCTACATCTCGCCGCTCAAGGCGCTCGCGGTCGACGTGGAGCGGAACCTCCGCTCGCCGCTCGTGGGCATCGTGCAGACGGCGAAGCGGCTGGGGGCCGAGCCGCCCGAGGTCACGGTGGGCGTCCGCTCGGGCGACACCCCGGCGGCCGACCGGCGCGCGCTCGCGAAGACGCCGCCGGACATCCTCATCACCACGCCCGAGTCGCTGTTCCTCATGCTCACCTCGGCCGCGCGCGAGACGCTCGCGGGGGTCGAGACGGTCATCGTCGACGAGGTGCACGCGGTCGCGGCCACCAAGCGCGGCAGCCACCTGGCGCTCTCGCTCGAGCGGCTGGACGCGCTGCTCGAGAGGCCGGCCCAGCGGATCGGGCTGTCGGCCACCGTGCGGCCGCCCGAGGAGGTGGCGCGGTTCCTCGGCGGGCGGTCGCCCGTCACCATCGTGTCGCCGAAGAACACCAAGGAGTTCGACCTGCGGGTCATCGTGCCCGTCGACGACATGACCGAGCTCGGCACCACCGCGCCGCTCGAGGGGTCGGCGGCGCAGGGCGAGCCGCAGCAGGGGTCCATCTGGCCGCACGTGGAGGAGGGCATCGTCGACCTCGTGCTCCAGCACACGTCGTCCATCGTCTTCACGAACAGCAGGCGGCTGGCGGAGCGGCTCACGGCCCGGCTCAACGAGATCTACACGGGACGCATCGAGGACGGGCGGATCGACGCCGAGGGGCGGGCGATCGTCGCGGGGTCCGCGGGGGCGGGCGCCACGGCCGACGCCGTGCCCGTGCTGGCGGGCGCCGGGGCCGGATCCGCATCGTCCGTCGACGCCACGGCCTTCTCCGCCATGCGCCGCACCGCCGCGCGCCCGCCCGCCGAGGTCATGGCGCAGGCGGGGAGCACCGAGGGCGCGGATCCGGTGCTCGCGAAGGCGCACCACGGATCCGTCTCCAAGGAGCAGCGCGCTCTCATCGAGGACGACCTCAAGTCCGGCCGCCTCCGCTGCGTGGTGGCCACGTCGAGCCTCGAGCTGGGCATCGACATGGGCGACGTCGACCTCGTCGTGCAGGTGGAGGCGCCGCCCTCGGTCGCGAGCGGGCTGCAGCGCGTCGGCCGTGCGGGCCACCAGGTCGGCGAGGTCTCGCGCGGCGTCATCTTCCCCAAGCACCGGGCCGACCTCATCCACTCGGCCGTCGCCGCCGAGCGCATGGCGAGCGGGCAGATCGAGTCGCTGCGCGTGCCGGCGAATCCGCTCGACGTGCTCGCGCAGCAGACCGTCGCGGCCGTCGCGCTCGAGTCCGTGGGTGTCGAGGAGTGGTTCGACACGGTCCGGCGGAGCGCGCCCTTCGCGACCCTGCCGCGCTCCGCGTACGAGGCCACGCTCGACCTCCTCAGCGGCCGCTACCCGTCCGACGAGTTCGCGGAGCTGCGGCCCCGCATCGTGTGGGACCGCGACGAGGGCACCATCGAGGGGCGGCCGGGCGCGCAGCGGCTCGCCGTCACCTCCGGCGGCACCATCCCCGACCGGGGCCTGTTCGGCGTGTTCATGGTGGGCGAGAAGGCGTCGCGCGTGGGCGAGCTCGACGAGGAGATGGTCTACGAGTCGCGCGTCGGCGACGTGTTCGCGCTCGGGGCCACGAGCTGGCGGATCCAGGAGATCACGCACGACCGCGTGCTCGTGACGCCCGCGTTCGGCGAGCCCGGCAAGCTGCCGTTCTGGAAGGGCGACGGGCTCGGCCGGCCGCTCGAGCTGGGACGCGCCATCGGAGCGTTCGTGCGGGAGCTGTCGGGATCCGCGGTCGACGACGCCCGGGCGCGCGCCGGTCGCGTGGGCCTCGACGACCGCGCCGTGAACAACCTGCTGGCGTTCCTCGACGACCAGAAGAAGGCCACCGGGCACGTCCCGAACGACCGCACCCTCGTGGTCGAGCGCTTCCGCGACGAGCTGGGCGACTGGCGCGTGGTGCTGCACTCCCCCTACGGGATGCAGGTGCACGCGCCGTGGGCGCTCGCGGTCGGCGCGCGGGTCACCGAGCTGTACGGCATCGACGGCGCCACCATGGCGAACGACGACGGCATCGTCGTGCGCATCCCCGAGACCGACGGCGAGCCGCCGGGAGCCGACCTGTTCGTGTTCGAGCCCGACGAGCTCGACGCCATCGTCACGCGCGAGGTGGGCGGATCCGCGCTGTTCGCCTCGCGCTTCCGCGAGTGCGCGGCCCGCGCGCTGCTCCTGCCGCGCTACAACCCCGGCCGCCGCTCGCCGCTCTGGCAGCAGCGGCAGCGGGCGTCGCAGCTGCTCGACGTCGCGCGGAAGTACCCCGCGTTCCCCATCGTGCTCGAGACCGTGCGCGAGGTGCTGCAGGACGTCTACGACCTGCCCGCGCTCACGTCGCTCGCGAAGGACATCGAGGCCCGGCGCATCCGGATCGTCGAGACCACCACGGAGGACGCGTCGCCGTTCGCGCGCAGCCTCCTCTTCAGCTACGTCGGCGCGTTCATGTACGAGGGCGACAGCCCGCTCGCCGAGCGCCGGGCCGCCGCGCTCTCGCTCGACGCGGGGCTGCTGTCGGAGCTCCTCGGGCGGGCGGAGCTGCGCGAGCTGCTGGATCCGGCGGTCATCGCGCGCACCGAGCTCGAGCTGCAGCGCCTTGCGACCGACCGGCGCGCGAAGGGGCGGGAGGGCGTGGCCGACCTGCTGCGGATCCTCGGGCCGCTCGACGCCGAGGAGGTCGCCGCGCGCCTGGAGCCCGAGGAGGCCGGCGAGGCCGCCGCGCACCTCGACGCGCTCGTCGCCGGCAAGCGCGCGCTCCGCGTCTCGTTCGGCGGCCGCCCGCGCGTCGCCGCCATCGAGGACGCGAGCCGCCTGCGCGACGCCCTCGGCGTGCCGCTGCCCATCGGCACGCCGCTCGCGTTCGTGGAGCCCGTGGCCGATCCCCTGGGCGACCTCGTGGGCCGCTACGCGCGCACCCACGGCCCCTTCACGATCGCCGACGCGGCCACCGCGATCGGCCTCGGATCCGCCGTCATCGCCGACACGCTCGCCCGGCTCGGCGCCCAGCGGCGCGTGGTCGAGGGCGAGTTCCGGCCGGGGGCGTCCGGCAGCGAGTGGTGCGACGTCGAGGTGCTGCGGCGCCTCCGCAGCCGCTCGCTGGCCGCGCTCCGCAGCGAGGTCGAGCCGGTCGAGCAGGCGGCGTTCGCGCGCTTCCTCCCGGCGTGGCAGCACGTCGCGGGCGCGGATCGCGAGCGCGGGCTCCGCGGGGTCGACGGCGTGCTGCAGGTCATCGAGCAGCTGGCGGGCGCGCCCGTGCCCGCCTCCGCGTGGGAGACGCTCGTGCTGCCCGCCCGGGTGCGCGACTACACGCCCGCCTTCCTCGACGAGCTCACGTCCACGGGCGAGGTCATCTGGTCGGGGGCCGGCACGCTCGCGGGTGCCGACGGCTGGGTGAGCCTGCACCTCGCCGACCAGGTCGCGCTCACGCTGCCCGAGCCCGACGCGCACGACACCGACGAGCTGCAGCGCGAGGTCCTCACCACGCTCGGCACGGGCGGCGGCTACTTCTTCCGGCAGCTGAGCGACGCCGTGGGATCCACGGACGACAAGGCGCTCGTCACCGCGCTGTGGGACCTCGTGTGGGCGGGCCTCGTCACGAACGACACGCTCTCGCCGCTGCGGGCGCTGCTCGCGGGCGGATCCACCGCGCACAAGACGCCGCAGCGCGCGCCGCGCGGGCGGATGTACCGGGGCGGGCGGATGCCGCGACCCGACATGCCGACGCGCACCGGGCCGTCGACGGCGGCCGGCCGGTGGTCGATCGTGCCGCTCGCCGAGACGGACGCCACCGTGCGCGCAGCCGGCACGGCCGAGCTGCTGCTCGAGCGGTACGGCGTGGTCACGCGCGGATCCGTCATGACCGAGCGCGTGCCCGGCGGCTTCGCGCTCACCTACAAGGTGCTCGCGGGGTTCGAGGACACCGGGCGGGCCCGGCGCGGGTACTTCATCGAGACGCTGGGCGCGGCCCAGTTCTCCACGGGCGGCACGGTCGACCGGCTGCGTGGGTTCACGCGGGATCCGGACGCGGGCGAGCGGCCGCTGAACGCGCTGACGCTGGCGGCCACGGATCCGGCCAACGCGTACGGCGCGGCGCTGCCCTGGCCCCGGCTCGACGGGTCGGCGGCGGACGGCGACGACGCCGCGGGCGCGGATCCGTCGGGCGACGCGTCAGCGCCCGAGGTCGGCGCGATCGCCCTCGCCGGCAGCGTGGACGCGCGCGGCGAGCGGCCCACGGGCCACCGGGCCGGCCGGAAGGCGGGCGCGCTCGTCGTGCTGGTCGACGGCGAGCTCGTGCTCTACGTGGAGCGCGGCGGCAAGACGGTGCTGCAGTTCGACGCCGACGAGGCCGTGCTGCGGGCGGCCGCCGAGTCGCTCGGCGGCGTCGTGCGGCGCGGCGGCGTGGCCAAGCTCGCGATCGAGAAGGTCAACGGGGAGTTCATCCTCGGCACGCCGCTCGGCTCCGCGCTCCAGGAGCACGGCTTCTCGGCGACGCCGCGCGGGCTGCGGATGCGCACGTGACCCGGCTCACCCGACGCAGCGGAGACGCCCGTGCCTGAGGGCGACACCGTCTACCGCACCGCCGCGCACCTGCAGGAGGCGATCGGCGGCCGGGTGCTCACGCGCACCGACTTCCGCGTGCCCGCCTTCGCGACCCTCGACCTCGCGGGCCGGGAGGTCGACGAGGTGGTGAGCGTCGGGAAGCACATCCTGCACCGCGTCGGCGACCTCACGATCCACAGCCACCTCAAGATGGAGGGGTCCTGGCACATCTACCAGCACGGCACCGCGTGGCGGCGGCCGACCTTCGAGGCGCGCGTCGTGCTGGAGACGGCGGAGCGGGTCACGGTGGGCTTCGCGCTGGGGGTGCTGGAGGTGATCCCCCGCGACCAGGAGCACACGGTCGTCGGGCACCTCGGCCCCGACATCCTCGGCCCTGGCTGGGATGACGCGCAGGCGGAGGAGGTCGTGCGGCGGATCTCCGCCCAGCCCGAGCGGCCCATCGGCCTGGCGCTCCTCGACCAGCGGAACGCGGCCGGCATCGGCAACGTCTACCGCGCGGAGCTCTGCTTCCTGCGCGGCGTCCTGCCCACGCGGCCCGTGGCCGAGGTGCCGGACCTGCCCGCGATGGTCGCGCTCGCCCGCCGCACCATGCGCGCCAACCGCGACCGCATCGAGCGCACCACCACGGGCGACCTCCGCCGCGGCCGCACCGACTGGGTCTACGGGCGGAAGGGCAAGCCGTGCCTCCGGTGCGGCACGCGGATCCTGCAGGGCCAGCTCGGCGACCCCGTGCGGCCCGGCATGGGATCGCAGGACCGGGTCACCTACTGGTGCCCGCGCTGCCAGACCTGACGCGCGGGCGCTGAGGGGTCAGTCCCGCGGCGTCGACACCGACGGCAGCTCGGGGGCCGGGGCACCGCCCGCGGCGATCCGCGCCTCCTCCTTGCCGAGCACCGAGTGGCGGCGGCCGTAGAGGAAGTAGATCGCGAAGCCGATCGCGAGCCACACGACGAAGCGCACCCAGGTGAGGGTCGTGAGGTTGAGCATCAGCCACACGCAGAGCACGGCCGACAGGATCGGCAGCCACGGCATGAAGGGCACGCGGAACGACGCGCGGATGTCCGGGCGCTTCCGGCGCAGCACGATCACGCCGATGCTCACCAGCACGAACGCGGACAGCGTGCCGATGTTGATCATCTCCTCCAGCACGCCCACGTCGGTGAAGCCGGCGAGAGCCGCGACGACGACGCCCGCGATGATCTGCACGCGCACGGGCGTGCGGCGCTTGGCGCTCGTGCGGCTGAGGCCGCGCGGCAGCAGGCCGTCGCGGCTCATCGCGAAGACCACGCGCGCGAGGCCGAGCAGCAGCACCATGAGCACGGTGGTGAGGCCGAGCAGCGTGCCGATGGAGATGACCTGCGCCGCCCATCCCGCGCCCACGGCGGTGAACGCGGTCGTGAGCGAGGGGTCCTCGGCGTCGGCGAGCACCGTGTACGGCACCATGCCGGTGAGCACGAGGGTCACGAGCACGTAGAGCACGGTGACGACCGCGAGGCCCGCGAAGATGCCGCGCGGCAGGGTGCGCTGCGGGTCCTTGACCTCCTCGGCGCTCGTGGCGACGACGTCGAACCCGATGAACGCGAAGAAGACGAGCGAGGCGCCCGCGAGCAGGCCGTAGAGGCCGTACTGCGTGGGCTCCTGGCCGCTCGCCCAGGAGAAGAGGGACTGGGTCCACACGTCGGCGGCGGCGCCCTCGGCGGGCTGCTGCGGCGGGATGAAGGGCGCGTAGTTCTCGGCCTTCACGTAGAAGGCGCCCACGACGATCACGAACAGGACGACGGCGACCTTGAGCACGGTGAAGACGCTCGAGACGCGGCTGGAGAGCTTGGTGCCGAGCACGAGCAGCACGGTGAAGATCGCGGTGATGAGCACGGCGCCCCAGCTGATCCCGAGGCCGAAGACCGTGATGGTGGCGGGGATGTCGAGCCCCGCGAGCTGCAGCGCCGACTCCAGGTAGATGCCCCAGTACTTGGCGATGACGGCCGCCGCGGTGAGCATCTCGAGGATGAGGTCCCAGCCGATGATCCAGGCGAGCAGCTCGCCCATAGTGGCGTAGGTGAAGGTGTACGCGCTGCCCGCGACCGGCACGGCCGAGGCGAACTCGGCGTAGCACATGATCGCGAGGCCGCACGTGACGGCGGCGAGCACGAACGCCAGCGTCACCGACGGACCCGCGTAGTTCCCGGCGGCCTTCGCGCCGACGGAGAAGATGCCGGCGCCGACCGCGACGGCCACGCCCATGAGCATGAGGTCCCAGGTGCCGAGGGACCGGGTGAGGCTGCGCTCGCCTCCCGCGGCGTCGGCGAGCGACGACTCGATGCTCTTCGTGCGGAACAGGCTCATGGGGCGTCCGTTCGGGTGGGGAGGCGGGGAACGGGGATCGAGCCTACCGGCGTGGGGCCTGCGCCCCCGTCCGGGGGCGCTGCTCCGGACTGGTGCGGATGCGCGGGCCATCGACACGCCCGGCCTGCAGGAGAAGGAGGAGAAGCAGGAGGAGAAGTGCTCGCCCGACCTAGGCACCCCCGAGAAGCAGTGCTTCTCTGGAGGAGCGGTCAAGCAGAGTGCCGCGTCCGTCCTCGTCCGGAGGGTCCTGAGTGATCGAATCGCTGCGCTCGCGCGCCCTCGTCGCCGCACCGTCCGCCCTGCGGGGCGTCGCCCCCGCGACGCCCGTGCCCCTCGCGGCCGCCGTCCCGACCGGCATCGCCGCCGCTCGCGAGGAGAAGCGCCGCGTGACGCAGGACCGGTTCGTGCGCGCCGCCGCCGTGGCCCAGGATCCGGCCGGCGAGGCCGAGCGCCGCCGCCTGCACGACCAGATCGTGCTCGACCACCTGGAGCTGGCCGACCAGCTCGCCCGCCAGCACGCGGGCCGCGCCCACGACTGGAGCGACCTCCGCCAGGTCGGCTACCTCGGCCTCGTGAAGGCCGCGCGCCGCTACGACCCCGGCTTCGGCGCGCCCTTCGTGTCGTTCGCGATCCCCACCATCTCCGGCGAGATCAAGCGCCACCTCCGCGACAACGGCTGGGTGGTCCGGCCGCCGCGGCAGATCCAGGAGCTGCGGCACGCGCTGCTGTCCGTCGTGCCCGCGCTCACGCAGCGCCTCGGCCGCACGCCCACCGACGCCGAGCTCGCCGCGCACACCGGGCACCCGCGCGCGGAGGTCACCGAGGCGCTCGCCGCGCACTCGAGCCTCCGGCCGGTGTCCCTCGACTTCACGGTGCACGAGGACGAGGGCACGTCCCTCGCGGACACCATCGGCACCGACGACCCCGGGTACGCCCGCGCCGAGCGCAGCGTGCTGCTCGACGCCGCGCGCGGGATCCTCAGCGACCGCGACCGGCGGATCCTGCACCTCCGCTTCGTCGACGAGTGCAGCCAGAGCGAGATCGCGGCCGAGCTGGGCGTGACCCAGATGCAGGTGTCGCGGCTGCTCGCGCGGATCCTCGGGCAGCTGCGGACCGAGCTCACCCGCGGCGAGCCGGAACTCGTGCCGGAGACGGCGCCGCTCGCGGCCGTGTCGCCCATCCGGCTCCGCGACGCGGACCGCCGCTCGGCCTGACCGACGCGTCGGGCGCGGATCACCCGGCGCCTGCGTCAGCCGGGCAGCGCGCGCGTCTCGACGACGCGGCGGGCGACCTCGGCGAGCTTCACGTTGCCGTCCTGCGAGTAGCGGCGGAGCACCTGGAACGCGCGGTCGGCGTCGAGCGAGAAGCGCTCCATCAGGATCCCCTGGGCCTGCCCGACGAGCGTGCGGGCCGCGAGCCCGCGCTCGAGCTCCTCGGTGGCGTCCCGCGCGGCGAGCGCGACGCGAGCGTGCACGGCGACCTCCTCGGCGAGCGCCCGGTCGGCGTCCGTCAGCGCGCCGGACGCCCAGTGCAGGGCGACCGCTCCGGCCGTCCGCGGATCCGCGTCGGGGGCGTCGCCCATCGCGACCAGCAGCAGACCCGGACCCGTCGCCGGAGCGGGCTGCGTGAGCAGCGCGGCGAGCGCGTCGCCGGACTCCCCCGCGACCTCGACCCCGGACGCGCGCGGCAGGAGGACGGCCGCCCCCGTGGCGGAGGAGGCGTCGAGGAGGGCGGCGAGCAGCCGCTCGACGGCGGCGGCGCGGCGCGGGGCGGCGTGGAACCCGGCGACGACGTGGGCGGGCAGGGGCGAGCGGTGCGGCTCCATGCGGCTCCTCCCGTGACTCGTGGGGCAGGCGGCTCGGCGGCTGCGTGCGCCGCCTGGACCCGCGCCGGCGCGAGGAGACGCCGAGCCCGGCTCGACGTCCGAGTATCGCACCATCGCTTTGGGCCCAAACGGAGGTCGGGGAGAACTCACGGGGAGCCGTTCCCGCACGACGCGGCGGCGCGGACGGCGTCCTCGACGCGGATCCGCCGGGCGCGCGCCGGGCATCCGCCGGGGGCGCCCTCCTGGCCGCGGCGCAGGCGCCCCTGCCATGCTCGATGCATGGCCACCCTCATGCGTCCCCGTAGCGGGAAGATCATCGCCGGCGTCTGCGCCGCCCTCGCCGACCGCTTCGGCATCAGCCGATTCCTGGTCCGGCTCCTGTTCGTGATCTCGATCGTGCTGCCGGGCCCGCAGGTGCTGCTGTACCTCATCCTCTGGATCGTGTTCCCCAAGCAGCGCGCCTGACCCCGTCGCGCGCGCTCCCGCCCCCGCCCGTGACGGCGGGCGGACCGGGAACGTCCCGCGCCCGAAACGCCGCCGCAACACCCGGTTCCCAGACTGGGGAGACACCTCTCCCCGATCTGGAGGACCGCGCATGCCCGCACGCCCCCGGATCCGCGCGGCCGCCCGCCTCCCCGCGGCCGCGGTCCTCTGCCTGGGGCTCGCGCTCGCGGGCGGCATCGCGCCCGCCTCCGCGGATCCGGTCATCCCGCGTGCCGGAGCGGCGACCGGCGCGGCCGACGCGACCCCGCCCGCCGTCGTCGACCTCGGCGTCGCCGACGCGCTCGCGCTCCTCGAGTCCGGGGCCACCACCTCCGTCGAGCTGACCCGCGCCTACCTCGCGCGCATCGAGGCGTACGACCGCGCCTACGGCGACCAGCCGGGCCTCGCCGCCGTGATCACGGTGAACGACGAGGCGCTCGCGACCGCCGCCGAGCTCGACGCCGAGCGGGCGGCCGGTACGATCCGCGGCAAGCTGCACGGCGTGCCGGTCGTCGTGAAGGACAACCACGCGACCGTCGACATGCCCACGACCGCGGGCAGCGCGGCCCTCCGCGGCTACCGCACGGAGGACGACGCCACCGCGGTCGCACGCCTCCGGGCAGCCGGCGCGATCATCCTCGCGAAGACCAACATGTCGGAGTTCGCATGGCACGGCACGTACACGCTGAGCTCCGCGCGCGGCCGCACCGCGAACCCCTACGACCAGCGGAACAGCGCGAGCGGATCCAGCGGCGGCACGGGCGCGGCCGTCGCGGCGGCGTACGCCCCGGCCGGGCTCGGCACCGACTCGTGCGGATCCATCCTCGGGCCGGCTGCGCACCAGGACCTCGTGGGCTACCGGCCGACGATGGGCCTCACGAGCACCGCCGGGATCCTGCCGCTGTCGCCGCGGCAGGACGTCTCGGGGCCGCTGACGACGACGGTGGCCGATGCCGCGCTCCTGATGGAGGTGCTCGCGGGGCGCGACCCCGCGGATCCGCTCACCGCCGTCGCCGACGAGCAGGCGACCGACGCCTACGTCGCCGGGTTGTCGACCACCGCCCTCGCCGGGAAGCGCATCGGCTGGGTGCGCTGGGACATCGCGGAGGATCCCGAGCGGCCGGGCCTCGCCGAGACGGACGCCCTCATGGAGCAGGCCGCGGCCGACCTGCGGGCCCAGGGCGCCGAGGTCGTGGAGGTGCCGCTCACGCAGGAGTTCGTGGAGGGGACGCTGCAGAGCGGCGGCTGGCGCGACATCCGGCCGAGCATCGACCGCTTCCTCGCCGAGACGCCGGCCACCTGGCCCGCGCGCCTCTCCGCGCGCACCGAGCCGGCCGACGTGCTGAGCTTCGCCGACGTGATCGCCGACCGGCCGAGCGCGCTCACCGACACCGACATCGCCTACTTCCTCAGCCACGAGGACATCCCGAACCCCGACTACGAGCGGTCGATCGCGGAACAGGACGCGGGCAAGGCGGCGATGGACCGCTTCTTCGTCGAGCAGGGCGTCGACGCCCTGGTGATGCCCGTTAGCGCGACGAGCGCGACCCCGACCTGGGCCGGCACCACGTACTGCGACGTCGGCGCGAACACCGGGATCCCCACGATCTCGGTGCCGGCGGGCACCACGTCGACGGGCGCGCCCGTGGGCCTCGAGCTCGCCGCGCCGCGCAGCCGCGACGGCGACCTGCTCGCGATGGCCTACGCGTACGAGCAGGCGACGCGGCACCGGGTCGCGCCCGCGTCGACGCCGGAGCTGGCGACCGTCGCGGATCCCGGTGCCGACGAGGCGGCGGACGACCCGGCGACGCCCCCGGCCGACGCGAGCACCGCACCCGGCGGATCCGTCCCCCAGGCGCTCGGCGCCGCCCGCATCGCCGGCCTCGGCGTCAACACCGGCGCGCAGAACGCCGCCATCTCCGCGGGCCTCGCGCTCGCCGGCGGGATCCTGACGGCCCTCGCCTCCGGCCTCCTCCGCCGAAGCCGACGCCGCCCGGCCTAGGCGTCGCCGATCCGCGACCGGCCGATCCTCTGGGAGTCGCCGCGCGGCGCTGGGCGTGTCGGCGGTCCCCCGGCAGGCTGGAGGCACGACGACGAAAGGAACCCCCATGACCGACGTCTCCTCCCAGGGCCCCGCCGAGGGCGATGACCGCGAGGTCCTCACGAACCGCCAGGGCCACCCCGTCTACGACAACCAGAACCAGCGCACCGTCGGCGCGCGCGGCCCCGCGACGCTCGAGAACTACCAGTTCCTCGAGAAGATCAGCCACTTCGACCGCGAGCGGATCCCGGAGCGCGTCGTGCACGCGCGCGGCGCCGTCGCGTTCGGCTACTTCGAGGCGACCGGCACGTGGGGCGACGAGCCCATCGCGAGGTACACGCGCGCGAAGCTCTTCCAGGAGCCCGGCAAGCGCACCGACGTCGCGATCCGCTTCTCCACCGTGATCGGGGGCCGCGACTCCTCCGAGGCCGCCCGCGACCCGCGCGGGTTCGCCGTGAAGTTCTACACGGAGGACGGCAACTGGGACATGGTCGGCAACAACCTCGGCGTGTTCTTCATCCGCGACGCGATCAAGTTCCCCGACGTGATCCACTCGCTGAAGCCCGACCCCGTCACCTTCCGCCAGGAGCCGGCGCGCATCTTCGACTTCATGTCGCAGACGCCCGAGTCGATGCACATGCTGATGAACCTGTTCAGCCCCCGCGGCATCCCCGCGGACTACCGCCACATGCAGGGCTTCGGCGTGAACACCTACAAGTGGGTGGACGCCGAGGGCGGCACGAAGCTCGTGAAGTACCACTGGATCCCGAAGGCCGGCGTCAGCAGCATGACGGAGGCCGACGCGGCCGTCGTGCAGGGCGGCGACCTCGGCCACGCGTCGAAGGACCTCTACGAGGCCATCGAGCGCGGCGACTTCCCCGAGTGGGAGCTCCGCGTGCAGCTCATGGACGACGGCGACCACCCCGAGCTCGACTTCGACCCGCTCGACGACACGAAGGTCTGGCCGGAGAACGACTTCCCGCCGAAGGCCGTGGGCCGCATGGTGCTCGACCGGAACGTGACCAACCACTTCGCCGAGAACGAGCAGCTCTCGTTCGGCACCGGCGTGCTCGTGGACGGGCTCGACTTCTCCGACGACAAGATGCTCGTCGGCCGCACGTTCTCCTACTCGGACGCGCAGCGCTACCGCGTGGGCCCGAACTACCTGCAGCTGCCGGTGAACGCGCCGCACCACGCGAACGTGGCGACGAACCAGCGCGACGGGCAGATGACGTTCCACCAGGATCACGGCGGCCAGAACCCGCACATCAACTACGAGCCGTCGATCACGGGCGGGCTCCGCGAGGGGCAGTACCCGACGCACGACGACCAGGGCCCGGAGATCACGGGCCGGCTGACGCGCAAGCGGATCCCGCTGACCGCCGACTACCTGCAGGCCGGCCAGCGCTACCTGCTCATGGAGGGCTGGGAGCGCGACGACCTCGTCGCGAACCTCACCGACCTCATCTCGCAGGCCGCGCGTCCCGTGCAGGAGCGCATGCTCTGGCACTTCTACCTCGTGGAGGACGACCTGGGCCGCCGCGTGGGCGAGGGCCTCGGGATCACGCTCGACGAGGTCAAGGACCTGCCGCCGCTGCAGTCGCAGACGCTGTCGGAGGAGGAGCAGCAGCGCCTCGCGAACCTCGGGCACAACGGGACGCGCGACGTCACCGGGCTGATGATGACGCACTGCGTGCCCGACGCGCGGCGCAACCTGGTCGACGCGGCGTAGGGCCCGCTCGAGACGTTAAGAGGGGCGGGTGGCCAGCGGACGCCTGCCCCTCTTGATGAGCATTTCATAGCGGGACCTAGATTCGTCGCGCAGAGGACGCATGCGCTCATGAGCGCCGTGTTCCCCGTTCGGTTACTTGCTTCTGTCCATCTACCGTTGCCTAGCGGTGACGTGTAGGGTGCATTTCATCGCATCATTCCTTATACGGCAGAGACGATCCGCCGGCGCTTGAAAGGTGATTTGTTATGGCCAACCCTAGGGCATTCATCAGCTTCGAGATGGAGGACAGATACGCGCGCGATTTTCTAGTTCAGCAAGCAAGAGATAGCAATAACGACATCGAGTTCGTCGATTACTCCGTGCAGAACCCGTGGGATACGAGCTGGAAGACAAATTGCAGTCTTCGCATCGCGCGCACGAAGGGCACAATCGTACTCATCGGCGCGACGACCCACAAATCTGAGGCAGTCTTGTGGGAGATTGCCGAAACGAAGCGGCAAGGTCATCACCTCTTTGGAATTCAGACGCAAACCAATAGCACGTTCACCATCCCGGGAGGCCTTCCCGCAGCCAGCGTGATTCGCTGGAAATTCGTAGACATCGTAGCTCGGTTGCAAGCGTGGAAATAAATTACCTGGAGCAGATTGCAGGAAACATTCGAGAGCGCGTTGCTCCCAACGAGTTGCCGGATGAGAACACACGTTTGCTTTTCCGCATGTATGCAGTTCTACTGCTCGCGAAGGGGGAATCAGTAACGGCCGCAGATGTCCACAATGCTTGGGTTGCGTGGATGTGTTCAGTGAATAGCGCCCACGAATCAATTGTGCCGTACGAAGATCTCGCAGAAGACGTGGCTAGCAGCGATCAACCCTATGTCGACGCGATTATTGCCACCGCCCGGGCGAGGGCAGCCGATGCCCTCTGACGTTGAAGATGCACTGTTCCCGAACGGAAAGCCACGCGACAAGGCAAGTAAGATCGCGCTCATGCAGCAGTATCAGTTGATGGTACAAAGCTCCGAAAAACTCGTGGATCGTCGTCAGGCATTGAACACTTTTTACTTTACTGTTAATGGGGCAATTATTGCGGCGGCCGGATTTATGCTGAGCAATGGGTCAGATACGCAGCTTCAGGCGGCCGGGCTCGGCGGCCTTTCTTTCGCAGGACTGATTCTCGCCAAAGCATGGTGGACGCTCCTCATTTCCTTTGGACAGTTGAATACTGGCAAATTCGAGGTCATTAATACTCTGGAAAGGTACCTGGGTGCGTCCATTTACACCGCCGAGTGGGTGGCCCTGGGAGAAGGGAAGGACCCAGAGAAGTATCAAAGTTTTACCGAGAGAGAAGCATGGGTTCCGCGAGTCTTTTTTTCGGTGTACGCAATAAGCCTCTTAGTGCAAGCGGCGATTATTATGGCTTCGTTTAGCGGAGCTAAGCTCGCTATGTAAGGCCGGGGCGAACCGCATTTAAGATATTGAAGTTATTCCCTAAGGCGTAAACGCGTACCGCCGTTATCGAAGTGCCATGTCCAGCCGGATGACTCAGCCGTCGGATCAGCCGCGCGACCGCGGCACCCAGGACCGCAGCTCGGGCTCGAGCGTCATGCCGCCGCCCGCGCGGATCCGGTCGACCGATCCGTCGGCGGCGCGCTCGGCCGTGACCTCCTCGCCGACGGATCCGAAGCCCTCGCCCGCGACGATGCGCGCCGACGAGTCGCCCGTGCGCTCGAGCACGTCGACGGACTCGAGCGGGTGCTCGGCCGTCGGGTCGATGCGGAGGAAGCGGTCGCCGACCACCTGGTAGTCCTGCAGGCCCCACATGTTCGCGAAGCGGCCCGTGAAGGGCGCGTCGACCGCGGCGCGCTCCTCGTCGGAGACGGCGGAGTCGGCCAGCAGCAGCTCCAGCACGCCCGTGCTGAGCGCGGCCGCGGGGCCGTCGATCGCATTGGTGAGGACGCTGACCGCCCAGCCGCTCACGGGATCCACCGCCGTGCGCGTGATGTGGCCCGGGTACCCGCCGGAGTGGCCGACGACCGTGGTCTCGGGGGCGCCGGATCCAATGCGCTCGACGATGAGGCCGTAGCCGTAGCGGCGGGGGCCGGCCGGGTCCTGGCCGGTGGCGAAGCGCGGGCGCTGCTGGATCCGCTTCGACGCGTCGGTCAGGAGCCGCTCGTCGCCGGGCAGCACGAGCGCCGAGAAGAAGGCGACCAGCTCGGCTGCCGTGCTCGTGACGCCGGTCGCGGCGGCCATCGCCTGCGTGTCGACGTGCGGGAGGACGGTGCGCTCGCGGGAGGTGCGGAGCGAGGTGGAGGCCGCCGCGTACTCGGACGCGCGCTCCGGCAGGTATTCGGAGGCGGTGTCGCGGAGACCGAGCGGGGCGATGATCCGCTCGGCCAGGTACTCCGCGTACGACAGGCCGGACGCCGCCTCGACGACGAGCCCGAGCAGCGCGTAGCCGACGTTCGAGTAGTTGAACGACGTGTCGGGCGCGACCTTGGCGACGCCGGGTGCGGTCGCCATCGCGAGCAGATGGCGTCGGTCGGGGAAGGGGCCGGCGTGCTGCCAGTGGTCGCCGTCGACGCCGTCGCGCAGGACGCCCGCGCCGTGCTCGAGGAGGGAGGCGATCGTGACGTCGGCGAGCTCGGATCCGCCCTCCGCGAGCTCGGGCACGTGCTGGCCGAGGCGGTCGTCGAGCCGGAGGGCGCCCTGCTCGGCGAGCTGCAGGATCGCGGTGGCGGTGAACGACTTCGAGTGCGACGCCACCCGGAACAGGTGCGCGGGGGTGAGCGGCGCGTCGGTGGTGGGATCCGCGACCCCGAACGCCTCCGACAGCACGACCTCGCCGTGCCGGGCGATGGCGACCTGCGCGCCGGGGACGCGGGTCTGCCAGACGCGGAGGTCCAGCCAGGTGCGGACGTACTCGAGGATGTCGCTCATGCGGGGGGCTCCGGATCCGGTCGGTCTGTCACGGGACGCGACCGGTCGTCGCGGGCGGCGCATGCCGGACTGCGGACGCGGGTCGCCTGCCGGACTCTACGCGAACGGCCGCGCCCTCCCGGGGAGGATCCCTCAGCGGGCGTGCCAGCCGCTGTAGTACTCGTAGGTCCAGCCGACGACCGCGATGACGAGCAGGATCGCGCCGAACAGGGCGATCCAGATCCCCACCGCGAGGCCGAGGAACACGAGCGCGCCGCCGCCCGCGAGCGTGATCGGCCACCAGCTGTGCGGGGAGAAGAAGCCGAGCTCCGGGTCGCCGTCGTCGACGTTGGCGTCCTCGCGGTCCTGCGGCAGCTCGCCCTCCTGCGCCGTGTGCACGCGCTGCAGGAAGAACCCGATGAAGGCCGCGAACGCCGCCGAGAGGAAGAGCGTGACGGTGCCGACCCACTCGACGACCGACGCCCCCTCCCCGCTGTTGGGGTCGGTGTTCAGCCCCTGCGCCTCGTAGGCGATGTTCCACACCACGTAGGCGATGCCCGCGAGGGCGAAGAACGAGGCCAGGACGAACAGGATTCGGACGTTGGCGCGCATGGTCCCCCTCGGATCGGTGAGCGTGCCTCGATCGCACACCGGTCGGGCGGACGCGCCCAGGACCTTGACCCGCGGGGAGCGTCTGCGCTAGCGGGTGATCCCGACGCGGAGCGCGCGTCTCCGTGATCCCCGGACCTCAGTCGTCGGCGCCGCACACCGCCTCGAGGACGAGCCGTGCCGCGGACTCCGCCGCCTCCTGGGAGGGGTACGGGCCGTCCTCGGGCATGCCGTCGAAGCCCCAGAGATCGAAGGGGTGCTCGAGGAAGAAGGCGGGCCCGGTCGCACCGTGCGCTCTCGTGATGGTCATGTCGGACATGCGTGCCTCCCCGGCGGCCCTCCGCGGCCCGTGATCCACGGGTCCCGCCGCCCACGGTCGACGCTAGGAGCGCGGCCGGACGCCGACGACGGGCTTGACACCCGTGCCGAGGAGGAGCGAGGCACCGTGCGCACGAGAGTGGCCGCCGACCCGGAGGTCGACGGCCGCTGTGGCGTACGGGAGGACTACTCGCGGACGAGCACCAGCTCGGAGAGCGGCAGGCGCGTGCGGGGCAGGGTCTCGCGCTCGGCGAGCGGGCCCTCGAGCTCGTCGGCGGGGGCGACCACGCCGACGGCCGTCACGGTGAGCGGCTGCAGGTTCTCGGGCAGGTCGAACGCGGCGGACAGCTTGTCGAACTCGACGCCGGCCATCTGGTGCGTGTGGAGGCCCTCGGCCTGCGCCTGCACGGAGAGGTGGGCGATCGCCTGGCCGAGGTCGTACGCGGCGTAGGGGCGCTTCTCGCCCTCGACCGTGGAGGTCTCGGCGATGGCGACGATGAGCGCGGAGGCGTTCACGGCCCAGGCGGCGTTGAAGCCGACGAGCGTGTCGACGATGGTGTCGAACGCGTGCGTGCCGCGGCGGGCGACGATGAAGCGGCGCGGCTGCTGGTTGCTGCCGGACGGCGCCCAGCGCGCGGCCTCGAGCAGCGCGTCGAGCTGCTGGTCGGACACGGTCGCGGTGCGGTCGAAGGAGCGGGGGCTCCAGCGGGCGTCGAGCTCGCGCACGATCGGGACGGCCGTGTCGGCGGTGCGCGCGGTCGATGCGGGTGCGGTGGTGGTGGTGTCGTCGGTGAGCGTCATGCGGATCCTCCGGTCGGTGGCGGGCGGTGGTCGGCACGCCGTCGGGCCTCGCCGAGCACAAGGCGGGACGGGGCGCGGCTATTCCTCGGTGGCGCGCGCCCCGTCCGGATCCGGGTCAGCCGGCGAGCGGGTCCCGCACGTCCTCGAAGAGGCCGGACTCCGCCGAGCGGCCGGCCGCCTCCATGAGGGCGAGGCTGCCGAGGTTGTCGCGGCCGCTCGTCTCGGGCGGCGGGCCGCCGAGGATCGAGAGGGCGAAGGCGCGGAGGCCCGCGGCGCGGCCGATGAGCGGGAGGGTCTCGAGGTCCAGTTCGCGCTCGGCGCCGGCGACGTCGCGGATCCCGACCCGGTCGGCGGTCACGCCCTCGCCGCGGCTCGTGAAGGTCAGCTCGCCGTCCTCGCCCGAGATGCGCCACTCGCCTGCCCACGGCGTGACCGGCCCGCGGTGCAGCCAGCTGCCGCGGTAGTCGACCATGAGGCCGCCCTCCAGCTCGATGACCATGCTCGCGACCGCGGGGTCGCGGTAGTGGCTGAACGACGGCCGGCTGGTGCGCGCGAACACGCGCACGGCCTCGCGGCCCGTGACCATGCGGATCAGGTCGAAGTGGTGGATCGCCATGTCGTTGATGATCGGCTGCGGGAAGCGGTAGTGCGGGTAGTCGTCGGGCTCGTCGTTGTCCCACTGGCGGAAGTCGATCTCGATGGTCGCGACCTCGCCGATCGCGTCGGCCGCGAGCAGCTCGCGCACGCGACGCGGCGCGGGGTACCAGCGGTAGTTCTGGCTGACCTGGAGCAGCAGCCCCAGCTCCTCGGCGCGGCGGACCACCTCGGCGGCCTCCGCCGTCGTGTTCGCGAACGGCTTCTCGACGATGACGTGCTTGCCCGCGGCGAGCGCCTCGAGCGCGAGCGGCGCGTGCGTGACGGCCGGCGCGGTGATGATGACGGCCTGCGCCTCCACCGCGGCGAGCGCGTCGGCGAGCGAGGCGAAGGCCGCCTCGGGCGGGAGCCCGAGGAGCGCGCGGACGCGTTCGCGGGTGGGCTCGCTCGGATCCACGATCGCCGCGACCTCGATCTCGGCGACGGCCGGGACCGCGTTGCGCGCCCAGTCGCCGCCCCAGCCGCCGAGGCCGACGTGGATCACGCGGACGCGCGGGCCGTCGTAGGCGGGTGCGGTCGGCGGGGCGACCGTCGCCGGGGCGGTGGGGGTCGCGGGAGCGGCGGGAGTCGCCGGAACGGCGGGGGTCGCGGGCACGGCGGGCGTCGCCTTCGCGGCGCTCATCGGGCGAGGAACCAGTCGCGCGGGTGCTGGTCGGCCGTGAGGTCGGCGCGGCCCTGCGTGGGCGCGACCCAGCGCGCGGCGTTCGCGAGCACGCGGCGGATGTCGGGGTGGTGGTACACGGGGTACTCCTGGTCGCCGGGCGAGAAGTAGAAGACGCGGCCGCGGCCGCGGTGGTACGCGACGCCGGAGCGGAAGACCTCGCCGCCCGCGAAGGTGGAGAGGAAGACCTCCTCGTCGGGGCGCGGGATGTCGAACTGCTCGCCGTACATCTCCTGCCGGTCGATGACGATCGGGTGCGGCACGCCCTCGGCGATGGGGTGCTGCGGCGCGATGGTCCAGACCAGCTCCCGCTCGCCGTCGTTCCGCCACTTGAGGGAGCACGTCGTGCCCATCAGGCGCGTGAAGACCTTCGAGTAGTGGCCGGAGTGCAGGACCACGAGGCCCATGCCGGCGTGGACATGGCGGATCACCCGCTCGACGACGGCGTCGTCCACCTCGCCGTGCGCGACGTGGCCCCACCAGTACAGGACGTCGGTGGCGGCGAGGCGCTCCTCGGTGAGTCCGTGCTCGGGATCCTGCAGCGTGGCGGTGCTCACCTGCGCGTCGTCCCCGAGGAGCTCACGCAGGCCGTCGGCGACGACCTGGTGGATCCCGTCCGGGTAGTGCGACAGCACGGTCGCGTCCCCTCGGCTCTCGTGCACGTTCTCGTTCCAGACGACGATGTCCATGGCGCTCCTCATCGGGCGGTGATCGGGCGGAGCGGGCCTCGGCCGACCGGGTCGGGCCCGAGACGGGCCGTGACTCGGCGGCATGCCCGCGCCTACGATCGTACGCATGCCCCGCGCCGATGCGGGCGACCCGGGAGGCCGCATGACCGCCATCGTCCACGCGCCAGGAGCCCTCCGGTGACGGGCCCGACCGACAAGGCCGTTCACGCCTGGTCCCTCGACGGGACGCTCGGGCATCCGCGCGTCGCCGGTCCGGACGGATCCGGCCCCGTCGTCCCCGGTGGCCGGGCTGCCGGAGCGCTCGACCTCCTCGACCTGCCCGCCGAGCTCGCCCGCCGCGGCTACCGGGCCGTGCAGCTCGCCCACTTCCAGCTGCCCACGCGGGATGCGGCGTACCTCGCCGACCTGCGCGCGTCGCTGGACTCGTCCGGCATCGTGCTCGACGCGTTCCTCGTCGACGACGGCGACCTCGTGCACCCCACCGACGCCGACCTGCACGAGCGGTGGATCTCCGACCTGCTCGACGACGCGCTCACCCTCGGCGCGCACCACGCGCGCGTCGCCGCCGGTCGGAGCGCACCGACCCCGGAGCTGCTGGCGGCGAGCGCCCGACGGCTGTCGCGGCTCGCGGACGGGCACCCCGGGATCCAGGTGGTCACCGAGAACTGGCGCGAGATGCTGCCCGACGCGGACTCCGTGCTCGCGCTCCTGGCCGACGCCGGGGACGTGCGCCTCCTCATCGACCTCGGCAACTGGACCATGCCCGACAAGCACGAACAGCTGGCCCGCATCGCCGGTCACGCGGTCACCTGCCACGCCAAGGCGCACCGCCACGAGGACGGCCGCCTCGACGACGTCGACTACGCCCGCTCCCTCCGCGTGCTGCAGGACGCGGGCTACCGGGGTGCGCTCGCGATGGTGAACGAGTCGGTCCGGCCCGACGGATCCGACGAGTGGGACGGCCTCGAGGAGGAGCACGAGGTGGTGCGGCGGGTGTTCGGCTGATCCCCGTCGGGGTGCACCCCGGGGTGCACCCCGGGCCGGATGACGCTGCATCTCCGGGGTGATCCTGCCGCTCCCGCATGCGGCGAGCGGCGCCGCCCAGTCCCCCTCCCGCCGGGCGAGGCGGGAGGCCGGCCGTTCCTAGCGTGGGCGCATGACCTCGATCACGCACACCGACCCGCATCAGGACCACCGCGCGAGCACCGCCAGGACGCCGCGCATGGCGACCGCCGTCGACTGGATCGCCCACTTCCACGCGAACGCCGAGCGGCACCTCGCCCCCGAGGAGCTGATCCCCGCGGGCGCGCCCTCGTCGCTCGACGGCCGCACCCGACGCGCGTTCGTCCGCTCGTTCCAGCGCTTCGCGCTCGGCGAGAGCGGCGACGGCGCGCACCTGCTCCGCTTGGCGACCGCCGCGGGCGATCCCGCCTACACGCACGCGCTCGCGCTCCTCGTGCAGGAGGAGCAGAAGCACGCGGCCCTCTTCCTCCGCGCGCTCGACCACCTGGACGCGCCCGCGCTCCCGGCGCACTGGACGGACGCCGCGTTCACCCGGCTGCGGCACCTCATCGGGCTGCGGACGGAGATCAGCCTGTTCCTCATCGCGGAGACGGTCGCGACCGGCTACTTCACGGCGCTGGCGGACCACGCGCCGGATCCCGTGATCCGGGCCCTCGGGCAGCGCATCGCGGACGACGAGCGGGACCACGTCCGCTTCCAGATCGACCGCCTCCGCACGGGCTTCCGGGACACCCCCGCTCCGCTGCGCGCGCTCGTCGGGGCGGCGTGGACGGTCGTCGCGGCGGGCGCGGCGACGGTGATCGTCGTCGACCACCGCGCGGCCCTGCGCGCGTGCGGGGTGGCGCCGCGGGCGTACTGGGGTCGGGCGATGCGCGGCTTCGGTGCTGCGGCGCGGTCGGTGCTGGTGGATCCGCGGGCGCCGCTGCTGGGACCGGCGGACGCCGAGGGCCGCGCCTCGGGCGCGACCGCCTGATCCGGGCACGCGGAAGGGGCGGGCGGCCTCCTCGGCCACCCGCCCCTCCTCAGTGCTCCACTACCGGCGGTCGTCCGGACCGCGCCAGCGCGTCCAGGGCTCGCCCGGTCGTGTTCAGCGGCGCACGGACTTGCGGTTGCCGCCGACCTTCACGTAGATGAGCAGCACGATGATCGAGCCGATGATCGACCCGATGATGCCGGCGGGCTGGAAGAAGCCGTCCATGGCGTCGCGCTGGAAGATGAGGAAGCCGAGGAAGCCGCCGACGAACGAGCCGACGATGCCGAGCAGGATCGTCTTGAGGATGCCGAGGTTCTGGCGGCCGGGCACGACCGCGCGGGCGATGAAGCCGGCGATCAGGCCGACGACGATGAGGCTGATGATGAGTCCGAGCATGGTGTTCTCCTCTGTGCGGGCACGTCAGGGAAGACGCGCGGTGGATGCCCGTTCGGGCCGATGACTCCAATCAACCACCCTCCGGGGTGTGGGAGCACACCCCTGGGGGTGGGATCCTGGAGCCATGCCCGCCGCCACCCGCACCCGCCCCGTCACGATCGCGCTCGTCGACGACTACGACGTGGTGCTGAAGGGCCTCGCCCACATGTTCGACGACTACCGCGACCGCGTGGTCGTCGCCGAGATCGACGCGAACGCGGCCCTCTCCGACGAGATCGACATCGTCCTCTACGACTCGTTCGCGCAGCCGGAGTCGGACCACCACGAGATCGCCGAGCTCGTGCGGAACCCGCGCGCGACGCACGTGGTCGTCTACACCTGGAACTTCCAGCCCGAGCTGATCGCCGACGCCCGCCGCCAGGGCGTGCACGGCTACCTCTCCAAGGCGCTGCCGGCGCGAGAGCTCGTGGAGGCGCTCGAGCGGATCCAGGCCGGGGAGGAGCTGTTCAACGAGGCCCCGCTGCGGGCCGCGAGCGCGCCGTCGCTCGACTGGCCGGGCAAGCGCGAGGGGATCACGGACCGCGAGTCGGAGATCCTCGCGCTCATCACGCAGGGCAAGAGCAACCAGGAGGTGGCGGCCCTCACCTACCTCTCCCCCAACACGGTGAAGAGCTACATCCGCTCGATCTACCGGAAGATCCAGGTGCAGAGCCGCACCCAGGCGGTCATCTGGGGCGTGGGCCACGGGTTCAGCCCGGACCACCATCGGATCGACCACTGGTTGGGCGGGCCGTAGCGAGCCATCGGCGCTACCCCCCTGCGAGCCTGGCGGCACTCACAGGTGCCGCGCCGGGTCCATTCGCCGGTGCAGGATCTGGATCACGTCGACCGTGTCGGGCCGGATGTCACCGCCGGGATGCGCCAGCACGGCTGCGCCCGCGCTTGTCCGCGACGAACGCGTCGAAGTCGAACGGTCCTGCTTCTCCGCTCGCCTCGCCGGCGACCAACGCTGCTCGCATGGCGTCGAGCTTCGGCTCCTGGTCCTCCGTGGTGCGGAGCCCGGCGCGAGCCAGCTCGCGTGGGGAGCGATCGCACCCCGATGCCACCTTCCGGAATAGGGGCTCGATCGAATTCGCGTCCCGGCTGATCGCGTCGTCCTGTGCCATGGAGCATGGATACCGAGGATCAGCCCAGGAGGGAAGCTCCGAGCAGAACGCCGCCGCGCTCACGGGCTGCTCTGCGAGCATGGCCCGCATGGCCCCCTCCACGACCTCCCGGTTCCGCAAGTCCGTGCCCAAGGCGAAGGCGGGAGACCGGGTGGCGGTGCTGTCGCCCGCGTTCGCGGCGCCGGGGCTCGCGCCGGAGGTGCACGAGCAGGCGATGCGGCGGCTGCAGGAGGCGACCGGGCTGATCCCCGTGGAGTACCCGACCACCCGGCGGCTCGGCGCGTCGGCGGAGGACCGCGCGGCGGACATCACGGCCGCGTTCGCCGACGACTCCATCCGCGCGGTGCTCTCCACCGTGGGCGGGGACGACCAGGTGACCGTGATCCCGCACATCGACACGGAGGAGCTCGCGCGGAACCCCAAGCCCTTTCTCGGCTACAGCGACAACACCAACCTGCACAACCTGCTCGCCGGGCTCGGCATCCCGAGCTTCTACGGCGGATCCACCCAGGTGCACCTTGGCGCCGGCCCCGGCATCGACGACGTGCACCTGCGCTCGCTGCGGGCCGCGCTGATCGAGGGCGGGGAGCTGGAGATCACGGAGCCGGGCGAGTCGGAGGACCACGGGGTCGAGTGGACGGATCCTCGCGCCCTCACCGCCTTCGGCGAGCGCGAGGCGACCGAGCCGTGGACGTGGGCCGGGCCAGCCGCCGCTGTGGAGGGACCGACTTGGGGTGGCTGCATCGAGGTCATCGACCAGATCGCGATGGCCGGGCGCATGCCCGACGTGGCGAGGCTCGAGGGCGGGATCCTGCTGCTCGAGACGAGCGAGGAGGCACCGTCTGCCGACAGCGTGCGGCGGTGGGTGCGGGCGCTCGGCGAGCGCGGGATCCTCGACGTCGTCCAGGGCGTGCTCGTCGCCCGGCCGCCCACCATCGTCATGGGCGCCCCCGTGCCGTCGGCCGAGGAGCGGGCGCGGCTGCGGGCGGAGCAGCGCGACACGGTGATCGAGCAGATCGCCCGCTACAACCCGCGCGCCGTGGTGTGCGTCGGCGTGCCGTTCGGGCACACGCGCCCGCAGTGGATCCTGCCCCACGGCGGGACGGTGCGGCTCGACGGGGCGGCGAAGACCGTGCACGCGGACTACAGCTGAGGCCGCCGTGGGCGAGGTCGATGCAGACGAGGTGGATGCAGACGAGGTGGATGCAGACGAGGCAGGCGCGACGAGGGGCCGCGCCGTCGTCATGACCGCGGCCATGCTCGCGCGGATGACCTCGACCGCCCGGCGCGAGGATCCGTCGCCCGGGCTCATGGACGATGAGGCCGGAACCGCGCATCCGGCGTCGCTGCCCGACCACTCGGACCTCCCGCACGGCGCGACCTTCCGGGGCAACCTGCTCTCGCGGCTCACGCTCGTGGAGCGGTCCCAGCCGGAGGGCGTGGGGATCGTGGACGGGATTGTCTTCGGGGAGGCGCAGACGACGCTCATCACCACCACCGGCCACGAGGTCGTCGTGCCCGCGGGGGCGAGTGCCCACCGGATCCACGAGCTCATCGCCGCCGTGGTGCCGCTGGCGCCCCTGGACGCCGACTGCTGGGTGAGCTTCCCGGCCGAGATGACGCCGTGGGCGATCTGGCTGACGCTGCATTACGACCTCGCGTCGCTGGAACGGCATCTCGACGACAACCTGCCGGGGCTGCACCTGCGCGGGATCCACCGGCACGGCGAGTTCGCCCGCATCGTCACCGGGCTGGGCGACGAGCGCTTCCCGCACGAGGTGCCGCTCACGGAGCAGCCGCTCGGCGTGCCCGTGGAGCTCGCGTTCGAGGTGCTCCGGCGCCGACGCTGACCGTCAGACAGCGGGGACGACGTCCGGTGCGTCGCCCGCCGCGACCGCCTGCGCCTCGCGCTGCTCGCGGCGGCGCTGCCGACGGGTGCGGGTGCTGCGGGACAGCGGGTACCGCACGTCCAGGCGGGGTTCGAGGAACAGGCGCCGGAGAGCCGACGCGATGAGGGTGCCGCCGAGCCAGTAGGCGAGGAACAGGACGATGCCGTCCGGGACGGTGAACGCCACGAGGGTCAGCACGATGCCGATCCCCACGTAGAGCAGCAGCCAGGCGCGCGCGATGCGGTCGCGCCCGGCCTGCTGCTCCGCCGTGCGGTCCTCGAGGGATCCGACGCGGCTGCTCAGCCCGGCGCCGTCGATGTCGATGAAGAGGTCGCGCACCGGCACGCGCAGCGCCTCGGCGACGAGGGAGAGCGTCTCGAGGCTCGCGTCCTCGCCCGCCTCCAGCCGCTGGACGGTGCGGACGCCCACGCCGCTCTCGGTGGCGAGGCGCTCCTGGGTCCAGCCCTGCGCCTGACGTAGTTCCATGATCCGTGTCGTGTTCATGCGTCCCATGCTCATCTCGCCCTCCTGCCGGCACCACGCCAGCGACCCGCCGGTGACCCGCCAGGCGGCCGCCAGCGACCCGCCACGGTCCCGCCACCCCAGGGAAGCAGGGATCGAGGCCCCCGGGACAGACCCCGGTGCGGGGAGGTGGGGGATCAGTCGCGCGGCTCACCCGTGAGGGGACGGATCACGCGGTGGCCGTCGAGCGAGCGGGCCGCCTCGAGGACGTGGACCGGGGTGATCGCGAGGAGCGCCGGATCCGGGATGGCCGAGAACGTGTCGCCGAGGCGCTGCGACGCGTCGGTCAGCACGATGTGCGGGCCGGACGCGGGCGGGCCCCACTCCTCGGGCGGGGCCGGGCCGAAGATCACGACCGAGGGGATGCCGTAGGCGCTCGCGAGGTGGGCGGCGCCCGTGTCGGCGGAGATGACGAGGTCGGCGGCCGCGATGACACCGGCGAAGGCGTCGAGGGCCAGCTCGCCCGCGAGCACGGTCGAGGTGGGCATCTCGGCGAGCGCGGCGACCTCGAGGGCGCGCTCGCGCTCCTTGTCGGACCCCGTGAAGAAGACCGTGCGGCCCTCGTCGGCGAGCGCACGGGCGACCTCGGCGAAGCGGTCGACGGGCCACTGGCGGGATCCGTAGGCGGCGCCCACGTGGATCACGACGGCGTGCTCGGCGACGGGCGGCTCGGCGGGGACCTCGATGCCGACGTCGTCCGGATCCGCGGGCATGCCGTGCCAGGAGACGAGCCGCGCCCAGCGGTAGCGCTCCAGCACGCCGTCCTCCCACTCGGGGCCATCGGCGGCGGGCATGCCGTCGAACCGCGGCGCCGCGTGGCCGAGGGTGCGGTGCGCGCGCAGCTCGTGGAGCAGGGTGCGGCTCTCGATGCCGGCGCCGTGCAGGTTGATCGCGAGGTCGACCGTGCCGGGCTCGCGCGCGATGGGGTGGTCGAAGCCCTGCTGCGGGAGGTGCTCGTCGACCATGCCGAGGAGCTTCACGACGGGGGCGAGCCAGCCGGTCGTGGCCAGGAGGATCCGCGACCCGGGGTGCGCGCGGCGGATGGCGCGGAGCGCGGGGACGGCCACGAGGATGTCGCCGAGCTTGATGGCGCGGAGGACGAGGATCTCGGCGGGGCCGTCGGGGCTCGCGGCGCCGTCGGTGCTCTCGGGAGCGGGGCGGGCGTCGTCGGGGAGGGCGGCGCTGTCGCCTCGGGTCTGCATGGGTTCCAGCCTGGCAGAGGGGAGGCGCGGAGGTGGCGGGGTGATGGGCCGGGCCGGTGTCGGGCGCACGATCGTGCGCCCGACGCGCGATCAGACCGCCCGCGCCCGCCGGATCAGCCGCGTCACGACGAACCACAGCACGAGCAGCGCGATGACGCCGATCGCCGCGTAGGAGATCAGGCCGCTCCACTGCTCCAGCACCGGGCGGATCGCCGGGCCGAACGCGAAGCCGAGGCCCACCCAGATGGCGTTCCAGGCGCCGGATCCGACCACCGTGTAGAGGGAGAAGCGCCAGATGGGCATGCGCTCGATGCCCGCAGGGATGGAGATGAACGAGCGCACGAGCGGCACGCAGCGGCCGAGGAGCACCGCGGTGCCGCCCCAGCGGACGAAGAAGGCCTCGGCCTTGTCGAAGTCCTCGTGGTCGAGCAGTGGGATCCGACCGACGAGCCGGCGGGTGCGGTCGCGGCCGAGCGCGGCGCCGATCGCGTACCAGATGAGCGCTCCCACGAGCGCGCCGATCGTGGCGGCGGCCCAGGCGCCCCACGCGTTCATGCGGCCCTCGTAGGCGAGGAAGCCGGCGACGGGGAGGATCGCCTCGGAGGGGATCGGCGGCACGAACGTCTCGATGAGGACCGCGAGGCCGACGCCCACCTCCCCCAGCGTCTCGATGAGCGAGAGGACCCAGCCGACGAAGCCGTCATATCCCTCGCTCGGGTGGATCTCGCCGGGGGTCACTGCCTGGATGGCGCTCATGCGGCCTCTCGTTCTGTCGGGGGGTCGGGCGTCGGGTCGTGCGGACGGCATCGGAGGGCGCGCCGCGATCGGCGGGCACCTCGACCTCCGAGCCTAGGAGACGCTGTTCCGCAACCGCTGAATCGGCGGGGTGATCCGGGCGACGGATGCGGGTCGGCCGCGGTCGTGGCCGCCAGCCGCTTTCGCCCCGTCGCATGTGAAAGGATCTGCGCATGCATGCGGATAGCAGGTGCGGCCGCCATCCCGACAGCCAGCACGTCGAGCTCGCGGTCGAGGTGTTCGCGATGCTGGCCGACGCGACGCGGGTGCGGATCGTCCTCGCCCTCCGCGACGGCGAGCTCCCGTCAACGACCTGGCCGAGCGCGTCGGCAAGTCCCCCGCCGCCGTCTCGCAGCACCTCGCGAAGCTGCGGCTCTCGCGCGTGGTCGCGACGAGGCAGGAGGGCACGCGCGTCTTCTACCGGCTCGTCGACGAGCACGCGCGCCAGCTCGTGACCGACGCGATCTTCCAGGCGGAGCACCAGCTCGGCGGATCCCCCGCCCACCACCACGAGGAGGCCGCGCGTGCGGACGGCGCTCGCTAGCCGCGGGGTCCAGGCGGCCCTGCTGTCGGCGGTCCTGTTCGGGGCGGGCACCCCCGCCGCGAAGCTCCTGCTCGACTCCGTGAGCCCCTGGATGCTCGCCGGCCTCCTCTACACGGGCTCCGGCATCGGGCTCGGGCTGATCCGCCTCATCCGCCGGTCCCCGCGCGTGCACCTCGCCCGCGACGAGCGCCTGCCGCTGGCCGGGGCGATCCTGTTCGGCGGGATCCTCGGCCCCCTCCTCCTGCTGGTCGGCCTCGTGAACATGCCCGCGTCCGGCGCCTCGCTGCTCCTCAACGCGGAGGGCGTCGCGACGGCGCTGCTGGCCTGGTTCGTGTTCAAGGAGAACTTCGACCGGCGGATCGCGCTCGGCATGGTCGCGATCGTCGCGGGCGCGGTGGTCCTCACCGTCCCGCAGGGCGTCGAGCTCGGCAGCGCCTGGCCCGCCCTCGCGATCCTCGGCGCCTGCCTCTCCTGGGGCATCGACAACAACCTCACCCGGAAGGTCGCGCTGGCCGACGCCACCTGGCTGGCCGCGGTCAAGGGCGGCGTGGCCGGCCCCGTGAACCTCGTGCTCGCGTTCCTCCTCGGGGCCCAGCTTCCGGCGCTCGGGAGCGTCGCCGCGGCGATGGCGGTCGGCTTCCTCGCCTACGGCGTGAGCCTCGTCCTCTTCATCGTCGCCCTCCGGCACGTGGGCACGGCCCGCGCCGGCGCGTACTACTCGGTCGCCCCGTTCTTCGGCGCGATCCTCGCGCTGGTGCTCGGCGAGCCCGTGACCTGGCCGCTGGTCCTCTCCGGGATCCTCATGGCCGTCGGCGTCTGGCTGCACCTGACGGAGCGGCACGAGCACGAGCACACGCACGAGGCCGTGACCCACGACCACTGGCACACCCACGACGCGCACCACCAGCACGACCACGCGGAGCCCGTGGCTCCCGGGACGCGCCACCGCCACGTGCACACGCACGAGCCGATCACCCACACGCACGAGCACTACCCGGACAGCCACCACCGGCACGGGCACTGAGGTCCGCGGGGTCGGGGACAGCGGTCTCGCGGGTCGCGTCCCGCTAGCCCTCGCCCGGCCGCAGCATCCCCGTCTCGTACGCGAGGATCACGAGCTGCGCCCGGTCGTGCGCGCCGATCTTGCTCATCACCCGGTTCACGTGCGTCTTCACGGTGTGCGGCGAGATGAAGAGCCGCTCGCCGATCTCCGGGTTCGCGAGGCCCTGCGCGACGAGCAGCAGCACCTCGCGCTCGCGCTCGGTGAGGTGCTCCAGCTCCGCCTGGCGCCGCGACATCGCGGGTGACGGGGATCCGGCGCCGCCCGGCAGCACGTAGCGGGTGATGAGGCCGCGGGTCGCGGTGGGCGAGAGCAGGGCGTCGCCCGCGTGCACGGCGACGACCGCGCGCACGATGTCCTCGGGCTCCGCGCCCTTGCCGATGAACCCGCTCGCACCCGCGCGGAGGGCGGCCACGAGGTACTCGTCCTCCTCGAACGTCGTGAGGATGAGGACCCGCGTGTCGGCGAGCGCCGGGTCCGCGCAGATCTCCGCCGTGGCCCCGATGCCGTCGAGCTCGGGCATGCGGATGTCCATGAGCACGATGTCGGGCCGGAGCCGGCGCGCGGCCTCGGCGGCGTCGCGCCCGTCGACGGCGGTCCCGACGACGCTCGTGCGCGGATCCACGTCGAGGATGTCGGACACCGCCTGCCGGATGAGCGGCTGGTCGTCGACGACGAGCACGGTGATCATGCGCGGCCCTCCCTCGTGAGCGGCAGGGTGGCGGCGAGGCGCCAGCCCCCGGGTGCGGATCCGGCCTCGATGCTCCCGCGGACCGCGTCGACGCGCTCGCGCAGGCCGAGCAGCCCGTGGCCGTCGGCGCGCACGGCGTCGCCTCCCGCACCGGCCGCGGGGGCCGGCACCGGGTTGGTCACGACGATGCGCGCCTCCTGCTCGCCCACCGCCACGAGCACGTGTGCGCGGCCGGCGGATCCGTGCTTGTGCGCGTTCGTCAGCGCCTCCTGCACCACGCGGTAGGCCACGAGGTCGGGGGCGCCGCGGAGCGCGCCGCGGTCGCCCTCGATCCGCACGGAGACGTCGAGGCCCGCGGTCGCGAACTGCTCGACGAGCGCCTCCAGCCGATCGAGCCCGGGCTGCGCGGCGGATCCGGCGCCCTCGCCCGCGTCCTCGCCGTGGCGGAGCATCTCGAGCAGGTCGCCGATCTCGCGCAGCACGGCGCGCGACGCGCTGCGGATCGTGACGAGCGCCTCCTTCGCCTTCTCGGGCCGGGTGTCGACGGCCGAGGACGCGACGCCGGCGTTGAGGCTGATGACCGCGATCTGGTGCGCGACCGCGTCGTGCAGGTCGCGGGCGATGCGCAGCCGCTCCTCCGTGACCCGGCGGCGGGCCTCGGACTCGCGCGTCTGCTCGGCGCGCTCGGCACGCTCCGTCACGGCCGCGATGAACTCCCGACGCGACCGGGTGGCGTCGCCGGCGGCGGCGGCGAACGCCGTCATGACGGCGAACTGGAAGGTCCGCGGGTCGAACACGGATCCCACCGCCGCGAGCAGGCTGAGCCCGATGACGGCCGCCACCGAGCAGGCGGCGGCGGTGACGGCGGCGCGCCGGTCGAGGCGGTTCGCCACCACGAACATGGCGATCGTCACGGACAGCACGATCCCGGGCGCGAGCAGCCCCGCGAACGCGGCGGCGCCGAACAGCGCGAGGCACGCGACGAGCACGGGGAGCGGCCGGCGGCGCCGGAACGGCAGCACGGCGACGGGGGCGAGCGCCAGCGCGAACGTGAGCGGATCGTCGGCGCGGTACTCCCCGCCGGGGAAGCGCGCGAACGCGAGGCCCACGACGAGGACCGACGCGAGCAGGTCGCCGACCCACGCGGGCGGGCGGCGGCGCCTCGACGCGGGACCCCCGGTGAGCGGGTCGCCGCCGACGAGCGGCCGCATCCGCGGGCTCGGGACCGCGACGGGCGGACGCGGCGCGGGACGGGGCATGCCCTCATGATCCCGGACGCGCGCACCCCGCGCGTCGCCCCGCCGGACCAGGGCCGGTACCGCGACCGCGGTATCGGCCGGACGCGGTCGGGCGACGCGCGCCGGGGGCGCCCCGGCGAGGCTCGACCGAGGGCCCGGACGACCGGCGCCCGACCACCGAGGAGGACCATGGACACCCCCATCATCCGGGTACGGGACGTGCGCAAGTCGTACGGCCGCGGCCAGAACCGATTCGACGCCCTCAAGGGCGTGAGCCTCGACATCCGGCAGGGCGAGAGCCTCGCGATCGTGGGCAAGAGCGGATCCGGCAAGTCGACCCTGATGCACACGCTGGCGCTCCTGGACGCGCCCACCTCCGGATCCGTCGAGCTGGAGGGCGTCGACACGTCCGAGCTCCGCGGCCGCCGGCTCGACCGCACGCGCAACCGCACCTTCGGCTTCGTGTTCCAGCAGTTCTTCCTCACCGCGAGCCAGTCGGTGCTGGAGAACGTGATGCTGCCGATGGCCATCGCGGGCACCCCGCGCACGGAGCGGCGGCGGCGCGGCATGGCGGCGCTCGCGCAGCTCGAGCTCGACGACAAGGCCCGCAACCGCGCGGGCGACCTGTCGGGCGGGCAGAAGCAGCGCACCGTGATCGCGCGGGCGCTCGTGAACGACCCGCGGATCATCTTCGCCGACGAGCCCACCGGCAACCTCGACTCGGCGACGGGCCAGGTGGTGGAGGACATCCTGTTCGCGCTCAACCGCGAGCGCGGGATCACGCTCATCATCGTCACGCACGACGAGGACCTGGCCGCGCGCTGCGACCGGCGGATCCTCATCCGCGACGGCCTGCTCGTCGAGGACTCGGGCGACGACGGGCCGCGCCTCGCGGGCACCGCTGCCGTCGCCGCGACCGAGGCGGTGGCGGCATGAGGCCCCTCGACCTGATCCGGTCCGCCGTCGCCAACACGTTCCGCTCCCGCACGCGGCTCGTGCTCACGGTCCTCTCGATCTTCGTGGGCGCCTTCACCCTCACCCTCACCAACGGGATCGGCACCGGCATCGACCGCTACATCGACGACACCGTGGGCGCGGTCGGGTCCTCCGACACCCTCACGGTGACGCGCGCGAGCGACGACGCCGCCACGGGGCCCGGCGCGACCGGCCCCCGCGAGTACGACCCCGACACGGTGGCGAGCGCCCAAACCGGCCCTCCCGGCCAGACCGTGGTGGCGCTCACGCCCGACGACATCACCGCCCTCCAGGGCGTGGGCGGCGTGCTCGACGTGCAGCCGACCGTCTCCCTCTCGCCGGACTACGTGCAGGCGGGCGACAGCGCGCCCTACGTCGTCGGCGCCACGGGCCTCGCGCCCGGCCAGACCATGACGCTCACGGCGGGCGTCGCGCCCGACGACGGATCCACCGAGCTGCAGGCCGTCCTGCCCACCTCGTTCGTGGAGCCGCTCGGCTTCGCGGACGACGCGGCCGCCGTCGGGTCGACCGTGACGCTCGCGGTCACCGACGCCGCACGCGCGCAGCACCTGGTGGAGGCGACCGTGGTGGGGGTCGCGGAGGAGAGCATCGCGTCGACGACGGGGGCGAGCATCACGACCAACGCGGCCCTCACGGACGCGGTCGCCGCCGCGCAGGACACGGGCCTCCCCGCGGACGAGCCCGACCGGTACGCGCAGGCGACGGTGCGGTTCGACGCCGCGGCGACCGACGCCGACGTGGACGCGCTGGTGGCGCGCCTCGCCGACGCCGGCTACACGGGCACGACCGTCGCCGACCAGCTCGGCACGTTCCAGACCGTGATCGACGGCATCGTGCTGGTGCTCAACGGGTTCGCGATCATCGCGCTGCTGGCGGCGTCGTTCGGCATCGTGAACACGCTGTTCATGTCGGTGCAGGAGCGCACCCGCGAGATCGGGCTGATGAAGGCCATGGGGCAGAGCAGCGGCAAGGTGTTCGCGCTGTTCAGCATCGAGGCCGCGTTCATCGGGTTCCTCGGCAGCGCGGTCGGGGTCGTGATCGCGGTGGCCGCGGGCACGGGGATCAGCACCGCCCTCGCCGGCGGCCTGCTCTCGGGGCTGCCCGGGCTGACGCTCATCGCGTTCGATCCGGCCTCGATCGCGACCATCGTGCTCGTCGTGATGGCGATCGCGTTCCTCGCCGGCACGCTGCCGGCGGCCCGGGCGGCGCGCGCGGATCCGGTGACGTCACTGCGGTACGAGTAGCGCGGGCGTGGCGGCGGGCGGTGGAGGGTCCGTGGGACGTGACGGTTCCCCTCCAGCGGCGCCCGCGGCCGCCCCGCTGGGGGACGATGGATCCATGACCCTCAGCGCCGACGGCACCCTGCGGGACGGGCGGGTGCTCGTCGGCCCGGTCGACGCCCCCGAGCTCCACGTGATGACGTACAACATCCGCCGCCTGTTCGCGCACTACCGCCCCGGCAGCCCGGACCGCTGGTCGAACCGGCGACCGCTCCTCGCCGCGCTGCTGCAGCGCGAGCAGCCCGCGCTCCTCGGCACGCAGGAGGCGATGCCCACGCAGGGGCGTGCCGTGTCGCAGGCGCTCGGCCCCCACTACCGGCGGATCGGCCACGGCCGCAACCCCGACGGCCACGGCGAGGGCTGCCCCACCTTCTACGACACGCGCCGCCTCGAGCTCACGAGCTGGCGGCAGGTCGCGCTGTCGGACACGCCCGCGGTCGCCGGATCCCGCAGCTGGGGCAACATGGTGCCGCGGATCGCGGTGGTCGCCGACTTCACGGACCTCGCCACGGGCCTGCCGCTGCGGCACGTGAACACGCACTTCGACCACCTCTCCCGCCGCTCACGTGAGGCGAGCGCGCGGATGATGCTCGAGATCGTCGCCGAGGTGCAGGTGCCCACGATCGTGGCGGGCGACACCAACGCGGGCGTCGACACCGAGCCGCACCGGCTGCTCGTGGAGTCGGGCGCGCTCGTCGACGCGTGGGACGGCGCCCGCGAGCGCCTCACACCCGAGTGGGGCACGTGGTCGAACTACAAGGCCCCGAAGCGCACGACCCGCCGCATCGACTGGATGCTCGTCACGCCCGACATCGAGGTCGCGCGCGTCGGCATCAACACCACGCGCGTCGCAGGCCGCGCGCCGAGCGACCACGAGGCGCTGCAGGCGGTGGTGCGGTGCTGACGGATCCCGCCGCCGCGAACCCGCCCGACGAGCCCGCCCCGCCCGAGGACGTCGCGGCCTTCGCCGACGCCGCCGGCCGCACCTTCCTGGTGCCGCCGCAGGGGATCACGGCGATCCTCGCCGACGCCGTGCGCGTGATCGGGCTGCTCACGTTCCTCTTCTCCGTGTTCGCGTGGACGGGCGTCACCTCCGCGATGTTCGCGCTCGCGCTGCTCGGGCTCGTGGCGCCGCGGTCCCTCGGGGCGCGGCCGGGGCTGGATCTCGCCATCGGGATCACGACCCTCGTCTCCGCCGCGAGCAACCGGCTCGACCTCTACGAGATGCTGCCGTGGTGGGACATCCCCGCGCACCTCGTCACGACGGCCGCGCTCGCCGCGCTCGTGATCCTGCTGGCCGACCGCGCCGGCGTCGTGGTCGACCGCCGGCCGCTGCCGCTCGGGTTCCTGAGCCTCACGGTGGGCCTCGCGCTCTCGGCGCTGTGGGAGCTCGGCGAGTGGGCGGGGCAGGCGTGGCTCGACCCGGAGATCCTCACCGGGTACGCCGACACCATCGGCGACATGGCCGTCGGCGGGCTCGGGGCGCTGCTGGTCGCGCCGCTCATGCCGATGCTGCTGGCGCGGTCGCGGTGGATCACGGAGGTCGCCGCGCGCTGACGCCGGCCCCGCCCGCCCGCGCCCCCGATCGCAGCGCCCCCGTCCGCACGCCCCCGCCCGAGGGCGCTGCTGCTCCCCGCGCGGGGGCGCTGCTCCTCGACTCGCGGAGAAGTGTGACGGGAGGAGGAGAAGTGCTCGCGGCCGCGTTTGGGAGGAGGAGCAGTCGGGTACGTGCCCGTCATGCGCTCGCCCGGGAACGACCTCCAGGCCGTCCTGTTCGACCGGGACGGGACGCTCGTCGTCGACGTCCCGTACAACGGGGATCCCGCCCTCGTCGAGCTCATGCCCGGCGCCCGCGAGGCCGTCGACGCCGTGCGCGCCGCGGGCCTGCGCATCGGCATGGTGACCAACCAGTCCGGCATCGCGCGCGGCCTCATCACCCGCGCGCAGGCCGACGCCGTCAACGCGCGCGTGCAGGAGCTGCTCGGCGCGTTCGACCTCGTGCTGCTGTGCCCGCACGGATCCGACGACGGCTGCGACTGCCGCAAGCCCGCCCCCGGCATGGTCCTCGAGGCCTGCCGGACGTGGGGCGTCGACCCGTCCGACGTCGCGGTCGTGGGCGACATCGCGGCCGACATGGGCGCGGCCCGGAACGCGGGCGCGCGCGGCGTGCTCGTGCCCACGCCCGTCACGCGCGAGGAGGAGGTGGCCGAGGCGGAGCTCGTCGCCCCGACGATCCTCGACGCCGTGCACCTGCTCCTCCCCGACGAGGCACCCCGCCGCGTGCTCGTCGCCCGGCTCGACTCGGTCGGCGACGTGCTGATCTCCGGACCCGCGGTGCGCGCCGTCGCCGCCGACCCGCGCGTCGAGGTCCACCTGCTCTGCGGCCCCCGCGGTGCGTCCGCCGGCCGGCTGCTGCCCGGCGTCTCCGCGGTCCACGTGTGGGACGCGCCGTGGATCTCCTCCCCCGCGCCCGACGCCGACGCCGCGTCCGTCGACGCCCTGCACGCGATCCTCGCCGAGGTCGCGCCCGACGAGGCCGTCATCCTCACCTCCTTCCACCAGTCGCCCCTCCCGCTCGCGCTGCTGCTGCGGCTCGCGGGGGTGCGGCGGATCACGGGCGCGAGCGTCGACTACGCCGGCTCCCTGCTCGACGTGCGCCTCAAGCCCGGCGAGGACCTCGACGAGGACCAGCCGGAGCCCGAGCGCGCCCTCGCCATCGCCGCGGCGGCCGGCCACGCGCTCCCCGCCGACGACGACGGCCGCCTGGCCGTCACGGAGGCCGCGCTCCCCGACGACGTCGCCGCGCTCCTCCCCGACGGCCCCTTCGCGCTCGTGCACCCGGGCGCCGCGGTCGGCGCGCGCTCCTACCCGGCCGACCAGCACCGCGACGCCGTCGCGCTCCTCGTCGAGCGAGGCATCCCCGTGGTCGTCACCGGCGGCCCGGACGAGCGGGACCTCACGGCGCACGTCGCCGGATCCGCCGCCCTCGACCTCGGCGGCCGCACCGACCTCGCCGGGCTCGGCGCGCTCATGCGCCGCGCGGCCGTGCTCGTCAGCGGCAACACCGGACCCGCGCACCTCGCCGCCGCGACCGGCCTCCCGGTCGTCAGCCTGTTCTCGCCCGTCGTCCCGCCGATCCGCTGGGCGCCGTACCGCGTGCCCGTGATCCTCCTCGGCGACCAGGACGCGCCCTGCAAGCTCAGCCGCGCGCGCGACTGCCCGATCCCCGGCCACCCGTGCCTCGCGGGCGTCTCCCCCGCGGAGGTCGCCGACGCGGTCGAGCGCCTGCTCGCCACCACGGGCGGCACCGGCGGCACGGCCTCGCGCCCGACCGCGGAGGTGCCCGCATGAGGATCCTGATGTGGCACGTCCACGGCGGCTGGACCGACTCGTTCGTCCTCGGATCGCACGAGATCCTGTTCCCCACCACGCCCGCCCGCGACGCCTGGGGCCTCGGCCGCGGCGGACGCGACTGGCCCGCGACCGCCCGCGAGGTGGATCCCGCGCTCCTGCACGAGACGGGCGTCGACCTGGTGCTCCTCCAGCGCGTGGCCGAGATCGACGAGGCCGAGCGCCTCCTCGGCCGCCGCCTCGGCACGGACGTGGCCGCCGTCTTCCTCGAGCACAACACGCCGCGCGGCGCCCCGACCGAGACCGTGCACCCGCTCGCGGACCGCACCGACATCCCCGTGATCCACGTCACGCGCTTCAACGCGCTCATGTGGGACACCGGATCCGCGCCCACCACCGTGGTCGAGCACGGCGTGCCCGACCCCGGCGCGCTCTACACGGGCGAGGTCGCCTCCTTCGGCGCCGTGATCAACGAGCCCGTGCGCCGCGGCCGCATCACCGGCACGGACCTGCTGCCCGCGTTCGCCGACGTCGCGCCCGTCGAGGTGTTCGGCATGGGCACCGACCTGCTGCCGGGCGCCTTCCCCGAGCTCGGCGACCGGATCGCGCCGCGCGGCGACCTGCCGACGGCGCGCATGCACCCGGAGCTCGCGCGACTGCGGGCGTACATCCACCCGCACCGCTGGACCTCGCTCGGCCTGTCGCTCCTCGAGGCGATGCACATGGCGATGCCCGTGCTGGTGCTCGACGCGACCGAGGCCTCCCGCGCGGTGCCGCCGGACGCCGGCGCGATCTCCGCCGACCCGGCCGACCTCGTGCGCGTCGCGCGGCTGCTCGCCGAGGACCCCGACGAGGCCGCCCGCCGCGGCCGCGTCGCCCGCGAGGCCGCGCTCGCCCGCTACTCCCTCGGCCGGTTCCTGCGCGACATGGACGCCGTGCTGCAGGACGCGGTGGACGCCGCGGCCGGGCGTCGCGCCCGCCGCGGGGCCGGCCGGTCCGGGCCCCCGCTCTCCCCGGCCCCCACGCTCCCCACGCACCACCCGCTCGACGAGAGGACGACACGATGAGGATCGCGATGATCTCCGAGCACGCCAGCCCCCTGGCGACCATCGGCGGGGTCGACGCCGGCGGCCAGAACGTGCACGTCGCGGCGCTGTCCGCGGCGCTCGCGGACGAGGGCCACACCGTCACCGTCTACACGCGCCGCGACGACCCGGAGCTGCCCGCCCGCGTCGCCTTCGCGCCGGGCGTGGAGGTCGTGCACCTCGACGCCGGACCCGCGCGGGCCGTCCCCAAGGACGACCTCCTGCCGCACATGGGCGAGCTCGCCGACGGCCTCCTCGCCGACTGGCGCACGAACCGGCCCGACGTCGTGCACAGCCACTTCTGGATGTCCGGCATCGCGGCCCTCGACGCCGCCGCGCGCCTCGCCTCCTCCCCGGTCGGCGCCGCCGCGGCCCCGCCCGTGCTGCACACCTTCCACGCGCTCGGATCCGTGAAGCGCCGCCACCTCGGCGCCGAGGACACGAGCCCCGCCGAGCGCGCCGCCCTCGAGCCCGGCGTCGGCCGCCGCGCCGACGCGGTCATCGCGACCTGCTCCGACGAGGCCGCCGAGCTCGTGCGCGCGGGCGTCGACGCGGCCCGCATCACGGTGATCCCGTGCGGCGTCGACATCGAGCACTTCATGCCCGTCGACGGCACGGTGCCCCTCGACGGCGGCGCCCCACGCGCCGACGACGACGCCTCCGGCCTCATGCGCGTCATGGTCATCGGCCGCCTGGTGCCCCGCAAGGGCGTCGACCTCGCGATCGAGGCCCTCGCGATCCTCGACCGCCGCGGCCGCCGCGACATCGAGCTCGTGATCGTCGGCGGATCCGGTGACGCCGAGAGCGCGGGCGAGGACACCGAGGCCCGCCGCCTGATGGACGCCGCCCGCGCCGCCGGGGTCGCCGACCGCGTGCGCCTGCACGGCCGCGTCTCCCAGGCCGACATGCCCGCCGTGATGCGCACCGCCGACGTCGTCGTGTGCGCGCCCTGGTACGAGCCGTTCGGCATCGTGCCGCTCGAGGCGATGGCCTCGGGCGTGCCCGTGGTCGCCTCCGCCGTGGGCGGGCTCACCGACAGCGTGGTCGACGGCGTGACGGGGATCCTCGTGCCGCCGCGCGACCCCGCCGCCATCGCGGACGCCCTCGAGGCGCTGCACGCGGATCCCGCCCGCCGCCGCCGCCTCGGCCGCGCCGGCCGCGACCGCATGGAGCACGGCTACTCGTGGGCGACCGTCGCCGCCCGCACCGCCGAGGCGTACCGGTCCGCGATCCAGGACGCCGCCCTCGACGACCTCCCCGCCGACCCGACCGTGGTCGACGCGCACCTCGACGCGCTCGGCCCGGTCCTCGACGCCCTCCGCACGCACGCGCCGCGCCTCACCGCGTGGGGCAGCGAGATGGCCGACCGGATGAGCCACGGCGCGCGCCTGCTCGCAGCCGGCAACGGCGGATCCGCGGCCGAGGCCCAGCACCTCACGAGCGAGCTGGTGGGCCGCTTCGACGGCGACCGCCGCCCGTTCTCCGCGATCGCGCTGCACTCCGAGTCGTCCGCCGTGACCGCGATCGGCAACGACTACGGCTTCGAGGAGGTCTTCGCCCGCCAGGTGCACGCGCACGCGCGCTCCGGCGACATCGTCGTGCTCCTCTCCACCAGCGGCCGGAGCGTCAACCTCCTGAAGGCCGCGGCCGCCGCGCGCGCCGCCGGCGCCACCACGTGGGCGATGACGGGCCCCGGCCCCAACCCGCTCGTGGAGGCGTGCGACGACCACATCGCGCTCGACGGCCCGTCGGCCAACGTGCAGGAGGCGCAGCTCGTCGCCGTGCACGCGATCTGCCGCTCGTTCGAGAGCCGCCTGAAGGCCAACGACCGGGCCGCGGCCGTCGCCTCCGCCACCGCGGACGCCGCGCCCGCGTCGCCGGGGTCCGCGGCGGCCACCGCCGAGCCCGCGGAGGTGTCGGCATGAGGATCGTCGTGGTCGGCGACGTCCTCCTCGACGTCGACATGACCGGGGCCGCCCACCGCCTCAGCCCCGACGCGCCCGTGCCCGTCATCGAGGTCGAGGAGTCGCTCCCGCGTGCGGGCGGCGCCGGCCTCGTCGCGACCATGCTCGCGCGCGACGGCCACGACGTGCGCCTCGTCACCGTGCTCTCCGACGACCGCCACTCGGAGACGCTCCGCGCGTGCCTCGACCGGATCGACGTCGTCGCCGGCCCGTCCGGCGCGCCCACGCCCGTGAAGACCCGCGTCCGCGCCGACGGCCACGCCATCGCCCGCATCGACGAGGGCTGCGCGCCGCCGCCAACCCCGGCCGCGACCGACGAGATGCTCGACGCGATCGCCTCGGCCGACGCCATCGTCGTCGCCGACTACGGCCGCGGCGTCACCCGCGATCTCCGCCTCCGCCAGGCCCTCGACGCGCGCGCCGCGGTCGTGCCGCTGGTCTGGGATCCGCACCCCGCGGGCGAGCCGCCCGTCCCGAACACCGCGCTCGCCACCCCGAACCTCGCCGAGGCGCGCGCGTTCTCCGGGCTCGCCGGCCGCGACGTCTCCGCGGCCGCCGACGCCGCCCGCCTCCTCCGCGAGCGCTGGGGCGTGCGGACGGTCGCCGTCACCATGAGCGAGCGCGGCGCGCTCCTCGTGTCGGCGGGCGCCGACGGATCCACGTCCATGCCCGTCGTCGTCCCCGCCCCGCTCGTCGCCACCGGCGACCCGTGCGGCGCCGGCGACCGCCTCGCCGCCACCGCCCTCGCGGCGCTGGCCGGCGGATCCACCGTCGAGGACGCCGTGCGCGACGCCGTCGCCTCCGCCGCCGAGTACGTGGACGCGGGCGGCGTGGCCACCCTCGTCGGCCCGCCCGCCGCGCGCCCCATCGGCGGCCACGCGGCGAGCGCCCTCCAGGTGGTCCGCGCCACCCGCGCCGCCGGCGGCACCGTCGTCGCGACGGGCGGCTGCTTCGACCTCGTCCACGCCGGCCACGCCCGCACCCTCGCGGCGGCCCGCGCGCTCGGCGACTGCCTCGTCGTCCTCCTCAACTCGGACGACTCCGTCCGCCGCCTCAAGGGACCCGAGCGGCCGATCATGACCGAGGAGGACCGCGTGGACCTGCTCATGTCGCTCGGCGTCGTGGACGCGGTGGTGCTCTTCTCCGAGGACACCCCCGAGGAGGCGCTCCGCTCCATCAAGCCCGACCTCTGGGTCAAGGGCGGCGACTACCGCGCCGAGGACCTCCCCGAGTCGGCGGTCATCGCCGAGTGGGGCGGCCAGGCCGTGACCGTCCCGTACCACCCGGGCCGGTCGACCACGAAGCTCGCGGGCGCGCTCGCCCGCGTCGGCTGAGCCGGCCCCACGGCCCTCGATCCCCACCTACCGCACCACCCGCGCCGCTCGACCGGCGCGGGATCCGCACCACGAGAGGAACACCCATGACCGACTCCCCCCAGACCGCCCCCGCCCCCGCGGCGACCGGCCGGCCCAGCACCGGCCGCGTCCTCATCACCGGCGGCGCGTCGGGCCTCGGCGCGGCCGTCGCGCAGGCGGTCCTCGCGGCCGGCGGCGAGCCCATCGTGCTCGACCTCGACACCTCGAGCGTCACCGGCATGGAGGCGCACCGCATCGACGTCTCCGACACCCGCGCCACCGAGGCGCTCGTCACCGAGATCGCGCAGAAGCACGGCGGCCTCGACGCCGTCGTCACCGCGGCCGGCATCGACCGCTGCGGCCGCCTCGTCGACGTCGCCCCCACCGAGTGGGAGAAGGTCATCGGCGTGAACCTCATGGGCACGGTCGCCGTCGTCCGCGCGGCGCTGCCGTTCCTCACCGAGTCGCACGGCCGCGTCGTCACCGTCGCGTCGTCGCTCGCGATCAAGGCCGTCTCGGACGCCACCGCCTACTGCGCCTCCAAGTTCGGCGTCCTCGGCTTCACCCGCGCGCTGGCCGCCGAGACGAAGGGCGAGGTCGGCGTGACCACGCTGATCCCCTCCGGCATGAAGACGCACTTCTTCGACGACCGCGACCCGAAGTACAAGCCCGGCTCCGACGCGAACCTCAACGACCCCGCCGCCGTCGCCGACTCGGTGATGTTCATCCTCGGCCAGCCCCGCGGCTGCGAGATCCGCGAGCTCGTCATCACCCACGAGCTCGAGGACAGCTGGCCCTGATCCACGGCTGATCCGCGCCCTCCGCGCATGACACGAGCCCGGCCCCGCATCGCGCGGGTGCCGGGCTCGTCTCGAGTCGACGGTCAACCGATGGATATGAGCGTCATCACGAATGCAGCTGCAGCCACCGCGCAGGTGAGGCCGATGCCCGCGAGAGGAATCCTCCTCATCGGCCGACGAGCAGCGATGGACACAAGAGTCACGACCGTCGTGAGCACGGCGACCGACGTCATTCCGTAAGCCCCGAATCTGTACGCGAAGTCCACTAATCCGTAGTCGCATCTGGGGTTCTGATAACCGCAGACACCGAAGAGCCCACTGACCGCGAGGTTACTGATGTAGGCGATCAAGGCGACGACGAGCGCCACCACGAGCCAAAGTACCGTGTAGCCATACGCCCGCGCACTCCTTGCAGGCATTGTCGAAAGCAGGACGCAACTCCATTCCTAGATCATGATCACTAGCACGCGACCAGTCCCTCGACGCCGAGGAGGAGGACGGCGGCGACCCGGTCAAACGGTCTCCGCCGCGTGCGCGGCCGGACCGGACGCACCGGCCCGTCGAAGGCGTGCTCGTACTCGTCGTAGCTCATCGGGCTCCGGGGTCGGATCGGGGGATCCCGGCACGGTAGCGATCGCACGATACGTTCGGCGGGTGCCCTCCACATCCCGCCCCGGCCCCCGCCCGACCCTCTCCGACGAGGGTCCGCAGCGGCAGCTCAGCGACCGCGCGACGCCCGAGCTGTGGGGCCGCCTCGTCGCGCGGGCCTTCGCGCTGCCGGGCGTCTACGAGAGCCACAGCCAGGTGTCGCCCGCCTCCTCGCGCGGCCTGTTCCTGCGGGACCTCGAGGCGCCGATCGTGCCGTGGACCTCGCTCGCGCCCGAGGGCCGCGTCGAGCCCGTGCACCTCCACGGCGTCGACGACACGTCCGTGCACCTCTGCCTGCCCGTCGCGCGGGGCGCCGAGCTGACCGCGCTCGGCTGGGCGACGCCCCACCAGTACGAGGACTTCGGCACCGAGTTCCTCGTCTACGGGCCGCGCGACGCGGCCGAGCTCGACATCGTGGTCGGGTTCATCGAGGAGGCGATCGCCTTCGCGCGGGACCCCGGCGATGAGCGCCCGGCGCGCGTCCCGGCGTCGCCGACCGACCCGACCATCCCCTGACCGTCCGGGCCTGAGCGGACTTCCGCCGTCCCGGGACGAGCCCAGCGCCTAGCCTCGGACCTAGCGGGCATCCGCAGGAACTGGATCACATGCAGCACGACCCCCATCCCCTCCGCTCCGCGACGACCCTCCTCCTGGGACTCGCCCTCACCGCCGGTCTCCTCGGCGCCGCCGCACCGGCGAGCGCGGCCGAGGCCACCGGCACGACCGACACGACCGGGACGCCCCCGACCTCCGACGCCCGCCTCCGCTTCGGCGTCGCGACCCCCGGCGGGCCCACGGCGAGCGCCGAGCTCGACCGGGTCGCCGCGCAGGTCGGCGAGAGCCCGAGCATCGTGCTCTCCTACGCCGACTTCACCCAGGCCCCGCCCCTCGCGGCCCTCGACGCCGTGGCCGCGCGCGGCGCCGAGTCGCTCCTCACCTGGGAGCCGTGGCGGGCCGGCGCGGGCGTCGGCCAGCCGGCCTTCACGAACGCGAGCATCGCCGCGGGCGACCACGACGCGTACCTGCGCGACTGGGGCACGGCCCTCGCCAGCTGGGGCGGCCCCGTCCTCCTCCGCTACGCGCACGAGATGAACGGGAACTGGTACCCGTGGGCCGAGGGCGCGAACGGCAACGCGCCGGGCTCGTACGCCGCGGCCTGGCGGCACGTCCACGACGTCGTCGTCGCGCAGGGCGCGACGAACGTGCGCTGGGTGTGGACGCCGAACGTGCCGTACTACGGATCCACCGACCTGGCGGGCCTCTACCCGGGCGACGCCTACGTCGACGTCGTCGGGCTCGACGGCTACAACTGGGGCACCGGCATCGCCGGGCACGGGTGGACGGCCCCGGCCGACCTGTTCGCCCCCGGCCTCGCGCGCCTGCGCGGCGTCGCGCCCGGCAAGCCCGTGGTGATCGCCGAGACCGCGTCGTCCGAGGTCGGCGGATCCAAGGCCGCGTGGAACCGCGACCTCGTCGCCTACCTCCAGGCGCAGCCCGACGTGACCGCGCTGGTCTGGTTCGACATGGACAAGGAGGCCGACTGGCGCATCGCCAGCTCCGCGTCCTCCGCCGACGCGCTCCGCGACGCCCTCGCGCTGCGGCGCCGATGAGCGGCTCGCGCGGGGCCGCCGGCGACGGCGACGGTCGGGAGACCGGCCGGGCGGATGACTGCGCGTCCGTCGCGCGACTGCCCCTATCGCTCGGGGCCCTTCTCGAATACATTCGCATGAACCCCTCGAGAGGACGCCGATCCGCCATGCCCCGCCGCCGAAGCACCGACGTCGTCGCCAGCGTGATCACGCCCGTCGCCACCCGCGTGGTCGCGACCGTCATCGCCCCCGCGGTCGTGGTCTCCGCCGTCGTGCTGGCCGCACCCGCCGTCGCCGCGACCGCGCGCACGACGGCCCTCCCCGCACCGGTCCCCGCCATCGTCCTGTCGGTCCCCTCGGGCACCGTCGGCACGAGCGTCGCCGTGACGGGATCCGGGTTCGCCGTCCGCAAGGCGGGCACCCTCACCGCCGGCAGCGCGTCCGCCCGGTTCACGACCACCGCGACCGGCGCGTTCACCTCGAGGATCGTGATCCCCAAGGGCTCCCTCTCGACCATCCGCATCACCGCGTCCGTGGGCACGAAGAAGGCATACGCCTCGTTCACCGTGACGAAGGCCGCGCCGACCCCCTCACCCACGCCGAAGCCGTCCCCGTCGCCGACCCCGAAGCCCTTCCCCACGCCGTCGCCGGCCCCCGGCACCGGATCCCGCACCCCGGCTCCCGCGCCGACCCCGACGCCCGCCCCCGCTCCGACCGCGGCCCCCGTCGCGCCACCGGCCGCCGGCCCCGGGATCAGCTCCGCGCGCCTCCGCCTCGGCCTCTCCACCCCGGGCGGCCTGGCCGCGAACGCCGAGCTCGACGAGGCGTCCGCCCTCCTCGGCGAGAGCCCGTCCATCGTGATGAACCACGTCGACTTCACCCACCCGGCCCCGATCGCGGGCATCGCCAGCGTCGCCGCGCGCGGCGCCGAGGCCCTCGTCACGTGGGAGCCCTGGAAGGGCGGTGCGGGAGCGACCCAGCCCGCCTACGCGAACGCGCGCATCCTCGCGGGCGACCACGACGCCTACATCCGCTCCTGGGGCGCCGACCTCGCGCGCTACGGCAAGCCCGTCCAGCTCCGCTTCGCCCACGAGATGAACGGCAACTGGTACCCGTGGTCCGACGGCGTGAACGGCAACGCGCCCGGATCCGCCGCCGCGGCGTGGAAGCACGTGCACGACCTCGTGGTCGCGCAGGGGGCGACCAACGTGCGGTGGGTGTGGAGCCCGAACGTGCCCTACCCGGGATCCACCGACCTGGCCTCGCTCTACCCCGGCGCCGAGTACGTCGACGTCGTCGCGCTCGACGGCTACAACTGGGGATCCGCCGCCCCCGGCCAGCGCTGGACGGAGCCGGCCGCGCTCTTCGGCCCCGGCCTCGACCGGCTCCGCGCCCTCGCGCCCGGCAAGCCGCTCCTCATCGCCGAGGTGGCCTCGAGCGAGGTCGGCGGCTCGAAGGCCGCGTGGACGCGCGACCTCGTCGCCTACCTGCACGCGCAGCCCGACGTGATCGGGTTCGTCTGGTTCGACTTCCAGAAGGAGCAGGACTGGCGGATCGACAGCACGGCCGCCTCCGCCGCCGCCCTCCGCGACGCGCTGGCCCTGCGCCGCCGCTGATCCGTCGCCCGCGGCCTCCGCGGGCAGCGCCCCCGCCGGTCACCGGATCCGCATGGCCGCCACCCGGCGCGCGCCCAGCCCGCGCACGGCGGGCGCGCGGCAGCCGGCCCCTACGCTCTGATCAGCGCAGCCCCGACCCGACGGCGGCGCGCGGCACGAGGAGGCGGTGGTGACCCGAGCCCACCGGCGACGCGAGACCGCGCTGGCCCTCGCCGCCGTGCTCGTGGGCCTCGTGATCCTCCCGGCCCCGCCCGGATCCGGCGTCGAGGCCGGCTTCGCCCAGCTCGACCGCTACGCCGCCCTCACCTCCTCGCAGGCCCAGCGCATGATCGAAGCGCACCCCGCGCTCGCGCTGCAGGTGATGGACGCCTCGCCCGAGCGCGTCGTCCGGTGGTGGGCGGCGAAGGACCGGAGGCAGCAGCGCGCCCTGATCCGGAGCTCCCCGGAGCTCATCGGCGACCTGGACGGGGTCGACTACGCGTCGCGCGACGCGGCCAACCGGCGCCAGCTGCGCGCGGAGATGCGCACGGAGCGGGCCGCCGTCGCCGCCCGCGCCGACGACGTCGACGCGCGGAACCGCCTCGCCGCGCTCACCGCGATCCACGACGCGCTGCACCCGAAGGCCCCCGCGGGCGGCGGGACCCCGCCCCCGCGGGCGCTCGTGTCGCTCACCCACCGGGATCCGCCGCTCGCCGCCATCGCCGTGGGCGACCTCGACACCGCGCGCCAGGTGACCTTCACCGTGCCGGGCATGGGCACCTACACCGACGACATGCAGCTCTGGACGGAGACCGCGCAGAACGTCTTCGACGCGCAGGCGACCGTGGGCGCCCCGGCCGCGCACGCCGTGGTCGCGTGGATCGGCTACCGCACGCCGCCGCCCGGCGTCGACGCGACCCTCGGCGACCACGCGGAGCGCGGCGCGCCCCTCCTCGCCAGCGAGATCGCGGGGCTCCACGCGGCGCGGGCCGGCGGCGACCTCGCGTCGGTGAGCGTCATCGCCCACTCGTACGGATCCACCATGGCCGCCGACGCCCTCGCCGCCCGCGACCTCGGCGTCTACTCCTTCGTCATGCTCGGCTCGGCGGGCGTCGAGGACTCCATCGACGACGCCCGCGACCTGCACGCCCGCCACGTCTACGCGGGCGAGGCGGTGGACGACGACGAGGCCGTGTGGGGCCGGCTCTCCCGGCAGGATCCGCGCGCGCCCGGCTTCGGCGCCACCGTGATCTCCGTCGACGGCGACCCGGCGCGCGGACTCCTGCCGGTCACCGGCCATGCGCCCGTGCTGCACTCGCCCTGGAACGACGACCCCGACTCGCGCGCCTGGTCCGCCATCCGCGACAGGGCCGAGCGCGCCGCCGAGTTCGCGGCGCACGAGAAGACGTACGGCTACCTCGACGCGGGCACGGAGTCGCTGCGGAACGCGGCGATCGCGACGACCCCGCACGCGACGGAGGCGCTCGACCCGGCGGGCCGCTGAGCGCGAGCCTCGCGTCCTGAGCCCAGCGCCGCGCCGCCGCCGCCTACGCCGTCACGCGCTCCCCGAGCGACGCCCGCCGCAGCTGCTCCACGTCCGCGTGCACGTCGTCCACCCGCACCGTGGCGACGAACGACGGGTCGTGCTCGCAGCGCTCAGCGGTCCAGCCGACCTGGGTCACGTCGACGCCGCAGACGGGGCAGGTCGTGGTCCAGCCCATGTGGATCCGGTGGCGGGTGCGGCCGACGGGCGCCGCGTTGATCACGTTGCCGAACCAGAACACGCCCACCGTGCGCGCGCCGACGGCCTGCGCCAGGTGGCGGGGTCCGCTGTCGTTGCCGAGCACGACGTCCGCGTGCGTGAACAGGCCGGCGAGCTCGCCGAGCGTGAGGGCGTCGGCGAGCGAGGTCACGCGCCCCGCCTGCTCCGCCGGGAGCCCGTCCCGCGCGAGCGAGACGATGCGGTCCGCGTCGGCTGCGTCCGAGGCGTCGCCCACGACGACCACCTGGGCGTCGTCCGCGGCGGCCCGGCGCGCGACCTCGGCGAACGACTCGACGGGCCAGCGGCGGCGGCTGTCCGTGGCACCCGGGTGGATCACGACGAGCCCGCCGGGCGCGTCCCTCACGTGCGCCGCGGCAGCGTCCCGCTCCGCGTCGGTGACCTCGACCACCGGCTCCAGGTCCGCGATGGGCGCGCCCGCGAGCCCCGCGACCTCGAGCCCGCGCATCACCTCGTGCTGGTAGTAGACGTACGGGATCACGCGGTCGAGCCGCTCGGCGTCGTCGGTCGCGGTGCCCACGGTGTGCCGCGCGCCGAGCCGCAGCAGGAACGGGTTCGAGTTGCGGCCGCCGCCGTGCACCTGCACCGCGAGGTCGAAGCGGCGCTCCCGCATCCGGGCCGCGAACGCCTCGATCTCCTCGGGGTCGGGATCCGTGCCCGGCACGTCCCGCACGCCGTGCGCGACCGGCAGCACCTCGACGTCCTCGGGCGCGCCCGGCCGACCGGCGAGGAGCGCGCGGTGCAGCGGCGTGCCGAGCAGCGTGATCCGCGCGCCCGGGTACGCCGCCCGGAGCGCCGCGATCGCCGGCAGCGCGAAGATCAGGTCGCCGAGCCCGCCGCCGCGCAGCACGGCGATGGAGCGGACGTCGGGGAAGGTCTCGTGGAGCGGGGCGACGACGGGCACGTGGATGGCCTCCTGGTCGGGCGGGCGGGTCCCCCTCCCCGTTCCCCGCGGCGGCCCGGTCGAAACGCGGGCGCGACAGCACGGGTCAGGCCCGCGGCGCCCCCGCGCTCTCGCGCACCACGAGGCGCGTCGGCACGATGCGGTCGTGCGACGGCTCGCGCCCCTCGAGCATCTCCAGCAGCACCTGCATGGAGCGGCGGCCGATCTCGGTGAAGTCCTGGTGCACGGTGGTGAGCGGCGGCCAGAACGAGCTCGACTCCTCGGTGTCGTCGAAGCCGACCACGCTGATGTCGCCCGGCACGTCGCGGCCGAGCTCGTGCAGCGCGTGCATGATCCCGAGGGCCATCTGGTCGTTCGCGGCGACGATGCCGGTGATGTCCGCGCGCTGGCCGAGCTCCCGGCCGATGCGGTACCCGGACCGCGTGGTCCAGTCGCCCTGCGCCGGATCCTCGGGGGCGAGCCCCGCGTCGAGCATCGTCTGCCGCCACTCGGCCGCGCGACGGGCCGCCGAGTACGAGGTGGAGGGCCCCGCGACGTGCACGATCTCGGTGTGCCCGAGGTCCAGCAGGTGCTGCGTGGCGAGGCGCGTGCCCTGCTCCTGGTCGGTGTCGACGACCACGAACGGGTCGCCCGCGTCGGAGTCGATGATCACGACGGGCAGCCCGGCGGGGATGATCACGTCGGCCCGGTCGAGCATGTGCGCCTCGATGATGATGACGACCCCGTCGACCGCCTCCTCCTGCAGGCGGCTGAACGCGCCGGCCACCTCGCCCTCGGTGGGATGCGGCACCGGCATGAGTGTGATCGTGTACCCGGCGCCGGACGCGGCCGTCACGATCGCGTCGAGCGTCTTCATGTTGCCGAGGGTGGAGAGCGTGAACATGATGATGCCGATGCTGCGGAAGCGCCCGGTCTTCAGGGCCCGGGCGGCGCTGTTCGGCCGGTAGCCGAGCTCCGCCATCGCGTCCATCACCCGCTGCCGGGTCGTGGCCTCCACGTTCTGGGCGCCGTTGGACACCCGGGAGACCGTCTGCGCCGACACCCCGGCGTGCGCGGCGACGTCCGCCATGGACACGGTGCGGCCGCCGAGCGTGCGGCGGCCACCCGACTTGACGACCGACGGTGGAGATGTCATGGTTGCGAGCATCACAGATGTTTGCGCAAACACCCAATCCTCCCGAGGTGGGTGACCGGCCTTTCGAAACGGCCCGGCAGCGCGGAGATCCCCCGACGAAGTGGAAGCACATGACGACGATGTCGACCTCGGCCACCCGGCCGAAGGCGCCCGACGCGGCCCGCCCGAGCGGTCCCCCGATGCGACGCGACAAGCGACGCTGGACCGGACTGGGCTTCGTCGCCCCGTTCCTCGTGGTCTTCCTCGTCGTCCTCATCGCGCCCGTCGGCTACTCGATCTACCTCAGCCTGTTCCAGGAGCGGATGATCGGCGGCAACTCGTTCGTCGGCATCGCGAACTACACGCAGGCCCTCAACGACCCGAACTTCTGGGACGCGCTCGGCCGCGTCGCCCTGTTCCTCGTCGTGCAGGTGCCGATCATGCTCGCCATCGCCCTCTTCGCGGCGCTGGCCCTCGACTCGGCCCGCCTGCACTTCACGGCGTTCTTCCGCATCTCGATCTTCCTGCCCTACGCCGTGCCCGCGGTCGTCGCGGCCCTCATGTGGGGCTTCATCTACGGCAACCGCTTCGGCCTCGTCGGCAACATCGAGCAGGCCACCGGCTGGGACCTCCCGGACCTCCTCTCGCAGAGCTGGATCCTCGCGTCGATCGGCAACATCGTCACGTGGGAGTTCGTCGGCTACAACATGCTGCTGTTCTACGCGGCCCTCCGGGTCATCTCGCCCGACCTCTACGAGGCCGCCGAGCTCGACGGCGCGGGCCCCTTCCGCATCGTCACCGGCATCAAGCTCCCCGCCATCCGCGGCGCGCTCGTCATCGGCGTGATCTTCTCCATCATCGGCAGCTTCCAGCTCTTCAACGAGCCGAACATCCTGCAGACGCTGGCGCCGAACGCGATCAGCTCGTACTTCACCCCGAACATGTACGCGTACAACCTGTCCTTCGCGGGACAGCAGTTCAACTACTCCGCCGCCATCGCGATCATCATGGGCGTCCTGACGATGGTGGTCGCCTACGTGGTGCAGCTCGTCGGCACCCGGAAGGACAGCTGACCGTGTCGACCCTCACCGGAACCCCCCTCGCCGCGCCCGACGCCGGCACGCCCACCCGGAACGCCCCGGCGGACAGGACGCCGAAGCGCCGCAAGAGCGCCGGCGCCCCGCGCGAGCGCCGCAGCATCGTGCTCACCATCGTGATGTCGCTGCTGCTCATCTACTCCGTGCTCCCCCTCTTCTGGCTCCTGGTCAACTCGACCAAGACGCAGGACGCGCTGTTCAGCTCGTTCGGCCTCTGGTTCTCGGGCGACTTCGCGCTGTGGGACAACATCCAGGGCGTGCTGACCTACGGCAACGGCGAGTTCGTGCGCTGGCTCGGCAACACGCTGATCTACGTGGTCGTCGGAGCGGGCGGCGCGACGCTGCTCGCCACCCTCGCGGGCTACGGCCTGGCGAAGTTCGACTTCCCGGGCAAGAGGATCGTGTTCGCGGTGGTGCTCGGCGCCGTCGCGATCCCCGGCACGGCCCTCGCGGTGCCGACCTTCCTGCTCTTCAGCCAGATGGGCCTCACGAACACCCCGTGGGCGATCATCCTGCCGTCGCTCATCAGCCCGTTCGGGCTGTACCTCATCTGGACCTACGCGGTCGACTCGGTGCCCGAGGAGATCCTCGAGGCCGCCCGGATCGACGGCTCGAGCGAGATCCGCACCTTCTTCACGATCAGCCTGCGGCTCCTCAGCCCCGGCCTCATCACGGTGCTGCTGTTCTCGATCGTCGCGACCTGGAACAACTACTTCCTGCCCCTGATCATGCTGAGCGACTCCACCTGGTACCCCCTCACCGTGGGCCTCAACCAGTGGAACGCGCAGTCCACCACCGTGGGCGGCCAGCCGATCTACAACCTCGTCATCACGGGCTCGTTCCTCGCGATCATCCCGATCGTGATCGCGTTCCTCTTCCTCCAGCGCTACTGGCAGTCCGGCCTCTCGGCCGGCGGCGTCAAGGCGTAGTCCCCGCACTCAGCACGTCCTCCTGCACCGCAGCACCTCCCCTCACCACCACGAAGAAGTGAAAGGCACCACCATGTCCCTCTCGTTCCCCCGCAGGGCGAAGCGCGTCGTCGCGCTCGGCCTCGGCCTCGTCCTCGCGGGCTCCCTCGCGGCCTGCTCCTCCGGATCCGGCGGCGGCGCCAGCGCCGACACCGCCACCGCGGACGAGCTGACCACCGCCCTCGACACCGAGTCGACCATCACCGTCTGGGGCTGGGCCCCGGCCATCGAGCCGATCGCGGAGGCCTTCGAGGCCAAGCACCCGAAGATCACGGTCGACGTGCAGAACGTCGGCACCGGCGCCGACCAGTACACGAAGCTCCAGAACGCCATCAAGGCGGGCAAGGGCGCTCCCGACGTGGCGCAGGTCGAGTACTTCGCGATCCCGCAGTTCGCGCTCGGCAAGTCCCTCGCCGACCTCTCGGGCTACGGCTACACGGACCTCGAGGACCAGTTCACGGCGTCCACCTGGAACGCCGTCACCGAGGGCGACGCCCTCTACGCGCTGCCGCAGGACTCCGGCCCCATGGCGATGTTCTACCGCCAGGACGTCTTCGACAAGTACGGCATCGCGGTCCCCACCACGTGGGACGAGTACGTGGCCGCCGCCGAGACGATGCACGCCGCCGACCCGAACCAGTACATCACCAGCGACTCCGGCGACGCCGGCTTCACCACGAGCATGATCTGGCAGGCCGGCGGCCAGCCCTACAAGGTCGACGGCGACAAGGTCACCATCGACATGCAGGACGAGGGCGCCAAGAAGTACACGGCCATGTGGAACCAGCTCGTCGAGGGCGGCTCGCTCGCCCAGACGCCCGGCTGGACCGACGAGTGGTTCCGCGGCCTCGGCGACGGATCCATCGCCACGCTGATCACCGGCGCCTGGATGCCCGGCAACCTCATCGCGCAGGCGGCCGAGGGCTCCGGCCAGTGGCGCGTCGCGCCCATGCCGCAGTACACGGCCGGCGACACCGCGACCGCGGAGAGCGGCGGATCCTCCATCGCCGTCATGCAGCAGTCCGAGAACAAGCTCGTCGCGGCGGAGTTCGCCAAGTTCACGACCGCCGACGCCGAGGGTCGCCAGATCTCCTTCGACGCGGGCGGCTTCCCGTCCACCACCGAGGACCTGAACAGCCCCGAGTTCCTCGGCGAGACCCCCGAGTACTTCGGCGGCCAGAAGATCAACGAGGTGCTCAGCGAGGCCTCGAAGAACGTCGTCCCGGACTGGCAGTACCTGCCCTTCCAGGTCTACACGAACAGCATCTTCAGCGACTCGGCCTCGGCCGCGTACTCCAACGGCACCTCGCTCGACCCCGTCCTCGAGGCGTGGGGCAAGGCGGCCGCCGAGTACGGCCAGCAGCAGGGCTTCTCCGTCGAGGTGAAGTAGCCCGCACGATGTGATCGACGAGGGGAGGTGCGACGCGAGTCGCACCTCCCCTCTCCCATGCCACCCCGCGACCCCCGAGGACATGACCATGCCCGGCCTCCCCGCCACCAGCACCCGCTTCCGCATCGGCGCCGACGACTTCGAGCTCGACGGCCGCCCCCACCGCGTGATCGCGGGCGCGCTCCACTACTTCCGCGTGCACCCCGACCAGTGGGCCGACCGGATCCGCAAGGCCCGCCTCATGGGTCTCGACACCATCGAGACCTACGTCGCCTGGAACGCGCACTCCCCCGAGCGCGGCGCGTTCGACACGACCGCCGGGCTCGACCTCGGCCGCTTCCTCGACCTGGTCCACGCCGAGGGCATGCACGCGATCGTGCGCCCCGGCCCCTACATCTGCGCCGAGTGGGACGGCGGCGGCCTCCCCGGCTGGCTGTTCGAGGACCCGGCCGTCGGCGTCCGACGCAGCGAGCCGCTGTACCTCGCGGCGGTCGACGAGTTCCTCCGCCGCGTGTACGAGATCGTCGCGCCGCGGCAGATCGACAACGGCGGGCCCGTGATCCTCGTGCAGATCGAGAACGAGTACGGCGCGTACGGCGACGACGCGGAGTACCTCCGCCACCTCGTGGACCTCACGCGGGAGTCCGGGATCATCGTTCCGCTGACGACCGTCGACCAGCCGACCGACGACATGCTCTCCCGCGGCAGCCTCGACGAGCTGCACCGCACCGGGTCCTTCGGCTCGCGCGCCACCGAGCGCCTCGCGACGCTCCGCCGCCACCAGCCGACCGGGCCGCTCATGTGCAGCGAGTTCTGGGACGGATGGTTCGACCACTGGGGCGAGCACCACCACACGACGTCCGCGGCCGACGCCGCCGCCGAGCTCGACGCCCTGCTCGCCGCGGGCGCGTCCGTGAACATCTACATGTTCCACGGCGGCACGAACTTCGGCTTCACGAACGGTGCCAACCACAAGGGCACGTACCAGTCGCACGTCACCTCGTACGACTACGACGCCCCGCTGGACGAGACGGGATCCCCGACGGAGAAGTACCTCGCCTTCCGCGAGGTGATCTCCCGCTACCGATCCGTGCCCGACGAGGTGCCCGCGCGACGCGGGGACGCGCCCGCCTTCCAGGTGGCGTTCGATCAGGTCGTGCCGCTCGCGGCGCTCGTCGCGGACGGGGCGGCGGGCCCGTCCCGCGCGACGGACGCCGTGCCGTCGATGGACGCGCTCGGCGTGTTCCGCGGCTTCGCGCTGCACCGGGTGGAGCTGCCCGCGTCGGACCGCACGCGGGTGCTGGCGTTCGGCGAGGTGCGCGACCGGGCCATCGTGTCGGTCGACGGGGTGCGCGTCGGCGTGATCCAGCGCGACCAGCACGAGACCGCGATCGCCGTGCCGCCCGGGCGGATCCTCGAGGTGCTCGTGGAGGACCAGGGGCGGGTCAACTACGGCGTGCGCATCGGCGAGGCGAAGGGCCTCATCGGCCCGGCGACGCTCGACGGCATGGAGCTCACCGGCTGGGAGAGCCGGCCGCTCGACCTCGACGCGCTGGCCGCCGAGGCGACGACCCGCGCCGCCGCGGCACCCGCCGCCGCACCCGTCGCGTTCCTCGACGGACCCGTGCTCGCCCACGCGTCCTTCGACGTCGAGGAGCCCGCGGACCTCTTCCTCGACACGCGCTCGTGGGGCAAGGGCGTCGCCTTCGTCAACGGCTTCGCGCTCGGCCGCTACTGGACCCGCGGGCCGCAGCACACGCTCTACGTGCCGGGCGCGCAGCTCCGCGCAGGCCGCAACGACCTCGTCGTGTTCGAGACGGGCGCAGCGGCGGATCCGGTCGTGGCGTTCCTCGCGCAGCCGGAGCTCGGGCACCTGGAGTCGTAGGGGCTCCTCGCGGTCGCGTCGTCCGGGTCCGTGTGAGCGGGCGGGGAAGTGGGTACGGGCCGGGTGGGCGCGCGAGCGCCGCCCGCCCGCGCCCCGCCGGGCGGGCCGCCGACCCGCACGAGGAGACCGATGACCACGGACACCGCACTCGACATCGACTTGCCTGTCGACCCCGAGGAGGTCGAGGCCGGTCCCGGCACGCTGCGGATCACGGATCCGCGCGACGGCTCCCTGGTCGGCGCGATCGACGCGTCGAGCCCCGAGGAGGTCGACGCCGCGGTGCGCCGCTCGGTCACCGCGGCCGCCGCCTGGGCCGCGACGCCGCCCGCCCAGCGCGGCCAGGCCGTGCGCCGGGCCGCCCACGCGCTCGCGGAGCACGCGGAGGAGCTCGCCGAGCTCAACGTCCGCGAGACGGGCAAGCCCATGGGCGACGCGCTCGGCGGCGTCGGCGCGGGCGTCGACACGCTCCTGCAGTACTCCGAGCTCGGGCCCGTCCACCGCGGGAAGGCCCTCCTCGGCACGCTCCCCAACGTCGACTTCTCGGTGCCGCGCCCGCGCGGCGTCACGGTCGCGCTCACCCCGTGGAACGACCCGGTGGCGGTGGCGGCCGGCATCATCGGCGCGGCGCTCGTCATGGGCAACACCGTGATCCACAAGCCGAGCGAGCGCTGCCCGCACCTCGGCGAGCTGCTCGGCCGGATCCTCGCCGAGGCGCTCCCCGAGGGCGTGCTCGTCTCCGTGGTCGGCGGCGGCGACGTCGGCGACCAGCTCGTCGCGCACGAGGACACGCGCGTGGTCGCGCACGTCGGATCCACCGCGGCCGGCGAGGCCATCGCGCGCCGCGCCGCCGGGACGCCCACCCACGTGATCCGCGAGAACGGCGGCAACGACCCGCTCCTCGTCGACGCGGGCGTCGACCCCGAGTGGGCCGCCGCGCAGGCCGCCCTCGGCTCCTTCGCGAACGCCGGCCAGATCTGCACCTCGGTCGAGCGGATCTACGTCCACCGCGACATCGCCGACCGCTTCACCGCCGCGCTGGTCGCGGAGGCCGAGCGCTGGAACTCGTCCGGCGACCTCGGCCCGCTGGTCGACGAGCGCATGCGCTCCGCCGTGCACGAGCAGGTGCAGGAGGCCCTCACCGACGGCGCCCGTGCGCTCGTCGGCGGGCACGTGCCCGACGGCCCCGGATCCCGCTACCCCGCCACCGTGCTCGTCGACTGCACCGACGACATGGTCGTCATGACGCACGAGACGTTCGGTCCCGTCGCCGCCGTGCGCGTCGTCGAGGACTTCGACGAGGCGCTCGAGCGCGCGTCCGCCGACCGCTACGGGCTCGCCGCGAGCGTGCTCACCGCGTCGATGGAGCACGCGCAGCGCGCCGCCGCCGAGCTGCCCGTCGGCACCATCAAGGTCAACGGCGTGTTCGGCGGCGCGCCCGGCGGTGCCGCGCAGCCCCGCGGCCGCAGCGGATCCGGCTTCGGCTACGGCCCCGAGCTCCTCGACGAGATGAGCACCACGACGGTCGTGCACCTCGGCCTGCCCGTGCTCGACGCGGGCGCGGTCACCCCCGCCGAGGACGCGTCCGGCTCCGTGAGCACCGACGCGGGCGACGCGCGATGACGAGCGAGCTGCGCGGGATCATCGGCCTCCTCGCCGAGCGCCGGCCGACCGTCACGGTCATCGGCGACGTCATCCTCGACGAGTGGTGGCGCGGCCACAGCGACCGCATGACCCGCGAGGCGCCGGCGCCCGTCGTGGACGTGACCGAGCGGATCCAGTCCCTCGGCGGCGCCGCGAACACGGCCGTGAACCTCGCGAGCCTCGGCGGCACCGTGCGGATGGTCGGCCTCGTCGGCCAGGACGCCGCGGGCGACCGCGTGCGTGACCTGCTCGTGGCCGCCGGCGTCGACGTCACCGGCCTCGTGCACTCGCCGCGCCTGCGCACGACCACCAAGACGCGCATCGTGGGCGACGACCAGGTGATCGTGCGGGTCGACGACGTGCACCGCGGATCCGTCCATCGCGACGACGCGCGCGCCCTCGCCCGCGCCGCCCTCGAGGCCACCGCCGGCGTCGACGCCGAGATCGTCTCCGACTACGGCACCGGCACGCTGCACGGCGTGGTGCTCGAGTCGCTCGCCGCCCGCGACCGCCGCCCCGCCCTCACCGTCGTCGACGCGCACGACCCCGCCATCTGGGCGCCGCTCCGCCCCGACCTCATCACCCCGAACGCGGGCGAGGCCGGCCGCCTCGTCGACCGGCCGCTCGCGCGCGACGAGGACCGGGCCGCCGTGGTCGCCGCGCTCGGCGACGCGATCCTCGCCGCGGCCGGATCCGCGACCGCCGTCGTCACGCTCGACCGCGACGGCACCGTGGTGCTCGGCGCCGGCGAGCCGTACCGCACGCGCGCGCACCCGGTGCCCGAGAAGCAGGCGTCCGGCGCGGGCGACACGTTCGTCGCGGCCCTCACGCTCGCCCGCGCCGTGGGCCTCCCGCTCACGGTGAGCGCCGACTTCGCGCAGGCCGCGGCCGACGTGGTCGTGCGCCTCCCCGGCACCTCCGTGTGCTCCGCCGCGACCCTCGCCGACCACCTCGGCGAGACCCGCTCGCGCACCGTCAGCCAGGCCGAGCTCGTCGACCTCGTGGCCGCCGAGCGCGAGAGGGGCCACCGGATCGTCTTCACCAACGGCTGCTTCGACGTGCTGCACCGCGGCCACACCACCTACCTCCGCCAGGCCAAGCGCCTCGGCGACGTGCTCGTGGTGGCGCTCAACAGCGACGACTCGGTGCGGCGGCTGAAGGGATCCGATCGGCCGGTGAACACCGCGGAGGACCGTGCGGGCGTGCTCGCCGAGCTGTCCTGCGTCGACGTGATCACCGTGTTCGACACCGACACCCCGATCCCGTTGCTCGAGGCGGTGCAGCCCGACGTCTACGCGAAGGGCGGCGACTACACGCCCGAGATGCTCGACGAGACCGACGTGGTGCGCGCGTACGGCGGCGAGGTGAGCATCCTCGGCTACGTGCCGTCGCAGTCCACGAGCTCGATGGTCGACCGGATCCGCGCCTCGGCTCCCGATCCCGGCTTCACCCGCCCCGCGGGCACGGCGACGTCCGCGCCCGCCGCGGGCCCAGCCGGCCCCGCGGCCGACGCCCCCGCGTCCGAGACGGATCCGGAGCCCGCGCCGGGAGCCCCCCGGTGACCGCGGGCCGGAGCCGCCGCTGGTCCGGCGAGTGGGGCGCGGGCCGGGCACCGGACGCGCCCGCGATCGACGTCCTGATCCCGAGCGCCGGCCGCACGGCCGAGCTCGCGGTCACCCTCTCGGGCCTCGCCGGCCAGGACGATCCGCCGTTCCGCGTGATCGTGAGCGACCAGTCCGACGGCTCCCTCGCGGAGACCGCGCCGAGCGTCCAGGGCATGGCGCGCGTGCTCCGGGCGCAGGGCCGCGAGGTCGAGGTGGTCTCGCACCTGCCGCGCCGCGGGATCGCCGAGCACCGCGCGTCGCTCCTCGCGCGCGCGACCGCCGACGCCGTGCTCTTCCTCGACGACGACGTGTGGCTCGAGCCCGGCATGCTCCGCCGGATGCACGACGCGCTCGAGACGCTCGGCATCGGCTTCGTCGGCGCCGCCGTGCAGGGCCTCAGCTACCTCGACGACCGCCGCGCCCACGAGGCCACGGCCTTCACGCCGTGGGGCGACGCCGTGCAGCCGGAGCGCGTCCGCCGCGGCACCCCGGGCTTCGACCGGTGGCCGCTGCACAACGCCGCGAACCTCGCGCACATCGCCGCGGACCTCGACCTCGAGGTCGACACCTGGCTCGCCTACCGGATCGCGTGGGTCGGCGGCTGCGTGCTCTACCGCCGCGACGCGCTCGTGGAGACCGGCGGCTTCGACTTCTGGGAGCGCCTGCCCGAGCACCACTCCGGCGAGGACGTGGCCGCGCAGTGGCGCGTCATGGAGCGCTTCGGCGGCGCGGGCATCGTGCCGAGCGGCGCCGTGCACCTGGAGGCGCCGACCACCATCCCCGTCCGCGACGTGGACGCCTTCGACGTGGTCTTCGCCGACGAGTCGCCGGATCCCCAGGAAGCGCCCCTAGGCGACGCGCCCGCCGAGGAGTCGACTCGATCCGAGGGAGGCGCGGGCGACCGCGCCGACCGCTCCTGATCACCGACGAGAGGACATCACCATGGCCATCAACCCCATCGAGCTCCAGAAGCACCTCAGCGGCCTCGACTACCCCGCGTCCAAGGACGCGATCGTGAAGAAGGCGGAGGAGTCGGGCGCCGACTCCGACGCGCTCGACGCCCTCAAGAAGATCGAGGACAAGGAGTACGACGCCCCCACGGCGATCAACTCCGCCGTCTCCGACGTGAGCTGACGCCCGTCCCGCACGACCGCGACGGCCCCCGTCCTCCTGGTGAGGACGGGGGCCGTCGCACGTGCTCCGCGGGGCTCAGCCCCGCCCGCCGCCGTGACCGACGGCTCGTCCGCCGCCGCGTCCTCCGCGCCCGCCGGCCTCCGCCGGGAGCTCCTCCTCGATCGCGGCCAGCGCGTCCTCGAGGCAGCTGAACCAGTCGCAGAGCCCCGGGACCGGCTGCATGCGCATCAGCTCGACCCGCTCGCCCTGCGCCTGCAGGTAGCCGCGGAGCCTCCGCGCGTCGTTCTCGTGCAGGCGCGAGTCGCACACCCGCCATTCCGTCGCCGAGAGCGCGACGACCTCCAGGCGCTCCTCGATCCGCAGCATGTTCCCTCTCCTCCTGGGCGTCCCCGCCATCCCCTCGACGGTATGCGCGTGCCGGATCGGTCAGGACGGGGTTGACAGCTCCCCGGGAGGGATGTCCCGCGGGGAGGCCGGGGAGGGGGCGCGGGTCAGGGGCGGTACTCGGTGGGCTTGTCGAACCCCATCGGGTCGCCGTTCGCCGGGTTCTGCCCGTCGCCCGCCATGCGGGCCTTGCCGAGCACGTAGAGCACCCGCATCAGGGCGCGGCCGAGGAGTCGGAGGGCGGTCATGCGCCGACCGTACCGGGCGGTCCCGCGGGACGGAAGGCGCGCGGGCCGACGGGGGCGCGGATGCCGGACGCGGCACCGCCCGGCCCTCGTGACGAGGACCGGGCGGTGCGGGTTCGATGTGCGGGACTACTGGCCGAGCTTCTGGTCGGCGACGTCGCCGGCCTTCTCCGCGGCGCCGTCGGACTTGCCGCCGGTCGCGTTGCTGGCGGCGTCCTGGCCCTTGTCGATGGCCCCGTCCGTCGCCTTCTCGCCCTTGTCGCTGTCGATGAGTCCCTTGGCCTTGTCTCCGAGATCTGCCATGCCGTTCTCCTCTTCGTCTGCGGAACGCCCCGATCGGGACGCACCTCCACCCTGCTCCGATCCGGCGCGCGCGACATCCCCCCGTCGCGGATGCGAGGCTGGATCCATGGACCGCATCGACCCCCGCCGCCTCGCCGGCGTGCTCGCCGACGCCGATCTGCGGGCGGCCTACGCGCGCGTGGTGCTCGGATCCGGCCTCGACGACGCCCTCGCCGCCCTCACGCCCGCGCGGCGCGCGAAGGCCCGCGCGTCCCTCGTCGGGTCGCGCCTCGTCGTGCTCGACGCGGACGGCACCGCCACCGCACCCGACTCCGTCTTCCGCGCGATCCTCGCCCAGCAGCCCGCGACGCCGCCCGCCCAGGGCGTCGATCGCTTCCTCCGCGACGGCCGCATCGCGCAGTGGCCCGCGAGCCCCGCCGACCTCGGCGCGCTGCTCCGCCACGTCGCCGCGCGCGTCCTGGAGCCCGACGAGGTGCTCGACGAGCGCGCCCTCACGGAGCGGCTGGCGCCGTTCACCGACGACCACGCGCTGCTCCGCCGCCACCTCGTGGACGCGGGGCTGCTCCTCCGCACGCGCTCCGGATCCGAGTACGCGCGGCCGGCCGACGAGGGCACGACGAGCGCGGACGCCGCGGATCCCGCCGCCGGCTGAGCGCGACGCCGGTCGCCCGGGCCGCCGCGCTCCCCTGGGCGTCCGTGCCGCGGATCAGTCCGCGTGCCGCACGCAGACCGCCGACACGTCGTCGCTGAGCAGGCCGCGCGCGGCGGCCTCGGCCGTGGCGTCGGCGATGCGGCGCACGGTCTCGGCGGCGTCGGTAGCCGAGCGCACGAGCTCCACGAGCGGCGCCACGCTGTCGAGCGATCCGTCGAAGAGGTCGAGCGCGCCGTCGGTGAAGGTGAGGAGCCGGTCGCCCGCGCGGAGCACGCCGCGGCCCGCCGACCAGGTCGCGTCCGGCACGACGCCGAGCGGCAGGCCGAGCGCCGGCAGCGTCTCGTGCGTGCCGTCGGCGCGGAGCAGCACGGTGAGGCCGTGGCCGCCGTCGGCGTAGGCGAAGCGGCCCGTGGATCCGTCGATGCGGCAGTGCAGGAACGTCGCGAAGGTCTCGGTCGCGTCGAGGTCGGGCTGGAGCTGCGCCTGCACCGCGGTGACGGTGTCCTCGACGTCGGGCCCGCGGTGCGCCTGGAACCCGGAGCGGACGGCGCTCGCGAGGATCGCCGCACCCGCGCCCTTGCCCATGACGTCGGCCACGGTCACGTGCAGGCCGTCCGCGTCCTCGCCCCACGCGTAGAAGTCGCCGCCGACGCCGCGGGACGGGATGCTGATCCCCGCCAGGTCGTAGTCCGGCCACAGCGGCCGGTCGACGGGCAGCAGGCGCCGCTGCACCTCGCCGGCGACCTCCTCGTCGGCGCTGTCGCGGAGCTCGCGCTCGACCCACGCGCCCATCTCGTCGAGGAGCTTCTCCTGCGCGGGCCGGAGCTCGCGCGGCTCGGTGTCCACGAGGCAGAGCGTGCCGACGGCCTGGCCGCCGGAGACGAGCGGGCGTCCCGCGTAGAAGCGGATGTGGCGGGGGCCCGTGACGGTGGTCCGGTGCGCGAAGCGCTCGTCCTTGGTGGCGTCGGGCACCACGAGGATCTCCGGCGAGCGGATGGTGATGTCGCAGAACGACTGCGCGCGGTCCGAGATCAGCGAGACGCCCGCGGGCTGCGGCGACTTCGTGAACTGCTCGACCTCGCTCAGGAGGTTGATCTCCGCGACGGGCACGTCGAACAGCTCGCGCGCCAGCCGGGTCACACGGTCGAAGCGCTCCTCCGCGGTGGATCCCACCAGCCGGAGGGACTGCACGGCGCGCAGCCGCGCCTGCTCGTCGAGGCCGGAGCGGCCGCCCGTGGGCCGGCCCGCCGGGTCCGATCCGCCCGAGCGCGCGACGGGTTCCTGCATGGCCATCCGATCCCCCTTGCGTCCGTCGACGGCCGATCCCCCGGACCGCGGCGCCTGGCCCCGAGTCTAGGTGGGGGCCCTCCGCGCGGGCCCGTGCCGGGCATGCCGTCAGGCTTCGCGGCGCAGCACCAGCACGGTCACGTCGTCCGGGTTCGCCTGCTCCGAGGCGAGCGCGGTGATCCGCGCCACGAGGTCGTCCGCCGAGGAGGACGCCCGCGCGAGCTCGACCACGTGGTCGACCGCGCGGAGGGTGCCGTCGTAGAGGTCGAGCACGCCGTCGCTGAAGGTGACGATGAGGTCGCCCGGCGCGAGCCGCACCTCGTGCGTCGTCCAGCCGGCGGCGCCGGGGACGCCCACGGGGAGGTCGTCGGAGGCGAGCCGCTGCCAGGATCCGTCGGCCCGGACCAGCGCCGAGAGGCCGTGGCCCGCGTCGGCGAACAGGACGGTGTCGTCCTCGGCCCGCACGCGCGCGTGGAAGACGGTCGCGAAGGTGCTCGTCTCGCCGAGCTCCGCGGTGAAGCAGTCGGCGGTGCGCTCGATGGCGGCCACCGGATCCGGCACGTTCTTGGCGCTGCGGACCACGGCGCGCGCGGTCGCCGCGATGATGCCGGCGCCGACGCCCTTGCCCATCACGTCGCCCAGCGTGAAGGCGAGTCCCTCCTTCACCGGGTACCAGTCGAAGAAATCGCCGCCGACGGCCTTGGAGGGGAGGCACGCCCCGGCCACCTGGTAGCCGGCCAACGGCACCGACGTCTTGGGCAGCAGCGCCTGCTGCACCGCGGACGCGCGCGCCAGCTCCTCCTCCGACGCCCGCTCGCGGTCCCGGGCGGCGTCGAGGCTCCGCCGCGCGAGGCGCGACAGCTCGTTGACCACGAAGGCCGCGAACGCGAACGCCAGCGCGCTGTACAGCCCGCGCCAGAGCTCGTTCTCGTTCTGCCCGCGCAGGGCCAGCAGCCCCGGCAGGGCGAGGGTCAGGTAGACGCCGACGAACACCGTGAGGATGTGCCAGCGCCCGCGGTTGGCGCCGAGCCACACCACCGGCAGCACGAGGAGCGATCCGAAGATGGACGCGTTCTCGCCCGTCGCGAGCCGCAGGACGGCCACGACCGCGAAGTCGAGCACCGGCACGAGGTTCGTGAGGCGGGCGAGGTCCGGCCGGACCGAGACGGCCGCCGCGAGCAGCGTCGCGACGACGAGGATCACGGCGGAGACGGCGAGCGCACCGGGGTCGACCACGGCCAGCGACGGGACCACGAGCCCCATCAGCAGCGAGATGGCGTACAGCACCACCATCGGCCCCTGCTTGAGCAGGGCGGACGGGCCCGCCGTCGTGGAGCTGCGGGCCGAGCCCAGGTCGAGCGTCGGGGCGTCGTCGTCCGCGGCGAGCAGCCAGGTGGTGCGGGATCTCCAGGCGGGCACGGGCGTGGAGGCGGTCATCAGCTCGCCTCGGGCTCGATCCGGGTCCGGCGCACGCTCCACACGTTCTCGTCACCCACCCGCTCGTAGGTGAGCTCGTCGCAGAGCATCTGCACCATGGCGAGCCCGCGGCCCGACTCGGCGTCGACGTCCGGCATGTCGCGGTGCACGAGGCGGAAGTCGCCGGCCTCGGCGCCGTCGCGCAGCCGCGCGCTCATGGTGCCGTCGTCGACCGTGACGCTGACCACGCAGGAGACGCCCTCGCCGGTGTCGGCGTGCTCGATCACGTTGGAGGCGAGCTCCACGAGGGCCGTCTCGAAGGCCATGCGGTCGAGGTCGCCCACGTCGGGGCGGTCGTCCCAGAGCCGGGCGACGAGCTCGTGCACGGCGTCGACGTCGTCCGGCGGCGCCTGCAGGGTCATGGTCCGCGTGGTCTCAGTCACGGTAGGCCGCCTCGGGGGTCGGGGAGGAGATCAGGACGCGGTCGAGGTTGGAGAGCTTGAGCACCATCGACACCTGCGCGCCGGGCGCCGCGATGCGGAGGTCGCCGCCGCGGTCGCGGGCGACCTTGAGGCAGCCGATGAGCGCGCCCAGGCCGGACGAGTCGATGAAGGGGACGGCGGAGAGGTCCACCACCACGCGGGCGGGGCCGTCGACCACGGCCTCCTCGATCGCGCGTCGCAGCTCCGGCGCGGATGCCATGTTGAGCATCCCGTCCGGGGTCACCACCGTCGTCTCGTCGACGATCGCGGTGGTCGTCGTGAATGCCATCAGCTCTCCCCCTGTCGCGGACGGGCCGACCGGATCCGGTCGGACGGCGGGTGGGCGTGCCCGCATGCCCCTCGCACGCGTCCGCCGGTCGTCCCGCACCCCGTTCGCGCTCAGTCTCCCATGCTGGGGGAATCCCGTGGGGCTCTCCGGGGGACACGTCGCCGGCCGGTCAGCGCGGCACGAGGCGGAACAGGAACCGGGTGCGGACCATGACCCAGAGGAGCCCCAGGATCACCACGTAGGCGAGCGTGCCGACCACCACCCCGGAGGACGCGAGGCCCGGGATGTTCGCGGTGACCAGCGCCAGGAGCACGTGCATGATGAAGACGTAGAGCGTGGCCTGTCCGAGCGGCACGAGGAACCAGCCGAGCGCCCGGTGGATCGGCCGCCAGAACGCGGTGAGCGCCGCGTAGCCCACGACCACCACGAGCAGCACGTCGAGGAGACGCCCGGGCTCGACCCGCGTGCGCTGGAACCACGCGTCGTAGACCTGCTGGTAGGTCGCGTCCGGCAGGAGCGAGAGCCGCACGTCGAGCGGATCCGCCAGGTACGGGTTGCTCCAGGCGAACAGCCCGAGGAGCACGGCGAGCAGCACGCACGCGGGCAGGACCACGCGGCCGGCGCGCGACGACCACCACGCGAGGATGCTCCGGCGGTGGTACCCCACGACCATCCCGACCACGAAGAGCAGCTGCCAGGACAGCAGCGGGAACGAGTCCTCGAACTGGGACGGCAGCAGGCGCGTGGGGGCGACGGCGCCCACGATGTGCAGCGCGACGCTCACCGCGAGCACGACCGGCCACCGGCGTCGGGCGAGGAGCAGCAGGATCAGCGGCGACACCGCGAGGAGCACCACGTACAGGCCCATGATGTTGAACTGCCACGGCCCGACCCGCAGCAGCAGGAGGTCGATCACCGCGGGCAGGGACACGGGGTACGCGAACAGCTGCTCGCTCCCCGCGTACAGGTCGTAGACGGTGCCGGACGCGCCCGCGCCGGCCGCGCCCGTGCCCTCGTCGGTGAAGGTGGTGACGACGGTCCCGTCGACGCCGGGGATCCGGCTGAGGAGGAAGACCGCGAGCACCACGACGAGCGCGGTCACGTAGAGCTTCACCGCGCGCCGCGTGGTGCGCCCGGCGACCTCCCGCATGCCGCCCGCCTCGATCGCGGGCCGGTGCACGAGGCCGAGCACGACCCCCGAGAGCAGCACGAACAGCTCGGCGCCGGAGACCACGCCCACGCCCTCCTGGGTGATCGTCTGGAACGCGGAGACGAGGCCCACGTGGTTGACGACGACGAACACGATGGCGATGCCGCGCATCGTGTCGATGCGGAGGTCGCGGCGGCCGGGCTCGTCGTACGCGAGGCGCGCGCGGATCCGGGGCCGCGTCGCGAGGACGTACAGGGCCGCCGCGGCGAGCAGCACCAGGACGGCGACGACGACGCTCCAGCCGGGCGGGATGACGCCCGGCCCCGAGGCGGCGGCGGACGCGGCGACGGGATCGAGGACGGGACCCGTGACGAGGGCGCTGCCGGCGAGATCCGCGGTGAAGGCCGCGGCGACGTCCGGGACCTCGCTCACGCCCCACTGGATCGGCACGCCGTCGCGCGCGGTCGTCGCGTCGGTCCAGAGCACGGCGGCGAGGGTCGGGTAGGCGTCGTCGCCGGCGGCCGCCATGACCTGCCGCCACCACGCCCGCTGCACGTCGATCGCGGCCGGGCCGCCCGCCTCCGCGGCGGGGCTCGTCAGGGCGGCCGTCTCGAGGAGGAGCGGCGTGGCGGTCGGGGTGGAGAAGCGCGCGACGAAGTCGTCGGGCGCGGCGCCCTCCGCGGGGACCTCGGCCGGCCCGAGCCGGGCCGCCAGCTCGCCGTCCGCGGGGAGCGTCATCACGACGCGGCCCTCCGGCGAGTCGTCGTGGAAGACGGAGAGGCCGACCACGTCGACGTCGCCCGCGGCCGGGAGGTACGGGCCGTACGGGTCGTCGACCGGGTCGAGGGCGCCGTCGCCCGAGGTGTCGAGGGCGCGGAGGTCCGCGTCGGACGCGGGCCGGTCGGCGCCGAACGGGTAGGAGCCGCCCCAGCTCGGCGACCACACCACGGCGGATCCGGGCAGCTCGGCGTGCACCGCGCCCGCCACCGCCGCGAAGGCCGCGCGGTAGGCGCCCGGCTGCATGCCCCACGCCGACCACGGCGTGTTCATGTCGGGGGCGAAGCGCACGTAGGCGGGGGCATCGGCGGATCCGAGGACGGTGCGGACGTCCGCCGCGAGCTCGGCGGCCGCGTCGTCGTCGATCTCGGCGAGCGGCACGGCCGGCTCGAGGGTGAGGACGGGGATCGCGCCGACGGCGGCGGCCTGCTGCGCGAACTGGCGGAGGTAGGTGATCTCGCCGTCGGCCATCGGCACGGATCCCGCGTGCGCGTAGACGGCGGCGGGCGCCCCCAGCCGGTCGGCCTGCGCGGCGGCGCTGTCGCGGCTCCAGTCGATGGTCGCGCCGAGGTACGCACCGCTGTCGGGGACGAGGATGTCGGGGAGGTCGCGGGCGGGGACGGGCGCGGATGCGGGCGCGCCGGCGGGCGCGGCCGCAGCGGATGCGGGCGCCGCGGTCGCCGGGATCGGGGCCGCGAGCAGCGCGGCGGCGGCGAGCCCCGCGACGGCGAGCGCGCGGAGGATCCGCGGGCGCGGGCGCGGGCGCGCGCGCGCGCTCTGCGAGGCCGGCCGTCCGTGCCCCTGGTGGTCCCGCGTGCGCATGCTGCTCCCCCGACGCCGATGCTCCCCCGAGATGCGCGTCGAGCCGAGCCTACGCGGAGGGTCGAGCCGGGACGTGACGCGGCGCCCCGTCGCACCGCCCGGCCCGCCGCGCATCCACCCACCGGCACCGGGTCGCCAGCCGGGCGACGCGGCGGATATCCTCGATCCCGGCAAACAAGTTCCACGAGCAGGGCGGCCATCGGCTGGCCGAGGAGACCACGGTGTCGACCGCACGCGAGCACGCTCCGACCGAGCGGCACATCACCCGACAGGCGATCGAGACCTCCATCGCGCTGGCCTGGAACGCCGAGGGCGCCATCCGCGGTCTCCCGCCGCTGGCCTGGCAGCTCGGCGGCCCGTGGGAGGGCGTGCACTTCGCGGGCGACGCCGACGCCTACGCGCCCGAGATGCGCCGCGAGATCATCGAGTCGTGGATCGCCGGGCTCGGCCTCGCCGACGCCATCGACCTCACCGACGGCCCGCTCGCGCGCCGCGGTCCCGACATGGTCTGGACGGGCGCGCTCGACGAGGTCGTGTTCGAGCTGCGGTACCCGGCGTCGATGGCGGATCCCGCGGTCGCGGACTCCTAGCCGGCGGCCTCGGCCCCGGCCCCGGTCCCGGCCTCAGCCCCGGCCCGGCTCGCGGTCGCGTCCGCGGACGCCTCGCGCTCGCGCCACCCGGATCCGTCGCGCTCCAGCTCGATGAGCTGCCCGTTCGCCCACACGAGCGAGCGCGTGAGCGCCGGCGAGCGCCCGAGCGCCGTGAGGTAGAGCACGCGCAGCAGGTAGCCGTGGGCGACCACGAGGGTGGTGCGCGGATCCGCCGCCACGTCCTCGAGGATCGCCCGCGCCCGCACGGCCGCCTCCGCCCACGTCTCGCCGCCGGGTGCCGCAGGCTCGCCGTCGTCGCCCGTGAGCCAGGCCGCGAACGCCTCCCCGTGCACGGGCCCGCGGAGCTCGTCGCGCGTGATCCCCTCGAAGCCGCCGAAGTCCAGCTCCACGAGCTCGGGCCGCGGCTCGGGCACGACACCCGGCGCGACGCCCTGCTCCTGCAGGATCCGCGCGGTGCTGCGGGCCCGCACGAGCGTGCTCACGAGGATCCGCTCCACCCCCTCCCCGCGCAGCCGCGCCGCGAGGGGCGCCAGCTGCTCCGGGGCGTCGTCGCCGACGTCGACGTCGGTGCGCGAGTTGTACCGGTACTCCCGGTTCCAGGGCGTCTGCGCGTGCCGGGTGAGGAGCAGGCGCGCGGGCGCGGCCGGGGGTGTCTGCATGGACACCATCCTCCCGGACCCGCGTCGCCGTCCTCCGCGGACTGCCGCAGGACCTTCCCGGCACCTGTGCGCCGGAGCCGTCGCGGGGACGGCCGGACTAGCGTCGGAGGAGCCCGCGGCGACCGCCCGGGCATCGGACGGAGCGGGAGCACGGGAGCCACGATCGCCACTCGAACCCCGCCCCGACCGGCCGCTGCGCCCGCGACGCACCTCGCCTTCGCCGCCGCCACCGCCGCGTACCTCGTGAACTGCGCGATCGGGATCGGCGCCGCCGCCCGGATCCTGCCGCCCCGCCCGGAGCTCCGCCTCCACCACCGCGCGTACGTGCTCACGTGCACCCTGACCGCGGTCGCGCTGACCTCGCCGCTCGGAGCCCGGACCCCGCCCGCCCGCCGGGCCGCCCTGCGTGCCGCCCTCCGCCTGGCGCCCGCCCTGATCCCGCTCGCCGCGCTCCCCGCCGCCGGCACGCGCACCCGACGGCACCCCGCCGTCGCCCTGACCGCCGCCCCCTGGTTCGCCTGGGGCACCCTCACCGCCTGGAGATGACCGTGGAATTCCTCGACGTCCTGCGCGCCCGGAAGACCACCAACGGCGCCTTCCTGCCCGACCCCGTGACCGAGGAGCACCAGCGCCTCCTGATGGAGGTCGCCGGCCGCGCACCCTCGCAGCTCAACAGCCAGCCGTGGCGCTTCGTCCTCGTCGAGGAGCGCGACACCATCGAGCGGATCGCGGAGATCAGCGGCGAGAGCATGACCGAGACGATGTCGAACGGCACCTTCTTCGAGCGCTACAAGCACTACTTCCGCTTCTCGCAGGAGGAGATGGACCGCCGCCGCGACGGCATGCTCTTCGACAAGCTCCCCGCGCCGCTGCGCCCGTTCACGAAGCAGGCGTTCACGCCGCGCGGCCAGCGGCTGATGAACTCGCTGCAGGTGCCGAGGACGCTCGGCCGCGAGAACCGCAAGCTCGTCGCCGGCAGCCCGCTGCTCATCGGCGTGATGCTCGACCGCGCCGAGGAGCGCCCCGAGTCCCTCGCCGCCTTCTACTCGACGTTCTCGATGGGCGCCGCGATGGAGAACGTGTGGCTGACGACCGGGGCGATCGGCATGGGGATCCAGTTCATCTCCTTCCCGATGGAGATCCGCGAGCAGTGGACCCGCGTCGAGGAGCTGCTGCGCGTGCCGCCGGAGCTCCAGCTCATGGCCGTGTACCGCCTCGGCTACCTGCCGCCGGAGGCCCGCCGACCCGCGATCGACTGGTCGAGCCGCGAGCGCAAGCGCCCCTCGCAGTACGTGTACCGGGGCACGTGCGACACCCCGCAGGAGGGGTGGGACGAGCCGGCGGCTCCCTGATCCCGCCGCCCGCGCGCCTCCTACTGGGGGCGCGCGTCGGCGCCCCGCGGCCCGGGACGGGCGGTGCACCGCCCTAGGGTCGAGGCATGAGCAGCGGCGCCTGGGTGCGCATCCCGTCCCCGAGCGCCCGGCAGCGTTGGCTCCTCACCGCGGCGTCGCTCGCCGTCGCCGGGGTCCTGATCTGGTCGCCCGTCGGCGGCGTGACCCGCATCATCGACCGCGCCATCGGCCCGTCGCCGCTCATCTCCGTGGGTCTGCCGATTCTCCTGATCGCGGCCGTGGTCGGCATCGCGTACCTCATCGTCGCCGAGCGCAGCGCGCCGCCCGCGATCGACGTCGCACGCCAGCTCCTCCGCATCGGCCGGAAGGAGTGGGGCTTCTCGGAGGTCACCGGCGCCCGCATCGAGCTCGCGGGCGGCCCGGGCGACGACACGCTGGTGCTCCGCCTCTCGACGACCGGCGGCGAGAGCTGCAGCGTGGTCATCTCCACGCGCGAGGGGGTGCGGATCGACGACGCGCAGCGGGACGCGCTCCTCGCCCTCGTCGCCGGATCCCGCATCGCGCCGCCCCGCTCGAAGGACGATCCGCACGGCCGCTTCGCGCACGTCGAGTTCCCCGGCCACCTGACGCTCGAGGACACCGCGGCGCTCGTCGACGGCAGCGGCACCGCCGAGCCCATGGCCGCCCGCGGGCAGCGCGGTCAGGGCACGGGCGCGCGGAACGTCCGCCCCGCGGGCACGCCCAGCCGGAACCGCGTCTCGATGCGGGCGCAGTACGTCATCGCCGGGGTGGCGACGGCGATGGGCGCCTTCTTCGCGGTGGTCGCGGTGCGGAACCCGGCGGCGGTGTTCGGGCGTACGGAGATCCCGGTGGTCGGGCTCGCGGTCCTCTTCCTGGCCGGCGGCATCGGCGCGCTGCTCGTCACCCGCCGCGACGCGCGACGCGCGGCCGAGCAGCGCGCCGCCGCCGACGCGGCCCGGGCGGAGGCCGAGCGCGGCGGATCCGCGGAGCCCGCGGAGACGACCCGCCCCGCCGACGGGAGCTGACGGTGGCGGACGACGGCTGGGTCCGGATCCCGCCGCCCACGTACCGCCAGCGCCTCATCATCGGCGGCTTTTGGACCCTCGCGGTCGCCTACCTCGGGAGCAACGTGCTCGTCACCCTCGGCCGCCGCGTCGAGGAGGCGCTGGGCGGCGGCCTGCTCACCGTCATCGCCGTCCTCGTGGTCGGTCTCGTCATCGCCGAGGCGCTGACGATCCTGGTCATCACGCGGCTCACCCCCGGGCTCGACGTGCACGCGTCCCGCGGCATCCTGCGCCTGCGCGGCAGGGAGCGCCCGTTCACGGACCTCGTCGGCGCGCTCGTGGAGCAGACGGCCGAGACCCCGCCGTCCCGCTACGACACGCCCCGCCGTCGGCCCCGTCGCGATCCGCTGACGCTCCGCCTCGACCTCGCGGGCGGCGGCCGCTTCCGCGTCGTGCTGGCGATCGGCCCGACGGACGCCCTCTCGCCGGAGCGCACGGCCGCGCTCCTCTCCGCCGTCCGCGGCTCCCGCATCGAGGCGCCCACCGCGTCCTACGACCCCGAGGGCCGCTTCACGCACCTCAACTTCCCGGGACGCCTCGACATCCCCGGCGCGGTCCGCCTGATCGAGGACCCGCAGCGCGCCCGCGCCCAGCCCCGCTGACCGGCAGGCGGATCCTCACACCCGACGCGAGAACGCCGCCAGCCCCTGCGCCGCGTGCGGCACGAAGCCGAGCGACCGGTAGAACGGGTGCGAGCGATCGCCGTCCTCGGTGCCGCCGGCGTCGGTGGTGAGGACGAGGAGCGCGCCCTCGGCCTGGCGCGCGCGCACGTGCTCGAGGAGGGCGCGGCCGATCCCGCCGCGCTGCCGGTCGGGCCGCACGAGGAGGTCCTGCACGTAGCAGATCGACACCCCGTCGCCCACGGTGCGCACCAGGCCGACCAGGCGCCCGTCGGCGTCGCGCGCGGTGGCGACGAGGGCGGATCCGGCGAGCGCCCGCTCGAGCTTCTCCGGGTCGCGCGTGTAGGCGCTCCAGCCGACGGATCCGTAGAGGTCGAGCAGCTCGTCGCGGGCGGGGACCTCGTCGGCGATGGCGATCACCCCGACACCGTACCGGCCTGTGCAGTCGCCGCCCGGCCGATGCACGCCGCTCGATACGTTCGCGGTTCCCCCGCATTCCCTCGGATGAGAGCCGCTCATGCCCCAGCCGCGCCACGCCCGCACGTCCTCGCCCTCCTCCTCCTCGCCCTCGCCCCACCGGATGCCGTCGGCCCGGTGGGCCGCCGCCGCCCTGGCCGTCGCCGCCGTCGCCGCTGCGGGCCTCGGCCCCGCGCTCCTCGCACCGGCCCGCGCCTCCGCCGCCACGGCCACGATCGGCCTCGGCACCACCGCGTCCTACTCGGTGCTCGCCGGCCAGGGGGTCACGAACACCGGCCCCAGCACCCTCTCGGCGGATCTCGGCACCAGCCCCTCCGCCGCCGTCACGGGCTTCCCGCCCGGCGTCGTCGGCGGGGCCACGCACGCGGCCGACGCCGCCGCCGGCCAGGCCCAGACCGACCTCACCACGGCCTACGACGACGCGGCCGGCCGCCCCACCACGGCCGCCGTGCCGGCGGACCTCGTCGGATCCACCCTCACGCCCGGCGTGTACACGGCCGCCGGCCCGCTCGGCCTCACCGGCACGGTCACGCTCGACGCGCAGGGCGACCCGTCCGCCGTCTTCGTCATCCAGGCGCCCTCCTCGCTCACCACGGGGTCCGGCAGCCGCGTCGCGCTCGTGAACGGGGCGCAGGCGTGCAACGTCTTCTGGCAGGTCGCGAGCTCGGCGTCGCTCGGCACGGGATCCGGGTTCGCGGGCACCGTGCTCGCGCTCACCTCGGTCTCCCTCGGCACGGGCGTCACGGTCGACGGCCGCGTGCTCGCCCGGAACGGGTCCGTCACGCTCGACGACGACGCCTTCGTCTCCTCCACCTGCGGCACCGGCACCTCGCCCGTCGGCTCCGGCAGGACGACCGTCGGCGCCGGCAGCAGCCCCGTGGTCACCCCGACGCCGACCCCCTCCACGGCCCCCGGGCCCACGCCCACCCCGCCCGCGGGATCCGCGCCCACCCCGGCCGGGCCGCCCGCGGCCGCCCCTGCCCCGAGCCCCACGCCCGACGTCTCCGGCGGCACCACCCCGCCCGGCACCACCCCGCCCGGCGACGTGCCGCCCGCGCACCCCGGCCTCCCCCGCACGGGCGGCGACGGCGCGCGCCTCGCGCTCGAGCTGGGCCTCGGCGCCGCGGCGCTCGCGGCCGGCGTCGTCGCGGTCCTCGCCGTGCGGGCCCGCTGCCGCCGGCGGTAGCGGAGCCGCCGGCGCTCGCGGCGCGGCCGGCATCACGCGCTCCCGCGCGACCCGGGCGGGAGGAGGAGCGCATGTACAGTCGGCGGTGGAGGCGACGACGCCTCGATCCACCAGTCGACGAGGACCACCATGACGACGACGAGCCGCCCACCGCGCCCCACCGCCGCCGATCGGCCGCCCCGTCCCCGCCGCTCCCGTATGGCCCGCCGCGAGGCCGTGGCCGGCTACCTCTTCATCAGCCCGTGGATCCTCGGCTTCCTCGTCTTCACGCTCGGCGCGATGGCGTACAGCCTCGTGGTGTCGTTCAGCGACTACAACCTCGCCACCGACATCGCGACCCCGGTCGGCACCGAGAACTACGAGCGCCTCTTCACGGATCCGCGCGTCGCCCTCTCCCTCGGCAACACGCTCTTCTACGCGATCCTCGCCGTGCCGTTCGAGGTGTGCCTCGCGCTCGTGCTCGCGATCCTCCTGGCGCGCCTCGGCCGCGGCGCCGGCATCTTCCGCACCCTCTACTACCTGCCGAAGATGACCCCGACGGTCGCGACCGCGAGCGTGTTCCTCCTGCTCCTCAACGGCAACACGGGCGCCGTGAACCAGGGGCTGGAGGCGATCGGCATCGACGGCCCGCAGTGGCTGATCGACCCCGCGTGGGTGAAGCCGTCCATCGTGCTCATGACGCTCTGGGGCGTGAGCGGCACCATGGTGATCTTCCTCGCCGCCCTCAAGGACGTGCCGCGCGAGCTCTACGAGGTCTCCTCGCTCGACGGCGCCGGGCCCGTGCGGCAGTTCTTCGCCATCACCGTGCCGATGATCTCGGGCGCGATCTTCTTCAACATCGTCGTGCTGACCATCGCCGCGCTGCAGGTGTTCGACCAGGCGTACCTGCTGTTCTGGCGCGACCAGACGAGCGCCTCCCCCGACTCGTCGCTGTTCTACGGCGTGTACCTGTTCCAGCAGGCGTTCCGGTCGTTCGACTTCGGGTTCGCCGCCGCGATGGCGTGGCTGCTGTTCGTGATCGTGCTGCTCATCACGCTCGTGCAGGTCAAGCTGAGCAACCGGTTCGTCTACTACGAGGGGGACCGCTGATGGCCGTCACCGACCGCACGCCGGCCACGCCCGTGGCGCCGGCCGCCGCCACCGGGGACCCGCGCCTCGCCGCGGCCCTCACGCCGCTGCCGTCGCGGGATCCGCGTCCCGGGCGCCGCGACCCCGACCGCGTCCGCCGGGTCCGCTCCCGCATCGCGCGCGCGCTCATCGCCGCGGTGCTCGTCGGCTTCGCGCTCCTGTTCCTCTACCCGTTCGTCTGGCTGCTCGCCGCGAGCCTCAAGCCCCGCGGCGAGGTGTTCGACAACGCGCTCTGGCCGCGCACCTTCACACCGCAGAACTACGTCGAGGTGTGGGAGCAGCTGCCGCTCCTCGGCTGGATGGGCAACAGCCTCGCCATCGCGCTCATCTCCGCGGCCCTCGTGTCGATCTCGAGCGCGCTCGTGGCGTTCGGCTTCGCGTACTTCCGGTTCCCGGGGCGCAGGATCCTCTTCGGCCTGGTGCTCGCGACGATGATGCTGCCGGGCGCCGTCACGATGGTGCCGCAGTTCCTCATCTGGAAGAACCTCGGGCTGATCGGCACGTGGGTGCCGCTGTTCGGCATGAACCTGTTCGGCTCGGCCTTCTACATCTTCCTGCAGCGCCAGTTCTTCCTCGGGCTGCCGCGGGAGCTCTTCGAGGCGGCCCGGCTCGACGGCGCGAGCTACTTCGGGCTGTTCCGGCGGATCGCGCTGCCGCTGTCGATCCCGTCGTTCGTCATCATCTTCATCTTCGAGTTCCAGGCCAGCTGGAACAACCTGCAGGCGTCGCTCATCTACCTGAACGCCGGCAGCGTCGAGGGCTTCACCGTGCCGCTCGGCCTCTCCTACGCGATGACCGCGTTCAGCCCCACGAACGGCGGGCAGGGCGACTACCAGCTCGTGATGGTCGCGGCGCTCCTCGTGACCCTGCCGATGCTCCTGCTCTTCGCGTTCGGGCAGCGCTACTTCGTGGAGGGCATCGCCACGCAGGGCCGCAAGGGCTGACGCCGCCCGCCGGGCCGCCGGGCCGCCGGCACCCCGAGGCGCCGCGACGACCGTCTATCGTCGAAGGGTGAACGCGCACGAATCCGGCTTCCGCACCCTCTTCACGTCCCTCGCCGAGAACCTCGGCGCGTCCGACATCGTGCAGGTCCTCGACGGCCTCGTCGGCGCGTGCGTCGACCACACGTCGGCGACCGAGGGCGGCATCGTGCTCGCCGACCGCGACGGAGTCCTGCACGTGGTGGCCTCCACGAGCGAGCGCGCGGCGGACGTCGAGGAGGCCCAGCTCGGCACCCGCGAGGGCCCCTGCTGGGACTGCGTCCGCGACGGCGAGCCCGTCGAGGTGCCGGACCTCGACACGACGCTCGCCGAGTGGCCCGCGTTCGCCCGCATCGCCGAGGACCGCGGCTTCCGCGCCGTGCACGCCACGCCGATGCGCCTGCGCGGCCGCACGCTGGGATCGCTCTGCCTCTTCGCGCCGACCCCCGGCGCGCTGTCGGACCGGGACGCGGCCCTCGTGCAGACGCTCGCCGACGCCGCGACCCTGAGCGTCCTGCAGCAGCACGCCATCGATCGCAGCCAGGCCCTCACCGAGCAGCTCCAGCACGCCCTCGACAGCCGCGTGGTCATCGAGCAGGCCAAGGGCGCCCTCGCGCACCGCCTCGGGATCAGCCTGGACGCGGCGTTCGCCGCCCTGCGGCACGAGGCGCGCAGCACGGGCCGGCGGATCCACGACGTCGCCGCGGAGGCCGTGCAGCCCGACCGGCGGAGCCCCGTCGCCTGACCGGCGTCAGCGCCTGACCCGCCCGGCGGCGGGCCGGCTCAGTGCCCGGTGTCGACGAGCTTGAGGCCGATGACGCAGCCGACGAGCCCGAGCAGCAGCAGGATCTTCACGACGCTCGCGGGCTCGGCCCCGGTGACGATGGCGTAGGTCACCGTGAGCGACGCCCCGATGCCGACCCACACGGCGTACGCGGTGCCCGTGCTGATCTCACGCATGGCGTAGGCGAGGCCGACCATGCTCAGCACGACGGCGACGCCGAAGACGATCGACGGCCCGAGCTTGGTGAACCCGGCGGACTTCCCGAGGGCCGTGGCCCAGACGGCCTCCAGCACCCCGGACACGATGAGGACGATCCACGACATGACTGCTCCCTCTGGCCAGTCTTGTCGCGTTCCGGGTACTGATCCGTCGTCCGGGAGCGCGGACGGGCGCTCGGGTACCACGGTACCCGGGCGCCCCTCCGGTGGTGCGGCTGCGCAGGTCCCGATCAGGTCAGGCGGCGCCGGCGACGCGGATCAGCGCGCGGCCTGCTCGTAGGCGCGCATCGCCGCGGTCTGCGCGTCGGCGAGCGCCTTCGCGGGCTCCTTGTCGCCGAGGAGCGTGGAGGCCACCGCGTTCTGGAGCTCGCTCTGGATCTGCTGCCCCGCCGGGGAGCCGCCGATCGAGCGGCCCTCCGCCACCACGTCGTAGAACGTGGCGATCGCCTGATCGATCCCGTCGTCGCCGCTCGGCACCACGTGGGCGTCGCGGACGGCCTGGTCGGCGGCCGGGGATCCCGTGAAGAGGCCCGTGTTGATGCCGCCGTTCTCGGTCACGGTCGCGGCACGCACGTCGCCCGCGGCCTCCCACGCCTCCTGGCTGGTGAGGTCGAGCATCCAGGCGCACGCGGCGTCCTTGTTCGCGGCGCCCGCGGGGATCACGAACGCGGATCCGCCGGCGACCGAGAAGGGCTGGCCCTCGCTGTCGCGGAAGGGCACGGCCGAGATGTCGATGTCGTCGCGGTACGGCGACAGCACGTTGAGGTACCACTGGGCGCCGACCTGCGCGCCGACCTGGTCCTTGACGAACTGGTTGCCGTCGCCGAACGTGTCGAACGCGTCGCTGAAGCTCTTGCCCTTCGCGTAGCCGCCCTGCGCGTCCGACAGGCGCGTGAGGAACTCGAGGCCCGGCAGGTTGGACGGGTCGTCGAGGGTGGGCTTCCCCTCGTCGTCGACGAGCTGGCCGCCGAAGCCGAGCATCCAGAGCGCGGCCTGGCTGGTGGGCACGGCGTCGAGGCCGAGCACCGCGGGGTCGCCGCCGGACTCCCGGTAGACCTCGCCGACGGCCTCCAGCAGCTGGTCGGGCTTCGAGGTGTCGAACTGGTCGGCCGTGACGCCGGCCGCGCCCAGCACGCGCTCGTTGAGGAGGATCGCCGGCGGCTGGAAGAACTGCGGCACGGCCCAGATGGCGTCGTCGTACCGGATGTCGTTCGTGACGGACTCGTAGAAGCGCTCCGCCGGGTCCACGTCGTTGACCGCGTAGCACTCGTCGAGCGGGAGGATCAGGTCCTGCGCCGCGTAGGTCGCCACGAACTGGCGGTCCATCTGCACGACGTCGGGGGTCTGGCCGCTCGCGACGCGGGTCGTGAACTTCTGCGCGTCGAACGCGGTGGAGTCGAGGTCGATCGTGACGCCGGAGAGCGCGTCGGCCGCGTGCTGCATGCGGGCCTCGCCCACGTCGTCCGCGCCGTCGAAGGCCCAGGCCTTGAGGGTGCCGCTCGCCTCCGTCGTGAAGGGGGCGTCGGCCGCGCCCGAGCCGCCGGATCCGCATCCCGCCAGCAGCGTGGCCGTGGCGGCTGCCGCGATGACCGCGAGCGTCCTGTGTGTCCTGGTCATGTGGATCCCCTCGAGAGCACGGGGGGCCCCATCGCCCCCTCCTCGACCGTAGCCTGCTTGTCCTCGCTCCCGGCGGCGGGGCGGCGCGGGCGGGGCGCGCCGGGACAGGCGGGGGGCGGTGCCGCGTCAGGCGAGCAGGAGCTCGACGATCGCGTCGCGCGCGCGGGCGCCCTCGGGGATGGGCATGAGCGCGTACACGTGCAGCAGGTTCGGCTCCACGTGGATCCGCACCGGGTGCCCGACCGCCGCCGCCCGCCGCTCGAGGGCGCGCGCGTCGGCGAAGAGGATGTCGTGGGTGCCGGTGAAGACCGTGATGCGGCCGAGCCCGGCCAGGGACCCGTGCAGCGGGCTCACCCGCGGATCCTCCACGGGCAGGTCGCCGCGCCACGACTCCACGGCGGCGCGGAGGCCGTCGACCGCGAGCCACGGATCGGTCGGCTGGATGCGCGCGATGAGCGGATCCGTGAACGACAGGTCGAGCGCGGGCGAGATCAGCACCACGTCGCGTGGCGCGGGCACGCCGCGGTCCCGCAGCTCCATCGCCGTGGACAGCCCGATCTGGCCGCCCGCCGAGTCGCCCATCAACGTGACGGCCCCGGCCCCGACCTCCGCGACGAGCGCCTCCGCGAGGTCCGCCGTGCGCGCGACCACGTCGGCCGCCGTGCCGCTCGGGACGAGCGGGTAGATGGGCACCGTGATCCGCGTGCCCGTGCGGCGCGCGAGCCCCGCGACCAGCCACCAGTGGAACGGCGAGATCTCGTGCGTCCACCCGCCGCCGTGCGCGTACAGCGCGCGACGCCGGGTGGTCGGCGCGCCCGCGGCGCTCGGCGCGACCTCGTAGACGTGCCAGCCGCGCTCCACGCGCGCGGTGACGCGCACGCCGCGGAGCAGCGGCGGCGGGGCGAACCCACCCGGCCGGAGGACCCGCCGCGCGGCGCGGCGCATGGTGCGCTCGGGCGACGCGAACTCGCCCTGCCCGCCGACCACCCGGATCACCGCCGGGGCGAGGCGGGACAGCAGGCTGCGGCGGGTGCGGGTCATGGCGCGGGCCGGGTCAGCTCGCGGAGCTGTACCACTTGGAGACCAGGTGGTCGGCCTCCACGCGGCGGATGGTGCCGGAGTGCGAGCGGAGCACGATGCTCGAGGTGCGGATCATGCCGCGGTGGCGGGTGACGCCGGCGACGAGCGCGCCGTCGGTGACGCCCGTCGCGACGAAGTACGCGTTGTCGCCCGTGACGAGGTCGTCCTGGTCGAGGATCCGGTCGAGGTCGTGGCCCGCGTCGATGGCCCGCTGCCGCTCGGCGTCGTCCTTGGGCGCGAGGCGGGACAGGAGCACGCCGCCGAGCGCCTTGATGGCGCACGCGGTGATGATGCCCTCGGGGGTGCCGCCGATGCCGACGCACATGTCGATGCGCGAGTCGGGCCGGGCCGCGTTGATGCCGCCCGCGACGTCGCCGTCGAGCAGGAGGCGGGTGGAGGCGCCGGACGCGCGGATCTGCGCGATGAGGTCCGCGTGCCGCGGCCGGTCGAGCACGGCGACCTGCATGTCCTCGACGGCGAGGCCCTTGGCGTCGGCGAGCGCGCGGATGTTGTCGCCGATGGGGCGGTCGAGGTCCACGACGCCGCGGCCCTCGGGGCCGGTGACGAGCTTGTCCATGTAGAAGACGGCGGACGGGTCGAACATGCTGCCGCGGTCGCTCACCGCGATGACGGAGAGGGCGTTCATGCGGCCGGCGGCGGTGAGGCTCGTGCCGTCGATGGGATCCACCGCGATGTCGCACGCGGGGCCGAAGCCGTTGCCGACGTGCTCCCCGTTGAAGAGCATCGGCGCCTCGTCCTTCTCGCCCTCGCCGATGACGACGAGGCCGTCGAAGGCGACGGTGCCGAGGAACTTGCGCATCGCGTCGACCGCGGCGCCGTCGGCGGCGTTCTTGTCGCCCTTGCCGATGAAGGGGGCGGAGCGGATGGCCGCGGCCTCGGTGGCCCGCACGAGCTCCATCCCGAGGTTGCGGTCCGGGTTCGAGTAGTTCTCCTCGGTCATGGTGGGGTTCCTCCCGGTAGAGACGTGCGCGGGCGGCTCCGTCGACTCCGCAGGTGCGTCACTCCGATCCTACGGCGGGGGTGCGGGTGGTCCCGCTGCCGCCCGCGATGTGCCGCACCATCACGTTGAGCGTCGCGACGAAGGGCACCGCGAACAGCGCACCGGCCACGCCGCCCACGTACGAACCGGCCCCCACGGCGAGCACGACCGCCAGCGGATGCACGTGCACGGCCCCGCCCATCACGAGCGGCTGCAGCACGTGCGACTCGAGCAGGTGCACACCGATGACCGCGACCAGCATGACGACCGCCTGCAGCGGCCCCACGAACACCAGCGCGATGACGACCGCGAAGGCGCCCGACACGATCGCGCCGACGACCGGGATGAACGACGCCAGGAACACGACGACGGCGATGGGGATCGCGAGCGGCAGGCCGAGGAGCCACGCGGCGATGCCGATGCCGACCGCGTTGCCGGCCGCCACGAAGATCTGCACGCGCGTGAAGGCCGAGAGCGTGCCCCAGCCCGCGCGGCCGGCGCCGTCGATGGCCGGACGCGCGCGCCGCGGGAAGACGGAGACGACGAAGCGCCAGATGCCGCGGCCGTCGATGAGCACGATGACGATGGTGAAGAACGCGAGGAGCGCCCCGGTGACGAGGTGCCCGACGCCGAGCCCCGCGTCGAGCGCGCCGGTGAGGAGGGCCTCGCGGCTGCTCTCGAGCGCCTTCCCGGTTGAGGCGAGCAGCGCGTCGTAGTCGGCCGGCACCACGTTGAAGGGCGGTTGCGCCAGCAGGTCGCGCACGTCCTCGAACCGCGTCATCGCCTCGCGCTGCAGGGTGGGGATGCCCGTGCGGATCTGCGCCACGAGCAGCAGCACGAGGCCGGAGATCGCGACCGCGGTGGCGAGCAGCGTGGACGTGATGGCGAGCCACGCGGGCCAGCGGCGTCGGCGCAGCGCCAGGACGAGCGGCTGCAGCAGGGCGCACACGAGGACGCCGACCAGGAACGGGATGACCACCTCCTTGACGGCGATGAGGATCCAGACGGCGGCGGCGACCGCGACGCCGATGACGAGCAGGCGCCACGACCACTCGGCGGCGAGGAGGACGCCCGGGGTGACGCCGCGCGGGGCGCCCGGCGAGGGCTCGACGTCGTGGGACATGGCGGTGCTCCGATCTCGATGCGCGGGAGGGGGATGCCTCGGTCGGAGGAGAGCCCGGCGCCCATCATGGCGGGACCCGACGGGAGCGCGGGCGTCGGCGCCGGATGCGTGTGCACGAGGATCCTCCGCGCCGCTGTGCGGGAGTCGTGGGCCGTCCGTGCGGGCGGTCGGAACGGGTCCGCCCGGGGACGACGAAGGGCCCCGGTCTCCCGGGGCCCTTCACGCGGTCCCGGCTGCGCGCGAGGCGCGGTGCCGGATCCTGCTGGCGGTGGCGGTGGGATTTGAACCCACGGTGGAGTCTCCCCCACACACGCTTTCGAGGCGTGCTCCTTAGGCCGCTCGGACACGCCACCGGGAACGAGTGTAGTACAGGCCCGCGCCCCGACCGCACGGGGGCGGGCGGGCCGAGGGCCGCGGATCAGCGCGCGGAGGACAGCGCGCGGACGGGCACCGGGGCCTCGACGCGCAGCGGGGCGGGGGCGATGCGGCCGGCGCACGGGAGCACGACCGGCGCCGACGCGTCGACCACGCGGATCCCCCGCACCTCGACCGCCGCCGGCACGGGCACCGCGATCAGGTCGCCGGCCGCGATGTCGGCGGGCAGGCGCACGAGGTGACCGCCGATCTCCGCGGGCCGCACCGCGGCGGTCGACGCGCGGCCGATCAGCCGCACCTCCTCCCACACGCAGGCGAGGCCCGCGACGTCGGCGTCGAGGAGCAGGGCGCGCGGGGCGTCGGCGGTCGCGGGCGCGACGGCGAGGATCCGCAGCACGACCGCCGAGGCCGACGCCGAGCGCGAGGGCCGGCCGCAGCTGCCCCGCTCGACCGCGGCCGCCGTGGTGGTGCAGGGCGTGCCGTGCTCCGCGACGAGGGACACGAGCGACACGTCGCCGACCCGCAGGTCCGTGGTGGAGGCGGCGGTGCCGGCGGGCCAGAGGGCGGCGGCGAGCGGATCCGGGATGCTGCGGCGGAGCGACGGGAGGATCGCGGTGAGGGTCATGGCATCCGGTCTACCCGCGGGCCCGGCCCGTGTCGCCCGCCCTCACGGAAGCCGTGCGCCGGCGGGGCCGGCCCTCACGGGATCCGCACGGCCGCGACCCACAGGCGAGCGGGCGACTGCCGCGGCGGCGGCACGGGACGCTCCCGGCGCCGCATCCGCGGAGGGGGCATGCTCGAGGGGACCCGTCCGCCACCCGCACCAGGAGACCCATGCCCGAGACCCGCGACCCCGCCCTGCCCTGGCTCCTCTTCGACATCGGCGGGGTGCTCATCACGCGGCCGGACGACATCGGCGCGCTGACCCGGGCGCTGGATCCCGCGGGCGTCACCGGCGAGGACGCGGAGGCGCGCGTGCGCGAGGCCTTCGACGCGCACCGGCAGGCGTACGACCGCGGCGGAAGCGCCCGCGACTTCTGGGCCGCGGTCGCCGAGGACGTCGACGCGGCCGTCCCCACGGAGGACGGGCTCGCGGAGCTCGTCGCCATCGAGCAGCGCCGCTGGGGTTCGCCCGACGACGAGGTCCTCGCCGCCCTCGACCGGGCGATCGCCGCCGGCTACCGGCTCGCGGTCCTGTCCAACGCCCCGCACGAGCTCGCCGACGTGCTCGAGGACCGCTCCGGCTGGGGCGCCCGCTTCGAGCACGTCGTGACGAGCGCGCGGCTCGGCATGGCGAAGCCCGACGCGGACGTGTGGCCGGTCGCCGTGGCGCGCCTCGGGGTGCCGGCCGAGCGGATCCTGTTCGTCGACGACAAGCCCGCCAACGTCGAGGCCGCTTGCCGCGCGGGTATGCACGCGCACGTGTGGGAGGACCTGGGCACGCTCGACCGGATCCTCGACGGCACGCTGGGCTGATCCCGCCGGGCAGGGTCGCCTAGCGTGCGCTCGAGCGCGCGATCACGATCCGCCCGGCCACGATCCCCTCGGCCACCACCGGCATCGCCGTGCCCGTGTCGCGGGCGCGTCGGCGGATGAGCCGGAACGCCTCGTCCATGTCGACGCCGTGCGTGTGGGCGATGACGCCCTTGGCCTGCTCGATGACCACGCGGCTGTCGAGCGCCCGGCGGAGCTGGTCGTGCACGACCGTGCTGTCCCGGATCGTGCGCTCCTGCAGCACGCTGATGGTCGCCACGTCGGCGAGCGCCTGCGCCGCCGTGGCGTCGGCCGCGTTGAGCACGCCCTCGTGCTCGCGAAAGAGGTTGAGGGATCCGATGATCTGGCCGCGCAGGCGCAGCGGGATCGCGTGCACCGAGAGGAAGCCGGCGCCCGCGGCCAGGGCGGCGAAGCGCGGCCACCGGTGGCCGATCTCCGCGACGCTCGACACCGACACGACCTGCCCGGTCGTCACGGCCTCGACGCACGGGCCCTCGCCCGCCTGGAGCTGCATCAGGCCGACCAGGCGGCTCTTCTCGCTCGTCGAGGCGACGACCTCGAGGTGCCGGTCGTCGGGGCCGATGATGATCCCCGCCGCGCTGGCGTCGAACAGCAGCGTCGCGTGGTCGACCAGCGTCTGCAGCAGCTCCAGCACGTCGAAGTCGCTCACGAGCGAGTCGGCGAGGCTGACGAAGGTGTGGACGAGCAGCTCTTCGCGGGTCTCCGTCATCGTCGTGGTTCCTCTGGGTCGATCGGTCGGGCGGTTCGGCGGGTGGTCCGCGTCAGCGGTCCGGGGTGAAGTCGAGGGTGCGCCCCACCACGTCCTCGGCCACGTCCCGCAGCGGGCGGCCCGTGGCGAAGGCGTGGCCGCGGAGCACGAGGAGCGCATCGGCCGGGGGGATGCCCATCTGCGCGACGACCATCCCGGTGGCCTGGTGCACCTCGCGGCGCGAGAACCGTCCCTCCCATGCTCCATCCTGCCCCTGCGGCCCCTCCGCGGCGAGCAGGGCACGACGGAGGATCTGGCGGGCGACGATGCGGGACAGGGCCGTCGCGTCCGTCACCTCCTGGTCGGAGATGTCGCGGGCGGTGCGGGAGTAGAGGTCGACGGCGCCCAGGCTGAGCCCGGCGACGACGAGCGGGAACGCGAAGACGGCGCCGGCGCCGCCCTCGTGCATGGCCTGGCGCGCGAGCGGCCACGACGTGTCGCCGGGATCCCGCATGTCGCGCTCGAGCACGGGCCGGCGCGTGGTCAACGCCTCCCAGCACGGGCCCTCGCCCAGGTCGAGCTGGATCTCGTCGAGCCGGGCCGACCGGTCGTCCGACGCGCAGACGGTCTCGTTGCCGAGCGGATCCCCGAGCGTGGAGACGGCCGCGCCGCTCACGCCGAACGCGGCGACGAGGGGGCCGCACAGGTCGGATCCGACCGTCGTCGCGTGCTCGAGCGCCTCCGCGGCCTCGGCGACGAGAGCGCGGCTAGGCACGGTCCTCCGCACGAGGGGGGATGGCTCTGATCACGAATGCCTCCGAGGCCCGATGCCGAGAGAGGGACGCGGGCGCAAGGACCGGGTGCCGACCGCTCCGCCACCCTACCGGCGTCGGCCGTCGTGCCGAGGGGGGTTGCATCCGGACGACGGGTGCGGGTGGGGGCGCGACGCCGGTTCGCGCCGCCCGGGGGAGTCTGCGGAGAATGGAGGCATGACGCTCCCCGACGACCCCTCCGCCCGACGCGACGCCGACCGGTCGGAGGCGGCGCGGCCCGTCACCGTCGGGATCCTCGGCGCCGGGAAGGTCGGCACCGTGCTCGCGCGCCGCGCCATCGCGGCCGGGCACCCCGTGCTGATCTCGGGCTCGGGGGATCCGTCGCGCATCGCCCTCATCGTCGACGTGCTCGCGCCCGGCGCCGTCGCCACCACCTCGGCCGACGCGGCGGCCCGCGCCGACGTCGTGATCCTCGCCCTCCCCCTCGGCAAGCTGGCCTCCGTGCCGGTCGCCGAGCTCCGCGGCAAGCTCGTCGTCGACGCCATGAACTACTGGTGGGAGGTGGACGGCCACCGCGACGACCTCGCGCGCCCCGCCTCCTCCACGAGCGAGCTCGTGCAGGACTCCCTCCCCGAGTCCACCGTCGTCAAGGCGTTCAACCACATGGGGTACCACGACCTCGACGAGGGGCCCCGGCCCACCGGCGCGCCGGGCCGCAAGGGCATCGCGGTCGCGGGCGACGACGACGCAGCCCGGGCGACCGTCGCGGCGCTCGTGGACGCGTTCGGCTTCGACCCCGTCGACATCGGCCCGCTGAGCGCCGGCCGCGTGCTCGAGCCCGGCCGCTCGCTCTTCGGCGTGAACGTGGACGCGGAGGAGATCCGTCGCCTGGTCGCGCTCGAGTCGGCGGACGCGGGCACCGACGCGGGCTGATCCGCTCCCGTCAGGCGGCCGAGCGCGCGGCCGGCGCCCGCCGGGGCCAGACCGTGTACGAGATCGCCCAGAGCAGGTCGAGTCCCGAGATGAGCGCCAGCAGCGCGAACGTCTCCGTGAGGGGCGCGGTGCGGTCCGCGTCGCCGACCACCAGGATCAGCAGGCCGATGACGGCCGCCGCGATGGCGGAGGCGAGCAGCGTGCGGGCGACACCGCCCCAGCAGAGGCGCGTGTACGCGGCGCCGTAGGGCCTCACCGGGGCGGGCCCGCCGGCGAACCGGTGGGCGAAGCGCACGTCGGCCCAGTGGATCAGGCGGTGCCCGTAGGCGACCGAGAACCCGACGTAGAGGGCCGCGAGCGAGTGCTCCCACGACGCCTCCGCGCCCGAGCGCAGGTGCACGGCCGTCGCGGCGAGGAGCACGAGGTCGAGCAGCGGCGCGCACACGAGCAGCGCGGCGCCGAGGCGCGGGCGGCGGAGCAGGTAGCGCACCGCGAGGCCGGCGACGATGGCGACCCAGAAGCCGATCTCGCAGGCGATGATGACGGTCAGGATCACAGCGGCCCTCTTTCTCGTACGAGTGTGCGGGATCACTCTCGCACAGTCGTGCGAAAATGGCGAGGTGCCGAGGAGCCTGGATCACGACGCCCGCGAGACCGCCGTCGGCGAGGCCGCGTGGCGGGTGCTCGCGCGGGACGGGATCACGGCGCTCTCGGTGCGGAACGTCGCCGCCGAGGCCGGGCTCGCCGCGAGCTCGCTCCGCTACACGTTCCCCACGCAGGCGTCGCTGCGGGTGTTCGCGCTGGAGCTCGTGGCGCGGCGGGCCGAGGCACGGATCCGGTCGCTGCCGCCGGGCGAGACCGTGCGCGCGTCGGTCGAGGAGCGGCTCCGCCACCTGCTGCCGCTCGACGCCGAGCGGCGCCTCGAGATGGAGGTCTTCCTCGTGATCGGCACCGTCGCCCTCACCGACCCGGCGCTCCGGCCGGTCTACGACCGCGCATCCGACGACCTGCGGAGCGGGTGCGCCGAGCTCCTCGCGGCGCTGGCGACGGATCCGGCCTACGCGGGCATCGACGTCGCCGCCGAGACGCCGCGGCTGCACGCGATCGTCGACGGCCTGGCGCTGCACCTCGTCTATCAGGGGTCCGGGGATCCCACCGGCTGGGCGACCGACGCCCTGGCCCGGCACCTCGACTCCCTCGCCGCACCCGCCGGCCGCCCGTCCCGCGCCTCGCGCTGACGCGGGGCACCGCCTCCCGCGTGGAAGGCTGGTCGGGCGCGCGCCGACCGGCGGCCGGTGACGGAGGACAGATGGACATCGGCGGCTCGCTCGGCGAGATCACCCTCGCGGTCGCGCTGCTCATGATCCTGGCGGCGCTCGCGGCCGGCTGGATCGACGCGGTCGTGGGCGGCGGCGGCCTGCTGCAGCTGCCGGCGCTGCTGCTCGTGCCGGGGATCACGCCGGTGGAGGCTCTCGCGACCAACAAGCTCGCGTCGCTCTTCGGCACCACGACGAGCGCGGTCACCTGGTACCGGCGGACGCATCCGGACCTCCGCACCGCCCTGCCCATGGCCGCGGTCGCGCTGGCCGGCAGCTACGGCGGGGCGAGCCTCGCGGCGCTGCTGCCCGCGTCCGTGTTCAAGCCGCTCGTGGTGGTCGCGCTGATCATCGTGGCCGTCGTGACCATCGCCCGCCCGCGGCTCGGCGACGTCGCCGCGCTCCGCCACACGGGCCGGAAGCACCACGGCATCGCGGCGCTGCTCGGCGTCGTGATCGGGTTCTACGACGGGCTCATCGGCCCCGGCACGGGCACGTTCCTGATCATCGCGCTCATCACCGCGCTCGGCTACGACTTCGTGCTCGCGAGCGCCAAGGCGAAGATCGTGAACGTAGCGACGAACCTCGGCGCGCTCGCCTTCTTCATCCCGCAGGGCCACGTGCTCTGGGCGCTCGCGCTCGGCATGGGCGTCGCGAACATGCTCGGCGGCTACGCGGGATCCCGCATGGCCGTGGCCCGCGGCAGCCGCTTCATCCGCATCGCGTTCATCGTGGTGGTGGCGGTGCTCATCGTGAAGGTGGGGTCGGACGTGGTGGCGGAGTGGGCCGCCTGATCCGAGCACCGCGGTGTGCTCAGCCCGGCAGGCCCCCACGGGCGTGCACGCGGTAGCTGGCGTAGTAGGCGATCGCGAGCACCGCGAAGGCGACCGCGGCGAGCGCCTCGCAGAGCCGGCCCGCGACCGGGATGTCGACGAGCGCGACCGCGATCACGGCCGCGAACAGGGCGAGCACGCCCCACACCACGGCGAGCCGGGCGCAGCGCTTCGCGGGGCCGGGCTGGAGCCAGGGGGATCGGTTCGCCATGCCCTCCACGCTAGGGCCGAGAGCCTCACCGCCGGCCGCCGTGCGCGCCCCAGAAGGAGGCACGCGGCACCTCGTCGCGACGGCGGCGATCCCGCCGCGTAGGAGTGTCGTGAGGTTCCCCGCCGGGCCGTGAGGGAACCGTATGGATGCGTGAGGACGCCCGCACGCGAGGTGTCTAGTGGTGCCTCGTGCCCCGCCGGGCACCCGCGCCCCAGCCGGGCGCGGCACCCCCTCAACGGAGGATCCCCGTGCTCGACCTCGTGTACATCGCAGGCGCCATCGTCCTGTTCGCCCTCGTCGGCCTCGTCGGCCGGGGGGTGGAGAAGCTGTGATCAGCTCGTTCGCCGACGCCGCCGGCCTCGCCGCCGCCGTGCTCGGCATCGCGTCCGTCGTGTACCTCGTGTACGCCCTGATCCGCCCCGAGCGGTTCTGATGGAGACGCTCGCCGGCATCCTCCAGGTCGCCACCGTCGTCCTGGTCCTCGTCCTCGTCCACCGCCCGCTGGGCGACCTCATGGCGCGCATGTACGAGTCGCGCCACGACACCCGCGTGGAGCGCGGGATCTACCGCGTCATCGGCGTGGATCCCCGCTCCGAGCAGACCTGGCCCGCCTACCTCCGCGCGGTGCTCGCGTTCTCGCTCGTCGGCGTCCTCGTCGTCTACGCGATACAGCGCCTCCAGGCGTTCCTCCCCTACGCGCTCGGCCTCCCCGCCGTGCCCGAGGGCCTCTCCTTCAACACCGCCGTCTCGTTCGTCACCAACACCAACTGGCAGTCGTACTCGCCCGAGGCGACCATGGGCTACACGGTCCAGCTCGCCGGGCTCGCGGTGCAGAACTTCGTCTCGGCGGCGGTCGGCATCGCGGTGGCCATCGCGCTCGTCCGCGGCTTCGCCCGCACGCGCAGCGGCACCATCGGCAACCTCTGGGTCGACCTGATCCGCGGATCGCTCCGCCTCCTCCTCCCCCTGTCGCTCGTCACCGCGGTGGTCCTCATCGCGGGCGGCGTGATCCAGAACTTCCTGGGCTTCCAGGAGGTGCAGACCCTCGCGGGCGGCACGCAGACCATCCCGGGCGGGCCGGTGGCCTCGCAGGAGGCGATCAAGATGCTCGGTACGAACGGCGGCGGGTTCTTCAACGCGAACTCCGCGCACCCGTTCGAGGACCCGACCGCCTGGACGAGCGCGTTCCAGGTGCTCCTGATGCTCGTGATCCCGTTCTCGCTCCCCCGCACCTTCGGCAAGATGGTCGGCGACACCCGCCAGGGCACCGCGATCGCGGCCGTCATGGCGACGATCTTCCTGGCGTCCTTCACCGCCCTCACGCTCTTCGAGCTGCAGGGTGCGGGCACGGCCCCGATGGCCGCGGGCGGCGCCATGGAGGGCAAGGAGCAGCGCTTCGGCATCGTGCTCTCGACGCTGTTCGGATCCACCTCGACGCTCACCTCGACGGGTGCCGTCAACTCGATGCACGACTCGTACACGGCGCTCGGCGGCATGATGCCGATGCTCAACATGATGCTCGGCGAGGTCGCCCCCGGCGGCGTCGGATCCGGCCTCTACGGGATGCTCGTGCTCGCCGTCATCGCGGTGTTCGTCGCGGGGCTGCTCGTCGGCCGGACGCCCGAGTACCTCGGCAAGAAGATCGGGCCGCGCGAGATCAAGCTGGCGAGCCTCTACATCCTCGTCACGCCGGTCCTCGTGCTCGTCGGCACGGCGCTGAGCTTCGCGATCCCCGCGATCCGGGCGGACGTCGAGGGCACCAGCATCTGGAACCCCGGCCTCCACGGCCTCTCGGAGGTCGTCTACGCGTTCACCTCCGCGAGCAACAACAACGGATCCGCATTCGCCGGCCTCACCGCGAACACGCCCTGGTTCAACACGGCGCTCGGCGTCGCGATGCTGCTCGGCAGGTTCCTGCCGATCGTGCTCGTGCTGGCGCTCGCCGGATCCCTCGCGGCGCAGGACCGCATCCCCTCCACAGCGGGGACCCTGCCCACCCATCGGCCGCAGTTCGTCGGCCTCCTCATCGGGGTGACGGTCATCGTGACCGCTCTCACCTACTTCCCCGTTCTCGCGCTGGGTCCCCTGGCGGAAGGGCTGCAGTCATGACCATCACCACCGCCCCCGAGGCCGGCTCCGCGCCGGCGGACGGCCCGACCGGTCCGTCCCGCACGACCGGCACCACCGGCACGGCGGAGCCGAAGGCGTCCCGCGCCCGCGCCATCGACGCGCGGCAGCTCGCCGAGGCGCTCCCCGGCGCGTTCCGGAAGCTGGACCCGCGCCTGATGTGGCGGAACCCGGTGATGCTGATCGTCGAGGTCGGCGCCGCGTTCACCACCGTGCTCGCGATCGCCGAGCCCTTCACGGGCGGCCCCGGATCCTCCGGCGGCAGCGCCGTGCCCGCGACCTTCACGGCCGGGATCGCCCTGTGGCTCTGGCTCACGGTCGTCTTCGCGAACCTCGCGGAGTCGGTGGCCGAGGGCCGCGGCAAGGCGCAGGCCGACAGCCTGCGGAAGACCCGCACGAGCACCATGGCGCACGTGGTCGCGTCCTACGACGCGTCCGCCGACCCGGGCGCCGAGCGAGCCGCGCTCCGCGAGGTGTCGAGCGCCGACCTCACCCTCGGCGACATGGTCGTCGTGGTCGCGGGCGAGTCGATCCCCGGTGACGGCGACGTCGTGTGGGGCATCGCCTCCATCGACGAGTCGGCCATCACGGGCGAGTCCGCGCCGGTGGTCCGCGAGTCCGGCGGCGACCGCAGCGCCGTCACGGGCGGCACGCGGGTGCTGAGCGACCGGATCGTCGTGCGCATCACCTCGAAGCCCGGTGAGACCTTCGTCGACCGCATGATCGGCCTCGTCGAGGGCGCGTCGCGCCAGCGCACGCCGAACGAGATCGCGCTCAACATCCTGCTGGCGAGCCTCACGATCGTGTTCGTGGTCGTGGCGCTCACGCTCAACCCCATCGCCTCCTACTCGGCGGCGACCGTGAGCGTGCCGGTGCTCATCGCGCTGCTCGTCTGCCTGATCCCCACCACCATCGGCGCGCTGCTGTCCGCCATCGGCATCGCCGGCATGGACCGGCTCGTGCAGCGGAACGTGCTCGCGATGTCGGGCCGCGCGGTCGAGGCCGCGGGCGACGTGACGACGCTGCTCCTCGACAAGACCGGCACCATCACGTACGGCAACCGCCGGGCCAGCGCGCTGATCCGCGTCGACGGCGTGGGCGACGACGAGCTCGCCCGGGCGGCGGCCATGTCGTCGCTGGCCGACCCGACGCCGGAGGGATCCAGCGTCGTCGACCTCGCGATCGCGCAGGGGCTCGACACGTCGACGCTGCCCCGCGGCGTGGACGTGCCGTTCACCGCCCAGACCCGCATGTCGGGCGTGGACCTGCCCGACGGCACGGTCGTCCGCAAGGGCGCATCGTCCGCCGTCATCGCGTGGCTCGAGGAGGGCGGCCGTCCGCTGCCGTCGTCGCTGCACGCCGAGCTGATGGAGACCGTCGAGTCCGTCTCGAACGGCGGCGGCACCCCGCTCGTCGTCGCGACCAAGGACGCCGCCGGCGTCGGCCGCGTGCTCGGCGTCGTGCACCTCAAGGACGTCGTGAAGGACGGCCTCAAGGAGCGGTTCGCGGAGCTGCGGGCGATGGGGATCCGCACGGTGATGATCACGGGCGACAACCCGCTCACCGCCCGCGCCATCGCCGCCGAGGCCGGGGTGGACGACCACCTCGCCGAGGCGACGCCCGAGGACAAGCTCGCGCTCATCCGCAAGGAGCAGGAGGGCGGCCGCCTGGTCGCCATGACCGGCGACGGCACCAACGACGCGCCGGCGCTCGCGCAGGCCGACGTGGGCGTCGCGATGAACACGGGCACGTCGGCCGCGAAGGAGGCCGGCAACATGGTCGACCTCGACTCGGATCCGACGAAGCTCATCGACATCGTCCGCATCGGCAAGCAGCTGCTCATCACCCGCGGCGCGCTCACCACGTTCTCCATCGCCAACGACATCGCCAAGTACTTCGCGATCATCCCGGCCATGTTCACGGGCGTCTTCCCGCAGCTCGCGGTGCTCAACGTGATGCAGCTGCACTCGCCGGCCTCCGCGATCCTCTCGGCGATCGTCTTCAACGCCCTGATCATCGTGGTGCTCATCCCGCTCGCCCTCCGCGGGGTGAAGTACCGGCCGCTCAGCGCCTCCAAGGTGCTCAGCCGGAACCTGCTCGTCTACGGGGTCGGCGGCGTGGTCGCGCCGTTCGTCGGCATCAAGCTCGTCGACCTCGTCGTCAGCCTGATCCCCGGCTTCTGATCCCGCACCCCGCACGCCCCACCAGACAAGGAACCCCATGCCCTCCCCCCGCCAGTCCCTCCGCACCGCCGGCACGGCCGTCCGCGCGATGGCCGTCCTCACCGTGATCCTCGGCGTCGGCTACACGGCCGTCGTCACGGGCGTCGGCCAGCTCGCGATGCCGGCCCGCGCGGACGGCTCGCCCGTCTCCGCCGACGGCCGGGTCGTCGGATCCTCGCTCATCGGCCAGTTTTTCACGGACGCCGACGGCGCCGCCCTCCCGGAGTGGTTCCAGTCCCGGCCCTCCGCCGCGGGCGACGGCTACGACGCGTCCGCCTCCAGCGGCAGCAACCTCGGCCCCGAGAACGAGGACCTCGTCGCCTCCATCGAGGAGCGGAGGGCCGCGATCGCCGCGTCCGACGGCGTGGATCCGAGCGCCATCCCGGCCGACGCGCTCACCGCGTCGGCCTCCGGGCTCGATCCGCACATCAGCGCGGAATACGCTCGACTCCAGGTGGCCCGCGTGGCCTCGGCCCGGGGCATCCCCGAGCAGGAGGTCGCCGGACTCGTCGAGCAGCACGTCCAGGCGCGCGACCTCGGCTACCTCGGGGAGCCGACCGTCAACGTGCTCGAGCTCAACATCGCGCTCGCCGGCCTCGGCGGCTGACGCCCGCATCACGCGGGCGAGGGGGACAGGACATGAAGCGCGGTCGACTGCGGGTGCTGCTGGGAGCGGCGCCGGGCGTGGGCAAGACCTACGCGATGCTCGAGGAGGGCAGGCGGCTGCGCGACGAGGGCGCCGACGTGGTGGTCGCGGTCGTGGAGACCCACGGCCGCGCCGCCACCGCGGCGATGCTCGAGGGCCTGGAGATCCTGCCGCGGCGCGAGGTGTCGCACCGCGGGGTGGAGATCACGGACCTCGACGTGGACGCCGTCATCGCCCGCCGGCCGGCCATCGCGCTGGTGGACGAGCTCGCCCACACGAACGCGCCGGGCGGCCGCTCCGAGAAGCGCTGGCAGGACGTCGACCTCATCCGCGACGCCGGCATCGACGTGATCTCGACCGTCAACATCCAGCACATCGCGTCCCTCAACGACGTGGTCGAGAAGATCACGGGCGTGCCGCAGCGCGAGACGATCCCCGACCGCGTGCTCCGCGAGGCGCACCAGATCGAGGTGATCGACCTCGCGCCCGAGGCTCTGCGCGACCGGCTCGCCGGCGGGCGCGTGTACCCGGCCGAGCGGATCGACGCGGCCCTCTCCCACTACTTCCGCCTCGGCAACCTCACGGCCCTCCGCGAGCTCGCGCTCCTCTGGCTCGCCGACGAGGTCGACACCGCGCTCGCCGCCTACCGCGACGAGAAGGGGATCGACGCCCGCTGGGAGGCCCGCGAGCGCGTGGTCGTGGCGCTCACCGGCGGATCCGAGGGCGAGACCCTGCTCCGGCGCGGCGCCCGGATCGCGGCCCGCTCCGCCGGCGGCGAGTTGATGGCCGTGCACGTCTCCAGCCAGGACGGCCTCCGCTCCGGCAGCCCGGAGGCGCTCGCCCGCCAGCGCGCGCTCGTCGACTCGCTCGGCGGCAGCTACCACCAGGTCGTCGGCGACGACATCCCGCGCGCGCTCGTCGACTTCGCGCGCGCCTCCAACGCCACGCAGCTCGTGCTCGGCGTGAGCCGCCGGAGCCGCCTCGCCGCCGCGACCACCGGGCCCGGCATCGGCGCGACCGTGATCCGCGAGTCCGGCGACATCGACGTGCACATCGTCACGCACGCGGCCGCCGGCGGGCGCTTCCAGCTGCCCCGCATCCGCGGCGGCGCGCTCACCGTCAAGCGACGGATCCTCGGCGCCGTGCTCGCGCTCGTCGGCGGCCCGCTGCTCACCTGGCTGCTCTCGGCCACGCGCTCCGAGGACTCCATCACGAGCGACGTGCTCTCGTACCAGCTGCTGGTGGTGCTCGTGGCGCTCGTCGGCGGCATCTGGCCGGCCCTGTTCGCGGCCGTGCTCTCCGGGTTCACGCTCGACTACTTCTTCATCGACCCGCTCTACACGATCACCGTCGACGAGCCGCTGCACATGCTCGCGCTCGTGCTCTACGTGGTCATCGCGCTGCTCGTCAGCTGGATCGTCGACCAGGCCGCCCGCCGCACGCGCCTCGCCCGCCGCACGGCCGCCGAGGCCGAGCTCCTGGCGACCGTGTCGGGATCCGTCCTGCGCGGCGAGGGGGCCGTGCACGCGCTCGTCAGCCGCACGCGCGAGGCGTTCGGGCTGCAGGGCGTGAAGCTCGCCGACCGCGAGGCGACGATCGCGTGGGACGGCGTCGTCACCGGCACCCGCTCCACCGACGTGCCCGTGGGATCCCGCGCCGTCCTCACCCTCTACGGCGACGACCTCGAGGCGTCCGGCCGCCGCCTGCTGCGGGTCATCGCGGCCCAGCTCGACGCCGCGCTCGAGCACCGCGACCTCTCCGACACCGCCCGCGAGGTCGGCCCGCTCGCCCAGACCGACCGCGTGCGCACCGCCCTCCTCTCGGCCGTCAGCCACGACCTCCGCCGGCCGCTCAGCGCCGCGACCGCCGCCGTCACGGCCCTCCGCTCCCCCGGCATGCGCTGGGCCGACGGCGACCGCGACGAGCTCCTCGCCACCGCGGAGGAGAGCCTCGGCACGCTCGCCGACCTCGTCACCGACCTCCTCGACGTGAGCCGCGTGCAGGCGGGCGTCCTCGGCGTGCGGCTGATGGACGTCGACCTCGACGACGTCGTGCTCGCCGCCCTCGACGAGCTCGACCTCGGACCCGCCGACGCCGTGCTCGACCTCGCGCCGGACCTCCCCGGCGCGGTCGCGGATCCGGGCCTCCTGCAGCGCGTGGTCGTCAACCTGCTGAGCAACGCCGTGCGGCACGCGCCCGCGGGGGTGCCGGTGCGGCTCAGCACGAGCGCGTTCGCGGAGTCGGTGGAGATGCGCGTCGTCGACCACGGCCCGGGCGTGGCGCCCGAGCGCCGCGACGACATGTTCGTGCCGTTCCAGCGCCTCGGCGACACCGACAACGCGTCCGGCCTCGGCCTCGGCCTCGCGCTCTCGAAGGGCTTCACCGAGGGGATGGGCGGCACGCTCACCGCGGAGGACACCCCGGGCGGCGGGCTCACGATGGTGGTCGCGCTGCCGGCCTGCCGGGCAGGATCCGCGCCCGCCGCGCCGCCGGCCGCCGCTGCCGCCGCCGCCACTGCCGCCGCCGCACCCGCCTCGGAGGTGACCGCGTGAGGATCCTCATCGCCGACGACGACCAGCAGATCCTGCGCGCCCTCCGCATCACCCTCACGAGCCTCGGCTACGACATCATCACGGCCGACGACGGCGCCGCCGCCATCCGCCTGGCCGTCGCCGAGAAGCCCGACCTCTACATGATCGACCTCGGCATGCCGCGGCTCGACGGCGTCGAGGTGATCCAGGCGCTCCGGCTCTGGTCGACCGCGCCGATCCTCGTGGTCTCGGGCCGCTCGGGCGCCGCCGACAAGGTGGAGGCGCTGGATGCGGGCGCCGACGACTACGTCACGAAGCCGTTCTCCATCGACGAGCTGCTCGCCCGGATCCGCGCCCTCGGCCGCCGCGCCGCCGCCGACGAGGACCGCTCGGCCACCGTGTCGTTCGCCGACGTGACCGTCGACCTCGCGGCGCGCGTCGTCACCCGCGCCGACCAGCGCGTGCGCCTCACCCCCACCGAGTGGCAGGTGCTCGAGCTACTCGTGCGCGCCCCCGACCGGCTCGTCTCCCGCCAGACGCTCCTCACCGAGATCTGGGGCCCGACCCACGTGAACGACAGCGGCTACCTCCGCCTCTACGTGGCGCAGCTGCGCAAGAAGCTCGAGCCGGATCCGTCCCACCCGCGGCACCTGCTCACGGATCCGGGCATGGGCTACCGCTTCGTGCCCGCGGGGGCGGGGCGGGCGCCGGAGGAGGCGTAGCCACCGCCAGCCGACGGACGGGTCAGCGTGCCGCTCGCGCGAGCCGCGGCGTCGGGATGCCGAGCTGCCGGGCCGTGCTCAGCGCATCGGCGAGGACAGCGCGGTGCTCGGCGGCGTCCGGATCGGTGTGCGCGGCGAGGCTGACCCGCGCGATCGGCACGAGGACGGTCGCGGCCGCCAGCATCGCGGCGGTCAGCCCGGGCAGTCGCCACGGGAGGGCGGGACCGACGTGCCTGCGGAGGTCCATGCCGCGGGCTTCGAGCACGGGGATCAGCTCGCGGCTCGCCAGGAAGGCCTCCCGGAGCGCTCGCGGGTCCCCGACCATGCGCGCGAGACCTCCCGCGGCCAGCGCCTGGGAGAACATGCCGGCGTCCATGGCGAAGTGAAGCAGCAGCCATCCCCGCATGTCCTCCTCCTCCCGGGTGCCCAGCCCCGCTCGCCGGAACGCCGCGCGCACCAGCTGCCCGCGACGACCGGTCGCTCGCTCGGATGCGTCGAGGACGATCGATCGGAAGAGGGCGCCGTGGAGGACCCCGTCCGGCCCGAAGCCGCCGCCGGCCTGGGGGAATCCGAACACCACCTGCTCGGCGGGAAGCGGCGCGATCGCCGTGAGCGGCTCGTCCCAGACGTTGCCGAAGACCAGCACGGTCGCGTCGCCGATGCGGGGCGCGAGGAACGCGGCGGCCTCCTCGAGGCGGTGGTGTCCGACGCTGAGCACGACGAGGTCGAACCCGTCCGCAGGTCCGAGGGACTCCCGCAGCCGCGTCGCGAGGGACGTGCGGACGCGGCGGCCCAGGGGCGAGCGGCGCGCGTCCACGACGTCGGTCCGCACCTCGTCGCCGTACTCGGCGGCACGGCCCGGGCGCACGAGGAACTCGACCTGGTGCCCGCCCTCCTGGAGCACCTGGCCGTAGATGGTCGCGATGACCCCGCGTCCGAACATGAGGATCCTCATGGCACTCCTCCCGCTAAAGTTGAGACGATCTCCACACCGTCAGTATGTGGAGGTCATCTCCGTATGTCAACGGGAGGGCGCATGGCCGAGGACAAGCCGCTGCGGGCCGACGCACGCCGCAACCGCGACGCGATCATCGCCGCGGCGCGGTCGGTGTTCGAGCACGACGAGCAGCTGAGGTTCGACGACTTCGCCGCGCGCGCGGGAGTGGGCGTCGGGACCCTGTACCGCCACTTCCCCACCCGGGAGGCGCTGGCGGCGGCCGTCTACCGCGGCGAGGTGGACGCGCTCTGCGAGCGAGGCCGCGCCTCGTCGCTCCCGCCCGCGGAGGCCCTGGACGCGTTCGTGCGTGCATTCGTGGACTACGTCCTCGAGCACGCCCCGCTCGCGCGCACGCTGGCGGGCATCGTGGACGCCGCGGCCCGAGCCGAGGGCGGGAGCGAGCTCGAACGCACCCTCACCGACCTGATGGCACGAGGGGTCGCCGACGGCACGATCCGCGATGACGTGAGCGCGGGGGCCGTGATGATGGCGCTCCACGGGATCGGAGCCGCGGCCGAAAGCCCCCGCCGGACATCCGAGGCACGGCAGGTCGCATCGCTCCTCGCACGCGGCCTCCGCGTCGCCTGATCCGCCGCCGGGAGGCTCACGTGCGCACTCGCAGCGCGAGGTACACGACGATCGACGCGATCCCGAGCGGCACCGCAGGACCCGGCAACAGGAGGATGAGGACCGGCCAGGGCAGTCCCGAGAGCCACAGCCCGTAGGGCCCGCTCAGCATCGCGGCGTTGAGGAGGTTGATCCCGGCGCCCGCGACGAGCAGGACCGGGACGGCCCACCGCGACCGCACCACCCCATGGGACCGGAGGCACAGCGCGGCGCACAGAAATCCTGCGAAGGCGATGAGCCCTATGAAGGCCGTGATCACGAACCCCGCAGCCCCTAGTTCACTCGTCCCCGGGGAAAGACTCTCGGCGAAGAACGACACGGCCTGGAAGAGGACGAACGAACCCCCGCAGAAGCAGACGACGGCCGACGAGATGCCCAGCGCTCTCCGCGTCCCGTCAGCGGCGGACAGCTCGCCTCCCGCCGTTCTTGTCGGATGAACGCTCATGCCTCCAGTGTGACGCCCGTCATCGGCCCGGCCAGTCGGCACCCGGGGACACGCGCGTATGCTCCCGAGGTGCCCACGAGAACCACCCGCTCCGCCCGTCCCGCCGCCGTCATCGCCGCCGCCGCCGCGCTCGGCGGCCTCACCGCCGCCGCCCTCGTCGTGCCGCGCCGCTTCGAGGCCGGCCGCCGCGAGCGGGCGGTGATCCTCAACGAGACGCTCCCCGTCAACTCCGCCTGGTGGCGCGACCACGCGAAGACCGAGGGCGACCTCCTCTACGTCGCGCTCGGCGACTCCACCGCGCAGGGCATCGGCGCGAGCCGCCCGGGCAACGGCTACGTCGGGATCCTCGCCGACCGGATCCGCGCCCTCAGCGGCCGCACGGTCCGCACCGTCAACCTCAGCGTCTCGGGCGCCCGCGTCGCCGACCTCATCGACTACCAGCTCCCCCGCCTGGCGAAGCTGCAGCCCGACGTCGTGACCCTCGCGATCGGCGCCAACGACATCGCCGCGTTCGAGCCGGTCGCCTTCGAGCGCGACCTCGGCCGGATCCTCGACGCCGTGCCGCCGACCACCGTCGTCGCCGACCTGCCGTGCTTCCACTTCCCCGCGAACGAGCGCAAGGTCCGGGTCGCGAACGAGATCGTCCGCCGCCTCGCCGCCGACCGCGGCCTGCGCATCGCTCCCCTCCACGCCACCACCCGCCGGCAGACCCCGATCCTCGCGCTCACCCAGGCCGCGGGCGACCTCTTCCACCCGAACGACCGCGGCTACCGCGTCTGGGCGAGCGCGTTCCTGCCGTTCCTCCCCGCGGTCGTGCGGGCGCTGGCGGTGTCGGGGCGCTGACCCGACGCGGCGCCCCGGGTACCGCGGACCTCCTGCGCACGGCACCCGCGGCCCATCCGCGCGGCACCGCCGCCCGACTCGGCACCGCGCGTCCGCTCCGTAGCGTCGGCCGCATGATCCACGCCGCCCGATCCTCCCGCCGACCGCGGACCGCACGCCTCCCCCGGCCGACCCGGGTCACGTTCCGACGTGCGACCGCCGCGGAGCTGCGGAAGCTCGCGACGCTCCGGTCCATCCGCTGGACGGTGGTCCTGGTCGCGCTCGCCGGAGCGGGCATCAGCGCGATGGCCTCCCTGGTGGCCAACCCGCTGCCCCGAGGCGCCTCGCCGGCGACGATCGACGCGGGCACGGCCGCGATCCTCACGACGCCCCTGCTGCTCAGCCAGATCGCCGTCGGCGTGCTGGGCGTGCTCGCCATGGGGTCCGAGTACTCGAGCCGCACGATCGCCTCCACCCTCGCCGCGGTGCCGAACCGACTGGAGGCGCTCGCCGCGAAGGCGCTCGCGACCGCCCTGGTCGCGTTCGGGCTCGGCGTGATGCCCGGCCTCGCCGCCTACGCGCTGACCACCGGCACGCGCGCCGACCTCGGCTACGACGGCAGCCTCGCGTCGTGGGGCGTGCTCGGGCCGCTGCTCGGATCCGGTGCGTACCTCGCCCTGGTCGCCCTCCTCGGCCTCGCACTCGGGACCCTGACGCGCAGCGGCGTGGCGGGGATCACCGCCATCATCGCGATCCAGCTCGTGCTGCCGAACCTCGTGGGCCTGCTGCCCGACATCGGCGACGTGGCCGTCCACGACCTGCTCCTCACCCAGGCGGGCCGGATCCTGACGGGCACGACCGGGAGCATCGCCCCGCCCCCGGTGACGCTCCTCGAGGTCGCGGTCGTCGCGGCGTGGCTCGTGATCCCGGCCACCGTCGCGGCCCTCCTGTTCCGCCGCCGCGACGCCTAGCGCGACGGCCGCCTGCCGGCCCGACCGGTGCGTCCAGCGGTGTCGGCGGCCGCCGGTAGAGTCCCCCGCATGGCCCGCATCCACTCCTCGTACCGCTGCTCGGAGTGCGGGTGGACGACCCCGAAGTGGGTCGGGCAGTGCGGCCAGTGCCAGCAGTGGAACACCGTCGCCGAGGTGTCGCAGACGCCCGCGGCCGCCGGTCGGGTCACCACGCTCACGCCCGCCGGGTCCAGCCAGGCCCGCTCGATCATGCACGTCGGCACCGCGTCCGCCAGCCACCGCCCGAGCGGCGTCGGCGAGCTCGACCGCGTGCTCGGCGGCGGCATCGTGCCGGGCGCGGCCATCCTCATGAGCGGCGAGCCCGGCGTCGGCAAGTCCACGCTGCTGCTCGAGGTCGCGGCGCGCGCCGCCGCGAAGGGCGCGAAGGTCCTCTACGTCACCGCCGAGGAGTCCGTGGCGCAGGTGCGCATGCGCGCCGAGCGCACGGGCGGGCTGCAGGAGTCGCTCATGATCGCGGCCGAGACCGACCTCGGCACGATCCTCGGTCACATCGAGCAGGTGGCGCCCGACCTCCTCATCGTCGACTCCGTGCAGACCGTCTCCAGCAGCACCTCGGACGGCCTGCCCGGCCACCCCGGCCAGGTGCGCGAGGTCGCCGTCACGCTCATCCGCGTCTGCAAGGAGCGCGACCTGCCGCTCCTGCTCGTCGGCCACGTCACGAAGGACGGCTCCATCGCCGGCCCCCGCCTCCTCGAGCACCTGGTCGACGTGGTCTGCCAGTTCGAGGGCGACCGGCAGACGTCGCTCCGCTTCATCCGCGCGCTCAAGAACCGCTTCGGCCCCACCGACGAGGTCGGCTGCTTCGAGATGGCGGGCGACGGCATCGTCGAGGTGCCGGATCCGAGCGGCATGTTCCTCTCGCGCGGCGTCCACTCGGTCTCGGGCACGTGCGTCACCGTCGCGATGGAGGGCCGCCGCGCCCTGCCCGTCGAGGTGCAGGCGCTCGTCGTCGACACGAAGGCGCCGCAGCCGCGCCGCGTGGTGAACGGGGTCGACGCGTCGCGCGTCGCCATGCTGCTCGCGGTGCTCGAGAAGCGCGCCAACGTGCGACTCTCGGACCGCGACGTCTATGTCTCCACGGTCGGCGGCGTGCGGCTCACGGAGCCGGCGGCGGATCTCGCGATCGCCATCGCGCTCGTCTCCGCCGTCAACGGCAAGGCCATGCCGCACGACCTCGCGGCGTTCGGCGAGATCAGCCTGGCGGGCGAGATCCGCGGCGTCACGTCGGCGCCGCAGCGCGCGGCGGAGGCCCGGCGGCTCGGCTTCACGCAGATCGTCGACGCCGAGTGGGGGCCGCTGTTCTCCGCGCTCGGCCGGGCGTTCTCCCTCGCGAAGAGCGAGCGGGAGAAGGAGCTCGACGAGGCGTTCTGATCCGGCGGGCGGGGAGGCGGGGGCGCTCAGCCCGCGTCGACGGATCCGGCCGCGTGCTCGCGCACGTGCGCGACCGCGTCGTCCACCACGTGGCTCACGTGCGTGTCCGCCACCTCGTAGTGGGCGATCCGCCCCGTGCGCTGCACGGTGACGAGGCCCGACGATCGCAGCACCCGCAGGTGCTGCGACACGAGCGGCTGCGACATCCCGGACTCGTCCACGAGCTCGGACACCGTCATCTGCCGCGACGCCAGGAGGCCCAGGAGCCCCAGCCGGGACGACGACGACAGGACCTTGAAGAGGTCGGCTGCCTGCTCGAAGCCGGCGGGAGGGTAGGTCATCTGCCCGATCCTACGACGACGGGGACCGGGCCTCGCGGCCGGTCCCCGTCTCGATCAGCGCGCGATGCCGCGCGACGGATCAGTGCTCGTCGTAGTGGTCGCCGTGCTCGGCGTGCTTGTGGCCGTCGTGGACGAAGTCCACGTGGTCCTCGTGCGTGACGGTCTCGTGACCGCAGTCGGCGCCGTGCTGGTGCTCGGCGACGGAGTGCTCGGCGTGCGTCTCGGTGGTGTCGGTCATGGTGCGTCCTTCCGTGGGTGGAGCACCAGGATGACAGACATATGCATGGATGGCAATGCGTGCATCCAATCGAGAACCGTCGTCAGGTGCGCACGACGGGCGACGCCGGTCAGTACAGCAGGAACGACTTCGGCTCGGCGCTCTTCACGCCGGCCACCTCGACCGAGAGCGTGTACGTCGCGCCGCCGGCGGGGACGGCCGGGCGCTGCTGCTCCTGGCACGTGGTGGTGGACGAGCGCTGGCGCGACCACTCGAACGGCGACGAGGTCTGCGGCGTGCGGGCCGCGAGCTCGACCTGGGCGTCCTCCGCGCCCGTCTGGCAGTCGGTGGACTTCCAGTAGACGTCGGATCCGCTCGAGATCGTGAACACCTGCGTGGTCGTCCCGAGGTTCGCGGTGCAGGGCTCCATGCCCGTGTTCGTCACGGTGAACGACAGCTTGGGCAGCACGCCCGCCTTGTAGGACGCGGCGTCCGTCACGGGCGTCACGGTCAGCTGGCCCGCGGCGCAGGATCCGTCGGCGTTCGTCGCGGTGCCGGTGCTCGCGCTCGGCGTGGGCGCGGGGGCCGCGTCGGCATCACCCGAGCCGCCGTCCGCGGCCTCCGCGCTCGGGGTCGCGCCCGGCGCCGCGGTGTCGGCCGTGCCGCGCCCGAGGTTCGAGACGATGATCACGACGACGGCGATCACGGCCACCACGACGAGCAGCGCGAGCAGACGGCGACGGCGGTACACGGCCGCGGACGGGCGGCCTCCGGGCGAGGTCGAGGACATGACGACAGGCTACGGTCGCCCGCGCGCCGGGCCGGGTCGGCGCGCCCGCCGGTCAGAGCGCCTTGAGCATCCGGGTGTTGCCGAGGGTGTTCGGCTTCACGCGGGAGAGGTCGAGGAACTCGGCGATGCCCTCGTCGTGCGAGCGGAGCATCTCGTAGTAGATCTCCTGCGCGATGATCGACTCCGCGACCTCGTGGTACCCGTGCCGCGTGAAGAAGCCGACCTCGAAGGTCAGGCAGAACAGGCGGCTGAGGCCGAGCTCGCGGGCGTCGTCCTCGAGGCGCTCGAGCAGCGCGTGGCCGACCCCGGTGCCGCGCGTGTGCGGGGCGGCGGCGAGGGTGCGGATCTCGCCGAGGTCCTCCCACATGACGTGCAGGGCGCCGCAGCCGACGACCTCGCCGGACGCGTCGACCGCGACCCGGAACTCCTGCACGTTCTCGTACAGGACGACGAGGTCCTTGCCGAGGAGGATCCCGTCCATCACGAGCGGCTCGACGAGCTGCTGGATCCGCGGCACGTCGCCGGTGCGCGCGCGTCGCACGCGGATGCCGCCGGTGGGCTCCGCGGACTCGACGACGACTGGCTCTGCGCTCACGATGACGACCCTCTCGACCCGCGGCTCGGGCGCCCGGATCAGGGGTCCAGCCTAGCGACGGGCGGTTCCGGGGTCGGGGGCGGGCGGCTCGGAGCCTGCCGGACGGGTGCCGGACGCCTCGGGCGCCGGGGCGAGCCGGGCGATCATCCGCGGCGCGATCCACACGATCGCCACCACGCCGACGACCGCGCGCAGCCCCGCGAACGCGAGCACCCACCAGCCGACCCCGTCGCCGCCGACGAGCAGCGCGACCCCGATGACCACGAGCGCGGCGTCCGCGACGAACGGCACGCGCAGCCAGAACATGAGGCGGCGGACGGGATCCACGTCAGTCGGCCGACCGCGGGCCGGGACGGTCTGCGAGGGGCGCGCCCGTCGGCGCGGCCCAGCGATGCGGGGCACCGGTCGGCAGGGAAGCGGCGGGCGCACCCGACGCGGCCCGCGCCTCCGCGGCCCGCCGCACCACCGGCAGCCGCACCCCGAAGACGGTGCGGCCCGGCTCCGACTCGACCCAGAGGGCGCCCTGGTGCGCCGACACGATGGCCTGCGCGATCGCGAGACCGAGGCCCGTGCCACCCGTCGACCGGGCGCGGGATCCGTCGCCGCGCACGAAGCGCTCGAACAGGGTGTCCTGCAGGGCGGGCGGGATGCCGGGGCCGTCGTCGGTGACGCGGATCACGGCGTGCGCGTCCGACCCGGATCCCTCGACCGCGAGCGACGCCACGACGCGCGTGCCCGCCGGCGTGTGCGTCCGCGCGTTCGCGAGGAGGTTGACGACCACCTGGCGGAGCCGCGCGTCGTCGCCGGGGACGGTCACGGGCTCCTCGGGCAGGTCGAGGTCCCAGCCGTGGTCGGGGCCGGCCGCGCTCGCGTCGCCGACTGTGTCGAGCAGGATCCGCGTCACGTCGACCGGGTCCGACTCCAGCTCCCGCCCCTCGTCGAGGCGCGCGAGGAGCAGCAGGTCCTCGACGATGGTCGTCATCCGCACCGACTCGGACTCGATGCGGGACAGCGAGTGCGTGACGTCCTCGGGCAGCTGGTGCGGCCCGCGCCGGGTGAGCTCGGCGTAGCCGCGGATGGAGGCGAGCGGCGTGCGCAGCTCGTGGCTCGCGTCCGACACGAAGCGCCGCACCTTCGCCTCGCTGGCCTGCCGCGACGACAGCGCCGCCGCGACGTGCCCGAGCAGGCCGTTGAGCGCGGCGCCCACGCGACCGACCTCGGTGCGCTCGTCGGTGTCGGACGCGGGCACGCGCGCCTCGAGGGCGACGTCGCCGCGATCGAGCTCCAGCGCGGCCACGTGGGTCGCCGTGTCGACGACCCGGTCGAGCGGACGCAGCGCCCGGCGCACGATGAGCGCGCCCACGAACGCCGCGAGCGCGAGCGTGATCGCGGCGACCACCGTGATCACGACGACGAGCTGCTCGACCACGTCGTCGGCGGGCTTCAGCGGCAGTCCCGTGACGAGGGTCGCGCCCGTCGAGGAGGTGTCGCCGACGAGCCGGTACCGGCCGAGCGCCCCGCCGAGGTCGACCGTCCGCGGCAACTCGTCGGTGGGCACGCTCTGCAGCAGCTGGCTCTGGCGCTCGGTGAGCGCCACCGCGCCCGCGCCGCCCGGCTCGCCCTCGGCCGCGTCGCGGTCGGCGATGTAGCCGCCCGTGACCACGCCGCCGACGATGGTCGCGCTGATCGTGCCGACCTGCTGCCCGAACGCGCCGAGGCCGCCGGGAGGGGCGCCGGGGAAGCTGCCGTAGTCGTCCGGATCCCGGTCCACGAAGCTCTGGGAGCGCGACGCGGTGGCGCGCAGCTGCTCGTCGACCTGCTGCACGAGCGACGCCTGCAGGGCGAGGATGCTGACCGCGCCGATGAGGATGCTCGCGAGCGCCAGCAGCCCCACGACGCTGAGGACGAGGCGGCGGCGCAGGGTCATGCCTCCCGCCGCCGCGGCCAGCCGGGTCCGCAGCCGGTCGATCACTCCGCGGCCTTGAGCATGTAGCCGCTGCCGCGCACCGTGTGGATCATGGGGTTCCGGCCGGCGTCGATCTTGCGGCGGAGGTAGGAGATGTAGATCTCGACCACGCTCGACTTGCCGCCGAAGTCGTAGCTCCACACCCGGTCGAGGATCTGCAGCTTGCTGAGCACGCGGCGCGGGTTCCGCATCAGGTAGCGCAGCAGCTCGAACTCGGTGGCGGTGAGCTCGATGGGATCGCCGGCACGGCTGACCTCGTGGCTGTCCTCGTCGAGCGCGAGGTCGCCCACGCGGAGCACCGGGTCGACGCTGTCGCTGACCACGAGCGTCGAGCGGCGGATGAGCCCGCGCAGCCGGGCGACTACCTCCTCCAGGCTGAACGGCTTGGTGACGTAGTCGTCGCCGCCCGCGGTGAGGCCGGCGAGCCGGTCGTCGAGCGAGTCCTTCGCGGTGAGGAAGAGGACCGGGATGTCCTCGGCGTCGGCCCGCAGCCGCGACAGGACCTGGAGCCCGTCGAGGTCCGGCAGCATGATGTCGAGCACCACGGCGTCGGGCTTGAACTCGCGCGCGGCGGCGAGCGCCTGGTGCCCGTCCTCGGCCGTGCGGATCTGCCACCCCTCGTAGCGGAGCGCCATCTGCAGCAGGTCGGTGAGGGACGCCTCGTCGTCGACGACGAGCACCCGGATGGGCGACCCGTCGGCGCGGGTGAGGCGGGGCTGCGGGGCGGCGGCGGGCTGGAAGCCGGAGGGCGAGGTCGTGGTCACGGGATCCATTCTGCGGAAGTTCCTATGAGCCGGCCATGAGGCGGCCATGGGCGGGCACAGCGTTGACCCCGCACGCGAGCCGGCGCTCGGCTCATGGCGTCCTCATGGCGAGCGCGGGCGGACTCGCAGATCCAGCTGGGCATCCGCTTGGAAGGCGTCCCTAGCGTCCGAGGACACCCACCAGGAGGACCCATGTTCGGAACGTACCTCCGGCGCGAGCTCACGCAGCGCCGGAAGCAGACAGTCATCATCGCGATCGGGATGGCGCTCGCCATCGCCCTCGTCATCGTCGTCGACGCCGTGTCGGGAGGGGTGCGGGCCGCGCAGTCGCAGGTGCTCTCCTCCGTCTACGGCGTCGGCACCGACATCACCGTGACGCAGGCCGCCGAGCCGCCGACCGAGGGCAGCGGCCCCGGCCAGGACTTCCAGTTCGGCGCGGAGGACGGCACCACGTCCGACGGCAGCACCGACGTCAGCACCGCGCGACTCGTCGCCGGACGCGGCACGTCGACCTTCGACGCGGCCAGCGTCGACACGGTCGCCGGCCTCGACGGCGTCTCCGCGGCGGCCGGCACCCTCACGCTCACCAACACCTCGTTCAGCGGGCGGATCCCCGGCCAGGGCGGCACCGGCGGCGCCGCTCCCGGCGCGGGCGCGACTCCCCCCACCGGCGGCGCGGACGGCGCGGGCGGCAGCGCCTTCTCCGTCGACTCGTTCGGGGTGACGGGCGTGGATCCCGGCGCCGACGCCGTCGGCCCCCTCACCGCCACGACCCTCGTGGACGGCCGCGCGCTCACCGCCGACGACGCCGGATCCGACGTGGTCGTGCTGGACGAGACCTACGCGACCGGCACCGACCTCGCCGTCGGCGGCACGCTCGCCATCGCGGGCACCGACTTCGAGATCGTCGGGATCGTCGCGCCCACCGGGTCCGACGCCGAGACCGCGTCGAACGCCTACATCCCGCTCGACGTCGCCCAGGCGCTCGCCGGGCTCGACGGGCAGATCTCCACCGTCTCGGTGACCGCCGCGTCATCGACCGTCATCCCCGCCGTGAAGGCGGCCATCGAGGGCGCACTGCCGGACGCGACCGTGAGCACGCAGGAGGACCTCGCCTCGAGCGTCTCGGGATCTCTCTCCACCGCGTCCTCGCTCATCGCGAGCCTCGGCACCTGGCTCTCCCTGCTGGTGCTCGCCGCGGCCTTCGCGATCGCGATCCTGCTGACGGTCTCCGGCGTCTCCCGCCGCACCCGCGAGTTCGGGACCTTGAAGGCCATCGGCTGGAGCGACCGGCGCATCGTGCGCCAGGTCGCGGGCGAGTCGCTCGTGCAGGGGCTGATCGGCGGCGCGCTCGGCGTCGTCATGGGGCTCGGCGCGACCCTCGTGGTGAACCTCATCGCGCCGACGCTCTCGGCCGGATCCGCGGCGGCCACCACCGGCGGCCCCGGCGGCGGGATGCCCGGCGGCGGCGCGGGCGACGGCTTCGGCGGTCAGCAGGCCGCCGCAGCGACCACGGACGTGGTGCTGCAGGCGCCCGTGACGGTCGGCGTGATCCTCGTCGCCGTCGGCCTGTCCGTGCTCGGCGGCCTGCTCGCCGGCGCGTTCGGCGGCTGGCGCGCGGCGCGGCTCCGGCCCGCCGAGGCGCTCCGCTCGATCGCCTGATCCACCCCTCCATCACCCGTCACGCACCACCCACCGCACCCGAGAGGACCACCATGTACACGCTCCAGGACGTCCGCAAGACCTACCGGCAGGGCTCGAAGCACGTCACCGCGCTCGAGGGGGTGACCCTCGAGATCCCCGACGGGCAGCTCGTCGCCATCCAGGGCCCGACCGGCGGCGGCAAGTCGACGCTGCTGCAGATGCTCGGCGCGCTCGACCGCCCCACCTCCGGCACCGTCACGCTCGGCGGCGACGACCTCTCCACCGCGGGCGACCGCCGGCTCGCCGAGGTGCGGGCCACGCAGATCGGCTTCGTGTTCCAGGGCTTCAACCTGATCCCCACGCTCAGCGCCCGCGAGAACGTCGAGACCGCGCTCGAGCCGCTGCGCGTCGCGACTCCCGAGCGCCGGGCGCGCGCGACGGCGGCGCTCGAGCTCGTCGGGCTGGGCGATCGCGCCGACCACCTGCCGTCGCAGCTCTCCGGCGGGCAGCAGCAGCGCGTCGCCATCGCCCGCGCGCTCGTGAAGGAGCCGACCGTGCTCCTCGCCGACGAGCCCACCGGCAACCTCGACGAGGAGACGCGCGACGACATCATGGGCCTGCTCGAGGGGCTGTGGCGGGATCGCGGGCTCACCCTCGTGCTCGTCACCCACGACTCCGAGGTGGCCCGCCGCGCGGAGCGACGCCTGCACATCGCGCGCGGACGCGTCACCGAGGTGCAGGCGGCCAGGCTGCTGTCGCGCTGACCGCCCCCATGCACGACGACGGGCCCGGCGCGTGATGCGCCGGGCCCGTCGGGGATGCGGGGTCGTGCGGGAGGCCTAGTGCCCCTCGTCCGTCGCGCGGGTGACGGTCTCGCCGTCCACCTTCGCGCGGTCCTTCTTCTCCTTGTCGCCGCGGGTCTTCGCGAGGCTCGCGACGGTGGCGACCGTGATGGTCGCGCCGATGAACAGCAGCGAGAACCAGATCGGGATCTCGGGCGCCCACTCGATGTGCTCGCCGCCGTTGATGAAGGGCAGCTCGTTGACGTGCATCGCGTGCAGCACGAGCTTCGCGCCGATGAACGCGAGGATGACCGCGAGGCCCTGCGACAGGTACACGAGGCGCTCGAGCAGGCCGCCGATGAGGAAGTACAGCTGGCGGAGGCCCATCAGCGCGAAGGCGTTCGCGGTGAAGACGATGTAGGCCTCGTTCGTGAGGCCGTAGATCGCGGGGATCGAGTCGAGCGCGAACACCAGGTCGACGAAGCCGATCGCGATGACGCAGAGCAGGAGCGGCGTCACGAAGCGCTTGCCGTCGATCTTGGTGGTGAAGCGGTCGCCGACGAAGTCGTCGTGGACGGGCAGGATCCGACGCGCGATCCGCACGAACATGTTGTCCGCCGCGTTGCCGCCGTGGTCGCCCTTCAGCTGCTGGTACGCGAGGACGAACAGCAGCGCGCCGAAGATGTAGAAGACCCAGGAGAAGTTCTCGATGAGCGCGGCGCCGAGGGCGATGAAGCCGGCGCGCATGATCAGCGCGATCACGATGCCGATCATCAGCACCTTCTGCTGGTACTTCCGCGGCACCGCGAACCCCGTCATGATCAGCAGGAACACGAAGAGGTTGTCGATCGACAGGGCCTTCTCGGTGAGGTAGCCGGCGAAGTACTCGCCGCCGAAGCCCCAGCCGCTGGTGAGGCCGATGCCGACGCCGAACGCGAGCGCGAGGCCGATGTAGAAGGCCGACCAGCGGGCGGACTCGCCGATGGTGGGCTCGTGCGGCTTCCGCACGTGGGTGAAGAACTCGTAGACGAAGAACGCGATGGTGACCGCGATCGTGATGAGCCAGGTCGTGGGGGTGATGTTCACGGGGGTCTCCGGGAGTGAGGCCGACGGGATATCGGGACGGCGAGGTGGCGCGGGCCCCCATGATCCCACGCCGGATCTCCCCTATCCGGGGAAATGGCTGCGCCTACGCTTCCCGGCTCGCGGCGGGGCCTCCGTCCGGGTCCCGTCACCGATGCCCGCTCGGCGCGGCACCGCCGTCGTGCCGCACGCCGGATGCGGTCCGGCGACCGACGTCAGGTGAGGCTCGGCGCCGAGAACGGGTACGCGACGTACGCGAAGCGGCGCGAGTCCGGCGCCCAGCTCGTGACGTTGATGGTGCCCTGGCCGCCGGGGAACGCCGCGAGGTCCCGGGTGCGGTGGCTCTGCCGGTCGATGACGCGGAGGATCACGTCCCGGTCGGCCGGGTGCCCGAGCGTGCCGGGCGGGAAGCTCACGTAGACGATGTGCTCGCCGTCGGGCGACGGGTGCGGGAACCAGTTGACGCGCTCGTCGGAGGTGAACTGGTGGACGTCGGTGCCGTCGACGCGCATCGTGAACAGCTGCGCGTGGCCCGGCAGGTCGGATCCGCGCTCGGAGTTGTAGTAGAGCCAGCCGCCGTCGGGCGAGAACTCGGCGCCGTCGTCGGGGAAGCCGTCGTCGGTGAGCTGCGTGGTGGGGCCGCCGTCGACGGGCACGAGGTGGATGTTCGTGGTCCACTCGCCGCGCGCGTCGACCTGGCCGCCGATCACGCTGAGCGTCGTGCCGTCGGGCGAGACGCCGTGCAGGTAGTTCTTGGACCGGAGCGCCGGATCCCGATCGACCGTGATGCGCCGGCCCGCGCCGCCCGCGCCGCCGTTCCAGGGGATGTCGTACAGGTGGCCGTCGCGGCCGGAGACGTAGACGTGCTCGCCGTCGGGCGAGATGACGTGGTCGTTGTTGATGGGCGGGACCCCGCCGAGGTCCACGGCCTGGAAGTCGACCGCGGGCTCGGGGAGATCCGGATCCGGGTCCTCGGCGTCGGGCGCGGGCAACCGCCACAGACCGCCCTCCGCGTTCACGACGAGCCAGCGGCCGTCGGGCGTCCAGTTCGGCGCCTCGATGTGCAGCACGGCCGACTCGGCGACCATGCGCTCGGCGCCCGTCTCCACGTCGACGACGAGGAGACGGGCCAGCTGGCCGTCGCGCAGCGTCACGCGGCCGATCCGGTGGAGCCGGTGGAGCCGGTGGTGCCGGTGTCGCCCGTCGCGGGCGCGTCGTCGCGGTTGTTCGCGAACGCCGAGTCGAAGAGGCTGTCGGGCGTCGGCCAGAGGAGGGAGCGCACCTGCGCGAGGGCGTCGGGGGCGCCGTGGAGTCGGTCCATGCCCGCATCCTCCCACTCCACCGAGACGGGGCCGTCGTAGCCGATGCTCCGGAGCGCCCGGAAGGCGCGCTCGAACGGGACGTCGCCGTGGCCGACCGAGACGAAGTCCCAGCCGCGGCGCGGGTTGCCCCAACCGAGGTGCGAGCCGAGTCGCCCTCCGCGCCCGTCGGACGTGCTCACCTTCGTGTCCTTGGCGTGCACGTGGTAGATCCGGTCCGCGAAGTCGAGGAGGAAGCCCACCGGGTCGATGTCCTGCCACATCATGTGGCTCGGGTCCCAGTTGAGCCCGAAGCCGGGGCGGTGCCCGATGGCCTCGAGGGTGCGGCGGGTGGTCCAGTAGTCGTAGGCGATCTCGCTCGGGTGCACCTCCAGCGCGTACCGCACGCCCTCGTCGTCGAACACGTCGATGATCGGGTTCCAGCGGTCCGCGAAGTCCTGGTAGCCGGCGTCGATGACCGACTCGGGGACCGGCGGGAACATGGCGACGTACGGCCAGATGCGGGATCCGGTGAAGCCCGTCACGCGCGTGACGCCGAGGCCCGCGGCGGCCTTGGCCGTGAGCTTCAGCTCCTCGGCCGCGCGCTGGCGCACGCCCTCGGCCTGGCCGTCGCCCCACACCTTCGAGCGGAGGATCGCCTGGTGCCGGAAGTCGATGGGGTCGTCGCACACGGCCTGGCCGGTGAGGTGCTGCGAGAGCGCGTGCACCTGGAGGCCGTGGCGCTCGAGGATCTCGAGGCGGCCGCGGAGGTACGCCGGGTCCTCAGCGGCCCGCCACACGTCGAGGTGCTCCGCGGAGCAGGCGATCTCGAGGGCGTCGAACCCCCAGCCGCTCGCGAGCCGGGCCACCTCCTCCAGCGGCAGGTCGGCCCACTGGCCGGTGAACAGGGCGACGGGGTTGGTGATCTGGGGCATGGTTCCCTCTCGTCGACGGTGACGGATGGCGGCGTGGCGGCCGGAGGACGGCGCGCGGCATCCACGCTACACACCGGGCCGCGCGCCATCACGGGTCGGCGTCAGCGAAAGTTCGCCGACTGCGTGCGCTGGTACCCCGCGAGCGTGATGCCGCCGAGGAGCAGCGCCCACGCCGCGAGGATGATCAGCGGGAGGCCCATCACGGCCGTGTCCTGCCGGGCGGCCGCGCTCGTGAGCGTGCTCCACGCGCCCGTCGGCAGCAGGACCGTGAGGGACTCCCACGGCGTGCCGCTCGTGTCGCCGCCCGTGAACAGGCCGCCCGCGAACGAGAGCGGCAGGTACACGAGGTTGGCGAGGCCGAGCGCGCCCCGGGCCGGGAACCAGTAGCCCATCGCGAGGCCGAGCAGCGCCATCGGGACGGCGCCGGCCAGCACGGCGAGCGCGACGGCGGCGAGCGTGGCCACGTCGACCCGCACACCGCCGGCCGTGAACCCCACGACGGCCACGGGGATCACGAACAGCACCCCGAAGACGCACGCGACCGTGAGCTTCGCGGCCAGCCGGATCCACGCGGGCACCGGCGCCGTGAACAGCCACCGCTCCCACGGCGACTCCCGCGCCGACGCGACGCCGACGCCGAACTGGAACGTCACCGTGCCGAGCACGGAGAAGAGCACGTAACCGAGCAGGACGCTGAGCCGCGCGCTCGGCGGGCCGCCCTGCGGCAGGCCGACGACGACGTAGATGAGCACCGGGTACGCGAGCAGCGGCAGCACGAACGCGGGCATGCGCGCGTTCTGCGCGAGCTCGCTGACGACGTGGGCGCGGTAGATCGCCATCCGGCGGCGGGCGGTGAGGCGGGCCGGCACCGCGGCGGCGGTCATCGGGCGCATCCGGCGGGGTCGGCGGCGCGCGACAGGTCGGCGGCGCGCGGCAGGTCGGCGGCGCGCGACAGGCCTGCGTCGTCCGCCAGCACCCGCTCGACGATCTCGCCGAGCCCGGGCTCCCCCACCGTGAGGTCGGGCTGCGGGACGGCGGCGAGCACCAGCCCGGCGACGACGTCGGAGCGGTCCGTGTCGATGACCCAGCGGATCCGCTCGCCCTCCCGGGGCTCCTCGCCCGACTCGGGCTGCGCCCCGCACGTGCGCAGGCCGCGCGCCTCGTCCCGCGTCGCCTGGAAGCCGACCCGGCGCATCCCCGCGAGCCCGCGGAAGTCGGCGGCGGTCCAGTGCCCGACCACGCGGCCGTGGTCGAGGCAGACGACGGTGTCGGCGAGCGCCGCCACCTCCTCCATGTCGTGCGAGGCGAGCAGCACCGTGCGCCCGGAGTCGCGGACCGCGGCGATCGCATCGCGCACGGCGGCCCGGCCCGGGATGTCGAGCGCCGCCGACGGCTCGTCGAGCACGACGACGGGCGTGCCCGCGGCCACCACGCACGCGAGCGCGACGCGCCTTCGCTCGCCGCCGCTGAGCCCGCCGGTCTGGCGCGACGCGAGCCGGTCGAGGTCGAAGCGGTCGATCGCCGCCGCCGGCGTGAGGGCGGCCGCGTGCGGCACGAGCGCCAGCGCGAGCACCTCGCGCACCGTCAGGTACTCGGGGAACGCGAGCGCCTGCGGCATCACCGCGACGAGCGAGGCCGTGGGTCCGCCGCGGCGGACGTCGTGGCCGAGCACGCGCGCCCGCCCCGCGTCCGGTCGGCGGGTGGCGGTGAGCACGTCGATGGCCGTGGTCTTGCCGGATCCGTTCGGCCCGAGCAGCGCGTGCACGAGCCCCGGGGCGAGCGCGAACGACGCGTCGTCGAGGGCGCGCGTGCGGCCGAAGGTGCGGGTGATCCCGTCGAGCTCCACCGCGTCAGTCATGGGATGCCTCCTCGTCGGCGGGGTGTCCCGGCGCGGGCGCCGAATCGGCACCGCCCGGATCCGGCCGCCCGCCCAGCGAGATCGCGTACAGCGACGACTGCGTCACCCCGTCGAGCCCGAGCACGGCGTCGAGCTCGTGGTCGACGAAGCCGACCCAGCCGATCGACGGCAGCCCGAGCGCCGTCGCGACGAGCAGCGCGTTCTGCGCGACGTGCCCCGCCTCGAGCAGCGTCAGGCGGTAGCCCCGCAGCCCGTACTTCGTGCGGGAGCGCTCGAAGCTGCCGGTGATCACGATCGTCACGGCCGCCTGCTCCGCGAGGGGCGCCATGGCCGTCGGCGCGGCCCGCCGGAAGCGGGCGAGCCGGCCCTGCCGGTCGAGGCCGGACACGTCGACGAGCGTCTCCTCCAGCGGGTCGAGCTGGTGGATCCCCGCCGCGATCCCCGCCGCCGCCCGCACCACGACGTGCAGGTCGAGCGGGTAGAGCCCGCCCGCCGACGGCACGAACCGCCCGGTGCCGCCGTCGCCGCGCGGCCCGTAGGCGAGGCGCAGTACCGTGGCGAGCTCCGCGAGCGCCAGGGGCGGGGCGAGCTCGGCCGGATCCGCCGACCGCCGGGCCGCCATCGTCGTGCCGAGCTCGTACCGGAGCGGCAGCGCGGGCGGGAGGGCGAGCGCCGGGAGGAGGCGCGGCGCGCTCGTGGCGCCGCCCGGCCCTGCGTCGATGCCCTGCGCCTCCTGCGCGAGCTGCTGCGCGTACCGCACGTCGGTCCAGCCCGGGTGCGTGATGCGGGTGATCTTCGACGCCTCGTGGAAGTCCTCGGCGAGGTCGCCCGCCGCGCGCTCGACGGCGCCGCCGACGCTGAAGATCGGGCCGACGCTGCCGGCCGACGCGGGCGCGGACGCGGCGGCCGCGCGGGCCCGCCTGTCCGCGTCAGCCGAGCCGTCCGCCGCCGCGCGCGTGGGCGCCGTGCCGATGTCGGTGATGCTCATGGGATCCTCCTGGTGGTGTCGGCGCGATGCGGGGCGCACGCGCGCGGCGACGTGGATGCGGGGCGGCGGGCCGCCCTCACGGGAACGGGTGCGGAACGCGGACGAGGTGCGCCGGGCCTTCGATCGCGGGCCCGTCCCGCCACCGCCGGTAGAGCCGCGGATGGCCGAGGAACCGAGCGTCGTGCCGCACGTCGAGCGCGACGAGGTCGGGGCTCAGCGCGCGCACCACGTGGTAGCCCGCGGCGCGCACCTCCGGCGCGGTGATCCCGGACAGCAGCACCTCGATCCCCTCCCGGTGCAGCCCCTCCACGACCTCTCCCCAGCTCGACGGCCCGCCCACGGACGCGACGCGCGCGCCCGACGCGTCGAGCGCGGCGGACAGCGACCGGGCGGAGGGCGGGCAGTGCAGCCGCACGTGGTCCTCGAACTCGATCACCGCGGACGGCACGACGGGCGGCCGGGGCAGCAGCCGCAGGCACCAGTTGTGCGTGTGCACCGCCTCGCGCACGGCGTTGAGCACGGCGCGGTCGAGGCGGAAGTCGGCCGCGCACCCCACCGCGACGCCGATGCGGTCGCTGCGCATGACCGCGAGGATCACCGGCACGTCGGCCGCCGCATCGAGCACGCGCAGAGAGAAGGCGGCGCCGAACCGCCCGCACAGCTCCTCCAGCCGCGCGAGCTCGCGCCGCGTCGCGTCGGCGAGGCGCGGGCTGGCGCGCCAGTCGAAGGCCGGCGGCGTGGATCCGCGGAGCCACGCCCGCTGGAACGCGTCGCGCTCGATGAGCTCCAGGATCGCCCGGCCCGCCGCGAAGCCGAACGTGGGCCCGGCCGCGACGCCCGACGAGGTGGCCGGCTCCAGGTGCCGCTCGCGGTGCCCGTCGGACGCGTGCGGGTCGTCGAAGACCACCATCTGCGCGGGGACGTGCACCTCGCTCCCGCCGTGCAGTGACCGCGCCGGCAGCCAGGTGAGGAGGTCGCCGCGCTCGGCGCGCTCGAACGGGAAGGCCGGATCCTCGCGCTGCGCCGGGTGGAAGCGCTGGAAGGCGTCCGGCTCCACCTGCCGGGCGTCGGCCCCCAGCGGCGCGCGGAACGCACCCCGCGCGCCGGCCAGCGAGAGCCGCTCCACGGCCTCGCCCACGCACGACCTCCGGGCGTCCGCGGCGCTGCCGCCGGGCCCCATGCTGAACCCCTCCGAGGGGATGCCCGTGAGGAAGCCCGTGTCGGCCGTCCGCGCGGAGTGCAGCGCGTCGGGGATGGCGTCCGGGGTGAACGCCATCGGGTGGGAGTAGGCGACGAGCCCGGTGTACGGGCTCACCACGTCGGCGCCCGCCGTCCTCAGGCGCGCCACGGCGACACCACCCCCGCGTAGGGCCGCGGGCCGCACGTGCCGCAGCGGGCGACCCGGAAGACCGGGTGCGCCTCCGCCGACAGCACCTTCGGCTCGACCACGAGCACCGTGCTCGCGACCAGCCAGTCGCGCGCGAAGACCCAGCGGGCCGCGTAGCGCGCGGCGAAGCCGGCCGCGATGGCGTCGAGCCCGGGATCCCGCGGGACCGGCGCGACCGCGTCGGCGGCCGCCGCGTGGTCCGCGGCGAAGGGCGTGGTCGAGGCCCAGCGCAGGGCGACGCACTCGAGGCACGGTCCCTCGTCCGGCACGACCACCGGGCCGACGAGCTGGAAGCGGCCGTCGAACGGGTGGATGGGGAGCCACGCGCGCCCGGCGGCGTGCATCCGGGCGCCCACCTCCCGGAGGACCCGGCGGCTGCCGGCCGCGATGACGAGGTCGGCGTCGGGCTCGTCGGTGAGCTCCGCCGAGGGCAGCGCCTCGGCGAGCGAGGCGAGGAGGGTCGGGATGGCGTCGCCGACGAGGGCGACCCGGGCGGGGGTGCGCGGATCCCGGGGGCGGCCGAGGCCCGTGCGGTCGCCGCCGTTGCGCCGCGCCTCGTCGAGGACGTGCGCGAGCTCGGCCTGGTCGGGGTCGTCGAGGCGGCCCACCGGATCCGGCGACCCGGCATCCGCGTCGGGCCGCGCGGGCGCGCCCACGACCACGTCGCGGACGACCAGCTCGTCGACGAGGTCGGCCACGACCGGGGCGTGCACGCCGAAGGCGCGGTCGACGTCCGCGCGCGTGAAGGGACGGGAGAGGAGCCGCGACACCGCGGAGACGGCGTCGCCCGAGGGCAGCTGCAGGGAGACCAGCTCGCGACCGCCGAGGAGGTGGAGGGTGTCCTCCACCTCCCCGACGGCGTAGCGGGGACTCACCGAGTAGGTCGTCGACGGGTCCATGGCGGATGCGTCAGCGAGGCTGCTGCTTGCTGCTGCACGAGCAGCACGTGCTGCAGCAGAGGGTGACGTCGGCCATCACGACCTCCGCCTCCCGCCCGCGGTGCGTGATGGTGAAGCCGAACGCGTCGGCGCCGAGCGCCTCGGCGCCGAACGCGTCGGCGAGGAGGGCGTCGGCGCGCGCGGCGTCGACCTCCTCGACGCGCGTGGGCGCCTCCGCGAGCGCCGGTGCTCCCGTGATGGCCGGTCCTTCGATGAGCAGGGTCATGCCGTTTCCTCTCTCCGTGCGGGTGATGGGTGGGTGGGACGACGCCTTTCTAGCACGATCCTCCGTGCCCTGGGCGCGGACGCATTACCTGTTGACAACCCGGCCGTCGCACCGCATGATCCGCCCGCGTCGGGGCCGCGGGCGTCGGATACGGCGCGTACCCTGGAGCCCGTGACGGACGAGATGCTGGCCTTCCCCTGGGAGGACGACCTCGCCCCCGCCGCACCCGCGCCGCCTCCTCCCCCGCCCCACCTCGCGCGCATCGTCGCCCACTCGTCCGACCGCGTCGCCTGGCTGCGGGCCCGCAGCTTCGGGATCACCGCCACGGACGTCGCCCGGCTCGCGACCGACGCCTCGCTGCAGGCCGTCGCGCTCGAGAAGCTCTACGGGTCCGGCTTCGGCGGCAACCGCTACACCGACCACGGCCGCGAGCGCGAGCCCGAGATCGCCCGCTGGGTCGAGGCCGAGCACGGCATCGTCCCCAGCGCGCACCTCTTCCACGCGCCCGGCCAGCGGCGCCACCTGGCGACCCCCGACGGCGTGGGCGTGCGCGCCGACGGCCGCCTCGAGCTCGCCGAGATCAAGACCACCGCGAAGCCGTGGCGGAGCGTCCCGCGCAACTACCTCCGGCAGATCTGGTGGCAGCAGTACGTGCTCGGCGCCGAGCGCTCGCTCATCGTGTGGGAGCAGCACGTGGACTTCGTGCCCGTGCACGACATCCCGAAGTGGAAGTGGATCGACCGCGACGAGGCCGAGATCCAGGCGCTCGTGACGCGCGCGAACGACCTCATCGCCCTGATCGTCCGCATGGCCAACGCCCCGGCGGGAGCCCGCGGCCTGGCCTGAGCGCCCCGGCCCGCGCCGGTGCCCGCGCCGGCGCCGGCGCCCACCTCAGCGGATGTGCCCGATCCGCACCCGCATCCGCTCGGCCGCCCGCCGCCACGGCCCCGTCGGGTCCGGCCCGATCCGCACGCCGGCCACGAGCGCCACGGCCTCCACCACCTGCGCGTGCGTCAGCCCATCCGTCCGCACGTGGTCGGCGAAGCGCGGCCCGCGGAGCGCCGCCGTCCGCGGGAGCTGCGCCGCCGCCCAGCCGTCCGGCCCCTCGAGCCGCGTGCGCAGGCGCCGGAGCACGACCTCGTCGGACGCGAGGAGCGTCACGTGCCGCACGTCGTGCCCCGCGTCGCGGAGCGCCCCGAGGATCCGCTCGTGCCGGCCCTCGTCCACGAGCGCCATCGGCACGATCACGTCGCCCGGGTGACGGGCGAGCACGTCGAGCAGGATCCCCGTCACGGTCGGCTCCCACCACGGCGTGTCCTGGAAGTCGCCGCGGAGCGCGGGCGGCTGCATCCGGTGGATCCCGAACCCCACCTGCTCCGGGTCCGCCACGACCGATCCCGGCAGCCGCCGCCGCAGCGACGCCGCCGCCTGGGTCTTGCCGACGCCGAAGGTCCCGTTGATCCAGATGAGCACCCCGCGAGCCTGCCAGCCCCGGCGCCCGCCCGCATTCTTCTCGCCCGGGGAACACCGCGGAAACACGCCCGACTCACGCGCCGACTTCACTGGAGGAGCGGAGGCCGCGGTGGGATCCACCACGCCGCCGCGTCCGAGGAGGGTCGCACGATGAGCCAGGTCGTCCAGTCGAAAGCCGGCGTCGCCGCCGCAGCCGAACGGGATCGGGCGGCTGCGGCCGTCGCGCTCGCGCCGCACGGGGAGACCATGCGCGCGGTCGTCGTCACCGAGACGGGCGGGCCCGAGGTGCTGCACCTCGCGGACGTGCCGATCCCGCGCCGCCTCGACGCGGAGGTGCTCGTGAAGGTCGTCGCCGCCGGCGTGAACCCCATCGACCTGCGGCTGCGGGCGGGCGAGCCCGGCGGTCCCGCGCTCGGCGGCGCGCCCACGGTACTCGGCCGCGACTTCAGCGGCGTGGTCGTCGAGTCGCCGTACGAGGACCACGCGCTGCACCCCGGCGACGAGGTCTTCGGCCTCGCGATGGTGCCCCGCATGGCCGGCAGCTACGCCCCCTACATCTCCGTCCCGAGCGTGAGCCTCGCGCGGAAGCCCGCGCGCCTGTCGCACGTCGAGGCCGCCGCGACGCCCGTCAGCGCGCTCACCGCATGGGGCATGGTCGTCGACATCGGCAAGGCGCACGAGGGCCAGGTCGTGCTCGTGCACGCGGGGGCCGGCGGGGTCGGTCACTTCGCGGTGCAGTTCGCGCGGCACTTCGGCGCCCGCGTGATCGCCACGGGATCGCCCCGCAACGTCGACTGGCTGGCGGAGCTCGGGGCCGACGAGGTCATCGACCGCACGCAGGGGCGCTTCGAGGATGTGCTCGCCGACGTCGACGTGGTGATCGACCTGGTCGGCAACTGCACCGACGACACCGGCACCCGGTCCCTCCAGGTCCTCCGCCGCGGCGGCCTGCTGGTGAGCTCGCCCACGCGCGGCTGGCCGACGCTCGTGCAGGACGCCGCCGCCGTCGGCGTGCGCGCGACGCACTACGAGGTGGCGCCGGACGGCCAGACGCTCGCCGTGATCGCCCGCCTGCTCGAGTCGGGCGACATCCGCGTCTACGTCGACGAGGTCTTCGACCTGGAGGACGCGGCCGAGGCGCACCGCCACATGGAGAGCGGGCACGCGCGCGGCAAGGTCGTGCTCAACGTGTCCCGCGGCTGACGGCGGCGCGCGGGATCAGCCCGCCGCGGTCGCGGTGAGCGGCCGCTCCATCACGTGGTCCGTCTCCACGGAGTCGGCGAGCCGGAACGACCGCGTCCCCACGATGCGGAAGCCGCTGCGCTCGTAGAACCGGATGGCGCGGGCGTTGTGCTCGTTGACGCCGAGCCAGATCCCCGCCTCCGCGTCGCGCCCGGACGCCCCCGCCAGGTCGCGCGCGATCCGCAGCGTCTCGGCCATGAGCGGCCGTGCGACCCCGACGCCGTGCTGCCCGGCCTCGACGTACACCTTGCTCAGCTCGATCTCGGGCCGCAGCCGGAGCGCGCCGGCCACGTCGGGGTCGGCGGGCGGCGCGGCCACGGTCATCGTGTAGCCGACCGCCCGGCCGTCGACCTCCGCGAGCACCACCCGGCGCGCGGGATCCGCGAGGTGCGCCGCGAAGCGCGCGGGCGAGAGGACGGTGCGGACGTGCTCCGCGATCGCCTCCGCCGTCGTGGACGGCGGGCACGCGAGCGCGAAGGTGCGGGCGGCGAGGGATGCCACCTCGTCGGCGTCCGCGGGCGTCGCGACGCGGTACGAGGGGACGGACGGGGCGGCGACGGGATCCGGGGAGCTCACCCCCCGAGCCTAGGCAGCCGCGGACCTCGGAGACGACGGGCGGGCGCGCCGAGCCCCGAGAGCCGCCCCTCCCGCAGACGACGGGCGGGCGCGCCGAGCCCCGAGAGCCGCCCCTCCCGGAGACGACGGAAGGGCCCGCCGAGGCGGGCCCTTCCTGTGGTGCTGGTCGTGCGTGCGCTCGCGCGCGGCGGTGCTAGATGGAGTTGACGTCCACCGGGATGCCGGGGCCGAAGGTCGTGGAGACCGTGGCCTTCTGCACGTAGCGGCCCTTCGAGGAGGACGGCTTGAGGCGGACGATCTCCTCGAGCGCGGCGCCCACGTTCTCGGAGAGCTGCTCGGGCGAGAAGCTCGCCTTGCCGACCACGAAGTGGACGTTGGCGTGCTTGTCGACGCGGAACTCGATCTTGCCGCCCTTGATGTCGGACACCGCGCGCGCGACGTCCGGGGTGACCGTTCCGGTCTTGGGGTTGGGCATGAGGCCGCGCGGTCCGAGGACCTTGCCGAGGCGTCCGACCTTGCCCATGAGCTCGGGCGTCGAGACGGCGGAGTCGAACGACGTGTAGCCGCCCGCCACCTTCTCGATGAGCTCGTCGCCGCCGACCTCGTCGGCGCCGGCGGCGAGGGCCGCCTCGGCCGCGGGGCCCGTCGCGAAGACGATGACGCGGGCGGTCTTGCCGGTACCGTGGGGAAGGATGACGGTGCCGCGGACCATCTGGTCTGCCTTGCGGGGGTCGACGCCGAGCTTGAGCGCGACCTCGACGGTGCTGTCGAACTTGCTGGATCCGGTCTCGCGCGCGAGCTCGACGGCCTCGGAGGCGGTGTACGCCTTCGTCAGGTCGATCTTCTCGGCTGCGGCCCGGTAGGCCTTTGACTTCGCCATTCGTGTCTCCTGTTTCGAGAGTGCGGTTGATGTGAGCCTGGCTGGCTCTCCCGCGTGATGCTGGAGCGGATCCCGGACGGGATCCGCGGGTGGTGGAGGCTAGGCCTCGACCGTGATGCCCATGGAGCGGGCGGTGCCGGCGATGATCTTCGCCGCGGCGTCGATGTCGTTGGCGTTGAGGTCGGCCTGCTTCTGCTCGGCGATCTCGCGGACCTGGTCCATCGTGAGCTTCGCGACCTTGACCGTGTGCGGCGTGCCCGAGCCCTTGGCGACTCCAGCGGCCTTCTTGATGAGCTCCGCAGCCGGGGGCGTCTTGAGGATGAACGTGAACGTCCGGTCCTCGTAGACGGTGATCTCGACGGGGATGACGTTCCCGCGCTGAGCCTCGGTCTGGGCGTTGTACGCCTTGCAGAACTCCATGATGTTGACGCCGTGCTGTCCCAGCGCCGGCCCGATGGGCGGTGCGGGGTTGGCGGCGCCGGCCTTGATCTGCAGCTTGATCAGACCCGTGACCTTCTTCTTCGGTGCCATTTCTCTTCCTTCTCCTTGATTGCTAGATCGAGCGGGCCGCGCGGCCCGACCGCCTAGAGCTTGGTGACCTGGTCGAAGCTGAGCTCGACCGGGGTCTCGCGCTCGAACAGGGAGACGAGGACCGTGAGCTTGCCGCTCTCGGGCTTGATCTCGCTGATGGAGCCGGGGAGGCCCGCGAACGAGCCCTCCTTGATCGTGATGGTCTCGCCGATCTCGAAGTCGACCTCGGCCGCGATGACGCGCTGCGCCTGGCCGCCCTTGGTGGGCTGGCCCTTGACCTGCGCCACCTCCTTGATCTCGACGAGGCTCTTCAGCATGGAGAAGGCCTCCTCGAACCGCAGCGGCGTGGGGTTGTGGGCGTTGCCCACGAAGCCCGTGACGCCGGGGGTGTGGCGGACGACCGACCAGCTGTCCTCGTTGAGGGCCATGCGCACCAGCACGTAGCCGGGGATGCGCACGCGGTTGACCATCTTGCGCTGGCCGTTCTTGATCTCGACGACGTCCTCCATTGGGACCTCGATCTGGTAGATGTCGTCCTCCATGTTGAGCGACACCATGCGGTTCTCGATGTTGCTCTTCACGCGGCGCTCGAAGCCCGCGTAGGAGTGGATGACGTACCACTTGCCCGGCTTGGAGCGGAGCTCCTTGCGGAAGTCCTCGTAGGGGTCGACCTCGGACTCGTCCTCGTCGGGCACCAGGTCGGCCTCGGCCTCGGCGATGTCCTCGGCGGTCGCGGGCGTGACCTCGGCGGGCTCCAGCGCCTCCTCGGCTGCCTCCTCCTCGGCCTCGTCGTCGGTCGCCTCCACGGCGGCCTCGGCCTCGTCGGCGGAGTCCACGTCGAGCGCGTCCTCGACGATCGCGTCGGCCTCGGGGTCGTCGACGGACTCCATCGCGTCGAGCGCGGCCGTCAGGTCGGTCTCGACGTCGTCGCCCTCGATGTGCAGGGCGGTGTGCTCCGCCGCGTCCGAGCTGCCCTCGGATGCGGTGGTGACGGAACCCTCCTGGGCCTCGTCCACCTCGGAGGACTGCTCCGCCGCGGGGGCGAGGTCGACGTCGTCGCGCTTGCTCTCAGCCAATGGATCTACTTCCCTCGTTCTTCGTCGTGCGTTGCCGTGTGCGTGCCGTGCTGCTCCGGGCGCCGCACCGCGTGGACGCGGACCCGACAGGGTCCGCCGCGCTCCGGCCGTCCGTGCTCCGCGGCGCCTGCGATCCGTGGATCCCGTGCGCAGCCCGCCGTCCGGCCCGTGCCGCCTCCGGTGGAGGCCCTGGTGCTAGGCGCCGTTGCCGAACACCACGATGGCGAGGTACCCGAACAGCTGGTCGAGGAGCGAGACGATCACCATCATGACGATGACGAAGGCCAGGACCACTCCCGTGAACGTGAGCAGCTCCTTGCGGGTGGGGGTGACCACCTTCTTGAGCTCCTGCACGACCTGCTTGATGAAGAGCACCAGCCGGGCGAAGGGGTTGCGTCGCGCGTCCCGCTGCTCGCGAGCCTGCGCGACGATCTCCTCGCTCGGCTCGTCGACGATCTTCCGCGCCACGCGTGGGTCCCTTCCTGCATTGCTCGGCTCCGCCCGGAGTTCGGGCGAGCCGCGATGGGCCGCGTCCGTGGACGCGGATCATCTAGCAGGGCGGACAGGACTCGAACCTGCAACCTGCGGTTTTGGAGACCGCTGCTCTACCAATTGAGCCACCACCCTCTGCGTCGACACCCGCCTGCCCCTGCGCTCCCCCACCGTGCGAGCACGGACGGAAGAAGGCGCGGAAGAGCATGGCGGAGATACCGACCCGGACGAGTGTACCAGCATCCGCGCCCGCCCGGTCGGGGCGGGCATCCGACGGCCGTCGGCACCCGCGTGGAGCCCGGCGCGGATCCCTATGCTCGGGGCATGGCCGAACCGCAGAGCACCGTCCCCCTCAGCCGCGTCTCCACCCGCATCGGATCCATCGCCGAGTCCGCGACCCTCAAGGTCGACGGCAAGGCCAAGGCCCTGCAGGCCGCCGGACGCCCCGTCATCAGCTTCGCGGCGGGCGAGCCCGACTTCCCGACGCCCGACTACGTGGTCGAGGCCGCGGTCGAGGCCGCGCGCGATCCCCGCAACCACCGGTACACGGCGGCGGCCGGCCTCCCTGACCTCCGCGAGGCGATCGCCGAGAAGACCCGCACGTCGTCGGGGCTCGACGTGGGCATCGACCGGATCATCGTCACCAACGGCGGCAAGCAGGCCGTCTACCAGGCGTTCCAGACGCTGCTCGACCAGGGCGACGAGGTCCTCGTGCCCACGCCCTACTGGACCACGTACCCGGAGGCCATCCGCCTCGCGGGCGGCGTCGCGGTCGACGTCTTCGCGGGCGCCGACCAGGGCTACCTCGTCACGGTCGAGCAGCTCGAGGCCGCGTGGACCCCGCGCACCAAGGTGCTGCTGTTCGTCTCGCCCTCCAACCCCACGGGCGCCGTCTACTCGCGGGAGCAGACCCGCGAGATCGGCGAGTGGGCGGACGCGAAGGGCCTCTGGGTCATCAGCGACGAGATCTACCAGGACCTCGTCTACGACGGCGCCGAGGCCGCCAGCATCGTCGACGTCGTGCCGGCGCTGGCCGACCGCACGATCCTCGTCAACGGCGTCGCCAAGACGTACGCCATGACCGGCTGGCGCGTCGGGTGGATGGTCGGCCCCGCGGACGCCATCAAGGCCGCCGGCAACCTGCAGTCGCACCTGTCCTCCAACGTCTCGAACGTCTCGCAGCGCGCCGCCATCGCCGCGCTCCGCGGGCCGCGCGACACCGTCGACCGGATGCGCGAGGCGTTCGACCGCCGCCGCCGCACGATCATCGCGGAGCTCGACGCGATCCCCGGCTTCGTCACGCCGACGCCGCAGGGCGCGTTCTACGTCTACCCCGACGTCACGGGCCTGTTCGGCCGCGACATCGACGGCGTCACGCCCACCACCTCCCTCGAGGTGGCCGACGTCCTGCTGGAGAAGGCCGAGGTCGCCGCGGTGCCCGGCGAGGCGTTCGGCCCGAGCGGCTTCCTCCGCTTCAGCTACGCGCTCGGCGACGAGGCGCTGCTCGAGGGCGTGCGCCGGATCCGCGACCTGCTCGCCTGATCCGCCGCCCGTCCCGCGCGCCCCCCCCTAGAGGGTGAGGCCGACCAGCACGGGCTCGGGCTGCAGGATCACGCCGTGCTCGCTCATGACCCGGCCCTGCACGTAGCGCGCGAGGGCGGCGACGTCCTCGGCGGTCGCGGTGCCGCGGTTGGTGAGCGCGAGCGTGTGCTTCGAGGAGATGGCCGCGCCGGATCCCGGCAGCCGGAACCCGCGACGCACGCCCGAGTGCTCGATGAGCCACGCGGCGCTGAGCTTCACGGCCGGGGGCTCGCGACGGCGGCGCGCGGCGGCCTCGCGCTCGATGGCCTCGGCCACCTCCCACTGGTCGCCGAGCGGCACGACGAGGTCCCGCGGCGGGTCCTCCTGAGGCCAGCGCGGGGCGTCGGCCGGCAGCGTGCGCGCGAAGGCGGCGCTGACGATCGGGTTGGTGAAGAAGGAGCCCGCGCTCCAGGTGTCGGGATCCGCGTCGTCGAGCACCATGCCCTTGGAGGCGCGGAGGGCGAGGACGGTCTCGCGCACGCGGGCGACGGGGACGCGGTCGCCGAGCTCCACGCCGAGGGCCCCCGCGAGCTGCGGGTACGCGACGGGGAGCCCGAGCGCGTCGGTCCCCTCGCCGCGGGTCAGGGCGAAGTCCACGGACAGCACGACGCCCACGCGGCCGCGCTTGAGCGACGACGTGCGGTAGCCGAGGCCGAGGTCCGCCGCGCTCAGGCGCTCGACCCGGCCGGTCTCGTAGTCCAGGAACTCCACGCCCTCGAGGACGTCGGCGACCTCCTGGCCGTACGCGCCGATGTTCTGCACGGGCGAGGCGCCCGTGGATCCGGGGATGCCGGACAGCGCCTCCAGCCCGGCGAGGCCGTCCGCCACGGTGCGCGCGACGAGCGCGTCCCACGGCTCGCCGGCCTGCACGCGCACGAGGACGGTGCCGTCCGCGCGCTCCTCGCCGACCTCGACGCCGCGGGTCGCGATGCGGATCACCGTGCCGGGCACGCCCTCGTCGGAGATGAGGGAGTTGGATCCGCCGCCGATGACGTGCCAGTCCTCGCCCACGGTCCAGAGGCCGAGCAGCGTGTCGACGAGCTCGTCGCGCTCGCTCACGGTCACGAGCTCCTCGGCCGGGCCGCCGACGCGCAGCGTCGTGAGGTCGGCGAGCGGGGCGTCGCGGTGGGTCTCGATCGTCACGGCGGACCTACGCCAGCCGGACCAGCGCCTGCGCGCGGCCCAGCACGGTCTTCCCGTCGACGGACACGGCGACGTCGATGCGGACGGTGCCCGCCTCGGCGTCGATCGCGCCGACCTTGGCGACCACCGTCAGGTCCTGGCCGGCCTCGGGATCCACGACCACGGGCCGCGTGAAGCGCACGCCGTAGGAGACGATGCGGGAGGGGTCGCCCGCCCAATCGGCCACGGGCTGCACGGCCTGGCCCATGGTGAGCATGCCGTGCGCGAGGACGCCCGGCAGGCCGACCGACGCGGCCACGTCGTCGCGGTAGTGGATGGGGTTGAAGTCGCCCGAGGCGCCCGCGTAGCGGACGAGGGAGTCGCGCGTGAGGTGGATCGGGCGCTCGGCCACGACGTCGCCCACGGCGAGGTCGGCGAGCACGGGCACGGCCGCGGCGCTCACGCGTCGTCCCCGCGGACCACGAGGGTGGAGACGGCCGTGACCACGTGGGCGCCCGCGGCGTCCACCATCGCGGACTCGGCGGTCACCATGGCGTTGCCGCCGAGCGAGGCGACCTTCGTGACGGTGAGCGTGGCGGTGAGCTCGTCGCCCGCGACGACGGGACGCGAGTACGTGAAGGCCTGCTCGCCGTGGACGACCCGGCTGAAGTCGATGCCCGCGTCGGGTTCGGCGAGCAGCTGCGCGAGCGTCGCCTCCTGCACGACCACGGGGAAGGTGCTCGGCGCGACCACGTCGGCGTGGCCCGCGGCGCGCGCGGCCTCGGGATCGAGGTGGACGGGGTGGGTGGCGCCGACGGCACGGGCGAACTCGCGCACCTTCTCGCGTCCCACCAGGTACGGGGCGGCGGCGGGGAGCACGCGGCCCTGGATCTCTGGATTCACTGGCACCGGACGATCCTACGCGGCGGGCCCGCGGGAGCCCGGCGGGCGATCGCCCCGGGCATGCGAGAACCCCGGCCCCCACTTCTCGTGGGGACCGGGGCTCGGGTTCGCGATGCTGCTTCCGCGGCGTCAGCTGCCTACTGGCAGGAGTCGCACTGCAGGAGCTCCATGGGGTCGACGGGGATCGCGTAGCCGCCGACGGTGTCGTTGTTGTCGTAGTCCATGGGTGCCTCCCGTTGTGTCGTGTCGGGAGCCGCCGGTGCGGCTCCTCAGGTCTCGGTGCTCTTCGCTCCGTGGCCTCCGGATCTCCGCCGTGGCGGTGGTCCGGGGTGCTCGGCCACCCTGTGGGGCGGTGAGGTTCTCCACTATATAACCCGAACTACAGACCTGTCATTCCACTACATCTAGTGTTTCGGCGTGTCGCGGGGCCTTCCGCGCCGTCATGCGGATCCGGGCCGCGGCATGGATCCGGCGACGCGCGCGGGCCCGGCGTGTCGCCTCCGCGGGGGCCCGACCGGCACCGTCCGGGGACGCGGGAGGGCCGCCGCGATCGTGCCGCGACGGCCCTCGTGCGCTCGGTGCGCGATGCGGATCAGGCGCCCTCGCGGGCGTCCTTCTCCTCCTCGGACTCGCTGGCGGTGTAGTCGCCGCCGGCGGGCGCCTCACGGCGCTCCTCGTCGTGCGCGTCGGGGACCGGGTTGCCCTGGGTCTTGTAGAGCACGTCGTCGTGGTCGGCGCCCGTGGCGTGGTCGGGGTGGTCGGCGGATTCGTGGTGGGTCATGCCCGGAGGCTACGCCGCGCGCGCGGGCACCGGAAGGACGCGCGCCGCGGGAGGACACGGGGCGGCGGGGACGCGGGCCGCCGAGGACGCTGCCGCGCAGAGGACGCGGCCGCTCGAGGATGCAGCCGGGCAGGGGAAAGGCCCCGGAACCTGGCGAGAGGTGTCCGGGGCCTATCGAGGAGGACGGACCCTCGAGGGATCCGCGCTTCCGTAGCGGGAGCGGGACTTGAACCCGCGACACCACGATTATGAGCCGTGTGCTCTAACCACCTGAGCTACCCCGCCATGACCCTCGTCGCCGACCGCGGCCGGACCCCGAGGGATCGAGCCCCCAGTGAGGATTGAACTCACTACCTCTTCCTTACCAAGGAAGTGCTCTACCAATGAGCTATGGGGGCGTGCTCAGGCGCGTCGGAGACGCGCTGGAACCCTACGACGATAGCAGGTCCGGGACCGCCCACGAGACGCGGGACGGCCCCGGACCGGGGCACGCGGGGCGCGGCGCGGATCAGACCGCGGAGAGGTCCCGGATCTCGTCGGCCGTCAGCTCGAGCTCGACGGAGGCGAGGAGGTCGGGCAGCTGCGTGAGGTCGCGGGCGCTCGCGATGGGCGCGGTCACGGAGGGCTGCGCCCGCAGCCAGGCCAGGGAGACCGTCGTGACCGAGACGCCGTGCGCCTCGGCGACGCGGTCGAGCACCTCGAGGAGGGCGCGGCCGTGGTCGTCGTAGTAGGCGGACGCGGTGCCGGCGCGCGGGCTGTCGACGTCGCCGCCGCGGTACTTGCCGGTGAGGAAGCCGCTGGCGAGGCTCGAGTACGGCGCGGAGGCGATGCCCTCGCGGATCAGGAGGTCGGCCAGCTCGCCCTCGTAGGCGTCGCGCGCGACGAGGTTGTAGCGGTTCTGCAGCACCTCGAAGCGGGCGATGCCCTCGCGGGCCGAGACGTCGAGCGCGGCCTGCAGGCGCTCGGCCGTGAAGTTGGAGGCGCCGATCGCGCGGACCTTGCCCTCGGCCACGAGCTCGGCGAGCGCGGTCACCGTCTCCTCGATCGGGGTCCCCTGGTCGTCGATGTGCGCGTAGTAGAGGTCGATGGCGTCCACGCCCAGGCGGCGGAGGCTGGCCTCGACGCCGCGGCGCACGCTGTCGCGGGACGTGCCCTTCGCCGACTCGAGCGACCCCACCTTGGAGGCGATCACGAGGTCGTCCGGGCGGCCGCGCGAGGCGAGCCAGCGGCCGATGATCTCCTCGGACTCGCCGCCGGAGTTGCCGGGCTTCCACGCGGAGTAGACGTCGGCCGTGTCGATGAAGTTGCCGCCTGCCGCGGTGTACGCGTCGAGCAGCTGGAACGAGGTGGCCTCGTCGGCGGTCCAGCCGAAGACGTTGCCGCCGAAGGACAGGGGCAGCACCTCCAGGCCGCTGGATCCGAGGGGCACGCGTGCGGGGTTCGACATGGCTGATCTCCTTCGTCCGGTGATGGCGGCGGTCGCTGCCGCCCCCAGGGTCAAGCCGCAGCGGACGCCCGCCTATTCCTCTGCCACGTGCCGGGGCGGCTTGGCAAGGGTCGGCGCCCGCCGGATGGCCGAGGACCGGTCGCCTAGGCTCGACGCATGACTCCGGCATCCCCCACAGCCCCCGCCCCGGCTGCCCGGGACGACATCCTGACCCGCCCCGAGGGCGACGACGCGCACGGCACCGGATCCGAGTGGTGGCGCACCGCCGTGATCTACCAGATCTACCCCCGCTCCTTCGCGGACTCGGACGGCGACGGGATCGGCGACCTCCCCGGCATCACCGAGCGGCTCCCCGCGCTCCGCGAGCTCGGGGTCGACGCGATCTGGCTCTCCCCCTTCTTCCTCTCGCCGCAGAACGACGCGGGCTACGACGTCGCCGACTACTGCGAGGTGGATCCGCTGTTCGGCACCCTCGACGACTTCGACCGCCTGCAGCGCCGCGCGCACGAGCTCGACCTCCGCGTGATCGTCGACATCGTCCCCAACCACACCTCCTCCGCGCACCGCTGGTTCCAGGAGGCCGTCGCCTCCCCCGCCGGCAGCGAGGAGCGCGCGCGCTACATGTTCCGCGACGGGAAGGGCGCCGACGGCGAGCTGCCCCCGAACAACTGGGAGTCGATCTTCGGCGGGTCGGCCTGGTCGCGCCTCACCGAGCCCGACGGCACGCCCGGCCAGTGGTACCTGCACCTCTTCGACTCGTCGCAGCCCGACCTCGACTGGACGAACCCGTGGGTACGCGAGCGCTTCCGCGAGATCCTCCGCTTCTGGCTCGACCGCGGTGTCGACGGCTTCCGCGTGGATGTGGCGCACGGCATGGTCAAGGCGCCCGGCCTCCCCGACTACACGCCCCCCGAGGGCCAGGGCAGCATGGGCGGCGCCGGCGGCGTGGACGACGAGCCCGCCCCGCCGCCGCCGTACTTCGCGCAGGAGGGCGTGCACGAGATCTACCGCGAGTGGCGCGAGATCTTCGACTCCTACGACGGGGACCGCGCGATGGTCGCCGAGGCGTGGGTCGAGCCGCTCGCGAAGCTCGCCGACTGGGTGCGCCCGGACGAGATGCACCAGGCCTTCAACTTCAGCTACCTCGAGACGCCGTGGGACGCCGCCGCGCTCCGCCGGACGATCGACGCGTCGCTCGCGACCTTCACCTCGGTGGGCGCGCCCAGCACGTGGGTGCTCTCCAACCACGACGTGGTGCGTCACGCGAGCCGGCTCGCGCTCTCGGGCGAGAACCCGCAGGGCGTCGGCATCGGGCCGAGGTCGACCGTGACGGTGGACGAGGTGCTCGGCCTCCGCCGCGCCCGCGCCGCCAGCGCGCTCATGCTGGCGCTCCCCGGCAGCGCGTACGTCTACCAGGGCGAGGAGCTCGGGCTGCCCGAGGACACCCGCCTGCCGGACGAGGCCCGCCAGGACCCGACCTTCCACCGCACCGCGGGCGAGCGCTACGGCCGCGACGGCTGCCGCGTGCCGATCCCGTGGGAGGCCGGGACGCCGTCCTACGGCTTCAGCACGGGCGACGCCAGCTGGCTGCCCCAGCCCGACGACTGGGACCGCTTCGCGCGCGACACCGAGAAGGCGGATCCCGCGTCGACCCTGTCGCTGTACACGGAGGCGCTGCTGCTCCGGCGCGAGCACGGCCTCGCGCTCGGCGAGCTCGCGTGGATCACGGCGGAGGGCGACGACGTCCTGTCGTTCGAGAGCGCGGGCGTCACGGTCATCGCGAACCTCGGCGCCGCGTCCGTGCCGCTGCCCGAGGGCCGCGTGCTGCTCGCCAGCCAGGCCCTCGACGGTGACGCCGTGCCCGTGGACACCACGGTGTGGTTGATCCGCGATTGAGCCTGGGCCGTCATGACGACGCCCCCTCCGCCTGCAGGCGGAGGGGGCGTCGTCGTGCGGGGCGCGCGAACGTCAGTTCGCGTGCTCGTGGAGCCAGGCGAAGGGATCCACCGCGGTGCCGTCCGCGAGGCGGATCTCGAGGTGGAGGTGCGGGCCGGTGGACGCGCCCGTGTTGCCGACCTGCCCGATCTGCTGGCCGACCTTGACGGGATCGCCCGCCTTCACGCGCATGGAGCCCGGCAGCATGTGGCCGTAGACGCTCGTGACGAGCTGCCCGTCGATCACGTGGTCGATGACGAGGTGGACGCCGAGGCCCGTGTCGCTGTTCACGGACTCGCGGACGACGCCGTCGGCGATCGACTGGATGGGCGCGCCCATGCCGGGGGCGAAGTCGACGCCCTGGTGGTTGCTCGAGCAGCCGTTGGAGCAGGGCGCGATGCGCTTGCCGAAGACGCCGCTGATGGGCACGCCCGCGGCGAAGGGCCACTGGATCGTGCCGTTGATGTCGTTCGTGAACGCGCCCGCGCCCTTCGACGTCTGGGCGAGCATGATCTGCTGGGGCGTCGTGGCCGTGAACGCATCGTCGGTGCCGCCGACCATGCGGGCCTCGGGCGCCGCGGAGAGCGCGATGCTCTGGCTGGGGATCGAGGTGGCCGGCGCGTCCGTGACGACGTTCGCCTGCGCCATGTCCTGGCCCGTGAGGAACGCGGACGACGGCAGCGAGGTGGCGATGGTGACCGTGGCGACGAAGGCCATCGTCAGCAGCGTGAGGCCGCGCGACGCGTTCGCGCGGCGGCGGCCGGCGGACGCCTCGGGCTTCGGGGTCGCGAGGGACGGGCGGGAGGAGGCGGGGACGCGGCGCCCGCGGACCCGGACGTGCGGCGCGGCCGCGGGGACGCTGGCGCGCTTCGCGTGCACGAAGGAGGAGCGGCGCGTCTCGGGGGCGGCGGCGGCCGTCGCGGTGCGGAGGCGGCGGGCGCGCACCGACAGCGGGACGGCGTCGGGGGCGACCGCGGTCTCGGCGGCGGCCGGGAGGTGCGTGGTGGGGACGGCGGGGGCCTCGACGGCGACCGGGAGGACGCGGGCGGGGGCCGCCTCGACGGGCGCCTCCACGGCCTGCTCGACGTCCACGGCGGCGGGCGTCGTCGGCGCGGATGCCTGCTCCTCGTGCACCTCGGGCGCGGACGCACCCGTCGGCGCCTCCGCCGCGCGGCGCTCGGCCTCGCGTCGCTCGCGTCGCGTCGGGTAGACGACACCGCCGGTCTCGTCGGGGGTCAGCACGAGGGCCGCCGGACGGAGGACTGGGGGGCACGCGAGGCGTGGGCGACGGACAGGATCGTGGAGCTCCTAGCACGAGGGACAGGGGGCTGCGCCGTGCCGGCCGACGGGGGTCGGGGCATGCGCGGGCGGCCGGTCCGAGCCCGGCCGTGATGTAACGGATCGGTAAAGGCTAACCGGAGGAAGGCATTCGCGCCACCCGGGGGATGCGCGGAGGGGCCTCGAGGGGCTATGCGCGCGGGCGCTCCAGCCGCTCCTCGAGGGCACGCGCGAGCTCGGGATCCGCCGCGATCAGGAGGTCCGCCGAGGCCGGGCCGCCGCCGATCCCGGTCACCCGCGCGCCGGCCTCCGCCGCGATGAGGGCGCCCGCCGCGTGGTCCCAGGGCTTCAGCCCCCGCTCGAAGTACGCGTCCGTGCGGCCCGCCGCCACGTTGCAGAGATCGAGCGACGCGGCGCCGATGCGGCGGATGTCGCGCACCTCGCCGAGCAGGTCGGTGATGACGCGGCCCTGCTGCATGCGCTTCTCGGCGCCGTAGGAGAAGCCCGTGCCGACGAGCGCGAGGGACAGCGGCACGCCCGCGTTGACGGCCAGCGGACGTCCGTCGAGCGCGGATCCGCCGCCCGCGGTCGCCGTGTACACCTCGCCCAGCGTCGGGTTCACGACGCAGCCGGCGCGCGCCGTCCAGGTGAGCGGATCCGCCTCGCCCTCGACCACGGCGATGCTCACGGCCCACGCGGGGATGCCGTAGAGGAAGTTGACGGTGCCGTCGATGGGGTCGACGACCCAGGTGAGGCCCGAGGTGCCGGACGTGCCCTCGGACTCCTCGCCGAGGAACCCGTCGTCGGGCCGCACGTCCTGGAGCGCCTGCCGGATGAGGTCCTCGGTCTCGCGGTCCGTGTGCGTGACGATGTCCTCGGGGCTCGACTTCGACGCCGCGACCTCGACGCCCTCCCGGCGGCGGCGGAGCGCGAGCTCCCCGGCGCGGGTGGCGATGTCGCGGGCGATGGTCAGGAGCGCGGTGTCACCGGGGGAGGTCATGCTCCCACCCTGCCAGAGGCGGTGGGCCGGGCCGCGGCCGGGCGCGGGAACGGGAACGGGGCTCAGGCCGGCGCGACGCCCGAGCGCTCGTCGACCGCCGGGATCGCGGCGCCGCCCTCGCGGAGGCGCTTCCGCTCCACGCGCCGCGCGTTCCACAGCAGCGCGACGCCCAGCACCATCAGCCCGCCCGCCGCGAGGAGCGCCCACGCGCCGCCGACGTGCGTGGTGATGAGCGCGGCCACCAGGGCGCCGAGCCCCATGCAGACGATCGCGCCCACGCGCCGCGCCCAGGCCGCGCCCGAGCCGCCGGCGACGCGGCTGTCCGAGGAGAGGTTCACCATCGTCATGGTCACGACCACCGTCGAGAGGTCGCGCAGGCCGATGCTCTTCACGGCGGCCGCCTGCGCGCCGAGCAGCAGCGCGAGGACGCCCGTGATCGCGATCATCACGCCGGTGTCGAGCGCGCCCACCGCGAGCCAGACGACGGCGAGCGCGAGGGTGAGCGCGGTGCCCGCGACGAGGATCCAGACGGAGGACCGCGGCAGGTGCACGTCCGTGGGCGCACGCCGGGTGATGCGGGACGCGACGACCGCGCCGAGCATGAAGGCGAGGAGCGCCACGACGTTGTTGAGCACGGGGATGTCGGCGACGCCCACGAGGCCGAAGCCGATGAAGAGCACGTTGCCGGTCATGTTGCCCGTGAAGACGCGGTCGAGGGCGAGGTAGCTCACGCCGTCGATGGCGCCGGTCGCGGTGGTCATCACGAGCAGGGCGGCGATGTAGGAGCCCTCGGGCCAGGGACGGGACACGGGAACTCCTCGCGGGTCGGGCGGCGGTCGCCTCAGGATACGGCGGGCGGCGCGCGGCGGAGGGGAGGACGGGCGCGGGTCAGGCGCTCTCGTCGCGGGTCGCGCGGGCCGCGGCGGACGCGAGCCGGGAGACCTCGTCGTCGTCGAGGACGAGCTGCGCGGCGGGCATCAGCTGCCGGATCTGCCGGGCCGTGCGCGCGCCGACCAGCGCGCTCGCGATCCCCGGCCGCCCGAGCACCCACGCGATCGCGACCTCGGCGACCGTGACGCCGCGCATCCGCGCGACCTCCTCGGCCGCCCGCACCGTGGCGTGCCCGCCCGGCGTCATGAAGTGCTCCGCATCGAGCGCCCGGGCCGACGGCACGGCGGGCGCGCCCGGCAGGTACTTGCCGGTGAGGAAGCCCTTGGCGAGCACGCTGTGGGCGACGAGGCCGACGCCCTCCTGCCGCACGACCGCCTGCAGCCGCCCCTCGGTCCGCTCGCGCGCCAGCAGGCTGTACTCCTCCTGCACCACGCCCACGGGCACGTCGCCGGCTCCGTGCGCCAGCGCGAGCGCCTGCTCGATCCGCTCCGGGGTGAAGCCGGAGACGCCGACCAGCCGGGCCTTGCCCTGCGTCACCAGGTCGGAGAGCGCCGCGACGGTCTCCTCGAGCGGCGTGCGGGTGTCGTCGAGGTGCGCGTGCACGATGTCGACGTGCGTCGTGCCGAGCCGGCGGAGCGACGCGTCGACGCCGCGGCGGATGGAGTCGGCCGAGGTGCCCGGCGCGTCACGGCTCTTGCCGACCTTGGTGCCGACCACCACGTCGTCCCGGCAGCCGCGCGCGGCCAGCCAGCCGCCGATGATCGCCTCGGACTCGCCGCCGGCGTGGCCGGGCACCCACTGCGAGTACGACGACGCCGTGTCGACGAAGGTGCCGCCGCCCTCGCGGTAGGCGTCGAGGATCGCCCAGGACTCGTCGCGGTCGGCGGTCCAGCCGAAGCCGCTCGTGCCGAGGCCGAGGGTGGACACGACGACGCCGGAGGTGCCGAGCGCGCGCGTGCGGGGGCCGGGGGCGGCGGGGAACATCGATGGGATCCAGGTCGTCGGGCGCGCGGGCGACGGTGCCGGCGCGGGTGGGCCCCGACGGACGCGTCGGGGCAGACGAACGGCCCCGCGACTGCGGGGCCGTTCCGTTCGGTGGCGAGTGAGGGATTCGAACCCCCGAAGGCTGAGCCGTCTGATTTACAGTCAGATCCCTTTGGCCGCTAGGGTAACTCGCCATGCGCACCCGACCTGTGTGATCACGGACCGGAGACGCTCGTCGATGATAGCGGTCGCCGGCCCGCGAACCGAAATCGCCCGCGCGCGCCCCGCCGGCCCGACCGCTCACCCGCCGCCGCCCGGCCGCCGGCCTCCCGTCGCCCGCCGCTCCCCCGCCGCCGTCCCTTAACATGGTCGGCATGGCAGATTCCTCGTTCGACGTCGTCAGCAAGGTCGACCGCATGGAGGCGGACAACGCCGTCCACCAGACCCAGAAGGAGGTGGAGCAGCGCTACGACTTCAAGAACGTGGGCGCCTCCATCGAGTGGAGCGGCGACACCATCCTCATGAAGGCCACGAGCGAGGAGCGCGTGAAGGCGATCCTCGACGTGCTGCAGTCGAAGATGATCAAGCGCGGCATCGGCCTCAAGAGCCTCGACGAGGGCGAGCCGTTCGCGTCCGGCAAGGAGTACCGCATCGAGGTCACCCTCAAGCAGGGCATCGACCAGGCGAACGCGAAGAAGCTCGGCAAGATCATCCGCGACGAGGGCCCGAAGAGCATCAAGAGCCGCGTCGAGGGCGACGAGCTCCGCGTCTCGAGCAAGAGCCGCGACGACCTGCAGCAGACCATCGCGCTGCTCAAGGGCGCGGACGTCGACCTCGACCTGCAGTTCGTCAACTTCCGCTGATCCCGGGGCCCGCGCGGCCGCGTCCCGGCGCGTGTCCCGCGGGCGCCGCGCCCCGCGGACCCGGGCGGGCCGCCGGATAGACTCCGGCTGATGGATCCCTCGATGACCACCCTCATCCTCGCGGGGCTGCTGGTCGTCGTCGACTTCATCGTGCGCATCACGGCCCTGCTGGTCATCCCCCGGAACCGCCGGCCGTCCACCGCCATGGCGTGGCTCATGGCGATCTTCTTCCTGCCGTACCTCGGCATCCTCCTGTTCCTCCTCATCGGCTCGACGCGGCTGCCGAAGCGGCGCCGGGAGAAGCAGCAGGAGATCAACCGGTTCATCATCGAGTCGACCGAGGGCATCGAGCGCGTGACGCGCGAGCACTCCTGGCCCGGCTGGCTCGACTCCGTCGTGGAGCTCAACCGCACCCTCGGCGCCATGCCGCTCGTCGGCGGCAACCGGGCGAAGCTCTACAGCCACTACGACGAGTCCATCGCGGCCATGACCGCGGAGGTCGAGAAGGCGACGCGCTACGTGCACGTCGAGTTCTACATCCTCGCCTGGGACGTGACGAGCGCGCCGTTCTTCGACGCGCTCGAGCGCGCCGTCCAGCGCGGCGTGACCGTGCGCGTGCTCCTCGACCACATCGCCTCGCTGCGCGCGCCCGGCTACCGGCGCACGACGCGGAAGCTCACGGCGATCGGCGCGGACTGGCAGCTCATGCTCCCCGTGCAGCCCCTGCGCTGGCGGTACCAGCGGCCGGACCTCCGCAACCACCGCAAGGTGCTCGTGGTCGACGGGCGCGTGGGGTTCATGGGCTCGCAGAACATGGTGCATCGCAGCTACAACAAGGTCGTCAACCGCAAGCGCGGGCTCACGTGGCAGGACCTCATGACCCGGCTCGAGGGCCCCATCGTCAGCGGCCTGAACGCGATCTTCATCACCGACTGGTACGCGGAGACCGACCAGCTGCTCGTGCGCGAGACGGAGCCGATCGAGATCGCGGCGACGGAGGACGACGAGGAGCTCGACTGCCAGGTCGTGCCCTCCGGACCCGGGTTCCCCGGCGAGAACAACCTGCGCCTGTTCAACGCGCTGCTCTACTACGCGCAGGAGCGCATCGTGATCACGTCGCCGTACTTCGTGCCGGACGACTCGATGCGGTACGCGATCACCACGGCCGTGCAGCGCGGGCTGTCGGTGGAGCTGTTCGTGAGCGAGATCGGCGACCAGCCCGTCGTGTACCACGCGCAGCGCTCCTACTACGAGGAGCTGCTGAAGGCGGGCGTGCGGATCTGGATGTACCGGGCGCCGTACATCCTGCACAGCAAGCACTTCACGATCGACGACGACGTGGCCGTCATCGGATCCAGCAACATGGACATGCGGTCGTTCAGCCTGAACATGGAGGTCTCGCTGATGGTGCGCGGGCCGGGCTTCGTGCGCGAGATGCGCCGGATCGAGGACGGCTACCGGGCGCGCAGCCGCGAGCTCACGCTCGAGGAGTGGAGCCGCCGCACGCGGTTCAGCACCGTGCTCGACAACCTGGCGCGGCTCACCTCGGGCGTGCAGTAGCCGCGGGATGCGGCCGACCCGCCGAGGTCGGCCGTCCTCCGGCTGTGCGCCGGGTCAGGCGTCGGATGCGGCCCGGTCGCCCCGCGGATCCGCCTGCTCGTGCGCGACGGCCCGGTCGAGCACCGCCTGCAGGAGCGCGTGAAGCTGCGAGTCGCCCGCGTCATCGGCGGGGTCGACCGCGATGTCGCGGCGGACCTGGTCGCCGACCCGCCAGATGACGGGGAGCATGTCGCGACCCGCGTCGGTGAGGCCGACCGAGAGGCGGCGCTCGTCGGTGGTGTCGCGGAAGCGCGTAACGTAGCCGAACACCTCGAGGCGCTTCAGCAGCGGCGACAGGGTGCCGGGGGTCAGGTGGAGCTTCTCGGCGAGGTCGACCACCGCCTGCGGCTCCTCCTCGTCGAGCGCCAGCAGCACGAGGTACTGCGGGTGCGTCAGGTTGAGCGGCTGCAGCAGCGGCCGGTAGAGCGAGACCACGGCGCGCGAGGCGGCAGCCAGGAGCACTCCGGTCTCGTCGTGCAGCAGTGCGTGGGATCTCTGTGCCATGTCTTTTCCTCTGGCTCGTCAGTACGTCGATGCCGGGGTCTTGGACACTTCCTCCACCGTACGCCTGTCGGAGCATGAGGAGAGGTACGCACAGGCAACCATCGGCCGGGGTCGTCCGCACGCTCACGCGAGCGTAGTGGGGAACGACGCCACCACGAGCGCGCCGAGCACGATCCAGGGTCCGAAGGGGACGGCCGTCGTGGCCCGCGCCCGACCGCCGACCAGCAGGACGGTCGCCGCGACGCCGCCGAGCAGCGTGCCGGCCGCGAGCCCCAGCGCGACCTCCGCGGCCCCGATCTGCCCGAGCACCAGGCCCACGACGCCGGCGAGCTTCACGTCGCCGGTGCCGAGGCCGCCGCCCGTCGCCGCCTGCAGCAGCGCGAGGACGAGGACGGCGGACGCCCCGCACGCGACCGCCTGCAGTAGGAGGCCGGATCCGCCGACGGCCAGGGCGAGGGCGCCGGCCGCGAGGGCCGCGGGGGCCGTCGCCCGGTCGGGCAGCCGGTGCGCGGCGAGGTCGGCGAGCACGAGGACCGGGCCGACGGCGACCAGCAGCAGCGCCGGTGCGAGGTGCGTGGGCGGGGCCTCGGCGACGACGAGCGCGGCGAGGATCCCCGTGACGAGCGCGGCGATGACCGCCGCGGGCGCGCCGAGCCCCGGGAGCGGACCGAGGGGCCGCGCGTCGAGGCCGTCCGCCCGGCGTCCGCCGGCGAGGGCGACGCGGGCGAGGGCCGGGGACCCGGCTCCGACGGCGGCGCCCGCGAGACCGGCCGCGGCGAGGAGGAGGGGCGGGGCGGCGGGGATCACGCGGTGACCCTAGGCGCTCGGCCGCGGCGGCCGGCTCGGGCCGCCGCGACCTGGGGACGGACGACGGACGGGCGCCCACGGGAGGACCGCGGACGCCCGTCGGCGTCGATCAGGAGGGACGGATCAGACGGACTGCCGCGCGCGCGACGCCGTGAGCATCTCGTCGCGCTCGACCACCTTGATGCGGGCGCGGCCGTGCGGGGCGCCGAGGGCGATCTCGTGCTGGTCGAGCGCGTGCCAGCCGGACAGGTCGGTGAACTCGATGCCCCGCGAATTGAGCAGGTCGACGATCGCCTGCTCCTCGGGGGCCTCCGGCGTCCACCAGTCGCCCTGGTCGTTGAGCACGTGCGAGACGGTCTCCATGGCGTCGGACTTGGTGTGCCCGATGAGGCCGATGGGGCCGCGCTTGATCCAGCCCGTGGCGTAGACGCCGGGGATGCGTGTGTTGTCCATGTCGAGGACCTGGCCCTCGTGGTTCGGGATCACGCCGCGGCGCTCGTCGAACGGGATGCCGTCGACGGGCGAGCCGAAGTAGCCGACCGCCCGGTAGATCGCCTGCACGGGCACGTCGCGGAACTCGCCCGTGCCCTCGACGCCGCCGTGGCCGTCGGGACGCGTGCGCTCGATGCGGAGGCCCGCGACGCGCGGCTCGGCCGTGTCGTACGCCAGCACCTCCGCGGGGCGCGAGTAGAAGTGCAGGTGGAGGCGACGGGACGCGGTGCCGGCCTCGCGCGTGCGCCACTTCTCCAGCACGCGGCTGATGACCATGACCTGCTTGTTGGTCTTCGCGGCCTCCTCGGCGGCGGGATCCACGCCGAAGTCCTCGTCGTACACGACGACGTCGACGTCGGGCACCTCGCCGAGCTCGCGGAGCTCCAGCGGCGTGAACTTGACCTGCGCGGGACCGCGGCGGCCGAAGACGTGCACGTCGGTGACGGGCGAGCGCTTGAGGCCCGCGTAGACGTTGTCCGGGATCTCGGTGGGCAGCAGGTCGTCCGCGTGCTTGGAGAGCATGCGCGCCACGTCGAGCGCCACGTTGCCGTTGCCGATGACGGCGACCTCGCGGGCGTCGAGCGGCCAGTCGCGCGGGAAGTCGGGGTGCCCGTCGAACCAGTTGACGAAGTCGGCGGCGCCGTACGAGCCCGGCAGGTCGATGCCCGGGATGTCGAGCTCGGCGTCGCGGATCGCGCCCGTGGAGAAGATGACGGCGTTGTAGTGCCGCTGCAGGTCCTCGAGGGTGATGTCGCGGCCGTAGTCGACGTTGCCGAAGATCCGGATGTCGCCGCGGTCGAGCACGTCGCGGAGCGCACCGATGATGCCCTTGATGCGGGGGTGGTCGGGCGCGACGCCGTAGCGGACGAGGCCGTACGGCGCGGGGAGGCGCTCGAAGAGGTCGATGGAGACGTCGAACTGCTTCTCGGCCTTCAGGATGATGTCGGCCGCGTAGATGCCCGCGGGCCCTGCGCCCACGATGGCCAGCCTGAGCTTGGTCACTGGTGTCCTTCTGTTCGTCGTCGTCCCCGTTCCGGCGGTGGGGGCGTGGTGGTGCGGATCCCCGCGAGAGCCGGCGGGGACGAGCGGCAGCTAGCGCGTGCGCTCGACGATGGTGTCGGCGAAGCGCGTGAGCGCCTTCTTGACCGGCCCCTCCGGGAGGGGGGCCAGGGCCTCGACCGCCTCGGCGGCCCAGCGGTGGGCCTCCGCGATGGTGCGCGCCGTGACCTCGTGGTCGCGGAGCTCGGCGATGGCGGCGGTGAGGTCGGCCTCGGACTCCGGCGTCTCCTCGTGCTCCACGTCCCGCTGGATGCGGGCGAGCAGCGTCGCCGCGCCCTGGTCGGTGGCGGCGAGCCGGGTCAGGTAGAGGAGCGGGAGCGTCGAGACGCCGGCCCGGAGGTCGGTGCCGGCGAGCTTGCCGGTCTCCTCGGGCTGGTCGGCGAGGTCGAGCACGTCGTCCACGAGCTGGAACGCGACGCCCGTGCGCTCGCCGAACGCCAGCACGGCGGACTCGAGCTCGGGGTCCGCGCCGGAGTAGATGACGCCCATCTGCGCCGCGCAGGCGATGAGGGATCCGGTCTTGTCGGCGAGGACGTCGAGGTAGTGCGCGATGGGATCCTGTCCCTCGCGCGGGCCGATGGTCTCGTGCAGCTGCCCGAGCACGAGGCGCTCGAACGTGGCGGCCTGGAGGCGGATGGCGCGGGGGCCGAGGTCGGCGACGATCTTGCTGGCGCGCGCGAACAGGAGGTCGCCCGCGAGGATCGCGACGGAGTTGCCCCACACGGCCTGCGCGCTCGGGACGCCGCGGCGCATGTCCGCCTCGTCCATGACGTCGTCGTGGTAAAGCGACGCGAGGTGCGTGATCTCGATGGCGACCGCCGCGTCCACGACCTGCTGCGTGTTCCCCTCGCCGAGCTGGGCGATGAGGAGGGCGAGCATCGGGCGCACGCGCTTGCCGCCCGCGTCGAGCAGGTAGCGCGTGGTGACGTCGGCCACGTCGTCGGCGAAGCGCACCTCGCGGAGGAGCTGCTCCTCGACGAGCGCGAGGCCGTCGTCGATGCTGCGGGCCATGCGGCGGTCGTCCGAGGACGCGAAGAGGCGCTCGGTGAGGCTCGCGTGGGAGGCGACGGAGGTGCCGCGCCGGGCGAGCGGGAGGCTCGGACTCATGATCGGCGTCCTTGTCTGTGGAGGTTCAGGCGCGGTCAGGACGCGGCGGGACGGGGAGCGGCGTGACGGCCGGCGGGCTTGACGCCGCGGTGCAGCGCCACGATCCCCGCGGTGAGGTCGCGGTGCTCGACCGACGCGAACCCGGCGGCGCGGAGCCAGGAGCTCAGCGTCTCCTGGTCGGGCCAGGCCTGGATCGACTCGTTGAGGTACTCGTAGGCGCTGGCGTTGGAGCTCACGAGCTTCGTGAGGGCCGGCGCGACCGTCTTCATGTAGAGGTCGTAGCCGCGGCGCACGAGGGGCGCGGGCGGCGTGCTGAACTCGCAGATGACGATGCGGCCGCCGGGCTTGAGCACGCGGAGGAGCTCGTCGAGGCCCTTCCTCGGCTCGACCACGTTGCGGAGACCGAAGGAGATGGTGACGGCGTCGAACGCGTCGTCGTCGAAGGGGAGGTCGGTGGCGTCGGCGTGCACGAACTCGATGCGCGGGTTGCCCGCGTGCCGGCGGCGGCCGACCTCGAGCATGCCCTCGGAGAAGTCGGCGGCGACGACGTGGGCGCCGGAGGCGGCGAGCGCGGCGCTCGAGGTGCCCGTGCCGGCCGCGAGGTCGAGGATCCGCTCGCCCGCGACGGGGGCGACGGCCCGCGTGGTCGCGATGCGCCACAGCTGGTCGTTGCCGACCGAGAGGAGGGCGTTCGTGCGGTCGTAGGCGCTCGAGACCTCGTCGAACATGGCCGACACCTGGCCGGGCTTCTTGCTGAGGTCTGCTCGCATCACGCACCCAGTCTATTCGGGCGCGCTGGGCACGCGATGGGCGGCGGTCGGATGCCCAGGGGCCGATCAGAGGACGGGGGCGGGAGGCGGCCGCGCGGGGTGGACGGGCGGCCCGGGGAGCGGTCGGCGGGCCCTCCAGGGCGCGTCGGGCGGTGCCTCGGGCGTCCCCGGGAGGCCCGGATCCCCGGCGGTAGGCTGGCGTCCGTGACCGCCACCCGCGTCCGAGCGCTCCTCGTCGACACCACCCCCGTCGACTCCATCGCCCGGCTCGTCCCCCTCCTCGACGCCCGCCACCCCCTCCTGTGGCTGCGGCACGGATCCGGGATGGGCGGCATCGGCGAGGCGCTCCGGCTCGAGTTCCACGGGCCCGACCGCGTGCGGGAGGCCGCCGCCGCGTGGCGCGAGGTCGCCGCGGGCGCGACCGTGACGGATCCGCTCGGGATCCCCGGCACCGGCCTCATCGCGTTCGGCGCCTTCGCCTTCGCGGACGACTCGGAGGCCGCGAGCGTGCTCGTCGTGCCGCGCGTCGTCGTCGGCCGGCGCGACGGGGTGTCGTGGGTGACGCGGATCCGCCTGGCCGACCAGGAGGACGACGACGTCGCCTCCCCCCTCGACGCGCTCGCCGCCGGCGCGATCCCCGTGCCCGAGAGATCCGGCGCCGAGTACCGCCTGCACCTGCGGCCGGGATCCATGGGCCCCGACGACTACCAGGCCGCCGTCGCGCGCGCCGTCGCCGCCATCTCAGCCGGCGACCTGAAGAAGGTCGTGCTCGCGCGCGACCTCGTGGGCCGCCTCCCCCTCGGCGGGGACCTCCGCCTCGCCCTCAGCCGCTTCGCGCTCGGCTACCCGGACTGCTGGACCTACGCGGTCGACGGCCTCATCGGCGCGAGCCCCGAGACGCTCGTGCGCGTCGGCGGCGGCACCGTGGGGGCGCGCGTGCTCGCGGGCACGGTCTCGCGCGGGACGGACGCGCGGGCCGACGCCGCCGCGGCCGCCGGCCTCGCCGCCTCCCCCAAGGACAACGAGGAGCACGCGTTCGCGCGCGACAGCGTCCTCGACGCCCTCCGCCCGCACAGCCGCGACCTCCGGACGACCGACGCGCCCTTCACGCTCAAGCTGCCCAACCTGTGGCACCTGGCGAGCGACGTCACGGGGACGCTGGGCGACGGATCCTCCTCGCTCGACCTCGTGGGCGCGCTGCACCCGACGGCCGCGGTCGCCGGGCACCCCACCGCCGCGGCGCTGGAGCTGATCGCGGAGCTCGAGCCCGCCGACCGCGGCCGGTACGCCGGGCCGGTCGGCTGGGTCGCGGCCGACGGCGACGGCGAGTGGGCCATCGCGCTGCGCGGGGCCCAGGTGGATCCGTCGGGCGCCATCGTCGCGCACGCGGGCGCCGGGATCGTCGCGGGATCCGACCCGGAGCGCGAGCGCGCCGAGACGGCCATGAAGTTCCGGCCCGTCGTGGAGGCGCTGGGCTAGTCCCGCTCCAGGGCGGCGCACGAGAAGTGACGAGCGCGCCGCGCTACCGGACCAGCGGCACCTCGATGAGGAGCGGCGCGTCGGACACGGTCGTGAGCGCCGCCTCCAGCTCACCGTGCGTGGCCGCGCGGAGGTGGGTCCAGCCGTAGGCGCGCGCGAGGGACGCGAGGTCCACCCGCTGGGGCGTGAACATGACGCGGTCGATGGCGTCGGGCGCGGCGGTGCGCGACACCTCGAGGCCGTCGAAGATCGTGCCGCCGCCGTCGTTGCCGACGATGACCTGGATCCGCGGGACCCGCTCGCCCGTGCCCAGGAGCAGCGAGCCGACGTCGTGCAGGAGCGTGAGGTCGCCCACGAGCACGCGCGTGACGCCCGCGGCGGAGGTGCCGGGTCCTGCCTGCGAGGCGAGCGCGACGCCGAGGCCGGTGGAGATCGTGCCGTCGATGCCGGCGAGGCCGCGGTTGGCGTGGACGCGCACGCGCTTGCCGGGGAGCGCGCGGTCGGCCTCGCGGATGAGGCGCGACGCCCCGAGCACGAGGCGGTCGTGCGGCCAGGTGGCCTGCCACACGGCGCGCACGAGGTGGCGGCGCGTGACGTCGGCGCGCACCGCGGCGAGCTCCGCGCGCGCGAACTCGCGGCGCTCGGCGGGCGTGATGCCGGCGGGGACGAGCGGCGCGGCGTCGGCGTCGGTCGCCTCGTCGAGGATCGCCCGGCTCTCCGTGACCCAGGTGCCGAGCCAGCGGCGGGCCCCCGTCGGATCCGCGGGCTCGCCGACCACGCGCACGGCGGCCGGGTGGGCGGTGACGCGGTGGCGCGGGTCGTAGTCCTCGCCGCCGGTGGATCCGACGACGATCGCCTCGACGTCGTCGCGCCCCACGAGCAGCGGGACCTCGCGCGTGAGGGTGGGGTGCCCGAACACGACCACGCGCTCGACGCGGTCGCCGAAGCCGGGGCGGGCGAGCAGCTCGCGGAAGGAGACGACGAGGTTCGGGCCGAAGTGGGATCCGCTGGAGATCTCGGCGGCGAGCGGCCAGCCTCCGGCGCGCGCGAGCGCCTCGGCGGCCTCGCCCGCGGCGTGCCCGGCGACGACGAGCGTGCGCGGGCCGTGCGGGAGGTCGAGGACGTCGGCGGCCTGCGCGGAGGCGGCACCGGCATCGGCGGCACCACCGGCGTCGGCATCGGCATCGGCGCGGGCCTCCGCGGCGGCCTCGGCCAGGTCCGGCACGCGGACGCTCAGCGGATCCCGGAAGGCGGCGTTCACGTGCACGGGCGTCCGCTCATCGCGCGCCCGGCGGTACGCGTCGCGCGCGATGACGGCGTCGCGCGCGAGGTCGTCGTCGGTCTCCTCGGGCGCCGGCACGTCGACGCCGACGACGCGGTCGCCGAACATCCCCGGCTGGCGGGTGGTCTGGTTGCTCGCGATGCCGCGGAGCTCGGCGGGCCGGTCGGCCGTGAGGAGCAGCATCGGGACCCCCGAGTGCCACGCCTCGAGGACGGCCGGGTGCAGGTTCGCGACGGCGGTGCCGGACGTGGTGATGACGGGCGCGGGCCGGCCGGACTCGACGCCGAGCCCGAGCGCCAGGAACCCGGCGGCCCGCTCGTCGATGCGGACGTGCAGGCGCACGCCCTCGACGCGCTCCAGCTCGGCCGCGACGAGCGCGAGGGCCTGGGAGCGGGATCCGGGGCACAGCACCACGTCAGTGACGCCCTCGCGCACGAGCGCGAGCATCATCGCGATGGCCCGGTCCGTGGACGGGTTGCCGGTGCGGGGTGCGGTGGAGGACGGGCGGGCGGGTCGGGAGTCGGTGGTGGTCACCGGCGGTCAGGCGTCCCGGCGGCCCGGCGCGCGGTCGTCGTCGTCCGGGCTGGGGCGCGGGGATCCGCCGGGTGCGCCCGGGGCGGGCGGCGTGTCGGGGCCGTCGCTGTCGAGGTCGGCGAGCTCCTGCTCGAGACGGCGGATCCGCTCCTCCTCCGAGCGCGTGCGGCCGAGGCCGGAGAGGAAGTCGGGGTCGTCGTCCGGACCGAGGCGGCGACCGGAGGATCGGGCGAGGTCCGTGCGGTCCTTGCCGATGGTGAGCCAGAGGATGCCGCCGATGAGGGGCACGAGGACGACCACCGCGATCCAGGCGGGCTTGGGGAGACCGCGCATGCGGGTCCGCGGCGTCAGGGAGGTGTCCACGATGACGAAGACCGTGAAGAACACGATCACGACGGCGAGACCGATCAGCAGGCGGGGCATCTCCCGATGGTAGCTCCGCAACCGGGGAGGTAGCCGGGCGTCCAGCGAGCGGGAAGGGGGCGCGGGCCGGGCTCCGGCTGGGCGGCGTCGCGCGGGAGGCCGAGGCTCCGCCCAGCCGTCCGACCTATGCTGACCCGGTGAGTTCCCGTCGCTACTGGCTCGTCTACACCGTCGTCCGCATCCTCCTGTTCGCCGTCCCGTTCGGCCTCGTGGTCGCGGTGAGCCCGGACTTCTGGCCCCTGGCCGCCGTCATCGGCGCGGTGGTGTCGTTCTGCGGGTCGTACATCTTCCTGCGCCCCCAGCGCGAGGCCATGGCGCGGGACCTCGAGGCCGTCGCCGCGGGCCGCCGCAAGCCCGTCGCGGACGACGACTCCGAGGACGCCGCGGTCGACGCCGCCGAGCGCCGGGCGCGGGCCGCCGGATCCCCCGACGCCGCCGCGCGCGACGCCGGCGCCTCGAGTGCCGCTACCCCGCGCGCCGACGGCGAGGCCGAGCGCAGCTGACGCAGCCCCCTCGGGGGCTGGAGCCGAAGCACCGGCTCCCGGTACGCTCGTGCCCGCATCAGCCGCCACGTCGAGGAGGATCCGCACCCGTGAGCCCCGGCCCCCTCGACCTCGCATTCACGGCGCCCATCGGCGTCACCGTCAAGGGCGACCTCTGGTCCTGCGTCGAGGTGCCCGGCTCGGTCGAGCTCCTCGGCACGGGCAAGGCGGTCAAGGTCGTCGCGACCGTGGACGGCGAGCCGCTCACAGCCGGCCTCCTGCCGACCGGCACGGGTGGTCACATGCTGTCGATCAGCGCGAAGCTGCGGAGGAAGCTCGGCAAGGACCTCGGGGATCCGGTCGCCGTCCACCTGACCGAGCGCCTGACCTGATCGCCGGACGGCCCGCGCCCGCGCCGTCGCGCCGACCGTCGCGATCCGGATCCGCTCACTCGCCGTCGTGTGGCACGTACGCGACCCAGCGGCCGCCCGCCGACGGCGGCGAGGTGTCGCGGAGCACCGGGCCGCGCGGCCGGACCGACGGCACCAGCGCGTCCCCGTCGAGCACCCGGTAGCGCTCCGTCGGCCGCGCATCGGCGTCGGCAGCGGCGAGCGCCGACAGCAGCCGGGCAGGCGCGCCGCCGGGATCCGCGACCACGAGCGCGCCCCACCACGCCGTGAAGGGGGCGTCCACCACCAGCACGGCCCGCCCGCTGGTGCCCGACCGCGGGCGGAGCATCAGGCCGATGCCTTCGACGACCGCCACCTCGTGCGTCGCCGCGAGGGCGTCCGCCAGCCCGGTCGGCGCGTCCCCGCTCAGAACGCGAACGCCGCCCCGAGGCCGAGGCCGAACGTGAGGGCGGCCATGCTCGTGAGCTGCAGCGAGAGGATCAGCTCCTTGGGGGTGCGGCCGGTGCAGGCGATGATCGCGGCCGGCAGCGCGAGCACGAGCGTGAACAGCACGAGCAGCGCCTTCGGGTAGAAGAGGCTGAAGAAGACGACGACCGCGTACGCGATCGCGATCTCGACGCAGTAGACGATGCGCGACCCGCGCGGGCCGAGCCGCACCGCGAGGGTGCGCTTGCCGACCTTCCCGTCCTGCTCGATGTCCCGGATGTTGTTGACCATGAGCACCGCGCACGCGAAGCCGCCCGCCGCGACGCCGCCCAGCCAGCCCTCGCCCGTGATCCGGCCGATGAGGATGAACTGCGTGCCCGCGGTCGCGACCAGGCCGAAGAAGGCGAAGACCACCACGTCGCCGAGGCCGGCGTAGCCGTAGGGCTTCTTCCCGCCGGTGTAGAAGTAGGCCGCGACGATCGCGACGGCGCCCACCGCGAGGAGCCACCAGTGGCCGGTGATCAGCACGATGACGAGGCCCGCGACGGCGGCGAGGCCGAAGAACGCCAGCGCGACGGTGAGCACGGTGCGGGGCTTCGCGGCGCCGGATCCGGTGAGGCGGGCGGGGCCGACGCGGACGGCGTCCGTGCCGCGGATCCCGTCGGAGTAGTCGTTGGCGTAGTTCACGCCGACCTGCAGCAGCACCGCGACGGCGAGGCAGAGGAGCGCGAGGCGGAGGTCGACGCCCTCGTCGGGGCCCAGCGCGCGGGCGGCTCCCGCGCCGATCGCGACGGGGGCGACGGCGAGCGGGAGGGTGCGGATGCGGGCGCCGGAGATCCAGTCGCGCGCCGTCGCCTTCCGGACCTGTGCCGGGTTCCCCGAGCGCGCCTTCGCCGGGGATCCCGGACGGGTGCGGGCGGAGGACGAGGGGGCCGTGCGGGTGCGCTTCTTCTTCTGTGCCACGAGGGGCGATCCTACGCGGCGGGCCGATGCGCGGCCGCGCCGACGGGGCCCGCCGTGCTGGTGCCGAGCGCTAGCGGCTGCCGCCCGCGGGCGACGGCGCCCAGCCGGTGGCGGGGCAGTTCCAGCGCATGATCGCGTGGCGGCCGTGCTCGAAGCCGAGCTCGCTGAGCGTCGAGGTCGAGAGGGTGAGGATCCCGCCGGCCTCCGGGGGCAGGCCGACCCAGGCGACGGCGAGCGCGCGGATCACGTGGGCGTGCGCGACGAGCAGCACGTCCTGGCCGGACTCCAGCACCGGCAGGACCCGCTCGAGCACCTGGAGGACACGGTCGCGGACCTGCTGGGACGTCTCGCCCGGGCTGTCGCCGGCGGGCACGCCGTCGGTCCACAGGTCCCAGTGGCCGCGCTCCGACTGGATGTCGGCGGTCGTGCGGCCCTCGTACGCGCCGTAGTCGAACTCGACGAGCCGGTCGTCGACCTCGGCCTGCTCGCGGTAGCCGATGAGCTCGGCGGTGCGGAGCGCGCGCGAGCGCGGGCTGGCGAGCACGAGGCCGAACTCCGTGCCCGAGAGCACCGCGCCGACGGCCCGCGCCTGCTCCTCGCCGGTCTCCGTGAGGGGGATGTCGGTCGTGCCGGTGTGGCGCCCGTTGACGCTCCACTCGGTCTGGCCGTGGCGCACCATGACGATGCGGCCGCGCACCTTCTCCTGCCACTCGGGGGTGCCGGGGATCTCCGCGCGGGCGATCGCGGCGTCCACCTCCGCGTACATCGGCGCGACGTCGTCGCGGGCGAGGCGCTTGGCGGTGGCGGGGTTCATGCCGGTCATGCGGGGTCTCCTCCGTCGTCCGGGCGGGGGGCGGGCGACATCCGACTCTACGCCCGGCGGATCCCGCGGGTTCAGTGCACGTGCTCGAGGAGGTCCAGCCCCACGACGCTCAGGGCGTCGCGCACGGCGAGCCGGGCGCGGAGGTCCGCGTCGTCGAAGTGGACCATGACGGCGTACGCGACGGCGCCGCGCGGCCCGCGGAGCACGCCGGCCTCGGCGCGCACGCCCGCGTCGACGCCCGTGCAGTCGACGAGCGCCATGCCGTGCTCGCCGCCGCGGCTGACGAGCGCGTCCAGCCCGAAGGAGGCGGCGACCATCGACCGGTCCGTGTTGAGCGCCAGCCAGCCGACGACGCGCGTGCTCGTCTCCTCGTCCACCACCTCGCCGTGCACGAGCGAGGCGAAGAGCGAGGCGAGCTCGCGGGCGGATCCGACGGAGAGCTGCGGGGCGTCGTCCGGCCCGCGGCTGCCGCGCGCCACGTCGAGGAGCGCCGTGCGGCGGAGGCCGAGCGACTCGGCGCGCGTGCGCACCGCGTCGAGGCCGACGAGGCCGAGGAGCGCGTTGGTCGCGGCGGCGTCGCCGGTCGCGCCGACGAGCGACGCGAGGTCGGTGACGGGCAGCGACGGCACCACGAGGTGGCGCCAGAGGCCCGCCGTGCCGCCCTCGTCGTCCCGCCGCCGGTCGACGAGGTGCAGCGGCGACAGGTCGCCCGAGGTCATGCGCGCCGACAGCTCCACGAGGAGCAGCACGCGGCCGAGGCCCGCGGCGGGCAGCGCCACGTGGTCGTCGACCGCGAGCACGACGTCGCCGGAGTCGAGGTCGGTGGCGCGGGCCGCGACCCGCATCCCGTCGAGGGCGAGGCCGCCGAGCGCGCGGAAGGCGGGCCGGAACGACGGCGCGGGCTCGTGCCCGCGATGGCGCGCGACGCCGCCCCCGGTGTGCCGGGGGCGGTGCCGCGGAGCCTCGCCGGTGGGGGCCATCCTCCGCGCGTCACCAGATGGTGACGCGGGCCTCCTCGTCGAGCCACAGGCCGTCGCCCGGCTGCACGTCGAACGTCGCGTAGAACGCGTCGATGTTGCGGACGATCTGGTTGCAGCGGAACTCGTTCGGCGCGTGCGGGTCGATGGCGAGCAGGCGCATCACCTCGGCGTCGCGGCCCTTCTGCTGCCAGGCCTGCGCCCAGGAGAGGAAGAAGCGCTCCGCGCCCGTGAGGCCGTCGATCACCGGCGGCTCCGCGCCCTCGAGCGACAGGAGGTACGCCTTCCACGCGATGGAGAGGCCGCCGAGGTCGCCGATGTTCTCGCCGATCGTGAGCGCGCCGTTGACGTGCGGGGCGCCCTCGGCCGTCAGCTGCGCGGGCACGAGCGCGTCGTACTGCTGGATCAGCGACGCCGTGCGCTCCTCGAACGCCGCGCGGTCGGCCGGGGTCCACCAGTCGGTGAGGCGGCCGTCGCCGTCGTAGCGGGAGCCCTGGTCGTCGAAGCCGTGGCCGATCTCGTGGCCGATGACCGCGCCGATCGCGCCGTAGTTCGCGGCCGGATCGCGCGCCTCGTCGAAGAACGGGAACTGCAGGATCGCGGCCGGGAAGACGATCTCGTTGAAGCCGGGGTTGTAGTACGCGTTGATGGTCTGCGGCGTCATGAACCACTCGTCGCGGTCGAGCGGCGCGCCGATCTTGGCGAGCTCACGGCGCGTCTCGAAGCGGGCGGTGGCACGCACGTTGCCCACGAGGTCCGTCGGGTCGATCTCGAGCGCCGAGTAGTCGCGCCAGCGGTCCGGGAAGCCGATCTTCGGGGTGAACTTGTCGAGCTTCTCCAGGGCACGCCCCCGGGTCTCCGCCGTCATCCAGTCGAGGCCGGAGATGGAGTCGCGGTAGGCCTCGACGAGGTGCCCGACGAGCACGTCCATCTCGGCCTTCGCGGTGCGGGAGAAGTGGCGGTCGACGTAGATCCGGCCGATGGCCTCGCCCATGGATCCCTCGACGAGCGAGACGCCGCGCTTCCAGCGCACGCGCTGCTCCGGCGCGCCGGTGAGCGTGCGGCCGTAGAAGTCGAAGGACGCCTCGGAGAAGGCCTTCGGCAGGAGGGCCGCGTTCGAGCGGACGACCTGCCAGGTGAGCCAGTCGCGGAGCGCCGGGATCTCGTCGGCGGTGAGGAGCGCGCCGAGGCCCTCGGCGAAGCTCGGCTCGCGGAGCACGACCTCGTCGAGCGCGGCTGCGGGGGCCTGGAGGGCGTCGCGCCAGACGTCGAGGTCGGCGCCGGACGCCTGCGCGACGAGCGCGCGGAGCTCTGCCCACGTGACGAGGTTGTAGGTGGCCTGGCTGTCGCGGGTGCGGACGTTGTCCCAGTGGGCGGCGGCGATGCGGGTCTCGAGGTCGAGGATCCGGTCGGCGCGGCCGGCGGGGTCGTCGAGCTGCGCGAGGCCGAGCATGCGCTCGACGAAGGCGCGGTAGGCCGTGCGGATGCCGGCGTGGCCCTCCTCGCGGTAGTAGCTCTCGTCGGGGAGGCCGATGCCGCCCTGCTCGACCTGCACGACGTAGCGCTCGGGATCGCCCGGGTCGTTGTCGACGAAGAGGCCGAGGAGGCCACTCACGTTCGTCCGCTCGAGCTCGCCGAGCGTGCGGAGGAAGGACGGCACGTCGGTGACCGCGGCCGCCGCGTCGAGCTGGTCGCGGATGGGCTCGACGCCGAGCGACTCGACCCGCTCCTCGTCCATGAAGCTCGTGAAGAGGTCGCCGAACTTGCGCTCCTCGGTGCCGGGCGCGGCGTCGACGGCCTCCTCGATGATCACGCGCACGGCCTCCTCGGCCGCCTCCGCGAGCTGGTGGAACGAGCCCCAGCGGGCCTTGTCGTCGGGGATCTCGGTGCGGTCGAGCCAGCGGCCGTTGACGTGGAGGTAGAGGTCGTCCTGGGGCCTGACCCCCTCGTCCAGCTCGTCGGTGCGGATCCCGGTCGGAGGTGTCTCGGCGCTCATGCGGCCAGCCTAGGCGTCCCCGCTGCGGCCCTCCCGGACGCGGTGTCAAGCGCGCTTGACACCTCTCCCACGTAAAGCTAGCTTGTCATCCATGCGCAGCGAGGTGAGGGAGCTCCGGACCGCGGCCGGCCTCTCGCAACAGGCCCTCGCCGACGCCCTGGGCGTCTCCCGCCAGACCGTCAACGCGATCGAGACGGGCCGCTACGACCCGTCGCTCGGGCTCGCCGTGAAGACGGCCCGCTTCTTCCACCGGACCGTCGAGGAGGTCTTCCATGTCGAAGTCGACTGAACGGCGCGGGATCTCCCGCGTGAACGTCGTGATCGTGGGCGCATTCCTGCTGGCTGCAGTCGTCGCTCTCATCGCCGGGTACGCGGATCGAGCGATCTTCCTCGCCGCGTTCGCCGTCGTCGGCCTGATCCAGGCCGTCGTCGCGGCCCAGCCGGAGGCCAGTGACGCAACGCGCATCGAAGGGCTCGAGTACCGCGACGAGCGCGACCGGCAGCTCGCCCAGCGCGGGTTCGCCGCCGTCGGCGTCGCCGCGATCCTCCTCTCGTGCGGCGCCTTCCTCGTCCGGACGATGATGGGCGACATCGACTGGTGGATCGGCGGGCAGATGATCGTGCTCGCCCTCGTGTGGGGCGTGGCCAACCGGATCGCCGTCCGCCGGGGCTGAGCGCGCGCCGAGCCGCCGGATCCGCCCGCCGAAACGCCGCCGCAACACGGCGTCGGTACGCTCGCGGATCGGGGCGTCTCCCCACACACCCGCGCGGAAGCAGGCGAGCATGGCCCGACAGATCTGGACCCTCCACGGCGACGGCAAGGCGGTGGACGCCTCCGCGGTCGTCGGCCCCGGCGAGCGCCTCACCTGGCCGCGCACCATCGGGCTCGGGATGCAGCACGTGGTCGCCATGTTCGGCGCGACCTTCCTCGTGCCCGTGCTCACGGGCTTCCCGCCCACGACCACGCTGTTCTTCTCCGGGATCGGGACGCTCCTCTTCCTCCTGATCACCAAGAACCGGCTGCCCAGCTACCTCGGGTCGTCGTTCGCGTTCATCGCGCCGATCCTCGCGGCCAACGCGGCCACGGCGTCGGGCGGCGGCGGCATCGGCGCGGCGCTCGCGGGCATCGTGGCGGTCGGGATCCTGCTGGCGGTGGTGGGCGGGATCGTGCAGCTCACGGGCACCGGCTGGATCGACGCGCTGCTCCCGCCCGTGGTCGCCGGCGCGATCGTGGCGCTCATCGGCTTCAACCTCGCCTCCGCGGCCCGCGACAACTTCGTGGTGGCGCCGGTGACGGCGACCATCACGCTCGCCGCCGTGATCCTCTCGACCGTGCTGTTCCGCGGGATCCTCGGCCGGCTCTCCATCGTGCTCGGCGTGGTGATCGGGTACGTCGTGGCCGTGATCCGCGGCGAGGTCGACTTCTCGGCGATCGCCGACGCCGCGTGGATCGGGCTGCCCGAGTTCCACGCACCGGAGATCACGCCGCAGTTCTGGTCGCTGCTGCCCGCGTTCCTGCCCGTCGTGCTGGTGCTCGTCGCGGAGAACGTCGGCCACATCCGCGGCGTCGCGCAGATGACCGACGGGTCGGTCAACAAGCTGACCGGCCGCGCGCTCCTCGCCGACGGCCTGGCGACCGTGGTCGCGGGCCTCGGCGGCGGATCCGGCACCACGACCTACGGCGAGAACATCGGCGTGATGGCGGCCACCCGCGTCTACTCGACCGCCGCGTACTGGGTGGCGGGCGCGTTCGCGGTGCTGCTCGGCCTCTCCCCCAAGGTCGGCGCCGTCATCAACACGATCCCCGCCGGCGTGCTCGGCGGCGTGACCACCGCGCTCTACGGCCTCATCGGGATCATCGGCGTGAAGATCTGGATGGACAACCGGGTCGACTTCTCGAAGCCCGTCAACCAGCTCACGGCGGCGACCGCGCTCATCGTCGCGATCGCGCCCTTCACCTTCACGCTCGGCACCGTCTCGTTCAACGGCATCGCGCTCGGCACCATCGCCGCGATCGTCGTCTACCACGTGATGCACACGGTCGCGCGGCTGCGCGGGACCGACTAGCGGCCGCGCGGCCGGCCGCGATCAGAGCCCGAGCAGCCGCTCCAGCGCCGGGTCCTCCAGGGAGTCGAGCACGAGGTCCGCACCCGCGTCGCGGAGCTCGTCGGCCGAGTAGTGGCCGCTCGCGACGCCGACCGCCGTGGCGCCCGCGTCGTGCGCGGACGTGATGTCGTTCGGGGTGTCGCCGACGACGAGGACCTCCTCGCGCGCGGGCCCGGCGCCGCGCAGGGTGCCGGCGGTCGCGATGGCGCGGCGCACCACGTCGACCCGGTCGGGCGAGTCGGATCCGTAGGCGCCGAACACGAAGAACCGGCCGAGGCGGGCGGGCTCCATCTTCGTGCGGGCCGCGCCCTCCATCGCGCCGGAGACGACGCCGAGCACGACGCCCGCGTCGGCGAGCCGGTCGAGCAGCGCCTCCGCGCCGTCGAGCACGCGGTAGCCCTCGGAGGCGCGGATGTCGTCGGCGAGGTGCCGGAGGTAGGAGGCGTAGAGGCGCGCGAGCTCGGCGGGCTGGGGATCCCGGCCCATCACGCCGCGGAAGGTGGCGGTGCCGACCTGCGGATCCGTCTCCCCCGCCGACGAGTGCTCGCCGATGTCGGCCTCGACGTCGTGGAGGTCGCGGAACGCCATCGCCCAGCTGCGGGCGCCGGAGCCGCCCGTGTGGATGAGGGTCTCGTCGATGTCGAAGAGGACGGCGGGCGGGATGCGATCGGTGTCGGCCATGCGTCCATCGTGCTCCGGCACGGATCCGGCCGGCCAGGGGGTGGACGCCGGGCCGCACCGGCGGTCAGGAGCGGCGCGCGCGGACCCGCTCGGTGGTGCGGGCGATGACGCGGAGGCTGTCGATGAGCGTCGCGATCTGCTCGCGGCTGAGGTCGGCGAGCACCTCGTCCTCGTCGGCCACGAGGCGGCGCATCGCCCGGTCGACACGCTCGATGCCGAACGGCGTGAGGACCACGAGCCGACTGCGGCCGCCCGCCGGATCCTCCTCGCGCGTGATGAAGGAGCGCGCGGTCAGCCGGTTCACCCGGTGCACGAGGCTGCCCGTGTCGGTGCCGAGCCGCTCGGCGAGCCCGGCGCGCGTGAGGCCGGCGTCGCCCTGCTGACGCAGCACGGAGAGGAACTCGAACTCGCTCGTCGTGAGGCCCTCGGCGGCGAACGCGCCCTCGCGGATCCGCTGCATCTGCGGCAGCAGGCGCCGGAGCCTCGACACCACGTCGAGCGGCGCGAAGTCGACGTCGGGCATGGCCGCACCCCACGCGTCGATCACCAGGTCGACGTCGTCGTCATCCTTCATCGGGACTCCCACCGTCGCGTCCACGGTACCGGGGAGCGGGGCGTCGCGGGCCCGCCGGCGACCGCAGGACGCGCGAAGGCCGGTGCGGCAGGCGGGGCCGCGTCGCGCGACGTCGCGGACCGCCGATCCGGCCGCCCCTCCGGCAGGATGTCCGCATGACCCGGCCGCTCCCCCTCCCCGACCGCCCGCTGGTGCTCGACGGCGGCCTCGGCACGCTGCTCGAGGCGCGCGGGCACGACCTGTCGGATCCGCTCTGGAGCGCGCGCGTGCTCGCTGACGAGCCCGATGCGGTGCGCGCAGCGCACGAGGAGTACTTCCGGGCAGGCGCGGACGTCGCGATCACGGCGTCGTACCAGGTGGGCTTCGCAGCCTTCGCGCAGCGCGGCCTGGACGCCGCCGCGACCGAGGAGCTGCTGCGCGCGAGCGTGCGGCTCGCCGCGGAGGCCCGGGACCGGGTCGCCCGGGACGACGCGGGCACTCCGCGCGAGCGGTGGGTCGCCGCGTCGGTCGGCCCGTACGGCGCGACGCTCGGCGACGGGTCCGAGTACCGCGGATCCTCGGGCCTCACGCGCGCGGAGCTCGGCCGCTGGCACGCGCCCCGGTTCGCCGTGCTCGCCGACGCGGGCGCCGACCTCCTCGCCTGCGAGACGATCCCGAGCCTCGACGAGGGCGCCGCCCTGGTGGACCTCGCGCGCGGCTCGGGCACCGCCGTCTGGCTCGCGTTCACGGTGGCCGACGGCCGGCTGCGCTCGGGCGAGCCGATGCGCGAGGGGTTCGCGCTGGCGGAGGAGGCGGACGAGGTCGTCGCCGTGGGGATCAACTGCGCGCACCCGGACGAGGTGCCGGCCGCGATCGCCGCGGCCCGGAGCGCGACCGACCGACCCGTGGTCGTCTACCCGAACTCCGGCGAGCGCTGGGACGCGGTCGCACGCGGCTGGCACGGCGACCCGGCTCTGCCGTCCGTCGAGGCGTGGATCCGGGCGGGCGCCTCGCTCGTCGGCGGCTGCTGCCGCGTGGGTCCCGACGAGATCCGGCGCATGCGGGACGCCCTGGGCTGACCGCGGCGGGCATCCTGTCGCCCGATGCGCGACGGCGCAAGCAGCAGCGCCCCAACCGCGCATCCGCCGCACGGTGCGTCCTGCGCACGGCGGCGGGCATCGACGGGGATCCGCCCCGTCCCGGTTCCCAGAGGATGCGGAGGCTTCCCACCGGGCGCCCAGGCGGGCGCGACGGGATGGTCGCAGCACATCGCACCGATGACCGGGCTCCGCTGGGGAGCCCCGACAGGAGGACGATCCGCATGACCATCACCCGCAGCTCCGCCCGCACCCTCGGCTCGATCGGCGCCGCCGCCGCTCTCGTGGCCGTCGGCCTCGCCATCCCGAGCGCCGCCAACGCCGTCCCCACCGAATGCGAGCCGGGGACGACCACCACCAGCCTCACGAGGACGGCCAGCGACCGCGTCGTCGCCGGCTCGCAGACCTCGACCGCCACGACGGGCGGCCCGCTCTCGGCCACGGTCTCCGCCGACGTCACGCGCGGGTCCGAGGTCTCCGCCGGCGCGTCGATCAGCGCGCTGATGGGCGCCATCTCCGCGCAGGTCAGCGCCACCGCGACCGAGTCCGCGTCGTGGTCGGCGGGATCGACGCTCGGCCCCGTCGAGGTCCCCGCGGGCGGCACGCTCACCGCGACCTACGGCTTCGAGGACATCTCCTGGCAGGGCACCACGGCCACCTGCCAGAGCTCCGGGCAGATGGGCCCGGCACAGACCGTGCACGGGACCGTGCAGGGCGCGACCTGGGTCGACTACGCCGTCGGCTGATCCGCGATCCGCACTGCCGACGACGACGCCCGCCCCTGGAGGGGCGGGCGTCGTCATGCGCGGATCCGCCTCGGGTGCGGATCCGATCGCCGGCTAGGCGCCGGGGACCGCCCGGCGGAGGCCCTCGGCGAGCGAGGTGGTGGGGCGGCCGAGGAGGCGGGAGAGGTCGCCCGTCTCGTCGTCGAGCTGGCCGGCGGCCGTGGCGGCGTCGAGGCCCACGACGAAGCCGATCGTGCCCTCGTCGAGGCCGGCGTCGCCGAGGATCCGCGCGTGCTCGGCGGAGTCGACCCGGGAGACGGGGACGGGCTGGCCGATGATTCCCGAGATCGCCTGGGCGAGGTCGTCCTGCGTCCAGCGCTCGTCGCCCGCGAGCTCGAGCGTCTGCCCGGCGAGCGCGTCGTCCATGGCCGCGACCGCGATGCCCTCGGCGAAGTCCGCGATGGTGGCGCTCGCGACGACGCCGTCGCCCGCGCTCGTGAGGAGCGCGCCGGACTGCGTCACGGCGTCGACCGTGGCGGCGTAGTTCTCCGTGTACCAGCCGTTGCGGAGGAGGGTGACGGGGACGCCGGAGGCCGCGAGGACCTCCTCGGTGGCCTTGTGCTCGCCCGCGATGAAGAGCTCGGTGGTGGAGGCGCGGAGGACGCTCGTGTAGAGGATCCGGCCGACGCCCGCGGCCGTCGCGGCCTCGATGGCGGTGGTGTGCTGCGGCACGCGCTGGCCGACCTCGCTGCCGGAGACGAGCACGAGGGTGTCACCGGGCTGGATCGCCGCGGTCACGCTCTCGGCGTCGGAGTAGTCGAGGCGGGCGGTGCGGACGCCCTGCGCGGCGAGCTCGCCGAGGGCCTCGGGGCGGCGCGCGGTCGCGAGGATGTCGGAGGCGGCGTAGCCGCGGGCGAGGAGGGACGCGACGATGCGCGATCCGAGGCGGCCGGTGGCGGCGGTGACGACGATGGTCATGGGATGCCTTTCGAGTCGGGGGACGAGCGGTTCGCCCGGGACAACCGGGGTGACGCCGAAGAGCTTCCCACAGGGAGGTACCCACTTTCAGGTAAGTTGGTCCCATGCGCGACATGAGCTTCCGGGTCACCCGCGACCGGCCCGGCGTGACCGAGGGCCGCTACCCCGCCAACTGCCCGTCGCGCACGCTGCTCGACCACGTCACGAGCAAGTGGGGAGTGCTCGTCCTGCTCGCGCTCGGCGAGGGATCGCACCGGTGGGGCGAGCTGCGCCGGGAGATCGAGGGCATCAGCGAGAAGATGCTCGCCTCGACGCTGCGGACGCTCGCGGAGGACGGCTTCGTGATCCGCGAGGCGCAGGGCACCATCCCGCCGCGCGTCGACTACCGGCTCACCGAGCTCGGGCACGAGGCGTCCGCGCGGCTGATCCCGCTCATGGACCTCGTCGCGGACATGGCCGAGCGCGCCGAGGGCGCGGCACCCGCCGACGCGGCACCCGACGCCGCCGCCGGGGAGCGGTCGTCGGGGGCCCCGGTCCGTCCCTAGGCTGGAGACCCGCGCCGACGCCTCGTCCGGCCGGAGGAAGATCCGCCGCATGCCCTCCCCGTCCGCGCCGACGCTGTCGCGCACGTCCGCCCCGCCCCGTGACATCCGCCGCGCGCGCGTCGCCGTGGGCGTCCTCTTCTTCACCAACGGCGCGATCTTCGCGAACCTGCTGCCGCGCTACCCCGCGATCAAGGCGGAGCTGGGGCTCGCGAACGTCGAGTTCGGCGCCGCGGTGGCCGCGTCGCCGCTCGGCGCGCTCATCGCCGGGCTGGCGGCGGGCGTGCTCATCCGGCGGTACCGCTCGGCGCGCGTGGCGGTCGCCGCGACGGTCGTGGCGTCCCTCGGGATCCTGCTGGCCGGCCTCGCGCCCGGCTGGGCCGTGCTCGCGGGCGCCCTGTTCCTGGCGGGCGCCATGGACTCGATCACCGACGTCGCGCAGAACTCGCACGCGCTGCGGGTGCAGCGGCTGTACGGGCGGTCGATCATCAACTCGTTCCACGCGGTCTGGTCGATCGGGGCGGTGTCGGGCGGGATCATGGGCGCGGCCGCCGCGCAGATCCGGCTGCCGCTCCTGGTGCACCTGACGATCTCCGCGGTGCTGTTCAGCGCCTTCGCCGTGCTCGCGCTCGCGTGGCTCCTGAAGGGCCCGGAGCCGGAGCCGGGCGAGGGCGGCGCGGCCCACGCACACGAGCCCATCGCGGATCCCGAGGACGGCGTCGTGCGCGCCGCCGGCCCCCGCGCGCTCGGCCTCGTGGCGAAGTACGGCGTGCTGCTGGCGCTCGTGATCATCGCGTCCGGCGGCGCGATCGTCGAGGACGCCGGCAGCTCCTGGTCGGCCATCTACCTCTCGGGCGACCTCGGTGCGAACGCGTTCGTCGCGGGCCTCGGCTTCATCTCGCTGCAGGGCATGCAGTTCATCGGCCGGATGCTCGGCGACCGCATGGTCGACCGCTTCGGCCAGCGCGCCATCGCCCGCCTCGGCGGCGTGCTCGTGCTCGTCGGCATGGGCGGGGCGCTCGCGTTCCCGAGCATCGTCGGCACGATCGTGGGCTTCGGCGTCGCGGGCTTCGGCGTCGCGACCCTCATCCCGGCGGCCATGCAGGCGGCGGACGAGCTGCCCGCATTCAAGCCCGGCACGGGCCTCACGATCGTCGGCTGGCTGCTGCGCGTCGGGTTCCTGATCTCGCCGCCCGTCGTCGGCGCCATCGCGGACGCGTCGTCGCTCCGCTTCGGCCTGATCTTCATCCCGGCCGCCGGCCTCCTCGTGCTCGTGTTCTCGCGCGTGCTGGCGACCCGGCGGGCGCACCCGGCGGCGCAGGCGGCGCCGGGCGCCGCCTCCTCCTAGGCGCGCGGGCGCGATCCGCCGCCCTCAGCGGGAGGCGGCGCGCGTGGCCGCGAGCGACCCGAGCAGGGCGAGCGCCTCGGCGCTCGGCGACCCCGCCTCGGCGCGGTAGACGACGAGCTCCTGCCCCGGCGCGGCGCGCACGTCGAAGGCGTGGGCGCGGAGGTCGAGCGGGCCGACCTCCGGGTGCAGGAACCCCTTCCGCACCGGCCGCTTGCTCCGCGCGTCCCCCGTCGCCCGGAGGTCCGCGAACTCGGGGCTCGCCGCCGTCAGCTCCCGCACGACGGCCCGGAGCCGGGCGTCGTCCGGCGCCTGGCCCTCGGCGAGGCGCAGCCCCGCGACGGTCGCCGCGGCCGCCGCGGGCCAGTCCGCCCAGAGGGTGCGGGCGGCGGGGTCGAGGAACAGCATCCGAGCGAGGTTGCCGCGGTGCGCGGCGCTCGCGAACAGGGCGCGGCCGAGCGTGTTGGCGGCGAGCACGTCGTAGGCGCGGCCGAGCACGAGCGCCGGGTGCTCCGGCCAGGAGTCGAGGAGCGCCAGCAGTTCCGGATCCGCGCGCTCGGACGAGGCGCTCGAAGAGGCAGGCGCGGGGGCGAGCCCGGCCAGCCGGAAGAGGTGGAGGCGCCCGTCGTCGTCGAGCCCGAGGACCCGCCCGAGCGCGTCGAGCACCTGCGGCGACGGGTTCGTCTCGCGGCCCTGCTCGAGGCGCATGTAGTAGTCGGCGCTCATGCCCGCGGCGACGGCGACCTCCTCGCGGCGGAGGCCCGCGACGCGGCGGCGGCCGCCCGAGGGGAAGCCCGCGTCCTCGGGCCGGGTGGCCGCGCGGCGGGCGCGCAGGTAGTCGCCGAGGTCGTGGGTCATGCCCCGACCCTAGGTCGACCGCCGCGCGGATGGGTGGGTGCACCGCACCCGGGCACGCCGCGGCCCTCGGCGGGCGCGGCGCGGGATCGAGGGTGGAGGACATGACCCCACACGACACCCCCACCATCACCCTCATCACCGGAGCGAGCAGCGGGATCGGCGCCGCCACCGCCGAGCGCCTCGCTGCCGACGGCCACCACGTCGTCCTCGCCGCCCGCCGCCGGGACCGCCTCGACGCGCTCGTCGCCCGGCTGACCGCGGCCGGCGGATCCGCGCAGGCCGTCCAGCTCGACGTGGTCGACGCGGACGCGCACCGCGCCGTGGTCGACGCCGTCGTCGCCGAGCACGGGCGCCTCGACGTGCTCGTCGCCAATGCGGGCGTCATGCCGCTCTCCCGCCTCGACGCCGGACTCCTCCCCGAGTGGCGCCGCATGGTCGACGTCAACGTCATGGGGCTGCTGCACGGCATCGCCGCGGCCCTCCCGCACTTCACGCGGCAGGGAACCGGCCACCTCGTGACGATCGCGTCCATCGCCGCCCGCGAGGTGCCGGCGACGAGCGCCGTGTACTCGGGCACGAAGCACGCGGCCCGCGCGATCACGGAGGGACTGCGGATCGAGTCGCCTGCCGGGATCCGCGTCACGACCGTCAGCCCGGGCGTGACCGAGAGCGAGCTCGCCGACTCGATCACGGACCCGCACGCCCGCGAGGCGATGGTCGCGTACCGGGCCGGCGCGATCCCCGCGTCGAGCATCGCGGCGGCCGTCGCCTTCGCGGTCGGGCAGCCCGCGGAGGTCGACGTCAACGAGATCACCGTGCGCCCGGCGGTGCAGCGATGACCGCGCACCTGGGCCTCTGGTGCACCGCGGACGGCCGCGTCCGCCAGGAGCTGCGCGCCGACGGCCGCTACGTGGAGGCGCGCGGCACCCGCGAGGCCGCGTACACCGGCGCCTACGAGGTCGACGGGGATCGCATCGCGTACCGCGACGACACCGGCTTCAGCGCCGACGGCGTCTTCGTCGACGGGGTGCTGCACCACGCGGGCATGGTGATGCGGCGGCGGTGAGGCGACGGACGATCCACTCGGGCGGGTCCGCATCCGAGCGGATCCGCTCACGGGCTCCTGCGAGTGCGGCCGCCCGCGCATCCCGCCGCGGGAGAGTGGGCGGACCGCCCACCCGAGAGGATCGCCATGTCCACCGACCTGCCCGGAGGGCTCTTCCCCCTCGCCGACGACCTCACCGTCACGCGCTTCGGCTACGGCGCCATGCAGCTCGCGGGGCCGCGCGTGTTCGGCCCGCCCGCGGATCCGGACGCCGCCCGCGCCGTGCTCCGCGAGGCCGTCGCGCTCGGGATCACGCACATCGACACGGCCGACTTCTACGGGCCCGGGCACACGAACGCGGTCATCGAGGAGGCGCTGTTCCCGTACCCGGAGCACCTGCACATCGTGACGAAGGTCGGGAGCCTCCGCGACGCGAAGGGCCGCTGGCCGCAGGCGCTCTCCCCGGCCGAGCTCCGCCAGGCCGTCTACGACAACCTCACGCACCTGACGCTCGACGTGCTCGACGTGGTGAACCTCCGCGTCGGCGCCTTCGACAGCCCGACCGACGGATCCATCGAGGAGCCGTTCACCGCGCTGGCCGAGCTGCAGCGCGAGGGGCTGATCCGCCACCTCGGCGTGAGCAACGTGACCGCCGAGCAGGTGGCCGAGGCCCGCGCGATCGCGCCGATCGTCACCGTGCAGAACCACTACAACCTCGCGCGCCGCGACGACGACGCCCTCATCGACGAGCTGGCCGCGGCCGGCATCGCGTACGTGCCCTACTTCCCGCTCGGCGGGTTCTCGCCGCTGCAGTCGGAGACGCTGTCGCGCGTGGCCGCCGACCTCGGATCCGCGCCGCTGCCCGTCGCGCTCGCCTGGCTCCTGCAGCGGTCGCCGAACGTGCTCGTGATCGCGGGCACCTCGTCCGTCGCGCACCTGCGCGAGAACGTCGCGGGTGCGCGGATCCGGCTGCCCGAGGAGGCGCTCGCGGAGCTCGAGGGCATCGGCGGCTGAGCGGCCGTCAGCGAGCCGGGTCGCGACCGGCCTCGGCCGCCGCGGCATCCGCCACCCGCCGGAGGGCGGCCAGCACGGTGCGCACGGAGGCGCGCGCGAGGGCATCCGGCCGGGCCAGGACGTCGACGTGGCGGACCAGCGCGACGCCGGAGACCGGACGCAGCACCATGCCGTCGACGGCGAGCGGGGCGGCCGTCGTCCGCGGCATGACGGCGATGGCCGCGCCCGTCCGCACGACCTGCGCGGCGACGGAGAGCTCGTTGATCCGGTGGACCACGTGCGGCACGGCTCCACTCAGCGCCCCGAGGTGGGCGAGCACGCCGGCGAGGGGGAAGCCCGGCTGCACCGAGATCCACCGCTCGTCGCGCAGCTGCTCCGGCGTGATGCCGGCCGACGCCGCGAGCGGGTGCGCGGCGTGCAGGGCGATGTCGAGCGGCTCGACGAGGAGCGGGGTGACGACGAGGCGCGCGGTCGGCCACGGCGGGTCGTGCGGCAGGCGGTGCGCGACGACGAGGTCGTGATCCGCGGTGAGCCCGGGGAAGGCGTCCTGCGCCACGTCCGCGTCGGCGAGGGCGAGCCGCGCGCGATCGCCCACCTCGGCCAGGAGGCGCCCGAACAGGGCGAGCCCCGCGCTGTGGAACGCGGAGACGCGGACGTCGCGGTCCTCGTGGTCGAGGAACGAGCCGACGGCGTCCCGGGCGCCGGCGAGCGCCTCGTCGACGCGGACCGAGGCCACCGCGAGCGCCGCACCCGCCTCCGTGAGCACGAGCCGCCGCCCGCGCTTGACGGTGAGCGGCACCGGGACGCCCGCCTGGAGCGCCGCGAGCTGCTGCGACACGGCGGAGGCGCTGACGCCCATCGCCGTCGCCACCGCGGCGACGCTGCCGCGGTCGCCGAGCTCGCGGAGGAGGCGGAGGCGGGCGGGATCCATGACCCCTGTCTAACGCATCAGCGCCGGCTAACGCATCGATGAAGACGATGTCGCTCGCTCTTCCGAGTCGAAGCGGGGACAGTGGCCCCATGACCTCCCGCGCGCGTGCCGAGCCCGTCGTCGACCTGCTGCTCGTCGGGGTCGCCGCCGTGTGGGGCGCGAGCTTCCTGGCCGCGAAGGACCTCGCGGCCGAGACGGGCGTGCCGGCGGCCGTCGCGCTGCGCTTCCTCGTCGCCGCGGTCGCGACCGGCCTCCTCTGCCTCGCCCGACGCGAGCGGCTCCCGCGCGGTCGCGGCCTCCTCATCGCCGCGGGCCTCGGGGTGTCGCAGGCCGCGGTCATCGGGCTGGAGACGTGGGGCGTGCACCTCACCTCCGCGACGAACGCGGGGCTCCTCATCAGCCTGGCGCTCGTGATGACGCCCGTGCTCGAGGGCGCCGCCTCCCGCTCCTGGCTCCCGCGGCGGTACTTCGTCGCCGCCGTGGCCGCCGTCGCGGGCGTCGCCCTCCTCGTCTCCGACGGCGGCCTGCGGGCCCCGACCCCGGGCGACGGCCTCGTGATCGCCGCCGCGGCGGTCCGGGCGATCCACGTCACGGCGAGCGCCCGCCTCACGCGGGGGCGGCGGGAGGGATCGCTCGGGGTGGTGCTCGTGCAGATGGCGGTCTGCGCCGTCGCCTTCACCGTGCTCGCCGGGCCGGACCTGCCCGCCGCGGCCGTGCGGCTGGATCCGTCCGGCTGGGCCGACGTGCTCTTCCTGGGCCTCCTCTGCTCGCTGTTCGCGTTCGTCGTGCAGCTCTGGGCGGTGCGGCGGACCTCGGCGTCGCGGGCGAGCATCCTCATGGGCACCGAGCCGGTGTGGGCGCTGCTCGTCGGCGTGCTCGTGGCGGGCGAAGCGATCGGGCCGGCGGGCGCGTGGGGCGCCGCGCTCATCGTCGCCGCGAGCTACGCGGGCCAGGCGATCGAGCGGCGGCACCGCGCGTCCGTCGACGCGGCGCTCGCCGGATCCCGCGAGAATGGGCGCATGCCCCTGCCCGCCGCGGCGCCCCGCCTGCGCGATCCCGCCGCATGACCGCGCCCGACCGCCGCTTCCCCCGGAGCGTCTACCGCGAGGGCGCCGAGCCCGACGTGCGGTTCACGCTCGCCAACGAGCGCACGTTCCTCGCCTGGATCCGCACGTCGCTCGCCCTCCTCGCCGGCGGCGTCGCGCTCGAGGCGCTGGGGCTCGGCCTGCAGCCGGGGTTCCGGCTCGCGGCGTCGATCGTGCTCATCGCGACCGGGATCCTCGCGCCCGCGCAGGCGTGGATCGGCTGGATGCGCACCGAGCGGGCCCTCCGCCGGGACCGGCCGCTGCCGTCCGCGGCGCTGTCGCTGCCGCTCGGGATCGCGGTCGTCGCCGCCGGGGTGCTCGTGCTGCTGGGCGTGCTGACGGCGTGAGCGCCTCCGGCCCGGACGCGCGACCCGGGAGCCGTCCCTTCGACCCGGGCCTCCAGCCCGAGCGCACGGCCCTCGCCTGGCGGCGCACCGCGCTGGCGCTCGTGGTCGGATCCCTGCTCGGGCTCCGCGTCCTCCCGCAGCTCCTCGGGTCGGCCGGCCTCGTCGTCGCGGCGGCCGGGGTCGTCGCCGCGCTCGCCGTGCTCGCGGCCGCGCACGGGCGCTACCGGCGGGTGCACCGGATCCTCACCTCGGGATCCGGCGACCGCCGCGCCCTCCCCGGCGGCGGCCTCCCCGCGCTCGTCGCCACGCTCACGGCGTGCGCGGGGGTGGCGGCGCTGGTCGTCGCGGTCGCCCGCTGAGGTCCCCGGGCAGAGCGACGCGACGGGCTCCGCCGCGCCCGCGCGCGGACCCGCACGATCCGGCCATCCGGGGTTCACCCGCCGTCCACCCGGGAGTCGGGGGCGGGGACGGGGGCACGAATACCTTTCGAATGTGATGCGTCCGCCGTGCCCGGAGGAGACGCCCGAGATCGATGGAGACCCCACATGACCCTCATCCGTGAGACCCACCACCGGCTCCTGCCGGTCCTGTCGCGCGATCCCCACGCACGCGGCAAGCGCAGCACCGTCACCTGCCACCTCAAGTGCGACGACGCCTGCACGAAGCCCGTCCCCAACATCACCGACAACTCCTACTTCCGCGACATCGCGGGCCGCGCCCTCTCGCGCCGCACGCTGCTCGGCGGCGCCGGTGCCGGTGCCCTCGCGATCCTCGTGGCGCAGAACGCCGCCGCCCCGGGAGCCGAGGCCGCCGCCGCGCAGGCCGCGTCCAACCTCCCCTTCACGGCGATCACGCCCGTCGACGCCTCCGTCGACCAGTTCAACGTGCCCACCGGGTACCGCTGGGCGCCGATCATCCGCTGGGGCGACCCGATCTTCAGCTACGCCGACGACTTCGACGCCGACAACCAGACGGCCAAGCTCGCGGCGCGCCAGTTCGGCTACAACAACGACTACCTCGACATCATCCCGATCAACTCGCGGAACAAGGAGGCGCTCCTCGTCGCCAACCACGAGTACACGAACGAGAACATCATGTTCCCGCCCGCGGTCGACGACGCCGAGCGCGACGAGCAGCGCCGCATCGGCAAGGCCTCGCACGGCATGTCCGTCGTCGCGCTCCGCCGCAAGACGGTCGGCCAGCCGTGGACCTACACGATCGGCCACCACCGCAACCGCCGCATCACCGCGGACACGCCCTTCACCGTGACCGGCCCCGTCGCCGGATCCGCCGCGCTCCGCACGAAGGACGACCCCAAGGGCACGACGATCCTCGGCACCCTCGGCAACTGCGCCGGCGGCACCACCCCGTGGGGCACCGTGCTCTCCGGCGAGGAGAACTTCAACGGCTACTTCCGCACCGCCGGCACCTCCGCCGCCGACAAGCGCTACGGCCTCGGCGACAAGGCCACGAGCCGCGGCTGGGAGTCGATCGACCCCCGCTTCGACGCCCGCAACGCCGGCTACGAGAACGAGCCGAACCGCTTCGGCTACATCGTCGAGGTCGACCCGTTCGAGCCCGGCGAGGCGCCCGTCAAGCACACCGCGCTCGGCCGCTTCAAGCACGAGGGCGCGAACGTCATCGCCGGCACGAGCGGCCACGTCGCCGCGTACATGGGCGACGACGAGCGCTTCGACTACCTCTACAAGTTCGTCTCGCACGACACGATGGTCACGGGCACCTCGCGCCAGGACCGCCGCAAGAACAAGCAGCTCCTCACGCGCGGCTCGCTCTACGTGGCGCGCTTCACGGGCGACTCGCCCGTCGCGGAGATCACGGGCACCGGCCAGCTCCCCTCGGACGGCCAGTTCGACGGCATCGGCCAGTGGATCCCGATCGCGGTCGACGGCGTCTGCCCCGTCCCCGGCTTCACCATCGAGGACGCGCTCATCCGCACCCGCCTCGTGGCCGACGCCGTGGGCGCGACCAAGATGGACCGCTGCGAGGACGTGGAGCCCAGCCCCATCACCGGCAAGATCTACGTCGCGTGCACCAACAACACCGACCGCGGCAAGGTCGGCAAGGAGGGCGCCACGGAGATGAACCCGCGGACGACCAACCGCGACGGCCACATCGTCGAGATCACCGAGGACGGCGGCGACCTCCGCTCGACGACCTTCTCGTGGAACCTCCTCCTCGTCGCGGGCGACCCGGCGAAGAACGAGTCCACCTACTTCGCGGGCTTCCCGAAGGACAAGGTCTCGCCCATCAGCTGCCCGGACAACGTCGCGTTCGACTCCGAGGGCAACCTCTGGATCTCGACCGACGGCGCCCCGAGCACCATCGGCCTGAACGACGCCCTGTTCAAGGTCCCGCTGGAGGGCGCCGAGCGCGGCCACGTGCAGCAGTTCCTCTCCGTGCCGACCGAGGCCGAGACCTGCGGCCCGGTCATCCACGACAAGGAGGGCATGGTCTTCGTCGCGGTGCAGCACCCGGGCGAGGACGGCTCGTTCGCCGAGCAGCACTCGTTCTTCCCGGACTACGTGCCGGCCGGCGTCACGCCCCCCAAGGGCGCGTGGCGCGGACCGCGTCCGTCGGTCATCCAGGTGTGGCGGGGCTGATCCGCTGACACGATCCGCTCGCTGACGGCGGCGGGATCCGAGGGCCGGGGCGTGCGTGCGCCCCGGCCCTCGCGCGTCCGGGGGCGGTGCGGTCCGCGCCGCGGGGGCTAGCGTCGGGGGATGAGCGAGCAGCCCGCGGATCCCGATGACGCGGGCCCCGGCGACGGCCCCGGGAACGGCTCCGGCGACGGCTCGACCGACGACGAGCGCTGGCTGGTCGTGGGCGGGCGGCGGTGGCCGCGCACGGATCCGTCGCTGCCGACCGACCTCGTGGCGGCCCTGAAGTCGCACCTCGGCCGCGGCCGGTCGGGCGTGGGCGCCGCGAAGCGCCGGGGCGACGAGGACGCGGTGGCCGCCGCCCGCACGCGCGTGGGCCTCGCCAAGCACGGCCTCGGCGAGCGCGGACCCCGCTGGTGGGACGAGCCCGAGGACGCGCGCCTCGAGCGGGCCCGCGAGGCGCTGCGGGATCTCGACGCGCTGGACGACCCGGCGACCTGACGCGCGCGCCCCGTCCGCCCGCAGGGCAGGCTGGACGCATGCAGCTCTACTCCGCGCTCCCCCTCGTCCGCGCCCGGCAGATCGCGGCCGACACCGCGGCGCTCGCGGGCATCGTCGTCTCGGTGCTCGTGGGGATCGCCGTGGCCGCCCTCATCCGCCCGCTCGCCGACCTCGGCCGCAGCATGGAGACCTCGGGGGCGCAGTTGCGCGGATCCATGACCGACGCGGCCGACGCGCTCGGCCGCGTCCCGCTCGTGGGCGACGCCGCGCGCGGGCCGTTCGAGGACGCGAGCGGGATCGGCACCGGCCTCATCGAGGCGGGGCGCGACCAGCAGGCGCTCGTCGGCACGATCGCGCTCGTGGTCGGGATCCTCGTGGCCCTCGTGCCGATCGCGTTCATCGTGCGCCACTGGCTGCTCCGCCGCGTCTCGTTCGTGCGGCGCGCGGCGGCGGCCCGCTCGCTCGCCGCGACACCCGGCGGCACCGAGCTGCTCGCGCTCCGCGCCCTCTCGTCGCGGAAGCCGGCGGCCCTGCTGAAGGCGCACCCGGATCCGGTCGCCGCCTGGCGCGCGGGCGACCCCCGCGTGGTGCGCCAGCTCGCCGACCTGGCGCTCCGCGACGCGGGGGTGTCGGCCGTCCGCTGACCGGCCGTCCGCTGATCGGCTCCCGCCACGCCCGAGCGGGTCGCGGCCGGACGGGCGGACCCCACCAGGAGCATCCTCGGAGGCATGTCGCCTCTCCTCCTGGCCGGGCTCGCCGGTCTGCTCTCGGGTCTCTCGCTCGTCATCGGATCCCTCGTCGCCTGGTTCGTGAAGGTGCCGCGCGAGGTCGTCGCGCTCGTGATGGCGTTCGGCGCCGGCGTGCTCATCTCCGCGCTGTCGTTCGACCTGGTCGACGAGGCGGCCACGAGCGGCGGCGTCGTGCCCACCATCGCCGGGTTCGTCGCGGGCGCGGTCGTCTACGTGGTGCTCGACCAGATCCTCGAGCACGGCGGGTTCCGGCGGAAGCAGCACCGGCGGAAGGGCGGGCCGGGTGCGGCGGGCGCCTCGGGCGGCACCGGGGTGGGGATCGCGCTCGGCGCCCTGCTCGACGGCGTGCCCGAGACGGCCGTGCAGGGCCTCAGCCTCACGGGCGGCGGTGCGCTCAGCGTGGGCGTGCTCGTGGCGGTCGTCATCTCGAACTTCCCCGAGGGCATGTCGAGCACGGCCGACCTCAAGGAGTCCGGCCGCGGCGCGCGCTACGTCTTCGGGCTCTGGACCTCCATCGCCGTCATCTGCGCCCTCTCGTCGCTCGGCGGGTACGCGCTGCTCGGCGGCCTGCCGGAGAGCGGGCAGTCGGTCGTGATGGCGTTCGCGGCCGGGGCCATCCTCGCGATGATCTGCGACACCATGATCCCGGAGGCGTTCCGCAAGGCGCAGGCGCTCACCGGCCTCGTGACGGTGCTCGGGTTCGTGGCGAGCTACGCGGTGCACCAGGCGGGGTGATCGCCCGCGACGGCGGCGACCGCGACCGCGTCCCCGACCGCCGGAGCGGCGCCGGGATCAGGCGTCGGCGGGACGGTCGCGCGGCGAGACGTTGAAGCGGTGCAGCAGGCCCGCGAGCTGCTCGACCTCGGGGGTGTCCCACCCGGACAGCCGGTTCTGCAGGCGCTCCCGCGTGCCCGCGCGCACCTGCTCGAGGCGCTCCTCGGCGAGCGGCGTGAGGCTGAGGATGGTGGAGCGGCGGTCCTCGGGATCCGGCTCGTCCTGCACGAAGCCGGCCTCGCGCAGGACGCGGAGGTGCCGGCTGACCGAGCTCTTGTCCATGAGGAGGCCCGTCGCGACGGCGCCGGCGGACACGGGCCCGGCCGTGCGGATCCAGCGGGCGACCGCGAACGCGCCCGGCTGGAGGTCGGGGTGGAAGACGGCCGCCTCCTCGATGCGCAGCGAGCGGATCGACATGAGCAGGGCGCCGAGCTCGGTCGCCACCGACGAGACGGCGGCCTCGCGGTCGTCGGGCGCGTCCGCGGGGCGGTCGGAGGAGGGAGCCGGGATCACGTGCCGACCCTAACCGACGGTCATCCGTGCATCCGGCACGGGAGAGGAGCGCGCGGGGACGCGAGGTCGGCCGGTGGGGCGCGGGGTGGCGGCGATCCCGGCGATCCGGCCGCGGCACCGCCCCCTGGTAGCCTCGTCCGCGCAGGCGGGGATGACGAAGGCGAGCCACATGACCGACGACACGCACGACACCGGCCACCGCGAGGGTGGGGCGTCGGAGCCTCCCCTCCTCAGCCGCAGGGAGCTGCGCCGCCGCCAGCAGGAGATGGAGCAGGACCGCTCGGGCGACGCGTCGGGTGACGCGCACCGCTGGGTGGATCCGTTCCCCGCCGTCCCTCGCACCTCCGAGGGCGGCCTCTTCGGTCCCGACCGGGTCCGGCCGGGATCCCCCGACGTCGCCCCCGGCGAGGACTCCGCGCCCGCCGACGACGACGAGTCCGACGGCATCGACGACCTGGCGCCCTCCGCCCCCGCCTCCGCCTCCGAGGACGCGGAGACCGAGACGGAGGACACGGACGAGGTCGAGATCGTCGGCACGCACGCGTTCGACGAGCTGTTCGTCGAGGACGAGCGCGAGGCCGAGACGGACGCCGCGGAGGACGCGGACGACGCGGCCGAGGAGCTCCCCGAGGGCGCCGACGCGGGCGCTCCCGCGGACGACGCCTCCGCCGCCCCCTCCCCGTTCGACGCGGTCGTCGCTCCCGAGGCCGGATCCGCGTGGACCGTGCCCGCCCCGCACGTCGTGAACGCGCACCCCTTCCGCATGCCGCTGCGCCCGAGCGCGGAGTCGGCCGCCGCGACGTCCGCCGAGCCGGCACCCGCCGCGGTCGCCGCCGCGCCCGAGCCGGCCCTCCCCGAGCCGGCCGCCGCATCCGCATCCGCCGCCGAGCCGCAGCCGCAGCCCACCCCGGTCGCCTCCCTCCCCGCCGCCCCCGACGACGCCGACGAGCCCGCCGACGCCCGCCGCCCCGGCACCGACCTCACGGCGTTCCCCGACGCGGATCCGCACCGCTACGTCATGCGCACCCCGCGCGCCGACGCCGCCACGAGCGCCCTCACCCTCTTCCCCGAGCAGAGCGGCCAGCGCCCGCCGCGCGGCCCGGTCGTCGCGCGCACCGGCTTCCGCGGCTTCGTCAACTCCGTCACGGGCGGCGTCTTCAAGATCGGCCCCGGGCCCGAGGAGGCTGCCGCGAATGCCGAGGTCGCGCGTCGCGAGGGCGACGAGCGCGTCATCCGCCAGGCCACCTGGTCGCGCGCGGTCAGCGTGCTGGTCGCCAACCGCAAGGGCGGCGTGGGCAAGACGCCCACGAGCCTCATCCTCGGCGGCGTGCTCGGCTCCATCCGCGGCGGATCCGTCGCCGTGGTCGAGGTCACCGACGACCCGGGCGCGCTCGGCTACCGCGCCGAGGGCCAGCCCCAGCGCGGGCTCGGCGAGCTCGTGCGCGACCGCGACGAGATCCACAGCGCCGGCCAGCTCGCCGGCTACACCGCGCCCCAGACGAGCTTCGCCTCGGTCGTCGCGTCCGTCGGGCCGCGCCGTGAGCTCACGGGCGAGGACGTCGTGGGCGTCGCCCGCCTCATCGACGAGTACTACGCGGTGCGCGTGATGGACTCCGGCAACCAGCCGTCGTCGTCCGCCTTCCGCGGCGCCATCGAGGTCACCGACGTGCTCGTCGTCCCCGTCCTCAACGCGGGCGACGCCGTGCTCGAGGCGGTCGCGCTGCTCGACTTCCTGCGCGAGCTCGGCGGCCACGCGGCGATGCTGGCCGACAACGCCGTCATCATCCGCCTGCACGACGGACGCCCGGAGGACCCCGCGGTCGTCGCGCGCATCGACCGGATCCTCGACGACGCCCGCCCCGCGCAGATCTTCACGGTGCCGTACGACGCGCACATCGCGGAGCGCGGACCGATCTCGCTCGGCTCGCTCGGCCCCGAGGCCCTGCGCGCCTTCACGTCCGCGGCTGCCGGCGTCGTGCAGCGCCTCGCGCACGCGGTCCGCTGACGGGCGCGTCCCGCGACCCGGGCGCCGGGCAGCCCGGGAGCGGGCGCGGGCCCGGGTCCGTCCGGCGCCCGCGGGTCCGGCGCCCGCTCGACCGCGAGATCCTCGCGCTGGCCGTCCCGGCGCTCGGCGCGCTCGTGGCCGAGCCGCTGTTCCTCCTCACCGACACCGCGCTCGTCGGCCACCTCGGCAGCGCGCCGCTCGCGGGCCTCGGCATCGCGAGCGTGATCCTGCAGACGATCGTCGGCCTCCTCGTCTTCCTCGCCTACGCGACCACGCCCACGGTCGCGCGGCGGCTCGGCGCCGGTGACCGGCCGGGCGCGATCCGGGCGGGCATCGACGGCCTGTGGCTGGCGCTCGCGCTCGGCGCGGTGGTGCTGGTCGTGGGCCTCGCGGTCGCGGATCCGCTCGTGCGCGCCCTCGCGGACACCGGCGGGGCCGACGCGGATCCGGCGGCGACCGCCCAGGTGATCGACGCCGCCCGCACCTACCTCGGCATCTCGCTCGCCGGCATGCCCGCGATGCTCCTCGTGATCGCCGCGACCGGCCTCCTCCGCGGCCTCCAGGACACGCGCACCCCGCTCGTCGTCGCGGTGTGCGGGTTCGCGGCGAACGCGGCCCTCAACGCGCTCCTCATCTACGGGCTCGGGCTCGGCATCGCCGGATCCGCATGGGGCACCGTCGTCGCGCAGTGGGGCATGGCCGCGGTGTTCGTCGCGATCGCCGTGCGGGCCGCCCGGGCGACCGGCGCGACCCTGCGCCCCGGCCTCCGCGGGGTCGCGCGCTCGGCGGCGTCCGGCGGCTGGCTGCTGCTCCGCACGGCGTCGCTCCGGGCGGCGATCCTCGCGACGGTCGCGGTGGGCGCGGGGCTCGGGGTCACCGGGCTCGCGACCCTGCAGATCGCGCTCACGCTCTTCTCGACGATCGCGTTCGTGCTCGACGCGCTCGCCATCGCGGGCCAGGCCCTCGTCGGCCACGGCCTCGGCGCGGACGACGTGCCGCGGGTGCGCGCGGTCGCCCGCCGCCTCGTGCAGTGGGGCGTCGGCCTCGGCGCGATCCTCGGCCTCGGGCTCGCCGCCCTCTCACCGCTGCTCGGCCCGGTCTTCACGGGCGATGCGGGGATCCACCGCATGCTCACCGCCGTGACCCTCGTGCTCGCCGTCGGCCTCCCCGTCGCCGGGTACGTGTTCGTGCTCGACGGCGTGCTCATCGGCGCAGGGGACGCCCGGTACCTCGCGCTCGCGGGGGTCGTGAACCTCGCGGTCTACGCGCCCGCGCTGATCCTCGTGGCGTGGCTCACCGGGACCGGCCGCGTCGCCGGCACCCCCGCCCTCCTCGCGCTGTGGGCGGCCTTCGGCCTCGTCTACATCGGCGCCCGCGCGCTCACGCTCGGCCTCCGGGCGCGCGGCGACCGGTGGATCGTGACGGGGATCGCGCGGGCCTGACGCCCGCGGTGCGCGCGCGTCAGTACATCGCGAGCGGACCCGCCCCCGACGGCCCCGGGAACGCGCGGTCGAGCGCGGTGAGCGTCTCCTCCGGGATCACCAGGTCGAGCGCGGCGCGGTTCTCCGCCACGTGCGCGGGCGTCGCGGCCTTGGCGGTCGCGAAGACGTGCGGCGCCTGACGCACGACCCACGCGAGCGCGAGCTGGCCGGCGCTCACGCCGAGGGGCGCGGCGAGGGCGGCGAGCGTCGGATCCGTCGCGAGCCGACCCTGGTCGAGCGGCGAGTAGGCCATGACGGGCATGCGCCGGTCGCGGGCCCAGGGGATCACGTCGTGCTCGGGCCCGCGCTGGGCGAGGTTGTACAGCACCTGGTCGGTCTGCGCGGCGTCGCCGCCGGGGATCGCGGCGAGCTCCTCGAGGTCGTCGCCGTCGAGGTTGCTGACGCCCCACGCGCGGATCAGCCCCTCCTCCACGAGCTCCTGCATCGCGGCGACCGTGTCGGCGAGGGGGTGGGATCCGCGCCAGTGCAGCAGGTAGAGGTCCAGCCGGTCGGTGCCGAGGCGCGCGAGGCTGCGGCGGGCCGCCTCGCCCGTGCCGCGGCGGGACGCGTTCGACGGCAGCACCTTGCTGATGAGGAGGACCTCGTCGCGGCGGCCGGCGATCGCCTCGCCGACGAGCTCCTCGGATCGCCCGCTGCCGTACATCTCGGCGGTGTCGATCGCGGTGAGGCCCGCGTCGATCCCGGCGCGCAGGGCGTCGAGCTCGGTGGACCGGGCGGCGCGGTCGTCGCCCATGTTCCAGGTGCCCTGCGCGAGGGCGACGGCGGTGCGGCCGTCGGGGAAGGTGGTCGTGGGGATCTCGGTGTCAGCCATCCCGTCCATCCTGCGCCGATGCCGTGCGAGCGGCCTGGGCGATGGCGGCCAAGGCGGAGCGCACCCGTGCGCAGCGGCGCGGGTCAGCGCCCGCGCGGCGTCGCCTCCACGCCCGGGAACCGCGGCACCCAGCAGCGCACGGCATCGCGGTAGCGGCGGAAGGCGTCGCCGAAGCGGGCCTCGAGGTCGGCCTCCTCGCCCGGCCGCACGATGTGGTTCCACAGCGACGAGCCGATGACGGCGTAGGCGACGACGAGCCAGGATCCGAGGATCAGCCCGACCGCGGCCGCCTGCGTCACGCCCGCGAGCGCCATCGGGTTCCGGACGAAGCGGTACGGGCCGGCGATGACGAGCCGCGTCGCGGTCGCGGCCGGGAGCGGGGTGCCGCCGCCGCGCGTCGACATGGCGGCCGCCGACCAGATCCCGAGCGCGCTCGCGAGCACCAGCACCGCGATCCCCACGGACGGCACCACGGCGGCCGGCACCCCCGCGGGCAGCGGCATCGCGACCCGCCAGCGCAGCTCGAGCCAGCGGATCGCGAGCGGCACGACGACGAGGAAGAAGCCCCAGAACACGACGATCTGGAGGGCCGTCGCGAGGACGTGCCGCGAGGTGGCGGCGTCCGCGTCGGCCGGGCGCGCGGCGAACGGGCCGATGAGCGCCCACCGCGTCGGGAGGCGGCCGAGGAGCAGCAGGGCGCAGGCCACGAGGGATCCGAGCGCGGCCGCCGCCATGACCACCACGCCGATCCCCGCCTCGGTCGTCACGGTCGCGTACCCGGCGAGCGCGACGGCGACCACGAGCGTCCACCCGGCGGCGACCACGGCGGCCCACCGGATCCCGGCCGCGGCGAGCGCCGACCCCACCACGAACAGCGGGACGTCGAGGAGGGCGACGGGCAGCGGATCCAGCGAGCCGAGCGTCGCGACGCGCACCGCCGGGATGGTCGGCACGGCCACCCACCACGCGGCACCGCCGAGCGCCTGCGCCGCGAACCAGAGGCGGGCCCACGTGCGCGCGGTCGGTGCGCGCCCCGTGCGCGTCACCGCGGGTCCGCTTGCTCCGGCGGCCAGACGACGGAGAAGCGCTCGAAGACGATCTCCTCGTCCTCCGACCACACGGCCCCGCGGGCCGCGCTCACGCGCTCCCAGTAGACGCGGTGCTGCGTGCGCCAGCTCTCGAGGGAGAGGTCGTCCTCGCCCTCGTCGTGCGCGAAGGCGGCGTCGGCGCTCGTGAAGGGGCCGACGCGGAGCTCGGTGCTGCGGATCACGATGCGCGGCGCCCCGGTGCTGTCGCAGGCGATCCAGTGCGAGCCGATCCGCGGCACCTCGTCGCCGCGCGCCAGGAAGTCGGCGACCAGCTCGGCGGTGGCGCGCTTCCGGCCGGACAGCACGATCCCGAGCAGCTCGTCGGCCAGCCGGGCGTGGTCGCCGAAGTGCTCGACCGTGTGCTCGGGCCCCGCGGCGACGGCCTGCGGGTGCGCCTCGGCGTACGCGGCCCACATGCGCGCGGCCGCGTCGAGGTCGGGCGGGGAGACGGGCGCGGTCGGGTCGCTCATGGCTCCGATGCTCCCACGCGGACGGGCGACGGCCGGGCGCGGCGGACGTCCGGCGCACCTAGCCTGATCCCGTGACCGACCGCCATCGCCCGCCCGCCCGCCGCTCCCGCCGTGACCGGACGGGCGACGCGGACCCCGACCGCCGCCGCCCCGACGCCGAGCAGCGGTCCGAGGCCCTGAAGGAGCGGATCTACGTCACGTTCACCGCGCTCGCGGTGACCATCGCGACCGCGCGCGACACCGAGCACGCGACCGTCGGCGCGGCTGCCGCCACGCTCCTCCTCACGGTCGTCGGCACGCTGCTCGCGGTGTCGGTCGCCGAGTTCATCGCGCAGATGGTGCGCGACGGCGAGGTGCCCGACCGCCGCGACGTCGGCCACATCCTCTACGTGTGCGCGAGCTCGCTCGGCGTACTGCCCGCGCCGCTGGCGATCCTCGGCCTCTCCGCCCTCGGGGTCCTCGACCTCACCGCGGCCCTGCGGATCATCGCGATCGTGCTCGTGGCGACGCTCGTGCTCGTGACGCTCCTCGCGGTCCGCCGCCTGCGCGTGGGGATCGGCGTCAAGCTCCTGGTGCTCGCGGGCGTCGCGGCGCTCGGCGTGGCGGTGCTGGTGGTGGAGCTGGCCGTCCACTGATCCGCTCGGCATCCGGTCGCGGTGCGCTCAGCCGCCCCGGGCGGCGCCCGACGTAGCGTGACCGCATGACCGCGTCGCCGCTCCCCGAGCTCCTCGAGACCGCCCGCCTGCGGCTGCGGCCGCTCGGCCCGTCGGACGTCGACGTCGTGCACCGCCTGTGGGCCGAGCGCGATCCTCGCCTCCCGGCGCACCGCCGCATCGACGACGAGGGGCGCCCCACGCGCGAGGAGGTCCGGGACCGCCTGACCGTGCAGCGGGAGGAGTCGCTGCGCACGGGGATCGGGCTGCTCGCGATCGAGCGGCGGGACGCGGCCGGTGTCATCGGCTACTGCGGCCTGGTCGTCGGCAGCGCCTGCCTGGAGGAGCCCGAGCTGGCGTTCGAGCTGCTGCGGTCGGCGCACGGCGCGGGGATCGCGACCGAGGCGGCGTGCGCCGTCGTCGACGCCGCCCGCGCGACGGGCCGCACCCGGCTGTGGTCCACCGTCCGCCGGTGGAACTCCGCGTCCGCCCGGGTGCTCACGAAGGCCGGCTTCGCGGACAGCGGCAGGATCACCGCGGATCCCGAGCACGGCGACCTCGTCTGGATGACGCGCGACCTGCGCGAGGCCTCGGCCGAGACCCCGGCCGCCGGCGCCTAGCCGTCCCGCCGCTCCCAGCGGACCTCGCCGTCGACCCGCACGTCCGTCGGCGCGAGCCCGAGCCGCGACGCGACGGCCCGCGACGCCGCATGATCCGGGCGGATGTGCGCCCGCACGATCCCCACGCCGTCCGCCCCCAGCCACGCGACCACCGCCGCCGCGCACTCGGCCGCCGCGCCCGCGCCCTGCGCCGCCGTCCCCACGAGCCACGCGACCTCGGCCACGCGCCCCCCGCCCTCGACGGTCACGGTCGCCTGCACGAACCCCGCGGCCCGACCCGACGCCAGCTCCCGGAGGACCCAGACGAGCCAGCGCGCGGATCCGTCCGGCGAGCGCCCCGCCGCCTGCCGCGCTAACCGCTCCCGCAGCACGTCCGGCGTCGGCGGCTCGCCCCCGGTGTAGCGGTACAGCGCCGGATCCGCGAGCACCCCGACCATCTCCCGCGCGTGCCCGACCACCAGCGGCTCGAGCGCGAACCGCCCCGTCACGAGCACGGTGGCGGGCGACGTCGTCATCGCCCGATGCTCCCACGCATCCACGCCGATACAGTGGCGACGTGACACCCCGCGGCGCCCCGACGCCCTCCGCCTCCGCCGCCGCTCCCGCCTCCCCCGCCGCCGCTCCCGCCTCCCCCGTCGCCGCGCTCGCGGCTCCCGGCGGCCGCCGCATCGCCGTGCAGTTCGCCGCGATGGGCACCGTCTGGGGCGCGAGCTTCCTCTTCATGAAGGTCGCGCTCGAGGGCGTGTCCTTCGGCCAGGTGTCGTGGACCCGGCTCGTGCTCGGCGCGATCGCGCTCGGCCTCATCGTCGCGGCCCGCCGCCTGCCGCTCCCGAAGGAGCGCGTCGTGTGGCTGCACTTCGCGGTCGTCGGCGTTGTGGGATCCGCCATCCCGTACTCGCTGTTCGCCTGGGCCGAGCAGCACGTCACCTCGGGCGTCGCGAGCATCTACAACGCGACCACGCCGATCATGACCGCCCTCCTCGCCACGCTCGCCTTCCGCGTCGAGAAGCTGGGCCGCCGTCAGCTCGCGGGGATCGCCGTCGGGATCGCCGGCGTCGTCGTGATCATCGGACCGTGGCGCCTCGCCCCGTCCGCGGAGGCCGCCGCGTCCGGCCAGCCGCTCCTCGAGCTCGCGGGCCAGCTCGCGTGCCTCGGCGCGGCCGTCTGCTACGGCATCACGTTCAGCTACCTGCGCCGGTTCCTCACCCACCGCGGCATCCCGGGCGTCGTCACGGCCTTCATGCAGATCGGCATGGGCGCCGCCGCGATGATCCTCGCCACCCCGTTCCTCGCCACCGGCCCCGTGCAGCTCGACCTCCCCGTCGTGCTCAGCCTCGTGGTGCTCGGCGTGGTCGGCACGGGCCTCGCGTACCTCTGGAACATGAACGTGCTGCTCGCCTGGGGCCCCACCGCCACCTCGACGGTCACCTACATCACGCCCGTCGTCGGGGTCGCGCTCGGGATCCTCGTGCTCGGCGAGACCCTGCATTGGAACGAGCCCGCCGGCGCCGCCCTCGTGCTCCTCGGCGTGCTCCTCTCCCAGGGCCGCCGCCGCGCCGCCCGCCGGAGCGCGGCCACCGCAGCCGGCGCCGCCGCCCCGGCCGCCGCGGCGCGCACCCCTCCGACGCCCGGCTAGGCTCGCCGGGTGCGTCTCGTCATCGCCCGCTGCTCCGTCGACTACGCCGGCCGCCTCAGCGCGCATCTCCCCCTCGCCACCCGCCTCCTCATGGTCAAGGCCGACGGGAGCCTCCTCGTCCACTCGGACGGCGGCTCCTACAAGCCGCTCAACTGGATGAGCCCGCCCTGCACCATCGTCGAGGTCGAACCCGACGACGAGCAGGCGCTCGCGGGCGTCCGCGAGATCTGGCGCGTGGTGCAGCCGAAGACGGCCGACATGCTCGTCGTCTCGATCCACGAGGTGCTCCACGACTCCGCCCACGACCTCGGCATCGACCCGGGCCTCGTGAAGGACGGCGTGGAGGCCCACCTGCAGAAGCTGCTGGCCGAGCAGATCCACCTGCTGGGCGACGGCCACGAGCTCGTGCGCCGCGAGTACATGACGGCCATCGGGCCGGTCGACATCCTCGCGCGCGACGCCGCCGGCCGCTCGGTCGCGGTCGAGCTGAAGCGCCGCGGCGACATCGACGGCGTCGAGCAGCTCACCCGCTACCTCGAGCTGATGAACCGGGATCCGCACCTCGCGCCCGTCACGGGGGTGTACGCCGCGCAGGAGATCAAGCCGCAGGCCCGCACGCTCGCCGAGGACCGCGGGATCCGCTGCCTCCTCCTCGACTACGACGCGATGCGCGGCCTCGACGACGGCCACTCCCGCCTGTTCTGACCCGCGTCGCCCGGGCGGCTCCCGGCCGGCGCCCCGGCGAGGCTCGTAGGGTGTCACCGTGACCGCACCCGACACGTCCACCCCCACCGTCGCCGCCGCGGGCTCCGCGCCCTGGAGCTGCGTCCTCTTCGACCTCGACGGCACCATCACCGACTCGGCCCCCGGGATCACCGCGCAGCTCGCGAAGACCCTCGTCTTCATGGGCCTGCCCGTCCCCGCCCCGGCCCAGCTGCTCGAGTACGTGGGGCCGCCGATCCTCGACTCCTTCCGCGACCTCGCGGGCATGGACGACGCGGCCCAGCAGCGCGCGCTCGCCCACTACCGCGCGGGATACGCGGGCGGCGGCGTCTTCGACAGCTCGGTCTACGCGGGCGTGCCCGAGGTGCTCCGCGCGATCCGCGCGGCCGGCATCCCCCTCTCCCTCGCCACGAGCAAGCCCGAGTCGCAGGCCCGCCGCGTGCTCGACCACTACGGCCTCACCGACCTCTTCACGGAGATCTGCGGCGCCAGCGAGGACGAGGTGCGCTCCGCGAAGGCCGACGTCATCGAGGAGGCGCTCCGCCGGCTCCGCGAGGCGGGCGTCGACCTCGGCAACGTGGTGATGGTCGGCGACCGCGAGCACGACGTCCTCGGCGCGGCGGCCCACGGCATCCCGACGGTCATGGTCGGCTGGGGCTACGGCAGCCCGGCCGAGGCGGCGGGCACCATCGCGGTCGTCGAGACGGCCGCCGAGCTCGGGGCGATCCTCGTCCCCGAGGCCGCGCGACCCGCCGCCTGAGCCCCCGACTCCGAATCCCTCACAAGCAGGAGCCTTTCCACAGATCCGGCTGCGGACCCCCGATAGCCCCGGGGTTAGCAACACGGAGTGACAGAATGACCCGCGGAGGAACCATGTCAACACCGCAGGACCTGCAGGACCCGCTCGCGCTCGACAGGCAGGTCAGCTACTCGCTCGTCGTCGCCGCCCGCAGCGTGACCGCCCTCTACCGACCCATCCTCGACCCGCTGGGGCTCACCCACCCCCAGTACCTCGTGCTCCTCGCGCTCTGGGCGCGAGGGCCCCGCTCGGTCAAGGACCTCAGCCACGAGCTCCAGCTCGACAGCGCCACGCTCTCCCCGCTCCTCAAGCGGCTCGAGGCCATGGGCCACGTGTGGCGGGTGCGTCGCGCCACCGACGAGCGCGTCCTCGAGATCGGCCTCACCGACCAGGGGCGCGAGCTGCGCGAGAAGGCCGTGGACATCCCGCAGCGGATCCGCGACCGCCTCTCCATGACGGAGGAGCAGCTCGAGGCGCTGAAGGGCGTGCTGAGCCAGGTCATCGACAACGCGAAGGCCCTGCCCGAGACCATCTGACGGTCGTCCCGGCACCACCCGCACCACCCCCGTCGGCCGCGCCCTGCGCGCCGGCGTCCGCACCACCCGATCGGAGCGCGACCAGTGAGCGACACGGTCCGCGCGGTGCTCCTCCTGGAGTGCTACGTCACGGTCACGCTGCTCGCGCCGCTCCTCCTCGGTCGCCTGCCGCTCGTCGCCCAGCGGCCCGTCGCGATGCTCGCGGCGTGGCACGGGTTCCTCGTCACCGCGGTGCTCAGCCTGGGATCCGGGCTCGGGCTCCTCATCCACCAGGGCATGGCGCTGCAGGCCGGGGCGGCTCCCGAGCAGGCCGCGGTCGCCGCCGTGCCGCTCGCGTACGTGGCGGCGGGCGTGCTCGGGGTGCTGCTGTTCCGCATCGTGGAGGAGGGCGGCCGCGTCGTCCGGGAGGCCCGGCGGCGCGCGGGCGAGGTCGCCACGCTGCTGCTCGCGTCGCGGCCGTACCGGGTCGCCGGGCGGGACGCGCGCCTCGTCGAGTCCGACGTGCCGCTCGCCGCGCTCTCCCCCGCGACCGGCGTGATCCTCCTCACCACCGAGGCCCGCGCGCGCCTCGACGACGACGAGCTCGCCGCCGTCCTCGAGCACGAGACCGCCCACCTGGAGCAGCGGCACGCGCTCGCGGTGCGGCTCGCGCAGGTCTCTCGCGCGATCCTCCCGGCGCTGCCCGCGAGCCAGCGCCTCGCGCTCTCCACCACCATCGCCATCGAGTTCATCGCCGACGACCACGCGGCGCGCGTCGCCGGGGCGTCGACGGTCGCCTCGGCGCTCCGCAAGCTGGATCCCGACGGCGGCCTCTCCGCCCTCCGCGCCGACCGCCTGCGCCACCCCCGCGGCGGGCACCGGATCGCGCTGCGGCTGCTGTGCGCGGTCGCGTGCGCGCTGCCGGTGCTGCCCGTGGTCATCGTGCTGCTGCCGCCGGCCTGACCGCCCCACCGGCCCGCGTGGGGCCGTGCGATAGGGTCGACGGCGAAGGGGAGTAGTCCCCCCGGTCCTCGGACCGGACGGCGATGCGTCGACATGCTGGCCCCCGGGCCCGGTGCATCACCCGCCCCGGAGCACGAGCACGGCGGGCGGACGAGACCTTCGGCCAGACGAACGACAGGCGCGAATGCGCCGTCGCGTCGGCCGGAGCCCCCGTGCTCCCGGCCGTCGCCCGACCGGAGGACCCATGACCGCCATGCCCCCTGCCCGCACGCCCGATCCGACGCCCGCCCAAGTGCGCCGCTGGCGGCAGTACCTCGCCGACGAGCGCGCCGAGGCCGCCGTCTACCGCGACCTCGCCGGCCGTCGCACGGGTGAGGAGCGCGCGATCCTGCTCGCCCTCGCCGAGGCCGAGGGCCGCCACGCCGACCACTGGATCGAGCTCCTCGGCGACCGCGTCGGCAAGCCGGTGCGCGGCGACGTCCGCACGCGGATCCTCGGCGTCCTCGCCCGCCGCTTCGGCTCCGTCTTCGTGCTCGCGCTCGCCCAGCGCGCGGAGAGCCGCTCGCCGTACGCGGACGACGCCGACGCGACCGACGCCATGGCCGCCGACGAGCGCGTGCACGAGGAGGTCGTGCGCGGCCTCGCCACGCGCGGCCGGCTGCGCCTGTCCGGCACCTTCCGCGCGGCCGTGTTCGGTGCCAACGACGGGCTCGTGAGCAACCTCGCGCTCGTGCTCGGCATCACGGCCACGGGGGTCCCGAACGGGGTGATCCTCGCCACGGGCCTCGCGGGACTCCTCGCCGGCGCGCTCTCCATGGGCGCGGGCGAGTTCGTCTCCGTGCGGTCGCAGCGCGAGCTGCTCGAGGCGTCGGCCCCCGGCCCCGGCACGCGCGACGCCCTCCCCCACCTCGACGTCGACGCGAACGAGCTCGCCCTCGTCTACCGCGCCCGCGGCATGACCGAGGAGGAGGCGCTCGCCCACGCCGACGAGGTGCTGCACGACCTCGCCGCCGAGACCCGGCCGATCCCCGTCACCATCGCGGGCGTCGCCGCCTCCGACGACGAGCACGAGAGCGTCGGCACCGCCTGGGGCGCGGCCCTGTCGAGCTTCTGCTTCTTCGCGTCGGGCGCCGTGATCCCCGTGCTGCCGTACCTCTTCGGCCTGCAGGGGATCCTCGCCCTCGCCGTCGCGTGCGTGCTCGTCGCCGTCGCGCTGTCCATCACGGGCGCGGTCACCGGCCTCCTCAGCGGCGGCCCGCCGCTGCGTCGCGCAGCCCGCCAGCTCCTCATCGGGTTCGGCGCGGCCGGGGCCACCTACCTGCTGGGGCTCCTCTTCAACGCCGACATCTCCTGATCCCGCCTCCCGCCGCTCCCGGGCGGTGGGAGGCGCCCGCCGCAGCCGATACGGTGGAGCCCATGGCTGACGGAGATGACCCCCGCCGTCGCGAGGACTCCCTCGCGACGCGCATGAGCGACGCGGTGGCGCGCACGAGCGAGCGGGAGGTCGCCCTGCGGGCGATGGGCCTGCTGGACGGCCTCTACGAGGGCGACGACTTCCTGCTGCTGGTCGGCGGGCGCCACGCCCGCGGGATCCTCAACGGCGCGCCTCCCCTCTACTGGCCCGAGGCCTGGGGCGCCCGCGCGCTGCTCTACGCCTGGACGCCGGAGGCCGCGAAGGTCGTCGAGAAGAACCTCACCAACCGCGCCTGGCGCGTCCGCGAGGCCTGCGCCAAGGTCGTCGCGACCCGGCAGCTGCCGCTCGTCCGCGCCCTCACGGTGCTCGTCACCGACGAGAACGCCCGCGTCCGCGGCGCCGCCCTGCGCGCGCTCGGCGCCGTCGGCTCCCCCGCCGACGAGGAGGTCATCCGCCGCGCGCTGACCGACCCCGACACCTCCGTCCGCGTCGCCGCCCACGACGGCCTCGAGGCCCTCGCGGCCCGCCACGAGCAGGTCCTCTCCCCCGCCGGACGGCACGCGCAGGCCGCGGCCCAGGCGGGCGCCGTCACGGTGGACGTCGACGAGGACGAGGACGACACGGACGAGGACGGCGACATCGCGGCCGACGCCCCGGACGACGACCGCTCCTAGCGCCCGAGCCGCTCGCCGGGATCCTCCGGCAGCGACGCCAGGAAGTCCTCGACCAGCTCCGCGAAGAGGTCAGGCCGCTCGATCTGCGGCATGTGCCCGCAGTCGGGGATGAGCCGCGTGCGCGCGTCGGGGAGCTCCCGCGCGACGGCCGCGAGCTGCGACGGCGGGAGGATCCGGTCGCGGGCGCCCCAGACCGCGAGCACCGGCAGGCCCCACTCCCGCACGCCCTCCACGAGCGGCCGGCGCCAGCGCGAGCTGACCCCGCGGACCGTGCCGAGGTCGCGGGCGACGTCGAGCATCGTGGCCGCGTGCGATGGCCGGGCCGAGAGCTCCTGCGCGTGCCGCACCCGCTCGACGGTGGTGAGCGCCGGGTCGTGGAAGATCGTGCGGGTCGAGCGCCGGGAGTTGCCGGGCGTCGGGCGCATGAGCAGCGTGGCGAGCGGATCGAAGGCGAGCATGCGGAGCCCCACCGTCACCTGCCGGCCGAAGCCCGCGCTGTCGGCGAGCACGAGGGCGCGCACGCGGTCCGGGTGCCGAGTCGCGAGGGTCATCGCGACCGCGCCGCCGAGGGAGTTGCCCACCACCGCGACCGGCCCGCGCACCCCCGCCGCGTCGAGGTAGGCGGGCAGCGCGTCGGCGAGGGACTCGAGCGTGGTCGGGCCGGCGACGGGATCCGACCAGCCGAAGCCCGGCAGGTCCAGGCTGTGCAGCTCGTGGTGCGCGGACAGGCGCGCGTGCTGCTCGTCCCAGTCCTCGAGGCTGCGGCCGATGCCGTGCAGGAGGAGGACCGGATCCCCGGTGCCGGTCACGCGGTGCCGCACCCGGCGGTCGCCGACGTCGAGCATCGCGGTGCCCGGCGCGCGGAGCGGATCGACGTCCCCCGGTGCGGCCATGCCGCGACCCTATCGAGATCCCCTGCCCGGGGGATTCCCGCGATGTCGGGAGGAGGTGCGACGATGGAGGGGCTGCGCATCGCAGCGCTTTCCCCGTCGCCCGGAGCCACGAGCCCGCCCGACGTGAGGCGATCCACCGAGGTCGCCGCTGAGCATCAAGGAGCGAGACGGCATGACGATCTTCGAGCAGATGGAGTCCGAGGTCCGGAGCTACAGCCGCGGCTGGCCGGTCGTGTTCGACCGCGCCGTGGGCAGCGAGATGTTCACCGCCGACGGCGACCGCTACCTCGACTTCTTCGCCGGCGCGGGCGCCCTCAACTACGGGCACAACAACCCGGCTCTCAAGCAGAAGCTGGTCGACTACATCCTCCGCGACGGCGTCACGCACTCCCTCGACATGTTCACGGAGGCCCGTCGCGACTTCCTGCAGACGTTCCAGGACGTCATCCTCCAGCCGCGCGGGCTCGACTACCGCATCATGTTCCCCGGCCCGGGCGGCGCGAACGCGGTCGAGGCCGCGCTGAAGCTCGCGCGCAAGGTCACCGGCCGCACCACCATCGTGCACTTCACCAACTCGTTCCACGGCATGACCGAGGGCGCGCTCGCGGTCACCGGCAACGCGCTCAAGCGCGGCGGCGCCGGCCACCCGCTGCACCACGCGGTCGCGGTGCCGTTCGACGGCTACCTCGGCGGCGAGACCGACAGCCTCGCGTACTTCGCGAAGCTCCTCGACGACTCGGGCTCGGGATTCGACACGCCCGCCGGCGTCATCGTCGAGACCGTGCAGGGCGAGGGCGGCATCAACGTCGCGAGCCCGGAGTGGCTGCGGGCGCTGCGGGAGCTCTGCACGCGCCACGGCATCGTGCTCATCGTCGACGACGTGCAGATGGGCTGCGGCCGCACCGGCGGGTTCTTCAGCTTCGAGGAGGCCGGCATCGTCCCCGACATCGTCACGCTCTCCAAGTCCATCGGCGGCTACGGCCTGCCCATGGCCCTCACGCTGCTGAAGCCCGAGCTCGACCAGTGGAAGCCGGGCGAGCACAACGGCACGTTCCGCGGCATCGCGCCCGCGTTCCTCACGGGCGCCGAGGCGCTGCGGCAGTACTGGACCGACGGCGAGCTCGAGGCGTCCACGCTGCGCAAGGGCGAGCGGATCCACGAGGTCTTCACCGAGATCGCGGCCTCCGTCGCCCCGGAGATGCAGCTCAAGGTGCGCGGCCGCGGCCTCGCGCGCGGCATCGAGTTCCCCTCGGGCGACCTCGCCGGCGCGGTCTGCCGGGCGGCGTTCGAGCGCGGCATGCTCATGGAGACGAGCGGCGCCGGCGGCACGGTCATGAAGGTGCTGCCCGCGCTCACCATCACCGACGAGCAGGTCGAGGAGGGGCTCGCCATCATCCGCGCGTCCGTCCGCGAGGTCCTCGGCTCCACGAGCGAGGAGCTCGCCGCCGACGAGGTGCCGCTGCCGGTGGCCGTCGGGAGCTGATCCGACCCTCCTGCTCGACCACGGCCCGGCACCGCACGCGCGGTGGCCGGGCCGCCGTGCGTCCACCGGGGCCGGAGGAGGGGCGGCGAGCCGGTCAGCGTCGCGGGACCGCCCGGTCCGGCTCGTCCTCCGGTCGACCGGCGTACCACTCGTGGAACTCCGTGCACCGGCCGTCGGCGTCGAAGCGGAGGAGCCACACGTTGTCGTAGGCGGTCGCGACCTCGTCGCCGTCGTCGGCCAGGAAGACCGTGCGCCCGTGGGCCACGGCCGTGTCCCCCTCGACGACCACCGGGTGGTAGCTCGCCTCGAACCGCTCCCCGACGAAGGCGTCGCGCTCGCTCATCCACTCCGCGACGATCGCCGCGCGGCCCGTCGCCCGGACCTCGAACGGGTAGTGCCACACGGCGTCCTCCGACCACAGGTCGGCGATCTCCGCCGGGTCGTACGAGCGCCAGGCGGCGACGTAGGCGTCGAGCCACGCGCGCACCGCCGCCCTGCTGACGGCCGGTCCCGTCGCGTCCGGGGGTCGGTGCCAGCCGGGCGGAGGGAGAGGTGGGGCCATCGGGCGAGCGTACGACAGCGGGACGGCCGGTCGTCGTGCGCCTAGCGCGGCCGCAGGATCCGGTAGCGGTGCTCCGGGCGGCCGGTGGATCCGTACTTGAGCTGCACGTCGACCACGCGCTCGCGGGCGAGCGCGCCGAGGTAGCGCTGCGCGGTGGCGCGCGAGACGCCGACGCGCTCGGCGATGTCGGGGGCGGAGAGCTCGTCGCCGGCCGCCGCCAGCGCGTCCAGCACGGCCTGCTCGGTCGCGGGCCGCGCGTTCGCGGCGGTGCGGCCGGGGCGGAGGGACTGCATCGCCCGGTCGACGGCCGCCTGGTCGAGCGGCCGTTCGGTGTCGAGGCCGGCGCGGTAGGCCGCGTAGGCGGCCAGCCGGGCCAGCAGCAGCTCGGGCGCGAACGGCTTCACGAGGTAGGAGACCGCGCCGCCGCGGAGGGCGCGGCGGACGGTGGCGGCGTCGTCGGCGGCCGTGACGAGGATCACGTCGGGCTCGATCCGCCGCACGAGGTCGAGGCCGCTGCCGTCGGGCAGGTACGCGTCGAGGAGCACGAGGTCGGGGCGCTCGACGTCGAGCACGGCGAGCGCCGCCCGCACGCTGCCCGCGGTGCCGAGGGAGCGGAAGCCGGGCGCGGACGCGACGAGGCCCTCGTGCAGGCGCGCGATGCGGAAGTCGTCGTCGACGACGAGGACGGTGAGGTCGTCGGTCACGCGGGTGCTCCATCCGGGTCGGGGTGGTCGGGGGCGGGGTCGGGGTCGGGGTCGCCGGGCGGATCCGCGTCGGGCGGCTCGACCACCCCCGCGAGCCGGGCGCAGAAGACGGCGCCGGCGTCCGCGACGGGCGGCGGGCCGCCCGGATCCGCGACCCACACGTCCCCGCCGTCGCGGCGGGCGATGTCGCGCGCGAGGGGCAGGCCGAACCCCAGCCCGTGCGCCGGATCCGCGCCGCCGCGGCCGTCGGGCGCGGTCGCCGCGGACCCGCCCGCCGCGAGCGCCCGGGCCGCCCGGTCCACGTCGTCGGGCCGCCGCCGGAAGACGCCCGCCGGATCCGCCGCGCCGAGCCCGTCGCCCGAGTCGGAGACGGCGAGGTGCAGGTCGGGCCCGTCGTCGAGCGCCTCGACCTCCACCCAGCGGTCGGCGCGGGATCCGCGGACGGCCGCGTGCACCGCGTTGTCGACCAGGTTGCCGAGCACGGTGGTGACCTCCTCGGGCCGCACGAGGATCCCCCGCACGAGCGTGCCCGGCCCCACCCGGAGCGCCACCCCGCGCTCCTCCGCCTCGAGCGCCTTGGCCCCGAGGAACGCGTGCAGGTACGGCTCGTCGACGAGCTCGGCGTCCCGCATCGGGAAGGCGACGGGACCCTGCTCGAGCACGCCCGCGAGGTAGCTGCCCGCCTCGTCGACGCGGCCGGTGGCGACCAGCCCGCGCACCACGTGCAGCCGGTTCGCGAACTCGTGCCGCTGCACGCGGAGGGCGGTGGACATCGCGGTGACGGCCGTGAGGCGGCGGCTCATCGACTCGAGGTCGGTCTCGTCGCGCACCACGACGACCGTGCCGAGGTCGCGGCCGTCACGCTCGACGCGGGCGACGTCGACGAAGAGGAGCCGGTCGTCCACCACCGCGCGGAGGGACGCCGGCCGGCCGTCGGCGGCGGTCCGGGCGGCGGCGTCGCGCACGGCCGCGGCGACCCCGAGCTCGTCGAGCGCACGGCCCACCGGATCCACGAGGCCGAGCAGCTCGGCGGCGCGCGGGTTGCACACGGTGACCCGGCCGTCGGTGCCGACGCCGAGGACGCCCTCGCCGACGCCGGAGAGGACGGCCGCCTGGTCCTGCACGAGCCCCGCGAGCTCGGACGGCTGGAGGCCGAGGGTGAGGCGCGCGAGCCGCCGGGAGAGGATCCCGCTGGCGACGGCGCCGACCCCGAGCGCGAGCAGGGCGACGACCGCGATGGCCGCGACGTCGACGCCGATGGAGTCGCGCACGGTGGCCGCCGCGAAGCCGACGCTGACCTCGCCGACGACCCGGCCGGATCCGTCGCCCGCGGGTGCGCCGCCCGCTCCCCCGCCGGCCTCCGCGTCGAGCGCCCGCACCGGCACCTTCGCCCGCGCGGACTCCCCGAGCGTGCCGGTGGCCCAGGTCACCTCCTCGCGCCCCGCGAGCGCGACCGTCGGATCCGTGCTCACGCGCTGCCCGAGCTCCGCCGGATCGGGGTGCGCGAGCCGCAGCCCGCGGTCGTCGGTCACCACCACGAAGAGCGCGCCGGTCCGCTCCCGCACCGCCTCGGACGTGCGCTGCACCGGCCCGTCGGCGAGGTCGGCCGCCGCGGCGACGCCGGGGACCTCGGTCTCGGCCGTCACGGCGGCCCGGAGCGCGGGATCCTCGGCCACCGTCCGGGCGATCGCGAGCGCCGTCGCCTGCGCCTCGTCCCGGTTCTCGGAGGAGCTCAGCAGGCCGTACGCGACCGTCGCGATCCCCACCACCACGAGCACGACGAGCAGCTGGAGGACGAGCATGCGCCGCGCGAAGTCGAGCCCCGCCCGTCGTCGCCCCGTCGCCCGATCCACCTCGTGAGCATAATGCGCAGAACGCCGTTTGCCTGCACTATCGCGATGAAGCGGCACAAGCGCGACGACGCCGCGATCCCTGCCTAGCGTGTGACTTTCAGCCGGGCGTCCCGCCCACCGACGAAGGAGTCACGCGTGCTGGTATTCCTGGGCTTCGCCATGGTCCTCACCTTCATGGCCCTCATCATGACCAAGCGGCTCACGCCCATGGTCGCCCTCATCCTCGTGCCGACGATCTTCGGCCTCTTCGCGGGCGCCGGCCTCGGCATCGGCGACATGGTCGTCGAGGCGCTCGGCGACCTGGCCCCCACGGCCGCCCTGCTGATGTTCGCCATCATCTACTTCGGCATCATGATCGACGTCGGCCTGTTCGACCCGCTGGTGCGCCTCATCCTCCGCGTCGCGGGCGGCGACCCGGCCAAGATCGTGCTCGGCACGGCGATCCTCGCGGCGGCGGTCTCCCTCGACGGCGACGGATCCACGACCTTCATCGTCACCACGGCGGCCATGCTGCCCATCTACCGCAAGCTCGGGATGAGCCCGGTCGTGCTCACCTGCACCGCGGGCCTCGCGAACGGCACGCTCAACATCGTCCCGTGGGGCGGCCCGACCGTCCGCGCGGCGGCGGCCCTCAAGGTCTCGCCGACCGACATCTTCGTGCCGATGATCCCGTCGCTCCTCGTGGGCCTCGCCCTCGTCTTCATCTTCGCGTGGACCATGGGCGTCCGCGAGCGCAACCGCCTGGCCGCGCTCGGCGAGGCGCGGGCCGAGGGCGGCATCGACGCCGCCGGCAGCTCCGGCTCCGGCTCCGGCGGCTCCACGGGCGGCTCGGGCTGGTGGCGCGCCGGTCGCGGCGCTCCTGCGACCCCGCGCGGCGGCCTCATCACGCTGGCCCCCTCGCTCGTCCGCGCCGAGACGGCCGCGGTCTCCACCGTCGGCTCGACCATGCTCGACCCCGACCGCGAGACCCTCCGCCCGCGCCTCATCTGGTTCAACCTCGGCCTGACGCTCGCGGTGCTCGTGCTGCTGATCATGGACCAGCTGCCCCTCGCCTACGTCTTCATGGTCGGCGCGGCCATCGCCCTCATCGTCAACTTCCGCGTCCTCAAGGACCAGGGCGAGCGCATCGCGGCCCACGCCCCCAGCGTGGTCGGCGTGGTCTCGATGGTGCTCGCGGCGGGCGTCCTCATCGGCGTGCTCAACGGCACCGGCATGGTCTCGGCGATGTCGGCCTGGCTGGTCACCATCATCCCGGACGCCCTCGGCCCCGGCCTCGCGGTCATCACGGGCGTGCTCAGCATCCCGATGACCTTCTTCATGAGCAACGACGCCTTCTACTACGGCATGCTCCCGGTGCTCGCGGAGAGCGCGGCCAACTACGGCATCGACCCCGTCGAGATGGCCCGCGCGTCCATCACCGGGCAGCCCGTGCACCTGCAGAGCCCGCTCGTGCCGGCGATCCTGCTGCTCGTGTCCCTGGCCGACGTGAACCTCGGCGACCACCACCGCAAGGTGCTGTGGCGCGCCGTCCTGGTGTCGCTCGTGATGCTCGCGGTGGGCGTGCTCACGGCGGCCATCCCGATCTAGTCGGGAGCGCTCCGCGGGAGCGCATGAGGAGGCCGGGCGGCTCGGGGGAGCGCCCGGCCTCCTCGCGTGCGCGGGACGCGTCGGCGGGGACGGGTCCGTCGGCGGGGACGGGTCCGTCGGCGGGGACGGGTCCGTCGGCGGGACCGCGACCGGCCCTACGAGACCCGGCGCGCCACCTGGTACCCGGCCTCGGCGTAGACGATCTCGTAGGTCGTGCCCGCCTGCGTCGCCTCGCCGTACTGGTCGGCGTTGAGGGCGCCCGGCCCGAGGCCGCCGCCGAGCGTGTCGATGACGACGTACTCCGGCGCCGGGTTGCCCGGGTTGCCGAGCCAGAACACCTCGTGGTCGTCGACGAGGTACGACATGAGGCCGATGTCGCTGAGGACGCTCGCGCCGGCGGGCACCTGGTCGAGCGCCGCCTGGGCCTCGGCCGCGCGCGGCGCCGGCTGCCAGATGGTCGGGCCCGCGAGCTCGGCCATCGGCGAGCGCACGGCCAGGGCGATCGCGGCCACGGCGATGACGGGCACGGTCGCGCGCGACGCCGTGCGCAGCCAGCTCTGCCGTCCCGCGCGGGCCCGGGCGACGCCGTCGATCGCGGCGGCGAACACGATCGGCATGAGCACCGCGTCGTAGTGGTAGCCGGGCGCCCAGTACGACTCCGTCGGCGACAGGAAGCGCCAGGCGAGCGTCGGCAGCACGAGCAGGAGGAGCGGCGAGCGCACGGCGATGAACGCGCCCGCGAGGAGGAGGAACGCGACCGTCTCGAGCTTCGGCGCGAGGAGGAGGCCGGCGATCGTGCCGAGCGGATCCGCGAGCGCGCCGCCCGCGTCGAGCTTGGACGCGTAGTCCCAGCGGGCCTCGCGGTTGAAGGCCGGGAGGATCACCGCGGTCGCCAGCGCGAACCACACCACGCCCCAGGCGGCGAGCGCGATGCCGACGCGGCGGTGGAGGGTGACCGCGAGGATCGCGCCGAGCACCGCGACCGTGAGCCCGAGGTCCTCCTTCACGAAGACGAGCGGCGCGGCCCAGAGGGCGGCCGCGAGGGCGCGGCGGGCGATGACCGCGTCGAGCGCGAAGGCCAGCAGCGGCAGCGCGAACGCGATCTCGTGGAACTGGAACGCGACGGCGCCCTGGATCCCCCAGCTCAGCCCGTACGCGGCGGCCACCGTGATCGCGCCCCACCGGCCCACGACGCGGCCGGCCAGGCGGCCGACGCCGACCACCGAGATCCCGATGAGGACGGCCTGCACCACGAGCAGCGCGAACGCGTGCGGCCAGACGGCGTGGACGGGCCCGAGCAGCACGAGGATGGGGTGGAAGTGGTCGCCCATCAGGTTGAAGCCGTCGCCCTTGATGGAGACGATGGGCGCCCGCAGGTGCGCGTAGTCGTCGGCGAGCTGCGTGAAGATGCCGAGGTCCCACGACTTCACGGTGAAACGGCGCCACTCGAGCGCCGAGTAGAGCACGTAGACCGCGGTGACCAGCGCCGCGACGACCACGGAGCCGAGCGTGCCGGGCACGCGGGATCCGGTGATCGGCGCGGGGAGGACGGTCGCGGGATCCGGCGCGGCGGCCTCGGCGGCGTGGCGGCGTCGGGCCGTGTCGTTCGGACTGGTCACGGAGGAAAGGGTCTCATGCGGCCCGCGGATCCCGGCGGCGCGGTCCCCGGACCGTCCGCTCCGCGTCGCGGGGACGCGTGCGGGTCCGGTCGGGAGCCGGGTGAGGCGTCAGCGGCGCGAGCCGCCCGTGCCCTCCTGGCGCTCGCGCTCGGCGGCCAGGGCGGCGCGTCCGGCGTCGCGGTTCTTCACGCGGATCTGCTCCTCGCGCACCTCGGCCTGCGTCGCGCGCTCCTGCACCAGCCACTGCGGCGGGGCCTGGAGCAGCTCCTTGATCTGGGCGGTGGTGAGCGCCTCCGTCACGCCGCCGCGGGCGAGGCCGGCGATGGAGACGCCGAGCTTGCCGGCGATCACCTGGCGCGGGTGCGGGCCGTCGCGCAGCAGCGTGGCCAGCCACTCGGGCGGGTTCTCCGTCATCTCGGCGAGCTCGGCGCGCGACGGGGTCGACTCCTGGAACTCCACCGGGGTCGCCGGCAGGTGCACGCCCAGCTTCTTCGCCGCGGTCGCGGCCTTCATCGTCTGGCTGGATCCGTCGCTCGTCATGTGCCCAGGGTACCGTCGGGGCCCGGAGCGGCCTGCACTAGCCTGGATCGACCCGCCGCCGCTCACCGCGCCGCCCACGAGCGGGCCACCGAGGGGACTTCCGTGGACGCCGACCCGACCGCCCTCCGGCACTTCGCCGCCGTGGCCGACGAGCTGCACTTCGCCCGCGCCGCGAAGGCCCTCAACGTCTCGCGCATCGCCGTGAGCCGCTCGATCCTCGACCTCGAGGCCCTGTGGGGCGTCGAGCTGTTCGTGCGCGACGACGGCCCCACGCGCCTCAGCCCGGACGGCGAGGCGCGCCTCGCGGACGCCCGCGCCGCGATCGCCGCGGAGGACGCGCGCCTCGCCGCCGAGGCCGCCGCCCCGCCGCGGGGCCTCGTGGTCGCGATCGTTCCGGGCGTCACCGTGGCGAAGTGGACCCGCGCCTGGGACGAGCGCGTCGAGGGCGTGCCCCTGCGGATCACGCCCCTCGCGGAGCCGGACGCCGCGCCGGCCCTCGTCGACGGATCCGTCGACGTCGCCTTCCTCCGCCTCCCCGTCGACGGCCGGGGCCTCACGGTCGTGCCGCTGTACGGCGAGGTGCAGGTCGTGATCCTGCCCAAGGACCACGCGCACGCCACCGCCGACGCCATCGCCCTCGCCGACCTCGCGGAGGACCTGCTGCTGCAGCCGGCCGACCAGGTGCCGGGCTGGGCGGGACGCACGGCGGGCGCGGATCCGGTGCCCATGCCCGAGGACGTCACCGGCGCCGTCGAGCTGGTCGCCGCGGGCGTCGGCGTCGTGGTCGTGCCGCACGCGCTCGGCCGCCTGCACGCGCGCAAGGACCTCGTGGCCGTGCCGGTGCACGACCTCCCCGAGACGCGGATCGCCGTGGCCTGGCGCGAGGGCGACGCCTCCCCCGACATCGAGGAGCTCGTGGGCATCGTCCGCGGGCGCACGGCGCAGAGCTCTCGCTCGTCGCGCGACGACGACGAGCGCGACCGCCGGAAGCCCACCGCCGCGCAGAAGACCGCGCGGAAGGCGGCGGGCAAGCCGGGCGCGGCCGGGAAGGGCGGCGCCGGCGGGGCGAAGCCGACCCCGAAGGGCGGCGCGGGCGGCAAGCGCACTCCCCCGCCCCGCGGCGGCCGGCGCGGGCGCTAGGACCCGACCGGGCGGATCCGGTCAGGCGTGGCCGCGGTCCGCCTGCAGGTCGGCGACGACCCGGGCCGCGTGCTCGCCCCAGCGGCGGTACATGGAGGAGTAGCGGAACTCGCCGTCCACGAAGTCGATCGGCCCGGCGTCGGGCAGCTTGATGGACGTGGCCTGCGGGAACCGCGCGCAGACCTCGGCCTTCCGCTCGGACAGGTAGGCCGCGTGGTCCCGGAACATGCCGCGCACGAACGCGCCCGCCTCCACGTACTGCGACACCTGCGGCACGTCGGAGACGAGCACCATCGAGTTGTCGGCGGTCTGCTCCACGAGGTGGTCGAGCAGGTCCTCGAGCCGGTGGACCCACGGCGTGATGCGCGCGAGCTCCAGCGCGTCGGCGACCCCGGGCATCACGAGCACGACGTCGTAGCGGTGCAGCTCGGTGATCTGCCGCACGGCCTCCTGCGTGGCGATGAGGTGCTGGTCGGCGAGCGGCACGGTGCGCCACGCGACGCCGCGCCCGGTGATCTCCGCCAGCGCCCGGGCCGTCTGCGCGGCGACGCCCTCGGCGTGCGTGCGGAGGCCCACGCCGGATCCGCCGATGCCGCCGAGCACGAGGATCCGGTCCGGGTCCGGCCCCGCGACGACGCCGACGGGTGCGTCCGTGGGCACCGCGGCCGTCAGCGGCGTGGGGATGGCTCCGCGCAGGCTGGCCGCCACGAAGGGGCGGACGGCCTGGTGGAGGAGGCGGATCGGCGTGGACATGGGCTCCTGGGTTCGGGAGGGCGTCGCGTCCATCATCGCCGACGCCCCCGTGTCGGACGCCGAGCCTATCGTCGTCCACGAGCGCGGCCGGGCGCTCACGCCCCCGTCCCCTCCCCTGGAGCAGCAGATGACCCGCGAGCCCGCGCCCCTCGACCACCACCCGCACGCCCGATACCACCAGGGCGCCTGGCGCGTCCAGGTCGCGTCGCAGCCCGTGCTCGGCTACGTCGTGCCCACCGCGCGCGCCGCCGGATCCGCGCCCGTCTTCGAGGTGTACGCCGATGCGGTCGACGACTCCGGCCGGCGCGTCTGGGTCTCGACCGCGGTCACGCTGGAGGCCGCGATCGCCTGGATGCGGGAGCACGACATGGAGCTCCTGTCGTTCGCGGGCGAGCACGCCCGGCGCCGGCGCGAGCTCGCGACCGGGATGATGCCGACGCACTACTGAGCGCGGGCGGCGCGGGCGGCGCGGTCAGGCGGTCGTGCGCCAGAACACGATCAGCAGCAGGGTCACCACGAAGCCGGACAGGAAGTTGAGGCCGAGGAACCGGCGCCAGCCCCGGTTGGCGGCCTCCGCCTCCTCGTCCCGGATCGACCAGAAGGGCGCGGTGCTGAGGATGTACGGGATCACGAGCACGGCCGCGATGATCCCCGGCAGCCCGGTGGACAGCATCGCGAGGCCGGCCGCGGCGTACGCGAGCACGGCGATCCGCACGGTGGCGGCCCCGCCGAGCACGGTCGCGATGGACGAGATGCCACCGTCCCGGTCGGCCCCGATGTCCTGCACGGCGCCGAACGCGTGCGACGCGACGCCCCACAGGAAGAAGGCCGCGAGGATCGCCCACAGCGCGGGCGTGAAGGCGCCGCCCGCGAGCACGATGCCGTAGACCGCTGGCGAGGTGAAGTGCGTGCTCGAGGTGAGCGAGTCGAGGATCGGGCGCTCCTTGAAGCGGAGGCCCTTGAGCGAGTACGCGACCACGGCGAAGACGCTCACGGCGAGCACCGCGGTGCTGGCGGCCGAACCCACGACGACGAGGTAGGCGAGGAACGGCACGTTGGTGACGAGCACCGCGACGAGCACGGGCCGGTGCATGGCGCGCGCGAGCACCGCGCCCTCCACCCCGCCCTTCCGCGGGTTCCGCATGTCGGACTCGTAGTCGAAGACGTCGTTGATGCCGTACATCGCGAGGTTGTACGGGATGAGGAAGTAGAGGGTGCCGAGCACGGCCGTGAGGTCGAGCTCGCGCGTGACCGTGAGGTACGCGGCCGCGAACGGGAACGCCGTGTTCACCCAGGAGAGCGGGCGCGACGAGAGCACGATCGTGCGCAGCACCTCGCCGACGCCCGCTCGCGTCCGCACGTCACTCATGCGCTTCGATGCCGGACACGCTGCGGCGGCGGCGCAGCAGGTACCAGACCGCCGGCAGCAGCACGAGGGCGGCGATCGCGTAGGCGAAGTCCTCGATGGGGGCGACGCCGAGGATCAGGCCGACGAGCTTGTCGGGGTCGTAGCCGACGAGGCCCACCTGGATCATGATGTTGTCGAAGATCAGCGTCATCACGAGCAGGATCGCGACGGGCATGCGCCGGTACCAGTAGTACTCGGGGTAGTCGAAGCGGCTGGATCCGTACGGCACGGCGGCCGCCTCGCGCAGCAGCAGGCGGCGGAAGAGGAACCCGACGACCGCGACGGGTAGCAGGAACAGCAGGTCGAGCACGAGGTAGCTCATCGGTTGGCGCGCTCCCTCGCCCGGGCGACGTGGTGGTCGGCGAGGCGGCTGAACCCGTTGACGAGGTTCATCGTGAGGTAGCAGAGCAGCGTGAGGAAGAAGACCTCCTCGATCGGCAGCTCCGGGCCCACGAGGATCCCCGTCATGAACGCGGTCTCCCCGCGGAAGAAGATGCCCTGCGAGATGCCGGCGACGTCCCACGCGAGGAAGAACGCGACGCCGATGAGGGTGGTGAGCGCCGCGGCGGTGCGGTCGCGCCAGAAGAAGAGTCGCCAGCGCCGGTCGAGGAGCATCATGCAGCCGATGGTGATGAGGAGCAGCGCCAGGTAGACGAGCCCCATCAGACCACCGGGCGGCCGACCGTGCGCACGAGGGGCTCGGCGCCGGGTCCGGTCGACACGTCGCCGCGGAGGCGCTTCACGAGGATCTCGGCGCTGATGAGGCACATGGGCAGGCCGATGCCGGGGATGGTGGATCCGCCGGCGTAGTGCAGCCCGTCGACCCGCTTGCTCGTGTTGCCGGCGCGGAACATGGCCGACTGCGCGAGCGTGTGCGCGGGCCCGAGGATGGTGCCCTTCCAGGAGTGCAGGTCGGCCTGGAAGTCGCCGGGGCCCGAGGTGCGGCGGACGACGACGCGCTCGGCGAGGTCGGGGATGCCGGCCCAGTCGGAGATCTGCTGGATCGCGCGGTCGGCGATCTCCTCCACGCGCGCGTCGCCGGCGCCGTCGATGCCACCGCGGCCGATGGTCGGGTCGGCCGGGATGGGCACGAGGATGAACACGTTCTCGTGGCCGTCGGGCGCGACCGAGCCGTCGGTGGCGCTGGGCCGACAGACGTAGATGCTCGCGGGATCCGGCACCGAGGTGGCGCCGCCCTTCGGCGGGAAGATCTGCGAGAAGTTGCGGTCCCAGTCCTCCGTGAACAGCAGCGTGTGGTGGTGCAGCTCGGGCAGCTCGCCGCGGACGCCGAGGTACACGAGCACGGCGCCGGGGCCGGCGGTGGCCTTGTCCCAGTACGACTGCGGGTACGTGCGGAACGCCTCGGGGATGAGCTCGGTCTCGGTGTGGTGCAGGTCGGCGGTGGAGACGACCACGTCGGCCTCGAGCGTCTCGGTGCCCGCGTCGGTCGTGATCTGCACGCCGCGCGCCACCGCGCGGCCGGCCTTCGTCGGCTCCGTGAGGATGCGCGACACGGGCGCGCCCGTGCGGATCTCCACGCCCCCGGCGCGCGCCACCCGCTCGATCGCGTCGATGACGGTGATGAGGCCGCCCTGCGGGTAGAGCACGCCGTCCTCGAGGTCGAGGTGGCTCATCAGGTGGTACATGCTCGGCGCGAGCTTGGGCGAGGAGCCGAGGAACACGGCCGGGTAGCCGAGGATCTGGCGGAGCCGGTGGTCCGTGACGGCGCGCGCCACGTGGGTCTCGAGCGGCGTGAGCAGCAGCTTCGCGAGCGTGCCCGTGCGGGTGAGGACGTCGCGCTTCGCGAGCGGCCGGTAGTCCGCGAAGGTCGTGTAGAGGAAGCGCTTCTTCGCCATCTCGTAGACGTCCTTCGCGGAGTCGAGGTAGCGGGTCATCGCGGGGCGGGATCCGGGCTCGACGCTCTCGAAGAGGTCGAGGTTCGCCTCGCGGGAGTCGCGGATGTCGATGGGCTCGGGATCGCCCTCGAAGAGCACGCGGTAGCCGGGCAGGCGCACGAGGTCGAGCTGCTCCGCGGCGCTGGATCCCAGGAGCTTGAAGAAGTGGTCGAACACCTCGGGCATGAGGTACCAGCTGGGGCCGAGGTCGAAGCGGAAGCCGTCCTTCTCCCAGGAGCCGGCGCGGCCGCCGACCTGGTCGCGGCCCTCGACGAGGGTGACGCGGTACCCGTCGCGGGCGAGGAGCGCGGCGGAGGCGAGGCCGGCGATCCCGCCGCCGATCACGATGGCGGTGGGTGCGGTCATGGCGCTCTCCTGCTGCTCGGGGTCGGACGGGGCGGGCTCGGACGGGGCGGGACGGGAGGCGGGGGTCGGGCGGGCGCCGTCGGCACGGGGTCCGCGGGAGCGGCGCACGAGGCGGCCGTCGACGCCGGAGGGCTCGGCGCCGGTGGCCGCGGCGAGCGCGATGCGGACCTTCACGGGATCCGGCACCCGCACGCGCGTGCGCGCCAGCTCGGCCGCGGGGGTCTCCCGGAGCCGCACGGCGAGCTCCGCGAACAGGCCCTGCGCGAGCGCGACGGCGCGGCGGCTGGAGGCGGGGAGGTCGGGGATCACGGCGCCGGACATGCGGAGGTCGGCGTCGATGTCGTCGAGGATGCGCTCCTTGTCGGCCTCCGAGAACGAGGCGACGTCGACGCCGGGGAAGTAGCTGCGGCCGAGCGCGTCGTGGTCGGCGGCGAGGTCGCGGAGGAAGTTGACCTTCTGGAACGCGGCGCCGAGGCGCTTGGCGCCCTCCTCGAACCGGATCCGCTCGGCCCGCGTCGTCGCGTGGCCCACCAGGAACGCGCGCAGGCACATGAGGCCGACGACCTCGGCGGATCCGTACACGTACTCGGTGAAGGACTCCGGGCTGTGCTCCATCCGCCGCAGGTCCATGCGCATGGAGGCGAAGAACGGCGCGGTGAGCTCGGCGCCGAAGCCGGCGCGGCGGGCGGTGATGGCGAAGGCGTGCACGACGAGGTTCGCGCTGTAGCCGCGCAGCATCGCGTCCTCGGTCTCCTGCTCGAGCGCGTCGAGCAGGCCCTCGACGTGCGCGGGATCCACGCCCGCCCCGGCCGCGGCGCCGTCGACGATCTCGTCGGCCACGCGCACGAGCGCGTACACGTTCTCGATGTGCTGGCGGACGTCCGGCCCGAGGAGCCGGGACGCGAGCCCGAAGGAGGTGGAGTAGCGGCGGATCACGACGGAGGCCGTCTCCTGCGCCACGCGGTCGTACTTCTCGAGGCCGGTGGGCGCCTCGGGGGCGGGACGGCGTCGGCCGGGACGGCGAGCGGTCATCGGATGCGCCCGAGCACGGACTCCGCGACGGGCGCGAGCTCGCGACGGAGCGCCTCCGGGACGGCCGGGTCGTCGAGGCGCGCGACGGCCGCGACCGCGAGGTCGCGCGCCACCCCCTCGGCGTAGGCGCGGGCGCCGGAGCTCTCGAGCACCGAGCGGACGAGCGCCGCCTCGCCGCGGGAGAGGTCGTCCTTGCCGACGAGCGAGCTGATCTCGTGCCACTCCGACGAGCGGACGGCGTGCGCGATGAGCACGGTGCGCTTGCCCTCCCGGAGGTCGCCGAGGTTGGTCTTGCCGGTCTCCAGCTCGTCGCCGAACACGCCGAGCACGTCGTCGACCACCTGGTACGCGATGCCGATGTCGCGGCCGAAGTCGCCGAGCGCCGTGACGACCGCGGGGCCGGCGCCCGCGAGCACGGCACCCGCCTGCAGCGGCGCCTCGAACGAGTAGACGGCGGTCTTGAGGCGCTCCATGCGGAGGATCTCCTCCACGCTCGGCACCTCGGCGGTGAGCGAGAACTCGACGTCGATGAGCTCGCCCGCGGCCGACGCGAACACGGCGTCGTCGAGGATCTCGAGGAGGTGCGAGCGGGTGAGGTCGCGCACGCCGCTCGCGTCGATGAGGCGGTACGCGTTCACGAGCGCGAGGTCGCCCGCGATGACGGCGGCCGACATGCCGCGGTGCTCGGCGAGCGGCTGCGGGAGGCCCTGGGTGGTCGCGATGTCGCGGTAGGCGCCGGAGACGTTGGGGCCGCCGCGCCGGGTGAAGTCGCGGTCGATGACGTCGTCGTGGACGATGAGCGCGGTGTGCAGCAGCTCGAACGCGGCGCCGACGTGGGCCGCAGCCTGCACGTCCTCGCCGCCGAGGCCGTCGTACGCGGCCATGACCATGCGCGGGCGGAAGCGCTTCCCGCCGGCCGTGTTCGACTCGAGCGTGCGCCAGAGCTTCACGTACTCGTCGCCCATGACCTCGGCCCGCACGAGGGACCGGGCGAAGAACGCGTCCAGGACGCCGTTCACGTGGGCCTGCCTCGATGTGGAGACGGCAGCGAGGTTGGTGGCGTCCACGGATGAAACCTAACATCGAGGGGGTAACGGAAAGCAGGGAGCGCATGTCACATCACACCGAGCTCGTCGTCCTCCTCGACGACGACGGCACGGCCATCGGGACGGCGCCCAAGGCGACCGTCCACACCCGCGACACGGCGCTGCACCTGGCGTTCTCGTGCCACGTGTTCGACGCGGAGGGGCGGATCCTCGTCACGCGCCGCGCCATCGGCAAGCTCACGTGGCCGGGCGTCTGGACGAACTCGTTCTGCGGCCACCCCGCGCCCGACGAGGACATGCTCGAGGCCGTCCACCGCCGCGCGGAGCAGGAGCTGGGGCTGACGCTCGCGTCCGTCGAGCTCGTGCTGCCGGACTTCCGGTACCGCGCCACCGACGCCGCGGGCGTCGTCGAGAACGAGATCTGCCCGGTGTTCCGCGCGGTCGCGGCGACACCGGTCGACCCCCGGCCCGAGGAGGTGGGCGAGTACCAGTGGGTGGATCCCGAGCAGCTCACGTCCGCCGTCGCCCTCACGCCGTGGGCCTTCAGCCCGTGGCTCACGCTGCAGCTGCCGCTGCTCTACCCCGAGCACGCGGCGCACGTCGGGCTCGCGGACGCGGTCCCCGCGGCCTGATCCGCACCACCGACGCCGAGGGGCCCGGCCGCATCGCGCGGCCGGGCCCCTCGGCGTGCGGGTGCGGGGATCAGCCCCAGAAGGCGCGGACCTCGTCGGCGACGCGCTCGGCCTGCGCGCGGCCGGCCTCGGCGGACGCTTGGCGGGTCGCGAGCAGGAGCGAGTTCTCGCCGAACGCGCGCGTGCTGGCCTCGTCGGCCTGGATCACGAGCACCTCGGCCCGGCCGCGCAGCTGCTGCACGACGGTGGAGAGGGTCGGGCCCATGCCGGACGTGGGGGCCTCGGGGCCGCACGCGACGACGAGGATCCGCTCGTGGTCGGCGACGACGTCGGCGTTGGTGCCGGAGCGCATGCCGCCGTCCATGTAGGGGCGGCCGTCGATGGTGACGGGCGGGAAGACGCCGGGCACGGCGCAGCTCGCGGCGGACGCGCGCACGAGGTCGGCGCCGGAGTCCCGGTCGAAGACGGTGAAGCGGCCGGTGCCGGCGTCGACCGCGGTGATGCGGAGGTCGGCCTCGGGCCAGTCGCGGATCGGCAGCAGCTGGCCGATGCGCTCGACGCTCGCCGCGTCGTCCACCTCGGGGTCGTACTCCTCGAGCGCGAGCTCGCCGATCCGCTGCCGGGTCGGGATCTCGCCCTCGGTGCTCGCGACGCCCTGGCCGATGACCTCGACCGTGCGGGACAGGTCGCGGCTGCCCATGGGCTCGGCCATGCCGGCCACGTCGACGAAGTGCTCGTCGTAGGCGGCGTCGATGGCGCCCGCGCGCAGGTTGATCGCGACGACGGATCCGGCCGAGGTGCCGACGACCGCGTCGGCCGCGCCCAGGTCGATCCCCGCCGCGATGAGCCCCGAGAGGAGGCCCGTCTCCCAGGCGATGCCGGCGACGCCGCCGCCGCCCAGCACCAGCCCGCGCGTCGCCGTGGTCGTGTCTCGATCGGTCCCGGTCATGGTTCTCCTCGTGGTGTGCGCGTGCGCGCGGGGGTGGTGGTCGACGTGGTGGATCCGGGTCCATCATCCCCGAGCCCGATGGACGGCGGCCGAGGGAGCGGTGGACGCGGGGTGGACGCGGCCGGGATCAGCGCGGCGCGGCGGGCGTCGACGCGGGCGCGGGGAGCGGATCCGCGGTCCCGCCCGTCGCGCCCTGCGGTCCCGCGGCGGCCTCGCGGTAGACCTCGCGCACCTCGCCGAGGAAGCGCAGCACGGTGGCGCGCTCGCGCTCGGTCAGCGCGTCGGCGGCCCGGGCGACGCCGCCGATCATGGGCATCAGCTCGTCCATCGCCCTCCCGACGGAGGCCGGCCGCGGCACGACGACCACGCGACGGCGGTCGTGCGGGTGCGGACGACGGTCGGCGTGGCCGACCTCGACGAGCCGGTCGACGACCAGGGTCGCGGCCGCGGTCGAGATCCCGAGCCGGCCCGCGAGCTCGGTGGGCGACAGCGATCCCGCCTGGATGAGGTGCTCCATGGCCTTCAGGTCGGTGGGGTTGACCTCGAGGACGGTGCGGAGGCGGCGCTCGAACCCGGCCGCGAGGCCCAGCACGTCGCGGAGGACGCGACCGATCTCGCCCGCGTCTCCCGCCTCCGCGGGCACGCCGACGCCGGGGGCCGGGAGGGCGTCGGGCTCCTCCGCTCCGGCGGCGGGACGGGTGCGGGGCATGCGTCCATCGTACGGCTGTGGTAGCTAAGGTGCTTGACAGTCAGTACGCTGACGATCACCGCACACCTGGAGGACCCGTGAGATCGATCGCCCGCTTCGTCAGCGCCCGCCGCACCGCCTGGATCGCGCTCGTGCTGGCCGCCGCCGCCGTGGCCGCCCTGTTCGCGTTCCTGCCGAAGGGCGAGGCCGACGCCTTCCCGCCGTCCGGCCTGCCCGAGTCCAGCCAGGCGCGGCAGGTGAGCGAGCTCCTCGAGCGGTTCCCGAGCGCGGACACGACCGTGGGGATCCTCGTCTTCAGCCGCGACGGCGCCGCGCTCACCGACGCAGACCGGGCCGCCGTCGCCGAGCGCGCCGAGGCCCTGGCCGCCGACTCGATCGCCCCGCAGGCCGTGGTGCCGCAGGTCAGCGAGGACGGACGGGCGGCGCTCGTCGCCGTGCCGCTCGACGCGTCGGAGGCCACGGACGACCTGGCCGCCACCGCCGAGGGGCTCCGGGCGACCGCCGCGGAGGGCCTCCCCGACGGCCTCACCGCGCAGCTCACCGGACCCGTCGGCTTCCAGGCGGACATCTCGAACGCGTTCGCGGGGGCCGACTTCCGGCTCCTGCTCGTCACGGTGCTCGTGGTCGCCGTGCTGCTCATCGTGACCTACCGCAGCCCCGTGCTCTGGATCGTGCCGCTGGTCGTCGTGGGCGTCGCCGACGGCCTGGCGCGCGTGGTCGTGACGGCCCTCGCGGAGCCGCTCGGGATCACGATCGACGCCTCCATCGGCGGGATCCTCTCGGTGCTGGTCTTCGGCGCCGGCACGAACTACGCCCTCCTGCTCGTGGCCCGCTACCGCGAGGAGCTGACGCGCCAGGAGGACCGGCACCGGGCGATGCTCACGGCCGTCACGAGCGCGGGCCCCGCCATCGCGGCGAGCGGCGGAACGGTCGCGCTCAGCCTCATCACGCTGCTGGCCGCGGAGCTCTCCGGCAACCGGGCGCTCGGGTTCGCGTGCGCGATCGGCGTGGTGATCGCGATCGCCGCCGCTCTCCTCGTGCTGCCGGCCGCCCTCGTGGTGTGCGGGCGGGGCCTGTTCTGGCCGTTCGTGCCGCGCGCCGGCACCGACGCCGACCACGGCGGGAAGCCGAGCGCGTGGCGGGGGCTCGGCCTCCGGGTGCAGCGCCGGCCCGCGGTCGTGGCCGTCGTCGCCCTCGCCGGCGTCGGGGTGCTCGCGCTCGGCCTCGTCGGCGCGCGCGTCGGCCTCTCGCAGACCGACCAGCTGCTCGGCGAGCCCGAGTCGGTGCGGGCGCAGCAGGTCGTCGACGCCTCCTTCTCCGCCGGCCTCACCGCCCAGACCGTGGTGCTCGCGCCGGACGCGGTCGCCGCGGACGCCGTCGCCACCGCCGCGTCCGTGCCCGGCGTCCAGGGCGCCCGGGCGGGCGAGTCCGCGGAAGGCCTCACGCGGATCGACGTGCAGCTCGACGCGGAGCCCGAGAGCGCGGCCGCGTTCACCGCGGTGCAGGACCTCCGCGACGCCTACGCGGCCGCCCCCGGCGCCGAGTCCGCGGCGCTCGTCGGCGGCAGCGACGCCATGGCGGCCGACACCGCCGCGTCCTCCGAGCGCGACCAGGGGCTCATCATCCCGATCATCCTGGCCATCGTCTTCGTCATCCTCGGCCTGCTGCTGCGCTCGCTCGTGGCGCCCGTGCTCCTCATCGCGAGCGTGCTGGCGACCTTCTTCGCGAGCCTGGGCGCGGCCAACGTGCTGTTCCAGCAGGTGCTCGGGTTCCCCGCCTTCGACGCGAACGTCGTGCTCTTCGCGTTCCTCTTCCTGGTGGCGCTGGGGGTCGACTACAACATCTTCCTCGTGACCCGGGCCCGCGAGGAGCGGCGCCTGCACGGCACGCGCGAGGGCATGGTGCGGGCGCTGGCGTCCACGGGCGGCGTGATCACGAGCGCGGGCATCCTGCTCGCGGCGGTCTTCGCGGTGCTCGGGGTGCTGCCCGTGGTGGCGCTCACGCAGATCGGCGTCATCGTCTGCATCGGCGTGCTGCTCGACACGCTCGTGGTGCGGACGCTCCTCGTGCCGGCGCTCGTCTTCCTGCTCGGCGACCGGTTCTGGTGGCCGTCGCACCGGCCGGGGCGGCACGAGGGCGCATCCGCGGCGGAGCAGGAGACGGCGCCGGCCGCGCGGTAGGGCCGGCGACCTCCCTGGCCACTTATGGCACCGCGTGCCATAATCGCCGCACCGGCGCATGCCGGACCCGATCGAGGAGGACCCCCATGACCCACGACCCGCGCTTCGCCGGCCGCACCGCCATCGTCACCGGAGCGGGCAGCGGCATCGGCCGCGCCACCGCGCTCCGCTTCGCCCGGGACGGCGCGCGCGTCGTCGCGGCCGACGTCGTCGCCGACCGGCTCGAGGCCCTCGTGGCCGAGCACCCCGACCTCGACCTCGTGCCCGTCGTCGGCGACATCACGACCGAGGAGGGCGTCGCCGCGGTGGTCGCCGCCGCCGACGGCCGGGTGGACGCGCTCGCCAACGTCGCCGGGATCATGGACGGCTTCCTGCCCGCCGGCGAGGTCGACGACCGCACGTGGGACCTCGTCTTCGCGGTCAACGTGACCGCGGTGCTGCGCCTCACGCGGGCGGTGCTCCCGCTCATGCAGGCGGCGGGATCCGGCGCCATCGTGAACGTCGCCTCCGAGGCCGCGCTCCGCGGATCCGCCGCCGGCGTCGCGTACACGGCGTCGAAGCACGCGGTCGCGGGCATCACGAAGAACACGGCCGTGATCTACGGGAAGCAGGGCATCCGCGTCAACGCCGTCGCCCCCGGTCCCACGAAGACCGCGATCGAGGCGCCCATGCGCTCGGCGCTCGCGGGCCAGGTGCTCGGGCCGCTGATGCAGACGATGATCCCGACGCCCGTCGAGGCCGAGGAGCTCGCCAACGCGATCACGTGGCTCGCGAGCGACGAGAGCCGGAACGTCAACGGCGTGATCCTGCCGTCGGACGGCGGCTGGTCGGCGATCTAGCCCGCGGCGGGCGGGCGGGCGGGCTCGGCGCCATCCGCCGTGCCCGCGGATCCGCCCGCAAGCGCCAGCGCGCCGACCGCGCGCCGGACGGACTCCTCCGGGCTCACGTCGTCCGAGCTCGTCGCCCACCAGCGGAGCGCCGCGTACGTGGCCGCGCCGAGCGCGTCGGCGAGCACGGCCGCCTCGACCGTGCCGCGCAGCTCGGGCCGCCCGGACGCGACGAAGCCGGCGAGCACGTGCGACCCGGCGCCCAGCCGCGGCGAGGCGAGCCCGCGGAGCTCGGGATGCGAGTCGATGATGCGGAGGCGGACCCGCGTCATGCCGAGGTCGATCCCCGACGCCTGGAGGGCCCGCACGAACGCGTCCGCGTAGGCCGCGCCGAGCGGCCGGCCGCCCGTGCCCTCGGCCAGCAGCCGGTCGAGCACCTCGACGACCGCCTCGGCGCCGCCCCACACGAGGTCGGCCTTCGAGGGGAAGTAGCGGAAGAGGCTGCGGCGCCCGACGCCCGCGGCCTCGGCGACGTCGGCCATGCTCACGGCGTCGTAGCCGCGCTCGGCGAACAGGGCGATCGCGACGCGGGCGAGCTCGCCGGCGTCGATGGCGACGGGACGCCCCGGTGCGCGCTCGGGCGGCGCGGTCGGGGACATGCCCGGAATCGTATCGGCCGCGTGTGGCACGGTGGACGCATGAGACTCGCCGAGGCGCTGATGGACCGGTCCGACCTGCAGCGGCGCATCGAGCAGCTGCGGAGCCGGATCCAGGCGAGCGCCCGGTACCAGGAGGGCGAGGATCCCGCGGAGGACGCGGCCGCGCTGCTCGCGGAGGCGGACGAGGCGGTCGACCGGCTGGCGGCGCTCGTGGCGCGGATCAACCTGACCAACACGGCCGCCACGCTCGAGGACGGCACGCCCCTCACGGCGGCGCTCGCCCGGCGGGACGCGCTGCGGCTGCGGCACGGGATCCTCACCGACGCGGCCGACGCCGCCGCGGGCCGGTCGGGCGTGTACGCGCAGCGGCAGATGCGGAGCGAGCTGCGGCAGATCGCGGCGCTCCCCATCCGCGAGGTGCGCGACCGCGCCGACGACGCGGCCCGGCAGCTGCGCGAGCTCGACGCGCGGATCCAGCGCGCGGACTGGGAGGTCGAGCTGATCGGGGAGGTCGCGGCGACGGAGGACTAGGGGCGAGTCGGTAGTCGTCCGGAGCGGGCACACCCCGGCGGATCAGCGGGCATCCTGATCCACCTGTGGCGCGGAGGGCAGCGCACCCGGCGAGAGCCGAGCACGAGTCAGCCCCGCACCTCGCACCGGGAACGGTGCACGGGTACAGCTCACCACCACGTGCCGGTCGGACGACGAGGGAGGGATCGGGGACCTCGCCCCACGGGCGGGCCCGGCGCGCATGCGCCGGGCCCGCCGCTCAGGCCGTCATGCCGTCATGCCGTCACGCCGCGACGCCGTCAGGCACCGATGTCGCGGAGCCACTCGCGCACCGAGCGCGGCCTCAGCCCGAGCCGGGTCTGCGCGCTCGTGGCCTCCTCGACGGCCTCCGACTCCTGCGTGGCGCGCCAGCGGTACGCCTCGATGACCGGCCGCGCGCCCGCCTCGCCGAACAGCGGGATGATCCGCTCGCCGAACGCGTCCGGCGTCAGCGGCTCGTAGCGCACGTCGCGCCCGAGGTGCTCCGCGAAGCCCGCCGCGAGGTCCGCGCCGGTGAGGGCCGGGAGCGCGCCGACGCCGACGACGCCCGTGACGGTGGTGTCCTCGAGGAGGCGGACGACCACGTCGGCGACGTCGAGGTGCGAGATCCAGGAGACCGCGTAGCCGTCGCGCAGCGGGTAGCGCAGCACGCCCTCCTCCCGCACCGGTCCCACGACGATCGGCAGGAGCAGGTTCTCGAGGTACAGGCGGGGCTCGACGACGGCGAGCGAGACGCCGGCCTCGCGGATCCCGCGGGCGATGACGGTGAAGGGGCTGTCGTCGTCCCCGGGCACGTCGACGCGGGCCCCGCTCGTGGAGAGCACCACGCGGCCCGGACGGGCGCGGCGGACCGCCTCGACCACGGCGGCCGCCTGGGCCGCCTGCTGCGCGGGGGATCCGATGGGGAGGTGCACGAAGACGCCGTCGACGCCCGCGTAGGCCGCGGCCAGGGAGTCGGCGGAGGAGAGGTCGACCGAGACGGCCGTGCCCGGCCCGGAGTAGGCGGCGGCATCGCGCACGGCGGCGCGGGTGTCGGGGGCGGACGGGAGGAGGGCGGCCAGCACGGGAGCGCCCTGGGCGCCGGTGGCGCCGTGGATGAGGAAGGTCATGCGCCCATTGATGCATGCGATGCACCGGTTACGTCAACTGCACCAACGCGCGTACGATCGATCTCATGGCGTTCTCACCGGATGCGTGGCCCGAATGCGGCGTCGCGCGGTTCCTCGGCCTCATCGACGGACCGTGGGCGACCCTCGTGGTCCGCGAGCTGCTCGTCGGGCCCCTCCGCTTCACCGAGCTGCGGTCGCGGCTTCCCGGCATCAGCGCGCACACCCTCTCCGACCGGCTGCGGCGCTTCGAGGAGCACGGGCTCGTCACGCGCACGGCCTACGCGGAGATCCCGCCGCGGGTCGTTTACGAGCTCACCGACCTCGGGCGCGACCTGCGGCCCGTGCTCGAGGCGATGAACGCCTGGGCGCTGACGGTGCCGCGGGCGACGCAGGACGCGACCGCTGACGTCGAGATCGCGCGCGCCTGATCCGGCCGCGCCTCACGCCCGCGCGTCGAACCGCCGCCGGTAGCTCGACGGCGTGACCCCGAACGCGGCCGCGAACGCCTGCCGCAGCGTGACGGGGGTGCCGAAGCCGCAGTCGGCGGAGATCCGCTCGACGGGCAGGTCGGTCGTCTCGAGCAGCCGTCGGGCCTCGTCGAGCCGGCGGGAGCGCACCCAGGCCGCGGGTGTGGATCCGGTCGAGCGCCGGAACGCGCGGAGGAACGACCGCCGGCTCATGTGCGCGACCTCGGCGAGCCGGTCGACGCCGAGGTCCTCCCCGAGGTGCGCGAGGGCCCACGCGGTGGCGACGGCGACCGGATCCCCCGCCTCGTCCGCCGCGACCGGCCGCTCGATGTACTGCGCCTGCCCGCCCTCCCGGTGCGGCGCGACCACGAGGCTGCGGGCGACCCGGTTGGCGGCCGCCGCGCCGAGCCGCGTGCGCACCATGTGCAGGCACGCGTCGAGGCCGGAGGCGGTGCCCGCGGAGGTGAGCACGTCGCCGTGGTCGAGGTAGAGGGCGGATCCGTCGACGACGATCCCCGGGTGCCGCGCCGACAGGCTCTCCACGGCGTTCCAGTGCGTGGCGGCGCCGCGGCCGGCGAGGAGCCCGAGGTCGGCGACGGCGATCGCGCCGAGGCAGAGGCCGGCGACCGCGGCACCGCGCGCGTGGGCGGCGACGACCGCGCGGCGGAAGGCCGGCCGCGGGTCCCGGCCGTCGTCGACCCACGACGGGATGACCACGACGTCCGCCTCGTCCGCCGCGCGCAGCCCCTGCACCCCGCCGAGCCGGTGGCCCTCCGCGGTGACGATCGAGCCCGCCCGGTCCGAGAACAGCACCGTCTCCCAGTCGCCGAGCCCCTGCCGCCGCACCTCGTCGAAGACCATCTGCGGGACGGCCAGGTGGAACATCGTGACGCCGTCGAACGCGTAGACGGCGATCCGGACCCGGTCTCCTGCATGTGGCACGGATCCATCGTAGGAGTGCCTGCGGGCCACGGGTGCCTGCCGAGGATCGCGGCGATGATCGAGGGACGGCGCCGCACCCGGCGCCCGCCCGCGACCCGATCCAGGAGATCCCCATGACTGCACCCCGCCGCGCCCTCGTCCTCGTCGACATCCAGCAGGAGTACTTCGGCGGTCCCCTCGAGGTCCGCCACCCCGACCGCGACGACTCGGTGCGCACCATCGGTCGCGCGATCGACGCCGCCACCGCGGCCGGGATCCCCGTCGTCGTCGTGCAGCACACCGCCGGCGAGGGCGCGCCCGTCTTCGACCCGACGAGCGACGCGTACCGCCTGCACCCGGAGATCGAGTCGCGCCGCACGGACGCGTGGAAGGGCCTCGTGAAGTCGAAGGGGTCCGTCTTCGCGGGCACCGACCTCGCCGACTGGCTGCGCGCGGAGGGCCTCGACACGATCACCCTGGTCGGCTACATGACCAACAACTGCATCATCGCGTCGGCGGTGGAGGCCGAGGGCCTCGACGTCGCGGCCGAGGTGCTGTCCGACGCGACCGGCGCGATCGCCCTCGAGAACGCCGCGGGATCCGTCGACGCGGCCACCGTGCACGGCACCCTCATGACGCTCCTGCACTCGAACTTCGCCGCGGTCGCGACCACGGACGCGTGGATCGCGGCGCTCGGCGCGGGTGCGGCCCTCCCGAAGGACGACCTGGGCAGCTCGGCCGTCGCGGGCGCGGCGCGCTCCGCGGGCTAGGGCCTAGCCGGCGGCCGAGCGGACCTCGGCGGCCGTCACCACGCACGCGGCGCGCGCTCCGGCGCCGGACGCCGTTCGCTCGACGAGCACGTCGCCGTCCACGAGGATCCGGCAGGTCAGGTCGCCCTCCTCGGCACCGCCCATGCCCACGAGGATGAGCCGCTCGTCCTCGTACTCGGTCCCGGACGGGAGCACGGCCTCGGCGGAGAAGGGCAGCGGCTGCCCGGTGACCTCCTCGGTGATGAGCGCGTCGTCCACGAGGCTCGTGTACGCCGCGTCGACCGCGGGCAGCGTGCCGCTCAGCTCGTACGTGACGGTGACGTCGCCCGCGACGATCGCGTCGTCCTGCGACTCGGCGCCCGAGGTCGTCTGCGAGTCCTCCACCGCGGTGCCGATGAGGGTCGCGATCCCCACCGTGTAGGCGATGGCCAGCAGCACCGAGAGCACCAGCGCCACCACGCTCACGACGAGCCCGCCGAGCGCCGTGCCCTTGGGGCGGTCCGCGAGGACCAGGCCGATGATCCCGAGCACGATCCCGACGAAGGCCACGAAGCCCGACCCGTAGTTCACGAGCGGGATGACCGACCCGACGAGCGCGACGATCCCCACGATGAGCGCCGCCAGGCCGACCGGGTTCGTGGTCTTCCGCTCGCGGGGTCCGGTCGGTTCGGGTTCGGGCGCGTAGCGGAAGGTCATGCCTCGACCCTGCCAGGGATCCGGGCGCGGACGCGTGTCAGGGGGTCACGATCCCGCGACGACTGACGCCGACGCCGGCACCGCGCAGGGCCGCCCACCTCAGCCTGCGAGCACCTCCGCGACCGGCGTGAGCGGCAGCCCCAGCGCCGCCGCCACGTGCGGCTCGGTCACGCGACCGTCGTGCACGTTGAGCCCGAGGGCGAGCGCCGGATCCTCCGCGAGGGCCCGCTTCCACCCCTTCTCCGCGAGGGCGATCACGTACGGCAGCGTCGCGTTCGTGAGCGCGCGCGTCGAGGTCTCGGGCACCGCGCCGGGCATGTTCGCGACGCAGTAGTAGACGCTGTCGTGCACCGCGAAGGTCGGGTCGTCGTGGGTCGTGGGGCGGGATCCCTCGAAGCAGCCGCCCTGGTCGATGGCGATGTCGACGAGCACGGACCCCTTCTTCATGGTGGCGACCATCTCGTCGGTGACGAGCTTCGGGGCCTGTGCGCCGGGGATCAGCACGGATCCGATGACGAGGTCGGCGTCCTTCAGCTGCGCCGCGATCTCGTAGGCGGACGAGACGCGCGTCTGCACCTGCCCGCCGAAGCGCACCTCGAGCTCGCGGAGCCGCGGGATGGAGAGGTCGATGACCGTCACGTCGGCGCCCATGCCGAGCGCGTTCGCGGCCGCGTGCTCGCCCGCGACGCCGCCGCCGATCACGACGACGCGCGCCTTCGGGGTGCCGGGCACGCCGCCGAGGAGGATCCCGCGCCCGCCGGCCGCGCGCATCAGGTGGTACGCGCCGACCTGGGTGGAGAGCCGCCCGGCGACCTCGCTCATCGGCTGGAGGAGCGGGAGCTGCCGGTTGGGGAGCTGCACCGTCTCGTAGGCGATGGCCGTGGTGCCGGAGGCGACGAGCGCGTCCGTGCAGGGCCGCGACGCCGCGAGGTGCAGGTAGGTGAAGAGGGTCTGCCCGGCGCGCATGCGCGGGTACTCCTCGGCGATGGGCTCCTTGACCTTGAGCAGCAGATCCGCCTGGCCCCATACTTCGTCGGCCGTGGCGACGATGGTCGCGCCCGCCTCGACGTAGTCGGCGTCGGTGATGCTGGATCCGAGCCCCGCGCCCTCCTGCACGAGCACCTCGTGGCCGCGGCGCACGAGCTCGTGGACGCCGGCGGGCGTGGCGGCGACCCGGTTCTCGTTGTTCTTGATCTCGGTGGGGATCCCGACCTTCATGCGCGCTCCGTCTCGTCTCCCCGCGGGGTGCGACCGGCGGCAGCGATGCGGGAGGGCGAGTCCCAATATGGCCATCGTGCGCCCCGAGCGCGTGAGTTCCGTAGGATCTTCGCCGAAGGCCGCTCCTCCTGCGCGATCCTTCGCCCCGAGAGGACGGACGACCGATGCCGACGAAGGAACTGCGGGCGCGCGAGCCGCTGGACGAGATCGACCGGAAGCTCGTCGCGCTCCTCCGAGTCGACGCGCGCACCCCGAACAGCCGCCTCGCCGAACAGGCGGGCATCGCGCCGTCGACGTGCGTGACCCGGGTGCGCGGCCTCGTCGAGCGCGGCGTGATCACCGGCTTCACCGCCACCATCGACGCGGATGCGGTGGGCGTGGGCCTGCAGGCGCTCATCAGCATCGCGATCCGCGCGGGCGCCCGCCACGAGATGGCCCGCTTCGCCGACGAGATGCGCGAGCTCGCCGACGTGGTGCAGCTCTTCTTCCTCGGCGGATCCGAGGACTTCATCGTCCACATCGCCGTCCGCGACAGCGACCACCTCCGCGACTTCGTCCTGGACCACCTCTCGGCGCACCCGGCCGTCGCGTCGACCCGCACGAGCGTGGTCTTCGACCACCACTACTCGGGGCCGGCGGTGGGGGATCCGGGTGTCTAGCGCGCTAGACGCTGCTCGCTGATCCCGCGACACTGAGCGAATGCCGCTCGTCGCCGTCTCCCCTCACGCGGACGCCGTCGGGATCTCGTGGTCGTTCGCCCACTCCCCCATGGCGGCCTGGGCGGCGCTGACCGGACCGGCGTCGATCACGCAGTGGCTGGGGGACGCGGTCGAGTGCGACATCCGGCCGGGTGGATCACTGGTCGTCGACCACGGCGAGAGCTACCGCTCCCGGAGCACCGTGCTCGAAGCGGATGCGCCGCGTCGACTAGCGATGACGTGGGAGTTCCCGGACGAGCCCGCATCCGAAGTGGCGTTCACCTTGCGTGCATCCGACGACGGCACGCTTCTCGACCTCGCCCACACCGGCCTCGACGAGCTGGTGGGCTCCTATCGCGTCGGCTGGATCACGCACCTCACCTACCTGGAGGCGGTGACGGACGGCGTGCCGCTGCCCGCGTCGCAGTTCTGGTCGCTGCACGAGACGCTGGATCGCGGCTTCGCCCGCCGCGACGGCGACTAGGTAACTAGTCGCGTCCGCTCACTCCCCCGGCTGCCCCGCATCGGTGACCGTCACGTCCGTGTGCACGAAGTTGAGGTACGAGCGGGAGGCGGTCGGGCCGCGCTGGCCCTGGTAGCGGGAGGCGTACTCGCCGGAGCCGTAGGGCTTCTCGGCGGGCGACGACAGACGGAAGAAGCAGAGCTGGCCGATCTTCATCCCGGGCCAGAGCTTGATGGGCAGGGTCGCGACGTTCGACAGCTCCAGGGTGACGTGGCCGGAGAACCCGGGGTCGATGAAGCCGGCGGTGGAGTGAGTGAGCAGGCCGAGGCGGCCGAGCGAGCTCTTGCCCTCCAGGCGCGCGGCGACGTCGTCGGGCAGCGTGACCATCTCGAACGTGGATCCGAGGACGAACTCGCCCGGGTGCAGGATGAACGGCTCCCCCGGCTTCGACTCGATGAGGCGGGTCAGCTCGGGCTGGTCCTCGGCGGGGTCGATGTAGGGGTACTTGTGGTTGTCGAACAGCCGGAAGAACCGGTCGATCCGCACGTCGAGGCTCGCGGGCTGCAGCATCCCGGGGTCGTAGGGGTCGAGGGCCACTCGTCCGGCGTCGAGCTCGGCGGTGATGTCACGGTCGGAGAGGAGCACGGCAGGAGCCTACCGGCGCTGGGTGGCGCCCGGCCGGAGTCTTGCTAGGCTGTGGTCTCGACCCGGCTGGTGGCCGGTCGCGCGAGTGTAGTTCAATGGTAGAACTTCAGCTTCCCAAGCTGATAGCGCGGGTTCGATTCCCGTCACTCGCTCCAGCTTCGCGTCGGCCTAAAGCGGCAGCCATTTCGCTCAGACTAATTTTCTTAGTGAGTGCCGCTCCGAGCATGGATTACCACTCCGGCCAGCGGTGAACGAGTCCAGATGAGATTAAAGAGGCGGCTTCGCGGCTTCACATGAGGACTCGAGGCCTGAAACGTAAAGTTGATCGAATCTCAAGTCAGTGGCGCTGCCTTCGAGAGCAACCCCTAGGTCATTCTCGGCATCGACGCTCATCTCTTCGGGCCCTTATCCTAACTTGTGCTTGTCAGGGTAACTCCATGTCGCGCGGCGGAAAGTATAGTGCTGGCCAGTCTATCTGCCGCCTCCGACGCGTGCTGCGCCAAGGCTTTCGCCTGACGTGCCTGGACAACCGCGGAGTAGACCTTACGCTGATCCTCGAAAGGGAGCAGTGGGACTTCAAGGTCGCGTATCGGGATACGCGGAATAACCCCAGCAGCAAGTCGCAGGTTCCAGCTGCCGGCTAGGGCCTCCGCGAGATAATACGGGTCCAACATGACTCGATCACGAACACGTAGCCGATAAACGCTCCCCACGGGGATGTGGCCGCCGGTCTCGTCGACCGCTGCCTGGATGTCGTGCATCGCTACTAAGAGGACGTCACCTGGTTCCGTGAGCAAAGTCGGATCGCCAACAGAGGGAAAGTCGCTGACATCGGCGAATATTCGCTGGCGGAGAGCGCTCGCGTCAACCTTTCGTCGAGCAAGCTCGGGCACCTCTACCTCTCGCGCCGGACGTGCGGAAGCAACCTCTACGGCGCCAGCCTCGATTAGCTTGGCTACAGTCATCAGCTGAGGCGTGGCCGGCATCTCAGGTGCCGAGATTCGCTTCGCGATCGCGGGAAGTGCCGCTGATGCACGAATTAGCTCCGCACGGGCCCGCTCGAACTCCGTGGCAAGCTCGACGTCATCGACGCCCTCAAGGGCGACCCATTTGGAAGGGTTGAGGTCAGCCTCTCCAGCTAGGAGCTCAGCAACGGATACACGTCGGTGCGGGACGGAAGAGATGTTACGTTCGTTGGCCAACCAACCGGACACATGCGATTCGGGCTTATCCACATTCGACGCGTCGATCAACAGCACGTCTTGACCTGGCGTGATCCCGCCATCCCCCAGAACCCATAGTGCGAGCGGGATTGAGGTGTGCGGCAACATTTTTCCAGGTAGCGCAACCACAGCCCGGACCCAGCCACCGAGAAGGAGATTTCTCCGAATCTCAGCCTCCGCGCCTCGGCGGAAAAGTACTCCGCGTGTACTCACGACGTATCCAACGCCGCCGGGAGCGAGGTGCGCCACCACATGCTGAAGCCAGAACGAGTCGCTGCTAGATCGGGGCGGGAAGCCGAACCGTAGGCGTGGATCGAGCATTGTCGCATTGGGATCGACACGTAGCCCGAACGGAGGTTCAGCGATGATGATGTCCGCGCGCAGGTCAGGGTCGGCGTCCTCGAGAAAAACGTTCACATTGTTGACCTTGAGGTTCACGCCGCGCAGTTTTGCGCGTCCTGCGGCTATGCGTGTTGCCTCTGCATTGATGTCGTCGCCGATAACCCGATCGGGGCGTGCTCCCATTTCGATTGCCTGGAGCAGTGCTACCCCCATGCCGCACGCGGGATCATAGAGGGCACCACCATTGAGACTTGCTGCAAGTGATGCGAGCAGGGTACTGGTTCGCGACCCGACGAATCCCACCTCGCCAGCCGACTTGCCCTGCGCCCTCGAAGTTCGCTCTAACACGCCGTCGATCGCATCGGCGAGGTGGTCTCGCGGGATGCCGGCAATTACCGCACGAAGCTCATCGAGCGCGGCCGGCTCCACACGCGGCCAGCTAGGCGAGGGCGATCCATCGGTCACGTCTACTGCGGTCTGCACGAATATCTCGCCCGTGGTCTCCATTGACGCACGCCCACGGAATAGGTTCGCTGCACCCCAAAGGCCGGTATCCCATGCCTTGCTCTCAGCCCGAGCGCCAGTCGCGGACTTGTTTTTCTCAGGATGGGTGGCTAGCCACGCCTCGATGTCGGATGTGGCGAACAGCGGCCTGTTCGCTGTACCACCGGAGGGCTCAGGGAAGTCGGGTATTCGCTTCCGCCAGTTGCTGACGGCCGCGCGGGAGACGCCGGCAAGGTCAGCAATGTCGCTAGGCCCGAGGAGCCCCTCGGCATTCGGAACAGTCATGCGGCCTCCAGGAAGTAGTCAGCGTCGTAGAGAAGATCGAGAGTGCGAGCGGCAGCCATCCGGAGCACCCGCGAACAAGCCTCCGGACGGGACACGACGGTCACGTCTACGCCAGCCGCTCCGAGGTTTGCGACTACATCACTGAAGATGCCGTCACCCGAGACGAGGACGATCCGGTTGAAACGTTCACCGACGCGCTCGGTCTCGAGAACCTCGAGAAGCTCGAGATCAGCGCCGTCCGGCCCCGAACGGAAGACAATTCGACGAGGGCCCTGCCACTCGAACCCGGCGACGTCGACGCTGAAACGCCCGCATGCAAGTACGACGTGATCATCGGCCCGCCGGCCGATCACTGCTGTCAGTGCCGCCTGTGCGACACGAACTTGCTCTGCCACTCTAACTCCACCTCCCACGATGTTCTCGATGTCGATCAGGACGAGGCGACGGGCGCTCGTCGGGTCAAGTGTGTACATTCTAGATGCCAATCTGTATGTGAATCAGATCCCCAGCTGGGGCCATGTGGCCACCATAGAGGAGATTCGCTGCGAGTGCAAGTGAATCCGATTCACAGTACCTGTAGCGTCGATCACGTTCACATCCTCGTGTCCTAGTTGATCGCGCTGCTGACCTCCGCCAGCAGCGACGCCATGCACGCCTCCGCCGTCGCCGCGTCGCCGTCGCGGATCGCGAAGGCCGCCTGCTCGTGGGTGTCGAGCGCATGCGGACGCGGGGTCCGCGGCATCAGACCCTGATGCGTCCGCCCGCTGAGCACCTCCGTGATCACCTCGCGGAGCGCGCAGAACATGTCGTTGCCGCTGGCCTCGAGGATCAGGTGGTGGAACTCGATGTCGGCCGCGAGGAAGTCGACCAGCTCGCCGTCCTCGCCGAGCCGGCGGAGATCCACCGCGAGGTCGGCGATGCGCGCGCGCTGAGCGGGGGTCGCGTTCTCGGCGGCGAGCGCCGCGGCGACCGGCTCCACGGCCCGGCGCAGCTGCGTCAGTGAGCGGAACTGGTCAGCCCGGCCGGGGCCGGTGAGCCGCCAGCGGATGATGCGGGGGTCGTAGACGTTCCAGCGGTCCGGGCCCTGCACCACGAGGCCCACGCGGCGCTTCGGCACGATGAGCGCCATCGCCTCGAGCACCCGCACGCAGTCGCGCACCACCGTGCGGGAGACGCCGAAGCGCTGCTGGAGGTCGTCGATCGTGAGGCGGCTGCCCTCGGCGAGCGCGCCGTCGACGATGTCGCGGCCGATCGCGTCGATGATCCGCGTGGGCAGGACCTCCGCGGCGGGCCCGGCCGTCGCGGCGGGGGCGGGCGTCGGTGCCGGGGTGGGAGCTGACCGCGTCGTCATGGTCCTCTCCGGGTGAGCGCCGGCCGTCCGACCGTCTCGACGAGCATAGGTCGACCGATGCCGCCCGAGCTGCGCCCTTCCCTCCGGTGTCATATAGGTGTTACCTTTCTCGGCGCGAGGGCTGTCCGCCGCGCGCATCGACCGACAAGGGAGTCAACATGGCCGCACGTCCGCGCCACATCGTGGTGATGGGGATCTCCGGATCCGGCAAGACCACGATCGCCACCCACCTCACCGAGGTGCTCGGCTGGACCTTCGCCGAGGCGGACGAGTTCCACCCCGCCGCCAACATCGAGAAGATGACCGCCGGCACGCCGCTCACCGACGACGACCGCTGGCCGTGGCTCGAGGCCATGCGCGACTGGATGACCGGCGAGGCCGGCGCCGGCCGCAGCACCGTCGTCACCTGCTCCGCCCTCAAGCGCTCCTACCGGGACCTGCTCCGCGGGGCCGACGGCGACGTGTCCTTCGTGCACCTCTCCGGCGACCCCGACCTCATCCGCGAGCGCATGAAGAGCCGCAGCGGCCACTTCATGCCGGCGTCGCTGCTGCCCACGCAGATCAGCACGCTCGAGCCGCTCCAGGACGACGAGCCCGGCCTCGCGATCGAGAACGTCGGCACGCCCGACGAGGTCACGGCCCGCATCACGCGCGAGCTCGGCCTCGAGACCGACGCCGACCGCACCGGCGCCGGCACCGCCGACGCCCGCTAGCGCCACCCGCCCGCACCGCCGCGGCTCGACCGCGGCGCCCCCTGCATCCGCACCGCACCGTTCGTCAATGGAGAGAACATGACCATCGAAGACTGGACGCAGACCCTCACCGCGGGTCCGCTCCTCCTGATCGCCGCCGGCGCCATCGCCGTCCTGCTGTTCCTGATCATCACGCTGCGCGTCCACGCGTTCGTGGCCCTGATCTTGGTGAGCCTCATCACCGCGTTCGCCACCGGCATCCCGACCTCGCAGATCGTGACCGTGCTCGTCGGCAGCTTCGGATCCACCCTCGGCGCCGTCGCGCTCCTGGTGGGACTCGGCGCCATGCTCGGCCGCCTGGTGGAGACCAGCGGCGGCGCGAAGACGCTGGCCGACACCCTGATCCGCCTGTTCGGCGAGAAGCGCGCGCCCTTCGCGCTGGGCGTCGCGTCGCTGATCTTCGGCTTCCCGATCTTCTTCGACGCCGGCCTCGTCGTGATGCTGCCCATCGTGTTCTCGGTGGCCCGTCGCCTCGGTGGCGGCGTGCTCCGCTACGGCCTCCCCGCCGCGGGCGCCTTCTCGGTGATGCACATCTTCGTGCCGCCGCACCCCGGCCCGGTCGCGGCGAGCGAGTTCTTCGGCGCGAACGTCGGCATCGTGATCATCGTGGGTCTCGTCGCCGCGATCCCCACCTGGTACGTCACCGCGTACCTCTACGGGCTGTGGGTCGGCAAGAAGTTCGTGCTCCCGATCCCCTCGCTCCTGGGCGAGGCCGACGAGCACGCCGAGTCGAACCCGCCGAGGTTCGGCACCGTCGTCGCCGTGCTGCTGCTGCCGCTCCTCCTGATCTTCATGAACACAGGCCTCAACGCGGCGTCGACCGGCGGGATCCTTCCCGAGGGCACCAGCGACCAGGCCTGGTACCAGGTGCTCCGCACCCTCGGCGAGACGCCCGTCGCGCTCCTCATCTCGCTGCTGTTCGCCGCGTTCGTGCTCGGCCGCCGCCGCGGGATCGACAAGACGGCCCTCGAGAAGACCCTCGAGTCGGCGCTCGGCCCGGTCTGCTCGGTGATCCTGATCACCGGCGCCGGCGGCATGTTCGGCGGCGTCCTCCGCACCAGCGGCATCGGCGATGCCCTCGCCGACGTGCTCGGTGACCTCGGCATCCCGATCATCCTGGCGGGCTTCCTCATCGCCGCGATCCTCCGCATCGCGCAGGGCTCGGCGACCGTCGCGCTCACCACGGCCGCGGGCCTCATCTCCCCGGCGATCCTCGCGGGCGACTACAACGCCTTCCAGGTCGCGGCGCTCGTCGTGGCGGTGGCCGGCGGATCCGTGGTCGCGAGCCACGTGAACGACTCCGGCTTCTGGCTCGTCGGCCGCTTCTTCGAGATGGACGTGAAGACGACCCTCAAGACCTGGACCGTGATGGAGACCACCATCGGCCTCATGGGCTTCGCGATCGCGGCGGCGGTGTTCGGGGTGGCGTCGTTGGCGTAGCGACCTTGCGTCGATGATCCGAGGCCCGTCCCGCATTCCGCGGGGCGGGCCTCCGTCCCTTCCCGGCGGTGATCGGGTGCGCCGGCTCAGCCCTCCGGGCCGAACTCGACGTGGCCCGTGCCGACGTCGTAGCGGTACCCCATGGGGAAGCGCGCCGTGATCGCGCCGTTCGGGAAGCGGTCCGTCACCTCCTCCGCGAACGCGTGGGCTTCCTCGGACGTCGCGAAGACACCGAGGATCGTGTTGTCGGGACTCTCGTCGTGCTGGACGATCCACACCTCAGAAGCCATGCGGCCACCGTAGGGCTGTGGAGGCCAACGGTGCGGCCCGTCGTCGGCCGCTCGTTTCGCGCGCTGAGCCCGATCCCCAGCTCGTCGCGTCGGAGCGAGTACGGCAGGGTGGATCCCGTGACCTCTCCCGATGACGCCGCTCCTTCCCTGGTTCCTATTTGGCCGAAGCTGGTGGTCCCCGTGCTGCAGGTGCTGGAATCCGGCGAGACGCTTCACCGCAAGGACCTCGCAGACGCGACGGCGAAGGCCGCCGGTGTCGACCCCTCCGCGCGGTCTGAGACCTTGAACTCCGGCGGCTTTCGCTTCGAGCAGCGGATGGGGTGGGCGTTGAGCCATCTCGCGAAAGCCGGATGGGTCACCCGCCCCAGCAGAGGTCACTACGCCATCACGGACGGCGGGCGGAAGTGCCTGCGCGATAATCCCACCGGGTTCGACTACGCACTCGCGAAGATCGTGTTCGCGCCGTACTGGCCGAAGAACGAGCGCGCGAGGAACGCGCCCACCCTCCAGCCCGAAGTCGAGGAAGCCGTGGACATCCTCGATCCGCTCGAACAGATCGAGGACGGGATCAGCCGGATCGAGCGAGAGGTCGGCGAAGAGCTGCTGGATCGTCTTCGCGGAAGCCACCCCGACTTCTTCGAGCAAGCCGTCGTCGACCTCCTGCTGGCGATGGGTTATGGAGGTGCTGAGCAACGCGGTACGCGCATCGGCGGCTCTGGGGATGAGGGCATGGACGGGGTGATCGACCAGGACGCTTTGGGACTCGACCGCATCTACGTGCAGGCGAAGCGGTACGCGGCGGGGAACAACATCGGACGCGAGACCATCCAGGCATTCGTCGGCGCGCTGGCCGGCTTCGGCGCGACGCGCGGTGTGTTTCTGACGACCAGCGCCTTCACGACGCATGCCGTCTCCTATGCAGCTGGCCTCCAGTCGAGGGTCATCTTGATCGACGGCCAGAGGCTCGTCAGCCTGATGATCAAGTACCGCGTCGGGGTGCAGGTCACTCGGACCTACTCCACTGTCGAGATCGACTCGGACTTCTTCGACTGATCCGGCTGGCACCGCGGGCACCACCACGCCCGCCGCGCGCGCTCGCTCGTGCTCCCCGGATCGTCGCGGCCGATCACCGTGGTCCCGCAGCGCAGGCACGGCCGGCCCGCGCGGCCGACCACCCAGTGCGTGCGGCCGCGCCGGGGATCGCCCGTCGTGATCTGGTACGCCGCCGGCACCGTCGCCGAGCGGCGGAGGGAGCGGGCGGCCAGGTCGACGAGGGGCGGCAGGTCGACGTCGGCCACTCGCATGGCCGGGTGCACGCCGCGGAGGAAGCCGACCTCGTTGACCCACAGGTTGCCGAGGCCCGCCATCGGGCGCTGGTCGAGGAGGGCCGCGCGGATCGTGTCGCCGGGGCGGGCGGCGAGGCGGGACACGGCGAGCGCCGGATCCCAGTCGTCGCGCAGCGGGTCGGGCCCGAGGTGGCCGATGGCCGCGCGCTCGTCGCGGGTGGGGATCAGCTCGACCACCGGCAGGTCGATGCCCCAGAGGGTGCGGCCGTCGTCGAGGCGGAGGCGCACGCGCACCTGGTGCTGGATCCGCTCGGGCACGCGCTTCCCCGCCGCCGTGAGCGTCCACGATCCCTGCATCCGCAGGTGCGTGTGGAGGGTGGTGGCGTCGTCGAGCCGCATGAGCAGGTGCTTGCCGTGCGTGTCGAACCCGGTGATCCGCCGCCCGCCGAGCCGGGCACCCGCCCGCGCGCCGGACCTGAGCTCCCCGTCGGCGATGAGGGCGCCGCCGACCTGCGCGCGCAGCCGCGCGGCGAGGACGAAGACAGAGTCACCCTCGGGCATGCGTCGACGGTAGCGGGGGCCGCCGACAGGGGGTCAGCGCGGCGGCTCGGCCTTCGCCGGGGACGTGGCCGCGCCGGTCGCCGACGGTGCCACGTGCGCCCGCGCGAGCGGGCCGACCGCATCCGCGTACCGCGCCACGCGCCGGTACTGGACGACTCCGATCGGCAGCATCACGAGGAAGACAGCGAGCAGCACGACCCACAGGATCAGCAGCCAGCCGTCGAAGTCGCCGCGCAGGAAGGAGGGCACGGTGACCGCCACGATGAGCATCCCCGACTGCGCCAGCTGGAAGGGCTGGAGCGTCCGGCTGTAGACGGCGAGACGGGCGGCGCGCCATTCGAGCTCCGGCGCGAGCTCCTCGCCCTTGCCCGCCGCGCGACGGACGACCGTCTTCCGGTCCTCCGGGGAGAGGCCGGTGGTGACGGTGGGCCCGGACAGCTGGGCGCCGATGGACACGAAGAGGCAGGTGAAGGCCGGCGCGAGCAGGGAGAACTGCAGCACGAGCGCGATGACCTCGGCCGGCTCCTGCGGCTCGAACAGGCCGAGCAGGAGGCTGCCGCCGACCGTGAGCACGAGCGTGACCACGAAGACCAGCCCGATGAGCCGCCACTTCCGTCGTGCCGTGCCCTCAGTCCAGTCGAGGTCCATGGAGACGGTCGGTGCGTCGTCGTCACGGAGCGCACGTCGCCGGATCGCCGCCGCGGCCTGCGAGCGGAGCACGAGGATCCAGCTGGTCGTCGCCGAGCCGACGGTCGCTGCCACGAAGCCCAGCACCATGAGGATCGGGACGCCCGCGAGGAGGGAGGCGATCGCGTGCACGAGCGCGGCGAGCGCCGTGATCCCCAGCCAGACGTAGAGGCGCACCGGCCGGGCGCGCCGCCCGTCGGGTCGGACGCGGTCGGTCGCGGCCCGCAGCTCCAGCAGGCCGAGCGCCGGAGCGAAGCCGAGGACGACGAGCCCGGCGATCACCATCGGCAGGACCGCGAGCGCGTCCCTGGCGCGGAAGACGGCTGCCTGGTACAGGCCGACGCCGTAGAGCGTGCCCATGCCGACGAACAGCAGGACGAACAGCGCCAGGAGGCCGATGCGCCCGCCGATGCCGCCGGCCTCCGCCGATCCGGGCTCGCGAGGTCCTCGGTCCGTGTCGTCTGCGCTCATCCCCCGACCGTATCGGCCGCCCCCACCCCCGCCGGCCCCTCGCGCACCCCCTCTTCGAGCCCCCTCCCCACGTGGACTCCCGCTGCATCCTCCGCATCCGACCGCGCGTCCCGCCCACTCGCAGCCCGGTCGGGCCACACTCGACGCACGCACCTGATCCCGCACCCGATCCCCCAGCCGCGCCCCCGCCGCGAAGGAGCACACCCATGAAGATCACCGGCCGCACCGTCCTCATCACCGGCAGCACCTCGGGCATCGGCCGCGGGCTCGCGGAGCGGTTCCACGCCGCCGGCAACCGCGTCGTCGTCGCGGGCCGCCGCCGCGAGCTGCTCGACGAGATCACCACCGCGCACGAGGGCATGGCGTCCGTGGTGCTCCACGTCGCCGACCCCGCCTCCATCACCGCCGCACGCGACGAGCTCGCCGCGAGCCACCCCGACCTCGACGTCGTGATCACGACCGCCGGCATCATGCAGCCCGAGGACCTCCGGGACCCCGCCCATCAGGCCACGGCCGAGGCGATCATCACCACCAACCTGCTCGGCACCATCCGCACGATCGACGCGTTCCTGCCGGGCCTCCTCGCGAGCGACGAGGCCACGTTGATGACCGTCTCCTCGGGCCTCGCGTTCGTCCCGCTCCCCCTCACGCCCACCTACAACGCCACGAAGGCGGCGGTGCACTCGTACACGCAGAGCCTCCGCGAGCAGCTCGCCGGATCCCCGGTCGAGGTCATCGAGCTGGTGCCGCCCAAGGTGCAGACCGCGCTCATGCCCGGCCAGCAGGACGCCGGCGACGCGATGCCGCTCGAGGACTTCCTCGACGAGGTGATGGGGATCCTCCAGGCCCGCCCGGAGGACGAGGAGATCCTCGTGCAGGACGTCCACGGCCTGCGCTTCGCCGAGCGCGACTGCCGCCACGACGAGATGCTCGCGCTCCTCAGCGGACGCGTCCCCGCCGGGCGGTAGCGCGTCCGCGCGGCAGCCCGTGCCCGCGGCAGCCCGCCCGCCGCTACGTGCTCTGCCGCACCACCAGCGTCGTCGGCATGAGCGTGAGCGGATCCACGGCCTCACCGCCCACGAGCCGCACCAGCACCTCCGCCATCCGACGGCCGAACTCCTGGTTGGGCTGGCGCACGGTGGTGAGCGGCGGCACGGCCGACTTCGCGAAGTAGTCGTCGTCGAAGCCCACCACGGCGACGTCCTGGGGCACGCGCAGGCCGTGCTCGCGGAGCTCCGCGTAGACGCCCGCGGCCATCTGGTCGCTCGCCGCGAAGACGCCGTCGATGGGCTCGCCGCGCGCGAGCAGCGTGCGCATCGCGTCGGCGCCGGACGCAGGCGAGAAGTCGCCCACCGCGACGAGCGTGGGATCCAGACCCGCCGCGGTCATCGCCTCGCGGAAGCCGCGCAGCCGGTCGATGCCCGCGGGCATGTCCTGCCGGCCCGCCACCGCGGCGATCCGGGTGCGCCCGCGCTGGATGAGGTGCTCGGTCGCCGCCCGCGCCGCGCCCACGTTGTCGACGTCGACCGTGGGCGCCTCGCGGTCGTCCTGCCGGAGCGGCCGCCCGGCGAACACGACGGGCAACCGGTCGCGCAGGCCGCTGAAGGTCGCGTCGCCCGAGTGGTGCGAGACCACGAGCACCCCGTCGACGTTGCCGCCGAGCAGGAACCGCCGGGTCTTCTCCGCCTGCGCGGGCGAGGAGATGAGGAGCGTGAGCGTGTACTCGGTGGTCGCGAGGTACGTCATCGCGCCCTGGATGAGCGACGCGAAGAACGGATCCGCGAACACCCGGGCGGTCTGCTCCGGCATCACGAGCGCCAGCGCGTTGGTGCGGCGCCCAGCGAGCGAGCGGGCCGCGCGGTTGGGCACGTAGTTGAGCTGGGCGATCGCCGCGTTGACGGCGGTGACGACCTCGGGGGCGACGCGGTCGGATCCGTTCACCACCCGCGAGACGGTGGCCCGGCTGACGCCCGCGAGCTTCCCGACCATCTCGAGGGTGGGCGAGCCCTGCTCGGCGTTGATGGCCACGGGCCCTCCAGTCTGCGATCCGGCTGGGTCGAGTGTAGGGCCGGGCCCCTACCCCTTCACCGCCCCGGCCATGATCCCGGATATCAGCTGCCGCCCCGCGAGCACGAACAGGACCAGCAGCGGCAGCGTCGCGAGCACGGCGCCGGCCAGCACGATCGAGTAGTCGACGTACCGCGCGGACTGCAGCTGGCTGAGCGCCACCTGCAGCGTCGGGTTCTGCGGCACCACGAGCAGCGGCCACAGGTAGTCGGTCCACGCCGTCATGAAGGTGAACAGGCCGAGGATCGCCATGGCCGGCCGCGCCGCCGGGACGCCCACGTGCCAGAACGTGCTGATCATGGAGGCACCGTCCATGCGCGCCGCCTCGATGAGCTCGGTCGGGATCACGTCGACCAGGTACTGGCGCATGAAGAACACGCCGAACGCGGTCACGAGCGTCGGCACGATGACGGCGCCGAGCGTCCCGGTCCAGCCGAACTGCTTCATGAGCATGAACAGCGGGATGATGCCGAGCTGCGTGGGCACCGCGAGCGTCGCGATGACGAACACCATGAGGCCCTCGCGGCCCCGGAACCGGAGCTTCGCGAACGCGTACCCGGCGAGCGTCGAGAACGTGATGACGGAGACGCTGATGACGACCGACACGATGACGCTGTTCATGAGCGCCAGCCAGAACGGGACCGTGTCGACGACCTCCCCGACGTTGATCCAGAACCGGCCGCCCGGGAGCAGCGACGGCCAGGTGTCGGTGAGGGCCGACTTGTCGCTCGACCCCATCACCACCGACCACCACAGCGGGTACGCGCCGCCGAGGAAGACGGCGAGGATCAGGCCGTAGGCGAGGAAGCCGGGGCGGCGGTCGAGCCCGGTGCCTCCGCTCGGACGACGCCGGGGCGCGCGGCCCCCATCGGACGCGGGCGGCTCGGCGACGGCGCGGGGCCGCGTGGCGGTGGCGTTCATGATGCGGACTCCTCATGGCGGGCGGCGGCCCGCTCCTCGGGAAGGACGGTCGGGGGTGCGGACGGCGCGGCGGTCGCGCCCGGCGACGGCGCCGCCGGCTGCGCGCGGAACCGGGCGAGCGCCCGGCGTGTGCGGCGCTCGGATCCCCGGGCCTCCGCGCCGGCGATGCGCCGCGAGAGCCAGAAGTTGAACAGGCCGATGAGGACGATGAGGAGGAACAGGATCCACGCCACCGCGCTCGCCTTGCCGAAGTCCTGCCGGTTGAACGCGAGGTCCCACAGGTACAGCACGGTCGTCTGGTACTGCCGCTGCGGTCCGCCGGGCGTCGAGCTCGCGGCGTTGAACAGCTTCGGCTCGGTGAAGATCTGCAGGCCGCCGATGGTGGCCGTGATGATCACGAAGATGAGCGTGGGCCGGATGCTCGGCACCGTGATGGAGAAGAACCGGCGCACCGCCCCCGCCCCGTCGAGGGATGCGGACTCGTGCACGTCGCGCGGCACGGCCTGCATGGCTGCGAGCAGGATGAGCGCGTTGTACCCGGTCCAGCGCCAGTTCACCATCGTCGCGATGGCGAGGTGGGACGGCAGCGTCTCCGTCTTCCACATGATCGGGTCGAGCCCGATCTCGGTGAGCATGTTGTTGACGAGCCCGTACTTCTCGCCGAACACGCTGCTGAAGATGATCGCGACCGCGACCGGCGTGACGATGTACGGCAGGATCACGCTCATCCGCCAGAAGGTCTTGGCCCGGAGGTTCTGATCGAGGACCGCCGCGATGGCCGCCGCCACGATGAGCTGCGGGATCGTCGACAGCAGGAAGATGCTGAAGGTGTTGACGAGCGAGTTCCAGAACAGCGGATCGGCGAGCTCGTCGGTGTAGTTCTGGAACCCGATCCACTCCCCTGCCCCCGTGAGCAGGTTCCAGTCGTTGAGCGACACGACGAACGTGTACGCCAGCGGGAACAGCCCGACGAGCCCGAACAGGATGAAGAACGGCGCCACGTAGAGGTAGGGCGAGTACCGGAAGTCCCAGGTGGACAGCCGCTGGCGCCAGGTCGGCGGGTCGGCGCGCCGGGAGCGGTCGGCCGCCGGGGCTCGGGGTGGCGCCGGGGGGCGCAGCGTGGTCGTCATCGATCCTTCTCTCGCGCGTCAGGGGAGGAGGTGCGGGCACCCGTGCGCCCGCACCTCCCGGGTGGACGGCCCTCGCGGGCCGCCCGGCTCCTACTCCTCGACCAGCTGGCCGAGCAGGGTGATGGCGTCGGCCCAGGACTTCTTCCCGTCGGCCTTGCCGGCGTCGAGCGCCTGGATGGACGGGCCGAAGACCTGCTCCTGGATCACCGAGTCGTCGGGTCCCTTGAACTGGGCCTCGACGCCCTCAGCGCGCGCGGCGAGCATCGTGCCGAGCGGGGCCTCGTTGAAGAACGCGGTCAGCTCGCTCGTCCCGGTCACGCCCTCGGAGGTCTGCGCCTCGACGGTGCTCGGGAAGGGCCCGGCCGCCTGGAAGGCGGAGGACTGCTGCGCCGGCTCGGTGAGCCAGGCCGCGAGCTCGGCGGCCTCGGCCGGGTGCTTCGACGTGGTGGGCACGGTCAGGAACGACCCGCCCCAGTTCGCCGCACCGCCGGGGAAGACGTCCGCGAAGTCCCAGCCGGTCGAGGCGTCGCCGCCCGCGGACTCGGTCTGGCCCTTGACGACGCCGAGCATCCACGCGGGGCAGACGAACGTCGCGAAGGACCCGTCGGTGAACGCCTTGCCGCCGCCCCAGTCCCACGCGGTCTGCGCGTCGGAGAGGCCGGCCTCGGCGCCGTCGGCGACCTTGCCCCAGAGGGCCTCGAGGTCGGCGTTGCCCTCGACGTTGAGCTTCCCGTCCTTCGTGTAGTAGCCCTCGGGCTGCTGGTTGACCATGGCGTTCCAGATGAAGCCGGACTGGTCGTAGAAGGCCTTGCCGGTCTTCTCGTGGTATTGCTTCCCGACCTCGAAGTACTGGTCCCAGGTGGCGTCCTCGCCGCCGAACAGCGCGGCGACCTCGGTGCGCTCGGTGGGGAGCCCCGCCTCGCCGAACAGCTTCGCGTTGTAGCAGAGGCCCTCCGGCCCGATGTCGGTGCCGTAGCCGATGACGCGGCCCTCGGGATCCGTCGCCTGCTGGTACTTCCAGGGCACCCAGCGGTCCTTCACGTCCTCGATGCCGTGGTCGCGGAGGTCGGTGAAGGAGTCGGAGACCTGCATGACCTTGCTCAGCCAGCCCTCCTCGACCGCCTGCACGTCGGGGAGCCCCGCCCCGGACGCCTGCTTGGTCTGCCAGTCGATGAGGGCGTTGCCGCCCGTGTCGATGTTGGTGGCCTTGATGGTGATGCCCGGGTGCGTCTTCTCGTACTCGGCGTAGAGGTCGTCGAACCCCATGGCGTTGAACGTGGTGACGGTGAGCGTGATGTCCTCGCCCTCGGATCCGGAGCCGGAGGAGCCGCCGCTGCATCCGGTCGCGAGGAGGGCGATCACCGCGGCTCCGGCGATGCCGGCCGCCGTGCGCGTTCGTGCTGTGTTCATCGAAGGTCACTCCCTTGTGCCTGGTCGAGCGTCGGTGCTCCCGCTGTAAGAGCGCTCTCACGCCGTCCGGCAGACCATATGCGGCGCTTTTCGGTCGTGTCAACCCTGCGCCGCACTTCCGTGGAAGCGCTCTCACGACGTAGGCTCGCCGCATGTCGACGATGACGCCGCCCGCCGCCGCCCACGAGGACCCGGACGCCGCCCCCCTCCGCTTCGGCGTGATCGGGGCCGCGGGCATCGCGACCTCGGTCGTCCCCGACCTGCAGCGGGTCCCCGGCGTCGACGTCGTCGCCGTCCACTCGCGCTCCCGGTCGAGCTCCGAGGAGCTGGCGTCGGCGTGCGGCATCCCGCGGATCCACGACAGCCTCGAGGCGCTCCTCGCCGACCCCGAGGTGGACGCCGTCTACGTCGCCACCCCGCACACGCTCCACCGCGCGCAAGCCGAGGCCGCGCTCCGGGCCGGCAAGCACGTCGTCTGCGAGAAGCCCGCCACCACCACGGCCGCCGACACCCGCGCGCTCGTCGAGATCGCCCGCGCCGAGGGACTGCTGTTCCTCGAGGCGCTGTGGATGGCGTTCTCGCCCGGGTACCTCGCGGTGCGGGAGGCGATCGCGGAGGGCCGCATCGGGGATCCGCGGGCCATCTCCGTCGCCTTCGGCTTCGTGACCGAGGAGGGGAAGGGGCGCCTCTGGGACCCGGAGGTCGGCGGCGGCACGCTGCTCGACATGGGGGTCTACCCGCTCGCGTTCGCGCACGGCCTGTTCGGCCCGCCCTCCTCGGTCGCCGCGGTCGGCACGGTCATCGAGGGCGGCGTCGACACCGAGGTCGCGATCCTGCTGGGCTGGCCGGACGGGCGCCACGCGACGCTCGCCTGCTCGCTCGTCGCCGCGCTGCCCCTCGGCGCGACCGTCAGCGGCACGGCCGGCCGCATCGAGGTGGATCCGCTGTTCCTCGCCTCCCCCGGCCTCGCGATCGTGCCCGCCGACGGGGATCCCGAGCGCCGGGAGCACGCGATCGAGGGCCGCGGCTACGTGCCCATGTTCCGCGCCGCCCGCGACGCGATCCGCGCCGGCGCCGTCGAGTGCGCCGAGATGCCGCACGCGGAGTCGATCGCCCTCGCCGAGCTGATGGACGGGATCCTCACGCGGATCGGCGCCCGCTAGATCGTCGATCCCGAACCGCTCGTGTTCTGCTATGAACTTGAGGATTCAGAAATGGTCAAAATCGCATGAAGGACCAAACTACGCCCGCCGATGACACCGCCGACGTGGACCCTGACTCTCCGCATCCGCATCCGCCTAGCAAGCCTGAGCCCGTCACTCCGCCGACAAAAGCGCCGATTCGAGATATCGCACTGCCCGCTGATGCATCGACGGTGTCGAGTGTCGAGCAAATAAAGGCTCTGGGTGCCCGTGTAGCTGACTTGCATGCTGGAGCACCGGTGGGTGACCTAATGAAGCAAATGTCCGCCCAGACCAAGCTGGACGTTGGCGCCTTTATGGCAAAGGTATTTGAGTCACAGGGATCGATGCTCGCTGCGGCGCTAGCCGATTCTTGGCCGACCCTGGTGCCCCTGTCCAACCCCGCACTATTTTCTGAGCCAGAGCCGCCGCAGAGTCCTTATTCCCCGTATATGAAAAAGGTATCGGACTTCTTCACGGGATACGAAGGAATAATCGATTCCGTGACGGATCTGAATCGTTTTATCGCGAATGTGGTTACCAATAGCCCCAGTTTGCAGCTAGTTTGGCGAGGTCAGCAAAGCGTGGAGTGGGGTATTCACAGCTCTCTGTTTCGAGCGCTACGAAATCAAAACGGTGTCCTCGCGCCGGAGGACTCACCAGAAGGAGATCAGCCCTTTCCTTCTGAAGATCAGATGGTTGCAGCAGAGGAACTCATACTTGATGCCGCGCGGTCACAATGGCGTTTCGACGGCACTTCCGCTCTAGAGACGTTTGCTCGCATTCAACATGCGGGCGGCCTGACTCGCCTTCTTGACGTGACGTTTAATCCGTATATTGCCGCCTGGTTTGCCACAGAAGAACACGAAATCCATGACAATCGGGACGGTCGGCTCGTGGCCTTCGCCACGGCACCCCTGTCCAAGGAGGGCATGCCCAGTTCGCCATCATCTCGTATTGACTTAGATCTTGTGTGGGGCGGACGACAGCCATTTTGGCACACATTTCAAACGTCTAAGGAGCGTCAGGGAATTGACTGGGGGACCGGGTCTCGAAGAAGGCTCTGGGTGCCGCCCGCTTACGACCCTAGGATTGCGGCCCAAAACGCAGCGTTCCTACTGGATGGCATACCCATCACTTCGTCGAAAACCGCTCCGTATTTCCACGTCCGGGGAGGCCGTAGTAAGTACTTCAAACGCGCCGATCTTCTGGCGGCTGGTTCGATACTCATGAGAACTGTTCCGCCTCAGCAAAAGCCACGCTACAACAAGCAGAACATGGCGCCAACGTTCCCATTCCGCATCACTGCTCGCGCAAAGCCAAAAATTCGCAGGCACCTAGAGTCAACTTTCGGCTATTCGCGGGCGTCTCTATATCCAGACATGACTGCCCTGGCGCAATATGTTTCCGGCATGAAACTCCCGCCCCTTGCCTAGCTTAAAAAACGCCTTCCAATTTGATCGTGATACTAAAATCGAAAGGCACCTATCCGTCCAGACGACGACGGCCGCGCCCCCGAGGGGACGCGGCCGTCATCAGGCGAGCCGGGAGGCTACGGCTTGAGCACCACCTTGATGCAGCCGTCCTCCTTCTTCTGGAAGATCTCGTACATGTGCGCGGCCTCGCTGAGGGGCACGGTGTGCGTGACGAGGTCCATGACGCCGAGCGGGTCGGCCGGGTCCTCGACGAGGGGCAGCAGGTCCTGGATCCAGTGCTGCACGTTGCACTGGCCCATGCGGATCGCGATCTGCTTGTCGAAGAGCGACTTCATCGGCATCGGGTCGGCCTCGCCGCCGTAGACACCGCTGATGGAGACGGTGCCGCCGCGGCGGACCGCGTCGAACGCCGTGTGCAGCGCGGCCAGGCGGTCGACGCTCGCGGTGTCCATGACCTTCTGGGCGATGGCGTCGGGCAGAAGGCCGGCAGCCTTCTGCGCGAACGAGGCGGCGGGGCTGCCGTGCGCCTCCATGCCGACGGCCTCGACCATGGCGTCGGGTCCGCGGCCGTCGGTGAGCGCGCGGAGCCGGTCGGCCACGTCGTCGGTGAGGTCGAGGGTCTCGATGCCGTGGCGCTTCGCCATCTCGCGACGCTCGGGCACGGGGTCGACCGCGATGACGCGGTAGCCCAGGTGCTTGCCGATGCGGGCCGCGAACTGGCCGACCGGGCCGAGGCCCATGACGCCGAGCGTGCCGCCCTCGGGCACGTTCGCGTACTGCACGCCCTGCCACGCGGTGGGCAGGATGTCGCTGAGGAAGAGGTAGCGCTCGTCCGGCAGCTCGCCGTCGACGACGATAGCGTTGGCGTCGGCCAGCGGCATGCGGAGGCGCTCGGCCTGGCCGCCGGGGATGGATCCGTACAGCTGGCTGAAGCCGTAGAGCGCGGCACCGCTGCCCATCGAGCGCACCTGCGTGGTCTCGCACTGGGTGAACAGGCCGCGGTCGCACATGAAGCAGTCGTGGCAGGCGATGACGAACGGGACGACGACGCGGTCGCCGACCTTGAGCTTCGTGACGGCGCTGCCGACCTCCTCGACGACACCCATGTTCTCGTGGCCGAGCACGTCGTCCTTGTCGAGGAACGGGCCGAAGACCTCGTAGAGGTGGAGGTCGGATCCGCAGATCGCGGTGGACGTGATGCGGATCACGGCGTCGGTGTCGTGCTCGATGCGGGGGTCCTCGACGTCCTTGACCTCCACGTCGTGGATGCCCTGCCAGGTGAGTGCCTTCATGCTGCTCCTTCGTCTCGGGGGCGCCGCGCCCTCGTGGGGCTGGCGCTCATCCAGACAACGCCCTCCGGCGCTGTCCGCCAAGCGGAGGACAGGCGCCGTCCAGCCAGCGGCGACTCCCGGGCGCGGCGAGCGCGGCCGGCGGCGACGGAGGCACGGGGCCCGCGCAGACGATCCGCCCCGATCGTCGGTCGTCCACGACACGACCGCGCGGGGCGGATCTGGGGGCCTTCACCGGCGGTCCTGACTGCATAGGAGGACTCTCGACAACCCTCAAGCGCCCGAGCCCGCCACGGCCTCGTGCTCAGAGTGTCGTCCACGGGTGGGGAAATGCCCAGGGGGTTGACGCCGCTCCCGGCGGATGCACGGCGAAGCGGTCAGACGTCCCAGCCGTGGGCGCGCTGCACGACGCGGAGGGCCTCGGCGGCCTCGTCCTCGCCGAAGGGCAGGCGGTCCCAGTGGATGGCCCCGGGGGAGATCCAGCCGAGCTCGCCGAGGGCGGCGGCGAGGTCCTCGATGTATAGGGCGACCGCGTCCTCGTGGCCGCGGATCGCGTCGCCGGTGATCGACCAGCCGAAGTAGCCGGCCACGAACCGCGCCTGCTCGGTGGCGCTGCGGACGTGGGCCCGCTCGCACGCGGGGAGCTCCTCGCTCGCGGATGACTGGACCAGATCGCCCATGCCGTCGGCGTCGGTGTCCTGCATCGCGTCCTTCTCCCCGGGCGCCGCACCCCGCGTGACCCGGGACCACGATGACAGCAGCGACCGCTGCGCTCCAATGCCCTGCCGGGGGTTGACAGCGTAAGGCTGGTGGGTCTAGCCCCCGATGGGGGACCTGTTCGGCGCTCCGCGGAGGTGCGTCAGCGCGCGTCGTCGCGGGGCTCGTCCTCGGGGGGCTCGCGCATGATGAGGAGGCCGCCGGGGCTGTTCGCCGTGGTCATGAGGGCGTCCACCCACTTGCGGTTGATGGGCGGCACGCGGCTGCCGTGGTACTTGAACACCAGCGGCAGCGAGTTGTGCATCCAGATGGTGGTGCGCCCGTCGCCGACCTCCACGTCGTCGCGCCAGGAGAAGTAGAAGTTCTCCCCGCGCCGGAGCTTGGCGCCGATGACGAGTTGGAGGTGCGCCAGCAGACGGTCGTCGAACTCCGCCGTCAGCGTCGAGTCGTACTTGAACGTGCCCATGATCGATCCCGTGTCCCCCTCGTGAGCTCTCGGGCCCCGCGCCGACGGAGAGGGGGCCAGAGAGCGGCGCTGAGCTTCGGCCGTGCCCACCCACTATGCCAGCGTTGCCGCCCGGGAGCGCGTCGTCCGGAAGGCGGATCCGCATGTGGTAGTGGATGCGGCGGGGGAGGACGCGACGCGGGGCCTCGACAGGCGGTCAAGACGGCCACGGACGGGCCGCCGTCGACGCGCCCGGGACGATCCGCGGCCGTCTGTCAAGGGGGTAGGCGGTCCTCGGGGCCACGGCGAACGCTCGACGGAGAGCCGCGGTCGCTCCGGACCGCGTCGACGATGAGAGGTACTGGATGTTCTTCCACAAGCAGGAGCTGCAGCACAACGCATCCCCCGACAAGCCCGACCCCATCTACGCCCGCCACCTCCAGGAGGTGCTCGGCGGCCAGTACGGCGAGATCTCCGTGGCCATGCAGTACGGCTTCCAGTCCTGGAACTCGAAGCTCCCGGGCAAGTACCGCGACATGCTCTACGGCATCGGCGCCGAGGAGTTCGGCCACGTCGAGATGCTCGCCATCATGATCGCGAAGCTGCTCGAGACCGCGCCCGTCGAGGCGACCGAGGACGCGATGAAGGACCCGACCCTCGCGGCGGTCATCGGCGGCATGGACATCCAGCACGCCATCGTCGCGGGCGCCGGCGCGCGCCCCGTCGACAGCAACGGCAACCCGTGGCAGGGCTCCTACGTCACCTGCAGCGGCAACCTGCTGGCCGACTTCACCGCCAACGCCAACGCCGAGATGCAGGGGCGCCTCCAGGTGGCCCGGCTGTACCACATGACCGACGACCACGGCGTGAAGGACCTCCTCTCCTTCCTCCTCGCGCGCGACACCATGCATCAGAACCAGTGGACCGCGGCCATCGCCGAGCTCCGCGCGGAGGGCACGGAGGACCTGCCGGTCCCGAGCGACTTCCCGATCGAGCTGGAGGACCGCGAGGTCTCGTACCAGTACCTCAACTTCTCGAACGGCCCCGCGGCCGCCGAGGGGTCCTGGGCGTCGGGCCCGACGCCGGACGGCAAGGGCACGTTCACGTACCACGACGGCCCCACCACCACCGTGCCGATGCCGCCGCCCCCCGTCGGCAACCCGCTGCTCCACGGCACCATCCCGCCCAAGGAGCCGGGCATCCTGAAGAAGGCGGCCGGCGCCGTGAAGGACGCCGTCACCCCCGAGTGATCCCCGTCGCATGACCCGGCGGCCGGCCCTCACGGGGCCGGCCGCCGACCCGCGTCCGCACGGACCCGGGCCCCCGAGCGAGAGGACCGCATGATCCGCACCGGCACCCCACCCCACCCCGCCTCCCCCGTGCTCACGCGCGACGTGGCCCCGGGCGTCCACCTGCTCGCGCACGCCTACGTGAACCTGTACCTGATCGAGGGCGACGACGGCGTCACCCTCGTCGACACGGCGTTCCCCGACACGTGGCCGCACCTGCTCCGCGCGCTCCGGGCCATCGGCCGCACGCCGGACGACGTGCGCGCCGTGGTGCTCACGCACGGGCACTTCGACCACGTCGGATCCGCCGCGCGCGCCGCCCGCGAGCTCGGCGTCCCGGTGCACGTGCACCCGGACGACGCGCCGATCGCCCGCCACCCCTACTCGTACCGCCGCGAGCGCACGCCCTTCGTCTACCCGCTCCGCTACGGGAAGGCGATCCCCGTGGTCGCCGCGATGGCGGCCGCCGGCGCGCTGCGCGTCGAGGGCGTCGAGGCCGTGACCGACATCGTCGCCGGTCCGCTCGACGTGCCCGGCCGGCCCGTCGCGATCCCCACCCCCGGCCACACCGACGGCCACGTCGCGCTCCACCTCCCCGACCGCGACGCGCTCATCACCGGCGACGCGCTCGTGACGCTCGACCCCTACACGGGACGGACCGGCTGCCGCATCGTCGCGGGCGCCGCCACCGCCGACAGCGGCCGGGCGCTCCGCTCGCTGGCCGCGCTCGAGGAGACGGACGCGCGCATCGTCCTGCCGGGGCACGGCGCGCCCTGGCGGAACGGGATCCGCGCGGCCGTGTCCGCCGCGCGCTCGGCCGGCGCCTCGTGACCGGCCTCACCGAGCTCTGGCTCGTGCGGCACGGCGAGAGCACGGCGAACGTGGCCGCGAGCCGGGCCGACCGCGAGGGCGCGGAGGTCATCCACGTCGACCACCGGGATCCGGACGTGCCGCTGTCCGACACCGGGAAGACCCAGGCGCGCGCGCTCGGCCGCTGGTTCGCGAGCCGGTCGGACGTGCCGACGGCCGTGTGGTCGTCGCACTACCTGCGGGCGCGGAGCACGGCGGCGGTCGCCCTGGCCGAGGCGGGCATCGCCGCGGAGATCCGGGCGGACGAGCGCCTGCGCGACCGCGAGCTCGGGATCCTCGACCTCCTCACCTCCCGCGGCGTCGCCGCGCGCCACCCCGACGAGGACGACCGACGCCGCTGGCTCGGGAAGCTCTCGTACCGGCCCCCGGGCGGGGAGTCGTGGGCGGACGTCGCGCTGCGCATCCGCTCCTTCCTGCAGGACCCCGAGGTCGGATCCGCCGACGGCCGCGCCCTGATCGTCACCCACGACGCCGTCGTGATGCTCTTCCTCTACGTCGGCCTCGGGCTCACCGAGGCGGAGCTGCTGGCCTTCCAGACGCAGCACACCGTGGCGAACGCGTCCGTCACGATCCTCGAGCGGTCCGCCCCGCGCGGCCCGTGGACCCTCCGGACCTTCTCGGCCACGGATCACCTCGACGGGCAGGGCGCGCCCGTCACCGAGCACGGAGGAGAACCCGATGACCGAGGCCGCTGAGAACCCGGCCGACGCGCCCCCCGAGGTCGTGACGCCGGCGGCGCTCCGCGACTGGGCGCTGCCCGCGGCGACGGGGTCCAAGTACGGTCGCGGCCAGGTCGTGGTCGTCGGCGGGGCCCTCCGCTCCCCCGGCGCGGCCATGATCTCCGGGCTCGCGGCGCTGCGGGTCGGGGCCGGCCGGCTGACGCTCGCGGTCGGCGCGTCCGTCGCCACGCAGGTCGCCGTCGCCGTGCCGGAGAGCGGCGTCGTGCCGCTCGAGGAGACGGACGGCGGGCACGTGCGCGGGGCGGGGATCCGCGCGGCCGGGGACGACATCGCCTCCGCCGACGCCGTCCTCGTCGGCCCCGGGCTCGACGACGCGGACGAGGCCGAGCGCATGGTGCGCCTGCTCGCGACGCTGGTGCCCGACGACGCCGTCGTGGTCCTCGACGCCTTCGCGCTCGGCGTGCTGCCGGCGTGCCGGGAGTCCGCCGGGCACCTGGCCGGGCGGCTCGTGCTCACCCCGAACTCCTCGGAGGCGGAGAGGCTGCTCGGGCGCGAGGCGGGCGACGACGCCGTGGCCGACGCCCGGGAGATCGCCCGCGGGTACGCGGCGGTGGTGTCGATGGGCGGCGTGGTGGCCGCGCCCGACGGCCGGGCGTGGACCATCGGCGCGGGCGGCAGCGGTCTCGGCACGTCCGGATCCGGGGACGTCCTCGGCGGTGCGGTGGCCGGCCTCTGCGCCCGGGGCGCGGATCCCGCCCAGGCCGCGGTCTGGGCGACGCACGCCCACGCGGCCGCGGGCGACCGCCTGGCCGTGCAGGTCGGCCCGCTCGGCTACCTCGCGAGCGAGCTGCTCCTGGAGCTGCCGCGCGTGCTCGTGGAGCTCGAGGCGTAGGCCAGGCGCCCCCTCCCCAGGCGGTCGCGCTCGGGCATCCGCTGGGGATCCCGGCCGGGCCCGGTCGCCGCGCCCCGACGGTCGTAGGGTCGGAGCATGACTGATTCCACGTACACCGCACAGCTGGTCGGCCCCGACGGCACGGAGGAGACCGAGGTCGAGTTCCTCAACGGCCAGCCCGTGAAGAGCTTCACGCGCGCCACCTCGCTGAGCGAGGAGGAGCTGGTCTGGGAGATCGACCCCGACGCCGACGGCTACGTCTACCGTCCCGTCGGCATCCCGGGCGCCGACTACTCCTGATCCGCGGAGGTCGCCCCGCGACCCGCGCCGTCAGCTCCAGACGATGGGCAGGCAGCAGAGCACGCTGACCGAGATCGCGCCGAGCGACGCCAGCGTCCACGGCCGGATGGTCGGGTGGAAGAGCCCGACCTTCCCGGCGCCGTGGGCGCGCAGTCCCTTCACCGCGCCGATCACCTGGAGCACGAGCCCCACGGCCAGGGCCGCGAGGGCCACGTGCAGGAGCGCGGTGGTCGTGCCGTCGGACATCACACGCCGAACGCTACCCACGCGATCCCGGCGGCTGCCCCCCGTCCGGCCGGGCCGATCCGCGCCCCCGCCGTAGGATCGAGGTCCCGCACGACGTGAGGAATCCCGCATGAGCACCAGCCCGTCCACGCCCGCGACCGACACCGCCGCGATCGCCCGCATCATCGACCACACGCTCCTGAAGCCCGAGGCCACGCGCGACGAGGTCGCCGCGCTCGTCGCGGAGGCCGTGGAGCTCGGCACCTACTCGGTGTGCGTCTCCCCGTCGATGCTGCCGCTCGAGCTGCCCGCGGGCGCCGACCTGAAGGTCGCCGTCGTCTGCGGCTTCCCCAGCGGGAAGCACCAGAGCGAGGTCAAGGCCGCCGAGGCCGCGCTCTCCATGCGCCAGGGCGCCGACGAGGTCGACATGGTCATCGACGTGGGCGCCGCCCGCGAGGGCCGCTTCGACGACGTCGAGGCTGACATCCGCGCCGTGCGCGAGGCCGTGCCGGCGCCGGGCGTGCTCAAGGTGATCATCGAGTCCGCCGCCCTCGACGACGACCAGATCGTCGCCGTCTGCCGCGCCGCCGTCGCCGCCGGCGCCGACTTCGTGAAGACCTCCACGGGCTTCCACCCCACGGGCGGCGCCACCGTCCACGCGGTCGAGCTGATGAGCCGCACCGTGGACGGCCGGGCCGGCGTCAAGGCGTCCGGCGGCATCCGCACGTACGAGACCGCGGTGCAGATGATCGAGGCCGGCGCCACCCGCCTCGGCGTCTCGGGCAGCGCCGTCGTGCTCGCGGGCCCCGTGCAGACGCCGGAGAACGGCGCGCTCGGATCGAGCGGCTACTGATGCCGGCGGACCGTCGCGCGCACCTCGCGGACCTCGGCCGCTTCATCCAGGCCTCCCCCTCCTCGTTCCACGCCGCCGAGGAGGGCGCGCGCCGGCTCGAGGCCGCCGGCTTCACCCGGCTCGACGAGCGCGACGCCTGGCCCACCGGCCCGGGCCGCCGCCTCATCGTGCGCGACGGCGCGCTCCTCGCGTGGATCCAGCCCGCCGGCGCCCACGCCACCACGCCCTTCCGCGTGCTCGGCGGCCACACCGACTCCCCGGGCTTCAAGCTCAAGCCGAAGCCCACCATCGGATCCGACGGCTGGGTGCAGGCCGGCGTGGAGGTCTACGGAGGCCCGCTCCTCAACTCCTGGCTCGACCGCGACCTCGAGCTCGCCGGCCGCCTCGTCACGCGCGACGGCCGCCGCCACCTCGTCCGCACGGGTCCGCTGCTGCGCTTCCCGCAGCTCGCCGTGCACCTCGACCGCGGGGTGAACACGGAGGGCCTCCGGCTGGATCCGCAGCGGCACATGTCGCCGGTCCTCGGCGTCGGCTCCCCCGCGGACGCCGACGTGCTCGGGCACCTGGCCGGCCTCGCGGGCGTGACGGCCGACGACGTGCTCGGCTACGACGTGGGCGTCGCCGACACGCAGGCCCCCGGATCCCTCGGCCTCGACGGCGAGCTGTTCGCCGCCGGCCGCATGGACAACCTGAGCTCCGTGCACGCGGGCCTCGCCGCCCTGCTCGAGCTGGCGGAGGCGGTCGAGGACCACCCCGACGCGCCCGTCGCGGTGCTCGCCGCCTTCGACCACGAGGAGGTCGGATCCGCGACCGCCTCGGGCGCCGCCGGTCCGATCCTCGAGGACGTCCTCGGCCGCGTCTCCGCCGGCCTCGGCGCCTCGTCGGAGGAGCGCCGCCGCGCGTTCGCCGCGTCCTGGTGCCTCTCCGCGGACGCCGGCCACGCCGTCCACCCGAACTACGGGGACCGCCACGACCCGGCCAACCGGCCGGTGCCGAACGGCGGGCCGCTCCTCAAGATCAACGCGAACCAGCGCTACGCCACCGACGGCCTCGGCGCGCGCGAGTGGGCGCTGGCCTGCGAGCGCGCCGGCGTCCCGTACCAGGAGTTCGTCTCCAGCAACGTGGTGCCGTGCGGCTCGACCATCGGGCCCATCACGGCCACGCGCCTCGGGATCCGCACGGTCGACGTCGGCATCCCGCTGCTCTCGATGCACTCGGCGCGCGAGCTGTGCGGCGCCGACGACCCGGGGCACCTCGCCGCCGCGGCCGCCGCGTTCCTCCGCCCGGCCGGCTGACCGCCCGGCGGGCCGGACCGACCCCGACCCACCGCGGTCCCCGCACGACGGAGGGCCCGACGCGATCCGCGCCGGGCCCTCCGTCACGCTCGGGATCAGCCCCCGTACGACGCCAGCAGCGCGCGCATCCCGGTGAGCTGCGTGCCCTGCGATGACGACATGGCTTCGGCGAGCTCGATCGCCTCGGTGGACGTGCCGAGCTGGGACTCCCCGTCGGCCATCTCGATCGCAGCCTGGTGCCTCGCGATCATGCCCTGCAGGAAGAGCCGGGCGGCGTCCGCGCCCGTGGCGGCGCGCAGTGCGGCCAGCTCGGAGTCGAAGGCGGCGTCGCTCATCTCCTCGGTATCGGCGCGGGATCCGGATCCGCCCTCGACCCCGGTCCCGTCGTCGCTGCCGGTGCCGCTGTCGGCGCCCGACGCGGCGCCGGTGCCGCCCTCACCGGCGGCCCCGCTGCCGCCCTCCTCGCCGCTGCCGGCGCTGACGCCGCCCGCCTCCTCGCGGTCCTCGGTGCCGTTCGCGCCGGATCCGCCCTCCTCGGCGGCCCACCCCTCGGCGAGCTCCGCGAGCGCGCGCGCCTGCGGTCCCTGCTCGTCGCGGATCTGCACGGCGAGCTCCTCCGCCTCCTGCGGCAGGTCCTGCACCTGGAGGGCGGCCTCGGCCAGCTCCACGGATCCGGCCGCCTGGTCGCCCATCTCCTCGGCGAAGGACAGGTCGGCGCGGTTCCAGCCCTGGGACTCCGTCTCCGCGGGCGCGGCCGCGTCGGCGCTCGCGCGGGCGGCGTCCTCGGGCGTGCGGGGCGGCGTCGAGCACCCGGCGAGCCCGGCGGCGAGGACGATGGCGGTCGTGGCGGCGGCGAGCCGGTAGCGGTATCCCATGCCTCGATCCTCCTCCACGGCGCGGCACGTGACAGCCCGACGATAGGTTCTCCCCATGCCCGAGATCGTCGACCTGCCGCATCCCGGCGTGACCCTCGAGTTCGGCGAGCCCGGCCACCCCGTGGTCGTCGTCGTGCACGACGACCACGGCCGCCTCCCCTGGCTCGACCAGTACGCGCTCGCCCTCGCGCGCGCCGGCTTCCACGTGCTCGTCCCGGACCTCTACGACGGCCGCGCCACCCTCGACGACGGCCTCGCGGCGGGCCTCGCCGCGCAGCTCGACGTCGGATTCGCCCTCGGCACGATCCGCGACGGCATCGACTCGGCCCGCGCACGCGGATCCGAGCGCGTGGGCCTCGTGGGCTTCGCGCCCGGCGGCTGGCTCGCGCTCCTCGAGGCGCAGGACGGCGGCGCGGACGCCGTGGTCGCCTACTGCGCGAGCCTCGGCCCGCAGGAGCACGGCGTCATCCCGTGCGCGGTGCTCCTCCACCTCGCCGAGCACGACGAGTGGATCGACGACCAGCGCCCCGAGGCCTTCATCGGCCGGCTGCGCGAGCACGGCACCCCGGTGACCGCCCACACCTACCCCGGCACGCTCCCCGTGTTCCCCAACGCGAGCCTCCGCGACCGGCTGGATCCCGACGCCGCGGCCCTCGCCTACCGGCGCACGGAGGCCTTCCTCGCCGAGCACCTGGGAAACGCGTGACCATCCATCACCCGATCCGCACCAAACCGCACCCGTAAGCGGTACGAATGTAAGGAGCCTGGGAACTCCCCGGCTCTTCCCTACCTGTGGAGGCACCACCATGAGCTCGTCCCCGAACCGCCTGCTCGGCACCGTCTTCGGCGCCGTCTATGTCCTCGTCGGCCTTCTCGGCTTCCTGTTCCCGCCGCAGAGCGGGGGATTCTTCTCCTCCGACGGCGGCCTGCTGCTCGGCATCTTCATGGTGAACCCGTTCCACAACGTGGCCCACCTGCTCATCGGCGCCGCGCTCCTCATCGGCGGCCTCTCGAGCGTCGCCGCGGCCAAGGCCGTGAACTCGGTCGTCGGGTTCGCGTACCTCGCGCTCGGCATCGTCGGCTTCTTCCTCGTGAACACCGACTTCAACATCCTCGCGCTCAACACCGCGGACCACTTCCTGCACCTCGGCTCCGCCGTCGTGCTGCTGATCGTGGGCCTAGGCGCCGAGAAGGGCGTGCGCAACCGCGCCACCCGCGCCGCCTAGGCGACACCCGGCACCACCCGTCGCGCCGCTGCACCGGGCGCGTCTCCGCATCACCGCACGTCAGCACCACCAGCACGCAGCACCGCACCACCGCGGCGCCCGGGACGACGAAGGGACCAGCACGTGTCACTGCTCATCCGCCACTGGCTGGCCCTCGCCGCCCTGGGCGCCGCGCTCATCCACCTGGCCGTCGGCGCGGGATCCCCGCCCGCGGCCATGGTGGCCCTCCTCGTCATCGGCCTCGCCGAGGGCGCGTGGGCCGTCGCGGTCCTCCGCTCCGACCGCCTCCCCGTCCCCGCGTGGGCCGTCGTGGGCGCGCTCGTCCCGGTCGCCGGCTGGGCGCTCCTCGTCACCGCCGCGGTCGTCATGTCCGCCCCCGGGATCACGAGCGACCTGCCCGCGATCCCCATGCTCGCCGCGACCCTGCTCGACCTCGCGGTCGCCGCGGTCGTCGGCCGTCACCTCCGCTCCCGCGCCGAGGTCGAGGCTGAGGCCGTGTGCACCGCCGTCGAGGCCGACCTCCCGGCCGAGGCCGCGCTCCTCGGATCCGGCGCCGCGCGTCCGGCCGCCGCGACCGCCGCCGCTCCCGCCGTCGTGGCCGTCGCCCGCCCCGCCGCCCCCGAGCCGGAGGCCACGGGCGGCCGCTACCTCGCGGGCGTGCTCGTCGGCGCGTTCGTCGTCGCCGGCCTCGTCACCCCCGCCCTCTCCCTCACACGCGCCGGCGAGTTCGCCGTGCCGCACGGCCAGCACAGCTCCGTCGACCTCGACGGCATCCAGGGCGAGCACTCCGGGCACTGATCCGGGCGCCCTCGGGCCCGAGCCGGGCCGCCCTCTAGCGCCGCGCGGTGACGACCTCCGGGTAAGCCCGCAGCGACGACCGACAGGTCAGCCCGCGGGCGCGACCGCCGGCGTCACGCGGATCCGCGTCGCCTCGCTCATGAAGCGCCGCACGTTCTCGTCGACGATGATGTCGCCCGGACGCAGCGGCCGGGTGAGGTACAAGCCGCCGATGTCGGTGATCCGGCTGAGCGCCACGTACGTCTGACCCGGGCTGAACACGCGCGCGCCGAGGTCGACGATGGCCCGCTCGTAGGTCTTGCCCTGCGACTTGTGGATGGTGACCGCCCACGCCAGCCGCAGCGGGAACTGCGTGAAGTCCGCCACGACGTCGCGCCGCAGCTGCTTCGTCGTGGGCGAGTACGAGTACTTGTGCTTCTCCCACGTGACCGGCTCGACCTCGTGCACGACGCCGTCGAGCTCCACGTACACGTTCGTGTCGATGCGGGTGACGACGCCGACGGATCCGTTCACCCAGCGCTGGTCGACGTCGTTGCGGAGGAACATGACCTGCGCGCCGATCTTGAGGTCGAGCTTCTCGTCGGCCGGGTAGGTGCGGCCGCCGAAGTCGCCCGTGACGTCGGCGGTGGCGGTGAGCGAGCGACCGGGCAGGCGCTTCAGGGCCTCCGCGTTGATCCGGTTGACGGTGTCGTTGCGCGTGGCCAGCGTGATGGCGCCGTCGGTGGGCGCCGGGCGCGCGCCCGCGGCGTTGAGGACGCCCGCGATCTCGGCCGTGACCCGCCCGTGGCGCACGGCGTTCAGCATCTCCTTGAACGCCTCCTCGTGCTGCCGGTGGATCTCGGTGAGCTCGTAGATCCGCAGCTGCGCCTCCTCCCACACCTTGGCGTCGAAGAACCACATGGAGCGGTAGCGGTCGGCGAAGTAGGCGCGCTCGTCGCCGTCGCCGGGGACGGGGGCCAGCTGGTACGGATCCCCGAACAGCACGACCTGCACGCCGCCGAACGGCACGTCCTTCTTGTGGCGGGCCTGGCGCAGGCTGCGGTCGATGGCGTCCACGAGGTCGGCGTTGACCATGGACACCTCGTCGATCACGAGCGTGTCGATGGTGTTGAGGAGCTTCCGCAGCTCGCCCGTCTGCTCGATCTCCTCGTCCGCGATGACCCCGATGGGCAGCTTGAACAGCGAGTGGATGGTCTGGCCGCCGACGTTCAGCGCGGCGACGCCCGTGGGCGCGCAGATGACGATCTGCTTCTCGGTGTTCCACGACAGGTGAGTGAGGAGGGTCGACTTGCCGGTGCCGGCGCGGCCGGTGACGAAGATGTGGTCGCGCGTGCCCTCGATGGCCTGGAAGACGGCGGCCTGCTCCGGGGAGAGGGGGACCGTGCTCACGCGGGGCTCCTGGCGGGTCGGGGACGGGAGGATGCGCGGATCGGCGGCGCGGGGCACCGCGCGGATGCGCACTCGAATCTACCCCGGCGTCCGGCCCGCGAGGGCCCCGATGCCCCGCCCGTAGGATGATCCGCATGCCGAGCCCCGCCGTCGACGTGCGCGGCGAGCTGCGTCGGGCGGTCGTCGTGTGGTCCCTGCTCGCGGCGCTCCTCCTCGGGGCGTTCCTCGGCACCGTCGCGTCGCTCAACCAGGGCACCTTCAGCGCCCACGGCTTCGTGCGCTCCTACCTCGACGCGCTCGCCCGCGAGGACAGCCGCGACGCGCTCGCGACGCCCGGCGTCGTGCTGCCGGACGCGGGCAGCCGCGCGCTCCTCGACGCCCGAGCCCTGCCCGGCCTCGCGGACGTGGAGCTGGTCTCCGACGAGCCCGCGGGCGGCGGCGAGCGCACGGTCACGTACGCGTACACGCTGCCGTCGGGGCCCGGATCCACCGCCTTCCGCGTGCGCGAGCGGCCGGCCGCGCTCGGCCTGTTCGCGCGGTGGGAGTTCGCGACGAGCCCCGTCGCGGCGGTCGACCTCGAGCTGCGGCACGCGTCCGCCTTCACCGCGAACGGGCTGGCGGTCCAGGCGACGCCCGGGGGCGCGGCCGCCGAGGGCGCTGGATCCACGTACCTCGTGCTCGCGCCCTCGGCGCTCGCGCTCGACCACGCGTCCGAGCACCTGCAGGCGGAGGACGTCGAGGTCCAGGTCACGGAGCCGGGGAGCGTCGTGCCCGCGCGCGTGGACGCGGTGCCCACGGACGAGCTCGTCGCGTCGGTGCAGTCGGAGGTCGAGGCGTACCTCACCGCGTGCACGACGCAGTCGGTGCTGTACCCGTCGGGCTGCCCGTTCGGGAAGACGATCCGCGACCGGATCACCGCGCCGCCCACGTGGAGCATGACCGCGATGCCGCGGATCTCGCTGACGCCGGCGAGCGACGACCCGGCCGACCTCGACTGGGTGGTGCCGTCCACCGTGGGCACGGCGCACATCCGCGTCCCCGTCCGCTCCCTCTACGACGGGAGCGTCACGGAGCTCGACGAGGACGTGCCGTTCAGCGTGAGCTGGCGCGTGAGCGTCGGCGACACGGCGGGCGTGCGGATCCAGGGCCTCTAGCCGCTCCCGGCACCCTCACCCGGTGTCAGGGTGCGGAGCGGCGGGGACCGGGCCAGGATCGGGACGCAAGAGGGTCGCTGCGACCGCGGGGATCCGTCACCCGAGGAGCGCCCGCATGTCCGCCACCATGAACCCGTACCTGTCCTTCCGCGACCAGGCCGCCGAGGCCCTCCGCTTCTACCAGGACGTCTTCGGCGGCGAGGTCGAGACGACGACCTTCGGCGAGGGCGGGATGAGCCAGGATCCCGCCGAGGCCGACAAGGTCATGCACGGGCAGCTCACGTCGTCCGCGGGCTTCACGCTCATGGCGTCGGACACCCCGGCGTCCATGGGCGTGCCGAGCGGATCCGCCGTCACCCTCTCCCTGTCGGGCGACGACGAGGCCGTGCTGCGGAGCTGGTGGGACGCGCTGACGGCCGACGGGACGGTCGTGCTGCCGCTCGACGTGGCGCCCTGGGGCGACCGCTTCGGCATGTGCACGGACCGCTACGGCATCGACTGGATGGTCGCGATCAGCCCGGCGCCCGCCGACGCCTGACCCGCGCTCAGGCCCAGCGGCCGCCGCGCGGCACGATGAGCGGCGTGTGCGAGACGGGGTCGTCGATCACGAGGCACGGGAGGCCGAAGACCTCCTCGACGAGCTCCGCGGTGACGATGGCGCCCGGGGCGCCCGAGGCGACCACGCGGCCCTCCTTCATCACGATGAGGTGGTCGGCGTAGCGGGCCGCGTGGTTCAGGTCGTGCAGCACGGCGACGATGGTGCTGCCGTCCCGGTGCAGGTCGGCCAGGAGGTCGAGCAGCTCGATCTGGTGCGCGATGTCGAGGAACGTCGTCGGCTCGTCGAGCAGCAGCACGGGCGTCTGCTGGGCGAGCGCCATCGCGACCCACACCCGCTGGCGCTGGCCGCCGGAGAGCTCGTCGACGTGGCGGGCGGCGAGGTCGGCGACGCCCGTCGCGGCCATCGCCTCCTGCACGGCGTCCTCGTCGGTCGACGTCCACTGGCGGATGAGGTTCTGGTGCGGGAACCGGCCGCGCGCCACGAGGTCGGCCACCGTGATCCCCTCGGGCGCGATGGCGCTCTGCGGGAGGAGGCCCACGATGCGCGCGGCCTCCTTCGCCCGGTAGGACGCGAGGGGCCGGTCGTCGAGGAGCACGCCGCCCGCGGTCGGCGCGAGGAGGCGCGACAGCGCGCGGAGCAGGGTCGACTTGCCGCACGCGTTCGGGCCGACGATGACGGTGAACGAGCGGTCGGGCACGGCGACGTCGAGGCCCTCGGAGATCACCCGGCGGTCGTAGGAGAGCGTGACGCCCTCGGCGCGGAGCCGGGCGGGCGGGCCGCTCGTGGCGGGCGGGGCGGGCACCGCGGGCGCGGCGGATGCGGTGTCGTCCACGGGGGGACCTCCCATCGGGTCGGGGGCGGCGGCGTCAGGCACGGCGGCCCGCCTCGCGGATCAGCAGCGCGATCAGGTAGACGCCGCCCACCACGACCGTGACGATCCCCACGGGCACCGTCCCCGGCAGCGCGTGCTGGGCGACGGAGTCGGCGGCGAGGAGCAGCAGGCCGCCCGTGAGCGCGGCCGGCACGAGCGGCAGGCCGGCGCTGCGGGTGAGGCGGCGGGCGATCTGCGGGGCCGCGAGCGCGACGAACGCGATCGGCCCGGCGGCGGCCGTCACGACGGCGGTGAGGGCGACCCCGAGGATCAGCAGCGCCAGCCGCGTCGGCTCGGCCCGCACGCCGTGGGCGCGGGCCGCGTCGTCGCCGAGCTCGAGCTGGCGGAGCGGCGCCGAGAGCAGCAGGATCGCGGGCGCGAGCACGAGGAGCGCGACGAACGCGGGGAGGGCCTGGTCCCAGCCGACGAGGGCGAGGGATCCGGCGCCCCAGATCGACGCCGCCATCGCCACCTCCGTGCCGGCCCGCAGCAGCAGGAACGTGTTCACCCCGTGCAGGACGGCCGTGACCGCGATGCCCGTGATGATCAGCCGGAACCCCTGCACGCCGCCGCGGTACGCGAGCAGGTACACGACGAGCGCGGTGCCGAGGCCGCCCGCGAGCGCGCCGACCGCGGTGGGGAGGAAGGACGCGCCCGCCACCGTGGTGACGAGGAGGGCACCCGTGTAGGAGCCGGTCGAGAAGCCGATGACGTCGGGCGACCCGAGCGGGTTGCGCGTGAGGGACTGGAAGACGGCGCCCGCGACCCCGAGCGCCGCGCCGAACGCGATGGCCGCGAGCACGCGCGGGAGGCGCCACTCCGTGACGATCGTGGTGGCGAACGAGCCGTCGGGCAGGGCGATCGCGCGGATCACCTCGGGCACCGTGAGCGGGTAGTCGCCCGTGCCGAGCGCCACGAGCGCGAGGGCCGTGATGGCGACGGCGAGCGCCGCGCCCACGAGCACCTCGCGGCGCCGCAGCCGCGTGCCGATGACGGGGAGGCGCACGGTGCCGGGGATCCTCACGGGCGCTGTCGCGGGACGGCGGCCTGCGCGGGCGGGCGCGCTCACAGCCCCGACGCCCTCTGTCGGCGCACGAGCAGGATCAGCACGGGCGCCCCGAGCACCGCCGTCACGATGCCGGCGGGCAGCTCGGCAGGACGCAGCACGATCCGGCCCACGACGTCGGCGGCGAGCAGCAGCACGGGCGCGAGCACGATCGTGTACGCGAGGATCCAGCGCTGGTCGGGCCCGACGATCCAGCGGGCGATGTGCGGGATCATCAGGCCCACGAACGCGATCGGGCCGGCCATGGCCGTCGCCCCGCCCGCGAGCAGGGTCACGGCGACGACCGCGACCGTCCGGACCACCACGACGTTCGCCCCGAGGGACCGCGCGAGGTCGTCGCCGAGCGCGACCGCGTCGAGGCTCCGGGCGATGAGCGCGGCGAGGAGCACGCCCGCGCCGAGGAACGGTGCGACCGGCAGCAGCGCGTCCCAGCCGCGGTCCTGCAGAGAGCCCGACTCCCAGGCGCGCATCGCGCTGAAGCCCTGCGGGTCGGCGAGCAGGAGGCCCGAGGTGATGCCGGCGAGCACCGCGCCGAGGGCGACGCCGGCCAGCGTGAGGCGCACCGGGTCCCCGCCGCCGCGCCCCGCGGATCCCACGACGTAGACCACGACGGCGGCCAGGAACGCCCCGGCGAAGGAGAACCAGAGGTAACCGCTCACGGCGGTCACACCGAGGACGCCCGTCGCGATGGCGACCGCGAAGGCCGATCCGGCGGTGACGCCGAGGATCCCGGGGTCGGCCAGCGGGTTCCGCGTGACGGCCTGGATCAGCGCGCCGGCGACGCCCAGCGCGAGGCCCGCGGCGAGGCCGACGAGGGTGCGCGGGACGCGGAGGTCGAGGATCACGACGAGCTCGGCGGCATCGCGCGGCCGGCCGGCGAGCGCGTCGACGACGGCGCCGAGCGGGATGTCGCGGGAGCCGATGGCGATGCTCGCGAGGCACGCGAGGACGAGGGCGCCGAGCGCGAGCAGGAGGCCCGCCGAGCGCGAGAGGCCGCTCCGCGCCCGGCCCGCGGGGGCGTCGGTGGCGGAGGCGCGCGCGAGGACCCGGAGCGACATGGCCCCGCCAGCCTACCGTGCGCTTAGGTTAGGCTGCCCTTGCCTGATGGGATCCGCACCGGCCCGTCACATGACCCCGAGAGGCCCCGCACCATGAGGTTCCCCACCACCGGCTCCGCGCTCGTCGCGCTCACCGTCGCGACGCTCGCCCTGACCGGATGCTCCGCCTCCGGCGACGCCGACGCCGACTCCCCCGCCCCCGGATCCGGCTCCGGGTCCGGGTCCGCCGACGGCGCCTTCCCCGCGACCGTCGACACGAAGTTCGGCGAGGTCACCGTCCCGAGCGAGCCGAAGCGCGTCGTCGCCCTCGGCTGGGGCGACGCGGAGACCGCGCTCGCGCTCGGCGTGCAGCCCGTGGGCGCGTCCGACTGGCTCGCCTTCGGCGCCGACGCCGACGGCGTGGGCCCCTGGGCGCAGGGCCTCTACACGGAGTCGCCGGAGCTCATCGAGACGCTCGAGCCGTCCTTCGAGACGATCGCGGCGCTCGAGCCCGACCTCATCCTCGACACCAAGGGCTCGGGCGACCAGGCCCGCTACGACCGCCTGTCGCAGATCGCGCCCACCGTCGGGATCCCCGAGGGCGCCGACAGCTACCTCACCGACATGGACGACCAGGTCGACATGATCGCCGAGGCCCTCGGCCGCGAGGACCAGGGCGACGCCCTCCTCGCCGCGGTCGACGCGCGCTTCGACGAGGTCGAGTCCGCGCACCCCGACTGGAAGGGCAAGACCGTCACGGCGGCCACCAAGACCAGCGAGGGCTGGGGCGCCTACATCGAGGGCAGCGAGCGCGTCGCGTTCCTCGAGGAGCTCGGCTTCGAGCAGAGCCCGACCATCGCGGGCCTCCCGAAGAGCGCGACCGGCTTCACGGCCGACATCTCCTCCGAGCAGCTCGACCTGCTCGACGCCGACCTGATCGTGGCGTTCCCGATCTTCATCGACAAGGCCGTCATCACCGACGACCCGCTGTGGCAGGCGGTCCCCGCGGTCGCGGCCGGCCACGCGGTCGTCATCGACGGCGACCTGTCGTCGGCCTACTCGATCGGCACCACGCTCTCCACCGGCTACGCGCTCGACCAGCTCGTGCCGCTGCTGGAGACCGCCACGTCCTGATCCGGCTCCGATCGACCGAGGCCCGCCGCTCGCATCGCGCGGCGGGCCTCGTCGTCCCGGCGGTCACGTGTCGAGCATCGCCGTGAGCGCCCGGCGGTAGTCCTCGAACGCCCGCCGTCCCACCGTCGTGAGCGCGAGGTAGGTCACGGGCTGCCGCCCCTCGTGCGTCTTCCGCACCTCGACGTAGCCGGGATCCTCGAGCTTCCGCAGGTGCGTCGACAGGTTGCCGGCCGTCATGTCGAGGATGTCCTGCAGCCGGGGGAAGGAGATCGACTCCCCGGTCTCCAGCGTCGCGAGCGCGGCCACGATCCGCAAGCGGGCCTGCGCGTGGATCACGGGGTCGAGGTCAGCCAAGGCGGGCTCGCAGCGAGCGGCGGGCGCGGGCGCCCATCAGGGCGACGGCCACGCCCGTCACGAGGTAGGCGCCGCCGCCGACGACGGCCATCACGAGGTAGTTGCCGGGATAGCCGGCGAAGGGCGCCGCGAGCGCGGCGACGACGAGGATCGAGCCGAGCAGCAGCGACGACCGCGAGTGGAAGAGCGCCGCGGTCGACAGCAGCATCAGCCCGGCGACGAACGAGAAGCCCGACGGGTAGAAGATCGACAGCATCTCGCTCGGGGCGCCGTTGAACGACAGCCCCATCCCGAGCACGTAGACCGACGTCATGGCCACCGACCAGCTGATCCCGTACACGCGCCCCTGCCAGCGCGCCTCGCCCGTCGTCGCCAGGCCCGTGGAACCGCGGACGCCGAGGACGATGCTCACGACGCTGGCCGCGAGGATGAGGCCCGCGAAGATCCCGACGGCCACCGGCAGTGGGAGCCTCACCGCGTCCGAGCCGTCGATGAGCCAGAGGGCCGTGTAGCCGAGGATCCACGCGACGCCCCAGCTGATCTCCATGATCCAGACGAACGAGGTCTGCGCGTCCACCGCGACCCGCCGCTGGTCCTCCATGAGCGCGTGCATGGCGCGCGGGTCGGGCGCGGGCCCGTCGTCGTCGACCTCGTCGGTGTGCATCGTGGTGTCCATCCCGGCCTCTCCGCGGACGACCCTCGCCCGCCGGGCTCCCGCCCTCGCTACTTTGTAGCGCAAAGTGCTTTGCCGTGTCAATGGCGGCTTCCGGATGACGCGCGCGGCCCCGGCCTCCGCGATGATCGGAGGACGTCGTGGCACCCCCGACGCACCGACCGACGAGGAGCCCCATGCGCACCCCATCGCGACCCGTGCTCCCCGCCGCCGGGATCGCCGCCGCCGTCCTGCTCGCGCTGGGCGGCTGCACCGCGCCGGAGCCGGAGGGCGCGCCCACGTCCGCGCCCGCAGCCCGTCCGACGCCCGTGGACACCGACGGTCCGGCGGGGTCCGCTCCGCGCCTCCTCCCCGCGTCCGATCCCGTGGAGATCGGCGTCGGCGAGGTCGTCCCCATCGCGTCCGCGGGCCCCGAGGGCGGTCGCCTCACCTTCACGGACCTCGGGCCGGGCGGCACCGACATCCGCCTCACCGGGCTCGAGCAGATCACCGGCGGCATCCGCCTGGTGCTGCTCGACGAGTTCCAGCCGAAGCCCGGCTGCCTGCCCGACGTCTTCCACATGAGCTCCTGGCAGCCCGACCTCGTCCCGGACGGGCAGGGCGCGCACGTCGCGCACGTCGACCGCCACGGCGACCGGATGGGGAACCCGGCCGAGTTCCCGCACGCGATGATGATGGACGCCGCCACCTGGGGCTCCGGCGCGTCGCGACCGCCGACCCCGCCCGGCTGCATCTTCCCCACGGTCGCCGAGGCGGAGATCACGTGGCGCGCCCGCTGATCCCCGCGGCCGCCGGCATCGCCTGGATCGTCGCTGCCGTCGTCTACGTCGGCACCGAGGCGATCGCCGCGTCCGCCTTCCCCGGTTACAGCTACTCCGCCAACTACATCAGCGATCTCGGCGTGCCCGAGGTCGCCGAGTTCCAGGGCCGCTCGATCGACTCGCCGCTCTCCGCCGTGATGAACGCGGGCTTCGTCCTGCAGGGCGTCCTCTACCTCGTCGCCGCCGCGATCGCCATGCGCGCCCTCCGCGCCGGCCCGCGCCGCGCCTTCCTCGCCCTCGCGGCCCTGCACGCGGTCGGGATCATCGTGGTCGGCCTCATCCACGGCAGCGCTGCGAGCGACGCGAACGGGATCGGCGGGTTGCACGTCGTCGGCGCCGGCCTCGCGATCATCTCGGGCAACGTCGCCTCGATCGTCGCGGGCCTCGGCTCCCGGCGACTCGGCGCACCGCGCGCGTTCCGCGTCGCGAGCGTCGCCCTCGGCGTCGTCGGCCTCCTCGCGCTCGCCCTGCTGCAGACCCTCGGTGGCTCGACGATCGACGGGATCTGGGAGCGCGGATCCGTCTACACGGTCACGGCCTGGGAGCTGACGACCGGCGTGACCGTGCTCGCGGCCGCCCGCCGTGCCCGGTCCGCGATCCGCGCGGACTGACCCCGCGGATCAGCGCCGCTCGGCCGCCTGCAGCGCCTCGAGGTTGCGGTTGTACGCCTCGAGCTCGGCGTCGCCGTCGCGATCGGCCTTCCGGTCGTACCGGATGGAGTCCCGCTTGTCGCTCTTGCTCCACATGATGGCCGTGACGATCGCGAGCACCACCGTCGGGATCTCCCCGATGCTCCACGCGATGCCGCCGCCGGCCTGCTGGTCCGCCAGCGCCGACTCGCCCCACGGCCTGCCCATGGCCCCGAACCAGTCCGCGAGCAGGAGGCCCGTGCCGGTCATGAGCGACAGCCCGAAGAACGCGTGGAACGCCATGGTCGCGAGCAGGAGCAGCAGGCGCATCGGGTAGCCGAGGCGCACGGGCATCGGGTCGACGCCGATGAGGTTCTGCGTGAAGAGGTACCCGACGATGAGGAAGTGCACGATCATCCACTGGTGCCCGATGTGGTCGGTCGTGGCCCAGCTGAACAGCGGCGAGTAGTAGAAGACCACGAGCGATCCGGCGAAGAGCACGGCCGCGACGATCGGGTGGCCCACGAAGCCGGCGAACCTGGAGTGCACGGCCATGAGGATCCACTCGCGGCCGCCGCGGCTGCCGTCCTGGCGCTTGCGGATGGCGCGCATCGCGAGCGTCACGGGCGCACCCGGCACGAGCAGCAGCGGGATGACCATCGCGAGCACCATGTGCGCCAGCATGTGCGAGCTGAAGAGGTACTTCTGGTAGACGTTCACGCCGCCGTTGGTGATGTAGAAGAGCCCCACCATGCCGGCGACCCAGAGGATCGACCGGTGCACCGGCCAGGCGTCGCCGCGCTTCCGGAGGCGGTGCACGCCGGCCAGGTAGAAGAAGATGCCGAACGCGCACAGCAGGATCCACAGCAGGTCGAAGCGCCACTCCGTGAGGTACCGGATGGGCGACAGCTCGGGCGGCAGCGGCTCGCCCGTGAGGATCTGCGCGGGACTCGGATCCGGCAGCTGCGTGGCCACGACCTGGCTCACGGGCGGCGCGGTGCGCGCGAGGGCGGCGGCCACGCCGGAGGCCACGCCCATGAACGCGAGCTCCGCGGTGACGAGCCACCAGAACGGGCCGCGCGCCGTCGAGCCGCGCTCCTCGAGCCGCCCGATGAGCACGCGGCGGTACGCGGCGCCGAAGAGCCCGAGCGCGAGCAACGCGGCGACCTTCACGAGCACGAGCAGGCCGTACGGGGTGAGCAGGCGGTCGAGCGAGCCGACGCGGATCTCCGCGCTCACGTACCCGGACGCCGCGACGACCACGAAGCACACGAGCGCCACCGCGGAGTACCGGCGGAGGACGGGCACGAGCCGGTCGCCGTCGAGCTTCGAGCGCAGCAGCACCATGGTGAGGAGGCCGCCCAGCCACACGGCCGCGAAGACGAGGTGCAGTCCGAGCGCGTTGACGGCGGCGTCGTGACCCTCCGTGCCGCCCGCGTGCCCCTGCTGGGCCATGGGGACGAGCCCGCCGACGGCGAGGACGAGGACGAAGGCGATGGCCGTGTGGTTCCGCACCGCGAAGCACAGCACGGTGACGGTCGCCGCGATGAGCGTGGTCGCGAGCCACGCCTGGCCCACGGAGATCTGCGTGAGCACCAGCCCGAGGCTCGTGCCGAACTCGGAGCTGAAGGAGAAGGGCGTGCCCGAGACGCTGAGGAAGGTGAAGAAGGCGGTGATCGCCGAGGCGACCGTCCAGAGGGCGGCCCCGCCGGCGGCGATGTCGAGCGCCCGCCCGTACTCGGCGCGCTTCCGGGACAGCGCGAAGGCCGCGAGCAGCAGCGCGCCGATGGCCGTGGCCGCCGTGATGTTCACCATCATCTTCGCGGCGGGCAGCCCGTAGCGGACCACCGGGCCGGCGTCCTCGAGGAGCTGCGGGGCGGCGCCTCCGCCGATGGCGAGCGCGGCCAGCAGGGAGAGGAACGCGACGATGAGGAGGGCGGCGGGCCCCGCGACGCGGAGGAGTCTGGGCATGAGGGATCCAGCGTAACTCGCGCCTGCTGACGGGCGGCTGGCCGCCCCGGCGCGCAGGAGACGGAGCCCGGGAACGCGACAGCGGGGGCGCCGACCGGAGTCGGCGCCCCCGCTGGGCGTGAGGTGAGGAGGACTACTTGACGGCGGCCTTGAGCTTGCTGCCGGCGGAGACCTTGACGCCCTTGGACGCCTTGATCTCGAGGGGCTCGCCCGTCTGCGGGTTGCGGCCCGTGCGCGCGGCGCGAGCCGTCTGCTCGAACGCGACCCAGCCCGGGATCGTGACCTTGACGCCGTCGGCGACGTTGGTCGCGACGGTCGAGAAGAGAGCGTCGAGGACGCCGTTGACGGCGGCCTGGCTCTGTCCCGACTCCGCGGCGACGGCGGCAACGAGCTCGGTGCGGTTGAGTGACTTGTCAGCCATGGGTGTCCTCCTCGGACCTGGTGCCGTTCTTCTCGAGCGGCCGTGTGGTGGATGGGTTCTGTCTACGTCAGCTGACCGCGCGGCCCGACGGGGCCATCAGCGGTCCGTACGGCCGTACGGCCGCTTGGAACCTACCAGCTCGACTTCGTGATGCCCGGAAGCTCGCCGCGGTGGGCCATGTCCCGGAAGCGGACGCGGGAGATGCCGAACTTCGACAGGTTGCCGCGGGGGCGACCGTCGATGCCGTCGCGCTGGCGGACGCGGACGGGCGAGGCGTCGCGCGGGAGGCGCTGGATGCCGGCGCGGGCCGCCTCGCGGCTCTCGTCGGTGCCGTTCGGGTCCACGAGGGCCTTCTTCAGCTCGAGGCGCTTCGCGGCGTACCGCTCGACGATGACCTTGCGCTGCTCGTTGCGGGCGATCTTGCTCTTCTTGGCCATGGTTAGCGCTCCTCGCGGAAGTCGACGTGCTTGCGGACGACCGGGTCGTACTTCTTCAGCACGAGGCGGTCGGGGTTGTTGCGGCGGTTCTTGCGGGTCACGTACGTGTACCCGGTGCCGGCCGTCGAGCGGAGCTTGATGATCGGACGGACGTCCTGCTGCTTGGCCATTAGATCTTCACCCCACGAGCGAGGATGTCCTTGACGACGGACTCGATGCCGCGGGCGTCGATGACCTTGATGCCCTTCGCGGAGAGCGTGAGCTTGACGTTGCGACGCAGCGAGGGGACGTAGTACGTCTTCTTCTGCACGTTCGGGTCGAAGCGGCGCTTGGTGCGCCGGTGCGAGTGCGAGATGTTGTGTCCGAAGCCGGGGACGGCGCCGGTCACCTGGCAGGTTGCTGCCATGGTTTCCTCCGTAGGTACCGTAGGGCGAGACCGCCCTACCCAAGATTTCTTGTCGGCACGCCCGTCCCCGGATCTCGAGAGAGGGGGTCGGGCGCACATGCGAGCGGATGAGCCGCTCGGCCAGGGATCGAGGCTACGCGACGACACGCCCGGGCGCAAGCCGGAGGCCCGGGATCATGCGGATGCGGGCGACCCGGACGGGCTCGCGGATGCGCTCTCGGACGCCGCGTCGGCCGCCCGGCGCGTGCACTCGGCGCAGAGGCCGAAGACGTCGACCACGTGGGTCGGCGCCGTGAAGCCGTTGCGCGCGGCGACGTCGTGCGCCCACGACTCGACCTCGTCGGCCGCGATCTCCACCGTCTTGCCGCAGACGCGGCAGATGAGGTGGTGGTGGTGGCCGCCCGTGTCGCAGGTGCGGTAGAGCGCTTCGCCGTCGGGCGACTGGAGCGAGTCGGCGTCACCCTCCGCCGCGAGGTCGCCGAGCGCGCGGTAGACCGTGGCCAGGCCGATGGGGGATCCGGCGTCGTGCAGCCGCGCGTGCAGCCGCTGCGCGCTCACGAAGTCGGCCGATGCGTCCAGCGCCTGCCGGACGGCCTCCCGCTGCCACGTGTTCCGCTTCATGCCCGTGCCCTCCCGGCGGGCGATCCTCCCCGCCCCGACAGGGTACGCGTCCCGCCCGACGTGCCGCTGCGCGCCCGGAGGGCGTCGATGCCGCGGCACACCAGGTAGATGGTGAACGAGATGGTGGTGACGTACGGGCTGATGGGGATGCTGCTGCCGAGCGCGAGCATGATCCCGCCGACGATGCTCGCCAGCGCGAACAGCACGCTGAGGGAGACGACCACCCGCGGCGTCGACGAGACGCGCATGGCCGCCGCGGCCGGGGTCACGAGGATCGAGAGCACCAGCAGCGCGCCGACGATCTGGATGGAGACCGCCGTGCCGAGCCCGAGCAGGACCATGAACACGATCGAGAGCAGGCGCACGGGGACGCCGCGCGCGGCCGCCACGTCGGGGTCGACGCTCGCGAACATGAGCGGCCGCCAGACGAGGGCGAGGCCGAGGATGACCACGGCCCCGATGGCGACGAGGTAGCCGAGCTGCGGGTTGTCGACCGACACGATCTGCCCCGTGAGCAGGCCGAACTTGTTGCTGGCGCGCCCGTCGTACAGGGCGAGGAAGAGGATCCCGAGGCCCAGGCCGAACGGCATGATCACGGCGATGATCGAGTTGCGGTCCTTCGCCCGGGTGCCGAGCACGCCGATGGCGATGGCCGCGATGAGCGACCCGACGAGGGATCCGCCGACGACGTTCACGCCGAGCAGCAGGGCCGCCGCCGCACCCGCGAACGAGAGCTCGCTCACGCCGTGGACCGCGAAGGCGAGGTCGCGCGTCATCACGAACACGCCGATGAGGCCGCCCACGATGCCGAGCACGGCGCCCGCGATGATGCTGTTCCGCAGCAGCGCGACGAGCGCGCCGTAGTCGGAGAAGTCGAACAGGCGCGACCAGACGTCGCCCGCGTCCGCGAGCAGGTGGATCACGCGGCCCTCCCGTCGGTGGAGCCGGCGCGCGGGGCGACCGCGTGCACGCCGTGCGGCCCGTGGTCGCCGTGCGCGTCGTGGTCCTCGTCGTCGTGCGAGTGGTGGCCGTGCGGGTCGTCGGTGGCGCCCACGACGACCACGCGGCCGCGGACGCGCACCACGTCGACGGGCGTGCCGTAGAGCGAGCTGAGGACCTCGGAGTCGAGCACCTCGTCGGGCGTGCCGATGCGGAACCGCCCGCCCACGAGGTAGAGGACGCGGTCGACCATGTCGAGCACCGGGTTGACGTCGTGGGTCACGAAGACCACGGCGGCGTCGGTCTCGCGGCGGTGGCGGTCGATGAGCTCGCTGACCACGCGCTGGTGGCCGAGGTCGAGGCTGAGCAGGGGCTCGTCGCAGAGGAGGAGCCGCGGATCCGACGCGAGGGCCTGGGCCACCCGCAACCGCTGCTGCTCGCCGCCGGAGAGGGTCGCGACGGGCGCGTCGGCGTAGGCCGTCGCGCCGACCGCGTCGAGCAGCTCGTCGACCCGCGCTCGCTCCGCCCGGCGGCCGACGGGCAGCCCCCAGCGGTGGCCGGTGACGCCGAAGCCGACGAGGTCGCGGGCGCGCACGGGCGTGGACGCGGTGATCAGCTTCTGCTGCGGGATGTAGCCGATGCGCCGCGCACCGCGGCGCACCGGCTCGCCGAGGAAGCGCATGTCCCCCGACGTGAGGCGCTGGGCGCCGAGGACGGACTTCAGGAAGCTGGTCTTGCCGGATCCGTTCGGGCCGAGGACCGCGACGAACTCGCCGGGCGCCACGTCGAGGTCGAGTCCGCTCCAGAGGGTGCGCGCGCCGAACGAGAGCGTCGCGTCCCGGAGGCTCAGGACGGGTGCGCCGGTCACGATCCCCGGATCGCGGAGGCCACGGCGTCGACGTTCTCGGTCATCCACTCAACGTACCCGCTGCCCGCGGGCAGGTCGGCGGGGAGCGTCTCGGTGACGGGGACCACCGGGATGCCGGCGGCCTTCGCGGCGTCGACGACCTGGTCGGTCGTGGTGCCCGTGGTCTGCGCGTTGTAGACGAGCGCGGCGACCTGCTTCTCTGAGAACAGGGCGAGGGTCTCGGCGAGCACGTCGGCGGGCACGTCGGTGCCCTCCTCGATGGCCTCGCTGAACTCGTCCGGCGTGCGGTTCTCGAGGCCCATCGCGTCCGTGAGGTACAGCGGCACGGGCTCGGTGATGGCGACGCCCTTGCCGGTGCCGGCCGCCTTGGCGTCGACCTCGGCGGACGCGATGCCGTCGAGCTTCGCGGTGAACGCCTCCTCGTTGGCCTCGAAGGTCGAGGAGCCCGCGGAGTCGGCCTTCGCGAGCGCCTGCGCGATCTCCGCGGCCAGCTTCTTCATCGTGGGCACGTCGTACCACATGTGCTCGTTGAACTCGCCCTCGGCGGGCTCCTGGTCGTAGCCCGAGATGTCCGAGGCGTTGAGGAGGACGTGGCTCCCCGCGTCCGGCAGGGCCTTCACCATCGTGTCGATGAAGTCGTCGTAGCCGCCGCCGTTCTGGATCACGACGTCGGCGGTGGAGAGCGCCAGCTGGTCGCGCGAGGTGGCCTGGTACTCGTGCGGGTCCTTGTCCGGGCTGTCGATGATCGACGTCACCTTCACGTCGTCGCCGCCGATCTGCTTCGCGATGTCGCCGTAGACGTCGGTCGAGGCGACGACCTCGACCGTGCCGTCGGCGGATGCCGATGCGCCGTCGGACGGGGCGGCGGATCCGGAGGCGCAGCCCGCGAGGGGGACGGCGAGGAGCGAGACGGCGAGCAGGGCGGTGAGGGGGCGACGGTTCATGGATCCGACGATACGGTACTGAGAACGGTTGTCAGTACCAATAGGGCACGGCTGGGGATGAGTCGCCGGCCCGCGTCACTCCAGCAGCAGCGCCGGCTCCTCGATGATGCTCGCCACGTCCGCCAGGAAGCGGCTCGCCACGTCGCCGTCGACCACGCGGTGGTCGAAGCTCGCGCCGATGGTCGTGACGAAGCGCGGGCGGACCTCGCCGTCGACGACCCAGGGCTTCTGCTTGATGGTGCCGAGGGCGACGATGGCGACCTCGCCCGGGTTGAGGATCGGCGTGCCCGTGTCCATGCCGAAGACGCCGATGTTCGTGATCGTGATCGTGCCCTGGCTCATGTCGGCCGGGCTCGTCCTCCCGTCGCGGGCCGTGAGCGTGAGCTGCTCCAGCGCGCGGGCGAGCTCGAGGAGCGACATGGCCTGCGCCTCCTTGACGTTCGGCACCACGAGGCCGCGCGGCGTCGCGGCGGCGACCCCCAGGTTCACGTAGTGGCGGACGATGATCTCCTGGTCGGTCCACGAGGAGTTGACCGTGGGGTTCCGGCGCACGGCCCAGATCATCGCCTTCGCCATGATGAGCAGCGGCGAGACCTTGACGCCCGCGAAGTCGGTGGAGGACTTGAGGCGCTTGACGAATTCCATCGTGCGGGTCGCGTCGACGTCCACGAAGAGGCTGACGTGCGGCGCCTGGAACGCGCTCTGCACCATGGCGGCGGCGATCACCTTGCGGACGCCCTTGACGGGGATCCGGTCCTCGCGCGCGTCCGGCCACTCGGGCGTCTCGATGTTCTTGAACACGCTCGCCTGCTGGGCGGTGCGGATGACGTCCTCGCGCGTGATCTCGCCGACGAGGCCCGTGGCCTCCACCTCGGCGAGGTCGACCTCGAGGTCCTTCGCGAGCTTGCGGATGGGGGGCTTCGCGATGATCGGCGAGGCCGACGCGGCGGGCACCGACGCGGGGCGCGGGGCCCGTGCGGCGGGGGCGCCGGCCGACGCGCCGGGGCGGGTCGCGGGTCGCGCGGCGGCGGGGGCCGCATCGCCCTGCTCGGCGCGGCGCCGACGGCTCGCGACCTTGCCGACCGTGCCGTAGCCCACGAGCACGGCGCCCGAGGTCTCCTCGGCGGCGGGCGCGGGCGGCGCGACGGGCTCGCGGCTCTCGATGGCCGTGTCGTCCTCGATCACCGTCTCGTTCGGCAGCGCCATCTGCGCGGGCGTCTCGGCCGGGCCGGACAGGCCCGGGGTCCCCTGCGCGATCGCGATGATCGGAGTGCCCACCTCGACGGTCTGGCCCTCCTGCACGAGCAGCCCGGAGACCGTGCCCGCGAACGGGCTCGGCAGCTCGACGAGCGACTTCGCCGTCTCGATCTCGACGATCACCTGGTTGAGCGCCACCTGGTCGCCCGGCTGCACGCGCCACGAGACGATCTCGGCGTCGATGAGGCCCTCGCCCACGTCGGGCAGGGTGAACTCGGAATCAGCCATCGTGCGGTCCTCTTCTTAGTGCCGCGCGGGCGGCGGGCGGCGTCTAGTAGGCGAGCGAGCGGTCGACGGCCTCGAGGATGCGGTCGGCATCCGGGAGGTACAGCGTCTCGAGCTTCGCGGGCGGGAACGGGGCGTCGAAGCCGGAGACGCGGATCACCGGCGCCTCGAGCGAGTAGAACGCGCGCTCGGTGACGGTGGCCGCGATCTCGGAGCCGACGGACACGTGTCCCGGCGCCTCCTGCGCGACGACGAGGCGGCCGGTGCGCTGGACGGACTCGAGGATCGGCCCGTAGTCGACGGGCGAGAGCGAGCGCAGGTCCACGACCTCGACGCTCGTGCCCTCCTCGGCCGCGAGCTCGGCGGCCTGCAGCAGCATCGCGACCATGGCGCCGTGGCCGACGAGCGTGACGTCGGTGCCGGAGCGGACGACGCGGCTCTCGTGCAGGCCGATGCCGGGCGCGGAGAAGTCGACCTCGCCCTTCGGCCGGTAGCGGGCCTTGGGCTCGAAGAACATGACCGGGTCGTCCGACCGGATGGCCTCCTGGATCATCCAGTAGGCGTCGTGCGGGGTGCTCGGGCTGACCACCCGGAGGCCGGGGGTGTGCGCGAAGTACGCCTCGGGGCTCTCCTGGTGGTGCTCGATGGCGCCGATGTGGCCGCCGTAGGGCACGCGGATCACGACGGGCATGCGGAGGGCGCCCTCGTGCCGGTTCGTGATCTTGGCGAGCTGGCTCGTGATCTGGTCGAACGCCGGGTAGATGAAGCCGTCGAACTGGATCTCGCACACGGGCCGGTAGCCGCGCATGGCCAGGCCGATGGCGGTGCCGACGATGCCGGACTCGGCGAGCGGGGTGTCGATGACGCGGCGGTCGCCGAAGTCGCGCTGCAGGTGCTCGGTGATGCGGAAGACGCCGCCGAGCGGGCCGATGTCCTCGCCCATGAGCAGGACCTTGTCGTCCTCCTCGAGCGCGCGGCGCAGGCCCGCGTTGAGGGCCTTCGCCATGGGCATGCTCTCGATGCCCGCGGGGGCGCCGTCCGCGGCGCCGGTCCCGGCGCCGGGCCGGGCGGCCTCGGCGCGGTCGATGGTGTCGGTCATCGGGTCCCTCCCAGCGAGGCCTCGTAGCGCTCGAGCCACTCGCGCTGCTCCGCGGTGACGCTGTGCGGATCCGAGTAGACGTGGTCGAAGATGCCCGACAGCGGCGGGCCGGTGAGCTCGATGGTGCGGCGGCGGACGTCGGACGCGAGGTCCCGCGCCTCCTCGTCGATGCCGTCGAACAGGGACTGCGGCGCGCCCTGGGCCCGCAGGTACGCCTCGAGGCGGGCGATCGGGTCCTTGGCGACCCAGCCCTGCAGCTCGTCGTCGGTGCGGTACTTCGTCGGGTCGTCGCTCGAGGTGTGCGCGCCGACGCGGTACGTGAGCGCCTCGATGAAGGAGGGGCCGCGGCCGTTCCGCGCGTCGTCGAGGTGCTTGGCCGTCACGGCGTAGCTCGCGAAGACGTCGTTGCCGTCGACCTGCGTGCTGGGCACGCCGAAGCCGCGGGAGCGGAGGTAGAGGGGCGTCCGCGACTGCGTGGAGACGGGGACCGAGATCGCCCAGTGGTTGTTCTGGAGGAAGAAGACCTGCGGGGTCTGGAAGCTCGCGGCGAAGACGAACGCCTCGCTGACGTCGCCCTGGCTGGTGGCGCCGTCGCCGTAGTAGGCGATGACGGCCGTGTCGCGGTCGGGGTCGCCCGTCGCCACGTCGCCGTCGAAGGCGACGCCCATCGCGTAGCCCGTGGCGTGCAGCGCCTGCGAGCCGATGACCAGCGTGTAGAGGTGGAAGTTGCCGACCGCGGGGTCCCAGCCGCCGTGGGTGACGCCGCGCATGAGGCGCACGATGTCGACGGGGTCGATGCCGCGGATCAGCGCGACGCCGTGCTCGCGGTACGCGGGGAACACGTGGTCCTGGGCTCGCGTGGCCCGGCCGGATCCGACCTGCGCCGCCTCCTGGCCGGTGCTCGGCGCCCAGAGGCCGAGGTGGCCCTGGCGCTGGAGGTTCGTGGCCTCGAGGTCGAACGCCCGCGTGAGGCGCATGTCGCGGAGGAAGCCGCTGTGGTCGTCCTCCGTGAGTCGCTCGAAGTACGGGAGGAACTCCTCGGCGGAGTCGCTCGGTGCGAGCTCGCCCGCGGGGGTCAGGAGCTGGACCGTCACATCGCTTTCCGGCATCGTCCCAACCTACCGGCGTGCCGGGTGGCCCTCCGGCAGCCCCCGGACAATCTCCGCCGACGCGTTCAGTAGCTTCCGGACAGAGGCGGGCTCGCCGACGGTGACGCGGATCCCCTCGGATCCGAACGCGCGGACCACGAGACCCGCGGCGGCCAGCTGCGCCTCGACCTCGGCCGTCTCGGCACCCGTGGCCAGCCAGACGAAGTTGCCGTGCGGGCGCGGGACCTCCCAGCCCTGCTCGGTGAGCGCGCGCCAGGCCTCGTCGCGGTCGCGGGCGAGCACGGCGACGCGCTCCAGGAGCTCGTCCTCGTGCTCGAGCGACGCCAGCGCCGCGTGCTGCGCGTGGCCCGTGACGGACAGGGGGATGGCCGCCGAGCGGGCCGCGTCGAGGATCCGCGGGTGCCCCACCGCGTAGCCGATCCGCAGTCCCGCGAGCCCGTAGGCCTTGGAGAACGTGCGGAGGACGACGAGGTTCGGGTGGTCGGCGAGCAGGCGCATGCCGTCGAGGGCATGCTCGGGGGCGACGAACTCGCCGTAGGCCTCGTCGAGCAGCACGAGCACGTCGCGCGGGACGGCCGCGAGCAGGCGCTCGAGGTCCTCCCGGCTCACGAGCGTGCCCGTGGGGTTGTTCGGGGTGCACACGATGACGACGCGCGTGCGGTCGGTGAGGGCCGCGATCATGCCGTCGACGTCGTGCGAGTGGTCGGGGAGGTTCGGGATGGGGACGCCCGTGGCTCCCGCGACCGTGATGAGCGTGGGGTACGCCTCGAAGGAGCGCCACGCGTGGACGACCTCGTCGCCCGGGCCCGCGGCGGCCGTGATGAGCTGCGAGAGGATCGCGACGGATCCGGCACCCGCGTGCACGTGGTCGACCGTGACGCCGAAGCGCTCGGCGAGCGCGGTGCGCAGCAGGGTCGCCCCCGCGTCCGGGTAGCGGTTGACGTCGCGGACCTGGTCGATGCGGGCGAGCACCGAGGGCAGCGGGTCGAACGGGTTCTCGTTGCTCGAGAGCTTGAAGTCGTCCTCGCCGGCGGGCTTGCCCTGGCGGTACGCGACCATGGCCGCGATGGCGGGGCGGAGCCGCACGGGGGCCGCCGGGTCGAGGGGCGCGGGTTCGGGGGTCACCGGGCGATTCTACGGGCGGCGCCCCGCCGTGCCCCCGCCGCCCATGGCCGGTCGAGGCGCCGTCTGCGAGGATCGGCGCATGCCCCGATTCCTCGTCCGCGTCGTGATCAACGCCGTCGCGCTCTGGCTCACCACGCTCATCGTCTCCGGCACGGTCGTGACCGCCTACGAACCGGGCGACGCCACGGCGACCGTGCTCACCTACCTCCTGCTCGGCGCGATCTTCGGCGTCGTGAACGGCGTGATCGGCACCGCGATCCGCATCGTGGCGTTCCCCCTCTACATCCTCACGCTCGGGCTCATCTCGCTCGTCGTGAACGGCCTGCTCTTCCTCCTGGTGGGTGCGATCTCCGACGCCCTCGGATTCGGCCTCACGGTGGAGGGCTTCTGGTGGGGCGTGCTCGGCGCGCTGCTCATGGCGGTGTTCAGCTGGCTCGTCGGCCTCGTGCTGCGCCCCGTGACCGCGAGGGGCTGACCCGCCGTTCACCGCGTGCCCTGCGTGCGGCTCGGCGGCACGACGGGCGGGCGCTCCGCCCGGTAGAGGTGGGACGCGACGGGCGTCGCCCCGTCGAGGAAGCGGTGGAGCCCGTCGCGCGCCTCGACGAGCCGCGGCGAGCGCGAGGCGTCCATCTCCGCCGCGGTCGCGCGGTAGGTCAACAGCTCGTGGGCGTCCAGGGGAGCCGCCGACGCCGCCAGGCCGTACGCGGGTGCGCGCACCACGACGTCGTCGCCCGCGTCACCGTCCGAGGAGCGCATGCCCCCGAGCGCGGGGACCGGATCGTCCGTGTGCTCCACCGCCACGCCGTCGGTGCCCGGGCGCAGCGGCAGCTGCCCGAGCGGCGAGCCGAAGGTGAGCTCGTGGGTGACGTGGAAGCCCGGGTCGTCGCCGACCGAGCGCGCGAGGATCCCGCCCATCGAGTAGCCCACGACGTACACCTCGTCATCCGCGGTGACGCCCGCCTCGCGGAGCGCGGTCTCCGCGGCGCGGACCGCGGATCCGCCCTCCGTCGCGAGGGCGGCGGTCGCGGACGCGGGGCCGAACTCCTCGCGTCCCGTGCGCGGGTCCAGGGTCTGCATCCCGCCGAGGTAGGCGACGAAGCGGCGGCCGCCGTCGGGTGCGCGGTACTCCTCGACGCGCATCTGCGGCGCGCCGGGGACGGGGTCGGGGATCCGGTCGGCGAGGTCGGCGAGGGTCGACGGCGCCGGCCGCAGGGAGTCGGGTCGTGCGTGCACGGACGCGGGCGCGTCCCGCAGGAGGCCGACGGCGCCGAGCAGGGCCAGGAGGCCCGCGGCCGCCTGCCGGACGTCCTCGTCGCGCGCGGCCGCAGGCGGCACGAGGCGCGTGGCCGCGGCCGCGACGTCCGACACGACGTCCCGGACGGCCGCCGGCAGCATCAGCCGCCCCGGTCCGTCGGGACGGTGCGCGATCATGCCGCCGAGCCCGAGCACCTGGATCCCGTCGCCCGCGAACCGAGCGACGTCGCCGAGGAGGCCGCCGCCGGGCGTGCCCGCGGCGAGCGCGCCGCCTCCCTCGCCCGACGCGGCCCGGACGCACCGGTCCACGTCGCGCTCCCCGTCCGCGTACTCGTCGGCGGCGCGTCGCAGGTCGACGGCGAGGGCCCGCGCGTCGTGGGCAGCGGCGGAGAGGAGGTCGCGCGGCACGTCGAGGCCGACGTCGTGCTCGCCCGCGACCGTGACGGCGAGCGGTGGCAGGGCGAGCGCCACGGCATGCTGCTCGAGGCGCTCTCCCGCATGGTCGAGTCGCGCGGCGAGGCGCGTGAGATCGTCCGTGACGACGGTGGTGGCGCCCCCGACGGTGACCGCGAGGCCCGGGGCGGTCCCGTCGCTCACGGGCGGATCCCGGGGCATCCGGACACGGATCCCGCCGCCGGACGCGCGTCGTGGAGCAGGGTCGCGGCGAGCGCGATCCGGCCGCCCAGGTCGTCCAGCGCGCGGGCGAACGCGTCGTGCGCGCGTCCGGTCCAGGACGGGTCGTCGCGGCACGACGCCACGTCGCGGCCGGTCTCCGCCACCGCATCCGCGAGGGCCGCCAGCGCGTGCTCGCGCGCCCGCTCCTCGACGCGCAGCTGGCCCGGCGTCCCTCCCTCGCCGTGCCCCGGCACGGGCACGAGCGGATCGCCCCCGCCCGCGCCTGCCGCATCCGCCCGCTCCTGCACCGCGTCCCCTCCCTCTGCCCGTCGACCCGCATCGTGCCCGTGAGGGAGCCCGCGGCGCGGTGGGGGCCGGCATCCGGGGACGGAGGCCGTCCCGGGGGATGTGGGGAGGGGGCGCAGCCGACAGAATGAGCGCATGGGAGCCCCCGACTCTCCGGATCCGACGGCGCCACCCGTCTTCCGGATCGCCTTCGTCTGCACCGGCAACATCTGCCGCTCGCCGATGGCGGAGGTCGTGTTCCGGGACATGGTGCAGCGCGCCGGCCACGCGGACCGCGTGTCCGTGACGAGCGCGGGCACGGGCGACTGGCACGTGGGCGAGCAGGCGGACGAGCGGACGCTGGCGGCGCTCGAGCGGCGCGGGCTGTCGGGCGCCGCCCACCGCGCCAAGCAGTTCGACCCGGACGCGCTCCCCGACCTCGACCTGGTCGTCGTGTTCGACCGCGGCCAGGAGCGGACGCTGCGCCAGTGGGCCCGGACGGAGGCGGACCGGGCGAAGATCCACCTGCTGCTGTCGTTCGATCCTCCACAGGCGCACCTGCGGGACGTACCCGACCCGTACTACACCGACGCGGCGATGTTCGACCGGGTTCTTGGGATGATAGACCGTGCCTCCCGGGCCCTCCTCACGCAGGTGGAGCCCGGCATCCGTCCCCCCAGCTAGGAGATCACCCCGCATGAGCCCGTTGCCCCCGCAGGTGCTGAGCCCCCTCGACGGCCGCTACGCCCCCGTCGTCACCGAGCTCGGCGAGCACCTCTCGGAGGCGGGTCTCAACCGGGCGCGCATCCACGTCGAGATCGAGTGGCTCATCCACCTCACCGACCGGTCGCTCCTCTCCTCCTCGCCGTTCACCGACGAGCAGAAGGCCGCACTGCGCCAGGTCGTGGCGGGCTTCGGACAGGAGCAGATCGACGCGCTCGCCCGCGTCGAGGCCGTCACGCGCCACGACGTCAAGGCGGTGGAGTACTTCGTGCGCGACCGCCTCGAGGAGCTCGGGCTCGGCCATGTCGCGGAGCTCACGCACTTCGCCTGCACCAGCGAGGACATCAACAACCTCTCCTACGCGCTCGTCATCGACCGCGCGGTGCGCGAGGTGTGGCTCCCGAAGCTCGTCGCGGTCATCGGCGCCCTCCGCGAGCGCGCGCTGCTCTTCCGCGACGACGCGATGCTGTCGCGCACGCACGGGCAGCCGGCCACGCCCACCACCCTCGGCAAGGAGCTCGCGGTGTTCGTGCACCGGCTCGAGCGCCTGCGCGCCGACGTCGAGGACGTCGAGGTCCTGGGCAAGTTCAGCGGCGCCACCGGCACCTTCGCGGCCCACCTCGCGGCCGATGCCGACGTCGACTGGCCCGCCGAGTCGCGCGCCTTCGTCACCTCGCTCGGGCTGGTGTGGAACCCGCTCACCACGCAGATCGAGTCGCACGACTGGCAGGCCGAGCTCTACACGCGCATCGCGCACGTCAACCGTGTGCTGCACAACCTCTGCACCGACGTGTGGACCTACATCTCCATGGGCTACTTCCGGCAGATCCCGCAGGCGGGGGCCACCGGGTCGTCGACCATGCCGCACAAGATCAACCCCATCCGCTTCGAGAACGCCGAGGCCAACCTCGAGCTCTCGGACGCGCTGCTCGACTCGCTCGCCTCGACGCTCGTCACCTCGCGCCTGCAGCGCGACCTCACCGACTCCACGACGCAGCGCAACGTCGGCGTCGCGCTCGGGCACTCGCTGCTCGCGCTCGACAACATCGGCCGCGGGCTCCTCGAGATCGACGTCGACCGGGCGCTGCTCGCGGCCGACCTCGACGCCAACTGGGAGATCCTCGGCGAGGCCATCCAGACGGTGATCCGCGCGGAGATCGTCGCGGGGCGCAGCTCCATCAGCGACCCCTACGCCGTGCTCAAGGAGCTCACGCGCGGCAAGCGCGTCGGGCGCGACGAGATGCGCGCGTTCGTCTCCGGGCTGGACATCGGCGACCAGGCGAAGGCGCGTCTGCTCGAGCTGACCCCCGCCGGATACGCCGGGCTCGCGTCGCAGCTGGTCGACCACATCCTCTGAGGGGTGCCGGTGGGAGCCGCCCCCTCGGGAGCGGCTCCGGCCGGAGCGGCGGGGCGCCCCGGTCGCGGGCGGATGAGGGCGAGGGCCTGACGCCCGACGCCCGGCGGGTCAGTGCCGGGTCGGCCGATCCGGGTGGTCCTGGTCGTCCAGGTCCTGGAGCTCGTCGCGGTTCGGCTTGAACGAGAGCGCGAGCATGGCGAGCATCACGAGCGCGCCGATGAACGCGACGCCCGTGAAGACGACGACGACGGTCCACGCCTGCGCGTCGCCCGGACGGGTGCTCAGCGCGACGATCACGCCGACGAACGCGGCGAGCCCGGCCGCGATGGCGAGCAGCTCGACCGGTCGCATGCGGTCCTTGCGGATGTTGGAAGTCACGGTCAGCTCGCGCTCTCGGTGGTCCGGGGGGCGTCCGCCGCGGAGGTCGCGGTGGGCGTGGAGGTGCCCCATTTCATGCTCAGGGCGGCGATGACCAGGAAGACCCCGACGATCGCCGCGTAGGCGCCCAGCAGGCCGACGGCCACGACGGGCGCGGTGAGCTGGCCCTCGCGCTGCTCGACCCCGCCGTACGGGACGACGAGGTCCGGCGGCACCAGGAGGAAGGCGACCGCGAGGACGACCGTGAGCGCGCCCACGGTGATCGCGTCGGTGGCCCCCGGCACGCGGCCGCGCGAACGCAGGCCGGACACGAGCTCGAGGAACCCGGTGATCGCGGCCCACACGCTGACGACGTAGAGGAGGACGAGCACGCCCCCGTCGCGGGCGAGGAGCGCGGCGATGCCGGCCGCCATGGTGATCGCGCCCTGGGCGACGGCGGCGGTGCGGATCCGCGCCGCCGGGCCGCGGAGGGCCCGCGCGCCGAGGCCCGCGGTGACGAGGCCGGAGACGATCGCGAAGACGCCGAACGCCACGAGCCCGAGGGCCGGCGAGTGGTCGCTGGAGAAGGTGATGAACGCGGCGAGCGCGAGGGCGGGGAGTGCGCGGAGGAGCAGCACGGGCCAGTACGCTGCCCGGAACGTCAGCTCGTCCTCGGACACGGCAGCCTCTCTCTCCATCCGGGCCAGCCTACTCGGTGGGTTCCTGGGCGGATGCTCGGCCGGGCCCCGCCGCGACCGCCCGCCGGGCTGGCCTAGGCTCGGTCCGTGACGAGTCCCCTCCCCCGTCTGGCCGCCGCGGCGGCCGGTGCGGTCGTCGGGCTCGCGGTCGTCTGCGCCGTGGGCGTGGCCTGCGGGATCGTCTACGCCCACCGGGCGTTCTGAGCCACGGCGGCCGAGGGGTCGCCGGTCCGGGACGCGCGGGCCGGGTCCGCCCACCCCGTCGCTCCATCCGCACGCGCCCCACCGCAGCAGGCACCCGCCCGCGCTCCGCACCCGCAACGCACACATCTCCGCCCAGCACCCGCACCCGCACCCGCAACCGAGAGGCCCCGCCGTGCCCCAGCCCGAGACCGCGCCGCGGCCCGCCTCCGAGAGCGGCCGGCCCGCCGGCGGGTTCATCCCGGTCGACCGCGCGGTCGTCGCCGCCCCCGAGGGCGCCGCGGCGGCCCTCGCGCGTCGCGACCGGCTGGCGCTCGGCATCGACATCGGCGGGACGACGCTCAAGGCCGGCATCGTCGACGTCACCACGGGGATCCGGCTCACCGAGCGCATGACCGTCGCGAAGCCGGTCGGCGGCGAGCCCGAGGACATCGCGGACGTGATCGCCGAGATCGTGCTGGAGCTCACGCCCGACGAGGACCTACCCGTGGGCGTCGGCGTCCCGGGGATCGTGCGGGACGGCATCGTCCGCTCCTCCGCCCACATCTCCGACCGCTGGCTCGGCATGGACGCGCGCACCGCGATCCGCGAGCGGAGCGGGATCGACGTCCTCACGGTCAACGACGCCGACGCCGCGGGCGTGGCGGAGCTCGAGTACGGCGTGCTGCAGGGCCGCGGCGGCCTCGTGATCCTCACCACCCTCGGCACGGGCATCGGCACGGCGCTCCTGCACGACGGGAAGCTGATCCCGAACAGCGAGCTCGGCCACGTCCACATCGACGGCGGCGACTACGAGATGCAGGCGGCGTTCTCCGCGGTGCGTCGCGAGGGCATCACGTTCGAGGCCTGGGCGGCGCGGTTGGAGCGGTACTACCGGCACCTCGAGTCGATCATGTCGCCCGACCTCCTCGTGGTGGGTGGCGCGGCGGCGCACGAGTTCGCGCGCTTCGCGGGGTTCCTGCACCTCGACACGGAGATCATCGCGGCGAGCCGCGGCAACGACGCCGGACTCGTGGGCGCGGCCCTGCTGGCGCACCGGGCGGGCGTCGCGCCGGACTGAGCGGTTGCCCGTCGCCGGCCGGCCGCTGCCGCGCCGGCGTCGTCGTCGCCCTCCCGCCCGGCGCCCGCGCCCTCCGGCAGACTGAACGCATGAGCACCGCCGCTCCCCGCCCCCTGCGCGTCGTCATGGCGCCCGACTCGCTCACCGGATCCGCCACCGCGGTCGAGGCTGCCGAGGCCCTCCGCCGCGGCTGGCTCCGCGCGCGCCCCGACGACGACGTGGTGATCGCCCCCATGGCCGACGGCGGGCAGGGGACCCTCGACGTGCTGGCGGCCGCGGTCCCGGGTGCCCGGCGCGTGCCCGTCCGCGTCACCGGACCCGACGACCGGCCGGTCAACGCGCACTGGCTCCTGCTGCCCGACGGCACGGGCGTCGTGGAGGTCGCGTCGACGAGCGGGATCACGCTGCTCGACCCGCTCCGCCCGCTCGCCGCGCACACCCGCGGCTTCGGCCAGGCCATCCGGGCCGCCCTCGACGCGGGCGTCCCGCGCCTGCTGCTCGCGCTCGGCGGCAGCTCGTCGACCGACGGCGGCGTCGGCGCGCTCTGCGAGCTGGGGGCCCGCGCCCTCCGCGCGGACGGATCCGCGGCCGCGGACGGCGGTGGATCCCTCGCCGGCATCGCGTCGCTGGAGCTCGCGGGGCTCCGGGCGCTCCCGCCCGGCGGGGCGCGGATCCTCGGCGACGTGCGCGCGCCGCTGACCGGTCCCGCGGGCGCGGCCGCCGTCTACGGGCCGCAGAAGGGCGCGACGCCCGCGGACGTCCGGGCACTCGACGCCGGCCTCGCGCACCTGGCGGGGCTGCTCGGCGTGGATCCCGCGGCCCCGGGATCGGGCGCGGCCGGCGGCACCGCGGCGGGCCTGATGGCGTGGGGCGCGGTCGCGTCGTCGGGATCCGCGGGCGTCGCCGAGGCGATCGGGCTGGCCGGCCTCGTCGCGCGCGCCGACGTCGTGGTGACGGGTGAGGGGCGCTTCGACGCGCAGTCGCGGACGGGCAAGGTGGCCTCGCGCGTGCTGGACCTCGCGCGGGAGCACGGCGCCGCCGCGGTCCTCGTCGCCGGAGCCGTGGCCGCGCCCGCCGACGGCTTCCGGGCCGTGCGCTCGCTCACCGACCTCGCGGGATCCGCCGACGCCGCGCGCGCGGACGCCGCCGCGTGGCTGGAGCGGGCCGCGGAGGACGTCGCGCGCGACGCGGGGACACTTACGGGCTGAGCCGACGCGAGCCAGCGCACGCCCGCACCCCGTCGGTCCGACGCGACCCCGCCCTCAGCCCCGCGTGCCCGCCACCTGGTCCCGAACCCGCCGCTCCCCCAGCACCCGGTACTCCTCCGCGACGTCGGCCGCCGCGACGTCCCACGTGTGCCGGGCCGCGTGTTCGCGCGCCGACGCCGAGAGCCGCGCGAGAGCAGGCCGGTCGGCGAGGAGGTCGCGGATCGCCCGGGCCCAGTCGACGGGATCCCGCGTGGGCACGAACACGCCGGTCACGCCCTCCCGCACGGAGTCGACGAGCCCCTCCGTGCGCGCGGCGATGACGGGCGTGCCGCAGGCCGCCGCCTCGAGCGCGACGAGCCCGTAGGTCTCGGCCGCCGACGGCATGAGCGCGAGGTGCGCGCCGGCGAGCGTCCGGGCGGTGGCGGTGCGGTCGAGCGCGCCCGTGAACACGACGTCGTCCTCGAGGCCCAGCGAGCGCACGAGCGCGTGCAGGCTGGCCGCGTACGCGTCGCGGCCGGGCGAGACGCCGCCGGCGATCACGAGCAGCGGACGGCTCGCGGGATCCAGCAGCGCGAGCGCCCGGAGCGCCACGTCCTGCCCCTTGAGCGGCTGGATCCTGGCCAGCAGCACGATGCGCACCCGCCCGCCGCCCTCGCGGCCCGACGGCTCCGCGAGGAACGCCTCCTCCACGCCCGGCGCGACGACGTGCACGAGAGCCGGATCCGCGTCGTACGCCTCCACGAGCAGCCGCTTCTCCGACTCCGCCGACGCCACCACGAGGTCCGACGCCCGCACGAGCCGCCCCTCGTCCGCGAGCCGCGTCGCGGGCTCCGGGGTGTCGCCCGGCACGAGCCGCCGGTTCTTGCCCGCCGACACCGAGTGCAGCGTGAGCACGTGCGGCACGCCCCACGCGCGCGCGACGGGCAGCGCCGCGACGGCCGACAGCCAGTAGTGGGCGTGCACGACGTCGGCGGGCGGCAGCGCCGCGAGCGCCTCCGCGAACGCGTCCGTGATCCCGGGCAGCTCCTCCTTCGCCAGCGGCCCGGCCGGTCCCGCCCGCAGCGCGAGCAGCGCGACGCCGGGCGCGACCTGCATCACCGGCGGGTCGGCGGGATCCGTCGCGCGCGTGATCAGCCGCACCTCGTGCCCCTGCCGCCCGAGGCTCCTCGCGAGCTCGAGCAGGTAGACGTTGAGCCCGCCGGCGTCGCCGGTGCTGGGGGTCTGGATCGGCGACGTGTGCAGCGAGACGAACGCGATCCTCATGGCTGCGATCCTACGAGCGGCCCCGCTCAGCCCTCGCCGCCCAGCCGTCCCGCGAGCCGCCCGTGCATGCGGAGGCTCGCCTCGTTCATCCCCTCGATGTCGACGGTCGTCCCGCGACGCGCGTACTTCGTCGTGATCGCGTCGAGGGCCGCGACCGTGGAGGCGTCCCACACGTGCGAGCCGCTCATGTCGATCCGCACGCGCGCCGGGTCCTCCGCGTAGCGGAACTGCGTCGTGAGGTCGTTGCTCGACGCGAAGAACAGCTCGCCGACCACGCGGTACCGGGCGACGGGCTCGCCGTCCGCATCCGGGGCGACCGTGCGCTCCACGGTCGCGAAGCGGGCCACGCGCCGGGCGAAGACGACCATGGCGGCGATCACGCCCACCACCACCCCGATCGCGAGGTTGTGCGTCGCCACCACGACGGCCACGGTGAGCGCCATCACGAGCGTCTCGCCGACCGGCATGCGCTTCAGCGTCGACGGCCGGATGCTGTGCCAGTCGAACGTGCCCACCGACACCATCACCATCACGGCCACGAGCGCCGCCATCGGGATCACGGCCACCACGTCGCCCAGCACGACCACGAGGAGCAGCAGGAACACGCCCGCGAGGAACGTCGAGATGCGGGTGCGGGCGCCCGAGACGCGCACGTTGATCATCGTCTGGCCGATCATGGCGCAGCCGCCCATGCCGCCGAAGAACCCCGACAGCACGTTCGCCGCGCCCTGGCCCCACGTCTCGCGGGTCTTGTCCGAGGGCGTGTCCGTGATGTCGTCGACGAGCTTCGCGGTCATCAGCGACTCGAGGATCCCGACGAGCGCCATCGCGAGCGCGTACGGCCCGATGATCCCCAGCGTCTCGAGCGTGAGCGGCACCTGCGGCAGGAGGAGCTCCGGGAGGCTCCGCGGCAGCTCGCCCTGGTCGCCGACGGTGGGCACGGCGAGCGCACCGAGCACGGTCGCGCCGGTGAGCAGCGCGATGGCGACGAGCGGCGCCGGCACCACGCGCGTCACGCGCGGCAGCAGCACGAGGATCGCGATCCCCACCGCCACCATCGGGTACACGAGCCATGGCACCTCCACCAGGTTCGGGATCTGCGCCGTGAAGATGAGGATCGCGAGTGCGTTCACGAAGCCGACCATCACCGACCGCGGGATGAAGCGCATCAGCCGCGCGACGCCCAGCACCGCGAGCACCACCTGGAGGATCCCGGCGAGGATCACGGTGGCGAGGAAGTGGTCCATGCCGTATTCGCGGGCGACGGGCGCGATGACGAGCGCGACGGCGCCCGTGGCGGCGGAGATCATGGCGGGGCGGCCGCCGAGGAACGCGATCGTCACGGCCATCACGAACGACGAGAAGAGGCCGACGCGCGGATCCACGCCGGCGATGATCGAGAACGAGATCGCCTCGGGGATCAGCGCGAGCGCCACCACGAGCCCGGCGAGCGCCTCGCGGGTGAGGAGGCGCGGCGTGCGCAGGGCCTCGAGCACCGTGGGCGACGGCGCGGGCGCGACGGCGACGGCGGATCCCGGACCGGAGGCGGCCGGCCCAGCGGAGGCGGGGGGCATGGCGGACACGGTGCTCCGATCGGATGCGGCCACGAGGGCGGAGGGGACGGGGGCAGACGGCGGGCCTTGCGCCATCGGGGAGAATGGTCGGCAGCGGCCACCCGGCCGCGTCCACCCCACTCTACCCTCACGTGAGGGGAGAGTCTGTCTGGAGGCCCGCATGACGCGACCTGCCGGCCCCGCGACCATGCAGATCGGCGAGCTCGCCGAGCGCACCGGCCTCTCGCACCGCACGCTCCGCCACTACGACGAGACCGGCCTCCTGCGTCCGTCCGGCCGCTCCGACGGCGGCTTCCGCCTCTACACGGACGACGACCTGGAGCGCCTCCTCCTGATCCGCCGGATGAAGCCGCTCGGCTTCTCGCTCGAGGAGATGATGCGCCTGCTCGAGGTCACCGACGCCCTCGACGCCGCCGCGCCCGACGACGACACCGTGTCCCTCCGCGCCGACCTGGCCGCCTTCATCGCCGACGCGGAGGAGCGCCGCCGCCGCCTCGCCGAGCACCTCGGCATGGCCGACGAGTTCCTCGACCGCCTGCGCGCGCGCTGATCCCCCGAGCCGTCCGCCCGGTCCCGACGCAGACCCTCACGCGACGGCCTCGTACCATGGGGAGGTGTCGACCATCACCCCTCCCCGCGCGCCCGCCTCGGCCTCCGCCTCCCCCGTGCTGCGCGAGGCGTCCCGCCGTCGCACCTTCGCCGTCATCTCCCACCCCGACGCGGGCAAGTCCACGCTCACCGAGGCGCTGCTGCTCCACGCGCACGCCATCGGATCCGCGGGCGCGGTCCACGGCAAGCAGGGCCGCAAGTCCACCGTCTCCGACTGGATGGACATGGAGAAGGAGCGCGGGATCTCCGTGAGCTCCGCCGCCATCCAGTTCACCCACCGCGACACCGTCATGAACGTCGTCGACACCCCCGGCCACGCCGACTTCTCCGAGGACACCTACCGCGTCCTCTCCGCGGTGGACGCCGCGATCATGCTCGTCGACGCCTCCCGCGGCCTCGAGACCCAGACCATGAAGCTCTTCGAGGTGTGCCGCCAGCGCCGCATCCCGATCATCACCGTCATCAACAAGTGGGACCGCCCCGGCCGCGAGCCGCTCGACCTCATGGACGAGATCAAGGAGCGCACAGGCCTCCTCCCCACGCCGCTCACGTGGCCCGTCGGCGAGTCCGGCGCGTTCTTCGGCGTCGTCGACCGCTCCACCGGCGAGTGCGTGCACTTCACCCGCACCGCGGGCGGCGCGACCATCGCCCCCGAGACGCGCATGTCCGCCGACGAGGCGCTGGCCGCCGCCGGATCCGCGTGGACGAACGCCGTCGAGGAGAGCGAGCTGCTGCACGAGGAGGGCCAGGACCACGACGAGGAGTCGTTCCTCGCCCGTCGCACCACCCCGGTGCTCTTCGCGGCCGCCGTCCTCAACTTCGGCGTGACCCACATCCTCGACGCCCTCGACGCCATCGCCCCCGCCGCGCAGCCGCGCCCCGACGAGCAGGACCGCACGCGTCCCGTCGAGGACGACTTCTCCGGCTTCGTGTTCAAGGTCCAGTCGGGCATGAACACCGCCCACCGCGACCGCCTGGCCTTCATGCGGATCTGCTCGGGCGTCTTCCACCGCGGCATGACGGTCACGCACGCGCAGACCGGCCGCCCCTTCGTCACCAAGTACGCGCAGCAGCTCTTCGGGCGCGAGCGCTCGACCGTCGAGGACGCCTACCCCGGCGACGTGGTCGGCCTCGTCAACGCGTCCAACATCCGCGTGGGCGACACGCTGTTCGACGGGGCGCCCGTCACCTTCCCGCGGCTCCCCCAGTTCGCGCCCGAGCTCTTCCGCGTGGTCCGCTCCAAGGACACGAGCACCCACAAGCAGTTCCGCAAGGGCATCGAGCAGCTCGACCACGAGGGCGTCATCCAGGTGATGCGCTCCGACCTCCGCGGCGACCAGGCGCCCGTCCTCGGCGCCGTCGGCCCCATGCAGTTCGAGGTCGTCGTCGAGCGCATGACGAACGAGTTCCGCGCGCCGCTCCGGATGGAGCCGCTCGAGTACCAGGTCGCCCGGATCACCGACGCGGCCAGCGCGCCGGCCCTCGCGAAGACCATCGGGGTCGAGGTGCTCGTCCGCTCGGACGGTACGCACATCGCGCTGATCACGACCCCGTGGCGCCTCAAGGCCATCGAGCGCGACAGCCCGGAGCTCACGCTCGTCGACGCTGCGACGGCCCTGCCGGACGCGTGATCCCGGCGATGCGCGCGTGACCCCCTCAGGCGGTCACCAGCCGGTGACGGGCGCGGAGCCGGTGATCCTCGGTCCGGCGATCGACGCCGCGACCCGCTGCGTCCACTACGGCTCGGCGCTCGACGTGGTCGCGCTCCGGGCGCCGTGCTGCGACGCCTGGTACCCGTGCCACCTCTGCCATGCGGCCGTCGCCGATCACCCGCTCCGGGTGATCCCCCGCGCCGAGCACCACCTGCCCGCCGCCCTCTGCGGCGTCTGCCGGGCGACGATGAGCGTCCCCGACTACCTGGCGGCCGACGCCTGCCCGAGCTGCGGGGCGGGCTTCAACCCCGGCTGCGCGGCGCACGCGCACCTCTACTTCGCGCCCTGAGGCTCCGCCCCTGCGGACGCCAGGACGGACGCCCGCACGGACGATCAGCAGGCGGAGGGCTGGCTAGGCAGACGGCCCGCGCTACCCGCCCGCGGGCATGTCCGCGAAGCGCGAGAAGTGCCCGTGGAAGCCGACCGTGATGGTGCCCGTCGGCCCGTTGCGGTGCTTGGCGACGATGAAGTCGGCCTCGCCCGCGCGCGGGTTGTCCTTCTCGTAGGCGCTCTCGCGGTGCAGGAGGATGACCATGTCCGCGTCCTGCTCGAGCGACCCGGACTCGCGGAGGTCGGAGATGGCCGGCATCTTGTCGGCGCGCTGCTCGGGACCTCGGTTCAGCTGCGACAGCGCGATGACCGGGACCTGCAGCTCCTTCGCCATGAGCTTGAGCGCACGCGAGAACTCCGAGACCTCCTGCTGGCGCGACTCGACCTTCTTGCCGCTCGTCATGAGCTGCAGGTAGTCGATGACGACGAGCTTCAGCCCGACCTTCTGCTTGAGCCGGCGGCACTTCGCCCGGATCTCCACGAGCGTCATGTTCGGGCTGTCGTCGATGTAGAGCGGGGCGTCGTTGATGCGGCCCCGGGTCTGCGCGATGGTCGTCCAGTCGCGCGCGTCCACGGTGCCCTTGCGCATGCTCTGGAGCGGGACGGACGCCTCGGCGGAGAGCAGGCGCATGGCGATCTCGCTGCGCCCCATCTCGAGGCTGAAGAAGATCGAGGGCATGTCGAACTTGATGCTGGCGGCACGCGCGAAGTCGAGCGCCAGCGTCGACTTGCCGAGCGCCGGGCGCGCGGCGACGATGATGAGCTGCCCCGGGTGCAGGCCGTTGGTGAGGGCGTCGAGGTCGGCGAAGCCCGTGGGCACGCCGGTCATCTGGCCGTCCTTGCCCTTGGCCGCCTCGATCTCGTCGATGGCCACCGTGACGGCGTCCGTGAGCGGGACGTAGTCCTCCGCCTCGACGCCGCCCGTGACGCCGTAGATCTCCGCCTGCGCGTTGTTCACGAGGTCGACGACCTCGCCCTCGCTCGCGTAGCCCATCTGCACGATGCGGGTGCCGGCCTCGACCAGGCGGCGCAGCACCGCCTTCTCGGCGACGATGGAGGCGTAGAAGCCCGCGTTCGCGGCCGTGGGCACGACGCTGGTGAGCGTGTGGAGGTAGTCGGCGCCGCCGGCCCGGCTCAGCTCGCCCAGCTTGGTGAGCTCGTCGGTGACGGCGATGACGTCCGTCGGCTCGCCGTGCGAGTACAGCGACAGGATCGCGTCGAAGATGATCTCGTGCTTGGGGATGTAGAAGTCGATCGCCCGCACCTGCTCCACGGCGTCCGCCACGGCGTCCTTGCTGAGGAGCATGCCGCCGATGGCGCTCTGCTCGGCGAGGAGGTCATGCGGCGGCGTGCGCTCGTGGCCGGCGCGCTTGTCGCGCTCGTCGCGTTCGCCGGCGAGACCCAGATGGGCGATGGACACGTGCGGCTCCCCTCGGTCGGCTGGGCGGATGCGCCCGCATGACCGTTCTAGCTCGGACCTCCGACACCGCTCGCGCGGGGTCGGCCGGACCGCTGGCGGTCCTCTCGCGACCCGTTCGTCGGGCGCTGCCCCACGATATGGATCGACCCCTCGCGCCACCAAATGCACCTGTGGACGAGACTGTGGACAAAGTGGGCGAAACGCCGGGCGGCGTGTGGACTACCTGGGGACAAGCCTGTGCACTACGAGCGGATCTCGGCCCGGAATTCACCCCTGACCAGCCCTGCGGAGTTCCACACCCGATGTGGGAAAACTAGTCTGCACCAGGGCTTGAGAGTTCTTCTGCTAGGGCCTCGCCTGTGGATGGGCCTGGGGATCGAGGGCCCTCTGACCTGCTGGTTAACCGCCGATGGCGGTGGGCTCGGAAGAGCCCACCGCCATCGATCTCGTGCTGCGCTACTTCGCGGCGACGACCTGCAAGCTGATCGTGGCGACGATGTCGTCACGGAGCCGGATCGTGGCCTCGTGGTTCCCGGTGGCCTTGATGGGCGTGGGGATCTCGATCTTGCGCTTGTCGACCTGGCCGATGCCGGACTCCTCGACCGCCTTGGCGATGTCGGACGTCTTGACGGAGCCGAAGAGGCGCCCGCCCTGGCCGGCCTTGACGGTCAGCTTGACGATCTTGGCCTCGAGGCGGCTCTTGAGGTCCTGCGCCTCCTCGATGGTCGCGTGCTCGCGAGCGGCACGCGCTGCCTTGATCTGCTCGATCTGCTTCTCGCCGCCGCGGCTCCAGATGACCGCGAAGCCCTGGGGCACGAGGTAGTTGCGGGAGAACCCGTTCTTGACCTCGACGACGTCTCCGGGGGAACCGAGGCCGGAGACCTCGGTCGTCAGGATTACTTTCGACATTCCATTACCCCTTAACGGCCGGAGCCGGCGTAGGGGAGAAGTGCCATCTCACGCGCGTTCTTGACTGCGCGCGCGATGAGGCGCTGCTCCTGCACCGAGACACCGGTGATGCGACGAGCGCGGATCTTTCCCCGCTCGGAGATGAACTTGCGGAGGGTGGCGACATCCTTGTAGTCGATGACGCCGACGCGGATGGACTTCGCCGGGGCGGCGTTCTTGCCGCCCTTGGCTCCGCGGAGAGGCTTGCGGCGGTCGCCGCTGCTCTTTCCAGCCATGATTATTCCTGTCTTTCGTACGTAGTGCGACGAGCCCTAGAAGGGCGTCTCGTCGTTGAAGTTGCCGGGGTTGGACCAGCCGCCGTCGCCACCGGAGTTGCCCCCGCCGGAGTTGCCGCCGGAGCTCGCGGGGGTGCCCCACGGCTCCTCGGCCACCTGCTGCTGGGGCTGTCCGCCGCCGAACTGGCCGCGGCCACCGCCGCCGGAGTTGCCCCCGCCGGAGTTGCCGCCGCCGCCGGCCGCGCGCGTGACCTGAGCGGTCGCGTAGCGGAGCGAGGGGCCGATCTCGTCGACCTCGAGCTCGATGGAGGTGCGCTTCTCGCCCTCCTTCGTCTCGTACGACCGCTGCTTGAGGCGGCCGGTGGCGACGACGCGCGAGCCCTTGGTGAGCGAGGACGCCACGTGCTCGGCGAACTCGCGCCACACGCTCGCACGGAGGAAGAGGGCGTCGCCGTCCTTCCAGTCGTTGCTCGCGCGGTCGAAGGACCTCGGCGTGGAGGCGATGGTGAAGTTGGCTACCGCCAGCCCGTTCTGCGTGTACCGCAGCTCCGGATCACTGGTGAGGTTGCCCACGACCGTGATGATGGTTTCGCCGGCCATCGACTACTCCCCGGTCTTCTCGCTGGAAGCAGCCTGCGCTGCCGGCTTGCCGGGCGTCGCCGGGGCGGCGTCCGTGGCGGGCGCCTGGGGCGCGGCGTCTGCGGCCTTGGACGTGGCGGCGGCCTTGCGGGCGGCCTTCTCGTCGGCGAGCTTCGCAGCGGAGGCGACCATGGCCATGGCCTCCTCGGCACGCAGCACCTTGGTGCGCATGACGGCCTCGGACAGACCCAGCTGGCGGTCGAGCTCCTGCGTGGCCTCGCTCGTGGCGGTGAGCTGGACGACGGCGTAGATGCCCTCGTTCTTCTTGTTGATCTCGTACGCCAGTCGACGACGGCCCCAGACGTCGACGTTGTCGACGGTGCCACCGCTGGTGCGGATGACGTTGAGGAACTTGTCGAGACTGGGAGCGACGGTGCGCTCATCGATCTCGGGATCCAGGATCACCATGAGTTCGTACTGATGCGTCACTAACCCACCTCCTTCGGACTTGAACGGTCGCAGACGATCTGCGACAGGAGGGTATGTGCATCGGTCCGCGCGGGGCAGGGGGAACCCGTTGCCGGGCGGACAACCTCGCAAGACTACCGGATGGGGAGGAGGGGCACCAGACCGGGGTCCGGGATCGCGCCGATCAGCCCTGCTCGCCCGCCCACCACTCGACGAGGCGGCGCGTGGCCTCCTCCGGATCGAGCGGCCCCTCGTCGAGGCGCAGCTCGAGCAGGAAGCGGTAGGCGCGGCCGACGACGGGGCCGGGCGGCACGTCGAGGATCCGCATGATGGCCTCGCCGTCGAGGTCCGGTCGCACGGCGGCCATCTCCTCCTGCTCCGCCAGCTCGGCGATGCGGGTCTCGAGGTCGTCGTACGCGAAGCCCAGGCGGTCGGCCTTGCGGCGGTTCTGGGTCGTGACGTCGGCGCGCGTGAGCATGTGCAGGCGCTCGAGCTCGGGTCCCGCGTCCCGGACGTAGCGGCGGACGGCCGAGTCGGTCCAGCCGCCCTCCGTGTAGCCGAAGAAGCGGAGGTGCAGCTCGACGAGGCGCGACACCGAGGCGATCGTGTCGTTGTCGAAGCGGAGCGCGCGCAGGCGCCGCTTGGCCATCTTGGACCCGACCACGTCGTGGTGGTGGAAGGTGACGACCCCGCCCGGCTCCAGGCGGCGCGTGGAGGGCTTGCCGATGTCGTGGAGGAGCGCGGCCAGGCGGAGCACGAGGTCGGGCGCCTCGCCGGGGTGGCGCGAGCGCTCGTGGTCGATCGCCTGGTCGAGCACCTGGAGGGAGTGCTGGTACACGTCCTTGTGGCGGTGGTGCTCGTCGGCCTCCAGCTTCATCGCGGGGAGCTCGGGCAGCACGTGGTCGGCGAGTCCCCCCTCCACGAGGAGGTCGAGGCCCGCGCGGGGCTCGGGCGTGCGCAGGAGCTTGGAGAGCTCGTCGCTGACCCGCTCGACGGAGATGTCGAGGATCCGGGGGGCCATGTCGCGGATGGCGGCGAACGCGGCGTCGTCGAGGCGGAAGCCGAGCTGGGACGCGAAGCGGACGGCGCGCATCATGCGGAGCGGGTCGTCGCCGAACGAGACCTCCGGGGCGACGGGCGTGCGGAGCACCTGGGAGAGGAGGTCGTCGATGCCGCCCGAGGGATCGACCAGGACCACCTGCGGCAGACGCACGGCGAGGGCGTTGACCGTGAAGTCGCGGCGCACGAGGTCGTCCTCGAGGGAGGAGCCGAACTCGACCTCGGGCTTGCGGGAGACGCCGTCGTACTGGTCGGTGCGGTAGGTCGTGATCTCGACCTGCTCGCCCTTGACGCGCGCGCCGATCGTGCCGAACGCGCGGCCGATGTCCCAGTGCGCGTCGGCGACGGGCTTCACGATCTCGAGGATGCGGTCGGGCCGCGCGTCGGTGGTGAGGTCGAGGTCGGTGGCGTCGCGCCCGAGGAACGCATCCCGCACCGGGCCGCCGACGAGGGCGAGCTCGTGGCCCGCCTCGTGGAACGCACGGGCGAGCACGGCGACCGGGGGCGAGGCGGCCAGCTCGCGGAGACGCTCGAGGGCCTGTGCGACGCTGTGCATGGTCGGACAGTCTACGGCGGCGCCGCGACGGGCATCCGGCGTCCACGGCGAGCGCGCACGGGCCGCGCGGGGTGGGCGCTTTAGAATGCCCAGATGCACGCCGCGCCTCGACACGACGCCGGCCCCACCCGCACGGACAGAGCCCTCCGGCTGATCCGGCGATCCGCTCGACGCACGATCTCCACCCTCGTGTGCGTCACGGTCGCCGCCGGGACGCTCGCCGCCGGGACGGTCGCGGGTCCGTCGACCCCGGCGCACGCGGCCACCGAGGGCGTGTCCCTCACCGTCACCCCCGCGGCCGAGGGGATCCTCGCGCCCGGCGAGGACCTCGCCGTCACCGTCTCCGTCGTCAACGCCACGGACGCCGCCGTGCCCGCCGGACGCATCGACCTCGACCTCAACCGCACCGTGCTCGACACGCGCCCGGAGCTCGATGCCTGGCTCGACACCGCGTCCACCGACGCGAACGCGCGCACGGGTCCCCGCATCGGACGGGCCGACACCCCCGAGGTGCCCGCGGGCGGCACCGTCGACATCGCCCTCACCGTCCCGTCGGCGACCGTCGCGCTCCAGGGGAGCCGCGGGGGCTTCGGGCCGCGGGGGCTGACGGCGGAGCTCGAGGCGGGCGGCACGGACGTCGCGACCGGCCGCGGGGCCGTCGTCTGGAGCCCGGGCGCGGATCCGGCGCCCGCGCCCGTCGCGGCCGTCATGCCGCTCACGGTGCCGCCGAGCGCGTCCGACTTCATCGACGCCGACGCCCTCGCCACCTACACGTCGCCGAGCGGCACGCTGACCCGCCAGCTCGACGCGGTCGTCGACCGCCCGGTCGCCGTGGGCATCGACCCGCGGATCGTCGCGTCCATCCGGATCCTCGGCGTCGACGCGCCCGCCTCCGCCGTCGAGTGGCTGCAGCGCCTCCGGGAGATGCCGAACCCGACGTTCGCGCTCGCCTGGGCGGACGCCGACGTCGCCGTGCAGGCGCAGGCCGGTGCCGCATCGCTGCTCGCCCCGACGGACATCTCCTACGCCGTGCAGGCGAGCCGCTTCGCCGCCCCGGGCACGACGCCCAGTCCCACGCCCACGCCCACTCCCACGGAGACCCCGACGAGCACCGCCTCCCCCGCCGCGAGCGGCACGCGCGGAGGATCGGCGGGCTCGGGCTCCGGCGCTGCGGCCGCCTCCGTCGATCCCCCCGTGACGCCCGAGCCGACGAGCCCCGAACCCGAGCCGAGCGCCACGCCGGCCGCCCCCTCCCCCGTCCCGACCCTCGCCGACCTCACCGCGTGGGACCACACGATGACCGGGTTCTCCTGGCCGGCCGCGGGCACCGTCACCGCGGACGACCTCGGCGTCCTGGCCGCGAGCGGCACCACGACCGCGATCCTCGCGAGCGGCGACGTCACGACCCCGGGCACGACGCGCGTCGGCGCCACGGGCACCGTCGGCGACACCCGCGTGCTCGTGACCGACGCCCGGGTCTCCGCCCTCGTCGACCGCGCGCTCTCCGCCGAGACCGACGAGGCCTTCGGCGTCGTCCTGGCGCAGCTCTCCGCGACCCTCGCCGCGGACGCGCGCGAGGGCGACGGCCATGTGGTGGTCGCGGGCCTGGAGCGCGGCTGGGCCGCCTCCACCGGACGCCTCGGGCAGCTGCTCGACGCGATCCAGGCGCTGCCGTTCAGCGACACCGCTCCGGTCGACGCGGCGCTCGCCAGCACCTCCGTCCCGCTCCAGGTCGTGGACCACCCGGAGGACGCGGCCCGCGTCGCCCGGGTCGCCGGCGCGATGTCCCTCGAGGCGCAGGTCGACGCCTTCGCCAAGGCCGTGGAGCGTCCCGAGCTGATCACCGGCCAGCAGCGCCTGCTCCTCCTCGCCTCGCTCTCCAACCGGTGGCGGGAGGACCCCGACGGCTTCGTGACCATCCAGGACGGTTACGTCGCCCAGGCCGACGACCTGCTGTCCTCCGTCGCCATCACCACCCGCCAGAACACCGTCATCAGCGACACGACGAGCCTGCTCATCAACGTCAGCAACGAGCTCGACCAGCCCATCACCGTCCGGATGTCGATCATCGCGGGCAGCGGCCGGATCCGCGTGGACGACTCCGCGGTCGTCACCGTCCCCGCGCACGGCAGCGCGTCGGCCCGCCCGCCCATCACGGCCATCTCCAACGGCGACGTCGTGGTCACCGCCCGGCTCACCACCGAGGACGGCGCCGTGCAGATCGGCGACAGCGCGCCCGTGGAGCTCCTCATCCGCGCCGGCTTCGAGGCCGTCGTGACGACGCTGTTCGTCGTCGCCGTCGCCCTGCTGTTCGGCTTCGGCCTGTTCCGCAGCATCCGCAAGCGCCGCCGCGCCCGAGCCCGGCAGCTCGCCGGCCTGCCCGAGGAGATCGATGACTGACCGGACCGCGCCGCCCGCCCCCGGATCGGACCCGTCGTGACCGCGGCGCCGGCTCCCCGCGGCGGCGGGATCGGGCGCGCGTCCGCCCTCCTCGCCTCGGGCACGTTCGTCTCGCGCATCCTCGGCTTCGTCAAGGCCATCGTGCTGCTGCAGACGATCGGCGCGACCCTCGGCAGCTCCAACGCGTTCTCGAACGCGAACCAGCTGCCGAACAACATCTACGTGATCATCGCGGGCGGCGTCCTCAACGCCGTGCTCGTGCCCCAGGTGGTGCGGGCGGCCAAGCACGCGGACGGCGGCGCCGGCTACATCAACAAGCTCGTCACCATCGCGATCGTCGTGCTCGGCGGCGTCACGGTCCTCGCGACCCTGGGCGCGCCCGTCGTCTCCGCCGTCTACGCGGCCACCCTGCCGCCGGACGTCTTCGCCCTCGTGGTGGCCTTCGCCTACTGGTGCCTCCCGCAGATCTTCTTCTACGGCCTCTACGCCGTGCTCGGCGAGGTCCTCAACGCGAGGGGCTCCTTCGGCCCGTTCACGTGGGCGCCGGTCCTCAACAACGTCGTCGCGATCGCCGGCCTCCTCGTCTTCCAGGCGATGTTCGGATCCGGCAGCCGCCCGGTCGACGACTGGAGCCTCGACAAGATCGTCGTGCTGGCCGGCTCCGCGACGCTCGGCGTCGTCGCCCAGGCGCTGGTCCTGTTCGTGTTCTGGCGCCGCGTGGGCCTCCGCTTCCGCTTCGACTTCGCCTGGCGCGGCGTCGGCCTCGGCACCGCCGGGCGCCTCGCCGGCTGGACCTTCGGCATGCTCGTGGTCACGCAGCTCGCCGGCATCGCGCAGTCGAACGTGGCCAACATCGCCGCCACCTCGGACAGCCCGTCGAGCACGATCCTGCTCAACGCCTGGCTGTTCTTCATGCTGCCGCACTCGATCTTCGCGGTCTCCATCGCCACCGCGTACTTCACGCGCATGAGCACGCACGCGGGCGAGGGCGACCACGACAGCATGCGGCTCGACCTCTCCTCGGCGATCCGCACGGTGGCCCTCATGACCGTGCTCTCGACCGCCCTCATCGCGGTCCTCGCGGGACCCGTGGCCCGGGTGATGGTCTCGGGCGACGCGGGCGAGGTCCGCGGGTACGGCATGGTCCTCATCGCGTTCATCCTCGGGCTGCCGGCGTTCAGCACCCTGTTCGTGCTGCAGCGCGCGTTCTACGCCCTCTCCGACACCCGCACGCCGTTCCTCATCCAGTGCGCGCAGGTGGTCGTCTTCATCGCCGGCGCCCTCGTCATCGCGCAGCAGCCCGTCGAGCTGATCGGCGTGGGGCTCGCCGTCCTCCAGACCGTCACCGTGACCGGGCAGGCCGTCCTCGCGGCGGTCCTCCTGCGTCGGCGCATCGGCCGGATCGACGGGCGTCGGATCCTCAACAGCTCGGTCCGCTTCGCCGTCGCGGCCGTGCCGACGGCGCTCGTCGGCATCGCGCTGCTCGCGCTCGTCTCCGGCGGCCCGTTCGAGGGCGTGGGCGTCGCGTCGAAGGGCCAGGCGCTCCTCGTCGGGATCCCCCTCGCCGCCGTCATGACGGCCGTGTACCTGGCCGCCCTGGCCGCCATGCGCTCCTCCGAGCTGCAGCAGCTGGCCGGGCCCGTGATGCGCCGCCTCCGCCGCCGCTGACGCCCCGCGACCGCCCCCGCCCCACCCGCGCACGGCCGTGTCCACGCGCGCGTCCGCGCCCGGGGGAGGCGGAGGAATAGCCGCTACCGTGGGTCTGTTGCAGAGGTGAGCGGGCACCGGGAAGGCGCCCCGCCGAGTAGTGGAGGAGAAGCCGTCGTGCGTCAGATCATCATCATCGGTTCGGGTCCGGCCGGATACACGGCCGCCATCTACGCCGCGCGCGCCAACCTCACGCCCCTCCTCATCGCGAGCTCGGTCGAGGCCGGCGGCGAGCTCATGAACACCACCGAGGTGGAGAACTACCCGGGCTTCCCCGAGGGCATCCAGGGCCCCGACCTCATGATGGCGATGCAGGCGCAGGCCGAGCGCTTCGGCACCGAGGTCGTCCTCGACGACGTCACGTCCGTCGAGCTCACGGGCGATGTCAAGCGCGTCACCCTCGGCAACGGCGACGTGCACGAGGGCCTGGCGGTCATCGCCGCGACCGGATCCGCGTACCGCAAGCTCGGCGTCCCGTCGGAGGACCGCCTGAGCGGCCACGGCGTCTCCTGGTGCGCCACGTGCGACGGCTTCTTCTTCCGCCAGAAGACCATCGCGGTCGTCGGCGGCGGCGACAGCGCCATGGAGGAGGCCACCTTCCTCACGCGCTTCGCGGAGAAGGTCTACGTGATCCACCGCAAGGACAGCCTGCGCGCGTCCAAGATCATGCAGGACCGGGCGTTCGAGAACCCGAAGATCGAGTTCGTCTGGAACGCGCAGGTGGTCGACATCACGGGCGGCGAGAAGGTCGACGGCGTGATCCTCGAGGACACCGTCACGGGTGAGCAGCGTCCGCTCGCGCTCGACGGCCTGTTCATCGCCATCGGGAACGACCCGCGCACGCACCTCTTCCACCAGCAGCTCGAGCTCACCATCGAGGGCACCATCGCCGTCGAGGGCCGCTCGTCCCGCACCAACCTGCCGGGCGTCTTCGCGGCCGGTGACGTCATCGACCCCACCTACCGCCAGGCCATCACGGCGGCCGCGTCCGGCACCATCGCGGCGCTGGACGCCGAGCACTTCCTGGCGTCCCTGCCGGACGCGCTGCTCGACGCCTCGTCCGACGGTCCCGACGGACCGGCGGCGCACGGCGCACCGGCTGCCGGCAGCGTGGTCGACCCCGACGGCGAGCTCGTCGGCGCCGAGCAGTAGCCCACCCCACCTCGCGATCCGGGAACCGCCCGGAACCGCACGAACCGCACGAAGGAGCACCCATGTCCCACTCCCGCGACGTCACCGACGCCAGCTTCCAGGCCGACGTCCTCGACGCCGAGAAGACCGTCATCGTCGACTTCTGGGCGCCCTGGTGCGGCCCCTGCAAGGCCGTCTCCCCCGTCCTCGACCAGATCGCCGCCGAGAACCCCGGCATCGAGCTCGTCAAGATCGACGTGGACGACAACCCCGAGGTCGCCATGAAGTACAAGATCACCTCGATCCCGGCCATGAAGGTGTTCAAGGGCGGCGAGGTCGTCAAGACCGTCATCGGCGCCAAGCCGAAGCCGGCCCTCGAGCAGGAGTTCGCCGAGTTCCTCAAGTAGCACCCGCTCGCGCTGCGGCGCGACGAGCACGACCCGGAGGGCCCGGCACCGCGAGGTGCCGGGCCCTCCGGCGTACCGCAGCCACCGGCGGCCGGCCACGGGGATCCCCTCCGGCCGCCCGTTAGGCTGGACGGCAATCGGACAGTGAGAGACGTGACGTGACATCTGCAGGCAGCCCCCGCGAATCCGCGGGCACCAACCTCGACCCGTGGTTCGCCCACTACGCGGACAGGACCTCCGGCCTCAGCGCCTCCGAGGTCCGTGCCCTCTTCGCCGTGGCCTCGCGCCCCGAGGTGGTCTCCCTCGCCGGCGGCATGCCGTTCGTCTCCGCCCTCCCGCAGGAGCTCATCGTCACGGCGATGGAGAAGGTCATGCGCGAGCGCGGACCCGTGGCCCTGCAGTACGGGGGCGGCCAGGGCACCCCCGAGCTCCGTGAGGACATCCTCGAGATCATGGCGCTCGAGGGGATCCGCGGCAGCGTCGACGACATCGTCACCACCACGGGATCGCAGCAGGCGCTCGACCTGGTCACCAAGCTCTTCATCGACCCGGGCGACGTGATCCTCGCCGAAGCGCCCAGCTACGTCGGCGCCATCGGCGTCTTCCGGAGCTACCAGGCCGTGGTCGAGCACGTCGTGATGGACGACGACGGCCTCGTGCCCGAGGCGCTGCGCGAGGCCATCGCGCGGATCCGCGGCGAGGGCCGCACCATCAAGTTCCTCTACACGGTCCCCAACTTCCACAACCCGGCCGGCGTCACGATGTCGGCGGCCCGCCGTCCGGAGATCCTCGAGATCTGCCGCTCGAACGACATCCTCGTGCTGGAGGACAACCCCTACGGGCTCCTCTGGTTCGACCGCCCGGCCCCGGACGCGATGCGGAGCCTCGACGACGAGGGCGTCATCTACCTCGGCTCCTTCTCGAAGACGCTCGCCCCCGGCTTCCGGGTCGGCTGGGCGCTCGCGCCGCACGCGATCCGCGAGAAGCTCATCCTCGCCCAGGAGTCGGCCGTCCTCTCCCCCAGCTCCTTCAGCCAGCTGATCATCTCCGAGTACCTGCACGCGTCCGACTGGAAGGGCCAGATCGACACCTTCCGCGGCGTGTACCGGGAGCGGCGCGACGCCACGCTCTCCGCCCTCGCGGAGCACCTACCGGGCCTCAGCTGGACCGTGCCGAACGGCGGCTTCTACGTGTGGCTCAAGCTCCCGGAGCAGCTGGACTCGAAGCAGATGCTGCCGCGCGCCGTCACCGCGCTGGTCGCGTACACGCCCGGCACCGCGTTCTACGCGGACGGCCGCGGTCGCGATGCCATCCGCCTGTCGTTCTGCTACCCCACGCCCGAGCGCATCCGCGAGGGCATCCGTCGCATGTCGACGGTCATCGACGACGAGCTGGACCTCCTCAGCACGTTCTCCGGCACCGGCCCGCTCGCGTCCCGTCCCACGACGTCCGTCGCCGCGCCGCCGCCCGACCTCGACTGACCCGCACCAACCGAGCACGATCGGATCCAGCACCATGACCGCACACGACCCCCTCTCCGTCGTCGTCCTGGCCGGCGGCATCTCCCACGAGCGCGACGTCTCGCTCCGCAGCGGACGCCGCGTGGCGGATGCCCTGCACCGCGCGGGCGTGGCGTCCTCGCTCCGGGATCCCGACGCCACCCTGCTCGACTTCCTGCGCGACACCCCTCCCGCCGTCGTCTGGCCCGTCCTGCACGGCGCCAGCGGCGAGGACGGCGCGCTCCTCGGGCTGCTCGAGCTCGCGGGCGTCCCCTACGTGGGATCGTCCGCACGCGCTGCCCGCCTCGCCTGGGACAAGCCCACCGCCAAGGCTCTGGCCGAGTCCGCCGGGATCCGCACCCCGCGCTCCGTCACCCTCCCGAAGGACACGTTCCGCGAGCTGGGCGCCGCGGCCGTCCTCCGTCTCGTGACGGAGGCCATGCCCGCGCCGTACGCCGTGAAGCCCGCCCGTGGGGGATCCGCGCAGGGCGTCACCATCGTGCGCGACGCGGATGCCCTCCCCCGCGCGATGGTCGACGCGTACACGTACGGTGACGTCGCCCTCATCGAGCAGCTCGTGGAGGGCACCGAGGTCGCCATCGGCGTCCTCGACACCGGCGCGGGTCCCGAGGCCCTGCCGGCCACCGAGATCGTCCCCACGTCGGGCGTGTACGGCTACGAGGCGCGCTACAACGCGGGTCTCACCCGCTTCTACACCCCGGCTCGCATCTCCCCCGCCGCAGCAGCCGCGGCGACGGAGGCAGCGGTGGGGATCCACCGGGCGCTCGGCATCGGGCAGGTCTCCCGCGTCGACATCATCATCGACGCCGCCGGCGACCCGTGGTTCCTCGAGGTCAACGTGATCCCGGGGCTGACGGAGACGTCGCTGCTGCCCCAGGGCCTCGCAGCGGCCGGCATCGAGGTCGGCGACCTCTACCGGCGCCTCGCCGAGTCCGCCCTCGCCGCAGCAGACGCGCGCTAGCGCCGAGGACGACGCAGAGGGGGGAACGGACGCTCGGTCCGTTCCCCCTCTGAGCATCAGCCTGGCTCGCCGTCCGGCACGCCCATCTCCTGCACGATGCGGGTCAGGTCCCCGAGGGTCGCGAAGTCGATGAGGATCTGTCCCTTCTGAGCCGACATCGTCACCCGGACGCTCGTGTTCAGGTGGTCGCCGATCCGCTGCGCGGCTTCATCGAGGTGCGCGTCGCGCGCCGAGGACGAGCTCTTCCGGGGCTTCGCGGTGCGCTGCCCCTTCTGCGCCGCCGCCTCCGCCGCACGCACGGACAGGTCCTCGTTCACGATCTTGTCCGCGAGGTGGCGCATGGCCTCCTCGTCCCCGGACGAAAGGATCGCGCGCGCGTGACCGGCGGACAGCACGCCGGCCGCCACGCGGTGCTGGACGTCCTCCGGCAGGCGCAGGAGGCGGATCGTGTTGGTGATCTGCGGCCGGGACCGCCCCAGCCGCTGCGCGAGCTCATCCTGCGTGATGGCGAAGTCGGCCAGCAGCTGCTGATACGCGCTCGCCTCTTCCAGGGGGTTGAGCTCGGATCGGTGCAGGTTCTCGAGCAGCGCATCCCGGAGCATGGACTCGTCGGCGGTGTCCTTGATGACGGCCGGGATGGTGTCGAGCCCCAGCTCCTTGGTCGCCCGGAGGCGCCGCTCCCCCATGACGAGCTCGTACTTCGCGCGACCGGTCTCGTCGGAACCCAGCGGGCGGACGACGATCGGCTGCAGGACGCCGTACTCGCGGATTGAGACGACCAGCTCCTGGAGCTCGTCGGGTCGGAAGTCGGTGCGCGGCTGCTGCGCGTTCGGCGTGATGTCCGCCGGATCGAGGTTGGCCAGCCGGGCGCCCGGTACGGCCACGAGCTCGGGCTCGCGCTTGTCGTCCGCGGTCTTCTCGCCCTTGGGTGACTGGATGCCGCTGGGGGCCCCGGCCCCGACGCTGTCCGGGAAGAACACGTCCACGGGCCGGCTGCGGTCGTCGGAGGTGGGGATGAGCGCGCCGATGCCGCGCCCCAAGCCGGTTCTCTTCGTTGCCATTACCTCTGGGCTCCTCGATGTGCGATCTCGGCGGCGGCCTCCAGGTAGGAGAGCGCACCGGGTGAATTGGGGTCGTAGCTGATGACGCTCTGGCCGTAGCTCGGCGCCTCGCTGATGCGCACGGACCGCGGGATCAAGGTCGTCAGTGTCTGCTGGGGGAAGTGCTCGCGGACCTCCGCCGCAACCTGCTGCGCGAGGTTCGTGCGGCCGTCGTACATGGTCAGGAGGATGGTCGACATCGCCAACTCGGGGTTCAGGTGCTGCGCGATCAGCTCGATGTTCGAGAGCAGCTGACTCAACCCCTCCAGCGCGTAGTACTCGCACTGGATGGGGATGAGGACCTCCTTGGCAGCGCTGAACGCGTTGATGGTCAGGAGCCCCAACGACGGGGGGCAGTCGATCAGCACGTAGTCGAAGCCCTGACCCGTGTCGGACGCCAGGAAGGCGTCGAGCGCGCGACGGAGCCGACGCTCCCGCTGGTCGAGGCTGACGAGTTCGATCTCCGCACCGGCGAGGTGGATCGTGGCGGGGACGCAGAAGAGCGTGTCGAACTCGGGACTGCTCTGGAGGGCGTCGTCGATGGAGGCGTCGTTCACGAGCACGTCGTACACGCTCGACAGCTCGGAGGACCGGTCAGCTCCGAGCGCCGTGGACGCGTTGCCCTGCGGATCGAGGTCGATGACCATCGTCCGCGCTCCGGACTTGGCGAGGGCAGCCGCCAGGTTCACCGTCGACGTGGTCTTGCCCACGCCACCCTTCTGGTTCGCGATCGTGAGCACGCGAGTCGTGGCAGGCCGGGGCAGCACGAGACCGGCGAGGGCCTTCCGACGCCGGCTGGTCTCGGAGAGCTCACGGGCGATCGGACTCAGATCGTCATCCATGGGCAACTTCCTGTCGGGAGGCGAACGAGGGCATCAGCGTCAATAGGGGGAGATGTTTCACGTGGAACATCACGAGGTCGGCACGGATATGACTCCGAATGCACCCGTGACCAGTGAATTCGCATACAGAGGTGTCATCGGTCACGCTACTCGCGCCCGGATGGCCCGAGTGACCTCAGCAACCTGCCCACTACCCAGGGTCAGTACCTCGACATCTTCGAGGTGGTACTTGCGGATCACCTTGCTCGCGGCCTCGACCTCCCGCTCGGCATTGACGCCCTTCATGAAGACGAGCTCGCCGCCCGTCCGCACGAGCGGTACCGTCAACGGGATGAGCTTGGAGAAGGCGCTCACGGCTCGCGCCGTCACCTGGTCCAGGGTGAACTCCTGCGCCACATCTTCCGCTCGCGCGCGCCGCACGGTGACGTTGCCGAGGCCCAGATGCTCGGTCTGCTCTTCCAGCCACGCGACACGTCGCTCCATGGGTTCGATGAGGACGAACTCGACGTCCGGTCGCGCGATGGCGAGAACGAGTCCCGGAAGACCAGCTCCCGTACCGATGTCACCGACCACCCCCGGCCGAAGCAGAGGAGCGACCAGCACCGAGTTGATGACGTGCCGAGTCCATAGCCGAGGCGGCTCCAACGGACCGATGAGTCCCAGCTCCTCACCGCGCTCCCCCAACTGAGCCGTGAACTCCCGGACGACATCGATCCGCGCACCGAACAGTTCTTCCGCGACGGCGGGTTCCTGCTCGACGATGATCTTCTCGGACATGACGATTCCATCTTCTGATCGTTGCGGCGGAGGTTCGGGGGCATGATCCTCACAACACGACACCATGGTGCGCGCCGCCGGATCTCCCGAGTTTAGCGGTCATGGAGTGAGGGCCAGAGCGACTCCCGGCGCTCGTGCGCCACGAGGTGTGTACTCGAAGCGTTTCACGTGAAACATTCGGATTCTGGGAACAGTGGCGCTCCTCACTACAACGTCGATACGCCACCCGCAGTCAGGGGCCAACCTCGTGATCGCAATGCATGTTTCACGTGAAACACGGCTCTACCCGTAGCCAGTGTTCCCCTACGGTGAGCGGATCGAGCACGGCACGCAGAATCGAGGCGTACACATGAGACCGCACCGTGCGGGAGCGAAGGTCGAACCCTGCCGTGCGGCGCGAGCAGCATGAACTCGGCCATCCATCCCAGCACGTGAACGATCGCCATCGGTGCGTGACCGGCCCAGATCAGTACCTCGACCCCTGCATCCGATGCTCAATGCGACCACTGGCTTTCTAACACGACCGTACTATCACCCCTGAACAGAGCATCGGGTTCCACGCCCTCAATGCATGAAGGCCCGGTCCAACCGGACCGGGCCTTCTCATCGTCGCGACGACACGTCACGCCTTGCTGATCACCGTGTGGCGGTCACGCCCCTCGCCCTCGGACTCGGACGTGTAGCCGCGCTCCGCCACGATGTCGTGGACGAGCTTGCGCTCATATGACGACATGGGCGGCAGGGAGGCGCTCGCCGACCCCGCGGAGATGCGCTCCACGGCTCGGTCGACCAGCTGCGCGAGCTCCGCCTGCCGGGCATCTCGCGAGCCGCCGACGTCGAGGATCAGGCGGCTGAACACGCCGGTCTTGTTCTGCACGGCGAGCCGCGTCAGCTCCTGCAGCGCCGTCACGGTCTCGGGGTTCGACAGCAACCGGAGGTCCTCGGAATCGGCCGCGTCGACGGAGACGTAGGCCCGTCCACCGCGCTGGTCGATGTCGATGTCGCCGTCGAGGTCGCAGATGTCGAGGAGCTCTTCGATGTAGTCCGCCGCGATGTCACCCTCGTCGACAGCACCGGGTGCATCCGCGGGAGCCGGTACGGCGGTCTCGTCTTCCCCGGTCGCCGTTCCCACGGCCTGCTCGGTGGAGTCGGTCACGTCGCTCATCGGTTCTTGGATCCCGCCTGCTTCTTGGCACGGTTCTTGCTCACCGGCTGCTGCCGCTGGGCGGGCTTGCGCTCCTCGACGACCACTGTCGAGGAATCAGCCGTCGCCTCGGGGGTGACGAGCTTCCCCTTGCGGGCCAGGCGCGCCTCGCGTGCCCGCGCCGCCTCGCTACCGGGTGTGGGCATGTTGCGGATGACCAGGAACTGCTGTCCCATGGTCCAGAAGTTCGAGACGAGCCAGTAGAACATGACGCCGAGCGGGAAGGCGATGCCGGACACCGCGAACACCAGCGGGAGGATGTACAGCAGGATGCGCTGCTGCTTGAACATCGGGCTGGCCTTCGTCTCCTCCGACATGTTCTTGGCCATGATCTGCAGCTGCGTGATGAACTGCGACGCGCTCATGAGGACGACCATGACGGACGCGATCACGATGACGTTGATGTTGCCGTCAGCCGTGGAGATGGCGGACTGCAGGGGAGCGCCCAGGAAGACCGACTCGCCGAAGGACCGCGACAGCTGGTCGTTCAGCAGGCCGATGCCGGGGAGCTCCTCGACCGCCGCCCGGTGCAGCACCGAGTAGAGGGAGAAGAAGATCGGCATCTGCAGGAGCAGGGGGAGGCAGCTGCTGAGCGGGTTCGTACCCGTGTCCTTGTAGAGCGCCATGGTCTCGCGGGACATCGCCTCGCGGGAGAACTGGTCGCGCTTGCCCTTGTACTTGTCCTGGATCTTCTTCAGCTGCGGCGCGACCTCCATCATGCGGCGCTGGTTCTTGATCTGTCGGACGAAGATGGGGATGAGGGCCGCGCGCACCACGAGCACGAGGCCCACGATGGAGAGCACCCACGTGGCGCCGGCGTCGGGGTCGAGCCCCAGGCTGGTCCAGAGCGTGTGGAAGCCGACCAGGATGAGTTCGATGACCCACTTGATCGGCCACAGGATCGTTCCGAGGAAGTCCATGAGGTGGTCGTTAGCCCTTTCCGTGGCTGGGTGCGACGACGAATCCGAGCCTCGTGCGCCGGTACTGCTGGACCCGACGAGCGGGGACGTCGTCGATGCCGCCCTCCGCCCACGGGTGGCACCGGCACACGCGCCATGCAGCGAGGGCGCCGCCGTGGAGGAGTCCGTGCTCCTGGACGGCCTCGAGACCGTATGCGGAGCAGGAGGGGTAGTACCTGCAGACGTCCCCGTAAAAAGGGGAGACCACGCGCCGGTAGAGGCTGATGACGGCGATGGCCGCGTTCCGGGGCGCCAGGACGACGGAGGTCAGTGCCCTCTTCATATCGTCCTCACGGCCCGCGTCACGGCTGACGCCATCTCCTCCTGCAGGGTAACCCACGGTGTCTGCTCCATGCCTGGCAGTACGCGGATCACGATGGAGGTCCCCGGGGGGACGGAGGGCAGGAGCCCCGCCGACACGGCCTTGAGGCGACGTCGGACGAGATTGCGGGTCACCGCGTTGCCCACCTTCTTCGACACGATGAACCCGAAGCGGGTCGGCGAGTCCGGGGGACCGGCGAGTGCGGAGACGATCGCCGTCGCGGTGGTCGACCGGCGTCCCCGCCTGACGATGGTGCGGTAGTCCGCACCGCTCGTCACGCGGTTCTGCCGAGCGAGCACGTGCTACGCGGAGAGCTCGGTGCGTCCCTTGCCACGACGGGCGGCGAGGATGGCACGGCCGGCGCGGGTGCGCATGCGGAGGCGGAAGCCGTGCTTCTTGGCCTTCTTGCGGTTGTTCGGCTGGAAGGTGCGCTTGCTCACGGTGAGTCTCCACTCAGGTTGGTCCACGGGGCCGACGAGTGCGGCTGGGAAGATGGGGCAGCCTCGACAGGCTGGGTCAACTGCCTAAATCTACGGGGCGACGGGCCTCCGGTCAAACCCGAGTGCGGGATCGCGATTATCCACACGGACGGGCCATCGGCCGGTATTGACATGCCGGCGTCGATAGGGTCGATTTGTCCTGATCTCCGGCAGTGGCTAGCGTGTGGCGTGGCCGCGACGCGCCGGGGATCGCCCGCGCGGTGCAGACGGCCCGTTCGCACACAGGGTGGATAACCCTGTGAGTAACTATGCTGTCCGCGGCCGCGGTGCACGGATGGTCCGCACCCTCGGAGCCTCCGGGGACGGACGCCGCACGCACGACCGCGACGCTCTTCCGGCGTCGACAGCAGCCCGCGCACCGTGCGGAGACCCGGCGTCAGCCCGAGGCCGAGCACGGTGACGGCAGATGGGGAAAC